>NZ_SOCO01000007.1:0-1837 GCF_004365115.1 Stenotrophomonas sp. CC22-02 | reverse complement strand
TACTCTCGCATGGCTTGAGCCACACTACCATCGGCGCAGCTGCGTTTCACTTCCGAGTTCGGGATGGGATCGGGTGGTTCCACAGCGCTAATTTCACCAGGGAGGCTTTTGGAGAGTCGCACTCGTCCCTGTGGGACAAGGCGCCAGCCTCGCATAGTTCTTGTGACGTAGCGTGCACTTGGATGCTCTTACGACGCTGTCGTAAAGCCAAGGCAACTTGAGGTTATATGGTCAAGCCGCACGGATCATTAGTATCAGTTAGCTCAATACATTGCTGTACTTACACACCTGACCTATCAACCACGTAGTCTACATGGTTCCTTCAGGGGGCTTGTGCCCCGGGAGATCTCATCTTGAGGCGCGCTTCCCGCTTAGATGCTTTCAGCGGTTATCGCTTCCGAACATAGCTACCCGGCAATGCCACTGGCGTGACAACCGGAACACCAGAGGTTCGTCCACTCCGGTCCTCTCGTACTAGGAGCAGCCCCTCTCAAATCTCCAACGCCCATGGCAGATAGGGACCGAACTGTCTCACGACGTTCTGAACCCAGCTCGCGTACCACTTTAAATGGCGAACAGCCATACCCTTGGGACCGACTACAGCCCCAGGATGTGATGAGCCGACATCGAGGTGCCAAACACCGCCGTCGATATGAACTCTTGGGCGGTATCAGCCTGTTATCCCCGGAGTACCTTTTATCCGTTGAGCGATGGCCCTTCCATACAGAACCACCGGATCACTAAGTCCTAGTTTCCTACCTGCTTGATCCGTCGATCTTGCAGTCAAGCACGCTTATGCCTTTGCACACAGTGCGCGATGTCCGACCGCGCTGAGCGTACCTTCGAGCTCCTCCGTTACTCTTTAGGAGGAGACCGCCCCAGTCAAACTACCCACCATACACGGTCCCCGACCCAGATAATGGGCCCAGGTTAGAACGTCAAGCACGACAGGGTGGTATTTCAAGGATGGCTCCACTGCAGCTAGCGCCACAGTTTCATAGCCTCCCACCTATCCTACACAGACGAACTCAACGTTCAGTGTAAAGCTATAGTAAAGGTTCACGGGGTCTTTCCGTCTTGCCACGGGAACGCTGCATCTTCACAGCGATTTCAATTTCACTGAGTCTCGGGTGGAGACAGCGCCGCTGTCGTTACGCCATTCGTGCAGGTCGGAACTTACCCGACAAGGAATTTCGCTACCTTAGGACCGTTATAGTTACGGCCGCCGTTTACTGGGGCTTCGATCAAGAGCTTCGCCTTGCGGCTGACCCCATCAATTAACCTTCCAGCACCGGGCAGGCGTCACACCCTATACGTCCACTTTCGTGTTTGCAGAGTGCTGTGTTTTTGATAAACAGTCGCAGCGGCCTGGTTACTGCGACCCTCTTCAGCTATAGCTCGCACGAGCCACCAAAAAGGGTGCACCTTCTCCCGAAGTTACGGTGCCATGTTGCCTAGTTCCTTCACCCGAGTTCTCTCAAGCGCCTGAGAATTCTCATCCTACCCACCTGTGTCGGTTTACGGTACGGTCTGCGTAAGCTGAAGCTTAGGAGCTTTTCCTGGAAGCGTGGTATCAGTGACTTCGCCTTAAAGGCTCGTCTCGGTGCTCGGTCTTAAAGGATCCCGGATTTGCCAAAGATCCAAACCTACCGCCTTTCCCCAGGACAACCAACGCCTGGTACACCTAACCTTCTCCGTCCCTCCATCGCACTTACGCGAGGTGCAGGAATATTAACCTGCTTCCCATCGACTACGACTTTCGTCCTCGCCTTAGGGGCCGACTCACCCTGCGCCGATTAACGTTGCGCAAGGAAACCTTGGGCTTTCGGCGTGCGGG
>NZ_SOCO01000006.1:0-2045 GCF_004365115.1 Stenotrophomonas sp. CC22-02 | reverse complement strand
ACATCCACGTCGGCGTGGACCTTCAGTGCCGGGGTGCTGGTGTTGGGCTGGATGTCGATCAGGACGCCGTTGCCGGCGACCAGCTCGGCGCCGTTACGCAGGGTGATGTCCACATCAGTGTCGTTGCCGTCGCTGGGCCCTACGTAGATCGCACTGCCCGTGGTTCCTTCCAGGCGTGAGGCGTCCACCACAAGCGTTGACGGTTGCGTGGTGAACCCGGCCATATGGTTGGAAACCAGGTAGGCACCGTACAGATCGCCGCGCACGGAAGAAGCGTTCTGGACAGTCGCCGAGCCGGCGATGACAAGAAGGCCAGCTCCGTTCCACGGCACGCCCGTGTCGATGGGGTCCGTCTTGCCGATCAGCGTGGACCCAGAGACGGTCAGCTGACCGTTGCCATTGACCAGCGCGGCGGCCTGAAGTCCCTCTACCGTTGAGGCATCCAGCATTACTATCGGGTGGGGAGCGCTTGGGTTACGCTCATCCGTACCGAGCGTGAGGCCATAGCCGGCGTCATTGCGGATGCTGCTGCGAAGCAAGCTGGCATTGGAATTGAATAGGCTGATCAGCCCGGCGCCGAGGCGGCTACCAGAGAACTGGGCGTCGGTGGCATTGAGCGTACTCTGTGCACTGATACTGACGATCCCGGCGTTCGCGCCCGCAGCCAGGTTCAGGGTAGAGGCACGATACACATTCCAATCTTCCTTGGCATCACCGGCCACCACCGTATGGCTGGCACCATCGCCAAGGCTGCGTGCGGCGGAAGCGGGCGCTGCCATGCAGAGTGACAGCGCGGTGGCCAGCAGGCACGGGGCAAGCTGGATGGGGGAACGACGAACTGCGATCTTCATGACGGAACTCCTGTGGGTATCGAACTTCAGGAAAGGAACCGCGTTCACTTCGTCGCGCTGTTGCATCGCCTGTGCAAAGTGAATTGACCGAAAGGACGGCACCCTTCAACTGAGTGGCGCAGTGAAGATGTCATCCAATCCCAGCTACGACGTTCCCCGTCGCGGGCTGCTTCACTGCGCCATGGAAGGCATGGGTAGCAGTGTGTAAGCCCGGTTAGGGGTTCGGAATGCAATTTGTTGCATACGAATCAGGACAACATCTGTCGTGTATGGGTCTGTTCATGCAAAGCGGACATAACGCTTTTCAGCGGGCTAGCCAGAATGAAAAGCCTCCGGGGCGTCGCGCGTCTTGATGACGCATGACACCCCGGAAGCACGGCTTACCGTGGTGATTACCAGCTGTAGCTCAGGCCCACCTGCGCACTGGTCTGGTGGTAGCCACTGGCCCGTTGCAGCGACAGGCCGCCCCAGGCGCCGATGCCGTTGCTGAACTTCACCGACGCACCGCCGCTGAACTCTCCACGGCTGCGCGGGATGCGCGCATCCACCACCTCATCGTCCATGCGGATCTGCGATTCGGCACGGGTATGCAGCCAGTTGGCGGCAAGGTAGGGCTGCACTTCCGCCGCGCCATTGCCCCAACGGGTCACGCCAGACAGACGCAGGCCTGCGCGGCCGAACAGGCCATTGGCATTCTCGGCGCCCACCACCGTGCCGTTGGCTTCGGTATGGCGGTTGCTGTCCCAGCGGCTGTAGCCCACCTGCAGCTGCGGCTCCAGATAAATGCCACCATTGCTGGCGCCGCCCACGCGGAACGCGTAGCCGGTTTCCACCGCACCCTGCCATGCCCGGCTGTCGTAGCGCTCGGCAGCCAGGCCAATGCCTTCCACGCGGTTGCGGAACTGCGCACGCTGCAGCGAACCATCCACATAGAAGCCCGCATACGGGTCGGCGCCGTTGCCGCCACGCCAGGTGCCGTAGATGCCCAGAGCCTCGCCCTTCACCTTGCCGCGGGCGTAGTAACCGCTCAGTTCATTGGTGGAGGTGCTGCTGGCATTACCACTGGACAGCATCACGCCCGCACTGCTGCCCGATTCGTGACGCCACAGATCGGCACCAACGGTCAGCGCCTGGCTGTTGCCGTGGATGTCGAGCTGGCGGCTGATGGCATCGAAGCCATTGCGCGAGCCGTCC
>NZ_SOCO01000004.1:0-17459 GCF_004365115.1 Stenotrophomonas sp. CC22-02 | reverse complement strand
GCTCGACTTTCCGTTCAGTCGAGCAAGCTCGACTCTACAGATGGAAACCGGGCTTGGCCCGGTTTCTTCCGTTTACGTGCTTCTTCAGGCATGTGAAGAAAAAACCTGATATAGTGCGCGGCTCCCCGCTGGGAAGCCAGCAGGACGAGGCCACCGCAAGGTGGCCTTCGGCATGATTTCAAAACGCGATGCCGGGACGCGTGATTCCCGGTCCGATGGGGAGCCTGTTGTCGAAAGGCGCTAGCACCCGGAGAGCACTCACATGGCAAAGAAAGTTGTCGGTTACATCAAGCTGCAGGTGAAGGCCGGTCAGGCCAACCCCTCGCCGCCGGTCGGTCCTGCGCTGGGTCAGCGTGGTCTGAACATCATGGAATTCTGCAAGGCGTTCAACGCTGCCACGCAGAAGCTCGAGCCGGGTCTGCCGGTTCCGGTGATCATCACGGCCTACTCGGACCGTACGTTCACCTTCATCACCAAGAGCACCCCGGCTACCACCCTGCTGAAGAAGGCCGCTGGCATCTCGTCGGGCTCCAAGCGCCCGAACACCGAGAAGGTCGGCAAGGTCACCCGTAAGCAGCTGGAAGAGATCGCCAAGGCGAAGGAACCGGATCTGACTGCCGCCGACCTGGACGCCGCCGTGCGTACCATCGCTGGCTCTGCCCGTTCCATGGGCCTCGTGGTGGAGGGTTAATAAGATGGCACAGACCAAGCGTGAGAAGGCCATCAAGGCCGCCGTCGTTCCGGGCAAGGCATACGCCTTCGAGGACGCGATCAACATCCTGAAGAGCGCCACCAAGGCCAAGTTCGTCGAGTCGATCGACGTTGCAGTGCGCCTGGGCGTCGATGCGAAGAAGTCCGACCAGCAGGTCCGTGGCTCCACCGTGCTGCCGGCCGGTACCGGCAAGTCGGTCCGCGTCGCCGTGTTCGCTCCGGCCGGTGCCAAGGCTGACGAAGCCCTGGCCGCTGGCGCCGAAGCCGTCGGTATGGATGACCTGGCCGAGAAGATGCAGGCCGGCGATCTGAACTACGACGTCGTCATCGCAACCCCGGACGCCATGCGCGTTGTCGGTAAGCTGGGCACCGTGCTGGGCCCGCGCGGCCTGATGCCGAACCCGAAGGTCGGCACCGTTTCCCCGAACCCGGGTGAAGCCGTGAAGAACGCCAAGTCGGGTCAGGTCCGTTACCGCACCGACAAGGCCGGCATCATCCACTGCACCATCGGCAAGGCCGACTTCGCCGAAGACGCGCTGAAGTCGAACCTGACCGCGCTGCTGCTGGACCTGATCAAGGCCAAGCCGGCTACCTCGAAGGGCACCTACCTGCAGAAGGTTTCGGTCAGCTCGACGATGGGCCCGGGCGTCACCGTCGACCAGTCGTCGCTGACCCTGAAGTAATTGTTTGAAGCGGTCACGGTGCCCCGGGTGCCGTGACCGTGACATTTGAAGGCATCGCTGGCAGTGCATCGCCTGCGGTAGCCGTCAAAGACCGCAGGCGCGGTCGTGGCAATACCGGCGACGGGCACGGAAGCTCGATCTGGCAAGGAGTCGCCGCCGGAGCAGTCATGAGCGCTTAATCGATTCCCCTGAATCACCCTGCGTAGATGGTGCCCTTCTGGAGTTTTTCTGGTTCACGCATGTCTGGGATATCCCTGATTGCCTCCAGGTCTGGAACGGCCCACCCCCCGGAACATCATCCCGATGTTCCCGGCGTCCAGGACGGATGCCGCACAGGACCGCACACGGCAGGAGCCGTAAGCGGAGTTCAATAGGAGGAGTGCAATGGCTCTCAATCTGTCCCAGAAGCAAGAAGTAGTCGCCGAGCTGGCAGACGTCGCCGCCAAGGCCCACTCCTTGATCGCAGCCGAATACGCTGGCACCACGGTCGCCCAGATGACCGCGATGCGCAAGCAGGCTCGTGAAACCGGTGTTTTCTTGAAGGTTGTCAAGAACACCCTGGCTTCGCGCGCCGTTGAAGGCACCGAGTTCGCAGTCGCCCAGGACCAGATGGTTGGTCCGCTGCTGTACGCGTTCTCGCTCGAGGAGCCCGGCGCTGCCGGTCGCCTGATCAAGGAAGCCGCCAAGGGCAACGACAAGCTGAAGGCTAAGGTCGTCGCCATCGGTGGCGAAGTGTTCCCGGCAAGCCACGTCGACGTGCTGGCCTCGCTGCCGACCCGCGATCAGGCCCTGGCCATGCTGGCCCGCGTCCTGACCGAGCCGGTCACGATGTTTGCCCGCGCCATCAAGGCCGTTGGCGAGAAGCAGGGTGGTGGCGATGTCGCCGCCGACGCTGCCGAGCCGGCCGCCGAGACCGCCTGAGTTTCGACTTACCGTGGTTCCTGACGGAACCTCAACCCAGAAAATCATCCAAAGGTATTAATCATGTCCCTTACCAACGAACAGATCGTCGACGCCATCGCCGAGAAGTCCCTGATGGAAGTGATGGAGCTGGTCAAGGCCATCGAAGAAAAGTTCGGCGTCTCCGCCGCCGCTCCGGTTGCCGTGGCTGCTGCCGCTGGCCCGGCCGCTGCTGTTGAAGAGCAGACCGAGTTCGTCGTCACCCTGAAGTCGGCCGGCGACAAGAAGGTCGAAGTCATCAAGGCCGTCCGCGCCATCACCGGCCTGGGCCTGAAGGAAGCGAAGGACCTGGCCGAAGCCGGCGGCGTCCTGAAGGACAACGCTTCGAAGGACGAAGCCGAGAAGATGAAGAAGGACCTGGAAGCTGCTGGCGCGACTGTCGAAGTCAAGTAAGCACTTCCTTTGCATCGTCATCGATTCACGGCGATGCAGCCAAGGCTGGGGGCGTAAGCCCCCGGCCTTTGGTCGTTTCATGCAATACAGGTTGTAACTGCGGCAAAAAGCCCAACACGGGCTGCGGTCAGACCCCGGCAGGCCAGCGCACGGCGCGGCAGCGGGGGAGTGGTAGCAGACGAGTTGGCAGTTGGAAGTAGCGGGAGAAGGCGTGCTGGTGCCGGCAATACCAGCGACTTCCAACTGACAATTTCAAGTTCCCTTCAGGGTCGTGGACGCACGGCCCGCACAACAAGGTGGAAGACCTCATGACGTCCTATTCGTTCACCGAAAAAAAGCGTATCCGCAAGGATTTCGGCAAGCAGCGCTCGATCCTCGAAGTGCCGTTCCTGCTCGCCATCCAGGTGGATTCCTATCGTGAATTCCTGCAGGAAAACGTCGATCCGGCCAAGCGCACGGACCACGGCCTGCACGCTGCGCTGAAGTCGGTCTTCCCGATCGCCAGCTACAGCGGCAATGCTGCCCTGGAATACGTCGGCTACAAGCTGGGCGAACCGGTGTTCGACGAGCGCGAGTGCCGCCAGCGTGGCATGAGCTACGGCGCCCCGCTGCGCGTGACCGTGCGCCTGGTAATCTACGACCGTGAGTCGTCGACCAAGGCCATCAAGTACGTGAAGGAGCAGGAGGTCTATCTGGGCGAAATCCCGCTGATGACCGAGAACGGCACCTTCATCGTCAACGGCACCGAGCGCGTCATCGTCTCGCAGCTGCACCGCTCGCCGGGCGTGTTCTTCGACCACGACCGTGGCAAGACCCACAGCTCGGGCAAGCTGCTGTACAGCGCCCGCATCATTCCTTACCGCGGTTCCTGGCTGGACTTCGAGTTCGACCCGAAGGACGCGCTGTTCACCCGTATCGACCGCCGCCGCAAGCTGCCGGTGTCGATCCTGCTGCGCGCGCTTGGCTACAGCAACGAAGAGATGCTGGCCGAGTTCTTCGAGATCAACACCTTCCACATCAACCCGGATGAAGGCGTCCAGCTGGAGCTGGTGCCCGAGCGCCTGCGTGGCGAAACCCTGGGCTTCGACCTCGCCGACGGCGACAAGGTCATCGTGGAAGCCGGCAAGCGCATCACCGCGCGCCACATCAAGCAGCTGGAAGCCTCGGGCATCGCTGCCCTGGCCGTGCCGGACGACTACATCGTCGGCCGCATCCTGTCGCACGACGTGGTCGATGCCTCGACCGGCGAACTGCTGGCCCAGGCCAACGACGAAATCACCGACGAGCAGCTGCAGAGCTTCCGCAAGGCCGGTGTCGATGCCGTGGGCACCTTGTGGGTGAACGACCTGGATCGTGGCCCGTACCTGTCCAACACCCTGCGCATCGACCCGACCAAGACCCAGCTGGAAGCCCTGGTCGAGATCTACCGCATGATGCGTCCGGGCGAGCCGCCGACCAAGGATGCCGCGCAGAACCTGTTCCACAACCTGTTCTTCACCTTCGAGCGCTACGACCTGTCCGCGGTCGGCCGCATGAAGTTCAACCGTCGCGTGGGCCGCAAGGAAACCACCGGCGAAGCCGTGCTGTACGACCGCAAGTACTACGGCGAGCGCAACGACGAAGAGTCCAAGCGCCTGGTCGCCGCCCACGGCGACAGCTCCGACATCCTGGACGTGATCAAGGTCCTGACCGAGATCCGCAACGGTCGCGGCGTGGTCGATGACATCGACCACCTGGGCAACCGTCGCGTGCGTTCGGTCGGCGAAATGGCCGAGAACGTGTTCCGCGTGGGCCTGGTCCGCGTCGAGCGCGCGGTCAAGGAGCGCCTGTCGATGGCCGAGTCCGAAGGCCTGACCCCGCAGGAACTGATCAACGCCAAGCCGGTCGCCGCTGCCATCAAGGAGTTCTTCGGCTCCTCGCAGCTGTCGCAGTTCATGGACCAGAACAACCCGCTGTCGGAAGTCACGCACAAGCGTCGCGTCTCGGCCCTGGGCCCGGGCGGCCTGACCCGTGAGCGTGCCGGCTTCGAAGTGCGCGACGTGCACCCGACCCATTACGGCCGCGTCTGCACCATCGAAACGCCGGAAGGCCCGAACATCGGCCTGATCAACTCGCTGGCCGTGTACGCCCGCACCAACCAGTACGGTTTCCTCGAGACCCCGTACCGCAAGGTCGTGGACGGCAAGGTCTACGACGAAGTCGAGTTCCTGTCGGCGATCGAAGAAAACGAGTACGTCATTGCGCAGGCCAACGCGCTGACCAATGCCGACAGCGTGCTGACCGAGCAGTTCGTTCCGTGCCGCTTCCAGGGCGAATCGCTGCTGAAGCCGCCGGCGGAAGTCCACTTCATGGACGTCTCGCCGATGCAGACCGTGTCGATCGCGGCCGCGCTGGTTCCGTTCCTGGAGCACGATGACGCGAACCGTGCACTGATGGGCGCCAACATGCAGCGTCAGGCGGTGCCGACCCTGCGTGCGCAGAAGCCGCTGGTCGGTACCGGCATCGAGCGCGCCGTGGCGCGTGACTCCGGTGTGACCGTGAACGCCCGCCGTGGTGGCGAGATCGTGCAGATCGACGCGGCCCGCATCGTGGTCAAGGTCAACGAGGAAGAGATCGTTGGCGCCACCGACGCAGGCGTGGACATCTACAACTTGGTCAAGTACACCCGTTCGAACCAGAACACCTGCATCAACCAGCGTCCGCTGGTCCAGGTGGGTGACGTCATCGCCCGCGGCGACGTGCTGGCCGACGGTCCGTCCACCGACATCGGCGAACTGGCCCTGGGCCAGAACATGCTGATCGCGTTCATGCCGTGGAACGGCTACAACTTCGAAGACTCCATCCTGCTCTCCGAGCGCGTGGTGGAAGAGGATCGCTACACCACGATCCACATCGAAGAACTGACCTGCGTTGCGCGTGATACCAAGCTGGGGCCGGAGGAAATCTCCGCCGACATCCCGAACGTCTCCGAGCAGGCGCTGAACCGCCTGGACGAGAGCGGCGTGGTGTACATCGGTGCCGAAGTCCGCGCCGGCGACATCATGGTCGGCAAGGTCACCCCGAAGGGCGAAAGCCAGCTGACTCCGGAAGAGAAGCTGCTGCGCGCGATCTTCGGCGAGAAGGCTTCGGACGTTAAGGACAGCTCGCTGCGCGTTCCGCCGGGCATGGACGGCACCGTCATCGACGTGCAGGTCTTCACCCGCGACGGCATCGAGAAGGACAAGCGCGCCCGCCAGATCGAAGAGTCTGAAATCAAGCGCGTCAAGAAGGACTTCGACGACCAGTTCCGCATCCTGGAAGCCGCCATCTACATGCGTCTGCGTTCGCAGATCGTGGGCAAGGTGGTCAACGGTGGCGCTGGCCTGAAGAAGGGTGACGTCATCAGCGACGCGTTCCTGGACGGCCTGAAGAAGGCTGACTGGTTCGCGCTGCGCATGAAGGACGAGGACGCCTCGGAAGCCATCGAACGCGCGCAGAAGCAGATCCAGGCGCACGAGAAGGAATTCGAGCGTCGCTTCGCCGACAAGCGCGGCAAGATCACCGCCGGTGACGACCTCGCGCCGGGCGTGCTGAAGATGGTCAAGGTGTTCCTGGCCGTGAAGCGCCGCATCCAGCCGGGCGACAAGATGGCAGGCCGGCACGGCAACAAGGGTGTGGTCTCCAACGTGGTGCCGGTCGAGGACATGCCGTACATGGCCTCGGGCGAAACCGTGGACATCGTGCTGAACCCGCTGGGCGTGCCGTCGCGTATGAACATCGGCCAGATCCTGGAAGTGCACCTGGGCTGGGCCGCCAAGGGTCTGGGTCGCAAGATCCAGGCGATGATGGAAGCCCAGGCGGCCGTTGCCGACCTGCGCAAGTTCCTGGACGACATCTACAACCACGACGACACCAACGTGGCCAACCGTGTCGACCTGTCGCAGTTCAGCGACGAGGAGCTGCTGCGTCTGGCCCGCAACCTGACCGACGGCGTGCCGATGGCCACCCCGGTCTTCGACGGCGCCACCGAAGCGGAAATCAAGCGCATGCTGGAACTGGCCGACCTGCCGAGCAGTGGCCAGACCCAGCTGTACGACGGCCGCACCGGTGAAGCCTTCGATCGCCACACCACCGTCGGTTACATGCACTACCTGAAGCTGAACCACCTGGTCGACGACAAGATGCACGCCCGTTCGACCGGTCCGTACTCGCTCGTCACCCAGCAGCCGCTGGGCGGCAAGGCGCAGTTCGGCGGCCAGCGCTTCGGTGAAATGGAAGTCTGGGCGCTGGAAGCCTACGGCGCGGCCTACACCCTGCAGGAAATGCTGACGGTGAAGTCCGATGACGTGCAGGGCCGCAACCAGATGTACAAGAACATCGTCGACGGTGAGCACGAGATGGTCGCGGGCATGCCGGAATCCTTCAACGTGCTCGTGAAGGAAATCCGCTCGCTGGCCATCAACATGGAACTGGAAGACAACTGATCCATGCCGGCGCGGCGGTCCGCCGCCGCGCCGCTGGCAGTCAACTGAAAGCCCATCGACACAGCATTCCTCCTTCTGGAGAACACCATGAAAGACCTGCTCAACCTCTTCAACCAGCAGCGCCAGACGCTGGACTTCGACGCGATCAAGATCGCGCTGGCCTCGCCGGACCTGATCCGTTCGTGGTCCTTCGGCGAAGTGAAGAAGCCGGAAACCATCAACTACCGTACCTTCAAGCCGGAACGTGACGGCCTGTTCTGCGCCGCCATCTTCGGCCCGGTGAAGGACTACGAGTGCCTGTGCGGCAAGTACAAGCGCATGAAGCACCGCGGCGTGGTCTGCGAGAAGTGCGGCACCGAAGTGACCCTGGCCAAGGTGCGCCGCGAGCGCATGGGCCACATCGACCTGGCCTCGCCGGTCGCGCACATCTGGTTCCTGAAGTCGCTGCCGTCGCGCATCGGCCTGATGCTGGACATGACCCTGCGCGACATCGAGCGCGTGCTGTACTTCGAAGCGTACGTGGTGACCGAGCCGGGCCTGACCGCCCTGGAACGCCGCCAGCTGCTGACCGAAGAGCAGTACCTGCAGGCCCGCCAGGAGCACGGTGACGACTTCGACGCCGCGATGGGCGCCGAGGCCGTGTACGAACTGCTGCGCACGATCGACCTGCAGTCGGAGATGACCCGCCTGCGCGAAGAAATCGCCGCCACCGGTTCGGAAACCAAGCTCAAGCGACTGACCAAGCGCATCAAGCTGATCGAAGCCTTCCTGGAATCGGGCAACCGTCCGGAGTGGATGGTCATGACCGTGCTGCCGGTGCTGCCGCCGGACCTGCGTCCGCTGGTTCCGCTGGACGGCGGCCGCTTCGCGACCTCCGACCTGAACGACCTGTACCGCCGCGTCATCAACCGTAACAACCGCCTGCGCCGCCTGCTCGAACTGAGCGCGCCGGACATCATCGTGCGCAATGAAAAGCGCATGCTGCAGGAATCGGTCGATGCGCTGCTGGACAACGGCCGTCGCGGCCGTGCCATCACCGGCACCAACAAGCGCCCGCTGAAGTCGCTGGCCGACATGATCAAGGGCAAGCAGGGTCGCTTCCGCCAGAACCTGCTCGGCAAGCGCGTCGACTACTCGGGCCGTTCGGTCATCGTGGTCGGCCCGTACCTGCGCCTGCACCAGTGCGGCCTGCCGAAGAAGATGGCGCTGGAGCTGTTCAAGCCGTTCGTCTTCGCCAAGCTGCAGCGTCGTGGCCTGGCCACCACCATCAAGGCCGCCAAGAAGCTGGTCGAGCGCGAAGAAGCCGAAGTCTGGGACATCCTGGAAGAGGTCATCCGCGAGCATCCGGTGATGCTGAACCGTGCGCCGACCCTGCACCGTCTGGGTATCCAGGCGTTCGAGCCGGTGCTGATCGAAGGCAAGGCCATCCAGCTGCACCCGCTGGTCTGCACCGCGTTCAACGCCGACTTCGACGGTGACCAGATGGCCGTCCACGTGCCGCTCTCGCTGGAAGCCCAGCTGGAAGCGCGTGCGCTGATGATGTCGACCAACAACATCCTGTCGCCGGCCAACGGCGAGCCGATCATCGTGCCGTCGCAGGACGTCGTGCTGGGTCTGTACTACATGACCCGCTCGCTGGAAAACAAGAAGGGCGAGGGCATGGCCTTCGCCAACATCGCCGAAGTCAAGCGTGCCTACGACAACCGCGTGGTGGAACTGCACGCGCGCGTCAAGGTCCGCATCACCGAGGTGGTGACCGACGAAGACGGCGTGAAGCAGAACAAGACCTCGATCGTGGACACCACGATCGGTCGCGCCCTGCTGGCTGAAATCCTGCCGGAAGGCCTGCCGTTCGCGCTGGCCAACACCGAGCTGACCAAGAAGAACATCAGCCGCCTGATCAACTCCAGCTACCGCCAGCTGGGTCTGAAGGACACGGTCGTGTTCGCCGACAAGCTGATGTACACCGGCTTCGCCTACGCGACCCGCGCCGGCGTGTCGATCGGCATCGACGACATGCTGATCCCGGACGAGAAGAAGGGCATCCTCACCGAGGCCGAAGCCGAAGTGCTGGAAATCCAGGAGCAGTACCAGTCGGGCCTGGTCACCGCCGGCGAGCGCTACAACAAGGTGGTCGACATCTGGTCGCGCACCAACGAGCGCATCGCCAAGGCGATGATGGACACCATCGGTACCGAGAAGGTGGTCAATGCCAAGGGCGAGACCATCGACCAGAAGTCGATGAACTCGCTGTACATCATGGCCGACTCCGGTGCGCGTGGTTCGCAGGCGCAGATCCGTCAGCTGGCCGGCATGCGTGGCCTGATGGCCCGCCCGGACGGCTCGATCATCGAGACGCCCATCAAGGCGAACTTCCGCGAAGGCCTGAACGTGCAGGAGTACTTCAACTCCACCCACGGTGCCCGTAAGGGTCTGGCCGATACCGCGCTGAAGACCGCGAACTCGGGTTACCTGACCCGTCGTCTGGTCGACGTCGCGCAGGACGTGGTGATCACCGAGGTGGATTGCGGTACCACCGAAGGCCTGATCATGACCCCGATCGTGGAAGGCGGCGACGTGGTCGAGCCGCTGAAGGATCGCGTGCTGGGTCGCGTGGTGGCCGAGGACGTGTTCCTGCCGGGCAACGACGAAGATCCGATCGTCACCCGCAACACCCTGCTGGACGAAGCCTGGGTCGCCAAGCTGGAAGACGCCGGCGTGCAGAGCATCAAGGTGCGTTCGACGATCTCGTGCGAATCGGCCTTCGGTGTCTGCGGTCGCTGCTACGGCCGCGATCTGGCCCGTGGCCACCTCGTCAACATCGGTGAAGCGGTCGGCGTCATCGCCGCGCAGTCCATCGGTGAGCCGGGTACCCAGCTGACCATGCGTACGTTCCACATCGGTGGTGCGGCGTCGCGAGCTGCTGCGGTCGACAACATCACCGTCAAGACCACCGGCTCGGTCAAGTTCAGCAACCTCAAGTCGGTCGAGCATGCCAACGGCTCGCTGGTGGCGGTGTCGCGCTCGGGCGAAATCTCGGTGCTCGATGCCCACGGCCGTGAGCGTGAGCGTTACAAGCTGCCGTACGGTGCGACCATCACGTCCAAGGACGGTGATGCGATCAAGGCTGGCCAGACCGTGGCCAACTGGGATCCGCATAACCACCCGATCGTGTCGGAAGTGGCCGGCTTCATCCGCTTCATCGACTTCGTCGACGGCATCACAGTCATCGAGAAGACCGACGAGCTGACCGGCCTCGCTTCGCGCGAGATCACCGATCCGAAGCGTCGTGGTACCCAGGCCAAGGACCTGCGCCCGATCGTGCGCATCGTCGATGCCAAGGGCAACGACCTGTCGATCCCGGGCACCGACCTGCCGGCGCAGTACCTGCTGCCGCCGCGTTCGATCGTCAACCTGCAGGACGGCGCCCCGGTGGGCGTGGGCGACGTCGTCGCCAAGATCCCGCAGGAAGCGTCGAAGACCCGCGACATCACCGGTGGTCTGCCGCGCGTGGCCGACCTGTTCGAAGCGCGCAAGCCGAAGGATCCGGCGGTGCTGGCCGAGCGTTCGGGCATCATCAGCTTCGGCAAGGACACCAAGGGCAAGCAGCGCCTGATCATCAAGGACACCGATGGTTCGGAGCACGAAGAGCTGATCCCGAAGTACCGCCAGGTCATCGTGTTCGAAGGCGAGCATGTCACCAAGGGTGAAACCATCGTGGACGGCGAGCCGAGCCCGCAGGACATCCTGCGCCTGCTGGGTGTCGAACCGCTGGCGGCTTACCTGGTGAAGGAAATCCAGGACGTGTACCGCCTGCAGGGCGTGAAGATCAACGACAAGCACATCGAGGTGATCACCCGCCAGATGCTGCGCAAGGTCGAGATCACCGACCAGGGCAGCAGCAAGTTCCTGAACGGCGAACAGGTGGAGCGCCAGCGCGTTATCGAGGAAAATGCGCGCCTGTCGACCCGCAACGAGCTGCCGGCGCACTTCGATCCGGTCCTGCTGGGTATCACCAAGGCGTCGCTGGCGACCGAGTCGTTCATCTCGGCCGCGTCGTTCCAGGAAACCACCCGCGTGCTGACCGAAGCGGCCGTCCGCGGCACCTCGGACAACCTGCGTGGCCTGAAGGAAAACGTCATCGTCGGTCGCCTGATTCCGGCCGGTACCGGCCTGGCGTACCACAGCAACCGCCGCCGCGGCGCTTCCGGTCTCACCGAGTCGGAAATGCAGACCCTGGCCGGTACCCCGGCCGCGGTCGAAGCGCCGGTGGTTGAAGCCGAAGCTGAACAGGCATCGGGCGAAGAATGAGGTATCCGGTCCGGCCGCAAGGCCGGACCACCCCATCGGTCCATCGATGGGATTGGGAAAGGGCAGGGGAGATCGTCCGCGATCGACCCCGTCAACCTGAACGGGGTACATGGAGGCCCCCCAGTAACGTCCCGGGATCAGGGACGGGCTTGACAGGAGGCGTTTGACTGCTTTCCTGGCAGGTTGCTACAATCGTCTGTCTCAGCAGGCCAGAATTTCGGCCTGCTTTAACATTTCCGCATCTCTGGTCGGATTTTCCGGCCACCAATCAGAAGAACCTACTGATGGCGACGATCAACCAGCTGGTCCGCAAGCCGCGGCAAGCGACCACCTACAAGAGTGCCTCGCCGGCGCTCGACAAGTGCCCGCAGCGCCGTGGCGTCTGCACCCGTGTCTACACCACCACTCCGAAGAAGCCGAACTCGGCTCTGCGCAAGGTTGCCAAGGTCCGCCTGACCAACCAGGAAGAAGTGATTTCCTACATCGGTGGTGAAGGCCACAACCTGCAGGAGCACTCCGTGGTCCTGATCCGCGGCGGTCGCGTCAAGGACCTGCCGGGTGTGCGTTACCACACCGTTCGTGGCTCGCTCGACGCCGCCGGCGTTGCCAAGCGTCGCCAGGCCCGTTCCAAGTACGGCGCCAAGCGTCCGAAGGCATAAGGAGAGACCACTATGTCGCGTAAGGGTAATACTCCGCAGCGTTCCGTCCTGCCCGATCCGAAGCACGGAAGCGAAACCATCGCCCGCTTCATCAACATGGTCATGCAGAGCGGCAAGAAGTCCGTCGCCGAAAAGATCGTGTACGGCGCCATGGACGTGATCACCGAGAAGAACAGCAGCGCCAACGCCATTGAACTGGTGCAGAAGGCTCTGGACAACGTCGCTCCGGCGGTCGAAGTCAAGTCGCGCCGCGTCGGTGGTGCCACCTACCAGGTGCCGGTCGAAGTGCGTTCGTCGCGCAAGATGGCCCTGGCCATGCGCTGGCTGATCGACTCCGCGCGCAAGCGTGGTGAGAACACCATGCCGAAGAAGCTGGCTGCTGAACTGATCGACGCCTCGGAAAACCGTGGCGGCGCCATCAAGAAGCGCGAAGAAACCCACCGCATGGCCGAAGCCAACAAGGCATTCGCCCACTACCGCTGGTGAGTTTGACGGCCTTGTAAAACAGGCAGGGCAGCACCACTTCGGTGCGTGCTGCCTCGTGGTCCCGGAAGGACTGCGCCAATCCGAAGGCCGCCGAAAGGCGGCGTTCGGCCATCCGAAATCCAAGAAATCTGAGAGGCTCCCGTGGCCCGTTCCACTCCCATCGAGCGTTACCGTAACTTCGGCATCATGGCTCACATCGATGCCGGCAAGACCACCACGTCCGAGCGCATCCTGTTCTACACCGGCAAGAGCCACAAGATCGGTGAAGTGCACGACGGCGCCGCCACCATGGACTGGATGGAGCAGGAGCAGGAGCGTGGCATCACGATCCAGTCCGCTGCCACCACCGCGTTCTGGAAGGGCATGGACAAGTCCCTGCCGGAGCACCGCTTCAACATCATCGACACCCCCGGGCACGTCGACTTCACCATCGAAGTGGAGCGCTCGCTGCGCGTGCTCGACGGTGCCGTCTTCGTCCTGTGTGCCGTCGGTGGCGTGCAGCCGCAGTCGGAAACCGTGTGGCGCCAGGCCAACCGCTACAAGGTGCCGCGCATCGCGTTCGTCAACAAGATGGACCGCACCGGTGCCAACTTCTACAAGGTCCGTGACCAGCTGAAGGCCAAGCTCGGCGCCGTCGCCGTGCCGATGCAGCTGCCGATCGGTGCCGAAGACGGCTTCAAGGGCGTCGTCGACCTGCTGAAGATGAAGGCCATCCATTGGGATGAAGCCTCGCAGGGCATGAAGTTCGAGTACGGCGACATCCCGGCCGACCTGCAGGAAAAGGCTGAAGAAGCCCGTACCTACATGATCGAAACCGCGGCTGAAGCCAGCGAAGAGCTGATGGAAAAGTACCTGGGCGGCGAAGAGCTGGCCGAGGCTGAAATCATCAACGCGCTGCGTACCCGCACCCTGGCCACCGAAATCGTTCCGATGTACTGCGGTTCGGCGTTCAAGAACAAGGGCGTGCAGGCCATGCTGGACGGCGTGATCCAGCTGCTGCCGTCGCCGGTCGATGTGCCGGACGTGACCGGTACCGACGTGGACGACGAAAACGTCGCCATGACCCGCAAGTCCGACGACAAGGCTCCGTTCTCGTCGCTGGCCTTCAAGATCATCACCGATCCGTTCGTCGGCGCGCTGACCTTCTTCCGTGTCTACTCGGGCACCCTGAACGGTGGTGACACCGTCCTGAACTCGGTGAAGGGCAAGAAGGAGCGCATCGGCCGCATCCTGCAGATGCACTCGAACAACCGCGAAGAAATCAAGGAAGTTCTGGCCGGTGACATCGCTGCTGCCGTGGGCCTGAAGGACACCACCACCGGTGACACCCTGTGCTCGATCGACCAGCCGATCATCCTGGAGCGCATGACGTTCCCGGAGCCGGTGATCTCGATGGCCGTCGAACCGAAGACCAAGTCGGACCAGGAAAAGATGGGTCTGGCCCTGGGCCGCCTGGCGCAGGAAGATCCGTCGTTCCGCGTCAAGACCGACGAAGAATCCGGCCAGACCATCATCTCGGGCATGGGCGAGCTGCACCTGGACATCATTGTCGACCGCCTGAAGCGCGAGTTCAACGTTGAAGCCAACGTCGGCGCGCCGCAGGTTGCGTACCGCGAAACCATCACCCTGGCTGACGTCAAGTCGGACTACAAGCACGCCAAGCAGTCCGGTGGTAAGGGTCAGTACGGTCACGTCGTGATCGAGCTGTCGCCGATCACCGCTGAAGACCGTGCCGATGCCAAGATCGCTCCGCTGATCAAGGACGACTTCCTGTTCATCAACGACATCACCGGCGGCGTGATCCCGAAGGAATTCATTCCGTCGGTCGAAAAGGGCCTGCGCGAAACCATCACCAGCGGCCCGCTGGCTGGCTTCCCGGTCGTGGACGTCAAGGTGAAGCTGGTGTTCGGTTCGTACCACGACGTCGACTCCTCGGAAATGGCGTTCAAGCTGGCTTCGTCGATGGCCTTCAAGCAGGGCTTCGCCAAGGCCAAGCCGGTGCTGCTGGAGCCGATCATGAAGGTCGAGATCGTGACCCCGGAGGATTACCAGGGTGACGTGATGGGCGACGTCAGCCGTCGTCGCGGCGTGCTGCAGGGTTCCGACACCACCGGTGACGGCTCCGCTTCGATCATCAACGCGATGATCCCGCTGGGTGAAATGTTCGGCTACGCCACTGCGCTGCGTTCGCAGACCCAGGGCCGCGCCACCTTCACCATGGAATTCGACCACTACGAGCCGGCGCCGAACAACATCGCCGAAGCCGTCATGAAGAAGGGCTGAGCCTCGCTCAGCCTCTCCTGAAAACCACTTACAAAATCAAGGTATAGAACAATGGCAAAGGGTAAGTTCGAGCGCACCAAGCCGCACGTCAACGTCGGCACCATCGGTCACGTCGACCACGGCAAGACCACGCTGACCGCCGCACTGACCAAGATCGGTGCCGAGCGCTTCGGTGGCGAGTTCAAGGACTACTCCTCGATCGACGCCGCGCCGGAAGAAAAGGCTCGTGGTATCACGATCTCGACCGCGCACGTCGAATACGAATCCCCGGTCCGTCACTACGCCCACGTCGATTGCCCGGGCCACGCTGACTACGTCAAGAACATGATCACCGGTGCCGCCCAGATGGACGGCGCGATCCTGGTCTGCTCGGCCGCTGACGGCCCGATGCCGCAGACCCGCGAGCACATCCTGCTGTCGCGTCAGGTCGGCGTGCCGTACATCGTCGTGTTCCTGAACAAGGCCGACATGGTTGACGACGCCGAGCTGCTCGAGCTGGTCGAGATGGAAGTGCGCGAGCTGCTGAGCAAGTACGACTTCCCGGGCGACGACACCCCGATCATCGCCGGTTCGGCCCGTCTGGCGCTGGAAGGCGACCAGAGCGACATCGGCGTGCCGGCCATCCTGAAGCTGGTCGACGCCCTGGACAGCTGGATCCCGGAGCCGGAGCGCGCAATCGACAAGCCGTTCCTGATGCCGGTGGAAGACGTGTTCTCGATCTCGGGCCGCGGCACCGTGGTGACCGGTCGTATCGAGCGCGGCGTGATCAAGGTTGGCGACGAAATCGAAATCGTCGGCATCCGTCCGGTGCAGAAGACCACCGTGACCGGCGTTGAAATGTTCCGCAAGCTGCTGGACCAGGGTCAGGCAGGCGACAACGCTGGCCTGCTGCTGCGCGGCACCAAGCGTGACGACGTCGAGCGTGGCCAGGTCCTGGCCAAGCCGGGTTCGATCAAGCCGCACACCAAGTTCGAAGGCGAAGTGTACGTCCTGTCGAAGGACGAAGGCGGCCGCCACACCCCGTTCTTCAACGGCTACCGCCCGCAGTTCTACTTCCGCACCACCGACATCACCGGCGCAGCTGCACTGCCGGAAGGCGTCGAGATGGTGATGCCGGGTGACAACGTCAAGATGGTCGTCACCCTGATCAACCCGGTGGCAATGGACGAAGGCCTGCGCTTCGCCATCCGCGAAGGCGGCCGTACCGTCGGCGCCGGCGTGGTCTCGAAGATCATCGAGTAAGCCTGCAGTACCGGTGGTTGCATAGCGCCGCCGGTTACGCGAATGGCGGGCCGGGAACCTCGGTCCGCCTTCGCCGTCTAAGGGAAGGCAAGTTTTAAACGTACGCCAGTAGCTCAATTGGCAGAGCAGCGGTCTCCAAAACCGCAGGTTGGGGGTTCGAGTCCCTCCTGGCGTGCCATCTGCCCACCTTATCCAGCGGCCTGGGCCGCTAAAGCAGACACAGCCGGATGAATAGCAAGATCGAACACTCCAAGGACAACTCCGCCCACGGTGGAGATATCGTCAAGTATGTCGCCGCATCGCTGCTGGTGCTGGCCGGTCTGTTCGTCTGGTTCTGGTTCTCCGCCGACTCCGGTCGCGCCGCCCAGCTGGGTGCGTGGGCGGGTCAGCTGCGTGCGTTGGCGGTCGTGGTCGGTCTGGTTGGCGGTATCGGCGTGTTCATGCTGACCGGCAAGGGGCGCGACACCCGCGAATTCCTCTCCGAGTCGCGCTTCGAACTGCGCAAGGTGGTCTGGCCGACGCGCCAGGAAGCCATCCGCATGACGTGGGTCGTGATCGTCGTGGTGCTCATCCTCAGCCTGCTGCTGGGTGGCTTCGACTTCCTGATCCAGAAACTGACTCAGTGGTTCCTGAGCCGCTAAGGAGAATTGCATGAAGCGTTGGTACGTCGTTCACGCCTATTCGGGCTTCGAGAAGTCGGTGGCGCAGGCCCTGCGCGATCGCATCGTCCGTGACGGCATGGAAGAGCGCTTCGGCGACGTCCTGGTTCCGACCGAAGAAGTGGTCGAGATGCGCGCTGGCCAGAAGCGCCGTTCCGAGCGCAAGTTCTTCCCGGGTTACGTGCTGGTCCAGATCGAGACCCACGAAGAAGCCGGCATTCCGCGCATCGACAACGAAAGCTGGCATCTGGTCAAGGAAACCCCGCGCGTGATGGGCTTCATCGGCGGTACCGCCGATCGTCCGTTGCCGATCGCCGATTCCGAGGCCGAAGCCATCCTGAATCGCGTTCAGGAAGGCGTCGAGAAGCCGCGTCCGAAGGTGCTGTTCGAGCCGGGCCAGATGGTCCGCGTTACCGATGGCCCGTTCAACGATTTCAATGGCGTCGTCGAAGAGGTCAACTACGAGAAGAGCCGTCTGCGCGTCTCGGTGCTGATCTTCGGTCGTGCCACCCCGGTCGAGCTCGAGTTCGGCCAGGTCGAGAAGGCCGTCTGACCTGACGTGTAGAGTCGAGCTTGCTCGACTTTCCGTTCAGTCGAGCAAGCTCGACT
>NZ_SOCO01000003.1:0-131416 GCF_004365115.1 Stenotrophomonas sp. CC22-02 | reverse complement strand
GTACCACTCGTTTCATTGCTCTCTCCAGCAGGGAAATCCTTCTGGAGTGTAATGGGATTCGGCAGGGCTGCGCCCTGCACCTGCCGAAGCCAGGGCAACAGCAACAGCCCAAGCAACAGCGGTACTCCGTGGGATGGCGGGGTGGGTCCGGTTGCGGGGGACGCCGTAAATACGTCCATGTAGGCTCGGTCGCCGCATCCATGCGGCTCACGCCCCCGCAACCGGACCCACCCCGCCTTCGACAGTTTCCCGCTGCTGTTGGTGGGTGTCGACCTTGGTCGACACACCTCTGTTGGTAGGTGTCGACCTTGGTCGACACGCCGCTGTTGGTAGGTGTCGACCTTGGTCGACACGGACGGAAACAAGAAGGGGTCAGGGACCTTCCCTGCGGGAAAGGTCTCTGACCCCATCGGTGTGTTGCTTGAGCCTGTTACCAGTTCGGGTCTTCGGCCGGGGCGGCGGCGGGCTTGGCCTTCGGCTTGGCAGCCGGACGGGCGGCGGCGGGAGCGGCCGAGGCCGTTGCGCTGGCAGCGGCGGTGGCGGGCTTGCTGCCCAGCTTCTGGCGCAGTTCGATCTGGCCCGGACGGAAGCCGCCGCGCATGGCGTCGACGCCATCTTCGATGGTGCCGTAGGAGGTCTGCGCGGCCACGCGGTCGATGCGGATGGTGCAGCACGGATGTTCGCTGCGGCCCAGCGAACGGCCCGTCTGCGGGTCCTTCAGTTCCTCACCCAGACGCACGGCCTGCCAGCGCTGGCCGTCCTGCAGCGTTTCGCCGCCCTGGCTCAGCACCACCTGGTCACCGTCCACCGAGACCACCGACACCGGGAACAGCGTGGTGACAATGGTGGTGCCAATCTGGCCGGACAGCGACTCCATCATCGCTGCGGCCATGTTGCGCCCGTTGACCACGCGCGGCAGCGTGCTCGGGCCGGTCGAGGCCAGCTGGTGGTCGAAGCTGTCGGACATCACCACCTGGCCGGTGGTGGCGTTGATCAGGCGCAGGGTGATGCGGCCGCCACCGGAATACGAGGTCACCTGGCGGTCGGACATGCGCAGGTTGCGCACGCTGCGCGGGTACTCGAAACGCTCGATGGTCGGGATCAGGATCAGGTCGGTCGCCAGCTGCTGGCCAATGCGTGCGGTGTCCTGCAGGCGCACATTGCCGCTGTTGATGTGGTCGATCTCGGCCTGCATCTCGTCGCCGAACTCGCGATCCAGCACGATGAAGCGCTGGGTCTGGGTCAACGTGTCCGACAGCCGGGCGCGGATCGCGTCGGCCACTTCGTCGGCGTCGACGCGGCCATCGCCAACGGCGTAGCTGCCGGCCTTGGTGCGCGGCAGCGCAACCACGATCTTCGGCTTGCCCTGCTCGTCCGGTGCACGGTACTGGGCGATCTGCGCGCGCACGCGCACCTTCCAGTAGCTGCGCATGCTGCGATGGGTGACGTCGGAGTCGAACGAGCTGCCGCCACGCTTGGCATCAACGTTGACCTTCTCGTCGTAGTTCTGCCTGACGCTGGCCGAGGCCGAACCGCCCTGGGCAGAGGCTTCGGCGGCACCGCTGGCCGACGCCGAGCCCTTGAAGCTCCAGCCTTCGTCGCTGGCGCGCACGCGGGCGATGGTTTCTTCATCGAGCTGGCGAACTTCGTCCTGCGACAGGATTTCATAGCCCAGCACCGCGCCCTGCGAGCCGGCGATCATCTGCTGGGTGAACGCGTCGGCGCGGATATCGCCGACGTGTTCGCCATCCACATCCACATGCAGGCCTGCACGCAGGCTCTGCATCTGGCTGGCCACGCGTACGCCGTTGACCTGCGCCACCGCCGACTGCAGCGCCGCCAGCACCGCCAGTTCCGGGGTGCTGCCGATGCCGTCGGCCTCACGCGCGACCTGGGTGGTGCCGCCGAAATCCGGCGTGCCACGCAGTGGCGCGGCGTCCACGGGCGCATTGCTGGCCAGTGCGCTGGTTGCCTTGTCCTTGGCCGGTGCCGGCGCAGCGGCCGGAGTGTCCTTGCCACAGGCTGCAAGCAGCACTGCCACCAGGCCCAGGCCGATCAATCGGGGTGTCGTACGCATGGAGATTCGCCTCGGATCAGATCGAGTCGAGCATCGAATCGGCGTTGGACGGCACCTTCACCTTGCTCTTCTTGGCAAAGGTCACCGCCGACTTGGTCGAGCCGTACAGGCCCTGGATGAAGCCCGGCGATTCCTTGGCCACCCATGCACCGGCGGCCAGCTTGCGGCCGACGGTGGCCAGCTGGGCCGCACCCAGGTTCTTCATGCCAGCGGTGAAGCTGCTCGCTTCGCCACCCAGCTTCTGCGCCTCGGCCGCCGAGGACAGCAGCGAAACCAGGCCTTCGGCATAGTGCTGCTTGGATTCGGCGTTCAGTTCCGGCTGTGCGGCCTGGCGCTCATTGATGGCCGCCTGGGCGGCTTCGCTGACCGACACCGACTTCTTCATTGCATCGACGCTGACCGAACCGGACGACAGCGCCTGGCGCTCGGCCTCCAGCAGCTGCACCTGCTCGGCCAAGCCGAAGGCGCGGGCGAACGAGGTCTGTGCCTGCAGCGAGTGCGACTGCGAGCTGACGAAACGACGCACCAGCGCTTCCTGCGCGGCATCGTCCGGCGCGGCGGCACTGGAGGTGCTGCTGGAGGTACCGGTGGCGGCACCGGCCAGGTCCTTCAGCTTGCCCAGGCCGGCGTGGGCCGGCATCGACAGGGTGGCGGCAGCGATGGCCACGACAAGAGCGGTATTGCGGATCATGTGAGCGTCCTTTGGGAGAGACGGCCGCGATGCGGCACGTGGAAAATCGGTAACCCCAGGGCGATGCCGAGCGAGTTCGGCACCCACCTGGGTGGCGGATCAGCGGACCGCTTTGACGTTCAGTTCGTTGATCATCTGCTGAGCGGCTTTTTCGGCCGCCAGCTGCAGGGCATTGGTGCGGGCCACGGTTTCATTCGGGCCGGTGCCGGAGAACTGCACCGGGCCCACCGACGAGACAGTGCGCGGGAAGCGACCGGTCACGTCCAGCACCTTGCCGGTGACGGTGACGAACACACGGGTGTTGCCGCTGGCCGGATCGCGGTCGCGCATGCCGACGTCGAGGGTACCGACGGCGATGTACGGGATGTTGGCCGCACGGATGCCGTTGGCGGTGTCACGCAGGGTGGCGGCAGACAGGTCGTTGCCGGTGCTGAAATCCTTGCGGATGCGCTCGATGCTCAGCAGGCCGCGCGATTCGCCTTCCACGTACTCGGCTTCGACCACTTCATAGCCTGCGGCGCTGAAGGCACCGGTCATCGCGGTGTTGACCTCGGCGGCATTGGCTACCTTCCAGCTGATGTTGTCGCTGCGCTGGGTGGTGCTGCCACCACTGGTCACCGACATCGACGCATTCTGGTTGATGCTGCCGTTGGTGCTGACCGAGTTGCCGCGGAAGCTGTCACCCTCACGGGTGTTCTCGTTGTAGCTGGAGCTGACGTCGGTGCGGCGGTATTCCTTGTCCTGGAACGACTGCACGGTGTCCTGCGAGCGCGCCATGAACAGGAAGGTCAGTAGCGAACGCTGCGCGGCGGTGGCGCCGGCCACGGCCGAACCCGCGTCCAGCTTGGTCTGCAGCAGGGTCGTGTTGATCTCGGCACGGACAGTGACGCTGTACGTCTTGGCCTTCTTGTCTTCGGTATCCGACAGCTGCACGGCGCTGAGCACGTAGCGGTCGATCTCGCCGATGAACTCGGCACGACGCGCTTCGAACAGGCGCAGCTTGGCCGCACCGGTTTCGGCGATGTACGCCTCCAGGGCATTGACCTTGGCCTTGTTCAGCGCCTGGGCGCGGGTATCGGCACTCAGGCGCAGGCTGTAGCTGGCCGAACCGGTGCCGCGCGAACTGGCGGTCTGCGCAGCAACCGGGGAGGCCACCGCCAGGGCGATGAGGAACAGCAGGATGGTACGCATCAACGACATGACTTGATCAACTCCTGGAGGGCTTGGGTCTGCTGCTGCAACGGGCGGCCGCCCGGCTTCTGCTCGTCCAGCCAGGCGCGCGAATCGGCACGCTTGGCGGCGGCGCCGGCGAAGGCATCGAAGCCGGCCAGCAGGGTTTCGTAGCTGGCCGACCACTGGTCGACCTGCCACTGCGTAACCGGCACCACCTTGGTGGCGCCCTTGCGCAGCGGCTGTTCGAAATAGACCTTGCCGGAGAATGGCTCGGTCACCTTCGCGGTGAAGAAGGCGCCGAACAGCATCGTCTTCATCGCCGGGGTTTCTTCGATGACGCCGTTCTTCAGCGCATCCACCTGCAGGTTGATGACGTAGTCCGGCTCGGGAATCTTCAGCTGGTAGACCTTGCCGTCGGCAAAGCGGGCCGCCATCGCGCCACCGATCGCCTGGCCCGAGGCCGGCGGCAACAGGCCGACACCGGTGTTGGACGACAGCGTCTTGGACAGCTCATGGGCCAGGGTGGCACGCAGCGGCGCTTCCCACTTCGGGTCCGGCAGCTTGGCGCGCACCGCGTCGGACAGGGTCACCCCGCCCACCTGCAGGCGGCGCACCGCGGCATCGGGCAGCCTGGCCTGGGCGATGCTGGCTGCCAGCACCTGCGACAGGCTGGTGGCGGCATTGCCATACAGCAGATCGGCCACGATCGCGTCGATATCATCGTTGTCAGGACGATCGTCCTGCACGTCGATGCGCTGCAGGGTCAGCGGATAGGATGCGATCACCTGGCGCTCGCGGAAGTCGAAGAACAACGCCTGCAGCGCCACTTCCACCAGCACCTTGTACTGGTTGCCGATCGGCTCGACCGAGACCAGTTCGCGGTCCAGTGCCGCGGCCAGCACGGTCGCACTGGTGGTGCCATCAAGCATTGCCACCGGCTGGTCGATCAGTTCCAGATTCGCCGGCGGGCGACGCTTGAGCGCCTGCGCCAGGGTCTGGTTGAGCGGAACCAGCCCACGCTTTTCCAGCACGGTGTGCGCATGCGGCGTGGTGGCCTGCACGGCGGCGGCATCTGCGGTGTAGGCAAAGCCGGCCCAGTAGGCCTGCTGCGATTTGTCCGCCGCCTGTGCGGCGATCGGCCACACGGCCAGGCACAGGGCACAGGCAAGCAGGCGCGCAAAAGCGCGCGATGCGCTCTTCGTCCTTGAATACATCCAACCGCTCCTCGGTCAATCCGCACGGAAAGCAGACGCTCATGCGTCCACTGGGCGCGAAACATAACGGCTCGCGCGTCCGCCGACAAGTGCTGCGTTCGTCGCAGCTACTCCGTGGGCGGCAATCCTGCCCGTTGCCGCAGCAGGCCGCGCTCTGCCTGGTTCTGGCTGAGTCTGGCGGCTTCGGCAAAAGCGTGACGTGCGTCCAGGTCGCGACCCAGCGACTGCAGTACTTCGCCACGCACCACCTGCAACGGCGCGTAGTCGCGCAGACGTGCATCATCCAGCAACGGTTGCAACTGCACCCAGGCCGCGAACGGACCCTCGCTGCGCAGTACGGCCACCACCCGGTTCAATGCGACAACCGGCGAAGGCTGCACCTGCAGCAGCTGCGTATAAAGCGCGGCGATGCGTGGCCAGTCAGTCGCTTCGGCGCGGCGTGCGGCGGCATGGCAGGCCGCGATGCGCGCCTGCAACACATACGGGTCTTCGCCACCACCGGCGGCCAGCGCGCGGGCCAGTACCTGCTGGCCGCGCTCGATCTGCAGCCAGTCCCAGCGTGCGCGGTTCTGCAGGTCCAGCAGCACGGGGGCGCCCTGCGCATCGGTCCGCGCGGCCGCGCGCGATGCCTGCAGCTCCATCAACGCCAGCAGGCCCAGCACCGGCGGCACCGGCAACCGGTGTGCCAGGATGCGTGCCAGCCGCAATGCTTCCTCGCACAGCGCCGGCCGCATCCAGTCATCACCCGCGCTGGCCGCATAGCCTTCGTTGAACACCAGATAGATCGCCTCCAGCACCGAGGCCAGCCGCTCGGGCATCGCCTCCGCGCGCGGCACCTCGTAGGGCACCTGCTTCTGCGCCAGGGTGCGCTTGGCGCGCACGATGCGTTGGGCGATGGTCGGTTCCGGTTGCAGGAAGCCGCGGGCGATCTCGGTGGTGGTCAGGCCCCCGAGCAGGCGCAGGGCCAGTGCGACCCGCGCATCGGCGGGCAGCACCGGATGGCAGGCCACGAACATCAGCCGCAGCAGATCGTCGCCCAGGTCATCTTCCAGCGCCTGGCTGTCATCCGGCGCCGGCAGCGCCGCCGGATGCAGTTCCTCGCCCCATTGCGCGTGCTGCTGCGCCACCCGCTGGTGCTGGCGCAGCACGTCGATGGCACGGTTGCGCGCAGTGGTCATCAGCCAGGCTCCGGGGTTGTCCGGGATGCCCTGCTCCGGCCAGCGCTCCAGCGCGGCCAGCCAGGTGTCCTGGGCCAGCTCCTCGGCGCGACCGACGTCGCCCCCGAGCAACCGCGCCAGGCGCGCGATCAGCACCGGCGACTCCATCCGCCAGAGGGTTTCCAGACGCTGCGTCAGTGCGGGATCGGGCATGCGCCGATCTCAGCACGCACGCCCGGCGCGCACAAGCGCGGCGCGATGCTCAGCCCGGCTCGCCGTCCATGTGTGCGATTTCCCAGAGATGGCCATCCAGGTCCTGGAAGCCGCGCTGGTACATGAAACCGTAGTCACGCGCCGGCTGCGGTTCGCTGGCGCCGGCGGCGAGTGCCTTGTCCACCATCACGTCTACCGCCTTGCGGCTGTCGGCCGACAGGCAGGTGATCACCTCGGTGTGGCTGTGCGCATCGGCAATCGCCTTGTTGGTGAACTGCTTGAAGAACGGCTGGGTCAGCAGCATCACGTAGATGCTTTCGTTGATCACCATGCAGGCCGCATCGTCATTGGTGAAGGTCGGGTTGAAGCTGTAGCCCAACGCGGCGAAGAAGGCCTTGGACGCGTTCAGATCCTGCACGGGCAGGTTGACGAAGATCATCTGCGGTTGCGGTGCACTCATCGGTGAAGCTCCTTGTGGAGGGAAGAAAGGCCGGGATCAGGGCTGCTTCATGCAGTTGACCATCCACGGCTTGCCGTAGCGATCGATCAACATGCCCCAGCGATGCGCCCAGAACGTTTCGGCAATCGGCATCTGTACCTGGCCCCCCTCGGCCAGCGCCGCGAACACGCGCTCGGCCTCTTCGATGCTGTCGACGTCGACGTTGATGGTGGTCGAGCCGCCCTCGCCACCGCCCGGGCCGTCGGCGGCCATTACGATCGCGTTGCCGATCTCCAGCTGGCTGTGCGCGACGTGATCCAGGGTTTCCGGCGGCATCTCGTTGCAACCCGGCGAGCCATCGGACGGCGGCATGTCGCGGTACTTCATTTCAGAGGTGACCTGGCCACCGAGCGCCTTGGCATAGAACGCCATCGCATCGTGGGCCTGGCCGCTGAAGCCGAGGAAGGGAATCAGTCTCATGGCATTGCTCCGTTGATTGATACAGGGTGTTGCCAGGCCGCGCCCGGCGTGGATGAGTCGGGTCAGCCTTCCAGCTGTGCACGCAGACGCTGTTCCTGCTGCTGTAAGTCGGGGGTGAAGGCTTCACCGAAGTCTTCGGCGGAGATCAGGGGGCGCAGTTCCAGCGTGCCGCCGCTGCCGAACGGCGCACGGCTGGCCCACTCGACGGCCTCGTCCAGCGACCGCACCTCCCACAGCCAGAACCCGGCGATCTGCTCGCTGGCGGGGCCGAATGGACCGGCCTCGACCGTGGGTGCCGTGCCACCGAAGTGAATGCGGCGACCTCGCTGGGTGGCGTGCAGGCCTTCACCGGCCAGCATGATGCCGGCGGCCACCAGTTGTTCATTGAAGGCGCCCATTTCCGACAGCTCCTGCTGGCTGGGCATGCGGCCGGCTTCGGAGTCGGCGTTGGCCTTCACGATCACCATCACTTTCATTGCGGTCTCCCGTGGGGACGCGTGGTGCGTGCCCTTCACTGGGTACAACGAACCAGGGTGCTGGGAATCGACACGTCTTCTGAAAATTATTTCTTCCGTGGGAAGCGCGCCTTCGGCGGGAGTCGGCGAACGGCGGAGCCCCTCCGTGGTGGGGTGGGTGGGTCGCTGGAAGCTCCGGCTCATGGGTTTGGCCGGGTGGGTAGGCGGGGCGGGGGACGCCGTAAACCCATCCATGGGGGCTTGGCCGCGGCATCCATGCCGCGGACACCCCCGCCCCGCCTACCCACCCGGCCACGGACAGGTTCCTGTCTCCGTTCCACCACGGGAAGATCAAGAGAAAAAGGCAGAAGCAACAGCAACAGCGGTTGGCTGGCGGCCTGGGCTTTGCGAGCGAAGCGACCCGCTTCTGCTCTTGTTGTTGATTTTCCGTGGTGGTTCGGCGACCGGAATCTGTCAGGGGTCGGGCGGGTGGGGTTGGCGGGGTATCCGCGCCATGGATGGCGCGGCTAAGCCCCCATGGATGGGTTTACGGCGTCCCCGCCAATCCCCCCCGCCCGACCCACCCTCTGAAACCCAGCTTTCATCGACCCACCCACCCCACCACGGAGGGGCTCCGCCGTTCGCCGTCTCCCGCCGAAGGCGCGCCTCCCGCGCTGCAACATGCCCACGCGCAGACCTGCGCCATCATGGGCACCCGCCCGCGCCAGGACCGTGCCATGCAGCAGTACCTGCTTCTGATCTACATCGAGCCTGCCCTGCTGCAGGCGCTGCCCACCGAAGAATTCAACGCGCTGATGCGCGACTGCCTCGCCCACGCCGACAAGCTGCAGGCCGAAGGCACGCTGCTGGCCGCGCAGAAGCTGCAGCCGGTCGATACCGCGCAGACCCTGCGCGTGCGCGATGGGCACAGCCGCGTGCTGGATGGCCCGTTTGCCGAAACCCGTGAACTGCTGGCCGGCTTCAACCTGATCGTGGCGCGCGACCGCGATGAAGCCATGCGCATCGCCCGCGACTTCCCGTGGGCACGCTTCGGCAGCATCGAGGTGCGTCCACTCGAAGACATGGACGCCGAGCGCGAACGCTGCGGCGCCCCCGCCGCTGCTATGGCAGCAGCCGCACTCTGATCTCGCGCGGACCGATGCCTTCGTTGCCGCTGTAGTCGCGCACGCTGGCACGCACGATGTACTCGCCCGGCGGCAGCGCCGCCGGCTGCCAGCGGCCGGTTTCCATCAGACCGTCACGCACGGTGTTGGTGGCCAGGTAACGGAAGCGGGTGACCGCGCTGCCATGCACGGTGATGCCACTGTCCGGTGCATAGGCCACGCGCACCGCTTCCTTCTGCGGCGGCATGCGGTTGAACACGATGTTCCAGCGCGGCTGCTCGTAACCCTGCAGCGGCTGTCCAGCGCCATCGAGGATCTGGTAGCCCACCTGGTACATGCCCAGGCGGCGGCGCGGCAGATTGTTGTCGACCTGGTCCCAGGCCTCGACCACGATCTGCACGCCGCGACCCTGGCGCGCCACCATCACCACGCCATCGCCACCTGCGGCCATCGGCTGATCGTTGTCGTCCAGCAGGGCCACACCAGTGATGCGCGGAGCAAAGTGGTCGGCGTAGTTGTGGAAGCCCAGCGCCACCGCGTTGGTCTCGAAGCCACCGTTGCCCACTGCCAGGTGCACGTGCGCCTGGTTGTTGATGCTGCCCAGGCGGTCACCCACGTGGATGCGCATGCCGCGGCGCACGCGCATCCGCTGCAGCGTGCCCTGCTCGTCGTACAGCGCCTGCCAGCGTGCGTCGAACGGCGCATCGCGCGGCGTGCGGCCGACCCGCATGTGGATGTACTTGAGGCGATCCACCGACAGGCCTTCGGCCTGCTCGCCCAGGCTCCAGGCGGCCATCGGGCTGCTGACCTTGCCCTCGGCGATCGCCAGCACGGTCTGCCCGACATCGCCGCGCACATCGAAACCGCCGTGCAGGTGGTGGCGGCTCTCGCCTTTGAAGTTGCCGCGCACTTCGCCGAGCGTGCCGACCACTTCGTGCCAGCCGTCCTGCGGTGCCAGCGGCCAGCGCCCGCCGGTGTCTGGCAGCGCGGCATCGGCAGCCGGGCCGACCAGCGCCGGCGCGGGTAGTTCGCCCACCGGCAGTGGGCGCAGCCGGTGCAGGCGGTAGCTGGCGGCGTCGGCCACCAGCACGCTGCCATCGGCATCCATCGCCAACCCGCTGGGGCGGGCCAGGCGCGGCAGGCGGCCGTTGCCCACCAGCGCGATCTGATGGCCCTGCGGTGTCACCTGCACGATCCGGCCATCCATGTCCCCCACGTACAGCACGCCGTCGTGGGTGGTGGCCAACGACAGCGGGCCGTTGATCACGCCCCCGGCAGCCACCACCGTGCTGACCGTGCCATCGGGGCCGACGCGGCGCACCGCATTGTTGAACAGGTCGGCCACCAGCAGCGCGCCGTGCGCGTCGAAGGCTAGTGCCACCGGCGTATCGAAGCGCGCCGCATCGCCCACGCCATCGGCCAGCCCCGGACGCCCACCGCCGGCCAGCGTACGCACGCTGCCATCGGTGCCGATCACCCGGATGCGATCGTTGAACGTATCGGCCACGTAGACCTGGCCCTGCGCATCCACCGCGATACCCATCGGCGCATCGAAGCGCGCCTGCGCGACCGGTCCATCGGCATGGCCCTGCTCGCCCCCGGCCAGCGTGGTCACCTGGCCGTCAATGCCGATGCGGCGGATCGCATGGTTGCCGGTGTCGGCCACATACAGGTTGCCCTGCGCATCGGCGGCAATGCCGGAAGGGGTGTTGAAGCTGGCCTGCAACGCCGGGCCATCGATGCGCCCTTCGCCCTGCCCGGCCACGGTTTCGACACGGCCGTCGGGCAGGCGGCGGCGGATGCGGTTGTTGTCGCCGGCATCGGTGAAGTACACGCTGCCATCGGCGCTGCGCAGCAACGCATAGGGATCGGCAAAGCGGGCCTGTGCCGAGGCACCGTCACGATCACCCGGATGGCCATCGCCGGCCAACGGCTCGATCTGTGCGGTCCAGGCCAACGGCGTGGGCGCCGGGCCTGCCGGTTCAGCCAGCGTGTGCAACGGCGTCTCCCACCAGGTTGCGGCCAAGGCCACTGCGGTTGCCACTGCCACGCCTGCTGCCATCCATTGCCACCGTGCCATCGCGCTGCGCTGCCTGCCTGTTGCCTGAAGAGGCACCGACAATAGACGCTGCGCAGGCGATCCGCCACGGCCAGTCGTACCGGCGGGCGCCAGAGTTCCATGCATCGCGCTTGTTCTCGCTGGCGGCAGCGGTTTCAATGTTGTCCCCACGGATGGAGATCCTCCATGCCCCGCACCCTCCCCCTCGCCGCCGTGCTGCTGGCCGCACTGGCAGGCACCCCCGCTTCGGCCTCGATTACCGTTGCGCCGCAGAAGCCGTCGGTCACCAGTGATGCCGTGCACATGGCCTACGCCAAGCGCTGGGATGATGCGATCGAGCAGTCGCGCCGTGGCAACACACTGGGTGCGCTGATCACGATGGAACAGCTGATGGAGGATCCGCTGCTGGATGACTTCGATGCCGAACGCCAGGGCCGCGCCTCGCAGGTGGCCGGCTGGACGGCGATGGTGCAGAAGAAGCCGGTCCAGGCCCGCCGCTACCTGCAACGCGCGGTGGACGCATTGCCGGAGGACGCGCAGATCCTGCTGACCCTGGTCTCGCTCGAGCTGTCCGAGAGCCAGCCCGCACCGGCTACGAAGTACCTGGTGCGGGCGCTGAAGCATGCCGACGCGCCGCTGCCGCTGCAGAACGACACGGTCAGGTACCTGCAATACCGCCTGCGCGACCAGCCACGACAGCGCATGGAACTGCTGCAGGCCCTGTTCGACAACGGCTGGAAGAACGGGGGCCTGGAGCCGACCGGCATGTGGCTGGCACTGGCCACGTTGCAGGCCGAGAGCGGCCGTAGCGATGACGTCCCGGCCACCCTGGCGCGAATCAAAGGCCCCGCCGAGATCATCCGGCTGCGCAGCGACAAGCGCTTCGACCGCTATGTCGATCGCGGCGATGCGCGCTTTGATCCGGTGCAGGCCGCGCAGAAGCATCTGGACGAACTGCGTGTGTCGGGCCTGCTCGATCGCGCACTGGACGCGCGCATGGCCGAATTCAGCAGCACGCTGCTGATGCTGGACCGCAACGAGGAAGTGCTGGCGCTGACCGACGGCATGGCCCGTGCGGCCGCCGCAGGTGAGTCGCCTTCGGCCACCGACGCCGAATGGGTGGGGTGGCTGCTCAACAGCCGGCTCACGGCACTGCGCCGGCTGGGCCGGCTCGACGACGCACTGGCGACCGCGCAGCAGGCCACGCGCATCGGTGCACTCGGTCCCAACAGCATCGAGCACCAGTTGAACATCGGCTTCCTGTTGATCTCGCTGGGTCGCCCGCAGGAGGCGGCGCAGGCAGTGCAGGGCATCCAGGGCCTGGCCGGCTATGGCAAGGCCGCACAGGCGCTGGTGCAGTTCGCCGCCGCCCGCGGCCAGGGCGATACCAGGGCAATGGAGGCTGCACGCGAGGTAATTCTCGCCCAGCGCGACGATGCCGCCGTGTTCCATCGCGAGATGCTGCTGGAGCAGGGTGACCTGGACGGTGCGGCTGCAGTGCTGATCGAACAGCTGCGCTCGCCGGTCGACCGCGGCGAGACCCTGGCCAGCCTGCAGGACATGCGCACCTATCCGTCGCTGCCGGGCGATGTGCGCATTGATGCGGCGTGGCGTGCGCTCAAGCAGCGTGCCGACGTGCAGGCCGAGGTCGCACGCGTCGGCCGCATCGAGAGCTACGCGCTGGTCGGCAGCGGCACCTCGCGCTGAGCAGCGCCTAGCGCGCCGGTACCTCGGTACGGATGCCCATCGCTTCGCGGTAGCGCGCGTACAGCGCCATCACCTTGTCCACATAGGCCAGGGTTTCGGCATACGGCGGGACGCCCTTGTAGCGGGTGACCGCCCCGATGCCGGCGTTGTAGGCGGCCGCCGCCAGCGGCCGGTCGCCGTTGTAGCGGCGCAGCAGCGCGCGCATGTAACGGGCGCCGCCATCAATCGACTGCTGCGGCGAGAATGGATCACGCACGCCGTATTCCTGCGCGGTGTCAGGCATCAGCTGCATCACGCCCTGTGCGCCCTTGGTCGACACCGCCAGCGCATCGAAGTTGCTTTCGGCATGGGCAATCGCACGCAGCCACGCATCGTCGACGCCGGTGGCCTTGGCGGCAGCCTTGAACTGCCTGGCGTGCTGCGCCAGCTGCGGCGTGCCGACCTTGCCCAGGCCCTCATGGGCCGGCTCGCCCGGCGGCGTGGCCACGGTGAATTTCAGGAACACCCGCGAGCCGGGCAGGTTGCGGGTCGAGTAGACCAGCGCACCGTCCTGCTCGCGCTCGTACAGCACACCGCTGAACACGCCCATGTTGCCCCACAGGTTTGGGGTCTGGATGGCGTTGTCGTCGATTTCCTTCGGCGTGCAGCGCGAGCCCGGTTCCGGTGCGGTGGCCAGGCTGACGGTGTTGCCCTGCACGCAGCGGTAGACCGTGCGCGCGGTGGCCAGCCCGGGCCACAGGCCGGGCAGCAGCAACAGCACCAGCAGGAGCGGGCGACAGGTCATGGCGGCCGGATGATCCGGCCGCGCCCGCTAATGTTGGGTGAATGGGGGTCGGCAGGGCTGCGCCCTGCACCTGCAGAGGCAACGTCAACACCCAGAGCGGCGCTGGGCTGTTGAGGGCTGGTCGGGTAGGTGTGGCCCGGCAGGACACGCCGTAAACCCATCCATGGGGGCTCGATGCCGCCATCCATGGCGCCAACGGTCCTGCCGGGCCACACCCACCCGCCCTCGACAGTTTCCTGCGACGGACAGTAGATCCACGCCAGGCGTGGATGAAACTTCCTGGAAACCGTGGATCAATCGATGGAGCGGAGACGTTGGATTACTTCGCGGTCCTGCGGCGCATCCAGTAACCCACGCCCAGCAGCACGAACCATGCCGGGCTGGCGATCAGGGCCTGGCGGGTGTCGCCCTGCAGGCTCAGCAGCACCAGCACGCCGGCGAAGAACACCAGGCAGGCCCAGCACATGGCGACGCCGCCGGGCATCTTGAAGATCGAGGCGGCATGCCGCTCCGGATAACGGCGCCGGTAGACCATGTACGCCACCAGGATCAGCGACCAGACGAAGATGAACAGCACCGTCGCCAACGTCGTCACCAGGGTGAAGGCGGTCACCAGGTTGGGAATCAGGTAGATCAGCAGGGTGCCGCCCAGCAGGCACAGGCACGAGAACAGCAGGCCGCGTGCCGGCACCGCCGCACGCGACAGCTTCGACAGGCCGCGCGGTGCATGGCCCTCTTCTGCCAGGCCGTACAGCATGCGGCTGGTGGAGAAGATGCCGCTGTTGGCAGAGGACGTGGCCGAGGTCAGCACCACGAAGTTGATCAGGCTGGCAGCGGCGGGAATGCCGGCCAGCACGAACAGCTGCACGAACGGGCTCTTGTCCGGCACCACCTGGCGCCACGGCGTGACCGCCATGATCGCGATCAGCGCCAGCACGTAGAAGATGATGATGCGCACCGGAATCGAGTTGATCGCCTTGGGCAGGTTGCGCTCCGGGTCGGCGGTTTCGGCGGCGGTGGTGCCGACCAGTTCGATGCCGACGAAGGCGAATACCGCGATCTGGAAACCGGCAAAGAAGCCGACCAGGCCCATCGGGAACATGCCGCCGTCATTCCACAGGTTCGACAGCGCTGCGGTGTGGCCACTGGGCGAGGTGAAGCCCCATGCCACCAGGCCGGCGCCGGTGATGATCAGCGCGCAGATCGCCACGATCTTGATCAGCGCGAACCAGAATTCCATTTCGCCGAACAGCTTCACCGTCACCAGGTTCAGTGCCAGCAACAGCAGCACGCAGGCCAGTGCCGGTATCCATGCGTCCAGCCCGGGGAACCAGAACTGCGCATAGGCGGCGATCGCGATCACATCGGCAATGGCGGTCACGATCCAGCAGAACCAGTACGTCCATCCGCAGAAGAAGCCGGCCCAGGGGCCCAGCAGATCGGTGGAGAAATCGATGAAGGATTTGTACTGCAGGTTGGACAGCAGCAGCTCGCCCATCGCGCGCATCACGAAGAACAGCATCGCGCCGATGATCAGGTAGACGAAGACGATGGACGGGCCGGCCAGGCTGATGGTCTTGCCCGAGCCCATGAACAGGCCGGTACCGATGGCACCGCCGATGGCGATCAGTTGCAGGTGGCGGTTGGACAGGCTGCGGCGCAGGTGCTCGGGGGGCGTTGCGGGCTCGGTCATGGGCGCGGGAAAGAGCGGGCGAAGCGTCCGACGGTAGTCCTCCGCGGGCCGGAGCGCCAGCACCCGATGAGCTGATTCCGTCAATCCTGGCCGCATTCATCACAATGTGACGAAATTCCGGATTGCGCCCATTCCGCCCGGCCCGGCGCCATGCTCAGATAGCCGCATCTGCCCAAGGACCGGCCCCGCCCATGCCCTCTGCCCTGCCCCTCCCGCTGGAGCTCCGGCCATGAGCCGGCTGCGCGTCATCATCGGTGGCACCGCGCTGGCATTGCTGGCCGCCGCCGTACCGATCGCGGTGATGGCCTACGCCACCTGGGACCGCGCGGTCACGGTCGAACAGCAGCGGCTGCACGACATCGCGCTGCGCACCCTGCGCCGCTCCGACCTGTCCTACCACGAGGCGCTGGCCGCGCTGAAGTCGGCCGAAGCCGGTACCGCCTCCGGCTGCAATGAAGAACACATCCGGCGCATGCAGACGCTGGTGATGACCACGCCGTCGGTGGACCAGATGGGCTACTTCGAAGGGGGCAAGCTGCGCTGTACCTCCTGGGGACCGTTCCACTCGGACGTGAATCAGCCCAAGGCCGACCATGTCACCAGCGACGGCGCCGGCATCGCGGTGGATGTGCGCCCCGAAGCCAGCGGCCGGCGCCAGGTGCTGGCGATCCTGTACGGCTCCCACGACGTGCTGGTCGATCCGCGCCGCTTCGTCGATGTCATCGTCGATCCGAATGTGCGCTTGGCCCTGGCCAGCCCGGATGGGCGGCTGCTGGCCAAGCAGGACGGCATGGACCCGGCGCTGCTGCAGAACCTGCTGCGCAACCCCGGCGAGGGGCTGGACCAGAACACGCTGTTTGCCACCGCACGCAACGAGGAATGGCTGGCGATCGCCACCACGCCGCGCACTGCGCTGGCCGCCACCTTCCGCCAGCAGGCCTGGCTGTTCGTGCCGCTGGGGCTGCTGCTGGCAGCCGCGGGGGCCGGCCTGGTGATCTGGCTCTCCCGGCGCCGGCTGTCGCTGCGCGGCGAGCTGGCCACCGCCATCCGCCGCCGCGAGCTGTACCTGCACTACCAGCCGATCATCGAGCTGGATACCGGCATCTGCGTCGGCGCCGAAGCGTTGATCCGCTGGCAGCGCCCGGACGGCACCCAGGTGCGGCCGGACCTGTTCATTCCGCTGGCCGAAGAGGCCGGCATGATCGCCGACATCACCGACCTGGTGATCGAGAACGTGGTGCGCGACATGCGCGAGCTGCTGGTGGCCGATCGCAGCGCGCACATCGCGATCAACCTCGCCGCCGAGGACATCAGCAGTGGGCGTGCATTGAAGATGATCACCCAGCACATGGCCGGCAGCGGCATCCTGCCGCAGCAGATCTGGATGGAGGCCACCGAGCGTGGTTTCCTCGACCTGGACCGCGCCCGCACGATGCTGGCGCAGGCGCGCCGTGCCGGCCACAGCGTGGCCATCGATGATTTCGGCGTGGGCTTCTCCAGCCTGCAGTACCTGGAGCAGCTGCCACTGGATGCGCTGAAGATCGACAAGTCGTTCATCGATGCCATCGGCACCGAAAGCGCGACCAGCCCGGTCACGCCGCACATCATCGACATGGCCAAGGAACTGGGCCTGTGGGTGGTGGCCGAAGGCGTGGAAACCGAGGCGCAGCTGGCCTACCTGCACAGCCGCCACGTGGAGTTCGGGCAGGGCTGGCTGTTCTCGCGGCCGCTGCCGCGCGACGAGTTCGTGGCGTTCCACAACAAGCGCCAGCAGCGCTACGGCGCGGCGCGCGAGCACATGCAGAATCCGCGCAGCGTGCCGATCGAGCGCGAGGGCGTGGAGTAGGACGGCGAACGGCGGGGCCCCTCGTGGTGGGTCGCGTACAGCTATCCCGGAGTTGGCCGGGACGGTCGGGTTCGCGGGGGACGCCGTAAACCCATCCATGGGGGCTTGGCCGCGGCTTGCTCGCGTGCGCAGTCCTGCGCACACGGCAAGACCGGGGTTGAGCGTCCTGCCCAACCCGCCCGAGGCATGCCTCGGGCCCATGCCGCGGACACCCCCGCGAACCCGACCGCCCCGGCCTCTGACAGGTTCCGGCGGCGTCCCACCACGGAATCAACAGAAAATTCAAAGGCAAACGCGGGTCGCTGCGCTCGGTAGATCCACGCCATGCGTGGATGGCGTGAACCGCGGTAGTGCCGGCCGCTGGCCGGCACCTCCGTAGCGTTTGGTCTGCGCCTATTCCCACGCCTTCGGCCGCGCCAGCAGCCACGCTGCCGTCACCACCAGCAGCAGCAACGGCAACCATCCCAGCTGGCTGGCGCCGCGCGCCTGCAGCAGCACACCGCCTGCCATGCCTCCGGCGGCAATGGCCAGGTTCCAGCCGGTCACCAGCATCGACTGCGCCAGATCCGCAGCGGCACCCGCGCGGCGCGCCAGCGCGGTCTGGAACAGGGTCGCCACCGAACCGAAGGCCACACCCCACAGGATCGTCGCCAGCAGCAGCGGGGTCGGCTGGCCTGGCCACAACAGCAAGGCCAGCACCGGCAGGAGGAAGCCGACCACCGCCGCCCAGACCAGCGTGCGTAGATGACGGTCCACGCCCCAGCCGGCGATACCGATGCCGGCAATCGCTGCGATGCCGAACGCCAGCAACAGGCGATCCAGCCAGGCACCGGCACCGGCCTCCACCGCCAACGGTTCGATGTAGGTGTAGAGCACGTTGTGCGCCAGCACGTACAGCACCATCACCAGCAGCGCGCTGCGAACACCGGGCATGCGCCAGACCATGCCCAGCGACATGCGCTGGCCGGCCGGCGCCGCTGGCAATGCAGGCAACGCCCAGCGCGCGTATGCCAGCAGTCCCACGCCCAGCAGGCTCATCAACGCGAACGCCCAGCGCCAGCCGATCTGCTGGCCCAGCAACGTGCCGGCCGGTACCCCCAGCGACAACGCCAGCGGCGAACCCACCATCGCCACGGCAATCGCCCGGCCCTGCAGCGAGGGCACCACCATGCGCGCGGCGTAACCGGCCACCAGCGACCACAGCAGGCCGCCACTCACCCCGGCCAGGAAGCGTGCCGCAAGGATCAGCGCGTAGCTGCTGCTCAACGCGGTCAGCGTATTGACCACCACGAACCCGGCAATCGCCGCCAGCAGCAGCGGACGCCGCGGCAGGCGCTGGGTCAGCGCGGTCATCGGCAGTGCGGCCATCACCGACCCCAGCGCATACACGCTCACCAGCTGGCCCACCGCCGCATCACTCACGCCCAGGCTGTTGCCCATCGGTCGCAGTACGCCGGCCGGCAGGGTCTCGGTCAGCAGGGTGATGAAGCCACCACCGGCCAGTGCCAGCAGACCGGCCCACGGCAGGCGTGTGGCTTCACCGGCCGGGCTGCTCGCATCAATGGCATGGCCGCTCATCGGGCGCCCTCCAGATCGGCGTAGACCGCATTACGCAGCTCATCGACGAAGGCGCCATCCATGCCCTCGTACAGGGTGTTGGTCAGCGCCACCACGCTCAGCCCACGCGCCGGGTCGACGAACCAGCTGTGGCCATACGCGCCGCCCCAGCGCCAGGTACCTTCGCGCTGCGGCGTGCCGCTGGCAGTGGCATCGCGCAGCAGCGCAAAGCCCAGGCCGAAGCCCCAGCCGGCCGGTTCCGGCGGGCCCTGCTCGCCCACCTGCGGGGTGGCCATCTGCGCCGCCAGTGCGGGCGGCAACAGGCCCGACGCCCGTACGTCGCGCAACGCCTCCAGCACCGCCATCACCTCATCGGCGGTGCCCACCAGACCGGCGCCGGCTGAGGCGAATCGGCTGGCATCGGTGGCACGCGCAAGGCTGTATTCGATGCCGATCGTGCCTTCGAACGGCGCCACCACTTCGCCTTCGCGCAGGCGATGTGGCTGTGGCATGTCGCTCACATAGGGGGTGGCCAGCCGCGCAGCATCGGCGGTGGCGAAGGCAGTATCGCGCAGGCCCAGCGGTGCGGCCAGCAGGCGCGCGAACAGCGCCTGCAGGGTGTCACCGGTTGCGGCTTCGGCCACCGCACCGGCCACATCCACGCCCAGCGAGTACAACCACTGGCTGCCGGGTGCGAACAGCAGCGGCGCCTGCGCGATGCGGCGCACGTTCTCGGCCAGGGACACCGGGCTGGCATCCATGCCATCGCTGACACCCGCCCGCGCATACGGGCCGTCCGCATCGGCCTCCAGGAAACGGTAGCCCAGCCCGCTGCTGTGGCTGAGCAGCTGGCGCAGGCTGATCGGTGGCGTGCTGCCATCGGCCAGCGCCGGGCGGAAGTCCGGCAGCCAACGCTGCACCGGGGCATCGAGGTCCAGCACGCCATCGGCCACCAGGCGCAGGATCACCGTGGTCAGCAGCGGCTTGCTGACCGAGGCCAGCCGGAACAGCTGGTCGCGCTGCATCGGCGTGCCTGATTCGCGGTCCGCCAGGCCGCTGGCGCTGGCGTGGCGCAGCACCCCGTGCTGGCGCACCAGCACCACCGCGCCGACCAGGCGCAGGGGGTGCACCTGCAGCAGCAGCCGCTGCACCGACGGCAGCGTCGGTACGGGTTCAAGGGAAAGAGCGGCATTCATCGCGGTGATCCGTGGGGGAGAGGCCGCCACGTTAGGCAGCCCGCCGCCGCGCAAAAAGCCGGTTGCCGCTCCGGGCATCATGGACCGTGCAGTCCGCAATCGGCATCATGGCCGGAACTGCAAGGCCACAAACGCCCACAACCCGCCCCGCACCACAGTGTTGCGAGGGCGGCGCCAACCGCCACCAGCGCGCCCCTCTACCCTGCCGCTTCCATCGCCCGCAACGCCCATGACCGTCCTGGACAACCTCGCCAACCTGCAGACCTTCGTGCACGCCGCCGACACCCGCAGCTTCGTCGAGACCGGGCGCCTGCAGGGCATCTCCGCCTCGGCCGCCGGCAAATGCGTTGCCCGGCTGGAACAGGCGCTCGGCGTCCGCCTGTTCCATCGCAGTACGCGCAGCATCACCCTCACCGCCGAAGGCCAGCTGTTCCTGGCGCGCTGCCGGCGCATCCTCGACGAGCGCGATGCTGCGCGCACCGAACTGGCGCAACCACACGCCACGCCGCGCGGCACGCTGCGCATCGGCCTGCCGCTGGTGGGTGATCTGACCCTGCCGCTGATGGCCGAGTTCATGGCCGCCTATCCGGACATCCGCCTCGATCTCGACTTCAGTGATCGGCTGGTCGATGTCATCGAGGAAGGTTTCGATGCCGTGCTGCGGGTCGGCGAGCCCAGCGACTCGCGCATGAACGCGCGGCGCCTGGGCGTGTTTCCGCGCCGCATCGTCGCCTCGCCCGGCTACCTGCAGCAGCGCGGCATTCCGCGCACGCCGGCCGAACTGATGCAGCACACGCTGCTGCACTACCGCTTCCCCAGCACCGGCAAGCTGGAGCTATGGCCGATCCATTGGCCTGAAGATGAAACCCCGCAGGAACTGCCGGTCCACATGGTGGCCAACACCATCGAAGCACGCGTGGCGCTTGCGCTGCGCCACGTGGGCCTGGCGTTCGTGCCGGTGCACTCGGTACGCGATGCGCTGGCCGACGGCCGGCTGGTCACCGTGCTGGACGAGCATGTGCATTCCTGCGGCATCTTCCACCTGCTGTGGCCCTCCGGCCGCCACGTGCTGCCGAAGCTGCGGGTGTTCATCGATTTCGTCAGCGCACGCCTGGAAACCGTGCCGTAGGTGCGATCAATCCACACCACGCATGGATGCCTGTGTAGAGTCGAGCCATGCTCGACTTACCGGATGCCTGGCGCACCACACCCGGCCATTCAGCCAGCCCCGCTATACTGACGCCTCATTCCTCCCAGAGGCTCGCGACCAATGCGCCATTGATGCCGCCGTCTTCCCATCAGACGGCCTGACTCTTCCCGCCCCTGCGCGCAGGGGAGAACCCGGCATCCATGGAGGTCGCATGACCCCGCATTCCCTCACGCTCGATCGCGTGTCGTATCGATTGGCCGACGGCCGTCCGCTGTTTTCCGATCTGTCGTTTTCCTTTGAGCCGGTCGCCACCGGCCTGGTCGGTGCCAATGGCACCGGCAAGAGCGTGCTCGCCCGCCTGCTGGCCGGCCACCTGTCACCCGACAGCGGCCAGGTGCGCCGCAGCGGCCGCGTGTTCCTGTTGCCGACACCCGGCTATCCACCCTCCGGCACCGTTGGCGCACTGGCCGGTGTCGGCGAAGCGCTGGACGCACTCGCGCGCATCGAAGCCGGCAGCGTGGACGAGGCCGACTTCACCCACGTCGGTGACCGCTGGGACCTGCGCGAACGCCTGCAGCAGCAATGGCAGGCAGTGGGCCTGCCCGACGACCTCGACCCCGCCCAGCCCGCCGCGCGCCTCAGTGGTGGCCAGGCGATGCAGGTCGCGCTGTCCGGGGCGTGGGCCAGCGGTGCCGACTGGTTGATCCTCGACGAACCCAGCAACCACCTCGATGCACGCCATCGCCAGCAGCTGTACGAACAATTGCAGCAGTGGCGTGGCGGCCTGCTGGCGATCAGCCACGACCGCGAGCTGCTGGAACAGATGCAGCAGATCGTCGAACTCGATGCGCGTGGACTGCACCGCTATGGCGGGCCGTGGCAGCACTACGCCGACGCGCGTGCGGCCGAACGCGAGGCCGCCGCTGCTCAGCTCGACCATGCGCGCGCGCAGCACCGGCAGCAGCAACGCAGCGCGCGTGAACAGCACGAACGCCAGCAACAGCGGCAGGCGCGTGGCAACCGCGATGCGAAGCAGGCCAACCAGGCACCGATCCTGCTCGGCCGGCAGAAGCAGCGCGCCGAGGCCAGCCACGGCCGCGCGCAGCAGATGCAGGCCGAACGCCTGCAGGCCAGTGCCGATCAACTGCGCGCGGCGGCCTCTGAGGTTCATGCCACGCCGGAACTGGCGCTGTTTGCCGGTGAAGGCGAACGCGGCAGCGCACGCCTGCTGCAGGCGCAATCGCTGGTGTTGCCGCATGGCTGCAGTGCCCCGTTGCAGCTGGAGATCCGTCGCGGGCAACGCATCGCCGTGGTCGGTGACAATGGCAGCGGCAAATCCACCCTGCTGCGCGTGCTGGCCGGCCAACTGCCGGCACGCGCGGGCACCGTGCAGCGGCATGCGCCGCTGGCCCTGCTGGACCAGCAGCTGCTGGGCTTGTCCGGCGAGCGCAGCATCCTTGAAACCGTGCAGGCGGCCAACCCCGCGGCAGATCCGGGCGAACTACGCACGCTCCTGGCCCTGCTCGGGCTGGATGCACGGCGCATCCTTCGCCCCTCCGGCAGCCTCAGTGATGGCGAACGGGTAAAGGGTGCGCTGGCCAGCGTGCTGTACGCCGATCCGGCCCCCCAGCTGTTGCTGCTGGACGAGCCCGGCAACGCGCTGGACCTGGGCGCGTTGCAGGCGCTGGAAGAACTGCTGGTGGCCTGGCCCGGTGCCCTGATGATGGTCAGCCATGACCGGCACCTGCTGCAGGCCTTGCGGCCCACGCAGGTGCTGCAGGTGACCACCGACGGCTGGCACTGGCGCGACCATCTGTAGATCCACGCATGGCGTATCGATCCGGGGTAGTGCCGGCCGCTGGCCGGCACATCACCAACCGTCAATGCGCGCTCACCGCTTCCACAGCGGGAACGCCTGCGGCAGCTGCTGCCACAGCAGCGGACCGGCGCGCAGCTCCTGATCGTTCAGCAGGCACGCGTCCAGTTCCGCACGCACGGCGCGCTCATCCATGTGCACGCCGATCACCACCAGCTCCTGGCGGCGGTCGCCCCACAGCGGGTGCCACAGGCGCTGCATCGCCGAATGCGCGGCCATGTCCGGGAACTCGTCGGGGCCCGGCAAGGGCGCACTCCAGCACTCGGCCTGCTGCCGCGCCCAGCCGAGGTCACTGTAGGGCAGCGGTGTCGGTGGCAGCAGCGGCGCGGTGTCCTCCTGCCCCGCGCGCACGCGCTCACGCGCCGCGTACCAGAAACCCGCCGCCTGCGTGCGCGTTGCCGCACCCACGCTGTTCAACTCGCCCACCCAGTCCATGCGGTTGGCCAGCCAGAACCAGCCCTTGCTGCGGATCACGCCCGGCATGCCCGACTGCAACGCCCGTGCGAAGCGTGCGGGGTGGAACGGACGCCGCGAACGGTAGACGAAACTGGCGATGCCGTATTCCTCGGTTTCCGGCGTGTGCTCGCCGCGCAGCTCCTTCACCCAGCCCGGTGCACGTTGCGCACGCTCCATGTCGAAGCGGCCGGTGTCCAGCAGTTCGCTCAGCGGCACGTCACCGAAGCTGGACAACAGCAGCTTGGCATCGCGGTTCAATCCCCGCAGTACGGCCAGGGTGTCCTGCAGCACTTCGTCGTCCACCTGGTCGACCTTGCTGACCACGATCACATCGGCGAATTCCACCTGCTCGCACAACAGGTCGACCACGCCGCGATCATCATCGGGCCCGGCCTGCTGGCCACGCTCGGCCAGGCGCAGGGTTGAGCCGAAATCGGCCAGGAACGCGCTGCCATCGACCACCGTCACCATCGTGTCCAACCGCGCGATGTCGCTCAGGCTGAAGCCGTGCTCGTCGCGCACCGCGAAAGTGGCGGCCACCGGCATCGGCTCGCCGATGCCCGTTGATTCGATCAGCAGGTAGTCGTAGCGGCCGGCATCGGCCAGGCGCCGAACTTCCTGCAGCAGGTCATCGCGCAGCGTGCAGCAGATGCAGCCGTTGCTGAACTCCACCAGGGTCTCTTCGGTGCGGCGCAGTTCCGCCCCACCCTCGCGCACCAGCTGCGCATCGATGTTGACCTCGCTCATGTCGTTGACGATGACCGCCACGCGCAGGCCCTCGCGGTTGCGCAGGATCTGGTTGAGCAGGGTGGTCTTGCCGGCCCCAAGGAAGCCGGACAGCACGGTGACCGGAAGGCGACGGTCGGCGCGGGAAACAGTGTTCATGTCGGAGCGGGTTGGCTGCGGAACGGAAATGTTACTGTATAACACTTGTAAAGCAAGGAACCTGCCCGATGAAGTCACCCTCTGCCGCCCTGCTTGATGCCGGCGCGGTCGCCCTGTCCAGCCTGTGCCTGCTGCACTGCCTGGCGCTGCCTCTGCTTGCCGCCGCGCTGCCCCTGTTCGGCGTCTGGGCCGAAGCCGAGTGGGTGCACCTGTTGTTCGTGGCCATCGCCCTGCCGCTGACCGGCTATGCGCTGTGGCGGGCCGAGCGCCGTCATCCGCTGCCGGCGCTGGCCTGGGCCACTGCCGGCATGGGGCTGGGCCTGCTGCTGGCCGGTGCGCTGGCGCTGCCCTCGCACGACTGGGAAACACCCTTGACCGTTACCGGCAGCCTGCTGCTGGCCGCCACGCACATCTGGAACGCGCGGCACCGGCACGGGTAGTGCCGGCCGCTGGCCGGCAACCGCATGAACCCCGCCGCCACCTGACGTTGCCGGCCAGTGGCCGGCACCACGCCAGCTATTTGCCGTAGCGGCGCAGCAGCTCCACCAGCACTGCGGCCTCGTCCGCCCGTTGCTGCGGGTCTTCCGCACCCACCACGTGCTCCTGCAGGTGCTCGTGCAGCAGCTCCATCAGCAGGCTGTGGGCGGCACCGCGCACCGCGGCGACCTGTACCAGCACGTCCGCGCAGTCGCCCGCCTCTCCCTCGGGCCTGTCCAGCGCCTGCTCCAACGCCGCCACCTGGCCGCCGATACGACGCACCCGGGTCAGCAGCTGCTTTCGGTTCTTGTGTACATGTGCCATGGCCGGATCATATACCCTATGGGGGTATCTCCTCTACCCCTCGGGTCCCCATGCACCTCGACGCCCTCGCCGCCGCCCGCCGCCACGAACACCGCTTCGACGACGGCAACCCGCTGGCCGAACGCAATACCCGCCGCGCCCTGTGGCTCACCGTCGGCATGATGCTGGTGGAGATCGTCGGCGGCTGGTGGTTCAACTCCATGGCCGTGCTCGCCGACGGCTGGCACATGAGCTCGCATGCGCTGGCGCTGGGCCTGTCGGTGTTCGCTTACCGCTGTGCACGCCGCTACGCGCACGACCCGCGCTTCGCCTTCGGCACCTGGAAGATCGAGATCCTGGCCGGCTATACCAGCGCCATCGCCCTGCTCGGCGTCGCCGCGCTGATGGCCGTGCAATCGCTGGAGCGACTGTGGGTACCGGCACCGATCCACTACAACGAAGCCATCGCCATTGCTGCGGTCGGGCTGGGCGTGAACCTGCTGTGTGCCTGGTGGCTGCACGACAGCCCAGGCCACGCGCATCATCACCACGGGCACGGCCACGATCATGGCGAACACCACGGGCACGATCACGACCATGCGCACGGTCACGACCTCAACCTGCGCTCGGCCTACGTGCACGTGCTGGCCGACGCCGCCACCTCGGTGCTGGCCATCGTTGCCCTGCTCGGCGGCAAGCTGCTGGGCCTGACCTGGCTGGACCCGGTGATGGGCCTGGTCGGTGCCGTGCTGGTCACGGTGTGGGCGATCGGCCTGCTGCGCGACAGCGGCCGCATCCTGCTCGACGCGCAGATGGACGCGCCGGTGGTGGCCGAAGTGCGCGAGGTGATCGAGCAGGGCCCATGGCCGGCACGCCTGGCCGACCTGCACGTCTGGCAGGTCGGCCGCGGCAAGTACGCGGTCAGCGTCAGCGTGGTCACCAACGACGCCAGTCTGGATGCCGATACCGTGCGCAATGCGCTGGCCATCCATGAAGAACTGGTGCACGTGACGGTGGAGATCCACCGCAGCGCATGACCCGCGTCGGGTAGTGCCGGCCGCTGGCCGGCAACCTCATGAAGCCTGCGATCCACCTGCCGTTGCCGGCCAGCGGCCGGCACTACAACTAGAGCTTCAACATCATCCGCAGCAGGTACATCAGCAGCGGCAGCGCGCTAACGACCGCACCGGCAATGCCGATCCACGGCCAGCGCTCGCCGCGCACGCGCGATGCCACGGCAAAGCCGGCACCCACCAGCGCCGCACCCAGGACCGCCACGCCCATCCCCGCGGCCAGGCCATTGCCACCGGCCGCCACCGCTGCCTGCGCGGCCACCGTGCCCGCGCCCCAGCCCACCACCATGCCCAGCCAACTGGCCACGCCGCACCACGGTGCCTTGCCCTGCGCCATCCGAAAACCCCTCTTCGCTTGCCGAATTCCTGTACGGGCCGTGCCCGCCTGCTGCCTACACTAGCCGCACCTGCCCTGTAGGGACATCCCATGCGCACGCTCCGCCTGCTGCTACCCGGTGCCCTGCTGCTGCTCGCCGCCTGTGGCGGTGATGCCGGGCTTCCCTTCTCGGCCGATCCCCTGCAGGGCTGTTTCGCCACCAGCGCGCGCAAGCCCGCCGACTTCCGCATCGAGAGGGAAGGTGGCCAGTACTTCGTCTCCTTCAATCGCGATGGCCAGTGGCAGCGCGAACCGAACGCCCTGCACATGGCCAGCAACAGCGAGATCAGCCGCTACTTCCGCGATGACGCTACGCAGATCGACAGCGCGCTGATCCGCATGGCTGGCGGCTTCGGCATCTTCCACTTCAACAAGGGCGCCACGCTGAAAGGCAAGGCCAGCGACAGCGATTACATGGCGCTGATGCTGATCGGCGCCGGGCCGGTGTATGCGGTGAAGTGCCCGTAACACGCAATGATTCTGATGGCCTTATGACGCGGAGTGGGCACATCCTCTGGTCTTTGAGGAACTTTCCATGATGCTCTTTCTGCTGCTAGTGCTGGGTGTCGCCAAGACCCAAGGCGCCTATGACGAAGTCCAGGAACTACCTGATGGCCAGATTCTGCTGATGCGCACTCTGGATTGGGATCTCGGCGACGGCAGCCAAGAACGGGTCACCGTGCACTGGCTGCTGCGGGAGGATGGGACCATGCGCTACGACTTTGATCGGCAGCCGCCCGAAACCCAGGAGGTCCATCGACGCTCCTGCGCGCTACAGGGCATGCAGCCGTCGCGTGGCGTTGGCATGATTGCAGGGGAAGGAACCACCCACGGCTTCACCTGTAGCAGCCAGTTGTAGCATCGAGCGCTGCTCGACTCCAGCCTACCTCCATCCACGCATGGCGTGGATCTACTGCCGCACGGCCTGGGCGCTACGGCAGCTGCGGTACCATGCCCTCCCCCGAACCGCCCCGGTACCCGCCGTGCCCCATTACACCGGCCCTCTGCTGACCCGCGACAGCGCCGACACCCTGCGCCGTGCCCACGACAAGGGCGCCGCCGATTGGCAGGGCTCGCTCGATCTCGGCCGCAGCCAGGACAGCGTGGCGCTGCACACCGATGGCTTCCACTTCCGCGGCCAGGCCTACCCGTGGCCGGGCAAGCTGAAGGACCGCACGCTGTACTACTGGGATGGCGAGGACTTCGCGCCGATCTCGCGCTACAGCGGCTCGCTGATCAAGCTGGTGCCCACCGAATGGGGCGCGCCCACCTTCGAGATCGACGGCATCAAGATGCTGCCGACGTCCAAGCTGTCTCCCTTTGAGGACGCACGTCGCAAGGTCGAGCTGGTCGCGCCCGCCGGCAAGATCATCCTCGATACCTGCGGCGGCCTCGGCTACTTCGCCGCCTGCGCGCTGGAGGCCGGCGTCGGCCAGATCCGCTCGTTCGAGAAGAATCCCGACGTGATGTGGCTGCGCACGCTCAATCCGTGGTCGCCGGATCCAGACTCAGCCACCGCCGGGGGCCGCCTGCAGTTCAGCCACGGCGACGTCTCGCAACAGATCGAGCAGGTGGCCAGCAACAGCGTCGACGCGATCCTGCACGACCCGCCGCGTTTCGGCATTGCCGGCGAGCTGTACTCACAGGTGTTCTATGACCACCTCGCCCGCGTGATCCGCAAGGGTGGGCGCCTGTTCCATTACACCGGTGCGCCGAACAAGCTGACCAGCGGCCGCGATGTCCCGCGCGAAGTGGCCAAGCGGCTGGAAAAGGCCGGATTCAAGGCAGAACTGGCACTGGACGGCGTACTGGCCGTGAAGCGCTGAGCCCTACTCCGAATCCACCTTCGCCAGCGTCATCACCCACTTCGGCACCACCGGCTCCCCAGCGTAGAAGTCCTTCGGCTTTTTCTCCGCCATCGCCCAACGGTGCAACCAGCTGGGACCGTAGCGGCCGTTGTAGCCTTCAGCCCCGCGTGCGTAGGCCGGGTCACGCATCGCCTCGTCCAGCGACACGAAGCGATAGCCACGACGCTTCGTGGCCGCCACCAGTTCGGCGAAGGTGGCCGCGTTGAGCTCGTTGGCGTGCATCAGCCACACCTGCGGCAATGCGTAGCCCAGCAGCGCCTGCGACTGCTTCTCGTAATAGTCCAGCTTGTTCAGCATGTACGGCACGTAGCCTTTGCGCAGCTGCGCCAGCGTCGCCTCGCGCGCCGGTGAGTCGGGCTGCTCATTCATCACGTTGGCATAGGCGAACGCCCATACCCACTCACCGTTGTCGACGGTCACCGGCGCCACACGGTAGCCGTGCTGCTTGAAGAACGCATCCATCTGCACGCGCTCGTCCGCGTTGCGCCCAGCGCGCAGGTAGGGATGGCGCATCCACTGCGGCGTCTGCCCGCGCTCGGCCAGCAGCGGCCGCAGCACCGTCTCGCCGCGCAGGAAATCCTGCTGGAACGCCGCCACGCCCTTGGCGTTCAGATCCATGTGCGAGTACGTGTGGTTACCCAGCACGTAACCCGCCTCCAGCCAGTCGCGCAGCATCTGCACCCGCGCTGGCTGCACCTGGCCGTCCACCTCAAGCTTGTTCTCGTTGACGAAACCCACCACCGGCACGCCCGCCTGCCGCAGTTGGGCCATCAAGGCTTCATGACGCGCCTGCAGATCCGGCGGCGCGATTTCATCCACGCGTGCCCAGGGCAGATCATCGATGGTCACCGCGATACGTCGGTCCACCTCGTTGGCGTGTACCGCCAACGACAACAGCAGCAACGGCAACGCACGCAGCAACCCGACCATCTGATCTCCTTGAACACGTTGTAAGGATTTCCCCGATTCTAGTGCCAGTGCGTATCGACGACCATGAACTCCGCGTCAATCAGAGCACGTCAGGAACATCATGGGAAAAGTGGGCGGAACGATCGAGCTTTCATGGCTGAGCGATCTGAAGCGCATCGCGGCCACCCTCCGTGAGAATACGTCGCTCTTTCTCGGCGGCATCGTATTCCTCTGCGGGGCATCCGTCGCGAACTTCTGCATGCAGGAGCGAATGGCGATCAACGTTCTGTCGTCGGACTTCGTGGCCTTCATACCGCTGTTCTTCGCGATCATCGTCCTGTTGATTGCGCTGATTGGCGGGTTGCTTGTGTACAACTGCGCGCTGGTCATGGAAGGCGCGGCGAGGAGCAGGAAAGGCAGGCTCCTGGCCGTCGCAATCATTCCCAATCGAGGGCCCTTCTTCCGCAATCCGCTGCAAGCGTTTGCAATGGGGAATCTGTCGCGATGGCTGCTTCTGCTGTGGTCACCGGGCCTGCTTCTCACGGCTGCGTGCCTATGGATGGAACTCGCCGATACGGGCGCCACGGCCCAGGCAATCATCCTGATCTTCTCGGCGCTCCTCAGCGTTGCGGTACTGGCCGTCTGCGGACGTTGGATACGCCGCCCGCACCGGCACCGCTTCAAGCGCCCCCCGCTCCTCTCATGCCTTCCCTCGGCAATCCTGCAGTCGCTGACCATGTTGCCGGTAGGACTCGGGGTCGCCCACCTCGCGAACTCCGCTGGATATGGATCAACCGCGGTCCTGCTGGCGGTCGCCTCCAGTACGTTGACTCTTGCGCTGGGCCAGTTCGTTGCTGTACTGGCCATCGTCCGCAGCAGCCACCATGGCATAGTCCGACAGGCCTTCTGGGGAGGATTGCTTGCAGTCTCCCTGGCCTGCGTTTTCCCCACTACATCCGCTCCGATCACGCGCGCGATCCTCAGCATGGGGAGCACAGGGATGGCCGGCTGTGTTCGCCTCGCAATTGACCCTCAAGCGAGGCCGATGGCATCGCTGATTGACCGAACGCTACAGCGCGATGCACCCGTCGTCTGGACGAAGCCCTTGGGGCGTGTCATTCCGTTCGGTGAATCGTTGCAACTGAAGCTGGCTGAAGAGCCTTCCGCCGTCTATATGCTCGAGCGAAAGGATCTGCGCCAGACCCTATCGTGCAGGGAGGCAGACGACAGGATCAAATTGGATGCTGGGCACTCCAGACCTTAGCCGTCTTCCAGCGCCTCCGATGATCTGGCCCGCACGATCGCCCGCCACAGCATGAACCCGGCCACCATCGCCATCAGCAGCAGCGCGGCCAGGACCAGAGCCAGATCATCCGGATTGCGCAGCAGCAAGGCGTGCTGGCGGGTGAGAATGCCGAACACCACCTCCTGCGCCTGCGCCAGCGGGAGCCGCCCCTGCTCGCCCAGTTCCACCAGGCAGGTGGTCGGTGCCAGCTTGGCCACGCTGATCCACGCCATGTCGTATAGATGCAGGACCCTCACCGCCAGCATCAGTATCACGCCGTGCAGGGCCATCATCGCCCAGTTGGCCCACCGCAGCCGGTCCGACAGGCGGCCCAGCCGGTACACGCTGATCGAGATCGCCCCCAGCAGCGCCAGCACCAGGCCGGCCATGGGAATCCACTGCAACGGTTGCCACGGAGCCAGTGCGAGAGAGCGGGCCATCAGCTGTTCGGCCACCTGCATGCGCGCCACGGGATCCGGGCCACCGCAGGCGTCATCCACCGGCTCCAGCAGCAAGGCCACGCGATAGTGGAAGAAGCCGGCGGCCAGTCCCACCGCCAGCAGCGCTACCACCTGCACCATCAGCAGGATCGGACCAGGACCAGACATGCGGCAGTAGCGCGAAGCAGCAGAGACCATCAGATCATCCATGACAACAAAGGATCATCGTAACCAAGCGCACCGTGGCTGTCGGCTGGCGGATGCGACAAACGCCGTTCCGGTTCAAACGCTGTTTGCCTGGCAGAGGAGGGTGTCTGCCTGGCGCCGCACCCATGCTCGGTTGCGTCAGCTCACGACCCACGCGGCAGCTTCGCCGCCCACATGTTGTCCACCAGGTTCGGGTAACGCCGCCCGTTTTCTTCGGCGCGCTGCCGCGCCGCTGCCTTCTGTGCATCCGACAGCGGCTGCGACGTCTGGCCCTTGGGATTGGGCTTCTTCCACGGCGGGGTCTTCGGCGGGCGCATCGCGGACGCTTACCGCTTCAGGAAGTTCAGCAGCGCCAGATTGAAGTGATCGGCGTGGCTGGTATTGCAGCCATGCGGCGCGCCTTCCAGGATCACCACCTCGCTGCCCGCGATCGCCTCATGGGTGCGCTGGCCGGAGCCTTCGAACGGCACGATGGCGTCACTGTCGCCGTGCAGGATCAAGGTCGGCACGGTGATCTTCTTAAGATCATTGCGGAAATCGGTGGTGGCAAATGCCTGCATGCAGCCCAGCGCTGCCGTCTGGTCGGATTGATGACACAGCGCGATCGCGGCCTGGCGCTCGTCCTCGGTCACCATCAACTTGCCGTCGGCGCTGAAGAAGTCGCGGGTAAAGACGTCGAAGAAGGCTTCGCGATCCTTCTCCAGCCCACTGCGCATCTCATCGGCCTTTTCCTGCGTCAGCGGGCCGTCGGGATTGTCGTCGCTGCGCAGCAGATACGGCGGCACCGCCGCGGCGAACACCACACTGTGCAGGCGATCCTGCCCGTGGTTGGCGATGTAGCGCGCCACCTCGCCACCGCCCATCGAGAAACCGACCAGGGTGACATCACGCAGGTCGCGCTCCTCGATCACGCCAGCCAGATCCGCCGCCAGCGTGTCGTAGTCATAGCCCTCGGCCGGCTTGTCAGAGCGACCGAAACCGCGCCGGTCATAGCTGATCACCCGATGCTGGGCATCGCGCAGGATCGACACCTGCGGCTTCCAGGCATCGGCGGACAACGGCCAGCCATGGATCAGGATCACCGGGCGGCATCACCGGGCGGCCGTCGCCGCCAGTGTCTTCAACGTGCAGGCGGATGCGGGAAGCGGGCATGGGAACTCCTGTGGAAGGGGAGGATTGCAGGCTAGTGGCCGGCCCCTATCGCGACCGTGATGGAATCGCCGGTCGCCATGACATCGCCTGCACAGGCGACGCCACGTGGGCCGGCCCGCCAATGCGGGCATTCGCTCCGTGGAGAGCCCGTTTCATCGGAAGCCGACTGCAACGGCCCGAATGCCATGCGAGCCTGCGTGAACCACCCTTGGAGCCTCGCCATGTTGCTGCTCACCCTGCCCCTGCTGGCCGCCGGCCTCACTGCCGCACCGCTGCCCCCCGATGACCTGCGCGAACAGATCCGCCTGGCCGACACCCAACTGTTCGCCGCTGCCTTCGAGGCCTGCGACGCCGGCAAGGCCGCCGCGATGACCACTGAAGACATGGAGTTCTTCCATGACAAGGACGGCAAATCAGCCAGCAACCGTGAAGACTTCCGCCGCAGCGTGGCCAACATGTGCGACAACGCGCGCAAGGGCGGCTGGCATCTGCGTCGCGAGCTGGTCGAGCCGTCGCTGCAGGTGTTCCCGCTGCATGATGAGCGAGCGCTGGAGATCGGCGACCACCGCTTCCACGAGCGCGGCAAGGACGGTGTGGAGCGCTGGGTCGGCCAGGCCCGCTTCATCCAGGTCTGGCACCGCGTGGACGGGCGCTGGCTGGCCGAGCGGGTGATCAGCTACGACCACCACGCGGCGGATTGATCCATCGGACGTGCTTCACAGGCCGGATCTATACTGGCAGGGTCCACCACGACCCAGCGCAACGGTCTGATCGCCATGGCAGAGATCACCCCCAACCACCCCGACTATGGCCTCAACCAGCAGATCCGCCAGGGCGTGGCCGCACTGGATGCACAGCATGGCCGTGCGTTTGACCAGACCAGCGAGCGCCTGACCGCCAGCCTGACCGTGCTCGCCCGCGAGCAGGGCCTGCAGCAGGTCGACCATGTGCTGGTCAGCAACGCCACGGCCAACCAGCCGGCGGGACACAACATCTTCGTGGTGCAGGGTGACCCGGCCAATCCCGCGCACCTGCGCGCGATGATGCCGACCGCGGTGGCGGCACAGACGCCGGTGGAGCAGTCGCTGCAGAAGCTGGGGCTTGCCCCGGAGCAGCCCGCCGTTGGGTTGCTGCCCGAGCAGCAGACCCATGAGCAGGAACAGCAGCAGAATCCGGCACACCGCCTGGGCTGAGCCGCCTCCGGCGTTGTTGGCGGCACGGCAAGCACCGGCACGCCGTGGCGATTGCCGTCGATGTAGACCACGCCGACCGCACCTCGCTGCGGTCAAAAGGCCGCTTCCCTACACCATGCGAGGCCCGGACTGCTCCTGCACCTGGCGCTGCTGCAACTCGTCATGCGTGCGCATCTGTGCAGACTGGGACAGCTGCTCGGCACGCTCGAACGAGGTCTCTACCGGTGTCTGCGCGGCCACCGCGGCTGGCATGCTGGCGCGCAGCTGTGCCGGGTCGTTGCGTTCGCCCTGCACGATGAAGATGTTCTGCGCCGCATCGGCCTGCGCAGTGCGGTCGCTCAACAGCACGTGGTCGACCTGGGTCAGGCCGTTTGCCTTGGCCAGGGCGTACAGGCTGGCGCTGATGTTCTCGCTGGTGGCATCGAAGCTGCGGCCCCGCTCTGCATCAAGCAGGGCCACGCCCTGGTGGATCTGCGACAGCAGCGGGTCGTTGCTGTGCCGGGCCAGAAGATCACCGCTGCGCTCCCCCCTACCCTCTGCGTCGCTCAGGATGCGTTGCTGAAGACTGCGCTCCGGCAGAGGGTTGGTTTTCTTCTGATTGAGCTCGCTGTCTGGAAACGGCGGATCAATGCTGTCCACGCCATGGATGTTGCGCAGCGGTCGGAACCCATCCTTGCCTGCACCCTTGCTCTCCAAGGGAATGCGGACATCGGGAAGCAATTGGCCGATGCCACCTCCCAACGCGTTCACGTCGATGCTCTTTTTCCGCTCGATGCCCGCGTGGTTCAAGGCTTCCCAGGTGAAGTCCACGCAGTTGTGGCGAACGTCCTTGTATTGAAGATCAAAGCCGTACTTACTTGGGTAAGTGCCGAACGCTTCAAGCTTCTTGTACTGCTCCTCGCTGATTTCGAGCGTGCGGCTGTAATGGGGGTCCTTGTAGATCGTCGCATCATCATTCATGACCTTGCCTTGGCCGTTCACGCTTCCGTGTTCCATGGGTGCAAACCCGTAGCTCTGAGGCGGCTGACCAGGCGCACGAAGCACGTAGAACATGTGGCCTGGCCCGGAAGTCTGCGGCACCCCATCAACAACTTCCTGGCTACCGGTCTTCTTGTCTATCAACGGCGTACCGGGCGCGGCAATGATGATCTCGACGGCGTAACGTGGCTTGTCCATAAGAAGAATTCCTTAGCTCCCATCAGCGGTGAGACAGTGACTATTTTCCAGAGAGTGGGTCGGCATGAACCCGCAGCTGTGTCGGGTAATGCTGGAGCGCAGCGGTGGGCTGCACCGTGCGCACATCCAGGCGGTAGCGGGCACCTGTTTCCATCGGCAGCGTGACGATGCTCAACCTGTATCGGCTGGCGTCCATCGATACCTGCTGCGCGTAGCGCCAGTCTGCCGATGCATGCCATTCGGGGAGCGGCTCACCCAGGTTGCGCGCCCTTGCCTGATAGACATCAGAGGTTGCAACGTCCTGCCAGGCACCTGCGACCCAGCGCTGCAGAGACAGTTCAAAAGGAATATGGACACCGTCCATGTCTCGCTCGCTGTCAGGCTTCGGTCCATGTCGCCGCACCTCAAGATCCAGCACATAGGGTCGACCCGGATAGAAGTTGCGGGCATTCGTCTCGAACTCGAACCGCACTGCCTGGCCGGACTCGGCCACGTCGATCGGCTTGACCAGATCCAGCGGCTCCGGCGCATCCGGTATGCGGATGCTGCAGGCGCCGAGTGCGCTCGCCAGCGTGAGGAACAGGCCGGCAAGCAGCCAGCGATGGATACCCAGCATGATTCAGACCCTTTGGCTCCCTGCCATGAAATTTCTACCCTAACGAGCGAACAAGGGCGCCACAACCAAGCGATTGATTACTTTCCGGCAGGACGGGCGGCATGGATCCGCAAACGGGCCGAGTAATCCTGCAGTGCCTCGGTCCTCTGCACCGTACGCACGTCCACGCGGTAGCGGGAGTTAATTTCCATTGGCAGAGCAACCAGGTCCAGCGTGTATTGGCCGTCACTCCCCATGTGCGGTGACGTATACCGCCATTCGCTGGATGCATGCCATTCTGGAAGCGCTGCTCCCGCATTGCGAGCCATTGCCTGGTAGCTGTCGTAGGTAGCGACGTCCTGCCAAGTATCTGCGGTCAATCGCTGCAGGGACACCTCAAACGGGATCTGCGCCGTAGCCACGCTTGGCTCGCGGCTGTCCTCCGGACCCTGACGCTCAACTTCCAGCTCAAGCGCATAGGTACGACCCGGATGGAAGTTGCGGGCATTCGTCTCGAACTCGAACCGCACTGCCTGGCCGGACTCGGCCACGTCGATCGGCTTGACCAGATCCAGCGGCTCCGGCGCGTCCGGTATGCGGCTGCTGCAGGCGCAGAGTGCGGCCGCCAGCGTGAAGATCAGGCCGGCACGCAGCCAGCGATGGATACCCAGCATGATTCAGACCCTTTGGCCCCCTGCCATGGGCTTCAACCCTAGCGGGCAGCCTTCTGCACTGCAACCGGGCAAAGAAAAAGGCAGGGTGTGCATCCTGCCTTTTTCACGCAGCACGTCGCCGGGCGTGGCCCAGCGTCATCGCCTTACAGCTGAATCCGCGCCACGCTCTCGTCAGCGCCCTTGTCATCCTTCTCACCGTTCTTGATGCTCACGAACAACACGTTGTTCTTCGCATCCAGCGCCAGGCTGTTCGGGTGGGTCGGCACCTTGTAGGTAGCCACCTTCTGGTAGCTGTCACTGTTGTACGCGGTCACCGTACCGGCTTCGCGATTGGTCACGTACAGGCGCTTGCGCGGTGCATCCAGCAGGATGCCCAGCGGGCCGGCATCGGTCGGGATGCTGGCCAGTTCCTTGCCGGTGCTGCGGTCCAGCACCAGCACGCGCTGGCCCGGGTGCTTGCTGACCAGGCCGCTGCTCTTGGCCTGGTAACCACGCAGGAATTCCGAGCCCTGGTCTGTCACGAACAGGCGCTTGCCGGCCGGGTCCAGCGCGATGTTCATCGGCTGCTCGGCGGCGATCTTGTGCTGTGCCACCACCTTGTTCGAATCGGTGCCGACCACCACCAGGTCGGCCAGCAGGTTGCTGGTGTAGACGCGCTTGTTGGCCGCATCCAGCGCCAGGCCCGGCGCCTTGGCATTGCCCAGGCCATCGATGGTGTTGATCACCTTAAGCGTGGTGGTATCAATCACGAACAGCACGCTGCTCACGTCCGGCTGGCTGCTGTGGCCGGTCACGTACAGGCGGTTGCCGGCGCTGTCCACCACCAGCTCGCGCAGGTCGTGGGTGTAGGCGGCCTTGCCGTCCTTGCCGGTCTTCTTCTCCATCAGCTGGATGGTGCCGATGGCCTTGTTCTGCGCGGTATCGACCACGGTCACCGACAGGTCCACGGTGTTGCCCACGTACAAGCGGTTGTGGGCGTCATCCAGCACCACGCCGAACGCCTTGCGCTCCAGCGGAATGCGGGTTTCCACGGCCAGCGTGGCGGGATTCAAACGCAGCACCTGGGCCGGGCCGGCGTCATCGCCGAAGCCACCGGACGAGGCCACGAACACGGCGTTCTGTTTCGGGCTGTAGGCCAGTTCGTACAGGCCCTTGGCCACGGCCTGGCGCTGCACGGCGGTGCTGGCACTGGCGGCGGGGGCGTTGTCGGCGAACGCGGACGGCACGCCAAGGCTGAGCGAGACGGCAAGGGCCAGGGCGGCCGAGCGGAGAGCGGAATGACGGAACATGCGAGCATCCTTGAAAGGGCACGGGAGGGTGTCCTGGCTCGCTGGGCCGTACTGCGACGGCCCGCTCCGGCGCTGTCTGCGCGGGGTGGGCTGGCTGGGTTGCGGGGGGAATGTTAACAGGTGGGGGGCGTGGCGTGCGTCTGCGCGCGTATGGCAGGCGCGCGGATTACTGCTCCTTCAAGCGCAGCGAATCGGCCACATCGGTCTTGGCCGCCACCTCGGTGGCGATGCTGGCGCGGCGGTGCCCCGGGTCGTTGCGGTCACCCTGCACGATGAAGATGCTCTCGGCCGCATGGCTGCTTTTCGTCGGCCGGCTGAGCAGCACGTGGTCCACGCGAGAGAGATTGTTCTGCTTGGCCAGCACCAGCAGGCTGGCGCTAATGCGCTGGCTGTCCGCATCGAACGGGCGGCCATGCGCGGCGTCCAGTTCGGCCACTTTCTGGATCAGCTGCGCGAACAAGCGATGGTCTGGATGCGAAGGGTCCAGCAGCGTGCCGGCCACTTCAATCGGCGTCGGCGGCGGCTCATCGCTGGCACGGTCACCCTGGCGATGATGCTCGGCCTCACGCTCGGGCATCGCGTGATGGGTTTCGGCATTCAGATCGCTGCCCGGGAGCGGCGCGGCAATGCACTGGATTTCCGGCAGGTTGAACAGCACCGCGAACTCGCCCAGGTTGCTGCCGCCGTCCAGCGGCGCCGGCAGCGGATGCAGGCCGGCGTAATGCAGCGCCGCCCAGACGAAATCGCTGCAACGGTTGATGGTGGCCGGGCGATCCATATCGAATTCGAACTCGGCCGGTTCCTCGGCGAAGTCACGCAGGCAGCCGTAATGCTCTTCGGTGATTTCCAGGGTGCGGCTGTAGTACGGGTCCAGATGCTCATCGACATCGTCGTGGCGCACCTGCGCGTACTGCACGCCGATGCGGGCTTCACCCGGCGCCTGGCGCGGCGGTGCGAAGCCATAGCTGTGGGCCTCGTCGCCGGCAGCTACCTGCAGGTACATATGGCCGCGCGGCGAGACACCTCCACTTTTAAGCGGGGTGCCGGGTGCGGCCAGATAAAGCGTTGCCGTGTAGCGTGTTGCCTGCTCCATGCCTGTTCAGCCTTGATGGGTGCTGCGATCCTGGGCGGATGATGGCATAGGTGGGATGGGAGGCAGGTGGAGGTGGCCTGAGTGACGGGAACGGCTTGCTGAATGTGTGAACCAGCGTGCATTCCGGCGCCCCGAAAGCTCGCGGGTGGAGTGGTTTGGGTCGCCGCCGTATAGTGGCTGAGCCGCTGCAATGGACTTGCTGCTGAAATACTCTTGGACGCACGTTCCTGACTTCAGATCGATGAGCTCCTGCGCTCTCCGTGACAATACTCATGTCGCCGGGAGTCGAATTCATCCTGCCCATTCAGCCACCTGGCAGATAGGCAGCCATTAAGAGCTGGACTGAACGAAACCGCGAAACTCAACTTTCGACCAACAAGGTCTTCCAGGGAAGAACCATGCCTATCCGATTCATGCCAGTCGAGAACACCGCGTTTGACCCGGAAAGCGGTGTGACCATTTCCTTCCCGAGAATGCTGCCAGCAACCGGGCGAGATGGGAGCGACGAGATTGAGTACCAATACATGTTCCGTCGCAATGAAAATCAAGTTGGCGCGACAGGATTCTTTGGCACCAGGCAGGTCGTCGAACAGCATGGACGTCGCGAAGTTCGCTACACGCTGGAATTGAGTCCGCACCAGGTTCTCGAGTCCATCCTCAGGCTGCAGAAGGCATTGGGAAACTCCGAGGAAAAGTACTCCTTCATCTGCAGTGTTGCGGAGGGGCTCGTGAATGTATTTTCCGGCCAGGTCAACAACCCGGAGAGTCGCCGCTATGTGGCCTTGGCCAAGGTTGATGAGCTGGTCCGGTTGGGAGCGTCACCACCTGAGAGCTATACGGACTTGTCGAATGACTGGGTCGTTCTTGCAGAGCTTCACGTTCCTGCCGGTGTTCCTTGAGGTGAGACGTGGTGCCTACGTTCTCGTTTGATGACTTTGCGCTTACTACGTTGAATCCCGCAACGAATGCGGGAGACGGCAGCCTGCTATCTGACCAACAGAAGGCAGTCGTTCTTGACTACCTGAAATCCCCGGGCTCGGGACCCGACACGCTTACAAGCTACGAGGATTTTCTCAAGCAGAAGATTGCTAGTCATCCGCCGAAGCTTCCGCCAAGCATTGATTACGTCGCTTTCTCAGGGAAGGACCGAGCTGGCGCCTCCAACTTCCTGAGTGCCGTCGCGTATGTGGAAGACGCGGACTACAAAGCTGGGATCATTGGCAACACGCCATGGGGAAAATACATCACCGATGCCGGAGATCGCCCCTCCCAGCACCCAGACTTCCTAGCGATTACGGATAAGTTTGAGAGCTTCATGAAGACCCAGGGCTTCGTTCCCTTGGGCGATTACAAAGGCGCGCTCCAGGACATGATGTGGAACGCCGGCAGTTCCCAGTTCCTCGAAAACGCCATCTCCACAGGCAAGCCGCTTGTCGCCTTCGTAGATGGGGCGCCCGCCAATCGTGGGTTCAGCAACTTCGAACTGCCCACCGCGCTCGAACACCCGCAACTCCGCATCAACGGCTACCCCATAACCGCCTTCGGCCCAGAGCCGCTGGCCTTCGCAAGCCAGTCCGCCGCCGAGTACCAGGCGCTTGAGCGCAGCCTCGCGCAGCATGCCACTACCAACAGCGCGCAACCTGTCGACGTCGCGCAGGTGCGCCTGCATCTCAAACCCATCGATGGCTATGACGCTGTCAGCAAGACGCTCTTCGAACGACCGCTGCACGACTACAGCGCATTGAACCTGAGCGAGATGTCGACCACGCGCGCGAACTGGGTCGCGGCGCATGCCAACCTGGGCACCGGGCCACGCCTGTTCGCTGATCTGCCCGAACCACCATCGCACGCACCCCTGCAGCCAGGTGCTCCACGCGGCCCTCCCCAAGCGGCAGCCGTTGCCGAAGCAGTGGCCGACGTTGCACCGCATGGCATGCACGCCGGAATCAATCCGGCCATCAAAGCTGCAGGCGTTGCCGGTGTCGCCCTGCTTGCGCACGACTTCGCCACCTCCGGGCACAAGTGGATCGAGCTGAACTCGCAGGGCAATGCAGCAGGTGCAGATTCCACCGCTGCACACTTCGTCGGCCGCAACGTCGGTGGTGCAATAGGCGGCTTTGTTGGCGGCGCCGGTGTCGGCCTTGCTTCAGGCTCATGGACGGGCCCCGGTGCCATTGCAACAGGTATCGGTGGCGGCGTCCTGGGAGCCTACCTCGGCGAACGCTGGGCCGAGCAGAAAGACATCGAACGCGTCTATTCCCAGGTTGACCCGATGGGGCGCACCTGGTCGCGCAATCCGGACGATCCCAACGGGCGTTGGCTAAGAGCCGGCGAACAGCAGCAGGTCCAGAGCAGCGACCTCGGTACTGGGGTGGAAGTCCGCCCGGTACAGACGGCACAGGGTGACGAGGTCACCTTCCGCACCAACTACGTTGCCACCGGCACATTGGAGCGCCAGTTGAACTGGCAGGCGGCTCGAGCCTCATATGAGCTGGGCCTGTCGAACCCGCCACCACCACAGAATCCCTACCGGCTGAACGCCAATGGCTTGGCCGAGCCCGCGCGAGGTGCGTTCGAAACCGATCGCGCCTTTGTGCGCGATACCAGCTCAGGACAATGGGAACTTGAAATCAAGGAAATGGTGGATGGTCGGGTGCCCAACAGCCGCCACCTGCCAGTCTCGGCGGAGCAGGCGCAGGCGCTGGATGAACAGTCGCGCACGGTCATCGCCCAGAACGCATCAAACACCAAAGCCGCGATCGCTGCGCGCTACATGGTTGCTCACGAACAAGGACGCTGGAACGACTTCGGCGACGCGAACAATCCATCTGTTCCCCGCGCCGTTCAGGACGCGGAAGCCAGCGCCAACACGCTGAACGCGAGTGACGGCAACGCCTACACACGGCAGACGGACGGCCAATGGATCAGCAAGGGCATGATCTTTGACAGCATCGCCAACCGGAACCTGAGCGACGAGCTTGAGATCACCTGGCAAAGCCAGAATGACGGCATCGCCGGGCTGCATGACATCGCCGCACAACTGAAAGACACCGCGCAGATTGCACCCGAGGGCATTCGCGGCCAAGTGGATGCGCTGTACGCGCGGCATGGCATCGAACGCACCGAGCAGCAGCTTGCGGCTACGGCCGTCGCCGTGGAGCAGACGCTGAACCTGCAAGGCAGAACAGGCGACGTGGTTCTGGAACTGATGCCAGACCCTCGTACCCACGCGCCCAGTGCAGAAAGTGCCATCGCCACGTTCGGTGACGCGGGCGGAAACCGAATGACGCTCACCGGCACCACCACCATTGAAGATATTGCACGCGCTCAATCACAGCTTCGGCCTGAGGCCTCGCTGGCTGCCCAAGGCGCTGCGCCTGCAGATCAGGCGACGACGCCCGACGTGCCCGAGCTACGCATAACTGCGTTGACTGCCAAGGAGCAGGACGCACATCAGCAAGCGCTGCAGGAGGCCAATCGCCAAGGCAGCGCGGCGGTGGATGCGCAACAAGCGGCGTCTGCGGCCGTGCTGGAGGTGCGAGGAGTGCAGATTGATCCGGCTGAGGCACTGAAGGTCGACAGTGACCTGCAACGAGGTGCGGCAACCAGCGCCGCCGTTGAACCCGTTCGCGAGCCCACTTCGGCGCCAGCTCCGGTCATCGCGGCGCCCTCGGCGTCGATTGTTGAGCCAGAGCGCACGCGCCGCTCGCGTGAGAGTGAGCAGCCAGTAGAGAATCGCTCTGAACGACAAGCCGATTCGATGCAGCGTGCAGAGGATGCCACCCGGCAGGACGTTCGGAAGGAGGAGCCGGCACCGGCTGCACCAGCAGTGGGCCCTCAACGTGCCTCGCAGCATGAACCGACTGTAGAGCAGGCCCGTGAGGAGCGGAATGCCTCGGTCGTAGGTGCTGCGGCCAGCGCAGGCTCAACCCAGCCAGTTCACCTGCAGGAGCACAGGGCTGAGGATCCCGCGCATCAGGGCGGTGCTGAGCCGCAGAAGCTTACGGACGCACTGCCGGTGCAGCCCGCCGCCGCTACAGCTCAAGACAAAGCAGACGAACAACCTACTGAGAGCGAGCAGGCCCCAAGGACCGCGCAGGAAGTTCCGTTGGATCTCCCAGTCCTGCCACCACCCGCCCGGGACAATTCAGGGCTGGAACCTGCAAGCCCCCGAGCCGCTGACGTTGGCGGAGACGCTCCCCATCAGGCAGCACTTCCCTCCTCGCCCTCGGGTGAGGAACGCGTCCTCGCTGAACATGTAGAGCCGCGGCCCGCCACTGTGGCGCAAAGCAATCCAATGCAGCCCGGCCACCCCGATCACGCGCTCTATCAGCAGATCCGAGAGGGCGTGGAGGAGCTGGACGCCAAGCATGGCCGCAGCTTCGACGTCACAAGCGAAAGAATGACTGCGAGCCTGCTGGTCCTGGCCAAGGACAATGATCTGTCCCACGTTGATCATGTGCTCGTAAGCAACGCCACTGCAACGCATCCTGCTGGCCATACCCTCTTCGTGGTGCAGGGCGAGGCGAGTGACCCCGCCCATCTGCGAGCTTCCATGCCCACTGCGGAGGCCGCGCAGATGCCGGTAGAGGAATCACTGCTGCAGTTTGATTCGGTCAGCAGGGAGGCGCAGCAGCGCGCACTGGCCAATCAGCAGGAACAGCAACTGCAGGACGAGCGAGCACAGCAGGACATCCAGGTGCGCGCGGCAAGCATGGGGTGAGTACCGGGTTCAGATGCAGGCCACGATGAATGGCTCGGATCGATAAAGCCACCATTGCGCTACCTGTTCGAGAGTCCGAACCAGTGAGACACCTGTAAGCGACGCTGCTGCTCCCTATGGAGAGCGGTCATGACCGATATCGACCCCGCCTGGCTGGAAGCCTTCGACAAGGAGCTTCTCCACCTGTTCGCCATCGACCATAGCGATGCCGGCATGGATGAGTACCTGCTGGGCTGCTACGCGGACCTTCCACCACGCGAGGCGGCACTGGCGTTCGGCAGCGACTACGACCTGGAGCGCGACGATGCGCTGTGGCCACGGCCGGGCGCGCCTATGTGATCCGCGCAGAAGTCCTGCAAGTCTGTATTCAAGGCAAGCGATGCCAGAGGATGGCCGCTATGCTGGCAGCGCACCGGAATGGAAGCCACGTATGCCCCGTTTGAACGCCGCCCTGGCACTGACCCTCGTTCTGATGCTGCTGGGCGCTTTGCCTGCCATTGCCATGGCTCCAGATCCACGCATTTCCACAGAGGTGTTTGTAGAGGCAGATGACAACCCCACCTTCAAGCTGCAGCAGGCGCCTGCGGTGGTGTATTCAACGCCACCGGTCACGGCCGCTGATACGTCGCCGCAGTTTCCCTTGCAGGTGCTGTTGGTGACTCAGCTGGATGAGCTGGGCCACGTAACCAACGTGATGGTGGCGCGGTCCAGTGGGCGGCGGGAGTTTGATCGTGCGGCGCTTGATGCGGTGGATGAGTGGCGCTTCGATCCGGTCGTGGTTGAGGGCGTCGCGAAGCATGCGCGGGTTCGGGTGCGTTTGACCTTCACGCCGAAGACTGAGGCGCCGGCCGCCTGAACCGCTGATCCAGCCTGTCGCAACTGGCCCTGCATCGCGGCCTTGGCTGCGGGCATTTCTGTGCTTGGGGTCAATAACGCCAAGGCCTTCAAGACCATTGCAGCGCAATCGTTTGCTGCCTTAACACCGTGTGCGACAATGCCGAAAGCGTCAGGATTGGCAATCGCCGGTTCTGCAGTTTCTTGGCATTTGGCAGCTGCGCGGGTATCTCTTGGCGTGCCACCGGAAAAGGGTGGCGCGGGACTCGAAAACCCGTGTAACTGCCAGCTGTAGCCGCTCGCCAGCCGGCGTCACCTTTTGTGTGGCGCCGGCTGGCAATCCGTTCGCGTTCCATGGCGGGCGGTGCGTGGGGGTCTTCGGACCCGCCGGTCTGGCATTTACCGGTTTTCGAGCCCGCACCGTCCGCCACCTTTATCGGTGGCCCTGCTGTCTGTCCTGTACGGAGCATTGCCATGAGCGCAACGAAGCTACCCGGTGTGAACACCCGCCGCGATCCGGCCAACACCGATCACGAGAAAGATCCCTCCCCCTATCCCCTTGGGTTTGTCGCCACGCTGCATCGCATTTGCGCAGGCGCCGCTGCCGATGGGCAGCCCTGGCCCGAGCGCAACATGAGCCTCGGGCGCAGCATGCAGATGGCTGATGCGGATTGCGCGCTGGGCGGCCTTCGCGTGGTGGCGGAGCTGATGCTGGCGGCGGAGCGCACGCGGCAGAACGGCACCGACGAAGAGTACGTGGGGGACCGGGTGATGGAGGGGTTGAAGATGGCGTGTGTGGCGTTGACTGTGATGGCTACGGAGCGGGTGCAGGGGCAGAAGTAGCGCAGTTGGACTCAGCCATCTGTCGCGTGATTGCTGACTCTCCACGGGTTATCGGCCGACCTTTCTCTTTCTAGTCCATCCCCTAACTGCAGAGCGTTCAATGAGGTCTGTGATCTATGGCTCTGTCCTGTTGGCGGCACTATGTGCGGCGATCACCAGCTGTCATGTACCCAAGGCTGGCTTGCAACTGCGGACCTTTCCGAAAGTCTCCGACTCTGAGTTTGCTGTCATGCGCGAGGAGGCCGTTCGGCTTGTGCGCGAGGGCCAGGTGCTGGACACGCGGTACCCGGGAGAGAGGTACTTAGAGGTCGGCTGCGACGGCAAGCCCGTGATGCTGGTGGACAACTCGTTGGAGCAGCTTGTAATTGTGCTGTATGCGGGTAGGGATATTGATGTCCCCTGCGTTGTGCCAGTGCTGTCGCATTGGAGTGGGCGGATTGTGCCGGAGTAGTGGCCGCTCATCTTGAGTGAGCATGCTGGACGAGCTTCCGTCCAGCCTCACCCCATGAACACCGACGACGCCAAGGATTTGGCCGGCACGGCAAGTGAGACGCCCTCATGCCACCCCCATCCTCGCCCTCGTTGATCGACGGAGTCCTAGTCGACTAAGCTCCGACAACGCCCTGGCGGCCACCTGCCCAGCTTGCCGCCGGCTGCCCGAAGCAATCGAGCATGGTGCTCCTGCAGCTCAGGAGTTCGGCAATCCTCCCCATGGCCACACGGCGCCACTAAAGAATCAGCGATAGGGGCTTCCACCCTGGTATGATTCCGTCAGGCGTCGGGGGGCGCGGCTCAGACATTCAGAGTGGAGCACTGAACCCTGCCGCAGACAGATTGGGGCCGGCATCCTGGATCAAAAGCGACCACCCTTTCTGAACGCGAAACTGAACAAGGGAATGGTCGTAGGCAGATGGATTTTTCACGGTTGACCGCTATCCAAGTCTCCACAGATTACTGCGCCGTCGCTGGCCAGGATCTCTATTCCCTTGCGATCACTGGATATCCACTCCGAAAGGCGATCACTCGCGACACTCGAGTCGAGTCGGATAGCGCATTCCCATACAACTGCCACGCGCCAGCTCATGTCCAGAAGCGACCTGACTACCGCCAGGTCGCGCTGTCGATTGGCGGAGAGTTTCGCATCCCAGAAGGCTGCGCGTGTCTTCGGCAGTCTGAAAAGAGGGCAACCCTCATGGCGATGCCAGAAGCACCCGTGTACGAACACCGCAGCCTTCCATTTCGGAAGCACAAGGTCAGGCTTTCCTGCGAGGCCCTTCGTATGAAGTCGAAAGCGGAAGCCGCGCGCCCAGAGGTGCCTTCGGACAGTGACCTCCGGCTTAGTGTTCCTGGCCCTGATTCTCGACATCAGTGCTGATCGAACAGCCGGGCTCATCACATCAACCATCTAGCAGAGACTCCGTCTTGACCGCAGTACGTAAGCCCATCGGTGTAATTGATATCTTTGCCGGCCCCGGTGGCCTCGGCGAAGGGTTCAGCAGCTTCAAATCCGAAGAAGGTGCCAAGTACCCCTTCGAACTCGCGGTATCCGCTGAAATGGAGAAGTCTGCACATTCGACTCTCCGTCTCAGGGCCTTCTATCGCCTTCTCATCCGGCAGGAAGGCCAAGTTCCGCAAGAGTACTACGACTATCTGGATGAAATTGCGAAGGGCGACGCCCTTCCTCCGGCAACACACTTCGGAAACGGTCGATGGAGCGACCTGTGGGCTGAAGCCGAGCGAGAAGCGCTCAACCTCACTCTGGGAGAAGAGCGGGACAATCATGCCCTCTATTCACGGATCAACGAGGTCAAGGATCAGTACGAGAAGATGATCCTCATCGGAGGCCCCCCGTGCCAGGCTTACTCCGTCGTAGGCCGGGCTCGCCAGCGGCATGTGGAGGGGTTCTCCTCAAAGGGCGACAAGAAGCATTTCCTCTACAAGCAATACCTAGGTCTTCTTGACGAGTTCTCACCCGCTGTCTTCATCATGGAGAACGTCAAGGGAATCCTGACTTCCAAGGTTGGCAACAAGGAGATGTTCGCTGCAATCATGCGCGATCTCTCCGACCCTGCTGCAGCCCTGAAAAGGGAAAAGAAGGGGGGAAAGAACGGGTATCGCTATGTGCTTCTTCCTATCCACGTTGAGGCGAATCAGAAGCGGACCAGCGAACTTGTCGCGGAGGATCCGTCTGCATTCATCATCAAGTGTGAGAACCACGGAATTCCACAGGCGAGACACCGGGTTATCATCATGGGTGTCCGGGAAGATCTTCTTCCCGATGGAATCGAGGACTTGCCCGGCCTCAATGCCGCAGAGCCGGTCAGTGTGAAGAAAGCCCTCGAGGGGCTTCCCAGGCTGAGAAGCGGACTGAGCCGCAAACAGGACGATCCCGAAGAATGGCGGAAGGCCATGGAATCGGAGAGGGATCGCCTGGTCCGGATTCTGGGCAAATCCCATCCAGAGCTGATCGAGAAGCTCAGCTCGATTGTTCCATCCGGCGGGCTTCCGCGCGGCTCGATTAAGTACACCCAGGACAGCAACCCTTACGTCAAGCAGCTCAAGAGCGACTCGCAGCACGCCGTGCTCAACCATGAGACTCGGGGACACATGAAATCCGACCTCGGGCGCTACCTCTTCTGCGCGGCATTCGCGCGCGAGCACGACAGATCACCGACCAGCCGTGACTTTCCAAAGAAGCTCGCGCCTGATCACTTGAACTGGGAAAGTGGTTCGTTCTCGGATCGCTTCCGCGTTCAGCTCAAGGGCAAGCCTTCAAATACGGTGACCAGCCACCTTTCGCGAGATGGTCACGCGTTCATCCATTGGGATCCTCGCCAGTGCCGAAGTCTCACTGTCAGAGAGGCCGCTCGGTTGCAGTCGTTCCCGGACGACTATGTTTTCCTCGGCAATAGGACTCAGCAATTTGTACAGGTCGGAAATGCAGTTCCGCCTTTGATTGCCAGACAGATCGCCCGAGTCGTGTGGTCGATACTGAGCTAGGCGGAAGGTTCAACAGGGGGAACCAATGAATCAAGGGGAAATGGAGTCCCTAGGCTCTAAAGGTACCCGGGCTGGCAGTGAAGCCAGCGCCGGGGACAAGCGGCAATCATCGCTGAAGCCGCTCCTTCGACTCGCCGCGCTTCGCGGCGATGCGGAGCATGTTCTGCGCTACCTTCAACTCGGGGGTGACGTAGAGGCACGCGACCAGCAGGGGCGGACACTACATATGCTTGCCGCTTCCAAAGGGCATCTGGATCTCTGCCGCCTGATTTCGGAGCATGCTCTCGATGTTCAGCGGCGTGCAGTCCAGAAGGCTGACGATTCACCAGCCACGCTGGACGGCCTCTGGAGCAATGAACGTGATGGTGAGGCCGAGGAATCTGCTCAAACGCGAGCCACTGATTCTACACAGAACTCCTCTCCGAACGGTGCTGAGTTCGAGTCCGAGTTCTTTGCCACTTGGGAGGAAGAAGTCGCGACCGAAGCGCCGCTGGAGGATCCCTCACTTCGATCGACAATACAGATCGTGCAGGAGGTGATTTCCAAGCACGTAATTGTCGATAACGATGAGGACTGGAGTGACCTGGCGAAGCTACTCCCAAGCCACGCCGAAATTTCACTGGTCCGGGAGCTCAATCACAGCTCGACACATGGACTCTTCGAAGCGCTAGTTCATCGCGCCCAGATGGAGGGCAACTTCAATCCTCTTGACCTTGAGGTCATCTCCCGTGAGATTGAAGGCGATGAGAGGGGCGATGTACTTCGCCAGCTCACTGTCCTTATGGGCCAGATTGACGCCGTACCGGAAGACGATGATGAGTGGCTACCTCCTCTGCATCTAGAACAGGAGAGCAAACCAGCATCGGACAGCGATACCGGTGAATTGGAGCAGTTCATGCAGGATCTCGCGTCCATGACGAACGATCCCTACTTCCACTTCGCAAAGATTGCCCAGTCGTCTGTTCTGCTTGACCGTACGGGCGAAGAACGAATTGGGCTTCTGCTGGACTTCTCCCTCAAGGATGCGTATCGCGCCATCGCAGAGAGCCCCCATGCTGTCGCGTCGATAGCAGGCCTAGCCACAGACTTTGAGCGGGGTCGCGTCTCAGTCGGCCAAATCAGCCACATCAGCAACGAAGACGATGAGCGCGCCAGCGATCTTCTCGACGCCTCGGATGACGCCGATGATGATCCAGCCCCGGCCCAGCCCGTCAGTGGACTCAACCTGAGCGAAATGCTGGAAAGCGCACGCTGCGGATGTTTCACCTTCCAGGAAGATCCAGACAACCAAGGTCTTGCTAGGGATGCATTGGCCGCAGTATCTGCGCTGGAGCTCACCTCATCGACCGTTAAACGATTTGACAAGGAGTTCAGGGCAGCTGGGTGCACAAACGTCCTACTGCGTAGAGCGGTGCAGCGTCTGTCGCGCCTTGAGCTCGAGATGTTCCATGCAAACGTTCGACTCGCAGTGCACGTGGCAGACAGCCACGCGTGGAGCACGCTGCCACGCATGGATCGCATTCAGGAGTGCCTGATAGGCCTGCTCAAGGCTATCGACAGATTCGATTACGCAAGGGGCAACAAATTCTCTACGTATGCAATGTGGTGGTTGAAACAGTCCGTTGGGCGGGCCATCGGAGACACAGCGCGTGTCATAAGGTTGCCCATACACGTCATGGAAAAGGTCAACAAGGTTTCAAAGGCAGTCAGAGTCCTCCGTGAAGACTCATTCGATGACGTGCGCGCCGAGGACATCGCCAAGGTCTGCGATCTATCAGTTGGGGATGTAGCAAAGTTGCTGAATGTGGCGCACGACGCGATCTCTTGGGACCAGCAGGATGAGATAGCAGATTCGGTCCTCGCCACTCCAGATACCTTTCAGCCGCCTGAGGAAGTCACTGATGGATATTTGCGTAGGCGAGCGATCGATGACTGCCTAAGTGCGCTTGGTTCAAGAGAAGCTGAAGTCATCCGACATCGGTTTGGATTGATCGACGGCAACGACAAGACATTGGAGGAAGTCGGCCAGATCTTTGGCGTAACTCGAGAGCGGATACGTCAGATTGAGTCCAAGGCGCTAAGACTGATGCGCCACCCTTCGCGACGTCTCAGGGAGTTGGTCGATGGAAAGCCGGAGGCTGACGATGCAGCAGAACAGTAAGGGTAGGCCGCAAGGCCGAAATGCTCCCCCCAGGGCTGACGCCATGATTGAGGCACTGCGCGGCCTGGGTTACACGACGGCCACGGCGCTGGCAGACCTGGTGGACAACAGCATTTCCGCTGGCGCCGGCCATGTAGAGGTCGGGTTCAATTGGAATGGCGTAGACAGCTGGATATCCATTGCAGATGACGGCAGAGGCATGAACGATGCTGAGCTATTCAGCGCAATGCTCCTCGGCGACCGCAACCCCTTGGACGTACGGGGGGCCTCGGACTTGGGTCGCTTTGGCTTGGGACTCAAGACAGCATCGTTCTCACAAGCCAGAAGGTTGACCGTTCTGAGCATCAAGGATGGTCAATCGAGCTGCCTGCGCTGGGATCTGGATGTCCTTGCTTCAGATCCTGATGGCGGGTGGCACCTTCTTGATGGACCCGAGTCATCCTCAGAGCCACGCCTGGTACAGCACACTACCCAGTCATCAGGGACAGTAGTCCTGTGGGAACAACTCGATCGGATTGTCACTGAAGGCTTCACAAGCAGGCATTTCCTTGACCTCATTGACGACGTGGAGCGCCACCTCGCAATGATCTTCCACCGCTATCTTGACGGCAGCGGCCCCGGCATTGAGCTGCGGCTCAACGGGAAAGCAGTTAGACCGTGGGACCCATTCCTGTCGTCAAATCCGGCAACCTGGAGGTCACCCGAGTCGAGCGTTGGCGAAGGTGGTCTGAGAATCACCAGCCAGGCCTTCGTGCTGCCCCACAAAGACCGCCTCAACGACAAGGCCTACGCTGAAGCGGGCGGAACCGAGGGATGGTCGAGTCAACAAGGCTTCTACATCTATCGTGGACGGAGACTTTTGGTTGCAGGCAGCTGGCTCGGTCTGGGACGTGGACGCTCCTGGTCCAAGGACGAGGCTCACAGGCTCGCACGCATCCGGCTGGACCTGCCCAACGATCTCGATGCGCAATGGAAGATCGACATCCGCAAGTCATCCGCTCATCCTCCCGCTGCACTGCGGGATCAGCTCTACCGCTTGGCCGAAGACGCGCGCGACAGGGCGCGCAAGGTATTCCTGCATCGGGCGCATTCGAATTCATCGCTGGGCCGCCGCGACGAGGTTGTACCCGTGTGGCAGTCGAGAGAGACGGCGACAGGGCGACGCTACCGTGTCGACCGGACGCACGCAGCGGTGAAAGAACTGCTGGATGACGCAGCGTACGGCACCAAGGTTGAAGCGATGTTACGTGTCCTCGAAGAAACTATCCCCGTGCAGAGAATCTGGCTTGAAGCTGCGGAAAGCGGAGAGCATGCAAAGGGGGGATTCACAGGGGAGCCCGACGACTCAGTTCGAGAGGTTCTCAATGTGATCTACCGGAGCCTGGTGGAGAAGAAGGGCATGTCGCCAAGCATGGCAAAGCGGCAGCTTCTAAGAACCGAACCCTTCGATCTCCACTCAGAGCTGGTCAAAAATTTGCCGGACAACATCTCCAAGGACTGAAGAGAGAACCATGAGTGACTCAAGCGAAAGCAGCGTTATCAAGATTGTCCAGGAGCTTCTGGCTGGCGAGAAGGATTCAGGACCGATCACTCCTACGTTGATTGACGAGAAGATCAGCCTGGTGCTGATGATGAATCGAAAGTGGGCAGCCGATCTTGATCGTGACGCTGTTACGGACGAGCTTATCCGGCGATTCAGTGTATGGATCGGTGATGACATCAGTCTCTCCGACGATCGTGGTCATGAACCCTGGCTCGACTCCTCCAGGAAAGAGGACTGGCGCTACTGGCAGCGGTACCGGGAGATGATCGAAAAGGACTTGTCTTGGGACATCGCTGACAAGCTGGACAAATCAACCGACAAGATTTTGGGGATGCTTGAGGACCCTCTGCGCTCTGGCCAGTGGAGTCGCCGGGGACTTGTTGTCGGGCACGTGCAGTCAGGCAAGACGGCGAGCTATACCGGTCTCGTATGCAAGGCAGCGGATGCGCAGTACAAGATCATCATCGTCCTCGCCGGGCTGCACAACAACCTGCGATCCCAGACCCAGATACGGCTTGAGGAAGGCTTTCTGGGGTATGAGACCAACTCTACGCATGATGTACTCAAGCGCGTGGGCGTCGGCTTGATCGACAGTGACCTGTCCATCAAGCCCAATTGCGCTACAACACGAGCTGACAACGGTGATTTTGGTGAGTCAGCTGGAAAACAGTTCTCGATCAGCCCCGAGCAGCGGCCTTGGCTGTTTGTCGTCAAGAAGAACAAATCGGTACTTTCCAGGCTTCTCAGGTGGATTCAGACGCACGTCGCGGACGCTCCTGTTCCAGGCGCGGAGCCCGCCTCCGCAAACACGAAAGAGCTCCCCATCGTGGCCAGAAGGGCTACCAAGTTCCCATTGCTCATCATTGATGACGAGGCTGACAACGCCTCGGTTGACACAGGTGAAGAGGTAGTCGACGAAGAAGGGAAGCCCGATGAGGAACATGATCCAACAGCGATCAACAAACTTATCCGGCGCATACTGAATTCATTCTCGCGGTCAGCGTACGTAGGCTACACCGCCACGCCTTTCGCAAACATCTTCATTCATGAACGCGGTGAGACACGCAACGAAGGCCCTGATCTCTTCCCCTCTGCCTTCATCCAGAACCTGGCGGCACCGGACAATTACGTCGGCCCTACGACTATGTTTGGGCGCGCGTCCCCGGAGGGTCGCAAGGGACAGCTTCCACTGACCCAACCTGTGGGCGACTACCAGTCAGACGACAAGGCAACGGGATGGATGCCTACGGGCCACAAAATCGACCATGTTCCGGTGTGGAGCAGTGAACACGCACTGCCACCAAGTCTAAGAGAGGCAGTCGACTCCTTTATCCTGGCATGCGCTGTCAGGAAGCTCCGTGGTCAAGGAAAGAAGCATAGCTCGATGCTCGTTCACGTCACACGATTCAACAACGTCCAGAAGGCGGTAAAGGCTGACATTGACGATTACGTCAAGCATGCCCGACAGGCGATTGGGCGCGGGATCGACCACGCCGACGCCCTATCCGGGCTGCAGGACCTGTGGAACCGTAACTTCCTTCCTGCTTCTGCAGCGGTTCGTGAGCTTGGGTTGGGTGACCTTCCCAGTGCGGATGCGACTTGGCGAGACGTCGCGTCTGCGCTGCCGGGAGTACTCGATGACATCGAAGTGCGAATGATCAACGGAACTGCCAAGGATGCCTTGGATTATGAGCAGAACAAGGATCGAGGCCTCAAAGTCATCGCCATCGGTGGCGACAAGCTTGCGCGCGGTCTTACGTTGGAAGGTCTCTGCACCAGCTACTTCTTGCGCGCATCAAAGATGTACGACACGCTGATGCAGATGGGTCGGTGGTTCGGATACCGTCCGGGCTACCTTGATCTCTGCCGTCTCTATACATCCCCGGACCTCATCCGCTGGTTCAAGCACATTTCTGATGCATCAGCAGAGCTGAGAGAAGAGTTCGATCTCATGGCCAGCTCTGGGGCCACGCCTAGGGAGTTTGGCCTGAAGGTCCAGTCGCATCCCGAGATGATGGTCACGTCGCAGATCAAGATGCGGAGCGCGAAGACGCTGCACCTTTCATACAGTGGTGAGCTTGTCCAGACAGTCAGCTTCCCGACTGATCAACCGACTCTGAATCGAAACCTGGATGCAGGTAATCGACTTACTGTGCAAATGGGGAAGCCTGACGAGAGCAACCCCATAAAGGCTGCATTCCAAGGGGGCTCCAAGGAATGGCAGGGGCATCTCTGGCGAGGCGTCGACTTCACAGCCATAGCCGACTTCCTTGACAACTACAGCACGCTGTCAGCCGCCCACCGGGTGAACAGCAACGTGCTTGCTAAGTTCATCCGTAAGATGGCGGAAACAAACGAGCTCACGGAATGGACAGTGGCTGTTTTGGGGACTCAATCGGGTGAGCCCTATGAGCTGGCTCCAGGGATTGGTGTTGGCATGGCCCGCAGAAAGGCCGATTCGATGGAGGGGAGCCGGTATTCGATTGGCGTCCTCCTTGATCCAACCGACGAGTCAATTGACGTAAACCGGGATCAATGGGACGCCGCACTCGCGCTCACCGTATCCACTTGGGAGAAGAAGGAAGAGAAGAAGTCTGCTTCGCCTCCGGACACCCCCAGTGGCGTGGCGCTGCGCCGAATTCGAGGCAAGGGAACGTCGACCGTAACGGCGGAGCCAGAGAAGGGTCTCCTGATTCTGTATGTTCTCGATCCAGCTCGTGCAGGCGCCAAGATAGGGGCAGATTGGGAGCGCCCGAAGAACCTTGCAGGCGCCCCACCCGTGCTGGCATTTGCCGTGAGCTTCCCTGGAAGCAGCTCCGATATCAAGGTTCCCTACAAGGTGAACAACGTCGGTTGGGAGAGCGAGTATTCCGACATCCCCGAGTACGTCATCAACAACATCGGCTGGGAGGATATGAATGCTCCGCTCCAGCGGTGACACAGAGCTGGTCGCCGCGTGGCGCGCCCTGAGCGGCCTTGCCACAGGTGATGGCTGGAAGGTTATCGAGCTTTTCAGCATCGGCAACTGCTGCGTGATGGCAGGCCGCCGTGGCGCGCGGAATGAAGAGAGCCTATTGGTCGGCATCAAGGGAAACGTGCCATCCCAACCATTTCAGCTTCCACGCGGCCAGGGGTTCAGCCTCATAAGCACAGAGCTTCAGGGCCACCCTGCAGGCCATTCGTGGTTTGCCTTGGTGCGACAGGAGTCGGGATCGCTTGAGCTCTTTACCAAGGTGGCCGTAGATCTGGTGAACCTGATGGAGAGCACGTCGGCTCAGGACGGCCTGCGGATTCATAGTGCAATGATTTCCAGGATCCGTGCCTGGCAAGCCTTCATGAAGCGCGACAGCGATGGCGTTCTTTCCACGGAGGAGGAGATTGGGCTCTTTGGAGAACTCCTGGTTCTTCAGAACCTTCTGGACGATGGGGTTTCAGAGTTCGACGCTCTCGACAGCTGGACTGGGCCTGACGACGGCCTACACGACTTTCTGCTCGGTGATGGCGCTATCGAAGTGAAGACAACCTTGGCGCCGGCGGGATTTATCGCGAGAATTTCCAACCTTGATCAGTTGGATGACAGCCTGCACCAGCCTCTCTTTGTTGCTGCAGTTCGTCTTGCCCAACTGAGTGAAGGAGCAACCCTTCCCGACTTGATTGACCAGGTGGCTGCACAGATCCGCGATCCAGGCGCATCGGCCCTGCTGAACAGTCGGCTCGTTTCGGCTGGCTACATGGACATGACTCGAGCCGAGTACACAAGGCGCTTCCGCTCCAGTGAGCTCACATATCGAATCGTATGCGCTGACTCGCCTCGCCTCACTCGTGCCAGCGTGCCCGCAGCAATCCTTGAGGCACGATACTCGCTCGATCTGGATACATTCCCGATTGCGGCGTCCACTTATGCAGATATTTCGACTAGTCTTGGAGTGAAGAATCAATGGAATTGACCGATTTCCTTTCGCAGATTCGTGCGGAAGTACAGGATGAAATAGAGGATCGAATGTCCGTTTCTGGGGCCGCGTATCCCTATCCGGAGCTGGTTTTCGCCGAGATTACGATGCGCCACATGGAAGAAGTGGGCATGACGTACGAGCCACAGGTCTGCCACGTTGATACGCGCGTCCACGTCGGAAACATCAGGCTAAGCGGATACTCCATCTCTGAGGACGGGGAACGCCTTGACCTGTTCGTGACGTCCTACAAGGATTCGGACAAGGTCCAGGCCGTTCCGGACTCTGAAGCAAAGCAAGCAGCGGAGTACTGCTTCCGATTTCTTTCCCAATCTGCCCAGGGAAAGATGACGAAGACGCTCGATCCATCGAACGATGCGTACGAACTCGCGGTGCATATTGAACGTGGCTATCGGGACTTCGAGGAGATCCGGATCTACGTGCTGACGGATGGCCAGGTAAAGACCAAGAACTTCAAGTCTCAGGAGGTTGGGGGCCGGACCGTACGACTTGAGGTGATGGACATCGAGAGGCTCAACCGCCACCTGTCAGAGGGAAAGCCGAGGGACGAGCTGGTAGTCAATTTTGCGGAAGTGGCGGGCACCCCGCTCCCGTGCGTCTATATTCGGGGCGAGGAGGACAGCTATGACTACGCGATGACCGTATTCCCGGCCGACGTGCTTCGCCATCTGTATGACAAATACGGCGCCCGACTTCTCGAGGCAAATGTGCGGTCATTCTTGAGTGCGACCGGAAAGGTCAACAAAGGCATCCAAGCCACGCTGCGCTCAGAGCCAGAGAAATTTGTCGCCTACAACAATGGCATTGTGGTGGTCGCCGACGAGGTCAGCCTTGGGAGGACCAGCGATGGTGGACCGGGCATTGCATGGCTCAAGGGAATGCAGATCGTCAACGGTGGTCAGACGACCGCATCCATCTACTTCACCAAGAAAAAGTTTGCAGACACCGACCTGTCCAAGGTTCAGGTTCCGGCAAAGGTCGTAATCCTGAAGACTGAGAACTCTGCTGCAGAAGAAGCGCTTATCAGCGACATCTCGCGGTTCGCGAACAGCCAGAACACGGTCAAGCAATCTGATCTATCTGCAAACTCACCATTCCACGTTGAGCTAGAGAAACTCTCTGATACCGTCTATTTGCCAGATGGCGTCGGCCGGTGGTTCTATGAACGCGCCTCAGGCAGTTACAACACCAAGCTGGCACGAGAAGGCAGTACGGCTGCCAAGTACCGGGCCCTCAAGACAGCAGTCATTCCCCCGGCCCGCCGCTTGGTCAAGACAGACCTCGCCAAGTTCCTGAACTCTTGGGATGGACGTCCAGACCAGGCCAGCCTCGGCGGTCAGAAGAACTTCGCCCGATTCATGGATGACGTGAAAGAACGGGAAGAGCGTGGAGAATCTGTGGTCCCGGATGCAACTGGGTTCAAGCAGATGATTGCCAAAGTCATCATCTTCAAGCAGGTTCAGTCCCTCGTCCGTCCGCTACTGCCTGCATTCCAAGGCAATGTAACCATCTACCTTGTCGCGCTTCTTTCCCAACAACATGGGCAGAGGTTGGATCTAATGCGAGTATGGGAACAACAAGGACTGTCTGCGGCTTTCAAGGATCAGGTTAGGATTTGGGCGAAGGAGGTCAATGCAGCTTTGCATGCCTCCGCCAGGGGCAAGATGATCAGCGAGTGGGCAAAGAAGGAGGAGTGCTGGATAGGCTTGAAGACCATTAAGCTTAGTGACGCTGGGACGGCGATTCCCGAACTAAAGTGAAGCCTCAGCTACGCCTGCGCTCCCTCATCTCAATCAACTGGAAATACTAGCCATGGAAGTTAAGTCAATACTTGACGATCAAAAAGTCAAAGCGCAGAGCATACTAGTTGAGATGGAAGTACAGCAGTACCTAGTTCTGGCGGAGCACCTAGTAAACTCTAATCCGTTTCAACGAAAAAGAGTTAGAGGATCAAAGACTGTTTACTCACTTCTAAAACGAGACTTTCTCGAAGGATGCGTCATCCCACCGATCGTATTGGCGTACACCAAGAATGGTGGAGACTTCGCCCGCAATCCAATGCAAGCATTCCTCGAAGACAAGTCTCATTTTTCGCTTCTGGATGGACTTCAGCGCACATACACCCTTTTGGACCTTCGGGCCGAAATCGGAGACGCGGAAGTCCTAGCAACTTTCATGAAGAAGAAAATTCGATGTGAGATCTATCAAGGAATAGATCGACTGGGCATTCTATATCGAATGCTTACGCTGAATACCGGGCAGACCACAATGTCCCTGCGCCACCAAGTCGAGATAATGTACATAGATTTTCTTGACACCAGAATTGAGCACATCCAGCTACTGCGCGAGCCGGATAGGCCTAGCAGGTCCGTCAGTAGCTACAGCTTCAAAGATGCGATTGACGGATTCAATGCGTATATTGCAAGGAGCGAGTCCCCGCTTGATCGTGGCGAAATTCTGGACAACATCAATAGCCTTGAGAACATATCAAAAGAGAATAGAGATAACGATCTATTTTGCGAATTTGTTCGCGCATGGGACAGGTTCATTCTCGCAATCGACGCACTGTCCCTGAGATTGCCAGATAATGATGCTGAATATGATCAGCGCGAGGACGAAGATGGAGGTGAGAACTCGTCACCCCGTAATTGGGGATCGACCGGACTGCGCGCCTTTAAACGACCACAGGCCTTGTCGGGGTTTGGAGCATCTGTGTCAACGCTCCGGGATGCCGGTGTCGACCTGTCTTTTTCCTCGCTTGAATTTTCGACTTTAGATATTGGCGGTGATGGAGATGACTTCATGCTGTCTCTTAACAACTCCATCTCAACTCTGAACTCAAGAGCAAAGCGCATTGGCAATGCTCAGCGCCTCTATTTTCGCCAGTTCTTTAGGGCATTGATCAGTCCCGGCTCTGACTCTTTCATGAACTTACTTAAGTCCGAGTCAGAGGCAATGACTAGCACATTGAGACTCGGCATATAATATATGTTCAAGATAAAGGAGTTGCGGTTCAGGCGAAGAGATGGATCCGTTGTCTCTCGCGACGTTCCTGATGATCTAAACCAAGCATTGGTCGCGAAGGCGTGCGTCAATGATTATCTTGTACTGGCCGTGTCGTCATCGATGGAGCTTCCAGAACAGTCCATCTCCAAGGTCAAGTACAAGGAAAGAACTGCAGGATTTCTTATTCCTGGGCAGGCACTCCTATCTCCTCAGCATCCGCGCAACACTGATCCTCACTATGCCGCTTATAGTCTCGTTGCTGCGCTGGACGTGTGCGCAAGGTCATTCGCTGGGGACTTTTCACTTTCCTCAAGTGCCGCTGAAGCTGAAAGACCAGGAGATATACCTTTCCTAGAGGGTGACGCCTATCTTGTTCTGTGGAGAGATGTTATTGGAAGCGATGATCACTCAAGATTCCAGCCATCTCTTTTCTTGAATGGAATATACAGCCACCGGGGGAATCGCAATTATTGTGGGATGGATATCATCCCAAGCGAGACAATTACCCTGAAAGACCCCCCAATTTATTCCCAGTACGCAAATTCAGTGTTTTTTAACCTTTATCCATATGCCTCATTTGCGCCACTGAAGTTCTTTTACGCTTATCAGATCATTGAAATGCTAATCGGGATTGATTTCAAAGTTCGTTCTGAAGCGATACGCGAAAGATTGAACGCAGCCGCTCCGGTAAGCATCACAGCCCTAAGAGATATTGTTGACGATTTTAAGAAGTCCTATCAGGAGCTGCCAAGAATCAGAGAAATTCTTTCGCCGGTATGCGGAATCACCGAATCTTCGCTGAATCGCCTATTGGATGACATGGAAGAAGACCGGAAGGAAAAGACTTTTCCGGAGAAGATATACCGGGTAAGGAACATTCTTTTTCACGAACATCTCAGAGCACATGATTTTGATGAAGGCGTGATGTCGGTGGGTGACAGTCTCATCACCTACCTAGCGAAGAACAAGTTCTATTCTTAGTTCGAAATATTCAGGCGATTTATTAGTGACCGAACCTAAGTCCCCCCATAGCTCAGACTCGATCTGCTTTCGCCCCCTCCAGTATCCAACTCGGCAGAGTATTCATGCCAAGTGAGGCGAGTACATAGGCGTGCTATTGGCCAACTTGGGACGGAGGTCAGAATCGGTAATTTCTCAGTAAAAAAGGAGGGGGCCGATGGCCCCCTCCTTAATATGCATGCAAGTGAGATCTGGAATCAAACCCCAACAGGATTAGCCTTCTCCGGATCAATCTTGTACTGCTTGATCGCCCGGGCCACATCCTTCGCGGTCATCTTCCCTTCCTTCGCCAGCGCCGCAATCGCGGCATGGGCGATGTAGTAGCGATCCACCTCGAAGAACCGGCGCAGGTTCGCACGCGTATCCGAACGGCCGAAACCATCCGTACCCAGCACGGTGTACGACATCGGCACGAACGCGCGGATCTGGTCCGCATACGCACGCACGTAGTCGGTGGCGGCAATCGCCGGGCCCTGGCGGCCTTCCAGCAGCTCGGTCACGTAGGCCTTGCGCTGCTCACCTTCCGGATGCAGGCGGTTGGCACGTTCCACGTCGAAACCATCGCGACGCAGTTCGTTGAAGCTCGGGCAGCTCCAGATGTCGGCGGTCACGCCGAAGTCCTTGTCCAGCAGCTCGGCCGCAGCAATGGCCTCACGCAGGATGGTGCCCGAGCCCAGCAGCTGCACGCGCAGCTCGCCCTTCTTCGGCTTGCCGGCGTCGGTCAGCAGGTACATGCCCTTGACGATGCCTTCGGCCGCGCCTTCCGGCATTTCCGGGTGGGTGTAGTTCTCGTTCATCAGGGTGACGTAGTAATACTCGTCCACCTGATCTTCCATCATGCGCTTGGTGCCGTGCTGCAGCACCACGGTCACTTCGAAGCCGAAGGTCGGGTCGTAGCTGCGCACGTTCGGGATGCCACCGGCCACCAGATGGCTGAAGCCATCTTCGTGCTGCAGGCCTTCACCGTTCAGCGTGGTGCGGCCGGCGGTGCCACCCAGCAGGAAGCCGCGGGTACGCATGTCCGCTGCCTGCCAGGCGATGTCGCCCACGCGCTGGAAGCCGAACATCGAGTAGTAGATGTAGAACGGCAGCATCGGCACGTTGCTGACCGAGTAGCTGGTACCGGCCGCCATCCACGAGCTGATCGCACCCGGCTCGCTGATGCCCTGCTGCAGCACCTGGCCGCTCTGGTCTTCGCGGTAGAACATCAGCTGGTCGGCGTCGACCGGCTTGTACTTCTGGCCGAACGGCGCGTAGATGCCGATCTGGCGGAACAGGCCTTCCATGCCGAAGGTACGGGCTTCGTCGGCCACGATCGGCACGATGTGCGGGCCCAGTTCCTTGTCACGCAGGGTGATGTTCAGGCTCTGCACGAACGCCATGGTGGTGGAGTAGCTGCGCTCGCCGCTGCTCTTCAGCAGGCGGTCGTAGGCTTCCAGCTTCGGCGCCACGAAGGTCTTGTCGGCCTTGCGGCGGCGCTGCGGCAGGTAACCGCCCAGCGCGGCACGGCGCTCCTGCAGGTACTGCACTTCCGGCGAATCCGGGCCCGGGTGGTAGAACGGCACCTGGCCGTCGGCCAGCTGCGCGTCGGTCACCGGAATGTTGAAGCGGTCGCGGAAGTGGCGCACCGCTTCGTCGTCCAGCTTCTTGGTCTGGTGGGTCGGGTTCAGCGCTTCACCGGCGCTGCCCATGCCGTAACCCTTCACGGTCTTGGCCAGGATGACGGTCGGCATGCCCTTGGTGTTCACGGCCTGGTGGTAGGCGGCGTACACCTTGTGCGGGTCGTGGCCACCACGGTTCAGGCGCCAGATGTCGTCGTCGCTGAGGCCGGCGACCATCGCAGCGGTTTCCGGGTACTTGCCGAAGAAATGCTCGCGGGTATACGCGCCGCCGAAGGCCTTGCAGTTCTGGTATTCGCCGTCGACGGTTTCCATCATCAGCTTCTTCAGGACGCCGTCGCTGTCCTTGGCCAGCAGGGCATCCCAGTAACCGCCCCACAGCAGCTTGATCACGTTCCAGCCGCCGCCACGGAACACGCCTTCCAGTTCCTGGATGATCTTGCCGTTGCCGCGCACCGGGCCATCAAGGCGCTGCAGGTTGCAGTTCACCACGAAGATCAGGTTGTCCAGGCCTTCACGGCCGGCCAGCGCGATGGCACCCAGGGTTTCCGGCTCGTCGCTCTCGCCGTCGCCGATGAAGCACCACACCTTGCGGTCGGACTTCTCGATCAGGCCGCGGTTTTCCAGGTAGCGCATGAACTGCGCCTGGTAGATGGCGGCCAGCGGGCCCAGGCCCATCGACACGGTCGGGGTCTGCCAGTACTCCGGCATCAGCCACGGGTGCGGGTACGAGGACAGGCCACCGCCGTCCACTTCCATGCGGAACTTGTCCAGCTGCTCTTCGCTGATGCGGCCTTCCAGGAAGGAACGCGCGTAGATGCCCGGGGCGCTGTGGCCCTGGATGAACAGCAGGTCGCCCGGGTGGTTCTCGCTGGGGGCACGCCAGAAGTGGTTGAAGCCCACGTCGTACAGGGTGGCGCCGGAGGCGAACGAGGCGATGTGGCCGCCCAGGTCACCCGGCTTGCGGTTGGCGCGCACCACGGTGGCCATCGCGTTCCAGCGGATGATCGAACGGATGCGCCATTCCAGCTCGGCATTGCCCGGGCTCTTGGCCTCGAGCTGCGGCTCGATGGTGTTGACGTACTCGGTGGTGGGAGAGAACGGCAGGTAGGCGCCCGAACGACGGGTCAGTTCCACCATGCCTTCCAGCAGCTGATGCGCGCGCTCGGAGCCCTCGACATCAATAACGGCCTTCAACGACTCGATCCACTCCTGGGTTTCCACAGGATTCGGGTCGTTGTTCAGCACCTCGTTCAACCAGTTCATTAGCGCTCCCATAACCGCACGCACGCGCGCGACTGTTGTATAGATTTCTAGACCGCAAAGTGTAGCGCACCAAGGGCTTTCGTCACTTGGCTACGCAGGCGTATGGATGCAACCGGCCAGTGTCCGCAAGGGGCTTGCAAGGGCCCGTGATGGCCCTGCGGCGGGCCTTGGCGGCTGCGCGGGCTGTCGCTTGCGGGCCGCTGCGGCCATGTGCAGGACGCAGTGTTACCGCTGCCGATGACGGTTGTAGGGCAACGCCGTCACCACGATAGGTGGAGGCCGGGGCGTGGTTCTGAACCGGCGACAACATGTCGCAGCCGCCACTGGATCGGCGCCTACGATGGGCCCAGCGTGGGCCGCGAGTGATGGGCCTGGCGCCCTGCTCCCTTCCACAGTACCGCCGGGGCGCCCTGCAAGGGGCGCCCCTTTTGCTGTGCGCGCGGCTGGCCGTGGCCCAAAACGGGGCCGCTTGTGGCCGAATCGATGATTGCCGGCTTCGATATATCGATATATCGTTTGCACACTCGTTTACCGATATATCGAAATGAGCCGTACCCCCTCTCCCAGAGCCCGTTCCACCGATCCGGCGGTGCCGCGCCGCAACGGCCAGCCGCGGGTGCTCAGCCGCGGCGACCTGCGCCTGCTGGTGCTGGCCCTGATCGGCGAGCAACCGCGCCATGGCTACGAGCTGATGCAGCTGATCAGCAACCAGTTCATGCAGGCCTATACGCCCAGCGCCGGCACCATGTACCCGCTGCTGGCCAGCTTCGAGCAGGCCGGCTGGATCGAGGCCGAGGAAGTGGACGGCAAGCGGATCTTCCGCATCACTGCCGCCGGCGAGTTCGAGCTGAAGGTGCAGCGCACCCAGGTGCGGCTGGCGCAGCGACGCGCCTTCGACCGCGCCCGCGAGATCACCAAGGCCTCGCTGCCGCCGCCGCTGGCCAGCGCCCTGCGCGAGTTCAAGCGGGCGCTGGTGCACCACCACGGCCGCTGGGCCGAGGGCGAGGCGGACGAGGTGGCGGCGCTGCTGACGCGGGCTTCGGCCCTGCTGAACGGTACCGCCGGTAGCGAGGCATCACCGCTTTCAACGACCCAGCCAGACTGACTCCAGCCAGGTCCTCCCCATGCCGCGCGCCCCCGCGCGACCCTTTTACAGGTATCCCCATGACCGAACACAACAACACGCGCCTGCGCCTGGATGTGCGCTTCCGTGAACTGACCGTGCTGCGCACCGAGGAAGTCACCCCGCACATGCGCCGCGTGGTGCTGGGTGGCGACGATCTGGCCGGTTTCGATTCGCCCGGCGCCGACGACCACATCAAGCTGTTCTTCCCCAACGCTGCAGGCGAGATGGTGCTTCCGGTGCTGACCGCCGAAGGCCGCAGCTACCCGGCAGGCAAGGAGCCCTCGCCGGCCCGCGACTACACCCCGCGCTGGTGGGACCACGAAACCGGCGAGCTGGCCATCGACTTCGTGCTGCATGACCAGGGCATTGCCGGGCCGTGGGCCGAGCAGGCGCAGGCCGGCGACGTGCTGGTGATCGGCGGCCCGCGCGGCTCGTTCGTGGTGGCCGACAGCTACGACGCTTATGTGCTGATCGGCGATGAAACCGCGCTGCCGGCCATCGCCCGCTGGCTGGACGTGCTGCCGGACGGTGCCGAGGTGCAGGCCTTCATCGAAGTGAGCGATGAAGCCGAGCGCCAGGACCTGCCGCAGTACGAGAACGTGCGCATCCACTGGCTGGAGCGCAACGGCTTCCCGGCGGCCAGCAGCACGCTGCTGGAAGACATGCTGACCGACTTCGAAGCGCCGGACGGTGATGTCTTCTACTGGATCGCCACCGAATCGCGCCGTGCGCGGATGATGCGCAAGTTCATTGAAGGCCACCTGGGCGTGCCGCGCGACTGGATTCGTTCCACCGGCTACTGGAAGGCCCACCCGGACGAAACCGACGGCGATTGATCCAAAGAAGGTAGGTGCGGACCGTTGGTCCGCACGCCTTCCAACGGGTAGTGCCGGCCGCTGGCCGGCAACCTCATGAACCTTCGGCAGGAACCTGCAGCTGCCGGCCAGCGGCCGGCACTACCACGTTGGATGCCACCTACCGCGCGATGATCAGCAGCGGCAGCAGCCCGAAACCCGCACGCATCGCGCTGCGCGCGATGAGTCGAGCGTGGCTCGACTCTACAGTGGGCCGGTCATGCACTTTTTGCCTGGGGGTAGTGCCGGCCGCTGGCCGGCAACCTCATGAACCCTCAGCAGGAACCTGCAGCTGCCGGCCAGCGGCCGGCACTACCGCGTTGTGCGCTACCTGCCGCATCCACCCGAACCGCCGCGCGGCCCAGATCTCCAGCGCTACCAGCAGTGCGATGACCAGCAGTGGCAGCAGCAGCCCGAAGTACACACTGGGCATCATGCCGTTGATCTGCGCCTTCACCAGCCGCAGCACGCCCTGCGTGTGCAGCAGCTCATCGACGTGCATGGTCAGCGCCTCGCGCACCACCTTGGGCTCCAGGCCGATCGTGCCGGCCTTGTCCACCAGCGTGTCTTCCACCATGCCGCGCAGCAGGCCCTCGCGCACCTTGCCGATCACCCAACCGGTGCCGCGCGCCAATGGGCCGTTGCCAAGTCGGTCGAGGCCGGGCAGCGGATGCTCGCTGAGGTAGGCCGAGGCCACGATATCGGCAACGTCGCCCACCGTGCCCTGGCTGCGCAGCGCCTCGCGCATGCGCGGGTCATCCAGCGAATCGGTGAAGCCTTCGCTCCAGCCTTCCACCAGCGTCTGCAGGTGTGGCTGGAAATGATCGAGCTGCTTGAACAGCGCGCGGTGCGCACCGGCAGTGAAGCCTAGTTGCAGGCCGAAGAAGGCGGTGGCCAGCGGCAGCAGCACCACGTAGCTGGCCAGCAGCCAGTGATGCCAGCGCGTGCGCCGCTGCAGCCAACCGCGGCGGTGCAGCCAGCGCCAGCCGAGGATGCCCAGCGCCAGGCCCAGCAGTGTGCCGAGCACACTGCCGCCCAGCAGATCGAGCACGCTCAGGCCCGTCCAGAATTCGTTCAACCAGTACTGCGCATCCTGCATGGGTCTTCCTTCCGTGGGCAAAACAACAGCCTATTGTAGAGCCCAGCCCACGCTCGGCGGCTCCGCCCTCGGTGGGTGCGGACCGATGGTCCGCACACTCCCATGCAATTGCCGGCCAGCGGCCGGCACTACCGAGCTGACAATGCGACAATCGCGCTCCTTTCCTGCAGCAACGAGGCCCACATGGCCAAACTGACCCTGGCCAGCGTGGATGCGCTGCGTACCCGCTTCGCTGATGACGCTGCGTGCGATGCCGCGCTGGCCGCCTTCGCCGACACCGCCGCCGTGCGTGCGCCGCTGCGCGAGCTGGTGGAAGCACAGCACCGCTACCTGCAGGCCGAATTCGAAGTGGCGCAGGTGGCCGATGTGCTGCGCCGCGACCAGAAGTACGCACCGGTGGGTCGACCGTCGATCAACATCGTGCAGCTGCGCAAGCAGCAGGCCGCGACCAAGCAGGCCGCGTTGATCGCACGCCAGGTGGTGGCGCAGGCCGCGCAGACCTTCGTGCGCGTGAGCGGGTTGGCGGTGAAGGCCAAGCAGAGCCCGAGCGAGGCGTGTGCGGCGTGGATGGGTGCGCTGCGCTGAGGGATCGTGCGGACCAACGGTCCGCACCCACCAACTGCAGGTCCGCACCCACCCGATGCAGGTTGGCACCTACCGGTAGTGCCGGCCGCTGGCCGGCAACCCCGTCGGCATCGGGCATCTCGCATGCAGCCGGCCAGCGGCCGGCTCTACCGGAACCCAAAAAGAAGGCCCGCTTTTCAGCGGGCCTTCTGCCTTCTCACGACGAGTGAGCGGGGTGCATCAAGCGGCCGGCTTTTCGCCGGTAGCTTCGGTGGTGATGCGGATCTTCACTTCATCGCTGACGTTCGGGGCATAGGCGCCGACGCCGAAATCGCTGCGCTTCAGCGTAGTGGTGGCATCGAAGCCGGCGGCCGGAACCTTGGCCATCGGGTGCTCGCCGCCGCCGTTGACGGTGACGTCCAGGGTGACCGGCTTGGTGATGCCCTTGATGGTCAGGTCGCCGGTGACGGTCAGCTTGTTGGTGCCGGCCGCTTCCACCTTGGTGCTCTTGAAGGTGGCATCGGCGAACTTGGCGGCGTCGAAGAAGTCGGCGCTCTTCAGGTGCTCGTCGAACTTGGCGGTGAAGCTGTTCAGGCCGCTCAGCGGCAGCTTCACTTCCACGGTGGACTTGGTCACGTCTTCGGCGTTGTACACCAGGGTGCCTTCAACGTTGCCGAAGTGCGCGCTCGGGTGGGAGAAGCCGAAGTGGCTCCACTGCGCCAGCACGTCGGTGTGGCTCGGGTCCAGCTTGTAGGTGCCCGAGGCGATCTTGATCGCTTCGGCAGCCGGGGCGGCAGCGGCAGCATCGGCGGCCGGAGCAGCCGGGGCAGCAGCCTGTTCGGTGGTGGCCGGGGCAGCAGCATCCGCGGCCGGGGCAGCGGTGTCGGCCGGCTTGGAGCAGGCGGCGATGGCCAGGGTCAGGGCCAGCGGCAGCAGCAGTTTACGGGTGGCGCTCATCTGAGGAACTCTCCGGATCGTAGGGTGGGTGCAACAGGGGCCGCCAAGGTGACGGCCCGAAACCGATACAGCGACTTACGCGATGCGCGCCGCTTCGTCGAACGACAGGCGCGGCAGACGCGGGAACAGGCCCGCCGGGTCACCGTAACCCAGGTTGACCAGGAAATTCGACTTGATCGAAGTACCGGCGAAGAACGCTTCATCCACCTTGGCCGCATCGAAGCCGGACATCGGGCCGGCATCCAGGCCCAGCGCGCGCGCGGCCAGGATCAGGTAGGCGCCCTGCAGGCTGCCGTTGCGGATGGCGGCTTCGTGGCGGCCTTCCTGCGGGCCGTCGAACCAGGCCTTGGCATCGGTGTGCGGGAACAGGTACGGCAGCTTTTCGTGGAAGTCCAGGTCGAAGCCGATGATGACGGTGACCGGGGCGGCCATGGTCTTGTCATGGTTGCCTTCGGACAGGGCCGGGGCCAGCTTGGCCTTGGCTTCCTTCGAGGTGACGAAGACGAAGCGGGCCGGCGTGGTGTTGGCCGCGGTCGGGCCCCACTTCACCAGGTCGTACAGTTCCTGCAGCAGGCTGGCCGGGACCGGCTTGTCGAGGAAGGCGTTCTGGGTACGGGCAGTGCGGAACAGCTGATCGAGGGCAGCAGCGTCGAGCGCGTGGGACATCGGTGGATCTCCAGGGCGGCGAAGGGAAGTCAGTGCCCGCGGGCGGCGCGGGGCGAATCGACGAGCCGCAGTGTAGAGTGTCGCGACTGTTGCAACACCCAGCAGGGCTGAAACGAATTAATGCCAATGGTGAAACGATCGAGCGCACCCTGGACGGTCACTGACGGCCGCGCGGGCAATGTCCGCCAGGCGGTTGCGCTGGCCTCGGCGCTGCGCCAGGGCACCCATCGGCCGCTGGTGCTGCAGCCGCGCGCGCCGTGGCGCTGGCTGTCGCCGCGGCGGTTGCCCGGCGATGTGAACGGCTATGGCGAGGCCTTCGCGGCGCTGGGCGCCGAGGCCCCGGCGCTGGCAATCGGCTGTGGCCGCCAGGCCGCCGGTGCCCTGCGCGTGCTGCGTGCCCGCGGCAGCCAGGTGGTGCAGATCCTCGATCCGCGTATCAGTGCCCGCCATTGGGACGTGGTGGTGGTGCCCGAGCACGACGCCCTTCGCGGCAGCAACGTGCTGACCCTGCTCGGCAGCCTCAACCCGGTGGACGATGACTGGCTGGCCTGGGGCCGCGCCGCGTTCGCCGGCTTCAGCACCCTGCCTGGACCGCGCACTGCATTGCTGGTGGGCGGGCCCACGCCGTTGGCACCGTGGGATGAAGCGGCGATGGTGGGCGTATTCCGCGCACTGGCCGAGCAGATCCGCAGCGAGGGAGGCAGCCTGCTGGCCACCACCTCGCGGCGCACGCCACCCGCCTTGGCCGAGATCCTGCGCGCGACCTTCGCCGACCTGCCGCACGTGATCTGGGGCGATGGCGGCGACGGGGTGAATCCGTATGGCGGCCTGCTTGGTTGGGCCAACCGCGTGGTGGTCTCGCCCGATTCCGTGAACCTGCTCTCTGAAGCGTGCGCCACGCGCATGCCGGTGAGGGTGGCACTGGCCGATACTGCACAGGGACGGCTGGCACGTTTCCAACAGCAGCTGCGCGAACGCGGCCGGTTGCAGGAGCGCTGGCTGGACTGGCACTACGATCGCATCGAACCGCTGCGCGAAACCGCGCGGATCGCGGCCGAGGTGAAGCAGCGCCTGGCATCAAGGTAGTGCCGGCCGCTGGCCGGCAGCGCCGTACATGGCATTGAGGTAATGCCGGCCGCCCAGCGCTTTTTGAACGTCTCGATGTGCGGGCGCGGTTAGAGTCCAGCTTCCCCCATCACGCTGAACGCCTTCATGCGCACCCTGCTCCTGCTGCCGCTGGCCCTGCTTGCCGCGTGCTCCACGTCGCCCACCGAGCTGGACCCGATCTCCTACCAATGCCAGCAGCAGCTGGATGCGTACCGCGAACAACCGGCGCTGCGCGATCCGAAGGGCCAGCGCCCGCCATTGCCGGTGGCCCCGATCAGCGATGCCTGCGACAGGGAACTCAAGCGCAAGGGCGTGGACCGCCCGCTGCGCTGACCGGCGTATGATCGGCGCGCGGGCCTGCCCGCCGTTGAAGGTACCGACATGGATCGTTTCTATCGCCTGCCGCGCGCCGCGCTGCTGATCGCCTGCCTGCTGGCGGCCGCACCGGCCTGGGCCAACAGCACCGAGTGCCGCGCGCACTACCCCAGTATGGCGTCGCAGGCGGCAATGCTGGACGTGGCCTGGACCACCGCCGAACGCCTGGATGCACTGCCCGATGTGGATGTGGTGGTGGCCGCGCGCGGTGGCCAGGACCTGAGCCGCTATGGCCTGCGCCATAGCCACCTGGCTTTCCTGCTGCGCGAGGACGACGGTCGCTGGCGCGCGATGCACCTGCTCAACCGCTGCAAGACCGACAGTTCGCAGCTGTACCACGAGGGCCTGGGCAACTTCGTCGGCGAGAGCGGTGGCCATACCGACCTGCGCATCGGCGTGCCGTCCGCTGAGCTGCGTGCGTCACTGCGGGCGATGCTGGTATCGCCGTCGATCCAGCCCAAGGCACTGCACGAAACGAAGTACAACGTGGTCGCCTATCCGTTCGCCACCGACTACCAGAACTCCAACCAGTGGGTACTGGAAGTGCTGGCGGCGGCGATGGCACAGAGCGAGGGCGCGCCGGCCATCGTCAAGCGCGAACAGGCCCAGCAGTGGCTGCGCCAGCAGCGGTACCAGCCCAGCGTGCTGCATATCGGCCTGGGCAAGCGCGTGGGTGCGCGCCTGTTCGTGGCCAACGCCACCACCACCGATCATCCGGCCGCCGAACGCATCTCCGGCAACTACTCGGTGGTGACGGTGGAATCGGTGTTCGACTTCCTGCACCAGCGCAGCCAGCTGCAGCAGGAACTGGTGATTCCCCATGTGCCGGTGGCCGGTGCCACCGCGGCGACCCCCTGAATCCTGCAAGGAGAACGACATGCGCCTGCTGCACGCCTCCCTGATGCCGCTGTTGATTGCCGCCGGCCTGGCCTGCGCCACCGCCGCCCACGCCGAGCGCCGCATCGTGATCATCCACGACCCCGGCCCGCAGGGGCCGAGCCTGGAGATGTCCACGCAGATGGTGGCATCGGCGCGCGCGGCCGCGGTCAAGGAAGCCCAGGATGCGGCCACCGCCGGCCAGCCACTGGCCCGCCCGCAGCAGATCAAGCTGCCGCAGATGCAGGTGAGTGCGATCGCCACCACTGTGGATGGCCGCCGCGAGGTACTGCTGCGCGACGCCAACAATCCGCAGAACACCGCGTCGATGCAGTACCCGCGCGGCGTCGGCGACCCGGCCGTGCAGTTCACCGTCGGCCAGACCGTCAACTTCGAACCGACCGGTGCCCAGCAGGGTTGGCAGTTGAAGGACAACCAGGGCCGCGCACTGGAATACCTGCCCGAGGCCACCGGCCCGCGCGACATCTTCGATACCCGGCGCTGAGCCGCCGTTTCCATTCCGACCAGGAGGTCTGCATGTTCCGTTGCCTGCGCGTTCCCGCTTCTGCCCTGCTGCTTTCCGCGCTGCTGGTGCCCACCGTCCACGCCGGCGCTGCGCCGCAGTTGAACAGCAGCCAGGCCAGCGTGATCGTGACCTCGTTCGTGGTGCTGTCGCTGCCGCTGGCGGCCTCGATGGGCCTGTCCGAACTGTCCAAGGCGCCGTTCAAGGCCAGCGAGCGCAACGGCAAGGCCACCCGTACCAAGGCGGTACCGTTGCCGCCGATGGAAGTGAAGAAAGTGGAGACCACGCCAGACGGCGAGCGCCAGGTGCAGCTGCAGGTGCCGGACAAGGCCGACCACACGGCCACCCTGCGCTGGACGGCGCAGCCAGAGGGCGAAAACCCGACGGCCGCCTTCGTGGTCGGCCAGCAGGTGCATTTCGACCCCACCGACGCCGGCGCCGGCTGGAACGTGAAGAGCGCTCAGGGCCAGACCCTGGCGTACGTGCCGACCGCGTATGCCGCTGGCGATGTGATGAGCGAAGCGCTGTAAAACTGAACGAGCGGTTTTGGCTTTGCTGCGGGCCGGGCGGATAATGGGCGATCCCCCTGGTTTCCCCTGGCTCGCCATGTCCGTGCGTCCTGCCCCTGTCTTTGCCCCGTTGACCCCGCGCGCCCTGGTGCTGGCGGTGCTGGCGATGGGCGCGGTGGTACTGCTGTCCAACGTACTGGTGCAGTACCCGATCAATGACTGGCTGACCTGGGGCGCCTTCAGTTATCCGGTCGCGTTCCTGGTCAGCAACCTGATCAACCGCCGCTTCGGCCCCGGCCCGGCGCGCCGCGTGGCGTGGATCGGTTTCCTGGTGGCGGTGCTGCTGTCGATCTGGGTGGCGACGCCGCGCATCGCCATTGCCTCGTGCTCGGCGTTCATCGTGGCGCAGCTGCTGGACATCACCGTGTTCGACCGCCTGCGCCGTGGCAGCTGGTGGCGCGCGCCGATGGTGGCTACCACCTGCAGTGCGACGGTGGATACCACCATTTTCTGGTCAATCGCGTTTGCCGGTTCGACCCTGCCGTGGGTGAGCTGGGCCGCCGGCGACCTGGCGGTGAAGCTGGCGATCGGCGTGTGCCTGCTGGCCCCGTTCCGCGCACTGCTGTGGAAGATGGCGCCGCTGCGCGCCACCAGCTGACCGCCATCGCCCTGGTAGGTGCCGACCGTTGGTCGGCCCGCTCTGGTAGCTGCCAACCTTGGTTGGCACGCTGTTGCCGGGGGCATGGACCCTGATGGCCTGTGCCGACCAACGGTCGGCACCTACCAAGGGCGGGCCATTGCCGGGGTCATGAACCCTGATGGCCTGTGCCAACCAAGGTTGGCGCCCACCAGAAGCAGGCCATTGCCCAGCCATCGCTGCCTGTCAGGCGAACGGCAGTTCTGCGGCGATGCACGCCGCCGTGATCGCTGCACATGCCTGTTCAATCGCCGGGGTGGTCGGTGCCAGTCGCGGGCGTCGATCCAGCGTGCAGGCCAGGCCGACCTCCAGCAACGTCGCGTGCGCGGCGTGCAGCGCCTGCGTGGTGGCATCGGGCAGGAAAGCGGCGGCGCCCAGCGCATCGATCAACGACGGTGTGTCGCGCGGCTCAAGCAGCGCCGGCACCTGCGCACTGCGCGCCAGCACGCCGGTCTGCAGCAGGAATTCCAGATCCACCACGCCACCGGCGCCCTGCTTCAGGTCCAGCCGTGCGGCATCGCTGCGGTCCAGCTCTGTTCGCATGCGGCCGCGCATCTTCAACACATCGGCATACAGCACGCCGGCATCACGCTCGCGACCCAGCGTCTGCGCACGCACCTGCTCGAAGTCGGCCAGCAGGCTGGCGTCACCGGCCACGCCACGCGCGCGCACCAGCGCCTGGTGCTCCCAGGTCCATGCGCGTTCGCGCTGGTAGTCGGTGTAACTGGCCAGCGAAGACACCAGCGATCCCTTGCCGCCATCCGGGCGCAGGCGCACGTCGATGTCGTACAGGCGGCCAGCGGCGGTGACCGCACCGAGCAACGCCATCACCTTCTGTGCCAGCCGCGCATACCAACGCCCCGGCTCCAGCGGGCGCGCGCCATCGCTGGCGTCCACCCCGGCCGGGTTGTCGTGCAGGAACACCAGATCCAGATCGGAACCGAAGCCCAGCTCCAGGCCGCCGAGGCTGCCATAGCCGATGATCGCGAAGCGCCCACCGGGAATCTCGCCGTGCGCGGCGCGCATGTCGGCCTCGGCCATCGCCAGCACGGTGACCACCACCGCCTGTGCCAGTTCGGCCAGTTGCCGCGTGCTGTCCACCGCACCCTGGCGGCCATCCAGCGTGGCCATCGCCATGCGGAAGCTGAGCGCCAGCCGCGTCTCGTTGAGCCAGCGCAGCGCGGATTCGGGATCTTCCACCGCCAGCACCTGCTGGCACTCGGCCAGCATGCCGGCGGCATCGGGCATCGGCCCGGACACGCGCACGTCCAGCAGTTCGTCCAGCAGCAACGGATAGGCCGCCAGACGCTCGGCCAGCAGTGCACTGCGCGCCAGCACATCGACCAGACGCGCCAATGCGCTGGGCTGTTCGTCCAGCAGCGCCAGGTAGCTGGTCCGGCGCAGCACCGCCTGCAGCAGGCCGAGCACGCGCTTGAGCGCGGCATCGGGCTGCGGCGAGCGCGTGGCCGCATGCAGCAGCGCCGGCAGCACGCGATCCAACCGCGCACGCGCGGCATCGGACAATGACTTCACACCCGTGCCCTGGGCGAAATCACGCAGCGACTGGTCGGCGCCGTTGGCGTCGAGGAAACCGGCTTCGGCCAGCAACGGCGCGTTGCTGCCGTCGGGCAGGCTGCGCCAGTAGTTGGCCAACGCATCGGGCGCGGCCTGGCCCTTGCGCGGCGCCAGCAGCGCGGCGAACTCAGTACTGACCCGCTGCTGCTGTGCGGCCAGTGCCGCGCGCAGCACCTCCCAGTCCGGATAGCCGAGGCCGACGGCGATGCGCTCGCGGTCCAGCGTGTCGCTGGGCAGCACATGGGTCTGCGCATCGCGCAGCATCTGCAGGCGGTTTTCCAGCCTGCGCAGGAACAGATAGGCCTCGCGCAGCGCGCTGCCATCCTCCGGCGCGATCTGCCCGGCCGCCACCAGTGCCTCCAGCGCCACCAGCAGGCGACGCTCGCGCAGTGCCGGTTCACGGCCGCCGCGGATCAGCTGCAGTGCCTGGCACAGGAACTCGATTTCGCGGATGCCACCGGCACCGCGCTTGATGTCCTCGTGCAGTTCACGGCGCGCAACTTCGGCAGTGATCGCCGCCTTCATCTCGCGCAGGCCGTCGAGCGCGGTGAAATCCAGGTAGCGGCGGTACACGAACGGGCGCAGGGTCTGCAGCCACGCTTCACCGGCTTCGATGTCGCCGGCCACCGCGCGCGCCTTCAGCCAGGCATAGCGTTCCCAGTCGCGGCCCTCGCGCTGGAAGTACTGGTCCATCGCCGCGAACGACAGCGCAACGCGGCCAGCGCTACCAAACGGGCGCAGTCGCAGGTCGACGCGATGGCTGAAACCATCGACGGTGGTTTCGTCCAGCAGTTTGGCCAGGCGCTGGCCGAGGCGGGCGAAGTACTCCTCGGCGGCCAGCGCGCGCGGGCCGTCGGATTCGCCGCCCTGCGGGTAGGCGTAGACCAGGTCGATGTCGGAACTGAAGTTGAGCTCGCCACCGCCCAGCTTGCCGAGTCCGAACACCACCAACTGCATGGGTTGGCCGTGGTCATCGCGGATGACCCCGTGGCGTTGCGCGAATTCCTGTTGCAGCGCGTCCAGCGCCAGCCGCAGGCAGTCTTCGGCCAGGGTGGTGGCGCCGGCCAGGGTCTGTGCCACGTCATCCAGGCCGGCCAGATCGCGCCAGATCAACCGCGTCGACATCGCCGTGCGCCAGCGTCGTAGCTGTGAAGGCCAGTCGCTGGGCTGCAGCGGGTCGAGCACCGGCGTCGGGATCGGCGGGCAAGCGGGCGCGGCCAGCTGCGCCAACAGCCCCGGCTGGCGCACGAGGGTGTCGAGCGCGAAGTCGCTGGCGACCGCCAGCCGGGTCAGCAGCGGCTGCAGTTCGGGCGGGATCGGCTCGGGCAGCACCTGGGCCAATCGCGACAAGGCGCGATCAACGACGGGCTGCAGGGTAGCGGGCAGTTCAGCGGGGGCGAAGGTCATGGCCCGATTGTATCGACCCGGCCGGGGCGCAACGGACCCGGTAGTGCCGGCCGTTGGCCGGCAGGGGTGCGCAGGTTGCCGGCCAGCGGCCGGCACTACCGATAATGGATGTCGCGTATTCATAATGGGCGGCAGGCAATAAAAAAGCCCGCTTGCAGCGAACTGCCAGCGGGCTCTGCTCCCTCCCCCACGTCGGGATGCAGGGCCATCGTGCGGGCTGCGAAAGCACTTTGCACGCTGCACTGCAAAACAAAACCGGCCGGTACGGGTGACCCCGGTAGGGAAAAGCCATTCCACGAAGGTAGAACCCCCCGTACGGATGAGGATGGCCGATAATCGGGTTTCCCCCCAGAAACACTGTCGTCATGTCTGTTGATCGCATCGCCAACGCGCGTCTTCGTGACCGCGTGGTCTCCGCCGAGACCGCAGCCGCGCTGATCCAGCCCGGTGAAACCGTGGCCATGAGCGGCTTTACCGGCTCCGGGTATCCCAAGGCCGTTCCCGTCGAACTGGCGCGCCGCATCGAAGCGGTGCATGCCCAGGGCAATCCCTTCCAGATCAAGCTGATGACCGGCGCCTCCACCGCGCCGGAACTCGATGGCGCGCTGGCCAAGGCCGATGGCATCGCCATGCGCATGCCGTTCCAGAGCGACCCGGATGCGCGCAACCGCATCAACGAGGGCAAGCTGGATTACATCGACATCCACCTCAGCCACGTCGCCCAGCACGTGTGGTTCGGCTTCTACGGCGAGATCGATACCGCCGTGATCGAAGTGTCGGCCATCCGCGAGGATGGCTCGCTGGTGCCCTCCACCTCGGTGGGCAACAACAAGACCTGGCTGGACCTGGCGAAGAAGGTGATCGTCGAGGTCAACGAATGGCAGCCGGCCGGCGTCGACGGCATGCATGACATCTACTACGGCACCGCGCTGCCGCCGCACCGCAAGCCGATTCCGCTGGTGAACGCCAACGACCGCATCGGTGACACCGCGCTGCGCTGCGACCCGGACAAGATCGTGGCGGTGGTGCGCACCAACGGCCCGGACCGCAACAGCCCGTTCAGCCCGATCGATGCGACCAGCGAGCAGATCGCCGCGCACCTGATCGAGTTCCTCAAGCACGAAGTGAAGAAGGGCCGCCTGCCGCCGAACCTGCTGCCGCTGCAGTCGGGCGTGGGCAACATCCCCAACGCGGTGCTGGCCGGCCTGGCCAAGAGTGGTTTCCGCGACCTGGCCGCGTTCACCGAAGTGATCCAGGACGGCATGCTCGACCTGCTGCGCGATGGCGTGCTGAGCTACGCCTCGTGCACCGGCTTCGCACTGAGCCCGCAGGCCAACGAGACGTTCAAGGAGCACATCGATTTCTACCGCGAGCGCATCATCATGCGCACGCAGGAGATCTCCAACCATCCGGAACTGGTGCGCCGCCTCGGCTGCATCGGCATGAACGGCATGATCGAAGTGGACATCTACGGCAACGTCAATTCGACGCACGTGATGGGCACGCGGATCATGAACGGCATCGGTGGTTCGGGTGACTTTGCCCGCAATGGCTTCCTGTCCGCCTTCCTGAGCCCGTCCACCGCCAAGAACGGCACCATTTCGGCGATCGTGCCGATGGCCAGCCACGTCGACCACACCGAGCACGACGTGTCGGTGATCGTCACCGAACAGGGCCTGGCCGACCTGCGTGGGCTGACCCCGCGCAAGCGTGCGCAGGTGCTGATCGACAACTGTGCGCACCCGGATTTCCGCGCGCAGCTGCAGGACTACTTCGACCGTGCCAGCCGCGAGAGCTACGGCAAGCACACCCCGCACCTGCTGCCGGAAGCACTATCGTGGCACCAGCGCTGGCTGGATACCGGCACGATGAAGGGTTGAGGCCCGCGAACCCTGGTAGAGCCGGCCGCTGGCCGGCTCCCCGGAACAGCCGGCCAACGGCCGGCTCTACCTTCACGCGGCGCGCAGCGCCGCCAGCGATTCGGCCTGCAGCCGCTCGTAGATCTCGAACTCGTCATTCACCGCCACGCCCAGCGCCTGCTCGAAGGCCTCGCGGTTGGCGTGCGCGGCATAGGCGCGCTGTTCTTCACCACCCAGGTTCGACTGGAAGATGCCCGCGGCGCTGACCGGCAGGAAATCCTCGTAGACGATCGGGTCGGCAGTGGCCAGGCCGGTGGCCACCAGCACTTCGGCCGGCAGATCGGCCACGCGTTCCGGCGCGGCGCGGCCGGCGTCGGTCAGCTGGTAGCGGTAGTAGCCCAGGCCTTCCTGGCGCAGCGTGTCATGGTCATCCGGGAAGCTGGCGAACACCGCTTGCAGGCGCTGGCCGTAGTCGCCACCGGTGCTGCCTTCGCCACCGGCATCGCGTGCCTGCGACAGCAGCTGGTCGTACAGCGCGCGGCCCTTCGGGGTCAGCGCAAGCCCGCGCTGCTCGATCTCGCCGAAGCGCGCGGTATGCGTGCCGGCATCACCGCCTTCGCTGTCCGGGAAATGCACCGCTTCTTCCAGTGCCTTGAAGCTGGTCTGGCGCAGCAGGATCGGGCAGGCACGGCGCGGCGGGCCTTCGATTACCGCCTTGGCGGCCATGCCGTGCTCGATCATCGCCGCCTGCGCCGCGTCGATATCCAGCGTGCGCGGGGTCAGGTGGTTGATGTGCGGGCCACGGAAACTGACCACATCGGCTACCAGCCGGTGTGCCTTGTTGAGGGCGTGGTAGGTCGGCAGGTCGACGGTGGCGTCGCCGTGCCAGCGGAAGGTTTCCAGCGCTTCTTCGACAAAACGTTCGGCATCTTCCTGCGACAGGCCACCGTCACGCTCGGCCTGGTCGATCAGCGCCAGCGCGCCCTCGGTGAAGATGCGGCGGCGTTCGAGAATGCGCGCAGCCTCGGCGCGCAGCGCTTCGTCTTCGATCAGCTCCAGGCGCAGCAGCGAGGTGAACACGCGGAACGGATTCTGTGCCAGCGCGGCACCGGTCAGCGGCCGGAACGCGGTGGAGTGCACCGGAACGCCGGCCACCGACAGGTCGTAGTAGCCGACCGGGAACATGCCCATCACCGCGAACAGGCGGCGCAGCGTGGCCAGTTCCTGCACGGTGCCGACGCGGATCGCGCCATGGCGCTCCTCGTCCAGGCGCGCGCGCTCGTCGTTGCGCTGCAGCTGCGCGGCCAGCGCCGGGTCCTGGTCCAGCACCTGCGCGTTGATCCGCTCCACCAGTTCCACCAGCGTGCCGTACAGCGGCACTTCGGTGCGGTACATGCGGGACATGGCCTGGGCGAACAGGCGGCGGATCACATCAGGCGAAACGAAAGAGGCGCTCATCAGTCACTCGATTACGGGAACGGGGAACAGCTCGAACACGTATTGTCGCCGGAGCGCGCGGCGGCTGCGATATGCAGAGCAACATGACCGCGATCGGGTAGTGCCGGCCGCTGGCCGGCAACCTCTGGATGCCTGGAGCATAGGATAGGAATTGCCGGCCAGCGGCCGGCACTACCGCTTCAGCTGGCGCTTCAGCGTGGCATCCAGGGTGATCGGCCGGTCCCAGTGCTGGTAGCTGGCCACGATGGCGTGGCGCACCGCGCGGACATGCAGGTTGTCCGGTTTCACCGGCATGCGCGTGACCACCGCCTCCCAGCCCCCCTCCGGGTCCTGGCTGAAGGCGCGCACGCTGTCACGGCAGGTCTGGTCGCTGGCCTTGGCCCAGAAACAGGCGAAATAGATATCCCCGGCCTGCCAGCCATGGGTGGTGAACAGTGCGCTGATGTAGCCGCGCGGCACGCCGGCATAGCGCGATACCTCGTCGAGGAAGGCGTCGGGGTAGCGTTCGGCGTAATGGTTGATGTCCTGCAGCTGGGCATCAATCCAGCGGTCACCGGTTTCCACGGTGTAGGCCGCCGAGCGCTCGGCGGTCTGCTGGGCCAGCACGGTGGCCGGCGCCAGCAGCAGGGACAGCATCAGTGCGCGCAGTCGGACGTTCATGCCCCGATTCTGCCGCAGCCGCCCGGCCCTGTCAGGCCGCCGCAGCCGCCTTGGCCTCGATCGCGGCCAGCGCGGCCGGCCAGTCATGCGCGGTATCGGCAGTGACCATGCGCGGTTCGTCGTCGGCCACGCCGTGCTGGGTCTCGTGGGCCCAGGTCACCGCGTACGGGGTATGCACGCCCCAGCCGCCAAGGGTGACCACCGGCTCGATATCCGAGCGCAGCGAGTTGCCGACCATCACGAAGCGCTGCATCGGCAGGTCGAACTCGGCCAGCACGCGCGCGTAGGTCTCCGGGTCCTTCTCCGAGACGATCTCGATGCGCGGGAACAACTCGCGCAGGTTGGCCACCTTGATCTTGGCTTCCTGATGGAACAGATCGCCCTTGGTGATCAGCACCACCGGGTACTGTTCGGCAATGGCCGCCACCGATGCGCGCACGCCGTCGATCAGCTCGACCGGGTGGCGCAGGGTGTCATGGCCGATGTCCAGCATGCGCTGGATGTCCTTGGCGTCGATGCGCTGGCCGGTGATATCGATGGCCGCTTCGATCATCGACAGCACCATGCCCTTCACGCCATAGCCGAACACGGCCAGGTTGCGCTGCTGCACTTCCAGCAGGTGGCGGGCGGTCTGGGTGTCGTGCACGTCGACGTAGCGCGACAGCAGGTCCAGGTAATCCTGCTCGGCCTTGCGGTAGTAGTCCTCGCTCTTCCACAGCGTGTCATCACCGTCAAAACCAACCAGGCCGATGGCGCGCGACGGCGCAGGCATGGGGGTATTCATCCGCCAAGGATACAGGGGCCCGGTGGACGGGAAAAACCCGGGCGGCCGTAGCCGCCCGGGTCCCCATGCACCGGTTTTCCCGAATCAGGTGTGGATCAGCGGCCCTGCGCCGCGCCGGCACCTGCGCCGGCCTGCTGGGCGGCCACGTAGGCCTTGTACTCATCGGCGCTCAGCTCGCCGTCCTTGTTGGTATCGGCCTGGTCGAACACCTGGGCGAGGCCCGCGTTCACCTGTGCCTCGCTCTTGCTGATGGTGCCGTTGCCATCGGTGTCGATGCTGGCCCAGGTCTGGCCACCGCCATTGGCCTGTGCCGAGGCCGCTGCGGCCGCGTTGGTGGCCTGGTCAGCCGCCTGCCCGGCCTGTGCCGCCGCCTGCTGGGCCTGCGCGGCTTCATTCTGCGCCTGCGCGGCCTGCTGCTTGGCCGACTGGGCCATCGCCGGGATGGCCAGCACGCTGCCGGCGGCGACGATCAGGGCGATCAGGGGCTTGCGGTTGCGAATAGTCATCAGGGGTGTCTCCTACCGATTGGGTGGTGTTGCGCGGCGTGTTGTCTCCGCACGGCACCTACCCTGCCACCGCCTTTCTGAATCGATTTTGGGTTGCGACCGGCATGCATACACGCGATTAACCACTGGCCTGCGCGCATGCATTAGCACGCTGGTTAGGGCGGAGTGAGCAGCTCATAAGCTGCGCATTCAGCGCAGCGGGATTTAACCGGCAGGCAACGAAAAACCTGCGTCAGTCGACGGTTTTTTCCAATGACCGCGAACTGAACATCACCCATCCCAATGCAACACCGGCCAGCGCACCGGCGATTTCCAGCACCACGCGGCTGCCCAGTTCGTTCGGATCGTGGATGGTGGACAGGAACAGGCGCGCATACAGCGGCGACTCCAGCCGCACGATGCCCATGTAGAACAGCTTCCATGCATCGATGCCGGTGGAGATCACCACCGAGATGACGCACGCCCAACCGATCGCATGGCCCACCGACCAGTGCAGCAGCCGGCACAGGCGCGACCACAGGAAGTACACCAGCAGGCCGACCAGCAGGGCGATGGCGCCGGCTTCCAGGGTGCCGAGCAGGCCGAAGTGCAGGGGAAGGTTCATCGGGTGGGCAGGGATGAGAAGGCGGCCAGTGTAAGGGTATCGGCAGGGCGGCGCCCTGCAGATACCCCTACCGCACCGGGACGTCGTACGCGGTGCCGGGGTCCGGTTCGGGCTGCAGCGTGTAGTGCCACCACTCCTGCGGGTAATTCACGAAACCGCGCCGTGCCATCGCGCGCACAAGCCGCTGTCGATTCGCCTGCTGCACGTCGCTCAGTCCGCTCGTCTGCGTATGCGCACGCGGCCCGAAGAAATCGAAATCCGTCCCCATGTCCAGCGGCGTGCAGGTACCGCTGCGGCAATCGAGCAGGCCGAGGTCGACGGTGGCACCGCGGCTATGGCCGGAACGCTGGGCGATGTAGCCGTCGGCCAGCAGGTGCGGCTTGTCCAGGTCCGGATACTGCAATGCCTTGCGCGAAAGCTCGCGCGGGTCGTTCACCCAGGCCATGAAGGCCTGCACCGAGCGCACCGGTCGATAGCAGTCGTAGATCCGCAGACCCCATCCATCTGCGCGCAGATCCCGCTCCACCCGGGCCAGTGCCTTCGCCACGGGCGCCAGCAGATAGCAGGAAGGCGCCTCGTAGCCGGGTACCGGCGCGCCGGTGAAGTTGTTGGCGCCGGCGTAACGGATGTCCATGTCGATGCGCGGCGACAGCGTGCGGATCTCCACCAGTCCGGCGCTGGCCGCATCGGTGGCCGCTGAAACGCGCGGTACCTCAGTGGCGCTGGCGGTCGTGGCCAGGGCAATCGCCAGTACGAGTGAAATGCAGGTCCTGGAAGTCATAGCTGAAGTCGATGTCCGGATCGATGGCGCGCAGGTCCAGCGTCGGCGACAGGCCTTCGCCCGGCTGCAGCCACGCCTGCGCTTCGTCGCCCAGCGTATCCCAGCGCAGCAGCCAGCGCCCTTGCAGCTGCAGTACCGTGGCCTGCAACCTGGGCGACTTGTCCACGCTGAAACGCAGGCCGTCCTTGCCCGGGCACAGCGAGGCCGGACCCAGCCACGGGTCGGTGTAGCGGCCCTGCCAGCGGGGCAAATCGGAAGCCGATGCCTGCCGTGCATCCGAAGTCATCGGCCGCTGATGGCCGGTTGCCGCCCGCGTGGCCTGGTCAGCCTTCAGTTCAGCCAGGTACTCCATCGCCGGCCGCGCTTCATCGGGTGCGGTGAAGCGCTTCAGCATGGCCTGCATCAGCGCGGTACGCGCATCCTCGCCCTCGCCGTTGATCAGCATCACCACGCCCACCTTGCGGTCGGGCAGCAGCGCCAGCGACGAATACATGCCCGACAGCGTGCCGGTGTGCGCCACCTTCCACTGCCCGTCCATGTCCGACACACGCCAGCCGTAGCCATAACCGTAGAAGTGCGCGTTGTCCCAGCGCCGCTGCCGTTCGCCCAGCGGCATCGGCATGTGCAGGGTCCACAGCGTGCGGCGCTGCTCAGCGCCCAGCCAGTCCGGCGCCAGCGTGGGATCCAGCAGCACTTGCATCCAGCGCGTCATGTCACGCAGCGAGCAGCGGATGCCACCGGCCGCCATGGAGGGCAGGTCGGGGCTGATGGCCCCATCGATGTTCACCACCTCGTTGCGTTCGCCGCGCCAGGCATGCGGTTGCGCCACGTTGCCCACGCGTTTCACCGACCACTCCCCCACTTGGCAGCGTGCCATGCCCAGTGGCTCGAACACCTGTTCGCGCATCAGCTGGTCATAGGGCTTGCCACCGGCCGCAGTGGCCACTTCGCCGGCCACCACATACATCAGGTTGTCGTAAGCGTAGTGGCTGCGGAAGCTGCTGACCGGCTTCAAATGCGCCAGCCCGGCGATGATGTCGGCACGGGTAAACGTGTTCGGCTCTGGCCACAGCATCAGGTCGCCCGCCCCCAGGCCGAGGCCGCTGTTGTGGATCAGCAGGTCGCGCACCTGCATCTGCTGGCCCACCCATGCGTCATGCATGCGGAACGCCGGCAGATAGCGCTGCACAGGGTCATCCCAGCGCAGCTTTTCCTGCTGCACCAGGCGCGCCAGAAGCGCGGCGGTCATCGCCTTGCTGTTGGAGGCGATCTTGAACAGCGTGTCCTCATCAATGCGCCCGCCATCGCCGCGCGCGCCTTCGGCGTGCCGGTAGACCACCCGCCCCTGCTCGACCACGGCCATGGCCAGCCCGGGCAGATGTTCGTGCTGGACCACGGCCGCGACATCGGCATCGATGGATGCGGTGCCGGCCGGCTGCGCTGCCGCAGCCGGAAACACTGCCAAGGCGGCCATGCAGAGGCCACGCCGCGCGTGCACGATGGGCGTCAGTACGCCCATGTCACGGTCAGCTGCGCGTAGCGCGGCGACTGGAACCCGGTACCGTAGCCAAACAGCGGGTTCGGCGTGCCGATGCTGTCCTGCGGTTCGTAGTCCTGGTCCACGGTCACCACGCGCTGCTGGTTGAGCACGTTGTACACCGCCAGCTTCAGGCGCAGGTCGGTGGGGATCGGCACCTTGTAGGACACGCTCACGTCCAGATCGTAGGTCCACGGCGTGCGCCCATCACCCCCACGCGGGGAATGCACGAACACCCGTTCGGACGGCACCGTGGCCTGGCAGTTGGACACGCACACGTAGTAGCTGTGGAAGTCGGTCGCATCGAAAGGATTGCCTGCGCCGAAGCGGGTGATCGGGCTGCCCGACTGCACGCCCAGGGTCGCGGCCACGCTCAGGTTCTCGGTCAGCGCGTAGCTGCCGCGGAACTTGAACTGGTGGCGGCGATCGTTGGCCAGGTAGCCATAGCCGCCGTAGTTCACCCACGGATTGTCGAAGTTCTCGGTGCGCCCGGCATCGGCGAAGTCGGTATCGGAATTGACCGGACCTTCGGCGTTGCCGCGGCCGTAGGCCAGCGTGTAGGACGCGTTGAAGCCCCACTTGCCATCCCAGGCACGATCGACCTGCAGCTCCAGCGCCTTGTAGTCGCGCTTGGGCTTCACCCAGCCGCGCTGGCCGACATAGTTGCCGTTGTCGTCATACAGCGCCCAGCCTTCCTTCGACGTATCGATGCTGATCCAGCCATCATTGCGGCCGTCACAATCGGTATCGCCCCACACGGTGTTGGTGCGCCCCGGGTTGCCCATGATCCACACGCCGTCAATCGCACCGCACTGGCCGGTGGCGGTGATGTTCATGTCATCGATGGCGTTATGCAGGCGCCGGTAGGTCACGCTGGCGCCGATCGACCAGGCTTCGTTGATCATCTGCTGGAAGCCCAGGATCGCTTCGTCCTGGTAGACCGGATCCATGTCGCGGTTCACTTCGGCGCGCAGGTCCGGAACGCTGCCATCGCCCTGCGAGTTGTCCACCGGTCCGATCTGTGCGCCCAGCACCGGCACGTTGTTGGCCGCGCCGCTGTAGCCCAGGAACTCATACCAGGTGCGTTCGTCGAGGAAGCCACCGGCCTGCTTGATGTTGATGACGTTGGCCACCGGCAGGAAGTAGCGGCCGAGATTGCCGAACACCTTGGTGGTGCCATCGCCACGCACGTCCCACGAGAAGCCCAGGCGGGGCGCCAGCATGTTGTCGATCTTGATGTAGCTGCTGCCGTCGCCGCCCTTGTTGTCGAAGGCTTCCATGCGAAGGCCGAGATTGAGCAGCAGGTTTGGCGTCACCTGCCAGTTGTCTTCCAGGTAGTACGCGGAGTTGATCGTTTCGAATGCGCCTTCCACCTCATAGCGGCGGGTGCGTGCCACCAGTCCACTGGCCGGCACCACGCCGCCGTTCAGCGAACTGCCCGGCGTGCGCGCGTAGATGTCGTAACGCAGGCCGCCCGGGCCGGGATAGGCGCGGCTGTAGTCGGACGTGTTCTCCTCGCGGTCCAGCCCGAAGCGAAGCAGATGGTTGCCCAGTGTCCATTCGAAATCGGCGCGTGCCGCCTTGCGCGTATCCAGCGCGGATTCGAGTTGGGAACTGCTGGTACAGCTGCGATCACCCTGCAGCGCGGTGGGCACGCCCTGGCTGGCGGTACGATTGTCGAAGACCCGATTGCAGTTCTCGTCCATCAGCGAGCTCTGCACGCGGTTGCGCTTGTTCTCGCCGTACATCAGCTTCATGGTCAGGTCGTTGTTCACCTGCCAGCTGTAGGTGCCCGACCAGTTGCGGCCACCCACGGTGTTCATGATCTGGTTGGCACGTTCGCCCACGGTGCTGCCACGCTCGTAGTCATAGGCGTAGACGTCGGTGAGCGTCTTGTTGCGATCGGAGAAGCCGAACAGCGAGAACATCTGGTTGTCGGTGATGCGCCAGTCGAGCTTGCCGCCCCAGAACGGATCATCGGCCTTGCCCTGGTTGAGGCGGGTACCGGCGTCGTTGGTCGATGTCGGGCGATAGTCGCGGGCTTCGTACATGCCGAAGAAGAACAACCGGTCCTGCACCAGCGCACCGGAGGCGAACACGTTCAGCGCGCTGCGGCTGTAGTCGTCGCGGCTGGCAGTGATGTAGCGGCTGCCGCTGCCGTCGTAGCGGTCGCGCGCCTGCGACTGCCACGCGCGTGGCTCGAACACCAGTTCGGCGCCGGCCTTGAAATCGTTGCTGCCCGAGCGCGTCACCGCGTTGATGACACCACCGGTACTGCGCCCGAACTCCACCGAGTAGCCGCCGGTCTTGACCTGGAACTCCTGGTAGAACGAGAACGGCACGGAGGAGAAGCCAACCCGGTTGTAGAAGTCGGTGACGTTCAGCCCGTTGATGTACACAGTGTTCTCGGCCACCGATGAGCCCCCGAAGGAGATGCCCTGCCCACCCAGTGAGCCCTTGCCCTTCACCGCACCCGGCGCCAGCAGGGCCACGGCGGTGATGTCACGGTCCACCGGCAGCCGCGACAACTCCTCGCGGGTAATGTTGGTGGCCGACTCGGTGGACTTCACGTCCACCATCGACACCACCTGCGGAGCACGCACTTCGACCGTGCCCAGCGTGCTGACCGCACCCAGCGGCACGTTCACCGTAGTCGCACTGCCCAGGCTGACGGTAACCTGGCCAACACGGCTTGCCACTCCTCCCGGCAAGCTCACGTCCATCTCGTAGGTGCCGACCGGCAGCAGCGGGATGCGGTAGCTGCCATTGGCTTCGGCCTGTACCGAACGGACGAAGCCCGTGGCCGGATTGCGTACGGTTACCGTGGCACCGGCCGGTACCTGGCCGGCGTCGCTGCTCAAGCGGCCAACCACCGAACCATCCTGTGCGAATGCGCTGGGCGCGATCACGCCCAGACACGCCCCGAGCGCGACGTACAACGCCGCCCGTGTGATGCTGTATGCCTTCATCCCCTGCTCTCTCCTGCAAGAATTGAGTGGTGTGGAGTGTGATGTGTCGCGCTAGCGTTGCCTGGCTGGCAGTACCCGCCACTGGAAGTCGTAGCTCCACTGGTCGAAGTACAGGTTGCCGCCTGCCCACTCAGCCTCGCCGCGCTGCGAGTCGACCGTTTCCGAGCGGAAGTGCTGTTTGGCCGGCACCAGGGGCTGGCCGAAATCATCGTTGAAGGCGATGCGGTAGCCGTCGAGGCCACCCAGGTAGAAGTTGCGCAGGGCCGGCACGTCGCTGGCCAGTGCGCCGGTCGTCACGTCCATCGGCAGCCAGCCATACGGCGCCAGGTAGACCTGCCCCCAGTCGTGCAGGTTGTTGTAGCCACTGCCATCGTCGGAGAACACCATGCCCGACTGCCAGCGCGCGGGAATGCCGTTCATGCGCAGCAGCGTGATCAACAGCAGCGTCTGCTGACCGCAGTCGGCATGGCCGGCACGCAACGCGTAATCGCTGAGGTTGCTGATCGTGGAATATTCGCGCGCACCGGCCCACGGAATGCGATCAACGGCAGCGAACAGCTTGCGCACCACCTCATACGGCCGCGTCTCACCCTGCAGCACCTGGTTGGAGAACAGCTTCAGTGCGGGAGTGAAGCGCACATGCGGCAGCTGCTCGGACAGGTAAGGTTGCAGCGCCGGATCGGCTGGCGTCGGCTGCACCTTGGCCGGATCGATCGCGGTATGCCGGGCGAAGATCGTGATCGCGTAGCGGACCTCGAAACGGGTCGGCTTGCCGGCCACGGCCTTGGCTTCCAGGTAGGCGGTGCGCTGCAGGGTACCGGCCGGGGCCACGTGTGCCTTGCCGGGCGTACTGCCCAGCCACTGCACCTGTTCCTGCTGGCCGGGAATCTCACGCGGGTACGGAATCCATGCGCGCACGATCTCGCCGGCCGGCACCGCATCGGCCTTCACGGTGAGCGACTGGGTGAATTCAATGCGCTGCGGCAGCACCGAGGCCTTGCCGCTCTGATCGGCCGCGGCAAGCACGCGTGCGTGGTGCGCGTTGAGCACCTCGTTCGGGCCCGGTGCCGGCATCGGTGCATCCGCGCGGCGGCGTGCACGTGCTTCATCGCTGAGCAGGAACAGGTTCGACGGTGCGCGCTTGAAGTACCAGCGCGTGCCATCGATATCGAGGTGCTCGATCAGGCCGAGTTGATCCCAGCGCGCGAATTCCTCGTCGGTCAGGTCGGGAATCCAGCGCCGCACGGCGGCCTTGGCGGCGGTTTCGTCGAGGGAAAAATCCAGGCGGATGCGGCGCATGCGTTCTTCCTGGAACGCGATGTCATCGAAACTGACGCCCGGTTCCGCCGCATCGGCCGCCGACCAGGTATTCAATTCGCTATAGGCTTCGGAGAACCGTCCCGCGTCGATCATCTGCACGACCCGCGCGAACTGGATGGCCGAGGGTGGCGGCTCCGCGCCCGCCGACCACGCCCACAGCAGCAGCGCGGCCCCCAGGCCGGCAGCAGCAGTCAGACGCGGTTTGCGAACGGCAGGATCCACAGCGACACTTCCCCAGCGCGGGTGGTAACGGCTGTGTAACACGGGCCGGGATGCCGGTCAATAATTTATTCTTGATTTCGAGGCCGAAAGGAATAAATATTCCAACAGGCATTCGAGGAGGGTGTGCAGCGCATGATCCTGGCTTCCCGCGAGCGGCACCGGCATTGGCCGCGCCGCTTGACCCTGGCGCTGTGTCTGCTGGTGGCGCCCGCCTTTGCGCAGACCACTCCTGCACCCGATCCCGGCGCACCACTGCCGTATGTGATCGGCCTGCACGAGGCGTTCCTGACCCCGCAGTACTGGGCCGCGCGCCTGGACAACGCCGATGCGCCGATCCTCGACCGCGCGCAGATCGACGCGCAGAACGCACGGATGCGGGCGCAGGACAGCCACATCCAGGACATCGCTTTGCTGCCCGCGCAGCTGGATGCAACCGCGGTGCACGACAGCATCACCGCACTGTCGAGCTGGCCCACGCGCGCCCTCTACAACGACAAGGGCCAGCCCATCACACCGGCACTGCGCCGCGCGATCGAAGCCAACCTCGGGCTGGAGGCGATTCCCGCGCAGGCAGCGCCGCAGTATGCGCTGGTGGTGAGGCGTGCGGCGCTGCGCACCTTCCCCACCCGCGAGCGCGTCTTCAGCAGCGTCGGTGACACCGACATCGACCGCTTCCAGGAATCGGCGCTGTTCCCCGGCGACAAGGTGGCCGTGGTCCATCGCAGTGCCGATGGCCGCTGGCTGTTCGTGCACAGCGAGCGCTACAGCGCGTGGATCGAGGCCGACGCGATTGCCAGCGGTGACAAGGCCACGGTACTCGGCTACGGCACACAGGGGCCCTACCGCATCATCACCGGCGCCACCGCGCAGACCGCCTACACCCCGGAAGAACCGCGCGTGTCGCGCCTGCAGCTGGACATGGGCGTGCGCCTGCCGGTGCTGGCCGGCTGGCCCGCTGCTACGCCGGTAAACGGCCAGCAGGCGCATGCGTCGTGGGTGGTGCAGTTGCCGGTACGCGAGGCCGATGGTCGATTGAAGCTGGTGCCGGCGCTGCTGCCGCGCTCGCAGGACACCGCCGCCGACTACCTGCCGCTGACCCCGCGCCTGCTGCTGCAGCAGGCCTTCAAGTTCCTCGGCGAGCGATACGGCTGGGGCCACGACTACGACACCCGCGATTGCAGTGGGTTCGTGTCCGAGATCTACCGCAGCTTCGGCGTGCTGCTGCCGCGCAATACCAGCGCGCAGGCGGTCAGCCCTGCGCTGGACCGCCTGCCGTTCACCGGCAAGGACGGCAAGACCGTGCGCGACCGCGCCGTCACCGAACTGCAGGTAGGCGACCTGGTCTACATCCCCGGCCACGTGATGATGGCCATCGGCCACGTCGACGGCCGCACCTGGGTCATCCACGATACGGCGGGTGGCAGCTGGTTCGGTGCCAACGGCACGCGTGTGCAGGCCCATCTCAATGGTGTTTCGGTCACGCCGCTGGAGCCGATGATGGCCAGCGACAGCGTCCGCTACATCGACCGCATCACCAACATCCAGCGCCTGCGAGCCAAGACTCCCTGAATGAAGATCACCGCCATCGAACTGGGCATGCTGCGCGTGCCGCTGAAGACGCCGTTCAAGACCGCCCTGCGCACGGTGGAGACCGTGGAGGACGTGGTGGTGCTGATCCGCACCGACACCGGCCACACCGGTTATGGCGAAGCGCCGGCCACGGCAGTGATCACCGGCGATACCCATGGTTCGATCATCGAAGCGATCCGCCACTTCATCGCACCGCGCCTGATCGGCCAGGAGGTGGTCAACCTCAACCGCCTGTGCGGGCTGGTGCAGAGCGCGATGGAGCGCAACACCAGCGCCAAGGCCGCGGTGGAGATCGCGCTGTACGACCTGTGGGCGCAGCTGCATGGCGCACCGCTTTACCAGATGCTCGGTGGCGGCGACCCGGTGATCACCACCGACATCACCATCAGCGTGGACTACATCGACAAGATGGTGGCCGACTCGCTGTCGGCGATCGAACGTGGTTTCGAGTCGCTGAAGATCAAGGTCGGCAAGGATATCGGCCTGGACATCGAGCGGGTCAAGGCGATCCATGCCGCCGTCGAGGGCCGCGCCCTGCTGCGCCTCGACGCCAACCAGGGCTGGACCGCCAAGCAGGCGGTGCATGCGATGCGTACGCTGGAAGAGGCCGGCGTGGTGCTGGAACTGCTGGAACAGCCGGTGAAAGCCGCTGACATCAGTGGACTGAAGTACGTCACCGACCGGGTCAATACGCCGGTGATGGCCGACGAAAGCGTGTTCAGCCCGAGCCAGGTGATGGACCTGATCCAGCAGCGCGCAGCGGACATCATCAACATCAAGCTGATGAAGACCGGCGGCCTGTCCAACGCGATCCGCATTGCCGACATCGCCGGCATCTACGGTGTGCCGTGCATGATCGGCTGCATGATCGAGTCGAGCATCAGCGTGGCCGCCGCGGTGCACCTGGCAGTAGCCAAGAGCGATGTGATCACCAAGGTCGACCTGGACGGCCCGTCGCTGGGCCAGTTCGACCCGGTCAGCGGTGGCGTGCATTTCAACGAATCGGAGATCAGCATCAGCGACGTACCGGGGTTGGGCATCACCGAAGTGCGGGGGCTGGAGATGCTGGGGTGATTTCTGCCTTGCGGCCGGCCTGGCGTACGACTGACTTTGGGTCGGGCGTTACTTTTCTTGATGACGCACATCCTTGTGCGTCACCCTGCGGGCCGGCAATGCCGTTCCGCCCTGCTCCTGCAGTGCGGTCTGCGGAAAGAAAAGTAACCAAAAGAAACGCTCCGCCGGCCGCGAGCCGGCGTGCTGCGCACGTCGGTACCCTGCGCTCCTCGGCCCGCCGAGGGACGGCGCGGAACTCGCTTCGCTCAGACACCCGCGCCTCTTCGCCCTCGCCGGACCTGCGGTGCTCGGCTCGCTTGAAGGCGGACTCAACGTCAACAGCATCCACCGTCCCCAGTAGATCCACGCCATGCGTGGATGCACCTGCTCCTGCCCTACCCCGTAACCCCTTCGCGGCTGGCACGCGCACGATCTGTCCGGGGTCGGGCGGGTGGGGCTTGCAGGGGTGTCCGCCGCATGGATGCGGCGGCCAAGCCTCCATGGATGGATTCACGGCGTCCCCTGCAAATCCCACCCGCCCGACCCATTCCATGACACGCTCTACGCTGCCAACCGCAACGCGCCTACACATGCCCGGACACCCCGCATGCCGCCCCTGCTGAAGATCCGCTCCGAGCGCGGGCAGATGTCGGCCATCGAACGCCGCATTGCCGACTTCATCCTCGACAACGCCCACCTGCTGCGCGATTACTCGTCCCAGCAGCTGGCCAGCGCGCTGGGCATCAGCCAGTCCAGCGTGGTGAAGTTCAGCCAGAAGCTCGGCTTCAAGGGCTACCCGGACCTGAAATACTCCATCGGCCAGGACGTCGCGCGCGCCGGCACCGACCCGCAGCAGGCACCGAGCGAGCCGGACAGCGGCGACGACTACCTGCGCCTGGGCGAGGCCCTGCGCCGAAGCAAGGCGCTGGCCGAAGAGGAAACCCGCCAGGCCAACCCGCGCGCGGAGATCGAACGCATCGTGCAGCTGCTCGATGGCGCCCCGAAGCTGTTCGTGTACGGGCTGGGCGATGACGGCCTGTACGCCCGCGAGTTCGCCATGCGGCTGTCGCTGCTCGGGCTGCTGGTGGTGCCGCATACCGACCCGGTCCTGATGCTGGCCAACCTGTCGGCGGCCCGCCCGAACGATGTGCTGCTGGTGTTCTCCGAATTCGGCAGCCTGCCCCAGCTTTCGCAGCTGTCGCGGCAATTCCAGGACATGGGGGGCAAGGTGATTTCCATCACCCGCCACACCGCCAACCCGCTGCGCGCGCATGCGGACGCGGCACTGGCGGTCTGCGCGCACGACCGCACGCCGCAGGTCGCGCAGCTGCTGTACCGTAGTGCCATGCACGCCCTGCTGGATTTCCTGTTCGTGCTGCTCTGCCACGCCAATCCGGACCGCCAGCAGCAGCTGGCCGTGAACCTGGAGCGGATCGACCACCTGCTGGATTCCTGACCGGAGCGCATGTTGATGAAATCGCTGGCCCGCCTCGCCGCCTTCGCGCTGCTGCTTGCCACAGCGTGGGCCGTCCACGCCGCGCCGCTGGACGGCGCGCGCCAGTTGATCGTGGTCACCAGCGAAGGCTGGGACAGCACCCAGGGCCAACTGCAGGCATATGTACGCGATGGCAAGGGTTGGCACCCGCATGGGCAACCATTCCCGGTGGCACTGGGCCGCACCGGCAGCGCATGGGGGCTGGGCCTGCATCCGGCACAGGCCGATGGCCCGCAGAAGCAGGAAGGCGACGGCCGCAGCCCGGCCGGTGTGTTCGCGCTCGGCAGCGCGTTCGGCTACGCCGTCACCCGCCCCGGCACCGCGATGCCGTACCAGCCGATGCTCGACAGCAGCTATTGCATGGACGTGCCCGCCTCGCCGTTCTACAACCGCATCGTCGATGCGAAAAAGGTCGGCAAGGCAGCCGTGGAAGGCTCCACCGAGCCGATGCGGCTGGACCTGCACAACAAGGGCGATGTGCGCTACCAGCAGGGCTTCGTGATCGCCCACAACCCGGACAACCAGCCCGGCAAGGGCAGCTGCATCTTCGCCCATCTGTGGCGCCAGCCCGGCGAGGCCACGGCCGGCTGCACTGCCATGCCGCTGGCGCGCATGCAGGCGCTGCTGGACTGGCTGCGGCCGCAGGACACGCCGCGCTTCGTGCTGCTGCCGCGCGCCGAGTACCAGCGCCTGCAGGCGCAGTGGCAGCTGCCCGCACTGGGCGGAGACGCCCGTTGAGCGCGCAGGACGAACCGCAGCTGCAGCGCGCGGTCAGTCGCTGGCAGATCGTCGGCCTGTCGATCAACGATGTGATCGGCAGCGGCATCTACCTGCTGCCGGCCGCCACCGTCGCCCTGCTCGGGCCCTTCAGCCTGTGGGGCGTGGTCGCCGCCGGCATCGTCGTCGCGCTGCTGGTGCTGTGCTACGCGCAGGCCGCCAGCTACTTCGATGAGCCGGGTGGCAGCTACCTGTATGCGCGCGAGGCGTTCGGCCGCTTCGCCGGGTTCGAGATCGGCTGGATGATCTGGCTGACCCGCATCAGCTCGGCCGCGGCGCTCAGCAATGCACTGGCCGATGCGGTCGCACGCTTCTGGCCATGGGCCGGTGCCGGCATGGGTCGCATCGCGGTGATCGTGGTATCGCTGGGCTTCCTCACCGGGGTCAACATCATCGGCGTGCGCTCGGCCGCGCGCACCGGCGTGGTGCTGGTGATCGGCAAGATGCTGCCGCTGCTGCTGTTCGTGGCCATCGGCGCGTTCTACATTGATCCGCAGCTGGCGTTCTCCGGCCAGCGCCCGGACCCGCACGACCTGCAGCGCATGGGCGAGGCCGCATTGCTGCTGCTGTACGCCTACGCCGGCTTCGAGAACATCCCGGCCGCCGCCGGCGAGTACCGCAATCCGCGCCGCGATATTCCGTTCGCGCTGATCACCATGATCATCACCGTCACCGTCATCTACGGTGCGGTGCAGGTGGTGGCGCAGGGCACGCTGGCCGGGCTGTCCAGCTCGGCTACGCCGCTGGCCGATGCCGCCGCCGGATTCGGTGGCGAGGCGCTGGCGCTGATCCTGACCATCGGTGCCACCATTTCCATCCTCGGCACCAACAGCAACACGATGATGATGGGCCCGCGCTTCCTGTTCGCACTGGCCCGCGATGGCTATGGGCCGAAGATCCTGGCGCAGGTGCATCCGCGCTTCCATACCCCGGCCGCGTCGATCCTGTGCCAGGGCCTGATCGCGCTCGGCCTGGCGCTGTCCGGTTCGTTCGTGCAGCTGGCGTTGCTGTCGATGACCACGCGCCTGTTCGCCTACATCGGTACCGCCGCTGCGGTACTGGTACTGGCCAAGCGCTACGCCGACCGCCCGGGCGCGTTGAAACTGCCCGGCGGCCCGCTGATTCCGGTACTGGCGCTGCTGCTGTGCCTGGCGCTGTTCGCCAGTGCCAGCTGGCAGAACATCGCCGCCGCGCTGGTGGCGTTCGCCATCGGTGCAGTGATCTACAAACTGCCGCGCAAGGATGCCGACGCCGGGTGAACGGTGGCGCGCCCTGACCGGCGGATTGATCTGGCGATCACGCTGCCGGCCCCGGCCGTTAACCCGCCCCCAGGCACGATCAGGCTTCGTCCACAACGGAGCCCTTCCATGACCGATTACCAGATTCCCGGCCGCGTACCGGACGACAGCACGCCGCGCGATGCGGTGAGCAACTTCTGGCGCGAGCGCTACACCGCCGAGCCGTACTACGACGACCAGCTGTTCTTCGAGGACTATGAACCGGCCTACCGCATCGGCCACGCCGCGCGTGCGCAGGACATCATCCGCGCCTACGAGGAGGTGGAGGGCGAGCTGGAATCACGCTGGGCCAGCGAGCGCGGCCGCAGCCGCCTGGACTGGGCGCAGGCACGCAGCGCGGTGCGCCGTGGCTGGGAGGAAGCGCAGCTGGCGGATCCGCAGCTGAAGCGATAACGCCAGGCTCCTGTAGAGCCGAGCCCATGCTCGGCTCAGAGTCGAGCACCGCTCGACTTTACAGAAAACCTGCTGGAGCCGAGCATGGGCTCGGCTCTGCAGAATCATTCCTGTTCCGGAAGCGGCGGCACGACCGCACTGCGCCTGCTCTCGCCGCCACCGGCGGCAATCAGGTCGCGGGTGTTCTTCTGCACCGCCACCGCACCGAACAGCGACAGCGCGTACGCCATGCCGTAGAAGCCCTTCTCACTCGATGCCAGGGTGGCGTTCCACAGCCCGACCAGCAGCAGCATCAGTGCCGACAGCAGCGCGAACCAGCACAGCGCGTAGTACAGGCCACTGACCGGAATGCCCTCGACGCGATCACGCACGCTCTTCTGCAGCGAGACCGCCGCGAACAGCCCGAACAACAGCAGGGTCAGGTAGTAGCCCTTTTCGTTGAGCGCCATCGAGGTGGCGTTGATCAGGCCGATCAGGTAGGCCGCGGCCCCCAGCAGCAGCGCCACCCATGAGGCGGCAATGAAGGCGGTGGACGGCTTGTGGGGCATGGCAGTGTTCATTGCAGATCCTTGGCAGTCAGACGGGCACGCTTTGCCCGGGCGTGCCCACCCTAGACGATCCCACAGCCGCCGCACAGGGGTCGCAGGACCTTCGGGCCACGACGGTCACGGCTGCGATGGTATACAAGGGACAGCCCGGCCATCCGCATCCCCGCACTGGAGATACCCATGACCCGCACGCCCCTGCTGCTCGCCCTCGGCCTGGTGCCGATCCTCGCCACCTCCGCCTGCAATGCTGCCGGTCCGGAGACGACACCGGCCGCCGCCAACGCCGCTTCCACCCGCGCCGCCGACCAACGCCCGTTCACCGCCACCGAAGTCAGCCGCTTCGACCAACCGTGGGCGATGACCTTCCTGCCCGACGGCAGCCTGCTGGTCACCGAGAAGCGCGGCAAGCTGCAGCATCTGGACCTGGCCAGCGGCCAGAAGCACGAAATCACCGGCGTTCCCAAGGTTGCCTATGGCGGCCAGGGCGGTTTCGGCGATGTGATCCTGCATCCGCAGTTCGCCCTCAACCACGTGATCTACCTCAGCTACGCCGAGGAAGGCACGCTGGATACCCGTGGTGCCGCCGTCGCCCGCGCCACGCTGGCGCTGGACGCCAACGGCGCCGGCCAGCTGAAGGACCTGAAGGTGATCTGGCGGCAAAGCCCCAAGGTCAGCGGTGAGGGCCACTATGGTCACCGCCTCGCCTTTGGTCCGGACGGCAAGCTGTGGATCAGTTCCAGCGAGCGGCAGAAATTCGATCCTGCGCAGGACATGAGCGGCAACCTCGGCAAGATCATCCGCCTCAACGACGATGGCAGCCTGCCCGCCGACAATCCGTTCGCCTCGCAGGGGGGCGTCGCCGCACAGGTGTGGTCGCTGGGCCACCGCAACATCCTCGGCATGGCCTTCGATGCCAACGGCAAGCTGTGGGCACACGAGATGGGCCCGGCCGGGGGTGACGAACTGAACCTGATCGTGCGCGGCGCCAACTACGGCTACCCGATTGTCTCCAATGGCAACCACTACGATGGCCGCCCGATTCCCGACCACGACACCCGTCCGGAATTCGCCGCGCCGAAGGTGACCTGGACGCCGGTGATCTCCCCGGCCGGCTTCGTGATCTACAGCGGCACCCTGTTCCCGCAGTGGAAGGGCAGCGGCTTCATCGGTGGACTGTCCTCCACCTCGCTGGTGCGCGTGGCCTTCGACGGCGACAGCGCGCGCGAAGCCGAACGCTTCAACATGGGCGAGCGCATCCGCGAAGTGGAACAGGGCCCGGATGGCGCGCTGTGGCTGCTGGAAGACGGCAGCAAGGCACGCCTGTTGAAGCTCACCCCGAAGACCTGACGCCCGGTAGTGCCGGCCGCTGGCCGGCATCGCCCCTACCCAACGGCCCCTTACACGGGGCCGTTCGCATTCACTGGATGGTGCCGACCTTCACCTCGGTACGCGCACAGGCCTTGTCCAGGCACTCGCCGGTCAGCCAGACCTGGCCATCGCCGATCATCACGCCCTGCTGGTTGACGAAGACCTTGCCGAAGTCCTGCTCGGACATCGCCTTGACCACCGCCGGCGTGATGATCTTCTCGTAGTTGCGCTGGAACTCGCCCGGGCCGGTGATCTTCTTGCCACCAGCGACGTTCAACGGGAAGCGCACTTCCTCCACCACGGCCGCGCGGTCACCACCGACCACGGCGGTCTTGAACGCGTTGAAAACCTTCTCGTACTGCGCGGCATCGCCCAGCACGCTGTCGATGCGCGTGCGTGCATCGCCCTCTTCGGCGGCGGGGGCGGAGTTTTCGCTGGCGTGTTCTGCCGCTGCCTGCGGTGCAGCGGCCGGGTCCGGCGTGGTGCTGGCCGCCGCTTCGGCCGGGGTGGAACCGGTCATCGGCGGCGGCGCATCGGCAGCAGGCTCGGCCGGGGGTGCCGGCTGCGAACAGGCGGCCAGCAGCAGGGCCGGAATCAGGAAAGCAATCTTGCGCATGACGCGGGCTCCATCGGATCAAGGCCCCGATGGTAGCCCCAGCCCAGTGATGGCAACAAAAAGGGGACGGAGGGAATTAAGTCGTCTATGGCGCAAACGACTTAATTCCCTCCGTCCCCTTTTCTTCGATCAGCCCTTCAGCAGTTCGAACTGCACCGCTTCGCCAGCGGCCGACGAGGCGCACACCCACACGTCGAACTGGCCCGGCTCGGCACGCAGCACGCCGTCGCGGCCGGTGAAGGCCAGCTGCTCGCGGGTCAGGGTGAACACGACCTCGGTCGACTCGCCCGGCTGCAATGCCACCTTGCGGAAGTCCTTCAGTTCACGCACCGGACGCACGCGGCTGGCCACGCGGTCGTGGATGTACAGCTGCACCACTTCCTCGCCCGCCACCTCACCGCTGTTGGTCAGCGTGGTGGTGAGGGTCAGGGTCTCGTCCCAACCCAGCTGGGCCGCACTCAGCTGCGGCACGCCGTAGTCGAACGAGGTGTAGCCGATGCCGTGGCCGAACGGGTACAGCGGCTCGTTCGGAATCTCGCGCCAGCGCGCCTTGAACTCCGACATGGTCGGCAGCTCCGGGCGGCCGGTGCGCGGGTGGTTGTAGAAGTACGGCTGCTGGCCGGACACCTGCGGGAAGCTGACCGGCAGGCGGCCGGACGGGCTGTAATCGCCGAACAGCACATCGGCCACGGCATGGCCGGTCTGCGTGCCCAGGTACCAGGTCACCGCCACCGCCTGTGCATTGCGCACCGCACCCTGCAGCGCCAGCGCGCGGCCGTTGCGCAGCAGCACCACCAGCGGCTTGCCGGTCATCGCCACGGCCTCGGCCAGCGCCTGCTGTGCTGGCGGCAGGGTGATCTCCACGCGCGACTGTGCTTCGCCGCTGTAACGCTGCGGTTCACCCAGTGCCAGCACCACCACGTCGGCGCGCAGCGCAGCCGCCACGGCCGCTTCGGTGCCACCCGGAATCGCGGCTTCCAGATCACAGCCGGGCACGATCTCCAGCAGCGATTCATCGCCGATGGCGGCGCGCACGCCGGTTTCCAGGTCCACATAGCGCTGCTTGTCGCCGAACAGCGTCCAGCAGCCTTCGATGTTCTCGCGGTCCTGCACGAACGGGCCGATCAGCGCGATCTTCTGCCCGGTCTTCTGCAGCGGCAGCACGTTGTCGCGGTTGTTCAGCAGCACGATCGAACGGCGTGCGGCATCGCGCGACAGTTCGTCATGCGCGGCGATGTGCGAGGTATCGGCTTCGCGCGCCGGGTCCAGCGAACGGTACGGATCGTCGAACAGGCCGATGGTTTCCTTCAGCCACAGGATGCGGCGCACGCCCTCATCCAGCACCGCCATCGGCACTTCGCCACTCTCGACCAGGCCCGGCAGGTGCTCGGCGTAGAAACCGCTCTGCATGCTCAGGTCGAGGCCGGCGGTGAACGCCTTGGCGGTGGCATCGCGGTCATCGGCGGCGTAGCCGTGGGCGACCAGCTCCATGTCGGCGGTGTAATCGGAAATCACCACGCCCGGGAACTTCCACTCACCGCGCAGGATGTCGGTCAGCAGTTCGGCGTTGGCACTGGCCGGTACACCGTTGATGTCGTTGAACGACGACATCACGGTGATCGCGCCAGCATCGAAGGCGGCCTTGAACGGCGGCAGGTGCACGTCGCGCAGGGTCTGCGGCGAGATGTCCACCATGTTGTATTCCATGCCGGCCATCACCGCGCCATAGGCGGCGAAATGCTTGGGCGTGGCCAGCAGCGAATCGTCGGCGCGCAGGTCGCTGCCCTGGAAGCCGCGCACGCGGGCGGCGGCGAAGGCACAGCCCAGCACCACGTCCTCACCGGCACCTTCGGCGCCACGGCCCCAGCGCTGGTCGCGGGCGATGTCCACGGCCGGCGCATAGGTCCAGTGCAGGCCAGCGGCGGTCGCCTCGATGGCGGTGGCGCGGGCGGTGCGCTCGGCCAGCTCCGGTTCGAAGCTGGCAGCCTCGCCCAGCGGGATCGGGAATACGGTGCGCATGCCGTGGATGACGTCGGCGGCCAGGATCACCGGGATGCCCAGGCGGCTCTCCTCTGTGGCGACCTGCTGGATGCGGCGGCCCAGCTCGGCGCCGACACCATTGAACAGCGAGCCGACCTTGCCCTCGCGCACCTGCTGCAGCACCTGGTCGGCATTGCGCACGTTGGCTTCCGGGTTCACGTCCGGGGCGAACGGGCGGACCATGTCCGCGAAGACACCCAGCTGGCCGACCTTTTCCTCGACGGTCATCTGGGCAATGAGGGATTCGATGCGATCGGAGGCCACCAGCAGTCCTTGATGAAAACGTTTACAAGCCCGGCATTCTAGCGATCCCGAGCCATTTGGCGAGAGGTTTCGTCATTCAGTTTCAGGCTCCAGCCGGATCCGTACGGTCCGGCCGGAGGCCTCGCAGCTTACTCCGAGCCAGCCAACTGGCGCTGCCCGGCCATCAACATGGCGTCGCTGGAGGCCTGGAACACGCGCAGCCCGAAGGCCGGCAGGATCGCCAGCAGGTGGTCGAAAATGTCCGACTGCACCGCCTCGTACTCGCCCCAGGCGGTGCTGCGGGTGAAGCAGTAAAGCTCCAGCGGCAGGCCCTCGGTGGTCGGCTGCAGCTGCCGTACCAGCAGGGTCATGTCGGTATGGATGCCTGGATGGCTGCGCAGGTAGCGCTCCACATAGGCCCGGAACGTGCCCAGGTTGGTCACCCGACGGCTGTTGACCTCGGCCACGCCCTGTTCGCGCAGGCGCCCGTTCCACTGCCCCAGCTCCTGCGCCTTCTGGTGCAGGTAGTCGCGCAGCAGCGCGAATTCGCCGAGGAAGGCCAGGTCACCCTCGTCCAGGAAGCCGACGCTGTGCTGGTCCAGGTACAGCGCGCGCTTGATGCGGCGGCCACCGGCCTCCTGCATGCCGCGCCAGTTCTTGAACGACTCGGTCACCAGCTTCTTGGTCGGGATGGTGGTGATGGTCTTGTCGAAGTTCTGCACGGTCACGGTGTGCAGCGCGATGTCGATGACGTCACCGTCGGCGTTCTGGCTGGGCATCTCGATCCAGTCGCCGATGCGCACGCGGCCATCGCCGCTGATCTGCACGCTGGCCACCAGCGACAGGATGGTGTCCTGGAAGATCAGCATCAGCACCGCCGTGGCCGCGCCGAGGCCGGTGACCAGCGGCCCCAGCGCTACGCCCAACAGGGTGGCGATGATGGACAGGCCGGCAGCGACGAACACCACGATCTTGACCACCTGCAGGTAGCCCTTGATCGGCTTGTTGCGCGCATCGGGCTTGCGTTCGTACAGGCTGTTGGCCGCGTCCAGCGCATGCGAGAACGCCATCGACACCGTCAGTACGGCCCACACGATGCACAGCTTGATGATGACGTTGACCAGGTTTGGCGGCAGGTCAGGTATCAGGGTGATGCCCGAGGCGATCACCTGGCTGGGCACCACGTTGGACAGGCGCGAGATCACCCGCATCAGATGGCTGCCGCGCCCGGACTCGGCTCCCGGCAGGCGCTGTAGCAGGCGCCGCAGACCGCGCACCAGGATGCGCTTGGTCACCCAGTTGGCCAGGCCCGCTGCGACCAGCAGCGCCGTGATCATCAACGCCAGGTAGGCGCCGGGATAGGGTTCCAGTGTGTTCTGCAGCTTTTCCAGCCACTGTACCGCCACCACCGCGTCCACCATCGGTTGTCTCCTTCCTTCGTTGCTGTTGAGGTTGCCGGCCAGCGGCCGGCACTACCGGGTTGCCGGCCGCAGCCGGCGCCGCCGGGTCAGTCCCGCGTGCGTTCGATGATCACGCCCACCGCGCGCGCACCGCGCACCGCGCCCGGCTTGCTCAGCTTCAGGCGCAGCCACTTCACGTCGAACTCGTCCAGCACGATCTGCGCGCAGCGCTCGGCCAGGGTCTCGACCAAGCCGAACTCCGACTCACGCACGAACTGCTCCAGGCGCTTGCTCACCGCCTTGTAGTTCAGGGTGTGGGCAATGTCGTCGGTGGCCGCGGGGCGACGGTTGTCGAAGCCCATTTCCAGGTCGAACACCAGGTCCTGGCGGATCCGTCGTTCCCAATCGTAGATACCGATCAGGGCGTCGATCGTCAGCCCCTCGATGAAAACCTTGTCCATTGCGGTTACCAGCCGAATACAGGCAACCATGGTAACGGCACGGCGGTGAGCCTGCCCGGAACGGACGGTGGGCGGCCGGCAGGGACGCGGCTCGAGAAAAAGCAAAGGGCCCTGCTAGCGGGGCCCTTTGGTACTACCTTTGTCCCCGGGGGGAGCTTTCTCAAGCCGCGAGTCCCGGTGGCGCAGGTGCCCAGACTAGTCAGTCATCAAACGGCGGGTCAAGGCCAATCCCGACAACGCAGACCCTCGTGTTCGCCCCGGCCGAAACGCGGGAAACAGGCCACGCACGCAAGGAGGTTTCCTGATGGTGGCCGACTCGATCCCTCGACAACCTGCGTTTTCCCTTCACCACCGCACATCACGATGGCTGCATACGATGCATTGAGGCGCGCGTTGTCAGCGGAGCGGTTGTCGACCTACGAGAGAATCGCATCAAGCTGCGGCCCTGACGTTACTGCCGAATCCCTGTACGTGTGGAACATGCGGATGTGCGGCGCGTTGATGATGCCGGTCCACCTGTGCGAAGTGGTCACGCGCAACGCAGCGGCATCGGCATTGGCCCGACAGCACGGCCCGCGGTGGCCTTGGAACGATGCCTTCGGACGCAGGCTACCTGCCTCTTCATCCACCTCAGCCAGAGCCGCGCTGGAACAGGCCGCCAGCCGCGCAACAGATATACCCGGGATCGTCGCCGACCTGCCGATGGTGTTCTGGCAGCAGCTCTTCACCTGTCGCTTCGACGCCACGCTGTGGATACCTGCGCTGGGCCAGGTGCTGCGTCATGCACCTGCAGCTCATCCCAGCGTGACCAGGAAGGCCGTCCACGCAGACATCGGGCGCATCCGCCACCTGCGCAACCGCATCGTGCACCACGAGCCGATCCTGGAACGCGACATCGGCGCCGACCTGGCGGCGATCGGGCGGCTGATCCATGCGCGCTGCCCGCATACGCTGAGCTGGCTGCAGCGCCATGAGCGGGCCACGATCGTGCTGGCGGCATCGCCGTTGGGTGCGCGTGCGTAGCGTCGATCACGCGCAGTCGAGCATGGCTCGACGCTACAGAGCGCGGCCGTCGGGGTTCACACCGCCGGCAGGGTCGCCATGTCCCAGCGCGGGGTCACATCCACCTTCGGCGGGCTGTGCTGGCCGGCCTGCAGCCGCAGTGCGCCGGCGAAGGCGATCATCGCGCCGTTGTCGGTGCACAGCGCCGGGCGCGGGAAGCAGGCACGGCCGCCGAGGCGCTCGGCCATCTGCTTCAGGCGTGCGCGCAGGCGCGTGTTGGCGCCGACGCCGCCGGCCACCACGATCACGTTGGTCCCCGCCGCCTCCAGCGCGCGCTCGCACTTGATCGACAGGGTCTCGACCACGGCATCTTCAAAGCCACGGGCGATGTCGGCGCGGGTCTGTTCGCTCTGGTCGCTATCGCGCCAGGCCATCAGGACCTGGGTCTTCAGGCCGGAGAAGCTGAAATCCAGCCCCGGGCGGTCGGTCATCGGCCGTGCGAAGCGGTACGCGCCCGGTGTTCCCTGCTCGGCCAGCCTGGCCAGCTGCGGGCCGCCCGGGTACGGCAGGCCCATCAGCTTGGCGGTCTTGTCGAAGGCCTCGCCGGCTGCGTCGTCCAGGGTCTCGCCCAGCAGGCGGTATTGGCCGATCGCGTCCACCGCCACCAGCTGGGTATGGCCACCGGACACCAGCAGGGCCACGAACGGCGCCTGCGGCGGGTCATCCTCCATCAACGGCGCCAGCAGATGGCCTTCCATATGGTGGACACCCACCGCCGGCACCTCCAGCGCCCAGGCCAGCGAGCGGGCCACACCCGCGCCCACCAGCAGGGCGCCCACCAGGCCGGGGCCAGCGGTGTAGGCCACGCCATCGATGTCGCCCACGCCAAGGCCGGCCTCGGCCAGGGTCTGGCGCACCAGCGGCAGCAGCTTGCGGACGTGGTCGCGGCTGGCCAGCTCGGGCACCACACCGCCATATTCGGCGTGCAGGGCGATCTGGCTGTAGACCGCATGGGCGCGCAGGGCCGCGCTGCCGGCCAGGTCGGTGTCATACACCGCCACGCCGGTCTCATCACAGGAAGATTCGATGCCAAGGACTCGCATGCCTGCTATTATGACGCCCCTGCCGCCCCCTCGGGGGACGTGCAGATCTCACTGCTTTCGAACCCCCGGCCCGTATTCAGGGTTGGCCGCTTGCAGTTTGTCGTTTCGCCGCTATAATGTGCGGCTCGCCGGGCGTGACCCGGTTCTACTGTGTCCCGGAGATTCCATGCCCAGCGTCAAAGTCCGCGAGAACGAGCCCTTCGAGTTTGCTCTTCGCCGCTTCAAGCGCACTTGCGAAAAGGCCGGTGTGCTGGCCGAAACCCGCAAGCGCGAGTTCTACGAAAAGCCGACCCAGGAGCGCAAGCGCAAGGCCGCCGCTGCTGTGAAGCGTCAGCTGCGCCGCTCGTCGCGCGACGTCACCAAGCGTCAGCGCCTGTACTGATCGGACGCATCTTCATTGCGGCGGGCCTGCCTGTCGCGATGGAGCCGAAGCCGGCACGCGCGAGCGTCGCCGGCTTTTTGCGTTTCCGGGCCCGGGCATCCGCCCCGCCCCACCCACCACCACGAGGTTCCTCATGAGCATGAAGCAGCAGCTCACCGAAGACATGAAGGCCGCCATGAAGGCGGGCGAGAAGCACAAGCTGGGCGTGATCCGCCTGATCAACGCCGCCATCAAGCAGCGCGAAGTGGACGAGCGCATCGAGCTGGACGACACCGCCGTGATCGCCGTGCTCGACAAGATGGTCAAGCAGCGCAAGGACTCGGTCAGCCAGTTCGAAGCCGCCAACCGCGAAGACCTGGCTGAGATCGAGCGTGCCGAGATCGTGGTCATCGAGGCCTACCTGCCGGCCAAGATGGGTGAAGCCGAGATCGTGGCCGCCATCCAGGCCGCCATCGCCGAAACCGGTGCCTCCGGCCCGGCCGACATGGGCAAGCTGATGGGCGCACTGAAGCCCAAGCTCGCCGGTCAGGCCGACATGGGCCTGGTGTCCAAGCTGGTCAAGCAGCAGCTGGCATAAGCCATTGCCGGGGTCGGATCCCTTTCGCGCTGCGGAAGGGCTCTGACCCCATCGATGCATCCGCTTCACCGCACCTTCGACCCCCGGCTGCTACAACGTCCCCATGGTCGAGCCATCGCACTCCCCCGCCGACACGCGCCCCCACGGCATCCCCGCACGGCTTCGCCACTACGCTGATCGCCTGCAGGACAGCTTCCCGATGGCGGTGGCCAAGCGCTTCGTCGAAATCGACGTGCTGACCCAGGCCGCCTCGGTCTCCTTCTACGCCCTGCTGTCGATGGCGCCGCTGCTGGTGCTGCTGCTGTGGCTGACCGCCTCGCTGTACCCGCCCGCGCAACAGACGCTGATCAGCCAGATCGGCTCGGTCGCCGGCAGCAGCGTGGCCAGCGTCGCCGACACCGTCTTGCACAACGCCAACAGCCAGCCCAGCGTCGGATCGCTGGCCGGGCTGTGGAGTACGTTGCTGCTGTTCGTCGGTGCCACCGCCGTGTTCGCCCAGCTGCAGAACGCGCTGAACCGGATCTTCCACACCAGCGGCCAGCGCCTGGAAGGCATCAAGGCCTGGCTGCGCAAGCGCGTGTTCTCGTTCGGCGTGGTACTGGCGCTGGGCTTCCTGCTGATCCTGTCCATGACCGCCACCACCGCCCTGCAGGTGGTATTCGCGCAGCTGCCCTCGGTACTGCCGGCGATCGGCTACCTGACCTCGCTGCTGCTGTACACGCTGGCCTTCGCCTTCCTCTACCACTACCTGCCGGACCGCCGCGTGGCCTGGCGCCAGGCCTTCATCGGCGGTGCCATCACTTCGGTACTGTTCACCCTGGGCCGTTATGGCATCGGCGTCTACATCGCTACCGTGGCCCCGGGCAGTGCCTACGGGTCGATGGGCGCACTGGTGATCGCGCTGGTCTGGATCTACTACGCCACCGCCGTGTTCTTCGTCGGTGCGTTGATGACCGCGGTGATCGACGAACGCCAGCATGCCCGGGCGCAGCTGGCCCGTGCCGGGGCTGAAGGCCAACAGGCCGGTCCCGGCATCGCCAGCGAGTAAACTAGGGGAACCTGCCGCCCCCTGCAGCGCGCCCTGGCGGCCGCGCCCCGTTCTGTTGCCCATGGCCCGTATCCCCGACGCTTTCATCGACGACCTGCTGGCCCGCACCGACATTGTCGAGGTGGTGGGCAGCCGCGTGCCGCTGAAGCGCCAGGGCAAGGAGTACGCGGCGCGCTGCCCATTCCATGACGAACGCTCGGCCTCGTTCACGGTCTCGCCCACCAAGCAGTTCTATCACTGCTTCGGCTGCGGCGCGCACGGCACCGCGATCAGCTTCCTGATGAATTACGACCGCCTCGAGTTCCTCGATGCGGTGGATGAACTGGCCAAGCGCGCTGGCATGGAAGTGCCGCGCAACGAGAACCCGCGCAACGCCCAGCAGCAGGACGACAGCCGCGAGCTGTACTCCGCGTTGGATGCGGCCACCAAGTTCTTCCAGAAGAACCTGGAAGGCAGCGAAAAGGCCCGCAGCTACCTGGACGGCCGCGGCGTGGACGAGGAAAACCGCGCGCGCTTCCAGATCGGCTACGCGCCGGACGGTTACAGTGGCCTGCGCGATGCGCTGGGCAAGGACGAGCGGCGGATGAAGCTGCTCGACCGCGCCGGCCTGTTCTCCAAGAACGACCGCGGCCACGTCTACGACAAGTTCCGCGACCGGGTGATGTTCCCGATCTTCGACCGCCGTGGCCGTGTCATCGCCTTCGGCGGCCGCGTGTTCGAGAAGGACGACGGCCCCAAGTACCTCAACTCCCCCGAGACCGCGCTGTTCCACAAGGGCCGCGAACTGTACGGCCTGTGGCAGGTCCGCCAGGCCAACCAGAAGATCGAGCGGCTGATCGTGGTCGAGGGCTACATGGACGTGGTCTCGCTGTTCCAGTTCGGGGTCACCCAGGCGGTGGCGACGCTGGGCACCGCGACCACGCCGGACCATGCCGAGCTGCTGTTCCGCAACGCGCCGGACGTGTTCTTCTGCTTCGATGGCGATGCCGCCGGCCGCCGCGCCGGCTGGAAGGCGCTGGAGTCGGTGCTGCCGCGCATGAAGGATGGCCGCCAGGCCTTCTTCCTGTTCCTGCCCGACGGCGAGGACCCGGACACCATCGTGCGCAAGGAAGGCGCCGAGGCGTTCAACGAGCGCCTGAAGCAGGCCACGCCGCTGTCGCAGTTCTTCTTCGACGAACTGACCCGCGAGGTCAACCTGGGTACGCTCGATGGCAAGGCACGCCTGGCCGAGCGGGCAAAGCCGATGCTGGCGCAGATCCCCGATGGCGCCTTCGGCGACCTGATGAAGCAGCAGCTGGCGCAGCTGACCGGCCTCGGCGGCAACACCGCCTCCGCGCGCGCACCGATGCCGCAGCGCCAGCCGGCGCGCACAATCCAGCCGGTGGCCAAGCGCAGCCTGGTGCGCGGCGCGATCGCCGTGCTGCTGCAGCAGCCCTCGCTGGCGCTCACGCTGGGTGGTCAGCATCACTTCCAGGGCCTGCGCCTGCCCGGCGTGGAGCTGCTGCTGGAACTGCTGGGGTTGGTCGAGCAGCGCCCGGACATCAGTACCGGCGCCCTGCTGGAACACTTCGACGGCCGTGAAGAGCAGGCTGCGCTGCACACGCTGGCGGCACAGACGCTGCCGGGCGATGACGCCAGCTGGACCCAGGAGCTGCACGATGTGGTGGCACAGCTGGAGAAACAGCTGCTACAGCAACGTCTCGATGAGTTGTTGGCAAAGCAGCGTGAGCAGGGTCTGGACGATACTGACAAGTACGAACTGCGCGAGCTCTGGAAGGTCCGCGCCAAACTGGGCCGCTGATTGCCGCCAACGGAGAGGACCATGCTGCTGCGCCTGACCTGCCTGCTGTTGTTGTCGCTCTGCCTGCCACTGACGGCCCTGGCCGAAACCACCCCCCTCAACGAAGTCCGCCCCGGCCTGTATGCCGGCGGCCAGCCCAGCGCCACACAACTACAGGCGTTGGCCGCGCAGGGCGTGCGCACGGTCATCGACCTGCGCCAGCCCGATGAGGACCGCGGCTTCGATGAAGCCGGCACGGCCGAATCGCTGGGCCTGCGCTACGTACGCATTCCCGTGGCCGGGGCCGATGGCCTGGATGCGGCCAACCTGCGCGCCGTGCACCAGGTCCTGCAGCAGAGCGCAGGTCCGGTGCTGCTGCACTGCGCGTCCGGCAACCGCGCCGGTGCCGTGCTCGGCCTGGTCAACGCACGCTACGAACACGCCAGCCCGGAACAGGCCCTGCAGCTCGGGCAACGTGCCGGCCTGACGTCGCTGGAAGCCGCCACCCGCCAACGCCTGGCCGCGCCCGCCGCTTCGCCCTGACTCCTCCGCCCCAAGGACTCTGCCCACCATGACCCGCTGGTGGTCGCGCCTGCGACCTGACAACTTCACTATCGCCCTGCTGTGCACCGTCGGCCTGGCCTCGCTGCTGCCGATGAAAGGTGCCGCCGCCATCGTCCTCGACGACGTCACCACGGTGGCCATCGCAGCGTTGTTCTTCCTGCATGGCGCGCGCCTGCCACGCGAGTCGATCATCGGCGGCATGCTGCACTGGCGGCTGCACCTGACCATCCTGGCCTGCACCTTCATCCTGTTCCCACTGCTGGGGCTGATGTTCAAGCCGCTGTCCGGCTGGCTGCTGACCCCGGAGCTGTACCTGGGCGTGCTGTTCCTGTGCACCCTGCCCTCCACCGTGCAGTCGTCCATCGCGTTCACTTCGATGGCGCGCGGCAACGTACCCGCAGCGGTGTGCAGTGCTTCGCTGTCGAGCATCCTCGGTGTGTTCCTGACCCCGCTGCTGCTGACCGCACTGGCCGGCACCTCCGGTGGCATCCACGATCCGCTGCATGCGATCGGCGGCATCATGCTGCAGCTGCTGGTGCCGTTCGTGGCCGGCCACCTGCTGCGGCCGTGGATCGCCGGCTGGGTCGAGAGGCAGCGTGCGCTGCTGCGCTACACCGATCAGGCCACGATCCTGCTGGTGGTGTACTCGGCGTTCGGCGAGGCCGTCACCGAGGGCCTGTGGAGCAAGACGCCGCTGCTCTCGCTGCTGGCCGTAGCGGTGGTTGCCGCCGTGCTGCTGGGCATCGCCATGCCGCTGATCACCTTCATCGCCCGCCGCCTGCGCTTCAACCGCGAAGACGAGATCGCCATCGTGTTCTGCGGCTCGAAGAAGAGCCTGGCCACCGGTGTGCCCATCGCCAAGGTGCTGTTCGCCGGCGGCAGCCTCGGTGCCATCGTGCTGCCGGTGATGATCTACCACCAGATCCAGCTGATCGTCTGCGGCGTGATCGCGCAGCGGTATGCCAAGCGCGCGCCCTGACCGGGCGCGCGGGTTGATACTGGGACACGCATCCACGCATGGCGTGGATGACTCTCGCGGCGCCGCTAATCCACAATATCCGCAGCGATGTCGTGCATCACTCGCGCGTTGCGCTCCACGTCGCTTCCCCGCTCGCCGGTGGCGATCAAGCTGTAGGTCTTGCTGTCTCCTGTCCAGGCAAGCTCGACGCGGGTATGGCCGGCACTGTCCGCACTCTTCTTCACGTGCGCGGGCGCGCCTTTCACCGTTGTGTTCTGCGCCTCGGCGATGACCTCGATACGCGTGCCCGCGGCGACGAAGTTGTTCTCGCTGAACTCCACGATGCCGACACCCTCCAGTCGGTAGAAGCGGCTCAGGCCCGAGGACCTGCCTCCCTCCAGCGCGCCACTGGGCTCCATCCCTATCAGCTCGGACGGACCCAGGACGCTGGCGTCCAGGCTGCTGGGTGGCTGCGGCAGGCGCTGGCGCAGTTCCGACGCCGAACGCTGAGTACGGGGCACGGCCGCCAGCATTTCAGCCTGTGAGGGGATGTTCCCTGCTGCAGCCTGCACGACACCGTTGGATCGCTCGATGTCAGCGCGAAGCTGCTGCTTCACTTCTACGGGCGCATCCAGGTCTGCCAGTCGCACGATCTGGTAGCTGCCAACGCCGGCGGACGACCTACTCATGGCCGAGCCCTCCTGCATTGAAGCTTGCATGGCACGTTGGTGCAGCCAACGTCCTAGCGGATCAGGGGCTGGATCGGCCTGCGATGCTTGGGCTGACATCGACATCCCCAGTGAGATTGCAACTATGCAAAGGCTTTTCATGATGCTCACCACTCCGAAAGTTGGCAATCGACCGCGCTCGTGGACTGCGTAAACACGCGCCCACCTAGCGCCCATGTGTGATAACCGTGAACAACCATTCGTTCCGGATCGGTGCCATCGCCTGCGTAGAAGCGCCAGGAGTACAGCCCGTTGTTCGGAGCTCCAAGGACATGCTTCGATTCGATGTTTCCAAGCGGGATGTGCGTGGTAGCGGCCGACCCCTGGAAATTGCGGAACTGAGGGCGTTCGTAGGTAACGGATTCATTGATGAATCCAATGCAGTTGGACCGACTCAGTGCCTTCACTTCTGCTGCTGCATTGCCAGCTATGCACGCAAGCGCAGCGCATAAAACGATGGGTAGAGAAACATGACATTGCATTGATGGCTCCACAGAATTGCGATTCAGCTCGCAGGCCCTGTGTACTCACATCCGACCATCCCGCCTTCCGGATCAATCCGCATCTGTGACCTATCGCTCGCAGGAACCATGCAACGCGGCAACCCCCTACAACGTGGCAGCCTGGTTACCTGACGCATTGGCGGTGCTGGCAAGCAGAAGCCGACACTGAACGCGCGGGCTTCTGTGGAAGACCCTCCACGCATGGTGTGGATCTACAATGCCGAGCTCATGCTTCGCGGATGGTCACTGGACCGAACCGCTGTCCAGCAATCGCGCCACGCTGAAGCGCGGCAGCCATACCCATAGGTCGTAGCTGCGGTCAGCACCGGTATCCACCCTAAGCGATGCCCCGGTATGGTCCGGCAGCTGACGCGCTTCGCAACGTCCAGGAGCGACACAGCCCCAGCCCTCCCCGCCACGCGCCTCGATGCGGACGTTGTAGAGGTCCAGGTCCTTCAGCAGTGCCGTCATCGGCGGGTACGCAATCATCTGCGGTTGCCTGCGCATGCCATGCACGTTGCCGGTCAGCACCAGCAGGCGCCCATTCTTCGACAGCGCCGTCGCGTGCGCCCGCACTTCTTCGGCCATCACCCGATCGCGTGCACCGGTGCCGGCCATATCGGCGGAAAGCACACGGTCGAAGCCAAACACCTGCACATCGCGCCCCTCGCTGCGCAACACGCGTGCCGCCTCGATCAGATCCAGCATGTCCTCACTGCGACGGCCGTCGTGCATCCGGCCGTGGATGTTCCAATACGTCGTGCCACGCAATGCAGCGCGCGCTTCAGCTGTGCCGGCAGACGCCATGTAGGTCGCCAGTGCAGCGTTCTCGTGGGTCGGCAACTCCAATGCCAGCCGCACTGCTGCGCCATCGGCCACGTAGGCTTCCACCAGCTGGCGCACCAGCAGCGGGGTCTCGCGGGTGCCGTGGAATTCGCCCAGCACCAGCAGGCGGTGGTCGCCGGCGTGCTGGCGGATCTGCGCGGCGGTGTCGTCGGCATGCGCACTGAGAGCCATGCCCAGCGCCAGCATCAGCGCAGCGGTCCAGCGGAAGATCGAATGCATCCCTGCTCGTTCCTTTCCTTGGGGTCAGGAACAGCAATGGCGGCGCAGCAACCGCGGTTCAAGGTGATCCACGCCATGCGTGGATGCTGCCGCCCTCAGATCGGACCTGAGTCGAGCATGGCTCGACTCTACAAAGGGCAGCCCCTTACAGCCAGGGCAGGATCCAGTGGTCGACCAGCAGGAAGGCGAACAGCGCCATCAGGTAGACGATGGAGTAATGGAACATCTTCATCGAGAACAGCTCGTCCGGCGGATTGAGCATGCGCCAGGCGTACCAGAGGAATACCGCGTTGAGCACGATCGCGCCGCCCAGGTAGAACGCGCCGCTCATGCCCACCAGGTACGGCAGCAGGCAGACCAGCGCCAGCACCACCGAGTAGGCCATGATCTGCTTGCGGGTGTGCACCACGCCGTGGGTCACCGGCAGCATCGGGATCTCCGCCTTGGCGTAGTCCTCGCGGCGGAAGATCGCCAGCGCCCAGAAGTGCGGCGGGGTCCAGATGAAGATGATCAGCACCAGCAGCGCCGAATACGCCCAGTCCGACGAGCCCTGCATGCCGGTCACCGCCGCCCAGCCCAGCATCGGCGGCATCGCGCCGGCCAGGCCACCGATCACGATGTTCTGCGAGGTCGCGCGCTTGAGGTACACGGTGTAGATCACCGCGTAGCCGATCAGCGAGGCGAAGGTCAGCACCGCGGTGATCAGGTTCACCCACAGCACCAGGATGCCCATCGACAGCACGATCAGCACGCCGGCAAACACCAGCACCTGCCACGGCTTGACCTTGCCCACCACCAGCGGACGCCACGAGGTGCGCGCCATCTGCGCATCGATGTGCGCATCCAGCAGCTGGTTGATCGCCGCGGCCGCCGAGGCTGCCAGCCAGATGCCGAGGAAACCGAGCACGCCGGCGCGCACCTGCTCCCAGCTGGGCACGCCCGGAATGGCCAGGACCATGCCGACCAGCGCGGTGAAGACGATCAGGGCGACGACCTTGGGCTTGGTCAGGTCCCAGTACTGGCGGTAATTGGAAAACATGGAATCAGTCCGGGGCACGCAGGCGGGCCAGCAGGCTGACCAGCACGAACAACAGGGCAACGGCCACGCCGTTGTGGGCCACCGCCACTTCCAGCGGCAGCGCCAGCTTTACATTGAGGATGCCGAGGGTGACCTGCAGCACCAGCAGCGCGATCAGCGCGCTGGCCCAGCCACGCATGCTCGGCAACCGGAACAGGCGCACGCCCAGCCACAGCAGGTACACGGCCACCACCACCGCGAACATGCGGTGCGCCATCTGGATGGCGATGCGCGAGGCACCATCCAGCACGCCGCCTTCGTAATCCACGCCGATGCCACGCCACAGGGTGAAGCCTTCGACGAAGTTGTGCTGCGGCCACCATTGGTTGGCGCAACGCGGGAAGTTGTCCAGCGAGGCGCTGCCGCCGCCACAGGCCAGTGCGGCGTAGTTGGCGCTGACCCAGCCCCCCAGCGCGATCTGCGTGACCAGCACCGCCACGCCGATGCGCAGCAGCCACTTCAGCTTCGGCGCTTCGGCCAGGGTGATCGGCATGTGCGTGGCGCGCCAGGCCATCCACACCAGCAGGCCGAACATCAGCATGCCGCCCAGCAGGTGGCCCATCACCACGATGGGCTTGAGCAGCAGGGTCACCGTCCACATGCCCAGCAGGGCCTGGAAGATCACCACCGCCAGGGTCAGCAGTGCAGCGCGCGCCAGGTCGATGTTGCTCCAGCGCAGCGCGGCGATCAGCAGGATCGCCTCGCCGATCAGCGCCAGGATGCTGGCGGTGCCATGCCAGCCCATCATGTACAGCGGTATGCCGGCGGCCACCAGTACGCAGGCGGTCACCACCGCCGTGCTTCCGAAGCGGCGCTTGCGCGTGGCCAGCAGGGCCAGGGTCAGGATCTCGATGCCCAGCGCACCGGCCAGGAAGCGGTGCACCTGTTCACGCCACGCCTTGTGGGTCTCCAGCGGGCGGATCTCCGCCGCCGGGTGGCCGATGGTCTCTTCCACGTGCTGCGGCCAAGTGGCCTGCCCGTAGCAGGTCGGCCAGTCCGGGCAGCTCAGGCCGGCGTCGGACAGGCGAACGAAGGCGCCGAACATGATCGTGCTCGCGGTCATGATCATGGCGAACCACGCCAGGCGGTGGAAATTGCGGTGCAGCGCCGGACGCGCGGAAAGGCTCATCAAACGGGACTCACTTCAGTTTCAGCAACGTGGCCATGTCCTTGCGCAGGCCACCCAGGTCACTCCCGGGGGCATGGCGCATGATCACGAAGCCGTTCGGATCGATCACGTAGACCGGCAGTCCCGCCGGATCATCGACGCCCGGCAACGCCGCGCGCAGGGCCGGCGACGGAGCCAGCGGCCGCAGCGCGGGCAGCGAGGCGATCGACGCCGGTGGCGTACCCAGCCACAGGATCTCGACATTATCGGCGTTATGGCCGAACAGCTGCCACACCTTGCCCAGTCCCTGCGACAAAGTGACGCACTGTGCATCGCAGGCGCCGGCCGGGGCCACCAGCAGGCGCCAGGTACGGGCCTCGGGATTCCACGGGTAAGGCTGCCCGCTGGCCAGGGTTGGCGCCTGCTGGCGCAGGTCCACCGGTGGCTTCAGCAGTTGGCCGGCATTGCGGTGCCCGGTCGGCTGCCAGCCCGAGAAACGCAGCACGGCGGCCAGCGCCACCGCCCCGAAGAACACGGCAAACAGCAGTACCAGGGTCCGGCGGCCGGAGCCGCGCGCCTGCGGGGACGTAGCAGTGTTCATGCGGGGCATTTTCTCACGGTTGGGAAAGGGATGCGGGTGCGGTACCCCGGTAGATCCGGCCGCTGGCCGCCATCCAGGATTCCGGGGGATGCCGGCCAGCGGCCGGCACTACCGGGCGATGGGGCGTCTCCTGCGCCGCTCCAGCACCAGCGCCACCACCAGCACGGTCAGGGCCAGCCCGAACCACTGCACCGCGTAGCCCAGGTGGCGCTGCGGCGGCAGCGTGTTTGGCAACAGGTCCAGATCGCGCTCATCGCCGAATGGCAGCGCCGGGTCCAGGCGCAGCACGCGGCCGGGCAGCGCCTGCAGCCCCAGCGCACGGGCCAGGCCTTCGGCGGGCAGCCGGCTGGCCAGCCAGCGCCCAGCCTCACCCGTCGCGGAGAACGCCGGCCCCAATGCCAGTCCCGCCGACGGTGGCGGTGCCAGCAAGCCACGCACGGCTACCGGCGAAGGCGGCGTCGGCAGATCCGGCAAGGTGCGATCCGGTGGCAACGCCCGCCAACCGAGGTCGACCAGCAGCACACTGCCGTCGTCACTACGGAACGGGCGATAGATCTTCACTCCGGCGCGGCCATGCCGGGTCTGGTTGTCCAGCAGCACCACGCCGGGCAGGAAGCGGCCGTGGTCGGCCACGCCGTGCAGGGCACCGGGAGCCGCGAGTGCCTGCGCCAGCGGCAACGCCTGTGCCACTGCTGGACCCTGCGCATCCAACATTGCCTGTTTGGCATGCATGCGCTGCAGCTGCCACAGCCCCAATGCGCTGAAACCGGTCATCGCCAGCACCGCCAGCAGCCATCCGATCACGCGCGTGTGCTGGCGCATCATGACAAGTCCGCGCAAACGCGGTCAGATAGGCGCATCCACCCTGCCCACGAGCCGCGCATGAGTGATTCGCTGAAGACCCTGCTGGTAATCGCGTTTCTGATCGTCATCGTCTGGAATCTGGGCGCCGGCCTGTATTACCTGCTGGTCGACCGCGGCCAGACCAAGCGCACGGTCAATGCACTGACCCGCCGCATCGCGGTGTCTGTGGCCTTGATCGTACTGGTGATCGTGAGCATCTACATGGGCTGGATCAAACCGCACGGCATCGGTGGCTGACCCCACCAATCCGCGCGCGGTCAAAGCACGTAGACGAACAGGAACAGCATCAGCCACACCACGTCGACGAAGTGCCAGTACCACGCGGCGGCTTCGAAACCGAAATGGTTGTCGCGGGTGAAGTGGCCCTTGGCCGAACGCAGCCACATCACGATCAGCATGATCGTGCCCAGCAGCACGTGCGCGCCGTGGAAGCCGGTCAGCATGAAGAACGTCGAACCGTAGATGCCCGAGCCCAGCGTCAGGTTCAGTTCCTTATAGGCGTGGATGTATTCCTCCGCCTGCAAGGTCAGGAAGCCGAGGCCGAGCACGACGGTCAGGCCCAGCCAGATCAGCAGCTGGCGGCGGTTGCCAGCCTTCAGTGCGTGATGGGCGATGGTCAGGGTCACGCCGGAAGTGAGCAGGATCAGCGTATTGATCAGCGGCAGGCCCCAGGCCGGGATGGTCTGGAACGCACCACCGATCGCCGCAGGACCATTGGTCGGCCATCCAGCGGAATAGCCCTGCCACAGCAACTCGTTGGTCATCACCCCGCGGCCTTCGCCGCTCAGCCACGACAGGCCCAGGTTACGGGTGTAGAACAGCGCACCGAAGAAGGCACCGAAGAACATCACTTCGGAGAAGATGAACCAGACCATGCCCATCCGGAACGAGCCGTCGACCTGGCGGTTGTAGTTGCCGGCCTGCGATTCGCGCACCACGTCGCTGAACCACCAGAACAGGGTCAGCACCAGCATCGCGATGCCGATGTAGAACGTCCAGCGTCCCCAGCTGGCATCGTTGAGCCAGCTGGCCACGCCCACCATGGTCACCATCATCGCGATGGAGCCCACGAACGGCCATTTGCTCTGGGCCGGGACGAAGTACACGTTGGCGTCGGTCGGTGTCTGGGCCATGTCGGTATCCGGGTCAGGGTGCGGCGTGCGCGCCTTCCGAAGTGGCGGCCGGGGCCAGCCGATCGGACAACGCGTCGTTGCGGTAGAAGGTGTAGGACAAGGTGATCGTCCTGATCTCCGGCGGCAGATCCGGATCGACGATGAAGCGCACCGGCATGTCGCGCTTCTCGCCGGCCTGCAGCGTCTGCGCGGTGAAACAGAAGCACTCGGTCTTGCTGAAGAAGCCCGACGCGCGTGCCGGTGCCACCGAAGGCACGGCACTTCCCACCACGGCCTGTGTGCTGTCGTTGCGGGCAAAGTACAGCGCTTCGTTGAGCTCGCCGGGCACCACGTCCATGGTCAGCTGCTCGGGATGGAACGACCACGGCAGGCGCGAGTTGACGCCGCCATCGAATTCCACGCGCACGGTACGCTTGCCGGCCACCGCCCCCGCGCTGGCCTCGCTGCCGGGGCCACGCTCCAGGCGCACGCCGAACACCTTCTCGCAGGCGATGCGATACAGCGGCACCAGCGAGAACGTCAGCAGGAACACCGCCACCGCCACGCCGATCAGGCGCGGCAGCCCGGCGCTGCGTGACGGGGTGCTGGCCGGTGCGTCGCTCATCGGCCGATCACCCCGCTGAGGATGAAGCCGACGTAGACCAGCACGGCGATGGCGCCGACCCAGGCAGCGGTACGCTTGGCACGCTGGCGCTGCTGTTCGATGCCGTTGCTCTCGCTGTGGTGGAGCCGACCGCTGGTCGGCTGCTCTTCGCGAGTCGACTGACCGTCGACTCTACCGATCGGAAGCGGGCTCTCGTTATGCATGCCCCACCTCAATGCGTGATGTCGTCATGCGCCAGGTCGCCCGGGCGGATGGTCGGCGGTGTGGTGAAGGTATGCGCCGGTGCCGGCGACGGCAGCGTCCATTCCAGGCCACGCGCGCCTTCCCAGCTGCGCGCCTCGGCCTTCTCTCCGTTGCGCAGCGAGGACAGCAGGATCGCGGCCATCATGAACGGGGTGACGAACATGCCGAACGCACCGATCGAGCTGATCAGGTTCCAGTCGGCGAAGGCCACGCTGTAGTCGGGAATACGGCGCGGCATGCCGGCCAGGCCGAGGAAGTGCTGCGGGAAGAACAGCAGGTTGACGAATACGATCGACCACCAGAAGTGCACCTTGGCCCACTTCTCGCTGTACATGCGCCCGGTCCACTTCGGCCACCAGTAGTACACGGCGGCGATCAGCGCGAACACCGCGCCAGTTACCAGCACGTAGTGGAAGTGGGCCACCACGAAGTAGGTGTCGTGGTACTGGAAGTCCGCCGCCACGATGGCCAGCATCAGGCCGGAGAAGCCACCGATGGTGAACAGGATGACGAACGCCACCGACCACAGCATCGGCGCCTCGAACGTGAGCGAGCCGCGCCACATGGTGCTGACCCAGTTGAACACCTTCACGCCGGTCGGGATCGAGATCAGCATGGTGGCGAACATGAAGTAGATCTCGCCGCCCAGCGGCATGCCCACGGTGAACATGTGGTGGGCCCAGACGATGAACGACAGGAACGCGATCGCGGCGGTGGCGTACACCATCGCCTGATAGCCGAACAGCGGCTTGCGGCTGAAGGTCGGGATGATCTCGCTGACCACGCCGAAGGCGGGCAGGATCATGATGTAGACCTCGGGGTGCCCGAAGAACCAGAAGATGTGCTGGTACATCACCGGGTCACCGCCACCGGCGGCATTGAAGAAGCTGGTACCGAAGAACTTGTCGGTCAGCAGCATGGTCACCGCGCCGGCCAGCACCGGCATCACCGCGATCAGCAGGAAGGCGGTGATCAGCCAGGCCCAGCAGAAGATCGGCATCTTCAGCAGGTCGATGCCCGGCGCGCGCATGTTCAGCACGGTGGCGATGATGTTGATCGCGCCCATGATCGAACTGATGCCGGCCACATGGATCGCGAACACGCTGAAGGCCACGTTGTAGCCACCCTGCAGCGACAGCGGCGGGTACAGCGTCCAGCCACCGGCCGGCGCACCACCGGGCAGGAACAGGGTCAGCAGCAGCAGGCTGAAGGCCACCGGCAGCAGCCAGAACGACCAGTTGTTCATGCGCGGCAGCGCCATGTCCGGCGCGCCGATCTGCAGCGGGATCATCCAGTTGGCCAGGCCGACGAAGGCCGGCATCACGCCACCGAAGATCATCACCAGCGCATGCACGGTGGTCATCTGGTTGAAGAACTCGGGCTTGACGAACTGCAGGCCCGGCTGCGCCAGTTCGGCGCGGATCACCACGCTCATCGCCGCACCGATGATGAACATGATGAAGCTGAAACCCAGGTACAGCGTGCCGATGTCCTTGTGGTTGGTCGAGAAGAACCAACGCTCGAAGAAACTCTGCTGGTGATGGTGATCGTCGTGCCCAACTGCCGAGTGCGCCATTGCAAAACACCTCTCAGAATCGGTTGTCACCGCAGCCGCAAGCGGCTGCGGGCTTTACATCACGCGCCGCTGGCTGCGGTGGCAGGTGCGCTGGTGGCGTCCGCCGCAGCGGGGGCGGCAGGCGCCTCACCGGCCGGCGCCGCGGGTTCCGCCGGTGCCGCAGGCGCGGGCGCGGGTGGCGGCGCCGGCTTGCGCTGCGCCAGCCACTGCTTGAAGTCTTCCTTGGACACCGCCTCGACCACGATCGGCATGAAGCCGTGGTCCTTGCCGCACAGCTCGGCGCACTGGCCGCGGTACACGCCGGGCTGCTCGATGCTGGTCCAGGCCTCGTTGATGAAGCCGGGGATGGCGTCCTGCTTCCAGCCCAGCGCCGGTACCCACCAGGCGTGGATCACGTCGTCGGAGGTGATGACGAAGCGCACCTTGGTATCCACCGGCAGCACCAGCCGGTTGTCCACGTCCAGCAGGTAATGCGGATGGCTCTCGCGGGTCGGCACGATGCCGCTCTGCCGCACGCGGTCGGACTCGCGGTCCAGGCGGCTGGTGAAGGTGACGTTCTCGCCGAGGTATTCGTACTTCCACATCCACTGGTAGCCGGTGACCTTCACCGTCATCTCGGCATCGCGGGTGTCGTACATCTTGATCAGGTTGGCCGTGGCCGGCCACGCCATCACGATCAGGATGATCACCGGGATCACCGTCCAGATCACCTCGGCCTTGGTGTTGTGGCTGAAGGTGGCGGCCACCGCGCCCTTGGATTTGCGGAACTTGAAGATGGCGTAGGCCATCGCCCCGAACACGATGACGCCGATCACCGTACAGATGATCAACGACAGGTTGTTCGACTCCCAGGCCAGGCGCGAGGTCTGAGTCACCCCCTTGCCCATGTTCAGCTGCCACGGCTTGGGATCGGCCGCCTGGGCCCATGCCAATGCCGGAACCAGTCCCCCGGCCACCATGGCGGCGACCGCTGCAACGCACTTCGTGCCCCACCTGCTGCTTTGCTTCATTGCCTAGACCCTTAGCGTCGTCGGTTGCCGCCATCGCTGGCGGCGAGCAAGCTTTCAAGTGTCTCTGCAAGCGTCTGACGTTCGGCCGGCGCGAGGAAACTCCCCACCTCCACCTGCCGGCCGCTGGATGCCAGCCGGACCCTCTCATCGTCGGTGAGCAGGCGCACCCAGTGGGGGTGGGCCCGGAACACCGGCGATCCACCGGGTACGGGGATGACCTCCACGTACGCCGGCACTACCCGGATCTCCTCCTGCCGTTCTCCGCTGCGCCACAAGGCACGCAGCGCCGCCGCCAGCACCAGGCTGTACAGCAGCGCGAACAGGGGGGCGAATGCATTGCCGGCCAACCACCCGAGGGCGGACACCAGCCACATCGCACCCGACAACACGGTGAACAACAGGACGAACTGCCGGGCATCGAGCGCCCGTGGGGGACGCAGCCGCAGCTGCGTACCTGACCCATCCGGAGCTGGAAGCACCTCGATCATGTCGCAACCGCGTTCCTGCCGCGGGAAACGTCTCGATGGTAGCCCCGCGCTCTCGCCGGTAGCAAGGGTGCATTCACACTTTTTCCCATGCTGCAACACAGCATGAGGTCGGCGGCACGAATGACGAATTCAGCACAAATATTGTCGAGCCTGCTGAACACGCTGAATCCACCGCAGCTAGGGGCTATCAGCACTTCACGAAGGTAGCTGCGGGGCACTTCCGGAACCCGGAAAAATGATTAAAATCGCCAAGTTTTCCACTGGCCGGACCGGCATGAACGCACCCTCCTCCTCCCCTGCCGCCAGCGACGCCCCGCGTCCCGGCGCGCTGCTGTCGCCGGAACTGCCGGCGTCCCCCAACCCGTTCCGCCAGGCCATCACCGATGCCTGGTTGAAGGACGAGGCCAGCCACGTGCGCGATCTTCTGGCGCAGGCCCGCCTGCCCGCCGAGGAGCAGGCCAGGGTGCAGGCCCTGGCCGCCGATCTGGTCGGCCGGGTGCGCGTGCGCGCCAAGGACCAGGGCGCGATCGAAGCCTTCATGCGCCAGTACGACCTGGGCAGCGAGGAAGGCGTGCTGCTGATGTGCGTGGCCGAGGCGCTGCTGCGCATTCCGGACCAGGACACCGCCGACAAGCTGATCCGCGACAAGCTGGCCGACGCCGACTGGGAAAAGCACCTGGGCGGCAGCGACTCGGTGCTGGTCAACGCCTCCACCTGGGGCCTGATGCTGACCGGCAAGCTGGTGCAGATGAACGACGCCACCCGCGCCGATGCGCCCAGCGCGTTCAAGCGCCTGGTCGGCCGCGTCGGTGAGCCGGTGGTGCGCCTGGCCGTGCGCCAGGCGATGAAGATCATGGGCCACCAGTTCGTCATGGGCCGCACGATCAGCGAAGCGCTGTCGCGTTCGCACAAGGGTGACAACGCGGACTACCGCTACTCGTTCGACATGCTGGGCGAAGGCGCGCTGACCATGAAGGACGCGCTGCGCTACCTGGAGGACTACCGTCGTGCGATCCACGCCATCGGCGGCGATCACAAGGCACGCGGCGGCCGCCCCGACGGCGACGTCAACAACGCCCCGGGCATCTCGATCAAGCTGTCGGCGCTGTACCCGCGCTACGAGCACGCCAAGCGCGAGCGCGTGCTGAAGGACCTGGTGCCGGGCGTGCTGGAACTGGCGCAGCTGGCCAAGAGCTACGGCATCGGCTGCACCGTCGACGCCGAAGAATCCGACCGCCTGGAACTGTCGCTGGACATCATCGAACAGGTGTTCGGCGATGCCTCGCTGGCGGGCTGGGATGGCTTCGGCGTGGTCGTGCAGGCCTACCAGAAGCGCACGCCGTACACGATCGACCACCTGGCCGACATGGCGCGCCGCGCCGGTCGTCGCCTGCAGGTGCGCCTGGTCAAGGGCGCCTACTGGGATGCCGAGATCAAGCGCGCGCAGATCGAAGGCTACCCGGGCTACCCGGTGTTCACCCGCAAGCAGAACACCGACGTGTCCTACCTGGCCTGCGCCAAGCGGCTGTTCACCCATGCCGACGCGATCTACCCGATGTTCGCCACGCACAACGCGCACACCATCGCCGCGGTGCGCAGCATCGCCAACGGTGGCGTGTACGAGCACCAGAAGCTGCACGGCATGGGCGACGACCTGTACGCCGAAGTGGTGCCGGCCGACCGCCTCGGCCTGCCCTGCCGCGTGTATGCGCCGGTCGGTTCGCATGAAGACCTGCTGCCGTACCTGGTGCGCCGCCTGCTGGAAAACGGCGCCAACTCCAGCTTCGTCAACCGCATCACCGACGAACGCGTGCCGATCGCCGACCTGATCCGCGATCCGGTCGAGATGGTCACCTCGTTCGCCTCGATCCCCCACCCGAAGATCCCGCTGCCGGTTGACCTGCTGCGCAGCCAGAACCACGACAGGAAGAACTCCATGGGCGCCAACCTCGCCAACGACAACGAACTGCGCGCCCTGGCCGAGCAGATCAACGCGGCCGTGAAGCCCTGGCAGGCTGCCCCGCTGGTGCCGGGTGCGAACCCGGCCGGCGCCGCGCTGCCGGTGACCAACCCGGCCGACACCCGCGAGGTGGTCGGCCAGTGGCTGGCCGCCGATGCCGCCACCGTGCAGAAGGCGCTGGCCAATGCCGTGGCCGCGCAGCCGGCCTGGAACCGCACCCCGGCTGCCAGCCGCGCCGCCATCCTCGAGCACGCCGCCGACCAGCTGGAAGCGCGCATGCCGGAGTTCATGGCGCTGTGCGTGAAGGAAGCCGGCAAGAGCCTGCCCGACAGCATCGCCGAAGTGCGCGAAGCCGTGGATTTCCTGCGCTACTACGCCAAGCAGGCACGCGAGCAGTTCAGCCACGCCGAGAAGCTGCCGAGCCCGACCGGTGAATCCAACGAGCTGCAGCTGCACGGCCGCGGCGTGTTCGTCTGCATCAGCCCGTGGAACTTCCCGCTGGCGATCTTCCTGGGCCAGGTCGCTGCCGCCCTGGCCGCCGGTAACAGTGTCATCGCCAAGCCGGCCGAACAGACCAACCTGATCGGCTACTACGCAGTGAAGCTGCTGCACGACGCCGGCGTGCCGGCCGAGGTGGTGCAGTTCCTGCCGGGCGACGGTGCCACCGTCGGTGCCGCGCTGACCGCCGACCCGCGCGTGGCCGGCGTGGCCTTCACCGGCTCCACCGACACCGCCCGTGCGATCAACCGCGCGATGGCCGCCCGTGACGCCGCCATCGGCGTGCTGATCGCCGAGACCGGTGGCCAGAACGCCTTCATCGCCGACTCCTCGGCGCTGCCGGAACAGCTGGTCAAGGACGCCATCGGTTCGGCCTTCACCTCCGCCGGCCAGCGTTGCTCGGCCGCGCGCGTGCTGTTCGTGCAGGACGACATCGCCGACAAGGTGATGACCATGCTGGCCGGTGCGATGAAGGAACTGAAGGTCGGCAACCCGGGCCTGCTGTCCACCGACGTCGGCCCGGTGATCGACGCCGATGCACTGAAGATCCTGCAGGACCACGCCGTGCGCATGGACCGCGAAGCACGCCTGATCGCCGCCGCCGAGCTGTCCGCTGAAGCGGCCAATGGCACCTTCTTCGCGCCGCGTGCGTATGAACTGAAGGACCTGGGCCAGCTGCACAAGGAAATCTTCGGGCCGGTCCTGCACGTGATCCGCTGGAAGGGCGACCAGCTCGACGCGGTGATCGACCAGATCAACGCCACCGGCTACGGCCTGACCCTGGGCGTGCATTCGCGCATCGACGAAACCGTTGATCGCATCAGCAACGGCGTCCACGTCGGCAACGTCTACGTCAACCGCAACCAGATCGGTGCGGTGGTCGGCGTGCAGCCGTTCGGCGGCCAGGGCCTGTCCGGCACCGGCCCGAAGGCCGGCGGCCCGCACTACCTGCTGCGCTTCGCCACCGAGAAGACGGTGACGGTGAACACCACCGCCGCGGGCGGCAACGCCTCGCTGCTGACCCTGGGCGACTGATCGCCCGGTTGATGCGGTAAACGAAAAACCCCGCGAAAGCGGGGTTTTTTGTTGCTCAACGTGCTTCGACGCGCATCAGGTTGCGCCAATGGCGCAGCGCCACCAGCGCGTTGATCCAGAAGCCGACATACAGGATCGAGGTCAGGTGCAGGCCACGGCTGTAGTACAGCGGCACCGCCACGGTGTTCACCAGCAGCCACACCCACCACGATTCCAGCTTGCGCCGCATCATCAGGATCTGCGCGATCACGCTCAGCACCAGCACCGCCGAATCGATGTACGGCGCGTAGGCGTTGGTCAGGCGGGTCAGCATCCAGCCATAGCCGAAGGTGGCCGCCACCGCCAACGGCGCCAGCCAGGCCCACGCACGCGGGCGCAGCGCGGTGATCGGCAGCGGCGCGCCGTGGTCGCCACGCAGCCACTGCCACCAGCCCAGCACGCTGATGGCGATGAAGAAGAACTGCAGCACCATGTCCGCGTACAGATGCGAGCGTTCGAACACCGCTGCGAACAGTGCACAGCCGACGATGCCCAACCACCAGGTGTGCACGTTGTTGCGGCCGGCCAGCAGGATCGAGCCGGCAACGGCGATGTTGGCAGCCAGCTCCAGCTGGAAGTTCGGGTCGGACAGGTTCATCGCCCTATTGTCATGGATCCGCGCCCTGCTGGGAGGGCACGCCATGAAAAAGGAAAGGCCCCGCTTGCGCGGGGCCCTCCATGTCCTGCTTCAGGCGATCGCCTGGATCAGAACTTGTACTGCATCGAAGCTGCCAGCACGTCGCCGCTGACCTTGTACTTGCCGGTCACGGTGTTGGCGGTGGCCGAGGTCGAGGAGATGTTCGGATCCTTGGTGAACAGGTGGGTGTAGCCCACGCTGTATTCCATCTTGTCCGAGGCCGCGTAGGTCAGACCCAGCGACAGCCACTTGCGGGTGGTGTCCGGCACGCGCACGTCACGGTGGGCGTCGGTGGTCGGGGTCTGGTCGTAGGCGAGACCGCCGCGCAGGGTCAGCTTCTCGTTCATGCGGTACTCGGTACCGATCGACGCGAAGGTGGTGTCGCGGTAGTGGAACGGCAGCACGCTGTCCGGCTGGTTGGAGTCATAGTCGACGGTGACCTGGTCGAACTTGCTCCACGCGGTGCGCGAGACGTCGGCCATGATCTTCCACTGGTCGTTCACGCGGTGGGTGAAGCTGACGGTGGCACTGGCCGGCAGGGTGATCGAAGCACGGCCCTTGCTGTCGATGAAGGTGCCCGGAGCGGCAGCGGCCAGGAAGGTCGCGGCGTTGCCCGGAATGGTGAAGTCGGCCTTGCCGTCGTTGATCTTGTGCTTGACCTGCGAGCGGTAGCTGAAGGCGATGTTGGTGCCTTCCACCGGGCTGACGGTCATGCCCAGGGTGTAGCCCATGGACACTTCGTCACCCTTGATGCGCAGGTAGCCATCGGCGGTGCCCGGAGCGAAGCCCTGCTGGGCCATGGCCACGGCGGCCTGACGCGAGGCGGCAGCAGCCTGGGCCGGGGTGCCACCGGCGGCCAGAACGGCAGCAGCCGCCTTCTGCTGGGCGCTGGCGTTGATCGCGGTGCCGGTGTCGACGGCGCTGGTCAGATCGACGTTCAGGCGTTCGGCGAACACCGAAGCACCAAACGACAGGTACGGATTGACGTCATAGGAGAACGCGACGCCCAGGTCGATCGCCTGCAGCTCGGTCTTGACGCCGTTGTAGCGGCCGACCCAATCACGGTCGTATTCGGTCTTGAAGCCGAACGGCACAGTCAGCGAGGCGCCGAAGTGCATGTTCTCCTTCTCGCCGAACGGCAGGTGGAAGTAGGCCGCCGGAACCGGGGCGATCATGCCGGCGTCGCCGCCGTTGCCGCCGGAAATCGGAGCGCCGTTGCCGTACTTGCCCTGGCCACGGAACTTGGCGCCGAAGCTGATGGCGCTGACGTCGCCCTGGATCTGGGTGCCTTCCAGCAGTCGCATGGAGGCCGGGTTGGTGGCGACCACCGAGGCATCGCCTTCAGCGGAGGTGGAGCCGGCGAACGCACGGCCGAGGCCCTTGGCGCTGTTTTCCTTCAGCTGGAAGGCGGCGGCGTTGGCATCGGCGGCGGCCAGCGCACCGGCAACGCCGACGGCCAGCAGGGTCAAACGGGCAATGGTGGAAGCGGTTTGCATCGTAGTTCTCTCTCCGGTAAGCGGTGATGGTGCTCTGAGTGCGCCTGCGCCCGGCAGGCCCTGGGGCCCTTCGGAGCGCGCCGGATTCCCCTCCCGACATACGACGCCGTATGCGAGTATTACCCAGAGCTGTTAATGAAACAATAACAGCGCCGGCGGTTTTTTCGTCTCAAAAGCTGAACAGGACCATCCCCGCCGCCAGCGCCCGCACGCTAGGCTAATGCCATGTTCGTCTCCCTCCCGTCGCGCAAGAAGGCGGCCCTGCGCTGGGCCACGCCCGTGCTGTTTGCGGCATTGTGGCTGGCGTTCCTGTGGTCGATCTCGCGTCCGGACGACGCCCGCGGCAGCCTCTGGCTGGACTGGGGCGCGCTGTCCACCGGGCTGACCCACCCGCTGGACTGGTGGGCGACCCTGCAGGACGGCAGCGTGCTGCGCCTGTTCACCGCCCTGTTCCTGCACGCGGACTGGTCACACCTGCTGGGCAACCTGGTGTTCCTGCTGATCTTCGGCCTGCCCGCCGAGCGCGTGCTGGGGCCATGGCGGTTGCTGCTGCTGTTCCTGGTCGGCGGCGCAGTGTCCAACCTGGTCGCGATCTACACCATGGGCAGCCCGGACCAGATCATCATCGGAGCCAGCGGCGCGGTCTCGGCGCTGATCGGCGCCTACCTGGCCCTGTTCCCCGGCGCCCGGCTGGGCGTGGTGATCCCGCTCGGCCTGTTCCTGGAGTTCGTGCGCGCCCCGGCCTACCTGCTGATCGGCGTGTGGGCCGCACTGCAGGTGGTGTTCGCGCACATCGGCCCCAGCTTCGGCATGGTGGCCTGGTGGGCGCACATCGGCGGCTTCCTGTTCGGCCTGCTGTACGGGGTCTACGTGCGCGCGGCCATCGCGCGCCGGCTGCGCAAGCGCCACGGATTCTGACACCGGGTAGTGCCGGCCGCTGGCCGGCTCCGCGCTCACCCGCTCGTAGATCAGTCGAGCATGGCTCGGCTCTACAGAATCAAGGCTTGGCCGGGACCGGTGCGGGCTTGGCTTCCGGCACGCTGTCCACCTTCGGTTCCGGCTTGGCTTCGGGCTTGGCTTCGGGCTTCGCCGCAGCGGCCTTCGCGGCCTTGGCCGCCTCCGCCTTGGCGGCTTCGGCCTTCAGGCGTGCCGCCACCGAACCCGGGTTCTTCAGTTCGGCCAGCGCGTCGTTGATCGGGCCGTCACCCGGCAGCACGGCACCGGCGTGGTAGCCCTCGGTGCCTTCATCGTCACCGCGCAGATGGCCCGGCAGGGTCGCTTCGCTGTAGTCGCTGAGGCTGGCCGGCAGTGCATCCTCCGCCGGCGTGGCGGCAGGTTTCAATTCAACGTCCGGCACGATGCCGGTGGCCTGGATCGACTTGCCGCTGGGCGTGTAATAGCGCGCGGTGGTCAGCTTCACCGAATCACCGTTGTCCAGCGGCAGCACGGTCTGCACCGAGCCCTTGCCGAAGGTGCGGCTGCCGACCACGCGGGCGCGCTTGTTGTCGCGCAGCGCGCCGGCCAGCACTTCCGAGGCACTGGCCGAACCGGCATCGGCCAGCACCACCACCGGTGCCCCCTTCAACAGGTCGCCGGGGGTCGCGTCGAACCGTGCGTCGCTGATGCTGATGCGGCCACGGGTGCTGACGATGTTGCCCTTGTCGAGCAGATCATCGGCCACCTGCACCGCGGCGGTCAGCAGGCCGCCCGGGTTGCTGCGCAGGTCCAGCACCAGGCCCTTGAGCTGGCCGCCGGACTGCTTCTGCAGCTGCTGCACGTGCTTCTGGAAGTCCGAACCGGTATCGGCCTGGAAGGTGCTCAGGCGGATGTAACCGTAGCCCGGTTCCAGCAGTCGGCTGCGTACGCTGGTCACGCGGATGGTCTGCCGGGTGAGGCTGACATCGAACGGCTTCGGCTTGCCTTCGCGCACGATGGTCAGCACCACCTTGCTGCCGGCCGGGCCGCGCAGCGGCTCGCTGGCGTCGATCGCGCTGATCGGCTTGCCGTCGATGGCGATGATCAGGTCACCGGCGAGGATGCCGGCCTTGGCTGCCGGCGTGTCGTCGATCGGCGAGATCACCTTCATGCTGGCGTTGTCCGGCTGCTGCTGCAACTCGACGCCGATACCCTCGTAAGCGCCGTTGGCCTGCTCGTCGAAGGCCTGCGCGTCTTCCTTGTTGAAGTAGGTGCTGTGCGGATCGAGGTCGAGCAGCAGGCCACGCACCGCTGACTGCATCAGCTTCTTGTCGTCCACCGGATCCACGTAGGCAGCACGCACCGCGTTGTACACGGCCACGAAACGGCGGATTTCCTCCAGCGGCACCTTCGAGGTTACCGCCTCCTCGCTGTTCGCTGCCTGCCCACTGGTCTCCTGGCTCGGGGCGGGCGCGGTCTGCTGCGCCCAGGACAGCGCTGGCAACAAAGCCAGCAAGAGGGTGGCGGTACGGGCTACGCGCATGGATCACTCCTGTCGACGGTGGCATCGTGCCCAAGGCACATGCACCGATTATGCGCGAAGCACAGCTAAATTCCCGTTGAATCCACCAGGCTCGCGGAAGTGCCGGATTCAGCGCCGCTGCAGCCAGCTGTCCGGATTGACCGGCTGCCCGCCACGGCGCAGCTCGAAGTACAGCGCGGTGACGCCCTGGCCGCCCGAATTGCCGACCTTGGCCACCGCATCGCCGCGGCTGACCCGTGCGCCGGCATCCTTCAGCAGGGTGTCGTTGTGTGCGTACAGGCTCATGTAGCCGTTGCCGTGGTCGACGATCAGGATCATGCCGTAGCCGGTCATCCAGTCGGAGAACACCACGGTGCCGTCGGCCACGGCGGTGACGGTGCTGCCGGCCGGTGCGCCGATCAGCACACCGCTGCTGGTGCGCCCGTCGGGCAGCTTGCCGCCGAAGCGGGCCAGCAGATTGCCGGACAACGGCCAGCCCAGTCCGCCCACCTTCGGTGCCGGTGCCGAGGCCACCGCGGGCGGCACCTTGGTCGGCGGTGGCGGGCGGCCTTCCGCTTTGGCCTGGCGTGCGGCTTTCTCGGCTGCCGCTTTCTCGGCAGCGGCCCGGCGCGCGGCGGCGCGGCGCTCGGCTTCGGCGCGGGCTGCGGCGGCGCGCAGGTTGGCCAGCAGCGTTTCCAGCGCCTTGGCATCCTGGCCCAGCGCCTGTTCCTTCTCGCGCTGATCCTTGAAGCGCTCGTCCAGCGAGGCCACGGTCTGCGCCCGATCACGGCGATCGGCCGCCAGGGTGGCCGCCTGCTGCTTCTGGTCACGCTGCGCGCCCTGCAGCTTCTGCTGGCGTTCGGCGATCTGCGTTTGCAGGGCTTCCAGTTCCTTCAGGTCGGCGGTCAGGGTGGTGATGCGCTGCGCGCGTTCGCGCTGCAGATAGCGGTGATAGGCCAGGGCACGGTTGGCATCGGCCACAGTGTCCTGCGACAGCAGCAGCTTCAGCGGTGCGTGGTTGCCCAGCTGATAGGCCGCGCGCAGCAGGCCGGCCAGTTCGCGGTGCTGCTGGGCCAGGTTGTTCTGCAGGCTGCTGCGGCGCTGCTCGGCTTCGGCCAGGGCACGGCTCTGCTCACGCAGTGCGGTCTCGGTCTGCGCAAGCGCGCGTCCGCTGCGGGCCACCTTCTCGTCGGCCTCGCGCAGTTGCTGTGACGCCTGGCCGCGCTGGCCTTCGATCTGCCGACGCTCCTGCGCCACGCCTTTCAGTTCGGTGCGCAGCTTCTGCAGCTTGCGCTCGGTCTCACGGGTGCTCTGCGCCGCGGCGGGCAGTGGCAGGGCCAGCGCGATCGCCAGCGCCAACAGCAGGCAGCGCCCGCCGCGGGCAGCGGCGATGTGATGTCGGCGTGATGGGAAGGCGTTGTCGTGCAAGGGCTTTCCAGTGACTTCAGGCAGTTGCGGGGGCTACCGGGGAATGGTGACATCTCCGCACGCGGCCTGCCAGCCGCACATCCATCGAGGTCCCCATGAAAGCTCTTTCCATTCCGCTGCTGTTGGGCGTCCTGCTCGCCGCCGGCCCGGCCGGCGCCCAGGACAACATCAGCAAGGTCAACGGCAGCATCAGCGCCGAACCCGGCCAGCGCTACGGCAAGCTGGACACGGTCAACGGCGGTATCCGCGTCGGCGAAGGCGTCGAGACCGGCAGCATCGATACCGTCAACGGCGGGGTAAAAGTGGCCGATCGCGCACGCACCGGCAAGATCGAGACAGTCAACGGCGGCGTACGCCTGGGCCGCGAAGTCATTGCGCATGGCGGCGTCAGCACGGTCAACGGCAGCATCTTCAGCGACCGTGGCAGCCAGATCGAAGGCGGCGTTGAAACCGTGAACGGTGGCATCGGCCTGGTCGAAAGCCGCGTCGGCAAGGATGTGGAGACCGTCAACGGTGACATCACCGTGGGGATCGGCTCGCAGGTCAACGGCGGTGTGCACGTCCGCAAGCCCAATTTCAGCGTCTCGCTGACTGCCAGCCGCAAGCCGCGCGTGATCATCGGCCCCAATGCCGTGGTCAATGGCCCCCTGCAGTTCGAACGCGAGGTGGTGCTGTACGTGCACCGCAGCGCCCGCATCGGGCCGGTCACCGGCGCCGAGCCGATCCCGTTCGACACCGAAACCGCCCCGGCGGACTGAGCCACCGCGCCGTTCGGTCCGGTGATCCTCGCCCAACCGGTCGTGCAGAACGTACGGCCACCCTTTGTTACCCAGGAATCGACGATGCCCCGCAAACTCCTCCTGTGCCTGGCCGCCGCGGCCGCGCTCAGTGCCTGCAAAGGCGAAGACACGCCGGCCACCGCGCCAGCCACCGATACTGCGGCCGCCAAGCCCGCCGCCCATCAGTTCTCGCCGGACATCAATGCCGGCGACTTCGCCGAGATGGTCAAGACCCTGGCCTCGGATGAGTTCGAAGGCCGCGCCCCGGGCAGCAAGGGCGAAGAGCTGACGGTCAACTACATCCGCGACCAGATGCAGCGCATCGGCCTGCAGCCCGGCAACGGCGACAGCTGGTTCCAGGACGTGCCGATGACCGAGACCACGGCCGACGAATCGACCGTGCTGAAGATCACCCAGGGCGGCAAGACCACCGAGCTGAAGTTCGGCACCGACATGGTGGTTGGCACGCGTACCGGCCAGGCCGAGGTCAAGGTCGATGCCAGCGACCTGGTGTTCGTCGGCTACGGCGTCGATGCACCAGAGCAGAAGTGGAACGACTACGCCGGCCAGGACTGGAAGGGCAAGACGGTTGTCATGTTCGTCAACGACCCCGGCTTCCACGTCGATGACGAGAAGCTGTTCGACGGCAAGCGTATGACCTACTACGGCCGCTGGACCTACAAGTTCGAAGAGGCGGCGCGCAAGGGCGCCGCCGCCGCGCTGATCGTGCACGACACCGCCGGCGCCTCCTATGGCTGGGATGTGGTGAAGAACTCCTGGGCCGGCCCGCAGTACGACCTGCCCGCCAAGGATGATCCGGACGCCCGCATCCCGGTGCAGGGCTGGCTGAGTGCGGAGGCCGCCAAGGCCCTGTTCGCCGGTGCCGGCCTGGATCTGGCGCAGGCTTACAAGGATGCGAGCAAGCGCGGCTTCAAGCCGGTGCCGCTGAAGGCTACTGCGGCGGTTGATCTGAAGAGCCGGATCGCGCAGAAGCAGTCGCGCAACGTGGTGGGCGTGCTGCCGGGCAGCAAGCGTGCCGACGAAGCCGTGCTCTACATGGCGCACTGGGACCACCTGGGCAAGCACGAGGGTGAAACCGGCGACAACATCTACAACGGTGCGGTGGACAACGCGACCGGCGTGGCCGGCATCCTTGAAGTGGCCGAAGCGATGGCCCACCAGCAGCCGAAGCCGGAGCGCTCGGTGGTGTTCCTGGCAGTGACCCTGGAAGAGTCGGGCCTGCTCGGTTCGAAGTACTACGTCGCGCACCCGACCTTCCCGCTGGACAAGATTGCCGGTGTGATCAACATCGACGCGATGTCGGTGGCGGGCCGCGCCAAGGACGTGACCGTGACCGGTTTCGGCAGCTCGGAGCTGGAAGATATCCTCAAGCCGCTGGCCGCCGCCCAGGACCGTACCCTGCACGGTGAGACCTCGGTGCAAAGTGGCTTCTACTTCCGTTCGGACCACTTCAACTTCGCCAAGGCCGGCGTGCCGGCCCTGTATGCCGATGGCGGTGAGGACCTGCGCGAGGGCGGCGTGGAGGCCGGCCGCAAGGCCGCCGCCGACTACGGTGCCAACCGCTACCACGGCCCGAAGGACGAGTTCGACGCGGCCACCTGGAAGCTGGACGGCACCGTCGAAGACCTGCAGCTGATGTACGGCGTCGGCAAGGAACTGGCTGGCGGTGAGCGTTGGCCGAACTGGTACGAGGGCAATCCGTTCAAGGCGGCCCGCGACGCGATGATGAAGGACAAGGCGCCGGCCAAGTAGAGTCGAGCTTGCTCGACTGAGTATCTTTGAGATCAAAGCGGCGCCCCACGGGGCGCCGCTTTTTTTGGGCGCTCCACCCTGGGTGGATGCCAACCTTGGTTGGCGCTGCCGCTCGCGGCGGTTTCATCAACGCGCCTGCCGGCCAGCGGGCACCACCACCCGCATTTTCTGCGGCCAAAGAAAAACCCCGCTGCGTGAGCAGCGGGGTTTTGGGTGTAAACCCTGGCGATGACCTACTCTCGCATGGCTTGAGCCACACTACCATCGGCGCAGC
>NZ_SOCO01000002.1:0-391629 GCF_004365115.1 Stenotrophomonas sp. CC22-02 | reverse complement strand
CTGGCAACGTATCGCTTGCTTTAAAACAATTAATAGTTGCTTGATCAAACGTCTGCAAGATGGACAATCATCCTTCCTGCAGGCGCCTTCACAAGATACCTGCGCATACTTTCAAAGATCCGGGGAAGTGGCCTCAGCGCCGTTCCCGTGTGCTGCGAAGTTTCCTTCGTAGCGAGCCGCCCATTATAGCCGGCTTTTCCGCTTCGTCAACACCTTTTTTCAAGGCCGTCTCACCGGAGTGGACGTTGTTGCCGATGCCGCTTCGGCGTTGGACCCGAAGGCCTTTCGTCGTTGCGAGCCGCCTATTATGCCGGACTTTCCGAGTCCGTCAACACCTTCGTTCGATCATCTCGTTCGTCGGCGGTGGCGTCGCTGTTCGCGTGCCGTTTCCGAAGAAGCGATGCGCTGCAGCAAGGGAGCGAATTCTAGAGATCCTGCAGATTTCGTCAAGGCTTTTTTTGCAGGGTGATGACAGAAGCACCGCGACATCACGCATGACGTACGCTCGAAGATCACTGCGGCGTTGCCCGCGCGTTGCGCGGTCAACGCCGTAGCCGCTATCAATGCAGGGATGCACAGTGGAGAGAGAGCAATGAGCATGCAGGTGACACGCACGTGGTGGCGCGATCTTTCGATGCCGGCCATCGTTGCCGGCTTCATTACAGTGCTGGTCGGCTTCGCCAGTTCCGCCGTGATCGTGTTCCAGGCCGCGCAGGCCGTCGGTGCCGACCAGGCGCAGATCGCCTCGTGGATGTGGGCGCTTGGGCTGGGCATGGGCGTGACCTGCATTGGCCTGTCGCTGCGCTATCGCGTGCCGGTAGTGACCGCGTGGTCGACCCCGGGTGCGGCCATGCTGGTGGTGGGTGCCGGCGGCGCTTCGCTCTCTGAAGCGACCGGCGCCTTCCTGCTCGCCGCCGTGCTGGGCATGCTGGCGGGCTTCTCGGGCCTGTTCGCCCGGTTGATGCAGCGGGTGCCGATGGCGCTGGCCGCGGGCATGCTGGCCGGGGTGCTGCTGCGCTTCGGCCTGGATGTGTTCGTGGCCATGAACAGCCAACTGATCCTGGCCCTGGCGATGTTCGCGACCTGGCTGGCCGGGCGGCGCCTGTTTCCGCGCTATGCGGTCATCGCCACCCTGCTGGTCGGTATCACCATCGCCGCCAGCCGTGGCCTGCTGCACGCCCAGCAGGTACAGCTGCAACTGGCGGTACCGCAGTGGGTGATGCCCTCACTGTCGTGGACCGCAGTGGCGGGCATTGCGCTGCCCTTGTTCGTGGTCACCATGGCCTCGCAGAACATTCCCGGCGTGGCGGTGATGCGTGCCTCCGGCTATGACGCCCCGGTATCGCCGCTGATCGGCTGGATCGGTGTGGTCAACACCCTGCTGGCGCCATTCGGCGCGTACGCGCTGAACCTGGCGGCGATCACGGCAGCGATCTGCATGGGCCGCGATGCGCACGAGGATCCGGCACGACGCTACACCGCCGCCATGGCTGCAGGCGCCTTCTATATTGTCATCGGCCTGTTCGGTGCCACGGTGGCGGCGCTGTTTGCAGCGTTCCCGAGGGAACTGGTGGCCTGCGTCGCCGGTATCGCACTGTTCGGCACCATCGGCAACAGCCTGGCCAGTGCACTGGCGGTGGAGCGTGACCGCGAGGCGGCACTGGTCACCTTCCTGGTCACCGCCTCGGGCGTATCGCTGGCCGGGATTGGTTCGGCGTTCTGGGGCCTGGTGGCTGGCGCGCTGTGCCTGCTGGTGCTGCGGCCCCGCCAGGGCCGCTGAACAGGGCTACCCGGCCAATCCTGCACCAACGGTACTCAGCACCGCCGCGATGACGAGGGCGATCACGGTGGCGACCACGCTGGTGCCACCGCGCGCGCTCAGCTCAGTGTGCAGCCGTGTCTCGTCGCCACGGCTCTCCGCTCGGGCCCGGGCAATCAGGCGCTGGCAATGTGCCAGGTACCAGGTATTGCCGAAGGCACCGGTAGTGATGCTGAGCGCGACAGTGATGATCAGCGACAGGCCATCAGGCACATCCAGCAGCGTCTCGATCACGCTGATCAGCAGCAGCAGGCCCGCCCACATCGCTGCGAGGCGATACATCCTGCGGTACATCATCCAGACCAGGCCCAGCAGGAACGCCGGCCAGTGCCAGGTGCCGCTGCCCGTGGCGATGCCCTGATCCAGCCGCCAGCGCTGGCGATAGATCGGGAAGTTGCCGCCGACCACGGCGGCATACAGTGCCATTTCGCCTTCCAGCCCCGCCGTCACGGCGGTGTCCGTTGCGGCCGCCGGTGCACGGTAGGGATCGGAAGGATCACCGACGCTGGGTGCGCTGCTCCCGGAGGCAACGGCTGCGTCGAACTCCGCGGCCGGAGCGGCCTCGACGGGCGCTGCAGCCTGTTCCAGCTCAGACAACGGACGCCACGACGGCATGCCTTCGCACCACAGCAGCGTGCGCGCCGTCACCGTACCTTCCTGCCGCAGGCGACGCAGGCCGGCCAGGTCCACCGGTCCTTCGCTCTGCCTGCTGTTGGCATACCACCACTGTGCTTCCTGCATGCTGTCCTTCCCTGCTCACGGCTTCTTCAGAACGGAATTCCCTGCCACGGCCTACAGCGGTTCGCTGGAGAGGGTCTGCGCCAGTCGATGGCGCGCACCCGGTGCGAGCGTGACCGGCTCGGGACCGGCATTGGCCACTTCCAGACACACATAGTCGCGCCAGCCCTCGCCGACATCCGACATTTTCGCCGCGGCCTCGGCTCCCGGGTTCCAGGCCACCAGGGTCTGGCTGCCTTCGCTGCGGATCTCGATCCGCCGCTGCAGGACGGGATCGCGAAGCACATAGTGGCCCTGTGCACCGGTATAGATGCGGTCGCTGCGACCCGGATCACGCGGGTCACGCAACGACCATGGCCCCTGCTGCACTCGCGCCTGGCCATAGTCCTCGTACTTGTCCAGGTACTGCAGGCCGTCGACACCCTCGACGTCCACACGGGTGGCATCACCCACCCTGAAATAGCTGTGCAGGGCCTGGGTGAACGTCGCCGGAGCGGACCCCGTGTTCTCGGTGGTCAGTTGCTGGTGCAGCTGATGGCCGATGCGCAGCGTCATCTGCAGGCGCAGACCGAGCGGATCGGACAGTGACGGGGCAAGCTGCAGTTCCACCACGCCGGTATCGCTCTGGTGCACGTGCAGCAGTTCCCAGCGTGCGGTGCGTACCCGGCCATGCGCGGGAGCATCAGCGCCCTGGCCCTGGCGACCGAACCATGGCCAGCACACCGGCACGCCACCGCGGATCGGTGTCGGCAGTTCGGCGCGCGTGGGCGACAACCACAACAGATCCGGTTGTCCCTGCGGAATGAACGACAGCAGCTGCCCGCCGAACACGCTGATGACCGCCGTGGCGCTGGACGTGCGCACGTGCCAGGCCTCAAGCCCGTGATACAGGCCGTTGCTGATGTCCGGATTCGACTGCATGCGATGACGCTCCTTGAAGACCGCGGCGATGATGTCGCGGTCAACGTGCCGCCGGCAAGGCCTTCTGCGCACTGGGCGCGGCAGCGGCGGCCTCTTCCTGCAGCGCGCGCAGGATGCGTTGCCCGGCGCGACCATCGGCATTGACCCAGCCAAGGCGCTGCTGTTCGGCCTGGATCGCGCGACGCGTGGCAGTACCGATCATGCCGTCTGCGCTGCCGATATCGTGGCCGCGGGCGAGCAGCAGCGTCTGCAGCTGACGGCGCTCGTCGCGGCCGATGCCGGGATCGTCGGTGGGCCAGGCCGTGGCCAATCCGGTGCCACCGCGCAGCTGGTCGGCCAGCGTGGCGATGGCCAGTGCGTAACTCTCGGCCGCGTTGTAGCTGTAGATTGCGTCGTAATTGCGGAACACCAGCAGCGCCGGGCCCTTGCTGCCGGCCGGCAGCAGCAGGGCGGCACGCGCGTCGGCGGGAAGCTTGGCCGGGGCCAGCGCACTGCCGTCCAGCGCGGTCACTCCCTGCGCGCGCCACTCGGCCAGGGCGCGGCGCTGGGTACGCCCCGCCTGCCGGGCATTGAAACCGGCGGGGACACGCACCTCCATGCCCCACGGCTCGCCACTGCGCCAACCGGCGCGCTTGAGGTAGTTGGCAGTGGACGCCAGCGCATCGGGGATGCTGCCGACCAGGTCGCGGCGACCATCGCCATCACCATCCACAGCGATGCGTGCGTAGGTGCTGGGCATGAACTGCGTATGCCCGAAGGCGCCTGCCCAGGACCCGGTGAGGCCCTGTGCCTGCAGGTCACCACGGTCGATCAGCGTGAGCAGGGCCAGCAGTTCACCGCGGAAGAAGGCCTGGCGGCGGCCGGCACAGGACAGCGTGGCCAGCGACTGCAACAGCGGGCGCTTGCCGAACACGCGGCCGTAGTCGCTCTCCACGCCCCACACCGCGACGATGGTGGCCGGATCGACGCCGTACTGTGCAGACACCCGATCGAGCAGGTCACGATGCTGCTGCAGCATCGCGCGGCCATCATCCACGCGCTGGCGATCGACCAGCGCGGCCAGGTAGTCCCAGATCGGTGTAGTGAATTCCGGCTGCGCATCGAGCAGGCCAAGCACACTCGGGTCGGGCGTGAGGCCTGCGGTGATCTCAGTGAAGCGCTCGGCACGGATGCCCTGGCTGGCGGCGGTGGCCTGCAGGTTCGCCAGGCAGCGGCTGAAGGCGGGATCGACACTGGCATCGGCTGCCGCAGGCGTGGGGGCCGAAACCAGGGCGGCCGCCAGGCCGAGCGTGGTGAGAATGGGCATGGCGTCCTCCGTGTTGCCGTTGCAGGGCCATCTTAGGGGTACCGATGCCGCCGAACCTGAAGGGAACCCGGACCGCCGGCGGGCTAAACCGCACGCAGCAGGCGCAGGCCGTAGGCAGGACGGTCGGCATCCCAGCGCTGGGTGACCTGCAGCCCGGCCTGCTGCAGCAGCGCTTCAAAGCTGTCATCGGTGTACTTGTGACTGTACTCCACGCGGATCGGCTCATCGGCGGCAAAGTGGAAGGTCCGGCCATCGAGATGGACATCCTGCGCCCAGCGGCTGACCAGGTCGGTTTCAATGCGCAGCCGCGCGGTGCTGTAACACGCACGGTGACGGAATCCGTCGAGATCGAAGTCACTACCGATCTCGCGGTTGAGCCGGGCCAGCAGGTTGAGGGTGAAGGCAGCGGTGACGCCCTGCGCGTCGTTGTAGGCCGCCTCGATCAGCGCCGGGTCCTTGTGCAGGTCGATGCCGACCAGGGCCAGGCCCTCACCGCCCATGGTCTGGCGCATCGCGCGCAACAGCGCGACGGCGTCCTCGCCTTCGAAATTGCCCAGCGTGGAGCCGGGGAAGAACAGCAGGCGTCGTGCCGGTTCGCGCTCGGGCATGGGCACGGCCACCGGACGGGTGAAGTCGGCGCAGACCGGCAGCATCTCGACCTCGGGCAGCGCCGGTGCCAGATGATCGATGCTGGACAGCAGTGCGGCGCGCGAGATCTCGATCGGCGTGTAGGCCACCGGCTCGTGCAATGCCGCCAGCAGCAGCGCGGTCTTGCGGCCACTGCCGCTGCCGAGCTCCACCACGTGCAGGCGCGGACCGACGGTACGGGCGATGTCCGGCAGCACGCGCTTCAGCAGGGCCAGTTCGGTGCGCGTGGGGTAATACTCGGGGGTCTGGGTGATCTGCTCGAACAGGCGCGAGCCGCGGGCATCGTAGAAGTACTTGGAGGGCAACTGCCGCGACGGGCGCGACAGACCTGCCACCACATCGGCCAGGATCTGCTGGCGCCCCGGGGTGAGATCGGTCAGCGCCTGCAGTGCGTCATCGACCGTACTCATGTGAGGTCCCTGGCCAGGCGCAGCCCGGAGAACTGCCAGCGCGCCGGCGGCATGAAGAAATTGCGGTAGCTGGCACGTACATGTCCGCGCGGAGTGGCGCAGCTGCCACCGCGCAGCACCCATTGCCCGCACATGAACTTGCCGTTGTATTCGCCCAGGTTGCCGGCGAACGGGCGGAAACCCGGATAGGCCCCATAGGCGCTCTGGGTCCACTCCCAGACATCGCCGAACATCTGGCGCAGGCCATTGCCCTGCCCGGCCTGCGGGTGCAGGCCATCGTCATCGGCGAAATGGCCGCACAGCGGTTGCGAGGCGGCAGCGGCTTCCCACTCGAACTCGCTGGGCAGGCGTGCACCGGCCCAGCGGGCGCAGGCGTCGGCCTCGTAATAACTGAGGTGACAGACCGGCGCGTGCGGGTCCAGTTCGCGCCAACCGCCCAGGGTGTATTCGCGCTGCAGGGCGTCGTCCCAGTACAGCGGGTGCTGCCAGTCCTCTGCTTCGCGCAGCGCCCAGCCTTCGCTGAGCCACCAGCGCGGCTCGCGATAGCCGCCGGCCTCGATGAAGGCCAGGTACTCGGCGTTGCTGAGCGGGCGCTCGGCCAGGGCGTGGGCGGGCAGCAGCACGCGGTGCGGAGGCGATTCGTTGTCGTAGGCGAAGGAGGCGTGCTGCGGCCACGCCGCGGCACCCACGGTAACGATGCGTTCTGGCGATTCGATCCAGCCCTGCGCAGTGGCGATGCTGGTGGTGGCGTGCAGGTCCTGCCGGTAGGCCGGCTGCAGCGGATTGCACCAGAACGCATGCTTGATGTCGGTGAGCAGCAGTTCCTGGTGCTGCTGTTCGTGCTGCAGGCCCAGCTGCAGGTGCTGCAGCGCCTGGGGGTCGAGGTCGCCGGCAGCGAGGCGTGACTGCACCTGCACATCCACCTGCTGGCGGTAATCGCGTACCTGCTGCAGCGAGGGGCGCGACAGCAGCCCACGCTGTGGCCGCGCATGGGCCGGGCCGATGCTCTTGTAGTAGCTGTTGAACAGGTAGTCCCAGCCAGGATCGTGCGCCGACGCGGCGGCAAGGCCAGCCAGCACGAAGCGTTCGAAGAACCAGGTGGTGTGGGCCAGGTGCCATTTGCTCGGGCTGGCATCGGCCATGCTCTGCAGCATGGCGTCCTCGGCGCTGAGCGGCGCGGCCAGCTGCAGGCTGCGGGCCCGCACCCGCGCGAACTGGTGGGCGAGATCGTGCTGCGGGGCAGCGACGGCGGCAGGTACGCTGTCCATGCAGGCAGCATCGGCGCAGGCCGGTGAGTGCGACGTCATGGTTCGGCGTCACATCGTTCACATGGGTGACCCGCCCGCATTCAAGAAGTGGGCCCGAACGCCGCTAACGGCAATGCTGCGGCCGCGTCGTCACCGCGCTGGAATTCCTGCTTGCCCCTGCATCCGCTCCGCCAGCCTGCGCATTACCTGTTCGTGCTGCCCGCCGTGCTGGTCGCACTGCTGCTGTGGACGGCGCTGGGCAACGAAGACGTTGCCAGCCCGGCCCAGCGCATCCTGCCGTGGCTGCTGGCCAGCCTCGGCGCCGGGCTGGCCCTGCTCTACCACCAGGTGCGTGCGCTGTGCCTGTTGCTGCTGGTGGCGGCGGTGTTCGCGCTGCTGCACCAGGACGTGGGTGGCTACCTGCGCAGTGGCCATGTGACCGCCCTGACCCCGCTGCGCTTCCATGCCATCTCGGCCTGGTTGCCGCTGTTGTTCGCCGGACTGGCGTTGTGGCCGGAGCGCGGGCGCCGACGCCAGGACCTGTTGCTGCGCGGCGTGGTCTGCGGCCTGGCGCTTGCCGCCTTCCTGCTGCTGGCAGCACAGCAGCCCAGCGGCATGCACGACCTGCTGTCGAACCGTCACTGGCGCTGGATTCCAGCCGAATGGAACGCGCTGGCGCAGGTGCCGGCCCTGCTGTTCCTGCTGGCCACCGCTGCGCTGGGCTGGCAGGCGTGGCGGCATCCGCGGCCATTGCACACCGCGATGCTGTTGGCCCTGCTGTGCCTGTGGTGGATGCTGCCGCGGATTTTCCTGCAACCGGTGCTGTTGCCGGCACTGAGCAGTGCCGCCCTGCTGCTGATGCTGGGTGCAATGCTGCAGGAGTCGTTCCACATGGCCTTCCGCGATGAACTGACCGGCCTGCCGGGGCGCCGCGCGTTCAACGAGACCCTGCAGCGGGCGCGCGGCACCTACAGCATCGCAATGGTGGATGTGGACCACTTCAAATCGTTCAACGACACCCATGGCCACGACACCGGCGACGATGTACTGCGCCTGGTGGCCTCGCGGTTGTCGCGGGTAGGCGACGGTGGTCGCGCGTTCCGCTATGGCGGCGAGGAGTTCGCCGTGGTGTTCCTGGACCGTCCGGCGGCGGCCTGTGTCGATGCCGTGGAAGCACTGCGGCAGAGCATCGAGGACACCCGCATGCAGCTGCGCGACCGCAGTACCCGCAGCCGCGATGACGACACCGGCCGCCAGCAGCGCGGTCGCGGCGGCAGCGGCCAGGTGGTTCAGGTGACGGTGAGTATCGGCCTGGCCGACAGCCGCGAGAACCCACGGCCGGCGGCGGTGATCAAGGCGGCCGATCAGGCGCTGTACCTGGCCAAGGACGGCGGCCGCAACCAGGTGCACGCGCATGCTGGCCAGCGCGTGCTGGCCGTGCGCGGCGGCTGAGGCTCAGACCGCGTCGAGGTAGTACCAGCGGCCGTCGATGCGCAGGAAGCGGCTGTGTTCGGTCATTTTCACCGCACTGCCGCCGCCGATGCGGTAGCGCGCGGTGAAGCGTACTTCCGCGCTGTCGGCGCCTGTGGAGGTGTGCTCGTACACGGACAGGCCCAGCCAATGCGTGCGCTGGCCGGGTGCTTCGTCCAGTGACAGCTCGGCGGGGCGGGTGTCCGGGTGCCAGGTCTGGCGCAGGTAATCGGCAAGGCCACGCACATATGCGCTGTAGCGCGAACGCATCAGGTGCTCGGCATCCGGTGCGGCTTCGCCGGCATGGAAGCGTCCACAGCAGGCGGTGTAGTCGGCGTTCAGGCCACAGGGACAGGGATCGGCGGGGTGTCGGGTCATGCCGCCATTGTCGCCGGGTTGCACGGATTGATCCACGCGCGGCACAGGTCAGTTGCAGCAGGACAGGCGTATGCTGTCGCGCCCCCACATTGAATGACCGCCGTGCTGGAACTGGTTCCCCCTGAGTTGTGGTGGCTGGTGGTGATCGCCTTCATCGCCGGTCTTGTGGATGCCGCCGTCGGTGGCGGCGGCCTGGTGCAGCTGCCCGGCCTGTTCACGGTGCTGCCGCAGCAGACGCCGGCGATGCTGTTCGGTACCAACAAGTTCAGTTCGATGTTCGGCACCGGTGCGGCGGCCTGGCGCTATGCGCGCAACGTGCGCTTCCCGTGGAAGCCGGTGCTGTTCGCGGCCGGTACCGCCTTCATCTTCTCGTTCGCCGGGGCCACGGCGGTGAGCCTGCTGCCCAAGGATGCGGTGCGCCCGCTGGTGCTGGTGCTGCTGATCGCGATGCTGGCCTACACGCTGTGGAAGAAGGACTTCGGCGCGCTGCACCGGCCGCAGGAGATCGGCCGCCGCGAGCTGGTGATCGCGCTGGCGATCGGTGCGGCGATCGGTTTCTACGATGGCTTCTTCGGGCCGGGCACCGGCAGCTTCCTGATCTTCCTGTTCGTGCGCTTCTTCGGGCTGGACTTCCTGCGTGCATCGGCCGCGTCGAAGGTGGTGAACCTGGCGACCAATGTGGCGGCGATCTCGTTCTTCGTGCCGACCGGCAACATCCTGTGGCTGTTCGCGCTGCCGATGGCGGCGGCCAACATCATCGGATCGGTGGTGGGCACGCGGCTGGCGCTGAAGGGCGGCACGCCGTTCATCCGCAAGCTGTTCGTGGGGCTGGTGGTGGTGCTGATCGCACGGATGGCGTGGGATACGTTCCGCGGTGCGTGAATGAGCGTCATGCCCCGGTAGGTGCCAACCTTGGTTGGCACGCTGTTTCCGGTCGCGAAGAGCAGCCGAGCATGGCTCGGCTCTACGGGTCGCTGGACCGAGGCGGTCAGGCCTCGGCTTCTTCCGGTTCATTGGCCTGCTGGCGGCTGCGCTCTGGCAGCTTCAGGCGCTTGCCTTCTTCGTCATACTCGATCAACAGCACGCCGGAGTCGTGGCGGCCGCTGATCTCGACGAAGCAGGCGCCACCGATGAACGGTTCCAGCGTCATCACCGACTTCAGCGGGGTGGCGACCACCATCTGGAAGCCGAAGTTGTCGAAGATGTTCATCGCCAATGCGGTGAACTCGTTGTCGGCCTTGTCGAAGGCCTCGTCGAGCACGACCGCGGCGTAACTGGGCAACTGGCTGTCGGCACCGCCAAGCTGGTAACGCAGGGCTGCCGCCAGGCAGGTGGTGGCCAGCTTCTGGCGCTGGCCACCGGACTTGCCGGCGCCGCTGCGGTAGATCTCGACCTGCTGGCGCGTTTCAGCATCCAGCTCGACGCCGATGAACTCCACGTGCATGCGCACGTCCAGCACCAGCTCGCGCCAGCGCTTGTCCTCGCCTTCCTGCGATCCCAGCCGGTTGACCAGCTGGCGCAGCACGGTGAACTGCGATTCGGCCAGCTCGCGCTGCTCTGTCTGCTGCTGCGACAGCACCTCGCGCAGCTGCAGGTGGAACTCGCCGACTTCCGGCAGCCGGCGGTCGCTCAGTTCGATGGTCAGCAGCGTACCGCGGTTGAACGGCACCTGTTCCAGGCTGGCGTTCACTTCGTCCAGGCGCTGGCCGATCGACTTGCGGGCCTCTGCACTGTGGCGCTGCAGGGCCAGCAGGTTGTTCTTGCTCTGGTTCTGCAGCAGATCGAAGAAGCGTTCTTCGTGCTGCGGCAGGCCATCACGCTCCAGGCGTTCGAGGCGGGCGAGGAAGTCCTCGGCCGAAGCCACCGAGACGGTGAAGTCACCCGATTCTTCCGGCCACTGCTGGATGAAGCGTCGGAAGCAGCCGATCAGCTGGTTCTCGATGCGGTTGAGGTCCTGCTGCGAGGACGACAGCTGTTCGTTCAGCGCGTTGCTGACCTGGCGCATGTGCGCTTCCAGCGTTTCCAGGCTGAGCGGACCCTGCTCCTGCAGGCGCTCGGCCAGCCCGGCCTCCTGCGCCTGGGCCAGGCTCGGCAGCACCAGTGCACGGCTCTGCTGGCGCGCGCGGTCGAGGCGATCACGCTCCTTGACCAGCTGGCCACGCTCGACGCGGACGTCTTCATAGGTGCGGCGGGACTGCTCGATGTCGGCGCGCACGGCGTCGATCTGCCTGGCCAGCTTGGCGAGGTCGGCGTTGCCTTCGCGCAGGTCGCGCAGGGTCGCCTCGATATCGCTCAGGCGCTGCTGCGGGGCAGCGATGTCGATCTCGTTCCAGCTGATGCTCACCAGTTCGTGGCAGGCCAGGCGACGCTCGTTGTCGCGGTCACGCTGGCCGCGCAGGCGCGCAATGTCGGTCTCGCAGCTGGCGATGCGCTTGGCCAGTTCCTGGGCTTCACGCTCGAAGGCACCCACCTTGTCGTGGTTGTTGAAGCCGAGGATCCAGCGGCGGCGATCGCCAACGGCGCTGCGATCGTCCTTCTCGAAACGATCGCCCGGATGCTTGACCTGGCCTTCGCGGGTGATGCCGCGATCGACGTTGCGCAGCTGCTTGGCATCCACGCACTCGTAGTCGAAGCGCTTGCCGAGCTCGCGGCGCAGCCAGCTTTCGAACACGTGCTCGCGCAGTTCCAGCTTGTGCAGCAGCGACTTGGCCGACGGCTCGCGGGCAAACGCGTCGTCGTTGCGGCGCACGCGGTAGTAGGTGAAGCGCATGCCCAGGTGGGTGCGGTTCACCCACTCGGCGACGTCGTTGTAGTGCTTGTCATCGACCAGCAGCGACAACGCGAAACCGCCCAGCACGCGCTCGATGGCGCCCTGCCAGCCCTGCTCTTCCGAGCGGACCTGGATCAACTCGCCGACGAACGGCAACGCCGCCTCGGCAATGCCGGTTTCCTCGGCCAGGCGCGCGCGCAGCTTCTGCATCGGCGCCGGGATGTTGGACGGCGTGCGCTGCATCGCCTCCAGCTCGCTGCGCACTTCGCCGAAGCGGCGTTCGTCATCGCGCTTGCCGCCGAGGCGATCGCTGATCGCATCGTCCAGTGCCGCCGAGGCGCGCTGGCGGTCCTGCAGTTCGTTCTGCGCACGCTCGACCAGTTCGGCGAAGCCGTGCGCATCGTCGGGCAGTTCCGCCTGCAGCTGCTGTGCCGCTTCCTGGGCCTGGTCACGCTTGGCCTGGCGGCGGTCGCGCTCGGCTTCGGCACGGCCCTGCTCGCGTTCCAGTTCCTCGATGCGCTCACCGCCCTGCTGGCGGCGCTGCAGTTCCAGTTCGGCCAGGCGCTCGGTGTGGTTGTCCAGCGCGGCGCGGCGCTGGGCTTCTTCGCCGAGCAGGCCACGGTCACGCACGTCCATCTCGCGCAGGCGCGCTTCGATCAGCGCCTGGCGGCGGCTTTCGCGGAAGCTGTCGACGCCAAGCTTCAGCGCTTCGTCGTCGCCGCGCTGGCGGTGCATTTCCTTCAGATCGTTGTAGTACGCGCGTGCCGGCAGCAGGGTTTCCACCTGGCGGCGGGCGGTGACCACCGCCTGGTGCGCGCCATCGAGCTCGGCGAAGTCGCTGACCAGCCGCTCGGCGGCGTCGAAGGTCTTCGGCGTGTCGAGCATGAAGTCGCGCAGGAAGACGTTGAGGTCGCCCAGGTTCTTCGCCGACTGCGTCTTGTGCAGCAGGCGCAGCGCCATCTCGTTGTCGATGCCGAGCAGATCGCGGAAGCGCTCGGCATAGCCGGAGAAGGTATCGAAGTGGTGCAGGTCGGACAGCTTCTGCTTGAGCTTGCGCAGGTCCAGGTCGAAGCCGCCGAGATCCTTGGCGATGTCGAACGGACGCTCGGCGATCATGTAGTGCTTGCGCACGTCGCCGGCCGAGGTGCCGTTGCCGGATATCCACAGCAGGCGCACCAGGCTGACCACGCGGCCATCGCCGGCGCGGTATTCCAGCACCAGCGCGGTCCAGGTCGCGCCCTTGCGCAGGTACTGGGTGGCGATTTCGCCGGTGCCGCTGTCCTGCTGGTCGGCCCACGCGCCGCGCACGTAGGACACCAGGTTGCGATCGCGGCCACTGCGCTCGGCTTCACGCGCGGCGGCGTTGAAGTCGACGATGGCCGGCGGCGTCAGCAGCGCGGACATGGCATCGAGCAGGGTCGACTTGCCCGAGCCGGAACGGCCGACGAACAGGAAGCCACGCTCGGCGATCGGTACTTCGGTCAGGCCGTTGAAGGTGCCCCAGTTGTGCACCTGCAGGCGGCGCATGCGGAACTGCTGCAGGCGCGGGTCCGGCAGGCCTTCGTTGAACAGGGCGGGAGTGTGCTTGGAGATAGCCATGCGATGGTCGGGTCTCTCAGGCCTCGGCGGCCGGGGTTTCGCGCAGCTGGCGGTAGACCGCCGAAAGCTGGGACACGTCTTCGGCGGAGAACAGCAGCTTCAGCGCCGGCGAGACTTCGTGGCGGTCTTCCTGGCCGCTGAGGCGGGTCAGGATGTGGTTGTCCTTCATCTTCTGCACCGCCGAGGCGACACGGCGATTGAAGCCGGCGCGGTCGGTGGACAGGTTCTTTTCGTAGATGGCCAGCGCTTCGGCCATCTCAGCGTCGGCGACCACCGCGCGGTTGCCGCGCGCATCGGCTTCGGCCAGCTGCTGGCGCAGGAACAGCAGCAGCACCGAGTCGATGAAGGTCAGCGGCGAGGTGCGCAGCAGTACCGGTGCATCAACGTCTTCGGTGTCGGCCTGGCGGGTGAAGGCCACGCCGCTGTCGCGGTCCAGCACCAGTTCCAGGAACAGATCGGCCAGCGCGGAGCGAATGGCGGCTTCACTGCGGATCAGCGCCGGCCACAGCTTGGCGTGGCGCAGCTGGTCGATACTGGGGCCGATCAGCAGCTGGCACAGCGCGCGGCGCGCATCCAGCGGCAGGCGCCCGGTGTCGCCCAGGTAGTACACGTCGTTGCCACGGCGGGGCTGCGCCACGGTCGCCACCGGTTCGGCCTCGTAGGCGTCTTCCGCCACGTCGGCCTGCGGTGCGTCGATCGGATCTTCATGCCAGCTCATGGCGTCTCTCCTGGGTGAACCAAACCAGCGGGATGCGGGCGCGACGGATCTGGCCGTCGCCACCACGCCATTGCGCGAGCTCCTGCTCGCCGGCGACCACGTTGCCGAAGCGCGTGCCCAGCGACAGGTAGCCAATGACACTGCCCAGGCCCTGCGGCGCTTCGCGCTGCGACAAGGCCTGGGCGATGCTGAGCCGCGGCTGTGCATCGAGCAGGTCGTGCAGGTCACGACGCAGGGTACGGAAGTCGATCTCGGACGATGCCACCAGATCACCCACGCTCTCCAGGCTGATCGCAGCGGCGTCGTTGTACTCGACATTGCCATCGACCTGGGCACTGCGCGGATCATGCAGCTTCCACTGTGACCACGAGCGCAGGCGGCTGGTGGTCAGCTGCAGGTCGCGGCCGATGCCGCGCTGTGCGGGGAACTCATCGCGTAGTGCCAGCGCTTCGGACTGTGCCTGCTTCAACAACTGATTGAGGCGGCGCTGTTCCAGGTAGCCACGGCTCTGCACGAAACCGCGCAGGCTGCGCGCGAAGTTCTGCAGCACGTCGTGCACCTGGCCGCCACGCTCGAGCATAGTGCTGGTGAAGCCGCGCAGGAAGTTGCGCTCGTTGCGGTCCAGGCGGCGGGCGAAGCCGCGTGCCAGCACTGCTTCCAGCGCGGCATCAAGCTGGGCGCTCTGTTCGGCGTCGTTGAGCAGGCGCCAGAAGGCCTGGAAACTGCGCCCGGCATCGCTCTCGCCGATCACATCCACGCCCTCGAACAGCTGCGACAGCACGTCGCCACGCTCGCCCTCGTCATCGATGATGCGTTCGCGGAAATCGCGGTTGAGCTGCTCGAAGTCGTCGCGCACGCGGCGGAAGTCTTCGGTCAGTTCGTCGGCCAGGCCAATGATCTGGCGCGCACGTTCCAGCGCGCGCTTGCCATCCAGCGCGATCACGCGGCCGGCACCGACGCGGGCGATCTCGGCGTCGATGCGGTCACGCTCGTCGCGCAGCGCCGACAGGCGTGCATCCGGATCCGATTCGGTCTGCGCCGCCAGCTGCGAGAGCTGTTCGATGACCAGCGCCAGGCGGCTTTCAGTGGCGGCCACGCGGGCCTGCTCGAGGCCGTCGGCGAAGCGGATCGCCTGCAGTGCGGCGGTGGACAGCTCGTACTGCTCCTGGTCGGCGCCTTCGGGCAGGCGACGTTCCAGCCAGCCCTGGGCCAGCCAGTGCGCGATGTAGGCCTGCGCGGTACGCGGCAGGTCGCGCGACAGTTCGTCGCCGTTGAGCTGGTCCAGCGCGCGTTGCAGGCGCTCGTTGAGCACCGACGACGGCAGCGTGCGCTCGCCGTCCATCAGCAACCCTTGCAGCAGGCCGATGATTTCCGGGGCGTGGTCGGCCGCAAGCAGCTTCCACTGCGGCTGTTCGCGCAGATGGCGGTAACGGGAAATGCGTTCGCGATGCTTCATGCAGCGAAGGGAGTCATGAGGGCTGGCGGGGACGAGCAGCGGCGCACGGCTGCCGCGCGGGCAGCCGTGGGCATGCCGGCCGCACGGGGCCGGCAGGGTGCGGGCAAGCGGCTCAGCGCTTGCCGCCCACTTCGATGAAGCGCAGGAACTCGGCGCGGGTACGCGCGTCGTCGCGGAAGCTGCCCAGCATCTTGGAGGTGACCATGCTGACGCCGCGCTTGTGGATGCCGCGGGTGGTCATGCATTCGTGGGCGCCCTCGACCACCACGCCGACACCGATCGGCTGCAGCACATCCTGGATGCACTGGGCGATCTGCGCGGTCATCTTCTCCTGCACCTGGAAGCGGCGGGCGTAGGCTTCGACGACGCGGGCCAGCTTGCTGATGCCCACCACCTTGCCGGCCGGCAGGTAGCCGACGTGCACGCGGCCGATGATCGGCGCCATGTGGTGTTCGCAGTGGCTTTCGTACTCGATGTCACGCAGGACGATCAGTTCGTCATAGCCGGCCACTTCCTCGAAGGTCCGCTCCATGTAGGCGCGCGGGTCGTCGCGGTAACCGCTGAACCAGTCGCCATAGGCTTCGGCGACGCGGCGGGGGGTATCCAGCAGGCCTTCACGGGACGGGTCCTCACCGGCCCAGCGCAGCAGGATGCGCACGGCATCCTCGGCCTGGTCCTGGGTCACGTCGCCCTGCGGGGCGGCCTTTTCGTTGTTCTTGCTCATTGCGTACAGCGTCCCGAACGGGGGGCGAGCATCGTACCCGACCGGGGGGTGGGCCGTCCTGTTGGGACGGTTCATCGGGGGTCGTGTTGGCGCGTCGTTGCTGTCGGTCTGGAGTGGGAGAGGGGGCTGCGCAGGACACGCCGTAAACCCGTCCATGGGGGCTCGATGGCGCCATCCATGGCGCCAACGGTCCTGCACAGCCCCCTCTCCCGCTCCCTGACAGTTTCCTGCGGGCGCGGCCGGACCGCCCGAAAGCGGGGTCAAAAGCTGGGTTCATGGCTTCGGAAGCGGCCCGCCACCGCCCTGGTAGGTGCGGACCGTTGGTCCGCACTGCTTCTGCCCTTGCCTTTAAAGAGCCAACCCTCCGCGCTCGCGGGATGTGGGGTGGGTGGCGGAGGGCCGGACGGGGCAGGGCCGTGAGGCGCATGGATGCGCCGATCGAGCTTACATGGACGTACTTGCAGCGTGCCCTGCCCCGTCCGGCCCTCCGCCACCCCAGCCGATAGCCAGCAGGCGCAACGCTTTCCTCAACACACGCCCCCATTCATAAAAACCCATTGATAGGAATGAAATTAGTAGTATCCTATCTATCTCTTATGGACCGACCCCTCGACGAGCGCACCGTGCTGCAGATGCAGCTCAGCTCCGGCCTGCTGTACGCAGGGCGGCAGTGGCAGCGCCTGGCCGACAGCCGGCTCGGCAGCTACGGGATCTCCACCGCCTGCACCATGCCGCTGCTGATGATCGGCCGCTCCGGCGGTGGCATCCGCCAGGTGGCGCTGGCCCAGCAGCTGGGCATGGAAGGGCCTTCCCTGGTGCGCCTGCTGGACAAGCTGTGCGCCAGCGACCTGGTCCGCCGCGAGAGCGACGCCAGCGACCGCCGTGCCAACCTGCTGTGGCTGACCGAGGCCGGCCAGGCCCTGGTCAGCGAGCTGGAAGACCAGTTGATCGGCCTGCGCCAGGACGTGTTCGGCGAGCTTTCCATGGATGAACTGCACGCCGTGCTGAAGGCATGGCGCCTGCTGGCCGAGGCCGCCGACCGCATTACGTAAGGCCGCTGCCCCCGAACCCCGCCGCTGCCGTGCACACGCCAGCGGCTTTTGCCCGTTGCTGTTGTTTCGTTGTCCCTCCCCTCCCCCACCTTGCCCCGCCCCTACCGATGCCCGGTGAATTCAGTCTCCACGGAGTGTTCGTCCCGACCCTGCTCGGGTTGATGGTGTTGGCCTATCTGGTCAACAGCGGCCTGCACGCGCTGCTGCAGCGTGCCGGCGCCTACCGCCATGTATGGCACCCGGCGCTGTTCAACCTGGCGCTGTACGGGATCGTGCTTGGCCTGCTGTTCCACCTCCTGCGTTGGATGCAATCGTGAACAAGATCGTGAAGAAGACCCTGCCGGTGCTGCTCACCAGCGCAGCCGTGATCGTGGCCCTGCTGGTGCTGCGCCAGCTGTGGGTCTATTACATGGATGAGCCGTGGACCCGCGACGCCCATGTCGGCGCCGACGTGGTGCAGATGGCGCCTGATGTGTCCGGGCTGGTGGAAACGGTGGACGTGGCCGACAACCAGGCCGTGAAGAAGGGCGACCTGTTGTTCGTGGTCGACCGCGCGCGCTACCGCATCGCGCTGGAGCAGGCCAAGGCCAGCCTGGCCGAGCGCCAGGCCTCGGTGGCGCAGCTGCGCCGCGAGATCGGCCGCGACCGCAGCCTGCAGGACCTGGTCGCCGCCGAGGACGCCGAAGTGCGCCGCGCCAAGCTGCAGGCTGCACAGGCCGCGCTGGCCACCGCACAGGCTGCGGTCGACCTGGCCGAACTCAACCTGGGCCGCACCGAGGTGCGCGCACCGGCCGATGGCCGGGTCAACGACCGCACCCTGCGCGTGGGCGACTACGTGGTGGCCGGCAAGCCGGTACTGGCGCTGCTGGATACCGGCTCGTTCCGCATTGATGGCTACTTCGAGGAAACCCGCCTGCGCGGCGTGGCGCCGGGGCAGAGCGTCGACATCCGCCTGATGGGCGAATCGACCCCGCTGCGCGGCCATGTCGAGAGCATCGCTGCCGGCATCGAGGACCGCTACCGCAGCAACGGCAGCAGCCTGCTGCCGAACGTGACCCCGGCCTTCGACTGGGTGCGGCTGGCGCAGCGTATCCCGGTGCGCATCAGCATCGACGAGGTGCCCGAGGGCGTGGAACTGATCGCCGGCCGCACCGCCACGGTGACCGTCCAGACCAGCAGCACGAAGCACGCAGACAAGGCCGGCACCGCGCCGACACAGGCGGGCCTGTGAACGCCACCCTGCCCCGTCTCGGCCTGATCGTCGCGCTGGCCAGCGTGGCCGCGTGCAGGACCGTCGGCCCGGATTACGCCCTGCCGGACGGTTCGGCGTTCAAGCGCCCGCAGGCCAATGCGGCCTTCATTGACACCCAGAACCCGCAGGTGGCCGCCAACCAGGCGCTGCCCGACCGCTGGTGGTCGCTGTACAACGACCCGGTACTGGACGGCCTGATCACCCAAGCGCTGCGCGACAACGTGGAACTGAAGGCTGCCGATGCGCATCTGCGCCGTGCCGCCGCCGTATACGAGCAAGCGCTGGACGCAGGCGGTTTCGAGTACGAGGCCGAAGCCGGCGTCAGCCGCGCGCAGCTGTCGGCCGAATCGTTCCTGCAGGAGCACGAGCTGCCGGTGATCAACCTGGCTGACGGCAAGTTCGCGGTCAGCTACCAGTTCGACCTGTTCGGCAAGCTCAAGCGCGGCGCCGAAGCGGCCCGCGCCGACGAGCAGTCGGTGGCCGCCGCACGCGATCTTGCCCAGGTCAGCGTGGTTGCACAGGTGGCCGACAGCTACCTGGAAATCTGCCACGCCAACCACGAGCTGCATGTGGCCGAGCACTCCCTGCAGCTGCAGCAGCGCAGCCGTTCGGTCACCCAGCGCCTGATCGATGCCGGCCGCGGCACGCCGCCGGAGCTGGCCCGCGCCAATGCCCAGGTGGCCGTGCTGGAAGCTGCGCTGCCGCCGCTGCAGGCGCAGCGCTCGGCGGCCGCCTATTCGCTCGCTGCCCTGCTCGGGCAGACCCCGGGCCAGCTGCCGGCCGGTGTGATCGACTGCGCGCACGCGCCCGCCCTGGCGCAGCCGTTGCCGGTGGGCGATGGTCGTGCGCTGCTGCAGCGCCGCCCGGACGTGCGCCAGGCCGAACGCAAGCTGGCCTCGGCCACCGCGCGGATTGGCGTGGCCACCGCCGAGCTGTACCCGGATATCCGCCTCGGTGCCTCGCTCGGTGCCGCCGGCCTGCTGGAAGACTTCGGCACGCCGATGACCCAACAGTGGTCGATCGGCCCGCTGATCTCGTGGACGTTGCCGTCGTCCGGCACCCACGCCCGCATCCACGCCGCCGAGGCGGGTGCCGATGCAGCGCTGGCCGAGTTCGACCACACCGTGCTGCAGGCACTGCGCGAGACCCAGACCGCGCTGGATCGTTATGCGCAGGACCTGCGCCGGCTGCAGTCGCTGCGCACCGCGCAGGAACAGGCCGCGTTGGCCGCCGAGCAGAACCGCCGGCTGTACCAGGGTGGCCGTACGCCCTACCTGTCCAGCCTGGATGCCGACCGCAGCCTGGCCACCAGCGATGCCACCCTGGCCGCGGCCGAAGCGCAGGTGTCGCGCGACCAGATCCACCTGTTCCTGGTGCTGGGTGGCGGCTGGCAGGCCAGCGCCGCCGCGCCCAGCGCCTCGACCGCCGCGAAGTAAACCATGAACGCGCTGACCGACCGCCAGGCCTGGCTGTTCTCGATCAAGACCTACCTGGCCGCGGTGGCCGCGCTGTACATCGCCATGGCCGGCAACCTGTCGCGCCCATACTGGGCGATGGGCACGGTGTACATCGTCAGCCAGCCGCTGCTGGGCCCGACCCGCGCCAAGGGCGTGTACCGCATCGTCGGCACGCTGGTGGCCGGCCTGGCCACCCTGCTGGTACTGCCGGCGCTGGTGGAGACGCCGCTGGTGCTGAGCGCGGCGATGTCGATCTGGCTGGCCGGCTGTCTGTTCATGGCGCTGCTCAACCGCGGCCCGCGCGGCTACGCATTCCTGCTGGCCGGCTACACCACCGCCTTCATCGGCTTCCCGGCCGTGACCTCGCCGGAGACCATCTTCGACACTGTGGTGGCACGCAGCGAGGAGATCATCCTGGGCACGGTGGTGGCGGTGCTGTTTGCTTCGCTGCTGTTCCCGGCCTCGGTGCGGCCGATGCTGCGCGCACGCATCGGCACCTGGATGGAGGACGCCGCGCAGTGGTGCCGGCAGATTCTTGAACGTGGCCGCGCGCACGCGCCACGCAACCGGCTGGCCGCCGACCTGGTGCAGTTTGAGGCGCTGATTGAATTCCTGCGCCGCGATGATCCGCGCCATGCCGGTTCGGCGGTGTCGATGGAGCGCCTGCGCGAGCGCATGCTGCTGCTGTTGCCGGTGCTGTCGTCGATCGCCGATCGGCTGAGTGCACTGCGCAGCGATGGCCAGGCGCTGCCGCAGGGCCTGCCGGAACTGATCGACGACCTCCACGACTGGCTGGACGGGCCGACCAGCGCCAGCGAGTACGCCCGCCTGCGCGCACGCATCAGTGCGCTGAAACCGCAGGTGGACCGCGATCTGCAGCACCTGCAGCTGGCCAGCCTGCTGCTGCGCCTGGAGGAACTGGTGGATCTGTGGCAGGACTGCCGCACGCTGCAGCATGCGATCGACCATGGCACCGCACCGCTGGGCCGCGCGCACTACCGCATCCGCACCGAACGGGTGGCCGCCGACAAGCACGTCGACTACGGCATGGCGCTGTTTTCCGCGCTCAGTGCCGGCGTGGCATTGATGAGCTACTGCGTGCTGTGGATCGCTCTGGGATGGGAAGGCGGCGGCAACGGCGCAATGATGGCCGCGGTGACCGCCGCGTTCTTCGCCGCGCAGGATGATCCGGCGCCGAGCATGGTGTCGTTCCTGGTGTGGGCGATGGTCGCTTCGGTGGTGGCCGGCGTGTACCTGTTCGGCGTGTTCCCGGCCGTGCACGACTTCGGCCTGCTGGCACTGGTGCTGGCGGTGGTGTTCCTGCCACTGGGGCTGATGCTGCATCACCCGAAGAGCGCGCTGTTCGCACTGCCGCTGACGGTGAACCTGGCCGCGCTGCTGAGCCTGCAGAACACCTACAGCGCCAACATCCAGACCTTCCTCAATTCGTCGATCGCGATGTTCATCGGCATTGGCTTTGCAGTGGTGATGACCCGCCTGTTCCGTTCGGTGGGTGCCGAGTGGACCGCACGCCGGCTGGTACGGCAGGGCTGGACCACGCTGGCCGAAGCCGCCGAAGGCCGCGGCCAGCAGGACCGCCAGCGCTTCGCCGCGCGCATGCTCGACCTGCTGGGCCTGCTCGCACCGCGCCTGGCTGCGACACCGGAGGGCAGCGACATCGCCTCGGTGGACATGCTCAACGAGGCCCGCATCGGCCTGAACATCCTGCAGCTGCGCCGTGCCCGGCTGGAACTGCCCGAACGCAGCCGCGAGGCGGTCGAGCACATCCTGGAGGAGATCGCCGCGCACTACCGGCGGCAGATTGCCGCGCGCAGGCCGATTGTGGCCGCCGAAGCGCTGCGCGAGCGGCTGGATACCTCACTGGGCCGGGTTGGCAGCGTGGCGGCCTGCAAGGCACGCGACGAGGCGCTGATGGGCCTGATCGGCCTGCGCTTCGCGCTGTTCCCGGAGGCGAAGGCATTGGCGCCAGGGTGGGCGGACGCCGGCGTTGCATCGGCCTGATAATGCTCGGCAGTGCCGGGCCATTCCCGGCGGCCTTTCGCCATGGCAACAGGACGGTTCAATGAGTTACGACATGATGGTGTTCGAGGCGAGCGTCGCCCCACGCGAGGCCGCGGCTTTCATCGCCTGGTTCGAGAAGCAGACCCAGTGGAACGAGCGCCACGAGTACGATGACCCGGCGGTCAGCAGCCCGGCACTGCAGGCGTGGTTCGCGGAGATGGCACAGGAATTCCCGCCAATGAACGGGCCGTTGAGCAATGACGACGATGATCGTGCCGAGGTGACCGAGTACAGCATCGGTAGTCAGGTGATCTACGGCGCGTTCGCGTACACGGTGGCCGAGCATGCGCATGGCCGGGTGCAGGATCTGGCCGAGAAGCACGGTGTGGGCTTCTTTGATGTGAGCGCCGATGAAGCGGCGATCGTGTTCCCCGATGGCCTGGTCCTGATCGCGTAGATCCACGCCGAAACGATCGAAGCGCGCTTCTGTAGAGTCCAGCCATGCTCGACTCCGGGGTCCATCAGCCGAGCATGGCTTGGCTCTACAGTAAGCGCATCGCGCCCGCGTCAGAACAGCGTGCCCTGCACCGTGGGCTGTTCGATGCGCGTTGGTTGTTCGGCCGCGTCTTCCGCGCCCAGCCGCCAGGCCAGCCCTCCCAACCGGCTGGCATGACGCTTCAACGCGGCCTGCAGCACGTCGGCGCTGCCCGCGACATGCAGGACCTGGCGGGCTCGGGTCAGGCCGGTGTAGACCAGTTCGCGCGACAGCACGCGGCTGTCCTGGCGCGGCAGCTGCAACCACACTTCGTCGAACTCCGAACCCTGCGCCTTGTGCACGGTCATCGCGAAGGCGCTTTCGTGCGCGGGCAGTGCGGCCGGGTGGAAGGCGCGTGGCTGGTCAACGGTGTCTCCGGGGAACCAGGCCACCATCGCGCCGCTGCCATCGCGCAGGCAGATGCCGATATCGCCATTGAACAGGCGATGACGGTAGCTGTTCTCGGTGACCAGCAGCAGCCGGCCCTGGAAATAGCCCGGCGTATTGCCGGCCAGCAGCTGTTCAATGCGGCTGTTGAGCCCGCGTGCGCCCTGCGGGCCTTCGCGCAGTGCGGTCAGCACGCGCAGGCGACCGGCCTGCTGCAGGGCAAGCACCGGATCAGCCGCGTCGGCCAACGCACGCCAGTGACCGATCAGATGCTCGCGCTGGCCACGCAACGGGTCAGCCTCGCCCTCGTGGAAACGCACGCCGGCCAGTTCACCACTGCGCAGCAGCTGCAGCGCGGTGCTGCTGTCACCTTCACGCACGGCATGCGCCAGCGGTGCCAGGTCCAGTGCATCACTCTGCCGGTAACCGCGCTGCAGCTGCACGCGGCGCCCGGCAAAAGCGCGTGGTGCAGCCTGCGGCTGCAACGTGGCCGGCGCCAGCAGGCCATGCAAGGCCTGCGCATCGTCGGCACGGGTGCCGATGCCATCGCCGCTGGCACGCAGGATCGCGCTGAGCACGTCGCCCGCCTCGACCGACGGCAGCTGATCGGGGTCGCCAAGCAGGATCAGCCGGGTGCCACTGGCGATCGCATCGACCAGCTTGGCCATCATCGGCAGATCGATCATCGACGCTTCGTCGACCACCACTACGTCCACCGGCAGCGGATTGTCGGCGTGGTGGCGGAAGCGCGGTGAATCGGGAATTACCCCGAGCAGGCGATGCAGGGTGGTGCCAGTACTGGGCAATGCCGCGCACAGCACCGGGTCCAGCCCTTGTGCCTGCAGGCGCTGCACGGCGACGCGCAGGCTCTCGGCCATGCGCTCGGCGGCGCGCCCGGTGGGCGCGGCCAACGCCACCTCGGGCAGCGGCTGGCCAGCGTGCCGGGCCTGTGCGGCCAGCAGCAGCAACAGGCGCGCGATGGTGGTGGTCTTGCCGGTGCCGGGGCCGCCGGTGACCAGCGCCAGTGGATGGCGCAGGGTCACGCCGGCGGCGCGTGCCTGGTGATCCTCGCTGCCCGATGCCTGCGGGAACAGCTGCGCGAACAACGGTGCCAGCGCGGCCATGTCCGGTGCCGGCAGCGGATGCCGGCCGATACGCTGCAGGCCGGCCGCCAGCTGACGCTCGTACTCGCGGTAGCGGCGCAGGTAGAGCAGGCCGTTTTCCAGCACCAGCGGCGCATCCTCGGCGATGGCATCGGCCTGCTCCGGTGCCGCCACCCACGGCGACGCACGCAGCTGCGCCAACCAGTCCTGCGCGGCAGGCCACTCGGGCACGCCTTCCAGCAGCCGCTGTGGTTGCGTGGGGTCGAACGCGGCATGGCCTTGCGATACCGCCAGTGAGGCCAGCGCGGCCGCCAGCGCCACGCTCTCGGGCGTGTCGTCGCGCAGTCGTTGCAGGCTGGTCGCCAACGCATGGTCGAGGGTGCGCAGCTGGCCCTTCTGGTGCAGTTCCTTCAGCAGGCTCATGCGCTGGCTCCACGGGCACGTGCGGCCAGCTCGGCCTGGGCCTGCTCGCCTCCGGCGAACAACGCGTCGAGTGCATCGACCAGCGCCAGCGGGAAGCGGTCCACATGCACGCCGTTGCCGGCGGCATCCAGGCCGCGGCAGAACAGGTAGCGGATGCCGCCCATGTCGCGCTCGTAGTCATAGGCCGCACCCAGGCGGAAACGCAGCCAGCGATGCAGCGCCACCGTATAGATCAGCGCCTGCAGGTCGTACTCGCTGTGGCGCATGGCAATGGCCAGCAGGTCCGGGCTGTAACCGGGCAGGCGGTTGGACTTGTAGTCGAGCACGTACCAGCGCCCATCGCGCACGTAGGTGAGGTCGATCATGCCGGTCATCAGCCCTTCCAGCCGACGGCGCTGGCCAAAACCGCGGCGCGCGCTGGAAACCCCATGTGCGTGCAGCACCTGCAACAGCGCCGGCACCGCGGTCGGCTCGATGGCGAAATGGAAGTCGATTTCCGCACGGCGCTCGCCTTCATCCAGGCTGTACAGCGCCCCGCCTTCGGGCAGCGGCACGGTCAGCGTGTGACCGACCAGCGGCACCAGTACGGCCACGCCATCCTCAAGGTCGGCATCAGCGTAGCCCTCGTCGTGCAGCGCCTTGCGCAGTACCTCGGCCTGCCCCTCAGGGGCTTCCAGGCCGGGCTGCCAATCACCCCAGGCGGCGAAGTCGACGTTCTCCATCGCTTCGTGCAGCACGTTGCCGAAGCGGCTGCCCATGAAGCGCGGATCGATCGGTGTGCTGTCCTCGGCGGCCGCAGCGGGCTCCGGCAGCGCCGGTTCCAGCGGCAGTTCCGGGCCCGCCGGTTCGTCGGCGGCAGGCGCCGGCAGTTCGGTGGCGGCAGCTTCGATATCACTGCCGGCACCGGCATCGGCGTGCGCCAGCTGGGTGAAGCTGTATACCCACCAGTCGTGCGGCACGCGCCGGGTCAGTGCACGCACCGCGGGCAGCTCGCCCTCCACTTCGGCGGCGAGCTGCGGCAATGTAGCGAGCGCTTCGCTGTCATCAATGTGCACATCGGCATGGGCGCGCAGCGCCTGCAGGTCCCCCAGCAACGGCGCGAGCCGCGTCTTTGCCAACCCGGCCAGATCGCCCACCGCAATCCACAGCGCATGCTCGGCGCGGGTCAGGCCGACATACAGCAGGCGCGCGTCCTCGGCGCGCTGTTCGCGCTCGCGCTGGGCGCTGGCCGTTTCCCAGGCCTCGTTCTTGTCCAGCTTCCAGTGCAGCTGGCGCTCGCCAGCCATATGCACGGTGCAGTGCGAGGCGCTGTTCGGCGCACCGCCGTCGATGCCGACAAACGGCAGGAACACCAGCGGATACTCCAGGCCCTTGCTCTTGTGCAGGGTGATGATCTGCACGCGGCGCGCATCCGATTCCAGGCGCAGCAGCTGCTGCTCGTCATCCTGGTCGGCGCTGGCCATCTGCCCCTGCAGCCAGTCCAGCAGGCCATGCATGCCCAGTGCCTGTGCCGAGGCTTCCTGCAGCAGTTCGCCCAGCTGCAGGTAGTTGGTCAGGCGGCGTTCGCCGTCGATCAGCGCCAGCAGGCGTTCACCCTGCGCGGCGCAGACATCGGCGATCACTGCGAACGGTCCACCGCGTTGCCAGCGCTCGCGCCAGTGCAGCAGCTGCGCCTGGAACCCACGTTGCAGGTCGCCCTCGCGTTCCATCGCCGCGATCTCGCTCGCCCGCTGGCCAAGCAGCACGGTCGCCAGCGCTGCGCGCAGACGCCCTTCATCGGCCGGTTGCAGCAGTGCCAGCAGCAGCGCGCGCAGATCACGTGCCTCGCTGGTGGCGAACAGGCTCTGCTTGCCCGCTGCCACTGCCGGAATGCCGACCGCTGCCAGCGCGCGCTGCACCAGCGTCGCCTCGCGGTGCGAGCGCACCAGTACCGCGATGTCGCCCGGCTGCACGGCGCGCCCACGCAACACGGCGTTGCCGGCGCGCGCATCGACCAGGGTCTGGTGGATCGCGGCCACGCAGGCCTGGGTCGCTGCATCACGCGAAGCGTCGGCACTCATCGCCTTGTCGCCGCCACTGCGCAGCACGCGCAGGGTCAGTGCCACGGCGGCGCGGCCGTCGCGCAGGTAGTCCGCATCGATGCGCACGCCACCGGGGCGCACAGGTTCGAACTGGATGTCGCGCTCGAGGAACGCGTCTTCGCCGCCGTTGTCGTACAACGCCTGCAGGGCGCGCAGCACGGCCGGGCGTGAACGGAAGTTCTGGTCCAGCACCGGTGCCTGCTGCGCCACCTGTTTGGCCTTCAGGTAGGTATGGATGTCGCCGCCGCGGAAACCGTAGATCGCCTGCTTCGGATCGCCGATCAGGAACAGCGCCGGCGCCAGGCCCAGCTCGCGTACTTCCGGCGAATCGCCGAACACGGCGTGGAAAATGCCCCACTGGCGGTCGTCGGTATCCTGGAACTCATCGACCAGCGCGATGCGGTACTGCGCCCGCAGCTGCCTGACCAGCGCCAGGCGCTGCGGCCCGTCCAGGGCCAGTGCCACGCCATCGATCAGATCGTCGTAGGTCTGCACCCGGCGCGTGCGCTTCAGTGCCTGCAGGCGCTGCGCGGCTTCGTCGCGCAGGCGGTGCAGGAAATTCAGCGCGGTGGCACGCAACCAGGCATCGCGTTCTGCCAGCAGCGCCACATAGCGCGACAACGGAGCCTGCAATGGTGACGACGGCGTGCGCTCGGCGAATTTCTTGTTGGTCTTGGCGGCCAGCGCCTCCGGCAGCAGCGCCGGCAGGCGCTCGTTGGCCAGCAGCTCGCGCGGATCGGCACGATCAGCCCAGGCCAGCAGCTGCCGGCCCAGCGGGTGCAGCCAGCCCAGCTTGTAGGACACGCCGTTGATCCACTTGTTGTCGACGGCATCGCAGAGGTCTATGAAGAACTGCTCGCCATGCTCGCGCACGCTTGCGGACAGTTCTTCCGCCGCGCTGTGCAATGCCGGGTGTGGATCGGCCAGCACCACCGGCTGTGGCAACGGATGCAGTGGCGGCGCAGCCAGCAGCGCACGCAGATCGGCGGCCAGTGCATCCGGGCTGGACCACAGCCAGGTCAGCGGCTCCAGCGTGGCCGGATCATTGGCGTGCACGCGCCACAGATCGGCGGCGAGCTCTTCCAGCAGCTCGCGGTCACTGGCCAGCAGCTCCGGCGGGTCGAAGGTATGGCCGCTTTCCAGCGCGTGCTCACGCAGCACGCGGGTACAGAAGCCATGGATGGTGAAGATCGAAGCCAGATCGATCTCGTCGGCGGCAACCTGCAGGCGACGCTTCAGCGCAGCGGCGCTCTCGGTGCCACCCTGCAGATGGCGCTGCAGCACTTCGCGCGTCAAGCGCACGTCCGGCGCCTCGCCCTCGGCCGGTTCCAGATCGACCAGGCGCGCGGCCAGCGCAAGCCGCTCGCGGATGCGCTTGCGCAGTTCCTGGGTGGCGGCGTCGGTGAAGGTCACCGCCAGGATCTGGCCGATGCGCAGCCCCTGCTCCACCACCAGGCGGGTGAACAGCGTGGCCAGGGTAAACGTCTTGCCGGTACCGGCGCTGGCCTCGATCAGGCGGATACCCTCCAGTGGCAGGGCCAGGTAGGGATCGCCCGCCATGCGCTGGGATTGCTCATCTGCGATGGTGCTGTTCATGCGCTGCCCTCCTGGCCTGCCTCGGCGCCCAGGGTGCGGCCTTCGCGCACCGCACTGAAGACCACCTGGCTGTTGCGCAGCAGATCGGCATAGCCGGCATCGGTGGCGAACGGGTCGGCACCGCGCAGCAGCAGCTGCCAGGCGTCGCTGCTGGATTCACCCCAGCTGCGGTCGCTGCCGTGCCACTGCTTCCAGCCTTCGCTGCGCTGTTTTTCACCGGCCGTGTTGTACAGCACCCAGCCGGTATAGGGGGCGAAGCGCAGCGGTTCACGCAGGCCACGCTGGCGCAGCTGCAGCAGTGCGCGCAGCGCGGCGCGGGCAGCGGGCACGCTCAGTGCTGGCAGCACATGCGGGCCCGGACCGGCATCGCCGCCATCGTGGAACTGCACCAACGGCAGGGCATCGCCGGCGGCGTTGGCCAACAGCCAGTCCAGGCCCTGGCGGATCACCGCATTGCCGTTGAGGGTGCCGGCGCGCAGGCGCACCAGCCCTTCGGGATGCCGATCGGCCACCCGCCCATGCAGCCGCACGCCGTCGATATCGACTTCATACCGGCAGCTTTCCAATGGCTCGCCCTGCATCCAGCCCAGCAGCGCGCTGGCATAGGGACGGGTCTTCAGCTGCTCCACTTCGAACTGGCGCTCGCCCAATGCACCGGATGGCAGCAGGCCGCGCGCACGCAACCGCGGATACAGCGGCTCGCTGTCGCCATTGAGCGTGGCACGTACCACCGCTGCCTGCACGCTGCGCTTTTCCGGGCCGCGCGAGGACAGCACCAGCGGCTCCAGGTCATCCACTTCTTCAACCTCGTCGGCCAGGCGCAGGCCCAGCGACTGCGCCAGGAACTGCCCGGCCGGGTCGCACAGGAAGCGGCGCAGGGTATCGAGTGCGACCTCGTTCTCCACGGCATCGTCGAGCGGTGGTGGCAACGGCGCGTCGAACCAGGGCAGCAGGCCACCCCGCTGGCCGGTGAGGCGACCGGCCGCCGGATGCCACTGCCACCGATAACTGAAACGGCGCGGATCGCCATCGCCGAACGCAGCAGGCGAGAACGGCTGCAGGGCATGACGCACGGTGAAGTCACGCACGGCCGCCTCCGGATCCAGATGATAGGCGGCAGCGGCATCGATCAGCTCACTGACCAGCACCGATGGCTCGCGCACGCTGCCATCGCGCGGATCGGCGCCGAGATAGCTCAGGTAGAACACCTCCTGCGCCGCGGCAAACAGCTGCAGGAACAGAAAGCGGTCGTCCTCGCGGGTGGAACGGTCGCCCGGGCGCCGCCGCGGTGTATCCAGTTCGGCGGTGAGCTGGTTGAGGCCCGCGGCCGGATCACGGCGCGGGAAATCGCCGTCATTCAGGCCCAGCACGCAGATCACCCGGAACGGCAGCAGGCGCATCGGCACCATGCGGCCGAAGCTGATGCCACCGGTCAGCAACGGTGCGCGCGTGTCAGCCTCGCCCAGTGCCCCGGCGAAGTGCGCACGCACCACCTCCGGTGGCACGCCTTCGTTGAAGCCGGCCTTGGCAGCGTCCTCGGCAAACTGGTTGAGCAGCTTGCGCAGGCGCTCCAGCGCGCGCTGGCTGTTGGGCGAACTGGGCGCGGTCGGCAGCAGCGCGTCCAGCAGCGACAGCAGGCGCTGCCGCCACTGCGCCGGGGTCAGCAGTTCGCCAAGTCGACGCTGGTAGACCGCCAGTACGCGCAACAGGCGCAGCAGCCGGTCCAGCGCTTCCAACGCACCACCCTCCAGCTCGATCCACGGCGCCACACCGGCCAGGTCGGCCTCGCTGCCGGTGGCATGGCCAAGCACCAGCCGGTCCAGCGCGAACTGCCAGGTGTAGGCGTCGTCGGCCGGTGCCAGGTGCTGGTCGCGATGCTTCGCGTCCAGGCCCCAGCGCACACCCGCCTGCTGCAGCCAACCATGCAGGCGGTCGAAGTCCACCGCTTCCAGGCCGGCCGCTTCGGCCAGCGGTGCGCTGGCCAGCAGGTCCAGCACCTCGTTCAGGCCAAAGCGCGAGACCGGCAGGCCCAACAGATGCACGAACACATCGGCCAGCGGCTCGCCGGCCAGCGGGCTGCTGTCGGCCAGCGCATAGGGGATGTGCTCCTCTTCGCCGCCACGGCCGCCGAACACGGCTTCCAGGTACGGCACGTAGGGATCGATGTCCGGCGCCAGCACCGCGATCTCGCGTGCCTGCAGCGGCGGGTCGAAACGCGCGTCCTGCAGCAGGCTGCGCAGCTGGTCGTGCAGCACCTGCAGTTCGCGCAGGCGGGTGTGGCAGGCGTGCACCTGCAGGCTGGGATCGTCACTGCGCAGTCCGTCGCGCAGTTCGCCCGAAGGCAGCGCGCGGCGATGGAACAGATCGCGCTGCAGGCGTTGCAGCAGGCTGTCGGACAGGCCGCCTTCGTCCAGGGTCGGCCGGGTGTCTTCTTCCGGGTCGGAGTAGGCGGCGATCTCGCCGGCCGGGTGCACCACCTCGTAGCTGCCCAGCACCGCCATGAAGTCGCGGCCCGCGGCGCCCCAGGCTTCGAGCAGGCGGTTCTCGCCGGCCGCTTCCCCGAACGGATCGGGCGCGCCGCTGCGAAGGCGCTCGGCCAGGGTCTGCAGGTCGCCCCAGTACGACTGCACGGGCGTGGGCATGTAGAAATGCAGCTCGCCCACCCGTGCCTGGGTGGCCATCACCCGCAGCACGTCGGGGGAGATGTTGAGCGTCGCGAACGCGGACATGCGCAGCGGCAAGCCCTTCGGCAACGGCTGGCCCGCCCCTTCGAAGCGGTCCAGGTACTCCTGGATGCGGCGCGCACGGTAATCGTGGCCACGGGTGATGGTGCGCCACAGGATCGCCTGCGGATCGGCCGGATCGGCACCGGCCGCCCAGCGCAGCAGCCAGTCACGGCGCCAGGCCTGGTACTTCTCGAACACCGAGGCCAGTTCGCCAGCCAGCGCCCACGGCTTCAATGCGTCGCCACCGGCAAGGTAGGACTGCAGCGCGCGCATCGGTGGCTGTGCCAGCAGCGCTGGGTCGCGCAGTGCCTGGTACAGCCGCCAGTGCAGGCCGGCCGCGTCCAGATCGTCCTGCTCACCGCTGACATTGGCCTTCAGCGCACGGGCCACGAACTCGCCCGGGGTGAGGAATTCGAGGTTGGCGGCAACGCCGAACTCTGCGGCCAGTGTCGCTTGCAGCCAGCGCCGCATCGCCACCTGCGGAATCAGCACCACTTCCGGTGCCAACAGCGGCTGGCCCGCGACCGGCGCGCGCACGTTACGCGCCAGCAGTGCGGCCAGCACGTCCAGGGAATTGGAATGGTAGAGGCGGAAATCGCTGCCTGGGTCACTCATCATGCACAGTGTGCAGGACGGCAGGCAGTATTCAATGGTCGGCCCGTCACCGGTACGGATTGTTCCGGGGCAGGCGCCGATTGTCCCGGCCTGCGCCAAGCCTTGTCGTGCAACAATACTGCACCGTCCAGTCTGCTTATGTTCAGCCGACGGGCCCGATCCTTCGATGTCTAAAAAACGTTAATGGTGCCCATGTCGGCTTCCGCCTCCAGTCTGGTGCAGTTATCCAACGTCCGCATCGACCGGAGCGGGCGCACGATCCTGCGCGATGTGTCGCTGCAGGTGCCCAAAGGCAGCATCACCGCCGTACTGGGTCCGTCCGGCAGCGGCAAGTCGACCCTGCTGGCGGCACTGACCGGCGAACTGCGCCCGGTCGCCGGCGACGTCACCCTGTTCGGCAAGCCGATCCCGCACGACAGCAGCGCGCTGCTGGAAATGCGCAAGAGCGTGGGCGTGCTGCTGCAGGGCAACGGCCTGCTGACCGACCTCACCGTGGCCGAGAACGTCGCACTGCCGCTGCGCACGCACACCCGCCTGCCGACCGCCGTACTGCGCCAACTGGTGCAGATGAAGCTGCATGCGGTGGGCCTGCTGGCCGCCGCCGATGCGTGGCCGCGCGAGCTGTCCGGCGGCATGGCGCGCCGCGTGGCGCTGGCCCGCGCGCTGGCCCTGGACCCGCCGCTGATGATCTACGACGAGCCGCTGACCGGGCTCGACCCGATCGCCTCGGGGGTGATCATGAGCCTGATCCAGCGCCTCAACCACAGCCTGGGCCTGACCAGCATCATCGTCAGCCACCACGTGCACGAGACCCTGCCGATCTGCGACCAGGTGATCGCGATCGCCAATGGCGGCATCGTGTTCCAGGGCACGCCCGAGGCGCTGCAGTCCAGCCAGGACCCGCTGCTGCGGCAGTTCCTGCATGGCCAGCCCGATGGCCCCATTCCGTTCGATGCCGCGCCGCGCGCGAGGGTTGCCTGATGCCGTTCGTGCAAGCCACCCGTTCGCTGGGCCGCGCCGGCCTGTTCTCGCTGACCGTGCTGCGCGGTTCGCTGCCCACGCGTGATTTCCTGGCCGAGCTGACCCGCGAGATCTACAAGATCGGCGCGCGCTCGCTGCCGATCATCGCCGTCGGTGGCGCCTTCGTCGGCCTGGTGCTGACCCTGCAGGGCTACCGCACGTTGACCACCTTCGGTGCCGCCGACGCGCTGTCGACCCTGCTCGGCCTGTCGCTGTACCGCGAACTGGCGCCGGTGCTGACCGCGCTGCTGTTCATCGGTCGCGCCGGCAGTTCCATCGCCGCCGAGCTGGGCCTGATGCGTGCCACCGACCAGATCAAGGCGCTGGAACTGATGGCGATCGATCCGGTGGCCAAGGCGGTGGCGCCGCGCTTCTGGGCGGCGGTGCTGACCGTGCCGCTGCTGACCGGCATCTTCTGCTCGCTGGCGATCAGTGCCAGCTACTTCGAAGCGGTGCATGTGCTGGGCCTGGACAACGGCGTGTTCTGGTCGGCGCTGCGCAACAGCGTCGATTTCTGGGACGACTTCGGCGTGGCGATGCTGAAGTCGGCGATCTTCGGCGGTACCGCCGCGCTGGTCGCCGCCTACGTTGGTTTCCACGCCGAGCCGACCATCGAGGGCACCTCGGTGGCGACCACCCGTGCGGTGGTCAACGCCTCGCTGCTGGTGCTGATGTTCAACTTCGTGCTGTCGGCAATGTTGTTCACCTAACCCCTCCACCGGCGGTGCGCAGGCGCGCGCGGCCACTACGACTCGATCAGGTAATCCACATGGCCATCCGCGGTCCCAGACTCGAATTCTCCGTCGGCGCCTTCCTGCTGCTGGCCCTGGCCTCGCTGATGGTGCTGGCCGTGGCCTCGACCAACCAGCGCTGGAGCTGGGGCAGCGAAGGCTACGAGCTGAAAGCACGCTTCTCCCAGGTCGGCCAGCTGCGCAAGCAGGCTCCGGTGAAGATCGGCGGCGTCACCGTGGGCCAGGTCGCCTCGATCGACCTGGACCCGGTGAAGTTCGAATCGATCGTGACCCTGCGCATGGACAGCAAGGTCAAGGACCTGCCGGCAGACACCTCGGCCGGCATCTTCACCAGTGGTTTGCTCGGCGAGAGCTATATCGGTCTGCAGCCGGGCGGTGATCCGGACGTACTGAAGGCCGGCGATGAGATCGTCTTCACCCAGCCCGCCGTGGACCTGATCCAGCTGGTCGGCAAGTACATGTTCAGTGGCGGCGCCGGTGGCGGCGCTGGCCAGAAGCCCAACGATGGCGCGCAGGCGCCTGCAACGGAACCGCAACCATGAAGATGAAACTGATCCCGGCCCTGCTCGCTTCGGCGCTGCTGGCAGCTACTCCGTTCCTCGCCCAGGCCCAGGCCGCCGCCCCCGCCGCAGCCGCGACCCAGGGCCAGGCCGGCAAGGTGGTGATCGATGCCAGCACGCGCATCCTCACCACCCTGCAGCAGCGCCGGAGCGAGTTCAGCAGCAACCCGGCCAGCCTGCGCAGCTACATCGACAGCGAACTGAACCGCACCTTCGACCGCGACTATGCCGCACGCCTGGTGCTGGGCCCGCACGCCCGCGGCGCCTCGGATGCCGACATCAAGCTGTTCGCCGATGCTATGGCCGACAGCCTGATGCAGCGCTACGGCTCGACCCTGCTCAACATCCAGGGCAAGCCGAACTTCCGCCTGAAGGGCGAGAGCCCGCTGCCGGGCAACCGCGGCGTGCGCGTCAGCACCGAACTGGTGCGTGCCGGCAGCGAGCCGACCCCGGTCGAGTACTGGATGCGCAACGTCAACGGCCAGTGGAAGATCTTCGACGTCAACATCGAAGGCATCTCCTACGTGCAGACCTTCCGCAACCAGTTCGACACCCCGCTGCGCCAGAAGGGCATCAAGCAGGTGGCCAGCGAGCTGCACAGCGGCAGCATGCAGGCCGGGCCCGCGGGCAATGGCAAGTAACGCACTGGCACTGCTGGAAGGCGACACCCTGCGCCTGCGCGGGGTGCTGGATCGTGCCGCAGTGATCGCACTGTGGCCGCAGCTGCAGGCGCTGCCCGCCCAGCTGGCAAGGCTGGAGCTGGGCGAGGTCGAGCGCGTGGACAGCGCCGGCCTGGCCCTGCTGGCCGAACTGGCGGCACGTGCACGCAAGGCCGGCCATCCGCTGGCGATCTCCGGCGCGCCGGCCGGCTACAACGAACTGAGCGCGGCCTACCGGCTGTCGCCCGACCTGGATTTCAACGCTACTTCTGCTGCGAGCTGACATGAACGTCGTACGCACTCTCCCCCTGATCGTCCTGGCCACCGCCCTGACCGCCTGCGCCGGCAAGCCCGCACGCAGCGACGCACCGACGGCCAGCACCGTGGTTCCGGCCAATGCCGCTGCAGAAGCCCCCGCTGCAGTTGCCGATGGCGGAACGGTCGACCCTGCCGTGGCCGCTCCCGCGGCGCAGGCGCCGGTTGCCACGGCCCCATCGCCGGCCACTCCGGCAGCGCCCGTTGATGGCAATGCAGCGAACACCGCAGCAGCCACCGCACCCGGCGGCGACGATGATTTCGACGCCCTCTATGGCGGCGCCGGCAACACCACCAACGTGGCGGCCTACGATCCGTGGGAACCGTTCAACCGCAAGGTGCATACCTTCAACAACGCGGTCGACCGTGGCATCGCCCGTCCGCTGGCGACCGCCTATACCCACGTGGTGCCGCGCTTCGCCCGCACCGGCGTCAGCAACTTCTTCAGCAACCTGCGTGCGCCGGTGACCATCACCAACCAGCTGCTGCAGGGCCGCGGGGCCGATGCATGGGACAGCCTGGGCCGCTTCCTGATGAACAGCACGCTGGGTATCGGCGGCCTGTTCGATCCGGCCAGCAAGGCGATGGTGCCGCGTCGCAATGAAGACTTCGGCCAGACCCTGGGGGTGTGGGGCTGGCGTCGCTCGCGCTACGTGGAACTGCCGTTCTTCGGCCCGCGTACCGTGCGTGATGTGTTCGGCCTGGCCGGTGACATTCCGCTGTCGCCGATCCGCCGCATCGAAGAAGACAAGGTCCGCATCGGCCTGCAGGGCCTGCAGCTGGTCGATACCCGCGCACAGCTGCTGGCGATCGACGACCTGCGCGACACCGCCGTGGACGAGTATTCGCTGGTCCGCGATGCGTGGATGCAGCGCCGCAACTACCAGATCGAGAACGATCTGCGCAGCAAGCGCGACCGTGGCCATGACGATGCCAATTCGCCGATCCCGGTCGATGCGATGCCGATGCCGCAGTGGACCCACTGAGTCGTTTCATCGCTGCATGAAAAACCCCGCCTCGGCGGGGTTTTTCTTTTCCGGCGACGTTTCTTTCCGGTAGGTGCCAACCTTGGTTGGCACGCTTCCCTCAAGCTGCCAGCGCCGCCTCGATGGCCTCGCGCAGGCGCGCATCGTCGGCGGCCACGTCCGGGGCAAAGCGTGCGACGACCTTGCCGTCGCGGCCGACCAGGAATTTCTCGAAGTTCCACAGCACCGCCGGCGCGGCGTGGATCGGGATCTCCTTGCTGGCCAGGCGCTCGCGCAGCGAGCCTTCACCGATCGACTGCGGCTGGGCGGCGGTCAGCTGCTGGTACAGCGGGTGGGTGTCCTCACCGGCCACGCTGATCTTGGAGAACATCGGGAAGCTGACATCGTAGGTGAGCTGGCAGAACTGCTGGATTTCCGCCTCGCTGCCCGGCTCCTGGCCGAGGAAGTTGTTGGCGGGGAAGCCCAGCACTTCCAGGCCCTGTGCGTGCTTTTCCGCATACAGCGCCTGCAGGCCTTCGTACTGCGGGGTCAGGCCGCACTTGGAGGCGACGTTGACCAGCAGCAGCACTTTGCCCTGGTAGTCGGCAAGCGAGGACGGCTGGCCGTCGATGGTGGTGAGGGAAATATCCTGGATCGAAGTGCTCACGCGGGGGCTCCGGCTACAGCGGGGAATGGCCCACCAGCATAGCGCCGCACGATGCTGGTAGTGCCGGCCGCTGGCCGGCAATGGTGCGATCGTTCCCAGCCGTTCACGCGGTTGCCGGCCAGCGGCCGGCACTACGATCAGTCCACGCAGATCGTGCCCTGCGCCTTGCCGTCCTCGATGCGCTGGCGGCAACCAAAGTTCTGGCTGGCATCACGCTGGCAGGTACCGGTGGTGGCGCCGCCAGCGGCCACCTCCCCCCCGGCCAGGCACTGGCCGGTGCAGTCACTCTTGCCGCTGCAGGCCTTGCCGGCATCGGCATAGGGAATCACGCACTGCTCGCGCTGCAGGCGGCCGAGCCGCTGCAGGGTGCCACCGGCGGCCTGGCAGTCGACGTCGCGTGCTTCCCGGTAGGCCTCGGTGGCTTCGGGCGTGGCGGCCGCGCCGGCCTGCCCCGCCGTACCCACGGCCGGTGGCGTGCTGCTGCAGGCGGCAAGCAACACGGTCAGGACAACACTGGTACAGAAGCGCAGGCGCATGGCGATACCTGATCGAAACGGACAGGCCGCCAGCATACGCATCGACGGTGCAGGCGACGTGTCAGCGCGGCTCAGGCCTCCTCGCCGTCGCTGCCCTCGTCCTCGACCTCTCCCGTGGCGTCCCCCTCGGCCAGGTCGCCCAGCAGCGACTGCGCCTGTTCGGCAGCCAGCGATTCCACGCCGCGCAGACGGCGCTCGATGGTGCGCGTCTTGCGGCTGGCCTCGCCGATGCTGCGGCCGACGGTGGTGATCTGCTTTTCGGCCTTCTCGAGGATGCCGGCGAACTTGCCGAACTCGCTCTTCACCGCGCCCAGCAGGCTCCACACCTCGCTGGAGCGCTGTTCGATGGCCAGCGTGCGGAAACCCATCTGCAGGCTGTTGAGCAGCGCGGTGACCGTGGTCGGCCCGGCCACCACCACGCGATGCTCGCGCTGCAGCAGGTCGACCAGGCCGGGGCGCCGGATCACCTCGGCATACAGGCCCTCGGTGGGCAGGAACATTACTGCGAAGTCGGTGGTGTGCGGCGGCGCGATGTACTTGTCGCAGATCGACTTGGCCTGCACGCGTACCGCGCGCTCAAGCTGGATGCCCTGTAGCCGCACGCCTTCGGCATCGCCCTGCTCCTGCGCATCCAGCAGACGTTCGTAGTCTTCGCGCGGGAATTTGGAGTCGATCGGCAGCCACACCGGCGTGTCGTCGCTGCTGCGCCCCGGCAGGCGCACCGCGATATCGACCATTTCACCGCTGTCCGGGCGCACTTTCACCGCCCGCGCGTACTGCTCCTGGGTCAAGGTCTGCTCGAGGATGTTCTCCAGCTGCACTTCGCCCCAGCTGCCGCGGTTCTTGACGTTGGTCAGCACGCGCTTGAGGTCGCCCACGCCGGTGGCCAGCTGCTGCATCTCGCCAAGGCCACGCTGCACCTGTTCCAGCCGTTCGGAAACCAGCTTGAAGGAATTGCCCAGCCGGGTTTCCAGCGTCGACTGCAGCTTCTCATCGACGGTGTGGCGCATCTGCTCCAGCTTCTGCGCGTTGTCGTTCTGCAGCGCGCGCAGCTGTTCTTCCAGCGTGGTGCGCATCTCGGCGATGCGCTGCTCGTTGCGCTGGGTCAGTTCCTGCAGGCGCAGGCCCAGGCTTTCGGTCAACCGCTGTTGCGACTGCGCGCCTTCCTCGCGCCCCTTGCGCGCATCGTCCACCAGGGTCTGGCGCAGCGCGCCGAACTGGGTGTCGGTGCGTCCGGTCAGCTCCTGCAGCTGCTGGCCGAAGGCGTGGATGCGCGCTTCCTGCTGCTGGCCAAAGGTTTCCAGCTGGCCGCGCAGTTCCTGCAGGCGCTGTCCCATCAATGCCGCGCCACGCTGCTGGCTGTCGGCGGCCTCGGCGCGTGCCTTGCGGGCGTCTTCGCCGAGCGCTTCGCGCAGCAGGTCCAGGCGCTGGTCGGTGCGGGTCGACAGATCGGTCAGCGCGCGGGCGAATCCATCGAGCTGCTCGCGCAGTTCGCTACGCCCGGAGCGGGCCTCCTCGCGTACGGCCTGTTCCAGGCGGTCATGCGGCGGGCGGCGCAGCAGGGCGACCAGCTGCAGGATGAGCACGGCCAATAGAAGGCCGCCGATGAGCAGGAATTCGGTTTGCATGTGGCAAGTGTAGGCTGGCACCGTCTCAAACGCTGCGCCGGGCCATGTTGGAACTGTACGGAAAGCCGACCTCGATCAATGTCCGCAAGGTGCTGTGGCTGTGCGCCGGGCTTGACCTGCCGCTGCACCACGAACCGGCGCCGGCGCCGGACCTGCTGGCCACGCTGAACCCGAACCGGCAGGTACCGGTACTGCGCGACGGCAGCTTCGTGCTGTGGGAGTCCAACAGCATCTGCCGTTACCTGGCCACACGCGCCAGGCGCGACGACCTGCTGCCCGCCACCGCTCAGGCGCGGGCCCGCGTCGAGCAGTGGATGGACTGGCAGGCCAGCGACCTCAACAGCGCCTGGCGCCACGTGTTCATGGCCCGGGTGCGGCAACACCCGGACTACCCGGATGATGCCCGCGCCGAGGCCAGCCTGGTGCAGTGGAATCGATTGATGGGCGTGCTTGATGCGCAGCTCGCCGCTACGGGCAGCTACGTGGCGGGCAACACCTTCACCCTCGCAGACATCGTGCTCGGCCTGTCGACCCAGCGCTGGCGCAGCACGCCCGGCAGCACGCCCACGCTGCCGAACGTGGAGGCCTGGTTCGAACGCCTGCGCCAGCAAGCCGGTTTTGCCGAACACGTCGACAACGGCGTGGCCTGAGGCAGGGGCGCGGGAACGACCCCGGCCTTACCAGCCTTCCAGCACGATCTTGCCCCTGGCACGGTGGCTCTCCAGCAACGCATGCGCGCGCCGCAGGTTGGCCGCGTCGATGCGCCCGAAGTGCTCGCCCAGCGTGGTCTGCAGCACGCCGGCGTCGATCAGCTCGGCCACCCGGTTCAACAGGTCGTGCTGGCGCTGCATGTCCGCGGTCTTGTACAGCGGGCGGGTGAACATCGACTCCCAGTGCAGCGACAGCGCCTTGCGCTTGAGCGCCATCACATCGACCTGGCCGGGATCATCGATCAGCCCCAGCTGGCCCTGCGGCGCCAGCAGCTCCACGATCTGCACGTAGTGCTGGTCGGAATGGGTCAGGCTGGCCACGTGCTGTACCTCGCTGATGCCCAGCCGCGCCAGGCCCTCGGCCAGCGGCAGGCTGTGGTCGATTACATGGTGCGCCCCCATCGCATACACCCAGTCCTGTGTATCCGGGCGCGAGGCGGTGCCGATCACCGTCAGCTTGGTCAGCTTCCGCGCCAGCTGCACCAGGATCGATCCGACGCCACCGGCAGCGCCGATCACCAGCAGGGTCTGGCCTTCGCCGCCGCCCTCGGCGATGCGCAGGCGGTCGAACAGCAGTTCCCAGGCGGTGATCGCGGTCAACGGCAGCGCCGCGGCGGCGGCATCGTCGAGGCTGGCCGGCTTGCGGCCGACGCTGCGCTCGTCCACCAGCTGGTATTCGGCATTGCTGCCGGGGCGGTCGATCACGCCGGCGTAGTAGACCGCATCGCCAGGCTGGAACAGGGTCACCTCGCTGCCCACCGCGTCGACGATGCCGACCGCATCCCAACCGAGCACGCGCGGGCCATCGGTGGCCACGCCGCGGCGCACCTTGGTGTCGACCGGATTCACCGCCACCGCGCGCACCGCCACCCGCAGGTCGCGCGGGCCGGGCTGCGGCATCTCCAGTTCGATGTCGATCAGGGCCTGGGCATCATCGATCGGCAGGCCGGCTTGGGTGTAGGCAATGGCGCGCATGGCAGCGGTCCAGTGGGGAAGGAGCACACAGGTTGCGCCGCGCGCGGCGCTGCAGAAAGGCGCAGAATCGGGCAGCACTTTCACTCCGGCAATGAAAATGATCCGTTTCGACGACCTGCAGTTGTTCGTCCGCACGGCTGCACTGGGCAGCTTCTCGCAGGCCGCGCGCGAGGCCGATCTGCTGCCCGGCCAGGTTGCGGCTGCCGTGGCGCGGCTGGAGCGCGAGCTGGACCTGCGCCTGTTCGTGCGCACCACCCGCAGCCTGCGCCTGACCGGCGAGGGCGCGCTGTACCTGCCGTATGCCCAGGAGGTGCTGGCCACCCTGCGCGAGGGCCAGGCGCGCGTGCAGGGCGAGGACACCGAACTGCACGGCACCCTGCAGCTGTCGGCGCCGTCGGACTTCGGCCGCAACCTGCTGCTGCCCTGGTTGAGCGCCTTCCGCGCCGCGCATCCGCGGCTGCGCCTGCACCTGCGCCTGTCCGACGAAGTGGCTGATGTGTTCCGCGACCCGGTCGACGTAGCCATCCGCATCGGCCACTTCGACGACGCCAGCTACGTCGCCCTGCCCCTGCTGGAAGGCAACCGGCGCGTACTCGCGGCCTCGCCCGGGTACCTGCAGCGCCGCGGCACACCCGGCCGCCTGGAAGACCTGCGCGAGCATGATTGCCTGGTCTACCAGCTCAGTGGCCGCGCCTACGACCGCTGGTCATTCGAGGTCGAAGGGCGCCGCAGCGTGATTCCGGTGCGTGGCCCGCTGGTCTGCGACGACGCCGATGTGGTGCGGCGCTGGGCCGTGGCCGGCGAAGGCATCACCTACAAGTCCTGGCTGGACCTGCGCGAGGATGTGCAGGCCGGGCGCCTGCAGCTGCTGCTCGACGGTGCCGGCAGCAGCATCCCGCTGCAGCTGGTGTGCCCGCATCGCAAACAGTTCTCGCCGGCGGTACGGCAACTGCACGCGCAGCTGCGCCAGCACCTGCAACCGCTGCTGTCTGGCATGCCCGGTGGCCCCGTCAGCCCTCTGTCGCCAATCGCGTCGCTGGCCGACAATGGCGGCCCCCCGTAACAAGAGAACACCGTCATGCCGTGGATGGGCATCCAGGACCTGTGGACGTTTCTGGTCGCTGTGCTGGTGTTTCTCGCCCTGCCCGGCCCCGGTACCTTCACCCTGCTGACCGCCACCGGCCGTGGCGGCGTGCGTGGCGGCTACACTGCATTGGCCGGCCTGCTGGTCGGCGACCAGATCCTGATGTGGCTGGCCCTGGCCGGCGTGGCCGCGCTGCTGAAAGCCAATCCGCTGGTGTTCCATGCCGTGCAGTACCTCGGTGCGGCCTACCTGGTGTGGGTCGGCATCAGCCTGCTGCGGACCCCGAAGCACGAAGGGGGTGAAGCCGGACCGATCCGCATGCAGCCGGGCCGCTACTTCCAGCAGGCCATCCTGGTCAGCCTGCTCAATCCGAAGGCGATCCTGTTCTACATGGCGTTCCTGCCGCTGTTCATCGACCCGAAGGCCCATCAGGGCATTGCCACCTTCGCGGCGCTGGCCGGTATCATCCTGGTGGTCAGCATCGCCTATTGCTCGATGCTGATCGGCGTCGGCAACCTGGCCCGCCGCCGGCTGATCCAGCACCCGCGGATCAGCGACGCGCTGCGCCGCGTGGCCGGCCTGTTCCTGGTCGGCTTCGGTATCCGCCTGGGGCTGAATGGATGAACCGGCCATCCCAGTGACCCCACTGCTGTGGACGCCCGCCCGCTGAATCGGCTCTGCCGACCGGAGGGACCTCGGACGAATTCGATCTTTGCCTGCAATTGTGCTGATTTCGTCACTTCAGCTGATGGCGAGCCACCATCGCTGACGCATTCAACCCATGCACGACCCCCGTCAGTGGTAATGCTGCGCTGCGTTCGGTCACACTCGGGAACTTGTCGTTCTTAGTCACCCCTTCCGAGGCCTGCATGTCCCTGTTCCGGCGCAAGTCCCTAGATTCCGTCACCGTCCACGAAGCGGGCAGGCGTCTGATCCCCACACTCAGCTGGCCACACCTGATCGCGCTGGGCATCGGCGCCATCGTTGGTACCGGCATCTACACGCTGATCGGCGTCGGCGCCAACCTGGCCGGCCCGGCCGTGCTGATCTCCTTCGCCATCGCCGGCGCGGTCTGCGCCTGCGCAGCGCTGTCCTATGCCGAGCTGTCGACGATGATGCCGGCCGCCGGCAGCGCCTACACCTACAGCTACAGTGCGCTGGGCGAGGTGTTCGCCTGGGTGGTGGGCTGGAGCCTGATCCTGGAGTACTCGCTGGTGGTGAGTACGGTGGCGGTCGGCTGGTCCGGCTACTTCGTCGGTTTCCTGGAATGGGTGCACACCCAGTTCGGCTGGAACGTGCACCTGCCGGCCTGGCTTGCCGCCGGCCCGCACGTGGAAGGCGGCATGATCAACCTGCCGGCGATCGTCATCACCTGGCTGGTGGCCGGCATGCTGATGGCCGGCACCAAGGAGAGCGCCACCCTCAACGCCATCCTGGTGGTGTTCAAGCTGATCGCGCTGGCCATCTTCGTCGCCGTCGCCCTGCCCGCCTTCGACAGCGCCAACCTGCAGCCGTTCATGCCGTATGGCTTTGCCAAGTCGATCGGCCCTGATGGCGTCGAACACGGCGTAATGGCGGCGGCAGCAATCATCTTCTTCGCGTTCTACGGCTTCGATGCGATCTCCACCGCCGCCGAGGAAACCAAGAACCCGGGCCGCGACCTGTCGATCGGCATCATCGGTTCGATGATCGGCTGCACCATCGTCTACGTGCTGGTGGCGCTGGCGGCAGTCGGTGCGATGAGCTACGCGGTGTTCGGCCACAGCGCCGAGCCGCTGGCCCTGATCATGCGCCAGCTGGGCCACCCGACCGCGGCGATGGTGATCGGCGTGATCGCGATCATCGCGCTGCCGACCGTGCTGCTGGCCTTCCTGTATGGCCAGAGCCGCATCTTCTTCGTGATGAGCCGCGATGGCCTCCTGCCGCGCGGGCTGTCCAAGGTCAACGCCCGCACCGGCACGCCGGTGGCGACCACGCTGTTCACCGCGGTGGTGGTGTCGGCGCTGGCCGGTGTGGCGCGCCTGGACGAGATCGCAGCGCTGGCCAACGCCGGCACCCTGGCCGCGTTCACCGCGGTGGGCATCTGCCTGGTGGTGCTGCGCCTGCGCGAACCGAACCGCGAGCGCACCTTCCGCACCCCGCTGGCCTTCGTGGTCGGCCCGCTGGCGGCACTGGGCTGCATCTACCTGTTCATCAGCCTGCCGCACCGCACCCAGCTGTACTTCCTGCTGTGGAACGTGGCCGGCCTGGTGCTGTACTTCCTGTACAGCCGCCGCCACGCGCTGATCGCGAAATAAGGGCCGCATTGTAGAGTCGAGCCATGCTCGACTCGCGCGGTTCCTACCGGAAGCAGTCGAGCATGGCTCGACTCTACTTGCCCGCGGCGTAATCCTGCGCCTGGCGCATCACCCGCAGCAGGTTGCCACCCCAGATGCCGGCAATCTGCTGCTCGGTGTAGCCCTTGCGCAGCAGCCACGCAGTGATCTTCGGCAGCTGGCTGACATCGGGCAGGTCGCTCAGGCCACCGCCGCCATCCCAGTCCAGGCCGATGCCCACATGCTCGGGGCCGACCACCTTGAGGATGTGCTCGAAGTGGGCGAAGAAATCGTCCAGGCTGGCATGGCGCACCGGGTGCTCGTGATCCAGCGCCTGCTCGGCCCTCAGCAGGGCGACGCCCTGCTCGATGCCCATCCCTTCCCAGCCACCCAGCTGCTTGCTCAGCGCTTCCTCGGCCTGCTTGCGCTCCGGTGTCTTGGCGGTGTCGATCAGGTAGCCGCCATAGGCATTCACCTGGATCACGCCGCCGGCCTTGGCCAGCTTGCGCAGGCGTGCATCGTCGAGGTTGCGCGGGTGGTCGTACACGGCCTTGGCCGAGCTGTGTGACAGCACGAACGGCACCGGCATCATCGCCAGCAGGTCGTCGAACACCGCGTCGGAGGCATGCGACTGGTCGATCACGATGCCCAGCTTCACCGCCTGCCGCACCAGCTCCTTGCCCGCCGGGCTCAGCCCCTTCCACTCCGCGCCCTTGGGGTCGGTGGCCGAATCGGCGAACTCGTTGTTGGCGAAGTGCACGGTGCTGAGCAGGCGCAGGCCGGCGCGGTGATAGAACGAAAGCAGGCTGGGATCGGCCACGAGTGGGCTGGCGTTTTCCATGCTGATGTAGACCACGCGCTTGCCGGCGGCCTTGATCCGCGCGGCGTCATCGGCGGTCAGCGCCAGCGCGAAGCGCTCGGGATTGGCCGCCAGCATCTCGCGGATTTCCAGCAACCGCTGCAGGCCATGGTCACGCTCGGCCAGGTGAGCCGCTGCGCTGCGGTCGCCCTGGTCGGTGTAGATCGCCCAGAAGCCGCCGTCCAGCGCCCCTTCGACCATGCGCGGGTAGTCCACCTGCGAAAGCGCGTTGCGGTCGTGGCGCTGCTCGATGTCGAAACCGCTGCGACCGAAGTTGGCCGGCGTATCCAGATGGCTGTCGAGGGTGACCAGGCGCTGTTGCAGCGCCTTGGCACGGGCCAGCTCCTGCGCGCTGAACTCGACGGCGTGGGCGGACAGCGGCGCGCACAGCGCCAGGGCAAGCACGACGGACAGGTGGCGCAACGAAGGCATGGGCTCTCACCGGCATTGGGAAGAGCCCGACCATAGCGCTGCGGCCCGCCGTTTTGTAGAGCCGAGCATGGGCTCGGCGCTACAACGTCACGCGGTCAATCGACCACGCGGCAGAACACGGCCTTCAGGTAACGCGATTCCTGCACGTGGGCCATGAACGGATGGTCCGGACCGGCGCCGGCCACCTTCAGGATCTGGATCGTGCGGCCGGAGAAATACGCCGCGCGGCGCAGCATGTCGAGGAACTGGTCCTCGGCCACCAGGCCGGTGCAGGAGAAGGTGGCGAACAGGCCACCGGGCTTGACCACGCCCAGCGCCAGCTTGTTCATGTCCAGGTACTTCTTCAGCGCGGTGATCACCTGGTCGCGGTCGCGGGTCATCTTCGCCGGGTCCAGGATCACCACGTCGTACTGCTCGCCGCGGTTGGCGGCATCACGCAGCCACGGGAAGATGTCGGACTGGATGAACTTCGGGCGCACGTTGTTCAGGCGCGAATTGCCCTTGGCGATCTGGATGACGTCTTCATCGATGTCGATGCCGACCACCTCAGAAGCGCCGCGCGCGGCCGCGTACACCGCAAAACCGCCGGTGTTGCAGCACAGGTCGAGCACGCTCTTGCCTTCCACCTGCTGGCTCAGCCACTCGCGGTTCTCGCGCTGGTCGGCGAAGAAACCGGTCTTGTGGGCACCGGCCGGGTCGGCGCGGAACTTGATGCCGTACTCGGTGATCACCGACGCTTCGGTGGTGGTATTGCCGTGGAAGTCGAAGCTTTCCTGCTTCTGCACGTGCTCGTCGGCGAAGCTGTGGAAGCGGCAGCCCGGGAACTGCTCGCGCAGCGCGTCGTAGATCCACTCGCGGTGGCGGAACATGCCGGCGGCGAAGAATTCGACCACCACCAGGTCGCCGTAGCGGTCGACCACCAGGCCGGACAGGCCGTCGCCTTCGCTGTGCACCACGCGCCAGGCGTCGGACACCACATCCAGCTTCAGCACCTCACGGCGCAGCGACACCGCCTGGGCGATCTTGCGCGAGAACCAGCCGGCATCGACCGGCACGTTCGGGTCGGTTTCGAGGATGCGCACGGCAATGCGCGAATGCCCGTTGTAGAACCCCCGGCCAATGAACTCGCCATCGATGCCGACCACGTCGACGATGGAACCGGGCTTGGGCCGGACGGTCGGCTTCTCGACCAGTTTCTGGAAGATCCACGGGTGGCTGGAACGCCACGCATTCTTGAGGCGGACAATCGGAAGGGGGGTATTCATCCGCCCATTGTAGCCGGGGGGCGGCGGGGGCCGGAAATCCAGCACGGGCGCGGCAATTGACGGCGGCCCGGGCAGACGGCAGAATCGGCGCCAGAAGGGGAGTAGCTCCCAGACGTTGTCGCCGTCAATTCGAGCCCGCAGGCTCCGGTGCAACGGCAGTTCCAGCCATTGGAACTGCGAGCGAGACCTTCGCCGTACTGGCGAAGCTCTGTCCCTGGATCCCCTCCCGATCCTCCGTTGCAGATCCTCGCCGTCCGGCCTGGCATTCATCTTTCCAACGGACATTCCCAATGCAGACGATCGGTAACGTGTGGTTGTGGGGCGGCTTCGCAGCGGTGGTTGTCATCGCCCTGCTGGTCGACCTCGTGTTGATGCGCCATGGTGGACCGCACAAGGTCACCTTCAAGGAGGCCCTGTGGTGGTCGATCGGCTGGGTCGCGCTGGCCCTGCTGTTCAACGCCGGCCTCTGGTATTACCTGAATGAGACCGCCGGCCAGGTCGTGGCCAACAAGGTCGGCCTCGAATTCCTGACCGGCTACCTGGTCGAGAAGGCGCTGGCGGTCGACAACATCTTTGTCTTCCTGATGATCATGAGCTACTTCGCGGTGCCGGAGGAACAGCGCCAGAAGGTGCTGATCATCGGCATCCTGGGTGCGATCGTGCTGCGTACGATCATGATCTTTGCCGGCAGCGTACTGATCAGCCAGTTCCATTGGCTGCTTTACGTGTTCGGTGCCTTCCTGCTGTTCACCGGCTGGAAGATGTGGTTCGCCGCCGGCCAGGAACCCGATCTGGAGACCAATCCGGCCCTGCGCTGGATGCGCAAGCACCTGCGCCTGCTGCCGGACTACGCCGGCAACGCGCTGAGTGTGAAGCGCGATGGCGTGCGCTGGTTCACTCCGTTGTTCGCGGTACTGATCCTGATCGCGGTCACCGACGTGATCTTCGCCGTGGACAGCATCCCGGCGATCTTCGCGATCACCACCGACCCGTTCATCGTGCTCACCTCCAACGTGTTCGCGGTGCTGGGCCTGCGCGCGATGTTCTTCCTGCTGGCCGGCATGGCCGACCGCTTCCACCTGCTGCCGTATGGCCTGGCGCTGGTGCTGGGCTTCATCGGCATCAAGATGATGATCATCGACCTGTTCAAGATCCCGACCCCGGTGTCGCTGGGCGTGGTCGCGGTGATCATCGCCGCCACCGTGGTGCTGAGCCTGAAGTACCCGCCGAAGGAAGGATCGGGCCACGCCTGAACCTGAATCGCTGAACGGCACGGCCGGCGGGATTGTCCCGCCGGCCGCCTCCACTCTCCCGCCGCAGCGGCCTTGGTTTCGCGGCAACCACCGCCATTGCTGAGGTATGGACAACAACGCGCCCCTGCCCGCCGGCGACGTACCGGCCCCCCGCAATGACCGCTCGCGCATCCTGCGGGCGTTCAATGTCAGCCTGGCCGCCGTGCTGGTGCTGGTGGCCGTGTTCGCCCTGCAGGGCACGTTCGACTGGCGCCCCTGGGCGGTAGCGCCGCTGGAAGCCAAGGGCCTGCTCGGCCTGGTCGGTGGCCCGATGCTGCATGCCTCGGTCGAGCACATCGCCGCCAACAGCATCGCCATCCTGATCCTCGGCACCCTGGCCGGCAGCGTCTATCCAAAAGCCACCGTGCGCGCCCTGCCCCTGCTGTGGCTGGGCTCGGGCCTGGGTGCCTGGATGCTGGGCAATCCGGGCAGCGTGCACCTGGGCGCCAGTGGCGTGACCCACGGCCTGATGTTCCTGCTGGCCAGCCTGGGCCTGCTGCGTCGCGACCGCGCGGCGATCGCCACCGGCCTGATCGGCATGCTGTTCTACGGTGGCATGCTGATGACCGTCCTGCCCCACGCCGACGGCGTGTCGTGGCAGTCGCACATGGGTGGCGCCTTCGCCGGCATCATTGCCGCGCTGCTGTTCCGCAACGCCGACCCCCTGCCGCCGCGCCAGCGCTACAGCTGGGAAGACGAAGAGGATGAGTCCGAACCGCTGGCCGACGACGAGCTGGAGCCGCCGTCGCCGCAGCGCGTGCCGGTGTTGTGGCAACCACGCGAGGGCCAGGACTACGTGGTGATTCCGTTCCGGCGGCCGGATGATCCGCGCGGCTGAGGTGTGGTAGATGCCGACCTTGGTCGGCGCTGTTCCCATGGGGCCAACCAAGGTTGGCCACTATCGCACGGCATTCGGCGATCGGACGGATCAGTTGGCCGCGTTCCCCGCCGCACCCATCCCATCCACCGCCTGCCGGCCCAGCGCCGGGTCGTCGGTGAAGAAGGCATCGATGCCGGTGGCCAGGTACGCGCGCATCTCGGCGATCGAACCCTCGGCGTTGCGTGCATTGTCGGCACCCTTGCGCAGGTTGCTGGCCTGGAAGTGGTTCTCCGGGCGGAAGGTGTACGGGATCACCATCAGGCCCACCGCATGCGCATCGCGCACCAGCGAGGTGGGCGTGCCCAGCGCGCCCTTGTCATCCAGCGGAATGATCGAGCGCAGCTCCGGGCCGATGCTGTCAGCGTAGACGGCGATGTCCTTCAGGCCGGCCGGGGTCATCATCTGCGCGTAGGTCAGCGTGCCACCGGCCTTGGCGATGTCGGCCGGCTGGGTATCGCCCTTCCACAGCAGCTGCAGCAGGCGGATGTTGCTGTCGCGCGGGATCTTGCCGCGCAGGTAGCGCAGGTTGGCGGTCTCGAACGACTGGATGGTGACCGGGCCGACGTTGGTATAGGCGTTGCCGCGCAGTGCAGCCAGCAGTTTGTCTTCCATCGGCAGGCCGATCGACTGGAAATAGGTCGGGTGCTTGATCTCCGGCACCAGGCCGATGCCACGGTTGGCACGGCCCGCCTGCTGCACCAGGAAGGCCAGGATCTCGTCCAGGCTGGCGATGCGGAACTGGCCGTCGTAGGCGGTGCTGCGCAGTTCCGGCAGGCGCTCGCGCGCGTACAGGGTCTTCAGCTCGGCCAGGGTGAAGTCTTCGGTGAACCAACCCTCGACCTTCTGCCCGTCGATCACCTTGCTGGTGCGGCGGCTGGCGAACTCCGGATGCGAGGCCACGTCGGTGGTGCCACCGATCTCGTTCTCGTGGCGGGCCACCATCTTCCCGTCCCTGGTCATCACCAGGTCCGGTTCGATGTAGTCGGCGCCATCGGCAATCGCCTGCGCATAGGCGGCCAGGGTGTGCTCGGGCAGCAGCGCGCTTGCACCGCGGTGGCCATAGACCGACACCTTGTGCGCGGCCGGGGTGGAGGATTCAGCACTCATGGCCACCGATGGTGCCACGGCCAGCGACAACAGCAACGCACAACCCCACGACTTCACTGCGACTTCCCCAAGCGGTATGTGATGGGCGTCAGTATGCGGCGGCAATGTGACAGGCAGGGGACCCCATGCATCCTGTAGTCGCCGACCTTGGTCGGCGCTCTGCCAGCCGACGTCGATGACCCCGGACGCCCTGTGCCAACCAAGGTTGGCACCCACCAGAGCGTGAGCCCGTTCGGGGATCTGGCCCCAGCGTTACTTGCCGATGCAGAAACTGGAGAAGATCCGCCCCAGCAGGTCATCGGCGCTCATCTGCCCGGTGATCTCACCCAGTGCATCGTGCGCCAGCCGCAGTTCCTCTGCCGCCAGCTCCAGGTGCTCATGGGCCAGCTCACCATCGGCGCGCTGCGCATGTTCCTGCGCGCGCTCGATCGCATCGACGTGGCGGGTGCGTGCGGAAAATTCGCCGTCCACCTGCTCGCCTGCCCCGGCCGACGCAATTGAGCGCAGGCGCGCATGCAGGTCATCGAGCCCGGCACCGGTGGCCGCCGAAACGAACACGCGATCGGGATCGTCCAACGTCGGCAGCGCCGTCAGCAGATCCGACTTGTTGTGGATGTAGACCTTGTGCGGCACCGCGCTCACCGCCTCGCCGAGGGCCGCTTCACCGGCCGCCGGATCGCGTGCATCCAGCACGATCAGCGCCAGATCGGTGCGCTCGATTTCCACATGCGCGCGACGCATGCCCTCGCGCTCGATGGCGTCTCCACCGTCGCGCAGGCCGGCGGTGTCGACCAGGGTCAGTTCCAGGCCGTCCAGGCGGATCGTCTCGCGCAGCGTGTCGCGGGTGGTGCCGGCGATGTCGGTAACGATCGCACGCTCGCTGCCAGCCAACGCATTGAGCAATGAACTCTTGCCGGCATTCGGTGGGCCGATCAGCACCGCATGCAGGCCGTCGCGCAGGCGACGGCCGCGCTCGGCGTCGCGGCGCAGCAGGGCCAGGTCGGCGCGCGCCTGTTCCAGCCCGCGCCGTACCTGCGCGCCACCGAGCGTATCCAGCGGTTCGTCGGCGAAGTCGATGGCCGCTTCCACGTGGATGCGCAGCAGCACCAGCTGCTCGAGCACCGCCTCGATGCGGCGCGAGAACACGCCATCCAGTGAACGTCGTGCAGCGCGCGCGGCACGGTTGTCACCGGCGGCGATCAGGTCGGCGATGGCCTCGGCCTGGGCCAGGTCCAGCTTGCCGTTGAGGAAGGCCCGTTCGCTGAACTCACCCGGCCGCGCCTGGCGCGCACCCAGTGCGATGCAGCGTGCGACCAGCTGCTGCAGCAGCACGGGGCTGCCGTGTCCCTGCAGTTCCACCACGTCTTCGCCGGTAAAGCTGTTGGGCGCGGGGAACCACAGCACGATGCCATCGTCGATCACCTCATCGTCGGCGTCGCGCAGGCGCGCGTAATGCGCATGGCGCGGGCGCAGTGCAGGCGCACCCAGTGCGTTGGCGATGGCCGCCGCGCGCGGGCCGGACAGGCGCAGCAGGCCGACACCGCCGGCGCCGGGTGCGCTGGCGATGGCCACGATGGTGTCGGTGTGGATCGTGGTATCCATGGCTCAGAGCTTCTCCAGCTGCGCGCGCGCCTGCGCCGCACCACTGCCCTGCGGCTGCAGCGCCAGGTAGGTGGTGTAGGCCTGCCTGGCCTTGGGCTTGTCGCCTGCGTTGAAGTAGGCATCCCCCAGGTTGAGATAGGCCACCGCGCGCGACGGGTCGATCTTCAGCGTGTTCTCCAGCCAACGCGCCGCTTCCGCATAGCGCTGCTGACGGTAGTAGACGAAGCCGAGGTTGTTCGCCGCCTGCGCGAAGTCCGGGCGCAGCTTCAGTGCTTCGGTGAACTGGGCCACCGCTTCGTCGTACTGCTTTTCGCGGTACAGCTGCAGGCCGCGGTCGTTGGCCTGCTGCGCGCGCTGGCGGTCCGAGGCCGGGCCGGCGCTGGGCACTACCAGCCTGGCCTTGCCGCCCTGCAGGTCGGCCACGGTCACCGGTGCCTGCGTGCCCTTGGCCTCGCTGGCAGCATCGACCTTGTTGTTCAGCGCGATCGCATCGGCGGTCAGCTGGCGCGTATCGGCGGTGAGGAACTCCTGGCTGTCGGGCACCTGGAACACGAACTCGCCGCCCTGCGAGCCGGGCAGGCTGCCAAACGCCGGGGTCTGGTGCGAAACCGCCGATACCGCCGGGGCCACGTAGGCGGCCAGCTCGGTGCCGGTGATCAGGCCATCGCCGTTGAGGTCGCCCTTGCCGGCCAGCGCCTGCAGCAACACCCAGGTGAACACCGAGTGGCCGTTCGGGCCGGCATCGGCCACCTGCTGGTCGGCACCGCCGGCAGTCAGCATCTGCCGCGCGCTGCGGCGTGCGTTCTCGCGCAGGAATGACGACGACGAGGGGCCGCCCCGGGTCAGGCCGAGGCCGCTGTAGCAGGCATCCATCACGAACATCACGTGCTTGGCCTGCATGCTCTCGGCGATGTTCTGGATGTCGGTCATCGCGATCGCGTCGGTGGCGAACTCCTTCGGGTCCGAATCCACCGGGATGATGTAGCCGAGGTCACGCCCGGAGGCGAGCTGGCGGGTCGCACCGTGGCCGGCGAAGAACACGAACACGCGGTCGTTCTTTCCGGTGCGGTTGTCGGCCAGGCGGTCATGGAAGGCGGCCAGGATGTTGTTGCGGGTCGCCTGCTCGTTCTTCAGCACGATCACCTGCGAGGACGGGAAGCCGAACTGCCCGGTCAGGGTATCGGCCACCGCCTGTGCATCATGGCTGGCATATTCCAGCTTCGGCCACTTGGCATAGGTGTCGATGCCGACCACGATCGCCCACGACTTCTCGTAGCCGGTAGTGACGGTGGCATCGCTGGCGGCGCCCTTGCGGGCACGGCTGACGCTGAAGTCGCGGCCGTTCCACCCCGCGAACTGGTAGCCATCGGCAATCAGGCGGTCGAGGATCTGTGGCAGCGCCTTCACCGCGCGGTCGTGGATGTCATGGAACAGGATGATGCCGCGCTGTTCCTTGTTCACCTGGTCCAGCACGCGCTGCACGATCGATTCCGGCACCGGATCAGCCCAGTCCATCGAATCGATGTTCCACATGATCGACTTCAGGCCGGCTTCGTTGAGCAGCTGCAGGCCTTCGGCATTGCGCGCGCCATAAGGGAAGCGGAACAACGGTGCACGCTTGCTGTCGACGTCCTTCAGCAGCGTGTCGGTGTCCAGCACCTGCTGGCGCAGCGCATCACCGGTGGTGCGCGAGAGCTGCGCGTGGGTCAGGCTGTGGTTGCCCACCGCGTAGCCCTCTTCCATCAGGCTGCGGCTGATCTTCGCCATCGGCCCCAGGCTGACCTTGCCGTCGCTCTCGACCTTGCCCAGGTTGCGGCCCACCTCGAAGAACACGCCCGGTACGTCATAGCGCTTGAGGATGGCCACCACTTCATCGGTGTAGGCCTTGTGCGGGCCGTCGTCGAAGGTCAGCACCACGGTCTTGGCCGGCAGGTCGCGGCCGAAGATCTCGCGGTCGCTGTCCTTCATCGACATCGGGTACGGCTCGACCACCCCGTAGTCGCGCAGGATCGCTTCGCGGCTGTAGTCCTTGCGCAGATGGGCGATGTAGTCCTCCCACTTCTCCCGCTTCAGGTCGATGGCGCGGGTGCGCTCGAAGCGGCTGAAGATCCGGGTCAGTTCCTGGTTGTAGTTGCGCTCGATTTCATCGAGTGCTTCCAGGTCTTCGCCGATGCGCTGGTGCAGTTTCACCGCCGGCAGCGATGAATCGGTACCGACCCGTTCGTGCAGATCGCGCAGCACTTCGCGGAACGCCAGACGATCGGCGTCGAACAGTTCCGGTGCCGACTCGATGTAGTCCAGCACGGTGCCCAGGGTGGCGAAGCGCTGCGGGCTGGTACCGCGCAGCAGGGTGTCGAACTGCGCGGCAATCGCCGTGCGCTGTTCCAGGCCATCGTGAAACAGCTGCTGGCCAACGCGCGTGGAAGTACCCCGGTCCGTAGCGCTCTGCTGGTCTTCATCGGCCAGCAGCATGATGATCCGGCGATAGCCGTCCAGCTGCTTCTGCAGCGCCGCCAGCAGCGGTGCGGCGGCCGGATCGGCGGCGGCCGCGGCCTGCGCGCTGGGCTGGGTGACGGCGGTCGCCGGTGCCTTCGCATCCTTGTCGCCACACCCGGCCACGACCAGGGTCAACAACAGCGAGGGCAGGAACAGGCGGAACGACAGCGCACGCGGCATGGTGGACTCGAAGGTGGGAGGAACGGTGTGCCGGGAATTCTAACGCCGCATGCGAAAAGCCCGCCTTGCGGCGGGCTTTTCATCGACCGGGGGGTAGAGTCGACCTTGGTCGACTGCTCCATCCCCAACGCCAGTCGACTAACAGTCGACTCTACAGGTCGGCGTTACTTCTTCTTGACCGGGGCCGGGGCAGTGGTGGCCGGGACCGGCTCGCCGCCGTGGCGCTTGGTCATCCACCACTGCTGCAGCAGGCCCAGGCCGCCGTTGACCACCCAGTACAGCACCAGGCCGGACGGCATGAAGGCCATCATGACGCCGAACACCAGCGGCATGAACTGCATCATCTTCTGCTGCATCGGGTCCATGCCCGGTGCCGGGGTCAGCTTCTGGGTGAACCACATCACCGCCACGTTGATGACCGGCAGGATGAAGTACGGGTCGCGTGCGGTCAGGTCCTGGATCCAGCCGAACCAGGGCGCCTGGCGAAGTTCGACCGATTCCACCAGCACCCAGTACAGGGCGAAGAAGATCGGCATCTGGATGAGGATCGGCAGGCAGCCGCCCATCGGATTGATCTTTTCCTTCTTGTACAGCTCCATCATCGCGGTCTGGAACTTCTGGCGGTCGTCGCCATAGCGTTCCTTCAGCTGCGCGATGCGCGGCTGGAAGCGGCGCATCTTGGCACCGCTCTTGTACTGGGTCGCCGACAGCGGGTACAGCACCAGCTTCAGCAGCACCACCAGGCCGACGATCGCCCAGCCCCAGTTGCCGACCAGCTTGTGCACCTGGTTCAGCACCCAGAACAGGCCCTGCCCGATCACCGCCATCATCGAGAAGCGGCTGTAGTCGACCACGCGGTCCAGGCCCGGCACGTCTTCCTTGGCGATCAGGTTGACCAGCTTCGGGCCGACCCACAGGCGGGCCTCGGTGCTGGTGGACTGGCCCGGGGCCACGGTGAAGGCCGGGCCACGCGCTTCAATCAGGTCACGACCGGCCACCTGCGACAGCACGTAGTGCGCGGTCTGGTCCTTCTGCGGGATCCAGGCGGTGAAGAAATGGTGCTGCAGCATCGCCAGCCAGCCGCCGGTGATGTTCTGGTTCAGCGTGCCGTCTTCCAGGTAATCCTTGAACGCACGACGCTGGTACTTCTTGTCGTTGTCGTACCAGGTGGCGCCGTTGAAGCTGAAGGAGTCCGGGTTGGTCATGCTCCGCGACAGGATGGTCGGGGTGCGGTCCAGGGTGCGGTAGACGTAACCGTTCCACGGCGCGGTGCCGGTGTTGCTGACTTCGTCCTTGAAGCGCACCGCGTACTCGTTGCGCGAGACGGTGAGGGTGCGCTTGATGGTCACGCCGTTGTCGGCGGTCCACACGAACGGAATCTGCAGCTCGTTCTGGCCCTTGGCCAGCACGAAGTCGCGGGTGTCACCGACCAGCTTGAAGCCGTCGGCGCCCGGGACCGGAGTGTTCTTGTCCTCGCTGGCCCAACCGCTGATCGCGCTGTACGGATGCGCGGGGTCTTCGGTCAGCAGGCGCACCGGCGGGCTGCCTTCGTCCTTGGTCTGCGGAAACTGCAGCAGCTCGGCATCGAGCACACGGCCGCCATCGAGCACCAGGCGCAGCACGTCGGTGGTGACGGTCACGCGCTGGCTGGCCGGGGTGGCACTGGCCTGGGCCTGCACGGCAGCCTGGCCGGGGGCACCCGGGACCTGGGCACTGGGGATGGCGCCCGGGGTTGCACCCGGAACGCTCTGTGCGGCGGCCGGGGCCGACGTGGTCGTCGGTGCCGGGGTCGGAGCAGCCTTTTCACGGCTCCACTCCATCCACAGCAGCACGGCCACCATCAGCCAGGCAAAAATGAGGAATACGCGGGTCTGGTTCATCAGCGGACAGGCTCGGCGGGGCCGGGACGCGATGCCGGCTCGGTCAAAGAAGGAGTTGCGATGCCATCAGGCGGCGGCATTGTGCCGTCCACGCCCGGCGTGGGCAATGCACGCAGGCGACGCAGCAGGCGCAGGAAGGCCTGGCGGATCTCGTCGTTGCTGGCGGAACGCGCAGCACTACGAGCCACGACGACGAAGTCGCCTGGCTGGATTTCGGTACGTGTCTGACGCAGGATGTCGCGCAGGACGCGCTTGATCCGGTTACGCCCGACGGCGTTCGGATCAACCTTGCGGGAAACCGCCAGACCCAGCCTGGCCGGCCGGTCAGCCGGCAGCCAGTGCAGGGTCATCAGCGGATCGGACACACGGCGGGCGCCGTTGAAGACCGTTGAGTATTCGGCACGCGTGCGAACCCGCGCAGAGCGAGGGAATCGCTTGCGCGGGTCTGCAGTATTCACTGTCGAAGGGATTGCGTCTGCCGCGAGGTGCGGCATGGCAATCAGGCGCTCAGGACTTTGCGGCCCTTGGCGCGGCGACGCGACAGGATCTTGCGGCCGTCAGCGGTCTTCATACGGGCACGGAAGCCGTGGTCGCGCTTACGCTTGAGGTTGCTGGGCTGGTAGGTGCGCTTCGTGGCCATTGGGGGCCTCTCGTATGAATGGGACGGAAAGAACCGGAAATTCTAGAGAGGTACCCCGCCCCAAGTCAAGCCCTGGGAGCTACGCCAATTCACTGCCCTGTGCAATAGCTGTGGATGTTTTTGTGAATAAGTAGGGGACAAGCATTCCGAAGGCGAGCGCTCGGTGGTAGTCTGAGCCATCCATTTCCCCCCTTTCCGGCCTGTGTTTGGGCGCCTTGTCGCGTCCACGCCCCGGCCACCGGACGATTATTGCTGATGGATGCTTGGTCCCGTAGTCTCGAGCGCCTCGAAGCGGAGTTCCCGCCGGAAGACGTTCATACCTGGTTGAAGCCGCTGCAGGCCGATCTGCGCGTGGACAGCCTGGTGCTGTATGCACCGAATGCCTTCATCGTCGACCAGGTCCGCGAGCTGTACCTGGCCCGGATCCGCGAACTGCTGGCTCATTTCGCCGGTTTCAGCGACGTTTTTCTTGAAATCGGCTCGCGCCCACGCCCGGTGGAGGCGCAGAACGCGCCGGTTTCCACGCCGTCGGCGCACGTCTCCAGCGAACCGCAGGTACCGTTCGCCGGCAACCTGGACAACCACTACACCTTCGCCAACTTCGTCGAAGGCCGCAGCAACCAGCTGGGCCTGGCCGCTGCCTTCCAGGCGGCGCAGAAGCCGGGCGACCGTGCGCACAACCCGCTGCTGCTGTACGGAGGCACCGGCCTGGGCAAGACCCACCTGATGTTCGCCGCCGGTAATGCCATGCGCCAGGCCAACCCGGGGGCGAAGGTGCTGTACCTGCGTTCGGAGCAGTTCTTCAGCGCGATGATCCGGGCCCTGCAGGAAAAAACCATGGATCAGTTCAAGCGCCAGTTCCAGCAGGTGGACGCGCTGCTGATCGATGACATCCAGTTCTTCGCCGGCAAGGACCGCACCCAGGAGGAGTTCTTCCACACCTTCAACGCGCTGTTCGATGGCAAGCAGCAGATCATCCTGACCTGCGACCGCTATCCGCGCGAAGTCGAAGGCCTGGAAGCGCGCCTGAAGTCGCGGCTTGCCTGGGGCCTGTCGGTCGCGATCGAACCGCCGGACTTCGAGACCCGTGCCGCGATCGTGCTGGCCAAGGCGCGCGAACGCGGTGCCGAGATTCCCGATGACGTTGCGTTCCTGATCGCCAAGAAGATGCGCTCCAATGTGCGCGACCTCGAAGGCGCGCTCAATACCCTGACCGCCCGCGCCAATTTCACCGGCCGCGCGATCACCACCGAATTCGCCCAGGAAACCCTGCGCGACCTGCTGCGTGCCCAGCAGCAGGCGATCAGCATTCCCAACATCCAGAAAACCGTTGCCGACTACTACGGCCTGCAGATCAAGGATCTGCTGTCCAAGCGTCGGACCCGCTCGCTGGCCCGCCCGCGCCAGGTCGCCATGGCCCTGACCAAGGAACTGACCGAGCACAGCCTGCCCGAGATCGGCGATGCCTTCGCCGGTCGCGATCACACCACGGTGCTGCATGCCTGCCGCCAGATCCGGACCCTGATGGAAACCGACGGCAAGCTCCGCGAGGACTGGGACAAGCTGATCCGGAAGCTGAGCGAATGATGCACGGATGCCGATGAGGCGTCATCGCACAAAACGGTGCAGAATCCGGTAGCAAGCGCGGGACACGTTGTGGATAAAAATGGCGTCTGAAATCGCGGCGATTCTATCCACAGCTTTCCCCACCCCCTGGGGGTCGGTAATACAGAGGGTTTCGAGGTCTGAAATTCTTTTATTTACAAAGACTTAGCGTTGTTTTCCAGCGATTCTGTCTCTACCAGCACCACCAAGCTTTTGATTTATTCCACATTTTTTAAAGCATAGGGGCACGGAACCACATGCGTTTCACACTGCAGCGCGAAGCCTTTCTCAAGCCGTTGGCACAGGTCGTCAACGTGGTCGAACGCCGCCAGACCCTTCCGGTTCTGGCCAATTTCCTGGTCCAGGTGCAGAACGGCCAGCTGTCGCTGACCGGTACCGACCTGGAAGTGGAGATGGTGTCGCGGATCGCGGTTGAAGATGCCCAGGACGGCGAAACCACCATTCCCGCCCGCAAGCTGTTCGAGATCATCCGCGCCCTGCCCGACGGCAGCCGGATCACCGTCTCGCAGACCGGTGACAAGATCACCGTGCAGGCCGGTCGCAGCCGCTTCACCCTGGCAACCCTGCCCTCCAACGACTTCCCGTCGGTGGACGAAGTGGAAGCCACCGAGCGCGTGGCCATCGGCGAAGCGACCCTGAAGGAGCTGATCGAACGCACTGCGTTCGCGATGGCCCAACAGGACGTGCGGTATTACCTCAACGGCCTGCTGTTCGACCTGCGCGGTGACGCCTTGCGTACCGTCGCCACGGACGGTCATCGCCTGGCGCTGTGTGAAACCGATCTGGCCAAGCCCAGCGGTTCCAAGCGCCAGATCATCGTGCCGCGCAAAGGCGTGACCGAGCTGCAGCGCCTGCTGGAAAGCGGTGATCGCGAGATCGAGCTGGAAGTCGGGCGTAGCCACGTGCGCGTCAAGCGCGACGATGTCACTTTCACCTCGAAGCTGATCGACGGCCGATTCCCGGATTACGAGGCCGTCATCCCGATCGGCGCCGACCGCGAAGTGAAGGTTGACCGTGAAGCCCTGCGTGCCTCGCTGCAGCGCGCCGCGATCCTGTCCAACGAGAAGTACCGCGGTATCCGCGTGGAAGTCTCGCCGGGCAACCTGAAGATCAGCGCGCACAACCCGGAACAGGAAGAAGCCCAGGAAGAAATCGAAGCCGATACCACGGTCAGCGATCTGGCCATCGGCTTCAATGTGAACTACCTGTTGGATGCCCTGTCTGCGCTGCGCGACGAGGAAGTCATCATCCAGCTGCGCGACTCCAACTCCTCGGCGCTGGTGCGTGAATCCAGCAGCGAGAAGTCGCGTCATGTGGTGATGCCGCTGCGCCTCTGACGTCAGCGCTGTTCCACGTGGAACCGAACGACGCCCGGGACTTTCCCGGGCGTTTTTTTTGTTCCACGTGGAGCATTGGTACTCGCGCTGGCTCAAGCGTTGATGCAACGGTGTTGGAGTGGAACCTGGCCTGCAGCTCGCCTCCAACATTCGTCTGTGCAAGTCCGCCGTTGGATCGGGTGTGACCAGGATTGCGTTTGCTGGATCGGGCCGCTTGATCGGAGTGCCATCGGCGAGCACATGAGGCGCGCCCGCGATGGTCTTCGAAGGCGTGGCTGCTGCTTCTGGAAACGCCACTGTCCACAGGACGCGTTTGGACGAAATCGGGTCGATCCTGGCTTCTAAATCTGGGTATAAATCTAAAGCATGGTGGTGATGGTAGGGCCAGATCTCGTGGAAAAATGCACTATCTCCATGTTTTAAAAGGAATTTATACAGCTGAAACCCCCTGTATAGAGCGCCTTGGGGCTGGGGGGGAACCTGTGGATAGTTTCGCCGTCCCGGTAAAAGGGCTTTTTTATCCACAGATTGCCCATACCTTGTGTATAACTCATACAGTTCCGCTGTGGACAGCGTGGAACGGCCGGTCTGAATTCCTTGAATTCTGTGGAACCCTGCAGGGGCTCTCATCGCAGATTTGAAGGAATCGGTGGCGGTTTCGATTGGGATCGACGTTGAGGCCGTCCGTGGCGCAGCTCGAATGCCGTGAAATCGCTGAAATCTGAGGGTCCACACCGTGGAACCCGGCGCAGATTTGAAGCAATTTCAGGCCCTTCCAGATCGCGAGGGACGCCAGATGGCCTGTTCACCACGTGGAACGCGCAAATGCTGATCGGCGGATAGCGCGTCCTGGCCTGAGTGCCGTCGCCACCGCGTCCGACTTGACCGATGCAGTAAGCTGATGGATTACCCACCCTACTACCGCCCCGTGCGGATGGTCCTTCGCGCCCCATGCAGATCCGCCGCCTCGCCCTGCACCAACTGCGTCGCTTCAGTGCGGTGGACCTGTCGCCGCAGCCAGGATTGAACCTGCTGACCGGCGACAACGGTGCCGGCAAGACCAGCGTGCTCGAGGCCCTGCACCTGATGGCCTATGGCCGCAGCTTTCGCGGCCGGGTTCGGGATGGCCTGGTCCGTCAGGGCCAGGAGGCGCTGGAAATCTTCGTGGAATGGGACGAGCAGCGCGCCCATCACCCGCCCCATCGCCGCAAGGCAGGCCTGCGCCACAGTGGCCAGGACTGGAAAGGCCGATTGGACGGCGAGGACGTCGCGCAGCTGGGCAATCTCTGTGCTGCGCTGGCGGTTGTCACCTTCGAGCCAGGCAGCCATGCGCTGGTGAGCGGCGGTGGAGAACCCCGTCGTCGCTTCCTCGATTGGGGCCTGTTCCACGTGGAACCTGATTTCCTGTCCCTGTGGCGCCGCTACTCGCGGGCACTGAAGCAGCGCAATGCGCTGCTCAAGCAGGGTGGACCATCGCGTATGCTCGATACCTGGGATCACGAGCTGGCCGAGGCGGGAGAACCGCTGACCAGCCGCCGCCAGCACTACCTGGAGCGACTGCAGCAGCGCACGGTGTCGTTGGCAGCCACCCTGGCCCCGCAACTTGGGATTCAGGGGCTGGAATTGAGCCCAGGCTGGCGTCGCCATGAGCTTCCTCTGGCCGATGCCCTGCTTCTGGCCCGCGAACGGGATCGCCAGGCCGGTTACACCTCGGTCGGCCCGCACCGCGCAGACTGGAGCGTGGATTTCCACAACATTCCCGGTCGCGACGCGCTGTCACGGGGGCAGGCCAAGCTGACCGCGCTGGCGTGCCTGCTGGCGCAGGCCGAGGACTACGCGGAGCAACGCGGCGAGTGGCCGGTGATCGCACTCGATGATCTGGCCTCGGAGCTGGATCGCACCCACCAGGCGCGGGTCCTGCAGCGTCTGCTCGATGGCCCGGCGCAGATCTTCATTACCGCCACCGAAACCCCGTCGGCGCTGCAGGACCTCGCTGATATCACCCGGTTCCACGTGGAACATGCACAGATCGTGGCTGTGCCATAGTGGTGACCCCAGGGCCGCTCGACCCCGGCTGGTATAATTCGGGTTGGAATCCTTTCATTCTCGGCACATCGCCTCGCGCGGTGGCCGACCTGCGGAGCCTACGGCAAGCGCAATGAGCGACGAACAGAACACCCCGGCAAACAACGGCAATTACGACGCCAACAGCATTACCGCCCTGGAAGGCCTGGAGGCTGTCCGCAAGCGTCCCGGCATGTACATCGGTGACGTGCATGACGGCACCGGTCTGCACCACATGGTGTTCGAGGTCGTCGACAACTCGATCGACGAAGCGCTGGCCGGCCATGCCGACCACGTGGCAGTGACGATCCACACCGATGGCTCGGTCTCGGTGTCCGATAACGGTCGCGGCATCCCGACCGGCAAGCACGAGCAGATGAGCGCCAAGCTGGGCCGCGAGGTTTCGGCAGCCGAAGTCGTGATGACCGTGCTGCACGCAGGCGGCAAGTTCGATGACAACAGCTACAAGGTGTCTGGCGGCCTGCACGGCGTGGGCGTCAGTGTGGTCAACGCGCTGTCGCAGAAGCTGCTGGTGGATGTGTTCCAGAACGGCTTCCACTACCAGCAGGAATTCAGCAACGGTGCGGCCGTGACCCCGCTGGCCAAGCTGGAAACCACCACCAAGCGCGGCACCACCGTGCGCTTCTGGCCGTCGACCGTGGCGTTCCACGACAACGTGGAATTCCACTACGACATCCTGGCTCGCCGCCTGCGCGAACTCTCGTTCCTCAATTCCGGCGTCAAGATCGTCCTTGCGGATGAGCGTGGCGACGGCCGTCGCGACGACTTCCACTACGAAGGCGGCATCCGCAGCTTCGTGGAGCATCTGGCGCAGCTGAAGACCCCGCTGCACCCGAACGTCATCTCGGTCACCGGCGAGCACAACAACATCGTCGTGGACGTGGCGCTGCAGTGGACCGACTCCTACCAGGAGACGATGTACTGCTTCACCAACAACATCCCGCAGAAGGACGGCGGTACCCATCTTGCCGGCTTCCGTGGTGCGCTGACCCGTGTGCTCAACAACTACATCGAGCAGAACGGCATCGCCAAGCAGGCCAAGATCAACCTGACCGGCGATGACATGCGCGAAGGCATGATCGCGGTGCTGTCGGTGAAGGTGCCCGACCCGAGCTTCTCCAGCCAGACCAAGGAAAAGCTGGTCAGCTCCGACGTGCGCCCGGCCGTTGAAAACGCCTTCGGCGCACGCCTGGAAGAATTCCTGCAGGAAAACCCGAACGAAGCCAAGGCCATCGCCGGCAAGATCGTCGACGCCGCGCGCGCACGTGAAGCGGCGCGCAAGGCCCGCGACCTGACCCGCCGCAAGGGCGCGCTGGACATCGCCGGCCTGCCGGGCAAGCTGGCCGACTGCCAGGAAAAGGATCCGGCGTTGTCCGAGCTGTTCATCGTCGAGGGTGACTCGGCAGGTGGCTCGGCCAAGCAGGGTCGCAACCGCAAGAACCAGGCGGTGCTGCCGCTGCGCGGCAAGATCCTCAACGTGGAACGCGCGCGCTTCGACCGCATGCTGTCGTCGGACCAGGTCGGTACGCTGATCACCGCGCTGGGCACCGGCATCGGCCGCGACGAGTACAACCCGGACAAGCTGCGTTACCACAAGATCATCATCATGACCGACGCCGACGTCGACGGCGCGCACATCCGCACCCTGCTGCTGACGTTCTTCTACCGTCAGATGCCGGAGCTGATCGAGCGCGGTTATGTCTACATCGGCCTGCCGCCGCTGTACAAGATCAAGCAGGGCAAGCAGGAGCTGTACCTGAAGGACGACCCGGCGCTGGACAGCTATCTGGCCAGCAGCGCGGTGGAAAACGCAGCGCTGGTGCCGGCCGCTGGCGAACCCGGCATCGAAGGCCTGGCGCTGGAAAAGCTGCTGCTGGCCTACGCCGCGGCGCTGGATTCGATCGAACGCAACGCGCACCGCTACGACCGCAACCTGCTCGAAGCGCTGGTCGATTTCGTGCCGATGGACATGGACAGCCTGCGCACTGCCGGCGAAGGCGAAGGCCTGGATGCACTGGCCAAGCGCCTCAACCAGGGCAGCCTGGGCAGCCCGCGCTTCAGCCTGGAACTGCAGGAAGCCAACGACGAGCGCCCGGCCGCCGTGCTGGTGACCCGTCGCCACATGGGCGAGCAGCACATCCAGGTGTTGCCGATGTCGGCCTTCGAAAGCGGCGAACTGCGCGCGATCCACCAGGCCTCCAAGCTGCTGCACGGCCTGATCCGCGAGGGTGCGACCATTTCCCGCGGCGCCAAGTCGATCGAAGTGGACAGTTTTGCCAAGGCGCAGAACTGGCTGCTCGAAGAGGCCAAGCGCGGCCGCCAGATCCAGCGATTCAAGGGTCTGGGTGAAATGAATCCGGAGCAGCTGTGGGACACCACCGTGAACCCGGAAACCCGTCGGCTGCTGCAGGTGCGCATCGAAGATGCCGTTGCCGCCGACCAGATCTTCAGCACCCTGATGGGCGATGTGGTTGAACCGCGTCGCGATTTCATCGAGGACAACGCGCTGAAGGTCGCCAACCTGGATATCTGACACAATCGGGACACGGCCGGTGCGCGGGGAGGCGCGCCGGCCTTCGCCCCTTGAACGCAGGTACCTGATGTCCGCTTCCGCCCCGGTTTCCGCCCCGCCCCCGATTCCGCCGGCCTCGGCCGCGCCGCGCGCCGGTTCCCCGTTGGCGGGTTTCTTCATCGACCTGGGCATCGCCACTGTCACCCTGTTCGCCTTGAGCGTGATCACCGGGCTGTTCTGGGGGTTCTACCGCGCGATCGTGGTCAGCCATGCCAATGCCGAGGCCCAGGGGGGCGTGCTGTCGCCTGACGCGGTTGGCGCGGCGGTTGGCCAGCCGGGTGCACTGGCGCAGATCCTGATGGCCTTGATCGCCACCGGCGGCGCCGCTCTGGTGGTGTATTTCTGGCGGCGTCCGGCCACCTCGGACGAGCGCTCCGCCTCCCGCCAGGCGCTGCTGCGGCCTTCGACCTGGGGCTGGACCGTGCTGGTGGCTGCGCTGATCGTGATCGGCAGCAATGGCATCGCCTTCCTGGCCAAGCAGTTCGGCATCGAACCGGTGCCGACCAACGTGGAACTGATGCAGAACGCGATCGCGCGTTTCCCGTTGTTCCTCGTGTTGTTCGCCGTGGTGCTGGCGCCGGCCTACGAGGAACTGCTGTTCCGCCGTGTGTTGTTCGGGCGCCTGTGGAAAGCCGGCCGTCCCTGGCTGGGCATCATCCTCAGCAGCCTGGCGTTCGCCCTGGTCCACGAAGTGCCGGGAATGAGCAAGAATTCCCTGCCGGGCATGCTCCAGCTGTGGCTGGTGTATGGCGGCATGGGCGCTGCGTTCTGCTGGCTGTACCGCCGCACCGGCACGTTGTGGGCCGCGATCACCGCGCATGCGCTGAACAATGCCGTTGCACTTGCCGCGATGGTGTTCCTGGGGTCAACGTAACGCCGTGTCCGCTTGACGAAAGATTAAGCCGGTACGCTACACACTGCGGACATGAACACGGGGGAGCTTCCATGAAACAACTGCTGCTGGCCCTTGTCATCACCACCCTGGTCAGCGCCTGCGCGACCACGACGTCCCCGACCGGGCGCCGACAGATGGTGGGCGGCGTCTCCCAGGCCCAGCTGGACCAGCTGGGCGCACAGGCGTTCGCCGAAACCAAGCAGAAGGAAAAAATCAGCACTGACGGCCGCCAGAACGGTTACGTGCAGTGCGTGGTCAATGCGCTGGTCGCGCAGCTGCCAGCCCAATACCGTGGCGTACGGTGGGAGACGGCGGTATTCGTCGACAAGGAGCCGAACGCGTTCGCCCTGCCCGGCGGCAAGGTGGGCGTGAACACCGGCATCTTCACCGTGGCGAAGAACCAGGACCAGCTGGCTGCCGTGATCGGCCATGAGATCGGCCATGTCATCGCGCGTCACCACGAAGAGCGCATCACCCGCCAGATGGGCGCGCAGACCGGCCTGGCCGTGCTCGGCGCACTGGCCGGGGCCGCTTACGGCGAGGGCGCTGCCAGCACCGTGAACCAGCTCGGTGGGATGGGCGCGCAGACCGCGTTCCTGCTGCCGGGCTCGCGTACCCAGGAAAGCGAGGCCGACGTGATCGGCCAGCGACTGATGGCCCAGGCCGGTTTCAACCCGGCGCAGGCGGTCGATCTTTGGCAGAACATGATGGCCGCCAGTGGCGGTCGCAGCCCACAATGGCTGTCCACCCACCCCGACCCGGCCAACCGGATCCAGGAGTTGCGACGCGATGCACCGGCGCTGACGCCGGTCTATCAGCAGGCGCAGGCGGCCGGACTGCGGCCAAAGTGCGGATGAGTGCGCAGTTCTATGCTGTATTGCAGCACATAAAACGATTTCTCACGCCATCTGTTTCTGATACGTTTGGCGGCTCAGATTTTTCTGACAGTCCGACTTTGCCGCTAACCGGCGGTTCGATCGAGGTGAACGATGATTTTGCGTAACCACAAAGCTGTGCTTTCCGTCCTCGTCGCGACCGCCCTGACCGGCGCCGTGGTCACCGATGCCTTCGCGCAGTCCTCGCGTTCGTCCGAGCGTGGCAACCGCGGCGGCAGCAAGCAGGCCAAGGCCGAAGCGCTGTACCCGAATGCGACCCGCCAGGAGCCGACCGTCAAGGCCTCGGCCAAGATGGGCAGCAAGCTGCAGAAGATGATCGACAGCTACAACAAGGAAAAGTTCCCGGAGACCCGCGAACAGGCTGACGCGATCCTGGCCGACAGCGCCTCGAACGAGTACGACAAGTCGCTGGCCGCGCAGCTGGCCTCGCAGGCCGCCTACCAGACTGACGACACTCCGGCGGCGATCGCCTATCTGAAGCAGGTCATCCAGTTCAACGGCCTGGACAACAACGGCCACTTCCAGTCGATGCTGATGCTGGGCCAGCTGCAGATGCAGGACGACAAGACCGCCGAAGGCCTGGCCACCCTCGACAAGTACTTCGCCGAGAGCAAGTCGACCAAGCCGGAAGAACTGATTGCCAAGGGCCAGGCGCTGTACCAGCTGGAGCGCTACCAGGAAGCGATCCCGGTGCTGAAGCAGGCCATCGCCGGCGCCACCGAACCGAAGGACAACTGGAACCAGCTGCTGATGGCGGCCCTGTCCGAAGCCGGCCAGTCCGGTGAAGCGGTCAAGGAAGCCGAGGCACTGGCGGCCAAGAACCCGAACGACAAGAAGGCCCAGCTGAACCTGGCCAGCATGTACATGCAGGCCGACCAGATGGACAAGGCGGCTGCGGTGATGGACAAGCTGCGCAGCAGCGGCCAGCTCACCGAAGAGCGCGAGTACAAGCAGCTGTACTCGATCTATGCCAACACCGAGCACAAGGAAAAGGACGTCATCGCGGTCATCAACGAAGGGTTGCAGAAGGGCATCCTGAAGCCGGATTACCAGGTCTACCTGGCGCTGGCCCAGTCCTACTACTACTCCGACCAGGTGCCGCAGGCGATCGACGCGTGGCAGAAGGCCGCCCCGCTCTCCAAGGACGGTGAGACCTACCTGAACCTGGCACGCGTCCTGCATGCCGAAGGTCGCATCCCGGAGGCCAAGCAGGCCGCCCAGCAGGCGCTGGCGAAGGGTGTGAAGAACCAGGCTGATGCCAAGAAAATCATCAACCTGAAGTAAGTAGGAATAACGCCTGAATGCCTGCTCGATTGATGCGCAGGCGCTCAGGATTGGTATAAGCTTGGAGGTTCCTGCGGTGTCATGCACCGCTGATCAGGGATTCCGCCCCCGGCATCCCGGCCCCACTATTGAGCTCTTGGCGCATGACGGAACAACTAGTCGTTCACCGGTACGAACAACCCGATGACAAGGGGCTGAGCTGGCCTCGCATCGTCGGCATCGCGTTTGTAATTGCCCTGCATCTGGCCGCCTTCATGATGCTCCTCATTCCCGCCGTGGCTCCCAAGGCCGTTGCGGAGAAGGAGCGCAACGTCATGGTGACCATCGTCGACGCACCGCCGCCGCCGCCCCCGCCGCCGCCGCCGCCGCCGCCGACAGATACTCCGCCGCCGCCGGTGAAGAATCTGTCGCCGCCGAAGCCGTCGCCGGTCCCGCCGCCGCCGCAGGCGCCGGTCGTGGACGTGCCGGAACCGCGCCCGAACGACATCGTCACCCCGCCGTCGCCGCCGTCGCCGCCGGCACCGCCGACCTCGATCGAGGCCAGCGTGGACATCTCGTCGAAGGCCATGAATCCGCCGCGCTACCCGCCGGCAGCCTTCCGCGCCGGTATCCAGGGCGAAGTGATCCTGATCATTGATGTCGATGCCAGCGGCAACGTCACCAATGTCACGGTGGAAAAGTCCAGCCGTAACCGCGACCTGGACCGTGCTGCGATGGAAGCAGCTCGCAAGTGGCGCTTCAACGCCGCTGAATCTGGCGGTAAGAAGGCGGCAGGTCGCGTTCGCGTCCCGGTCAACTTTGCGCTGAACTGATGGGCCGGGTGGCTGCCGGCCACCCCCGCCCACGGTTCGATTGTTTAGCTTAGCTACACCCTTTATCACCACACACAACAAAGGTAAGCGTCATGCTGCAGGAACTTTTCATCGCCGCTGCTGCCGGGGGCAATCCGTCCAACGCCCTGTCGCAGATGGGCTTCGAGCACCTGATCCACGAAATGACCACCAAGCCGGGTGATTTCGCGGTTTCCTGGGTCGTGCTGCTGACCCTGATCGTGATGTCGGCCATGTCCTGGTACTGGACCGTCATCAACATCTTCCGTTCGGTTCGTCTGAAGAGCGCTGCTGATCGCGTCGTCAGCCTGTTCTGGGACACCCCGAACGCACAGGACGCCATCCGTGCGATGGAAGAACAGCCGGCTTCCGAGCCGTTCTCGAAGATCGCCCTGGACGCTGCCCAGGCAGCTGCCCACCACCAGCGCGCTGAAGGCGGTGCCACCGGCGGCGTCGGTGAGAACCTGAGCCGTTCGGAGTTCGTCGACCGCGCCCTGCGCCAGGCCGTCACCCGCGAAAGCAACAAGCTGCAGTCGGGCATGACCCTGCTGGCGACCGTCGGTGCGACCGCTCCGTTCGTCGGTCTGCTGGGTACCGTGTGGGGCATCTACGGCGCGCTGATCAAGATCGGTGCCACCGGCTCCGCTTCGATCGACGCCGTTGCCGGCCCGGTGGGTGAAGCGCTGATCATGACCGCGATCGGTCTGTTCGTCGCAATCCCGGCCGTGTTCGCCTTCAACTTCTTCAGCAAGGTCAACAGCGCGACCATCAGCAAGTTCGATACCTTCGCGCACGACCTGCACGACTTCTTCGCCACCGGTTCGCGCGTCCGCTAATTGCGACGCGCTGTACCCAGCGAGAACGTAGTCAACACGATCTAGACGGAGCCCGTTATGGCTTTCAGTAGTGGTAACAGCGGCGGCCCCATGGCCGACATCAACGTTACGCCCCTCGTGGACGTGATGCTGGTGCTGCTGATCATCTTCATCATCACGGCGCCCCTGATGTCCCACAAGGTCAAGGTGGATCTGCCGGAAGCCAACCTGATCCAGAAGCCGGAAGACGCTGAAAAGCGTGCCGGCCCGATCACCCTGGCAGTCAAGGAAGACGGCTCGATCTACTGGAACGACGAAGAAATCAACAAGCAGACTCTCGAGTCGCGCTTGGCGACCGCCGCCCAGCAGACCCCGCAGCCGCCGCTGAACCTGCGTGGTGACCGCACCACCAAGATGCGCGTCATCAACGACCTGACCAAGGTCGCGCAGGAGCAGGGCATGCTGGACGTCGGCTTCGTCGCGACCAAAGAAAAGGGGCAATAAGCCATGGCATTCAGTAGTGGTGGTGGCAAGGGCCCCATGGCAGACATCAACGTCACGCCCCTCGTGGACGTGATGCTGGTTCTGCTGATCATCTTCATCGTGACCGCGCCGATCATGACGTACCCGATCGCCGTTGACCTGCCGCAGCGCGTGCTCAACCCACCGCCGCAGCTGGTCGAACCGCCGCCGCCGATCGAGCTGAAGATCGACGCCAGCAACCAGGTCTCGTGGAACAACAGCCCGATCAATACCGGCGAGCTGCAGCAGCGGATGGAGCAGGAGGTCCAGCGTGACCCGACCAACCAGCCGGAACTGCGCATCGACGCCAGCCCGGATTCCGAGTACGACGTGATGGCCAAGGTCCTGGCCGCCGCGAAGAATGCTCAGATGAAGAAGATCGGTTTTGTGCAGCAGTAATCGCTACACCGCAACACCACAGTCATGACGCGACTGCAGACGCCCCTGGAAACAGGGGCGTCTTTTTTTATCCCTGACGGCCCGGGCCGCTATGATCGGCGGATGCTCGCCCTCTTCGACTCCCTGCGCCACTGGCTCGACGGCATCGCCCACCTCGGCACGATCCTGGCGGTGGCCTACCTGCTGTACCTGTTCGCCCTGGCGGGCTGGATCATGCTGCAGAAGCGCGAGCCCGTCGCGACGCTGAGCTGGATCCTGTCGCTGGCGTTGCTGCCGTACCTGGGCCTCTTCATCTACTACCTGCTCGGCCCGCAGAAGGTGAAGCGGCAGCGCCTGCGCCGTGGCCGTGCGCGTTCGGGCATGGAGCACTACAGCGACGTCTGCCCACCCGATGCGGACTGTACCGAGCTGGCCAAGATCGCCCAGGCCACCACCGGGCTGGCACCGAGCAGTGCCACCGAAGTGACCTGGCTGGTGGATGGCGCCGCCACCTACGCGGCCCTGCTGGAAGCCGTCGCACAGGCGCGCGACCACGTGCATCTGGAGTACTACATCTTCAACCCGGACCACGCCGGCACCGCGCTGCGCGATGCCCTGGTCGAGCGCGCCCGTGCCGGCGTGCAGGTGCGCCTGCTGCTCGATGCGGTGGGCTCTTCCGCCCTGCCCCGCCGCTTCCTGCAACCGCTGCTGGATGCGGGCGGTGAAGCGATCTGGTTCCACCCGCGACAGCTGCTGAAGCCGTTCAAGCGCCCCTGGCTGAACCTGCGTACCCATCGCAAGCTGGTAATCGTGGACGGCCGCCTGGCCTTCACCGGCGGCATCAACATCACCGACGACGAAGACGAGAGCCGCCGGGCCGACGCCTACCGTGACCTGCACATGCGCATCCGCGGCCACGTGGTGCGCAGCCTGCAGCTGGTGTTCGCCGAAGACTGGCTGTACGCCAGCGGGCAGGACCATTCGCGCTTCGACATCGCGCGGCTGTGGCCGGCGGACATGCCGCTGCGTGCGGACGGACCGATCAGCGCGCAGGTGCTGGTCTCCGGCCCGGACTCCGGCTGGGAAACCATCCACCGCCTGCATGTGGCCGCGATCCAGGAAGCACACGAACGCGTCTGGCTGGTCACGCCCTACTTCGTGCCCGGCGAGGCCGCCCGCATGGCGCTGACCTCGGCGGCGCTGGGCGGCCTGGACGTACGCCTGCTGGTGCCGAAGATGAGCGACTCCTGGTTCGTCACCCAGGCCGCGCGCTCCTACTTCGACGAGCTGCTGCATGCCGGCGTGAAGATCTACGAGTACGGCCCGCGCATGCTGCATACCAAGGCCTTCATCGCCGATGACGATGTCTGCATCGTCGGCAGCGCCAACTTCGACCATCGCAGCTTCCGGCTGAACTTCGAGCTGTCGATGATGATCAGCGACCGTGACCGCGTCGCCGCCCTGGCCGAGCTGCTGCAGGGCGAATTCGATCGTGCCACCCGCGTGCACGACCAGGCCGGCCGCTCGCTGTGGCTGCACCGCCTGCCCGAGGCGTTCGCGCGGCTGGCCTCGCCGCTGCTCTGACGCAGCGCTACACTGCGCCGATCATCCGGGGAGCCCGACTATGTACTGGTTGTACCTGCTGCTGGCGCTGGGCTGTTTCGCCTTTGCGCTGAAGACCCCCAGCGCCGGGCTGATGACCCTGTGCCTGCTGGCTGCCCTCGCCTTCCTGCTGGCCTGGGTACGCGGCCGTTACGTGGCCCGCTTTGGCGACCTGCAGCGCGACCCAGCCACCCTGGTCGATGCCGAGGAACTGCGGCGCCTGCGCGAACAGGCCCAGGCCCGTCGCACCGATGACGGCAACGACCACGATCCGTCCCCTCTTTCCAAGTAGTACCGTTCCATGACCCAGCTCAGCGTCAACGTCAACAAGATCGCCGTCCTGCGCAATTCGCGTGGCGGTGCCGAACCGGACGTGGTGCGCGCCGCCCAGGCCTGCCTGGATGCCGGTGCACATGGCATCACCGTGCACCCGCGGCCGGACCGCCGCCATATCACCGCCGAGGACGTGCTGGCCCTGTCCACGCTGACCCGCGCCCGTGGCGTCGAGTTCAACATCGAAGGCAACCCGTTCGCACCGCCACGCGAGGGTTACCCGGGGTTGCTGCCGCTGTGCGCGCAGACCCGCCCGGCACAGGCCACCCTGGTGCCGGACGGCGACGGCCAGATCACGTCCGACCATGGCTTCGACTTCGAACGCGACGGCGAGCGCCTGCGCCCGCTGATCGCCGAGCTGAAGGCGATGGGCTGCCGGGTCAGCCTGTTCGTCGATGCTGGCAATCCGTTGCTGGAGCAGGCAGCTGAAGTCGGCGCAGACCGCATCGAGCTGTACACCGGCCCCTATGCGGAAGCGCACGCGGCCGGCGATGCCGAGACGATGCTGGCGCTGTTCGCCACCGCTGCGCGTCGAGCGCAGGCCGCCGGCCTGGGCGTCAACGCTGGCCACGATCTGTCGCAGGACAACCTGCGCGACTTCCTGGCCCACGTGCCGGATGTGCTGGAGGTGTCGATCGGCCACGCACTGATCGGTGAAGCGCTGTATGACGGCCTGGACGCCACCGTGCGCGGGTACCTGGCGCTGCTCTGACCCCTCCCCTGCAGAGTCGAGCCATGCTCGACTGCCCCGGGACGGATGGGAAATGGAGTCGAGCATGGCTCGACTCTATAAGGGGCTGAACCCTTCAGACGGCCGTCGCAGCCGTTGAGACGGTCGCGGCGTACCCTGCGTCCATGGGTATTGCGATCAAGGGCCGAGGTTCCACGTCCCACCTTGCCGGGCGCTTTGAAAGCACCGTCAGCGAGGCGGTGGATGATGGCTGGGCCGTCGATGAGAGCGAAGAGTTCCTCGCCCCACGCCTGCGCACCGAGGTGCGCGCCGAAACCGCACGCAGCATCATCACCCGGAACAACTCACCGGACGTCGGCTTCAGCCAGTCGGTGAATCCGTATCGCGGCTGCGAGCATGGCTGCTCGTACTGCTTTGCGCGCCCCTCGCATGCCTATCTGAACCTGTCGCCGGGCCTGGATTTCGAGACCAAGCTGTTTGCCAAGACCAATGCGCCGCAGCTGCTGCGCAAGGAGCTGTCGAAACCGGGTTACGTGCCGCAGCCGATCGCGCTGGGCATCAACACCGATGCCTACCAACCGATCGAGCGCAAGTTCAAGCTGACCCGTCAGTTGATCGAAGTGATGCTGGAGACGAAACATCCGTTCTCGTTGATCACCAAGAACGCGCTGGTCGAGAGGGATATCGATCTGCTCGCGCCGCTGGCCGCGGAGAACCTGGTCAGCGTGCACTTCTCGGTGACCTCGCTGGACCCGCATCTTTCCGCAAAGCTCGAACCGCGCGCGTCGGCACCGCATGCGCGGCTGCGCGCGATGAAGCGGCTGCATGAGGCCGGTATTCCGGTCGGGGTGATGGTGGCGCCGGTGATTCCATGGATCAACGACAGCGAACTGGAAGCCGTGCTGGACGCCGCGCATGACGCCGGCGCCAGCACCGCGGGTTACGTGCTGCTGCGCCTGCCACTGGAAGTGGCACCGCTGTTCCGCGATTGGCTCGATACCCATCACCCGGATCGCGCCGCGCACGTGATGAGTACCATCCAGCAGCTGCGCGGTGGCAAGGACTACGACAGCCAGTTCGGCACGCGCATGCGCGGCGAAGGCGTGTATGCGGACCTGTTGAACAACCGCTTCAAGCTGGCGCGCAAGCGCCTCGGGTTCAATGCGCAGAACAGTCATTGGCCGAAGCTGGATTGCAGCCGGTTCCAGAAGCCGCTGCCGCCGAAGAAGGATTCGCCGCAGGGCTCGTTGTTCTGAGTAGGGTCGAGGCAAGCTCGACCCTACTCGAGGCTACGCGCCAAACAACTTCTGCGCGCTCTGGAACAGGATCCAGCTGGTGGCGATGAACTTGTCGCCGCCCTGCGGACGGTTGCCACGATGGGTGTGGGTGAACGCCGTCGGCGCAATGAGCAGGCTGCCGGTGCGCGGGGCGATCTTGCGGCCCTGGAACAGGAACTCGGTTTCGCCTTCGTCGAAGTCTTCGTTGAGGTACAGCGTCCACAGCACGTGCCGGTGCAGGGTCTCGGCCTGCGCATCCTTCGGGTACAGCTCGCAGTGCCAGTACGGGTAGCCGCCTTCGCCCGCCGCGTACCATTGCAGGTTGATCGCGCCCGGACGCAGGCAGGTGCGGGCCAGGTCGGCCAGCTGCTGCGGCGGCATGTCGGGGAAGTCCTCGGCAGACAGGCGTCGCGGCTGGCCATTGCTGTCCTGGATCTGCAACATCAGCGGAGCGATCAACGCCTGTGGATAACGGCGTAGATAAGTCAGCAGGCCGTTGAACACCGCGATCTGCAGCTGCTGGTCGACATCCTGCCAGCCGTCCAGTCCACTGATGCGCAGATCCTTGCTGTGCTTGAGTTCCGGGAACACACCACTGCCCACCGCACCGGGCAGCAGGCCACGCGTTGCACGCATGCGCTCGACGATCGCCGCGCAGACGTCGCTGGGGACGGCATTGTGGATGACTTCGATGAAATCGACCGGGCCCTGCTCGTGCATGCGTGCATTCCTTAGGCGGCAATGGCTCGATGGTGCCGTTTGCCGCCCGTGGTGTCACCCCACGGTCATGTCATCGCTCTGCCATGACCGTTGTCGGTGACGGCCCTCAGCGCTGCGCGTCGTCGTGCGCGTGGTGGTAGCGCACGGCTTCGGCCACTTCCTCGCGCGAGCCGAGGAACACCGGGACGCGCTGGTGCAGCTGGTCAGGCTGGATATCGAGGATGCGCTCGCGGCCGGTCCAGGCGGCGCCACCGGCCTGTTCGACCAGCAGGCCCATCGGGTTGGCTTCGTACATCAGGCGCAACTTGCCGGCCTTGGACGGGTCCTTCTTGTCCCACGGGTAGATGAAGATGCCGCCGCGGGTCAGGATGCGATGCACGTCGGCGACCATGCTGGCGATCCAGCGCATGTTGAAGTTCTTGCCGCGTGCGCCTTCCTTGCCGGCCAGCAGATCACCGACGTAGGCCTGCATCGGCGCTTCCCAATGACGCTGGTTAGACATGTTGATGGCGAATTCCTGGGTGGCTGCCGGAATCTGCATGTTCTCGGTGGTCAGCACGAATTCGCCCTTCTCGCGGTCCAGGGTGAAGGCGTGGGTGCCGTGGCCGACGGTCAGCACCAGCTGGGTGCTGGGCCCGTAGATGCAGTAACCGGCGGCGATCTGCTTGCTGCCCGGCTGCAGGAACGCGTCATCGCCCGGCAGTTCGACGTTGGTCGGGCAGCGCAGTACCGAGAAGATGGTGCCGACGGAGACGTTGACGTCGATGTTGGAGCTGCCATCGAGGGGATCGAACAGCAGCAGGAAGTCGCCACGCGGATAGATGTCCGGCACCGGCTGGCTGTGGTCCATTTCTTCCGAAGCGCAGGCGGCGAGGTGGCCACCCCAGGCGTTGGCTTCGAGCAGGATCTCGTTGCTGATGACATCCAGCTTCTTCTGCGCTTCACCCTGCACGTTGCCGGTACCGGCCTCGCCGAGCACGCCGCCGAGGGCGCCCTTGCTGACGGCGATGGAGATGCTGGTGCAGGCGCGGGCGACGACCGCGATCAGCTGGCGCAGGTCGGCGTTGATGCGGCCGGCGTGCTGTTCCTGGATCAGGAAGCGGGTCAACGAAGTACGGGACATGAGCGGGCAGGTCTCGGCAGCGGGAAAACGCCTATTGTCGCCGGTCTGGCGGGGGCGTGCGTGACCGCGGGAAGGCGTAATCGTTTCCAGATGCGTTGCGCTCGTGGCGCCTTCCTTTTGTCGAGGCTCGTGGGAGGGGGAGGCGATGCAGGACACGCTGCAAGTACGTCCATGTAAGCTCGATGGCGCCATCCATGGCGCCAACGGTCCTGCATCGCCTCCCCCTCCCACGCGCTTCAGGGTTCGCCGCGAGCGCGGTGGGTGTGGCAAAGGCAGGGGCAAATGCAAAAAAACAAAGGCGCCTCGCGGCGCCTTTGTGATCAAACCACTGGTGCGTTGCTTCAGCCCTTGGCGACGGTGGCCACGGCCTTGGCGACGTATTCCAGGTTGTTCTGGTTCAGCGCGGCTACGCAGATGCGGCCGGTGCCGACGGCGTAGATGCCGAACTCGTCGCGCAGGCGCTCGACCTGCTCACGGCTGAGGCCGGAGTAGGAGAACATGCCGGCCTGCTCGTTGATGAAGCCGAACTGCGGTGCACCGGCAGCGGCCAGCTTCTCGACCAGGCCCTGGCGCAGGGCATGGATGCGCTCGCGCATCTCGGTCAGTTCCTGCTCCCACATCGCGCGCAGGTCCGGGTTGGTCAGCACGCCGGCCACCAGCGCGGCACCATGGGTGGACGGGCTGGAGTAGATGGTGCGGATCACGCGCTTGACCTGCGACTGCACGGCCTTGGCGTCAGCGGCGGTCGGCGCCACCATCGACAGCGCACCCACGCGTTCGCCGTACAGCGAGAACGACTTGGAGTACGAGTTGGCGACGATGAAGCTGTCGATGCCGGCTTCGGCGATGATGCGAACGGCGGCGCCGTCCTGCTCGATGCCCTTGTCGAAGCCCTGGTAGGCCATGTCGATGAAGGGGAACAGCTGCTTGTCCTTCAGCAGCTGCGCGACCTGCTTCCACTGGGTGACGGTGAGGTCGGCGCCGGTGGGGTTGTGGCAGCAGGCGTGCAGCAGCACCACGGTGCCGGCCTGCAGCTTGCCCAGGTCGGCCAGCATGCCGTCGAAATCGACGCCATGGGTGGTCGGGTCGAAGTAGGTGTAATCCACCACCTCGAAGCCGGCCGCGCTGAACACGGCGCGGTGGTTTTCCCAGCTCGGGTTGCTAAGCGCAACGGTGGCGTGCGGCAGCAGCTTCTTCAGCACGTCGGCGCCGACGCGCAGCGCACCGCTGCCACCCACCGTCTGCGCGGTGGTGACGCGGCCGGCGGCCAGCAGCGGCGAGTCCTTGCCGAACACCAGTTCGCGCGTGGCCTGCGTGTACGCCGGCAGGCCATCGATCGGCAGGTAGCCGCGCGGCTTGGCTTCCGCGGCGAGCTGCTGCTCGATCTGCTTGACGGCGCGCAGCAGCGGAATGCGGCCACTCTCGTCGTAGTAGATGCCCACACCCAGGTTGACCTTGGTCGGGCGGCTGTCGGCGTTGTACGCCTCGGTCAGGCCCAGGATCGGGTCGCCTGGGACCAGTTCCACGTTTGCAAAGAAGGACACGGCGGTACTCGTTCGGTAGACGGAAAGGGGGAGGAATTGCGCCACGCGGCTTACGGCTTTCCAGCCGGAAACAGCCCATCGTAACAAAGCCTGCCGGGGCTGGCCGCCGCCATCGTCATCCCCGGGCCCGTACCATGGCGTGCGTTGCCGCCCGATCCATCAACCTGAATCATGAATCCCGCCGCACGACGCCGTTGCCTGCCGCTCTCCGCCCTGCTGCTGTCGCCATTTGCCGGCATGGCCGAGCCCGCCCCCACCGCCCTGCCTGCCGTGCAGGTGCAGGCCGCACGCGTGCCCGGCATCGACCCGTTCGCTCTGCCGGCCAGCCAGGACACGGTCTGGATCGACGCCGGCCGCGCTGGCGCCAGCGCACAGCTGTCCGAGGCGTTGGCCGGTGTGCCGGGCCTGGTCGCGCGCGACCGGCAGAATTTCGCGCAGGACACGCAGCTGTCGATCCGGGGGTTCGGCGCGCGCTCGACCTTCGGTGTGCGCGGGGTGCGGGTGCTGATCGACGGCGTACCGGCGACCATGCCCGACGGCCAGGGTCAGTTGTCGCATGCCAGCCTGCTCGGCGCCGAGCGCATCGACGTGCTGCGTGGGCCGTTCTCGGCGCTGTATGGCAATTCCTCCGGTGGCGTGCTGCAGGTCTGGAGCGCGCAGGGCCAGGCCGGCGACCCGTGGCGGCTGCGCCTCAATGCCGGCGCCGACAACACGCTCAGTGTCGGTGCGCAACTGCAGGGTGCAGGCCACGGGCTGGACTACAACATCGCCGCCAACCACTTCCGTACCGATGGCTGGCGTGACCACAGCCGCGCACGCCGTGAATCGCTCAATGCGCGCATCGGCGGTGATCTGGGCGGTGGGCGGCTGGAGCTGCTGCTCAATGCGCTGGATGCGCCCGATGCGCAGGACCCGCTGGGCCTGACCCGCGCGCAGGTGGCGGCGGACCCACGCCAGGCCACCGCCGTGGCACACCAGTACAACACCCGCAAATCGGTGCGCCAGCAGCAGGCCGGGCTGCGCTGGACCCGCGAGGCCGGCGCGCAGCGCTGGCAGCTGATGGGCTATGCCGGCCAGCGCGCGGTGCGTCAGTACCTGCCGATTCCGCCGGCGGCCCAGGCCAATCCCCTGCATGCGGGCGGGGTGATCGACCTGGACGGAGGCTACGGTGGGTTGGACGCGCGCTGGGGCTGGCACGGCGACCTCGCCGCCCGGCCGCTGGACGTGGTGGCCGGGCTCAGCGCGGACCGCCAGCGCCAGCACCGCACCGGCTACGAGAACTTCATCGGCAGCACGCTGGGCGTACGCGGGCAGCTGCGCCGCGACCAGATCGACATCGTGCAGAACGTGGACCAGTTCGCGCAGGCCTGGTGGCAATGGAGCCCGCGCTGGTCGTTGCTGGCGGGCGTGCGCCACAGCAGCGTGCGTTTCGAATCGGACGATCGCTACATCACCGGTCGCAACCCGGACGACAGCGGCCACCGCCGCTACCAGTCGACCACACCGGTGGCCGGCATCAGCTTCGAGGCCAGCCCGCAGTGGCGCCTGCACGCTGCTGTGGGCCGCGGCTTCGAGACGCCCACCTTCAACGAACTGGGCTATCGCGCCGACGGCCAGGCGGGACTGGCACTGGATCTCGCGGCCGCGCGCAGCCGCTCCGTCGAAGTCGGCAGCAAGTGGCACGCACAGGATGGAACCCAGCTTGATGTCAGCCTGTTCCGTGCAGATACCGACGATGAGCTGGCCGTTGCCAGCAACATCGGTGGACGAAGCACCTATCGCAACATCGGCCGCACCCGTCGCCAGGGGCTGGAGCTGCAGTACCGCCAGCCGCTGGCCGGGCAACTGGAGCTGCAGCTGGCCTGGACTTGGCTGCAGGCGCAGGTGCGCTCGCCCTATGTGACCTCGAATGCCAGGGTCGACGCTGGCAGTCGTCTACCCGGCGTGCCGCGCCAGCAGGCATTCGCCCGGCTGCAGTGGACGCCGGGCGACTGGCAGTGGGCGCTGGAGGCGTCCGCCAGTAGCGATACCGTGGTCAACGACGTGGCGACCGAACGTGCGCCCGGCTTTGCCCTGCTGCACCTGGAAGGCGGGCGTCGCTGGAACCTGCCGGGTGGCGAGCTGCGGGCCTTCGCACGGTTGGAGAACGTACTGGACCAGGCCTACATCGGCTCGGTGATCGTCAATGACGGCAATGGCCGCTTCTACGAGCCGGGACCCGGACGGCGGGCCAATGTCGGCCTGCAGTGGTCGTGGCGCTGAAGTGGTAGTGCCGGCCGCTGGCCGGCATCGCGCCGTGCAGGACGTCAGGAGGTTGCCGGCCAGCGGCCGGCACTACCGGTCAGTCGGGGGCCTTGGCCGGCACGAACGGTGAGGTCGGGTCGCTGGCCGGGAAGGTTTCCTCCAGTGCCTCGTCCTGGTTGTCGCTGGCCCGCTGCTTGCGCTCGCGACGCTTGAGCGGGCTCTCCTGGCCGCCACGATGGCGGTCGCCGCCGTCCTTGCGGTCCTGGGCCGCCTGTTCAGCTTCATGCTTCACCGGCAGGTGGTCGTCACCCTGCGCGGCATCGAAGAAGGGGGCCCCGGTACCGCGGTAATCGGCAGTGTCGGCGTCGCGCTTGCCACGCTGCTCGCCGGCAATGGGCGGGTGGTTTTCCCGCAGCGGGTCTCGGGAGGTTTCACGGCTCATGGTCTGGCTGCCTGCGCTCGGGGCCTCCACTACACCGCCAGCAAGGTAAAGCTGCCGCGAACCTGGCGTCATGAACATCTCGCTCACCCGCTGGTAACGGCACCGCGCGTATTCCTGCCCACCCGCCCCCGCTGCAGGAGCCGGCCATGCCCCGTCTTGAACGACCCGCACCGTCCGTGTTCAACGCCCTGCTCGATCCGCTCGGCCAGCGCACCGCGCAGCGCCGCACGCGTCGCCATGAAGACCCGCAGGCGGTGGCACAGGACTACCTGCAGTACATGCTCAGCGATTACGAGGAGCGTCGCGGGCCCGGCCATCGCAACTGGCGTGACCTGTGCCCGGTCTATGCCTTCGCGCTGACCACCCACGCCGCCGACTGGCCGCGCGGTGACGCCGCCGATACCTGCGAGGAACTGGCCGAGCACTGGGAGCAGATGCGCGGGCAGTCGCGGCTGAGCTGGTCGCAGGCGCGGCCGGTGGTGGAAGACGCCTGGCGCGCGCTGGACCATATTCCGGCAGCGGCAGTGCGGCCACTACTGCAGTAGTGCCGGCCGCTGGCCGGCAGAGGTTCGCTGCCTGAAGTTTTCTGGGGTTGCCGGCCAGCGGCCGGCACTACCGCATCTGCGTAGAACCCACGTGCACGGCACCGACACGGGTGGTTTACATCGCCGGGCTGAAGCTGGCTGTCCCCTGCCCCGTCACAGGTATCTCCATGGCCCGCCCCATCTGGACCGGCACGCTGTCCTTCGGACTGCTCAATGTGCCGGTGTCGCTGATGTCCGGCGAACGCAAGGTCGACCTGCAGTTCCGCATGCTCGATTCGCGTGACCGCAAACCGATCCGGTTCGAGCGGGTCAACGCCGATACCGGCGAGGAAGTGCCCTGGAAGGACATCGTCAAAGCCTACGAGTACGACAAGGGCAGCTATGTCGTGCTGGAGGAAGGCGATATCCGCTCGGCCGCGCCGGAAAGCCACGAAGCGGTGGAAGTGGAATCGTTCGTGGATGCAGCGCAGATCGATCCGCGCTACTACGAGAAGCCGTATCTGCTGGTGCCAGGCAAGAAGGCCGAGAAGGGGTATGTGCTGCTGCGCGAGACGCTGCGAAAAACCGGCAAGGTTGGCATCGCGCGGGTGGTGGTACGCACGCGTGAGTATCTGTGCGCGGTAATGCCGCAGGAAGACGCGCTGGTGCTGATGATCCTGCGCTATCCGCAGGAACTGGTGGATCCGGACGACTACGCGCTGCCCACCGGAAAACTCTCCGACTACCGGATCACCGGCAAGGAATCGGCAATGGCCGAGCAGCTGATCGAGTCGATGGCCGGTGACTGGGACCCCTCGCAGTACCACGACGAATTCCGCGCGCGCCTGCAGCAGGTGCTGAACAAGCGCATCAAGTCCAAGGGCGGCACCACCCGGGTGGAAGAGGAGCCGGCACCGCATGAGGATGCGGCCACCAACGTGGTCGACTTCATGGCGCTGCTGCAGAAAAGCCTGGACGCAAACACGCGCACACCGGCGAAGAAGACGGCGGCCCGCAAGGCGCCTGCGAAGAAGGTGGCAAAGAAGGCCGTCAAGAAGGCCGTCAAGAAGACCACGCGGCGCAAGGCAGGTTGAGCCATGTCGCTGCACCAGTACCGGCGCAAGCGTCGCCTCGGCGGAGGCAGCGGCCAGACGCCGGAGCCTGACGACACCGCCGCCCACGGTGACCCGAAGCGACGGCCAACGTTCGTCATCCAGCTGCATCATGCCAGTTCGCGCCACTACGATTTCCGCCTGGAAATGGACGGTGTACTGAAGAGCTGGGCCGTGCCGAAGGGGCCTTCGCTGCGGGTCGGCGAGAAGCGGCTGGCGGTGGAAGTGGAAGACCATCCGCTGTCCTATGCCGGCTTCGAGGGCGACATCCCTGAAGGCCATTACGGCGCGGGCCATGTGGAGGTGTTCGATCATGGCACCTGGGCCTGCGAAGGTGATCCATTGCAGGCACTGGCGGCGGGCAAGATCGACTTCGTTCTGCACGGGCAGCGGTTGGCCGGCGGTTGGAAGCTGGTGCGCACGGCGATGAAGGGGCGTCAGGTGCAATGGCTGCTGATCAAGCGCGATGATGAGGAGGCGCGCGATGCCGAAGCGGACGATCTATTGGAAGCGCCCGTGCCGAAACGCTCATCGGCGGCGAAGACGCGCACGGCGGGAAGGACAGAGCGCGCTGCACCGGCCGCACGCAGGGCTACCCGCAAGGCCGATGCACGCTGGCATGCGCGCGCGCTGAAACTGGACGGCGCACGTGGCACGCCCTACCCACGCGCCTTCAAACCGCAATTGACCGATCACCGCGACAGCGCGCCGGATGGCGAGCACTGGCTGCATGAGATCAAGTGGGACGGCTATCGACTGCTGGCTGATCTGCACGATGGCGAAGTGAAACTGCGCTCGCGCAACGGACTGGACTGGACGGCCGATTTTCCCGAAGTCGTGCAGGCCATCCGGGCGCTGCCGGTGCGCGATGCGCGCCTGGACGGTGAACTGGTTGTACTGGATGCGCAGGGCCGCAGTGACTTCGCAGCACTGCAACGGGTGATCGACGGTAGTTCGAAACAGCCACTGCGCTACATCGTCTTCGACCTGCCAGGTGTTGCGGGTGCCGACATCAGCCACGCGCCCCTGCTGGAACGCAAGGCGCTGCTGAAAGCGCTGCTGGGCAATGTGCCTGGCATCCTCGCCTTCAGTGAGCATGTGATCGATCACGGGCCACAGGTGTTCGCTGCCAGTGGCAAGGCCGGTTTCGAGGGCATCGTGAGCAAGCAGGTGGATGCTCCGTATGTGAATGCCCGTGCGCGCAGCTGGGCCAAGGTGAAGCACGAAGACAGCGATGAGTTCATCATCGTGGGGTACACCGCCCCGAAGGGTTCGCGGGTGGGATTCGGCTCGTTGCTTCTGGCCGCGCAGGACAGGGCCGGCCTGCGCTATGTTGGTCGCGTAGGCACCGGCTTCGACGACGAACGCCTGCGCGCGCTGCACAAGGCACTGCAGCCGTTGGCGGTGAAGACCCCCGTGCTGCCGTTGCCGGCGCATGTGCCGTTCCGCGCGTCCAGCGTGCGCTGGGTGAAACCGGTGGCGGTGGCCGAGGTCGCCTTCCGTGGCTGGGGCAAGGAAGGGCTGCTGCGCCAGGCCAGTTTCAAGCGGCTGCGCAACGACAAGCAGGTGGAGGATCTGGAAGTGAGCGCTGCAGACGTGGACGCCGCGGGCGAGGTGGAGATCACGCACCCCGAACGCGTGGTATTCCGGGATCAGAAACTCAGCAAGGGCGACGTGGCCGACTATTACCGGCAGATGGCGCGCTGGATCCTGCCGGAGATTGCCGGCAGGCCGTTGTCGCTGCTGCGCTGTCCCGAGGGTGTTGGCAAGGCCTGCTTCTTCCAGAAGCATCATGGCCCCGGGCTGGGTGACGCCGTGCATGCGGTGCCACTGCAGCAGAAAAGTGGTCGCGAGGACTATGTCTACATCGACGACGCGCGTGGGCTGCTCCAGCTGGTGCAGATGAACACGCTGGAGCTGCATCCGTGGGGTGCGACGGTAGACGACCCGGAGCATCCGGACCGCCTGGTGTTCGATCTCGACCCCGGCGACGGCGTGAGCTGGGCACAGGTGAAAGCCGGCGCGCGCGATGTGCGTGACCGCCTGCTGCAGATCGGCCTGCAGAGCTTCGTGCGGCTGTCTGGCGGCAAGGGCGTGCACGTGGTGGTGCCGCTGCAGCCGAAGGCGGACTGGGAGCAGGCCAAGGCGTTCTGCGAGGCGTTCTCGCAGGCGATGGCACTGCAGCAGCCTGACCGCTACGTAGCGACGATGAGCAAGGCGAAGCGCAGCGGGGTGATCTTCATCGATTGGCTGCGCAACACGCGCGGTGCTACCAGCGTATGTTCGTGGTCATTGCGGGCGCGCGCGAGCGCTGGCGTGGCGGTGCCGTTGCGCTGGGAGGAACTGGCGAAGGTGACCGCCGCCGATGCGTTCCCGATGACCAGGGCGCTGGCGCGTGCGAAGCGGCTGAAGGGTGACCCCTGGCAGGGCATTGAACGGTTGAAGCAGACGCTGCCGCCGCTGAAGCGGTAGTGCCGGCCGCTGGCCGGCAACCTCGGCCATCCCACAGTTGCCGGCCAGCGGCCGACAGTACCTGTATGCGCTCAGCCCGGATCGCGCGACGCGCGGCGACCGAACCACCAGCCCACCAGCAGCTGCAGCGGCAGCGAGACCAGCAGGGAAACGACGAACCACATCGGGAAATCCGCGCCTACGCTCCACACCGCGTAGCCGCAGCCCAGCGCGATCAGCGACCAGATCGAGAAGCCATGCGAGCGCGGCCAGCAGGGCGCGTAATAGGTGGCAAAGGAGATGCCGGCGACGCCACCGAGCACGCTGAACGCCAGGTCCCAGCCCAGCTGCACGCTGTTGTTGCCTGGCGACAGGCCCAGCAGCGGTGGCAGCCAGCTGGCGACGCTGCTGACCAGCGCGAGCGACAGTACGCCACCGATCAGGGCGACGATGGACAGGAACAGGGTCTTGAGCAGGCCGGGCATGCGCGCATTGTACGGCTGCGCGAAGCGCCTGCGGTTGCCGGCCAGCTGCCGGCGTTACCGGTATCGGCATGGCCGCCGTGCCCGTGGGAGAGGGGTACGGTGCAACGGCGGCCATGCACAGGCGGTCAGGCGGCGAAGTCGAGCACCACGCGGCCTTCGATGGTGCCCGCGTGCATGCGCGCGAACACGTCGTTGATGTTTTCCAGGCGATCGGTGCTGACCGTGGCGGCGACCTTGCCCTCGGCGGCAAACTGCAGCGACTCCTGCAGGTCCAGCCGGGTGCCGACGATCGAGCCACGCACGGTGATGCCGTTGAGCACCATGCCGAAGATATCCAGTGGGAAGTTGCCCGGCGGCAGGCCATTGAGCGAGACGGTACCGCCACGGCGGACCATGCCCAGCGCCTGCTCGAATGCCTTCGGCGAAACGGCGGTGACCAGCGCACCGTGGGCACCGCCGATCTCCTTCTTCAGGAATGCGGCCGGATCGGTGGTGCGCGCGTTGACGGTGACCTGCGCGCCGAGCTGCCGGGCCAATGCCAGCTTGTTGTCGTCCACGTCCACCGCGGCCACGTTCAGGCCCATCGCACGGGCATACTGCACCGCCATGTGGCCGAGGCCACCGATGCCGGAAATCGCCACCCAGTCACCGGGTTTGGTGTCGGTGACCTTCAGCCCCTTGTAGACGGTCACGCCGGCGCACAGTACCGGCGCGATCTCGACGAAGCCCACTTCCTTCGGAAGCAGGCCGACATAGTTGGCATCGGCCAGTGCGTACTCGGCGAAGCCGCCGTTGACCGAGTAACCGGTGTTGCGCTGCGTCTCGCACAGCGTCTCCCAGCCACCCAGGCAGTGTTCGCAATGGCCACACGCCGAGTACAACCAGGGGATGCCGACCCTGTCGCCTTCCCTGACGTGCCCTACCCCGCCTCCCACGGCCACGACGTGCCCCACGCCCTCGTGGCCGGGGATGAATGGCGGGTTCGGTTTCACCGGCCAGTCGCCCTCGGCGGCGTGCAGGTCGGTGTGGCAGACGCCACAGGCCTCGATCCTGACCAGTACCTCGCCCGCCCCCGGGCGCGGTACCGAGACTTCCTCGATCACCAGTGGTTTGCCGAACTCACGCACGACAGCGGCCTTCATGGTTGGATTCATGTCCGGATCTCCGTAGTGCGCTTGCCCACAGAATGACGCCGGCCCGGGGCCGGCGCTTTGATCACGATCAAACCTTTGACGATTCGTGCTGCCGGTTCAGCTGGCCAGCACCGAGGCCTCGCGGGCCAGGCGCTCGATGGTGTCCCAGTCACGGGTCTGCAGCAGCGCCGGCGTGGTGAGCCACGAGCCTCCCACGCACAGCACGTTGGGCAGGTGCAGGAACTGCGGCGCGGTCTGCGCGCTGATGCCGCCGGTCGGGCAGAAGCGCACGTCGGCGAACGGGCCGTGCCAGGCCGCCAGCAGCGCGGCACCGCCGGCCTGCACTGCCGGGAAGAACTTGAAGGTGTCACGGCCGTGCTCCAGGCCGAGGATCAGGTCCGAGGCCGTGGCAGCGCCAGGCAGGTACGGCAGGTCGGCATCACGCGCGGCGGCATACAGCGCCGGCGTGGCACCCGGCGATACCGCGAAACGCGCGCCGGCCTGCCTGGCCGCCTGCATCTGCGCGGCGTTGAGCACGGTGCCGGCACCGATCACCGCATCCGGCACGGCCTCGACCATCGCCTTGATGGCATCCAGTGCCTGCGGCGTGCGCAGGGTCACTTCGATCACCGGCAGGCCGCCGCGGAACAGGGCCTGGGCCACGTTGACCGCTTCATTCACATCTTCGGGGGTGTACACCGGAATCACCGGTGCCAGCTTCAGCAGCGCGCGCAGGCGCGGATCAGCGCTGGACATGGTCTTGCTCCTTGCCCGACGGGGCATCGCGGATCGCCGCCGGGCCCGGCAGCGCAGCGGCGCATGATGCCACGTGGATCGCGAAGGTGCTGCAGCGCGCCGGGTTCAGGCCGGGTCGGCCTGCAGTGCCTGGATGCGGCGCTGGTACCAGTCGCCGCCGAGCGGGTCGAATACGGCAGATCGCTCCATCGGTGCCTCGTACACGTGCACCGAGATCGCCAGTGACTGGTCGCTGGCATTGCGCAGGGTGTGGTACTCGTGCGGCGGAATCAGGCTGCCGGCGCTGCCGCAGCCTCCGCGCAGCGCCGCGTGGCGACGGAAGCGCCAACGCTCGCCGGCGCATTCCAGCAGTTCATAGCGGGTGATCTCCAGCTCGCCCAACCACACGCCCTCCACACACCACATGGCATCGTGGTCGTGCAGCGGCGTGCCCTGCCCTGGGCCCCAGCTCATGGCAATCACGCTGTAGCCGTGTTCGCGGCTGTGGTACAGCGGGCGTCGCGCGTAATGATCACTGACTGGACGGTGCACGCACTCGGGCAATTCGATGCGGCTGTCCGCAATGGCCTCCTGCAGCGCCCGCTGCAGGTCGGCGGTGATGCGTTCGGCATCACCGGAGGTCATCGCCGCATCGACTGCGGCGATCAACCGGTCGCGGCCACGGAACGGCGGAAACGGAGAAGTCTGCAGGTCCATGCCCCGAATGTAGCCGAGCATGGTTAAGGGAATGTTGGCGGTGGCACGCGTCGCGCCCGCAGTGATGACACGAGCGCGTGAAAAACGGTTCAGATGCGGAGTGGGTAGAACGATCACAATGGAACCCTGTGCAGCATGCGTGGTCGAACAGGACGCGTTCCCCATCCGCTGCGACACTCCGCAACTTCGTGCCCGACGGGCGCAAGGCTAGAGTTCTCCGACTTACCTGGTTCTATACATGTCAGTGCGAATTATTAGCGATGCTGCATTGCCGGCATCGAAGGGCAAGGCTGCCACGATCAACGACATCGCACGACTGTCGGGAGTTTCCAAGAAAACGGTTTCAAGAATCATCAACAACTCGCCGCTGGTGCGCAAGGACACCCGCGACAAGGTGGAGGCGTTGATGCGCGAGGTCGGTTACGTGCCCGACCCCCTGGCGCGCGGACTCGCGTTCCGCCGCTCTTTCCTGATCGGCCTGGTGTATGACGACCCGGGCGCCCAATGCATCGTCGACCTGCAGCATGGCGCGCTGGAAGCGCTGCGCGGCACCGGCTACGAGCTGGTGGTGCATCCGTGCGACAGCGAGGATCCAGAGTGCGCACAGGGTGTGCGCCGCTTCGTGCAGCAGCAGAAGCTGCATGGCGTGATCCTCGGCCCACGCGCGTCCGAGTCGGCTGCGTTGGCGCAGGTGCTGGACGCGATCGACTGCCGCTACGTGCGCATCAACGCGCATGCGTCCGACGACGAGGCGCAGGCCGTGGTCACGCATGATCGCGATGGCGCTGCCGCGGCGGCGGGTTACCTGCTTTCGCTCGGCCACCGTGACATCGCGGTGATCGCCGGCCCCGGTGACCGCCGCGCTGCACGCGAACGTACCCATGGCTTCCTCGATCGGCTCGCCCAGGTGGGGCTGACCCTGCCGGGTGAACGCGTGCTGGAAGCGGGCGACACCTTCGAGTCCGGCGTGCATGCCGCCGAGCGCCTGCTGCTTGGCGAAGGCAGGCCCAGTGCGATCTTCGCCGGCAACGACGAAATGGCCGCAGGCGTCTACCAGGTGGCCCTGCGTGCGGGCATCGCGGTGCCGCAGCAGCTGTCGATCGTCAGCTACGACGACAGCCCGCTGGCGTCGCGGCTGTGGCCACCGCTGACCTCGGTACGCCGCCACGTCTCCGATATCGGCCGCATGGCCGCGGCGATGCTGGTGCAGACCGGCGTACCGGAGGCGCCGACCGCGGCCAGCGTGCATCCGCAGCTGATGGTGCGCGGCTCCTGCCGGGCCGTGGACGCCTGAGTGCCCTGCCCTGGCCTGCAGCGCTGAAACGGCGCGGGCCGCCATCAATGGAAACGGCGCACCGGAGTGCGCCGTTTTCAGTGCGAAGCGGCGTGTTTGATGCGCTTACACGTCACCACCGTCGGCCCAGCCTTCGCCCGTGCCCTTCTGGAACACGCGGTCGTCGTCCTGCACGTCGCCAGCCGGCAGATGCGCCTGGTCGGCCAGTGCCGCGTAGATCGGGGTGAAGTCCGGCGATGTCGCCTGCATCAGCTGTTCGAAGCTGTCGATGACGAAGTAGGTCTTCTGGAAGGTATCGATGCGGTACTTCGTGCGCATGATCCGCTGCAGGTCGAAGCCGATGCGGTTGGGCGCGGCCGATTCCAGCGAATACAGCGATTCGCCCTTCGATGACACGATGCCGGCACCGTAGATGCGCAGGCCGTCGGGCGTGTCGATCAGGCCGAACTCCACCGTGTACCAGTACAGGCGCGTGAGGTTCTGCAGCGCATCCGGGCCGATCGCGTGGGCTTTGACGCCGCCACGGCCGTACGCCTCCATGTAGTCGGCGAACACCGGGTTCATCAGCAGCGGCACGTGGCCGAACAGATCGTGGAACAGGTCCGGCTCGGCGATGTAGTCGATCTGGTCCGGGCGACGGATCCACCAGGTCACCGGGAAACGGCGGTTGGCCAGGTGGTCGAAGAAATCCAGTTCCGGCAGCAGGCCTTCGACGCCGACCAGGGTCCAGCCGGTGGCGGCACCGAGCACTTCGTTGAGCTGGTCGAAGCGCGGAATCATGTGCGCGCTCATGCCCATCTCGTCCTGCGCATCCAGGAACTCCTGGCAGGCGCGGCCGACCAGCAGCTCGCGCTGGCGCTGGTACAGCGTGCTCCAGGTGGCGTGGTCATCGGCGCTGTAGGTGTCCCACGGCTGCTCGACGAGCGCGGTGGTATACACCGGCACGTAGCCCTTGTCGGTCTGCTGGTGTTCGACGCGGCGGGGCTGGGCGAGGTCCATGGGGCACTCCGGGATGGGATACCCACGATGCTAGGGCAGGGCGCGCGCAACAGGGTTGCAAAAGTTGCGTCGATTGGCCTTGTTGGCGCAATATCCTTGCGTACTCACCATGTTGCGGGGCAACAATGGCCGGAGAAGTCCAGTTCGATCGCACGGATATACGCCTGCTGGCTGAAATCCAGAAGGATGGGCGCGCCACCAATGCCGAGCTGGCGACGCGGGTGAACCTCTCACCCTCGGCCTGCCTGCGCCGCCTGCAGCGGCTGGAAAGCGAGGGCGTGATCGTCGGTTATGGCGCGCGGCTGGAGCCACGGCAGCTGCGGCTGGGCCTGCAGGCCTTCGTGCGCGTGCAGCTGGAAAAGCACGACCAGGCCGCCATCAGCCACTTCGTGGACAGCGTGCAGGGCTGGGATGAAGTGGTGGCCTGCCATGCACTGACCGGCGACATGGACTATCTGCTGCATGTCTACGTGCGCGACCTGGAGCACTTCTCGCACTTCCTGCTGGACCGGCTGCTCAACGCCGGGGGCGTGGCCGATGCCAATTCCAGCTTCGTGCTGCGCACGGTGAAGGGCTTCCAGGCATTGCCCCTGTCGCAGCTGGAGTCCTGAGCGACGACGCGGCCGATTGCATGTGGCGGAGCGTGATCCGCTAAGCAGCTTCAGCGTCGCGAGGGGTTTTCCTACGAAATAGGGGATGGATCTCTGACGGAGTGACGGGATCGGCCTTCCTAGACTCACTGGACAACCCTGTCCGGAGAGATCGACATGAACGTCTGCCTTGCTCCTGTCATTGCCCTGCTTGCCGCTGGCCTGATACCGGCCGCTGCGGGTGCTTCACCCCAGACCGCCAACGCCCAACCTCTGGCGTTGAGTTGCGGTGCCACCGAGTTCGTCGGCATGACCAGCAACTCGTCGACGCTGGCTTCGCGTCAATGCAACGGCGGCTACGTCTACGGAATCGGCGTCTCGGTCAACGAGGCCGTGGAGAACCTCAATGGCTTCATGGCCGTGCTGCAGGCCGGGGTCAGCTGCAGCGCGGATGCCACCAGCATCCAGACTGGCGCCTATGGCAAGGGGGTCTACGCCAGCTTCGTGTGCAACGGCTGGCCGATTGCGGGCGTGGGCAACAGTCCCACCACGGCCGCGCGCAACTCGCTGGCGATCGCCAACGAAATGGCGGCAACCGGCACCCATTGCCGGGCGCCCTTGAGCGGTTCCTACTATCCGGAAAGCTATGGTTTCCGCTACCACTATGACTGCGGCAACACCCGCACCCTGATGACCTGGTCGATCAGTGGACTCGGTGCCAGCATCGACGATGCCAACACCATTGCGATGCGCCTGATGCGCTTCTCGACAGCCACCGGGCAAAGCTGCAGCTTCGACAGGGCCGAGATCAATGGTGTCATTCTCAAGGCCCCGCTGACCTGCAACGGATCGCTCATCCTGGGCTATGGCAGCTCGGTGACTGCCGCGGCCAATGATGCATTGGCCCAGATCGGCGCCTGACCTGGCGCAGGGCCTTTGATGGCGACCCGCCTCGAGCGGGTCGCCGTCAGCACTTGTCCTTGCGGCCCATCAGCTTGCCCAGGCGCGAGGCTTCCTCGCACTTCGGTGCCGCCACCGGCGCGGGTGCGGCTGCCGCGGCACGCGCCTTCTGCAGCTGCTGGATCTTCGCGCGGATCTGCGGCATCGCCGCCATCGCGGCCTTCTCGCCCTCCAGGATCGCGGTGCCGCGCTGGCTGAAATCGGCAGCGCCGATGTCCAGTACCTTGGGTCGGATCACGATGTCGGCGCGCGCCAGTTCCTGCTCGCCCAGGCGCTGGCCCATGATCGAGATCGACTGGTTGACGATGCCGAGCATGCCGGTGGGCGCCTTGCCACTGGCCTTGCTGGAGATGTCCACGGCGATCACGAAGTCGGCGCCGAGCTGGCGCGCGGCATCCACCGGCACCGGACTGACCACGCCGCCATCGATGTAGTTGTGGCCACCGATCTTCACCGGCTCGAACACGCCGGGGATGCTGCTCGACGCGCGCACGGCCTGGCCGACGTTGCCGCGCACGAAGATCGCGCGCTCGCCGGTTTCCAGCTGCGTGGCGACTGCGGCGAACGGCTTTTTCAGGCGTTCGGCCGGGCGGTTGGCCACCTGTTCGTTGACGTAGTCCTGCAGCTTCTGGCCCTGCACCAGGCCACCGGAGAACAGCCGCACGTCGCGGATGCTGGCTTCGTCCAGCGCCACCGCCTTGCTCTGCATCTGGAACGCGTCCATGCCGCTGGCATACAGGGCGCCGACCACGCTGCCGGCACTGGTGCCGGACACCACTACCGGTTCGAAGCCGTTGGCTTCCAGCATCTTGATCACGCCGATGTGGGCGAAGCCCTTGGCCGCGCCGCCACCCAGCGCGATGCCGATCTTCACCGGCTTGGCCTGCGGCACCACGGTCGGTGCCGGCGGCGGCGTGGGACGGACCGGATCGCCGCCGCAGCCGGCCAGCAGGCCGATCAGGGCGACGGACAGCAGCATGCGGGGACGGAACAGGCTCATCGGCAGTGCGCTCGCGGCGCCGGATTCTGGAAAGGGCGCCAGCATACCGAAGCGCTGGCGGGGCGGGCAGGGTGGGGAGCCTCGCCCATTCAGGGAAGGGGTGCGGTAGATGCCGACCTTGGTCGGCATACGCAGATTCCAGTGCCGACCAAGGTCGGCACCTACCGGGCGAGTAGGTCAGAACCGGTTGTCGCCGTCCAGCATCCGGCCCAGCCCGCCGAGCACCGAGCCCTCGCCACGGCTCTGGCCACCGCCCTGCGGCGCCGCCATCCACATGCGTCCGGCCAGGCGCGAGAACGGCAGCGATTGCAGCCAGACCTTGCCCGGCCCGGTCAACGTGGCCAGGAACACGCCCTCGCCACCGAACAGCATGCTCTTGACGCCAGTGACACGGCGCACATCCATGTCCACGGTCGGGTGGTAGGCCACTACGCAGCCGGTATCCACGTCCAGGCGTTCGCCGGCGGCCAGCTCGCGCTCGATCACGCAGCCGCCGGCGTGGATGAACACCCAGCCGTCGCCCTCCAGCTTCTGCATGATGAAGCCCTCGCCGCCGAACAGCCCGGTCATGATCCTGCGCTGGAACTGCACGCCGATCTGCACGCCGCGCGCGCCGGCCAGGAAGCTGTCCTTCTGGCAGATCAGGCGGCCGCCATGCTGGTCCAGCTTCATCGCCAGCACGGTGCCGGGGTAGGGCGCGGCGAAGGCGACCTTGCCCTTGCCGTGGCCGCTCTGGGTGTAGACGGTGGCGAACAGGCTCTCGCCGGTCAGCACGCGCTTGCCGGCGGCCATCACCTTGCCCATGAAGCCGCCCGGGTCGCCGTTTGCAGCGCCGAACACCGTGTCCATCTGCACCGTGGCGTCCTTGAACATCAGCGCACCGGCCTCGGCGATGGCGCTTTCGCCGGGGTCGAGCTCGATCTCCACGAACTGCATTTCATGGCCGACGATGCGGAAGTCGATGTCGTCGGCGCGGCCGCTGGAGACGGCGGGGACTGGCGGTGGGGTCGTGGGCATGCCCGGCGCCGGTACCTGCAGCTCGGCCACATCGGGGATGGGGGTCCATCCGCTCATGCCCTGGCACCAGGCCAGCGCGCGCGGGTTGGCCTGTGCATAGCGGCGCGCGGCCGGGTCATCGAGCGGGCCGACGCGGTCGGCCTGGGCGGAGGCATGGAAGTACCACTGGGTCATCGCGACGGCTCCGCGGGGCTGGAAAACCCCGAGTCTAGCGAGCGCGCCGGGGCGTGGGCGACGGCGCCATGAACGGCAGGCATTTGCGAGGCAGGTGCTGTATTGCAACAATTATCTGGTAGCGCCGTTTTACCACCCCTCCAAACACAGCCTACCGCCATGTCCCCGACCCGCACTTCCCGTGGCCGATTTCCGGTCGCGCGCCCCCTCGTTGCCGCTCTTTCCGCCCTGCTGCCGCTGGTAGCAGCCGCCCAGGAAACCCCCGCTGCCAAGGATCCGGTTGCCCTCGATGCCTTGCAGGTGACCGCGCAGCGCCGCGTCGAGAACGCCAAGGACGTACCGGTCGCACTGAGCGCGATCCAGGGCGAGAAGCTGGATGTGCTCGGCTCGGCCGGCGATGACATCCGCTTCCTCGCCGCGCGCGTGCCCAGCCTCAACATCGAGTCGTCCTACGGCCGTGCCTTCCCGCGCTTCTACATCCGCGGCCTGGGCAACACCGACTTCGACCTCAATGCCTCGCAGCCGGTGTCGCTGGTGTATGACGACGTGGTGCAGGAAAGCCCGCTGCTGAAGGGCTTCCCGCTGTTCGACCTGGCCAACGTGGAAGTACTGCGCGGCCCGCAGGGCACGCTGTTCGGCCGCAACACCCCGGCCGGCGTGGTCAAGTTCGATTCGGCGCGTCCGTCGCAGGATGCCGATGGCTACATCCGCGTCGGCTACGGCAGCTACAACAGCTGGAACGTGCAGGGCGCCTATGGTGGCCCGCTGACCGACCGCTGGTCGGCGCGCGTGTCGGCGATCTACCAGCGCCGCGACGACTGGGTCGACAACACCCGCGTCGGCGCGCCCAACAGTGGCTTCGAAGGCTACGATGAAGCTGCCGGCCGCGTGCAGTTCCTGTACGAAGGCGATGACTTCGAAGCGCTGTTCAACCTGCACAAGCGCAAGCTCAACGGCACCGCCCGCCTGTTCCGCGCCAACATCATCCAGAAGGGCGGCAATTCGCTGATCGAGAACTTCGACCGCGACAAGGTGGCCAACGACGGCGTCAACTTCTCCGACCTGGAAACCTGGGGTGGCAGCGCGCGCCTGCAGTGGAACCTCGGCTCGGTCACCCTGCACTCGATCACCGGCTACGAGACTGCCGAATCGCTCAACCGTGGCGACATCGACGGCGGCTACGGTGCAGCATTCCTGGGGGCCGGCAACTACGGCCCGGGCCTGATCCCGTTCTCGTCCGAATCGGCCGACGGCCTGCCGCACCACCGCCAGTGGACGCAGGAAGTCCGCATCGAGTCCAACGAGTGGGGCCGCTTCGACTGGCAGGCCGGCGTCTTCTACTTCGATGAAGACGTGACCATCAACAACTTCAACTACGACTCGCTGACCCCGGGCAATCCGCAGACCGGTCACGTGGTGCAGAACCAGCGCAACAAGGCCTGGGCGGTGTTCGCCTCGGGTGACTTCGACGTCACCGACCGCTTCAAGCTGCGTGCCGGCGTGCGCTACACCCAGGACAAGAAGGACTTCAGCGCCAGCGTGCTGCAGGCCGTTCCGTTCGGCACCCCGGTCAGTGGCCCGTACCTGGCCAACACCGACGTCAACGACGTCAGCTGGGATGTCAGCGGCGTGTACAAGCTGACCGACGACATCAACGCCTACGCCCGCGTGGCCAAGGGCTTCCGCGCGCCGTCGATCCAGGGCCGCCTGGCCTTCGCCCCGGGCCTGTCGCAGGCCGATTCGGAGAAGGTGATCTCGTATGAAGCCGGCATCAAGGCCGACCTGTTCGAGCGTCGTGCACGCCTGGGCCTGAGCGTGTTCCGCTACAACGTCGATGGCCAGCAGCTGATCGCGGTGGGCGGCAGCAACAACACCGCCACCCTGCTCAACGCCAACAAGACCATCGGCCAGGGCGTGGAGCTGGACCTGGAGGCCTACCTGGCCGACAACGTCCTGCTGACCTTCGGCAGCAGCTACAACGACACCGAGATCAAGGACAAGAACCTGGCGGTGGCGATCTGTGGCGGTGGCTGCACCATCACCGATCCGACCACGGTGATCAACGGCCAGACCTACGCGCTGGTCAACGGCAACCCGCTGCCGCAGGCGCCGAAGTGGATCCACAACGCGACCCTGCGCGTGGGCTTCCCGCTCAGCGATGGCAGCGAGCTGTATGCCTACACCGACTGGGCCTACCGCAGCGCGGTGAACTTCTTCATCTACGAGTCGCCGGAATTCCGCGGCCGTAGCTCGCTGGAAGGCGGCCTGCGCCTGGGCTACAACTGGGACTACGGCCAGTACGACGTGGCCGTGTTCGGCCGCAACCTGACCAACCAGACCCGCGTGGTCGGTGCGATCGACTTCAACAACCTGACCGGCTTCCTCAACGAGCCGCGTACCTGGGGCGTGGAGTTCACCGCGAAGTTCTGATGCGGTTGTTGCGATAGTGCAATGAAGAAGGGCCGGCGCAATGCCGGCCCTTCTGTTTCACACCCACCGGTAGTGCCGGCCGCTGGCCGGCAACGGTTGATCCGGCGCGCGCTTACAGCGCGCTCTGTGGGCGCACCTTCAGCACCGCATTCTCGGTAGCGCAGTCACGGCTGGAGTGCAGGCCGGCCTTGCGCGCGGCAGCGATCTCCCTGCGCGCGGCCAGCAGATCCTTGTTGAACGCGGCGTTGTCGTGCAGGCGGGCCACGGCGGCGGCGCCCATGAAGCGGCCTTCGAGGATGTCGCTCTGCCAGTGCACGTTGCACACCAGGCGGCTCTCGCCGTAGTTGCGGCCGCGGGCCTGGATGGCATCGGCGCGATCCGGCGCGATCTCCGACAGGATCAAGGCCCAGGCCCAGCCGATCGAGGTGTGGCCGGACGGGTAGGAACCATTCTTGCGCAGGCCGTCTTCGTCCTTCGGCGAGCAGGTCGGCTCACCGTTGACCATGAACGGGCGCGGGCGCTGGTAGTGGTTCTTGGCGGCCTTGGTGGCGGCGCTGGCGTCGATCCGGCTGCGCTCGAGCAGGCGGTACAGGGCCGGGGTCTTCACCGCATCGACGTCGATGTCGGCGGCACAGGAGAAGTGGTTGGCGCCTTCGGGGAAGCCGAGTTCGGCATCGACGCCGGCCTGGGCGAAGCGCGGGCTGCCACGCAGCGCGCGGGCTTCACGGCTGACCTGTTCGTCGAGGGCGAGGGCAGCCGAACCGGCCGCCGGCGGCGCCGGCACCAGGTCCAGGCTGGCCGGTACCGCGCTCTTGTCCAGGTAACCCACCGCCTTGGTGGTGATGTTGGCTTCGACGGCGGTCGGCTTGGCGGCGGTGGCGGCGCAACCGGCCAGGGCCACCGCGACGGCAAGGCCGAGCAGCGGGCGGGCAGGGTGGGAAATCAGCGACATGGACAGGCTCCGGGGAGAAAACATCGCGCCATGATCGCAGCCCCCATACGACACCGCAGTGGCCATCGGTCATACCGCCAGACCCGGCACGGTCATTGCCGCGATATGAAAAGCGTCATCGATTGGCCTCAGTCTTCTGAATCCGGGCGCAGCGCACGGACTTTCACGCGCCTGCGCCGTGAGCATCGGCACAACGGCAGGCACCGGGGGCCGTCCAGTCACAGCCGGGTCGGGGGGATCCGCTGACAGAGGGAGAGAAGCGATGCGCAGCACCGCAACAGGAAGTACCGTCCTGGCCCTGGTCCTCGGGCTGGCAACAGCGCCGGCGCAGGCCGCCGACGTGGTCGGCGTGGCCTTCGTGCATGGTACCGGCGCGCAGACCAATGCCACCCAGGACTACTGGCAGCCGGCCATCATCGACACCGTGCGCCAGGGCCTGCCGAACAGCAGCAACTACGTCGTCATCAACTGCGATTTCACCCAGTACATGTGGAAGCCGGAAGCCGCCGGCTGCCTGGCCAACCAGCTGACCAGCTTCATCGACAGCCGTGGCATCACCCAGCTGGTGGTGATCACCCACTCCAACGGCGGCAACGTGATGCGCTGGATCCTGTCCAACCCGACCTACGACAGCCGTTACCCGAAGATCATCCGCACGGTACGCAAGGTCAACGCGCTGGCACCGTCTTCGGCGGGCACGCCACTGGCCGATGCGGTGCTCAACGGCAACACCTTCGAAACCTCGCTGGGCTGGCTGCTCGGCTACAAGAACGACGCTGTGCGCCAGCAGCAGGTGGCGAGCATGGCCACCTACAACGCGCAGAATCTGTACGGCACTGCCGGCCGCCCGGCATTGCCCAAACCCTTCCGCGCGGTGGTCGGCAGTGATGTCGAATCGGCGGTGTGGGACAGCAACAGTTACTGCGGCGGCTATGCCGCCAATGTCGGTCTGGAGTTCACCCAGAACTGGTTGTCGTCCTGCTCCGATGGTTTCCTGGAGTGCAGCAGCCAGAAGGCCGCCGGCACTACCTGGTTCACCGACAAGGCGCGCACCCAGGGGGCAGAGCCGCTCAGCCACAACCAGAGCCGACGCGAGTGCTTCGGCCTCGGCACGATCCTGCGCAACGACCTGACCCAGTGAGGGAGACGACCATGACGATCCATTCCACCCTGCTGGCCAGCGCGGTGCTGGCGGTGCTGTCCCTTTCACTGTCCGCGGCGCAGGCCGCACAGCCGCTGCAAGCCGCCCGCGCAGGCGATCAGGTGCCTGCCGCACTGGTGGCCGCGCCGCTGCCTGCTGATGAAAGCGAACACGCGCCGTTGTCGTTTGCCTGGGTGCTGGACCCGGCACAACCGCTGCAGGCCGCCCCGCCGTATGCCTCGGTCAGCCGCAGCTACTGGCAGCAGGTCGATGGCGCGCAGCTGCAGCGCGGCCTGGACCTGCCGCTGACGGCGCCCGATGCGGTGATCCAGCTGAGCCCGGCCGAAGGTGCCCGCGCCGTGCCGGCCAACACCCTGCAGGTGCGCGACCCGGCCGGCCGCAGCAGCGTGGCGAGCAGTGTCGATGCACGCGCACTGCAGGAGACCGGGATGCCGGTGGGTGATGGCAGCAGCATGCTGCGTACCGGCGCGACCAGTGCGGCCGGTGCGTACACGCTGCAGAGTGCACAGGCGCAGGGCCGCTACGTGGTGCAGGTGCTGGAACCGAACAGCCCGCTGCGGCTGGAAGTGCAGGCCAGCCAGGCGCAGGTGCTGGCCGGCAGTAGCGTGCAGCTGCAGGCACGCCTGCTGGAAGACGGTGCCACCACTGCAACGTTGGCATCGCGTCGTGGCGGTCTCGGCGGTGAAGCCCTGCTGGTCGCACCGGATGGCCGCAGCTGGCCGCAGCGGTTGCTGCGCACCACCGATGGCAGCCTGCGCGCGCAGGTGCGGATCCCGGCCGATGTCGGTACTGCGCAGGGGCTGTGGGAACTGCAGGTGTTCGCCCAGGCCGATGGTGTGCTGCGCGATGGCAAGGTGGCCTTCGCGGTGGCGCGGCCGACCGCGCGCTTCAGTGGCCAGGCGACGCCGGACCCGGCCAGCCGCCAGGTGGCGCTGCCGCTGCAGGTGGCCGCCGCCGGCCGCTACGAGGCGCGGGGCACGCTGTATGCCACTGCCCGCGATGGCCAGTTGAAGCCGGTTGCACAGGCACATGCGGCGGCGTGGTTCGATGGCCCGGGTGCCAGCCAGCTGGTGTTGCCGTTCGACCAGGCCGCGTTGCCCGCGGGCTTCGGTGCGCCGTACGAACTGCGTGACCTGCAGCTGCAGGACCAGAGCCGGATGGCACCGATCGAATCGCGCGCGCTGGCGTTGCGGTTCTGAGGTTGCGTGCAGCGGGCCGGGTTCCGGCCCGCTGCATTGCATCCTGTAGAGCCGAGCCCATGCTCGGCTGCCGTTTGCCGTGATCACGAGCAGCCGAGCGTGGGCTCGGCTCTACAACGGCATGTCGATTACCCCGCGTACGCGGTCAGCCGGCCTTCCTGCTCGATCACCGTGATGGCGCCGCCGAACACCGCCGACAGCGGCTCGTTGCGCAGCAGCTCGGCACGGCTGCCATCGGCCAGCACGCGACCGTCGCGCAGCAGCACCACGCGCTCGATCTCGGGAATGATCTCTTCAATGTGGTGGGTCACCAGCACCAGGGTGATGCCCTGCTGCGCCAGCACCCGCATGGTCGCCACCAGTTGCTCGCGGGCGACCAGGTCCAGTCCGGTGGACGGCTCGTCCAGCAGCAGCGCCTGCGGCCGGTTGACCAGTGCGCGGGCGATCAGCACGCGGCGGGTCTCGCCGGCCGACAGCTCGGCGTAGGCGCGTTCGCGCAGCGACAACGCACCGGTCATCGTCAGCGTCTCGCCGACGCGTGTACGCATGTCGGCGGTCACTTCGCGGAAGGCCGGCACCACGTAGCTGGCGAAGAAGCCGGACAGCACCGCCTGTTCGACGGTCAGACCGGGCATGTCGGCCAGGTTGCTGCTGAGGTCACCGGTGACGATGCCCAGCTGCGAGCGCAGCCGGTCCACCTGCCAGCGGTTCTGGCCCAGCACTCTGACCGCGACCGAGCCGTCACCCTGGGCCAGCGGGTACAGCTCGCGGGTGATCAGTTTGATGAAGGTCGACTTGCCGCAGCCGTTGGGGCCGAGCAGGGCGGTGTGCTGGCCCTGCGCGATGCGCAGGCTGAGCCCGTGCAGCACCTTCACCTGTCCGCGCACCACGGTGGCGCGGTCCAGTTCGATCAACGGGGGCAGTGCCGCAGCGGGCGCGGCGGCGGTCATGGTGCTGGCGCGTGGATCAAGGTTCGACAACTCGGGTCCCCAACTGTGAACGGTGCCACGGATGGCGGTGCAGATCACCGCCGCAGGGATGCAGTTTGCAACGCAAGCGCCCATGATGTCTGCCATCCCCGCACCGAACCGGAGCGCCGTCATGCCAGATGACCTGATGTCCCTGTTGACCGGTGGTGTGCTCGGCCTGGGCTGGTGGGCCATGCTGGCGGTCCTGCTGGTCTTCACCCAGATCACCATCTTCTCGGTGACCCTCTACCTGCATCGCAGCCAGGCCCATCGCGGGGTCGATTTCCACCCGGCGCTGGCCCACATGTTCCGCTTCTGGCTGTGGCTGACCACCTCGATGATCACCCGCGAATGGGTGGCCATCCACCGCAAGCACCACGCCAAGGTGGAGACCGAGGAGGACCCGCACAGCCCGGTCACCCGCGGTATCGGCAAGGTGTTCTGGCACGGCGTGGAGCTGTATCGCGAAGCCCGCGGCCAGCGCGCGGACATCGAGCAGTACGGACGCGGCACCCCTGACGACGTGATCGAGCGCCGCCTGTATACGCCGCATGCCACGTTGGGGCCGGTGTTACTGCTGGCGATCAATACCGTGTTGTTCGGCCTGCCCGGCGTGGCCCTGTGGGCGATCCAGATGGCATGGATCCCGTTCTGGGCAGCCGGCGTGGTCAATGGGCTCGGCCACTGGTGGGGCTATCGCAACTATGAATCGGCCGATACCTCCACCAACCTGACGCCGTGGGGCTTCTGGATCGGGGGCGAAGAGCTGCACAACAACCACCATGCCTTCCCCAGTTCGGCGCGCTTTGCGATGCGGCGCTGGGAATTCGACATCGGCTGGAGTGCGATCCGCCTGCTGCAGGCGCTGCGCCTGGCCAAGGTGCTGCGGGTGGCGCCGGCCATGGACGTGCGCCCGAACATCGCCGTGCCTGATGCCGAAACCCTGAAGGCGCTGCTGTCACACCGCTTCCAGGCGATGACTGATTACCAGCGCAATGTATTCATGCCGGCCCTGCGCGAGGAGGCCGCCCACGCCGGGGCCAAGCTGCGCCGCCTGCTGCCGCTCCGGCTGCGCCGCGGCCTGGTCAACGACGGACGCTGGCTGAAGCCGGACAGCCGTGCCCAGCTCAGCGAATGGGTGGCACAGCGGCCACGCATCCGCACCCTGGTCGAGTACCGCGGGCGATTGGCCACGCTGCTGGAAGCCCGCGGCCACGATGCCGCCGAGCGCCTGCATCAACTGCAGGCCTGGTGCCGCGAGGCTGAGGAAAGCGGTATCGCCGCGTTGCAGGCCTACGCCGCACGCCTGAAGGGCTACAGCCTGGTGGGCGCGTGAGGGCAGGGCTCGGGCTGCTGCTGGCTGCCCTGCTACCGAGTGCTGCGCTGGCCCAGGTCACCGATACCGCCAGCTACCTGCAGCGGATGGACAGCGATGGCGACGGCAAGGTCAGTGAGGCCGAGTACGTGCAGTGGATGCTGTACGCCTTCGACCGCATGGACCGCAATGGCGATGGCGTGCTGAGCGCCGACGAGCTGCCCGGTGGCAAGGGCAGGGCGATCAGCCGCGAGCAGCAGCGGCAGGTGATCGTGCAGCGCTTCCACACGCAGGATGCCAACGGCGACGGGTTCCTGGATGCACGCGAGCTGGCCGCGCCACCGCGCTGAGCACGTCTGCCGACGCCGGGCCATACCCGGCGGTGAGGCGTAGAATCGCCGCATGCCTGAACTGCCCGAAGTCGAAACCACCCGCCGTGGTCTGGCGCCGCACCTGAAGGGGCGCCGCGTGCATGGGGTGATCCTGCGCCGCGCAGATCTGCGCTGGCCGATTCCGCCGGAAGTGGCCGAACGGCTGCCGGGGCAGCGCATCGAGGACATCCGCCGGCGCGCCAAGTACCTGCTGCTGGACACCGCGATCGGCAGCGCGGTGCTGCACCTGGGCATGTCCGGCAGCCTGCGCGTGTTGCCTGGCGACACCCCGCTGCGTGCCCACGACCACGTCGACATCAGCCTCGACAACGGCCGCCTGCTGCGCTTCAACGACCCGCGCCGCTTCGGCAGCCTGCTGTGGCAACCGGCCGGCGAGACGCACCCGCTGCTGCAGGGGCTGGGCCCGGAGCCGCTGGACGATGCCTTCGATGGCGATTACCTGTTCGCCCGCAGCCGTGGTCGCAGCGCGCCGGTGAAGACCTTCCTGATGGACCAGGCGGTGGTGGTGGGCGTGGGCAACATCTACGCCGCCGAGAGCCTGTTCAAGGCCGGCATCAGTCCGCTGCGCGAGGCGGGAAAGATCTCGCGCGAGCGCTACCAGCGGCTGGCCGACGCGGTGAAGGAGATCCTGGGGTATGCGATCACCCGCGGCGGCACCACCCTGCGCGACTTCATCAGCCCCGACGGCGCACCGGGCTACTTCGAGCAGGAGCTGCTGGTGTACGGCCGTGATGGGCTGCCCTGCCCGAACTGTGGCCGCGCGCTGAAGCACGCCACCATCGGCCAGCGTGCCAGCGTCTGGTGCAGCCACTGCCAGCGCTGAGCCGGGCGGCCAGCGGCAGCTGAACGGGCAGGGCGCGTCTCCGCTGCCCGTTAACGTTTGTCTGCCTATGATGGCCGACCTTCCTTCTGTGCCTGACGCGCCTGCATGCAACGACGCGACTTCATCCGCAATGCCTCCCTCGCCCTGGCTGCATTCGGCCTGCCGTCCCTGCCCGCATGCGCGGCCAGCAAGAGCGGCCAGATGGGCCTGCGCCGCCTGGGCCAGCCGCAGCCGTTCGACTTTGCCACCCTGAAGGGCCAGGCACGCGCGCTGGCACAGGCGCCCTACAAGAGCCACAAGCGGGTGCTGCCGGGCCGCCTGGAAGGCCTGGACTGGGACCAGTACCAGTCGATCGGCTACCGCCAGGACCACGCCCTGTGGGCTGATCAGCCGGGCAGGTTCCAGGCCAAGTTCTTCCATCTGGGCCTGTACTTCCATTCGCCGGTGCGCATGTTCGATGTGGTCGACGGCAAGGCGCAGGAGCTGGCCTATGACGGCGCGGCGTTCAACTACGGCAAGAGCGGCATCAAGGATGGCGAACTGCCGGCCGACCTCGGCTTCGCCGGGTTCCGCCTCAACACACGCAAGGACACCGACCGCGACTTCGCCGCGTTCCTCGGCGCCAGCTACTTCCGCGCGGTCGGCAAGGAGGGCCAGTATGGCCAGTCCGCACGCGGCCTGGCGATCGACACCGGCATGGGCAAGCCGGAGGAATTCCCGGATTTCATCGCCTACTACCTGGAACAGCCGTCGGCTGATTCGGAGACCATCGTGGTCTATGGCCTGCTGGATTCGCCCAGCGTGGCCGGCGCCTATCGCTTCGCGATCACCAATGGTGACGTGTTGCTGATGGACATCGACAGCGCGCTGTACCCGCGCAAGGCGATCGAGCGGCTGGGCATCGCACCGTGCACCAGCATGTACCAGGTGGGCGAGAACGACCGCCGCATGGGCTGGGACTGGCGCCCGGAAATCCACGATACCGACGGCCTGTCGCTGTGGACCGGTGCCGGTGAGTGGATCTGGCGGCCGTTGCTGAACCCGCGCAACCTGCGTTTCAACATGTTCGTGGACCGCAATCCGCGCGGCTTCGGCCTGCTGCAGCGCGACCGCAACTTCGACCACTACCAGGACGATGGCGTGTTCTACGAGAAGCGCCCGTGCCTGTGGGTGGAGCCGAAGGGCGAGTGGGGCGAGGGCTCGGTGCAGCTGGTGGAGATTCCCACCGTGGACGAGACCTTCGACAACATCGTGGCGTTCTGGAACCCGAAGGAAAAGCCGCAGCCGGGCCAGGAACTGCTGGTCGGCTACCGCCTGTACTGGGGCGCCGAACCGCCGGCACGGCCGCCGCTGGCGCATTGCGTCGCCAGCCGTACCGGCCTGGGCGGCGTGGTCGGCAAGAAGCGCGAGTACTTCAGCTGGCGCTTCGCAGTGGACTTCGAAGGTGGCGAGCTGGCCTCGCTGATCGACAAGGCCGAGGTTGAAGCGGTGGTGGAAGCCAGCCGCGGCCGGGTCGAGATCGTGTCGGCACGGCCGCTGCGCGAGATCAACGGCTACCGCGCGATGTTCGACCTGGTGCCGCCGGAAGGCAGCACCGAGCAGATCGACATCCGCCTGTTCCTGCGCAGTGGCGGCAAGACCCTCACCGAGACCTGGCTGTACCAGTACACGCCGCCGCCGGCCGGTGCGCCGGAGCGCACGCTGTACTGAGCAGTGACGGGCCGGCCAGCCGCCGGCCCGTCCCGTTCAGGGCTTGGCCTCGGTGGCGGTGCTCTGGGTCGGCACGCCCACCTGCACCGTGCCGCGGCGGATCTTCATCCAGGTCTCGTCCTGCCAGCGTTCGTACTGCTTGGGGTCCCAGTACTTCGGGTCGTACAGGCGGTCGGCCTTGATGGTTCGGCTGATGCCGCCGTCCATGAAGACGACATCGACGTTGTTGCTCATCGAGCCGGTGCGGCTGCCGGTCATTTCCCGGCGACCCTTCCTGAGAACGTCCGCCATGCGTGGCCGTGCCACGGCATCACCGTACTCGGCGCGCAGCGCCTGCGCCTGCGCACGTGCGGCCTGGTGCTGTTCCAGTGGCAGGGTTGCCCAGTACTCGTCGCGCAGTTCGGCGAACAACGGATAGCCGCGTTCTGCGGCCACATCCATCCAGGCGAATGCCATCACCGGGTCGCGTGGCTGGTCGACCCCGAACCAGTACATTTCGCCAAGGTAGCCCTGGGCGGGCTTGTCGGCATAACGCGCGGCCCGGCGGAAATGATCCATGGCGGCCTTGACGTCATTGCGATGCAGCGCGCCGACGCCCCATTGCCGGTACATGATGTCCGGGTGGCTGTCGAGGAAGCCGGCATTGATCAGCGTCGCGTCCTCTTCCGGAGAGGCGGGACGCTCGGCTGCCAGGGCGGGCAGGTGGGCAGACAACAGGGCAAGCAAAAGCAGGGTGCGGCGCATGGCGGACGTCCTGTTCGACAGCTGATCGGCTCCAGCCTAGGCAGCCGGCGGGAACCTGTAAACCGCCGGTGGTCATGGGCCGGGATGTTCCGGCTGGGGTTACAACGGCAGCGGCGCCTGCGCCGGATCGATCCGTCCTTCACCGCGGGTGATCTTCTTGAATTCGGCGCGGCTGACCGACACGTAGCGGTCATTGCCGCCGATCTCCACCTGCGGGCCATCCTGTACCGCGTGGCCATGCTCGTCCACGCGCACGGTCATCGTGGCCTTCTTGCCGCTGTGGCAGATGGTCTTGATCTCCTGCATCTCGTCGGCCCAGGCCAGCAGGTACTGGCTGCCTTCGAACAGCTCGCCGCGGAAATCGGTGCGCAGGCCGTAGCACAGCACCGGAATGCGCAGCTGGTCGACGACTTCGCTGAGCTGCCAGACCTGGGCGCGGGTGAGGAACTGCGCCTCGTCCACCAGTACGCAGCCCATCGGCCCGTTCGTTGCCAGATCCTGCTCGACCCAGCGCTGCAGGTCGGTATCGCGGTCGAAGGCCATGCCATCGGCGCGCAGGCCGATGCGCGAAGCGACCACGCCGGCGCCGGCGCGATCGTCCAGGCGCGGGGTCAGGATCGCCACCCGCATGCCGCGCTCGCGATAGTTGTGTGCGCTCTGCAGCAGGGTGGTGGTCTTGCCGGCGTTCATCGCCGAATAGTAGAAGTAGAGCTTGGCCATCGACGGATTGTACGCCGCAGCCCCGGTCCGCCGAAGCCGTTCAGCAACCCCACCGGTGGCCGGCTGTGGTCGTCACCCGGCCCCGCTACAATCCTGTCCCCATGCACGGTCTCAATCCCCCCCAAGCCGCCGCCGTCCTGCACATCGAAGGTCCGTTGCTGGTGCTCGCCGGCGCCGGCAGCGGCAAGACCCGCGTGATCGTGGAAAAGATCGCCCACCTGATCGGCTGTGGCCGCTACCCGGCCCGGCGCATCGCGGCGATCACCTTCACCAACAAGTCGGCCAAGGAAATGCGCGAGCGCGTGGCCAAGCGCCTGCGCGAGCAGGATGCCGACGAGGTGACGATCTGTACCTTCCATGCGCTGGGCCTGAAGTTCCTGCAGATCGAGCACGCTGCGGTGGGCCTGAAGCGTGGCTTCTCGATCTTCGATGCCGACGATGCGGCGGCACAGATCAAGGATCTGATGTACGGCGCCAAGCCCGACGACATCGAGGACATGAAGAACCTGGTGTCGCGCGCGAAGAATGCCGGCCTGTCGCCCGAGCAGGCGATGGCCGCCGCACGCAGCAACCGCGAGAAGGAAGCGGCCAGCGTCTACGAGCGCTACCAGCTGCGCCTGACCGCGTTCAATGCGGTCGACTTCGACGACCTGATCCGCCTGCCGGTGCAGGTGTTGGAAGAAAACCCGGACATCGCTGTGGCCTGGCGCGAGCGCATCGGCTACCTGCTGGTGGACGAATGCCAGGACACCAACGACGCGCAGTACCGGCTGCTCAAGCAGCTGGCCGGTGACAAGGGCAACTTCACCTGCGTGGGTGACGATGACCAGTCGATCTATGCCTGGCGCGGCGCCAACCCGGAGAACCTGCAGCAGATGGGGCGCGATTACCCCGCGCTGGAGATCATCAAGCTGGAGCAGAACTACCGCTGCTCCAACCGCGTGCTGCGCGCGGCCAACGCGCTGATCGCCAACAACCCGCACGAGCACCTGAAGAAGCTGTGGAGCGACCAGGCCGACGGCGAGCGCATCCGCGTGTGGGAATGCCGCAACAGCGAACACGAAGCCGAAAAGGTCGCGGCCGAGATCGCCTTCATGGCGCAGTCGCGCAATGTGCCGTGGAGCGATTTCTGCATCCTGTTCCGCGGCAACTTCCAGTCGCGGCCGCTGGAAAAGGCGATGCAGCTGCTGCGCATCCCGTACCACCTGACCGGCGGCACCATGTTCCTGGAGCGCCAGGAAGTGAAGGACACGCTGGCCTGGCTGCGCCTGCTGGTGAACCCGGACGACGACACCGCGTTCATGCGCGCGGTGCAGTCGCCCAAGCGCGATGTGGGTGCCGGCACGCTGGCCAAGCTGGCTGAACTGGCACAGGAAAAGGACATGCCGATGGCGCAGGCCGCCGAGGCGATCGGTGCCCTGCAGCAGCTGCCGCCGCGCGCGGCCAACAGCCTGGCCCGCTTCACCGACATCCTGCGTGACCTGCGTGCGCAGACCCGGCAGGTCACCTCCGGCGACATGATCCGCAAGGTCGCCAAGGAATCCGGCCTGCTCAGCGAGCTGCGCCAGCAGGCCAAGGAAGAAGCCAGCTACCAGCGTCGCGCCAACAACATCGAGGAACTGGCGCAGTGGTTCGAGGGCGGCCCGCGCGGTGCCACCGCCGCCGACCTGGCCGGTCAGCTGGCGCTGCTGTCGCGCAGCGACAAGGACGAGGGCGGCAACCAGGTGCGCATGATGACCATGCATGCCTCCAAGGGGCTGGAATTCCCGTATGTCTTCATCGTTGGCTGCGAGGACGGCGTGCTGCCGCACCAGGTCAGCCTGGACGAGGGCAACCTGCAGGAAGAACGACGCCTGCTGTACGTGGGCATCACCCGCGCCAAGATCCAGCTGTGGATGAGCTACAGCAAATTGACGCGCAAGTTCGGCGAGCACGTGCGGCTGAAGCCGAGCCGGTTCTTCGAGGAGATCCCGACCGAGGAGATCCAGCGCGATGGTGCTGATCCGGTGGCCGATGCGGCGCGGAAGAAGGAGCGGGCGAGTGCGGGGTTGGCGGCGATCGAGGCGTTGTTCGATTGATCGGCGAACGGCGCAGCCCCTCGTGGTTGGCGCCCTTCGCATTACATCTGTGGTTGGCCGGGTAGATGGGCTGCGCAGGGGACGCTGCAAGTACGTCCCTGTAAGCTCGGTCGCCGCATCCATGCGGCTCACGCCCCTGCGCAACCCATCTACCCGGCCCTGGACAGGTTCCGTGCGCGCCAGCCACGGAAAAGAAAAAAGAAGATCAAAGGCCACGGCAACAGCCGGGCGTTGAGGCAGAATCGGGGTTTCGGCTGGAGGTCTGCGCGTGCATCCCATCGAAAGTGAACGCCTGCGTCTGCGTGCGATCGAGCCCGACCGCGATGCGGTGCCGATGCTGGCGCTGCTGAATGATCCGGGCTTCGTGCGCTTCATCGGCGACCGCAACGTGCACAGCGAGGAACAGGCGCGCGAGTACATTGCGCTGCGCGTGCTGCACAGCTATGCGTTGAACGGGTTCGGCATGTACGCCATCGAGCGCCTGTCCGATAGTGCCTGGCTGGGCAATGCCGGGCTGGTGCGGCGGGATGGCCTGCCGGGGCCGGATATCGGCTATGCGGTGCTGTCGGAATTCGCCGGGCAGGGCTATGCCGGTGAGGCGGCGCGGGCGGTGTTCGCGCATGCACGTGCGGAGCTGGGCATCGTGGATCTGTACGGCATCACCGACCTGGACAATGCGGTGTCCGGGAAGATCCTGCTGGGCCTGGGCATGCAGGAACGCAGGGTGATCCAGCTGCCGGGCGTGGACAGCCCGAGCCGGCTGTATGCCACGCCGGGCGCGGCCGAGGTTTGATCGTGGTGGGTGCCGACCGCTGGTCGGCACTGCATCGGCAGAACATCCGGTAGTGCCGGCCGCTGGCCGGCATCACGGTGAACCAGGGTTGCCGGCCGGCGGCCGGCACTACCGGGCAGTTTCAGCCGCGCAGTTCGGCCAGCTGCGCCTGAAGTTCGGCCACGGCCGCTTCCAACTGGGCCACGCGCTCGGCCAGGCCCGGGTCGGCGGCCTCGCTGCCACCGCCGCTGCTGGCGTACTTGGCCGCCAGCGCCGCGCCGTCCACTTCGCCACACAGCAGGTGCATGTAGCGGTCTTCGCGCTGGCCGCTGGCACGCGGCAGCACTACCAGCAGCGCGCGCTGCTGCAGGCGCTCGATGGCGTGGCGGGCTTCGTCGGTGTCGGCGAAGCGGTGCAGGCGTTCGCTGCGCGTCACCAGCTCGCCCAGCGTCTGCGGCCCACGCAGCAGCAACAACGCCAGCAGCACGGTCTGCTGCCGGGTCAGGTCCAGCGCGGCCTGGAGGCGGTGCTCGTAGCGGTCAGCCCGTGAGGAGAAGTGCTGGCGGGCCAGGCCCATCGTCTCCAGCTGGCGCAGGGCGTGCTGCACGCTGCCGGCGTCGACGTTCATCACCGGCTCGCGGGCGGTCTTCTGGTTGGCCGCCGACTGCGCGGCATTGACCGTCAGCGGGTAGGTGTCCGGGGTGGTCGCCTCCTTTTCCACCAGGCAGCCCAGCAGGCGGGCCTGCACGGCGTCGAGCAGGGGAACGTCGGGGGTCTGGGCGGAATCGGTCATGGCGCCTCCGGAAGGGCAACGGGTCAACCGCCAAGCATAGCCGTCCCGGCGGCGGCTTTGCCGGTAAAATGCGCCGGTATATCTGATTGCCGGTGAACCCATGCGTCGTCCCGTTTCCCTGTCCCTGACCCTGCTCGCCACCGCGGCGCTGGGCCTGTCTGCCTGCAAGCGCGTGGATGCGCCTGCCGCCGAAGCCACTGCCCCGGAGGCCCCGGCCGCCGCTGCCAAGGCGGAGGGTGCGCTTGATGCCACCGCCAACGACAATCTCAATGCCGTGCTGTGGATGCAGCGCGCGCAGGAATACAAGGCGATCACCGAGCAGACCTACCGTGCCGCCGCCGACCACCTGGACGCAGCGCTGAAGGAAGCCCACTGGGACGCACTGGTGCCGGAGGAGCGCGGCAACGAGGCCAAGGGCCTGAAGCCGGCTGTGGTGCTGGACGTGGATGAGACCGTGCTGGACAACTCGCCCTACCAGGCGCGCCTGGTGCGCGACGGCAAGGAATATGACGAGTTGACCTGGGACCAGTGGGTGGCCGAGAAGAAGGCCAAGGCCATTCCCGGCGTGGTTGATTTCGCCAAGGCCGCCAACGCCAAGGGCGTGACCCTGCTGTACATCTCCAACCGCGCCGTGCACCTCAAGGACGCGACCCTGGCCAACCTGCGCGAGCAGGGCCTGCCGGTGGCCGACGACAGCGTGTTCCTCGGCCTGGGCACCGTGGTGCCGGGCTGCGAGCAGAACGGCAGCGAGAAGAACTGCCGCCGCCGCCTGGCCGGGCAGCAGTACCGCGTGCTGATGCAGTTCGGCGACCAGCTGGGTGACTTCGTGGAAGTGACCGCCAACACCAATGACGGCCGTGACGCGCTGCTGCAGCAGTACCACGACTGGTTCGGCGAGCGTTGGTGGATGCTGCCGAACCCGACCTACGGCGGCTTCGAGCCGGCGCAGTTCAACAATGACTACAGCCAGTCGCGCCAGGCCCGCCACGACGCCAAGCGCGCCGCCCTGGACTACGCACCGTGAGCCGCGCGCCGCTGCCGCTGCGCGATGACGAGCGCCTGATCTTCGCGCTGGACGTGCCCGACCGCGTGCAGGCACTGGAGTGGGTGGATCGCCTCGGCGACAGCGTGGCGTTCTACAAGATCGGCATGGAGCTGCTGGCCTCCGGCGAGTACTTCCAGGTGCTCGACGAGCTGGCACGACGCGACAAGCGCGTGTTCGTCGACCTGAAGTTCTTCGACATCCCGGCCACCGCTGCGGCGGTGATCAAGCGGTTGTCGCAGTGGCCGGTCAGCTACGCGACCATCCATGGCTGGCATCCGGCAATGATGGAGGCCTGCGCGGTCGCCAACAGCAGCGACATGCGCCTGCTGGCGGTGACCGTGCTGACTTCGATGGGCCGCCCGGACCTGGCGCAGATGGGCATCGACCGCGAGCCGGTGGACGTGGTGGTCGAGCGCGCGCTGGCCGCCCAGGCGGCGGGCATCGATGGCGTGATCGCGTCGGGCCAGGAAGCGGCCCCGATCCGTGCCGCCACCGGCGCTGGATTCTCGATCGTCTGCCCGGGCATCCGACCCGGCGGCCCGGTCGGCGATGACCAGAAGCGCACGGTCGGCGTGGCCCAGGCCTTTGCCGATGGCGCCGATGCCATCGTGGTCGGCCGCCCGATCCGCCTGGCAGCGGATCCGCAGGCGGCGGCGCGGGCGATCCAGCAGGAAATCGCGTCGGCTCTGGCTGCACGCTGAGCCTTCGGCATACGCCGGTCACACCGGCACTACGAACGCCATCGCGACCCGTGCGCGATGGCGTTCGCATTTATGCGGCCGCCACTGACGCAGGCAGCACAAGGCGTGGAAACTGTGCGCGCGTTCGCCCTGTGGGCACCCTCACTGCTTCCCAATCGATGCACCGGCACGGACCGCGGCCGCGCCGGTTCCAACCATCGATAGAGGAGTACAGGGATATGTATCGCAGCACCTCTTTGTTCATCGGCCTGCTGTTGGCCGCGTCTGCCGCACCCGTCATCGCCGCACCGCAGGTGCGTGAGGTACCACGCATCATCGGCGGCGAACCCACCCAACCGGGCGAATACCCGTTCATGGTCAGCATCCAGGGCGTCCTCGACGGTGACTCGGACCATGACCGCCATTTCTGCGGCGGCACGCTCATTTCACCGTCGTGGGTACTCACCGCCGCGCATTGCCTGCAGGGTGAGAATCCGACCGGCCTGGCGGTGCTGGCCGGACAGACTTCGCTCTCCACCGAGACCGCGTCGCGCAGCTCCAACGTCAAGGCGATCCACGTCCATCCCGCCTTCAACAGCGGCAACTCGCTGGAGCACGACGTCGCCCTGATCCAGCTCAGCGCGCCGCTGGCCGATGCGCAGCCGGTCGCCCTGCGGCTGCGGCCCGATGCGAGCTATCTCAAGCCGGGCCGCGAGTTCACCGTGATCGGCTGGGGCGACACCGACATCGGCGATGGCCGTGTCTATCCCACCCAGCTGCAGACGGTGCAGGTGCCGTTCGTACCGTTCAACGAATGCCAGCAGGCCTACGGCGGTGAGCTGTCGAGCGGCAAGGTGATCTGTGCCGGCCGCGAGGGCATCGACAGTTGCCAGGGTGATTCCGGCGGGCCGCTGCTGCTGCGACTGCGCGAGGGCTGGACCCAGTTCGGCGTGGTCAGCTGGGGCGAAGGCTGCGCGCTGGCCGGCTATCCCGGCGTTTATGCCCGAATCGCCGAAAAACACGCCGTAGATTTCATCGAGGCCGTCTGGCAGCGCGATTGATTCAATAAAATCAAATACATGCATCGTATTACATGAAGTGTTGCCTTAACTTGCGGGGCAGCGTAGGATCGCCGCCATCCGGTCCCTGGACCGGACATGTGCCACAACACTGTCCTCCGGCCCCGTGCCGGCTTGAAGAGCCTGTGATCCCCGTGATCCCGGCTCTTTTTTTATGCTTTTCAGCGATTTGCATCCTCGGCTGTGGAAACCGTGACGGCCCGGCTTGCCGCTGTCACGTCGCAGGCCGCAAGATGCGGACCGGTCCGGGGAGTCCGAATGCATGAGCGTGGCGGTGCGAGGAAGGTCTGCGCGTGGATGGGGGCTGGCGGCCATGCTGCTGCTGGCCGTGGCGGCGTGCCGCGAGTCTGGCAACGACCCGGCCAAGCCAGCGGCCGAGCCGGTGGCGGCGGTACAGGCGATGGCGTTGCGCCTGGCCGAAGACGATCTGGTCGGTTACGCCAGGCTGTCGGTACCGCCCAGCCAGTACCAGCGCCTGCAGCAGGCCTGGGCCGAAGGCCACAGCCAGTGGCCGCTGACCGAGCTGCCGTTGGGTGACCAGCTGCTGCCGATGCTGGCCGCCCTGCGCAAGCCCAATGCCAGCACCGAACTGCAGCGCAGCTTCGACCGCCAGCTGGCCGGCCAGGCCGGTGCGGTGCGCCAGGCCGCACAGTCGATGGGCAACTTCGGCGTGCAGTACCTGCGCCACCAGAAGGGCTACACCCCCGGTCAGCAGGCGCACTACATCGCCCTGGTCGAGACCCTGGCGGTCTGGGCGCAGGGCGCACCGATCAGCGACCGGGCCCGTGCGCGCAGCACCATCGCCGCGCTGGTCGGCGCCGCTGGCAAGGTCGGCTTCGATGACGAGGCCGGCCTGCAGGCGGCGGGCATGGAAGGCAGCCTGCAGCAGCTGGCACCCTTCATCCATACCTTCAAGGCGGTGCTGGGCAGCTACGGGCTGGGCGTGGATGAAGCCCTGCGCAGCGTGCGTGGCGAACTGCTGTCGGTGGAAGGTGACAACGCGCTGGTGCGCCTGCACTACGACCTGGCAGGCCGCGAGATGAGCCTGCAGCTGCCGCTGAGCCGGCGCGAGGGCCACTGGTACCTGACCCGCACCCTGGCCGACACCGACGCGCTGTTGCGCAAGGCCGATGCGGCCCGTGCCGACGCGGCGCCGGCCCCGGCCGAAGTCCCCGCCGAGGGCGGGGAAGCGGCAACGCCACCGCCTAAGCCATAATGGCGCCGATGTCGAAACAGAACCCGCTGCCGTTCCCCGGCGAAGAATCCCCGTCGACGCCCGCCGATACGGTGCCGGCGTCCCCCTCGACCGGTACCGGCCCGAACCCGGTACCGCCGCCCGCGCACGCGCGTTCGGCCGGCCGCCGCCCGCTGTGGGCGCGCCTGCTCGGTCGCCTGGTCGAGCCGTGGCTGTCGCTGAAGATCGAACCGGAAGACCCCGGCCAGTACAACGATGGCCGCCCGGTCATGTACGTGCTGGAAGACTATGGCCTGTCCAACGCACTGATCCTGGACAAGGCCTGCCGCCAGGCCGGGCTGCCGTCACCGCTGGTGCCGCTGGCCGGTGACCCGACCGGCCGCAAGCGTGCCTACCTGGCGCTATCGCGACGCAGCTCCAGCAATTCGCTGATCCCCGAGCAGCGTGGCGCCAAGACCCACTCCGATTCCCTGGCCAAGGTGCTGCAGGCACATCGCGTGCGCGAGGACCTGGACGTGCACCTGGTGCCGGTGTCGATCTTCGTCGGCCGCGCGCCGGACAAGCAGAGCGGCTGGTTCGCCGTGCTGTTCTCGGAAAACTGGGCGCTGGTCGGCCGCTTCCGCCGCCTGCTGGCGGTGCTGCTCAACGGCCGCAGCACCATCGTCCGCTTTGCCCCGCCGATCTCGCTGCGCAGCACCGTGGACGAAGGCCTGGAGCCGGAGCGCACGGTGCGCAAGCTGCAGCGCGTGCTGCGCACCCATTTCCGCCGCATCCGTGAATCGGTGATCGGCCCCGACCTGTCGACCCGGCGCCTGCTGGTCGACCAGGTGCTGGCAGCCGAACCGGTGCGCGAGGCGATCGCCGCACAGGCCAAGCGCGACAATTCGAAGCCGGCCGATGCCTGGAAGAAGGCACATGCCTACGCCTGGGAAATCGCCGCGGACTATTCCAGCCCGGTGGTGCGCTCGGCCAGCTTCATGCTCAGCCATGTGTGGAACCGCATCTATGCCGGCGTGCTGGTGCACCACCTGGACAAGTTCAAGGCGGCCGCGCCGGGCCACGAAGTGGTGTACGTGCCCAGCCACCGCAGCCACATGGACTACCTGCTGCTGTCCTACCTGCTGTACGACCGTGGCATCGTGCCGCCGCACATCGTGGCCGGCATCAACCTGAACCTGCCCGTGGTCGGCACCCTGCTGCGCAAGGGTGGCGCGTTCTTCATCCGCCGCTCGATCCGCGGCAACGCGCTGTACTCGGCGGTACTCAGTGAGTACGTCGCGCAGCTGGTGGCCGGCGGCTACTCGCTGGAATACTTCGTCGAAGGCGGCCGCTCGCGTACCGGCCGCCTGCTGCAGCCCAAGGGCGGCATGATCTCGATGACGCTGCGCGCGTTCCTGCGCCAGCCGCGCAAGCCGGTGCTGTTCCAGCCCATCTACATCGGCTACGAGAAGCTGATGGAAGGCGGCAGCTACCTGGACGAACTGTCCGGCCGGCCGAAGGAAAAGGAATCGATCTGGTCGCTGCTGTGGGGCATCCCCAAGGTGCTCAAGCAGAACTATGGACAGGTGGTGGTGAACTTCGGCGAGCCGATCGCGCTGAACGACGTGCTGGCCGAGAAGGCGCCGGAGTGGAAGGGCGAGGCGGTCTCCGAGGACGAGAAGCCGGCCTGGCTGTCGACCACGGTGGACACGCTGGCCGAACGCATCCAGGTGCGCATCAACGGCGCCGCCGACGTCAACCCGATCAACCTGCTGGCGCTGGCCCTGCTGTCCACGCCCAAGCATGCAATGGGCGAGGCCGACCTGATCGCGCAGATCGAGCTGTGCAAGACCCTGCTGGTCGAGATGCCGTATTCGGACCGGGTGACGGTCACTCCGCACTCGCCGGAGCGGATCATCGCCCACGCCGAGGAAATCAACGTCCTCACCCGCATCAAGCACCCGCTGGGCGATGTGCTCAGCGTCAGCGGCGATACCGCGGTGCTGCTGAGCTACTTCCGCAACAACGTGGTGCACCTGTTCACCGCCTCGTCGTGGGTGGCCTGCTGCTTCCAGAACAACCGCCGCATGAGCCGCACCGGCCTGGTCCAGCTGGGCCGCACGGTGTACCCGTTCCTGCAGGCCGAACTGTTCCTGCCGTGGAGCGAGGACGAGTTCGCCCAGCGTATCGACCGGACCATCGATGTGTTCGTGCGCGAAGGCCTGCTGCAGAACGTCAACGATGACGACGGCGGCATCCTGGCGCGCAACACCGGGCAGACCGACGAGGTGTTCCGCCTGCGTGCGATCGGCCATTCGCTGCAGCAGGCGTTCGAGCGCTATTACATCGCCATTTCGGTGCTGGTGAAGAACGGCCCCGGCGTACTCGGCGCGGCCGAGCTGGAAAGCCTGTGCCAGCAGGCGGCGCAGCGCCTGAGCCTGCTGTATGCACCGGCGGCACCGGAGTTCTTCGACAAGTCCCTGTTCCGCGGCTTCATCCAGAAGCTGCGCGAACTGCGCCTGGTGTGGCCGGACGAGAACAGCAAGCTGCTGTTCGACGAACGCCTGGATGCCTGGGCCAAGGATGCCAAGTTCATCCTCGGCCGCGAGCTGCGCCACACCATCGAGCGGGTCAGCCCGGAAGCGGCACGCCCGGACGAGGCTGCGCCGCAGGATTGAACTGAATCCTTGTGGTGGGTGTGGACCTTGGTCCACACACATTCCAGTCGTGCCAACCAAGGTTGGCACCCACCAGAGCAGGAGGCCAACCAAGGTTGGCCCCCACCCGAACCCGGCGTCAGGCCGGCTCGTCGGGAATCTGCAGGCTTTCCAGCCTGGCGATGCAGTCCTTCAGCTGCAGCTTGCGACGCTTCAGGCGCTTGGACTCCAGCTCGTCCTCGCCGTTGGCGGCCATGCGGGTGATCTGTTCATCCAGCAGGCGGTGCTCGGCGCGCAGGGCGGCGAGGTGCTCGACGATCTCGGCGGGGCTGTAGGTGTCCACAGCCTCCGAGCATACACAGCGATGATGACTGCCGGGAGAGGGGAGCCCCTCGGCCCGGCCGCGGCGGCTCCGAGCCGTTAGAATGGAGACCATGAGTGCCGTGATCTCCCTTCCCGATCCCCCGCCCCGTGCCGCCCGCGATCCGCGCGTGGCCGATCGCGAGCAGCACAAGCTGGCCAAGCGCCTGCGCCGCCAGGTGGGCGAGGCGATTGCCGACTTCGGCATGATCGAGGCCGGTGACAAGGTCATGGTCTGCCTGTCCGGTGGCAAGGACAGCTACACCCTGCTGGACGTGCTGCTGCAGCTGCAGAAGAAGGCGCCGGTGCCGTTCGAGCTGGTGGCGGTGAACCTGGACCAGAAGCAGCCGGACTTCCCCGAGCACGTGCTGCCGGAGTACCTGGCCGGGCTGGGCGTGCCGTACCACATCATCGAGCAGGACACCTATTCGGTGGTCAGCCGGGTCATTCCGGAAGGCAAGACCATGTGTTCGCTGTGCTCGCGCCTGCGTCGTGGCGCGCTGTACAACTATGCCGAGACCCACGGTTTCACCAAGATCGCGCTGGGCCACCACCGTGACGACATGGTGGCCACGTTCTTCATGAACCTGTTCCACCACGCCAAGCTGTCGGGCATGCCGCCGAAGCTGCGCAGCGATGACGGCAGGCACGTGGTGATCCGGCCGCTGGCCTATGTGCGCGAGAGCGACATCGTCGAGTACGCGCAGGCACGTCAGTTCCCGATCATTCCCTGCAACCTGTGCGGCAGCCAGGAAAACCTGCAGCGTCGCCAGGTCGGCCTGATGCTCAGGCAGTGGGAGAAGGACCACCCGGGCCGCATCGATCAGATCGCGCGTGCCATGGGCGAAGTGCGGCCCTCGCAGCTGGCCGATACCACCCTGTTCGACTTCATGGCGCTGGGCCGTCGCGACGACGCGCCGCTGCCCGACGCCCATGCCTGGCTGGCCGGCTCCCCGGCCGACGCCGACGCAGATCCCGAGACGCCCGCCGTTTAAGGTCGGTCGCCCTTCCTCTTTGCCATCCGGAAATCCATGTTCTTTCGCAACCTGACGTTCTTCCGTTTCCCGACCACCACCGATTTTTCCGAAGTCGACACCCTGCTGCCGCACGCCCTGCTGAAGCCGGTAGGCGCGCTGGAAATGAATTCGCGCGGCTTCATCTCGCCGTTCGGCCGCGAGGAGAAGGAACTGCTCTCCCACCGTATCGCCGAGCACCTGTGGCTGACCGTGGGCGGTGAGGACAAGATCCTGCCGGCGGCGGTGGTCAACGACCTGCTCGAGCGCAAGCTGGAGGAGATCGAGGAGAAGGAAGGCCGTCGCCCGGGTGGCCGCGAGCGCAAGCGCATGAAGGACGACCTGCTGCATGAGCTGCTGCCGCGCGCCTTTGTGAAGTCTTCGCGCAATGACGCCTTCATCGACCTGCAGCACGGTTATGTCGCGGTGGATACCTCCAGCCGCAAGACCGGCGAATACTTCATGTCCGACATCCGCGGCCTGCTCGGCAGCTTCCCGGCGATGCCGCTGAATGCCGAAGTCGCGCCGCGCTCGATCCTGACCGGCTGGATTGCCGGCGAGCCGCTGCCGACCGGGCTGAGCCTGGGCGAAGAGTGCGAGATGAAGGACCCGGTGGAGGGCGGTGCGGTGGTCAAGTGCCAGCACCAGGAACTGCGCTGCGACGAGATCGACAAGCACCTGGACGCCGGCAAGCAGGTGACCAAGCTGGCGCTGATCTTCGAAGACAACCTGTCCTTCGTGATCGGCGACGACCTGATCGTGCGCAAGCTGAAGTTCCTCGACGGCGCGCTGGACCAGCTGGAACATGCCGACGAAGACGGCCGCCGCGCCGAATTCGACGCCCGCTTCGCCCTGCAGAGCGCCGAGATCCGCCGCCTGTTCCTGTTGCTGGAAGAAGCCTTCAAGCTCAGCAAGGCTGACTGAACAGGCAACCCGACGGCCGCCGGTCATCCGGCGGCCCGAAGCAGCGCTATGCTGGGCGCATGAGCCGTCTGCTGCGCCGCCTGATCAGCCCGACCCCGCCCGCCACCGTACAGCGCGACACCGTTCGCCTGCGCCTGGAGGATGCCGAGATCGAGGTGCTGCGCGTGCGCGACCCGCGTGCGCGGCGCATCAAACTGAGCGTGGACGAGCGCGGCGCGCGCCTGACCCTGCCGCCGCGGGCAAGCCTGGTGATGGGCGAACGCTTCCTGGAACAGCACCGCGACTGGCTGGCGCTGCAGCTGCGCCAGTACCAGGGGCAAGGCCTGCCCGCACCGCTGCAGCCCGGCGAAGACGGTGTGCTGCCACTGCGCGGGGAACTGCTGCCGCTGCGCTGGCAGGAAGGCCGCTACGCGCGCCTGGAGATCGATGCGCACGGCGCCTGCGTGCAGTGGCCGAGCCGTGGCGGTGATGCCACCCTGCGCCGCCTGCTGCGCGAGTTCTACGAAGCACAGACCCGCGCCGACGTCGGCCGCTGGTTGCCGAAGTACCTGCCCACCCTGCCGCGCGCGCCCAGCCGCCTGCGGCTGAAGGTGATGTCCTCGCAGTGGGGCTCGCTGGCGCCGGACGGCAGCATGGCGCTGGACCTTGCGCTGGTGCTGGGGCGCCCGGAAGCGTTCGAGTACGTGCTGGTGCACGAACTCTGCCACCTGATCCAGCCGAACCACTCGCCCGCGTTCTGGCATGAAGTGGAACAGCGCTTCCCCGCCTGGCGCGAACAGCGCGACTACTTCCAACTGGAAGGTCGCAGACTGAAGGCCATGCTACGGCAACTGCTGTAGCGCCCGCGCTACAGCAGTTGCCCACGCATTCTCCCTCTACCCTCGCCTTCGGCGCGCCCCTTCAACAGAAGGGGCTTCACTCCAGACCGTGGGCCGGCGGTCGAGCAGGCTCGACTCTGCCAGAGGATGAACATTCTCTGCCCTGGCAACGCGCCATGGAGTGCGCGCAGCGCGCGACCGGCTCCTGCTCTTCTTTCTTCCGTGGCTGGGCACGCACGGAAACTGTCTGAGGCCGGGCGGGTGAGCCATGCAGGGGCGTTGGCGCCATGGATGGCGCCATCGAGCTTACAGGAACGTACTTGCAGCGTCCCCTGCATGGCTCACCCGCCCGGCCAAGCACGGCTTTGCCTTCAGATACCGCCAGCCACGAGGGGCTCAGCCGTTGGCCGAAACCTCCATCACCCCGCCCGCAACGCCGCCGCCGTTGCCCAGCGTGCCGCCACCCGCGGCGCGGTAATGCACACCGCCTGGTCGGTCACCGTGGTCACCGCGCGCTCCAGCAGCTGGATGTCCGCCTCGTGCTGGCGCGCCACGTGCGGGTCCTCGAAGAAGATCGCGCGCTGGCAGCGCCCTTCCAGCACGCGGTCGGCAATCTGCGCATCACCGCCCATCGGGCCGCTCTGGTAGCGCGTCACCCACGGCGTGTCACTGGGCCAGCCACGGCTCCAGGCCAGTTCGTTCAAGCGCTGCCCGGTGGTGCCCGTCGCCACGCGTTCGCCGAATCGCGCCAGTACCGCGAAGTGCTCGTCGGCGAAGGCCAGCATCGCCGGCTTCATCGCATCGTGCGCGATCAGCGCCAGCGTCTGCCCTTCGAAGCCGTGCAGGTCATCGGCGCCGGCATCTGCATCCAGGCCCGCATGGATGCGCTCCACCTCCACCCAGTCGCGCGCAGTGGCCACGGTCGAAATGAACGGCTTGCCGTGGATCACGCACTGTCGTTTCAGCGCCGTGGCTTCCGGAAACACCGATGACGGATCGACCGGATCGATCAGATAGATCGCACCATCCAGCGTCCGCTCCGGGCCCATGCCGACCACCTCGGCCACCAGCTTCATCAGGCCGCCTTCGCGTCCATAGGGGTAGCGGTGCAGGCCGTTGTACCCGGCCAGGAATCCCTGTCGCTCGATCGCGTCATGGGTGCGGCCGACCGCGTGCAGCGATACCCCCAGTTCGCGCAGTCCGGGCTCGCTGGCACGCAACCAGCGGAACAGGGCCGCACGCGCGTCGTGATGGTGGAGACGGTTGGCAGCCAGGCCGATGCGCATCGAGAGCTCCGCAGATACGGGTGAAAGCGGCAGTGTATGTCGCCATTCCCCCTTCTGGATGCATTTACAACTTTCTTCATTGCTGCCTGCTGACACGTCGCTAGCGTGGCAGGCAGCGGTACCGCTGCGCGGCCGTTTCTCCCGCCGGCGAATGAGGATGCCTGCCGTGAACGTCGTTGGGTTTCCTGCCGCTGCCGTGATGGCATGCCTGCTGCTGCCAGCCACCACCTCCGCACGTTGCGGCTCACCGCTGCGTATCGCCTGGCCATCCGACCGCACGCCGTTGTCCGCCGGCGTGCAGGGGCAGGCGAACGGACCCGATGCGGACTACCTGGCGCTGCTGGGTGCACAGCGCCCCTTGCAGCCACAACCGCTGCTGGCCGCTGCGGTGGCCGAGGGCAGGGTGCCCGACGGCATCCAGGCGCTGCTGGGCTGGCCCCGTTCGCAACTGCCCCCGGGCTGGGTGGCCAGCGCTCCCTACCTGCAGCTGCCGCAGGTGATCGTACAGCGCCGGGATGCGCCACCGGTGATGGGCGTGGGCGCGCTGCGGGGGCGCACCGTGGCCAGTCCCGATCCCGGGCCACTGGCTGCGATGCTGGCCGAACAGGCGCCGGGCGCACAGCTGCTTCCGCCTGCACCGCTCGATGACGCCCTCTCGCTGCTGGGCACCGGCCTGGTCGATGCGGTGATCGCCAATCTGGGCGAGGTCGAGGCCGCTCTGCGGCGTTACCACGGAGACCCACTGGTGGTCGCTGCACCGGCGGGCTTCGATGATGCGCTGGTGCTGGCCACCGTGCCTGCCTGTGCAGCGGTCATCGATGAGTTCGAGCAGGTCGTGTCGGGTTTGAGTGGCGCCCAACGCGAGGCGATCCGTGCGGCCTGGCTGCCGGCCACGCCGCGAAGCCAGTCGTCGCCCTCGGCACTGCACTGGCTGGTGCCGGCCTCGCTGATCCTGCTGGCGCTCGCGCTGGTGTACGCGTTCGGCTACTGGCGCGTGCACCGTGAAAGCGAGCGACGTCGCGTGGCCGCACAGCGGCTGCGGGAGGTGACATCGAATCTGCCGGCCGTGGTGTTCCAGGCGCGTCGCTCGGCCGCAGGCCATTACAGCATTCCGCAGATCGCTGGGGACGTGCAGGCGCTGTTCGGGATCAGCGTCGAGACCGCGCTGATCGATCCTCAGCGCTTGCTGGCGGCGGTCCACCCCGATGATTGTGAGCGACTGACCGAAGCGGTCGATGCCGCTGCGCTGGCGCGCGAGCCGATCGACGTCCTCTTCCGCACGCTGTCGCCGCTGGGCTGGCGCTGGGTGCACTCGCATGGACGGCCGTTGCCGCGCGCCGATGGCATTGTCGAGTGGAGCGGCTACTGGATGGATGTCAGCGAGGTGCAGTCGCGCACCCGTGCGCTGGCACACGCCCGGCGCGAGGCAGAGCAGGTGGCGCTGGCCAAGACCCACTTCCTGGCGACCATGAGCCACCAGATCCGTACGCCGATGAGCACCTTGCTGGGCATGCTCGAACGCTTGGCCGACAGCGAGCTGGAGGTGCACCAGCGGCAGGTGCTTGCCACGGTGGGAGATGCGGCGAGGATGCTGCGGCAGATCCTCGACGATGTGCTGCACAGCCAGCGCCTGCAACCTGCGCCCCTGCAGCTGCGTCCAACCGATCTCGCCGCCTTGCTGCGCGCAGTGCAGCAGCTGTTGATGCCCGTCGCGGCCAGCCGCGGACTGCATCTCACGCTTGAACTCGATCCTGCACTGCAGGCCGGACTGCTTGCTGACGGCCTGCGTTTGCGCCAGATCCTGTTCAATCTTGCCGGCAACGCGTTGAAGTTCACCGAGCATGGCGGGGTGGAACTGCAGGTGCAGGTGCTGCAGCGGTTGCAGGGGGGCCAGCGGCTGCGCCTGCAGGTGAGCGACAGTGGTGTGGGCATCAGTCCGGAACGGCAGCAGGCGGTGTTCGCTGCCTACACCCAGGCCGAGACGTCGACCACGCGCCGCTTCGGCGGAAGCGGCCTGGGCCTGGCGATCTGCCGTGAGCTGGCGTCGTCGATGGGCGCGGAGCTGCAGCTGCGCAGCAGGCCTGGCGAAGGCACCACGGTGTGGATGGAGCTGGAGCTGGCCAGCTGCGAGCTGCCGGCAGTGATGTCACCCCTGCCGGCCGCAGCGATGCTGCCACTGCCGCCCGCCCGGGTGCTGGTGGCCGAAGACCATCCCACCAACCTGCACCTGCTGGAGCAGCGCCTGCGCGGTCTGGGGCTGCACGTGCAGGCCTGCACCGACGGTCGCAAGGCCCTCGAGGCGTGGCATGCGGGAGCGTTTGATGTGGTGATCACCGACTGCCACATGCCGGACGTGGATGGGTTCGCACTGGCGCGGGCGATCCGCGCCGACACGTGTCCAGCCCGCGCGCGGGTTCCAATCATCGCGCTCACCGCCAGCGTGCTGGACCGGACACGCGAGGCCTGCCGTGACGCCGGCATCGAGCATTTCCTGGCCAAACCGGTGGAAACGCACTCGTTGAATGCGCTGTTGGCCAGGCTGCTGGCGCCGGATTCAACCCGCCAGTAGGCGCACGATGCTGGCGGCGGCATCACGGCCTTCGGCCACGGCGGTCACCACCAGGTCGGCGCCGCGCACGGCATCACCACCGGCAAACAGGCGTGGATGCGCGGTCTGGAACGGCAGGCGGTCCTTGCCACCGGCCACGATGCGGCCGTTCGACCGGCCTTCCACGCCGTGCTCGGACAACCACGCCGGCAGCGTCGGCGAGAAGCCGAAGGCGATGATCACCACGTCGGCCTCCAGCAGCGATTCGCTGCCCTCGATCGGCACCGCGTTCTGGCGGCCGTTGGCATCGGGCTCGCCCAGCCGGGTCTCGACCACGGTCACGCCGATCACTTCATCATCGGCACCGGCTTCGATCGACAGCGGCTGGCGGTTGAACAGGAAGCGCACACCTTCCTCGCGCGCGTTGGCCACCTCGCGGGCGCTGCCGGGCATGTTGGCCTCGTCGCGGCGGTAGGCGCAGGTGACCTTGGCCGCGCCCAGCCGTACCGCACTGCGCACGCAGTCCATGCCGGTGTCACCACCACCGAGCACCACCACGCGCTTGCCGTTGAGATCGGGCAGGGCGATGGTGTCTTCCCAGCCGGCGATCGGCCGGCCCTTCGGATCGTCGCCGCCGACAATCCGGCTGTTCTGCACCAGGAACGGCAGCGCCGGCAGCACGCCCTTCAGGTCCTGGCCGTCCAGGCCGCCATCGGTGTAGCGGTAGGCACCGGTGCCGACGAACACGGCATCGTGGCTGTCCAGCAGCTGCTGCACGCTGACATCGCGGCCGATCTCCACGCCCAGGCGGAACTGCACACCCATGCCTTCCAGTACTTCGCGGCGGCGGTGGATCACCTCCTTGTCCAGCTTGAAGCTGGGAATGCCGAACTGCAGCAGGCCGCCGATCTGTTCGTAGCGGTCATAGACCACGGCGGTGATGCCGGCGCGGGCCAGGCGGTCGGCGCAGGCCAGGCCGGCCGGGCCGGCACCGATCACCGCCACGCTGTGCCCGGTCGGCTGCACGGCACCCAGGTCCGGGCGCCAGCCGCTGGCCAGCGCGGTATCGACGATGTACTTCTCCACCGCGCCGATGGTGACCGCGCCGAATTCCTCCAGCGTGCAGCTGCCTTCGCACAGGCGGTCCTGCGGGCAGACGCGGCCGCACACTTCCGGCAGCGGGTTGGTGCTGTGGCACAGCGTGGCGGCTTCGTGGATGCGGTTTTCCTGCACCAGCTGCAGCCACTGCGGGATGGCGTTGTGCACCGGGCACTTCCAGCTGCAGTACGGGTTGCCGCAGTCCAGGCAGCGGCCGGCCTGGTACTGCGCCTCCTCCTTGCCGAACTTGCCGTACAGCTCGCCCCAGTCGCCGGAGGTGCGCAGTTCCACCGGGATGCGCTGCGGCATGGTGCGGGGCAGGTCGAGGAACTGGAAGGCGTGCTTGCGGCTCATGGCGGGCTCTTTGATGTTTTCCGGTTGCCGGCCAGCGGCCGGCACTACGTGATCCTGGGGTGCCGGCCAGCGGCCGGCGCTCCCGTCAGGCGGCGCGTCGCAGGGTTTCAGTCAGCGACTCGATGCTGGCGGCCTTGGGTTTGACCAGCCAGAACTTGCCGATGTAATCGCGGAACTCGTCGAGGATCTGCTGCGCCCAGATGCTGCCGGTCAGCTCGCGGTGGCGACCGATCAGGCGGTGCAGGTGCTGGCGATAGTTTTCGAAGCCCTCGGCGGACACGCGATGGATGTCGATCAGTTCGTGGTTGTAGCGATCGACGAAATCGCGGTCCACGTCCAGCACATACGCCAGGCCACCGGTGAAGCCGGCGCCGAAGTTCAGGCCGACCTTGCCCAGCACCAGCACCACGCCGTCGGTCATGTATTCGCAGCAGTGGTCACCGGCACCTTCCACCACCGCCAACGCGCCGGAATTGCGCACCGCGAAGCGCTCGCCGGCACGCCCAGCCGCGAACAGTTCGCCTCCGGTGGCGCCGTACAGGCAGGTGTTGCCGATGATGGCGGTGCTGCGTGCCTCGAAGCGCGCGCCACGCGGCGGCCGCACTACCAGGCGGCCCCCAGCCATGCCCTTGCCGACGTAGTCGTTGGCCTCGCCCTCTACTTCCAGATGCAGGCCGCCCACGTTGAAGGCGCCGAAGCTCTGCCCGGCGCTGCCGCGGAAGCGCAGTTCCAGTGGTGCCTCGGCCATGCCCTGGTTGCCGTGCGCGCGCGCCACCGCGCCGGCCAGGCGGGTGCCGATGCTGCGGTCGGTGTTGTGGATCAGGAAGCGGTGCTCGCCGCCGCGCCTGTGCTCGATGGCCGGGGCCAGCAGGCCATCCATCTGCGTGGCCAGGCTGTCCGGCGATTCGTACAGGCGCTGCGCGGCGCAGTGGCTGCCTTCGTAACGGGCATCGGCCAGCAGGCGCGACAGGTCCACGCGCACGCCATCGCGTGGCGCGGCCTCGATCTGCCGCAGCAGGTCGGTGCGGCCGACGATGTCCTCCAGCGAACGCGCACCCAGGTACGACAGCCAGCCACGCACTTCCTCGGCCAGCAGGCGGAAGAAGTTCTCCACGCGCTCGGGCTGGCCGGTGAAATGGTTCTCGCGCAGGCGCTCGTCCTGGGTGGCCACGCCGGTGGCGCAGTTGTTGAGGTGGCAGATACGCAGGTACTTGCAGCCCAGCACGATCATCGGCGCGGTGCCGAAGCCGAAGCTGTCCGCACCCAGCAGCGCGGCCTTGACCACGTCCAGGCCGGTCTTCAGGCCACCATCGGTCTGCAGCAGGGTGCGCCCGCGCAGGTCGTTGGCCAGCAGCGCCTGGTGCGCTTCGGCCACGCCCAGTTCCCACGGCACGCCGGCATAGCGGATCGAGCTGACCGGCGAGGCGCCGGTGCCGCCGTCATGGCCGGAAATGGTGATCAGGTCCGCACCGGCCTTGACCACGCCGGCGGCAATCGTGCCGACGCCGGCATGGCTGACCAGCTTCACCGACACCAGCGCGGTCGGGTTGACCTGCTTGAGGTCGTAGATCAGCTGCGCCAGGTCTTCAATCGAATAGATGTCGTGGTGCGGCGGCGGCGAGATCAGGCCGATGCCCGGGCGCGCATAGCGCAGGCGCGCGATCAGTTCGTTGACCTTGTGGCCGGGCAGCTGGCCGCCTTCGCCGGGCTTGGCGCCCTGCGCGACCTTGATCTGCAGCACTTCGGCATTGACCAGGTATTCGGCGGTGACGCCGAAGCGGCCCGAGGCCACCTGCTTGATCTTGCTGCGCCTCGGCGTGCCGTAGCGTGCGGGATCTTCGCCGCCTTCGCCGGAATTGCTGCGGCCACCCAGGCGATTCATGGCAATCGCCAGCGCCTCGTGCGCTTCGGGCGATAGCGCACCCAGGCTGATCGCTGCGGTATCGAAGCGCGGGAACAGTTCGCTGGCCGGTGCCACTTCATCGAGCGGCGTGGGCGTGGCGGCCGGCACCAGTTCCAGCAGGTCGCGCAGTGCCGAGGGCGGCCGTGCATGCACGGCATCGCAGTACTGCTGCCAGGCACGCGGATCGCCACTGCGCGCCGCGCGCTGCAGGGTGGTCACCACGTCCGGGTTGTACATGTGGTACTCGCCGCCGTGCACGTATTTCAGCAGGCCGCCGACATCCACGTCCTGCTGCGCATCCCAGGCCTGCGCGCACAGCTCGCGCGCATCGGCGTCCAGGCGGGCGAAGCCGGCGCCACCGATGCGCGAGGCGGTATCGGGGAAGCACAGGTCGACCACCTCCGGTTCCAGGCCGATGATCTCGAACAGCTGCGCACCGCGGTAGCTGGCCACGGTACAGATGCCCATCTTCGAGATGATCTTGGACAGGCCCTTGTACACGCCCTTGCGGTAGCGGCGGCCGATCTGCGACTGCTCGCCGCCCTTGCTGAGCTTGAGGATGCCGCGGCGGCCGAGGTCGAACAGGGTCTGGTAGGCCAGGTACGGGTACACCGCGGTGGCACCGAAGCCGAGCAGGCAGGCCATGTGGTGCGGGTCGCGCGCGGTGCCGGTCTCGACGATCAGGTTGACGTCGCAGCGCAGGCCCAGCCGCGAGAGGTGGTGGTGGATGGCGCTGGTGGCCAGCAGGGCGTGCACCATCGGCCGCCCGGCCACCGGGTAGCGGTCGGACAGCAGCAGCATCACCATGCCATCGCGCGCGGCCTGTTCGGCCTCGGCGCAGATGCGCTCGATGCCGGCGCGCAGGCCTTCGTCCTCGCTGTAGGACAGGTCGAGCAGGCGGTTGGCCTGCACGTACTGCTCCATCTTCAGCAGCTGGCGCAGCTTGCGCTGGCTGAGCACCGGCGAGTTGAGGATGACGTGGTTCACCGTCTCCGGGCCGGCATGGAAGATGTTGGTCTCCTTGCCGAGCTGGGTGGACAGGGACATCGCGCAGTCTTCGCGCAGCGGGTCGATCGGCGGGTTGGTGACCTGCGCGAAGGCCTGGCGGAAGTAGTCGTAGAGCGGACGACTGCGCTGGCTCAGCACCGCCATCGGCGTGTCGTCGCCCATCGAGCCGGTGGCTTCCTGCTCGGTCTCGGCCAGCGGCCGCAGCACCTGTTCCACTTCCTCGCTGCTGAGCTGGTAGAGCTTGTGGTAGCTGCGCAGGGTGCCTTCGTCGAAGGGCTCTTCCACCAGCGACGGGTCGATCAGTTCGGTCTGCAGGTAGGTGACGCCCTGCTGCAGCCACTGCTTGTACGGCGCGCGGCCGCGATTGATGCGATCCACCGCGTCGGAGTCGAGCAGGTCGCCGCGCTTGAGATCGATGGCGATCATCTCGCCCGGGCCGAGCTTGCCCTTGCGCACCACGCGCTCGGTCGGCACTTCCCACACCCCGGCTTCGGAAGCGACCAGGAAGTGGCGGTCGGCGGTCAGCATCCAGCGCGCCGGGCGCAGGCCATTGCGATCCAGCGTACACACCGCATAGCGGCTGTCGCAGGCGACGATGCCGGCCGGGCCGTCCCAGGGTTCGCTGTTGAGGCCATGGAACTCGTAGAACGCGGCCAGGTCGGGGTCCTTGAATTCCAGCGACTGGGTGGCCGGCGGCACCAGGATGCGCAGTGCCTGGATCAGTTCCATGCCGCCGGCGACCATCAGCTCCAGCATGTTGTCCAGGCTCTGCGAGTCCGAGCCGTGCATGGAGATGACCGGATCGAACTCGGCGATGTCGAAGCGCGGCGTCTTCCACACCTTGCTGCGCGCCTGCGCCCAGCGCCGGTTGCCTTCGATGGTGTTGATCTCGCCGTTGTGGGCAAGCATGCGGAACGGGTGGGCCAACGGCCAGCGCGGCAGCGTGTTGGTGGAGAAGCGCTGGTGGAACACGATCGCGCTGGAGGCCAGTTCGCGGCGCTGCAGGTCCGGGTAGAAGCGGCTGAGCTTGTCCGGCAGCACCATGCCCTTGTAGCTGATTGCATCCGGGGTGAGCGTGGTGACGTAGAAGTCGGCATGCGCGCGCAGCTGCTGTTCGCTGCGCCGGCGGGCCAGGAACAGGGCCAGCGCGAAGCCGGCATCGTCCTGGCCGACGCCGGCATCGACGAATACCTGTTCGATGCGCGGCAGCGTGTCGCGTGCCAGCTGGCCACAGACGCTGTCGTCGGTGGGCACCTCGCGCCAGCCGGCCACCTTGCAGCCGACGGCTTCCACCTGCGCCTGCAGCTGGGTGCGGCAGGCCTGCGCGGCGTCGGCATCGTGCGGCAGGAACACCAGGCCGGCGGCGAAGCGCGCGGCGACGACGATGCCCGCTTCGTTGGCCAGCAGTTTCAGGAAAGCATCGGGGCGGCGCAGCAGCAGGCCGCAGCCATCGCCGGTCAGGCCGTCGGCGGCGACGCCGCCACGGTGGGTCATGCGCGAGAGCGCGGCGATGGCGGTATCAACCAACAGGCGCGAAGGTTGATCGTCGAGCTGGGCGACCATGCCAAATCCACAGGCATCGCGCTCGGAGCGCGGGTCGTAAAGCCCTTGGCGGTTGCGGGGGGCCATCTCTACCTCGATGCGGGATGAATTGAACGGGGACACTCAAGCCCGCCCAAATCCCTGGAGCGCATCGTGAGGCCACCGGATGCCTCGACTAGATCACAGGTTGCTGCAGCGCCGCAATACACGGTTGCAGGTGCAACAGAAAGCGCCGGCACGCCCGTGCCGGCGCGGGGCCGGGCTCAGCCGCAGCGCGTGCCGCTCACTGCGCCCTTGTCGTCCACTTCGATGTTGAGGCGGTCGCCGAGGAACTCCATCGTGGCCACGTCGTTGGGCTTGAGCACGCGCACCTGGCTGGCGCCGGCGTCTTCCTGGGCCTGCTTGCCGAGCGCGTCGGTGTAGGCCTGGCCGACCAGGCTCTGCACCTGGCTGGCGTCGCAGGTGCCGACCGGCGGCGCCTCGGTCGCCTTGCCTGCGTCGTCGGCCGGCGCCTTGGCGGCTTCGGCGGCCTGCTGGGCATGGGCGGTGGCCGAATCCTGTTCATCCAGCGCCGGTGCCTGGCAGGCGGTCAGGGCCAGCACGGCCGGCAGCAACAGGGCGGAGAGCGGACGGGTGCGAATCTGAAACGACATCATGACTCCGGAAGGGGTTGTGAAGACCCGAGCATAGCGGCGAACCGACCCTCACGTGTTTGTCTTGCGTTATCGACAGGATCACCGCGCCGCGCCCGCGACACTGGCAGCCATGCCAACGCCCTCCACTCCGGAACAACAGGCCGCGCGCGCCGCTGGCCTGCGTTATGTCGATGACACCCAGCCCGGCTTCAGCCGCCGCCGCGCCGGCAAGGGCTTCAGCTACCGCGATGCCGACGGCCACGCGCTGCGTGATGCCGCCACCCTGCAACGCATCCGTGCGCTGGCGATCCCGCCGGCCTATACCGCGGTATGGATCTGCGCACATGCCAACGGCCACCTGCAGGCGACCGGTCGCGATGCGCGTGGGCGCAAGCAGTACCGCTACCACGCCGACTGGGCAGCGGTGCGCGATTCGGGCAAGTTCGACCGCACCATCGCCTTCGGCGAAGCGCTGCCGGGCCTGCGCAGGCGGCTCGGCCGTGACCTCAAGCAGCGGGGCTTCCCGCGCGGGAAAGTGCTGGCAGTCGTGGTCGCACTGCTGGCCGACACCCTGGTGCGGGTGGGCAATGAAACCTACGCCAGGGAGAACAGGTCCTATGGCCTGACCACGCTGCGCAACCGCCACCTGGACCTGCTGCGCGGCGGCCGGGTGCGCATGCGCTTCCGTGGCAAATCCGGCCAGCTGCATGAGGTGACCGTCGGTGACCGCCGGCTGGGCACGCTGGTACGCGGTGTGCAGCAGTTGCCGGGCCAGGCGCTGTTCCAGTACCGCGACGATGAGGGCGTCATCCAGCCGGTCGATTCGGGCGCGGTGAATGACTACCTGCGCGAGGTGATGGGGGAAGACTTCACCGCCAAGGATTTCCGCACCTGGGGCGGCACCCTGGCGGCGGTGCAGACCTTCGCTGCCACCGAGCTGCCGGAACCGGCCACCCAGCGCGCGCTGGCCAAGGCGCAGCGCGAGGTGGTGTGCCAGGTGGCCGCGCGGTTGGGCAACACGCCGGCGGTGTGCCGCAAGGCCTATATCGACCCCTGCGTGTTTGCCGGCTGGGAACGTGGCGAACTGGCTGCGCTGGCCGGCCTGCGCGGTCCGCGCCAGTGGGAGCAGGCAACGCTGAAGGTGCTGCGCAGGGCGCGGCGGTTGGCCAAGCGCAGCGGGTGACGGCGGTCAGCCGCAGTAGATCGCGGTGATGTTGTTGGTGCGGCCCTTCTCGATGGTCAGGCGGTCACCGCCTTCGCTGGCTGGCGGCACCCGCGGACCGTCGTGACGCAGCACCCGCACGTGCAGGCTGTCGCTGTCCACGCGGGCACGCGCAACGGTGGCATCCGAGGCCGCCAGCCCCAGCGCACCGCGCACCATGTCGCTGTGGCACTGGCCGGAAATCACGCCGTCGATCGGCTGTACCTGTGCCATCGGCGTGCTGCTGCACGCGGCGAGGGCGAGGCTGAGAGCGGCGGCGGCAAGGGCAGGGTGCAGGCAGGCGTTCTTCACAGGTGCGGTCCTCGTGTGGTTGCGTGCAGGGTGCGATGGCACGCGTGGTGGCGGAATGAATGCCGTGCACGCCGTGGACACGGTGCACTCACTGCCACCGACAGCGCCGATGGAGACACTGCAGCTGCGGCGGATGCCGCCCCCGGTAGTGCCGGCCGCTGGCCGGCAGTCCCTTTCCCTCCCGAGGAGACCCTGCATGGCCACCATCAAGAAGACCCCCGCCCGCCACAAAGCCGCGCCCAAGGTGCGCAAAGGCAGCACCGCGATCCAGACCGTTGCCGACCCTGATCGCCCGCGCGTGGTGAAAACCGCAACCCGCAAGGCCGCCGCCAGCGACCCGCGTGCGGCGCGGGTGGCCTCGCGGCAGCGGCGCCTGCAGGACCAGGAGAAGGCCAAGGACGCGCGCGCAGCGAAGAAGGCCACGAAGAAGACCGCCACCCAGGCCGGTGCACGCAGGCAACCTGAGGTCATGCCCGCACAGCAGCTGGCCAAGCCCGGGCATGAACACCAACTTGAGCTGGCGCCACGCTTCCTTGCGCCGGACTACGCCGGCAGCGGCAAGCTGCAGGGCATGCGCGCGGTCATTACCGGTGGCGATTCCGGTATCGGCCGTGCGGTGGCGGTGCTGTTCGCACGTGAGGGTGCGGATGTTGCAGTGCTGCATCTGGATGAAGCCGAAGATGCCGAGATCACCCGCCAGCACGTGGAACGCGAGGGAGCACGCTGCGTGGTGATCGCCGGCGACGTGCGCGATCCGCGCTTCTGCAACAAGGCGGTGAAGCAGGTGGCCAAGGCTTTCGGCGGCATCGACATCCTGGTCAACAACGCCGCGTTCCAGCTGCACTGCGAGCGCCTGGAGGATCTGCAAGACGCGCACCTGCAGGAAACCCTGCAGACCAACATCGGCGGCTACATCCAGATGGCGCGTGCGGTGCTGCCGCATCTGCGCGAGGGTGCCAGCATCATCAACACGGGTTCGGAAACCGGCCTGTTCGGCAGCAAGGCGCTGATCGATTACTCCGCCACCAAGGGCGCGATCCATGCCTTCACCAAGGCATTGGCCAGCCAGCTGCTGCCGCGCGGAATCCGCGTCAACTGCGTGGCACCAGGCCCGGTGTGGACGCCGCTGAACCCGGCCGACAAGCAGGCCGAGGACGTCGCCGAGTTCGGAAAGGACAGTGACATGGGCCGGCCCGCACAGCCCGAAGAACTGTCGCCGGCCTATGTGTTCCTGGCCTCGCCGGCCTGTGCCAGCTACATCAGCGGGGTGATCCTGCCGGTGATGGGCGGACCGCGCGGATGACCGGTCCGTGACGTGATCTGCCTGAATGCGGCGTGGCAACGAAGGTGTGCGGTGTGTCAAAAGCTGCGCCAAGCGGCTGCGGTAGGCTGACGTCCCGACGAACACGTTCAAGGACCGATCATGCCCGAGATGGATATCAATGCAGCGGCCAATGAAGTCGTTGCCCTGTTGCGGCAGAACGACGCGCGCGGTGCGGCCGCCCGTCTGGAAGCCCTGCACAACGGCCAGAGCGCGGTGGTGCAGGAATCGCTGGATCGTTACGTGTCGGTCCGCGCGGCCACCGAACTGGAGGCGCTGCGCCGGGCCGGTGGCGTGGCCGCCGCCGATGCCGCCACGGTGAATCCGATGCTGGATCGCCTGCGCGGGGCGACGCGTCCGCCGCTGATGCCCGACGCCACGGAAACCGCAGGCCTGAGCCAGGCGCAGCAGTACGACGTGTACGGCAGCATCGTGGCCCAGCGCGGCAACACCGCCGCGAATGATGCAATGGCCACCCAGGACCGCGTGGTGCTGGGGCTGCGCGACGAGAACCGCAGCACCGAGGCACGCGGGCGTGGTGTCTATGACGACCGCATCGTGGTGCTGTGGAAGGATGCGCAGGGTCATGGCCACGTGCGCGAGTTCAACCAGGCCACGACCGAGCCGACCGCCCAGTACGATGGTCATGCCAAGACCACGCCCCGCAGTCCGGGCTTCGGCGATGTGGCGCCGCGCGCCAAGACCGAAGGTGAGGACGTCAACGGTGACCGGATCAAGGATCTGGGGCGACTGGGCGAAGGCACCACCGAGATGCGCGCGACCACCCACCCGCGCCACGGCCATCCCGATGAATTCGCACTGCGTCCCTCGCAGGAGGCGATCACCGCCGGTGCCGGCCGGGTGGAGCGGGACAGCAATGGTGACGGCTGGTTCGACGCGCGCGACACGCAGGGCGTGCAGGACCTCAACGACACGTTCAAGATCCATCGCGGCAGCCGCTCGAACACGGATTCGGCCGGCTGCCAGACCATCGGCGGCGGCGAGTACGATGACTTCGTGGCGACGGTGCGTGGCACGCCGGGGCAGAACCGCTGGCAGTACGTGCTGACCTCGGTCGCGCCGGGCCAGGTGCGTGAACTGGGCCAGGACGCGCCCCTTGCCGCCCAGGACGATCCTCGCCAGCCGCAGCATCGTGACCATTCCCTGCAGCAGCAGATCAGTACGCGCCTGCAGGCCTTGGGTGGACACTACGCCGAACACGCCGATGCCTACAGCCTGGTGATGCTGCGCGAAGCCAAGGCCGCGGGCATCACCCAGGTCGACCAGATCGTGGCCAGCAACCCCAGCGCAGGCCGTGCGGCGGGCGAGACACTGTTCCTGGTGCAGGGCAGCCCGGGCGATCCCGCGGCGCTGCGTGCAGGGGTCAATGCGGCCGAGGTCCGCGAGACCGCGGTGGAAACCAGCCTGCGCCAGCTGCAGCAGCAGGCGCGCGAACACGGCGCACCCGCGCCGGCGCCCGCACAGCAGCAGGAAGCGCCGGCGATGGGAGGGCGTTGAACGATGATCCGATCGCACCTGATGCCGGGCATTGCGTCGATGCTGCTGCTGGCCTGCAGCGCCTGTGCGCCGGCCGGCGAGCGCACTGCCCCGGCAGCGTCCACTGCGGAAGCGGCAACCCGGCCGATGCAGCCGCTGGCCCCTGATCGCGGCTTGCCCGCATTGCCTGAAGCCTCCGGCAGCGCCTCTTCCGGTGGCGGTTACGGCGCATTGCCCGAATCCGTCAGGCAGGTACTGACGCAGTTGAAGTGCAATGTGGACGCGGCCAGCAACGTGCATGTGGTCACCCTCCCCGGACAGGGCGGGCAGCAGGATGTCATGGCCACCGACCGCAGTGGAGCGCGCTTCCATTACTGGATCCGCTCGTTTGCCGGCAGCGGCGGCAGCACCGGCTATCTGGTGCAGTTGCAGGACTGCCCGACCAGCACCGCAGGCATGCGCGCCTACGTTGCGAAGGGGACCGCGCCGCTGCAGGACGTCACCGCGTCGCTGTTGGCGCAGGCCGACCTGCCCGATGCAGCGATGATGTCGTCATACCGGTCCAAGGGCGCAGGTGATCTGTTCGCCTTCATCGGTGTGCTGGACAAGGTGCCGGTGCTGCGCTGGGTGGCCGAGGCCGATCCCGAGCAGCCGCTGGCCGCCGATGCACGCACGTTCGACCACGGCAACGCTGTCCATGCCGGCTTCCTGCGCTGGAACCAGGACCATTTCGAGGTGGCCAGGACCGTTCCCGCCGCGCTATGGCCCTGTGACGACAGCCCGTTGCTGCCGTGCAAGGGCGACCCGTTCGTCAGCGGGCGTTGAGGCCGCGCTGGCGTAGAAATCGGCGATGCGTGGAATGAACTGCTGCGGGTTGGCACCGACAAGATTGGTCAACACCACCACCGCCACGCCGCGCTCGGGATAGACCACGAAGGCCGAGCGCGCGCCCCCAATGCCGGCCACCTGCAGGTCGGGGGAGGCGTGCAGCACCGGCCAGCCGCCAGCCCACGGACCGGTGCGGCCCTCGGCCAGGCGCTCGGCGGTCCACATGCGCTGCCGTGCCGCGTCCTGCAGCAGGTGACCCTCGCTCAGTGCGACCAGCCAGCGTGCGGTGTCGTCGGCGGTGGTGAGGATGCCGCCCCCGGCCCACAGGCTGGGCGGCATGTCGTAGAACCAGTGCGACAGGCGCGGCGGCATGTCGGCCGCATCGGTGGCGCGTGGCGCCAGGCTGTACATCGTCGCCACATCCGGAATCAGGTCATAGCTGTCGCCGAAGGTGGTGCGCGCCATGCGGGCGCCGCTGAACTGGCCGGTGGCGAGGTAGCGGTCGTAGGGCATGCCCGATTGCTGCGCGATGATCCGCGCCAGCAGCACATAGTTGGTCTGGTTGTAGGCAAAGCGCTGCCCGGGTGCCGCGTCGACCGGTCGCGCGCTGACCGCCGTCCATGCCTGCGCTTCGGAACCACCGCCCAGCAGGCCATTGGCATCGAGGATGTCCGGCAGGCCCGAGGTGTGTGCCAGCAGCTGGCGCACGCGTACGTCCTTCCACGTGGCTGGAAGATCATCCAGGTAACGCGAGGCGGGGGCATCCAGATCCAGTCGTCCTTGCTCTGCCAGCTGTGCGATGGCGACGCCGGTGAACGCCTTGGTCGCCGAGTTGAGCGGGAAGCGGGTGTCACGTGAGACGCGCACGCCGTTTTCCACGTTGGCCAGGCCATAGGCTTCGGAGAGCACGATCTGCCCCTGCCTGACCACGGCAACCTGCAATCCGGGAATGCGCTGCTCGAGCATGATCTGACGGATCAGGCGACGGGTCTGGTCGTTGGCCTGGTCGTGGCTGGCAGATATCGCGGGCACGGGCAGGGCGGCGAGAGGCAGAGCGCAGGTGAGCATGAGCAGGGCTCGAAGCGTTGGGCGGAACATGCAGGCTTCCGGCGGGGCGTCGAGGATCGGATGCGGGGAGCTTGGGAAAGGTTTAAGCGCGCCGAGCTGCCTACCGTTCGTCGGCCCATGACTTCCGGGGGGTTGACTACAGTTGTCGTCACGCTGACAGTGACGACACGTGTAGTCAAGGGAGTGGTGTCATGCGTGGCAAGACGATCGGGGACCAGGAACTGGCCCTGCTGCAGTACATCGATGAACATGCGCCGGCCAGCGTCGGCGAGGTCGCCAGTGGTTATGGGGAAGCCCGTGGCCTGGCCCGCTCCACCGTGCTGACGATGATGGAGCGGCTGCGCGCGAAAGGGTATCTTCAGCGCCGGCAGCAGGAGGGCGTCTACCGCTACCAGGCCACCCGTGGCCCGGAGAGCGTGCTGCAGGGCGCCGTGGCCCAGTTCGTCGACAACACCCTGCAGGGCTCGGTGTCGCCGTTCGTGGCCTACCTGTCGCAGCGCCAGCAGGTCAGTGACAACGAACTGGCCGAGCTGGAAGCGCTGGTCGCCCAACTCCAATCGCGTCGCCACGAGGGCTGAGCCATGGACACCACGATGCTGATCCCGTTGTTGGAACGGCTGGGCTGGACCAGCCTGCAGACCGTGCTGCTGGTGGCCCTGGTGTATGGGGCGTGCCGCGCATTGCCGTCGCTGTCGGCGGCGACCCGCTGCCGTCTGTGGTGGCTGGTGTCGCTGCAGGCCGTGCTGGGCCTGTTCTGGAGCCAGCCGCTGCAGCTGCCCTGGCTGCCGGCGCCGCAGGCGGTGGCGATGACCGCCACCGACGTGGCTGCCGACATGATCTACCCGCTGGCCCCGGAAGCCTCCGCACAGCTGCTGGCCGCGATGCCGATGCCTGCCGCGGACATGCCGGCGGTGGCGTGGTGGGCCGTCGCGCTGGCCGCGCTGTGGGTGTCCGGCGTGCTGCTGATGGCATGGCGCACCTTCGGTGAGTGGCGCCAGTGCCGCGCGCTGCTGGCGGCGGCCTATCCCTGCCAGGACGAGGCGCTGGTACAGGCCCTGCAGTTGGCCTCCGAAGCGCACGGGGTGCGCCCTGCGCCGCGCCTGTGGATGAGCACGCAGGTGGACTCGCCGCAGCTGGTCGGGCCGTTCCGTCCGGTACTGCTGCTGCCGGCCGGCGACAATGCCTTGCAGGGCGATGCGCTGGACCTGGCACTGACCCACGAACTTCAGCACCTGCAGCGGCGTGACCTGCAGTGGGGCCTGCTGCCGGCGCTGGCCCAGCATCTGTTCTTCTTCCACCCGCTGCTGCGCCTGTCGGTGCGCGAATACGCCCAGGCCCGCGAGGAAGCGGTGGATGCGGCAGTGGTCGGCCAGCACGGCGCGAGCCGCCAGGCCTATGGTCGCCTGCTGCTGCAGTTGGGCGTGGCACCGCAGCCGCACCTGGGCGTGGCCAGTGCCGCGCCGAGCACCACCAGTCTCAAGCGCCGCCTGATGTCGCTGCAACCGCGCCGGGCCTGCCCGCGCATTCTGGCGATGGCGTTGACCGCTGTGGTGCTGGTGGTGGGCGTGGCGCCGATGCGCCTGGTTGCCGCGCCCGTGCCGCCGGCACCGCCCGCGCCGCCGGCGGCACCGAAGGCCGTGGTGCCGCCTCCGCCGAAAGCACCGAAAGCACCGCCGGCGCCGCCCGCATCCGCGCGGGTGCCGGCCACGCCAGTGGCCCCGGCGGCTCCGGCCGAGCCGGCAGATGTCGAGGCGCTGTCAGGTCCGGACGATGCGGATGTGGCGGTCGACGTGGATGTCGATGTCGATACCGGCATGCACGGTGGACGCACGACCTCCCACACCACCTCCATCACCACCTATGGCCGCCTGGACCTGGGCAAATCGCCGCCGCAGGCCTATGTGCTGGTGGATGGCGACTCGACCTTCGCCAATGGCGGCATGGACGACGTCACGCTGGCCCGCAAGCAGCTCGGCAAGGGGCCGGCACTGTGGTTCCGGCAGGGCGACAAGCGCTATGTGGTGCGTGACCCGATGCTGATCGAGTCGCTGCAGCGTGCCTACAGCGGCGCGGTGGATCTGGGCCGCCAGCAGAGCGAACTGGGCCGCCAGCAGAGTGCGCTGGGTCGCCAGCAGGGCGAACTCGGCAGGCAGATGGGCGAGGTGGGCCGTCTGCAGGGCGAGGAGGCACGCCGCATCGCGCTGGAAGCGGCAGAAGCCGCACGCAGTGCGATGGCCGCCCATGACATCAACCGCGAGGCCGCCGCGGAAGCGGCGAAGGCGGCGCGGGGCGCGACCAACAGTGTGGCCGGTGTGCGTGAGGCTGCACGTGAGGCCGCTGCCGCCGCCACGGAGGCGGTGAAGGCGGTGCGTGGCGCAAGCAACGATATGGCCGCTGCGCGTGAGGCCGCCGCCGAGGCACGCCGTGGGATGCAGGAAGCCCGCAGCGATGCCGCGCAGTCCGGCCGTAGCCGCGATATGGGGCGCCTGGCCAGACAGCAGGCCGAACTGGCCAGCCGCCAGGCGGCGCTGGGCAGCCAGCAGGCCGCACTGGGCGAGCGCCAGGCACGTGTGCAAGCCGAGGCATCGCAACGGGCGCAGCAGGTGATCGCGCGCGCGCTGGCCAGCGGCAAGGCCGAGCGCCTGTAAACAGGGCGTGCCGGCCGCGGGCCGGCAATGCTTGGGGGAGATGCCGGCCCGCGGCCGGCACCCTCTCCGAGGCCGATCAACCGCAGCTGGCGCGCTCGATCCGGTTCTGCGCATCCACCTGCACGGTCACGCGATCCTGGCGGAAGTCCATGGTCACCGCCATGCCCGGCTTGACCACCCGCGCGTTGCGCGCGCCGCTGTCGGCCACCAGCTTCTTGATGGTGGCCTCGTCGGCGGTCCTGCCGGTGAAGGCCTCGAGCGCCTCCGGCCTGCATTCATGCGCGGCGTCGGCCACTGGCGCTGGCGCGGCATCGTGGGTGGTGCTGCTGCCGGCGTGGCTGCAGGCGGCCAGCGGCAGGATGGCAAGCAGGGCAAGGGGACTGAGGCGCATTGTCGGGCTCCACGCGTGGATGGTGGCGCCAGTGTCGCCGCCGTCCCCGTCAGGGCATGTCAACGGGGTTTCACGCTACTGCCCGACCAATGCCAGCGTCTCGCGCTCGCGCTGTTCTTCGCGCACCAGCCGCTGCAGCAGCAGGGCCAGGGTCACCACGTCCTGGTGGTTGTGGTCGGCCACCCGGCGCAGGTTGACTGCATCGCCACCGCGCAGGAAACGCAGCCATGCGCCCGGGGCTTCCGAGCCGGGCAGGTCGTCTTCGCGCACCACGCGCAGCAGCTGGCGTTCGATGGTGGACAACTTGCAGTTCTCCCACGTCCCTCGATAGCGGCGGCGCGTGGGATAGAGCAGATCGACATGGTCCAGCGCGCTGATCGGGCAACGCTGGCGGGCCAGCCGGTAGCGCGCCTTCAGCAACGGCGCGTCGTAGCTGCGGCCGTTGTAGCTGCAGAACACGGTGGACGGCTGCAGCCAGCTGGCGAAGGTGGCCAGCATCGCGTCCTCGGCGGCCATCGTCGACATCAGCAGCTGGCGGATGCGCAGGCCCTCGCCGCGCCGCGGGTACGCATGCCAGTCGGCGGCACCGATCATGAAGGCGCGGGTGCCGGTGCCGCCGGCCAGGCCGGTGGTCTCGGTATCGAAGAACAGCAGGTCACGCGCGGCCACGTGCTCGCCATCACGGCGGGCGAAATCCAGCGACAGCGGCTCTGCGGGAATCGGCTGCGGCAGCAGCGACTCGATCAGGAACAGGCCCGGCGCGATTTCCTCTCCGGGGAGCTGGCGATCCTGCGCACTGGCTCGCGCCGGTGCGGAACCGCCGCGTGTGCGCAGGCCGAGCAGGCGATGCAGGCTGCCCACCTCGGGCCGACGCAGCGGTGCGGGGGGCGCAACCGGCGCCGCCGCGCCGGTCGGCTTGTGGCGGATTTCCCGTTCGACCCAGGCGAACACCGAGCGCTCGGCCTGCGGTTGCCGTGCATCGTTGGCGGCCACCGGGGCCGGTGCTGCAGGCGGTGGCTCGGGCACGGCCGGCGTGCTCGCCTTCGGGTCGCCGGCCTGCTTCCGCAGCAGGCGCAGCTTGTCCAGGCTCAGGCTCACGGGGCCAGCAGCTCCATCGGGTCGCGGGCGGTCACCACTACGTCGGGCACGTGCTGGCAGGCTTCGGCATCGAACAGATCCAGCACACGCAACGCGAGCGCACGCGGCGAGGTCTCATCCTCTTCCTGCGCGGCCAGCACCGGGCCGACACAGGCCGGGCAGCCGGCCTTGCAGTCGCAGCGCTGCACCAGTTCGCGCGCGCGCTGCACCAGCTCGGCCTGGCGCTGCCACAGCGGCTCGCTGAGGCCGACGCCACCGGGGAAGTTGTCGTACAGGTAAACAGTGGGCACGAACTCCTGCAGCAGCTCGACAACGCCAGGATCACCCTCGCCGCCGCGCAGCTGGCCACGGCCGGTCTGGTCGGCAATCGCGAACCAGGAGCCATCACCGTTGCCGACCGATTTCTGCAGGTCGCGCGCATCGGCCATCACCGCCACGGTGGCGACGATGTGCAGCGCGTAGGCCGCGCCGAGGAAGCCATCCAGCGCATCCTGCTTGCTGGCGAACGCGCGCAGCAGCAGCGCCTGCGGCAGCTGCCACCACACCGCAGTGGTGTGCAGTTCCTGGTCGGGCAGGTTCACCGGCCCATAGCCGATGTTCTCGTGCGTGTAGTAGCGGATCTTCTTGTAGCCGGCGACGCGGCGCACCACGTGCACTTCGCCGTGATGCGAATCGCCACGGCCGGCCAGGCCGCCGTCGAAACGGTCCAGCACCTTGAGCCTGGTGAAGTCGATGCTGTCGGTGTAGTAGTCCACGTGGGTGCGGGTGACGTAGGCCTTGCGCCCGTCCCAGTCCAGCGTCTCCACCTGGTACGGGGTGGACTGCACCATGTGGATGGCGCCTTCGTACAGGGTGAGCGCGGCAGCCGAATAGTCGACCTCGGCGATGATCTGCTGGCGGCCATCGCTGCGGTCGACTACCACGAAGTTGCCGTCGGCCACCGCGCGCAGGCTGACCGCGTTGGCTGGATAGCTGTCGGCGATCCATTCCCAGCGCTCGCCTTCGCGGTGGATCACCTCGGTCTCGGCCAGCGCTTCCAGGAACACTTCCGGATCGATCGGGCCGAAGCCATCGCCGACCCGGAACGGCAGTTCGAACGCCGCGCAGCGGATGTGATCGAACAGGATCAGTGGCTGGTCCGGGGCAATGCGCGCGTGTTCGGGCGAGGCCTCGGCGAAGAAATCCGGATGCCGCACCACGTACTGGTCCAGCGGTTGCGAGCTGGCCACCATCACGCCCAGTGCGGGCTGCTGGCGACGGCCGGCGCGGCCGAAACGCTGCCAGGTGGCTGCCACGCTGCCGGGATAGCCGTTGAGGATCACCACGTCCAGGCTGCCGATGTCCACGCCCAGCTCCAGCGCCGAGGTGCTGACGATGCCGTCGATGTTGCCCGCGCGCATCGCACGCTCGGTCTCGCGGCGTTCGGTGGGCAGGTAGCCACCGCGATAGGCGCGGATGCGCGGCGGCTTGCGCGGGTCGTGGTCGAAGATGTCCTTCAGGTACTTGGTCAGCACCTCGACCATCAGCCGCGTCTGCGCGAACACCAGGGTCTTCAGCCCCGACTTGATCGCGATGCGCGCGATACGGTTGCTCTGCGATCGCGCCGAGGCACGCAGGCCCAGGTCCGGATTGATCACTGGTGGATTCCACAGCAGCACCTGCTTCGGCCCGCTGGGCGCGCCGGACTCGGTGATGGCGGTGACCGGCGCCTCGATGAGGGCCTCGGCATGCGCCTGCGGATTGCCGATGGTGGCCGAGCACAGGATGAACTGCGGTTGCACGCCATAGAACGCGCAGATGCGCTTGAGCCGGCGCAGCACGTTGGTGACGTGGCTGCCGAATACGCCACGGTAGGTATGCACTTCGTCGATGACGATGTAGCGCAGGTTCTCGAAGAACTGCGCCCACTTGGTGTGATGCGGCAGGATCGCCTGGTGCAGCATGTCCGGGTTGGAGACCACGATGTCGCCGTGCAGGCGGATCGCCTGGCGTGCGTCGCCGGGGGTGTCGCCGTCGAAGGTGAAGGCCTTCACCCCCAGATCGCCGGCGCGGTTGAGCTCCAGCAGCTCGGCCACCTGGTCCTGGGCCAGCGCCTTGGTCGGAAACAGGTACAGCGCCTTGGCCTTGTCCTGCATCGCCGCGCTGACCACCGGCAGGGTGTAGCACAGCGACTTGCCGCTGGCGGTGGGAGTAACGATGGCCACATGCTCGCCGCGCTGGCTGGCCTCCCAGGCCTCGGCCTGGTGGCTGTACAGCTGCTCGATGCCGCGTGCCTTCAGCGCCGCGGCCAGGGCGGGCGGTACCGCATCGGGAATAGGCGCGTAGCGGCCTTCGCGGCCGGGAATGGCGAAGCTGCCGGTGATGCGGTCCTGGTAGCGGCGCTGCAGGCGCGCACTGAGCAGGGCACCGTCGCGGGCGGGCAGGCCGTCGCGGGTAGCGAGCTTCTGCTCGGCGTCGGCGGTGCGCTTGGCGAGTTCGTAGGCCATGGAAAGTGGAGCCGGGACGGTTTACGAGGGGTCACATGGCACCACATTCACGTCTCAGTATGTGAGACATCGCGCGCGAAGGGCGTGAACCGTTCAGTGCCGGACGCGCCGTGAGCGTGACCGGGTGGCGATCTGCACGCCGTTGAGGCGGACAATGACCGCCCAACGGTCGGCAAGCACCACTTCCGCTTCGTTCCAGGCGGCCATGTGGTCGCGTGCAGCGGACGGAAACAGCACGGGAATGCCACCCAGCATGCCATCGTTGAACGGGTGCCTGGGGCGGTAAGCGCCCCCTGTGAACGCGCCGCGCAGCAATCGAACCTGATCGTCGTGGGCGATGCCGGTCATTGCGCGCAGGGGCGCCAGAGCGGCGTGCTCGTCAGCGTTCAGTGTGCGTAGCACGCGGGCCCTGCGCAGCGCACGCAGCCTGCTGCACACGCGTGCCGTCCATTCGACAATGGCCGCCACGGCCATCGCCAGCAGGATTGCCATGCCAACCAGCACTGCTGCGCGCGACATCAGCAGGCGAACGGCTGCGGCGGTAGGAGGGGGGAGGGAGCTGACATGGGGGTTGCCGTAGCGGGAACAGCACAGGATGCAGATCCCGCCCCGCGGGGGGAATGAAGTTCGTTGCAAACTTCGGCGGCGCTGGCCGCGCATCGGCCAGGCGTGACACACCCTGAATGCCTCTGCCGACGCCAACGAAATCTGAAGCCCGCATCCGTATCCTTGTTCACAGGACGCAACCAACAGGGTGGATGGCGGTGGCAGGACGTGGATCGCAGGGCGCACTGCTGGCTGGCCTGGTGCTGGTTGGGCTTGCGCGTGCGCATGCGCAGCAGGCCGTGCCGGTGCCCGATCCCGCGCCCGTTGCCCCTGCAGATGCTGCGGCGGCAACCACCGCGCCGGTATCCACCACCCCGCCGCAGGACAACGTCACCACCCTCGGCGAAGTGCGGGCGCTCAAGCCCGAAGACGACCAGCCGCTGGACCTGTACCGCTTCAAGAACCCGGTGAAGTTCGGTGACAACCGCTTCAGCCGCGACTGGAGCGAGCCGCCGTCGCCGGAGCAGGTCAGCATGAGCGGCGGCTACATCATGATGGGCGTGGTGAAGGGCGTGATGGCGGCGGCCAAGGGGGTCAACAAGCTGACCGGCGGGCCTTCGCAGATCCAGGCAGCGGTCGCGCGGCCACCGCCGGAGCTCAGCGCCGAGCAGCAGCAGCGCGCGCTGCAGTTCTCCCAGCAGCAGGATGCCGGCGACGCGCCTCCGGTGAAGTAGCGACGGTATATCCTTCGGCCTTCTCCATGGGGGCGTTGCCATGTTGCTGCGTTCGTTCGTCCTGCTGGCCGCCGTGCTGCCGATCCCTGCCTTCGCTGCCGGCATCGCCGGCGACGGCGCGTGCCGCAACGGTGCATTCCCCTCCGAACAGAGCCGGTTCGCACTGGCGCGGGTGGTGGGCACGCAACGCCTGTACCTGCTCGGTGACACGGACGGCTGCCCGGCCAAGGGCGAGCCGGCGTGCCGGCAGCGCAGCTACGTAGTGAACGGCGATGTCGTGGTGACCGGGCGCGACCTCGGCCGCTACCGCTGCGCGTTCTTCCCGAACAAAGTGGGCGGCAGTGCGGGCTGGGTGGAGCGCAGCAAACTGCAGCCGTTGCCGGTAGCGACCCCCTCGCTGCAGGACTGGGTGGGTCACTGGAAGGATGGCGACAATGGCCTGCGGATTTCGGTGCAGGGTGGGCAGCTGCAGGTGGAAGGCGATGCCTACTGGCCCTCGGCCAACCCCACGCCGGAACAGCGCCCGTATGGGCCGAACCTGGGCCAGGTGGAAGCGCACGCGATCCCGCGCGGTGCGGATGTGGAGTTTGCCGAGGACACCTGCAGGGTGCGCGTGCATTCGCTGGTAGACGTACTGATCGTGTCCGACAACAGCGAGTGCGGTGGCATGAACGTGCGCTTCAATGGCGTGTACCGGCGCGCCGGCAAGCGTTGACCTCTGCGGAAAGGCGCCAACCAAGGTTGGCATCCACCAGGGAAACCGGTCGGTAGATCCACGCCATGCGTGGATGCTGTCTGCGATCCCATCGCTGGGTTCAGCGCCGTCGTTCCAGCCACCACAGCAGTGAGGCGCACAGCACGAAGGCCAGCCACCAGGGCCAGCGCGAGCCCGGAACGGACTGCATCGGCGTGTTCATCGGCGTGGCGGAGGCCAGGGCCAGCGAGGTCGCATCGATCATCGCCTGCCGATGCAGTGCAGGTGCCTCCTTCGGATCGAACACATAGCGCCAGACGATGCTGTCACCGTGCTGCAGGCGCTGCCATCCGGCTTCGCGCGGCCACCAGCCGGCGCAGCGCAGGGGCAAGGTCGTGTCGTCGACAACGAGCGGTACGCCGTCGCCACGTGCATTGAATGCCCGCAGCGCTGCCTGCGCGCCGCACAATGTCTGGCGTTCGCCTGCCCAGCTGATCGGCTGCGGCGACCACAGCGCATCACCACCGCCCTGCGCGCGCGCCAGCGTAGCGACGACACCGCTCCAGAGTTCACCGTGGCGGTCATCGCGGCCGGCCAGCACCCAGCGCCAGCTGTCGGTCAGTGGCAGCAGGCCGACGCGGCCCTTGCCGATGGCGCGCCAGCCACCGATGGGCTTGCCGTCATGATCCTGCAGCAGGGCACTGCCGCCTGGCACCTGCAGCGCCAGCGCTTCCAGTGCAGGCAATGGCGCACTGTGCGAGCTGCGGTCGGCCTCCTCGCCGTAGCCGGTCGGCAGCGTGCCAGCGGCAAGCGGACCTCGTCGCGCGGCCAGCAGGGCGGCTTCGCCGTCACCTGGAAGGATGAGGGTGTGGCTGCTGCCATCGCCCAGCAACGGCAGGCCCAGATCGCGCAGGCGCTGGCGCGCGCTGGGCGAAGGTGCGCCCGCACTGCGTACCAGCACGCCCATTCCATCGCGCAGCGCCTGGCGCACGGCGGCGAACTGAGCGGTGCTCAACGCCGCCAGGCTGCGCTCGTCCAGCAGCAGCAGGTCGCTGCGCGCGAGCGATGTGGCATCAAGTGGAACCGCGCCATCGCCGACGCTGATCCCGGCACCGGTATCGGCCTGCGCCTGCACGCGCAGGCCCGCGTCCGTGGCCCAGCGGCGCAGGTACTTCAGTTCCGGTCCGGGCGCGCTGGCACGGACCAGCAGCCGCACGGGCGACGCTGGGACGGTCTGCTGCGGTACCGGCACGCTGTCCACCACATGGCCTTCAGCGTCGAGCAGGCGCAGCTGGAACACGCTGCGGCCTTCGGCACGGGCGACACCGCTGAGCTGCACGCGTCCGTCGTCGGCAACATCGGTGCGATCGATCACGCTGTCGGCCGGATCCAGCAGTTCCGCCCTTGCGTGCGCCACACCATTCGCCTGGGCGCGCACCTCGAAACGGGCGCCCGGCGCGACGTCGGCCGGTGGCTGCAGTGCGATCCAGCCACGCGGTGCGGGGACCTGCTGCCAGCGCACGTCGCCAGGCAACAGCGCGTCGCGATCACGCGCGACCAGGCCGGCACCGACCAGGCTGAGCGTGGTGGCCGGATGCTGGCGCAGCGCGGTCGCCAGGTCCGGCACGCGCTGCGCACCGGGCACATCAGCGGCTTCGGGTAACAGCAGCAGCGGGCCTGCGCTGGCAGGGAGTACGCCGGCCTTGTCGGCATCGATTCCAAGCACGACCAGGCCGACGGCGGGCTGCTGGCGGGTGGGCGGCACCAGGCAGAAATACAGCAGTGTGGCGGCGATGACCTGCAGCGTGATCACCCTCCACCGGCGGCCAGCGTGCGCGGTGTTTCCACGCAGCTGGCGCACGCTGGCGATGACCACGATCAGAGCGAGTGCCAGCGCACTCCACAGGTTCACAGCGGAGGCGTTCATGGCTGCGCCTCCAGCGCATCGAGGTAGCGCTGGCCCATCGCATCGGCGGCGCTGCGCCGCATCGCCTGCGGCAGCGGCCGTTGCAGCGCGCGCCACAGCTGCGCACGCAGGCGCTGGAGACAGTCGCGGCAACCGGGCTCGATGCGCAGCTGCTCGATGGCGGCAGCCAGATCGAGTGCATCGGGCAGGTAGGCCGCGTTGCGCTGCTGCCAGGCCGCGAGCGCATCCAGATCCGGCGCGCCGGTGTCGTCGCCGAGACGTTGCCAGGCTTCGACGATGGCCGGATCGGGCGGCGTGCGTGCGGCCAGCGGCAGTTCACGGCTGGCCAGTCCGGCGCGATCACCACCCAGCCGGCGGCCTTCATCGATCGGTGGCAGCTCCGGTCCAACCCGGGCCAGATAGATGCGCTCGGCCTGCTGCACCTGCTTGATGAAGCCGAGCGCCTTGTAGGCGAACGGCAGCGCCTGCTCTGGTCGGCCCTGGCGCAGCTCGCCCTCGGCCGACCACATCTGGTCCAGCGCGGCCTTCAGCGTGGCGCGGGTCTGTGGGTCAAGCAGGGTGGCCGCTTCGGCGTGGTCGTGGGTATGTCCGTACTCGGAAAGCACGTCGGTGGCGCTGCCGAATACCGGTGGCGTATCGGCGCTGGCGTCGCTGCCGCCATGGTCATGGCCATGATCGTCGTGGGCACCGGCCTGTGCGCCATGGTCGTGATCGTGATCATCGTCGTGGTCGCCGGCGGCCGGTGCATCGCTGGTGGGCAGGTCGCTGGTCGGCGGCGGCTTCGGTGCACCCTCGCTTTCCTCGCCCAGGAACTGGCCGTAGCGCAGGCGCAGGATGCGCTGGTCGACACCGATCGCATCGCTGCGCTTGACGACGTCTTCGGCAGCCAGGCTGCGGCGCTGCCGGATCAAGGCTTCGGCATCGATGATGATCTGCCGCTGGCTGCGGAAGTAGGCTGGCAGGGTCTTCTTGATGCGGCCTTCCAGTTCGGCACCGAGTGCCACCTCGGCGCTGGGCAGGCGCAGGATCACGCTGCTGCTGCGGCCGGTCTGTGGCGTCGGCGCGTGGTTGTCACGCACTTCCAGCTGCGCGATCACATCGTTGCCGGGTTGCGCACCCAGCGCGGCGAGGTCGAGCGTATGCGCGAAACGGCGTGCAGTCGGTTCGCCGCTGCCGGCAAGCGTGACGCTGCGCGTCACGAAGGTGATGTTCTCGCCGCTGCCCTGGGTGGTGGTGATCGACAGCGTGGCCTGCGCGGCCACGCCATAGTCGTCACTGGCCTCGAAGCGCAGCGACCATTGGCGCTGTCCTGGCGTGCCCAGCACCAGGCTGGCAGCGGGTTCCAGCACGCGTACGCTGGGCGCGCGGTCGGCCACCACATCCAGCCGGTGCAGGCGGGTTTCGGCCAGCGCCGGTTCGCTCACCACGCGGTACAGCGCCGGCGTGCGTGCCACATCCTGCGCCTGCCACTGGCCATCGTGTTCGCTCAGCGGCAACCGGCGACCATCGTGGAACTGCAGCCATGCCTTGTGCGGTGCGCGGTCGAAGCGCAGCGACCACGACAACCGGCTGTCGGCGGCGACCTTGGCGTCCAAGGCATTCTGGGTAAGCGTGGCCTGGCCGGTATAGGCCGGCGCGTCGATGCGCAGGCGGGTGGACTGCAGGTGCAGCGGGCCTGCGGCAGCCGTGCTGCCAGGTGCCGCCGTACGGGCAGGCGCGGAGCCGGGGCCGGAACGTGGCCAGCCGACTGCCAGTGCAACGATGGCCAGGCCTGCGATCCAGCACAGCGCCAATGTCCCACGCGGCCAGCGTGGACGCAGCTCCGGCATCGCGCGCTCCAGCGTGGCCAGCACATGCGCACGCTGGCGCTGCTGCAGCGGATTGAGCGTGGCGGCCTCGGCGAACAGCAGGTCGGCACTGTCCTCGCTGGCACCGCTGCCATCGAGCTGGCGCTGCAGCCATTGCCGGTCCAGCTGGCGGGTACGTGCCGTGGCGAAGGCCGCGCAGGCGAGCAGACTGACCGTGCCAACCACGCAGGCGACATCGAAACCCGCCAGGCGCAGCGCCAGCACCGTGGCGGCCAGCGCCCACGGCAGGCCCAGCAGCAGGGTGATGAGCGCACGGCGGCGGCGCGCGCGTTGCCAGGCGTGCTGCAGGGTGTTCATGCGGCCACCCTGCGTCGGGCACTGCTGGCCATCCAGCGTTCCAGCGCGAACAGCAGCACGATGGCCAGCAACAGCCAAGGCGTCGGCTCACGCGGCGGCGGTGTTACAGCAGGCAATGCGGCCCGGTGCGGTGCCTGGTCACGTGCATCGCCCAGACGCGGAGCCGTGGGCGGCTGCAGCACCAGCAGCAGGGCACGTGGCAACTGCGGATCGCGCAGCGCAGCGTTGCTGGCGGCATTCCAGTCGCCGGGCAACGACAGCAGTTGGCCTTGGCCGATGCGTTGCTGCCATAGCAGCGGTACGCCCTCGGCGTCGCGCAACAGGATGCGGGCGCTGGCAGCAGGCTTGCCGGCACTCATGACAAGACCGCCGTCGCGCAGCCACGCCTGCCAGTTCGCCGGCAGTGCATCGTTGCCGCTCCACACGCCAATCTCGCCGCGTTCGGGCACAGCATCCTCCGCCAAGGGCGAGGGCAGTGCCTGCGCGCCCCACGCGCGCTGCAGTGCGTTCAACCAGTGCTGGGCAGTGGCGGATGCCTCGCCGTGCACGCGTAGTCGAGGCAGTGTCACTGCCGTCTGTGGCGATGTGACCGGCATCGGCTGCGTGCGCCATTGCACGTCGCGCGACAGCTGCAGGCGGGCGCTATCCAGGCCAGGCAAGGGATCGGGGACGTGCACGGTCAACGCGGTGCCCGCGGGCAGCTGTGCGTCCAGTTCACGCAACAGGCTGGGCAGCGATGCGCTGGATACCGGTGGCGCGTGATCGATGACGGGGAAGCCGGGTGCCAGCCAGTGCCAGTTGCCCTCTTCGGCGGTGCCGCGCAGTGCGGTCGCGTCCAACCCCGGTGCCACTACCGTCCATGCCGCGGGGAGCGGGGCAGGGCCGATCAACGCCGGCCGCGCCAGCAACAGCGCCAACGCGGCCAGCAACAGCAGACGCACCAGCAGCAGCGGCCAGTCATCGAAACGGATGCGCTGGCGCGGCCGGATCTGCGCGCGCAACCAGCGCAGCGCGGCGAAATCCAGAGGGGTATACGGATGGCGCCGGGCCAGATGGATCAGCAGCGGCAGCAGCCAGGCGGCCAGCGCCGCCAGGCCCAGCGGGAACAACAGGTTCATGCGCCGCTCCCACGGCCGAACAGCGCCTGCAGCGGTTGGTCCAGCGGCTGGTCGAGCCAGCCGGTCGCATGCGCGATGCCGCCGGCCTGCAGCCGCGCCTGCAAGGCGGTGCGTGCAGCGGCAAAGCGCTGCAGGTAGTCGGCGCGGATCGCCGCGCCGTCGCCGAGCAGTTCGTCGCCGGTTTCGGGATCGCGGAAACGATGGCCGGCATCAAACGGGAAATCCCGCTCGTCGGCCGTCAGGATCTGCAGCAGCCCCACCTCGCGGCGCGCGCTGGCCAGCTGTTCCAGCAGGACGATGCCTGCCTCGTCGAAGCCATCGCCGATCGCCAGCAGCAGGTCGCCCGGGCGCACGCGCTCCCACAGGGGGCGCAGTCGCTCGGCGGCGGGCCAGCTGCCGCGCGCCTGCAGCGCATGCAGCTGCAGATGCACCCGGTCGCGCTGGCGTGCACCGCTGGCGGCGGGCACCAGTTGCAGCCCGTCGCCATTGATCGCCAGCAGGCCAAAACGGTCGCCCTGCTGCAGGGCCAGTTCGACCAGGCAGGCGGCAACACCACGCATATGATCCAGGCGCGTGCGCTGCGGTGCTGCGCGATCGGCCTGGCCAGCCGAGGCGGTGGCATCGAGCAGCACCCACAGCGTGATCGGGCTCTCGCGCTCCGATTCACGAACGAAGAAGCGGTCCGAACGCGCGTACAGCTTCCAATCGATCTGGCGCAGTGCGTCACCCGGCTCGTAGGCACGGTACTGCGCGAATTCCAGGCCGGCGCCGCGGCTGCGGCTGGCATGCTGGCCGATACCGCTGGCACCACTGGCCAGGCGCGGCCGCAACCGCAGCATGCGCAGGCGCGCACGCAGTTCCGGTGGCAACGTCAGCGGCATGCCTGCACTCACGCCTGGATCAACCGGGGAACGGCACGGCCTGCAGCAGAGCGGCGACCACGTCGTCGGCGCGCTTCTGCTCGGCCTCGGCGGCGAACGACAGCAGCAGTCGGTGGCGCATCACCGGTGCGGCCAGCGCCTGCACATCCTCGCGGGTGGCAGCGAAGCGGCCCTGCAGCAGTGCGCGTGCTTTCGCCGCCAGCACCAGTGACTGCCCGGCGCGCGGGCCGGCGCCCCACTTCACCCACTGGTTGATCGCCGCCGGCGCGCCGTCGCCGGGGCGGCTGGCGCGCACCAGGCGGGTGATCCAGGCCAGCACGTCGGGGCTGACATGCACCTGGCGCACAGCGGCCTGCAAAGCGATCACCGCCTCGGCGTCCATCACTTTCGGTACTGCGTCGGTGGCGCCGCCGGTGGTCTGCTCCAGGATCTGGCGTTCCTCGTCCTCGCTGGGGTAATCCACCAGCACGTGCAGCAGGAAGCGGTCCAGCTGCGCTTCCGGCAGCGGGTAGGTGCCGGCCTGCTCGATCGGGTTCTGCGTGGCCAGCACGAAGAACGGCGCAGGCAATGCGTAGGTGGTGCCGGCGTAGCTGACCGTGCGTTCCTGCATCGCCTCCAGCAGCGCGGCCTGGGTCTTGGGCGGGGTGCGGTTGAGTTCGTCGGCCAGCAGCAGGTTCGTGAAGATCGGGCCCTGCTGGAAGCGGAAATGGCGATGGCCGGTGCCGTGGTCTTCTTCCAGCAGTTCGGTGCCGAGGATGTCGCTGGGCATCAGGTCGGGCGTGAACTGCACGCGCCGGAACTGCAGCTCCAGTGCCTGCCCGAGCGAGCGCACCAGCAGGGTCTTGCCGAGGCCTGGCGCACCTTCCAGCAGGCAATGGCCGCCGGCCAGCAGGCCGATCAACAGCTGTTCGACCACGCTGTGCTGGCCGACCACGGCACGGGCCAGGGCGCCGCGCAGCGCATCCAGGCGCGGCAGCAGGGAATCGAGGTCGGGGGTGGTCATGAGCGTGCAGGTCCTGTCAGTTGTTCAGCGCGTACATCACGATGTTGACGCCGAAGCGGGTGTTGTCTTCGGCCAGGAAACGCTTGTTGCGCCAGTCGTAGTCCCACTCGCAGCCGTAGTCCTTGTTGCTGTAGAGCAGGCCCAGGCGGCCATCGACCTCGATGCCCTTCAGGTAGTCGTGCACCAGGTCGTCGCCCCAGCCGTTGAGCTCGAAGCTGGTGGCGGGCGGGCCGTCCGGGAAGCGGAAGAAACTACGGTACAGCGCGTGGCTGTTGGGCAGCTTCTGCAATGCCTTCGGACCGAACAGGCGGCCCATCTGCGCCTCGAACGAGGTGGCGAACAGGCCATCGATGTCGTGGTTGCAGTCGTCGACGAACACGAAGCCGCCATTGCGCACGTAACGCACGAAGTTCTGCCGCTCGGCGGCGTTGAACTCGACCAGCGTGTGCCCGGCCAGGTAACAGAACGGCGCTTCCATCATGCGCGGGTCGGCCAGTGCCACCACGTGCTCCTGCGGGTCCACGCGCAGCGAGGTGTAGTCGATCAGCGAGGTGATCAGGTTGGACGGCATGCGCGCGTCCACGTCCCAGTCACCGGAGTCGTACTGCAGGCGGGTGAACCAGAAGTCGTAGCGCGAACTGCGCGGGCCTGCCTGCGCCCAGGCCGGCAGCGCCGCCGCCGAAGCGGCAGCGGCCAACCAGCGCAGGCAGGCCCGGCGATCCATCAGACCGCGTCGGACAGCGAAGTGAAGGTGAAATCGCGCAGCTTCATCGGCGGGATCATCATCACGTAGCTGGATTCATCACCGGCCACGCGCACCGGCTTGCCCAGCTCTTCGATGTTGTTGAGCATGATCACCGGCGACTCGTTGAAGCGGAAGTTCTTCACCGGGTGCTTGATCTGGCCGTTCTCGATGTAGAAGGTACCGTCGCGGGTCAGGCCGGTCAGCAGCACGGTCTGCGGATCGACCATGCGGATGTACCAGGTGCGGGTGACCAGGATGCCCTTCTGGGTGCCACGCACCAGCTCGGCGGTGCTCTTGTCACCACCGCTCATCAGCAGGTTGCCCGGGGTGGCCTTGGCGGTCTTGCCCTGCTTCTGGGCCCAGAAGCGCGAGTAGTCCAGGTTGGCGATCTTTCCGTTCTCGATGATCGCCATGCGTTCGCGCGGCATGCCTTCGCCATCCCACGGCAGCACCGGTGCTTCGGCATGCCAGGGGTCGGCATACATGCTCACGCGCGGGTCGTAGACCTGCTCGCCCAGCTTGTTGCCACCGCCCTTCTTCGACAGGAAGCTGCGGCCTTCATCGGCCGAGCGGGCACTGAAGAAGTTCATCATGAAGCTGATCAGGCCCGCGGCCGCCGCCGGTTCCAGGATCACCGTGTACTTGCCCGGCTCCAGCGCCTTGGCTTCGGCCGATTCGGTGGCCTTGCGCATGGCGATGCGGATGTCCTGGTCGGCCTTGAAGTCCGCCGCGTCCTTCAGGTTGCGGCCGACCCAGCCCGAACCACGGCCGTCTTCGGTGCGCACCGTGCAGGTGTAGTCGAAGTTGGTGGTGCGCTGGTAGGCAAAATTGCCGTTGCTGTTGGCGGTGGCCTGGAAGCCCTGGCCATCCTCGAGGAAGCCGGCGGCAATCAGGCCATGCCCGCGGCACGGCGCGATCGAATCGGCGGCAACCTTGGCACGGAACGCCGGATCGATCGCGGCAGTGGATTCGCTGAAGGTCGGGCTGGCGCGGTAGCTCTGCTTGCCGATGGCCGGCATGAACTCCGGGTTTTCCGGGGCCAGGCGCGCCAGGTCTTCGGCACGACGCACCACGCGTTCCAGCGCGGCGTCATCGAACTCGTTGATCGAGGCGGTGCCGACGCGCTTGCCGAAGGCAACGGTGACCGCCAGCTCGGTGTTGTCGACGATGCCGCTGGTGGAGACATTGTTCAGCGCGAAACGGATGTTGCCGCTGATCGCGCCGGCCAGCACGGCGGTGCACTCATCGGCCTTGGACAGGGCGATGACCTTGTCGAGGATGGCCTTGGCCTGGGCTTCGGTGAAGATACTCATGGTGTAAGGGCTCCTGACCGGTCAGCCGAGGCTGCGTGCGGTGTTGATGACGTTGATGCCGTTGAAGCGAGCGGTCGACGAACCGTGCGAGACCGCCGAAACCTGGCCCGGCTGGCCCTTGCCGTCGAAGAACGAACCGCCCAGGCGGTAGTCGCGCTCGTCGGCCACGGCAGTGCAGGCATTCCAGAATTCCGGCGTGCGGATCTGGTAGGCCACGTCCTCCAGCATGCGGGTGATCTGGCCGTTCTTGATCTCGTAGAACAGCTGGCCGCCGAACTGCGCGTTGTAGCGCTGCTGGTCGATCGAGAACGAGCCGTCACCGATGATGTAGATGCCGTTCTCCACGTCCTTGATCAGGTCCGGCACGCTCAGCGGCTGCTTGCCTGGTGCCATCGACACGTTGGCCATGCGCTGGAACTGCACGCTGGACCACGAGTCGGCATAGCAGCAGCCGTCGGACTCGGTCTTGCCGAGGATGTGGGCCTGGTCGCGGATGGTCTGGTAGTCCACCAGCTTGCCGTTGCTGATCAGGTCCCAGCGCTTGCACTTCACGCCTTCGTCGTCGTACGCCACCGCGCCGAGGCTGCCCGGCTGGGTCTTGTCGGCGAAGATGTTGACGTGCTCGCTGCCGTACTGGAAGTGCTGTTCGCGCTTGTCCAGGGTGGCGAAGCTGGTGCCGGCATAGTTGGCTTCGTAGCCGAGCACGCGGTCCAGTTCCAGCGGGTGGCCGATCGACTCGTGAATGGTCAGCCAGGTGTGCGACGGGTCGAGCACCAGGTCGTACTTGCCCGGCTTCACCGACGGTGCCTTCAGCTTCTCCTGCGCCTGCCTGGCGGCGGCGATGGCGTCCTCCTTCATGTCGTAGGAGGTGCTGTAGTTGACCACGCCGTTCGGGCTGACCACCTTGCCGGCGGCGGCGCCATCGAGGTACTCGTAGCCCAGGCCCATCGGCGAGGACAGGCCCTCGCGGGTACGGAACTTGCCGCTGGCCTTGTCGATGGCGGTGATCGTCATCGGTGCCCAGATGCGGTGCACGTCCTGGTCGATGTAGGAGCCATCGGTGGAGGCGAAGTACTTCTGCTCGTTGACCAGGAACAGCATCGAATTGACGAAGCTGGCACCGGCGCCCATCGCCGCGGCGTTGACGTCCAGCAGCAGGCCGACCTTGTCCTTGATCGGCACTTCCATCGCATTCTTGCGGATCGGCGTGCGCCAGCTCACCTCGCCCACGCCCGGCGCCTTGGCCAGCTGTACCGGCGCGGTCTGCACGCCGGCGTTGGCCTTGGCGATGGCCGCGGCCTGCTGCGCGGCCCTGGCCACGTCGGCGGTGCCCAGCGCATTGGTGGCGGCGAAGCCCCAGGCACCGTTGACGATCACGCGGATGCCCACGCCGGTGGACTCGGTGTTCACCACGTTCTGCACCTTGTCCTCGCGGGTGATCACGAACTGCCGCAGGTAGCGGCCGATGCGCACGTCGCAGTAGGTGGCACCGGCCTGACGGGCGGCGGCCAGCGCCGCATCGGCCAGGCGCTTCTTCAGCCCCAGGTCCAGCGTGCTCTGCAGTTGTTCGGCGGCAATCGCCTTGCCGAAGAAGGAGGGCACGATCAGCCCGCCCGCGGTAAGCCCGGTCAGGGCCAGGAAGTCACGTCTTTGCAAGGCTGCTCTCCATGTCGAAGGATGGGGTGGCTCAAGCGCCGAGACTGCGCGCGGTGTTGATGATGTTGATGCCGTTGAAGCGGGTGGTGGACGAACCGTGCGAGACCGCCGAGACCTGCCCGGGCTGGCCCTTGCCGTCGAAGAACGAACCGCCCAGGCGGAAGTCACGCTCATCACAGATGGCGGTGCAGGCGTTCCAGAACTCCGGCGTGCGGATCTGGTAGGCCGCATCCTCGACCATGCCGGCGATCTTTCCATCCTTGATCTGGTAGTACAGCTGGCCGCCGAACTGCGCGTTGTAGCGCTGCTGGTCGATGGAGTACGAACCGCGGCCGTGGATCCAGATGCCGTTCTCCACGTCCTTGATCATGTCCTCGACGCTGAGCGGCTGCTTGCCCGGCGCCAGCGAGACATTGGCCATGCGCTGGAACTGCACGCTGGACCAGGAATCGGCATAGCTGCAGCCATGCGATGCGTCGCGGCCGAGGATATGGGCTTCATCGCGGGTGGCCTGGTAATCGACCAGGATGCCATCGCGCACCAGGTCCCAACGCTGTGTCTTCACCCCTTCGTCGTCATAGCCGACTGCGCCGAGGCTGCCCGGCTGGGTCTTGTCGGCGAAGAAGGTGACGATGTCGCTGCCCCAGCGGAAACCGGCATCGCGCTTGTCCAGCGTGGCGAAGCTGGTGCCGGCGTAGTTGGCTTCGTAGCCGAGCACGCGGTCCAGCTCCAGCGGGTGGCCGACGTTCTCGTGGATGGTCAGGAACAGGTTGGACGGGTCCAATACCAGGTCGTACTTGCCGGGCTTCACCGACGGCGCCTTCAGCTTCTCGCGTGCGTGGCGGGCAGCGGCGATGGCGTCCTCGACCGGATCGTAGGAATCGCGGTAGGCGGTGATGCCACCGGGCAGCTGCACCTTGCCGCGCGCATCGCCATCGAGGAACTCGTAGCCCATGCCCATCGGCGAGGACAGGCCGGCGCGGGTGCGGAATTTGCCGCTGGCCTTGTCGATGGCGGTGGCGGTGAACGGCAGCCAGATGCGGTGGATGTCCTGGTCGATGAACGAGCCATCGCTGGAGGCGAAGTACTTCTGTTCGTTGACCAGGAACAACGTGGAATTGATGTAGTCGGCACCCGCATTCAGCGCGGCGGCGTTGAGCGACAGCAGCAGCTCGACCTTGTCCTGGATCGGCACTTGCATGGCATTGCGGCGGATCGGCGTCTGCCAGCGCACCTCACCCATCGACGGCGTCGGTGCCAGCTGCACCGGGCGGGTCTGGATGCTGGCGTTGGCGCGGGCAATCGCGGTGGCCTGCTCGACCGCCGCGCGCACGGCGGCCTCGGTCTGCTGGTGGGTGGCGGCAAAGCCCCAGGCACCATTGACGATCACCCGCACGCCCACGCCGGACGACTCGCGGTTGGTCACATTGCCGACCTGGTGCTCGCGGGTGATGACCGACTGGTTGAGGTAACGGCCGATGCGGACGTCGCAGTAGCTGGCCTTGGCGCTGCGCGCGGTGGCCAGGGCGACCTCGGCCAGGCGCCGGCGCTGGGCGGTATCGACCGGGGCCAGCAGCTGCTCGGCCGCGATGGCACGGGAATGCGGCAGCAGCAGGCCGGCCAGGCCCAGACCGGAGACAGCCAGGAACTCACGTCGTTGCACAGCGTTTCTCTCTCTCGCTTGCGTGCGGTTGGCAATGGGCCAAGCCGATCACGTCAACCCCTCGACTTTCGCCAGCGCAGCGGCTGCGGGCAAGTGACTGCAGTCATGGTAGGGGTGGGTTTCGGCAGGGCTTGCAGCCCTGCACCTGCAGAGGCTACAAGCCAAGGCAACGTCAACGTCAAAAGCTGGCATTCCGAGGGGTGGCGGGGCGGTGTCGGAGTGCGGGGACGCCGCAAGTACGTCCGTGTAGGCTTGGCAGCCGCATCCATGCGGCTGACACCCCGCACTCCGACACCGCCCCACCTCTGACAGATTCCCTGTGCTGTTGGTAGGTGTCGACCTTGGTCGACACATCTGTCAGATATCGAAATGAATCGAATGAAATCTGACAGATCGCAGAAAACTGTCGAAGGCGGGGTGGGTCCGGTTGCGGGGGGGTGAGCGCCATGGATGGCGCGACCGAGCCTCCAGGGACGGATTCACGGCGTCCCCCGCAACCGGACCCACCCTGCCATCCCACGGAATGCCAGCTTTTGACGTTGCTCTGGCTCCGGCTTCGGCGGGTGCAGGGCGCAGCCCTGCCGAGCAACAACCCCTCGTGCACAATGGAGCCGACCCCGCCTGGACGCCGTCCTGATGTCGATCAAGCCGTATTCAGAAGCCTGCGAGCGCAACCGCGAACCGATCGCCACCGCACTCGACCCGTGGATGGGCGACCGCCACCGGCTGCTGGAGATCGGCAGCGGCACCGGTCAGCACGCCGCGTTCTTTGCCGAGCGCTGGCCGTGGCTGCGCTGGCAGCCCAGTGATCATCCCGACCACCTGCCTGGCATCGAGGCATGGCGCGCCGAAGCGGCCTTGCTGAACCTGTTGCCGCCGCTGGCGCTGCAGGTGGAACTGCCGCCGGCGCCTGGCCTCAGCGTGCCGCAGGGCAGCACGTTCGACGCCGCATTCAGCGCCAACACGCTGCACATCATGGGCTGGGAACACGTGCAGGCGCTGTTCGCCGCGCTGCCGCCGCTGTTGCGCCACGGTGCGCTGCTGGCGGTGTACGGCCCGTTCAACTACGGCGGTCGCTACACCAGCGACAGCAATGCGCAGTTCGATGCCTGGCTGAAGGCGCGCGACCCGCGCAGCGGTATCCGCGATAGCGAAGCGGTGCAGGCGCTGGCCGAGGACAACGGCTTCACCCGCCTGCGCGACGTGGCGATGCCGGCCAACAACCGCCTGCTGCTGTGGCGGCTGGGCTGAATCGCCGGTAGTGCCGGCCGCTGGCCGGCATTACCTTCAAGCCACCTGCACGATGTGCAGCGCCTTCGGGTTGCGCCACTGCGCCAGCAGGGCAGCCTCACGCGCCTTGGCCTGCGCGAAGTGCGCTTCCTTGACGTGGCCATAGCCGCGGATGTGCTCGGGAATGCTGGCGATTTCCACCGCCAGGGCCAGGCGGCCGTCTTCCAGGCCGTCCAGCAGCACCTGCACGGTCGCCTCGTAGTCACCGATCAGCTTGCGCTCCATGCGGCGCTCTTCAGTGCGCCCGAACACATCGAAGCGGCCGCCACGCAGGAATTTCAGCTTCGCCAGCAGGCCGAACGCCTTGAACATCCACGGGCCGTATTCCTTCTTCAGCAACCGGCCGTGCTCGTCCTTCTTGGCGAACAGCGGCGGCGCCAGGTGGAAGCGCAGCTGGTAATCGCCCTCGAACTGCTGCTGCAGGCTGCGCTGGAAGTCGCCGCTGGTGTACAGGCGGGCCACTTCGTATTCGTCCTTGTATGCCATCAGCTTGAACAGGTAACGGGCGACGGTCTCGGTCAGCGCGGTGGAACCGCCGATGCGATCGGCTTCGGCGGCGCGCACACGCGACACCAGATCGCGATAGCGGTTGGCATAGGCGGCATCCTGGTACTCGACCAGGAACGCGGCGCGGCGCTCGATCATTTCATCCAGCGAGCGCGACAGGCGCGCGTCGTCCAGCGGCAGGAACGCCACATCGCCACCGTGCGAGGGCAGGCCACGCAGTTCGCGCTCGTCGCCGGTGTTGCGCGGCGCGGCGGTGGCGCCCCATTCATTGCCTTCCCATTCGCCCGGCGGCAACGGATGCAGCGGGCCCGGGGTGGATTCGGTATCGGTGTGGCGGTTGCGCACCAGGCCGGCCGCCTGCTGCACGGCCTGCGGGTCGACCACGGCCAGGCGGCCCCAGGCGAAGGCCTGCTGGTTCATCGCCACGGCCGCGCCGTTGAGTTCAATGGCGCGCATCAGCGAGTCGAACGACAGCGGCACCAGTCCCTGCTGCCAGGCATAGCCGAGGATGAACAGGTTGGCGGCGATGGCATCGCCCAGCAGCGCGGTGGCCAGCTGGGTGGCATCGAGCAGCAGCGGTTCCTGGCCACCCAGCGCCACGCGCACGCCGGCGATGATGTCGGCGGCGGGGAACTGCATGTCCGGGCGGGTGGTGAAGGTACCCGGCATCGCCTCGTAGGTGTTCAACACCACCTGCGAGCGGCCGGCGCGCACCTTCGACAGCGCCCAGTAGTCGTTGACCACCACCATGTCGCAGCCCAGCACCAGGTCGGCCTCACCGGCGGCGATGCGCACGGCGTGGATGTCGTCGGGCCGGCGTGCGATGCGGATGTGGGTGGTTACCGCGCCACCCTTCTGTGCCAGGCCGGTCTGGTCGAGCACGGTCGCGCCCTTGCCTTCCAGGTGGCCGGCCATGCCCAGCAGCGCGCCGATGGTCACCACGCCGGTACCGCCGACGCCGGTGATCAGGATGTTCCAGGGCTGTTCCAGCGTACCGCGCACCACCGGTGCCGGCAGGTTGTCCAGCAGGGTGGAGGCATCGCGCTTGCTGCCCTTGCGCGGCTGGCCACCGTGCACGGTGACGAAGCTCGGGCAGAAGCCATTCACGCACGAATAGTCCTTGTTGCAGTTGGACTGGTCGATCTCGCGCTTGCGCCCGAATTCGGTTTCCTTCGGCAGCACCGACACGCAGAAACTCTTCTTGCCGCAGTCACCGCAGCCTTCGCAGACCAGCGAATTGATCATCACCCGCTTCTGCGGGTCTTCCAGCTTGCCGCGCTTGCGACGACGGCGCTTCTCGGTGGCGCAGGTCTGTTCGTAGATCAGGATGGAAACACCCTTCACTTCGCGCAGGCGCTTCTGCACGTCGTCCAGCTCGCTGCGGTCATGGAACTCGACATCGCTGGGGAAGTGCTCGCGCTGGCCGGTCCACTTGCCGATGTTGTCCGACAGCACCACGATGGTGTGGATGCCTTCGGCGCGCATCTGCCTTGCGATGTCGGGCACGCTCAGCGGGCCGTCCACCGGCTGGCCGCCGGTCATCGCCACCGCATCGTTGTAGAGGATCTTGTAGGTGATGTTGACGCCGGCCGCGACCGCCTGGCGGATCGCCAGCGAACCGCTGTGGAAATAGGTGCCGTCGCCCAGGTTCTGGAACACATGCGGCGTATCGGTGAACGGCGCCTGCCCGGCCCAGGTCACGCCTTCACCGCCCATGTGGGTGAAGGTGTCGGTGCTGCGGTCCATCCAGGTCACCATGTAATGGCAACCGATGCCGGCCAGCGCACGCGAACCTTCCGGCACCTGGGTGGAGGTGTTGTGCGGGCAGCCCGAGCAGTAGTGCGGCACGCGCGGGAAGCTGGCGCGCGGCAGCGCAAGCTCGGCTTCCTTTTCCTGCATCCAGTGCAGGCGCTGTTCGATCGATTCGTTGTTGAAGAACTTCTGGATGCGGCGGCCGATCACGCCGGCGATGGTGGCCGGGGTCAGTTCACCGGTGGACGGCAGGATCCATTCACCGCTCTCGTCGTACTTGCCGACGATGGACGGGCGCTGGCCCCAGCTGGCCGGCCAGTTGAAGAACTGTTCCTTCATCTGGCGCTCGATGAAGGCCCGCTTCTCCTCCACCACGATGATGTCTTCCAGGCCCTGCGCGAAGCGCGCGATGCCCTGCGGTTCCAGCGGCCAGGTCATGCCGACCTTGTACACGCGGATGCCGATGTCGGCGCAAGCGGCTTCGTCCAGGCCCAGGTATTCCAGCGCCTGCAGCACGTCCAGGTAGCTCTTGCCGGTGGTGACGATGCCCAGCCGCGCGCGCGGCGCATCCATCACCACCTTGTCGATGCCGTTGGCGCGGGCGAAGGCCTGCGCCGCCTTCACCGCATAGCGGTGCAGGCGCATTTCCTGGTCCAGCGGCGGGTCCGGCCAGCGGATGTTGAGGCCACCGCCGGGCATGTCGAAGTCTTCGGGCAGCACGATGCGTCGCGCCAGCGGATCGACCTCGACCGAGGCCGACGATTCCACCGTTTCGGCAATGGTCTTGAAGCCGACCCAGCGGCCGGTATAGCGGCTCATCGCCCAGCCGAGCAGGCCCATGTCGAGGATGTCCTGCACCCCGGCCGGGTTCAGCACCGGCATCATCGCGCTGACGAACTCGTCCTCGCTGCCATGCGGCAGGGTCGAACTGCGGCAGGCATGGTCATCGGCAGCCAGCGCCAGCACGCCGCCGTAACGCGAGGTGCCGGCGGCGTTGGCGTGCTTGAACACGTCGCCGCAACGGTCCACGCCCGGGCCCTTGCCGTACCACATGCCGAACACGCCCTGCACGTTGGCACCGGGGAACAGGTTGGTCTGCTGGGTGCCCCAGACCATGGTGGCGCCCAGATCCTCGTTGAGGCCGGGGGTGAACTTCACCCTGGCCGCTTCCAGGTGTTTGCGCGCACGCCACAGTTCCAGGTCGAAGCCACCCAGCGGGCTGCCGCGGTAGCCGCTGACGAAGCCGGCGCTGTCGATGCCTTCGGCGGCATCGCGCAGGCGCTGCATCAGCGGCAACCGCACCAGTGCCTGCACGCCACTCAGGTAGATCCGCCCCTCGTTGCGGGTGTACTTGTGGTCGAGCGTGTAGTCACGGTCGATCAGGTCGGCGGAAGAGGGCGAAGTGAGTTGCGCGGTACTGGTCATGGCTGGCCCGGTAGGATCGGCTGGCACCGGCCGCGTGCGGGCACGCGGCGGGAAAGGCGCGGATTGTAGCAGCGCGCCCGTAATGCCCCCGGCACTCGCGCCCGCGCCGCTGCTGGGGTTAGGATCGGGCAGAGAGAGGGAGGCTGCGATTGCAGCCTGGGGAGAAGGGATGTCAGTTCCAGGAAAGATCCTGGCCAGCATGCTGCTGGCCTCGGGAGCGGCCACAGCGTGGGCGGCGCCGGCGTTGCCGGCCCCTCAGGAGTTCTACTTCGACAGCGATCCGGCCGCCGCGCCGATGGTGGCGGTGCAGGGCGAGGGCGATGAACTGGTCGCCCAGCTGCTCAAGCTGCGTGAACGCGGCAGGCGTGCCGTTGAAGCCACGGTGCAGCTGGCGATGGTGGCCGGTGCACAGGGCCGTGGCGAGCTGGCCGAGCAGTTGTATGGCGAGGCCATGAAAGAGGCGCCGGCCCAGAGCAGCAGTGGCCGCAGCGTGCGTTGGAACTACGGCTGGGACCTGCTTCGCCAGGGCAAGCCGGAGGCGGCGCTGGAACAGTGGCTGGCCTCGGCGGGCAATGCGCGCACGAAGCCCAGCTGGGTGCCGCCCACCTATGCGCTGGCGCTGTGGCGGTTGGGGCAGAAGCAGGAGGCGGTGCAGTGGTACGCGGCGGCGGTGCGGACCGAGCCGTCGCAGTGGAGCAGCACGGCGCAGTTTGCGCAGTTGTTGCCGCACTGGCGCGAGGATGAGCGCGCCTCGCTGGCCGAGGTGCAGCAGGCCTGGGCGGCCGCGCCGCCGGCCTGGCCCTGAGGAAGGGGTTCGGCCGGGTTGCACCCGGCACCCGCAGAGGCAACGGCCAAAGCCCAAGCAACAGCAACAGCAACAGCAACAGCAACAGCGGCCTTCCCGTGGGATGGCGGGGCACTGTGGGTTTGCGGGGACGCCGTAAACCCATCCATGGGGGCTTGGTCGCCGCATCCATGCGGCTCACACCCCGCAAACCCACAGTGCCCCGCCTTCGACAGATTCTCGCAGCTGTGGGTAGGTGTCGACCTTGGTCGACACGGTATCCACGCCATGCGTGGATGAATCTGTGTCGGAATCGATTATTCGATATCTGATCGAAATGCAGCCGAGCGTGGGCTCGGCTCCACAAAAGGCGGCCAGCCAACCGGCGTTTGCTTTTGATCTTCTTTTTTCTTTTCCGTGGCGGACGCACTCGGAAATTGTCAGAGGCCGGGCGGGGTGGGTTCGCGGGGGTGTCCGCGGCATGGATGCCGCGGCCAAGCCCCCAGGGATGGGTTCACGGCGTCCCCCGCGAACCCACCCCGCCCGGCCAGGCGCGGCTTTTGATGTTCACGGCCAACCCGCCACGAGGGGCTGCGCCGTTCGCGGGAAACCCCTCAGTCGTCCGCGGACACCGTCCGCCCCGACGCCCACGCCCGCAGCGCCTCCACCTGTTCGGCCATCAGCACCGACAGCGGCCGCGTGGCACGGATCTCGGTCATCAGCAGCTCGGTGTCGAGCGGCCGGCTTTCCGCATGTGCTGCATACAGGCCGGCCACGATCGCCTGTTCGATCTCGGCACCGGAAAAACCGTTCGCCGCCGCGGCCAGCGCCGGCAGTGCGAAGTCATCGGCGTTGAGCTGGCGCCGGCCCAGGTGCAGCCGCAGCAGTTCCACGCGGACGTCCGGGGTGGGCAGGTCGACGAAGAAGATCTCGTCGAAGCGGCCCTTGCGCAGCAGTTCGGCCGGCAGTTCCTGTACCTGGTTGGCGGTGGCGACGATGAACACCGGCGCCTTGCGCTCGGCCATCCAGGTCAGCAGGTAACCGAGCACGCGGCGCGACACGCCACCATCCTCGCCACCGGTTGCCAGCCCCTTCTCGATCTCGTCCATCCACAGCACGCACGGTGCCAGCTGTTCGGCCGAGGCCAGCGCCTGGCGCAGGTTGGCCTCGGTCTCGCCGTGGTACTTGTTGTACAGCGCGCCCACGTCCAGGCGCAGCAGCGGCACGCCGAAACCGGCGGCGGTGGCCTTGGCCAGCATCGACTTGCCACAGCCCTGCACGCCCAGCAGCAGCATGCCGCGTGGCGGGTCCAGCCCGGCCGGTGCCGAGCCGGCGATGAACGCCACCCGCCGCTGGTTGATCCAGCGCTTGAGCCGGTTGGCCCCGGCCACGTCGCCGAAGCGCGCGCTGTCATGCTCGAAGAACAGGTGCCCGCTGCGGTTGAGCAGCTCGAACTTCAGCCGTGCCAGCTGCGGCAGGTCGTCGTCGCGCAGTGCGCCGTCGGCGTAGATCAGCTGGCGCGCGATGCGCCGGGCATCCACCAGGCTCAGGCCCTGCAGGTTCTTCAGGATCTTCTTCACCGCCTCGCTGTCGACTTCCACGCGGCGGCCGCCGTGCTCGCGCGCATAGGCATCGGCCTCCTCGCGCAGCATCTTCAACAGCGCGTTGGCATCGGGCAGGCGCGGGTTGAAGCGCACCGCCAGCGCTTCCAGCTCGGCCGGCAGTTCTACCTTGGCACCGATCAGCACCAGCACGTGCGGCTCGCTGTGGCGGCGCTGGATCAGGTCGCGCAGCGCGCGCTGGTGGCTGGCATAGCCCAGGTAGGGGTGGAAATCGAGCAGCAGGTAGACCCCGCGCTGGTCCGCCTGGCGGATCATCTGCAGGGCTGCGCTGGCATCGGGGGGGCCGACCGCCGGGTCTTCGCTGTCCAGGTCGATGCGGCGCAGGCCCTCGGTGATCGACCAGCGGTGCAGCGCCCGCCACACGTGCATCAGCGTCTGCCGGAACAGCTCGACGATGCGGCCCTCGTCCTGGGTTTCGATCACGATCAGGGGGGTATTGGCGCGGATCAGTGCGCTCAGGTCCTGCAGCTCGCTCATGCCGGTTCGATCCTTCGGGGGCGCCACGATAGCAAAGCCAAGCGGCACAGGTTCAGCGCGGCGCTACCTCCCGTCACCACCGCCGGTGTACGCTCGGGGCACGTACCCGGAAGCGAGGCTGGCATGAAGACGATCCTGGTGGCCGGTTCCAAGGGCGGGGTGGGCAAGACCACCGTCGCCACCCACCTGGCCGCGTACGCGGCATTGCAGGGCAAGGCCACGGTGATCGCCGATGCCGACCCGCAGGGCTCCAGCACCCGCTGGGCACAACGGCGTGCCGGGCTGGAAAGCGCGGTGCTCCCCATCGACGTGCATCGGAAGAAGCAGTGGGCGCAGAAGCTGCCCGACGGCACCGAAACCGTCATCATCGATGCGCCGGCGGGTGCATTGGCCGACGATATCCCCCATTTCCTTGACGCTGCCGACGCGGTGGTGGTGCCGGTGCTGCCTTCGGCGCTGGACATCGAAGCCATCGTCGGTTTCCTCAACAGCCTGGCCCAGAACCCGCGGGTGCACAGCCGCAAGCTGCCGGTCGGGCTGGTCCTGAACCGTACCAAGCCCTGGACCCAGACTTCGCAGCAGGCCCTGCAGATGCTGGCCGAATGGCCCTACCCGGTGGTCGCGCAGCTGCGTGACAGCCAGAGCTATGTGGTCATGACCGGCCTCGGCCGCAGCCTGTTCGACTACCGCTCGGCCCAGGTGCGTGAACACCAGGCCGATTGGGAGCCCCTGCTGTCCTGGCTGAAACTTTGATATCGGCGTCACTTTTCCTGCTGCATCCTCTTCTTCATGGAAACCCGCGATGCGTGAACTGATCCTGCTGCGCCATGCCCATGCCGAACCGGCCACCCCCGGCCAGGCCGACCTCGACCGGCCGCTGTCGCCGGTGGGGCTGGCCGAAGCCGAAGCCGCCGGCAAGTGGCTGAAGGAAAACAACCTGCTGCCGGACTGCGTGTTGTGCTCGCCGTCGCGACGTACCCGCGAGACCCTGGAAGCGGTGATGACGGCCATCGGCTATGTCGAAAAGCGCCTGGAAGACCGTATCTACGAAGCCACTCCAGGTACCCTGGCGGCGCTGGTGGACGAGCGTCGTGACCTGGACCGGGTGTTGATCGTTGGCCACAACCCGGGCCTGGAGCAGCTGGTGGCCCTGATGACCGACGGCAGCAGCAGCGACTATCGCGGCATGCCGCCGGGCGGCGTGGCCGTGCTTGGCTTCCCGCGCGAGGCCTCGATCGAACCCGGCGTGGCCCGCCTGAACGCGTTCTGGTGGCCGTGATCCGATGAGCCTGGCGCGGCGCGGCCGCTTGCTGCTGCCCGCGCTGCTGGCACTGGGCCCGGCCTGGGCCGTGGTGCCGCCGCCAACCCCGTTGCCTCCGGTGGTGGCCGAAGCCCCGCGCGTGCTGCGCCTGGATACCGTGCGCTCGCAGATCGGGTTCGAAGTGCGCACCCGGTTCGGGCAACGCATCGAAGGCGTGTTCCCGCACTTCGAGGGCCGCATCGAGATCCTGTCCGATGGCCGGCACCAGGTGCACCTGAAGATGTTCACGCGCTCGGTCGAGATTCCGGGCAAGGCGCGCTATACAGGCTGGATGCGGGGCGAGGAGTTCTTCGATGCCGGCCGTCATCCGGTGGTCGAGTTCGACTCGCTGCCGTACTGGCCGGAGACCGTGGAAGACGGGGGCGACATTGATGGCCGCCTGACCCTGCGCGGGATCAGCCACCCGGAGAAACTGAAGGTCGAGAAGGCGGAGTGCGCCCGACCCGGCTATGATTGCGACGTCGTCAGCCGCGGTACCGTGCAGCGAGGCCGGTATGGCATGGACAGCTGGCAGCTTGCCTTGAGTGACCGAGTGACCTTCGTATTGCGTGCGCGCCTGAGCGAGGCGCCGAAACCGTGAACCTTCTGCTGCGTGTACTGGCGCTGGCAACCGTGTTGCTGGGCAGCGGTTGTGCATCGCTCTCGCATGCCGAGCGCGACCGTGCCGAAGCGATCGCCGTGCAGGCACGCTCGGCCGTGGTCGATTGCCAACGTGCCGACCGCTGCGCTCAGGACTCGCCGCTGCGGGCGCTGGCCGGCCGCGCGTTCACCGAATCCACCCCGGAACGGCCGCGGCATTACGCGACCCTGCTGGATGAAGGCGAAGGTGCCCTGGTGGCGCGCCTGAACCTGCTGCGCAGCGCCACCCGCAGCATCGACCTGCAGACCTACATCTTCGACAAGGACGACAGCGCCCGGCTGGTCATCGACGAGCTGCTGGCCGCATCGCGCCGCGGGGTGAAGGTGCGGGTGCTGATCGACCAGCTCTCGGCGATCTCCGACCTGCAGATCCTCGGTGCGTTGTCCGGTGCGCACCAGAACTTCCAGCTGCGGGTCTACAACCCGACCTTCGGCAAGGCCCGGCTGAACTACTTCGACTACGCCGGCAGCGTGCTGTGCTGCTTCCGCCGTTTCAACCAGCGCATGCACAACAAGCTGCTGGTGATCGACGATGCGATCGGCGTGGTCGGCGGCCGCAACTACCAGGACGACTATTACGACTGGGACCGCGAATACAACTTCCGCGACCGCGACGTGCTGATCGCCGGCCCGGAAGCACGTGCGATGGCGGCCAACTTCGATGCGTTCTGGCGCGCCCACCGCAGTGTGCCGGCCGAACGCCTCAACGACGTCGGCCGTACCCTGCTGCGCGAGGGCGTGCCGACCCTGCCGCCGGCCACCTTCCGCCGCCCGGAACGGGTGCAGCGGGTCAGCGCCGAGGCCAACGACAACGAGTTCGTCACCCGTTCCTTCGTCGATACCGCGCTGCCGGTGGCCTCGGTGCGCTACGTGGCCGACCTGCCGCGCAAGCACCGCCGCGAGCAGCCCGATGCGCCGCTGGCCGGGCAGCACGTGACCGAACCGCAGCTGGATGCACTGATTGCCAGCGCGCAGAAGGAAGTGATCCTGCAGACGCCCTACCTGGTGCTGTCCAAGCCGGCGCAGAAACTGTTCCGCGAGCTGCGCAAGCGCCCGCAACCCCCGCGCGTGGTGGTGTCCAGCAACAGCCTGGCGGCCACCGACAACCCGATCGTGTATGCGCTGTCGTACAAGTACAAGCGGCGCAACATGCGCGAACTGGGCTTCAACATCTTCGAATACAAGCCGTTCCCGCTGGATGCGCCGGTCGACTACCGCAATCTGCTGCCTGATCCGATCATCGCACCCGACGGCGAGGACGATGGCGGGCGCAATCCGTTGATCGGCGGCAGTGCCGCCGGCAGCAACGCCGGAGGGGGCAGCACCGGGCGCACGCTACCGGCCAGCAAGCAACAGGCCGTGGTGAACCACCCGCGCACCGGCAGCGCCTACCAGAATGCGCGGGAACGCCGCCGCGCCGCTGGCAGCGAGGTGGAAACGCGCCTGCTGCGTACCGAGACGCGGCCGTCGTTCCTCGGCAGCAAGGCGGTCAACAAGCCACTGCCGGTCACCCGCAAGGGCGCGCGCATGGGCCTGCATGCGAAGTCGCTGGTGGTCGACCGCCGCATCGGGGTAGTCGGCACCCACAACTTCGATCCGCGCAGCGAGAACTACAACACCGAAGGCGCGGTGATCATCGATGACCCGGTGTTTGCCGAGCAGCTGGCCCAGAGCATCCTGCGCGATACCCATCCGCAGAACTCCTGGACGGTGGCGCCACGGGCCAAGCCGCCGGTGCTGTCGGGCCTGAACTACAGCGTCGGCAAGGCGTCCGAAGCGCTGCCGATCCTTGATTTCTGGCCCTGGCGCTATGCCACCGACTACGAATTCAAGCCCGGCCCGGAGTGCCCGCAGCCGCTGCCACGGCAGGACCCCGCCTTCCACAACTGCTACGTCGCCGTCGGCGACTTCCCCGAAGTCAACGTCGGCCCCAAGTGGCTGCTGGTGCGCATGCTGACCGCATTCGGCGCCGGCCTCGTTCCCATCCTCTGAAGGTACCCGCATGGCCCAGGTATTCCGCGAAGCCGTTTCCATCGAGCAGCTCAACGCGCTCAGCCGCAGCACGGCGATTGAATCCCTGGGCATCGTCTTCAGTGCGGCCGGCGAGGACTGGCTGCAGGCCACCATGCCGGTGGACGAACGCACCCGCCAGCCCTACGGCATCCTGCACGGCGGCGCCTCGGTGGTGCTGGCCGAGACCCTGGGCAGCAGCGCCGGCAACCTGTGCGTGGAGGCCGGCAAGCAGATCTGCGTGGGCCTGGAGATCAACGCCAACCACGTGCGTGCGGTGCGCTCGGGCACGGTCACCGGCACTGCCCGCGCGCTGCACGTGGGCCGCAGCACCCAGCTGTGGGAGATCCGCATCGAGGACGAGCAGGGCCGCCTGGTATGCATCTCGCGGCTGACCCTGGCGGTGGTGGCCGCCGGCCACGGCTGAGCCCCTGGCAGGCGCGTTGACGGTGGCGGAACCCAGCGTTCCCCGCCGATTGCCCCGGTCGATCGGTGTTATGGCCTAAATCGGCTGGCAGCGATGACGGCCCTCCGGTATCGTGCGCGGATGACTTCCCCCACTCCGGCCCCCCGTGGCGGCGTGGCGCGTGTGTGCCGTTACCTGTACCGCGTACCGCTGCTGTTGGTCCACATCATCGTGTTCCTGCCGCTCATCCTGATCGGCATGCTGCCGCCGTGGGGCGAACTGCGCATGGGCGACGCTACCTTCGGCGCCAAGGTGGTCAACTGGTGGCAGGGCGGGCTGATGTGGATCTTCGGCTTCCGCCTGGCGCAGATCGGCCAGCCGCTGCCGGGCGCGGTGCTGTTCGTCGCCAACCACGTCAGCTGGGTCGACATCTGCATCCTGCACAGCCAGCGCATGATGGGCTTCGTCGCCAAGCGCGAGATCGCCAGCTGGCCGCTGGTCGGTTGGCTGGCCGCACGTGGCCAGACCATCTTCCACCAGCGCGGCAACACCGAATCGCTCGGTGGGGTGATGCAGGTGATGGCCGATCGCCTGCGCGAAGGCAAGGCGGTGGGCGTGTTCCCGGAAGGACGCACCCGCGGCGGCCACGAAGTGGGGCCCTTCCATGCCCGCATCTTCCAGGCCGCGGTCGAGACCGGCGTACCGGTGCAGCCGGTGGCACTGGTGTACGGCGTGAAGGGCGACGCACAGACCATCGTCGCGTTCGGCCCCGGCGAAAGCTTCTTCGCCAATTTCCTGCGCCTGCTCGGTGAGCCGGCGCGACGTGCGGAAGTGCATTTCCTGGCACCGATCGGTGCGCAGGACCTGGAAGGCCGTCGGCGCATCGCGGAGACTTCGCGCGCGCGCATCGTGGCGGCCATGAGCGCCGGGTGAGCGCACGGTGGCCCTGATCCCGCCACCTGTACTGGACGCCGGCACGCCGACGCTGCACGCGGCTGACTACCAGCCGCCGCGCTGGCTGCGCAATCCGCACCTGCAGTCGATGCTCAGCTCCAGCCGCATGCGCCTGCAGCGTGGCCTGCTGCTGCTGGCGGCCACCGGCGCGGTCAGCGAGGAGCTGATCCTCGATGGTGGCGATGGCGTGCGCCTGCAGGGCTGGCACAGCCATGTCGAAGGCCGCGAACCCAAAGGCATGGCGTTGCTGCTGCACGGCTGGGAAGGCAGTGCCGAATCCAGCTACATGCGCATGGCCGCCGCGCGCATGCTGGAACAGGGCTTCGACGTGGTGCGGCTGAATTTCCGCGACCACGGCAACACCCATCATCTCAACCGCGGCATCTTCCACTCCAACCTGATCGACGAAGTGGTGCATGCCGCGGGCGATATCGCCCAGCGCTGGCCGCAGCTGCCGCTGGTGGCGGCCGGCTACTCGCTGGGTGGCAACTTCGTGCTGCGCCTGGCCCTGCGCGCGCCGGCCGCCGGCGTGCCGCTGCAGCGCGTGGCCTCGGTCTGCCCGGTGCTGGACCCGGCACTGACCATGGAAAGCATCGAGAACGGCCCGGTGATGTACGACTGGTACTTCCGCCGCAAGTGGGCCGGTTCGCTGCGCCGCAAGCGCGACCTGTTCCCCGAGCTGAGCGACTGCGACGACCGCGTGCTGAAGCTGGACATCCGCGCACTGACCGCCTGGCTGGTCGAGCGCCACACCAGCTTCGGCTCGCTGCAGGCGTACTTCGACGGCTATTCGATTGCCGGCGACCGCCTGTCCACGCTGCAGGTGCCGGCCGACATCCTGATGGCGCAGGATGACCCGGTCATTCCGTATACGACCTTCAACAACTGGCAGCTGCCGCGCCAGGCGCACCTGGAAACCGCCTGCTGGGGCGGCCACTGCGGCTTCATCGAGAACTGGCGGGGCGATGGCTTCTCCGAGCGCTGGGTTGCGCAACGCCTGCAGCGGGTCCTGCAGGCCTGAACCGGCAGCGGCACGCAGCCCGCTACAATGCCGGTTTGCACTTGAAGCGGACTGCCATGCAAGACCAGATCATCCAAGCGTTGCGCCAGAACCAGGCCGACCAGGCCGTGCAGCTGGCCCAGGCGTGGACCCGTGACGAACCCGGCCAGGCCGATGCCCACCGCTGGCTGGCGCTTGCGCTGCAGCAGCAGGGCAATGCCGAAGCCGCGATGGAGGCATTGCAGCAGGCGCTGCGGCTGGCCCCGGACGACGCCCAGCTGCACCTGCAGCACGCCGGCCTGCTGCTGGCACTGCGCCAGTTCGAAGGCGCCGACGAGGCGCTGCTGCGTACCACCGGCCTGGATCCGAATGCCTTCTCCGCCTACCTGATGCAGGCGCACCTGGCGATCGGCCGCAACGACTTCGACGAAGCCCAGCGCCTGTCGACCCTGGCCGGGCGCGTGGAACCGGAGCATCCGGAACTGCTGACCATCGATGGCATGGTCGCGCTGCGCCGTGGCGATGCCGACCGCGCGCTGGCGTTGCTGTCGGCCGCCAGCAAGGCGCTGCCGGACGATACCCGCGTGCTGTACGCACTGGGCTTCGCCTATCTGGGCAAGGACATGCTGGCATTCGCCGAGCAGTCGTTCCGGCGCGTGCTGGAACTGAACCCGTCATTGGCCTCGCTGCACGGCCTGGTGGTGCAGCTGGCGCTGCGCCAGGGCAACGTGCCGGCTGCGGCCGAAGCCGTGCAGGTCGCCCTGCAGCAGCCGGAGATGGACGTGCCGGCGATGCGCCGCCTGGCCGGCGAACTGGCGCTGCGCAACAGCCAGCCGCTGCAGGCGCTGGACCATCTGCTGCCGTTGCTGGACACCCAGCCGGAAGACCGCCAGGTGCTGCAGCTGCTGCTGATGTCGTGGCAGCGCCTGGGCCGCGAGGATGAAGCGCGCGCACGCCTGGATGCAGTGCTGGAAGCCCATGACCAGCTGCACGACGTGTGGCTGGCGCGGCTGGCCATCGAGCAGGTGGGCAGCGCAGGCGCAGTGGCGGCCGTCGAGCGCTGGATGGCGGCGATGCCGGCGCACCTGCCGGCGCTGGAAGCGCGCCTGCGCCTGCACGACATGGTGGGCGAGCGCGCGCAGGCCGAGGCGATCGCCGAGCGCATCGTCAGCCTGGAACCGGGCCGCGTCAGCGGCGAAACCCGGCTGGTCGAAGGGCTGCTGCAGCGCGACCCGGCCGCCGCGGTCGCGCGCGTGCAGGCGCTGATCGAGCAGGCACCGGAGGCCCACCGCGCCGACCTGCGAACCTGGCTGGGCGAGATCCAGGATCGCGCCGGGCAGCCGCAGGAAGCGCTGCGTACCTGGATGTCGCTGCAGGCCGAGCAGGCGCCGCAGCGCTTGCCGCTGCCGCCGCAGGCCAAGGCACCGCCGAGCTGGCCGGACAAGGGCAGCATCGATGGCGATGCCAGTTCCGCACCGATCTTCCTGTGGGGCGCGCCCGGCTCGGGTGTGGAGCGCGTGGCGACCGGCCTGGCCGCCGCCAGCCCGGTGCTGCGCAGCGATCGTTACACCAACACGCCACCGGATGACGCCTTCCAGAACTTCAACACGCTGCAGGACCTGGCGTCGGGTGTGCTGACGCCGGAGCGGCTGGTGCAGCGCTGGCGCGAACAGCTGCCGGCGCGTGGCCTGCAGAGCGACACCGTGATCGACTGGCTGCTGTGGTGGGACAACGCCCTGCTGTGGGCGCTGCGTCCGCAGTTGCCGCAGGGGCGCCTGCTGCTGGTGCTGCGTGATCCGCGCGACATGCTGCTGGACTGGGTGGCCTACGGTGCCGCTGCACCGCTGGCGATGACCTCGCTGGCCGAAGCCAGCGAGTGGCTGACGCGCGCGCTGACCCAGGTCGCCACGCTGCACGAGGAAGACCTGTATCCGCACGTGCTGCTGCGCATCGACCAGATCGGCAATGATCCGCATGCGATGGCCGAACTGCTGGGCCGCCTGTTCGAGCGGCCGATGCCGCCGGCTGCGCAGCTGGGCGCTCCGCGCCTGGCGCCCGGCCACTGGCGCAACTACCGCGACGTGATGAGCGCCGCCTTCGCCCAGCTCACCCCGGTTGCGGTGCGCCTGGGTTACCCGGAAGAGTGAGGAGAGTCCCATGCAGCTGAGCAGCAACAGCCTGACCCACGGCGCGCCGATCGACCGCGCGTTCGCCGCCGGCGACGCCAACGGCTTCGCCCCGGACCGCAACCCGCACCTGGCCTGGAGCGGGGCGCCGGCCGGCACCCGTTCGTTCCTGCTGGTGTGCGTGGACCCGGACGTGCCGACCGTGCCGGAGACGGTCGGCCGCAGCGACATGAGCGTGCCGCGTGACCAGCCGCGCTGCGATTTCGTGCACTGGGTGATGGCCGATATCCCGGCCACGGTGCAGGAGATTGCTGCCGGCAGCTGCAGCGACGGCTTCGTGGTGAAGGGCAAGCCCGCGCCGGCCGGCCCGGACGGCAGCCGCCAGGGCCTGAATGACTTCACCGGCTGGTTTGCCGGCAATCCGGACATGGCCGGTGATTACCTGGGCTACGACGGTCCCTATCCGCCCTTCAACGACGAGCGCGTGCACCGCTACTTCTTCCGCGTGTTCGCGCTGGACGTGGCCTCGCTGGATCTGCCGGCACGCTTCACCGCCGCCGACGCGTATCGGGCCATGCACGGCCACGTACTGGCCGAAGCGGCACTGCACGGAACCTACACGCTGAACGCCGCACTGGGCTGAGACTGTTGTCTGTAGAGTCGAGCCATGCTCGACTCACCGTACAGGCAGTCGAGCATGGCTCGACTCTACAGAACGAAGAAGGGCGGCCTCTCGGCCGCCCTTCTGAGGTTTTACTTCTTCTCGACGGCCGACTCGACCACCATGTCCAGCACGTACGCCTGCGACGGCGCATCGGCCGGCGGGTTCTTCACTTCGTAGCGCTTCACGCGCACCACGTTGCGCACGCCGTCTTCGTGGGTGTAGCCCTCGATGTTGCCGTAGAAGTTCTCGAACTTGCCCGGCTCGCCCTGCTTCAGGCCCTTGTCGTCGAACTTCACCTCGCGCACCTGCAGGCACTGGTAGTCCGGGATCAGCGGGTGCGAGCACTTCTCGGTCCTGGCGGCCACTTCCAGGAACACCGTCTCGCCGGCGCCGCCGTAGCGGGTTTCAGCGGTCGGTTCCGGGTTGAACACCAGCACGTCGCCCTTGGCGGTGGTCAGGGTCAGCGCGCCATTGGCATCCTGCTCGGCCTTCAGCTCGCCCTGCAGGCGGCTCGACACGGCCTCGTCCAGCGCCATCAGCGCCTTGTCGGTGCAGGCCATCATCGTCGACGCCATCGCGCCCACGGTCAGCTTGCCGTCGGCCAGGCTGTAGCTGCCGCCCATGTGGTTGCAGGCGTTGCTGACCGACAGGCGGCCATCAGCGAAGTCCAGGGTGACCGGCTTGTCTTCGCGGGCGAACAGCGCATCGATGCGCTTGCCGTCGGCGGCGGTGGCCTGCTGCAGCAGCCAGTGCTGGCTCTGCAGGCGCTGCGCATCCAGGTGCGCCAGCGTCTGCTGGTCCGCTGCCTTGGCCGCGGCCGGGGCCACGTCGTCGCCGCCGGTACCGGCCGGGGCCGGGGTCTGGCTGCAGGCGGCCATCAGGGCCAGCGGGAGGAGCAGGGTGAGCTTGCGGTTCATGGTGATTCTCCTTGGGGAACCGTGGGGGAAACGGGGTGGGGCCGGCAACGGGGTCAGCGTGCCCCGGCGCTGTTCAGCTGCCGGAGGGCAACCACAGCAGCAGCGCCGCGCCCAGCGCGATGCGGTAAATGGCGAAGGCGGTGAACCTGTGCGACTTGATGTAGCCCATCAGCCACTTCACTACGACGAAGCCGGTGACGGCTGCGGCAAGGAACGCCACGCCCACGTCGGTCCAGTTCTCGCTGCCCAGCTTTCCGTCCTTGGCCATTTCCAGGAAGGTGTAGGCGCTGGCAGCGAACATGGTGGGAATGCCGACCAGGAACACGAATTCGGCGGCGGCCGCACGGCGGCTCAGGCCCAGCAGCATGGCCAGGAAGATCGCCGAGGCCGAGCGCGAAGTGCCCGGGAACACGCCGGCCACCACCTGCGCCAGGCCCACGCCGATCGCTACCGTCCAGGTCACCTGGTCGCGGTCGGGCAGGCGCGCGGTGTAGGCCTCCACCAGCAGCATCCAGACGCCACCGATGATCAGGGCCCAGGCCACCGGGCTGACCGTCTCCGGCAGTGACCAGCCGGCCTTGCGCACCACCAGGCCGACCACGGCGGTGACCAGGAAGGCGGCGCCCAGCTTGAACACATAGTCGCGGTTCTCGCGCTGGTTGAAGCCGGTGGCCAGCTGCAGCAGGCGCTGGCGGAACACCAGGACCACGGCCACGATCGCGCCGGCCTGGATGACGATGTTGAAGAAGTCCGAGCGGGCCCCCAGCCAGTGCTGGGCGATGAGCAGATGGCCGGTGCTGGAGATCGGCAGGAATTCGGTGAGGCCTTCGAGGATGCCCAGCAGCAGGGCGGAGAGCAGGTCGGACATGGACGGTGCGTGCACGCGCGGCGGAAGGAAGAAGGTCGAGAGGATAGACGATCCCCGCTGCACCAAACGGGTGCGTCTGGTGGCGTGCGCACCCATTTGGTGCGCACGGTTCTGCACCGCGACGGGGCGCCCTGTTTGAAATCAACGACTTGCAGTCGTTGAAAAGTTGGCACGGTCATTGCTGTACCTCAGCAGGCATTCATCCCCATCCGAGGTCGTACCGATGTCCGTGGAAAACGTTGAGAAGCTGATCAAGGACAACCAGATCGAGTTCGTCGACCTGCGCTTTGTCGACATGCGTGGTGTCGAGCAGCACGTGACCTTCCCGGTCAGCATCGTCGAGCCGTCGCTGTTCGAAGAAGGCAAGATGTTCGATGGCAGCTCGATTGCCGGCTGGAAGGGCATCGCCGAGTCGGACATGGTGCTGCTGCCGGACACCGCCAGCGCCTACGTCGACCCGTTCTACGCCGATCCGACCATCGTGATCAGCTGCGACATCCTCGACCCGGCCACCATGCAGCCGTACGGCCGCTGCCCGCGCGGCATCGCCAAGCGCGCCGAGGCCTACCTGAAGTCCTCCGGCATCGCCGAAACCGCGTTCTTCGGCCCGGAACCGGAATTCTTCATCTTCGACTCGGTCCGCTTCGCCAATGAAATGGGCCACACCTTCTTCCAGGTCGACTCGGAAGAAGCGGCGTGGAACAGCGGCGCCAAGTACGACGGCGCCAACAGCGGCTACCGTCCCGGCGTGAAGGGCGGTTACTTCCCGGTTCCGCCGACCGACACCCTGCACGACCTGCGCGCCGAAATGTGCAAGACGCTGGAACAGGTCGGCATCGAAGTGGAAGTGCAGCACCACGAAGTGGCCACCGCCGGCCAGTGCGAGATCGGCACCAAGTTCAGCACCCTGGTGCAGAAGGCCGACGAACTGCTGCGCATGAAGTACGTGATCAAGAACGTCGCGCACCGCAACGGCAAGACCGTCACCTTCATGCCCAAGCCGATCGTCGGCGACAACGGCAGCGGCATGCACGTGCACCAGTCGCTGTCCAAGGGCGGCACCAACCTGTTCTCCGGTGACGGCTACGGCGGCCTGAGCCAGCTGGCGCTGTGGTACATCGGCGGCATCTTCAAGCATGCCAAGGCCATCAATGCCTTCGCCAACTCGGGCACCAACAGCTACAAGCGCCTGGTGCCGGGCTACGAAGCGCCGGTGATGCTGGCCTACTCGGCGCGCAACCGTTCGGCCTCGTGCCGCATTCCGTGGGTGTCCAACCCGAAGGCGCGCCGCATCGAAATGCGCTTCCCGGATCCGATCCAGTCCGGCTACCTCACCTTCACCGCGCTGATGATGGCCGGCCTGGACGGCATCAAGAACCAGATCGACCCGGGCGCACCGAGCGACAAGGACCTGTACGACCTGCCGCCGGAAGAAGAGAAGCTGATCCCGCAGGTCTGCTCCTCGCTGGACCAGGCGCTGGAAGCGCTGGACAAGGACCGCGAGTTCCTGAAGGCCGGCGGCGTGATGAGCGATGACTTCATCGACGGCTACATCGCGCTGAAGATGCAGGAAGTGACCAAGTTCCGCGCGGCCACCCACCCGCTGGAATACCAGCTGTACTACGCCAGCTGACCGGTGGCGATGGCGGTGGGCTTCCCCCTCCCACCCGCCGCCATCGCTTCCGACTTCGCGGCTGGGGAGCCGCGCGGCGGGCCCGGCCCGCCGTGGTAGAGCGGGCCGCTGGCCCGCTGCGGTAGAGCGGACTGTCAGTCCGCTGAAACAGGGGCAAGAGAGAGACCGGATACGCGACCAGGGCCGCCCTCCCTCCCGCGTCGGTCGTGCAAGGAGAGAGGCACGGCCGTCCCGGCCCTGTACGTGTCCGGTGCAACAGCCACGGCCATCATCCTGATGGCACGTGGTTGCCTGATGCCAACGCGCGCTGGCGCGCTGGCCCCATCCACCCTCGGGACATGCGCATGAAACTGATCTCCGCCATCATCCGGCCGTTCAAGCTCGACGAGGTCCGCGAGGCCCTCTCCGACGCAGGCGTGTCGGGCATCACCGTGACCGAAGTGAAAGGCTTCGGCCGCCAGAAGGGCCACACCGAGCTGTATCGCGGCGCCGAGTACGTCGTCGACTTCCTGCCCAAGATCAAGATCGAAACCGTAGTCACCGACGAGCGTGCCGATGCGGTGATCGAGGCGATCCAGTCGTCGGCAGGTACCGGCAAGATCGGTGACGGCAAGATCTTCGTCACCGCCGTCGAACAGGTCATCCGCATCCGCACCGGCGAGATCGGTGCCGACGCGCTGTAATCCCCCTTCCGGAGATTCCCCCATGAAGATGCGCCTTCTCACCGGGTGGCAAGCCCGGTTCCATATCGTGTGCCTGTTGATGCTGCTCAGCGCGTTGGCCGCCGGCGCGTGGCCGGGCAGTGCCCATGCCCAGGCCCAGGTCTCGCCGCTGCCGAGCGAAAGCGTGGCGGTCGAAGCGTTGCAGGACCCGGCTGCGGCGGCCGCCGCGCCTGCGGTGGCCGAAGTGGCTGCCGCCTATGACCGCGGCGACGTCGCGTGGATGCTCACTTCCACCCTGCTGGTGCTGCTGATGGTGGTACCGGGCCTGGCCCTGTTCTATGGCGGCCTGGTGCGTTCGAAGAACGTGCTGTCGGTGCTCAGCCAGATCCTGGTGGTGTTCTCGCTGGTGCTGCTGCTGTGGGTGGCGTATGGCTACAGCGCGGTGTTCAGTGCCGGCAATCCGTTCTTCGGCTCGTTCACCGAATTCGCCTTCCTCAAGGGCTTCACCCCCGACTCGGTCGGCAACACGCCGATCAAGGGCCTGCCGGACTATCTGTTCGTGGCCTTCCAGTCGACGTTCGCCGGCATCACCACCGCGCTGATCGTCGGTGCCTTCGCCGAGCGCATCAAGTTCCGCGCGGTGCTGCTGTTCTCGGCGCTGTGGTTCACCCTCAGCTACATCCCGATGGCGCACATCGTCTGGGGCGGCGGTTACCTCGGTGAACTGGGTGCGATCGATTTCGCCGGCGGCACCGTGGTCCATATCAATGCCGGTGTGGCCGGGCTGGTGGCCGCGTGGTTCGTCGGCAAGCGGCTGGGCTATGGCCAGACCGCATTGAAGCCGCACAACGTGCCGTTCACCTATATCGGCGCAATGCTGCTGTGGGTGGGCTGGTTCGGTTTCAATGCCGGCTCCGCTGCTGCGGCCGATACCGTGGCCTCGCTGGCCTTCCTCAACACCGTGCTGGCCACCGCCGCTGCCGTGCTGGGCTGGACGCTGGTGGAAGCCATCGGCAAGGGCAAGCCGTCGGCACTGGGCGCCGCCTCGGGTGCGGTGGCCGGCCTGGTTGGCATCACCCCGGCCTGCGGTACGGTCGGCCCGCTTGGCGCGATCGTGATCGGCTTCGTCGCCGGCGTGGTCTGCGTGTGGGGCGTGACCGGACTCAAGCGCCTGCTGAAGGTGGATGACACCGCCGACGTGTTCGGTGTGCACGGTGTCGGCGGCATCGTCGGCGCCATCCTCACCGGTGTGTTCAGCGCGCAGTCGCTGGGCGGCACCAAGGCCGATCTGGATATTGCCCATCAGGTGTGGGTGCAGGTGGTCAGCGTCGGCCTCACCGTGCTGTGGTCGGCGGTGGTGACCACGCTGATCCTGCTGGTGGTGCGCAGCGTGGTCGGCCTGCGCGTGACCGAGGAAGCGGAGCGCACCGGCCTGGATGTCACATCGCATGGTGAATCGGCCTACGAGGCCTGACCGGCTTCACGGTTTCAACGGCGTCCTCCCACTGCCCGTGGCAGTGGGGGGATGGTCGGCATCACCTTGCATCGCGGACACCTGCTGACGCAGCGGCCCACTCGGGGCAGAGCCGCACGCGCGGGCCGGCAACAGAATGCCCCTCGTCGGGCTTCACACTTTTGCGTTGAACGCCTCGCGGTCGCCGCCCGGCGGCTCTGTTTCCTGTAACGCGATTCCCTTAAAGTGCTGCCTCTTCCGACCGGTTCTTCGCCGGTCTGGCAGCCATCTGCAGGGAAAAGAGCATCGTGGAACAGGGACGTTATGTACGCAGCAGCACGTTGCGGTGGCGGTTGTCGGTGGGCGTGGTACTGGCCATCGCCGGCGTGCAGGCACCGGCCTGGGCACAGGCGGTATCGCCGGAGCAGGAGTTGCTCCGACAGCAGGAGCGCGAACGCGCGTTGCGCGAGCAGCAGGAGTCCACGCCGGATGTCCGGCTGCAGCCCTCCACCGAAGACCTTGGCCGTCTGCCGGCTGATGAGTCACCGTGCTTCACCATCCACACCATCGCGTTGCAGGGCGATCTTGCCGACCGCTTCCGCTGGGCGCTGGCGGCCGCCGATCCGCGCAGCGACCCCGCCACGGGGCGCTGCCTGGGCACCGCCGGCGTGGACATGGTGATGAAGCGCGTGCAGAACGCAATCATCGAGCGCGGCTACGTCACCACCCGCATTCTTGCCGCACCGCAGGACCTGAAGACAGGCGTCCTGACGCTGACCGTCGTGCCTGGGCGGGTCAATGCCATCCGCTTCGCTGCTGGCGAAGGCCGCCCCCCCGCCCTCTGGAACACGATGCCGGTGGCGCGCGGCGATGTGCTGAACCTGCGTGACATCGAGCAGGCGCTGGAAAACCTGCAGCGGGTGCCGACCGCGTCGGTGGACATACAGATCGCACCACCGGCCGATGGCGCCGCCGCCAAACCGGGCGAGAGCGACCTGCTGATCAGCTGGAAGCAGGTCCGTCCGGTGCGGGTGAACCTCACCCTGGATGACGCGGGCAGCCAGTCCACCGGCAAGATGCAGGCAGGCGCCACCGTATCGGTGGACAACCCTGCCGGCCTGAGCGATCTGTTCTACGTCAACGTGGGCCGGTCGGCATTCAATGGCAGCGAGCGCAGCACCGACAGCTGGTCGGCGCACTACAGCGTGCCGCTGGGCGCGTGGCTGCTGGGTGCCAACGCCAGCAGCTACGACTATGAGCAGACCGTTGCCGGTGCGTTCGAGAATTATGTCTACAGCGGCTCCAGCCGCAACGCCGAGCTTCGCCTGGCCCGCATGCTGTTCCGCAACGCGCATGCCAAGACCAGCATGTACGCGCGCGGCTGGTACCGCGAATCGGATAACTTCATCAACGATACCGAGATCGAAGTTCAGCGCCGCCGTATGGCGGGCTGGGAGCTGGGCCTGGGCCACCGCCACTTCATCGGCAAGGCCACACTGGATGTGAACCTGGCGTACCGCAAGGGTACCGGCGCTTTCAACGCTTTGCGTGCGCCGGAAGAGGCCTTCGGCGAAGGTACGGCGCATGGCCGCATCTACACCGCCGATGCGCAGCTGGTGGTGCCGATGCAGTGGGGCCGCCAGAGCCTGCGCTACACCGGCAGCTGGCGCGCGCAGTGGAATCGCTCGCCGCTGGTGCCGCAGGACCGCTTCTCCATCGGTGGCCGCTACACCGTGCGTGGCTTCGACGGCGAAATGTCGCTCACCGGCGAGCGTGGCTGGTTGCTGCGCAATGAACTGGGCGCCGCCCTGGGCGGTGGCGTTGAGGCCTACGTTGCCATCGATCACGGTCGTGTTGCCGGTCCGTCCACCGCGCGCCTGCTGGGTGACCGGCTGACCGGCACCGCACTCGGCCTTCGCGGCGGTACCCGCCACATCAACTGGGATGCCTTTGTCGGCAGCCCGTTGTCCAAGCCGCGCGGTTTCCAGACCGCCTACACCACGTTCGGAATGAACCTGGGCGTCTCGTTCTGACGCCTGCGCATCTCCGGTACGCGCTGCATCCAGCGCGACCGGCACGATGCAGCACCGCGCAGCCTGCTGCGCGCACAACCCAACAGCACCGAAAGGAATCAGCGCCGTGAACAAAGTCTATCGTCTGGTCTTCAACCGCACGTTGGGTGTCATGCAGGTTGCGTCCGAACTGGTCTGCGCTGCCCAGGGGGGTATCGATCACCGCGGCGGCCGGACGGTCGGTACCCTGCAGCCGATCAGCTTCGCGCTGTGGCTGGTGCTGGGATGGGTGGGACTGGTGCAGCCGCTGTCCGCACAGCAGGCGCCGACCGACCCGGGCCGGATTGCCGCCGACCCGGGCGCACCGGCCAACCAGCGCCCGACCGTGGTCACTTCGGCCAATGGCACGCCGCAGGTGAACATCACCACGCCCAGTGCGGGTGGGGTGTCGCGCAATACCTACCAGCAGTTCGACGTTGGCCAGCAGGGTGTCATCCTCAACAACTCGCGCGGCGACGTGCAGACCCAGCTCGGCGGCTGGGTGCAGGGCAATCCGTGGTTGGCGACCGGCACCGCACGCGTCATCCTCAACGAGGTCAACAGCAGCAATCCCAGCCACCTCAACGGCTATGTGGAAGTGGCCGGGGCCCGGGCGCAGGTGGTCATCGCCAATCCGGCCGGCATCCAGGTCAATGGCGCCGGCTTCCTCAACGCCAGCCGTGTCACGCTGACCACCGGCACGCCGATCGTCAGCAATGGCGTGCTGGAGGGCTATCGCGTGGAAGGTGGCAGCATCGGTGTCGGTGGCGCCGGCCTGGATACCAGCCGCGCCGACTACACCGACATCATCACGCGCTCCCTGCAGGTCAACGCTGGCATCTGGGCCAACCAGCTGCAGGCCAGCCTGGGCAGCAACGTGGTCAGCGCCGATCACGGCAGCGTGCAGGTACAGCCCGCTGCCACCGCAGCACCGGTGTTCGCGTTGGACGTGGGCGCGCTCGGTGGCATGTACGCCAACCGCATCTGGCTGGTCGGCAACGAGCATGGCGTCGGCGTGCGCAATGCCGGCAGGATCGGTGCACAGGCTGGCGAGCTGGTGGTCACCGCCGATGGCCGGCTGCAGAACATCGGCGCAATGCATGCGCAGCAGGACCTGCGCATCGATGCCAGCGGTGGCATCGCCAATGCCGGCACGCTCAGTGCCGAGCGCGAGCTGCGCCTGCAGACCCCGCAGGATGTCGACAACAGTGGCGGCACGCTCAACGCGCGTCGCATCGAAGTGAACGCCGATGCGCTGCGCAACCGCAGCGGCAGCATCGAACAGCTTGGCGCGCAGGTGCTTCAGCTGCAGGCCGCCGACCTCAGCAACCTGCAGGGCCGCATCGGCAATGTGGCCAGTACGTCGCCGGGTACCGGCAATGGTGACGGCAGCGGTACCACGCCGGGAACGGGCACTCCGGGAACGGGCACTCCGGGAACAGGCACGCCAGGCACCGGCACGCCAGGTACGGGTACGCCGGGCACCGGTGGTACCGCACCGGTCACGCCGCCGCTGGCAACCGGCCTGCTCAACATTGCCGGAACACTGGACAACGACGGCGGTCGCATTGAAGCCACCGGCGATCTGCAGCTCAGCGCCCGCAACAGCCTGGACAACAGCGACGGTACGTTGGGCGCGAGCAGCCTGCAGGTGCAGGGACAGGCGCTGCGCAATGCCCGTGGCACGCTGCAGGTGCAGGGGGCGGCCAGCGCGCAGGTGCTGCAGCTGGACAACAGCAGCGGACGCATGACGTTCGCGCGTGGCTTTGAACTGCAGGCGCAATCGGTGTCGAACCGCGGCGGCAGCCTTGCCCACGGCGGCAATGCCGAAACGAACTGGACGATCGGCCGGCTCGACAACAGCGAAGGCAGCATCTCCAGCAATGCCGCGCGACTTGGCCTCGATGTCGGCACCGTGATCAACACGCGGGGCAGCATCAACCACGCCGGCAGTGACGGACTGCTGCTGCGTGCGCAGGTACTGGAGGGCACGCAGGGCAGCATTGCGACCGGTGGTGCGGCCAACCTGCTGCTGGGCCGCGCCGACCACCGCGGTGCGCAGCTGGTCGCCCGCCAGCTTGAGCTGACCGCACAGGACTTCGACAACCGTGGCGGGCGCGTGCTGTCCACCGGGCAGCAGGCCAGTACGCTCAACGTCCGCGATCATCTGGACAACAGCGACGGCGGCCTGCTGGCCAGCAATGCCGACCTGCAGATCGACGCAGCATCCTTCGGCAATGCCGCCGGCACCGTGCAGCAGGCGAGCACCGGCAACCTGCGCATCACCACCGCCAGCCTGCAGGGCCCGGGCGGCACCGTTCTCAGCAATGGCACCCTGCAGCTGCACGGCGATACCCTGAACCTGCGCAACGGCACCACCGCCGCGCAGCGCATCGATGTGCGCGCTGGCGACCTGACCACCGCCGGTGGCATGCTGACCTCGACGGGCAGCGACGCGCTGCAGCTGCAGGTATCGCGCACCCTGGACAACAGCGGCGGCACCGTTGGCGCCAATGGTGCGCTGGACATCAACGGCGGCATCCTCATCAACGACGGCGGCAAACTGATCGCCGCAGGTACCGGCACCAGCCGTATCCATGCCCGCCAACAGATGCAGAACCAGCGCGGTCTGCTGTCCGCCAACGGCGACCTGGAGATCAACGCCGAGGGCTTGCTGAATGAGGGCGGCAGCATCGACCACGCTGGCACCGGCACGCTGCAGATCGATGCGACTGCCCTGCAGGGGGCTGGCGGCAGCATCGCCAGCAACGGCCAGCTGCAGTTGAGCGGACAGCAGCTGGACCTGCAGAAGGGCAGCACCCGCGCCCGTGACGTGAAGATCACGGCCACGGGCCTGGACACCAGCGGCGGCAGCCTGCTGGCATTGGGCAACAACGCGATGCAACTGCAGGTGCAGGGCCTGCTGCGCAACGACGGTGGCAGCATCAGCGCCAATGGCGCGCAGCAGATCCAGGCGGGGACGCTGTCCAACCGTGGCGGTGCGCTCACTTCGGCCGGCACTGCAGCTTCGCAGATCCGGGTCGACGGCACGCTCGACAACAGCAGTGGCAGCATCGCCAGCAATGCCGGCAACCTGCAGCTGAAGAGCGGCGCGCTGGTCAATGCCAACGGTACCCTCAGCCATGCGGGCAGCGCCGGCCTGGTCATCGACACCGGGCGCCTGGATGGGGCGAAGGGACAGATCGCCACTGCCGGTGCCCTGCAGCTCACGGCGGCCGAGGTCGACCACCAGGGCGCGTCGCTGGCTGCCGCGCAGCTGGATATCACGGCGACCGGGTTGGACAACCGCGGCGGGCGCATCATCGCCACCGGTACCGGTGGCAATACCCTGCGCGTGCAGGGCGCGCTGGACAACGGTAATGGCGGCACCCTCGCCAGCAATGGCAACCTCGACATCCACGCGTGCACCTTCGGCAATGCCGGCGGAACCGTGCAGCAGGCCGGTTCCGGCAGCCTGGCCATCACCACGCAGGACCTGGCCGGCGCCGGTGGCACCCTGCTCAGCAACGGTTCGCTGGACCTGCAGGGCGACACCCTCGACCTGCGCGACGGCACCACGACCGCGCAACGCATCAGCATCGACGGCGACAGCGTGATCACCGCGGGCGGCAAGCTGAGTGCGCTTGGCACCCAGGCGCTGCAGCTGCAGGCCCGCAGCCTGCTCGACAACACCGGCGGAACGCTGGGCAGCAATGGCGCCATCAACGTGCGTGCTGGGCGCTTCGTCAACGACCACGGCACGCTGATTGCAGCGGGTGAAGCGGCCTCTGCGATCCGGGCCGCACAGCTGGAGAACCGCAGCGGCTCGATCTCTGCCAACGGCAACCTGCACATCGAGGCGGAAGTGCTGTCGGGCCAAGGCGGCAACATCGGTGCTGCCCGCGCACTGGCGCTGCAGGGAGGGGCGCTGGACCTCCGCGGCGGCAGCGTGGCGGCCGAGCAGCTCGACATCGTGGCCGACAGCCTGGACAACAGTGCGGGTGCGCTGCGCGCAACCGGCAGCGGGACGCTGGCACTGCAGGTAAGCGGCCGCTTGGCCAACGACGCGGGCACCATCGCCAGCAACGGTGCGCAGCGCATCGAAGCCGGCGAACTCTCCAACCGAGGTGGCACGCTCAGTTTGGCAGGCAGCGCCACTACCGAGCTGCAGGTAGCAGGCCTGTTCGACAACAGCAACGGCGTGCTCGCCAGCAACGGCGCCGCGCTGAAGATCGATGCCGGCCACATGGCCAATGTGAAGGGCACGCTCAGCCATTCCGGCACCCAGGGCCTGCTGCTGCGCACCGGGCAACTGGACGGCCAGGGTGGCAGCATCGCCAGCGCAGGCGGCATCACCCTGCAGGCGGGCAGCGTGGACCATCGCGGCGCCACCCTGCAGGCCGAGCGCATCGCACTGGACGTACAGTCGTTCGACAACCGGGCCGGCAAGGTCATCGCGACCGGTGCCGAGGGCAGCCGGATCGACGTGGTCGGCACGCTGGACAACGGCGAGGGCGGCCTGCTGGCCAGCAACGGTGACCTCGGCATCCTGGCGGCGGTGTTCGGCAATGCTGGCGGCACCGTACAGCACGCCGGCGAAGGCGTTCTGTCGATCGACGCCGGCACGCTCAACGGCACCGGCGGCACACTGGTCAGCAATGGCAGCCTGTTGCTCAAGGGCACCACCACCGACCTGCGGGCAGGTGTCACCTCCTCCAAGCGGATCGAGATCGACACCGGCTCCCTGATCACCGCCGGCGGCACGCTCACCGCCACCGGCAATGACATGCTGCGCCTGAGCGCGCGCGAACGCGTCGACAACAGCGGCGGTACCGTGTCCAGCAACGGCGGGCTGGACCTGCGCAGTGTTGCGCTGGTCAACGCGGGCGGCACGTTGCAGTCCGCGGGTACAGCGCCCAGCCAGCTGATCATCGGCCAGGACATCAACAACCGCGGCGGCCGCATCCTGGCCAATGGTGGGCTTGGCATCAGCTCCGGCAGCATCGACAACCAGGGCGGCACGCTGCACAGCGCCGCACGGCTGGTGGTCAAGGCCGACGGCCTGCTCGACAACAGCAACAAGGGTGTCATCGCCAGCGGCGCGGGCATGCAGGTGGCGGCGGCGGCGCTGGACAACCGCAGCGGCAGCATCGAGCAGGCGGGTGACGGCCTGTTGCAGATCGATGCCATCACGCTGCAGGGCCACGGCGGGCGCATCGTCAGCAACGGCGAGCTGCAACTGAAGGGTGAGACGCTGGATCTCAGCGCAGGCACCACCGCCGCGCAGCAGGTCAGCATCGAGGCCGGCCAGCTGGACAACACAGGCGGTACGCTGAACGCCACCGGCAACCAGGCGATGTCGCTGCAGGTGCGCGGCGCGCTCGGCAATGACGGCGGCACCCTCGCCGCCAACGGCGCACAGCAGATCAGCGCCGGTTCGCTGTCCAACGTGGGTGGCACGTTGAGCTCGGCAGGTACGTCCGATACGCGGATCAACGTCGCCGGCCGCTTCGACAACAGTCGTGGCACCCTGGCCAGCAACGCCGGCAACCTTCGACTGGACGCGGTGCAGCTGCTCAACGTGGCCGGCAGCATCGTCCATGCAGGCAAGGGCGTGCTGAAGGTGCAGGCAACCCAGCTGGAGGGAGCCGGCGGAAGTATCGCCACGGCGGGCGCATTGCAGCTGGATGCGGTGACCGTGGACCATCGCGGTGCCACGCTCAATGCCGATCACTTCACCGTCAACGCCGACCGCTTCGACAACCAGAGCGGCAAGCTGCTGGCGACGGGCACGCAGGCCAGTACCGTGCAGGCCACCACCTCGCTGGACAACGGCGGCAACGGCCTGATCGCCAGCAATGGCGACCTGACCCTGACCAGTGCACTGTTCGGCAATGCCGGCGGTACCGTGCAGCAGGCCGGCACTGGCACGCTGGCGATCAACGCGCACACCTTGAATGGCCAGGCCGGCAAGCTGCTCAGCAATGGCGCCCTGCAGCTGACCGGCGAAACCACCGACCTGCGCGACGGCACGCTGGCCGCTGCCCGCATCGCCGTGGACACCGGCACGCTGCTCAATGCGGGCGGGTCGATCATCGCCTCCGGCACCGATACATTGAAGGTGTCCGCGCGCGACCGGCTGGACAACAGCGGGGGCACGCTGGCCGGCAACGGCTCGCTGGATCTGCGCAGCGCGCAGCTGCTCAACAACCTGGGCACCATACAAGCCGCCGGCAGCGGCAGCAGCACCCTGGCGATCACCCATGCGCTGGAGAATCGCGGTGGTCGCATCCTGACCACAGGTGATGCAGGCCTCCGCGCGGGCACGCTCGACAATCGCGGCGGCACCGTGCACAGCGATGGCAACAGCGCACTGACCGTTCGCGTGGACGGCCTGCTCGACAACAGCGACAAGGGCACTCTGTCTGCGGGAGGCGCGCTGCTGGCCGAGGCACAGGCCATCGACAACAGCGGCGGTACCGTGGCTGCGGGGCAGGATCTGCGCCTGACCAGCACCGATCTGCTGCGCAATGGCGGTGGCCTGATCCAGGCCGGCAAGCACCTGCAGGCCTCGGCCGGCGGTCTGAACAACACCAGTGGCCGGATCATCGCCAACGACCTGCAGCTGGATACCCGCGGGCAGGCGCTGGACAACCGCAGCGGCATCCTTGCCAGCCTGTCCGGAGATGCAACGCTGCGCAGTGGTGCGCTGGACAACACCGGTGGCCTGCTGCAGTCGGCGGCGGCGCTCAGCATCGACACCTCCGGACAGCAGCTGACCAATGCCGCCTCCAATGGCAACGGCATCGTCAGCAGCGGCACGCTGCAGATCCGCAGTGGCGATCTGGATAATCGAGGCGGCTCGGTGTTCGCCAAGGCCGGTGCCGATGTGCAGGCCATCAACATCGACAACGGCGGCGGCGGCTCGCTGGTGAGTGCCGCCGACCTGCTGCTGCGGGCGCAGCAGCTGGCAAACAGCGGTGGCAACGTGACCGCCGGTGGCAGTGCCGACATCGGCTTGCAGGGCGCCCTGCTCAACAGCGGCGGCCTGCTGGCAGCGACCGGCCGCCTTGACCTGCAGGCAGGCTACATCGACAACCGCAACACGCTCAGCCAGGGCAATGGTCCTGCGCTGGGCTTGCAGGGCAGGAACCTGCGGGTGACCACCGGCAATCTGGACAACCAGAACGGCCAGTTGCTGGCCGACGACCTGCAGCTGCAGGTGAACCAGCGCCTGGACAACAGCGGTGGCCAGATCTCGGCGGCACTGACCTCCGATGTGCGTGCCGATACTCTGGTCAACAGCGGAGGTACGCTGGTGGCCGGCAGGCAGCAGACCCTCCGCACCCGCGAGATCGTCGGTGACGGCCGGCTGATGTCGCAGGGCGACATGACCCTGGAACTGGGCCAGAGCCACACCAATCGCGGCGAGATGGTGGCCAACGGTACGCTCAGCCTGTCCGTCCAGGGCAACCTGGACAACACCGGCAAGCTGGCCGGCGCCAACGTCAGCATCCATGCGGGCAACATCACCAATGCGAGCACCGGTGAGATCAGCAGCATCGGCCTGACCCGCCTGGATGCCGGCAGTGCACTGGTCAATTACGGCCTGCTGGACGGCAACGTCACCCATATCACAGCCGGCAGCGTCGACAACATCGGCAGTGGCCGCATCTACGGTGACCGCGTCGCCGTCCAGGCAGGTGCTCTCAACAACGTGGCGGCCAACATCGGCGGCGTGGACCGCGCCGGCACCATCGCCGCGCGGCAGCGCCTCGACCTGGGCGTCGGCACGCTGACCAACAGTGGCAGGAGCCTGATCTTCAGCGATGGCGACGCTGCCATCGGCGGCGCCCTGAATGGCCTGGGCGCAGTCGGTAGTGCGCAGAAGGTGGACAACCTCGGTTCCACCATCGAGATCAGTGGCAACCTGGACCTGTCCGCGCTGGCGGTAAACAACATCCGCGACAACGTGGTCGTGGAGAAGGTCACCACCGTGCATGCGCCGGTCCGGCTGGAGCAGCCCGGCTGGTTCAAGAACGCCACCAACAACAACCGCGATTTCAGGGCAACCTCGAACTACCAGCCGTACGAGATCTACTATCTCAATCCGGCCGACATCCTTGAAGACACGCCGTATGTCACCCCGGATGGCCAGCAGATCCGCAAGGCGGTCATCCGGCTGACCAGCAACACCAGCGCCTACGCCTTCGCGCGTGGCGGCGTGCACGGCGCGCGCGCCTCGCGCGAACGCCTGAACGTGCAGGATGGCACGGTCACGATCTACTACTTCGCCCGTGCCGACAACCGCAACAACCCCGACCAGCTCGGTGCGGGCGCAGAGGATCCATTCCGTGATCTGAGCACCCGTGGTGCGGGCGCGCCGCCGATGGAGTACGTGACCGACACCCTCAACTACAACGCGGCCTACGGTACCTGCACCACCACCTGCGTGCAGATCATCACCTATCCGGACTATGACAACCCGGAATCGACGCTGATCAACATGCAGCGCCACCCCCAGGAGACCAGCGGGAACGAGAAGACCCGCATCGCCACCCGTACCACGGTGGAAGACGTGGTGGTCTCGGCGGGCGACAACGCCGTGATCAATGCCGGCGGCAACATGCGGATCAGCACCGATCGGCTGGAGAACCGCTTCGCCAACATCGCCGCGGGTCGTGACCTGGCCATCGTCGGCCTGAACCGCGATCAGTCCGAAGTGATCAACGCGGCCGAACAGCTGACCCGCACCAGTACCTTCGACAACGTGTCCATCACCTACGGTGGTTCCTCCAGTCGCTGGAAGGCCGCCCCCATCACCGAAAAGACCGGTGCGCTGGGCTCGGCGATCACTGCGGGCGGCAAGCTCACCATCGATGTCGGCAACCTGCGCAACGACAACACCGGTGGCAGCAACCCCAATGCCGGAGGCGGCAAGGGCACGGCGCAGCTGGATACCGCAGGCCATGGCGCAGGCTCGGTGGGGCCTGGGGCTGGCAGCGTGCAGGGCCCTGGCCAGAGTGTGGGCCAGGGTGCGGGTAGCGTCGACGCACAGGGGCCCGGCACGGCCGGCGCTGCGCAGGGTGCCAGCGGCAGCCAACAGCAGGCGGTGGCCAAGGCCGAAGGTACGCGGGCGGACACGGCCGGCGTGCAGGGCCCCGGCCAGGCTGGCAACGCCGGTGCGGGCGCCGGCACGGCGCAGGACATCAGTGCGGCACAGGCCGGGCAGACCAATGCCAACGGTCCGGCCGCGGTCCGCACCGGGGAGCATGCCGGCAGTGGTGGCAATGGCGCCGTGGACGGCAAGCAGGCCACCACGACGGCCGGTTCTGACCCGCGCGTGGTGGTGACCACCAGCCCGAATGCCAGTGCGCCCACTGCCAGCCTGTTCAATGTGGACGCCAACCGTGGCAACCACATCGTGGAAACCGACCCACGCTTTGCCAGCTACCGCGATTGGCTCAGTTCGGATTACCTGCTGCAGCGCGCAGGCTTCGAACCCTCGCAGACGCAGAAGCGCCTGGGCGACGGCTTCTACGAGCAGAAGCTGGTGCGCGAGCAGATCGGTGAGCTCACCGGGCGCCGCTTCCTTACCGGCCATGCAAGTGATGAGGATCAGTACCGCGCCCTGCTGGAAGCCGGCGCTACGGTCGCCAGTGAATGGGGCCTGCGACCGGGCGTGGGGCTGACCGCCGAACAGATGGCGCGACTGACCAGCGACATCGTCTGGCTGGTGGAAAAGGACGTCACCCTGGCCGATGGCTCAGTGGTCCGTGCGCTGGTCCCACAGGTCTACCTGCGGGTGATGCCGGGCGACCTCGGCAACGATGGTGCGTTGCTGGCCGGCGCGGAGGTGGACGTCAAGCTGCGCGGTGACCTGGTCAACAGCGGCACGATTGCCGGCCGCCAGCTGGTCAGCATCGAGGCCGGCAACATCCGCAACCTGGCCGGTGGCCAGATCAGCGGTGAGCAGGTGGGCCTGTCGGCGCGGCACGACATCGACATCATCGGCAGTACCGTGAAGGCCACCGATGCGCTGGCACTGAAGGCCGGGGGCAACATCATCATCGCCTCGACCACCTCCGAATGGAAGGATCAGGGCGATCGCCTGTCGCAGCAGACGACCACGCTCGATCGCGTGGCCGGCCTGTATGTCACCAACCCCAGTGGCGACGGCGTGCTGTCGGTGGTGGCCGGCGGTGACATCGGCCTCAAGGCGGCGGAGATCCGTAACGCCGGCAAGAATGGCATCACCCAGCTCGTTGCCGGTGGCAACCTGGATCTCGGCGCACAGACGCTGGGCCAAAGCACCGCGCTGAACCACGACAGTCGCAACCACACCAGCAACAGCCAGACCACGCATGCGGTGTCTTCAATTGAAGGTGCTGGCGACGTAGTGCTGGCTGCAGGCAAGGACATCACCCTGGCCGCCACCCGCATCAACGCTGGCGGTGGCCTGGCCCTGCAGGCCGGTGGGGACATCAACAGCCAGGTGCTGGTGGACAGCCGCAGCAGCGACTTCAATGCCGGTGGCAAGCGCAGCTCGCTGCAGATCAGCCAGAGTGATGAGACCGTGCGCGGCAGCCAGCTGTCGGCGGCCGAAAACGTGCTGGTGAGAGCGAACCGCGATGTCAATCTGATCGCCACCCAGGTCGCCAGCTCGGATGGCACGCTGAGTGTTTCGGCTGGCCGTGATGTCAATCTGCTCTCCGCCAACGAGACGCATGACTTCAGCCTGGACAGCTACGAGAAGAAAAAGAAGACCCTGTCGAGCACCACCACCACTCGCCACGCCGAGAGCAGCAACAGCTACGCGATCGGCACCGGGCTGATGGGCGAGAGCGTGAGCGTCACCGCCGGCCGTGACCTGACCGCGGTGGGTGCGGTGGTCGATGCCACCGGTACGGTGGTTCTCGGCGCCGGCAACAATGTGCTGATCACCTCCGCGGAAGATCATCACAGCAGCGAGTCCAGCCAGAGCAGGAAGAAGTCCGGCTTCACCGGTGGCTTCTCCAATGGCACTGCATCGATCGGCTATGGCAGCTCGAAGACCAGCAGCAGCACCGCCGAACAGTCGACCGCCCAGGTCGGTTCGGCCATCGCCTCGCGCGAAGGCAACGTGCTGATCAATGCAGGCAATCAGCTTACGATCGCCGCGTCCGACGTGGTCGCCGGCAAGGACCTGACCCTGGTTGGCAAGGACATCAACCTGATTGCCCGCCAGGATACCGTGGACACCCAGTCCAGCCAGTCGAGCAAGTCCAGCGGCTTCTCGCTGGGTGTCACCTACGACCCGGCCAAGGCGTACCGCACCGCCCGCGACAAGGCCACCGAAGGCATGGCCGACAGCGGCACGATGATGGGCCGGATCACGCGTACCGCCGAAGGCGTGGCGGCCGGCGTGGCGGCCGTGCTGCCGGGAATCACCGCCGGCAGCCAGCGCTCGAACAGCAACCAGAGCCACTCCAGCAGTGATGCCCGGGTCAGCCACCTCAATGCAGGCGGCAATCTCTCGCTGATCGCCGACGGCGGCTCGATCACCAGCCAAGGCGCGCAGATGTCGGCCGAGGGCAATGCCTTGCTGCTGGCGACCAAGGACATCGTGTTCGATGTGGCCCACAACACCGAGCGCAGTGACAGCGACAGTCGTGGCAAGGGCTGGGGTATCGCCACAAACTCGGCCGGGTTGCCGTTCGGCACCAACAACTCGCGCAGCGATGGCGCCGGACAGAGCGACACCATCACCGGTACCCAGCTGTCGGTGGGTGGAGGCGTGCGCATGGCCACCACCGAGGGTGATATCAGCCTGACCGCCGCCAACATCGCGGCCGAGAAGGACGTCAACATCCGCGCTGCGGGCGACCTGACGATCCGTAGCGGGCAGGACACGGTCAGCAACGCGAATCGTTCGGACAGCAAGGCGATCGGCACCGTGCAGATCTCCGATACCGAGAAGTTCTCCGGCTGGCATCGCGAACAGCATCGCGATGACAGCGCGCAGGTCTCACAGGTGGCCAGCACCGTCGGCAGCCTCGGCGGCAATGTCAACCTCACCGCAGGTGGCAAGTACACGCAGAGCGCCAGCAATGTGGTGGCCGCCAAGGACGTGAACATCACTGCCGCCGAGATCGAACTGCTGACCGCCGATGAAAGTGGTCATTACTCGCAGAGCGACAAGGACCTGAAGATCGGTGCCTTCGCGCGGGTGAAGTCGCCGTTGATCGACCTGCTCAACAATGTTGACGCTGCCCGCAAGTCCGACGACCGCCTGCAGAAGATGCAGGGCCTTGCCGCTGGTGCCAATGCCTATCAGGCCGCCAGTGCCATCTCCAGCATGGCCGGCAAGGCCGGGGGCGGTGCGCTGCTCAGTGCCGAGGCCGGGGTCGGCTTCAAGACCTCCAGCAGCAGTGCCGATGGCAGCAGCCAGGTCTCGCGCGGTTCGACCATCCAGGGCGGCGGCAACGTCAACCTGACCAGCACCCAGGGCGACATCCATGTGGTGCAGGGCAATGTGAGTGCAGGCAACACGCTCAGCCTGGATTCGGCCGGTGACATCCTGCTCGAAGCGGGCCAGGCGCATGTGGCCGACCGCAGCAAGAGCCGCAATGCGGGTGCTGAGGTGGGCGTGGGTGTGGCTGTGGGCGCGCAGACCGGCGTGTATGTCTATGCCGAAGCGAGCGTCGGCAGCAGCAAGTCCAATGCCGAGAGCAGCACCTGGCAGAACACCACGCTGACCGGCAAGAACATCTCGATGAAGGCCGAGGGTGATACCACGCTGCGCGGCGCCACGGCGACCGCAGACCGCATCGACGTCAAGACCGGCGGCACGCTGACGATCGAGTCGCTGCAGGACATCGCCGAGAGCATGTCCAAGAACAGCCAGGTGGGCGGTCGCGTGCAGGTGTCGTTCGGCACCGCGTGGAATGCCGACGGCTACGCCAGTGCAGGCAAGGCCAACGGCAGCTATCAGGGTGTTGGCCAGCAGAGCGGCCTGTTTGCCGGCAATGGCGGGTACCACGTCGATGCAGGTCACGTGAATCTGGTGGGCGGGGCGATTGCCAGCACCCATGCGGGCAACAGTGAACTGACTGCGGATTCGCTGACGTTCACCGACCTGCAGAACCACATGGACTACAAGTCCACGTCGGGCAGCATCAGTGGGGGCTTCGGCAACGCGGGCACCGGCCCGGCCGGCAAGGGCGTGGGAGCGGGTGAGCAGCTGAAGGACATCGGCAGCAGCATCGCGTCCAGCAAGCTGGAAGGGCCGACCGGCGTTTCATTGGGTGGTGGGCTGCCGATGCATGAAAGCGGCAGCGACAGCTCCAGCACGCGAGCGACGTTGACCGAGGGCAACATCACCATCGGCGGCAGGAAGACCACAGCCGCCGAGCTGGGCGTCAATACCGATGCGGCGGCGGCACACCGTGCGCTGGAGGAGATGCCTGATGCCAACAAGCTGTTGGCCGACCAGCAGGCGATGGCGAACGCGGCCAGCACGGTTCTTGCCACCAGCAAGCAGGTTGCCGCGGATGTGCAGGCCTATCAGAGCAACAAGGCAGCCCAGACCTACTACGACGGCCTGTCAACGGAACAGAAGAAGGCGTTCAACGCGCTCAGCGCGGAACAACGCGATGCGGTACTGACTGCAAACAGCCCGGACTACGACAATGCGAAGAAGTGGGGCACGGGCGGAGACTACAACCGTGCACTGAACGCGGTGACGACGGCGCTGGTGGGTGGTGTGGCGGGACAGGGCGCTGGCCAGGTCGCGTCCAATGCGCTGGCGCCCTATGCCGCTTACTTCATCGGCAGCAGGCTGGACCCGAGCCACGGCAGCGATCCCAATGCGACTCTGCAATTGCTGTCGCATGCGGTGTTGGGTGCGCTTCTGGCGGAAGCCAATGGTGGCAGCGCGGGAACCGGAGCGGTGTCCGCGGCCGGCGGCGAGTTGGCCGCGAAGGTACTGACCAATACGTTGACCGGCGGAGACCCCTCCAAGCTGAGCCCAGAGCAGAAGGAGATGGTGCTGGCGCTGTCACAGGCGGTGGGTGCGCTGGCGGGTGGGCTGTCGGGACAGGATCTGGCTGGGATCGCGTTGAATGCGGGGATTGCCAAGAATTCGGTTGAGAATAACTTCCTAAGCAAACACGATGTTCGGGTGCTTGGCGACAAGTTGAAACAGTGTTCCGCCAGTGATGAAGCGTGCCGTGCCGCAGTAGTGAAAGAAGCGAGCGAGCGCAGTAACGCGAACTCGGAGAGATTGCTTGCGTGTACTACGAAGGAATGCGTGGACGGGTTGATTCCTGAGATATTCAACGGAGTGCGGGATTTCAACGTGCTCTATGCAGCGGATGCTGCGAAGGACAATGCGAAGAAGCTCGCATTTGGCTCGATATCTGACATTGAAACGTATGCCCTTCTGCTGGCGGCCAACATGTCGGCTGGAATGCCGAAGTATCTTGACGGCAGTGTTGATCGGAAGGAATTCATTAATTCCGTGAAGGGACTTGAATATACTGTTGGCGTGCCTGGCACTACCTTCCAGTCAATTTTTGGCGCTTATGAATGGGCATTGGGATCCACCAAGCAGCCACATGAGTATTCGACGACTTCGGTTGCATGTGCAGTGAGCTATACAAGCTCATGTGGCGATGCAGTCGCCCAGTACAACGCGCTCAGGCGGTATGCAGGACCCGGTACCGATGGCAAGGGTTTGGCCGACAACGGCGTGGTGAGCTATCTTTCCATCATGGGCCTGTCTCTAGGTTACGTAACGCACCTTGTCGATCCCAGTACCAGTAGTCTGATCAACATCACTGTGCCTGGAGCACATGCATTGGATCCGGGCTTTGTGATCCGACAGGTGCTTCCGGATGGATTCGGTGGATTCTCAGTGTCAACCAGAGGCTGGGGTACGGGCTCGAGTCCAATGTTCAACTCGAATTCGTGGGCTGATAGACAGGTGTGGAGCCCCAATACGCGCGATATTGGTAGCGAAGTTGGCAAATTGCAGTGGCCTTGGAGTACCTTCCCCTCAAAGCAGAAATGCATGAGCTACCGGGGTCCTGATGGAAAGATGGTGGAGGTCTGCCAGTGAGTGAGCGTGAATTGGGGGCAAAGATTGTTTCCGTGATTGCCAGTTCCGTGCTTGGCGGGATTCTATTCATCGCCATTCCGCTGAGTTCTCGAATAGGCAGTTTTTCCCAGGCTGCAATTTTCATATCACTGGTTTGTGCCATAGCCGCTGTGTTGGGCCTCATCTTCGGTGTGCCTGGGGTGATGCTTGTGGATAGATTTCTTCCGAGGTTCAAAGCTCGTCATGTTGTAGCTGCACCAATCTGTGCATTGTTGGCGTGGCTCGCGTTCGAGGGTGCCTTCTCTCCCGGCGCTTGGAGCATGGTCTGGACCAGTCCTTCCTTTTGGTTTGAGTGGGCTCCCAGGCGTGCTGGTGTCATGCTTTTCATCGGGTTGGCCGTGGGTGCCTGCTACATGTTGATCTGGCCGCGGATTGGACGACTGATGAAGGTCAGTACGGCTTTGTGATTGAGGTCGGTGGAACGGGGGTAGTTACGCACAACAGAATGGAGCCGACGCGGCTGCCGCCCCTGTTGCTGGGCGATTCCGCAAAGCAAGTGAGTTCCCATGCTCCGGTCTGTCAATCGACAGGCGGCAGCACGCGGATGGGAACTTCCCTGCCTTCGAGTGATCCATCTGGAGGCCGCAGGGTATCAATGAAGCAATCCACAACGAGGCTAGCGTCAAGTCGGGCTTGCAGATCTGGCGATCGGAAGATCTGCTTCCGACTGCGAAGAGGCAAGGGCGCGACGTCGCGCTGCTTGACGCACAGATCGCAGGCCTCCTGACCAGCGGCGCATATCTGTTCGGCACGGCGGCAGGGTTGAGCGATGATGCTCGCTACGCCCTTACCATGACCGCTGGGAACATCGCGCTGATAGCTGGCGCGGTGGCAGCCGGAAAGACTGGACTTCTGCCGGTAACCGGGAGGCTGGGAATAAACCCGTCTACTGGCGCCGCATCAGGCAGCAAGGCATCCAGTGGGAGTCGCAGTCGCGATGCGCTTGCAGACAGAAAGACCACTACGTAAGGAGCTGCTGGCAACGCAGGTGAGAAGGTTAGTGAGCGCGGAACGCTTGTAATTCTCGTTCCGGCTGATCTGACCGTGCAGCAGAAGCCGTCCGCGCTCCAGTGCAGGATGATGCCGAGCCCTGCTGCCCCATAGTGCCGCTTCGCTCTTTTCATGTGATCCGCTACATCGTCATGATCAGGCACTGCCATCATCACGCGGACTGCGGAGCCACCGGCAATGTCGTCAGGCATCCGCAGTCGAACGACGGCCGCGGTCCATGGTTACACTCTGCCCATGATCAGCCCCCGCCCTCTGGTTTCCACACTGCTGGCATTGGCCCTGGCGGCCTGCACCGCCACCGCGCCCGTGCAGCACAATCCGCTTGCCACCTGGGTGCCATCACCCAACCAGAACGCGCGCACGCCGGTCATCATCGTCATCCACCACACCGAGCAGAAATCGGTGCAGCAGAGCCTGCATACGTTGCGTACCGCCAACAGCGGCGGGCCGGTCAGTGCGCATTACCTGATCGGCGCCGATGGCCATCGCTACCAGCTGGTGGCCGACGAGCGCCGCGCCTGGCACGCAGGGGCCGGGCGCTGGGGCACCATTACCGATCTCAATTCAGCCTCGATCGGCATCGAGCTCGACAACGATGGCCGCAGCCCGTTCAGTGCGGCGCAGATCGAATCGCTGATCGTGCTGCTGCGCGATCTCACCACCCGCCTCAACATTCCGTCGCGCCAGGTGATCGGACATGCCGACCTGGCGCCGACGCGCAAGCAGGATCCGAGCCGCTTCTTCCCCTGGCAACAGCTGGCCGAGGCCGGTTTCGGCGTCTGGCCGCGCGCGGCCGATGGTGCCGCACCGGAAGGCTTCGATGCGTGGAACGCGCTGGCCCGCTTCGGCTATCCGCTGGACAATCGTGAAGCCACCGTCGCCGCGTTCCATCGCCGCTTCCGTGGCCGCGACGACCTGCCGAAGACGCTGGATGCTGAAGACGCCCGCATCCTGCATTCGCTGCTGCTGCAGATGCCGTGACCCGGCGCATGAACGCTTGACCCCGCGCTGGGTTGCCGCCCAGCGGCCGGCCCGCCACCATGGCGGCATGATCGATTCCGCCACCTTCTTCAAGCGCAAGCACTGTGTCCTGCTGGCCGCGGCCGTGCTCGCCGGCTGCTCCACCACCGCTCCCCGCACGGGCTCCGACGCCCCAACGCCGCCCACGCCGCCAGCGGCCACCTATGCCAAGGCCGCATGGAGCGCACTGCCGCCGGTCTCCGACAGCGATCTGCAGGCCGGCTTCGTTGCCTGGCGCAGCAGCTGCACCCGCCTGAAGACCGATGCCGTCTGGGCCAGGCCCTGCGCCACGGCAGCGGCGGTTTCAGACAAGGACGCGGCCGCGATCCGCCAGTTCCTGCAGCGCGACCTCGATGTCTACGCGCTGCGCGCCGGGGGCCACCAGGCCGATGGCCTGATCACCGGCTACTACGAACCGATCTACGCCGGCAGCCTCACCCGCACGGCCACCGCGACGGTGCCGGTGTACGGCACGCCCGATGACCTGGTCGTGGTGCAGCTGGACAGCCTCTACCCCGAGTTGAAGGGCAAGCGCCTGCGCGGCCGTGTCGACGGCAAGGTGCTCAAGCCGTATGACGACGCCGGCACGATTGCCAGCAAAGGGGCCAAGGCGCCAGTCTTGGCCTGGCTGACCGATCCGATGGACCTGCAACTGCTGCAGATCCAGGGGTCCGGCCGGGTGCGCCTGGCTGACGGCACGCAGGTACGGTTGGCCTATGCGGAACAGAATGGTCATCCCTACCGTGCGATCGGGCGCTGGCTGGTCGACCAGGGCCAGTTGAAGAAGGAAGACGTCACCATTGACGCGATCCGTGCCTGGGCCCGGGCCAACCCCGCGCGCGTGCCGGAACTACTGCGCAGCAACCCCAGCTACGTGTTCTTCGTGCGCAACCCGGACAGCCCGGAAGGCCCGCGTGGCTCGTTGAACGTGCCGCTCACCGCCGGTTACAGCGTGGCCGTGGACCGCACCGTGGTGCCGCTGGGCAGCCTGCTGTGGCTGTCCACCACCCGCCCGGACGGCACGCCCGTGGTGCGCCCGGTGGCTGCGCAGGACACCGGCGGCGCCATTGCCGGCGAAGTGCGCGCGGACCTGTACTGGGGCAGTGGCGATGCCGCCGGCAAGCTGGCCGGTGACATGAAGCAGAAGGGCAACATCTGGATGCTGTGGCCGAAGGGCGTAGCGCTGCCGCAGTAGGTTGGCAGGGATCTGAGCCCCGGATGCCTGATAATGGCGCCATTCCGAACTTTCCGGCCGCACCTGCGGCCAGGACCCCTGCAATGACCTACGCAAAGCACAACGCAAGATCCGGCGCGAAATCCGCCGCCAAGAAGTACTACAAGCACTGGGCCGAATCGGGCCTGGGCAAGGGCAACGTGCTGATGGAAGCCCGTGGCGAGAAGATCGTGCGCCAGGTGGAGATCTACGGCACCAAGATGGTCTGGGCCGACGAGCATGCCCACAGCGACGACCGCTTCCTGCTGGCCGACCAGCCGGTGTCGTTCCTGGATTTCGACGAGGACGACGAAATCTCCGCGCGCGAATTCGAAAGCGCATGGAAGAAGGCCCGGGAAGCCACCGGCTACCCGGTGTAACGCTGCCTGCCCGGGATCGGCTCCCTTTCCGAAGGGAAAGGGCTCTGACCCCGGGCCAAGCCTCAGGCAGCCGCGTTGTAGGGTTCTATCCGGGCAAGCACGTCGGCCAGCTTTTCCTTGGTCATCGCGGCATCGAAGTCGGCCTGCAGGCCGATCCAGAACTTGTCCGAGACGCCGAAGTAACGGGACAGGCGCAGCCCGGTGTCCGCAGTGACTGCGCGATCCCCGGAGACAATCTCGCCGATCCGGCGTTGTGAGACGCCAATTGCCTTGGCCAGCCGGTATTGGGTGATACCCAAAGGCTCCAGGAATTCATGCAACAGGATCTCGCCGGGAGCGGGATAGGGGACGGTTCGCACTCGCACGACTCCTTCAGTGGTAATCGACAATTTCGACCTCGGCAGGACCTTCCCGGGACCAGACAAAGCACAGCCGGAACCGGTCATTGATGCGGATGCTGTACTGGCCGCGCCGGTCCCCATGCAGCGATTCCAGTCTGTTCGCTGGCGGCAGACGCAGATCCCGCAGATCGGCTGCCACATTGAGCATGGCCAGCTTTCGCAGCGCGGCAGCTTCAATGTGGCGCCATCTCTGCACGCGATGGCCATCAAACAGTGCCTGCGTACGTTTGCAGGCAAATGATTGGATCGGCATGTTGGTAACGTGTGGCGATAGTATCGTAAGACGTTAGTATCGCCTCGGCAAGCATAGGTGTAATTCCTGGGCGCGACGGCTGGCGACGCATTCGATGCGATCTGATGCTGGACCCGCGTTTTGCACTACATTGGTGCAATGTCCGACCCCGCACCCCCGCCGTCCCTCGATGCCTTGGGCACGCCGCTGGCCTGGGCCGGCGCCGATGGCTGCATTGCCGGCTGCAATCCGGCCTTCGCCCGCTGGCTGGGCGTCAGTGCGCGGCGCCTGCTGGGTCGACCGCTGGCCGCACTGGAAGTGCAGGGCGAGGCACTGGCCCATTTCCTGGCCCGTGACGAGCGCGACAGCCTGCGCCTGAACCGGCTGGCGCTGGCCGTGCCCGGCGAGGCGCCGCGCTTCGCCGAGGGCTGGATGAGCCGCCGCGACGATGGCGGCTGGCTGCTGGAGGCGCACCCGGTCGATGAGTTCCCCGGGTTGGACCCGACCCAGGCCCTGCCCAGCGCGCTCAGCGCGGCGCTGAAGGGGCTGGCCCACGAGCTGCGCAACCCGCTGGCCGGTTTGAAGGGCGCGGCCCAGCTGCTGGCCCGCCGCGCGGCCCAGCGCGATGCCAGCGAACGTGAGCTGATCGAGCTGATCGGCTCGGAGATCGAGCGCCTCAATGGCCTGCTCGACCAGCTGCTGTCGCCGGCCCCGGCCGCGCCGCATGCCGAACTGAACATCCATGCCGCGCTGGAGCGCGTGCTGCGCCTGGCCGAGAACGAGGCCGGCTGGGCGGTACGCCTGCAGCGCGACTACGACCCCAGCATTCCCGAATTCCACGGCGACGCCGACCGCCTCACCCAGGCGGTATGGAACCTGGTGCGCAACGCGATCCAGGCCGGCGCCGGCAGCATCACCCTGCGCACCCGCGTGGAGCATGGCGTGCGCATCGCCGAACAGCTGCACACGCTGGCGCTGCGCCTGGAGATCGCCGACGACGGCCGGGGCGTGCCGGAGGAACTGGCCGAACACCTGTTCCTGCCGCTGGTCAGTGGCCGCGCCGAAGGCACTGGCCTGGGCCTGGCGCTGGCCCAGCAGGTGGCGCGCGAGCATCGCGGCACGCTGACCTACCGCTCGCGCCCGGGCCATACCGTGTTCACCCTGCTGCTGCCGATCGGCAATGGCGCCGCCCCGGCCGAGGAGGCCCCGCGCGATGTCTGACTTCTCCACCGCCGCACAACGCATCTGGGTGGTCGACGATGACCGCGCCGTGCGCTTCGTGCTGTGCACCGCGCTGCGCGAAGCGGGCTACCAGGTCGTTGATTTCGACAGCGCCGCCCCGGCGTTGCAGGCGCTGGGCGAGGGTCCGCCGCCGGCACTGCTGTTCACCGACGTGCGCATGCCGGGTGACGACGGCCTGGTGCTGCTGGACAAGCTCAAGGCCGCGCTGCCGCAGCTGCCGGTGGTGGTGATGTCGGCCTACACCGATGTGGCCAGCACCGCCGGCGCGTTCCGCGGTGGCGCGCATGAGTTCCTGTCCAAGCCATTCGACCTGGACGATGCGGTGGCGCTGGCGCAACGCGTGCTGCCGGCGGTGGCACCGGCCATGGCAACGCCCACGCCCGCCGCCGAAACGCCGAGCGACCAGCCGCCGCAACTGGTGGGCGATACCCCGCCGATGCGCGCGCTGTTCCGCGCCATCGGTCGCCTGGCACAGGCGCCGCTGGCGGTGCTGATTACCGGCGAGACCGGCACTGGCAAGGAGCTGGTGGCCAATGCGCTGCATCGCGAATCGCCGCGCGCGCAGGGTCCGTTCGTCGCGCTCAATACCGCCGCGATCCCGGCCGAACTGCTGGAAAGCGAGTTGTTCGGCCACGAAGCCGGCGCCTTCACCGGTGCACAGCGCCGCCACATCGGCCGCTTCGAGCAGGCCAACGGCGGCACGCTGTTCCTCGATGAGATCGGCGACATGCCGCTGCCGCTGCAGACCCGCCTGCTGCGCGTGCTGGCCCAGGGTGAATTCTTCCGCGTCGGTGGCCGCGAGCTGATCCGCGTGGATGTACGTGTGGTCGCTGCCACCCACCAGGACCTGGAAGGGCTGGTCGCACAAGGAAAGTTCCGTGCCGATCTGCTGCACCGCCTGGACGTGGTGCGCCTGCAGCTGCCGCCGCTGCGCGAGCGCCGCGAGGACATCGCGCAGCTGGCCAGCACCTTCCTGGCCGCCGCCGCACGCAAGCTCGATACACCGCCGAAACGCCTGACCGCTGCCGCCCTGCAGGCGCTGCGCGAGCACGACTGGCCGGGCAACGTGCGCGAACTGGAGAACGTGTGCTGGCGGATGGCCGCGCTGGCCGCCGCCGACACCATCGGCGTGGCCGACGTCGATACCGCACTCAACCGCACGCGGGGCCGCCGCAACAGTGCCAGTGCGACCGACCCGGGGCAGTGGGAAGCGCTGCTGGCCGAATGGGCGCGCCGTCAGCTGGCCGAAGGCGTGGAAGGGCTGCATGCGCAGGTGCGCGAGCGGGTCGACCATGCCCTGCTGGAGGCCGCCCTGCAGATCACCCACGGTCGCCGCGCCGAGGCCGCTGCCCGCCTGGGCCTCGGCCGCAATACCCTGACCCGCAAGCTGGGCGCCGGGCGCCGCCGCGGGGGCCATTGAACGGTCCCTGCACGCGATCCTCGCGCCCGCTTGCCGAACCGTTGATCGTTCATGGACGATGCCGTCCTTAGTGTTATCTGCAAGGAGTCTTCGATGCGCCTGTCCTTTGCCATCCTGCCGTTGTCCACCGCCGCGCTGCTGTCTGCCTGTGGCAGTGCACCGAAGAAGGCCGAGCCCACCCCGCCGCCGCCGACCGTGGTCAGTGCCGCCAAGCAGGCCGAGGCCAATCTGTCGCCGGCTTCGGCCAGCATCGTCAGTGGCCGCATCGCGCTGATGGTGGAGCCCGGTGGCATCCACATCACCGGCCTGATCGGTGGCCTGCAGCCGATGCAGCAGGCCGGTTTCCACATCCACGAGCGCGGTGACTGCAGCGCGGTGGATGCCAGCAGCGCCGGCAACCACTTCAACCCCGGTGGCGCTGCGCATGGCCGCGCCGGCACCGGCAAGCACCACCTGGGCGACATGGATAACCTGCGTGCCGACGCCCAGGGCCGCGCCAACGTCGATATCCACCTCAAGGGCGTTACCCTTGGCGGAGGCGCCGCCACCGATATCGCCGGACGTGCACTGGTCGTGCATGCCAACGCCGACGACTATCGCAGCCAGCCCGCCGGCAATGCCGGCGTCCGCATCGCCTGTGGCGTGATCCGGGTTGTCCGCTGATCACTGCAGGCTTCATCCAGGGAGAGATTGCATGCGTCTGATCCATACTTCGCTGTTCGCCGCCATCGCCGCGCTGGGCCTGGCGGCCTGCGGCCAGCAGCCTGCCGCGCCGCAGGCTGAAACCCCGCCCGCCGCTCCGGCCGAGGGCGCCACCACCGAACCGGCCGCAACCCCCGCACCGGCAGCTGCACCCGCGGCCGATGCTTCGGCCACCGCCGAACTGGCGCCGACCCAGGGCAACGAGGCCAAGGGCAGCGTCACCTTCAAGCTGGTCGACGGCAAGGTCCATGTGACCGGCCAGATCACCGGCCTGAAGCCGGGCAGCGAGCACGGCTTCCATATCCACGAGAAGGGCGACTGCAGCGCGCCGGACGGCATGAGCGCCGGCGGCCACTTCAACCCGGGCCATCAGGATCACGGCAACGTCGCCACCGATCCGCACCACGGCGGCGACATGCCCAACATCAAGGCCGACGACAAGGGCGTGGCCACCATCGATGGCCCGGTGTCGAGCAACGTCAACATCGGCAAGGGTGATGACTTCGACATCATCGGCCGCGGCCTGATCGTCCACGCCGACGCGGACGACTACAAGACCCAGCCGACCGGCAATGCCGGTGCGCGCCTGGCGTGTGCGGTGATCCAGAAGGCGCCGTAAGCGCGGTCCTGCTGGAAATGGAAAACGCCGGCGCAAGCCGGCGTTTTTCCTGAGCGGTAGTGCCGGCCGCTGGCCGGCAACTCTCGGATCTGCGATTGCCGGCCCGCGGCCGGCACTCCCATCAGCGCGCCAGCAGCCCGCGCGCGTCCTGCCCGGCCTCGCAGTGCACGAACAGCACCGGCACGCCGTGCGCTTCCAGCACCGCGGCCATCTGCCGCTGGCGCATCAGGAACTGCTCGTAGATGCCCTTCAGGCGGTCACAGTCGTTGTTGCTGTGGTTGTAGTGCGCGCACCAGCCGGCCGGATCGAACAGCGCCATGCGCGCCTCGCCATGGGTGTAGCGCAGCAGCGGCTCGGGCGCGGCATTGAGCCATTCGTCCTCGCCCGGCGCCATGATCGCGGTCTCGATCAGCGGCCACAGCGCGGCCAGGCCCTGGTTGTCGTACTGCATCGACATCATCGCAGCCAGGTCGTTCACGGTGAAATAGCGCGCATGCTCGATGCGGGCGCCGAAGGTGTTCTGCGCCATCAATGCGGTATCGGCGTGCGCCATGCCGTTGGCCAGCAGGGTTTCTTCCAGCGCATTGGCGACCGCGTTGGTGGTGGCCACATCGCTGCCGGTCAGCAGGAACGGCACCACGCGCAGGCCGCCGCCCACCAGGCTGGCATCGGCCTGGAACGGCAGCGGCACGTCGCCGTTGGCATCGGTGCCGAACGCCAGCAGGCGCGGGCCCTGGTTGCGGCCCGGCGCACGCATCTGCAGTTCTTCCAGGCGGCGGTGGATCGGCCAGCCCGGGCGCAGTACTTCGGCCGGGTCGAAATGCGCGGCGGCGAACACCAGGTCCAGCTCGGCCACCTGCGGCACCAGCTTGGACAGGTCGCGGCCGACGCGTTCGGCCAGTTCACCGGCCTGTTCGGCGCTGAGTACCGCCTGGCGGGGGATTTCGCCGCCGGCCAGTTCCAGGGCCAGCACGCCAAGGGCATTCATCGCGGGGTCGGGTTTGCTCATGGTTCCACGGTTGGCCCATCACAGGGCGGCAGCTACACTTGGCTCCATTATGCCTGCTCCGTCGTGCAGGCCATGTTGCAGACACCCTCATCCATGCCAGGTATCTCCATGCCCAACGCTCGTCCCGTCGCCATCCTCGGTGGCGTCCGCATTCCGTTCTGCCGCCAGAACACCGCGTATTCGGATGTCGGCAACCTCGGCATGTCGGTCCGTACGCTGGGCGCGCTGGTCGAACGTTTCGGCCTGCACGGCCAGCAGCTCGGTGAAGTGGCGATGGGTGCGGTGATCAAGCACTCCAGCGACTGGAACCTGGGCCGCGAAGCCACGCTGTCCTCCGGCCTGTCGCCGCTGACCCCGGGCATCACCCTGCAGCGCGCCTGCGGCACCTCGCTGGACAGCATCATCACCGTGGCCAACAAGATCGCGCTGGGCCAGATCGAATCGGGCATCGGCGGTGGTTCGGACACCACCTCCGACGTGCCGATCGTCTACGGCAAGAAGCTGCGCGCGCGCCTGCTGGCTGCCAACCGTGCCAAGAGCACCGGCGACAAGATCCGCGCGCTCGCCTCCGGCTTCAAGTTCTCCGAACTGAAGCCCGAATTCCCGGGCGTGGCCGAGCCGCGCACCGGCAAGAGCATGGGCGACCATTGCGAGGACATGGCCAAGGAATGGAACATCTCGCGCGACTCGCAGGACGAGTGGGCGGTGTCCTCGCACAAGAAGCTGGCCGCGGCCTATGAGCGCGGCTTCTTCAACGACCTGATCGCCCCGTTCCGTGGTGTCGAGCGTGACAACATCCTGCGCCCGGATACCTCGCTGGAAAAGCTGGCCACGCTGAAGCCGGCGTTCGACAAGGTGTCCGGCCGCGGCACCCTGACCGCCGCCAACTCCACGCCGCTGACCGACGGTGCCGCTGCGGTGCTGCTGGCCAGCGAAGAGTGGGCGCGCGCGCACGGCCACGAGCCGCAGGCCTACCTGCGTGATGCGCACGTGGCGGCGGTGGACTTCGTGCATGGCGAGGGCCTGCTGATGGCACCGACCATCGCCGTGCCGGAGATGCTCAAGCGCAATGGCCTGACCCTGCAGGACTTCGACATCTACGAGATCCACGAAGCCTTCGCCGCGCAGGTGCTGTGCACGCTGCGTGCGTGGGAGAGCGAGGACTACTGCCGCAACCGCCTGGGCCTGGATGCACCGCTGGGCCGCATCGACCCGGACAAGATCAACCTGCTGGGTTCATCGCTGGCCACTGGCCACCCGTTTGCCGCCACCGGCGCACGCGTGATTGCCACCGCCGCCAAGCAGCTGGCCGAACGCGGCGGTGGCCGCGCGCTGGTCTCGATCTGCACCGCCGGCGGCATGGGCGTGGTGGCGATCGTCGAACGCTGATCGCATCCATCGAACAACAAAAAACGCCGCCCATCGGGCGGCGTTTTTTTCTCTGGTGGGTGCCGACCGTTGGTCGGCACACCTCAGCCACAGCCATGCTTACGGCAACCGCGGATTACCGAACTCGTCGCGCTCTTCATTGGCGTCATACACCGGCGGCTGCACCGCAATCGGTTGCTCTTCCACCGTGGCACGCGGCGGCGCTTCGCTGCCGCGTAGCAGCGCCACGCTGTCCTCGCCGCGCTGCAGGCGCAGCGCATTGGCCAGGCACTGCGCGGCCAGTGCGTGCTCGCCACGCTGGGCGAACAGTTCACCCAGCGCTTCCCATGCCGGTGCCCCGGCGCCACTGGCGATCGCCTCATGCAGGAACGCGTCGGCGGCCTCCCACTGCTGCTGCGCCAGTGCTACGCGGCCCTGCGCCAGGCGCAGCGCGGCCGAGCCGTCATGCACGTTGCGCCAGCGCTGCAGGTTGGCCTGTCGGGTGGCCAGGCGCTCGGCCGGGAGGCGGCCATACAGCGCCACCAGTTCATCATCCCAGCGCTGGTCCAGCGCCTGTTCCAGCGCCAGCAGGGCCGGCTCATCCCAGTTCAGGGCCACCGCTCGGCTGGCATAGGCACCCACCACGTCCGGCGTCGGCCGCAGTGCCTTCGGCGTGGCTTCCCACTGCGCGGCCAGCGCATTGACGTCGGCCGCTTCCAGCAGCGCCTGCGCTGCCAGGCGTGCTTCCAGTTCGCTGCTGGCATCGGTCGGCAGCACCTTGCTCTGCCGCAGCGCGCCCAGCTGCCCATAGGCCTCGTGCGCGCGCCCGGCCTGCGCCAGTGCCTCGGTACGCAGCCACAGGCCACGCGGCGGCAGCGGTTGGATCGCCGCCACATCCAACGCGTTGATCGCATCCACCGGCAGCTCGCGGGCCAGCAGCTGTTCGGCACGCAGCAGCGCCTGCAGGGTGGCATCGCTTTCGCCCAGACGCTGCAGCAGTGCTTCGCCGGCGGGGCCGTCGGCCCGTGCCTGTGCACTGCGCACGGCGTTGGCCAGCGCCACCGCGCTCACTTCGGGGTCCTTGGCGGCGCCGTCCAGCAGCTTCTCCGCACGCTGCCACTGGCCGTGCTCGTAAGCCTGCAGGCCGTCGATCAGGCGCACCCGGCCCTGCTTGCGGCGGTAGCGACCCCACGCCCGGAACGGCGCGGCAATCAGGCTCCACAGCAGCCACAGCACCAGCACCGCGATCACCGCCAGCAACGCGACCTTCGGCAGGTTGCTGTGGTAGTCATAGCCGCCGTATCGCAGGATCACTTCGCCGAATCGGTTGAGGTCATCGGCGCCGAGCCATTGCGCGGCGACTACGCCGATGGCCACGGCCAGCAACAGCACGACCAGGGATTGCAGGGGTTTCATGCGGGATTACCTCCGGTCGGTCTGGGTGCGCAGTTGCTGCAGGGTGCTGCCAAGAACGGTGTTGCTGGCCTGCAGCGGAAGCTCGCGCAAGGCCTTCAGTTCAGCACGTTGTGCGCGCAGGGCCGGTGAATCCGGCCAGCGTCGCTGCGCCCAATGCTCCACGCGTACCAACGCGGTATCACGGCCAGCACGGTCGCCACGCTCGATCGCGGCGCGCGCCAGGGTCAGTTCCAACTGAAGCGCATCGTCGGCATTGCGGCGTTCGGCGGCCGTCAGTGGGCCGTTCTGACGGCTCGGGGTGATGTCCACGAACGGTGCCAGCGTGGCCTGCCACCAGGCTCTGGCGGTCGGTGGCGCAGCGTTGCCGGTCACCTGCGAGGGCAGCCCCTGCAGGGCCTTGGCCAATGCATCCAGGCGCTGCAACGATTGCACGCGCGGGCCGGCGCCGAGCGCATCCAGTGCATCGCGTTCCTGCACCAGCGCCTGGCGCAGGTTCAGGCCATCGCTGTCGGGCAGATCGGCCAGCGCAGTGGCGGCCTGGGCATACAGGCGGCGTGCGCCATCCACATCGTCGGCGTAGTTCAGGCGCTGCGCGGCCTGGGTCAGCAGCAATTCGGCCTCGTCGCGCTGCACCGCCTGCCGGCCCTGGTTGGCACTGTCGGCTAGCTTGGCAAGGTTCTCTTCCAGCAGTGCACTGCGTTGGGACAGGCCGAGCATCTCGTCGCGCAGCACGCGGTTGGTGGTGGCTGCGTCCTGCAGGCGCTGGCTGGTCGCTCGCTGGTCGCGGCGAAGCGCATCCAGCGTGGCCTCCAGGCCCTGCAGCTGCACCGCGGTGGTCTGCGCCTGCGCCGCCTGTTCGCTCTGCTGTTGCTGCCAGAAGTACCAGCCCGCGTAGCCGCCCGCGCCGAGCACGGCCACACCGGCCAGCGGCAGCAGCCAGCGTGCGGAGCGACGGGGTGGAGAAACGGGCGGAGTGTCGTTCATCAGGCTTCCTTGTCGGCACCGTCGCCGGTGGGGGGACCGGCAGGCCGCGTTGAGCACAGCATCACTGTTGCCGACGACAGCGGCAAGCGTGACCCACGTCCCTGTTCAGGTCGCTGCCGGGACGGTGAGCGTGGCGTGTGCAGCCGCTACCAGCTGTGCGGTGGTGGGACCGGCCGCGCGCACGACGTGTTGCAGGCCCAGCGCCCGCGCCTGTTCACCCAGGCGATCACTGGCCACCACGGCAGTCGCGTGCGCCTGCAGGCGCTGCTGCAATGCGGGCGGCAGCTGCTGCCAGAAATGCTGCAGCGCTTCGCCACTGCTGACCGCCAGCACCCACGGAAAGGCTGAATGCGGCAGTCGCGCCAGCGTGCGCGGCGCCAGGCGCAGCAGGCGCCGCTGGTAGACGTCGGCGCGTTCGATGCGGGCACCGGCCGCCTGCAGCTGCGCGGCAATCAGGCCGCGGCCACCGGGCGCGGTCACCAGGCCGATGCGCAGGCCCTGCACGTCGGCCAGTACCGGCAGCGCCAGCAAGCCTTCGCTGTCCATCCGCTGCGGTGCATGCACCTCGGAAATGCCGTGTGCCTGCAGCGCGCGCGCAGTGCCTTCGCCTACCGTCAGCCACGGGCTGCGTTGCGCTGCGGCCAGCGTCAGCAGGGAAGCGGCCGCAGCAACCGCAGCCGGGCTGGTGAACACCACGCGATCGCAGTTCAGCGTGCGTTGCAGCTGGCGCACCACGGGCGTGCCGTGCAGGCGCTGCAACCGCCACGGTGAAAGGGCCAGCACATGCCCGCCCAGCCCAGCAACGGCGCGGCGCAGCGCTGCATGCTGGCCTTGCGGGCGCAGTGAAATCAGGGTCCAGGCCGCGTCGGAGCCAGCGGCGCCAGTGGGTATCGTATGGTCGGCCATTGCCTGCATTATGCGGGCCCTTCGTTGTCGTGGTCGCTGCTCCGATGTCCGTTGATGCCCTGACTTCCTCGTTGGCCGCCCTGCAGGACGTGCTGGACTGCATGCCGGCGGTCCGCGCCATGCAGATCCAGCTCGACGGCTATGCCGATGGCGTGCTGCGCATCACCGCGCCGCTGGCTGCCAACGTCAACGACAAGGGCAACGCCTTCGGTGGCAGCCTGGCCTCGGTACTGACCCTGTCCGGCTGGGCGCTGGTCAGCCTGCGCCTGCGCCTGGCCGGCCACGATGCCGAGGTCTACGTGGCCGACAGCAACCTGCGCTACCTGGCACCGGTCTACGAAGACCTGCATGCCCACGCCGAAGCCGCCGAAGCGAGCGGCTGGGACGCCTTCCTGAATACCTTCCGCCAGCGCCGCAAGGCCCGCATCAGCATCATCGCCACCCAGCCCGGTGCCGACGGCAAGCCTGCTGCCGAGTTCAGCGGTCGCTTTGTTGCCTTCGCCAAAGGGTAGGATGGCAGGCTGACGTTCTGGGGAATCCACCGATGCGCCGCCTCATCCAGTTCCTGATCTGTTCCCTGCTGCTGGTCAGCGCCGTGGCCTCGGCCGACGACCTCAGCCGCAAGCAGCGCAAGCTGCTGGAAGAGACCCAGATCGCCTACGGGGCGACCATCCGCTGGGGCAGCATGGACGATGCCATCGGCTACCTCGACCCCAAGCTTCGCAAGGAAAAGCCGCCGACCGAGTTCGAGCTCAACCGCTACGCGCAGCTGCGCGTGTCGTCCTATCGCGAGCGCAGCAGCGCCTCGCTGGAAGGGGGCGAGGTCGAGCGCCGCGTCGAAATCGGGGTGATCAACCAGAACACCCAGGCCGAACGCACCGTGGTCGTGGTCGAGCGCTGGCGCTGGGACCCGGAGGCCAAGCGCTGGTGGCAGTCCGCCGGCCTGCCGGACCTGTGGAAGGGGCAGTGACGGGCCGCGTCCGGCTTGTGCGACAATCGGCGCCCGCTTAATCGACCCGTGACCTGAGTGAATTACGAAGAGTTGCTGGCCTTTGCAGGCCGAAACCCGATGCTGTCCGCGGCCCTGGTCGGCCTGACCGTGGCCATCATCGTCACCGAGATCCGCCGCCTGTTCCGGGGCTTCAAGGGCATCAAACCCGCCGAACTGACCCAGCTGATGAACGCGGGCGGCACGGTGGTGGTCGACCTGTCGGCCAGCGGTGACTTCGAGAAGGGCCACATCGCCGGCAGCCGCAATGCCCAGGCCAGTGCCTTCGGCCCGGACAACAAGCTGGTGGCCAATGCCAAGCAGTCGCCGGTCGTGCTGGTATGCCGCAGCGGCAACGCCTCGGAAACCGCCGCCAAGGCGCTGAAGAAGGCCGGTTTCGAAAAGGTCTACGTGCTCGATGGCGGCATTCCCGCCTGGCAGCAGGCCGAGCTGCCGCTGGTCAAGGGCCGCAACTGATTGCCGCAGGTGGCGCATCCGGCCTTGTATGGGCCTGATGCCGCCCCCATCGCAGTAATTCGACCCTCGTTTTCATTGCATTTATCTGGAGTTACTGGAAATGTCCGAAGAGATCACCAACGGCGCCGCTGCGCCGGTCGATGCCGCCACCGGCCCCGCTTTCACCGTCGAGAAGATCTACGTCAAGGACGTCTCCTTCGAGTCGCCGAACGCTCCGACCATCTTCAATGACCAGGTGCAGCCGGAGCTGCAGCTGAACCTGAACCAGCAGGTGCAGCGCCTGGGCGAGAACGCCTTCGAAGTCGTGCTGGCCGTGACCCTGACCTGCCAGGCCGGCGAGCGCACCGCCTACGTGGCCGAAGTGAAGCAGGCCGGCGTGTTCGGCCTGGTCGGCCTGGACCCGCAGTCGATCGACGTGCTGCTCGGCACCCAGTGCCCGAACATCCTGTTCCCGTACGTGCGCCAGCTGGTCAGCGACCTGATCCAGGCCGGCGGCTTCCCGCCGTTCTTCCTGCAGCCGATCAACTTCGAAGGCCTGTACGCAGAAACCCTGCGCCAGCGCCAGGAGCAGGGCGACGCACCGTCGCTGGCTGACTCCGAGCCGGCCGGCAACGCCTGATCCCTGCTGCGACGTCACGGATGAGCACTACCGCTGACAAGATCGCCGTGCTCGGCGCCGGTTCCTGGGGAACCGCGCTGGCCAGCCTGCTCGCACGGCACGGTCACCCGACCGTGCTGTGGGGGCGCGACGCGGCCGTGGTCGAAGCCATCGACCAGCGCCACGAGAACCCGCGTTACCTGCCGGGCATTCCATTGCCGGACAGCCTGCGTGCCACCACCGACCTGGCGTCGGCGGTGGAAGGCGCGGCCTGGATCCTGGTGGTGACCCCGTCGCACGCGTTCGGCGAAACCGTGCGCGCGCTGGCGCCGCTGCGTCCGGCCGGTGCTGGCGTGGCCTGGGCCACCAAGGGCTTCGAGCCCGGTTCGGGCCGCTTCCTGCATGAAGTGGCGCGCGAAGTGCTGGGTGAGGACGTGCCCCTGGCCGTTGTCACCGGGCCGTCGTTCGCCAAGGAAGTGACCCAGGGCCTGCCGACCGCGATCACCGTGCACGGCGACGTTCCCGAGTTCGCGCAGTCGGTGGCCGAGGCCATGCACGGCCCGGCGTTCCGTGCCTACACCGGCGACGACATGGTCGGTGCCGAGCTGGGCGGCGCGATGAAGAACGTGCTGGCCGTGGCTACCGGCGTGGCCGATGGCATGCAGCTGGGCCTCAACGCCCGTGCCGGCCTGATCACCCGCGGCCTCAACGAAATGCTGCGCCTGGCCGCTGCGATCGGCGCCAAGCCGGAAACGCTGATGGGCCTGGCAGGCCTCGGCGATCTGGTGCTGACCTGCACCGGCGACCTGTCGCGCAACCGCCGCCTGGGCCTGGCCCTGGGCCGTGGCCAGACGCTGCAGGATGCCGTGCGCGAGATCGGCCAGGTGGTCGAGTCGGTGCAGACCGCCGACGAAGTGATGCGACAGGCGCGCCGCCATGGCATCGACCTGCCGATCTCCGACCGCGTGCGTGCCGTGCTGCATGGCGAACAGACGCCGGAAGAAGGCCTGCGTGCGCTGCTGGCGCGGGAACAGAAACCGGAATATCCGGACACGCTGTTCAAGTGAATCGAAGAACCCCGGCCATGCGCCGGGGTTTTTTCATCAGTGAGTACCCTGCGGGTGCCGGGCGGAGACAGGCCCTGGTGGGGCCAAGCTTGCTTGGCATCACGCGCGCTGCATATCCACGCATGGCGTGGATGTGCTGCAACGCCCGATCACCGCGCCCGTGGCGGCGCGTTGCCGTTGTCCATGTCCGAGAAAATCATCCACGGCCCATCGCCCACGCGCTTCAACGTCAGCGTGAACTTGCCGGTGTCCTCCAGTTTTTTGCCGAAGGTGTAGGCACCGATGATGTAGCCAACGTTCCCTTCCACGGCATAGGCCAACGCGCGCAACCGCAACGGGCTGCCGCTCTGGCCGGAATACGCCGCCTCGATGGCTTTGCGCCCGCGCACCGGCGCCTGGTTGCTCTGCAGGATGAAGCCATCCTCGGCGAACAGCCGGGCGAGCGCCTTGGCATCCCCCTTGCGCCACGCCTGTTCGTAGTCGCGCAGCACGCGATCCAGCGGCGTCGGCAGGGTTGTATCGGGAAATGGTGGCGCGGGCTTCGCACCTTCAGCATCGTGGGCGATGGCCGGCGTTGCCAGCAGTAGGGCACTGCAGAAGATCACGGCGAGTCGTGTATGGCGCATGCGTCCAGGTCCTGGCGATGACGGGAGCGGCGAACGCATCCTAGCGCGCTGCTGGTTAGAATCACCCTGCCGCTGGCGTGGCCCATGCGTCGCAGATCAGAGAAGGACAGGGAATGAAGATTCAAGTTGCAGGGATGGCACTGACGATCGCGCTGCTGGCGGCCTGCGGGCAGGCGCCGGAGAAGGCCGTCGAAACGATGCCTGCGGTTGCACCCGCGGCACCTGCTGGAACACCGGCAGCGACGACCACCGTGGTCGAGAGTGAACCGTCCATCGAAGACGGAGTGGATCCGTCGGTGTGGGACAACGAAGGCGAGCCGGAAGACTCCGGTGTCGGCCGTGAGCTCACCTGCAAGGACAACCCGTTGGCGACCCATTTCTTCACCCTGGTGGGCGGCAACACGGTGGACGATTGTGGCCGCAAGGACCCGAAGGTGCTGGCCGCGTTCGATGCATTGATGAAGGGCACGCAGGCCGCCGAATCCGCCGACAAGGACATCCCTTCGCTGCGCGAACGCCTGTTGAGCGGCCCCAGCGGGCCTGGCGAGCTGCTGGTGCTTCAGGGCGAACCCTGGTGGTTCTACACCGCCTGCCAGGCCCACGACTGCCCCGGCACCGCGCTGGCGATGCTGTACTCACCCGATCAGTCGAAGATGGTCGGCCGCCTCACCGCGCGCTGCCGGGTCTGGTGGCTGGGCGAGCCCACGGCCGAACAACGCAAGCAGATCGAACAGCTCCGCCCGCTGGATGACGCCGCATTGAAGGAAGACAGCGCGCTCTGCGAATGAGGTGATGCCGGCGGAGAAAGTGTGGTCATGCTGGGCCGGGCGTAGGCCGTTCGTCCTGTTCTTCTGCCCGGAAACCGGCTGCTAAGCTTCCACCCCAACCTGTTGCCGACCGGCCTCCCTCCATGGCTTTCTGGACCGTCGTCTTCGCCATTGGCGCCGCGCAGGCCGCGCTGCTTGCCCTGGCCCTGTGGCGGCGGCCGGCCAATGCCGGGGCTAACCGGGTGCTGGCGATGTGGATCGCGCTGATCGGCGTCGATCTGGCGGTGAAGGCGATCTACTGGGATCCGTCCTACCCGGCACCCACCAAGGCGCTGCGGTTCGTCGGCCTGTTTCCGTTCCTGTACGGCAGCCTGTTCTATGTCTACGTCCGGGTCCTGACCGAGGCCAGGGCCGCGCGCTGGCGTGATGCTGTGCATCTGTCTGGATTCTTCATCGTGCTGGCCCTGCATGCGGGCTTCTTCCTGCGTGGGTTGGTGCCGGCCGAGGGCATGCTGGCGCGAACGTTGCCGGGCATCGCGGAACTGGAATGGATGCGGCTGAACATCGTGCTGTACGCGTACAGCCTCTCCTATGTGATTGCCGGTCTGCTGCGGGTCGGCCGCTATCGGCGTGGGCTGTTGCAACGGCGTTCGGATGTGGACCGGATGTCGCTGCACTGGATCGACGCGATGGCGGTCTCGCAGATCCTCATCTGGCTCATTGCCACCACGCAATGGCTGGTCCGGATTCCCTGGATCGACTATCCGCTGATCTACGGCCTCGTTGCAGCGTGGGTATTCCTGATGGGCTACTTCAGCCTCACCCAGACGGCGGTGCTGGTCGAGCCTGCGGCGGAACCGGCGCCCCCCAGCCGCGAAGTGGTACCGGCCAGCGACGATGCACGCGTTGCCGAGGTCGAGGTGCGCCTCTCGCAGCTGATGGCCGAACAGCAGCTCTACCGCGAACCGGCGCTCACCATCGGCCAGCTGGCCAAACGCTCCGGCTACCCCGAATATCTGGTGTCGGCGGTGATCAACCGCCGCTTCGGCGGGAATTTCTGGGAATACATCAACCGCCAGCGGATTGAAGCCGCCGCTTCCCATCTGGCCGATGGCGCTGACACCCGGACCATTCTCGACATCGCCTATGCCTGCGGCTTCACGTCGAAATCGACGTTCAACGCGGCGTTCAAGCGCCAGCTGGGTGAAACGCCCAGCGCCTTCCGCAAGCGCCATGCGATGGCGGGCACCCCGGAATCACCGAGCCGCTGACGATGCAGTGGCCGGCGGTCGCCGCGGCCAGCGCAGCACAAGTTCGCAGAGTGCCAGGTTGAACACCCAGCATCCCCAGGCGGCGGCCAGATAGACAGGGACGAAGGGCAGATGCAGCACGCCCAGGCCGATGCCCAGGATCAAACGGAACGTCACCGCAGACGCGGTGAGGGCGATGCTGCGCCACATCCACTGCCGGTGCCTGGCGAGATTGCCGGCCAGCGCGTGACCGATCCCGATGCCGGTGGTGGCCAGCCACGCCAGCGCGAGCAGAGCAAAGGCGATACCGGTGGGCGCTCCACCTTCGGCATGAAATGCCAGGGACAAGCCGGCCGGCCCGGCAATCAGTACTCCACCCGTATACAAGCCGCCACTCAGCCGATGCAGGCGGGGGACATGCTGCTGGATCCATCCGTTCATCTGCAACGGCGCCAGCAACAAGGCCAGCCCGCCGCCGAACAGGTGGGCGGGGACGTCCAGGCCCGACGCCGCAAACTTCATCTGCAGCGGGTTGTCCGCGTGTGGCTGGCCGTACAGCACGGTGAAGGCATAGGCGGCCACGGCGGCGCAGAGCAGGGCGAAGACCAGCCCCGCCGTCCAGCGGGCAACCTTGGGAAAGCGGTGTGGCATCTCGGAACCTCGGTGTTGGCGGAGGTTCCAGCGTGGGTGCGAGGTGCGGGAAAAGCGTCCGGATCGGCGGAGTCGTACCCGGAACCGGCGGACGAGTGCGGCCGGGGCGACCCATCGACAATGCCAACGCTGGCTGGCTGCGCTCGTCCACCATTCAAGGGGCCAGGCCGTGAGGCCGGCCGGACGCTATGATCGGCCAACACCCGAACATGGATGGGTTGCCGCGCCCATGAAGATCGAGTCCATCTCTCCCATCCTGTCCGTAGACCATCTTGCCGAGTCGATCGCGTTCTACCGCGGCGCGCTCGGATTCGAACTGGCGTGGTCGTGGGGTGATCCGGCCGACATTGCTGCCGTCTGCCGCGACGGCGTGGAGATCACCCTCACCCAACGGTCCGGGAGCAAGCCGGCCGGCGCGGCACATGCGTATCTGGTCGTATCCGGTATCGACGACTATTACCGGACCCTTGAAGGATCGGGTGTCACGATCGTCGTCCCGATCGGGGACAGGCCCTACGGCATGCGCGATTTCCGCCTGGCGGACCCAAGTGGCAATGAACTCAGCATCGGGCAGGTGATGGAGAACAGGGACAGCGCTCGTTAGCGCGCGTTACTTGCTCGCGCGCCGCGCACCCTTCTCGTCTTCGTCCTTTGCGTCACCCCTGCTCTGCGCGTATTCCGGGAACGTCTTCGCGATCGAATCCTTGTCCGGCAGGATGTAGAACACGCCGCCCTTCTCGAACGTGGATTGCACGATCTGCTCGTAGAACGCGGGCGAGACGTTGATGCAGCCGTGGGTGACGCGGTTGTCGTCCGGCGTGGGCGAGGCCAACCGTTCGGCGCGCTTTTCCTTCGGGCTGCCCGGCGGCAGCGGATGCATCGACACGGCAGAATCGTAGTCCACCCACAACACGCGCCCGGCATCGTCGGAGGGGCCGTAGCCACCAATGAAGCGGCCAGCAGGCGTGGTGCGGTCGTGGCCGGGAATCGCGCTCAATGCGAGCTTGGCGACGCCGGGTGCGGAGTGATCACCGATGGCCGATCCGAACAGCGCCGGTGCTGCGCCGCGCAGCTTGCCGTCGCCGCTGAAGACCAGAACCTGCGCTGCGGCCTTGTCCATGACAGCGAACGGATAGCCCTGGTTGTCCTTGCTGGCGACCACCCATCCGGCCAGTTCGATCACCGTTTCGGACACGCTCTGGTCAGGCGGAAGTTCATCAACGGCGGCCACCGGTGGTGCAGGTGCATCCTTGTCCCTGGCGTTGGCTACGCCGCTGCACGCAACGGCCAGCGCCATGACCAGTGCGGCATCCAGGACGCGGCGTGCAGGGGAGGGGAAGGTACGAATGGGACGGCTCCTTTCCTTGCAATGCAATCTTGGGTGGAAGGATGCCAGTGGCCGGCGAAGGCCACTGGTTCCCGATACAGAAGCGGATCAATTCAAACGGTGAGGGAGCGATCAGCCGCGGGGCTTGCGGCCGGCGGGTGCTCTTTCAAGCTGCTGGACGCGGCCTTCGATCTGGTCGAGGCGCTGGTTGGCCTGCTGTGCGGACTGGTTGGCGGACTCCGCGCTCTGCGCAGCGCCCTGCACCTTTACGTCGAGCTGATCGAGACGCGAGTTGATGGTTGCAAACTCGTTCTTGTAAGAGGCGCAGGCGCCAAGGCTCACGGTAGCGATGAGCGCGACAGCAAGTGCGCGGGCCGACTTCATGTGTTGCGGGTTCAGGTTCATTGCACTCCCTCCTTCGTCTGGGGAAGCTGGAATATAGCGGCGTTTGTTCCCGGCGCTGACAAGCGCTTTCAGCTGCAATTTGAATACGTGGAAGGGCTGTGAAGTCTGCTTCTGACCCAGCATTAACAAGCGGGATCAGGCGAACTGATGCATGCCGGCGGATCGCCTTGCGCCTCTTCATATCCGCCAATTCATCAGCATGAAGCGGGAATCCTCGCTTGGCAGACACACGCAGCCCCGCTTGCGTCAGGCAGAGCTGCAGCGTTGCCGAAGCGCACATCCAGCAACTCGGCTGTTCGTCGCATGGGCAACGCACTCGCGGGAAATGCGATGGCCGAAGGAATCGTTCAGCCCGCGAGTGCGACCGCTGCCAATGGCGCATGGCGAGTTCCCTGAACGGGAACCATATTTATACACCAGTCAGTTCAATATTCAGGGTCGATTAGACCCCCTAACGGATAATTCACACCTGTCGATCGCCTCCTCTCTCTCCCCCTCCCGGGAGGCGGTCGACGAAACCAAAATAATTAAAGGTGTGTCCCGATGAACAAGAATTCGCTGCTTGCCCTGGGTCTTCTGGCTGCTCTGCCGTTCGCTGCATCGGCAACCGACGGCCTGTCGTACAACTACGTTGAAGGCGGCTACGTGAACACCGATGCCAAGGGCGGCGACGCCGATGGCTGGAAGGTGAAGGGTTCCGTTGCGGTGCACCCGAACTTCCACATCTTCGGCGACTACAGCGCGCAGGAGACCGACAAGTTCAAGAATGACGTCGACCAGTGGCGCCTGGGTGTCGGCTACAACTACGGCATCGCACCGAACACCGACCTGGTGGCGCGCGTTGCGTACCAGAAGTACGACGAGAAGCGCGGGCTGGACTTCAACGGCTACTCCACCGAAGTGGGCGTGCGCACTGCGTTCAACCCGTACGTGGAAGGCTATGTGATGGCCGGCTACGAAGATTTCAGCAAGAAGCACGGCTACAACCCGGACGGCGAGTTCTACGGCCGCGTCGGTGCCACCGCCAAGTTCAACCAGAACTGGGGCCTGAGCGGCGAAGTGAAGCTGGCCAAGGCCGGCGACCGCGAGTGGTTCGTGGGCCCGCGCTTCACCTGGTAACAAACGCCTGTCGTTAGTGCGTGTTGTGCTGGCGTGTGACTCTCTCTCTCTCCCACACGCCAACCGAAGCCCGGCCTCGCGCCGGGCTTCACTTTTATGGCCACCCCGTTCACCGGCATCGCCGGCCTCAGTGATCGGGGCTCTGCACCAGCCCGAGCCGGATCAGGCTTTCGGCGGTCGCCACGATGGCGTCCTCGCGCGAACGCGGTGACCACCCCAGCATGCGCTGCGCTTTCTCGCTGGTTGCGTTCATGGTGCGGCCCAGAAGTGGGATCGAGCCACGCAGCGCCGGGTCCTTCAGTGCGCCCAGGCGCATCACCCAGTTGGGAATGACACGGGTACTGACCTTGCCCGCAGAGGCGCCCATGCGCTGCTTCAGGATCTTTGCCACCTCGCCCAGCCACAGGCTGTCCCCGGCGATGGCGATGAAGCGCTCGCCGCTGGCCGCCGGATGGGTCATCGCGCGCAGGTGCAGGTCTGCCACGTCCCGCACGTCCACGAATCCGCAATTGATCTTCGGCGATCCCTTCTGGCCCTGGAGCAGATTGCGCACCAGGCGGATGGAGTGCGAATAGTCGCTGCCCAGCACCGGGCCGAGCACCGCAGTAGGGTTCACCACCGAGAGCTCCAGGCCACCGCCCTCGCGCGCGATGAAGTCCCACGCAGCACGCTCGGAGAGCGTCTTCGACTTCTGGTAGAGCCAGACATCAGCGGACAGATCGCTCCAGTCGGTCTCGTTGAACGGGCGGCCGATGTCGCCGTGGCCTGCGCAGATCGCGCCGAAGGCCGAGGTCAGCACCACCCGCTGTACGCCGGCGTCGCGCGCCGCGCGCAGGACGCGCAGGTTGCCATCCACGGCCGGGCGCACCCACTGGTCTTCGCTGGTCTGTTCGCCGGTGGGTGTAGGCGATGCCCCATGCATCACGTGGCTGCAGCCGGCAACGGCTTCGGCCCAGCCCTCGTCGCGACCGAGGTCGGCCACCACCACGCTGAGGCGATCGCCCGGCTCTGCGCCACCGACCTTCAGCTGTTGGCGCACCTCCGCTTCGCGCGACAGTGAGCGCACCGTGGTGCGGACGTCGTAGCCGGCCGCGAGCAAGGCCAGGATGCAGTGCTGGGCGATGAAGCCGGTGCCACCGGTCACCAGGACGGTCGTTTTCATGGGAAGTCTCCAGATACGTGGGGGGATTGGCGGGCCATCCCAACGCGGATCCGGCGGCGTGGGTGGCTATGTCTACAGCTGTATACATGCGTTGTCGGCCATTGTCTACAACTGTATACTTAACGCATGGACACGCCCGCCGCACCGACCACCCGCACGCCCCGCCAACGTGATGCCGAAGCGACCCGCGAGGCGATCCTGGCGTCCGCACGCCGGGCCTTCGCCCTGTCCGGCTATGACGGTGCCGGAGTGCGTGACATCGCGGCCGGGGCCGGGGTGACGGCGATGATGGTCAACCGCTACTTCGGCTCGAAGGAGCAGCTGTTCGCGGAGGTGGTGGAAGGCACCATGACCCAGGGCAGCCTGATTGCCGGCGGCATCATGGACCAGCCGGAACCGGGCAAGGCACTGGCGCGCGCACTGGTGAAGATGACGCGCGCCGATGCCACGCCCATGGATGGATTCCTGATCACCTTCCATTCCGCATCGAGCCCACTGGCAGCGGAAATCGGCCGCGACAAGATCGCCGCGCATCACCTGGAGACCGTGGCCGCCTCGCTGCAGGGCACGCAGCGGGCCGAGCGCGCCGCGCTCATCCTGGCGATGATTTCCGGCTTCCAGGTGATGCGGCAGATGATCGCGCTGCCGGCCCTTGCCAATGCCGACGAGGACGAGCTGGCCGAGTTGCTGGGTACGGTATTCGAGCGGCTGATCCAGCGGCCTGCAGCCGGGCCGTAGAATCAGTTCACCGGCTTGCCGTAACTTCCGGCGAAGATGGCCTTGTACTCGGCCAGTGGTGGCAGGCCCATGGCGCTGCGCATCGCGTGGCGGGGGCCGGACCAGTTCGAGATCACCCGCGGATAGTCGCGCGACGCCTTCGCGCCCGCTGCCCCTTCTGCGTAGTGGCGAACTGAGAACCGCTCCGTCGCTGTCAGGGGGGTTCCGCTATGATCGCCCGCACATCGCCACGCGCGATGCGCCCGCCTCAAGCCAGCAGGAACCGCCGTGAACTCCCAGCCCGCACCGATCACCGCCCTCAACCACACGCTCGACAACGAGCCGCAGCAGATCACCGCGCCGCTGACCCACTCGGCCGCGTTCCTGGTGTTGAAGGTGAAGGACGATGCCGATTCCATCGCCAAGGTGCGCGAGGTGCTGGCCAGTACCGACGACCTGATCAAGAACACCGCCATCCGCGAGATCGAACGCACCTTCACCTGCAACGTGGCCATCGGCCATCGCGTGTGGCAGCCGCTGGTGGGCAGCGCGCCGCCGCGCGAACTGAAGCCGTTCCGCGAGATCAAGGGAGCCGCCCACACTGCGGTCTCCACGCCGGGCGACCTGCTGTACCACATCCGCGCACGCACGATGGATCTGATCGTGGCGTTCGAGCGCAACCTGCTGATGGCCTTCGGCGATGCGGTGGAAACCGTTGATGACGTGGCCGGTTTCCGCTATTTCGATGGCCGTGACCTGCTCGACTTCGTCGACGGCACCGCCAACCCGGAAGGGCTGTCGTTGCCTGAGGCAACCATCGTCGGCGACGAAGATCCGGACCACGCGGGTGGCAGTTACGTGGTGGTCCAGAAGTACCTGCACAACCTCGATGCGTGGCGCGCGCAGAAGACCGAAGCTCAGGAAGCGATCATCGGCCGCACCAAGCACGACAACATCGAGCTGGACGACGCGCCGGCCGATGCGCAGAAGTCGCACAAGACGCTGTGCACGATCGAGGACGCCGACGGCGAGCACGAGATCCTGCGCGACAACATGCCGTTTGCCACGCCGGGCCGTGGCGAGTACGGCACCTACTTCATCGGCTACACGCGCCGCCTGTGGGTGATCGAGACGATGCTGGAACGCATGTTCATCGGCAATCCCGCGCCGCTGCACGACCGCATCCTGGACTTCTCCACCGCCGTCACCGGCGTGACCTTCTTCGCGCCCGCGCGCAAGGTGCTGGCCGATCTGGGCGACTGATCGCCGGTTACGCGGCCGTAGAGTCGAGCTTGCTCGACTGCGCCATAACCAGGCCAAGGCAGTCGAGCAAGCTCGACTCTACCCTCCGCCATCGGCCTGTCATCTACGACGCCGACCATGGCGCGCTGGATGGGAGCGCAGGAGGCAGGCGATGGCCAGGACAGGGAACAAGGGCGGCATGCGGCGCTGGTGGCGCCCGCTGGCCGCGGTGTTCGGCGCGTTGGCACTGGGGAGTGCCAGCGTGTCCGCGCAGGACGCTCCTGCGCACTGGATGGCCTACGCCGCCGCCGTGGGCGGCCAGCTGCAGCAGCGCCTGCAGCTGGAGCAGGACCCGCAGGCCCAGCGTGTGCTGGAATGGCTGCAGGCGCATCCGGACACGCCGACACCGTTGCCGGTCAGCGTGTGGATCGCCGCCGATGGCCGCATCTCGAAACTGGAATTCGACAGCCTGGGCGACCGGCAGGTGGACGCGGATCTGCGCGCGGCGCTGCTGGCCGCACCCCTGCAGGCGCCACCGCCGGACATGCGCCAGCCGCTGCGGCTGGGCCTGGCGCTGGAACCGAAGTAGGGCCACGCCCTGCGTGGATGCGCCTACTGATGACCCCTCAGCCACGCATGGCGTGGCTCTACTGTGGATGGCCAGCGCACAGCCTGGCCCTCCTCATCAACGTACGGGTGCACCCTGTGGCTCGCGCGCGGCCGCGCTCCACGCGCGCAGGCCGAACACGGCCAGGCCGAGGAAGAACACGTACAGCGCCGCGGTCACGTGCAGCGACTTGAACAGGTAGGCGCCCACATAGACCACGTCCACTGCGATCCACACCCACCAGCACGCCACGTGGCGGCGCGCCTGCCACCACTGGCCGACCAGGCTCAGCGCGGTCAGCATCGCGTCCAGCCACGGCAGCGCGGCATCGGTGAAGGTGTGCATGGCCGCGCCCAGCGCCACGCCGCCACACAGGCCGATGGCCAGGTCGCGCAGCAGCTTGCCGCGCGCCAGCGGCACGATACGGATGCTGCCCTCGTCGGCGGCATGCTGGCGCCAGTTGAGCCAGCCGTAGACCAGGAAACCGCCGAAGGCGACCTGCAGCAGGGTGTCCGAGTACAGCTTGGCCTCGGCGAACACCAGCCCGTACAGGGTCACCGACAGCAGGCCCACCGGCCATGCCGACAGCCGGCGCCGGGCCATCAGCCAGACGCCAAGCACGCTGCACAGCGCGGCGGTCCACTCGAGCACGGCGCCGTTCACAGCGCGAACGTCACCGACAGGCGCGCCTGTCGTGGTGCGCCGGGGAACAGGTAGTAGTCACCGCCGCTGCTGCCGGTATCGCGCCAGTAGAAGCGGTTGAACACGTTGTCCACCGACAGGTTCCAGGTCACCGCGCGCTGGTGCAGGCGATGCTGGAAACGCAGGCCGGCATCGAACACCGAGTAGTCCGGTGCACGCACGCCGCCGTCGGCACGGGCGACATTGGCACCGGCATAGCGCCAGCCCCCGGTCGCCTCCAGGCCCTGCACGAAGGGCAGCGCGTAGGCCAGGTGCACGCTGGCGCGCACCTTCGGCACGTTCACCAGCTGATGGCCTTCATAGGCCGGCGTGCCGGTGTCGCGCGCGCGCGCCTGCAGCACGCTGGCACTGGCCACGATCTGCAGCGCATCGGTCAGCTGGCCGTTGGCGGTCAGTTCCAGGCCGGTGTGGGCCTGCGTGCCCTGTTCGACGAAGGTATAGCCAGCGTCGCTGTTGTCGGGCTGGGCGTACTGGTACGGCTGCGAAATGCGGAACACCGCCGCGCCCAGCGTCAGCGCCTCGACCGGCACGTACTTCACGCCCACTTCCAGCTGCCGCGACTGCACCGACGGCAGGAAGGTATCGGCGTTGCTGGTCCAGAACGGCGCTTCCTGGCCCAATGAAATGCCCCGCACGTAGCTGGCGTAGGCATTGAGCTGGTCGGTCGCCTTCCACACCAGCGCGGTCTGCGGCAGGAAGCGCGACAGGCGGCTGTGGCGCTGTGGGGTACCGCGCTTGTCGTACGCGCGTTCATCCAGGCGCACGAAGCGGCCACCGGCCAGCCACTGCCAGTCGTCACCGAAGCTCATCCGGTCCAGTGCGAAGAAGGCGGTCTGGCGGCTGTCCAGGCGTCGCGCGGACGGCCCCGGCATCTTCGGCGACGGCTCGAACACCGGCACCTGCGCGTCGTGGATGTTGCTGGTGCCGACGTACTCGTTGACGCTGGGCCGCTTGTCCACGGTACGGCGGAAGTAGTCTGCACCGACGGTCAGCTGGTGGCCGACCGTGCCGGTCTCGAAGCGGCCGCGCAGCTCGGCACGCGCCTGCTGGTTGCGGCGGGTGTCGTCGGGGCTGCGGTAGTCGTAGACGTCGTAGTCGCCATTGGGAGCGAAGTAGTTGCCCGGCACGCTGCCATCGGCGCACTGCGCGGCGTAATAGCAGCCGTAGGCGAAGGCGACGTTGTCATCGATCACCGAGCGGCTGTGGCCGACCGAGACGCGCGACTGCCACGCGTCGTTGAAGTCGTAGGTGTGCAGGGCGGTGATGTTGGTGCTGGCGATATCCACCGGGCGCTGCCACGGCTGGTAGCCGAGCAGGTACTCGCGGTCGACGCCGCGCGGCAGGTCACGCGCGCCCAGCAGCTGGTAGCCGGACACCGAGCGCTGTGAACTGGTCTGGTAGTTGGCATCCACTTCCAGCTTGCCGCGCTCGCCGATCAGCCAGTCGGCGGCCAGCGAGTAGAAGTTGCGGCGGCCATCGGCATGCTCGACGTAGGAATTGCTGGAATCCCAGGCGGCGTTCAGGCGCAGGCCAAAGCGCGGGGTGATCCAGTGGCCGACATCGACGGCGACGTAACGCGAACCCTCCGAATCGGTGCCGAGCGTGGCGGTGCGCACTTCGGCCGGACGCTTGCCGATGTAGTTGATGATGCCGCCCGGCGCCATCACGCCGGCGGCCAGGCCGGCTTCACCCTTGAGGATCTCCACCGCCTGCACGTTCTCCAGCGCCAGGCGCTGTTCGCCAGCGATGGACAGGCCGTTGAAGCGATAGCCGGTGGCGGCATCGAGCGCGAAACCGCGGATGGCGATGTTCTGGTAATAGCCCACGGGTGCGTACGCATCACCCAGCGAGGCATCGTTGCTGGCCAGCTCGGACAGCGAACGCACCTGGCGGCGGTCGAGGTAGTCGCGCTCGAGCACGTTCACCGAAGCCGGCGTGTCCTTCCACGAACCGCCACCGAAGGCATTCACGCGCGAGGTATCCGCCTTCGGTCTGCCGGCCTGCACGCGCACCGCCGCCAGTTCGGTGGGCGAGCGTTCGGCACCGGTGGCAGCCGCATCGGGAGCAGCGTCGGCCTCGCTGGCATGCAGCGGCAGCGCGGCGCAGAGGGCGAGGGAGAGCAGGGTGGGGCGCAGGCAGCGGTTCATTCGGTTCGTCTTCGGACAACAAGGGAGACGAAGCGAAGGCGCGCAGGTGCACGGCCCATGACGGGGGTGTGGCTGCGGCTCAAAGCTCCCTACGCCGGTGCAAACCGGATCAGGTTCCAAGGGACTCTCTCAGCCTGGCAGATCCAGGCACCCCCGCTTCAGGTGACCATTTCACTACAAATGGTACGGATTTGCGAGCCGGTGGCGTTCATGCCGCGGCGTGCAGGGCCTGCAGCAGTGCCTGCCCGGGTGGGCTGTGGAACCATGCCGGATGCCCCAGCATGAAGGGCTGCCAGGCCACGTCGGCGTTCGCGGGCGAGCCGGTGACACCTTCGAAGTACTCCACTTCGGACAGTGCGAAGTCGAAATGGACCATCGGCAGCAGGTCGGCCAGCAGGTGCACGCGCGTGTCCGACAGCGGCAGCACCTGCCGATAGCCATCGAGCAACGCCAGTGCGATGTCGATGCGTACCGCCTCCATGCCGCGCTCCAGTTCCAGCCACGCCACCGCGTTGCGCTCGATCGCGGTGGCGAGGTCGAACAGTGCGCTGGTGGGCGAGGCCAGGCCGAAATCCAGCACGGTGCTGACCTGGCCGTCGCGCCATAGCAGGTTTGAGACGTGCCAGTCGTTGTGCGCCCATAGCCGGGGTTCGTCGCGCAGGCGCTCGGCCAGGCCGCCGTGCCACGGCAGTACATCGCGGCGCAGCTGCGTTTCCCACGGGATGCGTGCGAGGTAGCGGGCCAGGCCGGGGCGTGTGGGCAGGTCCGCCTTGATCGCTGCGATCGGATCGTCGGCACGGATCAGATCGTCGCGCGCGACCAGCAGATGGGTGCTGCGCTGGGGCGCGTGGTAGCTGGCCGCAGCGTGGTGCAGTCGCGCCAGCGCGCGACCGGCTTCGCGGGCCTGCACGACATCGGTCAGCAGCGACCACGACACCGCATCGCGGTACAGATCGTCGCCTACGCCAACGGCGTGCAGTTCAAAGGTCCACTCGCCGTGCTCGACGGCGGTATGGCCATCGGCGGCCGCCAGCACCTGCACCACGGGCACGCCTGCGGCAGCGAGATGCGTGATGAAGCGGTGCTCTTCTTCCAGGCAGGCCGCGCTGCGCACGCTGTGGTGATGGCGCTTGATGAACACCGCACCCTGCGCGCCGTCGACAATGGCGGCGGCCGACAGTGGCCGCGGGCTGTGCCAGCGCGGCTGGCTTTGCCCGTCAAGCTGCGGGTAGTGCGCGCGCAGCCAGCCGATGTCCCGTGCGCTGATCGGTGGCCAGTCGGCAGCGACCTCGTCGTTGTTGAGGCCCTGCACGCGGTGGGAGAAGGAAGTCATGCCACAGCCCGAAAGGGGAAAGTCACATCCAAGGCTGCGCATTCAACGCCATGCCCGCGGCCAACGCAAACGGGCGGGTCATCGACCCGCCCGTCCCTGCACCCGCTCGCGGTGTGCCGTGCCGCCGCTTACCAGCCGCGATGACGGCCGCGATCGTTGTAGTAGCGGTTGTCGTAGTAGCGCTCGCGCTGCCAGCGACGGTCGTCACCGCGGTCGTAGTAGCCGCTGCGGTAGTAGCCACGGTCGTAACGGCGGTCGTAGCGGTTGTCGTAGTAGCGGTTGTCGTAATAGCGACGGTCGCGGCGGTCGGAGGTGGTCAGGTTGCCGATCGCACCGCCGGCCACGGCGCCACCGACGGTGGCGGCGGGATCGCCATTGGAGAGCAGGTTGCCGGCCACGCCACCGACCACGGCGCCGACCAGGGTGCGCTTGTCCTTCCTCGACATCGCGCTGGCATCGCTGACCACGGCGACACCGGCCACCAGTGCCAGGGCCATCGCCAGACCACGGAAGCTGAGTGTGGAAGTACTGAGCATGTTCGTTCTCCTGTGAGGTGCATGCCACGCTGGGCAGGGAGGGCGCGGGGCGCCCCGGCTGCCGTGATGTCCACGCTGGCGTTCCAACATTGCCGGAACATTGCCTGGCGCACCGTGCGGCTTGCGCATTCATCTAGCGGTAGAAGGCATGAAGCAACGCTGAAAGCGGACCCGGCCGCTCAGCCGGCAGTTGGGAAAGCGGCGGCGTTTGATGGGCCCTGCCCTTGTCCGGCAAGGCGTCCGCGGCCCGGCCCGGCATCGTCCGAGGCGCCGGGCGGGTCCGTCCCTGGCGGTGTTCCTGCTGCTGGTGCAGCAGCATTGGCGCGCGGGTCATGCGCGCCTGAACTCAGATATTGCCGTCGCGCAGGTAATCGAACAGTTCCGCGTCGCCCTTCAGGCCCAGCTTGAGCATGGCATCGCCCTTCTGGCGGCTGATGGTGCTGACGCTCTTGTGCAGCTGCAGCGAGATTTCCTTTACGGTCATGCCGGTGCCGAGCAGCCGCAGCACCTCCACCTCACGGGGCGACAGCGGCTTGCCGTCGCCCTCGCGCATGCGCCAGCCGCCCGCAGCCTCGACCCGCTCGCGCAGGCTGCGGCTGATGTAGGCCTGGCCGCGGTAGACCGCCTGGATGGCCTGCGGTAGTTCGTCCATCGACGAGCTCTTGTCGACCAGGCCGAGCACACCGCTGTCGAGCACCATGCGCAGGATCGCCAGGTTGTTGGAGACGCTGAGCATCAGCACCGGCAGGTCGGGATAGCGGCGGCGGATCATGCCGATCATGGCGAAGCCATCGGCCTGGGGGCTGCCGGGCATGGAGTAGTCGGTGACCAGCAGGTCGCAGGGCTGGCTGCCCAGCAGGGCCATCAATGCCTGTGCACTGTCGGCTTCGCCGACCACGCGGCCCACCCCGCTCGATTCGATGACGGCGCGGGTGCCGATACGGACCACCGGGTGGTCGTCTGCGATGATGATGCGCAAGCTCATGCTCTAGTATGACCACCGGGCAGGCCGGGCCGCGACCATCGCGATCCCTGGCAGCATTCTAGGAGATCGACGCCGATGCGTAGCTGGGCTGTTCGCGGGCTGGTCCTGCTGCTGGCCGTACTGGTGCTGCCAGCGGCCCTGGCGCAGGGCGTTCCAGGGCTGCTGCCGCTCAGCTCCCTGCAGCGTGAGTACCTCGCCGCCCATCCGAGCATCGTCGTGGGCCAGTATGACAGCGGCTGGCCGCCGTTCGAGTCCCTCCACGATGGCCAGCAGGTCGGCTTGGGTCCGGACTATCTGTCGCTTCTAGCCCGCCAACTGGGTGTGAAGGTCGAGGCACGTCGCTATCCGGACTGGACATCCGTGTTGGATGCGGCATGCCGTGGCGAGGTCGACGTGGTGATGAACGTCGGTCTCAGCGCCGACCGCACCCGTTGCATGGTCTACACGGCGGCCTATGGCGAAGCACCCCTGGCCCTGGTGGGACGACCGGGCGACCTGCGTGCCTCCGACAATCCCGATCTGGATGGCTTGCGGGTGGTGATCGAGCAGGACTTCCTGACCGGTCCGCAGGTGCGGGCACGGTTTCCGCGTGCCCGGCAGCTTGTCGCACACAGCTCGCTGGCGGCGCTCGAGATGGTCAGAGACGACAAAGCTGATGTCTATATCGGCAATGCTTATGTCGCCACTGAACTGATCGCCCTCCAGCGACTGCACGGTGTGGTGCTGCTGCGTCCCAGCGACCTGCCCCCCGAGCGGCTGCACTTCGGCATCCCCACCAGCAAGCAGCCGCTGGCCGAAGCGCTGGACCTGGCCCTGGCCGCAACCAGCCAGGCCCAGCGCGATGCACTGGCAAGGCGCTGGTTGCCGCCACCGCAATGGTCGGCATCGGCGCAGATGGCGCTGAGCCAGGCCGAAAAGCGGGTGCTGGAGCAGCCACTGAAGATCGGCTTCGCACCGAATGCGGCGCCGTTGTCGTTCACCGGCGAGGATGGCGCGCCCAGCGGCCTGGCCAGCGAGTACCTGCATCGGCTGGTGCAGGCCGGTGCACACCTGCAGCCGGAGAGCAGCCACGACTGGTACGAGGTGCGCGAGAAGGCCCGCCGAGGCGAGCTGCAGGCGGTGATGGGCATCCCTGCCGATTCACGCTACCTGGGCCCGGACTGGGTGTTCAGCCAACCCTTCATCAGTGTGCCGAACGTGATCGTCAGCCGTGCCGACAGCCCTGCCTTGCTGGGCCTGTCGGACCTGCAGGGAAAGCGCGTGCTGCTGTCCGATCCGGAGCGCGTGCGTGGCTACGTGCTGCAGCAGGCACCGCAGGCCAGGATCATGGCGGCACGCAGTGCCGAACAGGCGATGCAGCGTGTTCTTGATGGCGAAGCCGAGGCCTATGTAGGCAATCTGGCGCTGGTCAATCAACTGCTGCGTGGTCGTTTCCAGGGGCGCCTGCAGGTTGCTGCGCCGGCCGGTTTCAACGATCAGCTGGTGATGGCGGTGGAGCGCCGCCATGCCGCGCTGGCCACGACCTTTGACCGCCTGCTGCTGCAGATGACACCCGGCGAGCACGAGGCACTGCGCGGCAACTGGCTGTCAGCCGAGCACCGCAACGGCATCGACTGGAAGCAGGTGATGCGCTGGGGCTTGCCGCTGCTGCTGGTGCTGCTGACCGCCGTGCTGGTGCACGGCATCGGCTACTGGCGCCTGCGCCGCGAAGTGGCCGGGCGGCGTCACCTGGAACAGCGCCTGGCGGAAGTGACCGACAATCTGCCGGCGGTGGTCTACCAGGCACGCCGCGACGCCGACGGCACGCTCAGCTTCCCGTTCATCGCCGGCGATCTGCAGGCGCTGTTCGGAATCAGCCGACAACAGGCCGAGCAGGATGCGAAGGCCCTGCTGGAGCGTATCGAGGAGGACGATCGCGCGCGCATCCTGCAGGCGGTCGAGCAGGCTGCGCGCCAGTTCGCGCCGTTGATCCTGGAGTTCCGCCTGCGCGCCGAGGGTAGTGGTGGGCGTTGGGTGCGCAGCCAGGCCCATCCCTATTCCGCTGAAGCCGGTGCCGTGACGTGGAGTGGCTACTGGGTGGATGTGAGCGAAGCGCGCGCGCAGGCCGATGCGCTGGTGGCTGCGAAGGCCGAGGCCGAACAGGCGGCGGAGGCCAAATCACGCTTCCTGGCCACCATGAGTCATGAGATCCGCACGCCGATGAGCGGCGTGCTCGGCATGCTGGAAGTGCTGGTGCATTCACCACTGGATGCCGAGCAGCAACGCATTCTGGGCGTGATCGAGGATTCGGCGCAGATGCTGCGGCAGATTCTCGATGACATCCTCGACTACTCCCGGCTTGAAGCCGGTGCACTGCGCCTGGAGCCGGTGCCGCAGCCTCTGCGGCCATTGCTGGAAAGCGTTTGCCGCCTGCTCTCGGCCCAGGCCAGTGCACGCGGGCTGGCGCTGCACGTGCAGATTGATCCACAGCTGGCGCCGGCGCACGAAGTGGATGGCGTACGCCTGCGGCAGATCGTATTCAACCTGCTCAGCAACGCCATCAAGTTCACCGCCCAGGGCGAGGTCCGCCTGCAGCTGGAGGTGCTGGGGCCGACCCGCGAGGACGGCGCCCAGCCGCTGTGCCTGAGCGTCACCGACACCGGCATGGGCATCGCACCGGATCAGCTGCAGCATCTGTTCGCACCGTTCACCCAGGCCGGGGCCTACATCCAGCGCGACCACGGTGGTACCGGCCTGGGCCTGAGCATCAGCCAGCGCCTGGCGCAGATGATGGAGGGCGAGTTGACCCTGCACAGCACGCTGGGTGAGGGCACCCGTGCCGAAGTGCGGTTGTCGCTGGTGGAAGCGGGCAGTGGTGATGTCGAGGCCCTGGTGGCCGAGCAGGACCAGACCGCATTGCTGCCGGCCGCGCTGCGCGGCGCGCGCGTGCTGGTGATCGAGGATCACCCGACCAACCAGGCAATGATGGCCTGGCGATTGCAGCAGCTGGGCGTGCCGCACGTGATGGTCGGCGATGGCCAGCAGGGGCTGGATCGGCTGGCGGCGGAGAGTTTCGACCTGGTGATCACCGATTGCCGCATGCCGGTACTGGACGGGTTCGGGTTCACCCGCCTGCTGCGCGAACGCGAAGGCCGCACCGGCCAGCCACGGCTGACCGTGCTGGCGTTGACCGCCAGCGTGCTGGACGACGATGCACGGCGCTGCCGCGAGGCCGGCATGGATGAGGTGCTGGCCAAGCCGCTGTCACTGGCCACGCTGCGTGCGGCGCTGCTGCGCTGGTTGCCGCAGGCACAGGGCCAGACGTTCGCCGAACCGGTGGCGGAAGCGGTGGCCGACGACGGCATGGCACTGCCCGATCTGGCCGCCCTGCAGCAGCGGTTCGGCTCACGGGCGGTGGCCGAGCAGCTGCGCGACAGCCTGCTGCAGGCCAGCGAGGATGATCTGGCGGCCGTGCAGCGCGCGCTGCAGGCCGGTGACCGTGCGGCGGCGGCGCTGCATCTGCATCGCCAGGCCGGTGGTCTCGGGGCGGTGGGGGCGGGCGCGCTGGCAGGCCAGGCCAATGCGCTGGTCGAGCGGCTGCAGGATGCAACCGAAACGGATCCGGTGCCGCTGTTCGCAGCTGTAACCGCGTTCGTGGCCGGGCTGCAGCAACAGCTGCAGCGGCTGGCTCACTGAGCCGACTGCTGCTGCAGGTAGGCGATCACCAACGCGCGGCGTTCGGCGCTGGGGAAGGCGTTGTACATGCGCGTGCCGGGCACCAGATGGGTAGGTGACTGCAGGAAGGCATCCAGGGTCTGCGCGGTCCAGGTGATGTCGGCGCGGCGCATACCGTCGGAATAGCCGTAATCGGGCAGGCTGCCGGCACGGCGACCGATCACGCCATGCAGGTTCGGCCCGAAGCGATGGATGCCGCCAGGTTGCACGGTATGGCAACCGGCGCACAGTTCGAACGCGCGCTGCATGGCCTGCTGGTGGGCCTGTTCGGGCGTGGCCGGTGCGGCGGGCGGGCGCTGGCAGGCCGTGGCCGCCAGTGCCATGGCAACGATGGTGAGCAGGTTGAAGGCACGCATGGGCGGGCAGGATAGCGGTGCGCGGAAACGACCGGGCTGCGACATGCAGTCGCAGCCCGTGGCGGTCACATGCCCGAGTAGTTCGGGCCGCCGCCGCCCTGCGGGGTCACCCAGACGATGTTCTGGGTCGGGTCCTTGATGTCGCAGGTCTTGCAGTGCACGCAGTTCTGCGCGTTGATCTGCAGCCGCGCGTTGTCGGCCTCGCCGACGAACTCGTACACGCCGGCCGGGCAGTAGCGTGCTTCCGGGCCGGCGTACTCGGCCAGGTTCACCTTCACCGGAATGCTGGCGTCCTTCAGCGTCAGGTGGCTGGGCTGGTTCTCGTCGTGGTTGGTGCTGCTCAGGAACACCGAGCTGAGGCGATCGAAGGTCAGCACGCCATCCGGCTTCGGGTAGGCGATGCGGGTGTGCTTGGCCGCCGGTTCCAGGCAGGCGTGGTCCGGGGTGCTGTGGCGCAGGGTCCACGGCGGGTTGCGCACGCCCAGCTTGGGCAGCAGCCACTGCTCGATGCCGGTCATCAGCGTGGCCACGGTCTGGCCCTTCTTGAACCACTGCTTGAAGTTCTTGGCCTGCTGCAGTTCGGTGAACAGCCAGCTGGCTTCGAACGCCTTCGGGTAGGCGTCCAGTTCATCGTGCTGGCGGTCGGCAGCCAGCGCGTCGAAGGCGGCATCGGCGCACAACATGCCGGTCTTGATCGCGGCGTGGCTGCCCTTGATGCGGCTGACGTTGAGGTAGCCGGCCTCGCAGCCGACCAGCGCGCCGCCGGGGAACACCGTCTTCGGCAGCGACATCAGGCCACCGGCGGTGATGGCGCGGGCGCCGTAGCCGATGCGGGTGCCACCTTCCAGGTGCTTGCGGATGGACGGGTGGGTCTTGAAGCGCTGGAACTCCTCGAACGGGCTCAGCCACGGGTTCTTGTAGTCCAGGCCGACCACGTAGCCGATGGCAACCTTGCCGCCGTCAGCGTGGTACAGGAACGCACCGCCATAGGTGTCGTTGTCCAGCGGCCAGCCGGCCGCGTGCACCACCAGGCCCGGCTCATGCCTGGCCGGGTCGATCTGCCACAGTTCCTTGATGCCGATGCCGTAGGCCTGCGGGTCCTTGCCTTCGTCGAGCTTGTAGCGGGCGATCAGCTGGCGGCCGAGGTGGCCACGCGCACCTTCGGCGAAGATCGTGTACTTCGCCTGCAGGGCCATGCCGCGCTCGAAGGCCGGGCCGATGCTGCCGTCCTTTTCAATGCCCATGTCGCCGGTGGCCACGCCGATCACTTCACCGTTGTCGCCATACAGCACTTCGGCGGCGGCGAAGCCCGGGAAGATCGCCACTTCCAGCGCCTCGGCCTGCTGCGCCAGCCAACGGGTCACTTCGCCCAGGCTGATGATGTAGTTGCCTTCGTTGTGGAAGCACTCCGGCAGCAGCGCGTTGGGCGTGCTGCGCGCGCCGGTTTCACTGAGGAACAGGAATTCGTCGCGGGTGACCTTCTGCTTCAGCGGCGCGCCGCGCTCGGCCCAGTCCGGGAACAGCTCGGTCAGTGCACGCGGGTCCATCACCGCGCCGGACAGTACGTGTGCGCCTGGCTCGGAGCCCTTCTCCAGCACGCAGACCGACAGTTCGCGACCGGCTTCGATCGCGCGCTGGCGCAGGCGGATCGCGGTGGCCAGGCCGGCGGGGCCGGCGCCGACGATCACCACGTCGAACTCCATTACTTCACGCGGGGGCAGGGCGTTGGCTTCAGCGCTCATCGATTGCATGACTCGTGGGTAGGGCCGGCATCGGGGCCACCGGCGGTGCCTGGAAATCGCGCGTGCAGCCACGAGCGAAACGGTTGTTTGAATGTGTCAGGGTACCGGGACGCGCGTGATCGAGCTAGATCGCCGATGTTCACATCCCGATTGCTGCATTGCAGCGTAGGGCCGCCACTCCGGTGGATGCCAACCTTGGCCGGCACGCTCTGCCCGGATGATCGACAATGGCCCGGTCCTGACTGCGCGTGAGTGCCATGGCTTTGCATCCGTATGATCTGTTCGATGTCCGTTCCCTGCTCAACGAGGAAGAGCGCGCGGTGCAGGCAAGCGTCGCCCGCTTCACCAACGAGCGGGTGCTGCCGATCATCGGCGATGCCTTCGACCAGGCACGCTTCCCCGCCGAACTGGTGCCGGAGATCGCCGCGCTGGGCCTGCTCGGCGCCACCCTGCCGGCCGAGTACGGCGGTGGTGACCTCGGTGCGGTCAGCTACGGCCTGATCTGCCAGGAGCTGGAGCGCGGCGACTCCGGCCTGCGCAGCTTCGTTTCGGTGCAGAGCTCGCTGTGCATGTACCCGATCTACGCCTATGGCAGCGAGGAACAGCGCCAGCAGTGGCTGCCGGCGATGGCGCGCGGCGAGCTGATCGGCTGCTTCGGCCTGACCGAGGCGCACGGCGGTTCCGATCCGGGCAGCATGAAGACCCGCGCAGTGCGCGACGGCAGTGACTGGCGCATCAGCGGCAGCAAGATGTGGATCACCAGCGGCCCGGTGGCCGACCTGGCCATCGTCTGGGCGCAGACCGAGGACGGCATCCAGGGCTTCGTGCTGGAAAAGGGCATGGCCGGCTTCACCACCCAGGAAATCAAGCACAAGATGAGCCTGCGCGCGTCGCTGACCGGTGCGCTGTTCTTCGACGACGTGCGCGTGCCCGACAGCCATCGCCTGCCGAACGTGAAGGGCCTGAAGGGGCCGCTGGGCTGCCTGACCCAGGCCCGCTTCGGCATCAGCTGGGGCCCGATCGGCGCGGCCATCGCCTGCCTGGATGAAGCGCTGGGCTATGCCAAGGAACGCGTGCTGTTCGGGCGCCCGTTGGCGGCCACGCAGAGCGCACAGATCAAGCTGGCCGAGATGGCCCGCCGCATCACGACTGCGCAGCTGCTGGCATTGCAGCTGGGGCGGTTGAAGGAGGCGGGCCAGCTGCAGCCGCAGCAGGTCAGCCTGGCCAAGTGGAACAACTGCCGCATGGCGATTGATATCGCCCGCGAGTGTCGCGATCTGCTCGGCGGCGCGGGCATCACCACCGAGCACGTGGCGATCCGCCACGCGCTGAACCTGGAATCGGTGATCACCTATGAAGGCACCGAGACCGTGCACCAGCTGGTGATCGGCCGCGAACTGACCGGCATCAACGCGTTCTGAGACCGGGTTCTGGTGGGTGCCAACCTTGGTTGGCACATCTCTCCAGAAGTTTCTGCCGTCACCTTGACTTGCCTTTGGTAGGTGCCAACCTTGGTTGGCACATTCCTTCAGCGCGTGACCGGGCATTTGTGCGGACCAAGGTCCGCACCCACCACAAGAGGTCTGCGGCGTTACGCCCCGCCAGCAAACCCATGCTGCCGCCACGCTTCGTACATCACCACCGCCACGGTGTTGGAAAGATTGAGGCTGCGGTTGTCCGGCCGCATCGGCAGGCGCAGGCGGGCGCCATCGGGCAGGGCATCGAGCACGTCCTGCGGCAGGCCGCGGCTTTCCGGGCCGAACAGGAACGCATCGCCATCTTCAAATGCCACGCTGTCGTAACGCACGCTGGCCCGGGTACTGAGCGCGAACAGCCGCTTCGGCGCGATCCGCGCCAGCGCGGTGTCCAGGTCGGGATGCACCTGCAGGCGCGAGTACTCGTGGTAGTCCAGCCCGGCGCGCTTGAGCTGCTTGTCTTCCAGTGCGAAGCCGAGCGGCTCGACCAGGTGCAGCTGCGCGCCGGTGTTGGCGCAGAGCCGGATCACATTGCCCGTGTTGGGCGGGATTTCCGGTTGGAACAGGATCACGTGGAACTGGGGCGCGGCATTCATCGGCGCAGTGTACCTGCGACGGCCGCCGCCTTTACGGCGCACGCCCTGCACGGGGCAGGGCGGCACCGGTTACGGGCGCAGCAGGACCTGGGCGGTTTCGGTGGCCAGGGCCTGCAGGTCGGCCGCGCTCGGGCGCACCTGCAGGGCCGGCAGGTTGACGATGACCGAGTGGGCGACGCTGGTAGCGGCGGCGGCCAGGGTGGCTGCGTAGCGTTGGGCTTCCAGTTCGGCGGCCAGGGCGACGCGCTGCTCCAGGCTGGGGCGCACTTCCACCGAGGCCAGGGTGGTGATCGGCATCGCGGCGGCGACCGGGGCGGCGACGTAGCCACTGCGCTCGGCCAGCTGGTCGGCACTCGGGCGCACCTCCACGGTGGCCAGGGTCGGGATGCCGCTGGCCTGTTCCCAAGCCTGCTGGGCCAGCTGGTCGGCGGCCGGGCGGACCTGCACGGTGGACAGGGTCTTGATGGATTCGGAGGCCTGCACCGACGAAACAACCGCGGTGCCGGCAATCAGGGCGATGGCGATGGCAATGGTCTTGGCGTTCATGACGGGGCCTGTTTAGTGTTGGTGATCAGTGGTGTGGTAGTAAGGTAGTACACCGATTCTGGGCATGCAAGGAAAATTTTCGATTTCCTGCATTTGTTCAGTCTTCAGTCATCTTGCATCTGAAGCCCTTCCTGGCGCAGGAACTACCAAGCAATCCCCGTGCCAACTTTTAGTGATTGATTTGAAAGGCTTTTTTTGGTTAGAAAAGTGTCCGCTGGGCGGACACCTGTCCATTCGATGGGCGACGGACACTGTCCGGACGCGGGTTGCCGCCGCATGTGACCTGCCAGAAGGCCGCAGTGAGAGGCCGAAATGGCGCATCAGGGCAAACACCCCCAGTGACTGGCGACCGATTCCTGCCGCTGCGTGCGCACGCTAGGATCGGGGTTCACCTACGTGACCAAGGATCCGGATATGTCTCTCGCCCTTCGCCCGCGCGCTGCACTGCTGGCTGTCGCCCTCAGCACCGCCCTGGGCACGCTTGCGCCCACCCCTGTGCTGGCCGCCAAGCCGGCTGCCCCGGCCAAGGTCGATATCCCGTATGAGCAGTTCACCCTGCCCAACGGCCTGCGCGTGATCGTGCATACCGATCGCAAGGTGCCGATCGTCGCGGTCAATGTCTGGTACCACGTGGGCAGCAAGGACGAGCCGGCCGGCCGCACCGGCTTCGCGCACCTGTTCGAGCATCTGATGTTCCAGGGCAGCGAGAACCATGACGGCGAATTCTTCGAGCCGTTCAAGCAGGTTGGTGCCACCAACCAGAACGGCACCACCAACACCGACCGCACCAACTACTTCGAGAACGTGCCAACCACCGCGCTGGACATGGCGCTGTGGATGGAATCGGACCGCATGGGCCACCTGGTCGGTGCGATCGACCAGGCGGCGCTGGACGAGCAGCGTGGCGTGGTGCAGAACGAGAAGCGACAGGGTGAGAACCAGCCGTACGGCCAGGCCTGGGACCAGATCAACAAGGCGCTGTACCCGGTCGGCCACCCGTACCACCACGGCGTGATCGGTTCGATGAACGATCTCAACGCGGCTTCGCTGGACGACGTGAAGACCTGGTTCCGCACCTGGTACGGCCCGAACAACGCGGTGCTGGTGCTGGCCGGTGACATCGACCTGGCCACCGCCAAGGAGAAGGTCGCCAAGTACTTTGGAAGCATCCCGGCCGGCCCGAGCATGGCGCAGCCGGCGGTGAACGTGGCCAAGCGCAGTGCCGACAGCCGCGAGACGATGACCGACAAGGTGCCGCAGGCACGCATCTACCGCGCCTGGAACGTGCCGCAGGTCGGCACCACCGATATCGATCAGCTGCAGCTGTTCGCGCAGGTACTCGGTGGCGCCAAGTCCTCGCGCCTGAGCCAGCGCCTGCAGCACCAGGACAAGCTGGTGGACAGCATCGGTTCGGGCCTGTCGACCTCGCAGCTGGGCTCCAACTTCGTGATCGTGGCGACCGTGAAGCAGGGCCAGGACCCGGCCAAGGTCGAGAAGATCATCGATGAGGAACTGGACCGGCTGATCAAGCAGGGGCCGACCGCGGCCGAACTTGAGCGCGCCAAGACCGGCGCCCGCGCTGGTTTCATCCGCGGCATCGAGCGCATCGGCGGCTTTGGTGGCAAGGCCGACGCGCTGGCCGAGTGCGCGGTGTTCACCGGCGACCCGGGCTGCTTCCGCACTTCGCTGGCCAACATCGACAAGGCCACGGCCGCCGATCTGAGCCGTCTGGGCGCGCAGTGGCTGGACAAGGGCAGCCACACCCTGGTGATCGAGCCGGGTGAGCGCGTGGCGTTGAAGGAAGAACCGAGCCAGACGCCGAAGCCGTTCACCGTGCCGGCGGTGGACCCGAAGTACAGCACCCTGCCCGAGCAGGTGGACCGCAAGGCCGGCGTGCCGCAGACCCGAGAGTTCCCGCAGCTGAAGTTCCCGGCGCTGCAGCGCGCCACGCTGAAGAACGGCACCCAGGTGATCCTGGCCGAACGCCACGAGATTCCGGTGGTGCAGTTCAGCTACCAGTTCCCGGGCGGCTTCAGCGCCGACCAGGGCCGCAAGCCGGGCACCGCCAACTTCACCATGAGCCTGATGACCGAAGGCGCCGGCAAGCTGGGTTCGCTGGCCTTCGCCGATGCTGCCGACGCACTGGGCGCCAGCCTGGATGCCTCGGCCGGTCTGGATTCGATGAGCGTGGACCTGTCCGCGCTGAAGGAGAACCTTGCACCGTCGTTGGCGCTGTACCGCGACCTGCTGCGCGAGCCGCGCTTCGAGCAGGGCGAGATCGACCGGGTGCGCGCCACCTGGATCGCAGGCATCCAGCAGGAGAAGGTCAACCCGGGTGCGGTGGCGATGCGCGTGCTGCCGCCGCTGCTGTACGGCAAGGGCCACCCGTACGCGATTCCGTTCACCGGCAGCGGCGACGAGGCCGCGATCAACGGCCTGACCCGCGAAGACCTGGTCGACTTCCACCACGACTGGCTGCGCCCGCAGAACGGCACCCTGATCGTGGTCGGTGACACCACGCTGGCCGAGATCGTGCCGCTGCTGGACAAGCAGCTGGGCGACTGGAAGGCCAGTGGCGATGCCCCGCAGGTGAAGGCCGCCACCGACGTCGCGCTGCCGAAGGGCCCGCGCGTGTTCCTGATCGACCAGCCGGGTGCGGTGCAGGCCAACCTGTTCGCCGGCCAGGTGGTGCCGCCATCAAGCGCCACCAGCTCGACCCGCTTCGACATCGCCAACGGCGTGATCGGTGGTGACTTCACCTCGCGCCTGAACATGAACCTGCGCGAGGACAAGCACTGGTCATACGGTGCGCGCAGCAGCGCGGTCAATTCGGTGGGCCAGCGTCCGTGGATGGCCAGTGCGCCGGTGCAGATCGACAAGACCGGCCCGGCGATGGCGGAAATGCGCAAGGAAATCGCCGCGTTCGCCGATGGCAGCAAGCCGGCCACCGCCGCCGAGGTCAACCGCATCCGCAACATCCAGACCCTGAGCCTGCCCGGTGCCTACGAGACCGCCAGCGCGGTGGCGTCGACCATCGGTTCGATCGTGCAGTTCAAGCGTCCGGACGACTATGTGCTGCGTCGCAAGGCGGAGATCGAGGCGATGACCCCGGCGCAGGTGCAGCAGGCCGCCGCCGAGATCAAGCCGCAGGCACTGACCTGGGTGGTCGTGGGTGACCTGAAGCAGACCGAAGCGGCCGTGCGCGCGCTGAACCTGGGCGAGGTGACGGTGATCGACGCCGAAGGCAACCCGGTCAAGAAATAAGGGATGCGCCTGCCCGCCACGGCGGGCAGGCCTCCCCCGGTAGTGCCGGCCGCTGGCCGGCACCCCCGTGACCCGAGGGCCCCGCTCGCCGGGCTACCCCCGATTCAGGCTGTTCAGGCAGAATCCCCCCATACCCTTCCAGGATCTGCCCATGCGCGTTCTGCTGCTTTCCTCCCTGCTGCTCACCGTCACCGCCTGCACCTGGGTGCCGATCGAACCGGCCGGCAAGGCGACCCGCGTGCTGCCGGCAGGCCCGGTTCCGGCCGGCTGCATCGCCAAGGGCGAGGTGGTGGTCACCGTGAAGAGCAAGGTCGGCTTCTACAACCGCAACCCGCTGCGCGTGCAGGAAGAGCTGGAAACCCTGGCCCGCAACGAGGCCCCGAGTGCCGGCGCCAACGCCGTGCAGGCCGCCGCGGCTCCAGCCGACGGCAGCCAGCGCTTCGCCGCGTTCCAGTGCCCGCCGCGCTGAACGCTTCACCATACGGGCGAGGCTGAATTCGTAAAGATGCGGTGAAAGCCCGGGAGTTATAGAATAGCGCCCCCTTTTGCCTGAGCCTTGGCGCTAACCTCGATGCTCTTCAAGAATGTCTCGATCGCCGGCCTGGCACACGTCGACGCGCCGCATACGCTGACGACCAAGGAAATCAACGAGCGGCTGCAGCCGACGCTGGATCGCCTGGGTATCCGCACCGACGTGCTCGGCGACATCGCCGGCATCCACGCGCGCCGCCTGTGGGACAACGGCGTGCTGGCCTCCGATGCGGCCACCATGGCCGGGCGCAAGGCGCTGGAAGACGCGGGCATCACCGCGACCCAGGTCGGCCTGCTGGTCAACACCTCGGTCAGCCGCGATTACCTGGAGCCGTCCACGGCGTCGATCGTCTCCGGCAACCTGGGCGTCAGCGACGAGTGCATGACCTTCGACGTTGCCAATGCCTGCCTGGCCTTCATCAACGGCATGGATATCGCCGCGCGCATGATCGAGCGCGGTGACATCGACTACGCGCTGGTGGTGGATGGCGAGACCGCCAACCTGGTGTACGAGAAGACCCTGGAGCGCATGACCGCCCCGGACGTCACCGCCGACGATTTCCGCAACGAGCTGGCCGCGCTGACCACCGGTTCGGGCGCCGCCGCGATGGTGATGGCGCGCTCGGAACTGGTGCCGGACGCACCGCGCTACAAGGGCGGCGTGACCCGCTCGGCCACCGAGTGGAACCAGCTGTGCCTGGGCAACCTGGACCGCATGGTCACCGATACCCGCCTGCTGCTGATCGAAGGCATCAAGCTGGCGCAGAAGACCTTCACCGCCGCCAAGATCGCCTTGGGCTGGGCCGTGGAAGAGCTGGACCAGTTCGTGATCCACCAGGTCAGCCAGCCGCACACCGCGGCGTTCATCAAGAACTTCGGCATCGACCCGAAGAAGGTCATGACCATCTTCGGCGAGCACGGCAACATCGGTCCGGCCTCGGTGCCGATCGTGCTGAGCAAGCTCAAGCAGCTGGGCAAGCTGAAGAAGGGCGATCGCATCGCGCTTCTGGGCATCGGCTCGGGGCTGAACTGTTCGATGGCTGAAGTGGTCTGGTAAGCAGCCCGCTGCCCGACCTCCTGTAGAGCCGAGCCATGCTCGGCTCACGCGCGCAGCGCGGCTCTTCCGCAGCGGACCGGAGAGCAGCCGAACATCGGTTCGGCTCTATACCGCGCCGCGATTCTCCCTAGGTGCTCCGCATGCGCGATCTTCCCGGTTACCCCGCCCACCCGCAGCGTTTCGACGTGCGCCCCGGCCTGTCGATGAACTATCTCGACGAAGGCCCGCGCGACGGCGAGGTGGTGGTGATGGTGCACGGCAATCCGTCGTGGAGCTATTACTGGCGCACGCTGGTGGCCGGGCTGTCGGACAAGTACCGCTGCATCGTGCCGGACCACATCGGCATGGGCCTGTCGGACAAGCCGGACGACAGCCGCTACGAATACACCCTGCAATCGCGCGTGGACGACCTCGATGCGCTGCTGAAGCACCTGGGCATCACCGGCCCGGTGACCCTGGCCGTGCACGACTGGGGCGGCATGATCGGTTTCGGCTGGGCGCTGTCGCACCACGAGCAGGTGAAGCGCCTGGTGGTGCTCAACACCGCCGCGTTCCCGATGCCGGCCGCGAAGAAGATGCCGTGGCAGATCGCGCTGGGCCGCCACTGGAAGATCGGTGAGTGGATCATCCGCACCTTCAATGCCTTCTCGTCCGGCGCCTCGTGGCTGGGCGTGGAACGCAAGATGCCGGCCGATGTGCGCCGTGCCTATGTATCGCCGTACAACAGCTACGCCAACCGCATCAGCACCATCCGCTTCATGCAGGACATCCCGCTGTCACCGGCCGACAAGGCCTGGTCGCTGCTGGAGCGCGCCGGCAAGGCGCTGCCGTCGTTCGCCGACCGCCCGGCCTTCCTCGGCTGGGGCCTGCGCGACTTCGTGTTCGACCATCATTTCCTGAAGGGTTTCCAGGTCGCACTGCCGCAGGCCCAGGTGCATGCCTTCGAGGATGCCGGCCACTACGTGCTGGAAGACAAGCAGGACGTGCTGGTGCCGGAAATCCGCGCGTTCCTCGACAAGAACCCGATCTGAGGGGCGTGCCGACCAACGGTCGGCACCCACCGGAAGAGGTAATGGGTAGGTGCCGAACGTTGGTCGGCACACCGGCCGGGTTCATGAGGTTGCCGGCCAGCGGCCGGCATTACCCCTACGCCGCGACCGGTGCCTGCGGTGGCGAGGACGGGCTGTTGCCGTTGTCGTCCGGATGGCCGTCATCGTTGCCGGCCTCATCGCGCCAGCGCCAGTCGGCCAGCGTCAGCGGATCCAGGCCATAGGCGATGCGCGCCTTGTCGCACTGCGGGCTGGCCTTGCCGTACTCCCACGATGCATCCACCTCGCGGCACACGCTGGGCCGGTTGGGGTGGATGGTGCAGCGTGAATACACGCCGATCTGCGCATCCAGCGCCACGCAGCGCACCGGCTTGGAGTGGGTGCCGCGCATGCACAGGCGGTGCGGGTCGAGCACCTCGGTGAGCTGGTGCGGCACGCCGCCGGGAGTGACCTCGTCCGATTCCATCCAGTGGAAGGCCACGCGGTACTGGGTGCAGCAGGCGCCGCAGGTCATGCAGGGATGTTGCATGGGCAAGCCGCCTCGGGCGGCAGTCGGAATCAGGAACGAGGGTGCGGATTTTCCACGAAGTGGGCCGCCGCGCAAGAAATTCCGTAAGCGGCGACAATGAACGGATGAACGGACCCTGCAACATTGCGGCCCGCCTGCCTGAACTGGCTCGCGAACGCCCTGACCAGATCGCCATCCGCTGCCCCGGCCGCCGCGGTGCCGGCAATGGCATGGCAGCCTATGACGTGACCCTGGACTACCGCCAGCTGGACACGCGCAGCGATGCCATGGCGGCCGGCCTGGCCGGCTACGGCATCGGCCGCGGCGTGCGCACGGTGGTGATGGTGCGGCCATCGCCGGAGTTCTTCCTGTTGATGTTCGCGCTGTTCAAACTGGGCGCGGTGCCGGTGCTGGTCGACCCCGGCATCGACAGGCGTGCGCTGAAGCAATGTCTGGACGAGGCGCAGCCGGAGGCCTTCATCGGCATCCCGCTGGCGCATGTGGCGCGGCTGGCGCTGCGCTGGGCGCCTTCGGCGACCCGTCTGGTCACTGTTGGCCGCCGCCTCGGCTGGGGCGGAACCACCCTGGCCGCACTCGAGCGCGCAGGCGCCAACGGTGGGCCGATGCTGGCCGGCACCGATGGCGAGGACATGGCCGCCATCCTGTTCACCAGCGGCTCCACCGGCGTGCCCAAGGGCGTGGTCTACCGTCACCGCCACTTCGTCGGCCAGATCCAGCTGCTGGGCAGCGCGTTCGGCATGGAAGCGGGTGGGGTGGACCTGCCGACCTTCCCGCCGTTCGCGCTGTTCGATCCGGCGCTGGGCCTGACTTCGGTGATTCCGGACATGGACCCGACGCGGCCGGCACAGGCCGATCCGGCGCGCCTGCACGACGCCATCCAGCGCTTCGGCGTGACCCAGCTGTTCGGCTCGCCGGCACTGATGCGGGTGCTGGCCCGGCATGGCCGCCCGCTGCCGACCGTGACCCGGGTGACGTCGGCCGGTGCGCCGGTGCCACCGGACGTGGTCGCCACCATCCGCCGCCTGCTGCCGGCCGACGCGCAGTTCTGGACGCCGTATGGCGCCACCGAGTGCCTGCCGGTGGCCGTGGTCGAAGGCCGCGAGCTGGAGCGCACCCGCGCCGCCACCGAGGCCGGCGCCGGCACCTGCGTGGGCAGCGTGGTGGAGCCGAACGAGGTGCGCATCATCGCCATCGATGATGCCCCGCTGCCGGACTGGGGGCAGGCACGCGTGCTGGCCACCGGTGAGGTGGGCGAGATCACCGTGGCCGGGCCGACCACCACCGACAGCTATTTCAACCGCCCGCAGGCGACCGCGGCAGCGAAGATCAGCGAAACCCTGGCCGATGGCAGCACCCGTATCGTGCACCGCATGGGCGACGTGGGGTACTTCGATGCGCAGGGCCGCCTGTGGTTCTGCGGGCGCAAGACGCAGCGCGTGGAAACCGCGCGCGGGCCGCTGTACACCGAACAGGTCGAGCCGGTATTCAACACCGTGGCCGGCGTGGCGCGCACTGCGCTGGTCGGCGTTGGCGCGGCCGGTGCACAGGTACCGGTGCTGTGCGTGGAACTGCAGCGCGGCCAGTCCGACAGCCCGGCACTGCAGGAAGCGTTGCGCGCTCACGCAGCAGCCCGCGTGCCTGAGGCCGGCCTGCAGCATTTCCTGGTGCATCCTGCCTTCCCCGTCGATATCCGTCACAACGCCAAGATCGGCCGCGAGAAGCTCGCCGTCTGGGCCAGCGCCGAACTGGAGAAGCGCGCATGAAGATCCTGGTCACCGGTGGGGGTGGTTTCCTTGGCCAGGCGCTGTGCCGCGGGCTGGTCGAACGTGGCCACCAGGTGCTGGCGTTCAACCGCAGCCACTACCCGGAACTGCAGGCGATGGGCGTGGGCCAGATCCGTGGCGACCTGGCCGATGCGCAGGCGGTGCTGCATGCGGTGGCCGGCGTCGATGCGGTGTTCCACAACGGCGCCAAGGCTGGCGCGTGGGGCAGCTATGACAGCTACCACCAGGCCAACGTGGTCGGCACCGACAACGTGATCGCCGCATGCCGCGCACACGGCATTGGCCGGCTGGTCTACACCTCCACGCCCAGCGTGACCCACCGTGCCACCCATCCGGTGGAAGGCCTTGGCGCCGACGAGGTCCCGTATGGCGAGGATTTCCAGGCGCCGTATGCGGCGACCAAGGCGATTGCCGAACAACGCGTGCTGGCCGCCAACGATGCGACGCTGGCGACGGTAGCGCTGCGCCCGCGCCTGATCTGGGGGCCGGGCGATCAGCAGCTGGTGCCGCGCCTGGCCGAGCGTGCACGGCAGGGTCGCCTGCGCCTGGTGGGCGATGGCAACAACAAGGTCGATACCACCTACATCGACAACGCCGCGCTGGCACACTTCCTCGCCTTCGAAGCTTTGGCGCCGGGCGCGGCCTGTGCCGGCAAGGCGTACTTCATCTCCAACGGCGAACCGCTGCCGATGCGCGAGCTGGTCAACAAGCTGCTGGCCGCCGTGGGGGCGCCGACCGTGGACAAGGCGATCAGCTTCAGGACCGCCTATCGCATCGGCGCGGTCTGCGAGCGGCTGTGGCCGCTGCTGCGCCTGCGTGGCGAGCCGCCGTTGACCCGTTTCCTGGCCGAGCAGCTGTGTACGCCGCACTGGTACAGCATGGAGCCGGCACGGCGCGATTTCGGCTACGTGCCGCAGGTCAGCATCGAAGAAGGGCTGCGCAGGCTGAAGGCTTCATCTGCCGCATAGATCGCCATCACCGGTTGCACACCGCCAGATCGGGAGGATGGACCCACGCCATCCAACGGCCCGGACATCTGCGAGGAGCGCCATGCTGCATTACGCCGTCATTTTCTTTGTCATCGCCATCATCGCCGCCGTGCTCGGCTTCTCCGGCATTGCCGGTGCTGCCAGCAACATCGCCTGGATCCTGTTCGTTGTGTTCCTGGTACTGGCAGTGATCTCGATGTTCCGCAAGCGCGGGTAGAAGACCGCAGGGTAGTGCCGGCCGCCGGCCGGCACTGTTTTCTCCGGTGGGTGCCGACCGTTGGTCGGCACGCCCTTCGTCGAGCATGGCCCGACGCTACAGAAGCTGCCTGTCAGCCGCATGGCGCTCCTGCGCCAGTTCAATCAGCCGCGTGATCAAGCTGGTGTAGTCCACGCCGCTGGCACCCCACAACTTCGGGTACATGCTGATGCGGGTGAAGCCCGGCAGCGTGTTGACCTCGTTGATGACGATCTCGCCGTCTGCGGTGAGGAACACATCAACGCGTGCCATGCCGGCACACTCCAGCGCCTGGTAGGCCTGCAGCGCGATCTGCTGGATGCGCGTCTGGGTGGCAGCGTCGATGTCCGCCGGTACCACCACGTCGGCACCGCCTTCGTTGATGTACTTGGTGTCGTAGGCGTAGAACTCGTCGTGCACTACCACTTCACCGCACACGCTGGCCTGCGGCTGCGCGTTGCCCAGCACCGCGCACTCGATCTCGCGGCCGACCACCGCCGACTCCACCAGTACCTTGTGGTCATAGCGCAGCGCCAGTTCCAGTGCCTCGGCAAAGCCGGCCGCCTCCTTGACCTTGCTTACACCGACCGATGACCCCTGGTTGGCCGGCTTCACGAACAGGGGCAGGCCAAGCTGGGCGATCACCGCCTCGACATCGACCGCCGCCGCCTGGTGGCGACGGATGCACAGCCACGGCGCTACCTGCAGCCCGGCATCGCGCAGCAGGCGCTTGGTCACGTCCTTGTCCATCGCCACCGCCGAGCCCAGCACCGGCGAACCCACGAAGGGCAGGTTGGCCATGCGCAGCAGACCCTGCAGCGCACCGTCCTCGCCCAGCGGCCCATGCACGATCGGCAGCACCACGTCGATCTGGCCCAGCCCGCTGGCCGCATCGGAAGGCCGCAGCTGCGCCTGCTCCGTGCCGGGAAGGACCGCCAGCGACTGGCCGGAACGATGCAGCGCGATGCGCGACGGATCATCGGCATTGATCAGGAAGGTGTCCGGCTGGCTCAGATGCCACTGGCCCTGCTTGTCGATGCCGACCAGCACCGGCTCGAAGCGCTCGCGGTCGAGGGCATCGAGGATGTTCTTCGCCGACTGCAGCGAAACTTCGTGCTCGGAGGACTTGCCCCCGAAGATGATGCCGACCCGGGTCCGTGCCATGGTGTTGCGATGTCCTGTGCGTTGCGTGGCCGTACAGCATGAACCTTCCGCTGCCACCCAGGTGAGGCACAGATGAATCCCCGGTTCTGGTAGCTGCCAACCTTGGTTGGCACACCACGAAACCAAGCGCCGACCAAGGTCGGCATCTACCAGAGCGAGACCCGACCGATCGCAGGAAACTGTCGAAGGCGGGGTGGGGCCGGTTGCGGGGGCGTGAGCCGCATGGATGCGGCGACCGAGCTTACAGGGACGTACTTGCAGCGTCCCCCGCAACCGGACCCACCTCGCCTCCCCACGGGAAGCCAGCTTTTGATGTAGATCTTGCCGGCCCGAGGCCGGTGCATCTGCGGGTGCCGGGCGGCAGCCCGGCCCAAGCCCCCCACCCACGCAGGTAGAATGCGCACATGGCTCTCTCCCTGCTCAAGTCCCTCAAGCCGGTCGCCGGCCGCGCCCTGCAGATCGCCCTGAACCGCGCCCTCGCGCTGGATCCGGATACCCGCCATGCGCTGGCCAGCCTCGACGGCCGGCATATCGACCTGACCCTGGAAGCGCCTTCGCTGGCGATGCGCATCAGCGTCGAGGGCGATCAGCTGCGGGTCGGCCCGGTCGACACGCAGGAAGCCGATCTGGCCGTGCGCAGCAGCCTGGCCGGCGTGCTGGCGCAGTTGCCACTGCTGGCCAACGCGCGCCGCGCCGACAGCACCGGCAAGGGCCGCGTGCGCGTAGCCGGCGACGCCGAACTGGCGCGCCGGCTGCAGCAGCTGGCCAAGGGCTTCGATCCGGACTGGCAGCAGCCGTTCGTCAGCGTATTCGGCGAGGTGCTGGGCGTGCAGGTCGCCAACACCCTGCGCAGCGCGCTGCAGCACGCACGCCAGGGCGCGATCGACCTGGCCCACAGCGCTGCCGAGTTCATCACCGAGGAATCGCGTGATGTGGTGCCGCGCGCAGAGCTGGATGCCTTCCATGACGACGTGGACGTGCTGCGCGATGACGTCGAGCGCCTGGGCGCACGCGTGCAGCGCCTGCGGGGTGCCGCATGAAGGCCGTGCTGCGGGCCAGCCGCATCGGCCGGGTGATCCTGCGTTACCGCCTCGACGATCTGCTGCAAGGCACGCCGGCCGAGCGCTGGCTGCGCCTGGCCAAGCCGTTCGTGCCGCGCGCTTCGGCCGATATCGCCGCACAATCGCGCGGTGCGCGCCTGCGCCTGGCGTTGCAGGACCTGGGCCCGATCTTCGTCAAGTTCGGCCAGATCCTGTCGACCCGCCGCGACCTGGTACCGCCGGACGTGGCCAACGAGCTGACCCTGCTGCAGGACCGGGTCAAGCCGTTCGATGGCGATACCGCGCGCCGCATCGTCGAGGAAGCACTCGGCCTGCCGGTGAGCGAGGCGTTTGCCAGCTTCGACACCGAACCGCTGGCTTCGGCCTCGATCGCGCAGGTGCACGCAGCGACGCTGGCCGACGGCCGCCAGGTGGTGGTCAAGGTGCTGCGCCCAGGCATCGAGAAGCAGATCGACGCCGACATCGCCCTGCTCAACTCGCTGGCCGCGCTGGTCGATCGCACCCATCCACGTGCCGACAAGATCCGCCCGCGGGAGGTAGTGGCCGAAGTCGAGAACACCCTGGCCGCCGAACTGGACCTGCAGCGCGAAGGCGCCAATGCCAGCGTGCTGCGCCGCTTCTGGGAAAACAGCGACGACCTGTACGTGCCGGAAGTGATCTGGAGCCACACCGCCGAGCGCGCGCTGACCCTGGAACGCGTATGGGGCATCCCGTCCGATGACATCGCCGCGCTGGACAAGGCCGGCATCGACCGCAAGGCGCTGGCCGCCAAGGGCGTGCGGGTGTTCTACACGCAGGTGTTCCGCGACAACTTCTTCCATGCCGACGCGCACGCCGGCAACATCTGGGTCGACACCGATCCGGCGCGCCGTGCCAACCCGCGTTTCATCGCGCTGGACTTCGGCATCATGGGCCAGCTCTCGCAGGAAGATCAGTACTACCTGGCCGAGAACTTCATGGCCATCTTCAACCGCGATTACCGTCGCATCGCCGAACTGCACGTGCAGGCACGCTGGATGCCGGACCACGTGCGCATCGATGATCTGGAAGCGGCGGTGCGTTCGGTGTGCGAGCCGTACTTCACCCGTCCGCTGTCGCAGATCTCGCTGGCCGAAGTGCTGATGAAGCTGTTCCGCGTGGCGCAGCGCTACCAGCTGACCCTGCAGCCGCAGCTGATCCTGCTGCAGAAGACCCTGCTGAACATCGAAGGTGTCGGCCGCCAGCTCGATCCGCAGATCGACATCTGGGCAGTGGCCAAGCCGGTGCTGGCGAAGATCCTGCGCGAGCGCTACAGCCCGCGCCGGGTGGTGCGCGAGATCGGCAAGCGCCTGCCGGAGATCATGACCCATGCGCCGGACATGCCGCGGCTGGTACACGCCTGGCTGACCCAGCAGGTGGAAGGCCGCCACGAACTGGCGATGCGCTCGCGTGACCTGGTGGCGCTCGATGCCAGCCTGCAGCGCCTGCAGAAGCGCGCGGTGGGTGCGATCACCGGCGTTGGCCTGCTGGCCATCGCGGCGCTGATGTACGTGCTGCAACCGCCGGGCTGGTACTGGGGTGACCTGCCGATGTGGAGCTGGCTGTCCGGTGCGGTCGGCGCGGTGGCGCTGCTGCGCGCGTGGTGGCGCTGAGCCCGTCAGGCTGAGGGCCGGCGGCGATGCATGCCGCCGACCCACCCCGGATTCTTACCAGTGGTAGCCCAGGCCCACGTGCGACTGCACGCTCTGGAAGGTGTCCAGGCGGGTCTTGTGCCAGGTCTTGCCGATGCCCATGTCCAGCACCAGATGCTCGCCCAGCGGCTGGCTGCGGCGCAGGAAGGCACGCCGCGCATCATGTTCGCGCAGCAGCAGCGGATCGGACTCTGCCGCGTAGCCGGACGTGCCGGTGCCCAGCCACAGCTGGGTTGAACCGCGGCCCTGGGCGTCCTTCAGGCGTAGCGACAGCGTGGTGCCATGGCCGTCGGGCCCATTGGACTGACGGTGCCGCTCGTGGCGCAGCGAAGCGGTCACGCGCGGGAAGTAATGCGAGGCCCCCACCGACCAGCCGCTCACGTACGCGCCGGCGTGGTACTGCGCGTACTTGCCGCCGACGTTGAGCACGGTCTGCGGCGCCACCTTCCACTGCAGGTCCTGGTTGACCTGGCGGTTGACGAACACCGGATCATCGTTGGACGCAGTGACGGCGGTGCGGGTGGACAACCGCGGGCTCCAGCGCTGGTGCAGCGAGGCCTGCACGCGGTTGCCGCTGAAGCGCCTGCTGCCAAAGTCGCGTTCACCATGGGCCAGGCCGAGGTGCCAACGGGTGTGGCCGTTGCGGCCGGCCACGTCCAGGGTCTGCACGTCGCGCTTGCCGAAGCTGTCGGTGTAGTCGGCATGGTCCAGCTGCATCGAAACACGGTCGACGCCGGCGTGGGCGCTGGACACAGCCAGCAACAGGGCACACGGCAGCGCGCCACGGAAGATCAATCGCATGGGGTTACTCCAGGGGTTGGGAATGCAGCGACTGCAGCAGCCGGTAACGGCCCGGCGGCAGGTTTCGTTCCACGGTGATGCGCGGTCCGAACTGGCTGCCCGGTGCGATGATGCGACCGGGCAGGATGATCACGCCGACGCCCAGCGAGGCGCCTTCACCGATCCACGCGCCAAGCTTGTCGCGCTGGCTGTCGATGACGGCGCCTTCGATGTGCACGGCGACCGTCGCGCCATCCAGGCGATGGTTGCTGGTGCGCACCAGCGCGCCAAGATAGGCGCGGGCATCGATACGGCTGTCGCCGATGAAGCACTGCGGACCGATGCTGACGCTCTCGCCGATCAAGGCGTTCTTCATTTCGCTGGCAAAGCCGATGCGGGTGCCATCGCCGATGCGCAGCGGGCCACGCAGCAGCGCGTTGTTGCCGATCAGGCAATCACGGCCGATCGATATCGGGCCCTGCAGATGGGCTCCGTCGCAGATGCGGCTGCCGGCACCGATGCACACGGTCCCCTGCACGGTTGCACGTGGCGACACCTGGGCGCTGGAATCAATGTGGGATGCCAGTGCCGGGAGCGCATCGGCGAGGGCGGTGAGATCATTCCACCACATGCGGATACCTCGTCGGTTTGTCGCGTACCGGCTCGCGGCCGGTGAACAGCCCGGCAAGGCCGTGCATCACCCAGATCGCATAGGCAAGCAGTACATACAGCATCGAGAAGGCAGCGGCAGGCACCAGCCAGGCGCGGCGATGATGGATGGCGCTGATCAGCGCCAGCAGCATGACCACGCCTATCCAGAACAGCGGCATCACCGCCAATGCCAGGCCGGCGGGTCCATGCAGCATCGCCGCGCCGAACCAGACCTGCAGGGTCAGCACGATGCCGGCCAGCGCCAGCAGCATCATCGGCAGGATGCTGAACAGGCCGAAGCGGGTCAGCAGCAGGCCACGATGCAGGCGCATGCAGACCGCATAGCCGACGATCCATCGCCGCCATCGCCGCCATTCCTCCACCAGCGTGTTGCACTCCTGCGGGTAGACCACGCAGCGCACGCTCTGGCGCACACGGTAACCCTGCGCGACCAGCGACCAGGACATGTCCAGGTCTTCCACGCGGGTGCGGTCGGAGAAGCCGACCTTGCGCAGCACCGAGGTGCGGAACAGGCCGCACGAGCCGGAGACGATGAACGGCGCGCCGCCCAGCCACTGCTGGAAGCTGCGCTTGATCACGATCATCGGCAGTTTCAGGCTGGCACGCACATGCGGCAGGAAACCGGCGCCTTCCAGGCTGGACGAGGGCACGCCGCCGACCGCATCGGCCCCACGCTCGATTTCGTCCAGCAGGTATCCCAGGCCATGCCCGCGCGGATCGATATGGGTGTCGGCGTCGGTCAGGAACACTTGTTCGGCGGTGGCGTGCTGCAGGCCGTGCATCAATGCCCCGCCTTTGCCGGTGTTGGCCTGGTGCACCGCCACCAGACGCCCTGGCCAGCGTACCTGCAGCGCATCGAGCACCGCAGCGGTGTCATCGGTGGAGCCATCATTCACGCAGATCACCCGGGCCAGGTAAGGGTTCTGCAACAGGCTGGTCAACGAGCGCTCCAGGCACGGGGCTTCGTTGTAGGCGGGAACGATCGCGTCGATGCTGTACAGGTGCGTACTCGGCCGGCGCGACAGCAGCATGCAGATACGCACCAGGATGAAGACGCACATGGCCAGGAACAGCAGCGTCTTCATCAGAGCACCAGCCGATGGGGCAGGAAGCCCTCGCTGGGGCCGATACCGATCTGCTGCCCGCGGAACTGTGCGTGGCAGCGCAGATGGTCCTCCTGCATGTACTGGCGATCGCTCTGGCTGGCATGCTCGCGCAGGGCGTGGATCTTCAGGTCCAGCTGCGCGCTGATGTCTTCGAATACCTGGGGTGCAAACTGCGGCAGGGTGCTGGGACTCTCGTAGCAGAGGATCTGCGGGACACTGCGGCAGGCGATGATCGATGCCTCGTGGACGGTGCGGTGATCCTGGTGATGGTCCTCGCCGCACATCGTGTAGACGCGATGCGGCACAAGCGTGGCGCAGGCCTGCTCGATGGCCGCGATGATGTCGTTGCGGCAGCCCGGGAAACGCGTGTCCGGAAAATCCTGCTGGATCACGTTGCCGACTCCGAGTCGGTGCAGGGCGCGGTGGGATTCATCGCTGCGGTCGATACCGGTGTGGCAGCCGCGGCCGCCGCGGCTGAGCACCAGCGCATGGATGCGCGCACCCGTGCGTGCCAGCTTGGCCAGGCTGCCACCGCAGCCGAGTTCGATGTCGTCGGGGTGGGCGCCGATTGCCAGAATGTCGAAGGCCATGGCCGTGTCCTTGCGAAAACCGAGGGAGCGGCGGGCAGGTGGAACGTCCCGCGCGAAAGAGGCGGAACTATCGCAACTCGAGCAACGCGAAAGATTAGGATCAATCTGAAAATGTGACTTGATGGGCCACAATGGCTGCCCTGATGCGACAAATGAAAGAGGCGACAGCGATGCAGCTTTCGGTATTGAGGGACGAACTGGCGCGTTTCGGTGCCGATAACGACGCTCGCGAGACCGAACGTGCCCGGCGCATGCTCAACATCACGCCGCAGACCGGTGAGTTCCTGTCGGTACTGGTGCGTTTCGGTGCAGCACGGCGCGTACTGGAGATCGGCACCTCCAACGGCTACTCCACGCTCTGGCTGGCCGAAGCCGCCGCCGCCATCGGCGGCCACGTGACCACGCTGGAGTACGCCGAAGACAAGGTGGCGATGGCGCGAGCAACGTTCGCGCGCAGTGGCCTGGCTGAGCGCATCACGCTGGTCCACGCCGATGCCGGGCAGTGGCTTGCGCAGGCCACCGATGCCAGCCTCGATCTGCTGTTCCTCGATTCGGACCGCGAACAGTACGCCGGCTGGTGGCCGCAGCTGCGCCGCGTGCTGCGGCCCGGGGGCCTGCTGGTGGTGGACAACGCGATCTCGCATGCCGCGCAGATGGAGCCGCTGCGCGCGCTGCTGGCAGCCGACGCCGGCTTCAGCAGCAGCCTGGTGCCGGTGGGCAACGGCGAGTTGCTGGCGGTGCGCAACGCCTGACTGCCCTACAGGTAGGTGCCAACCTTGGTTGGCACGTTGTTGCCGGTCGCGCAGAGCAGCCGAGCATGGGCTCGGCTCTACAGGAAGCAGGCCCTTATAATCCCGCGGTGAGCACCGAACCCGACACCCTCGCTGCGGTCGAGACCGACACCGCACCCCTGCAGCTGCTGCACCTGGATGAGCGCCTGGCCGTGGTCAACAAGCCGGCCGGGCTGATGGTCCACGACAGCAAGCTGGCCCGTGGCGAAGACGATTTCCTGGCCGACCGCCTGCGCGAGCAGCTGGGCCGCCCGATCTTCCTGGTCCATCGCCTGGACCGGGCGACCAGTGGCTGCCTGCTGCTGGCCTTCGACCGTGATACCGCCAGCGCGCTGGGCAAGGCGCTGATGGGCGGCGAAGTGCTGAAGGACTACCTGACCGTGTGCCGGGGCTGGCCGGCCGAGCTCTCCTGGCAGGTCGACCATGATCTGGACGGCGGCCCGGGCAAGCCGGTGAAGAAGCCGGCGATCACTGATTTCCAGCGCCTGGCCACCGGCGAGTTGTCGGTGCCGATCGGCGAGTTCAGCAGTTCGCGTTATGCGCTGCTGCGCTGCCAGCCGCAGACCGGGCGCTTCCGGCAGATCCGCAGGCACCTCAAGCACCTGTCGCACCACATGATCGGCGACACCAGCCATGGCGATGGCCGCCACAACCGCATCTTCCGCATGCAGGGCGTGCATCGCATGCTGCTGCACGCCGAGCGCCTGCGTTTCCCGCATCCCGACGGTGGCGTGGTGGATGTACGCGCGCCGCTGGACCCTGGGTTCCAGAAGGCGCTGGACCTGTTCGGCTGGCAGGTGGATACCGCTTGACGGCAGTGCCGGCCACTGGCCGGCAGCTACGCGATTCCAGATGTACCGGGGAGCCGGCCAGCGGCCGGCTCTACCTCACTTCTTTTCCGGCTCGTTGACGATCGCTTCCAGGTCCTTCTGCAGGTCCGCGAACAGCGGCTGCATGCGCGCCTGGATGGCCACCATCACGTTCTGCATCAGCGCCGGGGTCTTGTCCAGCAGGCTCTGGCCGGCCGCGCTCTCGTAGAACTCGGCCATCGCCAGCACGTCTTCCTTGCTGAAGGTCTTCTTGTAGAGGTCCACGTACATCGGCCGCAGCTGCTGCCATGACAGGGCCTGGCGCAGGGTCTGGCTGGTCCGCGCCTGGATCCGCTTCAGCTGCTCCTGCTGCTGGGCGTTGAGCTGGCGCTGCGCGGCCACCTGCTGGAACTGCTGCTGCTGCATCGCTTCGATCTGCGGCAGCATGGTGTCGATCATGCTCTGCGCGCGCGAGGCCGAGAGCAGGCGGTTGATGTCGCCATCGGTCGGCGGCGCGGCCAGGGCCGGCACACTGGCCACGGCCAGCGCCAGCAGCAGGGCGGCACGGCGCAGCAGGGACGGCAGGGACGGCAGGGCGGGTGCGGTGCGGGTCATGCGGGCTTCCTGCGGTACATGGGACGGCCAGCATACCCGCAGCCAAGGCGAAGGCGGCGTGTTCGGTACCTGATCGGCGGCATACGGGGCGCGATGCCGCACTGCGGGGCGTGGCTGCCGCTACAATGCGCGGATGGGCAGTGGACCGGTCACCATCAGCGCGCAGCTTGAAATCCCCGACGGCGAGATCGTCGAGCGGTTCGTGCGTGCCAGTGGCGCCGGTGGGCAGAACGTCAACAAGGTCTCCACCGCGGTGGAACTGCGTTTCGACGTGGCCAACTCGCCCTCGTTGCCCGAGCCGTTGCGCACGCGCCTGCTGGCGCGGCGTGACCGGCGCATGACCGGCGAAGGCGTGCTGGTCATCGATGCGCAACGGTTCCGGACCCAGGATCGCAATCGCGAGGATGCGCGCGATCGGCTGGCGGCCTTCATCCAGGCCGGGCTGAGCGTGCCCAAGCCGCGCAAGGCCACCAAGCCGACCCTCGGGTCGAAACTGCGTCGTCTGGACGCCAAACGCGGGCGCGCGCAGATCAAGCGCGGGCGCTCATCACGTGACTGGGAGTGATTGCTTGAACAACCCGACTCCGTTGCTGCCGGCCGTGCCGCCGCAGATGCCGCAGGTCAAACCCAATGCCTTCCTGCGCTGGCTGGCGCGCTGCACCCTGCGCATGGGCGGCTGGAAGGTGACCGGCACCCTGCCTGACATTCCCCGGCTGGTGTTCATCATCGCGCCGCATTCGTCCAACTGGGACGGGCTGTGGGGGATGGCGGCCAAGATCGCGCTGGGCATGAAGGTGAAGGTGCTGGGCAAGGCCTCGCTGTTCTGGTGGCCACTGGGCCCGTTGCTGCACAAGCTGGGCGTGATCCCGCTGGACCGCAGCTCGCCGCAGGGCACCGTTGGCCAGGCGGTGGACCTGCTGCGCAACAACGAGAAGATGTGGTTCGCGATCACCCCCGAAGGCACCCGCAAGGCGGTGAAGGACTGGAAGGCCGGTTTCCTGAAGATCGCGCGGATGGCCGACGTGCCGATCCTGGCCGCGTACTTCCACTATCCGGAAAAGACCATCGGCATCGGTCCGCTGTTCACGCCCAGCGGTGATGACGCGGCCGACATGGCCGCCATCCGTGAGTTCTACCGGCCCTGGATCGGCAAGACCCGCGGCACGGTCTGAGCCGGCCGGCAGGCCCCGCATAGACGCCACGTCCGGCACATGCCGGGCGAGCGCGACAGGAGTAGGGTGGAGGGCTGGTATTCCATACCGTCTGCCCAAGGAGCGTTTTACATGTCGCGTACCGTAGTCCTGGCCGCCGCCATCAGCCTGGCGCTGGCGGCCTGTTCCGGCAAGGAGTCCACCCCCGTGTCCGAAGCCCAGAAGACCCCGGCCCAGCAGCCGGCCGAAGCCTCCACCAACCCGCTGCTGAGCGCCAGCACGCTGCCGTTCCAGGCGCCGCAGTTCGACAAGATCAAGGACAGCGACTACCTGCCGGCCTTCGAGGAAGGCATGCGCCAGCACCTGGCCGACGTGCGCAAGATCGCCGACAGCAGCGAACCGGCCACCTTCGACAACACCATCGTGGCGATGGAGCGCAGCGGCGAGACCCTGACCCGCGTGTCGCGCATCTTCTTCGGCCTGGTCCAGGCCGATACCAACGACGCGCGCCAGAAGATCCAGGAAGAAGTGGCGCCGAAGCTGGCCGCGCACCAGGACGAGATCAACCTCGATCCGAAGCTGTTCGCGCGCGTGAAGTCGATCTATGACCAGCGCGACACGCTGGAGCTGGACCCGGTGCAGAAGCGCCTGGTCGAGCACTACTACGACGGCCTGGTACGTGCCGGTGCGCAGCTGTCCGACGCCGACAAGGCATCGCTGCGCAAGCTGAACGTGGAAGAGACCACGCTCTCCACCCAGTTCCACACCCGCCTGGTGGCCGCCACCGCCGCCGCCGCCGTGGTCGTCGACGACAAGGCCAAGCTGGCCGGCCTCGACGAGGACGCGATCAACAACGCTGCAGCCGCCGCCAAGGATCGCAAGCTGGACGGCAAGTTCGTGCTGCCGCTGCAGAACACCACCCAGCAGCCGGTGCTCGGCTCGCTCAGCGACCGTGACCAGCGCGCGGCCGTGCTGAAGGCTTCGGAGACCCGCGCCGAGCGTGGCGATGCCAACGACACCCGGCAGACCGTGCAGCGCCTGGCCCAGCTGCGTGCGCAGAAGGCCAAGCTGCTCGGCTTCGATACCTTCGCCGACTACCAGCTGGGCGACCAGATGGCCAAGACTCCGGCCGCCGCGCTGAAGCTGCTGACCGACACCGTGCCGGCCGCCACCGCCAAGGCCCGCGCCGAAGCCGGCGAGATCCAGAAGGTGATCGACGCGCAGAAGGGCGGTTTCCAGGTCGCTGCATCGGACTGGGACTTCTACGCCGAGCAGGTGCGCAAGGCCAAGTACGATCTGGACGAGTCGCAGATCAAGCCGTACTTCGAACTGGACAACGTGCTGCAGAACGGCGTCTTCTACGCCGCGACCCAGCTGTACGGCATCACCTTCAAGCCGCGTACCGACATTCCGACCTACAACCCGGACATGAAGGTGTACGAAGTGTTCGACAAGGACGGCACCTCGCTGGCCCTGTTCTACACCGACTACTTCAAGCGTGACAGCAAGTCCGGCGGCGCCTGGATGGACGTGTTCGTTGAACAGGACGGCCTGACCGGTGCCAAGCCGGTGGTCTACAACGTCTGCAACTTCACCAAGCCGGCCGCCGGCCAGCCTGCGCTGATCAGCTTCGACGACGTCACCACCATGTTCCATGAGTTCGGCCATGCACTGCACGGCATGTTCTCGAACGTGAAGTACCCGTCGATCGCCGGCACCGCAACCTCGCGTGACTTCGTCGAGTTCCCGTCGCAGTTCAACGAGCACTGGGCGCTGGACCCGAAGGTGTTCGCCCACTACGCCAAGCACTACAAGACCGGCGAGGCGATGCCGCAGGAGCTGGTCGACAAGATCCTCAAGGCACGCAGCTTCAACCAGGGCTATGCGACCACCGAGTACCTGTCGGCCGCGCTGCTGGATCTGGCCTGGCACACGCAGAAGGCCGACGCGCCGCTGCAGGATGTGGGCGCCTTTGAAGCCAGCGCGCTGAAGAAGTTCAAGGTCGACCTGCCGCAGGTGCCGCCGCGTTACCGCACCACCTACTTCGACCATATCTGGGGTGGCGGTTACTCGGCCGGTTACTACGCCTACTTCTGGGCGGAAGTGCTGGACCACGACGCCTACCAGTGGTTCACCGAGCACGGTGGCCTGACCGCCGCCAACGGCCAGGAGTTCCGCGACAAGATCCTCTCGCGTGGCAACAGCGTGGAGCTGTCGACCCTGTACCGCGATTTCCGCGGCAAGGACCCGTCGGTGGAGCCGCTGCTGAAGTTCCGCGGGCTGAAGTAAGAAAGCGAAAACGGCGGGGGCAACCCCGCCGTTTTTCGTTGTGTAGCGTCGAGCCTTGCTCGACGTTCTTCTGTAGAGCCGGGCCCATGCTCGGCTGCCTTTCGATGAAAGGCCAGTCGAGCATGGCTCGACGCTACACAAGCGGGTTACGTGCCTACGTGCACACGATTGGCCTGTTCGGCCAACCCCAGGTGATCCAGCGCGATGTCCAGCGCCAGCACATAGCTCTGCGCGCCGTAGCCGGCGGCGATGCCCAGGCGCTGGCCAACTCCGGCCGGCAGGCACGGTTCGGCCACCGCACCGTCGTCATGCACTTCCACGTAGGCGTTGTGCAGGTACGGCAGCAGCCGCTGCAGGCGCAGGCTGTTGGCACACGCACCCGGATCGAGCAGGGTCACCTCGCCACGGCTGTGGTCGGCCACGCGCAGCGCGTCCAGCAGTTCCTGCTCCGAACCACAGGCGCGGATCGCCACGCTGGTGCCGGCGTCGATGGCGCGATGCACCAGCGACTTCAGGACCGGCGCCGGTAGCGGCATCGCGGTACGGATCAGCGCACCGGCCGCTTCCGGGCCACGGATGATGAAGATCGACATGGCTCAGCCCTCCTGCGCCAGGCGGCGGCCAACGATGGCCAGCGACAACGGATAACCGGCCTGCTGGCTGCGCTGGTCGACCACCACTGCGGCCGGACCGTGCTGCAGGCGCAGGCGTGCATCCAGCCCCGGCTCGCTGCGGGCCTGCAGCTCGATGTACTGCGCCGGCAGCCGTTCCAGTGCCGCCTGCAGCGCGCCACCTTCGGCCTGCCACTGCGCCTCGTCGGCAGTGCCGACATCCAGCAGCACCCAGTCGGCCGAGCGCGCCTGCGGCTGGCACAGGCACTGGCGCACTTCGGACAGGCTGGCGCAGTCGCTGCACAGCACGCGATGGCCGCTCAACTGCGTCGGCAGCTGCGGGCGCGGCGCCGACGCAGATGCGTGGCGGATCACCAGGAGGGTCATACAACACCTTGCGGAATGCGCCCTGTGGCGCGGTGGGCACACGATGCGCGCGCTGGCCGTAAAGGTGCGATGCCCGTCGCCGGGCCGGGGCGTAAAACCTGCGTAACCCTGTCCCGTGCTGGCGGGAACCTGCGACGCCTGCCTGTGGTCTGATACCGCTACCGACCACCCGGAGCCTGCCATGGATGCTGTTGCCCGCCCTCCCTTTTCCGAACGTGCGCTTACCTGGCTGAAGAAGGAAGCATTGCCGCTGCTGGTGATGCTCGGCCTGCTGGCCGCCGCCCGCGATACCCTGGCCAACCACTACGTGGTGCCCAGTGGCTCGATGCAGCCAACCCTGCAGCCTGGCGACCGGGTGGTGGTGGACATGCGCGCCTATGGCCTGCGCCTGCCGTTCACTGGCAAGGAACTGCTGGCGACCGGCAGCCCGCAGCGTGGCGAAGTGGCGGTGTTCGACTCGCCGGCCGATGGCACCCGCCTGATCAAGCGCGTGGCGGCGGTGGCCGGCGACCACGTGCAGCTGCATGAGGGCCATCTGAGCATCAACGGGGAGCCGCTGCAGATCACCGACCTGCAGGACGTGGAGGCCTTCGGCCAGCGCCGCGCCCGCCTCGATCTGGACATGGGCGGCGGCCCGGACATCGCCGATCTGGTAGTGCCGGCCGGCAAGGTGCTGGTGCTGGGTGACCACCGCGGCAACAGCTTTGACGGCCGCTTCTTCGGCTTCGTCGACGCGGACAAGCTCTATGGCCGCGCCGTGGCGGTGTACTACCGCCGCAGCGATGGTTTTGAATGGCAGCGGCTGTAAGCTTAATTGATACTTCCTGTGTATCAATCATGATCTATCAGGTTATGGATCGACTGGATCAACGGGCCTAGTCTGGGGCCCGTTCCCTCCCACGCCCGGCCGTCCCCACCGGCCCATCGATCCCATGACTGGCGAAACCGCGGCGGCCGTCGAACGCCGCCCCCACACTGTCGACCCCACTGCCGAGACCCGCATCCAGCAGGGCACCCCGGCCTTCCGGCGCACCGCGCTGGCCCTGTTCCTGGCTGGCTTCTCCACCTTCGGCCTGCTTTATACGGTGCAGCCGCTGCTGCCCGAGTTCAGCCGTCACTTCGGCGTCTCCGCAGCCGGCAGTGCAATGTCGCTGTCGCTGACCACCGGCACCCTGGCGGTGGCGATGCTGCTGGCCGGGCTGCTGTCCGATGCGATCGGCCGCCGCCCGTTGATGATCGCCGCGCTGCTCGCGTCGGCCATCCTGTCGCTGTGCACCGCACTGGTGGACGACTGGACCACGCTGCTGGTGCTGCGCACCTTGCTTGGCCTGGCGCTGAGCGGCGTACCGGCGGTGGCGATGACCTACCTGGTGGAGGAAATGGACAGCCGCGCGCTGGGCCTGGCGATGGGCCTGTACATCGGCGGCAACGCCATCGGTGGCATGAGCGGCCGCCTGCTGGCCGGCATCATCGCCGACCACTGGGGCTGGCGCTGGGGCATCGGCGTGGTCTCGATCATTGCCATCGCCAGCACCGTGCTGTTGTGGCTGCAACTGCCGCCATCGCGGCATTTCCAGGCCCGCCGCGACGGCCTGCGCCAACTGCCGTCGCGCTGGCGCGCGCTGTTCGCCGACCCGGGCCTGCCGTGGCTGTTCGCCACCTCGTTCGTGCTGATGGGCGTGTTCGTCACCCTCTACAACTACCTGGGCTACCACCTGCTGGCACCGCCGTACCACCTCAGCCAGACCGTGGTCGGGCTGATCTTCAGTGTGTATCTGGTCGGCACCTTCAGCTCGGCATGGATGGGTCAGCAGGCCACGCGTTACGGGCGTGGCCGCATCCTGTCGATCTCGTTCGCACTGATCGGCGCCGGCATCGCACTGCTGGCGATGCCGTGGCTGAGCACGATGGCACTGGGCATCGCGCTGGTGACGTTTGGATTCTTTGGCGGCCATTCGGTGGCCAGCAGCTGGGTTGGTAGCCGCGCCGGCACGATGCGCGCCGAAGCCTCGGCGCTGTACCTGTTTGCCTACTACCTGGGGTCGAGCGTGCTGGGCGGGGTGGGCGGACTGGCCTACGCGGCCTGGGACTGGCGAGGGGTGTGCGCCTTCGCCGCCGCGCTGACCCTGATCGGCGGCGGCATTGTCTGGGCGCTGCAGCAGCGCGCCCCGCAGCCGGTGACGGCGTGATCCAACGCGTACGGTAGTGCCGGCCGCTGGCCGGCAATTCCATTTGGGTCCGCATGCCGGCCAGCGGCCGGCACCACCAGGCGGGTTGCACGCTTACCCTTCCGCGAACGCCTCGCGCAGCAGCGTGGCGAAGTTGCGGATCAATGGCGTCACCCCTTCGCGGCGCCATGCCAGCTGCACTTCCGAATGCGCACCGGCATCGGCCAGTGCCACGAAGCGCGCGCCTTCCACGCGGATGTGATCGCACGACGACGGCAGGATCGCCGCGCCCAGCCCGGCCGCGGCCAGGCTGATCAGGGTTGAGGCTTCACCGGCCTCCTGCACGATGCGCGGCGTGAAGCCCGCCGCCGCACACAGCGCGATCATGTGGTCGTGGATACCTGCACCGGCACTGCGCCGGAACGCCACGAACGGCTCCTGTGCGAAGTCGCGCAGCGACAGCGTGCCCTGCTTCGAGAGCCGGCGCAGGGCCGGGTGGTCGGCATGCACGATCAACGCCAGCGGATCGACGAACAGGCTGTGTGCCACCAGCTCCGGGGGCAGCGTGCGCTTGCGGATGATGCCCACGTCCAGGCTGCCATCGAGCAGCGCATCGATCTGCTGCAGCGTGTTCATCTCGCTCAGCTGCAACCGCACCTGCGGATACTGCTGGCGGTAATGCAGGATCGAACGCGGAATCTGCGGCGACAGCGGCGTGGCCCGGGTCAGCCCGATATGCAGCTCGCCCTGCTCGCCGCGCTGCGCGCGCTGCACCTCGTCCACCGCCGCTTCCACCTGCTGCACGATGGCCCGTGCCCGTTCCTGCAGCAGCTGCCCGGCGGGCGTCAGCTGCACGCGGCGATGGCTGCGCACGAATAGGCGCGCCCCGATCAGTTCCTCCAGCTGGCGGATCTGCTGGCTGAGCGGCGGCTGCGACATGCCCAACCGCTCCGCCGCCTGGCCGAAGTGCAGCGTATCGGCAACGGCGAGGAAGTAGCGCAGGTGGCGCAGTTCGATGGACATGGGCCCAGTGTATTCATCGTCAGCCGGAAATGGGGTCAGAGCCCGTTGCGTAGCAACGGGATCCGACCCCGTACCGACCAACGGTCGGCACCCACCGGCAGATTGCGGCCAACTGTCAGAGGTGGGGCGGTGTGGGTGGGCAGGACCGTTGGCGCCATGGATGGCGCCATCGAGCCCCCATGGGTGAGGGCGCTTTGCTTGCGAAGCGCTGCTTCGCAAGCGCCCGAACGCCCAGCCGCCAGCGGCTGGGCCGGACCCCGGAGGGGGGTTTACGGCGTGTCCTGCCCACCCACTCCGCCCCGCCATCCCACGGATAGCCCGCTGTTGCCGTTGCCGTTGCTTCGGCCTCTGCAGGTGCAGGGCGGCAGCCCTGCAAACCAGGAAACTCCTACCGCTCCGAATGTCCGCTCTGGTCGTAATCGCGCGGACTGAACAACTCCGGCTGGATCAGCTCGATGAACGCCCGCGCCTGCGCCGACAACGCCTTGCCCCGTCGCACGATCACCCCGTAGCTGCGCTCCGGGAACCAGCGCTTCATCGACCGCGCCGCCAGCCGCTCATGGTCGGCTTCGTTCAGGCACAGCGCCGGCACGATGGAAATGCCCATGCCCATCGCCACGTACTGCTTGATCACCTCCCAGCCGCCCACCTCCAGTGCCACCGTGTAGGCGATGCGGTGGCGCTGGAACACCTGGTCGACCAGGCGGTAGGTGATCTGCCGCTTCGGTGGCAGCACCAGCGGATGGCGCGCGATGTCGGCCAGCTCCAGTTCGGCGCCGCTGGCCAGCGGATGGTCGTGCGGCGCGATCAGCACCTGCTCGAAGCGGTAAGCCGGGGCGTAGCTGAGGTCGGCCGGCACATCGGTCATCGAACCGATCGCCAGGTCGGCCGCATCCTCGCGCAGCAGGTCGGTGCCATCGGCGCTGATCGCGTTGTGCAGGGTCAGGCGCACGTCCGGATGATGCAGGCGGAAGCGTTCGACGATCTTCGGCAGCAGGTACAGGATGGTCGAACTGTTGGCGGCGATGTTCAGTTCGCCGGCGTCCAGCCCGCGCACCTTGTCGCGGAAGCGCGCCTCCAGCCCGTCCAGGTTCTCCACCAGTGGCTGCGCCATTTCATACAGCAGCTGGCCCTCGCGGCTGGGCACCAGGCGCCGCCCGCTGCGCTCGAACAGCGGCACCCCCAGCTCCCGTTCGAGTGCCTGCAACTGCAGGCTGATCGCTGGTTGGCTGACGAAAAGTGCCTCAGCCGCCCGTGAGACCGAGCCCAGGCGCACCGTCTGGCAGAACGCGCGCAGCGGTTTCAACCGGTCGGATTTGTAGGAAAAACGCGGACTTGGCGGGGTGCGTGTGGTCATCGCGTCACAAGTATTAGCACAGTTTATGTAGAACATTGCAAAAACTGTTTTGCCAAATACTCGGCCCCGGCGGCACCGTGGAGACGTTCCCCCACTGCTGGAGTCGCCTCATGTCCGCCGTCGCTTCCGCTGTTCCCGCTTCCGCTGCCAAGGCCACCCCCGGCATCGCCCTGGCGACCCGCGTGGCCGGCCAGGACACCGTGCTGCCGGCGCCGCTGCTGGCCCTGCTGGTGTCGCTGCACCGCGCGGTGGAACCGGGCCGGCAGGCGCGGCTGCAGGCGCGCCGCGAACGCCAGGCGTTCTTCGACCAGGGCGGCCTGCCGGATTTCCGCGAAGACACCGCCGCGATCCGCAGCGGCGACTGGACCGTCGCGCCGCTGCCGGACGCATTGCAGGACCGCCGCGTCGAGATCACCGGCCCGACCGATCCGAAGATGGTCATCAACGCGCTGAACTCCGGCGCCAAGGTGTTCATGGCCGACTTCGAGGATTCGACCTCGCCGACCTGGCGCAACCTGCTGGCCGGGCAGCAGTCGCTGGCCGCCGCCGTGCGTGGTGACCTGGAATACACCGCACCCAATGGAAAGCACTACCGCCTGCGCCCGTACGACGAACAGGCGGTGCTGATCGTGCGCCCGCGTGGCTGGCATCTGGACGAAAAGCACGTGGCCATCGATGGCCAGCCGCTGGCCGGTGGCCTGTTCGATGCGGCGGTGTTCGCGTTCCACAATGCGCGCGCGCTGCAGGCCAAGGACCGCGGCCCGTACTTCTACCTGCCCAAGCTGCAGAGCATGGAAGAAGCGGCGCTGTGGGAGACCGCGCTGTCGCACATCGAGGGCATGCTCGGCCTGCCGCACGGCCAGATCAAGGTGACGGTGCTGATCGAAACGCTGCCGGCGGTGTTCGAGATGGACGAGATCCTGCACGCGCTGCGCGACCGCATCGTCGGCCTGAACTGCGGGCGCTGGGATTACATCTTCTCGTACCTGAAGACCTTCCGCCGCCACGCCGACCGCGTGCTGCCCGAGCGCGGCCAGGTGACCATGATCCAGCCCTTCCTGAAGGCGTATTCGGAACTGCTGATCCAGACCTGCCACCGCCGCGGCGCGCATGCGATGGGCGGCATGGCCGCGCAGATCCCGATCAACAACGATGCGGCCGCCAACGAACAGGCGATGGCCCGCGTGCGCGCCGACAAGCTGCGCGAAGTCAGCGCCGGCCACGACGGCACCTGGGTCGCACACCCGGCGCTGATCCCGGTGGCGATGGCGATCTTCGACGAGCACATGCCCACCCCGAACCAGCACAGCGTGCTGCGCCAGGATGTGCGTGTCGGCCGCGACGAACTGATCGCACGGCCGCCCGGCACCATCACCCGCGCAGGCTTCGAAGGCAACGTGGAAGTCTGCGTGCGTTACCTGGCGGCGTGGTTGGATGGCAATGGCTGCGTGCCGATCCATCACCTGATGGAGGATGCGGCCACCGCCGAGATCAGCCGCAGCCAGCTGTGGCAGTGGCTGCATACGCCGGGCCAGCAGCTGGACGACGGCACCGCCATCGACCTGGCCCTGCTCGACGCCACGCTGGCGCAGTTGCCGGCGCGGCTGGGCGATACCCATGCATTGCCCGGCGGCGCGCGCATCACCGAAGCCATCACCCTGCTGGCCGAACTGAGCCGCAGCAATGAACTGACCGATTTCCTGACCCTGCCGGCCTACGCACGCATCGACTGATCGAGCGCCCGCGTTCCACCGACGTTTCCCTCCCCGCTGCACGCACCAACCGAACTGGAGAAAGACATGAGCAAGCTGCCCACTGCCGAACAGATCCAGCACGACTGGGATACCAACCCGCGCTGGGAAGGCATCCAGCGCAACTACAGCGCCGCCGACGTGGTGCGCCTGCGCGGCACCGTGCACATCGAGCATTCGCTGGCCCGCCTGGGCGCGGAGAAGCTGTGGGCATCGCTGCATGAGCGCGAGTTCGTCAACGCGCTGGGTGCGCTGACCGGCAACCAGGCCATGCAGCAGGTCAAGGCCGGCCTGAAGGCGATCTACCTGTCCGGCTGGCAGGTGGCGGCCGACGCCAACCTGGCGGGGCAGATGTACCCGGACCAGTCACTGTACCCGGCCGATTCGGTGCCGGCGGTGGTCAAGCGCATCAACAACACCCTGCTGCGCGCCGACCAGCTGCATCACGCCGAAGGCAAGGACGACATCGACTTCCTGCAGCCGATCGTGGCCGACGCCGAAGCCGGTTTCGGCGGCGTGCTCAACGCCTTCGAACTGATGAAGGCGATGATCGAGGCCGGTGCCGCCGGCGTGCACTTCGAAGACCAGCTGGCCTCGGTGAAGAAGTGCGGCCACATGGGTGGCAAGGTGCTGGTGCCGACCCGCGAGGCGATTGAAAAGCTCAACGCTGCGCGCCTGGCCGCCGACGTGCTGGGCGTGCCGACCCTGCTGGTGGCGCGCACCGATGCCGAAGCCGCCGATCTGCTGACCAGCGACATCGACGGCAACGACAAGCCGTTCGCCACCGGCGAGCGCACCGTGGAAGGCTTCTACAAGACCCGCAATGGCCTGGACCAGGCGATCAGCCGCGGCCTGGCCTACGCACCCTACGCTGATCTGGTGTGGTGCGAGACCGGCAAACCGGACCTGGAGTTCGCACGGAAGTTTGCCGAGGCGATCCATGCAAAGTTCCCGGGCAAGCTGCTGGCCTACAACTGCTCGCCCAGCTTCAACTGGAAGAAGAACCTGGACGACGCGACCATTGCGAAGTTCCAGCGTGAACTGGGCAGCTACGGCTACAAGTTCCAGTTCATCACCCTGGCTGGTTTCCACGCGCTGAACTACGGCATGTTCAACCTGGCCTACGGCTACGCGCGTCGCCAGATGAGCGCCTTCGTGGAGCTGCAGGAAGCCGAGTTCGAAGCGGCCGAGCGTGGCTTCACCGCGGTCAAGCACCAGCGCGAGGTCGGCACCGGCTACTTCGACGCGGTGACCCAGGCGATCCAGCAGGGCCAGTCGTCGACCACCGCGTTGACCGGCTCGACCGAGGAAGAGCAGTTCCACGGCGGCCGCAGCGAGCGCGCGGCGTAATGCGGTAGGGCTTCAGAACGCTCAGGGTGGCCAGGGAAGGGCCAGGCAACGCCGGCCGGTCGGGGGACCTGCCGGCGTTGTTGTATCGGTGGAACAGCGGTGAACGCGGGCAGCGTCAATCCGGCGCACCCCCTGCGCGGCAACTTGGCCGAAACCCTGTGAAGACGGCCATCGGATTGATCCGGCAGGACTTTTGGGCAGGTGACGGTGAGCAGAACGGGCCACCACGCATCTTCACATCGGAGACGCGCGCCGGAAGGTCCAAAATGAGATAGGGCGCACACTTTAAAGCGATGCTATGCTCCGCGGCTCACCAGGGGACGCTGGCGGCGGGTGCAGGGAATGACCGGCAGGGGTGCGGCCGAGAACAGTGATGTGACGTCAGGTATCGCCCGGGTGGCGATGGCCGAGATAGTGCACGCGCTGCTGTCCGATGCCGAGGTGGCATTGTTCGCCAGATTCGCCCGCCCATGCAAGCTTCATGCCGGACAGTGGCTGTTCCAGCGCGGCCACCGTGGCGAACGCATGTATGTGATCCTCGAAGGCCAGATCGAACTGGACTTCGGCGAAGACCTGGTGATCAAGACCCTCGGCCAGCATGAGTTCTTCGGCGAACTGGGCCTGCTGGTGGGCGACCACCTGCGCAGTGCCAGCGCCCGTGCCCTGGCCGACTGTGAAGTGCTGGAACTGGGGCCGTCCGATTTCCATCGCCTGGTCGAATCCGATCCCGGCCTGGTCGCCTACTTCCTGCGCCGCACGATCATGCGCGTGCTGACCAACGAACAGGCCCTGATCAGCCAGCTGCGCCGGCGCAACCATGATCTGGAAACCGCGCTGGACAACCTGTACATCACCACCCATCAGTTGACCCATACACGCGAGCTGGTGCGTACCGATGAACTGACCGGGCTGCACAACCGCCGCGGCCTGACCCTGTACCTGCAGGAATGCCGCACCGAGCAGGAAGGGCTGCCGCAGGCCTTGCTGCTGATCGACTGCGACCGCTTCAAGCAGATCAATGACCGCCATGGCCACCAGGCCGGCGACCGCGTGCTGCAGAGCATGGGCAACATCCTGCGCTCGATGGCCGGCGAGCAGGACCTGGCCTGCAGGCTGGGCGGCGACGAGTTCTGCCTGATCCTGCGCCGTGGCAACCACGAGATCGTGCAGCACGCGGCCGAGTTCATTCTCAGCGCGGTACACGGTCTGCTTGAACGCAGCCATGGCACGCCGCACGTGAGCCTGGTCAGCATCGGCGCCAGCCTGCTGCCGCCGGATGCCGGCTGGAGCGAATGGTATGCCAGCGCGGATCGCGCGCTGTACCAGGCCAAGCGCGATGGCGGCAACTGCCTGCGCTGGGTGGATGATCCGGACGGCCCATAGGGAGAGGCAGGCAATGAATGGCGACAACGGAACGTCAGCCCCGCATAGCCCCCAGCTACGCGCCCTGTTGTTCACCGATCTGTGTGATTCGCTGCAGCTGGTCGAGCGGATCGGCGATGTGGCGGCCGCGAGCCTGTTCCAGGAACACGATCGGTTGGTGCTGGTGCTGCAGCACCGCTGGAACGGCCAGCTGATCGATCGCTCCGACGGATTGTTCATGCTGTTCGAGCGCGCCATCGATGCGCTGGGCTTCGCATTGGACTACCAGCGCGAACTGCATGCGTTGGGCCAGCAGCGCTCGATTGAACTGCGTGCGCGTGCCGGCCTGCACGTGGGCGACGTGCTGACCTGGGACAACAGCCCCGAAGCGGTCCGCGCCGGCGCCAAGTCGATGGAAGTGGAAGGCCTGGCCAAGCCGATGGCAGCACGCCTGATGATGCTGGCACGGCCGGGCCAGATCCTGTTGTCGGCCGTGGCCGAATCGCTGACCCACCGCGCCACCGAAGCGCTCGGCGAGCGTGGCACGCGCCTGCTGTGGAAGTCGCACGGACGCTGGCGCTTCAAGGGTGTGCCGGTGGTGCAGGAAGTGATCGAAGTGGGCGAGATCGGGTCGGCGCCGCTGCGCATGCCGCGCTCCAATGCCAAGGCGCGCCGCGATCTTCCCCTGTGGCGGCAGCCCGTGGTGCTGGCCGCCGAAGGCCTGGTGCTGGCGGTGCTGGTGCTGGGCGGCTGGCTGCTGCTGCGGCCGGAACCGGCGATCGCCTTCGCCGAGCGCGACTGGGTGGTGCTGGCCGATGTCGACAACCTGACCGGTGACCCGATCTTCGACGAGTCGATGCGGCACGCGATTCTGATCGCGCTGGAACAGTCGCGGTACGTGAACGTGCTGTCCGAAGGCAAGATCCGCGAAAGCCTGGAGATGGCCCGGCTGTCCAGTGACTCGCGGATGACCCGCAACACGGCCGTGGAAATCGCCATGCGCGAAGGTGCGCGTGCGGTGCTGCTGCCCAATGTGCGGCAGCAGACCGGTGGCTACCTGCTGGGCATCGATGTGGTCGAACCCCGCAGCGGCCAGCTGGTGACCAGCTTCACGGCAACGGCCGATCGCTCCGATCAGCTGGTGTTCGCGGTGGACGACGTGGTTGGACGCCTGCGTCGCGGATTGGGTGAGTCCGTCGCCAGCCTTGAGCAGTCGCTGCCCTTGCCGCGGGCGTCGACCCGCGATCTGCGTGCGCTGCGGGCCTTCGCCCTGGCCGAGAACGCGCTGGGACAACGTCGCTTCGAAGAGGCGCGCAATCTCTACCAGGCCGCGATCGACATCGATCCTGGTTTTGCGCTGGCCTACATGGGGCTGGCCAAGCTGCTGGCACGCACCGCACAGGTCCAGCAGGCGCGCGAGGCATTGGAGCATGCACTGGCCCAGCAACAGCGCCTGCCCGCACGCGAGCGCCTGTACCTGAAGGGCTGGCAGGCCGAGCTGGAACCCGGCGGCTGGCCGCTGGAGCAGTGGCGTGCACTGGCCAAGATCTATCCGGATTCGTTTGCCGGACTGTCCAATACGTCGTGGGGGCTGCTGCAGGACAATCGCTTCACCGAAGCGCTGCCCTATGCGCGCGCGGCGACGGTGCCGCAGGATCCATTGCGCTTGTATCCGATGATCCACCTGGCGCGGGCGCAGCTGGGCCTTGGCCAGCCACAGCAGGCGATGCGGACCCTGCATCAGGCACAGATGCTGCGCGGCAATGACGAGGCCGACGACCTTGATGTGGACGTCCTGATCGCCCAGGGCCAGCAGGCACAGGCACGGCAGGTGCTGATGCGATTGCCCAGGGGAGACGACCTGCAACAGCGCATGCGCCTGCGTGCACACCTGCTGGTGGCTGCCGAGCAGCGCGATTGCACAGCCATGCATTCAGCGATTGCGGCGGATGGTCCGGCGCCGGAGCTGATCGATTACCAGATCCATCAGCGCCTGCAGCACGCTACGGTGACCACGCTGTGCACGACCGGGGACGTGAAGGAACTTGAATCCATCGCGGCGATGCTGCGGCCCCTGCTCCGCGACAACGACGACTCCGCCGTGGGAAGCCGCAGCCTGCAATTGCTGGCGCTGGCTTACCTGGCCCAGAGACAGGGCCAGCATGTGCTCGCCGCAGAGTGGCTGCATGACCACGGCGAGCTGCTGGAGGGACAACGCAGCCCGGTGGTGGGCAAGTGGCTCCGCGTGGTGCGGGCCATGGCCGAACTGGGTCGGCAACGGCCGCAGGCGGCACGCGATCTGCTCGAGACTGCGCTGGATGGCAGCGAACCGGTACAGGCCCATGTGGTGCTGTTGCAGGCATTGCGTGTACAGCAGGATGCCGCCGGCGTGCGCCGCGAGCAGCAATGGCTGGCCCGGCACCACGGCCAGGCCATTGCTGAAGTCGCCTCGATGCAGGTCTGGCAGCCCTTGAACGTGCACGACATCGCCATGGCGGCGGTGTCGCCGCCATCGTCGCACTGAAGCAGGCTCAGGCGTTGACGCGCTCGTCGATGCGGTCGGCTTCGAAACAGAACACCACCGTCATCGAGGCGGTCGAGGTGCTCAGGTACGCATGCAGCGAATCGCGCGTCCGGCACAGCTCCTCGACCGACGCCAGGGTACCGATCTTCATGCAGTCGTTTTCGCCGACAGCGCCGTCCAGGCCGATCGAGGCCAGCGCCTTGGCCGGCGAAGCGGTGAAGCGGTTGCGGAAGTCGTCGTTGCCGATCAGGTGGTCCAGCAGCGTGCTGGCGTCTTCGGCGGAAAGGCGGGGATGGGTGCTCATCGGGATCTTCCGTAGGTGGAATGTTTCGTATCGGCCGCGACAGCCTGCCATTGAGGGCCGTGGCGCGTTCATCGCTAAAGTTGGCCGCGCTGCGGTCGCTGCTGCTATGCCGGTTGTGCGGCAGAAGGAAGGAAACCCATGCGCCTGCGCCGCTGCGCCAGCCTGATGTTCGAACCCCGCGAGTCGGTCACCCTGGACCTGCGCGCGATGCTGGCCGGCCACGCCGAGATGGACAGCCAGATCAGCTGGGTGGCCCTGGCCGCCCATCTGGATCAGCCCCTGCCGGTGGATGCCGAGGAGCGCCAGCTGCTGGGCGAGCTCAGCGCGCACCGCTGGAGCGAGCCACCGGCCGACGCCTCGCCGGCCATGCTGGCGCGCCTGGTTGAACAGGGCCTGCTGCTGACCGACCCGCCCAGCGAGGTGGGGCACCAGCTGCGTGATGAGGCGCTGCGGCGCAGCCAGTGGTGGCCGCTGGCCGCACTGGCCCATCGCCACGCACGTTGGCAGGCCGTGGACAGCGTGGAGGACATGCGCCGCCAGGGGCTGGACACCGCCGCGGGCCTGCGCCAACGGCTGGGGCCGCCACCGCCGGTGGTGCAGCCGATGCAGGGCGACTACCAGCCGCTGCCGCGCAGCGACGAGGCTGCGTTCGACGCACTGCTGGCGCGGCGCACCACCTGCCGCAACTTCGACCCGCAGCGCGCGCTGCCGCTGCCGTTGCTGGCCCAGGTGCTGCAGCGCACGCTGATGGCGCACGCGGTGCAGAAGGTCGAGCGCGATACCGAGTTCCTGAAGAAGAACGTACCCTCCGGCGGTGGCCTGCATCCCACCGAGGGCTTCCTGCTGGTGCAGAACGTGGAGGGCCTGGCACCGGGCCTGTACCACTACCATCCCGTGCAGCACGCCGTGCTGCCCCTGCCTTCACCGCCGCCGCCGTCGCTGCCTGCGCTGGCGCGGCGGATGCTGTCGGGGCAGGAGTGGTTTGCCGATGCGCCGGCACTGCTGGTACTGGCGCCGCGTTATGACCGCTGCTTCTGGAAGTACCGCAACCATGCCAAGGCGCACCGTGCGGTGACGCTGGATGTCGGCCATATCTCGCAGCTGCTGTACCTGTGCGCGACCGAGCGCGGGCTGGCCGCGTTCGTGACCGCGGCCATCAACGATGCCGATGTCGATCGGGCGTTCGGCTTCGATGGCATCGGCCAGAGCGCAATGGCCATCTGTGGCCTGGGCTGGCGCAGCGCCACGTTGGACACGGCGGAATTCGATCCCGCCGGACGCGTGTTGGCGGGCGACGACCGCTGAGCGGTCGCCGCCCCGGCGATCACGCCGCTTCGAAGTCCACCAGCACCGCGCCGTCGCCGACCTGGTCGCCGGCCTTGGCGCGGTAGCCCTTCACCGTGCCATCGGCCGGGGCCTGCAGGGTGTGTTCCATCTTCATCGCTTCCAGCACCACCAGCGGCGTGCCGCGCTTGACCTCGGTGCCGGCCGCGACCAGCGTGGCCACGATCCTGCCCGGCATCGGTGCCAGCAGGCTGCCGGCATCGGCCGCGGCGTGGTCCGATTCGCCCACCGGATCATGCAGGGTGAAGCGCTGCTGGCCATCGGCACCGAACAGATACAGCTGGTCGCCTTCGCGCAGCACCTGCAACGACCAGCGTCGGCCCTCCAGCTGCACGGTGATGCCGCGCGCATCGGCGGTGCCGGTCACCTGTACCGGCGCCGCGTCATCGCGCTGCACGCGCCAGCCATCGGCCTGTGCCCACACCTTCAGGGTGTGCCGGCGCTCGCCCTGTTGCAGCGGCAGTACGCGCGGCGCCGAAGCACCCAGGCGCCAGCCGTCCTGCGCCTGCCACGGCGAATGCGGGTCGCGCGCATCGCGGCTGGCGCCTGCGGTGCACGTCACGGCGGCCACCGCCGCCAGCATCCACAGCGCATCGCCGGTATCGCCCACGTGACCCAGCGCCGCCTGTTCGCGTTCGATCAGCGCGGTATCCAGCCTGGCGTTCGCGAACGAATCGGTGTTCACCAGCCGGCGCAGGAAGCCGGCATTGGTGGTCACGCCGACCACCTGGCAGTCGGCCAGGGCCTGGCTCATGCGGCGCAGCGCGGCATCGCGGTCCACGTCCCAGACGATCAGCTTGGCGATCATCGGGTCGTAGAACGGGGTGATGCTGTCGCCTTGCTCCACGCCGGTATCCACGCGCACGTGCGCCGAGGGTGTCGGCAGGCGCAGGTGGCGCAGGGTACCGGTGGAGGGCAGGAAGCCGCGGTCCGCATCTTCGGCATACAGGCGCGCTTCGATGGCATGGCCGTGGATGGCCAGCTGGTCCTGGCGCAGCGGCAGCGGCTGGCCAGCGGCCACGCGCAGCTGCCATTCCACCAGGTCGGTGCCGGTGATGGACTCGGTCACCGGGTGTTCGACCTGCAGGCGGGTGTTCATTTCCATGAAGTAGAAATCGCCGTCCGGGCCGGCAATGAACTCCACGGTGCCGGCACCGACGTAGCCCACCGCACGCGCGGCATCGACCGCGGCCTGGCCCATCGCCGCGCGGCGTTCGGCGCTCATGCCCGGCGCCGGGGCTTCTTCCAGCACCTTCTGGTGGCGCCGCTGCACCGAGCAGTCGCGCTCGAACAGGTACACCGCCTCACCGTGGCTGTCGCCGAACACCTGGATCTCGATATGGCGCGGGCGCTCGACGTACTTCTCGACCAGCACGTGGTCGTTGCCGAACGCCGAGCCCGCCTCGCGCTGGCAGCTGGCCAGCGCATCGACGAAGTCCTCGCTGCGTTCGACCTTGCGCATGCCCTTGCCGCCACCGCCTGCGCTGGCCTTGATCAGCACGGGGTAGCCGATGGCATCGGCCTGCGCGCGCAGGAACGCCGGGTCCTGCTGGTCGCCGTGGTAGCCCGGGGTCAGCGGCACGCCGGCCTTGGCCATCAGCGCCTTGGCCGCGCTCTTGTCACCCATCGCGCGGATCGCGCTGGCCGGCGGGCCGATGAAGGTGATGCCGGCCGCTGCGCAGGCATCGGCGAAGTCGGCGTTCTCGGACAGGAAGCCGTAGCCGGGGTGGATCGCCTGCGCGCCAGTCAGGCGCGCGGCGTCCAGCAGCACGTCGCCGCGCAGGTAGCTTTCGCGCGCGGCGGCCGGGCCGATGTGGATGGCTTCGTCGGCCAGGCGCACGTGGCGTGCGTTGCGGTCGGCATCGGAATACACCGCCACGGTGGCGATGCCGAGGCGGCGGCAGGTGGCGATGACGCGGCAGGCGATCTCGCCACGGTTGGCGATGAGGATCTTGCTGAACATGGCGACGGGCTTCATGGGAGCTTGCTCTGTCATGGCACGGGTTACATGCGGAACACGCCGAAGCGCGTCTGCTGCGGGGCGGCGTTGAGGCTGGCCGACAGCGCCAGAGCGAGGACACGGCGGGTGTCGACCGGATCGATCACGCCGTCGTCCCACAACCGCGCGCTGGCGTAGTAGGGGTGGCCCTGCTGTTCGAACTGCTCGCGGATCGGCGCCTTGAACGCATCCTCTTCCGCCGCCGGCCACTGTCCGCCCTTGGCTTCGATACCGTCGCGCTTGACCGTGGCCAGCACGCTGGCGGCCTGTTCGCCGCCCATCACGCCGATGCGCGCGTTCGGCCACATCCACAGGAAGTTGGGCGAGTATGCGCGGCCGCACATGCCGTAGTTGCCGGCGCCGAACGAGCCACCGATGACCACCGTGAACTTGGGCACCTTGGCGCAGGCCACCGCCATCACCAGCTTGGCGCCGTCTTTTGCGATGCCGCCCTGTTCGTACTTGCGGCCGACCATGAAGCCGGTGATGTTCTGCAGGAACACCAGCGGGATGTTGCGCTGGGTGCACAGCTCGATGAAATGCGCGCCCTTCAGTGCCGACTCGGAGAACAGGATGCCGTTGTTGGCGATGATGCCGATCGGGTAGCCGTTCAGATGCGCGAAGCCGGTCACCAGGGTTGCACCGTAGCGCGGCTTGAACTCGTCGAAGCGCGAGCCATCGACCAGCCGCGCGATCACTTCGCGCACGTCGTAGGGCTTGCGCGTGTCCGCGGGAATCACGCCGTACAGTTCGTGCGCCGGCAGCAGCGGTTCTTCACTGGCCTGCACCGCCATCGCCGGTTCCGGCTTGCGCCAGTTCAACTGCGCGATGATCGCACGCACCCGGGCCAGCGCCTGCAGATCGTTGTCGGCCATGTGGTCGGCCACGCCGGAAATGCGCGTGTGCACATCGGCACCGCCCAGTTCCTCGGCGGTCACCACTTCACCGGTGGCCGCCTTCACCAGCGGCGGGCCGCCCAGGAAGATCGTGCCCTGTTCGCGCACGATCACCGTCTCGTCGCTCATTGCCGGCACATAGGCGCCACCGGCGGTGCAGCTGCCCATCACGCAGGCGATCTGCGGAATGCCCTGCGCCGACAGGTTGGCCTGGTTGTAGAAGATGCGGCCGAAATGGTCGCGGTCAGGGAACACCTCGTCCTGCAGCGGCAGGAAGGCGCCACCGGAATCGACCAGGTAGATGCACGGCAGGTGGTTCTGCTCGGCGATCTCCTGCGCGCGCAGGTGCTTCTTCACCGTCATCGGGTAGTAGGTGCCACCCTTCACCGTGGCGTCGTTGGCCACGATCACGCATTCCACGCCACTTACCCGGCCGATGCCGGCCACCACGCCGGCAGCGGGCACGGCATCTTCATACATGCCGTGCGCGGCCAGTGGCGCGATCTCCAGGAAGGCGCTGCCGGGGTCGAGCAGCGCATCGATGCGATCACGCACCAGCAGCTTGCCGCGGGCGGTGTGCTTGGCACGCGCGGCCTCGTTGCCACCCAGTGCGGTGCGGGCGAGGGTGGCATGCAGGTCATCGACCACGGCCTGCATGGCGGTGCGGTTGGCTTCAAACGTTTCGCTGCCCGGTTGCAGCTGGCTGTTCAGGACGGTCATTGCGGTGGCCTTACAGGGTGCGCTGGAACAGTTCGCGGCCGATCAGCATGCGGCGGATCTCCGAAGTGCCGGCGCCGATTTCATACAGCTTGGCGTCGCGCCACAAGCGGCCGGTCGGGTATTCGTTGATGTAGCCGTTGCCGCCCAGGATCTGGATCGCCTGGCCGGTCAGCCAGGTGGCCTTCTCGGCGGCGTACAGGATCGCACCGGCCGCGTCCTGGCGGGTGGTACGGCCCTGGTCGCAGGCGCGCGCCACGGCGTAGACATAGGCGCGGCAGGCACCCAGGCCCACGTACATGTCGGCGATCTTGGCCTGGATCAGCTGGAAGCTGCCGATCGGCTCACCGAACTGGTGGCGCTCGTGCACGTACGGCATCACCACGTCCATGGCCGCGGCCATCAGGCCCAGCGGGCCACCGGAAAGGACCACGCGCTCGTAGTCCAGGCCGGACATCAGCACGCGCACGCCGCCACCGACCTGGCCCAGCACGTTCTCTTCGGGAATCTCGCAGTCCTGGAACACCAGCTCGCAGGTGGGCGAGGAGCGCATGCCCAGCTTGTCCAGCTTCTGCGCGGTGGAGAAGCCCTTCATGCCCTTCTCGACCAGGAACGCGGTGATGCCCTTGGCACCGGCGTCCATGTCGGTCTTGGCGTAGACCACCAGCACATCGGCGTCCGGGCCGTTGGTGATCCACATCTTGTTGCCGTTGAGCACGTAACGGTCGCCACGCTTGTCCGCACGCAGCTTCATCGACACCACGTCCGAACCGGCGCCCGGTTCGCTCATCGCCAGCGCGCCGACTTTGGCACCGCTGCACAGGCCGGGCAGGAAACGCTGCTTCTGTTCTTCGCTGCCGTTCTTGCGCAGCTGGTTCACGCACAGGTTGGAGTGCGCGCCGTAGGACAGGCCGATGCCGCCGGAGGCACGCGAGATTTCTTCCATCGCCACCACGTGGGCCAGGTAGCCCATGCCGGTACCACCGTATGCTTCTTCCACGGTGAGGCCGAGCAGGCCCTGTTCGCCGAACTTCGGCCACAGTGCCAGCGGGAACTGGTTGGTTGCATCGGCCTCGGCGGCCAGCGGCGCGACCTCGGCGGCGGCAAAATGGGCCACGCTCTGGCGCAGCAGGTCGATATCTTCGCCAAGATCGAAGTTCAGGGATGGCACGTGCATTGCGGTGGCTCCACGGCGGGACTACAGGGAATGGACGCACCCGGCGGGGGAGCGGGCGGCGGCCGGCAGGGCCGTCACCCGCACGGGCGATGGACCCCAGCGTAGCGGGGTTCGGGAAAGAAGTGAACACAAATTCAAAAATTGAAACTAGAATCAAAACATGGCCTACAAACGCTCTGCACTGATGGAAGAACGGCTGGCCGGGGCCCGGGAACGGATCCTGCTGGCCACCCGTGAGCTGGTTGCGGCCGGCGGCTGGCGCAACGCCCCGGTAACCGCCGTGGCGACCCAGGCGGGGGTGTCCACCGGGTTGATCTACCGGCACTTCCCGTCCAAGGCCGACCTGTTCGTGGAGGTGCTCAACGCCGCCGTGGCCCACGAGGTGGCGATCATGGAACGCATCGCCAGCGGCCCGGAGGTGGCCAGCGAGCGCCTGCGCCTTGCGATCACCGCCTTCGTCCGCCGCGCCCTGGCCGGGCCGGGGCTGGCCCATGCCTTCATCGTCGAGCCGGTGGACCCGGACGTGGAAGCCGAGCGCATGCGCGGCCGTCGCGCCTTTGGTGACGTGTTCCTGCGCCTGGTGGAAGAGGGCGTGGCAGCCGGTGAGCTGCCGGTGCAGGACGCGCACGTGGCCGCCGCCTGCCTGGTCGGCGCCTTCACCGAGGCGATGGTCGGCCCGACCGCTCCCAGCCGCGAAGCGCACCGCGACGAGGACGCGCTGGTGGATGCGATCTGCAGCTTCTGCCTGCGCGCGATCGGCGCCCGGGTTTTGTAGAGTCGAGCCATGCTCGACTGTTTTTGCCGGCCGCTGGCCGGCTTCTGCACGATCCATCCGGCGGGATGGCGATGCCGGCCACGCATGCTGCGCCGCACCAGCCCTGAAGCCTGTTGTCGCACGCGAAGCGCGTTCTATACTCGGCCCATCACGCAGTCGCTCAGCCGTGGTCCAACGACTATCAGCCAGGGGTAACGAAGAGTGCGGAATTACGATCTGGAGTTCCTGAAACGCTTCTCCATGGTGATCGCGCTGCTGGCGACCATCACCCTCGGCCTCATCCTCCTTGCTGCCTACATCCACACCCGGATTCCGCCGGAGGTGTCGCCGACCGCGGCCAAGCGCACCGAGCAGCGCATTTCGCCCACCGGCGCGGTCTATGCCGGCAGCACCGGCGCCGCCGCGCAGGCGGCGGCCAAGGCCGCCGCGCTGGCCAAGGCGGCTTCGCAGGTGGCCTATGGCGGCACCAAGGACGGCAAGGTCATCTTCGACAACCTGTGCACCGCCTGCCACACCACCGGCGTGGGCATGGCACCGACGCTGGACCACTCGCATTGGGACAAGCGCATCGCGCAGGGCAAGGACACCCTCTACAAGCACGCCATCGAGGGCTACACCGGCCCGGACGGCGGCATCATGCCGCCCAAGGGCGGCAACCCGGCGCTGACCGAGGAACAGATCCACGCCACCGTGGACTGGATGCTGGGCAACCTGAAGTAGCCGGTAGTGCCGGCCAGCGGTCGGCCACCACGCATCGCACGAAGGTCATAGGGCTGCCGGCCAGCGGCCGGCGCTACCCGGTTTTGCCCACCCGGGCCAAAACCCCGCTGCGCAAGCGGGGTTTCGCATTTCAGGGTTAGTCTGTGCGCCCTCTTCCCTGGAATCGCCCGTCGATGCGCCGCCGCTCCCTTGCCCTTGCACTGACCCTGCTGCTGCCGGCCAGCGCCTTCGCCCAGGCCCTGCCGCAGGCTGCACCGGCCCCGGCAACGCCTGCCGCGCGCAGCAGCGCCACCGTGGTGCTGACTGCGGCCCCGGCCGACTGGCGCGCGCTGGAGGGACAGCGGGTGCGTATCGCCGCCCCGCTGACCCTGGCCGGTACCGACGGCCTGGAGCGCTTCGGCCAACTCACCGTGGCCTTCGATGGCCGCCTCTGGCAGCCGACCGAAGTGGCCGCGCCGGGTACCGCCGGCTACGAGCAGGTGATGGCCGACAACCAGCGTCGCCGCCTGCTGCTGGACGATGGCAGCGACGCCCGCGACCCGGCCAGTGTGGCCTACCTGCCGGGTAACCCGGTGCTGCGCACCGGCATGCAGCTGCGCAACGTCGAAGGCATCGTGCGGGTCGATGCGCAGGGTCGGCCCAGCCTGCAGGTCGAAGGCGTGCTGAAGCTGCCGGAACTGAAGCGCCCGGCGGTGCCGACGGTGCCGGGCAGCCTGCACGTGGCCGCCTTCAACCTGGAGAATTTCTTCAACGGTGACGGCCAGGGCGGCGGCTTCCCGACCCTGCGCGGTGCGCGCACGCTGGATGAGCACAAGGCACAGGTGGCCAAGCTGGTGACCACGGTCAACGCGCTCGGTGCCGATGTTGCCGCGTTGATGGAGCTGGAGAACGACGGCTATGGACCGCAGTCGGCCATCGCCGAACTGGTCGATGCGCTCAACCGCGACCGCGGGGCGCAGGGCGACTGGCGTTTCGTCGATGCCGGCAACGGCCCCGGCGACAACCCGATCCGGGTCGGCATCATCTACCGCAGCACGCGCCTGCAGCCGGTCGGAAAGCCGGCCACGCTGACCGGCGGCCCGTTCGTCGAGCACAGCCGCGTACCGCTGGCGCAGGCGTTCCAGGGCAAGCACGGCGCGCCGTTCGTGGTGGTCGCCAACCACTTCAAGTCGAAGGGCTGCCGCGATGCTGCCGGCGCCGACGCCGACCGCAATGACAACCAGGGATGCTGGAACGCCACCCGCGTGACCTCGGCGCAGCAGCTGCACGCCTGGCTGCAGACCGACCCGACCGGCACCGGTGCCAGGGACGCGGTGCTGCTGGGCGATTTCAATGCCTACGCCATGGAAGATCCGATCCGCACCCTGCATGACCTGGGCTGGCAGGACGCGTTCAAGGTCGCCAAGGTCGAGCATCCCTACAGCTACGTCTACAACGGCTACACCGGCCGCCTCGACCACGCGCTGCTGAACCCGGGCATGGCCAAGCGCCTGCGTGGCGCCGCCGAATGGCACAGCAACGCCGACGAGCAGGACGCCAGCGGCTACCAGGGCCGCAACGTGCAGGGCCCGTGGCGCAGCTCCGACCACGACCCGCTGCTGCTGGGCTTCGATCGCTGAATGGCACCGTGAGCCGTCCGTAACCTGCCAGCAGCTGCGGCGGCCGGTGCAGGAGCCGGCCACTGAAGCAGGGCGGCCTGCTCAGTGGACAGCAAAAGTGGCGCGGCAGCCATTGTCGACCCACACCATCCCGTGGGCGACACCCCAGTCACTGCCTGGGTGACATGGTGCGCTGGAATGGCGCCGGATCAATCGCACCGAACCGTGAGCAATGGGGCACTGGGCGTATCCATGCCCGGTGCTGCTGCACGTGACCTGCGTCGAGGGGCCGTAGGCATGATCGGCGAGCGATCGCAGCGGCCGGTTGTCGCTGCGGTGGGGATGACGCGGCTGGTGGTGACCATGCCCATGATGATGACCATGCCCATGATGATGCTCAGGGCGGCGATCATGGTGGGGGTCATGCGCTGTGGTCGCTGCCTTTCCGGCAGATGCGGCAACCAGCAACAACACCGCGATGGCCAGCTGGGGGAAGGGGCGGGAGGGAACGACTGGCATGGCTGGACTCCTGAACCTGCGAAGTGGAGTGGCCACGCTAGCAACAGACGAGGAGGGGGCCGCGATCGTCGCGGCGCGCCCGGTTATGGAATTCATGACCCTTGCAGGGCATTCGCATCCGTGGTCGTGATTGACCGGCTTATGCAGTCATTACTGACAGGACAAGGCGTGATTCAACAGCTTGAGCGGCGGTTCACTTCCCGTGCAAGATGCCTTCCCGCACCGGGCATGCACGGTTGATTCAGGTCAGCCATGACCGGTGCGCTGGGAAGGGGCCGTAAATGACAGCGCAGGGGGAAAATACTTCACCCCCAGGCGATCAACCCGATCGCCAGCACCGCCAGCGCCAGCCCGGCGCGGTTCCACTTCGTGGTGGCCTCGCCGAAGGCGAACACGCCCACCAGTGCACCCAGCACCACCACGCCGATGTTCATGCCGGCGAACACGGTGGCCGGGCTTTCAGGCAGGGCTTGGTGCGCATGTACATAGAAAAGAATGTTGCCGCCGTTGAGCAGCCCCAGCAGCGCGCCCGCACCGAGGTTGCGCCAGGCCAGCCGGCTGCGGCCACTGGCATGCCGCCACAGCTGCAGCGCCAGCATCAGCACGAACGCCACGCTGAAGCTGGCCAGCACTGCCGCCATCGACGGCGTACCCGACAACGCGACCTGCTTGAGCAGCACGTCCACGACCGCGAATCCGGCCCACACCCCCAGCAGCCAGCCCCAGCCGCCGGGTGAGGCGGCCACTGCCGGGCCGCGCGGGCGCAGGCTGATCGCCACCATCGCCAGCAGGCCCAGGCCGAGGCCGGCCAGCTTCCATGGCGTCGCTGTCTGGCCGAAGAACAGGAACGCGGCAGCCAATGACAGCAGCAGCGACAGCCGTTGCGCCACGTCGCTGCGGACGATGCCGGCCACCGCCACCGCGCGGCCCAGCACCAGGAAGATCGATGGCAGCACCACCGCCAGCGCCAGCAGCGAGAGCCACGGCGCATGCGGCGCGCGCAGTGCATCCAGCGGCGGCTGCAGGACCACGGCGGTGAGCGTTGCTGCCACCAGGTAGTTCCAGGTGACCATCTGCGCAACATCCAGCTGGCGGCGTCCGGCCACCTTCAACAACACCGAAACCAGCACGCTGCAGATCACGGCCAAGGACAGGTAGAGCATGGGGCGGGCACAGGGCAGGGGCGAGGGACGGTATCATGTTGCCATGCACAAGCCCTCGTTCCCCGTCGCCCCCGGCGAAACCGCCTGCCTCGAACTGGACGGCCCGGCCGGCCCGCTGGAAGTGGTCGTCGACCTGCCCAAGGCCGACGTGCCGGTGCAGCCGATCGTCGCCATCGTCTGCCATCCGCTGTCCACCGAGGGCGGCACGCTGCACAACAAGGTGGTCACCATGACCGCCAACACCCTGCGCGAGCTGGGCATCACCACGGTGCGCTTCAACTTCCGCAGCGTCGGCGCGTCGGCTGGCGAGTTCGACCACGGCGTGGGCGAGCAGGACGACCTGAAGGCGGTCGCCGCCTGGGTGCGCAGCCAGCGCCCCGATGACCGCCTGTGGCTGGCCGGTTTCAGCTTCGGCGCATTCGTTTCGTTGAAGGCCGCTGCCGAGCTGCAGCCCGAAGCGCTGATCTCGATCGCGCCGCCGGCCGGTCGCTGGGACTTCGGTGGCATCGCACCGCCGGCGCGCTGGCTGGTGATCCAGGGCGAGCAGGATGAGATCGTTGATCCGCAAGCCGTCTACCAGTGGCTGGACACGCTGGACTTCCCGCATGAGCTGGTGCGCATGCCCGAGACCAGCCACTTCTTCCACCGCAAGCTGATCGACCTGCGCGGCGCGCTGACCCACGGCGTCAAGCACTGGCTGGGCGCGGCGGCATGAGTGCAACCGAGTTGACCCCGTCGCAGCGGTACGCCGAAGGGGTCGCCCGTGGTGACTGGCAGAACGACCCGGCCCAGCACGCCGCGCTGGCCGAGCTGGACCGCATCCACCTGGGCCTGGTCGACAGCGCCGAAGACGGCTGGCTGGACCGGCTGTCCTCGTTCTGGAAGAAGCCCGAGCCGGTCAAGGGCCTGTACTTCTGGGGCGGCGTCGGCCGTGGCAAGACCTTCCTGGTCGACCTGTTCTACGACGGGCTGCCGATCAGGCAGAAGTACCGCACCCACTTCCACCGCTTCATGCGCAGCGTCCACGAGCGCCTGCGCGAGCACCAGGGCCAGAGCGACCCATTGGCGAAGATCGCCCAGGAATGGCGCAGCAACCTGCGCGTGCTGGTGCTGGATGAATTCTTTGTCACCGACATCGGCGATGCCATGCTGCTGGCGCGGTTGCTGGAACGCCTGTTTGCCGAGGGCGTGACCCTGGTCACCACCTCCAACACCGCGGTGGAGAACCTGTACCTCAACGGCCTGCAGCGCGAGAGTTTCCTGCCGGCCATCGGTCTTCTGCAGCGCTTCTGCGTGGAGCTGTACGCCGAGGGCACCGAGGATTACCGGATGCGCGCGCTGACCCGTTCGCCGGTGTACCGCGCGCCGCTGGCGGCCGACAGTGACGACTGGCTGGCCACGCGCTGGAACGAGCTGAGCGGTGGTCAGCCGGCCAAGCCCGGCAACATCGAGATCGAGGGCCGCAAGATCCCGGTGCGAGGCCGCGGCAAGAGCATCGCCTGGTTCGATTTCGCCGCCCTTTGCGAAGGCCCGCGCGGACCGTCGGACTACATCGAGATCGCGCACGAGTTCAACACCGTGCTGCTGGGCGGCATCCCCGCCTTTGATCGCCTGAACGAAGATGCGGCGCGGCGCTTCGTCAACCTGATCGACGAGCTGTACGACCGCCACGTCAACCTGGTCTGCACCGCCAGCACTTCGCCGATCGAGCTGTATACCGGCCAGCGCCTGCAGGGCGCGTTCGAGCGCACCGCCTCGCGCCTGATCGAAATGCAGAGCGCCGAATACCTGGGTACCCCGCACCGGGCGTGAGGGTGGTTTGCGGGTGAATGCGTTGCCGGCCAGCGGCCGGCACTACCACGCCAGGGGTCTATCGGGTCGGCGCCACGGCGTTGTCACGCGGCCGCTCATCCGGCCCGGCCGATACATGCAGGCCAGAGCCGTTGCCGTGTTCCACCCGTAGGCTTTCGCCACGCTCCAGCAGCCGCAGTGGCTGCCCCTGGAAGCGCACCTCCAGTGCGTCGTGGGCCGCTGCCAGCGACTGCACCAGCGGGCACAGCGCCATCGCCTTGGCCTCCAGCTGCTGGCTGCGCGCTTCCATGCGGCGGTCGACTTCGGCATCCAGGCGGTCGGCACGGCGCTCCATGGCGCCGGCGCGGCCGGTGAACACCTGCCACAGCACGCTGCGGGTCATCGACGCGGCCATGGTTTCGGCCATCTGGTCGATGTGTGCGTCGAAGCCGTCGCCGAAGGTTTCCTGTTCCCAGTAGCCACGGCCCAGGCTGGCGTCGATCCAGCGCTGCGTCTCGTCGCGCATGCCGCGCATCTGGCGATTGCGGGACTTGCCGGTGATGGCCTCGAAGGCGGCGTCCAGCGCATCGAAGGTGACCCCGGAGACCTCATGGGCCAGTGCGGTGGCCGCCGGCATCAGCTGGCGGGCGCCAGCCTCCATCTGCCGCAGCCGGGCCGCGTCGGCGGCGCTGACCGTCACCATCGTGCCGTCCAGGCTCAGTTCGCCGTCGTGGAACACCACCTCATGCGGGGCCTGCGGGCCATGCCGCAGCCAGATGCCGCCGCTGTCCACCAGCACGTCGTAGTCGGTATGGATGCCGCACTGGTCCGAACGCAGGTCCGGCCCTTCGGTGGCCAGTGCCGGGGGGGTGAACAGCGCGGCCAGCAGGGCCAGGGCGTTCAGGCGCAGGTGCATCGGACCGTCCTTTTCCGGAAGCGAGCGGCCAGCATCCGCTGCCAGCGCGCGGGCGTCACCGGCCGGAAGTCACCCGTCCACCGCATTCCCACCGGCTGCCCACCACCTATCCACAGGGTTGTCCCTAGCCAGCTTCATCACTGTCATGTGAAGCTGTCATTGTTCCGTTTCCGCGCGGCGTTGTACCACCGCGATGACGCGTTTCGGGCTTGACTGCGCAGCCCGATCCGGCAGGTCTGAAGCGTCCCGATGAGGCGCTGATGGCACGATCCTTGCGGCGCAAGGGATTGCCGAATTTCACTACATTTGGCGTTGACGGCCCCCACTACCCCCACTATCTTGTGGCCGTCGGTCGCAGCAACCCCAATTCCAGGGGGTGGCAGCAGCACCCATCCGCGATCGTCAACGGCAGTGGCAGGCGCAGGGTCTCATCCCCTGCGACGCCGTCCTGCCATCCTGGGCTGTCATGTCCCGGGCTGCGTCACCCGATGCATCGAGCACCCCCAATCACGCCAAGAGGACACACGCCGTGAGCACCGAATCCAGCGCCACCATCGAGAAGGAAAGCGAATTCCTGTTGACGTCGCCGCCGACGGCCAACGCGATGAGTGTGACCAAGCGCAATGGGACCACCGAACTGGTGGATCTGAACAAGATCGTGCGCGCGGTGCAGCGTTCCTCCGAAGGGCTGCACGCCGTCGATCCGATGCGCGTGGCCACCCGCACCATTTCCGGCCTGTACAACGGCGCCACCACCCGCGAGCTGGACGAACTGTCCATCCGCACCGCCGCCCTGCTGATCGGTGAAGAGCCCGAGTACGGCCGCCTGGCCGCGCGCCTGCTGGCCAACTACATCGCCAAGGAAGTCTCGGGCCAGGAAATCTACGCCTTCTCGCAGTCGGTCAGCCGTGGCCATGAAGTCGGCCTGATCAACGACCGCCTGCTGAACTTCGTGCAGACCAATGCACGCAAGCTCAACGACGCCATCGACGGCGCGCTGGACCTGAACTTCGATTACTTCGGCCTGCGTACCCTGTACGACCGCTACCTGCTGCGCCACCCGCACACCCGCAAGGTGATCGAGACCCCGCAGCAGTTCTTCCTGCGCATCGCCAGCGCGCTGAGCGAGGACGTGTCCGAGACCCTGGCGCTGTACAAGCGCATGGGCAACCTGGACTACCTGCCGTCCAGCCCGACCCTGTTCAACTCCGGCACCACCCACGAGCAGCTGTCCTCGTGCTTCCTGCTGGACTCGCCGCAGGACTCGCTGGAGTCGATCTATTCCAAGTACGGCGACATCGCCCAGCTGTCGAAGTTCTCCGGCGGCATCGGCGTCAGCTACACCCGCGTGCGTTCGCGTGGTTCGCTGATCAAGTCGACCAACGGCCACTCCAACGGCATCGTGCCGTGGCTGAAGACCATGGATTCGTCGGTGGCCGCGGTGAACCAGGGCGGCAAGCGCAAGGGCGCGGCCTGCGTGTACCTGGAAACCTGGCACGCCGACGTCGAGGACTTCCTCGAGCTGCGTGACAACACCGGTGACGAAGCCCGCCGTGCGCACAACCTGAACCTGGCCAACTGGGTGCCGGACCTGTTCATGAAGCGCGTCGAGGCCGACCAGGAATGGTCGCTGTTCGATCCGCGCGTGGTGCCGGAGTTCACCGACCTGTTCGGCGAAGCCTTCGAAGCGGCCTACCTGCAGGCCGAAGCCCAGGGCAAGGCCAACCGCACCATCTCCGCGCGCAAGCTGTACGCCCGCATGATGCGTACGCTGGCCGAGACCGGCAACGGCTGGATGACCTTCAAGGACAAGTGCAACCGCGCCAGCAACCAGACCCTGCGTCCGGGCAACGTGATCCACCTGTCCAACCTGTGCACCGAAATCCTGGAAGTCACTTCCAACGATGAGACCGCCGTGTGCAACCTGGGTTCGATCAACCTGGGCAACCACTTCGACGAGCACAACGAGTTCGACTTCGAGAAGCTGGCCGAGACCGTGCGCCTGGCCGTGCGCCAGCTCGACCGCGTCATCGACCTGAACTTCTACCCGATCGAAACCGCCCGCCGCGCCAACCTGCGCTGGCGTCCGGTCGGCCTGGGCTGCATGGGCCTGCAGGACGTGTTCTTCCGCAAGCGCCTGCCGTTCGACAGCGCCGAAGCCCGCGCCCTGTCGAAGAAGATCGCCGAAGCGATCTACTTCCACGCGCTGGAAACGTCCTGCGAGCTGGCCCAGGAACGCGGCAAGCACCCGTCGTTCAACGACACCCGTGCCGCCAGCGGCGAACTGCAGTTCGACGCCTGGAACGTGGTGCCGGAAGACACCGCACGCTGGGATGCCCTGCGTGAGCGCATCAAGGAACACGGCCTGCGCAACTCGCTGATGATCGCGATTGCCCCGACCGCGACCATCGCCTCGATCGCCGGCTGCTACGAGTGCGTCGAGCCGCAGGTGTCCAACCTGTTCAAGCGCGAGACCCTGTCCGGTGACTTCCTGCAGGTCAACCGCTACCTGGTGAACGAGCTGAAGAAGCTGGGCCTGTGGACCGCGGACATGCGCGATGCGATCAAGCTGGCCGAAGGCTCCATCGCCGGCGTGGCACAGATTCCGGAAACGCTGCGCGAGGTCTACCGCACCGCGTGGGAACTGCCGATGCGTTCGCTGATCGACATGGCCGCCGAGCGTGGCGCCTTCATCGACCAGTCGGCCTCGCTCAACCTGTTCATGGAAAGCCCGAACATCGGCGCGATGTCCTCCATGTACATGTACGCCTGGAAGCAGGGCATCAAGACCACCTACTACCTGCGTTCGCGCCCGGCCACCAAGATCGCCAAGACCACGGTGAGCAGCGCGGCCCCGGCCAAGGTGTTCAGCCCGGACGAAGCCATCGCCTGCTCGCTGGAAAACCCGGAAGCCTGCGAAGCCTGCCAGTAAGACCGCGCGGTGGGTGCCGACCGTTGGTCGGCACTCGACACCTCGCCCCTGTAGAGCCGAGCCATGCTCGGCTGCGGAAAAACACCCACGGTAGCGCCGGGCCATGCCCGGCGTCTCACCCAGGAATTCAAGGAAACACCCATGGCCGACAAGCCCAAGCAGATGCTGCTCGATCCCGGTTTTGAACTGACCCTGCGCCCGATGCGCTACCCGCAGTTCTATGACATGTACCGGAACGCGATCAAGAACACCTGGACGGTGGAAGAGATCAACTTCCAGATCGACATCACCGACCTGCACAGCAAGATGTCGCCGGGTGAGCGTCACCTGATCCACCGCCTGGTCGCGTTCTTCGCCACCGGCGATTCGATCGTGTCCAACAACCTGGTGCTGAACCTGTACCAGCACCTCAATGCGCCGGAAGCGCGCATGTACCTGTCGCGCCAGCTGTATGAAGAAGCGCTGCACGTGCAGTTCTACCTGACCCTGCTCGACAACTACCTGCCGGATCCGGAGGAGCGCGTCAAAGCCTTCGCCGCGGTGGAGAACATCGACTCGATCAAGAAGAAGGCCGATTTCTGCTTCAAGTGGATCGACTCGATCCAGGACCTGAAGCGCATCGAGACCCGTGCCGAGCGTCGCCAGTTCCTGCTCAACCAGATCTGCTTCGCTGCGTGCATCGAAGGCCTGTTCTTCTTTGCCGCGTTCGCCTACGTGTACTACTTCCGTTCGCGCGGCCTGCTGCCGGGCCTGGCCTCGGGTACCAACTGGGTGTTCCGCGACGAGAGCGCGCACATGGAATTCGCGTTCGAGTCGGTGCGCGTGGTGCGCGAGGAAGAGCCGGACCTGTTCGACGAGGAAATGAAGCAGCAGGTCTATGACATGCTGGCCGAAGCCATCGAGTGCGAAGTGCAGTTCGCTGAGGACGTGCTGTCCGGCGGCGTGGCCGGCATTTCGACCCGCGACATGCGCCAGTACCTGCAGCACTGCGCCGACCAGCACTTCGCCAAGCTGGGCATGGAAAAGAAGTACAACGTGCGCAACCCGCTGCCGTTCATGGAACTGCAGGACGTGCAGGAACTGACCAACTTCTTCGAACGCCGCGTCTCGGCCTACCAGGTCGGCGTGCAGGGCGAAGTCGCCTTCGACATGAACTTCTGATCGAACCGGTTAGGCCTGTCGCAACCAAAAACCCCGGCCAATGCCGGGGTTTTTTGTTTCTGTAGCGTCGAGCTTGCTCGACTGCCGTGCTCTTGTAGAGTCGAGCCATGCTCGACTGCTGTTCGCGAAGATCAGTGGAGCACCGCGCTCGACCCTGCAATCAGCGCCGCCCTTCCACCGCCATCCGCACCGCCAGCCCGGCCAGCACCGTGCCCATCAGCCAGCGCTGCACCGCCTGCCAGGTCGGGCGCGCGGCCAGGAAGCCGGCGATGCTGCCGGCCATCACCGCAATCACCGCGTTGACGCTGACGCTCACCGCGATCTGGGTGAAGCCCAGCACCAGCGACTGCACCAGCACGCTGCCGTGGCCTTCCGGGTGCAGGAACTGCGGCAGCAGGGACAGGTACATCACCGCGATCTTCGGGTTCAGCAGGTTGGTCAGAAAGCCCATCGCGAACAGCCTGCGTGGGCCGTCCGGCGGCAGGTCGCGCACCGCGAACGGCGAGCGGCCGCCGGGCTTGAGCGCCTGCCAGGCCAGGTACAGCAGGTACAGCGCGCCACCAATGCGCAGCGCGTCATAGGCCAGCGGCACGGTCATCAGCAGGGCGGTGATGCCCAGCGCCGCGCACAGCATGTAGAACACGAAGCCCAGCGCCACCCCGCCCAGCGAGATCAGGCCGGCGCGGCGACCCTGGCAGATCGAGCGCGAGACCAGGTAGATCATGTTCGGCCCGGGCGTGAGCACCATGCCCAGCGAGATGAGGGCGAAGGCCAGCAGATCGGAGGTCGCGGGCATGGGCGGTCCTGGCAGGGGGCGTGGCGCAGTGTAGCGCCGCCTGCACGGGGCCTGGCTTAAAATCGCGGCACCCCACAGCGAAGCACCCCCCATGACCCCGATCCCCGAGACCGTGCCGCCCACCGAAGTGCGCATGGCCGAAATCGTCTTCCCCAACCACACCAACCATCTGGGCACCCTGTTCGGTGGCCAGGCGCTGGCGTGGATGGACAAGGCCGCCTTCCTCGCCGCCGCCCGCTACTCGCGCCGCACCGTGGTGACCGCGCGCAGCGACCAGGTCGACTTCAAGCTGCCGATCCGCATCGGCCAGATGGTGGAGACCATCGGACGCATCGTCGAAGTCGGCCGCAGCTCGATGAAGGTCGAGGTCGAACTGGTGGCCGAAGACCTGCACAGCGGCGAGCGCAAGCTGTGCACGCGCGGCCACTTCGTGATGATCGCGCTGGACGAGGAAGGCCACCCGATCGCGGTGCCGCCGCTGCCGGCAGCCTGACCCGCCGGCTGAACCGGCGCTTGCGGGGGCGCGGGTGCGCCCCCATCTGGCAGCCATGACCCCGCCGCTGACCGACTTCATCGACCGCGCCCAGCGCCTGTTCGTGCTGACCGGCGCCGGTTGCAGCACCGCCTCGGGCATTCCCGATTACCGCGATAGCGACGGCCAGTGGAAGCGCACGCCGCCGGTGACCTACCAGGCCTTCATGGGCGAGGCGGCCACCCGCCAGCGCTACTGGGCACGCAGCCTGCTGGGCTGGCCGCGCTTCGGCCTGGCACGGCCCAACGGCACCCACCAGGCACTGGCCGCGCTGGAAAGCCGTGGCAAGCTGCAGGTGCTGCTGACCCAGAACGTGGATGGCCTGCACCAGCGCGCCGGCAGCCAGAATGTGATCGACCTGCACGGCCGGCTGGATCTGGTGCGCTGCATGGGCTGCGAGCGCCGCAGCGGGCGCGGGGAGTTCCAGCAGCGCCTGCGCGAGGCCAACCCCGGCTGGGATGCACTCGAGGCCGGCATCGCGCCCGATGGCGACGCCGATCTGGAAACGGATTTCTCGGACTTCGTGGTGCCGGACTGCCCGTACTGCGGCGGCCTGCTGAAGCCGGACGTGGTGTTCTTCGGCGAAAACGTGCCGCGCGAGCGCGTGGCCGCCGTGCACGAGCACCTGCAGCAGGCCGATGCGGTGCTGGTGGTCGGCTCGTCGCTGATGGTCTATTCCGGCTTCCGCTTCGTGCAGGCTGCGGCCAGGGCGGGGTTGCCAGTGGCGGCGCTGAATCGTGGCCGCACCCGCGCCGACGACCTGCTGCAGTTCAAGGACGAGCGCGATTGCGCCGAGGCGCTGGCCGCGTGGGCGTCACCCTGAGCCGAGCACACGCTCGGCTGCGCGCCCACCGCGAAACAGCGATCCATCCAGACGGTTGATTCGCAGGCCGTGCGGCGGTGCAATACGTCCCCCCCATCCGCCTGTCCCCCCGCACCCCGTGACCCAGCTGTTTTCGCCGATCTCGTTCGGCCCCCTGACCCTGTCCAACCGCATCGTGATCGCGCCGATGTGCCAGTACTCCGCCGAAGATGGCCGCGCCAGCGACTGGCACGCCATGCACTTGGGCAACCTGGCGCAGTCCGGCGCCGGACTGTTGATCCTGGAAGCCACCGCGGTCGAGCCGCGCGGGCGCATCAGCTGGGCCGACCTGGGCCTGTGGGATGACGGCACCGAGGCGGCGCTGGCGCAGGTGCTGACCAGCGTCCGCCGCTGGTCGCCGATGCCGCTGGGCATCCAGCTCGGTCATGCCGGCCGCAAGGCCTCGGTGAACCGTCCGTGGGATGGTGGTGGCCAGCTGCCGGCCGACGATGCGCGTGGCTGGGCCACGGTGGCGCCGTCGCCGCTGCCGTTCCATGCCGCCGATCCGGCGCCGCAGGAACTGGATGAGGCCGGCATCGCCGAGGTCATCGCCGCCTTTGCTGCCAGCGCGGTGCGCGCCGAGCGTCTCGGTTTCGAGCTGATCGAACTGCACGCCGCACACGGCTACCTGCTGCACCAGTTCCTGTCGCCGCTGAGCAACCGCCGCACCGATGGCTACGGCGGCTCGCTGCCGAACCGCCTGCGCCTGCTGGTGGAAGTATTCGACGCGGTGCGTGCGGCGGTATCGGACAAGGTCGCCGTGGGCGTGCGCATTTCCGCCAGCGACTGGGTCGACGGCGGCTGGGACCTGATGCAGAGCGAGGCGCTGGCGCAGGTGCTGGACGCGCGTGGCTGCAACTTCCTGCACGTCTCCAGCGGCGGCCTCGACGAACGCCAGAAGATCACCGTCGGCCCGGGTTACCAGGTGCCGTTCGCAGCCGCAATCAAGGCCAAGGTGCGCATGCCGGTCATCGCGGTGGGCATGATCACCGAGCCCGAGCAGGCCGAGTCGATCCTGCGCCATCGCCACGCCGACGCGGTGGCACTGGCGCGCGGCATCCTCTACGACCCGCGTTGGCCGTGGCATGCCGCCGCCGCGCTGCGCGACAGCGTGGAACCGGCGCCGCAGTACCTGCGCTGCGAACCGCGTGATGCGCGCGGCGTGTTCAAGGCGCGCTGAGGCTCACACCCGCCAGGCCGGCGCCATGCCGGCCTGCAGGTGCTCGAACAGCGCGCGGATCTTGGCGGTGAAGTCGCGGCGGTCGCTGACGCAGAAATAGACCTCCATCGGTTCCGGCCGCCACGCGCTGTCGGCGCCGAACACCGCCTGCAGGCGGCCGTCGCGCAGGTACGGCTCGGCCACGAACGCCGCCAGCCGGGTGATGCCTGCGCCTGCGGCTGCCAGCTCGGCCAGCGCATCGATGTCATCGCAGACCATGCTTGGCGGCAGCGCCGCGTCCACGCGCTGGCCGTCGTGCAGCAGGCCCCAGCGCAGCGGGCGGCCGTCGGTGGGAAAGCGGTGCAGCAGCCCGCGATGACTGCCCAGCTCCGAGGGTTGCTGCGGCGTGCCGTGTGCCTTCAGGTAGGCCGGCGCGGCGCAGAACACGAACGGGATGCGTGCCAGCTGCCGCGCGACCACGCCATCTTCCAGCTGCGCCCCGATGCGGATGCTGGCATCCACCGCTTCCGGCCCATGCTGCACGGCGCGATCGCTCAGGCGCAGCTCCAGCTGCAGTTGCGGGTAGCGTTGCTGCAGCGAGGGCAGCAACGGCGCAAGCACGTGGCGGCCGAACGCGCTGCTGCTGGCGATGCGCAGCGGCCCAGCCGGTTCGATGTCACCGGCAGTGACCATCGCCTGCGCACGCGCCAGGTCGGCTTCGATATGGCGTACCTGCGCCAGGTACAGCGCGCCGGCCTCGCTGAGTGCCAGCTGGCGCGTGCTTCGGTTCAGCAGCCGTACGCCCAGGTGCGCCTCCAGCCGGTTGATGTTCTGGCCGACGGCGGTGGCGCTGATGCCAAGCGTGCGGGCCGCAGCGGCAATGCTGCCGGTCTCTGCGGTGCGGGTGAAGCTGCGGATCAGTTGCAACAGGTTCATGACCGACCAGCTTGCCATGCGGAAGCCCAAGTATCGCTTGGGACTGAACCAAGCCGTACGGTTGCAACGGTGACCATCGATCCGCGCGGCCGGGCGCTGCCCTACACTCGGGCGATGCGCCCTGATTCCATCCTCACCCTGTCCTGCCCCGACCGTACCGGCATCGTCTACCGCGTGTCCGGCCTGCTGTTCGACCACGGCTGCAACATCCTCGACGCCCAGCAGTTCGGCGATGAGGAAAGCGGCCGCTTCTTCCTGCGCGTGCATTTCGACCGCGACGCCAGCCTGCCGCTGGACACCGTGCATGCCGCGATGGCCGCGCTGGCCGCCGACTACGGCATGGACTGGCAGCTGCACGATGGCCGTCGCCGCGCGCGCCTGCTGGTGCTGGTCAGCAAGCAGGGGCATTGCCTGAATGACCTGCTGTTCCGCGCCCACAGCGGCCAGCTGAAGGTCGACATCGCGGCGGTGGCCTCCAACCATGCCGACTTCGCTTCGCTTGCCGCGTCCTACGAAGTGCCGTTCCACCATCTGCCGGTGAACGCGGACACGCGTGCAGTGCAGGAACAGCAGATCATCGATCTGGTCGAGCGCGAACGCATCGACCTGGTGGTACTGGCGCGCTACATGCAGATTCTCTCGCCCACGCTGTGCCGCGCCCTGGCTGGCCGCGCGATCAACATCCACCACAGCTTCCTGCCCAGCTTCAAGGGTGCGCAGCCGTATCACCAGGCGCACGCGCGTGGGGTCAAGATCATCGGCGCCACCGCGCACTACGTCACCGAGGATCTGGACGAAGGCCCGATCATCGAACAGGACGTCGCGCGCGTGGACCATGCCATGGCGCCGCGCGAGCTGGTGCGGCTGGGCAGTGATACCGAATCGCTGGTATTGGCGCGTGCCGTGCGCCGGCATGTCGAGCACCGCATCCTGCTCAACGGGCATCGCACGGTGGTGTTCCGCTAGGACCGGGTTGCATCTACCGTCGCGTGCCCGATCACCGTCTTTTCCCCGATCCTGTTCGCAGGCCTGGGGCAGGTGGAACGGACACCGTCGATATGCTCCAGGAGGCCCGGGGGGATCGGCGACCACATCGGATCCAGGATGAAGTCAACGCCTTCGCGTCGAGCGAGTTTGGCAGCGGGAATGAAGTCGGCATCGCCGGCTACCAGAACGATCTGACGGACTTGTCGTTTGAGAGAAAGTGAAGAGATATCCAGGCCGATGCGCATATCGACGCCCTTCTGCCTGACCTCTGGATGAAGCTCATCAGGCAGAAGCGTGGAGAACACGCGCTTGCCTTTCAGAAGTGCATCGAGCGTTCGGGAATCGATTGTCCACGAACTCGAGTCCGCGAGATGACCAAGGCGAAGTGCCACTTTTCGTTTCTGCTTCAGGGCCTCGTGCAGGCTGGTTCTGAAGCGTGCCTCGGGTGAGCGTGCATAGTCGATGCAGGCACCCGAGATCGGGTTGTGCATCCGCTTTCGCAGCGGCGGGCAGTCGTAGAAGAAGATCCGGTAGAGATCCCGTCGCTCACAACCCGACGAGGTCAGGTGCGCGAGGGCCCATCGATGCGCTACTTCTGCGGCACGTTCAGCGTTGCTGGCGTTGTGAGGTTCAATCCGGCGGAATCGCTTAACGAAGTAACCGCCATCGATGAGGATCGCTGTTGGCATGCCTTTGCCCTTTCGATTCCACCCAGTAAAAAGCCCTCGGTTCGGCCGTCCCGCGATCTGTAGGGGGGCGTACTTGGAGGGCTGGATGGGCTCATTGTGTTGCCGTCTGCAAGGGCCTGCAAGCGGCAGAGGCGACATTTTCAGCATGGGTGTCCCACGCTCAGCGACGCAGCATCCACCGACCGGCGGGCAGCGTTGGGCAGCCCGCCGGTTTTCGGTCAGGCGACCGCGATCCCGGCCTTGCCCAGCGCCTCGCGCACCATCGCATCGTTGGCCTCGGTCACCGGCCGGGTCAGGTCCCACAGGAACTTCACCTTGAAGCCGGACTTAACCGCATCCTGCGCGCTCCACAGCACGCAGTAGTCGCGGGCCAGGCCGCACACGTGTACTTCGCGGATGCGGCGCTCGTGCAGCCAGCCGGCCAGGCCGGTTGGCGGTCGTTCGCCGTCAGGGCCGTGGTTCTCGCGGAAGGCGCTGTACGAATCCACCTGTTGGCGGGTGCCCTTGCGCAGGACCAGATCGGCCACCGTCCAGTCCACGCCCGGGTGCAGGGCGGCGCCGGCGCTGCCCTGCACGCAGTGGTCCGGCCACAGCGTCTGCGGCTGCGCGTGCAGCAGGATGGTCTCGAACGGGCGCTTGCCGGGGTGCTGGCTGGCGAACGAGGCGTGGTCGGCCGGGTGCCAGTCCTGGGTGGCCACCACCGTGCGGTAGTGGCGCTGCGCCAGCAGCGCGGCAATCGGTGCCACCAGCGCATCGCCCTGCGCGCAGGCCAGCGCGCCACCGGGCATGAAGTCCGGCTGCAGGTCGATCACCAGCAGGGCGACATCGGCGGGCAGGGCGGTCATGGCAGGTCCGGCACAACGGAAGGGGCGACCAGCGTGGCCGCCCCATGCCCACACGTCAATCGCCCTGCGGCGTCTCAGCGTCCTGCCCGTAGTACAGCAGGCCGATCTTGATCCGCTCGCGGCCGTTCTCGCGGCGGTGGCGGTTGGCATCGCGCAGCGAGTACACGCAGCCGCAGTATTCCTGCTGGTAGAACTGCTCGCGCTTGCTGATCTCGATCATGCGGCTGGCACCGCCGCCCTTGCGCCAGTTGTAGTCCCAGTACTGCAGGCCTTCATAGCGCGAGGCGGCGCGGATGCCGCAGTCGTTGATCTGCGCCATGTTCTTCCAGCGCGAGATGCCCAGCGACGAACTGATGGTGTCGTAGCCATGTTCATGCGCGTACAGCGCGGTGCGCTCGAAACGCATGTCGAAGCACATCGTGCAGCGGATGCCGCGCTCGGGCTCGTTCTCCATGCCGCGCGCGCGGCTGAACCAGTTGTCGGTGTCGTAGTCGCAGTCGATGAAGGGGATGTCGTGCTGCTCGGCGAAGCGGATGTTCTCCTGCTTGCGCAGCTCGTATTCCTTCACCGGATGGATGTTGGGGTTGTAAAAGAAGATCGCGTAGTCGATCCCGGAGGCGGTGATCGCCTCCATCACTTCGCCGGAACAGGGCGCGCAGCAGGAATGCAGCAGCAGCCGCTTGCCGTCGGCCGGCAGGGTCAGGGTGGGGCGTTGGAGCTCGGTCATCGTCAGGTACCGCATGGACCGCCGGCAACGGCGGTGGCCCATGCATCAGCGCGTGGGAAGCAGATCTGGGCAGCTACCGCGGAAAAGGCGCGCGCGGCCGCGCCGCCTGCGCGCGCAGGACAGCAACGGCCCCGGCACCCTCCCCGCGGAGAGTCCAGGTCGAGTCAGGGGACGGTCGTGTCCCCCGGCCGGGGCCGGTCTTCGGGCTGATGGACACGGGCCGCAGCCCACCTACTACCCGCCGCTTCCCAGGCGTGAGCCCAGTGCTGTTGGCAGGATTCGTTTCCATTCACCGCTGCGGGGCAGCTCCGGAATGGGCGCGCCAGGCGCCTTCACCGGATTCCCGTTTAAACCCCTGCCGCCATACAGGCCACGGCAGGGATACCTTCGGCGTGTGCACGGTGGACCCGTTGGCCGCGATGGTCAAGGGCCCCAGGGCCGTGCAGTGCTGTGGCCCACTTCTCAGGCTGTGAGAGCGCCTCTTGCCATACTGGACACCGGCAGACGGGAGGTGGTTCGTGGCGGACAAGTACTGCGATCTGGTCATGAAGGGCGGCATCACCAGCGGCATCGTGTACCCCAATGCGGTACTGGCGCTGGCCCGCGAGTATCGGTTCAAGAGCATTGGCGGCACCTCGGCCGGCGCCATCGCCGCCGCGGTGGCGGCCGCGGCGGCGTGTGGCGACCGCCGCCAGCAGGCGGGCGAACACCTGCCCGGCGACGCCGGTTACGGCGGACTGTCGGCAGTGTCTGCCCAGCTCTCGCGGCGCGGCTTCATCTACAGCCTGTTCCAGCCGGCGCGGGGGGCACGCGCGGCCTACCGGCTGCTGGTGGTGCTGACCGGCAATGCCGGCCTGCCGCACAAGCTGCTGTGCCTGGCGGTGGCCGTATTCGAGATCGCGCCGCTGGAGGTGCTGGTGTCGCTGGCGCTGCTGCTCGGCCTGGGCTGGTGGGGCGGCGGCTGGAGCGGGGTGGCGGCCACCCTGCTGCCGTCGCTGCTGTGTGCCTACGGGGCCGGCGTGGCCGGTGCCGCGCTGCGGGTGGCGCGGGTAGCACGGCGCAACCTGCTGGGCCTGTGCAGCGGGCTCGGCCGCGATGCGCGCAGGCCCGCCCTCACCGAATGGCTGCACGCGTGCCTGCAGCAGCTGTCGGGCAAGCCGCTGGATGCCCCGTTGACCTTCGCCGACCTGCACGACGCGCCGCGCTACCCCGGCGAACCGGACAGCCCGCATGCGATCAGCCTGCAGATGATCACCACCTGCGTGTCGCACAACGAGCCACGCACCCTGCCGCTGGGCGGCGCGCAGTTCTGGTTCCTGCGCGAGGAGTTCGAGCAGCTGTTCCCGGCCAGCGTGGTGCAGTGGCTGGTACAGCAGGCCGGCCCGCCGCTGGAGGTGGAGGGGCGCCAGTACTACCACCTGCCGCAGGGCCCGCAGCTGCCGGTGCTGGTGGCCACGCGGATGAGCCTGAGTTTCCCGCTGCTGATCAGCGCGGTACCGCTGCATGAGCCCTCGCGCCGCGAACGCCGCTGCGAACCGACCGCACCGGCGGCCGATGCGGAGCACAACGTGGCCGACAGCATGGAAGGGCTGACCAGTGCCGGGCAGACCTGCGGTCCGGTCATCACCGCCTTCCGCATCTGCTGGTTCTCCGATGGCGGCATCAGCAGCAACTTCCCGATCCACCTGTTCGATGCGGCGTTGCCACGCTGGCCGACCTTCGCCATCAACCTGGTCTACCCGCAGCATGCCGAGGATGTGAGCCATGGCAGCAGCGGCCGCCAGGCGCTGGAGCACGCGGTGTTCCTGCCCACCGAGAACCGCCACGGCTGGCAGCGCACCTACCAGTCGATCGCCACGCCGCTGGCGGCGGCCGAACTGGGGCGCTTCCTGTTCGCGGTGGTGGCAACCATGCAGAACTGGCGCGACCTGCTGCAGGCGCGCGCACCGGGCTACCGCGATCGCATCGTGCACGTCAGCCTGCAGGGCGACGAGGGTGGCATGAACCTGGACATGCCGCAGGAGGTGCTCACCCGCATCGCCGACAAGGGCAGCCTGGCCGGTGCACGCTTCTGTTCGTTCTCGTTCGACAACCACTACTGGATCCGCTGGCGCAACCTGGCCTCGGCCTACCAGCGCTACACGCTGGAAGTGGCGCGCACCGATGACCCGGCACAGCAGGTGCTGGCCTACCGCGCGGCCTATTCGATGGTCGCCAGTGGCCAGCCGGCACCGCCGTCGTACAAGTTGGGTTCGGAAGACAAGCGGCAGGCCTCGCAGCAGCTGTGGGGCTTGATGGTGGAACAGGGTCGCAGCTGGGACGACCTCGGCCCCGACCTTACCGACGGCGCACCGCGCCCGCTGCCACAGATGAAGGTGACGCCGATCTATTGATCTCCGCCGCAGTCGATTGAACGGTTCTGGTGGGTGCCGACCCTGGTCGGCACGATCTGCCCCCTGCGGTGCCTCAACGCCACGCCTCCACCACCGCATCACCCTGCAACGGCGCATACAGCGGCAGCGCCAGTTCCTGCTTCACCCAGCCCGGATTGAGCGTACGCAGGCCAGCCAGGTATTCGCGGGCGAGCGCTGCATCGCCCTGGCGCATGGCCAGCCGTGCGGCGCGTGCCCAGGTGCGGTCCCAGCCGTGCGCCAGTGACAACGCGGTGGCCAGCGCTGCACGCGCACCGGCCACATCGCCCTTTTCCCAGCGTTGCTCGGCACGGATGATCGCGTCGTTGGACAGGCGCATGTCGTACAGCTCGCGGAGCCTTGCGACGGCGCGCGGGTCGGCATCCACGCGCAGATCGGTGTCGTGCCAGTCACCGCCGGGCGTGCGCACCAGCAACGCCGCCGACCACTGCCCGCTGCGCTGGCCGCCGGCGGCCTGGCCGGCTTCCAGCGCCGCCAGCAGGCGGGCCGCCAGTGCACCGCGCGAGGCGGCGAAGCTGCGTTGCATCGCGGCCAGCACCTCCGGCCCGGCAAGGCCGTTGCCCTGCACGCTCAGCATGCCCTCGCCCTGCGCACCGGCCCAATCCGCCTGCTGCGCGGTAGCACCGGTGTACTGCGCATTGCCGCCGCGCGCGCTGACCAGGCCCACCTGGCGCTCGGCCAGCGTGGTGCCATCGAAATCACCGTCTTCGTCCAGCAGCTGCTTGAGCACCTGCGCAGGCGTGCGGCCCTCGCCCAGCAGCGTCAAGCCCTTCGAGCCATAGGTTGGATTGGTCTCGAACTGGCTGGCGACCGCGCCCACTTTCGCCTGCGCCCACGGCACGCCCACGCCACCCACGCCGAGATTGTGCGTAGCCACCGCCACGCCGCAGTCACCGGCCTCGTTGCAGGCCACGATGGAAAAGGTCGCCCACGCCGGCGCAGCAAAGGCAGCGAGCAGCAGAGCCACACAGGAACGCAACAGGAACATGGCTGTCTCCAGGGCAGGCATTGCAATGGGATGCAGCCTACGCACGAAAGGTTTAGTAGATCCACGCCATGCGTGGATCTACCGTGTCGACCAAGGTCGACACCCACCAGGAGCAGGCAATGCCAGCCCGACAGATTGCGGAGATCTGTCGAAGGCGGGGTGGGTCCGGTGGCGGGGGTGTCCGCGGCATGGATGCCGCGGCCAAGCCCCCAAGGACGGGTTTATGGCGTCCCCCGCCACCGGACCCACCCCGCCATCCCATGGAATGCAAGCTTTTGCCGTTGCCGTTGCTTCGGCCTCGGCCTCGGCAGGTGCAGGGCGCAGCCCTGCCGAATAACCCCTACCTTCCCGGCAACTGCGCGAACGCGCGCTGCATGCAGTCCTCGCGCGGGCACACCCGGCACCCCGGGCCGATCGACACCGAATTGCCCGGGCTCTGCACATCCAGCCCCAGCGAATACACCAACCGCTCGGCATGCTGCAGGTCGCAGCCCAGCGCCACCGCGAACGTCTTGCGCGGTTGCCCATGGCCCACCGGCCCGCTGCTGACCTGCCGTGCCAGCCAGAAATGGCGCCGGCCGTCGGGCATGCGCGCGGTCTGGGTGAGGATGCGCCCCGGCTGGTTGAACGCCTCGTAGACGATCCACAGCGGGCACGAGCCACCCACCTGCGAGAAGTGAAAGTCGGTGGCCGAATGCCGCTTGGACACATTGCCCGCGCGGTCCACCCGGATGAAGAAGAACGGCAGCCCGGGCGCACTGCGCCGCGCCAGCGTGCTCAAGCGATGGCACACCGCCTCGAAGCCGACGCCGAACTGATGCGCCAGCAGTTCGATGTCGTAGCTGCTGGCCTCGGCCGCACGCAGGAAGCGCATGTATGGCATCACCAGCGCACCGGCGAAATAGTTGGAAAGCCCGATCCGCGCCTGCGCGATGCGCGCTTCGTCGTGGAAGCCCGCGCGCGCGATCACCGCATCGATCTGCGGCAGGTAACCGTGCAGCGCCAGCTCGGCGGCCATCTGGAACGCCTGCTGGCCCGGCTCCAGGTAATCGGGCAACCACAGCCGCCGCGCACCGGCATCGAACTGGCGCTTCTCGCGCCCGGCCTGCAGCGCCGCCACTTCCACCAGCACGCCATGGCGGTCGGCCAGCAGCTGGCGCAGGCGCGGTGCCACGTGCCCGGGTGACAGCCCCCATTCGGCGAACAGGCGCTCGGCCAGTTCGTCCAGTTCGGGAATGTGGTTGTGCATGCGGTTGAAGAACTCTCGCACCTGGTCGCCGGCCGGCAGGGTGCTGCCGGCCCCGGGCTCGCCCAGCTGGAACTCCAGCGCGGCGGCATGCTCGCGCAGGGCCAGGTGGCGGCGGTGCAGGTCGAGCAGGGCGCGGCTGACCTGCGGCAGGTTGCCGGCCAATGCACGCAGCTCGGTCGCGCTCACCTCGGCCAGGCCCAGGTCGCGCAGGGTTTCGCCCAGCGCTTCCTGCAGCGCGGCGGGCTCATCGTCGTCGAACAGCGCGGAAACGTCGCCCAGAACTTCGCCCAGCTTCTTCTGTACGGCCGGGGTCAGCGGGCGCTTGTTGCGCTCGATCTGGTTCAGGTAGCTGGCCGACAGCCCCAGCGCCCGTGCCAGGTCGGCCTGGCTGTAGCCGCGCTGTTCGCGAAGGCGCAGCAGGCGCAGGCCGAGTTGTCGCTGGGGGGCTGAATAATTCACAGAATTAACATGAATCGTCTGGCGTGTTGGCCAGATTAAGCGGATTCAGCCCGGAAATCGAGGTGGGTGCTGTGAATAATGCCAAGCATCTTTCGCACCCCGTGGGATTGTCGTCATGACTGTTGCAGCGCCCCGTATCCGCATGCTGATCGATGGCCAGTTCGTTGAATCGGCCACCTCCCACTGGCAGGACGTGATCAATCCGGCCACCCAGGACGTGCTGGCCCAGGTGCCGTTCGCCACCACCGGCGAAGTGGACGCCGCCGTCGCCGCCGCCAAGGAAGCCTTCAAGACCTGGCGCAAGACCCCGATCGGCACCCGCGCGCGCATCTTCCTGAAGTACCAGCAGCTGATCCGCGAGAACATGAGCGAGCTGGCCCACATCCTCACCGCCGAACAGGGCAAGACCCTGCCCGACGCCGAAGGCGATGTGTTCCGTGGCCTGGAAGTGGTCGAGCATGCGGCTGCCATCGGCAATCTGCAGCTGGGCGAGCTGGCCAACAACGTGGCCAATGGCGTGGACACCTACACGATCATGCAGCCGCTGGGCGTGTGCGCCGGCATCACCCCGTTCAACTTCCCGGCGATGATCCCGCTGTGGATGTTCCCGATGGCGATCGCCACCGGCAACACCTTCATCCTCAAGCCGTCCGAGCAGGACCCGATGGTGACCATGCGCCTGGTCGAGCTTGCCCTGGAAGCGGGCATTCCGAAGGGCGTGCTGAACGTCGTCCACGGCGGCGAGGAAGTGGTCAACGCGATCTGCGACCATCCGGACATCAAGGCCGTGTCGTTCGTCGGTTCCACCCGCGTCGGCACCCACGTCTACAACCGCGCCTCGCTGGCCGGCAAGCGCGTGCAGTGCATGATGGGCGCCAAGAACCACGCCGTGGTGCTGCCGGACGCCAACAAGGAACAGACCCTCAATGCGATGGTCGGTGCTGCCTTCGGTGCCGCCGGCCAGCGTTGCATGGCCGCCTCCACCCTGGTGCTGGTCGGTGAGGCCCGCGGCTGGGTGCAGGACCTGGTGACCAAGGCCAAGACCCTGAAGGTCAGCGGCGGCACCGTGTCCGGCACCGATGTCGGCCCGGTCATTTCCTGCAGCGCCCGCGAGCGCGTGGAAGGCCTGATCGCCTCGGGCGTGGAGCAGGGCGCCGAGCTGGTGCTAGACGGCCGCAACCCGCAGGTCGATGGCTTCGAGAAGGGCAACTTCGTCGGCCCGACCATCTTTGCCGGTGTCACCACCGACATGCGCATCTACCAGGAAGAGATCTTCGGGCCAGTGCTGGTCATCCTCGAAGCGGAAACGCTGGACGAGGCCATCGCGATGGTCAACAGCAACCCGAACGGCAACGGCACCGCGCTGTTCACCCAGTCCGGCGCCGCCGCACGCAGGTTCCAGGAAGACATCGACGTCGGCCAGGTCGGCATCAACGTGCCGATCCCGGTGCCGGTGCCGCTGTTCTCGTTCACCGGTTCGCGTGCGTCCAAGCTGGGCGACTTGGGCCCGTACGGCAAGCAGGTGGTGCTGTTCTACACCCAGACCAAGACGGTCACCGCGCGCTGGTTCGATGACGAAACGCTGAGCCATGGCGTCAACACCACGATCAGCCTGAAGTAACGGCAGGAGCAGCCATGAGCCACTCGATGACGACGGAACTGGAAGAAGCGCAGCAGGCGTACCGCGAGGCGGCGCGCGACTTCGCACAGGCCGAACTGGCGCCGCACGCCGCGCGATGGGATGCGGAGGGCATCTTTCCGCGCGAGGCGATCGCCAAGGCAGGTGAACTGGGCTTCTGCGGCCTGTACATGGACCCGGAAGTGGGCGGCAGCGGCCTGAGCCGACTGGATGCCGCCGTCGTCATCGAGGAGCTCGCCAACGTCGATCCGTCGACCGCGGCCTACATCAGCATCCACAACATGGCCTCGTGGATGGTGTCCAAGTGGGGCCAGCCGGCACTGCGCGATGCGTGGGGCCAGGATCTGGCCGCCGGCCTCAAGCTGGCTTCCTACTGCCTGACCGAACCGGGTGCCGGTTCCGATGCGGCCTCGCTGAAGACCACCGCCGTGCGCGATGGCGACCACTTCGTGCTGAACGGCTCCAAGGCCTTCATCTCCGGCGCCGGTGCCACCGAGCTGCTGGTGGTGATGGCGCGTACCGGCGGTGCCGGTGCCGGTGGTGTCAGTGCGATCGCGGTGCCGGCCGACCTGCCGGGCGTTAGTTTCGGCCGCAAGGAAGAGAAGATGGGCTGGAACAGCCAGCCCACCCGTGGCATCACCTTTGAAAACGTCCGCGTGCCGGTCAGCCACCTTCTGGGAGAGGAAGGCGGCGGCTTCAAGCTGGCGATGAAGGGGCTGGACGGCGGCCGCATCAACATCGCCGCCTGCTCGCTGGGCGCTGCGCAGGGCGCGCTGGATGCCGCACGCCGCTACATGGGCGAGCGCCGCCAGTTCGGCAAGGCGCTGGCCGAGTTCCAGGCGCTGCAGTTCAAGCTGGCCGACATGGCCATCGAACTGGTCGCCGCACGGCAGATGGTGCACACCGCCGCGCGCAAGCTCGATGCCGGTGCCGGCGATGCCAACGTGTGGTGCGCGATGGCCAAGCGTTTCGCCACCGATGCCGGTTTCAACGTCTGCAACGAGGCGCTGCAGATCCACGGTGGCTACGGCTACATCCGCGAATACCCGATCGAGCGCCTGCTGCGTGATTGCCGCGTGCACCAGATCCTGGAAGGCACCAACGAGATCATGCGGGTGATCGTTGCCCGTCACCTGCTCAACACCGAAGAGGAACTGCGATGAAGGATTGGCGTACCCAGGAGCATGTGGGCCTGAAGGTCGAGGTGGATGGCCACACCGCCGTGGTCACCCTGCACAACCCGCCCGCGCATACCTGGACCGTGCACAGCCTGTCGGCGCTGCGCGACCTGGTGGGCGCGCTCAACGCAGACCGCGAGATCTACGCGCTGGTGATCACCGGTGACGGCGAGAAGTTCTTCTCCGCCGGCGCCGACCTCAACCAGTTCGCCTCGGGCGACAAGGCCGCCGCACGCGAAGCCGCACGCCGTTTCGGTGAAGCCTTCGAAGCGCTGTCCGGGTTCCGTGGCGTGTCGATCGCCGCGATCAACGGCTACGCCATGGGTGGCGGCCTGGAATGCGCGCTGGCCTGCGACCTGCGCATCATCGAAGAGCACGCCCAGGTTGCGCTGCCGGAGGCCACCGTCGGCCTGCTGCCGTGCGCCGGTGGCACCCAGAACCTGCCGCGCCTGGTCGGCGAGGGCTGGGCCAAGCGCATGATCCTGCTGGGCGAGCGCATCAACGCCGACACCGCACTGCGGATCGGCCTGGCCGAAGAAAAGGTCGGCAAGGGCGAGGCCAAGGCGCTGGCGCTGGAGTGGGCGAACAAGGCCGGCAAGCAGAGCCCGACCAGCATCGCCGCCTGCAAGACCCTGGTGCAGTCCACCCGCAGCGGCACCCATGCCTCGGCACTGGTGGCCGAGCGCGAAGCCTTCGTCGACCTGTTCGACACCGCCGACCAGGTCGAGGGCGTGACCGCCTTCCTGGAAAAGCGCGCCGCGCAGTGGAAGAACGCATGAGTACCGACACCGCTGCCGATGAAGCACCGGTGCTGTTCGAAGAGCGCGTGGCCGGCAACGGCACGCGCATCGGCATCGCCACGCTCAATGCGCCGCGTACGCTCAACGGTTTCTCGCTGCCGATGGCGCACCTGCTGCTGAAGCAGCTCAATGCCTGGGCCGACGATGACGGCATCGCCATGGTGGTGCTGCAGGGCGCCGGCGAAAAGGCGTTCTGTGCCGGCGGTGACCTGCACAGCCTGTACAAGAGCATGGTCGCCTTCCGCGAGGCCGGCCGCCGCGACATCCGCGAGAACGACTACGCCGCCGAGTTCTTCGACGTCGAATACCGCGTCGACTACCTCATCCACACCTACGCCAAGCCGATCCTGTGCTGGGGCCACGGCATCGTGATGGGCGGCGGCATCGGCCTGATGTCCGGCGCCAGCCACCGTGTGGTCAGCGAGCGCTCCAAGCTGGCGTTCCCGGAAATCACCGTCGGCCTGTTCCCCGATGTCGGTGGCAGCTGGTTGCTGCCGCGCGTACCGGGCAAGGGCGGCCTGTTCCTGGCCCTGACCGGCGCGCTGCTCAATCCGGGCGATGCCATCTACGCCGGCCTGGCCGACGTGCACGTGGCCGAAGAACGCCGCAGCGCGGTGTTCGATGCGCTGCTGCAGGTGGCCTGGTCGGGCGATGCCGCGCACAACCACGAGAGCCTAAGCCAGCTGCTGCAATCGCATGCCAGCGACGCCGTTACCGGCCCGTTACTGGCCAACGCGGCGCAGGTCGACGCGCTGTGCGAAGGCGATGACCTGTCCGCAATCATCAACCGCATCAGCGGCCTGCAGGCCGACGATGCGTGGTTGCAGGCGGCACAGAAGACCCTCGCCGCGGGTGCACCGGGTTCGGCGCGGTTGGCGTTCGAACTGCAGCGCCGCAGCGCCGGCCAGGACCTGGCCAGCGTCTACCGGCTGGAATACATCACCGCGCTGCATTGCGCCGCCCATGGCGATTTTGTCGAAGGCATCCGCGCACTGCTGATCGACAAGGACCGCAACCCGCAGTGGAATCCGGCCACGCTGGCCGAAGCCACCACCGCATGGGCCGATACCTTCTTCGCTTCCCCCTGGGCCGATGCCGCGCATCCACTGGCCGACCTGGGCACTCCCCTTGCTGAAAGGAGCCTTGCATGAGCCGCATTGCATTCATCGGGTTGGGCAACATGGGTGGCCCGATGGCCGCCAATCTGGTCAAGAACGGCCACAGCGTGCGCGTGTTCGATCTGGTTCCGGCTGCGGTGCAGGCCGCTGTCGATGCCGGCGCCAGCGCCGCATCCACCGCGCGTGACACCCTGGCCGATGCCGAGGTGGTGATCTCGATGCTGCCCGCCAGCCGTCACGTCGAAGGCGTGTACCTGGGCGACGACGGCATCCTCGCCGCCATCCCGGCCGGTGCACTGGTCATCGACTGCAGCACCATTGCGCCGGCCAGCGCCCGCAAGGTGTCTGAAGCCGCTGCCGCACGTGGCCTGCAGATGATCGACGCGCCGGTGTCCGGCGGTACCGCCGGTGCCCAGGCCGGCACCCTGACCTTCATCGTCGGTGGCGAAGAGGACGCGCTGGAACGCGCGCGCCCGGTGCTGCAGGCGATGGGCAAGAACATCTTCCACGTTGGCGCCAGCGGTGCCGGCCAGGTCGCCAAGCTGTGCAACAACATGGCGCTGGGCGTGATCATGGCGGTCACCGGCGAAGCCATCGCCCTCGGCGTGGCGCATGGGCTGGACCCGAAGGTGCTGTCGCAGATGATGGCGGTCAGCACCGGCCGCAGCTGGGCCACCGAAGTGTGCAACCCGTGGCCGGGCGTGCTGGAAAATGCGCCGGCCTCGCGTGGCTACAGCGGCGGCTTCGGCAGCGATCTGATGCTGAAGGACATGGGCCTGGCCGTGGAAGCGGCGATGAGTGTCGGCGCCTCGATCCCGCTGGGCGAAGTGGCCCGCAACCTGTACTCGATGAACCACCAGGCCGGCCGCGGCAAGCTGGATTTCTCCAGCGTCGTGCAGCTCATTACCAGCGACCAGTAACAGGTCGCTGGTCCGCGCATTCCACCTTATCCCCGCGCCGTTGGCGCGCCCCCTTGAACAACAAGGGGGCTTTTCTCCAAAAGGATGGATGCGCGCCGCAGTGAATGCGTCCCCGGTCACGCGCCGGGGCCCACCCGAGGTGGGATGGGCGGATGCCCGGTTTCGACCGGCATCCGCCCATTTTTTTGCCTTGGCGCGGGTAGTGCCGGCCGCTGGCCGGCATCACCGCATCAGGCAACGACCAGCGTCACGTCGATGTTGCCGCGGGTGGCATTGGAGTACGGGCAGACGATGTGCGCCTTCTGCACCAGTTCTTCCACCTGCTCGCGCGGTACGCCCGGCACGTTGATGGTCAGCTCGGCTTCAATGCCGAAACCGGTCGGAATCTGGCCGATGCCCACCTTGCCGGTCACGGTGGTGTCGGCCGGCAGCGCGACCTTGGCCTGGCCGGCCACGAACTTCAGTGCGCCCAGGAAGCAGGCCGAATAGCCGGCCGCGAACAGCTGCTCCGGGTTGGTGCCCGGGCCGCCGGCGCCGCCCAGCTCGCGCGGGGTCGACAGCTGGATGTCCAGCACGTTGTCGGACGAGACGGAACGGCCTTCGCGGCCGCCGGTGGAGGTGGCCTGGGCGGTGTACAGAACCTTTTCGATGGACATCGGGATGCTCCTGGTCGGTGGGTAGGTGGTGCGTTGGAGCCTACTTTGCCCGGTTTCCGCGTACGTTGGGTTGCAGTTCGTACGAATAATTTGATCGATCGTCCTGCCGGCCTAGAGCGTCCACTCGCGGTCGGTGGTGAACATGATGGTCAGCCAGCGGTCCGGCGAAGCCTCGCCCAGCGCGTCGCCGATCTCGTCGCGCAGCTGGTCCCATTCCACCAGCGGCCGTGGCGGGTCGTTTTCCGGCACCACGAAGAACAGCTCGATCTGCTCGCCGCGGCCCACCTGTGCCACGTAGCTGCGGTGCTCGACGAAACCGTGCTTGGCCACGATCGCGCGGGCCACCGCATCCACGTGCGCCTGCAGTTCCGGCGGGGTGACCAGCAGGATGCCGGCCAGCGCCCGGCGCACGGTACCCAGCGGCGCGATCATCACCAGCACGCAGACGAAGGCCAGGATGGCCGGGTCGATGTACGGTCCGACCCAGGCCCACGTCGTGCCCTGCACCAGCACGCCACCGAGGAAGGCCACCATGTAGCAGGCGGACATGCTCGCCGCCACCACCCAGTTCTTCGCATCCAGCGCGATGAACTCCGACCCGATGCGGCGGTTGGCGCGCAGCACGAACCAGGCCAGCGCACTCTCGGCCACCAGTGACAGGCCGGCAAAGATGATCGCCGGGCCCAGCGCGATATGGCGGCCACCGGACATCAGCGCATCCACTGCATTGACCAGCGCATACAGCGCCGCGCCGATCATCAGCGTGCCGCTGACGCCCAGCACGATCGGCTCCAGGTGCCAGAAGCCCATGGTGAAGCGCTGGTTGAGCCGCGACTGCAGCGCATCGGTATTGGTGGATAGTGCGATCAGCCGCGCGACCAGCAGCGACAGCCAGGTCATGACCACGTCGATCAGGCCATAGATGCCGTCGAAGATGATCAGCGAGGAATTGGCCAACAGGCCGAACACCACCGCGGCCAATGCCAGCAGCAATGCGCCGGCAATCGACAGGCGCAGCACGCCCTGTTCGGTGGCGGGGTCGAAGAAATGCGGTCGGTCGGCGGCCATGCCTGGATTGTAGAGCGGAGCCATGCTTCGCTGCCGTCGAAGGCGACGATGCTGTCCCCGGCGGTCCCGGTGGCGTAGACTGCGCCCCTCCCACGCATCGACCCCGCCCTGCAGTGATCACGCCACCCTGACCCTTGCCGCACATCGGCAGCCGGCCCGCCCGGCTCAGGAACCCGTGTCTTTCCACTGCAGCGCCACGTGGCCATGCCCGCGTGTGCGCGGAGTTTTCCCATGCAAACGTCCTACCCCCTGCGCCAGCAATGGCTCGGCAACATCCGTGGCGACCTGCTGTCCGGCATCGTCGTCGCCCTGGCCCTGATTCCCGAGGCCATCGCCTTCTCGCTCATCGCTGGCGTCGACCCCAAGGTCGGCCTGTACGCCGCGTTCTCGATCGCGGTGATCACCGCCATCGCCGGTGGCCGCCCGGGCATGATCTCCGCTGCCACCGGTGCGATGGCGCTGGTGATGGTCGACCTGGTCAAGGACCACGGCCTGCAGTATCTGTTCGCCGCCAGCATCCTGGCCGGCCTGCTGCAGGTGCTGGCCGGCGTGTTCAAGCTCGGCTCGCTGATGCGCTTCGTCTCGCGCTCGGTCATCACCGGCTTCGTCAACGCGCTGGCGATCCTGATTTTCCTGGCACAGATGCCCGAGCTGATCGGCCGCGGTCCCACCGTGTACGTGCTGTGCGCCGCCGCGCTGGTGATCATCTACCTGCTGCCGCGCATCACCCGCGCGGTGCCGTCGCCGCTGGTGGCCATCGTCGTGCTCACCGCCGTGGTGATCGGTTTCGGCGTGGACGTGCGCAGCGTGGGCGACATGGGCCAGCTGCCTGACAGCCTGCCGCACTTCCTCATTCCCGACGTGCCGCTCAGCTGGGAAACGCTGCGCATCCTGCTGCCGGTGTCGGTCACGCTGGCGGTGGTCGGCCTGCTCGAATCGATGATGACCCTGCAGATCGTCGAGGACATCACCGAGACGCCCAGCGAGCGCAACCGCGAATGCGTCGGCCAGGGCGTGGCCAACACGGTCACCGGCTTTCTCGGCGGCATGGCTGGCTGCGCGATGATCGGCCAGTCGGTCATCAACGTGACCTCCGGTGGCCGCGGGCGCCTGTCCTGCCTGGTGGCCGGCGTGGTGTTGCTGGTGCTGGTGGTGTACGGCAGCGGGCTGGTGCGGCAGATTCCAATGGCGGCGCTGGTGGCGGTGATGATCATGGTCAGCATCGGCACCTTCAGCTGGCGATCGCTGCGCGACCTGCGCACGCATCCGCGGAGTTCGTCAGCGGTGATGCTGCTGACCGTGGTGGTCACCGTGGCCACCCACGACCTGGCCAAGGGCGTGCTCAGCGGCGTGCTGCTGTCGGCGCTGTTCTTCGCCCGCAAGGTCGGTCGCATGCTGGACGTGCAACGCGAAGACGCCGGGGACACGCAGGTCTACCGCGTACGTGGGCAGGTGTTCTTTGCGTCGGCGGGACAGTTGGGTGCGGCGTTCGACTATCAGCACGTAGCGCCGAGGGTGCAGATCGACCTGCGCGACGCCCATCTGTGGGACCTGACCGCCGTGGCCGCGCTGGAGCGCGCACAGGAAAAGCTGGCCGCGCACGGGGCGCAGGTGGTGGTGGTGGGGCTCAATGGCGCCAGCCAGACGTTGCTCGAGCAGGTGGGTGGACGCGGCGGCGGGCACTGATCCTCGGCGCCCCTCGACCAACGCCCCCGTCGGCCTCAAGCCGACGAGGGGCACCTACGGCAATGGCAATCGCGGGCCCGTGGGCCCGCTGCTTACGCCATCATGGCCCGCGGGCCGTGCTGCTGGGTCTGCTGGTCGATCTTCTGCTGCTCGCGCTGCTGATCGCTCACCTGCAAGGCCCGCTCGCTGCTTTCCTGCACGCTCTGGCGCATCGCGTCAGTGGTCGATACCGGTGCACTGTTGCGGTTCAACGCGCTTTCGTCGTGCAGCGCATTGGCCTGCACCGCGCGCGCCATCGAACCGTCCTGGTTCAGCTCAACGCGATCCACCCGATACAGACCGGCACGCGCGGCTTCCACGGTGAGCGCGGCAGCCAGTTTCTCGCTGTGCTCGCCCGAGGGCAGGCCGCGGGCTTCCTCGGCAAACTTCACCTGCACCAGGGTTTCGGTGTACAGCCAGTTCTGCGGGCTGCGTGGATCGGACATCGGGTACACCGTCTCGCGCGCGGGATCGGCTGCCGTCTGCTGCTCCGGCGTGGGCGTCTGCCCCTGCGCGCGCTGCTGCACTTCGCTGGCCAGTGCCTGGCGGGTTTCCGTATCGGCGATGCCGGTGGCGGGCAGGCCATGCTGCTGCTGGAACGTGTTGATCGCATGGCGGCTGCCGCCACCCAGATAGCCATCGCTGCCGATTGCCTGGCCCTTGGCATCGGTCAGCCCCAGCGCGGCCAGGTTGCCCTGCAGTTCGCGCGCATCGCGGTCGATGGCGGCCAGCGTGGCCGGCCCCGCCTTGCCATCCACCGGCTCCAGGTTGTGCGCACGCTGGAAGTCTTCCACCGCCTTGCGGGTGGTGGCATCGAAGCGGCGGTCCGGGTTCAGCGTCTGCTGGCCGTCGGCGCTGGCGTATCCCAGTGCCACCAGGTTGCTTTCCAGCTTCAGCACCTCGCGGCCACTGGAGCCTTCCTTCAGCGTGTGCGATCCGGCCTGCTGGCGCGGCGCACCGATCTGGTCCAGCGCCACCTTGATGTCGGCATCGTTGTGTTCGCCGGCGGGCGAGTAGTCGCGACTGCTGACCTTGGCGTGGGCGCGGTCCATCGCCTCCTTGTTGTTGGCGTAGGCGTCCTCGTAGCGAACGGCGATGTCACCGGCCTTGGGCGCGTCGAAGTACTGGTAGGTTTCGCGGATCTGGCCGGCCTTCTCGCGCAGCGCCTGGTAGTCACCGCCTTCTTCCAGCACCTTCTGCAGCTTGGGCAGCTGGCTGGGCAGCTGGTTGGCGGTCTTGGCGATCAGGCTGATGGCCTCGAAGCGGTTTTCCTCGGCGATGTTGCTGCCGTGCGTATCCACCATCGTCATGCCGATGCGGGTGGCATTGCGCACCTGCGGGTAGTCGATGTTGGCGTGGATCCACTGCTTGCCTTCGGCCGAACCGGCCCAGGCATTGATGCTGTCGCGCGTGCTGGTGTCGATGAACTGGATCGAGCTGCGCCCGCTGAGGCCATTGCCATGGCTGAGCAGGTCGCGGCGCAGGTCGGCGTGGTCCTGGGTGAAGGGCAGGTTGTGCGCCTTGGCGTAGGCGCTGGCCTGCTCGATCACGGCGTCGACGTAGGTCGTCTCGCCCGCTTTCAACGCGTGTCCGTCGATGGCGCCCAGCGCCCATTCGCCACGCTGGCCGAAGTCGACCTGGATCGCGCCCAGGCTGTAGCCACTGTTCTGCGCGACCCGGCTGACCGTGCCCCAGTGCGGTTCGGTCACGCCCTGGGTGATGCCGGCGATGGCCAGATGGTAGGAGGCGGGGCCGCCTTCAGTGCCACGACCGACGGCGAAATACACCGCGCCGGAGGTGGCATCGAGATTGTGGGTATCGATGTTGGTTGGCATGTCTTACTTCCTTGTGCAGTCGGAGGGCACGCCCTCGCAGGGGTCAATCCAGCAGCTGGAGGTACTTCTGCAACTGGTCGGCGCGCGCGCTCAGGCGCATCACATCGTTCAACTCGCCCTGCAGGTTGCCCGGCTGCGAATCGTCGTACAGCGCGGTTTCCAGTTCGCCATCGCGGCTGCGCGATTGCAGCCATGCACGCTGCGCGTTCACCAGCCTGTTCTTCTTCGCGCCGCTCAGCTTTGCCTGCAGCTGCTTGTAGGCCTGGTTCAGGCGCTGGTCCTGGCGGGCGCTTTCCGAGGTCAGGCAGGCGGCCTGCTCGACCGCACCCTGTGCCTTGTCCCGGCAGGTGGTGAAGGTCGGGCTCAGGCCGGTCGCGGCCGGTGCCGCGTAGGCCGTACCCACGGCCAGGGAGGCGACGGCCAGCAGGCTGGCCAGGGTCCGGTTCATACGCTTGTGCTGCATCATCTGCTCCACTCGTCCAATCCATTGCGAGCGCCGGACTATAGCGGCGTCAATATTTCGTCGTCGTCAACGATTGGCGACAAATGTGACCGGTTGCCCGCTCCGGTGGATCGGGGGGCACTCCGGCCCGGCGTCAGCGACGCTGGACAGACCGGTGTTCTGGGGTCTGCCGCCGCCATTCAGCCACCCGGTGTAAACTATTGATCTCACTGGCAATGCCAGTCTCCACGATCAACGCCCCGATGACGTCCGCCACCGCCCGTTACGCCGATTCCCTGCGCCTGTCCGTTGCCCCGATGATGGACTGGACTGATCGCCATTGCCGCGTATTCCATCGCGTGCTGGCGCCGGGCGCACGCCTGTACACGGAGATGGTGCACGCCAACGCGGTCATCCACGGTGATCGCGAGCGCCTGCTCGGCTTCGACCGCAGCGAACAGCCGCTCGCGCTGCAGCTGGGCGGCAGTGATCCGGCGCTGCTGGCGCAGGCCGCGCGCATTGCCGCCGAGTGGGGCTACGACGAGGTCAACCTCAACTGCGGCTGCCCGTCCGACCGCGTGCAGGCCGGGCGCTTCGGCGCCTGCCTGATGCGCGAGCCGGTACTGGTGGCCGAGTGCGTGGCGGCGATGGTCGATGCGGTGGATATCCCGGTAACGGTGAAATGCCGTCTGGGCGTGGACGAAGACAACGATTACGACGTGTTCGCCGCCTTCGTCGACCGCCAGGTCGCCGCCGGTGCGGCGATGGTGGTGGTGCACGCCCGCAACGCATGGCTGAAGGGCCTGTCGCCGAAGGAGAACCGCGAGGTTCCGCCGCTGAAGTACGACTGGGCCTACCGCTTGAAGCAGGAGCGCCCGGCGCTGCCGGTGGTGCTCAATGGTGGCCTGGCCAGCCTCGAGGCGGTGCAGGCGCAGGCCGCGCACGTCGATGGCGTGATGCTGGGCCGCGCGGCCTACCACGACCCCTATCTGCTGCATCAGCTGGAGGCGCTGCACACCGGCGCACCGCTGCAGGCCCGTGGCGACCTGCTGCGCGCGCTGCGCCCCTATGTGGAAGCGCGCCTGGGCGAAGGCCTGGCGCTGAAGCACATCACCCGCCACCTGCTCGGCCTGTTCCATGGCCAGCCCGGTGGCCGCGCATTCCGCCAGGTGTTGAGCGAGGGCGCACACCGCCCGGGCGCCGACTGGACCCTGGTCGAGCAGGCGCTGGCGGTCACCGAACGCGATGCGGATCGCGCTGCAGCGTGACCTTGGTCACATTCCTGGCTTGACAAGGGACGGAGATTCGTCCCGAATGTTCACTTAGCTGAACAACGCGACGGTGGCGCCGGAAAAGTTCAGACCGGATTCACTGCCCCAAACCAAGAATTTGCAAAGGATTTGTAAAGCGCCGGGTCCCGAACCCGGCACCCGGATTTACGACTTTTGAACGAATCGCCGAGCTCGGCTAGGATCGCATCGATGTCTTCCGCTCCCTTCCACCGCCGCATTGCCCTGGCCACCTGCGTGCTGCTGGCGGCTGCGCCGTTGTCTTCGGCGCTGGCGCAACAGCCGCCGCGCGGCGACCAGGGGCGGGCGGAGATGATGGATCGGGGCGAGCGCGGCAACCGTGGCGACGAGCGTTCGCTGTCCGATGCCGTGCGCCGCGTGCAGCGCACCACCGGTGGCCACATCCTCGGCGCCGAGCGTGTGCCGTTCGATGGTCGTGACATCAACCGGGTGAAGTACATGGACGACCGGGGCCGGGTCCGCTACATGGACGACCCCGCCCCGTCGCGTTCACAGCCGCGCACGCCGCGGTCGGATATGTCATCACTACGCGGCGATAACCCCTGAACAGGGATAGTTGTCGCTATCAACCCGTACCCCACAGGCCTCCGGGCCACACCCAGGACACTAGGGAGAGTTCATGCGTATCCTTCTGGTCGAAGACGAAGCCCCGCTGCGTGAGACCCTGGCAGCCCGGCTCAAGCGCGAAGGCTTTGCCGTCGATGCTGCGCAGGACGGCGAGGAAGGCCTCTACATGGGGCGCGAAGTCCCGTTCGATGTCGGCATCATCGACCTCGGCCTGCCCAAGATGTCGGGCATGGAGCTGATCAAGGCCCTGCGTGACGAAGGCAAGAAGTTCCCGGTGCTGATCCTGACCGCGCGTTCGAGCTGGCAGGACAAGGTCGAGGGCCTGAAGCAGGGCGCCGACGATTACCTGGTCAAGCCGTTCCACGTCGAAGAGCTGCTGGCCCGCGTCAACGCGCTGCTGCGCCGCGCCGCCGGCTGGAGCAAGCCGACCCTGGAATGCGGCCCGGTCGCCCTGGATCTGGCCGCCCAGACCGTCAGCGTCGCCGGCAGCAATGTCGACCTGACCAGCTACGAGTACAAGGTGCTGGAGTACCTGATGATGCATGCCGGTGAACTGGTCTCCAAGGCCGACCTCACCGAGCACATCTACCAGCAGGACTTCGACCGCGACTCGAACGTGCTGGAAGTGTTCATCGGCCGCCTGCGCAAGAAGCTGGACCCGGATGGCGAACTGAAGCCGATCGAGACCGTGCGCGGTCGCGGCTACCGTTTCGCGATCCCGCGCAACGAGGGCTGAGCCGGCTCACCCTGGCGATAACACGATGTCCGGCCGTCTGTGGTTCTTCCGACGCTGGCGGCCGCGCTCACTGCAGGCGCGCCAGATGTTCGCCGCGTCCGTGGGCCTGGTCGCGTTCCTGGCGCTGGCCGGTTACGCGCTCGACGCCGCCTTCGCCGACACGGCGAAGGCGAACCTGCGCGAGCGCCTGAAGAACTACGCCACCGCCTACGCGGCCGGCATCGACTTCACCCGCGACCGCTCGCTGTACATCCGCGAGCAGCCGCCGGATTCGCGCTTCGACGTTCCAGGCAGCGGCCTGTACCTGCAGGTGGTGATGCCGCACGGCAAGGGCAATTCGATGTCCGCCGAAGGCCCGATGCTGCCCACCGTGGGCGGTGGACTGCTGGCGCCGCGCCAGGAAGTGTTCGAAGGCCCGCTGCCGATGATCCAGATCGATGGCAGCCAGGGCTCGGTGTACCGCTATGGCCTGGGCCTGGTGTGGGACGCCGATGCCGACCCCGCCACCGAATTCCCGTACACCATCTACGTGATGGAAGACTCGCGCGCACTGGGCGCGCAGCTGCGCGTGTTCCGCAGCCGGGTCTGGTTCTACCTGGGTGGCATCGGCCTGATCCTGCTGCTGCTGCAGACCGTCATCCTGCAGTGGAGCCTGCGCCCGCTGCGGCGGGTCATTACCGAGCTGACCAAGGTGCAGCGCGGCGAGACCGCGCGCATGAGCGAGCGCCACCCGCGCGAGCTGGAGCCGCTGACCGACAGCATCAATGCCTTCATCGAGAGTGAGCGCGAGAACCTGGAGCGCCAGCGCAACACCCTGGCCGACCTGGCGCACAGCCTGAAGACACCGATCGCGGTGCTGCGCACGCAGATGGACAGCGGCGCCGGTGATGGCGCGCTGCGCGAGGAACTGGATGTGCAGCTGCAGCGCATGAACAACCTGGTCTCGTACCAGCTGGCGCGCGCGGCGTCGTCGGGCCACAAGCTGTTCTCCGCCCCGCTGCCGATTGAATCCAACGCCGAGGAAATCGTGCGTGGCCTGGAGAAGGTCTACGCCTCCAAGGGCGTGCTGTGCGAGTTCGACATCGACCCGGCCGCGCGCTTCCACGGCGAACCGGGCGATCTGCAGGAACTGCTCGGCAACCTGCTGGAAAACGCCTTCAAGTGGGCCAACCGCCGCGTGTTGCTGACCGCGCAGCCGCTGCCGGCACCGAACAACGCGCGTCGTGCCGGCCTGCTGCTGGCGGTGGACGACGATGGCCCGGGCATCGCCCCGGACGACATCGGCAAGGTGCTGCAGCGTGGTGTGCGCGGCGACGAGCGCGTGCAGGGCCATGGCATCGGCCTGTCGATCGTGCAGGACCTGATCAAGGATTACCGCGGCGAACTGGCCGTCGGCCGTTCCAGTGAACTTGGCGGCGCCCGCTTCGAAGTGCGCCTGCCGCCGGGGCCGTAAACCGCGCGTTCCCGTCCGCCGGGCATCGCCTGGCGCAACAACGCGTGGTGTTCCGGTAGTGCCGGCCGCTGGCCGGTAACCAGGCAATGCCACCGAAGAGCATGAGCTTGCCGGCCAGCGGCCGGCACTACCGTTGTTCGAACGCCGGCGGCTCGCCATAGAACCGCCGCAGCTGCGCGGCCACCTCCGGCAATGCCTGCTGCAGCAGATCCGGTGCCGAGAAGTGGTACTCGCTGGCCACCGCGAAGAACTCTTCCGGCGCCTCGGCCGCATACGGATCGATCAGCGTTTCCTCGCCCGCATCCACCTGCGCACAGAACGCATCGTAGGCACGCTGGAAAATCCCCGCCCATTCGCGCTGCCATTGCCGCGGCAGCGGCGGCGTGCCATCCATCGCACCATCCAGCGCATCCAGCTTGTGCACCATCTCGTGCACCGCCACGCAGTAGCCCTCGTGCGGCGCCGCCAGGTCGGCCTGCACATCGGCCCAGGACAGGATCAACGGACCGCTGTCCCATGATTCGCCAATCAGCTCGTCATCCCATTCGTGCAGCACGCCGGCCGCATCCATGTGGCTGCGGTGCACGCGGAACGCATCGGGGTAGACGATCAGCTGCGACCAGCCTTCCAGCCCCACCTCGCCGAACTCCAGCAGCGGCAGGCAGCACAGCGCGGCCAGCAGCACGCCATCGCCGGGCTGCAGCTGCAGCTCGCCTATCGGGGTAATGGTCTTCTCGTGCAGGAAGCGCGTGGCCAGCACGCGCAGGCGCGCGCGACGCGCGTCGTCCAGGCCGTGCAACCAGGCTGCGCGGCGGCAGGCGTCATCCCAAAGCGCATCGTCAATCGGCCGCGGCGCAGGCCGCAGCCACTGCAGCAACGACTTGATCAGCGGAACATTCCCGGCAGGTAGCTGTGCCACTTCGGTGCGCGGATGCGCTGCAGCACGTCGTCATCACTGCCACCACCACCGGTGCTGGTGTTGGCCGCCGGGCGTACCGGTGCCGCCTTGGTGCTGGCGGCCGATGCGCTGGCAGTGGGTGCGCGCTGCGAAGCGGCATCCCCGTTGGAGGACACGCATGCCCCACGGCTGTCGTCCAGCGCTGCCGTTGCAGACGCCGCGAAGGGCATCATCAGCAGGATCAGGCAATGGGCATAACGGCGCATTGACGACATCCACGTTAAGGGAAGGTGAGTTCCCGATTCTAGCCCGAACCCGGCGCCCCGTTGGAAGCCCCTGCGGAACCCAGCGTGGCAGGCGTCGCTGGCGGCTTTCCCGCATAATTCCGTCCTGACTTCGTGGAAGCTGCCGTGGACGATCGCCAATTGCTGGCCAAACTCGCTGCCGGTCGCCTGTCCGGCGACGCCCTGGCCCGTGAGCTGGGCCAGACCCGGGCGGCCATTTGGAAGCGTATTCAAGGACTTAGGGCCGCCGGCGTGGGCGTGGAAGGCCGTGCTGGCGAGGGCTATGGCCTGACCCGCCCGGTCGACCTGCTGGACCCGGACGCGATCCGCGCCGGCCTGCCTGCCGCGGTTCTGCCGCTGCTGCACGACCTGCAGGTGGCCTGGACGTTGGACTCCACCAACGCCGAATTGCTGCGTTGCAGCGCGCCCCAGCGCGGGGTGAGCGTCCTTTTGGCCGAACGCCAGACCGGTGGCCGCGGCCGTCGTGGCCGTACCTGGGCCTCGCCGCTGGCCGCGCACGTCTACCTGTCGGTGCTGCGCCTGTACTCCGGTGGCCTCGGCCGCCTGGCCGGGCTGAGCCTGGTGGCGGGCATCGCCGTGGCCGAAGCGCTGCATGACCTCGGTTTCACCCAGGCGCAGCTGAAGTGGCCGAACGACCTGATCGTCGATGGCAAGCGCAAGCTGGTCGGCCTGCTGGCCGAAGGCGGTGGCGAATACGCCGGCCCGGCGCGCGCAGTGATCGGCATCGGCATCAACACGCACATGCCGCCGTCGTTTGCCGAGCAGATCACCCAGCCGTGGGTGGATCTGGACACGCTGGCCGGCAAGCCGGTGGACCGCAACGTGGTGGTTGCGGCCGTGCTGACACGCCTGCTGCCGGCGCTGGAGGAATTCGATCGCGAAGGTCTCGCCCCGTTCCTGCCGCGCTACGCCGCGTTCGACATGCTGGCCGGCCGCGAAGTACGCGTGGAGCTGGAAGGGCAGTGGCAGCACGGCACCGCACTGGGCCTGGCCGATGACGGCGCGCTGCGCGTGCGCATCGATGGCCAGGAACGCCTGCTGCACGCCGGCGAAGTCAGCGTGAGGGCGGCATGAGCGATTGGTTGTTCGACCTCGGCAACTCGCGCTTCAAGTTCGCGCCGTTGCAGGGTGACCGTGCCGGCGACGTACAGGCTTGGGCGCATGGCGCCGAAGGCATGGCCGGGCAGCCGCCGCACAGCCTGCCCAGCGGCACCACCGCGTTCGTCGCCAGCGTGGCCGCACCGTCGCTGACCAGCGCCATGCTGGACCAGCTGCAGCGCCGCTTCGAGCACGTGCACGTGGTGCGCACCAGCGCCGAATGCGCGGGCGTGCGCATTGCCTATGCCAAGCCGGAAAAGTTCGGTGTTGATCGCTTCCTGGCCCTGCTGGCGGCCGCCAAGGCGCAGCGCCCGGTGCTGGTGGTTGGGGTGGGCACCGCGTTGACCATTGATCTGCTCGACGCCGACGGCCAGCACCACGGTGGCCGCATTTCCGCATCGCCCACCACCATGCGCGAAGCACTGCACGCGCGCGCGGTGCAGCTGCCGGCCACCGGCGGCGACTACAGCGAATTCGCCAACGATACCGCCGACGCGCTGGCCTCCGGCTGCGATGGCGCGGCCGTGGCGCTGATTGAACGCAGCGCACAGCAGGCGCACGCACTGCTGGGCGTGGCACCGTCGCTGCTGGTGCACGGTGGCGGCGCACCGGCGCTGATGCCGCTGCTGCCCGGCGCCGACTACCACCCCTCGCTGGTGCTGGATGGCCTCGCCCGCTGGGCGGTGCACCAGCCCGCAGGCTAGTATCCGCGCATGCTGACCCGTGCCCTGATCGTCGTACTGGCCATCCTCAATCTTGGCGTCGCCTGCTGGTGGCTGCTGCGCGATGCGCCGCAAGCGCCCGCGCCCGCACCGCAACCGGCCGGCGTGGCCGAGCTGCGCTGGGTACCGGGTGGGGCTGATGCGAATGCCGCTGCTGAAGCCACCGCTGCCACCCCGACCGCACCGCTGATGGAGCGCGAACCGGCCGAGAAGACCGCCGTGGCGGCGACGCCCGCGCCTGCGGTGCCGGCCAAGCCCGAGCTGGCCAAGCCGCAGGTGGCCGAAGCCGTACCTGCACCGGCACCCGTGGCCGTTGCTGCAGCCGCCAAGCCCGCGCCCGCACAGGTTGCGGAAAAGCCCGCGCCGCCGCCAGCTGCGCCGGAGCCGCCGCGCTGTGTCGCATTGGGACCATTTGCCGACCGCGCCGCCGCGACCGCCGCGCAGGGCAAGGCCGGCAACGCCATCAGCCAGGTGCGCCTGCGCGAACAGCCCGCCGCCAGTGGCAGTGCCCGCTATCGTGTGCTGCTGCCGGCCGCCGCCAACCGGGAAGAAGCGCAGGCCACGGTCAAGCGCATCGTCGCCGCCGGCCTGAGCGACTACTACATCATCAGCCAGGGCGAGGACATCAACGCCGTGGCGCTGGGCCAGTACCGCAACCGCGAGGGCGCCGAGCGCCGCATGGCGGCGGTGCAGGCCGCCGGCTTCCAGCCGCGCCTGGTGGCCAGTGGCGACGCCGGCCAATGGTGGCTGGAAGGCCAGCTGGCGGCGGGCACGCAGCCGGCCCAGGCCCAGCAGCGCAGCGGCGCGGCGCAGAGCCGTTCGCTGGAATGCACGCGGTTGCGCTAGAATCCCCGGACCGCGGCGCTGCCGCCGGTGCACCACCCATGCCGCTTTAGCTCAGTTGGTAGAGCAACTGTCTTGTAAACAGTAGGTCATCCGTTCGATTCGGATAAGCGGCACCATCCTCTATGCGTCGGCGCCCCTTTGCGTTGCTCCAGGCACTTGCCCGGTGGTTCGAAGGGCGCACATCCGACGCCCCGGCAGTCTTACCTTGGGAATGATGGCCCATCCTGCGCATGAACCTGCTGCGCTGGCTGCTGTGCAAGATTTGCTGCCAACGCTTCAGCGCGATGCAGGGACTCTGCTTCAGGCACGCGAAGCGCGTCCATCGTATTCATGGCTCCACGGCGTTGGGCAGGATCGTCCATCGCTCCCTCGACGATGAAAACCCTCTCGCCACGTGCAAGGGACTCTGTCGGGTTGTTCAATACAACGTGGTCAACTCTTGAAAGCCCTTGCTCCTTCGCGAGCACCAACAAACTCGCAGACATGCGCTGGCTCGACTCATCCCATTGCTTCCCGCTCTCGGCGTCCAGGCGTTCCACGCCCGCTCTTATCTGCCTATAGAGAGAACGGTCAGCATCGCTGAGTGCGGCAACTGAGGGAGCTGTTCGCTGCATTGAGGGTGAGTCGTCGGCGACCGCGGCGACTCTTTCCGCAACCGCAGAGCGCTCGGCGTCAAACTCTGGCTCCGGCCTACGTCGACGCTGCGAGGGTGCTATGTGCTGATCATAGTGCGCGCCATAGTAAAGCTCGTATGTCGCATGAGGGCCGACAGACGGAGCCTCCGTTCTGAACACCTCAGCGATCTGTCCAAGCGCCTGGTTTCGATTGATCCGCCCGGCCTGGAGTTCAACGGCAATGGCTCCATACTGTTGTGGCCGATTACCCGTACCCGACACGCCAATGTCCGGTCCACCCGCTGCGATGAGTTCACGCTGGACCTGGACATTACTGAGCGTCGCAGCCGCTTCTCCTCGTAGCAAGGTGTTTACATAGGAGTGTTTGGACGTCGGATCGGGACGTTCGGTGAAGAGATGATGCCCAACTTCATGAGAAAGAGAACGTGCGATTCTGGAGCCTTGCCCAACGGCGTTCTCGTCAATGACGATCTTCACACCGGGAACAAGATAGGTGCCGCCACCGGCTGGCCCCCATTCGACACCCAGGTTGTCGTGATCAGCCTGTGCAAGACCCGCTCGAAGTGTTGGGGATTTGGTCAGAAGCGGTACCAGCGAAGGATCAACCAAAGGCGAAGCCGGACGACGTGTGGCCCCTGGTCGGCCACTCTCCTGCGGCTGTGACAGTGCAAATTCTTCAGCACGCTCCATGGTGCGGCTCCTTCGCAATGACAGGGATCAGCGCTGACTGATCGATACGTAGGTCAGCGTCTTGTGGTCAAGGGAGAGCCCGAGTACAACCTTGGCACTGTTCACCTGAGCAGACCAGTAAGGGCGGGAATCAGGCGCATCCGGATGGGGTGGATACATGGCGGATTCCTCCCAGATGATTTCCCCGAGCGCGATGCTCGGTGGGGCGACCTCAAAGACCAAGGTCGCGTGCGTAGGATCGTCGGCAGGACTTCTCAGCGTGATGTTCTGGATCTCAAGTCCGCCCAGCATGCCGCGTTCTGCGGTCCGCTCGTCCCTCAAGCCTTGTCGAGTCGGCTCTCCCAAGTGTGTGTGGAGCTGTTCATTCAATGCGTCGACATCATCAAAACGCACCTTGGTCAAACGCTCGATGTCGTTCTTGAATCGCTCCATACCAGTTTCACTCCCTGATTCGACGGGCTGTCTTTGATTCAGATGATCTGATGGGGTCAGCGGCGCGGCACTCGAACATGCTGCCAGTACAAGCGCTGGAACAGCGATTGCGAGGCGGCCATGCGCTGCTGCCCAGAGACGTTGCCGAAGTCCATCGTGTGATGAAGATGCGCATTTCTTGACCCATGCATTCATGAAAGATCCTCGCGCGTCAATGTCACATTCTTGAATCTAGCACAGCATTTTGTGGGTGCGGATCGGGTCCGCGTGAATAATGATCTGCTGAAACCGCGCCCGGTTTTACGTTCCAGGAAGGCCCGCGATAAAGAACCGCCTTTCGGCGGTTTTCTCGTCCCAACCCGGTGAGTCAGCTCAATGCATGGCGTGGGAAGATCCTTCGATCAACGCAGCTGACGCTGCCAACGCAGCCTCAGCTACGTACCTGCAACGCCACATACTCCGCCAGCCCGCGGCAGGCCAGCATCAACCCTTCGCGCGTGCCATCGCCGATATCGTCTTTCTCTTCCCCATCCACGCGCACGCGCTCGGCGGCGTGGTACAGCTCCAGCACCGATACCAGACCGGCGGCGGCGCGATCCCTGCGTGCGGCGTCCACCGCTTGCCCGGGCGTGCTGGCCGGCCCCTGCCACGGCTGTCCGTCGGCGGCATCGCCGGCCTGGATCTGCCGCAGGCAGACGGGAAGGTTGATGGGCGTGGGCGCATCGTTCGCAGCGGCGAAGGCGGCTTCCAGGGGCTGCGCCAGTTCAAGCGGCAGATGCAGGGCGGCGTCGCCCAGCGTGGCGGTCAGATACGGGTAGAGGGTCTTGGACATGCGGGCATCCTCGTCAGGAACAGAGGTGCCACCCGAAGAGGGTGGCAGGCGATGCGTGGCTTCCAAGACCGGTAATCGATGAGCCGGTGGGCACGGGGCCCCCACGCACCGCCCGCCGTCGATCGGCTAACGGATTGCCAGCCGACGCCGCTCTTGGGAAGACGGCGCCGGCTGGCAAGCGTATACAGCTTCGATTAAACGGGCTTGGAAGTCCCGGCCACCTTTACAGGGGGCGATTCATCATGCGCATGCGAAATCCCCGCCTGCCAGTCGTTTGTTTCGATGGCATCGGGTGATCTGAAAGGAAAAATGAATTATCGCGATTGGCCTGTTTCGCGCATTTCCATGTCAAAAACGACAGATCGCGCACCGCGCGAATTCGCTTGGAAATGGCGCGCAGATACGCTGGCGCCTGCGCGCAGGGCGAAACGGCGTGTAAAGCCAGCTTAACTTCCGGCCTGAAATGATTACCCCATCATCATAAGCGGCCAGGGCGCAAAAAGTGGCCCGGTGCGGGCGATGGCACTAAGCTGCGGGGCCTGTGCATTTCCATGGAAGACCCCATGTCCCACCTGCTGGCCAGGGCGGCCGAACAACAGGATCTCGACCGCATCGACGCGCTGCTGGATGCCGGCGCGGACATTGCATGGCGGCACAAGGGCACCGGCCGCACGCCGCTGCTGTCGGCGGTGATTGCTGGAAAGGCGGCGTCGGTGGCGCGGCTGCTGGACCGCGGTGCCAACATCGAGCACGCCTGCACGGCGTTGGGCTTCACCGCACTGGGGTGGGCGGCCGAGCGCAACGATGTGGATATCGGGCGTCTGCTGATTGCGCGTGGCGCCTCGCTGGACGTCGCCTCGCCGGAACTGCTGCGCACGCCGCTGATGGTGGCGGCGCAGGGCGGTCATCTGCCGCTGGTCGAGCTGCTGCTGGACAGCGGCGCTGATGTTGCACGCGTGGATTTCGAAGGACGCACTGCGCTGGCACTGGCTGAAGCGCGCGGGCATGCGGCTGTCGTGCAACGTCTGCAGGCCGCGGGCGCGCAGAGGCCGCCGGCATTGGAAGAGACGCCGCCGCTGGCCTGGCCCGAACCGGCGGCAGACGGTGAACCGGCTGCAGTGGTGCGCGGCTATATGCTGGCCTGCCACGCCTGGGAAACGCGTGGCTACCGTGATGCCAAGGCCGGTGGAAACCTGCTGGGCAGTGCGGCGTTCCAACAGGAGCGCGCGGATATCCTCGCGGCCTGGTGCACCGATCGGAAGCGGGTGTATTCCACCGGCATGGCGGTGGGCAACCCGCCGGTGCACGTGCCGGAGGATCTGCTGGCGGCCACCAGCCAGCCGACCGCGTCGAAGGCTGACGTGCTGGTGCGCGATCATGCGCAGAAATCCCGTGCGCTGCGTTACGAGCGCCTGTTCGTGCTCAAGCGCGTGGCGGGGCAGTGGCGGATCGACGTGCTGAAGAAGCGCCTGTTCCGCACCGAGGCGTGGTCGTCGGCGATTCTCTGAGCGCTGCAACGGCTGCAGGAGGGAATCTGCCTGCTGCACCGCCGCGAGTGGTGTCACACAGCTCTGGCTAGACTGTGCTTCTTTTTCCCCCGCAGGAGGCACCCATGGCCCATCCCATCTCCGTATCGCTGATTGGCGTTCCCACCGATGTGGGCGCGGGCCATCGCGGTGCACGGCTGGGGCCGGAAGCGCTGCGCGTGGCGGGCCTGCCGGAGGCGCTGGAGGCGCGCGGCGTGGACGTGCGCGACCTGGGCAACCTGGACGGCCCGCGCAACCCGTGGACCGCGCCGGTGGAAGGCTACCGCCACCTGGATGAAGTGGTGGCGTGGAACCACGCCTTGATGGAAGCCAGCTATGCCGAACTGCAGGCCGGCCGCATGCCGATCATGCTCGGCGGCGACCATTGCCTGGGCATCGGTTCGATCACCGCCGTGGCGCGCTGGTGCCGCGAGCAGGGCAAGACCCTGCGCGTGCTGTGGCTGGATGCGCATTCGGACTTCAACACCAGCGATGTCACCCCGTCGGGCAACATCCACGGCATGCCGGTGGCCTGCCTGTGCGGCCTTGGCCCGGATGCGCTGACCCGGCTGGGCGGCACGTCACCCGCGATCACCCCGGCGCAGATGCACCAGATCGGCATCCGCTCGGTGGACCCGGAAGAAAAGCGCCTGATCAAGACCCACAAGGTCGATGTCTACGACATGCGCTACATCGACGAGAACGGCATGAAGCGCGCGGTGGAAGCGGCGCTGGCCGGCATCGACGAGAACACCCACCTGCATGTCAGCTTCGATGTGGACTTCCTCGACCCCAGCATCGCGCCGGGCGTGGGCACCACCGTGCCGGGTGGGGTGAACTATCGCGAGGCGCAGTTGGTGATGGAGATGATCGCCGACACCGGGCGCATGGGCTCGCTGGACATCGTCGAGCTTAACCCCTTGTTGGACAAGCAGAATGCCACCGCCGAACTGGCCGTGGACCTGGTCGAAAGCCTGTTCGGCAAGTCCACCCTGATGCGCGACTGAGCCTTTGGCCTGAACGGATCTTTGATCCGTTCACACGCGCTCCACGCGTCTGCCGCCAGATTGCACTTCACGCGGCGGCGGTGGGCATTGGCCTTCTTCCGCCGAGCGAAAGAATCCCATCCGCGAATTGAGCGGTGTAGCGGCAAACCCAAGGAGAAGCCCATGAAGCGCGTAGTTGCCCTGATGCTGTTGTCGATGTTCTCGGTGGCCCTGCTGGCCGGTTGCAACACCATTGCCGGTGCCGGCAAGGACGTGCAGAAGGCGGGCGAGAAGGTCGAGGACACCGCGAAGGGCCGTTGAGCCCTGCACGGAACGGAAAGAGAAAAAAGGCCGGGGTTTCCCCGGCCTTTTTTTTGTGCGTGCTTTTTCGCTGCAGGGCTGTGCAAGCGGAGTGAACCATTCAAGCAGGTGAGCGTGCATTTCATGGCGGGTTGACCGGCATTCAACAGCCACTGCGCGAAGCTGGAGCCACGGTAAGAACGCCGTTGCAACCAAGGACTCCCAGCAATGAACAAAGACATCATTTCCGGCAAGTGGTCGCAGCTGAAGGGCAAGGCCCAGGCCAAGTGGGGCGATCTGACCAACGACGATTTCGATGTGGCCGAGGGCAATGCCGAATACCTGGCGGGTCGCCTGCAGGAACGTTATGGCTGGGCCAAGGACCGCGCTGAGAAGGAAGTCCGTGAGTTCCAGGATGCGGTGAGCAAGGACTATCCGGACTACAAGTAAGCACCACGGTTTCCCCCACACGTTTCCCCCACAACACGACGCCCGCACCGTGAGGTTGCGGGCGTTGTGCTGTCTGGACGGGGCGATCAGCGTGCCGGCGGGTCCGGCACGTATCGGTTGGGGAAGGCCTGCGGTTCGCGCGGCAGGCGCGATGGCGAATCCACCAGGATGCCGCGTGCACGCAGGTTGCGCGCGCTGTCGTAGCGCAGCTGCAGCACCTGCGCCGGGCTGCGGCTGGCGCGTTCGAAGTCGGTGTCGCGCACCGACGACTGTTCGCGTGCGCCGTGGCCGGTGCCCAGTGCCGGCGCCTGCGACTTGCTGGCATAACCCTCGACGCGGCTGGCGCTGGCATCGGCCGCGGCTTCGGCCGCCGGGGCCGGAGCGGGCAGGCTGCGGCGCAGGATCGGCTCGGGGCGCCAGCGACGCGCTTCCTCGAACACCGCCACGCCGACCACGCCGATGTTGTCCGGGCGGCCGGTGCGGCTGGCATAACTGCCGCTGGGGCTGCTGAACACGAACTGCGCCACTTCGTCCTGGCTCTTGCGCCAGCCGGTGATATCGGCGCGCTGGCCGGGGTTGAGCACGTAACCGGTCTGCGAGGGATCGGCGTCCTCGCCGGAAATGGCGTTGATGCCGTCCACCGACAGCACCACCAGCACCCGGCGCGGGCTGTCGTTGTACAGGCGCACGGCGTAGCGATGGCCACGCTCGCCGGCCACCCAGCGCTGGCCTTCGGCGGGGTAGCTGCGCAGTTCGGTGCCGCGGTCGCGGTCAACCAGGGCCATGCGCACCGGGCCGCCCTGGTAGGCCGACGGCGGAGGCGGGGCCGGGCGGAAGCCGGCCAGGGGCAGGATCAGCAGCAGGGGCAGCAGGCGTTTCATCGGGCGTCTCCAGCGGGGTTGCGTGAATGAACGCGCCGCGGGCCCTGACGGGGTTGGTGGCGTGCAAGGTAAACTGGCCCCGTTCATCGAAGGTTACCCCACGCAGTCATGACCACCCGAGTCCTTACCGGCATCACCCCCTCCGGCACGCCCCACCTGGGCAACTACGTTGGCGCCATCCGTCCGGCAATCGCCGCCAGCCGCGCCCCGGGGATCGAGAGCTTCTTCTTCCTGGCCGACCTGCACAGCCTGATCAAGTCGCAGGACCCGCAGCGCACCCAGCGCGCGACCCTGGAGATCGCGGCCAGCTGGCTGGCCTGCGGCCTGGACCCGGAACACGTGTGGTTCTACCGCCAGAGCGACATCCGCGAGACCACCGAGCTGATGTGGTTCCTGACCGCCATCGCCAGCAAGGGCATCCTCAACCGCGCACACGCCTACAAGGCGGCGGTGGACAAGAACCGCGAGGAAGGCGTGGACGAGGATGCAGGCGTCAGCGCCGGCCTGTTCATGTACCCGGTGCTGATGGCCGCCGACATCCTGATCTTCAAGGCCAACAAGGTGCCGGTGGGCCGCGACCAGATCCAGCACATCGAAATGGCGCGCGACTTCGCCCAGCGCTTCAACCACGTGTACGGCAAGGAGTACTTCCCGCTGCCGGACGTGGTGATCGACGAGCAGGTGGCAACGCTGGCCGGCCTCGACGGCCGCAAGATGAGCAAGAGCTACCACAACACCATTCCGCTGTTCGTGCCGCGCGAGGAGCTGAAGAAGCTGGTGTTCTCGATCCTGACCGACTCGCGCGCACCGGGCGAGCCGAAGGACACCGAGGGCTCTGCGCTGTTCCAGATGTACCAGGCGTTCGCCACCCCCGAACAGACCGCCGAATTCGCCAAGGCGTTCGCCGCCGGCATCAGCTGGGGCGATGCCAAGCAGCAGCTGTTCGAGCGCATCGACATCGAGCTTTCGCCGCTGCGCGAGCGCTACAACGCGCTGATGGCCGAGCCGGAAAAGATTGAAGCGCTGCTCAAGCGCCGTGGCCAGCAGCTGCGCGAGCAGCTGGCGGCACCGCTGCTGGAAGAGCTGCGCCATGCGGTGGGCCTGCGCGACCTGTCCACTGCGGGCGACATCGCCAGCGAGGACGCCGGCGGGGCCCGCGTGGCACCGCCGCTGTTCAAGCAGTACCGCGAGAAGGACGGCCGCTTCTACTTCAAGCTGACCGCCGGTGACGGCACGCTGCTGATCCAGAGCGAAGGCTTCGATTCGCCGCGCGATGCCGGCCAGCTGATCGCGGTGATCAAGCAGGCCGAGCAGGGCGACCAGCTGCAGAGCGAGCTGTTCAAGCTGGAAGCCGAGGTGGACGCCGTGCTGGCTGCGCTGGCCGTGCTGCGAGCCGACTGATCGGTAGATGCCGACCTTGGTCGGCGCCGTTGAAGGGCGGATGCCGGCCAGCGGCCGGCACTACCGTGGTACATCGCGCGTGGCATGATGTCCACGCGCCTCCGGCGCGATGACATGGAGTCTGCGATGGCCTGGTTGTCGCTGCTGCTGTTCCTGCCCTGGTTCCTGCTGCTGGGCGGCCTGTACTGGCTGTTCCCGCGCCAGCCGCGCACCCCGCGGCGGCGTCTGTTCGATGGCATCACCCTGCTGCTGGCCTTCGCGCTGAGCATCCTGTCGATGCTGTGGGGCTATCGCATTGGCATGGCACAGCCCGGTGCCGGCCCGATCTGGCCGCAGGTGCTGGCGGTGCTGTACGCCTACGGTGCGTTCCTGGCAGTGCTGGTAATGGCCCTGCTGCTGCGGCCGCGCTGGCTGGTCCGATAACCGCGCCTTTGTAGAGTCGAGCTTGCTCGACTGGATGTGTACCGCAGTCGAGCAAGCTCGACTCTACCGAAGTGCGCCTCCGACCAAAGCCGCATCGAACCCGGGCCGCCTGCGCGCCTACCATGAGGGTCTGTTCCCGTTCCTGCCAGGTGCGTGCCGATGACCGCCGACCCCAGCATCCACACCATCGATACCGGCTTCCAGCGTCCGGATTTCGATGCGGCCTATCTGATCGTTGAAAACGGCCGCGCCGCGTTCGTTGACTGCGGCACCGGCCTGTCGGTGCCGGCGATGCTGCAGGCGCTGGCGGACGCCGGCCTGGGCGTGGAGGCGGTGGACTGGCTGCTGCTCACCCATGTGCACCTGGACCACGCCGGCGGCGCCGGCCTGCTGATGCAGCAGCTGCCGAATGCCAGGGCGGTCCTGCACCCGCGTGGTGCGCCGCACATGATCGACCCGACCCGGCTGATTGCCGGTGCCACGGCGGTGTACGGTGCCGAGGAAATCGCGCGCAGCTACGGCCGCATCGAGGCGATTCCGGAGACGCGCGTGGTGGTGGCCGAAGACGGCCACCGCATCGATCTGGCCGGCCGCGAGCTGCTGCTGTTGCATACGCCCGGGCATGCGCTGCACCACTACTGCGTGTGGGACGCGCGCAGCCGCAGCTGGTTCACCGGCGATACGTTCGGCATCTCCTACCGCGAGCTGGACAGCGCGCAGGGCGCTTTCATCTTCCCCACCTCGTCGCCGGTGCAGTTCGATCCGGAGGCGATGAAGGCCTCGATCCGGCGCATGCTGGGCTACACGCCGCAGGCGATGTACCTGACCCACTATGGTCGCGTCGAGCAGGTGCAGAAGCTGGCCGACGATCTGTTCGAACAGATCGATGCGATGGCCACCATCGGCCGCCAGTGCGATGGCCGGCCCGACCGCCATCGCTGCCTGCTGGCCGCGCTGCAGGCGCTGTACCTGGAACGCGCGCAGCAGCATGGTTGCGCGCTGGATGAGGCTGCCGTGACTGCGGTGCTGGCGATGGACATCGAACTCAACGCACAGGGCCTGGCCTGCTGGCTGGACCGCGTCCGCAGGTAGATCCACGCCATGCGTGGATGAGGCGAGCCAACGCTGCACCGCGACGTCATGACCACGTTACACTCTGGTGACTTCCAAGCCTGCCGTGGTATTGCCGTGAATCCGATGCGCGTGTTGCTGCTGTCGTCCTGCCTGTTCGTGGGTGGCCTGGCTCAGGCGGCCAATGACCTGCCCGGCGGCGGCATCGATCCGCAGGCACTGTCGCGCCATGTGCGCGTGCTGGCATCGGATGAATTCGAGGGCCGCGCGCCGGCCACCGAAGGCGAAGAGCGCACGGTGCAGTACCTGATCGAGCAGTTCCGCAGTTACGGCCTGCAGCCGGGCGGCGTGGACGGCAGCTGGGTACAGCCGGTGCCGCTGGTGCGTGCGCAGCTGGGCGGCGCTGCCAAGGCCAGCCTGTCGCTGAAGGGTGGCAAGCGTGCACTGGTGAACGGCGAGGACGTGACCCTGCAGAGCCTGCAGCCGCGCAAGCGCGTGCAGATCAAGGATGCGCCGCTGGTGTTCGTCGGCTACGGCATCGACGCGCCGGAACGCCACTGGAACGACTACAAGGACGTGGACCTGCACGGCAAGATCGCCGTGGTGCTGATCAACGATGCCGATTTCGAGGCCGATGCGCCGGGCGCGTTCGATGGCAAGGCGGTGACCTACTACGGCCGCTGGACCTACAAGTTCGAGGAAGCCGCGCGCCGTGGCGCCGAAGGCGTGCTGATCGTGCACGAGACCGCGCCGGCCGCCTACGGCTGGGCCACGGTGAAGAGCTCGGGGACCTCGCCGCTGTTCGACATCGAGCGCGGCCAGGCCGAGGCGATGGCCCAGCACACGCCGCTGCGTGGCTGGATGCAGCGCGAACTGGCCGAGGCGATCTTCGCCGACGCCGGTCTCGATTTCGATGCCGAGAAGCGCAAGGCGATGCGCGCCGACTTCCGTCCGGTGGCGCTGGACAACGCCAAGCTGAGCGTGGATTTCGCGCTCAAGCGCGAGCAGGTGGTGACCCGCAACGTGGTGGCCAAGCTGCCCGGCGGCGAGCATGGCGACGAGGCGGTGATCTTCTCTGCGCACTGGGATGCCTTCGGCATCGGCCAGCCCGACGCCAAGGGTGACCGCATCCGCCGCGGCGCGATCGACAACGCCACCGGCGTGGCCACCGTGCTGGAGCTGGGCCGCGTGTTTGCCGCCGGCCCGCAGCCGCAGCGCACGCTGTACTTCGTGGCGCTGACCGCCGAAGAGAAGGGCCTGCTGGGTGCCAGCTACTACGCCGCGCATCCGCTGGCGCCGCTGGATAAGACCGCCGCGGTGCTGAACATCGAGATGTTCAGCCCGGACGGCCCGACCCGCGACATCGCGTCGTGGGGCAAGGGCCGGGTGTCGCTGGAAGGCGACCTGGAACGCGTGGCCAAGGCCCGCGGCCGCAGCTACAGCCCGGACCCGAACCTGGAGGCGGGCTTCTTCTACCGCGCCGACCACTTCGCCTTCGCCCGCCTGGGCGTGCCGGCGATCACCATCGGCCCGGGCCTGGACAAGCTGGATGGTGGCGTGGAAGCCGGCCGCGCGCTGCGCGAGAAGTACTTCGCCGACTGCTACCACCAGGCCTGCGATGCCTGGACCCCGAGCTGGGACCCGGGCGGCCACGCCGCCGATACCCTGCTGGTCTACGACCTGGGCGCGGAGCTGGCCAACAGCCGCCGTTGGCCGACCTGGGAAAAGGAATCGGAGTTCCGCGGCGCGCGCGACAAGAGCGAAGCCGCTCGCCGCTGAGGTCGTGCCGGCCGCTGGCCGGCAACCTCATGAACCTTCGGAAAGACGGCGTGGTTGCCAGCCAGCGGCCTGCACTACCGTCGCTGGCGCAGCAGCTTCCATGCGCCCCAGCCACTGACGGCGAGCGCGGCCAGATAACACGCCACCATCGTGCGCAGGCCAACCTGCGACCCGGCGTTGATGCCGCGATGCAGGCGCAGCTGCAGCGAGCTGTGGCCGCTGCCCAGGTCCACCGCCAGCTGCAGCGCCAGCGCGGCGCAGAACACCAGCAGGGCGATCCCGAAGCCGATGCGCGGCCACGATGCCTGCGCGCCGGGACGGCGCAGCAGCCAGGCCAGTGCCGTGGCGGCCGCCAGCGCCGCCGCGATCCACATCAGTGGCGAGGCGGCAGACGCAGCGGCCACCGGCATTGCACCGGTGGCCGCGATCACTACAGCGCCCTTACTTGCGGGTGCCGTCGAGCCAGTTCGGGCCCTTGTTGGTGAGGAAGAACACATAGACCACCAACGATACCGCGATCGTCGCGGTGACATAGATGGCGAACCAGTCGACGTGGCCGGTCTTCAGCGCACCCTGGTACAGCAGCGGGGCGGTGCCGCCGAACAGCGAGTTGGCCAGTGCATAGCCCAGGCCCACGCCCAGTGCACGCACGTGGGTGGGGAACAGTTCGGCCTTCACCACCGCGTTGATCGAGGTGTAGCCGGTGAGGATGACGAAGGCCATGGCCAGGGTCAGGAAGGCCAGGGTGGCGTCATGCTGGTGCGGCAGCTGGGTGATCAGGTACCAGCTGTACAGCACGCCGCCGACGCCGAAGAACACCAGCAGGGTCTTGCGGCCGATGATGTCCGACAGCCAGCCACCGACCGGCTGCAGCACCATCAGGAACGTCAGCACGCCCAGGTTGATCAGGGTGCCGGTCATCGGGTCGTTGCCGGCGAAGGCGCTCTGGATCATCTTCGGGCCGTTCACCGAGTAGGTGTAGAAGGCCACGGTGCCACCGGCGGTGATCAGGAAGCACAGCAGCAGCGGCCGCCACTGGTGCACGAACAGTTCGTACATCGAGCCGGACTTCTGTGCCTTGCCTTCGCGCGCGGCCTCGATGGACGACTCCGACAGCGACTCGTCCATGCCCCGGCGCAGCCAGAACACCACCACCGCGGCGATACCGCCGATGCCGAAGGCGATGCGCCAGCCCCATTCGGAGATTTCCGGCTTGCCCCAGAAGGTCAGCATCAGCAGCAGGGTCAGCTGGGCCAGCACATGGCCACCGACCAGGGTGACGTAGTGGAACGAGGACAGGAAACCGCGGCGGCCGGGAATGGCGGCCTCGGACATGTAGGTGGCACTGGCGCCGTACTCACCGCCGGTAGCGAAGCCCTGCAGCAGGCGCGCGAACAGCAGGATGACCGCCGCCCAGATGCCGATGCTGGCCGCGGTGGGCGTGATCGCGATGAGGAAGGAACAGACGGCCATCAGGGTGACCGATACGGTCAACGCCAGGCGGCGGCCGTGGCGGTCGGCGAAGCGGCCGAAGAACCAGGCGCCGATCGGGCGCATCAGGAACGTGGCGGCGAAGATCGCCCAGACGTACATGGTGGAGTTCTTGTCGTCCGGCGAGAAGAACTGCGATTCGAAGTACACGGCGAACACCGAGTACACGTAGACGTCGTACCACTCCACCAGGTTGCCGGCAGAGCCTTTGAGGGTGTTGGAGATCGACCGCCGCAGGGCGGCGCGGTCGTTTGCGGGGACAGCAGGTTGGGACGTGGTGCTCATCTGGGTGGGAATCCTCGATGCGGCGCGTCCGTGCGCAGGGAAAACGGCGCCCGGCCTTGGGGCGGCGCGGCCGGGCAGCCCTCTTGGTACTGCATCGACCGTCAACACGGGGTAGCAGACCAGAGCAGGGTGCATGGATGGATGACAGCGTGCCACCGTACGGGCGCACGGACCATACTCAAAACGTCCTAGAATCCGCCTTCTCCCGGATTCCTGGTGCGTCATGTCGGCTCCCCCCTCTCCGTCTGCGGCTGCCCCCCGGGGTGGCCTTGTCGCGCTGGCACTGCTGCTGGTCTACGTGGTCTGGGGCTCGACCTACCTGGGCATCGCCAAGGCCCTGCACGGCGGCGCGCTGCCGCTGACGATGGTTTCCGGCAGCCGCTTCATCATTGCCGGCGGGGTGATGTACCTGGCGCTGCGCCTGTTCTGGAAGCTGCCCAGGCCGACCCTGCGGCAGTGGCGCAACCTGGTCATCATGGGGGTGACCATGCTGGTGCTGGGCAACGGCATGGTGGTGCTGGCCGAGCGCGAGGTGTCCTCGGGCCTGGCGGCCACGGCGGTGGCCTCGGTGCCGCTGTGGATGGCGCTGTTCTCGGCGCTGCGCGGCCAGCATGCCAGCCGCGGCGAGTGGCTGGGTATCGCCATCGGCTTCCTGGGCGTGGTCTGGCTCAATGCCGGCAGCAGCCTGACCGCATCGCCGACCGGGCTGGTGCTGCTGCTGATCGCACCGGTCGGCTGGGCGTTCGGTTCGGTATGGGCGCGCGGCCTGGACCTGCCGGGCCCGTTCATGACCGCGGCCGGGCAGATGATCTGCGGCGGCGTGCTGCTGGTGCTGATCGGACTGGCAGTGGGCGAGCGCCCGACCACCTTGCCCGACACCAGCGGCCTGCTGGCGATGGCCTACCTGTGCGTGTTCGGTTCCATCGTCGCGTTCACCGCCTACGTATGGCTGCTGCAGAACGTGCGCCCGGCGCTCGCGGGCAGCTACGCGTACGTCAATCCGGTGATCGCGGTGCTGCTGGGCGCGCTGCTCAACGGTGAACGGTTCGGCTGGCGTGACCTGCTGGCCATGGCGGTGATTCTTCTGGGCGTGGTGGTGTTGACGATGGCAAGGACGCGAAAGCAATGAGAATGGACGAGAAAGAACAACGCCGGGGCCTGCTGGTCACCGCGTCCACCTTCGTGATCTGGGGCCTGGTGCCGGTGTACTGGCACCTGCTCAACGAAGTGCCTTCGTTCCAGATCATTGCCCACCGCATCATCTGGAGCACGGTGATGGTGCTTGGCTGGCTGCTGATCAGCTCGCGCCTGGGGTGGTGGAAGAAGATTGCGGCGCAGCCACGCGCGCTGCCGATCCTGCTGGTATCGAGCCTGACCATTGCCTTCAACTGGGGCCTGTACATCTGGGCGGTCAATGCCGGGCATGTGATCGAGACCAGCCTGGGCTACTTCATCAATCCGCTGGTGAACGTGCTGCTGGGCGTGCTGGTGCTGAAGGAACGCCTGCGCCGCCTGCAGTGGGTGGCGGTGGCGATGGCGGCGGTGGGCGTGGCCTGGCTGACCATCGATGCCGGCACGCCGCCGTGGATCGCGCTGGGCCTGGCCTGTTCGTTCGGCCTGTACGGGCTGCTGCGCAAGCTGGTCTCGGTCGATCCGGTGGCTGGCCTGGGCGTGGAGAGCCTGTACCTGTTCCTGCCAGCACTGGCGTTCGCGATCTGGGCCGAGAACGGTCATGGCGGTGCCTTCTTCCATGGCTGGGGCTGGCGCAACGACCTGCTGCTGATCTTCGGCGGCGCGGTCACGGCGGTACCGCTGATCGGCTTTGCCTACGGCGTGAAGCGCATCCCGCTGTCGCTGGTCGGCATCCTGCAGTACATCGCGCCGAGCCTGCAGCTGCTGCTGGGCGTGTTCTTCTTCCACGAAGGATTCGATACCGGCAAGGCGATCGGCTTTGCGGCGATCTGGGCCGGCCTGGTGCTGTTTGTCGGTGACAACATCCGCACGATGCGTGCTGCGAAACGATAACGCCGGGCCAGGCCCGGCGAACACGATGCAGCAAAAAAGAACGGCGCCCCGAAGGGCGCCGTTCTGCTTCCATCCACCGCCAGGAGAGAGAGATGGCGGTGGCGGGAACGCGGGTGCAGGCTTAGAAGCGCTGCTGGTACTTCATGTACATGAAGCGGCCGATGTCGAAGCCACCGTAGTAGGTGAAGCTGCTGTTCGGCTGGCTGTACATGGTCGGACCCTGGTGGTTGAACACGTTGTTCACGCCCAGCGACACGGTGCCATCCCACGGCAGGCTGTAACGCACCTGCAGGTCGTGGAAGGTGTTGGAGCCCACCTTGTTGGTCGGCGAGGTGCTGGTGTACGGCGAGTTGAAGTCCGGCAGGTTGCACTCGTCCATGTACGAGCACTTCTCCTTCATGCTGGAGTAGTAGCGCGCGGTCCAGCCGATGCCGAAGTCGCCGTACTGCCAATCCAGGTTGAAGGTGGAGCGCACGCGGAAGTCGCCGCCCCAACCCGTACGCTGTTCCACCGGAGTGGTGACGGCGTTGTCGTTGCGCTGCTCCAGGTAGTCGGTGTAAGTGGTGTTCCAGTTGACGGCGAACTTGCCGAACGTGGTGTCCGGCAGGCGGTAGCGCAGGTTGATGTCATAGCCGGCGGTCTCGCGGAAACCGGCGTTGACCAGCGAGCGGTCCAGGCTGTTGACCTGGCCGTTGCTGCCGCGGGTGAAGCGGCCGCAGGCGGCGTCCGAACCCTGCACGTAGCACTGCTCCAGCAGGTTGGTGGCCGACTCGCCGACGATGGCGTTGTTGATACGGATCTTCCACCAGTCCAGGCTGACGTCCAGGCCTGGCACGAAGTCCGGGCTGTACACCAGGCCGACGGTCCAGGTCTTGGCGGTTTCAGGCTTCAGTTCCGGGTTGGAACCGGAGCTGAAATCGGTGGTGGCCTGCTGGCCGGGCTTGGTGGCCACGCTGCCATCGCTGTTGAGCTGGCGGAAGTTGGCCGGCACCTTCAGCGCCTGGCAACGGGCGGCGACGGCGGCGCTGGTGGCGGCGGTACCGAAGGAGGTATCGCACGGATCAGTGAACGCGTCGCGGCTGCTGACGGTGCCGCCGTACAGATCTTCCACGGTGGGCGCACGGAAGCCGGTGCCGTAGGTGGCGCGCACCAGCAGGCTGTCGATCGGCTTCCACTTCAGCCCGAACTTGCTGTTGGTGGTCGAACCGAAGTTGTTGTAATCCGAGTAGCGACCAGCCACGTCCAGCGACAGTTCACGCGCGAACGGCAGGTCGGCCAGCAGCGGCACCTGCAGCTCCAGGTAGACCTCGTTGAGCGAGTAGCTGCCACGGGTCGGCTGGCCACTGGTGCCGGCGATCTCGCCCTTCTGCACCTTCGCATCCGGGGTGTAGCTGGCTTCTTCGCTGCGGTGTTCGACGCCCAGCGCGGCCAGGATGTCGCCGGCGGGCAGGGTGAACAGCGAGCCGGAGATGTTGCCGCTGGCGACCTTGGTGGTGCTCTGCATCTTGTCGACGAAGCGGGTGAACAGGTAGTCCTGCACGTCCTGGTTGCTCAGCGAGCCCGGGCCGGTGTAGCCCATCGGCGCTGCCGGGTTCCACGGCACGCAGCCGGCGATCACCGCGCCCGGCGTACCGCAACGGGCCACGTCGCCATCCATGAAGGACGGGCCGACGGCCAGGTTGACGTGCGGCTGGTACATGCTGCCGGTACCGATGCGCTCGCCTTCATTGCGGTTGTACATGTAGCTGACGTTCCAGTCCCAGTACCGCGAACCGGTTTCGAAGCTGCCTTCCAGGCCGATGCTGGCGCGCTTGGTTTCCAGGTTGTTCTCGGTGCCGCGCGGCAGTTCCTCGGTGCGGTGTGCGAACAGCACATCCTGGCCCCACAGGTTGAATGCGCTGTCCTTGGACAGCGCGGCGCGGCTGCCGCTGCGTGCCTGCGCGGCGCTCACCGAGTACGGGTAACCGGCCAGGTGCTTGATCGACTCGCGCTTGCTGTACAGCGCGTCGGCGACGATGCGCAGGTCGTCGGTGATCGAGAAGCCACCGTTGGCGAACACCGAGGTGCGCTCAAGGCCGGTCTGCAGGCTCATGTTCGACTTGGTGTTGGCACCGTCGGCCGGGTCTGGCGCGTGGAAGTTGCCCGCCTTGCTGGGGTCGCCGCCCGGGCCCACGGTCAGGTTCTTGCCACCCACGGTGACGTAGCCCCACGGGGTGTTGCCGTTCAGGCCATCATTGGGGTGGCGCGGGCCGTTCGGGTAACGGCTGAACTCGCGATCCTTGCCCAGCACCTCGTCTTCCTTGGTGCGCTCGGCGCCGACGCTGAACCAGCCGCGGTCGAAGGTCTTGCCGAAGGTGGCGCTGTAGGAGCGCTTCTGGCCGTCGCCTTCGCCGTACTGGCCGACGTAGGCACTGGCCTGGCCGCCATCGAAGTTCCTGCGGGTGATGATGTTGACCACGCCGGCAATGGCATCGGAGCCGTACAGCGCGGAGGCACCGTCGGTCAGCACTTCAACGCGCTCGACAATCGCCGACGGGATCGAGGCCAGGTCGGAATAACCGCCGGCACTGACGCCCATGCGGCGGCCGTCGATCAGCACCAGGCTGCGTTCCGGGCCCAGGTTGCGCAGGCTGACGTACATGCCGCCGAAGTCGCGCGAGGAGGTCAGCGACGAGGCGCGGCTCATGCTGGGCGCGCCTGCTGCAGGAATGTCCTGCAGGATGTCGGCGACGTTGACGTAGCCCTTCTTGTCGATCTCGGCGCGGCTGAGCGCGATCACCGGCTGTGCAGTTTCGACACTGGCCTGGCGGATGCGCGAGCCGGTGATTTCGATGCGATCGAGGTTGGTGGTGGTATCGCCGGCGCTCTGCGCAAAGGCGGGGGTGGTGCAGCTGGCGGCCAGCGCGATCACGATCGCGTTGCGCGGCGGAGTGGTTTTCAGGGACATCCGTGACATCTCGTGTTTCAGGAAAAACAAGCGCCCGTTCTGTGGGCGCGTGGGGTGCTGCAAACCAACGTGGGGGGCCGGATTCTAGAGTGTTTCCATCGGTAACTGTTTGCCTCCGTGCTGCTACATGCGTGCGAAAATGAATCGCAACCAACAATCCACAGATGCACTGTGCGCAACGTCACGCGTGCTGCGTTTGCGATGGGCAGAGGCATCGATAGCGGCACGAAGCCGGCACGCTTGAGGGGTTGCGACAACACGCCGCAGTGCGCGCTTGCATGCAGGCGCGCATCCGTTGCGATGCATCTGCCTGCATGAAATGCTCTTCGCGTTGACGTCGAAAGTGGGAGATGAAGGAATGATCCAGCTCGAAGAAGCTCGCCGTCGCGTCGAGGCTGTACTTGCCAGCGACGAAGAGCCGGTTGCCATCACGCATGAGCAGGAAGTGGTCGAAGGCTGGCTGTTCTGCTTCCAGTCGCTGCGCTACCTGCAATCCGGCGAAATCCCGGATGCGTTGGCCGGCAATGGCCCGATCTTCGTCGACCGGCATACGGGCGAGCAGCACGCGCTGGGCACGGCGTATCCGCCGGAGGACGCCCTTCGCCAGCACCTGGCCTCGCACGCCCCGCCGTCTGATGCCGCGGTGTTGGATTGCTGAGTTCGGCAACGAAAAAGGGACGGAGCCTCCGCTCCGTCCCTCTGCGCGATGCGCATTCCATCGCTGCGTGATGCTCAGGTTTCGCGCAGTGCCGTGGTGATCGGCAATCGCGCCGCGCGCAGCGCCGGGAACAGGCCGCCGACCAGGCCGATGCCCAATGCCCATTTCAGGCCCGTCCACAGCAGTTCCGGCGACACATGGAACTTGAACACCACCGCGCTGAAATTGCTGCCGATGGTGGACACGCTGTAGCCGTTGAACAGCAGCCACGCCACCGCGCAACCGAGCAGGCCGCCGAGCAGGGCCAGCAGCATCGTCTCCAACATCACCGCGGTCACCACCGGCAGGCCACGGAAACCGATCGCACGCATGGTGGCGATCTCGCGCGCACGCGTGGCCACGGCGGCATACATGGTGTTGAGTGCACCGAACACCGCACCCACCGCCATGATCGTGCCGATCACCTTGCCGAGGATGTCGATCAGCTTGGTCAGCCCGCCGCCCTGCTTGCTGTAGTAGACGCGGGTGGTTTCCACGTCCAGCTTCAGCCGCGGGTCGGCGGCAACGGCGGCCTTGAACTGCTCGAAGCCGGCCTTGCCATCGGTACGCACGCTGATCGACTGCCACGCACTGCGCTGGTAGGTGGTGGCCAGCGTATCGGCATCGGTCCACAGTTCCGAATCATGCGCATCGCCGGTGGCGAACACGCCGACCACGGTCCAGGTCTGGTTGCCCAGCGTCAGCGTCCTGCCGACATCCATATCGCGGAACTGGCCGCGCGCGCCCTGGCCGACCACGATCTCGCGCAGGCCAGCGGCGAACCGGCGCCCTTCGATGATCTTGACCTTGTCATGCACGGCCCACGCCTGCGGGCCGACACCACGGAACTGCGCGTTGACGTCGGTGCCATCGGCCTTCGACACCAGGTTGACCACCTGCGACAGCTCCGGCGACAGCAGTGGCCGGCCCTGTGCATCACGGCTGATGCCGGGCAGCGTGGACAGCGTGGGTACCTGCTCGCGGGTGATCACCGAGTTGGTCTCGGCCTGCGAACCGCCGCGCAGCACGATGGCGGTGGTGTCGTCGCCGGTGTTGTTGAGCGTGGCCTGGAAGCCTTCGCCCATCGCCAGCATCGCCACCAGCACGCCGACCACGCCGGCGATGCCGACCACGATCACCGAGGAGGCGCCCCAGCGCTGCGGCAGGCTGGCCACACCGATGCGGGTGGCGGCCAGCGCCAGCCGTCCGCCGCGGGTCAACAGCAGCCACAGCGCCACCAGTATCGCCACGGCCAGTACGCCGATCCACGGCAGGCTGATCCACAGCACCAGGCCGATCACCAGCAGCAGCACGGTCAGCGCGTTGCCCAGCCACTTCTTGAGTTTGCTCTTGAACATGTCGGTGTCCTCCTCAGCGGCCGGCCAGTGCGTCGACGATCTTCAGGCGCTTGGCACGCAGCGCCGGCAACAGCCCGACGATGATGCCGATCACCACGATCAGGCCCAGCCCCATCAGCCAGGTCGGCGTCGGCACGTGCGGTGGCAGCATGCCCATGCTCTTCGGGCTGATCGCGGGCAGCACCAGTGCGGCCAGGCCCATGCCGATCAGGCCGCCGAGGCCGATCAGCAGCACCGACTCCACCATCACCAGGGTCAGCACGGTGCTGTCCCTGAAGCCCAGCGTCTTCAGCGTGGCCAGTTCCGGCACACGCTCGCGCACCGCCTGCGCCATGGTGTTGCCGGTCAGCAGCAGCAGGGTGAAGAACACCGCACCCATGATCGAGGTGACGATCATGCCGATGTCGGCGAACTGCTTGACGAAGGCCTGCTGGAACGCCGACTCGGTCTGGGTCTTGGTCTCGTGGTCGGAGTTGGCCGAGATCGCATCGATGGCCTGCGCCACCCGCGAGGAGTGGTCGGGATTGTCCAGCGTCACCGTATACCAGCTCACCTGGTTCTTGATGTAGTCGTTGGATTCATCGAAGTACTTCCAGTTCATCATCAACTGGCGTTCTTCGTTGGCGGCCAGCGCACGATCCTTGGAGCGGTAGATGCCCTTCAGTTCCAGGGGCCAGTCATTGCTGCCGCCGCGCGGGAAGATCGTGGCCTGCAGCGGGATGGTGTCACCGATCTTCCAGCCGAACTGCTTGGCCAGGGTTTCGCCGACGATGGCGCCGGTGCGGGTCTGCTTCCAGTCTTCCAGCTGCGCCGGGTCGATCTGCAGCTCGCGGTACACGTCGAAGTAGTTGGGCGACACCGAGAAGTTCGGGAAGAAGTTCTTCGGATCCTGGTAGATGCCGCCGAACCACATGCCGTAGGCCACATCACGTACGCCGGCGACCTGGCGGATCTGGGTCTCCAGGCGGATCGGCAGCGACTGGGTGATCGACAGCCGCGAGGCCACCACCAGCCGGTTGGCCCCTTCCACGCTACCGCCGGAATTGAAGGCCACGCGCACCGAGTCGAGCATGCCGAACAGCAGGAACGCGGCCACCACCGAGAGCAGGGTCAGCAAGGTACGTGTGCGGCTGCGGAACAGCTGCGCCCACACCAATGAAAAGTACTTCATCGCGATGGCCTCCGTCAGTGGGCCAGCGGGGCGTCGGCCAGCTCGCCCTTGTCCAGGTGCACCGTGTGGGTGGCGTACTCGGCCGCCTTCGGGTCATGGGTGACCATGATGATGGTCTTGCCGTGCTCGCGGTTGAGCTGCTGCAGCAGGCCCAGGATCTCTTCGGCGGACTGGCGGTCGAGATCGCCGGTCGGTTCGTCGCAGATCAGGAAGGTCGGGTCGGAGACGATCGCGCGGGCGATCGCCACGCGCTGCTGCTGGCCGCCGGACAGTTCATTCGGGCGGTGGCTGCGGCGGTCGGCCAGGCCAACCAGGGTCAGTGCGATCTCCGCATTGCGCTTGCGCTGCGCGGCGCTGAGGTGGGTCAGCAGCAGCGGCAGCTCGACGTTCTTCTGCGCGGTCAGCATCGGCATCAAGTTGTAGAACTGGAACACGAAGCCGACGTGGTGGCTGCGCCAGGTCGACAGCTGGCCGCCGCTCATCTGGTCGATGCGCTCGCCTTCGATGCTGATCTCGCCGCCGCTGGGGTTGTCCAGGCCGCCGATCAGGTTGAGCAGGGTGGTCTTGCCCGAACCGGACGGGCCCATCAGCGCGACGAAGTCGCCGCGCGCGATGTCCAGGTCGATGCCGTGCAGCACCTGCACTTTCTCGGGGCCACGCTGGTAGGTCTTGGTGATGTTGCGCAGTGAAACCAGGGTCGACATGGGTGGTTCTCCACGGAAGGCGGGAAACGGGGCACTGCGCCCGCGGTGGCCGCGGGCGTGCGTCGAGCGGTGCTGCCGGCGGCGCGCGGGGGCGCCAGGCCGTTACTGCGCTTGTTTCTGTTGCACCTTGGCGCCATCGCGCAGGGTCTCCGGTGGATTGACTACCACCGACTCGCCCGCGCTGACGCCCTTGAGGATCTGGCGGTCCTTGCCCATCGCCTGGCCGGCCTCGACCGTGCGCTGCTGCACGCGGCTGTCATCGCCCAGCACGAAGGCGACCGTGCTGCTTTCACGCTGCACCACCGCACCGGACGGCACGCGCACACCCTGCGGCGTGCTGGCGGCCTGCGGCTGTGCCTGTTCCAGGAAGCTGACCCGCACGCCCATCTCCGGCACGATGCGCGGGTCCTTCACCTTCAGCGCCACGCGCACCTTCACCGTGGCCTTGCCGCGGTCGGCGGTGGGAATGATGGCGATCACCTCGCCCGGAATCTTCCACTCCGGGTAGGCGTTGAGCGTGGCTTCCACCGGCATCTTCGGCTGCACGCGGCCGATGAAGGCCTCGCCGACCTCGACCTCGATCTCCAGCGAATCCATGTCGACGATGGTGCCGATGCCGGTACGGGTGAAGCCGCCGCCGGCCGACAGCGGCGAGACGATTTCGCCCGGTTGCGCCGCCTTGGCGGTGACCACGCCGGAGAACGGCGCGCGCACCACGTTGTTGTCCACGCCGAGGTCGGCGATGGCCAACTGGTCATGGGCGACCTTGACGTTGCGCTGCGCGGTGTCGAGCTGGGCGCGCAGGCTGTCACGCTGGGCCACGGCCTGGTCGTACTGCGAGCGCGACACCAGCTGCTGGCCGACCAGCGCCTGCAGGCGGCTGGCTTCAGCCGCGGCCTGCTTCTGCTGCGCCTCCAGCCCGGCCACCTGGCTGCGCGCGGCCTGCAGCTGCGAGGCATACAGGCTGCGCTGCGCGTCGGCATCGATCGGGTCCAGCGTGGCCATGATCTGGCCCTGCTCCACGCGCATGCCTTCCTCGATCATTACCTCGCGCACCTTGCCGGTGATCTTGGCCGAGACCGTGGCCATGCGCCGGGCAACCACGTAGCCGCTGGCGTCGAGCACCGAACTGCTGGCGCTGCCCTGCTGGATGGCCACGGCAGGCGCGGTTTCCACTTCCACGGCCGGCGTGCGGCCGAACAGGAAGGCGACGGCAGCGGCAATCAGCAGCACCACCACGATGATCGCGATCCACAGCCAGCGGCGGCCACCGCCATTGCCGCCGGAGGCAGTCGGCGGCGATTTGCGGTCGATACGGAGTTCCTTCAACAGCTCGGCAGAAGCGTTCATTCGTTCCATCACAGGCATTCGGGCGGGTGTGGCCGGAAGAGCGGACGGCGGCGGTTCCGGCGAGGGAGCGTGCGGCACAGCATGAAGGCAGGTACGGCGATGATGGCAGTGACAGCTGTCATCCGATGACACTGACGGCGGCAACTGCGAAACGTGACCACGGCGGCACAGGATGGCAACGTCCCCGCTACCGGTACCGCCCATGGATCCGATCGCCCCGTCGCTGGCCCGCCTGCAGCAGGTGCAGGTGCGCTATCGCGACCATACCGCCCTGCATGGCATCGACCTGCAGGTCCGCGCTGGCCAGGTGCTGGCATTGCTGGGCCGCAACGGTGCTGGCAAGAGTACCGCGATCAGCGTGTTGTTGGGCCTGCGCCGGGCCGATGCCGGCGAGGTCGAGCTGCTCGGCGGCGACCCGCAGCAGCGCACCAGCCGACTGGGCCTGGGCGTGATGCTGCAGAGCACCAGCCTGCCGCCGATGCTGCAGGTGGACGAGCTGGTGGCGCAGGCCAGCGCCTGCTATCCCGACCCCATGCCCTTGCCGGAGGTGCTGCAGCGCGCCGGCCTGCAGGCGCTGGCGCGGCGCCGTTACGGCCAGCTGTCCGGCGGCCAGCAGCGTGCCGTGCAGTTCGCCATCGCGATCTGCGGCCGCCCGCGCGTGCTGTTCCTGGACGAGCCGACCACCGGCCTGGACATCCAGGCGCGGCAGACCATGTGGCAGGCGATCCGGCAGCACGTGGCCGAGGGCTGCGGCGTGCTGCTGACCACCCATTACCTGGAGGAGGCCGAAGCGCTGGCGCAGCAGGTGGTGGTGCTGGAGCAGGGCCGGGTACTGGCCGACGCGCCGCTGGCCGAACTGCGCCTGGCCGACCGGCCGCGCCGCATCCGCTGCCGCAGCACGCTGCTTGCCGACGACGTGCGGCAGTGGCCCGGCGTGCAGCAGGTGCAGCGCGAGGGCGAGCGCCTGCAGCTGCTGGCCAGCCCGGCCGAGCCGGTGGTGGCGCGCCTGCTGGCCGCCGACGCACAGCTGTGCGAGCTGGAAGTACAGGGCGCGGCGCTGGCCGACGCTTTCCTCGACATGACCCGGGAGGCCGCATGAACACCCTGATCCGTACGCCTGCAGCCGCGCGCCCGGGATGGCGCCGCGTCCTGCGGCCCTACGCCGCTGAACTGCAGGCCGAGCTGCGCCGCGCCTGGCGCACGCCCGCGTTCGCGGTGCCGTCGCTGCTGTTCCCGGTGCTGTTCTACCTGCTGTTCGGCGTGCTGCTGGGGCGGGGTCATGCGCCGCTGTACCTGCTGGCCACCTACTGCGTGTTCGGCGCGATGGCGCCGGCCCTGTTCGGTTTCGGTGTGCAGCTCGCGCTGGACCGCGAAGGCGGCCTGCTGACCCTCAAGCGCGCGCTGCCGATGCCGGCGGCGGCACCGCTGCTGGCACGGCTGGCGATGGCTGTGATGTTCGCGCTGCTGGTGGCCGCGTTGTTGATCGGCGTGGCGCGCGTGCTGGGCGGCGTGTACCTGCAACCCGCGCAGGTGCTGCAGCTGCTGGCGGTGGCCGGCCTGGCCGCGCTGCCGCTGGGGGCAATCGGCCTGCTGATCGGCAGCCATGTCAGCGCCAGTGCAGCGCCGGCGATGGTCAACCTGGTCTACCTGCCGCTGGCCCTGCTGTCGGGGCTGTGGCTGCCGCTGTCGGCGCTGCCTGCGCTGTTCTCGACGCTGGCACCGCTGTGGCCGACCTGGCATCTGGCGCAGCTGGCGCTGCCGGTGGTCGGGCTGCCGTCGGCGGGCAGCATCGGCGGCCATCTGCTGGTGCTGCTGGCGGTGACCGTGGTGGCGTTGCTGCTGGCGCGCCGCCGCCTGCGTCGGATCGGCTGAACTGGCATGATCGGCAACGTTCGTCCCCGCCTGGATCCTCCCGTGTCGTCGAGCTGGCTTGCGTCCCTGCTGCGCCCTGCGCCGGATTCGGCGGTGGCCGAACTGCTGCGACGTGGCAAGTCGCCCTGGAGCGGAGCGATCCACCTGCTGTGGTCGGTATGGATCTTCCTCACCCCGGTGCTGGGCAATGGCTTCACGCTGCGCTGGCTGCTGCTGACCCTGGTCAGCTATCCGCTGTTCCTGCTGCTCTACGCCAGGGTGATGCTGTCGCCACGGCACCATGGGTGGCGCTATGCGCTGGGCATGATCGTGCTGGCGCTGGTACTGCTGCCCTGGTACCCCTCGGGACTGAGCTACTTCGTGTTCGGCTGCGTGATGATCCGCATGAGCGGGCGCAGCAGCTGGTGGGCGTACCTGCTGCAGCTGACCGGGCTGAACCTGCTGTTCTGCGGCACCGCGCTGTACTTCGGCTATCCGTGGCAGGCCATGGTGTGGATGCCGGCGGTGTCGTTCATTGTCGGGCTGGTGGTGAACGTGGAGGCCCTGAGCCAGCAGCGCGACGTTGCCCTGCAGCTGTCGCAGGACGAAGTACGGCGGCTGGCGACCACCGCCGAGCGCGAACGCATCGGCCGCGACCTGCATGACCTGCTCGGCCACACCCTGTCGCTGATCACGTTGAAGCTGGAGCTGGCGCGCAAGCTGCACGACCGTGGCGATGCGCGCGCGCGGCAGGAGATCGGCGAGGCCGAGGCGATCGCCCGCGAGGCGCTGGCACAGGTCCGTAGTGCGGTGACCGGCATCCGCGCCAGTGACCTGGCCGGCGAGCTGGCTTCGGCGCGCCTGCTGCTGGAATGCCAGCAGGTGCACCTGCAGTACGCGACGCCGCCACCGATGCCGGTGGACGTGGAACGCGGACTGGCGCTGGTGCTGCGCGAAGCGGCAACCAATATCGTGCGCCATGCGCAGGCGACCCGGGTGCAGGTGGATTTCATGCTTGAGGAACGACAGTTGGCGATGCAGATACGCGATGACGGGCGCGGTGGCGTGCAGGCCGAGGGCAATGGACTGTGTGGCATGCGCGAACGGGCGGCGGCGCTGGGGGGCCAGTTGACGCTGCAGTCTCCGCGCGGAGAAGGCACGGTGCTGACCGTGCGCGTGCCGCTGGTGGCCGCCAGTACGCCGTTGCCGCCGGCGTCATTGGCGCCGGGCGGTGCGGCATGATCCGCATCCTGCTGGCCGAAGACCAGGCGATGGTACGGGGTGCGTTGTCGGCGCTGCTGGGGCTGGAGCCTGATATCGAGGTACTGGGCAGCGCCGCCGACGGCGAAGCCGCATGGCGGATGCTGCAGCAGCTGAAGCCGGACATCCTGGTGACCGACATCGAGATGCCTGGCCTGTCCGGGCTGGAACTGGCGCAGCGCATCGCCCGCCATGAATTGCCGATCAAGGTGGTGATCGTGACCACCTTCGCCCGTGCCGGCTTCCTGCGTCGCGCGTTGGAAGCCGGCGTGCTGGGCTACCTGTTGAAGGACGCACCGGCCGAGAACCTGGCCGACGCGCTGCGCAAGGTGAACCAGGGCATCCGCGCGATCGACCCGCAGCTGGCGCTGGATGCATGGTCGCAGGCCGACCCGCTGACCGACCGCGAGCGCCGGGTGCTGCGGCTGGCGGGCGAGGGCCGCACGGCCAGCGAGATTGCCGAGCAGCTGGGGTTGTCGCACGGCACGGTGCGCAATTACCTGTCCGAGTGCATCGGCAAGCTGGGCGTGGCCAATCGCATCGAGGCGTATCGGCTGGCGCGGCAGAAGGGGTGGTTGTAGGGGATCATTTCCGCGACCGCGGTGGGGTGTCACTTTCTTTGCTCGTGCAAAGAAAGTAACCAAAGAAACACGCCGCCGGGCCGCGAGCCGGTGCTACGCACCGGTGCCCTGCGCTTCTCGGGAAATCAGGGGACGGCGCCGAACTCGCTGCGCTCAGACACCGGCGCCTCTTCGCCCCTGATTCCCCTGCGATGCTCGGCTCGCTCAAGGCGGACCCAAGGTCAAATGCCACAGCTGCGCCCAGTGGAACCACGTCATGGTGGATGCCGTTGCCGTTGATCTTGACCTTCCAGTCCGCCTTCAAGCGAGCCGAGCACCGCAGGTCCGGCGAGGGCGAAGAGGTGCGGGTGTCTGAGCGCAGCGAGTTCCCGCGACGTCCCTCGACGGACCGAGGAGCGCAGGGCACCGGCGTGCGAAGCACGCCGGCTCGCGGCCGGCGGAGCGTTTCTTTGGTTACTTTCTTTGCGCGCAAAGAAAGTAACACCCCACCGCGGTCGCGGGAACGACCAGCCGGGAACTCCCGGCGAACCCGATCAATCCTTCCCGCGCGCCATCGCCTGGAACACCCCATCACGCCGCACCCACAGGTGGAACAGCGCCGCCCCCACGTGCATCAGCACCGTGGCGAACAACACGTAGGCCAGCAGGCTGTGCGCGTTGCGCAGCGCGGCATACAGCGCCGGGGTGTGCGGCACGATCGGCGGCAGGTGCAGGCCGCCCCACAGCACGATCGGGTACCCCCCGGCCGACAGCATCGCCCAGCCGATCAGCGGCATCGCCAGCATCAGCGCGTACAGCATCCAATGCGACGCCTTGGCTGCCATCACCTGCCACACCGGCAGATCGGCCGGCAGCGGCGGCGGGCGATGGCGCAGCCGGTTGTACAGGCGCAGCAGCACCAGCAGCAGGATCGCGATGCCCAGTGGACGGTGCAGGTCGATCAGCACCGGACGCAGATGCAGCGAGGCGACCATGGTCACGCCGATGAACAGCATGGCGATGATCATCAGCGCCATGGACCAGTGCAGCACCCGCGCCAGCAGGTTGAAGTGGCCATTGCCGGTGCTCATCGTGCGGCCTCCTTCGGTTGCTCCACATGGCCGCTGGCGCGCTCGCGTTCGCGGCGGTTGAACGACTGCGAATACACCGCCGAGCGTGCGGCCAGGATCGGATCGTCGCTGCCGCGCACGCCGCTGGGCAGGATCAGCGGATCGAAGTTGATCTGTCCGCAGGCGCCTTCTTCCTGCGACTGCATGCGGTCCAGGCTGAGCACGCCGGCCACCACCTGTTCACGCGACTCGGGCCACGCGACCGACGGATCATCGATGGCATCGCCGGGCTCGGCGGTGCTGACAACCAGGTTCCAGCGTACCGGACCGCTGGCCAGGCGCTGCTGCAGTTCCTGGCTGAGGAAATCGACGCTGGCCTGCTTGCGCGTTTCGGCATCCATTTCCACCACCGGCGCCTGCGGCTGCCAGCGCCAGCGCACCGCGCGCTTCTGGCCCTGCGCGTTGGTGAACCAGAAGCTGTTGACGCTGTTGAAGGTGGTGTCGGCCCAGCTGCTGGTCCACGGTGCGGTCTTGGCCCATTGCTGGAAGGCCTGTGCACTGGGGTACTTCGCCAGCACGGCCGCCATCTTCTGCGGGTCGGGCTTGCCGGTGGCCGGGTCGGGAATGGAGGCGCGGGTCTGCTCGAAGAACGCCTCGGCATCGGGAACGGCGAAGAACGGGAAGCTGTTCATCGCCATGCGCCACTCCTGGCCGTCATCGCTGACCATCTGCACCGCCAGGCTGCGCACGCGCGCGGTGTTGTCGGCACCGTAGGGATCGCCGCCACCGATCGACAGCCGCCCCATCACCGGCACGCGCGGTTGCGAGAACACCCGTGCGCTGGACAGCGTCGGCGCCTGCGCGCTCGGTTCGAACCAGCCGCTCACGCAGATGCCCTTGCTGTGCGCACGGCGGAAGCCTGGATGCGCCGGGCCGGTGGCTTCGATGGTGTCGGTGAAGCGCTGCGCGGTCAGGCGGTTGCCGATCCAGCCGGCCAGCCAGGCGAAGGTCAGTGCGACGGCACCCAGGATGAGCGCGATCAGGGCGATCCAGAGCAGCGGCGAATGCCTGCGCGGTGCGCCTGGCGCCTGGCCGGCGCGGGTATAGCGGAAGAGCGACATGGTCGGGTTCCTGCCTTCACGGAGCGTGTGGGTGGTCGACCCGCACATCCTCGCAGAACCCTTCCAGGCCCGGTATTCAAATTTTCGTCAAGTTTGCCGGGGACGGCGTGCCGACCAAGGTCGGCACCCACCCGATCAGCTGTAGCGCGCCTTCAGCATCGCCCATGCCGAGCGCAGCGCCAGCGCTTCGCCACCGGCCGGACGGCCCGGTCGCTCGCCGTCGTTCCAGGCATAGACGTCCAGATGGGCCCAGCGCTGGCCGTCTTCCAGGAAACGTTCCAGGTACAGCGCGGCGGTGACCGAGCCGGCCATGCGCGAACCGGCATTGGCCAGGTCGGCGATGCCACTGGTCAGGTAGCGCAGGTAGGGGCGCCACAGCGGCATGCGCCAGACCGGGTCACGGGTCGCGTCGCCGGCCTGCAGCCACTGCTGGGCCACACCGTCATCGTTGCTGAACAGCGCCGGCAAGTCCGGGCCCAGTGCGATGCGTGCGGCACCGGTGAGGGTGGCGAAGTCCAGCACCAGGTCGGGTTTCTGCTCGCTGGCGAAGGTCAGCGCGTCGCACAGGATCACGCGGCCTTCGGCGTCGGTATTGTCGATCTCCACGCTCAGGCCCTTGCGCGTGGCGATGACTTCGCCCGGGCGGAAGGCATCGGGGCCGATCGCGTTTTCCACCGCCGGCACCAGCAGGGTCAGCCGCACCGGCAGCCCGCGCGCCATCACCAGGCCGGCCAGGGCCAGCGCGTGCGCGGCGCCGCCCATGTCCTTCTTCATGTTGCGCATGCCGTCGGCCGGCTTGATGTCCAGGCCGCCGGTGTCGAAGCACACGCCCTTGCCGACCAGCACCAGCGCCGGGTCGGTGTCCTTGCCCCAGCGCAGCACGACCAGGCGCGGCGCGCGGTGCGAGGCGCGGCCCACGGCGTGGATGGCCGGGAAGTTCTGCTTCAGCAGCGCATCGCCGGTGATCGCCTCGACCTCGGCGCCATGCGCGTCGGCCAGCGCACGTGCGGCGTCTTCCAGCTGCTGCGGACCCATGTCCTCGGTCGGGGTGTTGACCCAGTCACGCACGCGCAGGCTGGCGGTGATCAGGTCGGCCGCTTCGCCGGTGGGGGCGGCCACCAGCTGCGCCGGCGCACGGTGGCGCTTGCGGTAGCGGTCGAAGCGGTAGCTGCCCAGGCCCCAGCCCAGCTGCATCAGCGCCTGTTCGGCGGCCGGCAGTTCGCTGGCCAGCTGCCACACGCTGCCTTCCGGCAGGGCGTGCGGAGCGTGCGAGTAGCTGTAGGCGTCGGCGCGATCACCGACGCCGATCACCGCACCGGCCAGGCCGTCGGCACCCGGCAGCAGCGCGGTGCTGAAGGCGCCGGCAGTAAACCCCTGCGATGCCAGCCAGGCCTGGGTGGCGGCCGGCTGGCCCTCCTTCCAGGCTGCGAACTGCTCGCGGTCCAGCACGTACAGCGGCAGCGCTGCGGTGGTGTCGGTGGTGAAACCAGTGATCTCGCTCATGCGTCAGATACTCCGGGGTGCGGCAGCGTCGAGGTTGGCATCCAACCAATCGGCCAGGCCGGTGAGGGTGTCGAACTGCAGGTCCGGCTGCAGCTGCGGATGGGTCCAGGTGGCGGCTTCACGGTTGATCCAGCATCCGCGCAGGCCTGCGGCGATCGCCCCGGCCACGTCCATCTCGGCATGGTCGCCGACATGCAGCACCTGTGCCGGCGCCACACCCAGGCGGGTGCAGGCGGCGTGGAAGATGCTGGCCTCGGGCTTGGCCGCGCCGTGTTCGCGCGCGCCCAGCTGGAAGGCGAAATGATGGGCCAAGCCGATCCGTTCCAGATCGGCGTTGCCATTGCTCAGTGCCGCCACCGGCACCCGCGCGGCAATCCGCGCCAGTGCCTCGATCGCATCGGGGTAGCACTCGACCTGGTTGCGCGCGGCGTAGAACACTTCATACGCCGGCTCCAGCAGGTCGAGGCTGGCGCCGCTGCCGTGCAGGGCTTCGTGCAGGGTCAGCCGGCGCAGTGCGCTCAGGTCGTGATGGAGGTGCGGATGGGCGTGGTACAGGCGCTCGCGCAGTTCGCGCATCGCTGCCACCGGATACATCGCGGCGGTGGCGGGGCTGTGTTCACGCATCCACTCGTGCAGGACCAGGTCGATGCGGGCGCCGATCGGAGCGAACGGCCACAGCGTGTCGTCAAGGTCGAGGGTGATGGCTTGGACGGGGAAATTCACCCCGCCATTCTACGCCTGCCCGCGCGGGCTTTCATTCCAGCAGGCGCGCCCAGCCCTGCATGCCGTCCAGCCGTGCCAGCACCAGCTTGATGCACACCAGCAGCGGCACTGCCAGCAGCAGCCCGATCATGCCCCAGGCCCAGCCGAACACCATCAGCGCCAGGATCAGCACCAGCGGCGACAGCTTCATGCGCCGCCCCAGCACGATCGGGGTCACCACCTGGCCCTCCACGGTATGCAGGGCCAGGTAGGCCGCCGCCGGCAGCAGCGCCTGCAGCGGGTCGCTGAATTCCACGAAGCCCATCAGCAGCATCAGGGCCACGCCGATCAGCGGGCCTACATACGGCGCGAAATTGAGCAGCGCCGCCACCGTGCCCCACAGCAGTGCGTCCTGCAGGCTGATGCCGAACAGCATCAGGACGCCGGCAAACACCAGCCCGACCAGGGTATTGATCACGCTGATGGTCAGCACGTAGCGCGAGACCTCGCGCTCGATCGAACGCAGGATGTCGCTGGTGAAGCGCTGTTGCTGGCGGTTCGGGAACAGCGCGATCGCCGCGCGCTGCAGGTTCTGCCCGTAGATCATGAAGAACAGGGTCAGCAGCACCACCGCCAGCACCGAGGCGGCCAGCCGTGGTGCACGGGTCAGCATGCGGTACGGGTCGTCGAGCTGGGTGCGGATCACCTGCACCTTGCGGTTGCTGTCACCGCCGGCGACGCGCGCGAAGTTCTCCGCGGCCTGGTTGGCCTGCTGCACCGGCTTGGTCAGGTCCTGCACCTGGCGCGCGACCTTGCGCAGCTGCTGCGGGGCTTCCTGTGCCCACTCCATCGCCGGGCCGATCAGCTGCACCGCCAGCGCACCGGTCACGCCGAGACCGGCGCCGAGCACCAGCAGAGCGCCCAGCGCACGTGGGATCCAGAGCTTCTGCAGCAGGCGCAGGATCGGGTTGCCGACCAGCGCGAAGAACATCGCCAGCAGCACCGGCAGGATGATGTCCTGTGCGGCCCACAGGGTGTAGCCCACCGCCAGCGTGGCCAGCACCACCAGCGACATCGGCCCGCGCGGGCGCGACGGTGGCGGCAGCGGCGCCTCGGGTAGTTCGGGGCCGGCCGCTGACGGGGACAGGAGGGGCTCGCTCATCGACGCATCAACCGGGAAGGGAAGCGCATTATCCGCCGGCCGCGATCGGCGCGGCGGATTCCATCCATCAACGTTCGGACAGCTCAGTGGCCGCTTCGGCCGGACGCGGCTCGCGCAGTTCCGGTTCCGCCGCCGGCTGTGCTACCGGTGCCGGGCGAGCGGCGGATGCCGATGCGGCCGCCTGTGCCTGTTCGCTGGCATCGTCGGCTTCTTCGGCTGCATCGTCGGCGGTGGCTGCGGCCTGCGCCGCCATGGCCGTAGCGAACGCGGCCTGCGCGCTGGCGAACAGGTTCGAGACAGAACCCACCATCTGCAGCCAGCGGGCGCCGTTGACCTTGCCCGGCACTTCTAGCTTGCCGGCAATGAAGCCGCCGGCCAGGCCGACCACCACGATGCGCAGCGGCGACCAGCCCTGGCGCCAGACCTGGCTGAGCGTGGACCAATGGTCCTGGGTCTCGACCAGTCGCACCGTCACCACCTGTTCGCAGCGTTTCACCCGCCGCTGCAGCGCACCGAACTTCATGGCTTGCCCTCCGGCAGCTGCACATCGGCATCCGGGTCATCTTCGTTGGGTTCGTCGAACAGGCCCAGGCGAGACAGCTGGCGCCGGGTGGCGTGCATGCCGGTGTGGTGGAAGAAGTAGGACACCCGCCAGATCGCATAGCCGGTCACGGCCAGGCTCAGCAGCGAGGTGATCAGCAGGGCCTGCAGCCAGCTCAGGCCCCAGCTCTGCAGCAGGGCGATGAGGGTGGCCGCCATCAGCAGCCAGGCCGACGCGCCGAACACGATCGCCACGCCGGCCCAGGCCAGCGCACGGCCGAACGCACTGCGCGCCAGTGCGAAGTCGGCCGAAGCCAACCGGCGCAGCGAGCGCAGCGAATGCTTGGCCGAATCGGCGGCGGCACGGCCGGCCGCACCGACCTGGCGGATGCTCTCATCCAGCGGCGGGGTGGCCGCCGGATCAGGCGCTTGCGCGTTGTCTTCGCTCACGCTGCGGCTTACTTGTCGCTGCTGCCGCGGGCCAGCTTGGCGATGATCCAGCCGGCGGCGAAGGCGACGCCGAACGAGGCCAGCGGACGTTCGCGGATCAGTTCAGCGGCGCTGTCGATAAGATCCTTGCCCTTGTCCATCAGTGCATCGACCTGTTCCTTGGCGGCGGCACCACCGAACTCGGCGGCGGCCAGGCCGGACAGCGCGCTGTCGGACAGTTCGGCCTTGACGTTGGCCTTGCCGATGCGCAGTTCATCGGTCGCAGCACCGGTTGCGCCCTTGATCGCACCGCCGGCGGCCGTGGCGGCCTGCTTCAGGTGGGAACCGGCTTCACCCAGGTGTTCCTTCAGGTTCTCGGTATTGGTGGGGCTCATCGAATCACTCCTGTTGCGATGGGGGAACGGGTGTCGGCGGTGCCGACCTGGACTGACAGCAATAGCATTGCCGGGGTATAGGGGGTGTTACGGCGGGGCGATCAGCGCATCACGAGCTGGCCCTGCTGCTGGCCGTTGTTGCGCAGCACGCGCAGCACCAGGGTCGGCGGGCGCTGCTGGAAGTTGGCGCGCCAGCTGGCCAGGTCGGCGAATTCACCCACCGTGGCGTCGGTGATGATGTCGCCCTGCTGCAGGCCGTTGCTGGCCGCGCGACTGCCGCGCTTGACCTCGCTGACCAGCACGCCGCCAACGCCCGACTGGCGCAGCGATTCGGGCAGGTCGACGAAGGTGGCGCCGCCCAGGCGCGGGTCCAGGCTGTCGCCGGTCACTGCACGTGCCTGCTCCTTCAGCGTCGCCTTGATCTGCAACGGCTTGCCTTCGCGGCGCACGTCCAGCGTCAGCGGGCTGCCGACCGCGGCCAGGCCTTCCACGTTGTGCAGCGCCTCGGCGCTGTCCACGCGCTGCCCATTGGCCGACACCACCACGTCGCCTGGCTTCAGGCCAGCGGTCGCGGCGGCCGAACCAGCCAGCACGCGGGTGATCAGCGCGCCGCGGCTTTCGCCCAGGCCCAGGCCCTGCGCGATCTGCGCGGTCAGGTTCTGGCTCTCCACGCCCAGCGTGCCGCGCACCACCACGCCATGCTTGACCAGCTGGTCGACCACGCTGCGCGCCAGGTTGGAGGGAATCGCCAGGCCCAGGCCGATGTTGCCGGCCATGCTGCCCTGCGGATTGAAGCTGGCGGTATTGATGCCGACCAGCTGGCCCTGCAGATCGACCAGCGCGCCGCCGGAGTTGCCCGGATTGATCGACGCATCGGTCTGGATGAAGTTCTGGTAGCCCAGGCCGCGGATGCCGCTGCGGCCCACAGCCGAGACGATGCCGGAGGTAACCGTCTGGCTGAAGCCGAACGGATTGCCGATGGCCACCACGAAGTCGCCCACCCGCAGCTGGTCGCTGTTGCCCAGTTTGATGTCGGTCAGGTTCTGCGCCGGGATGCGGATCAGCGCGATGTCGGTATCGCGGTCCGAACCGAGGAATTCGGCCTTGACCGTGCGCCCGTCGGCCAGCGTCACCTGCACGTCATCGGCGTTGTCGATGACATGGTGGTTGGTCAGCACCAGCCCTTCCTTGGCGTCGATGATCACGCCCGAGCCCAGCGATTCATTGATGCGTTCCTGCGGGATGTCCGGGAACAGGCGGCGGAAGAACGGGTCGTTGAAGAAGGGGTTGCGCACGCGCACCACCTGCTTGGTGTTGACGCTGACCACTGCCGGCATTGCCTTCTCCAGCATCGGCGCCAGCGACGGCACCGCCTGTCCGGCCACCGAGGCCGGCAATGCCGCGGTGGTCGGCAACACCGCCGGCAGCGGTGCGGCATCGGCGCGGTTGTCCAGGTGGGCATTGAGCCCGGTGGCAACGAAGCCACCGAAGGCAGCGGCGATTGCGAGCGTGAGCAGGGTGGGGAGCGGTCGCATGGGCGTCGGTTCGCAGGCGTGGATGGGGGCGGTTCGGCCCTACGGTAAAACAAGCTGAATGAGTGTGTCGCGATCTGGATAAATGCGCCATGAAAACCGCGTGCCCGGCAGGCGGATCCGAATGCCGGCGGCGAGGCCAAAGCGACCGTCATCGCAGCGATGCGTGCACTGCCGAAGGTCGCCGACGGCGATGTGGACACAGACGGATACCTGCGCAGTTCCGCGCAACCGGGTGCCGCAATGCGCCACAACCTGCGCGGATCACCGCATCGGTGCCGGCCGCTGCGGTGCTCGCCGTTCTGCGCGTGGCGTGTGTGGCGCAGTCCTTAAAAAAAGGGGTTTGCTGCAAAGCTGTCGTGCTGGCGACCGTGCCTGGCTACACCATTGCCGTCGCAGCAGATGCGATTGGTGGCGCATGCCCCGTTCCACGATCGTCAATGTCGGTATAGCATCGCCCCGTTTTGATACTAAAGGCCCGCAGGAGGGCAACATGAGCAACGGTAATGGTGTGTCGGTCGTGACCGACGCCGTCGAGAACGTCAAAGAAACCGCCACCAATGTTGGCGAGACCATCGCCCACGCCGCCGAAGACGCCGTGAAGTCGGTCAAGAAGACCGTCAAGCGCGCCACCAAGGCTGCCGGTACCCGCGTTGCCAAGGCCAGGAAGGCCGTGGCCAAGGTCGAGAAGACCGTTGCCAAGAAGGCCGAGAAGGCTGCCAAGTCGGTCGGCAAGACCGTTGCCAAGGCCAAGCAGAAGCTGGAAGCCGCCAAGAAGAACGCCAAGGCCGAAGCCGCTGCCCTGAAGAAGGAAGTGGCCAAGAAGAAGGCGGCTGCGGGCAAGGCTGTGACCAAGAAGGCCGCCGCTGCCAAGAAGACCACCAAGGCCGCCACCAAGGCTGCCGGCAAGAAGGTCGCCACCGTGAAGAAGGCCGCCACCAAGAAGGCTGCCGTCGCCAAGAAGACCGTTGCCAAGAAGGCCGCGGCCGCCAAGAAGGTGGTCGGCAAGAAGGCCGCCACCGCCAAGAAGGCTGTGGCCGAGAAGACCGTCGCCGCCAAGAAGGTCGCCGGCAAGAAGGCCGTGGCTGCGAAGAAGGTGGTCGGCAAGAAGGTTGCCGCCACCAAGAAGGTCGCTACCAAGAAGACCGCTGCGGCCAAGAAGGTTGTCGGCAAGAAGTCGGCCGTTGCCAAGAAGGCCGTCGGCAAGAAGACCGCTGCGGCCAAGAAGGTGGTTGGCAAGAAGACCGCCGTCGCCAAGAAGGCGGTTGGCAAGAAGGTTGCCGCCACCCGCAAGACGGTCGCCAAGAAGGCTGCGCCGCTGAAGAAGGTTGCCGCCAAGAAGGCTCCGGCCAAGAAGGCCGTGCGCAAGGTCGCCAAGCGCAAGTAATCGCGCCGTGACCGAAGGCCCTGCCATCCTCCGGGTGGTGGGGCCTTTCGCGTTTCTGGGACATGGCCTGGGGCAAGATGCAGGCTCTTCCCGCCGGAGTGCCGAGCATGCGCGGTATCGACTTCAGTTCCTGGCAGGGCGTGCTGTCCACGTTGGCCGGCCTGGTCCTGATCACCCTGCTCGGCGTGGGTATCCGCCTGCTGATGATGCAGACCCTGCAGCAGCGTCGCGAGCGCGAGAACCGGCAGATCAATGAGCGGCTGCGCACGCTGATGGCCGCCTACAAGACCCTGGGCGGTTCGTTCACCGGCGAACTGGGGGTGGACCCCAGCCATCGCCGCGACCTGCGCCAGCGCGAAGACGCCGAAGGCATCGCCGAACCGCGTTCGGATCGCGCCCGCCGCATCCGCGATGCGGTCGAGGCGGCACTGTCGGACATCCTGCTGCTGGGCACCGACGAACAGGTGCGGCTGGCTGCGCGCGCGGCCAACGAACTGGCACAGGGGCGACCGGTGCACACCCACGACCTGGTGGTCTCGCTGCGCGATTTCGTGCGCGAAGCACTGGACCTGGCGCCGATCCCGGCCGACCTGCAGATCCCACCGCAGGGCCCGACCCGGCCCGGCGCCAGCGGCGGCGGCAAGGGCCGCAATGACGGCGATGCCAAGGGCGCCCGTAGTGGTGGAGGCGGCGGTGGCGGCGGCGGAATGGGGGCCGGCATGGGCCTGGGTGCCGGCGCCGCACTGGGCGCCGGCCATGCCGCTGCCAGCGATGACACGGACGCGCGCTGAGCGCGCCCGCACGCTTCAGGGCGTCAGTTCGTAGATCGGCACGAAGCCGCCGTAGATCATCCGCGCGCCGTCGAACGGCATCGGATTCTTCGCCGGATCCAGCCGCGGATCTTCCATCATCTTCTGCATGCCGGCGTCGCGGGTCGCCTTGTCCGGCCATTCGATCCAGGAAAACACCACCGTCTCATCCGGCGTGGCTTTCACTGCGCCGAAGAAGTCGGTGGTCTTGCCGTGCGGTACGTCGTCACCCCAGCACTCGACCACACGCAGCGCGCCGTATTCGATGAAAACGGGATCACCCGCGCGCGCATGGGCGAGGAACTTCTCCTTGTTGGCGGTGGGCACCGCCAGAACGAAACCATCGATGTAGCTCATTGCCTGCCTCCGGATGGACCGCGCCGCATGCACGGCCTTCAAGTACCCGACGAACCACGGGGCCGTGGATCGACAACGCTGGAAAGGTGGGAGAAAGCTGGAACATGAGTAATGCACGCGCGCCGCGCGCGTATGCCAGAGAGAGCCTGAATCAAGGCAAAAAATTCAGCAATGCGAAGACCGCTGTTTTCAGGGAGCGTTGTGGCGAATAACGGAGAATTTACATTCCCGATGCGATGGCGCCCTGGCGCTGCTGCACACCATAAGAAAGTAAAGGTGTACCCCCATGAAGAATTCGCTGATTGCTCTGGCCCTGGCCGCTGCCCTGCCGTTCACCGCTTCGGCCGCTGAGAACCTGTCCTACAACTACGCCGAAGCCAACTACGCCAAGACCGACAACGATGCGTTCAAGTCCGACGGTTGGGGCGTGAAGGGTTCCTACGGCTTCCTGCCGAACTTCCACGCCTTCGGTGAGTACAGCCGCCAGGAATTCGACCACACCAACGTCAAGCTGGACCAGTGGAAGATCGGTGCCGGCTACAACGTTGAAATCGCTCCGTCGACCGACTTCGTTGCCCGCGTTGCCTACCAGAAGCTCGACCAGAAGCACGGTGTGGACTTCAACGGCTACAGCGCTGAAGCCGGTGTCCGCACTGCCTTCGGCGCCCACGCCGAAGTCTACGGCCTGGTCGGCTACGAAGATTACGCCAAGAAGCACGGCGTCAATCCGGATGGCCAGTGGTACGGCCGCCTGGGTGGTCAGGTCAAGCTGAACCAGAACTGGGGCCTGAACGGCGAGCTGAAGATGAACCGTCACGGCGACAAGGAATACACCGTCGGCCCGCGCTTCAGCTGGTAATTGCTGCCCCGGCGCGAGCGCGCGCTGGAAACGCTCCGACAGGCCCGGCTTCTGCCGGGCCTGTTGCGTTTGCGATGGCGCAAAACGGAATGCCATATGACTGCTGGGTCACGCAGGCCTGGCATTGCAAGGAATTGGATTCCGCCGCTGCGGGCTCCGTTCTACCGTGGCGGTCCCATGTTGCTGGACATGCCCCCCATGCCGCCCGCACTTCCACCCCTGCTTCCCGACCGGCCCCAACGCCTGGCATTGCTGGACCCGCATCCGGTACTGCGATTGGGCGTGGAAGTGCTGTTGCGACAGCAGAGTGGCGTGCAGGTCCGGGTGAGCCTGTCCAGCGAGGCGCATCTGCTGCAGCTGCTGGAGCGCAGCCCGACCTGTGTGGACCTGCTGCTGATCGACGCGCTGCCGATGGGAGATCTGGGCGATGGATTGGCCCTGCTGCGCCGCTTGTCGCAACGCTGGCCGGCGCTGCCGGTGCTGGTGTTGTCGGCACACTGCAACGCCAGCACGGTGACCAGCAGCATGCGTGCCGGCGCGCGTGGCTTCCTGTCCAAGTCGACCGCGCCGGATGTGTTGCTGCATGCGATCGACGTGGTGGCCCGCGGAGGATGCTTCGTGCCACCGGAGCTGCGCGCGGAACTGAACGCATCGCGGGCGCGCAGCACGCCGGCGCCGGTGCTGGCGCCGTTGAGCCGACGCGAGCGCGAAGTGCTTGGCCTGGTGCTGAAAGGGGTCAGCACCGGCGAGATGGCGCTGCGATCGGGACGTTCGGCCAGCACGATCAGCTCGCAGAAAACCTCGGCCTACCGCAAGCTCGGCATCCGCGGCGACGGTGACCTGTTCCGCTTCCGCCACCTGCTCGATTGCGGGTGAGAGGGCTTATTCGCCCTGGTACTGCTTCTCTTCCACCAGCGCCGAACCGGCCACGCGGTTGATCTCGTTCTTCACCTGCACGCGCTCGCCGTTTGTGCCATAGACGCCGCGCGCCAGCTGGATGAACGCCTCGTCGAACACCTGGGCCGCTTCCTTGTCGCGCAGCTGATCCTGGATATCCCACATGCGTTCGTTGATCACCTTCAGCTGCTGCTTCAGCGCGGCCAGCGCCGGCTGTGCCTGCAGCTGCTGCTGCAGCAGCGGCAGAAGGCCGTCCAGCTCGGTGCGCACATTGGCCAGCTTGGCGGCATCGTCGATGCGCTCGGCCTTGATCTCGAGAATGGTGATCTTGTCGATCAGCTCGCCGATCGATACCGGGGTCAGGATGGCGTCCACGCGGTTGGTTCCTGGAAACAGGCCGCCATGATAACGCGCCCGTATCGAAGCGCCGCCCATCCTCGGGATTTACGCCGAATTTGCGCTGCGGGCCGGGCAACGCCCTCGATCCGTTACGGCCCGGCCCTCGACACTGCCGTCCCGGCGGCAGGACCGCCTTCGACGAGGAAAACAGTGCAGTGAACAGCAAGGGGACGATGGCGGCCATGGTGGCCGCCCTGGCAGGGCTGCTTGGAATGGGCAGTGCGCAGGCCCAGGTACAGGTCAGTGGCAGCGCGGCGTTGACCAGCGACTACGTGTGGCGTGGCAGCTCGCAGAGCGATGGTGACCCGGCGGTGCAGGCCGGTGCGAAAGCAGCCATCGCATCGGGCTGGTACGCCAGCGTGTGGGGCTCGAACGTTTCGTTCAAGCCGGACAATGGCGCGCGCAGCGAGTTCGACCTGGTGGCGGGCTGGTCCGGCACGCTCGCGCCGGATTGGGCGCTGGATGCCAACCTGACCCGCTATGTGTACCCGGGCACCGGTCGCGCGCTGGACTGGACCGAACTCAATGCCACCGTGACCTGGAAGCAGCGCGCCTGGCTGCAGGTCGCGCATTCCAACGACGCCCTGGCCGGTGGTCATCGCGGCACCTACGCCCAGCTGGGCGTGCGCGTGCCGCTGCACGAGCGGTTCCGCCTGGAAGCGGCGGTGGGCCAGTACTGGCTGGCCACCGCGCAGGGGCCCGACTACCTGCATGGCCAGCTCAGTGCGGTTGCCACGCTGGCGCCCGCCTGGGAGCTGCGCGCCACCGTGCACGACACCGACAGCGCGGCCAAGCGCCTGTTCCCGGGCAATGCCGGTGGACGCTGGGAGCTGGCGCTGCAGGGCAGCTTCTAGTTCGACGCCGCAGCCTGGCGCGCGCGCAGCGCGCCGGGCAGCCACAGCAGCAGGGCCAGCACCGCCACCGCGGCACCGGCCACGCACACGCCGGTCCAGCCGAAGCGCTGGTAGACCTGCGCCGACAGCAGCGAGCCCAGCGAGCCACCGATGAAGTAGCCGGTCATGTAGCCGGCATTGAGCCGGTTGCGCGCGGCAGGCTGCAATGCATAGATCAGGTTCTGGTTGCTGACGTGCAGCAGCTGCGCAGCCAGGTCCAGCACCACCACTCCGACCAGCAGCGCCAGCAGCGAACGTGCAGACAGCCCCAGCGGCAGCCACGACAGCAGCAACAGCACCAGTGCGATGGCGGTGGCGCGGCCGGTCTGCCCACGGTCGGACATGCGCCCGGCCAGGCCCGCGGCCAGCGTGCCGGCGGCGCCGACCAGTCCGAACAGGCCGATGGTGGCATCGCTGTATTCATACGGCGGTTGTGCCAGCAGGAAGGCGAGCGGGGTCCAGAAGATCGCGAACATGGCGAAGCTGCAGGCACCGAGCAGGGTGCGCTGGCGCAGCACCGGCTCCTGCACGAACAGCACGCCGATCGAGCGCAGCAGCGCGAAGTAGCCCAGGCCGGCGCTGTGATGGAAACGCGGCAGCCCGCGCTGCAGCGCCAGCGCGGTCAGCACCAGCGTGCCGGCGGCAATCGCATACACCAGGCGCCAGTCACCCAGGCTTGAAAGCAGGCCGGCCACGGTGCGTGCCAGCAGGATGCCCAGCAGCAGGCCACTCATCAGCGTGCCGACCACTCTGCCCCGATGCTCCGGCGCCGCCAGCGTGGCGGCGAACGGCACCAGCACCTGCGCCACTACCGAGAACAGACCGGTGATCGCGGTACCCACCAGCAGCCAGGTCAGCGACGGTGCGCAGGCGCTGATCACCAGGCCGCCCGCCGACAGCAGGCTCATCACCACGATCAGGCGGCGGCGTTCGAACAGGTCTCCCAACGGCACCAGCACGATCAGTCCGGCCGCGTAGCTCAGCTGCGCGGCGGTGACCACCATGCCGACCTGGCCGAACGGCACGCCGAAGGCATCGGCGATGGTGTGCAGCAGTGGCTGCGCGTAGTAGTTGCTGGCCACCGCGACACCGGTGGCGACCGACATCAGCAGCACCTGCCAGCGATGCAGTGGGGGGAGAGTGGAGCTCACACGATGTTCCAGAAAGCGGGGTGCACAGTGTCCGCCTGCTGCAGTCATGATGGAAATGAATCATCATCATCCCTGTCATCTGGAAATGAGATGGTTACGTGAATCTCAAGCAGCTCGAATTCGCCGTGGCCCTGGCCGAGGAGGGCAACTTCACCCGTGCCGCCGAGCGCTGCCACGTGGTGCAGTCCGCGCTCAGCCACCAGATTGCCTACCTGGAGCAGGAACTGGGCACGCCGCTGTTCGAGCGCCTGCCGCGCCAGGTACGCCCGACCGCCGCAGGCGAGGCACTGCTGGTGCACGCGCGCCAGGTGCTGGCCAGTCTGCGCCACCTGCGTGCCGACGTGGCCGCCGTCAGTGGTGAAGTACGCGGGCTGCTGGCGATCGGTCAGATTTCGTCGCTCACCGACATCGACGTGGTGGCGATGCTGGCCGCCTTCCAGCAGGCGCACCCGCAGGTGGAGTTCCAGCTGCGGGTGGAAAAGAGTGAAGTGCTGATCGCGCAGGTGCAGTCGCGCGCGCTGGATGTGGCACTGGTCGGGCTGGCGCCGTCGGCGGCGCTGGATGGCGTCTGCCACCGCATGCTGCAGGAGGAGGATCTGGTGGCGGTGCTGGCGCCGTCGCACCGGCTGGCCAGGCGCAAGCGGCTGCCCCTGGCCGAACTGCAGGATGAGGCACTGGTCGACTTCCCGCGCGGTACCGGTGCGCGCCGGCAGACCGATGATGCGTTTGCTGCCGCGGGACTGCCGCACACGGTGCGCTTCGAGGTCAACCTGATGGAACTGGTCGAGCGTTTCGTCCGCCACGGGTTGGCGGTCGGCATCGTGCCGGCGTTGATCGCCGACGGTTTCGAGGGCGTGGTGCAGATTCCGCTGCATCCCACCCCGACCCGCCGCGTGCACCTGGTCTGGCAGCGGGTGCCGACGCCGGCGGCGCGCGCGTTCGTCGAAGCCGTGCTCAGCCGCGCAGGCGCAGGCTCAGGCCCTTGAGGAAATTGCGCAGCATCTGGTCCAGGCAGCGCCGGTAGTTGGCGTGGCCGGGTTGGCGGAACAGCGCGCCGACTTCCGACTTGGATGCCTTGAAACCGGCGCTGGCGAAGATCTCCATCAGGTCCACGTCACGCAGCTGGAACGCCACCCGCAGCTTCTTCAGCACCAGGTTGTTGTCGATGCGGGTTTCCACCGCACGCTGCGGCTGGCTCTCGTCGCGGCCGCGCAGGTGCACGATCAGGCCATCGAGGAAGTGCGCCAGCGCGCTGTCGCTCATTGCTTCGAAGCCGGCTTCGTCCTCGCGGCGCAACCAGGCCTTGACCTGCTCGGTATCCACGGCGAACGCCGGATCGGCCATCTGGCACAGGGTCACCACGTGGTGGTCGCCCAGGTCCAGGGAGTAGCGCACGCTGCGCAGGACATCGTTGTTGATCATGGCGCAATTGTACCGGTCACCCCGACAGGTGGGGCCGGATCTGGCCGATCCGGCAACGCAAGCCCCGGCTGACGGTGCCAGAATGGGGGTCTGGTTCCCCACGGAGTTGCCTGCATGACCCGCACCGTCCTGATTACCGGCGCCACCTCCGGCTTCGGCGCCGCCGCCGTCCACCGCTTCGCCCAGGCTGGCTGGAAGGTGATCGCCACCGGCCGTCGCAGCGAGCGCCTGCAGCCGCTGGTCGAGCGCTATGGCAAGGACGTGGTGCATGCCGCCGCCTTCGACATCCGCGATCCGGTGGCGATGGAAGCGGCCCTGCTGACGTTGCCGCCCGCGTTCGGCGAGATCGATCTGCTGGTCAACAATGCCGGCCTGGCGCAGGGTACCGCGCCGGCGCAGGGCGCCAGGCTGTCGGACTGGACCACGATGATCGACACCAACATCACCGCGCTGGTGACCCTGACCCATCGCCTGCTGCCGCAGCTGGTGGAGCGCAAGGGCGCGATCATCAACATCTCGTCGGTGGCCGGCGTCTATCCGTATCCCGGTGGCAATGCCTACGGCGGTACCAAGGCCTTCGTCAGCCAGTTCTCGCTGGGCCTGCGTTCGGACCTGCACGGCACCGGCGTGCGGGTGACCACGATCGAACCGGGCATGGCCGAAACCGAGTTCACCGTGGTGCGTACCCATGGCGACCAGAACGCGTCGGACAAGCTGTACAGCGGCGCCAACCCGATGACCGCCGAGGACATCGCCGAACAGATCTTCTGGGTGGCCACGCTGCCGCCGCACCTGAACATCAATCGCCTGGAACTGATGCCGGTCAGCCAGTCGTTCGCCGGTTTCCAGGTCGCCCGCGAAGGCTGACCGCTCTTCGTAGCGTCGAGCCATGCTCGACTGCTTTGAACGGCCGTCGAGCATGGCTCGACGCTACGCAAGCAAAAAAAAGCCGGGCAATGCCCGGCTTTTTCCGTTCAGCCCCGAAGGGTCACTGTGCCTTGATCGCCATCGCCTGCAGACCGGTGCCATCCAGCTTCTGCTTGGCCTCGGACAGTTCGCCGGCGCTGCCATACGGCCCCATGCGCACGCGGTACACGGTCTTGCCGTTGATCTGCGCCGACTCCACGCGTGCGGCCAAGCCCATCATCGCCAGCTTGGCCTTGGTCGCTTCGGCATCGCCGGAAGCACCGAACGCGCCCGCCTGCAGGATGTAGCGGGCGTTGTCCACGGCGGCCGGTGCGGCAGCGGCCGGGGTGCTGGCTGCTGCCGGTGCGGTTTCCATACGCGCGGCCGGCGTGGCCGCGGCGGTGCTGGTCGATGCCGGCGGCGTGCTGGCCGGCGGCGTTGCCGCGGCCGGACGCTCGCTCAGCGGAGCTGGCAGCGAACGGTTGGTGGCTGTCACCTGCGCGGTGCTGGCGACGCTGGCGGTCGCTGCCGGCGCAGGTGCGGTGGCCGCAGCCGGCGGTACCGGCTTGCCTTCCAGTGCGGCCTGCGCGCGCTGCGCCTCGGCCTTGGCCCGGCGCTGGTCCTCGGCGCGCGCGCTGGCGGCCAGTTCGGCGTCGGACATTTCAACTTCCTTGCCCGGCAGCAGGGTGTAGAAGTCGTACTGGGTGGCGGCCGGCTTTTCAGCTTCGGCCGGCTTCGGCGTGGCCGGCTGCGCGGCCGGCTGGGTACCGACATCGCTGTCGGCATCGGCGACCGGGGCCGGCTGCGCGTTCGGGTTCGGCTGTGGGCCGGCGCGCAGGAAACCATCGCCTTCGCCCTTGAACAGGTTCGGCGCCGCCAGGAACACCACCGCAGCAATGGCCACACCGGCGACCAGCCACACCCATCCGGGTGTGCCCTGGCTGCCGCTGTTGCGTCGTGCCTGGCTTTTGCCGCGTCGTGCTGCCATGAGTACTGCGTCTCCTGATGCTTACATTTTTTCCGGGGCACTGACGCCCAGGAGGTCGAGGCCGTTGGCCAGTACCTGGCGTGCCGCGCAGGCCAGGGTCAGCTTGGCATTGCGATCAGCGGCGTCATCCACCAGTACCGGCGTCCCGTGATACCACGTGTGGAACGCGTGCGCCAATTCACGCAGGTACTGCGCCACCAGATGCGGTTCCAGCGCCACGCCGGCCGCTTCCACCACTTCCGGATACCGCGAGATCTCGTTCATCAGCAGCAGCGAGGCGTCGTCGGCCAGGCGGCCGAGATTGGCCAGGCCGTTGCCCTGCTCGTACACCAGGCCCTTTTCCTGCGCCTGGCGCAGCAGGCTGCAGACGCGGGCATGCGCGTACTGGACGTAGAACACCGGGTTGTCGTTGCTCTGCTGGCGGGCCAGGTCGATGTCGAAGGTGAGCTGCGAATCGGGCTTGCGCGCGATCAGGAACCAGCGGGTCGCGTCGCGGCCGGCTTCTTCGATCAGGTCGCGCAGGGTGAAGTAGCTGCCGGCACGCTTGGACAGCTTCACTTCCTCGCCGCCGCGCATCACGGTGACCATCTGGTGCAGCACGTATTCCGGCCAGCCCTGCGGGATGCCCACTTCCATCGCCTGCAGGCCGGCGCGCACGCGCGCCAGCGAGCCGTGGTGGTCGGCGCCCAGTTCGGTGATCGCGCGCTCGTAGCCGCGCTGCCACTTGGACAGGTGGTAGGCCACGTCCGGCACGAAGTAGGTGAAGGTGCCGTCGGACTTGCGCATCACGCGGTCCTTGTCGTCACCGAAGTCAGTGCTGCGCAGCCACAGCGCGCCGCCTTCCTCATAGGTGTGGCCGGAGGCCTGCAGCTTGGCCACCGCTTCGGCTACCTTGCCGTCGGCATACAGCGAGCTTTCCAGGAAGTAGATGTCGAAGTCGACGCCGAACGCGGCCAGGTCCAGGTTCTGCTCGTTGCGCAGGTAGGCCACGGCGAAGCGGCGGATCGCCTGCATGTCATCCGGGTCCTTGGCACCGACCACGGTGCTGCCTTCCAGATCGACGCTGGCGCCGGCCATGTAGGCGCGGGCCACGTCGGCGATGTATTCACCGCGATAGCCACCTTCCGGCCAGCCGTCCTGGTCGGGCGCGATGCCCTTGATCCGGGCCTGGGTGGACAGCGCCAGGTTCTCGATCTGCACGCCGGCATCGTTGTAATAGAACTCGCGCTTGGCGTTCCAGCCATTGGCATCGAGCACGCGCGCCACGCAGTCGCCGATCGCCGCGGCGCGGCCGTGGCCGACGTGCAGCGGGCCGGTCGGGTTGGCCGACACGTACTCCACGCCCACCGTGCGGCCATTGCCGGACAGGTTGCGGCCGTAGTCATGACCTTCCTTGATCACCGACGCGGCTTCGCGCTGGTACGCGGCCGGGGCCAGGTGGAAGTTGATGAAGCCGGGCCCGGCGATCTCGACCTTGCTCACGTCCTCGCTGCGCGGCAGCGCCTCGACCAGCGCCTGCGCCAGTGCGCGCGGATTGCTGCGCGCGGCCTTGGCCAGCAGCATGGCGGCGTTGGTGGCGAAGTCGCCGTGGTCGCGGGTCTTCGGGCGCTCGACCACGAAGTCCGGCGGCAGGGAGTCGGCGGGCAGGGTGCCATTGGCGCGCAAGGCTTCGATGCCTTGGCTGATCAGGGCGCGGAGGAGATTTTTCACGAGGCCTGCTGTGAGAATGAGCGGCGGAATCGCCCATTTTAGCGCAGATACCAGTGACCACGCTGACCAGGACATGCCTGCGGGGACGGCCGGTGGCCCCGGGCGAGCGGGCGCTCAGCCGAACAGGCGGGGCTGGGGCGGGGACAGCAGGCCTCGTTCAGCAAACGAAACGGGGCGGCCCTCGCCCACCACGAAGTGGTCCAGCAGGCGTACGTCCACCAGCGCCAGCGCCTGCTGCAGCTCATCGGTGATGCGGGTGTCGGCCCCGGAGGGTTCCGGATCGCCCGAGGGATGGTTGTGGCTCAGGATCACCGCCGCCGCGTTGTGCAGCAGGGCGCGCCGCACCACTTCACGCGGGTAGACCGGGGCGGCGTTGATGGTGCCGTGGAACAGTTCCTCGCAGGCGATCAGCCGGTGGCGGTTGTCCAGGAACAGGGCCATGAAGATCTCACGGGCCTGGCCGCGCAGGCGGTGCTGCAGGTAGCGGCCGACCGCAGCGGGGTTGTTGCCGACCGCCTCGCCGTGCTCCAGCTCGGCGGCAAGGTAGCGGTGGGCCAGTTCCAGCCCGGCCGCCAGCGTACAGCTGCGCGCCGGGCCGAGCCCGGGCAGGCGGGCCATCTCGCCGGCGGGGCGGTCGAGCAGCGTCCGCAATGGACCATGCGCCTGCAGCAGGTCGCGCGCGGTCTGCACGGCATCGCGGCCACCGAATCCGGAGCCGAGGAACAGCGCCAGCAGTTCGGCGTCGGAAAGTGCCGCAGGCCCGCGGGCGATCAGCTTCTCGCGGGGACGTTCCTGTTCGGGCCAGTCGTGGATGGGCATGCGCGCATCATCGCGGGCCCTGGTGGCGGCTCCCATCAGGACACGCCGCGGCCCCGGGTCGGCGCATGCCTCACTCGCGCCGGGTCTTCAGGTAGTCGAACAGCTCCTGGTTGTTCTGCAGGCCCAGCTTGCGCTTGGCTTCGGCCTTCTGACGGCTGATCGTCTTCGGGCTGCGCCCGCAGCGCTCGGCGACGGCATTCACGTTGAGCCCGGCCGCGAGGAGGTCCAGCACTTCCTGCTCGCGTGCCGAGAGGGGGGCCGGTTCGCGTGGAAACAGCAGGTCGCGGGCCTGCAGGTGGTGGCGCAGCTGCTGGGAGACGAACACCTGCCCGGCCAGTGCCGCGTTCAGCGCCTGCGGCAGTTCGGCGAAATCGGCGCATTTGTCCACCAGGCCGCTGATGCCTTCACGCAGCAGGCCATCGAGCAGCCCGGGGTGGCGCACGCCGGTCAGTACCACCACCGGCAGGCCGGGGTGGCGTGCGCGCAGGGCATCGATCAGGTCCGGGCCGTCCGGGCCGGCCCCCGGCATCGACAGGTCGGTCAGCACCACGTCGCAGTCGTGGCGGGCCAGCAGCTGCAGCAGCCCGGCGCCGTCGCAGGCGCTGCCGACGATCTCCATCAGGTGGTCCTGCAGCACGATGCGGATGCCGTGCAGGACCACGGGATGATCGTCGGCGATGATGATGCGCGGATGCACGCGGCTCCTCGGAGATCGAACAGACCCCTGCACGCAGCGGCCAACGCCTGATTCTGCAAAAGGGCAGGGCCACAGAGGTATAGGAAAGGTCCGAAAGCGTTGCCGGTAAATCCCGGGCCGAAGCAGGAGGACTCCATCTGCTGATAGCTGTCGGCTATGTGCGCCCTGCATCGGGACATTACCGGCCATCGGGTAAGCTAATGCCCTCGTTTGCACAGGAATTCCAGGTGGCTGACTCCCCCAACGCTTCCTCCGCGCCGGCCCGCGCGCTGGAAGGTCAGAAACTGCTGTTGTGCGTGGGAGGCGGGATCGCAGCCTACAAGGCCCTGGAACTGGTGCGCCGCCTGCGCGACGCGGGGGCCCAGGTGCAGGTGGCGATGACCGCCGGTGCCCAGCAGTTCGTCACGCCGCTCAGCTTCCAGGCGCTGTCCGGGCAGCCGACCCGCACCACGTTGTGGGACAGCGCCGCCGAACAGGCCATGGGCCACATCGAGCTGGCCCGCTGGGCCGACCGCATCGTGGTCGCGCCGGGTACCGCCGATCTGCTGGCACGGCTGGCCCAGGGCCACGCCGATGACCTGGTCAGCACCCTGTGCCTGGCCAGCACCGCGCCGCTGACGATCTGTCCGGCCATGAACCACCGCATGTGGCTGCACCCGGCGACCCAGGCCAACATCGCCCTGCTGCGCCAGCGTGGCGCGCAGGTGATCGGCCCGGTCGATGGTCCGCTGGCTGAAGGCGAATCCGGCCCCGGCCGGCTGGCCGAGCCGGGCGACATCGTCGCCGCGCTGGCCGCCAACGGCGGCGCAGCGGCCCCCGTGGCGCCGCCGGAAACCCGCGCGCTGCAGGGCCTGCGCCTGCTGATCAGTGCCGGCCCCACCTACGAGGACATCGATCCGGTGCGCTACGTGGGCAACCGCAGCAGCGGCAAGATGGGCTTCGCCCTGGCCGCCGCAGCGGCGGCGATGGGGGCGCAGGTGGTGCTGGTCAGCGGCCCGGTGCAGCTGCCGACGCCGCCCGGCGTGCAGCGTGTCGATGTGCGCTCGGCCGCGCAGATGCGCGATGCCGTGCTGAAGTCGCTGCCGGCCGACATCTATATCGGTGCCGCCGCGGTGTCCGATTACACGCCGCGCCAGGTGGCCGCGCAGAAGCTGAAGAAGACCGCCGACAGCCAGTCGCTGGTGATCGAGCTGGTGCGCACGCCGGACATCCTGGCCGAGGTCGCCGCGCAGACGCAGGCGCTGAAGCTGGTGGTCGGCTTTGCCGCCGAGACCCACGATGTGGAGAAATACGCGCGCGGCAAGCTGATCGACAAGCGCCTGGACCTGGTGATCGCCAACCAGGTCGGCATCAGCGGCGGCGGCTTCGAGAGCGACAACAATGCCGCCACTGCCTTCTGGCAGGACGGTGAACAGGTATTCCCGGCCACCTCCAAGCGCGAGCTGGCCGAACAACTGCTGGCGCTGATCGCGCGGAGACTCCAGGCATGACCCAGGCTTTCACTTCCCAACCGCTGCAGGTCAAGCTGCTCGATCCGCGCTTCGGCGACAGCTGGCCGCTACCGGCCTATGCCACCGAAGCCAGCGCCGGCATGGACCTGCGCGCGGCGCTGGATACCGCGCTGACCCTGCAGCCCGGTGATACCGCGCTGGTCCCCAGCGGCCTGGCCATCCACATCGCCGATCCGAACCTGTGCGCGGTGATCCTGCCGCGTTCGGGGCTGGGCCACCGCCACGGCATCGTGCTCGGCAACGGTACCGGCCTGATCGACGCCGACTACCAGGGGCCGCTGCTGATCAGTGTCTGGAACCGGGGCCGCGAGGCCTTCACCATCGAGCCGGGCGATCGCATCGCTCAGCTGGTGGTGGTGCCGATTGCCCGCGTCAGCCTGCAGGTGGTGGATACTTTCACCGACAGCGTGCGGGGAACGGGTGGATTCGGCCATACCGGGGTGCGTTGACAGGGGACATCGATGAGCGGCATCGGGGAAGGACAGCGGGGACGGTCGTTGGGACGCAGCGCGCCACTACTGGGGGTGCTGCTGGTCCTGCTGGCCGGCTGGTTCGGATGGAGCGCGGTGCAGCAATGGCGGCAGGAGGCCAACGGCCAGGCGCTGGAACACGCGCGTGACCAGGCCGTGCAGGGGCTGCAGGAGGCCGCCGCTGGCCAGCTGAAGCAGCTGCAGCAGCAGTTGAAGAATGAACGTGTGCAGCAGGCCCTGCAGGCCGGCGATGCCGCCGCGGCAGCGCTGGCCGTGCGCGAGAGCTGGACCGGCGTGGAGCAGGTGGACGTGCTGGCTGCGGATCTGGCCAACGCCTATGCCGACCCCGCCACCTTCGGCTATGCCCGGTTGGCACTGCTGGAATCCGCACTGGCCGACGGCAAGCCGCGCCTGCGCGTGGTCCGCGATGGCGGTGGCAACCGCCTTGGCCTGGCGGCACCGGTCGCGCTGGGCAACCTGGGCCCGGCCGTGATCTATGTGCGCCAACCGTTGCTGCGCCTGACCTCGCCGCTTGACCAGGTGAGTGCGCCGTCCACCGGCTTCCTCGGCCTGCGCCAGGGCTCGCACGATCTGGTGACCCAGGGCAATGCCCATCTGGCTGAGAGCGCCGAGGCGCTGGCGCGGCCGGTGGCCGGCACCCCGATGCGGCTGGTGGCTGCGGTGCCCAATGTCGAACCGGGCCCGCTGGGACTGGGGGCGCTGGCCAGTGCCATCGTTGCGCTGCTGCTGGCCTTCATCGCGGTGCTGCTGGTGGTCGGTCGTGGCCGCCTGCCGAAGAGTCTGCCGCTGCCGCGTCGCGCCGTGGCGGCCGACGCCGATCAGGGTCCGACGCTGAGCGAGAGCCTGCAGATGGCACCGCCGCCGGCGGCCACCGCCGCCGCCAGCGAGGAAGGCGCGCCGCCGCCGCCGCCTCCGGTACCGGCCGAGGAACTGGCGGCCGGCATCTTCCGTGCCTATGACATCCGTGGCGTGGTCGGCAGCGAACTGACGCCGAAGACCGCAGCGCTGATCGGCCAGGCCATCGGCACTGCGGCGCTGGAGCAGGGCCTGCGCGAGGTGGTGATCGGCCGCGACGGCCGCCTGTCCGGGCCGGAGCTGGCCGCGGGACTGGCCGAAGGCCTGCGCCGTGCCGGCTGCGCGGTGATCGACATCGGCCTGGCACCGACCCCGCTCGTGTACTACGCCGCGTTCCATCTGCGTACCGGCACCTGCGTGGCGGTCACCGGCAGCCACAACCCGCCCGAGTACAACGGGTTCAAGGTGGTCATCGGCGGCGAGACGCTGTCCGGTGATGCCATCACCGATCTCTACCAGCGCATCATCGAGGGCCGCCTGGTGCAGGCCGCCGAACCGGGCGATTACCAGCAGCGCGATGTCAGCGCCGACTACATCCAGCGCATCGCCGATGACGTGCAGCTGGACCGCCCGTTGAAGGTGGTGGCCGACGCCGGCAACGGCGTCGCCGGCGCACTCGCACCGCAGCTGCTGGAAGCGATCGGTGCCGAAGTGATTCCGCTGTACTGCGATGTCGATGGCAGCTTCCCCAACCATCATCCCGACCCCAGCGAACCGGCCAACCTGGAAGACCTGGTGCAGACGGTCAAGCGCTTCGGCGCCGATCTTGGCGTGGCGTTCGATGGCGATGGCGACCGGCTGGGCGTGGTCACCGGCGAAGGCAGGATCATCTACGCCGATCGCCTGCTGATGCTGTTCGCCGCCGATGTGCTGATGCGCAACCCGGGCGCGATGGTGATCTACGATGTGAAGTGCACCGGCAAGCTGTCCGATCATGTGCTGCGCAACGGCGGCAGCCCGCTGATGTGGAAGACCGGTCATTCGCTGATGAAGGCGAAGATGCGCGAGACCGATGCCGAACTGGCCGGCGAGATGAGCGGCCACTTCTTCTTCAAGGAGCGCTGGTTCGGGTTCGACGATGGTCTGTACGCCGCCGCGCGCCTGCTGGAAATCCTGGCGCAGCGCGAGGAAACGCCGGACGAGGTACTGGGCGAGCTGCCGGAGATGGTGGCTACGCCGGAACTGAAGGTGCCGGTGGCCGAGGGCACGCCGCACGCGCTGGTGGCGATGCTGGTGGCAGCGGCGCAATCGCCGGACAACCCCTATGTGGGCGGCCGACTGTCGACCATCGATGGCCTGCGCGTGGACTTCCCCGATGGCTGGGGCCTGGTGCGTGCCTCCAACACCACGCCGGTGCTGGTGCTGCGTTTCGAGGGCAACGACGAGGCCGCACTGGAACGCATCCAGGCGTTGTTCCGCAGCCAGCTGCAACCGGTGCTGGGCGACACCCCGCTGGGGTTCTGATTGATCGGGATTGGATCGATCGGGTAGTGCCGGCCGCTGGCCGGCAACCACAGGATGGATCAGGGGTTCATGAGGTTGCCGGCCAGCGGCCGGCACTACCCCTTGAACCGCAAGCCCACGCCCGGTTCGGTGAACAGGTAGCGCGAATCCAGTGCCGAGTCGCCCAGCTTGTGCCGCAGCTTGCCGACCAGGATGCGCAGGTAATGGGTGTCGTGCTGATGGGTCGGGCCCCAGATCTCCTGCAGGATCTGCGGCTGTGTCACCACCCGTCCGGCATTGCGCAGCAGCAGCGAGAGCAATGCATATTCCTTGCGGGTCAGCGCCACCGGCTCGCCATCCAGCGCCACTTCGCGGCGCACCAGGTCCACGTGCAGGTGGCCGTCGTCGAACACCGGTGGCGTGCCATCACTGGGTACGCTGCGGGTGCGCAGCAGCGCCCGTACCCGCGCCATCAGTTCCTGCGTGCCGAACGGCTTGGTGACATAGTCATTGGCGCCGGTATCCAGCGCCCGCACCTTCTCGGCCTCGCCGGCGCGCACGGTCAGCATGATCACCGGCACCTGGCTCCACTGCCGCAGCTGTTCAAGCACCTCGTGGCCTTCCATGTCCGGCAGGCCGATATCCAGGATCACCAGGTCCATGTCCTCGCTGGCGGCCAGCTGCAGGCCTTCCTGGCCGGTGGCCGCCTGCCGCACCTGGTAGCCCTGCGCGCGCAGGCTGATGTCCAGGAACCGGCGGATCTGGGTTTCATCGTCGATCACCAGCACGCGCGCGGCCGGCACGCTGGCATCAATCGGGGTCGGGCTCATCGTGGGAGGCTGGCTTGAGCAGGGGCAGGGTGATGCGGATCAGGGTACCGCGACCGTCGCGTCCGGGCAGCGCCTGCACGCTGCCGCCATGCGCGCCGATCATGCCCTGGCAGATGGTCAGGCCCAGGCCGGTGCCGTGGCGGCCACGGTCGCCGCGCTCGACGCTGTAGAACATGTCGAAGATGCGCGCGCGCTCGTCATCGGGAATGCCGGGGCCGGCATCGATCACGTCGATGCGCAGCTGGCCATCCAGCTCGCGCGCCTGCACCTGCACGGCGGCATCCGGCGGTGAGAACTTGGCGGCGTTCTCCATCACGTTGAACACGGCCTGTTCCACCAGCGCCGGGTGCACCCAGATCGGCGCCAGCGTGGACGGAATGTCCAGTTCCAGCCGCACCTTGGGCTGGTAACGCTGCAGGCGCCGCGCGGCGGAGCCGATCAGTTCGTCCACGCCGATCCAGTCGCGGTTGATCTTCAGCCCTTCGTGGCCAAGCCGGGTCATGTCCAGCAGGTTCTGGATGTAGCGGTCCAGGCGCTCGCCTTCGACCAGGATGGTATCGAGCAGGGCACGGCGATCAGTCGTGTCCATCGCCGCGCCGTAGCTGGCCAGGCTGTCGGCCGAACCGATCATCGCCGCCAGCGGCGAACGCAGGTCATGCGATACCGAAGAGAGCAGCGCCGAGCGCAGCCGCTCGGTCTCGTTGCTCACATGGGCCTGCTCCAGCTCTGCCACCAATCGCGTGCGCAGCGCGGCCTGGGCGATGTCGTCGACCATCGCTTCGGCCAGCTGCCGCTGCTCGGGCAGCAGGCGTGCCTGCGCGCCGGGCAGGTACAGGCCGGCCACGCCGATCGCATGGTCTTCGCCATCCAGCAGCGGCAGGAACCACCATTGCGCCCCTGCGAGGGTGTCGGTGAAGCGTCCGCTGGGCTGGCCGTGGCGCAGCGCCCAGTCGGCGGCGGCCAGATCGGTGTCGCCGGGCTGGCTGCGACCACCGGCCGCGGTATCCGTGCCGATCCGCAGCCACGCCGGCACATCCATGGCCTGTTCCAGTGCATGCCGGCCGGCCTGTGCCACCTCGCCGTTGCCGGCGGCGCTGGCCAGCTGCCGGCCCAGCTGCTGGCGCGCGCGCGCATGGCGGTTGGCCGCGCGCAGCGCGATCACCTGCATGCGCAGTCGTGAAGCCAGGCGCCCGGCCACCAGGGCGGCGGCCAGGAACAGGAACACGGTGATCACACCCTGGCGCGCACCGATGGCAAAGGTGAAGCGCGGCGCGATGAACAGGAAGTTGTAGGCGAGGAAGCACAGGATCGCCGCCATCACCGCCACGCTGGCGCGCGTGCGTGCAGCCACCAGCACCACCGCGACGATGAACACCATCGACAGGTCGGCCATGCCCACCCAGCGTTCGGCCAGCCAGGCCACCGCACAGGCCAGCGCGGTGGCGATCAGCGCCTGCACCGGTTCGTAGCTGATTCCGCGCGCCGCGGGCAGCAGGCCTTCGCGGCGCGAACGTGCACGTGCCTGCGGCGTGCTGATGATGGTGATCTCGTAATGTGCGCCGCGCTGTATCAGCTGCTGGGTCAGGGTGCGGTTGAACATCCGCGCCAGCGGTCGCTCGCGGGTGCGGCCCAGCACCAGGGTGGATACGCCGTTGTGCGCGGCATGGTCGAGCAGGGCATCGGCGATGCTTGATCCATGCAGCAGTTCAGCATCGCCGCCCAGGCGCCGCGCCAGCGCGAAGGCCGCATCGATCTCGCGGCGGGTCGCGTCATCCTGGCGACGTCCCTGCACGGTCACCACCGTCCATGGCGCATCGCGGCGTTCGGCGATGCGCCGTGCCACCCGCACCAGGTACTCGCTCTGGCCACCGCCATCGATGGCCACCAGCACGCCGCGGCGCAGTGGCAGGTTGCCTTCACCGCGTGCGGCGCGGGTTTCGCGCAGGCTGCTGTCGACGCGGTCGGCGGCTTCCTGCATTGCCAGTTCGCGCAGGGCGGTCAGGTTGGCCGGCGAGAAGAACGCCTGCAGGGCCTGCGTGGCCTGCTCGGGCACATAGACCTTGCCCTGCTGCAGGCGCGCGATCAGTTCGCGCGGCGGCAGGTCGACCAGCACGATGTCATGCAGGCGGTCGAGCACGCCGTCCGGCACGGTTTCGCTCACACGCACGCCGGTGATGCGCATCACCACGTCGTTGAGGCTTTCCAGGTGCTGGATGTTGACCGTGGTCCAGACGTCGATGCCGGCATCCAGGAGTTCCATCACATCCTGCCAGCGCCGCTCATGGCGGCTGCCCGGCGCGTTGCGATGGGCCAGTTCGTCCACCAGCACCAGTGCGGGATGCCGGGCCAGCACGGCATCCAGGTCCATCTCCTGCAGGGTGTGGCCGTGGTAGGCCACTTCCTTCAGCGGCAGCTGCGGCAGGCCTTCCAGCAACGCCTGGGTATCGGCGCGGCCGTGGGTTTCCGCCAGGCCCACCACCAGGTCGACGCCGCGGCGCAGCTGTTCCTGCGCGCGGGTCAGCATGGTGTAGGTCTTGCCCACGCCCGGCGCCGCGCCGAGGAACACCGTCAGCTTGCCGCCGGCTTCGCGTTGCAGGCCTTCGACCAGGGCATCGGCCTGGCGGGTACGTGCATCAGTCATGGGTGCCGCTGTCATGGCCGCCATTGTGCGCGCAGCGGGTGCAGGCCGGCATCACGGCGCCTTGGCAGCGTGGTCCAGTGCGAAGTTCAGCGTCACCACGTTCACTCGCGGCTGGCCGAACAGGCCCCACTGGCGACCTTCGGTATGCGCCTGCACCAGCGCCTGCACGCGTTCCACCGGCAGGCCATGGGCACGTGCCACGCGCGCCACCTGCAGTTGCGCCGACTCTGGCGACAGCTGCGGATCCAGGCCACCTGCGGACTGGGTGACCAGGTCCGCAGGCACCTGTGCCGGCGCTACGCCTTCGCGTGCGGCCACCGCCGCGGTGCTGGCGGCTACGCGTTCGGCCAGCGCCGGGTTGCTGCGTGCCATGTTGGAGCCCGCAGCGGCCATCGGATCGTAGTTGGCGGCCGACGGGCGTGCCTGGAAGTAGCCGTCACCGGTGAACGGCTGCGACAGCCACGCCGAGCCGCGCACCTGGCCGTTGCCATCACGCAGCAGGCTGCCTTCGGCCTGGGTCGGGTAGGCCAGGCCGGCGAAACCGGTGGCGATGCCGGCGTAGACCGCGCCGGCCAGCAACAGCGTGGCCAGGCCCAGGCCGATGGCCGGGCGCCAGCTGGCGCCATCCTGCAGGCCGGCCACGCGGGCCTCGGCCTTGGCTTCGCGGGACAGGGAAGACGAAGTGGAAGCAGAACGGTTCATGCGCCGAATACCAGGACAAGAAGGAGGTCGATCAGCTTGATCGCCGCGAACGGCAGCAGCACGCCGCCGAGGCCGTACACCAGCATGTTCCGGCGCAGCAGCGCGGTGGCCGTGGCCGGGCGGAAGCGCACGCCGCGCAGGGCGAGCGGGATCAGCGCAGGAATCACCAGCGCGTTGAAGATCAGCGCCGCCAGCACCGCGTTGCGCGGGCTCGACAGCTGCATCACGTTCAAGGCGGCCATGGTCGGCACCGCAGCGGCAAACAGCGCCGGCAGGATCGCGAAGTACTTGGAGACGTCGTTGGCCAGCGAGAAGGTGGTCAGCGCGCCGCGGGTGATCAGCTGCTGCTTGCCCACTTCCACCACCGCCAGCAGCTTGGCCGGGTCCGAATCGAGGTCGACCATGTTGCCGGCCTCCTTCGCTGCCTGCGTGCCGGAGTTCATCGCCAGGCCGATGTCGGCCTGCGCCAGTGCGGGCGCGTCATTGGTGCCATCGCCCACCATCGCCACCAGGCGGCCGCCGGCCTGCTCCTGGCGGATGCGCGCCAGCTTGTCTTCCGGGCGTGCCTCGGCGATGTAGTCATCCACGCCGGCCTCGGCAGCAATGGCGGCGGCGGTCAGCGGGTTGTCGCCGGTGATCATCACCGTGCGGATGCCCATCGCGCGCAGCTGCGCGAACTTCTCGCGCATGCCGTGCTTGACCACGTCCGACAGCTCGATCACGCCCAGCACGTGGCGCCCCTCGGCCACCACCAGCGGGGTGGCGCCATTGCGCGCCACCTGTTCGACACGACCGGCCAGCTCGGCCGGCACCGTGCCGCCCAGCGTCTGCACGTGGTTGCGGATCGCATCCAGTGCACCCTTGCGGATCTGCCGGCCATGTTCCAGATCCACGCCGGACATGCGGGTCTGCGCACTGAAGGCCAGGTAGTCGGCGTGGTCTGGCTCGGCGGTGGCGCAACCCTGCTCGCGGGCCAGGCGCACGATCGACTTGCCTTCCGGTGTCGGGTCGGCCAGCGAGGACAGCAGTGCCGCTTCACGCAGCTGGCTGGCGTCGATGCCGGCCAACGGATGGAAGTGGCTGGCCTGGCGGTCGCCATAGGTGATGGTGCCGGTCTTGTCCAGCAGCAGCACGTCGACGTCGCCGGCCACTTCCACCGCCTTGCCCGACTTGGCCAGCACGTTGGCGGCCAGCGCACGGTTCATGCCGGCGATGCCAATCGCCGGCAGCAGGCCGCCGATGGTGGTCGGGATCAGGCACACCAGCAGCGCGATCAGCAACAGCGGATCGACCTTGACGCCCACTGCAGCACCGATCGCCGGCAGCGTCGCCACCACCACCAGGAAGGTCAGCGTCATCGCCGCCAGCAGCAGGGTCAGCGCGACCTCGTTCGGCGTCTTCTGCCGGTTGGCGCCTTCCACCAGCGCGATCATCCGGTCCAGGAAACTGTGGCCCGGCTCGGCGGTCACCCGCACGATGATCTGGTCGGACAGCACCTTGGTGCCGCCGATCACGCCGGAACGGTCGGTGCCGGCCTCGCGCAGCACCGGTGCCGATTCGCCGGTCACCGCCGCTTCGTTGATGGTGGCCAGGCCCTGCACGATCTCGCCATCGGCCGGCACCAGTTCACCGGCACTGACGATCACATGGTCGCCCGGGCGCAGCTCGGCGGCCGGCACCTGGGCTTCTGCGGCGCCGGGCTGCGGCGCCACCAGCCGACGCGCCACCAGGTCCTGGCGGGCCCGGCGCAGCGAGGCGGCCTGGCCGCGGCCACGTGCCTCGGCCACGGCCTCGGCGAAATTGCCGAACAGCACGGTCACCAGCAGGATCGCGGTCACCGCCAGGCCGAAGCCCAGCGGCGCATTGCCGGTCAGGGTGACGATGGCGGCGACGATCGTGCCGGCCATCACCACCGCCATCACCGGGCTGCGCACCAGATGCATCGGCGACAGCTTGCGCACCGCTTCCACCAGCGCACGGCGCAGGCCGGCGCCATCGAGCAGGGCAGGGCGTGGCGCATGGGTACTACGGGTTGAACTTGCATGACTACTCATGGGGGTGTCCTCAGTGCAGTCCCAGGCTCAGGTGGTCGGCGATCGGGCCGAGTACCAGCGCCGGCATGAACTGCAGCACGGTCAGGATGACGATCACCGAGACCAGGGTCAGGGCGAAGGTCGGGGTTTCGATCTGCAGGCTGCCGGCAGATTCCGGCGCCTGGCGCTTGGCAGCCAGCTGTGCGGCCACCACCAGCGGAATGATCAGCAGCGGGAAGCGGCCCAGCAGCAGTACCAGCGAGCAGCTCAGGTTCCACCACAACGTGGCGTCACCCAGGCCTTCGAAGCCGGAACCGTTGTTGGCATAGGCCGACACGTACTCGTAGAAGACCTGGCTGATGCCATGGAAGCCGGGGTTGGAGGTGCCGGCCAGGCCGGGCACGGCCAGGGTGATCGCAGTGAACACCAGCAGGGTGATCGGCTGCAGCAGCACCAGCAGGGCCAGCAGGCGCACCTGCGGCGTCTCCAGCTTGCGGCCGAACAGTTCCGGCGTACGCCCGGTCATCAACCCGGCCAGGAACACGCCCAGCAGCAGGTAGACGATGAACTGCTGCAGGCCGCAACCGATACCGCCCCAGATCGCACTGACCAGCATGTTGACCATCGCGATGCCGCCACTCAGCGGTGCCAGCGAGTCGTGCATGCCGTTGACCGAGCCGTTGGAGACCTGGGTGGTCACCGCCGCCCACAGCGCGGTGCCATCGGCGCCGAAGCGCACCTCCTTGCCTTCCATCAGCAGCGGGGTGGCCGCGCTGGCGCTATGGCCTTCGCTCCACATCATCGCGCCGGTCGACAGCAGCGACATGCCCAGCATGCAGCTGAACACCAGGGCGCCGAAGCGGCGGCGGCCGGTAAAGGCACCGATCATGAAGATCACCGCCATCGGTATCAGCAGGATGCCGACAACCTCCAGCGCGTTCGACAGCGGGGTCGGGTTTTCCAGCGGGAAGCTGCTGTTCGGTCCATACCAGCCGCCACCGTTGGCGCCCAGCTGCTTGGCCGCGACCATCGCCGCGACCGGGCCCAGCGGCAGTTTTTGCTGGGCCATGCCGGCACTGGCGTCGATCGGCGTGGCCTGCGGGCCGCCGGCCATCGTCGACGGTACGCCCTGGCTGGTCAGCAGCAGGGTCCAGACCAGGCACAGCGGCAGCAGGAAGCGCACGCACAGGCGCACCACGTCCACGTAGTAGTTGCCCACCGCCACCTGGCGGTCATCGCCGGTACCGGTCGCCGCCGCAGCCTGCGGCGCACGCGCGAACAACGCGCGCAGCGTCGCCACCGCCAACGCCAGCCCCATCATCGGCGTCACCACCTGCAGGCCGGTGATGCCGGTCATCTGCGAGAGATAGGACAGCTGCGCCTGGCCCGAGTAGTGCTGCTGGTTGGTGTTGGTCAGGAACGAGATCATCGTGTGCAGCGCGGTGTCCCAGCGCATGTTCGGGATCTGGTCCGGATTCAACGGCAACCAGGCCTGGGTCATGAACACCGCCTGGGTCAGCACCGCGACCACCACGTTGCTCAGCACGAAGGCCAGCGCATAGCCGCGCCAGGACATCGAACGCGATGGATCGACGCCGAACACCTTGTACAGCGGCTTTTCGATCCAGTGGAACAGCACGTCGACCTTCATCGGCGCACCGCGCATCACGCGCGCCAGGTACAGGCCCAGCGGCCACGCCAGCAGCAGGCTGGCAGCAATAATGACAAGCATCTCAGTCATGGCCGGCTCCGTCAGAACGACTCGGGCCGAAGCACGACATAGAGAAGATAGGCGGCGGCGACCAGCACCAGCACGCCACACAACAACGACAGCCAGGGGGACATTGCAATAGCGTCCTGGTGGAACCCCTCCACCTCAGGCCGCCATCGTCGTCCTGCCCCCCATAAACGCACTACGCGCCGGACCGGGCCGACGCGTAAAGAGTGCATAAATTCGCTGGGCCAACCCGTAACCAGGCCCCGGGTAGCGCCGGGCCACGCCCGGCAGTGCGAGCGTCGTCAGCCGGCCGGTGCTGCCGCCGGCACCAGCCCCTTCAGTTCGCGATAGCGCTGCAGGCTGCTGTCGATCTCGGCCTTCAGGGCCTGCTGCTGTTGCACGAACCCGGCCTGCAGCCGCTGCTGCGCCTGCAGCTGCACATGCCGCTGGCGGATCGCTTCGGCCTGCTTGCCGGCCACCTTGCCACCGGCCAGTTCGCGATCGCCGGCAGCCGCCAGCAGTGCCACCAGCGATTCACGCAGGCTGGTGACGTTGTACTCGGCCGTCTTGAGGTTGTTGTCCAGCACTTCCTGGCGTTCGGCGAACACCCGGCGCAGGTCGTCCTCGCTGCCATAGGTGGTCAGCATCGCCTGCTCGGTGCGCTGGCGGGTCTGCGCGGCCATCAGGTCCAGCTGCCGCTGCGCCGCTTCCGTGCTGGCGGCGGCGCGTTCCTCGTCGGTCAACGCGCGCTGGACCTGCGCATTGCGCAGGCCACTTTTTGCGTTGAACTCGTCGCGGGCATGGTTGACCGCGTCGGCCGGCAGCGAATCGCTGCAGATCCGCTCCTTGCCCTCGTTCCAGCAGTACAGCTTCTTCTCCACCTTTCCACCGCCCCGCGGCTGCGCCGGAACGGTGAACGGCACAGCCAGCAGCAGGCCGGCAAAGAGCACAGCAGGAACTCGGGACATGACCTTTCCCCTGGGTCGGTCAGCGGGTCGAACGGACGCCGTACTGGGCCCGGTAGGCTTCCAGCGGCTGCCGGTAACCCACAAGTTCCGGGTTGCCGGAGGCGAAATCAAGCAGGTCGGCCAGCGACGCCACGGCGATCACCGGAATGCCGGCTTCTTCGGCCACCGACTGCGCGGCGGAGCGGCGGTCGGATTCCGAGGCGATCTCCTGGCGGTCCAGCGCCACCACGATGCCGGCCGGCGTGCCACCGGCGGCGCGGATGATGCCCAGCGCTTCGCGGATCGCGGTACCGGCGGTGATCACGTCGTCGACGATCAGCACGCGCTTGCCATTCAGGTCGGCGCCGATCAGCTGGCCGCCTTCACCGTGGTCCTTGGCTTCCTTGCGGTTGAACGACAGCGGCAGGTCGCGGCCGCGCTGGGCCAGCTCGCAGGCCATCGCGGTGGCCAGCGGAATGCCCTTGTAGGCCGGGCCGAACACCACGTCGTACTTGATCCCGGTGGCGTCGATGGCATCGGCGTAGCAGGCGCCGAGCTGCGACAGCAGCGAACCGGAGTCGAAACGACCGGCGTTGAAGAAATAGGGGCTCAGCCGGCCGGACTTGAGGGTGAACTGGCCGAAGCGCAGGGCGTCGGCGGTCAGGGCCAGCTGCAGAAAACGGTGGCGGTGGTCGCTCATCAAAACTCGATTCATCTTCATTTGGAGCACAAATCCTAATCCAGCTGGGCGTTTCGCGCTCGTCCGGCCCTGTGTGAGGGGCGTTGCGGCCCCCTCTGGCGGACTGCGCAGCCCTGCGGGCAACCGGTATGCTTGCCCGGTTTCCCGCCGCAGGTCCCCCGCATGCGCATCATCAGTTTCAACGCCAATGGCATCCGTTCCGCCGCAACCAAGGGCTTCCTCGATTGGTTCCGCGCCCAGGACGCCGACGTCCTGTGCATCCAGGAGACCAAGGCCCAGGAAGACCAGCTGACCGACCCGATGTTCCGCCCGGACGGCCACCACTGCTTCTACCGCGACGCCATCACCAAGAAGGGCTACAGCGGCGTGGCGATCTACAGCAAGCGCGAGCCGGACCAGGTCATCACCTCGCTGGGCTGGGCCCCGTTCGACGACGAAGGCCGCTACATCGAGGCGCGCTACGGCAACCTCAGCGTGGTCTCCTTCTATATCCCGTCCGGCAGCTCGGGCGACCTGCGCCAGGGTTTCAAGTTCGAAGTGATGGAATGGCTGCGGCCGATCCTCGAGGAATGGGCGCGTAGCGGCCGCGACTACGTGCTGTGCGGCGACTGGAACATCGTCCGTTCGGCGCTGGACATCAAGAACTGGAAGTCCAACCAGAAGAACTCCGGCTGCCTGCCGGAAGAGCGCGACTGGCTCAACGCCCTGTGCGCCGACCACGGCCAGGCCACCGATGTCGCCGCCGGTCGCGGCTGGGCCGATGCCTACCGCCTGCTCAACCCTACCGGCGAGGACTACACCTGGTGGAGCAACCGCGGCGCCGCCCGCGCCAACAATGTCGGTTGGCGCATCGACTACCAGTTCATCACCCCGGGCCTGCGTGACCGCCTGCGCAGCTGCTCGATCTATCGCGACGAGCGCTTCTCCGACCACGCGCCGTTCATCGTGGACTACGACCTGTGACCGAGGCCGCCACGCCGGTCAGCTACAAGGGCTGGGCGGGCATCAAGCGCGCCTTCGGCACCCCGTCGGCGCTGACCATGGCCATGCTCGGCTTCGGCAGCGGCCTGCCGTTCCTGCTGATTGCCTCGCAGACCCTGTCCACGCGCCTGCGCGACGTCGGCCTGGACCTGGGCAGCATCGGCCTGATCAGCCTGGCCAGCTTCTTCTACCTGCTCAAGTTCCTGTGGGCGCCACTGCTGGATCGCTATGCCTTCCCGCTGCTCGGTGGGCTCGGCCGCCGTCGCTCGTGGCTGCTGGTGTCGCAGGCGCTGGTTCTGGTCGGCCTGGTTGCACTGGCCTTCGTGCGGCCCGAGCAGGGCGTCTGGCCGCTGGTGGCCTGGGTGCTGGTGGCCTCGTTCGCCGGCGCCACCCAGGACTCGGCCGTCGATGCCTACCGCATCGAGATCGCACCGCAGGCCGCGCAGGCCGCGCTGGCGGCGACCTATACGCTGGGTTACCGGATCGGCCTGATCCTGGCCGGTGCCGGCGCGTTGTACCTCGCCCAGTTCGAAGGCTGGATCATCGCCTATCTGGCCATGGCGGCACTGATGCTGCTGCCGATCGTCACCACCCTGCTGTGCGCCGAACCGGAACGTCCGGCGACGACCGTGCAGCGCCGCATCGATGTCGCCGAGGCGTTCGTGCAACCCATCACCAGCTTCTTCAGCCGCAACGGCGTGGCGCTGGCGCTGGTGCTGCTGGCCTTCGTCGGGCTGTTCAAGTTCCCCGACCAGGTCATCGGCGTGATGGCCGGACCGTTCTATCTCGACTCCGGGTTCGACAAGGCCGACATCGCCACGGTCTCCAAGCTGTTCGGCGTGTGGATGGGCATCGGCGGCGCCTTCCTGGGCGGCATCGCGGTGGCCGCGTTCGGTTTCCGCCGCATGCTGCTGGTGGCCGCGCTGGGCGTGGCGCTGTCCAACCTCGCGTTCCTGCTGATGGCGCACAACCCGGGCAAGTTGTGGGCGTTCTATGCCGCGCTCAGCGCCGACAACCTGTTCCAGGGGTTTGCCGGCACCGTGCTGGTGGCCTTCATGTCGTCGCTGACCGACCGCAACTTCACCGCCACCCAGTACGCGCTGCTGGTCTCGCTGGCCAACCTGCCCGGCAAGTTCGTCGGCGGCGTCTCCGGCTACATCGTTGAAGCCACCTCCTACAGCACGTTCTTCATCCTCAGCTCGGTCACCGTGGTGCCGACCCTGCTGCTGCTGGCCTGGTTGTGGCCGCGGATCGTCGATCGCGGGCCGCCGCCGGTCGCCTGATTGCCTGTACGTCCGGTCTGCGGGATCATCGCCCCGACGCGCCGAGGGGGCGGTGCCTTGCGAACGGGGAAGTGAGCATGGCCGACGTTGTGCTGCGGGATCTGGACCCGCTGCTGCTGGACCGTATCCGTCGAGTCGCGGTTGCCCGCGGCTGGACCCACGAACAGACCTGCACGGCCCTGCTGGAGCAGGGGCTGTTCAGCAGTGAACTGGAGGTCCGTTCCGGCTTCGGTGACCCCGAAGTGGACGCCCTGTCCGATGCCATCGCCGCCCTCCAGGCCCTGCCCGCAGGGCAGGGCTTCCGGTAGATCCACGCCATGCGTGGATGGCGCCGACGGGGTAGCGCCGGGCCACGCCCGGCGGATGGCACCACCTCACGCCAGATGGATCGCCCCGAGAATCCGCGGCCCGTGCGCCCCGGTCACGCTCGGCAGGTTGCCGGCCAGCCCGTCCATCGTCCGCTGCGCCAGCCACGCAAACCCCATCGCCTCCACGTACTCCGGGTCCAGCCCGTGCATCGCACTGGACTCCACCAGCACCTCCGGTAGCCGCGCCGCCAGCCGCTTCATCAGCTGCCGGTTGCGTACTCCGCCGCCACAGACCAGCAGGCGCCGGGTCTGCGGCTGCTGCGCCAGCAGTGCGTCGGCTACCGTCGCCACGGTCAGCTCCAGCAAGGTCGCCTGCACGTCGGCGGCGGCGTATTCGCCTTCGCCCATGTGCGCCTCGGCCCAGGCCAGGTGGAACTGTTCGCGGCCGGTACTCTTCGGTGGCGGCAGGTCAAACCAGGGTTCCGAACGCCAGCCGGCCAGCAGGCTGTCGTCCACTGCGCCACTGGCGGCATACGCGCCGTCGGCATCGAAGGTGCGGCCGGTGTGGCGCTGGCACCAGGCGTCCATCAACGCATTGGCCGGGCCGGTATCGAAGCCACGGACCGCGCCTTCGCGCGGGATCAGGGTCAGGTTGGCGATGCCGCCCAGGTTCAGTACCGCGCGGTCTTCATCGGCGGTGCCGAGCATGCCCAGGTGGAAGGCCGGCATCAGCGGTGCGCCATGGCCTCCGGCCGCTACGTCGCGGCGGCGGAAGTCGGACACCGTGGTGATCCCGGTCAGTTCAGCGATGCGGTTGCCGTCGCCCAGCTGCACGGTGAACGCAGGGTCGGCCAGCGGCCGATGGCGCACGGTCTGCCCATGCGAGCCGATCGCCCGCACCTGCGCCGGGTCCACGCCCGCCTCGGCCAGCAGCTGGTTGGCGGCGTCGGCGAAGCTGATCGCGATCCGCGCATCCAGCTCGCCCAGTTCCTCCAGCGAGTCCAGTGGCCCCCCTTCGCCCAGCGCCACCAGCCGCGCGCGCAGCACCGGTTCCCAGCGGGCGGTCAGGCCATGCACGAAGTGGCAGCCACCGCTGCTGGGGAACTGCACCAGTGCGGCATCGATGCCGTCGGCGCTGGTGCCCGACATCAGGCCCAGGTACAGGGGAGCATCGGCGTCGGTAGTCGTGTTCATGGCGGGCATAAAAAAAGGACGCGGCAAGCTTGGGCTGCCGCGTCCTTCTTCGTCAACGCAGGGGCTCAGCCGCGCTTGCGGCCGTTGCCTGGCTTGTCCTTGGCGCTGGCCACCTCGGGCGCGGCCTCATCGCGGCTGGTCGGCGCCGGGCTGGCGTCGGCGTAGATCAGCTTCTCCATGCCCTGGATGCGCGCCATTGCCGGCGCGGTCTGCGCGCGGAAGGCCACCAGCTCGGCGCCCTTCAGCGGTTCCGGCGGCGGCATGGTCACCGTCAGCGGGTTGCGGTGCTCGCCGTTGACGCGGAATTCGTAGTGCAGGTGCGGGCCGGTGGCCAGGCCGGTCGAGCCGACATAGCCGATCACCGTGCCCTGGGCCACGCGCTGGCCGGTCTTGATGTTCGCAAAGCGCGACATGTGCCCGTACAGGGTGGTGTGGCCACGGCCGTGGTCGAGGATCACCACGTTGCCGTAGCCGCGCTGCACGCCGGCGAACTGCACGCGGGCATCGCCGGCGGCCATGATCGGGGTGCCGGTGCGCGCGGCGTAGTCCACGCCCTTGTGCATGCGCATCTTGCCCAGCACCGGGTGCTTGCGCGCGCCGAAGGTCGAGCTCAGCCGCGCGAACGGGATCGGCATGCGGATGAAGCTCTTCTTCAGCGAACGCCCGTTGATGTCGTAGTACTCGGACTTGCCGTTGCGGTCGAAGCGGAAGCCGGAGTAGGTCTTGCCGCCGGTGGTGAAGGTCGCCGCCAGGATCTTGCTGGTGTCCACCTTCTCGCCTTCGCGCCAGGTTTCATCCATCACCACGCTGAAGCGGTCGCCCGGCTGCAGGTCCTTCGAGAAGTCGATGTCGTACTTGAAGATGTCGTCGGTCATCGTCGCGATGGCCGACGGCGACAGCCCGGCGCGGCGGGCAGCGGCATACAGCGAACTGGTGATCTCACCGCTGGTGACCACGGTGCGCGTGGAGGTCTCGCGCTTGGTCACCTTCTCCTTGATGTCATCGCCAACCAGGCTCAACTCGACCCGGTTGTCGCCATCACGGTCGAAGCGGATGCTGCGCAGGTCGCCCGAGAGCGGCATGTCGAAGGCGATTTCGGTACCGGGGCGCAGCTTGGTCAGCGATTCGCGGGCGCCGGGATGGTCCAGCACGCGGTGCAGGGTGCTGGCCGGAATGCCGGCCTGGTCGAACAGGTCGCTCAGGGTCTGGCCGCGCTGCACCCGCAGCACCTGCCAGCTGTCGCCCGGCACCTGCTGCTGGCGGGCCATGGTCAACGGCGGCAACGGCAGTGCCAGGCTGGTGTGGCTGTCGGCGAACGGTGCGTCGATGGTGTGCGAGAAGCCGGGGACGATCGTCGCCACCAGGGCGCCGATGGTCGCAAACAGGCTGGCATGCATCCAATGGCGCCGGGTCCAGCGTTCATTGAATGCGGCGGGAAGGTGTTGCCTGAGCTTCCGATGCAGGGCGTTGTCGTGCAGGACGTGAAGGCGTTCCTGGAAGCGCTGCTTGCGTGCGCGCCCTTGTTCGGAATTGTGCATCGGCGATTTTTCCTGACGGCCCGGGAGCGCGGGCCTAAACGCCGGTTACCATAGACACCTGAGAAAACCGCGTCAAACCCTTGTGCCCATTGGCTTTTGTGAAGCCAATCGGGTTAACTTTGCTTTAACACCCCACACAAGAATCGGCGTTGCCGGGAGTAGTCACGTGTCCTCGATTGAAGAAGCCCTTGCCCTGATCGGCCGTGGTGCCGACGAGATCCTCAAGCTCGAGGATCTGCGTGCGCGCCTGCAGGAAGGCCGCCCGCTGCGGATCAAGGCTGGCTTCGACCCCACCGCGCCCGACCTGCACCTGGGCCATACGGTGCTGCTGAACAAGATGCGCCAGTTCCAGGACCTTGGCCACCAGGTCATCTTCCTGATCGGCGACTTCACCGGCATGATCGGCGACCCGTCGGGCAAGAGCCTGACCCGCAAGCCGCTCAGCCGCGAGGACGTGCTGGCCAACGCCCGCACCTACGAGGAGCAGGTGTTCAAGGTGCTCGACCGCAGCCGTACCGAAGTCCGCTTCAATTCGGAGTGGTTCGGCAAGATGGGCGCGGCCGACATGATCCGCCTGGCCGGCCAGCACACCGTGGCGCGCATGCTCGAGCGCGACGACTTCGCCAAGCGCTACGCCGCCCAGCAGTCCATCGCCATCCACGAGTTCCTGTACCCGCTGGTGCAGGGCTACGACTCGGTGGCCCTGGAAGCCGACATCGAGCTGGGCGGTACCGACCAGAAGTTCAACCTGCTGATGGGCCGCGGCCTGCAGGAGCACCATGGCCAGAAGCCGCAGGTGGTGCTGACCATGCCGCTGCTGGAAGGCCTGGACGGCGTCAACAAGATGTCCAAGTCGCTGGGCAACTACATCGGTATCAGCGAACCGGCCATCGACATCGTCACCAAGACCATGAAGGTGGACGACACCCTGATGTGGCGCTGGATCGAGCTGCTGTCCTTCGACATCAGCCAGGCCGAAGCCGTGCAGCTGCGTGAGCAGGTGGCCACGGGCGGCCTGAACCCGCGCGTGGTCAAGCTGCGCCTGGCGCGCGAGCTGGCGACCCGCTTCCACGACGTTGCGGCCGCCGAGCAGGCCATTGCCGGCTGGGAAGCGGCGGTGACCGGGCAGGGCGACATCACCCAGCTGCCGCTGCAGGACGTGGCGATCCCGGCCGAGGGCCTGCGTATCGCCGCGCTGCTGACGGCGGCCGGCCTGACCCCGAGCAACTCCGAAGCCAACCGCAAGCTCAAGGAGCGCGCGGTCAAGGTGGATGGTGACGTGGTGGAAGATGGCCAGCAGGTGCTGCTGCCGGGCTTCGAAGGCCTGCTGCAGGTCGGCAAGCGCACCTTCGCCCGCGTGCGCCTGGTCGCTGCCTGACATGAAGGAAGGGCCGGCGTCAGCCGGCCCTTCCTTTGTAGCGTCGAGCGATGCTCGACGGCTCCTGCTCTTCGCGGACGCGTCCAGAAGGCCGCGATGGATGAACGGATGCAACATCCGTTGAAAAAAATCGCCACACCCCCTTCACAAATGATCCAGATGGGGACATACTTCTCCTCCCCCGTCGCAGGGGTCGCCACCAAGGGGCTTCAGCGACAACAGGGCGCCCACCACCGCCGAACGAGATGATCGAACGAAGGTGTTGACGGACTGAAAAAGTCTGGCATAATGGGCGGCTCGCTACGAAGGAAACTTCGCAGCACACGGGAGCGGCGCTGAGGCCACTTCCCCGGATCTTTGAAAGTATGCGCAGGTATCTTGTGAAGGCGCCTGCAGGAAGGATGATTGTCCATCTTGCAGACGTTTGATCAAGCAACTATTAATTGTTTTAAAGCAAGCGATACGTTGCCAGAATCAATCATCTGCAGCTTTAAATTTTGATCTTCGGATCATGTCGTTTTAAGTGAAGAGTTTGATCCTGGCTCAGAGTGAACGCTGGCGGTAGGCCTAACACATGCAAGTCGAACGGCAGCACAGAGGAGCTTGCTCCTTGGGTGGCGAGTGGCGGACGGGTGAGGAATACATCGGAATC
>NZ_SOCO01000001.1:2131028-3925441 GCF_004365115.1 Stenotrophomonas sp. CC22-02 | reverse complement strand
GAAATTAGCGCTGTGGAACCACCCGATCCCATCCCGAACTCGGAAGTGAAACGCAGCTGCGCCGATGGTAGTGTGGCTCAAGCCATGCGAGAGTAGGTCATCGCCAGGGTTTACACCCAAAACCCCGCTGCTCACGCAGCGGGGTTTTTCTTTGGCCGCAGGAAAATACACCTGCCGGAATGCACCGGTGGATCCACGCCACGCGTGGAGTGCTGCCGACCCTGGTTGGCGGCTACCGATGATGGTCCGTGCGTTGTATCGGGTGGTGGCTGTCGTAGACCCACGCCATGCGTGGATGTGTGACGTAGGCCTGCGCAATGCGCAGACCGTGGTTGCCGGCCAGCGGCCGGCGCTACCGATGGATCATGCCGTCGTGCGACGCCCATCAAACGTGCCCTTCCCGTGATCCATCACGCAGAGCACATAAAAAACGGCGCCCTGCGGGCGCCGTCTCCAATCGATCCGGTTGCACGTTCCGATCAGGCGACCAGAGCGACCTCACGCGTTTCCTGCTGGCGGAATACCGAGACCGCCTCGGTCAGCGTTCCCGCCTGTGACTGCAGTTCACGCGCGGCAGCGGTGGCTTCCTCCACCAGTGCAGCGTTCTGCTGTGTGGCCTGATCCATCTGCACCACGGTCTGGTTGATCTGCTCGATGCCGATCGACTGTTCCTGCGAAGCGGCTGATATCTCCCGCATCAGGTGGCTGACGCTCTCGACACCACCGACGATGCCCTGCATGCGCTGGCCAGCATCGGCCACCAGCTGCGCACCTTCACCCACCTGGCGGCCGGCTTCGTCGATCAGTTTCTTGATTTCCTGCGCGGCTGCGGCGGAACGCTGGGCCAGCACGCGCACTTCGCTGGCCACCACCGCAAAGCCGCGGCCCTGCTCGCCGGCCCGCGCGGCCTCGACCGCGGCGTTCAGCGCCAGGATGTTGGTCTGGAACGCGATGCCGTCGATGACGCCGGTGATATCGCCGATGCGCTTTGACGCGCCCTCGATCGCCTGCATGGTGTCGACCACCCGCTGCATGGCGGTGTTGCCGTCACCGGCGGCATTCTGTGTGGAGGCGGCCAGCTCACTTGCCTGGCGGGCATGGGCAGCGTTCTGGCGAACGGTGGCGGTCAGTTCCTCCATGGATGCCGCGGTTTCCTGCAGGTGCGCGGCCTGGCGCTCACTGCGTTCGGACAGCGCGCCATTGCCGGCGGCGATCTCGCTGGCGGCGGTACTGATCGAGATGGAGCACTGCTGGATGCGGCCGACCATACGCGCCAGCTGCCCGGCGGTGGCGTTGGCATCACGCTGGATCGCGGCGAAGGCGCCTTGGTACTCGCCGTGCATGCGCCGGTCCAGATCGCCATTGGCCAGCGCAGAAAGCATCTGTCGCACTTCGTCGACAGTGCTGCCCAGCGTATCGAGCAGTTGGTTGATGCCACCGGTCAGACCCTCCAGGAAGCTGGCACCTTCGCCCGCTTGCAGACGCTGGTCGAGATCGCCTGCGGCGGCGGCGGCAACAATGCCGGCGACTGCGTTCTCAAGCGACAGTTCGTGCGTGCGGTCATGCCACTCCACGGCGAAACCGAGGCGCACGCCCTGTGCATCGAACACCGGCGTGACCACCTGCGCAAAGTGCACCGGGCCGATCTGTACCTTGCCGTTATGCGTGACCTGCAGGCCATTGAGGATCGCGCGGATGCGGTCCGGGTTGGCGTGGAAGCGGTGGATGCTGCTGCCGACCAGACGCTCGGCATCGAAGTCGGGGAAGGCCTGGCGCAGTGTCGCCTGCTGGTTGCGCAGCAGGGCTACCACCGAGCGGTTCACGTAGCGGATCACGTGGTCATTGTCGGCAATCATCATCGCGGTGCGCGAGGCGTCCAGGGCCTGGCGGATCTGTGCGTTCTCGGCGTGTGCTTCAGCCTCGCGCCCGCGCTGGGCCTGCACGTGGCGCGCGGTATCGGCCAGCGCGTGGGCCAGCGAACCGGGTGCATAGGCCGTGGTATCCGCATGCGCGCCAAGATCGGCACCGGTGGCGATATCGCGGGCCAGCGCAGCCAGGCGGCGTGGGCCATGGCCCAGCGCCTCGGTCTGCTGGCGCAGGCGCAGTGCGACCTGGCCGAGGAACAGTGCAAGGCCGGCAAACAGCGTTGCCTGCAGCAGCGTTGGCCCGGCCGCGGCACCTTCCAGCAGCGGCTGCAACAGCGCGAGCGTGCCAACGCCACCGGCCAGCCATACCGGCAGGCGATCACGGTGGCTGAGCAGCACGCCCAGCAGCACCGCGATCGGCAACGCCGGCGACAGGCCGACCACCACGCACAGCAATGCCAGCTGCAGCGACAACAACAACGCCAGGCCGTTGCGGGCGAGGCTGTGGCCGGCCTGTGGGCCGGCCAGCCAGATGGCCGGCAGCACGGCGGCCGCAGCCAATGCGGCACCCGGCACGTGGGGCCCACGCAGGGCCAGAACCAGGCCAGCCACGGCCAATGCCGCGCTGCCGATCAGCAGTCGGCGATCAGCACGGCGGGCGAGCTGCTGCAGATGCGGCAGGCGGGCGGTATCGGGGGGGCGGGAGGATGCAGCGGACATCGGCGACTCCTGGATCAACAGACGGCAGCGGCCACGCCGCGACGCACGCATGAGCGCGTGGCCTGGGCGTGGACCGGGAATTCGGGGAATGCGACGTCATCAACGCCGCGGAGACAGCGCGCCGTGACCCCATCCTGTGGGTGACGGTGCAGTAGAGCGGGCATGCGGACTTCCTTGCAGAACCAGACACACGCCGCAGGCCCGACCGGGCCCGCGTGCTGCGGGCGCAGGGGCCCGCAACTGATGTATCGGCTGCAAACGCGCGGAGTGAAGCGCGCCGAGACGCGGACTCAGCCGGCGTTGTCGTTGCTGAAGAAGTGCAGGATCACGTCGGCAACCTGCGCCGGGTCTTCCATGTGCAGGTGATGGTTGCCGGGAAACACTGCCAGCCGTCCATCGCGCAGGTGCCGCAGGCGATCGCTGCGCATGGGCTCGGGGTAATAGGACTGCGCTGGCGTGGCGTAGATCACCTGCGTCGGGCAGGCGATGGCCTGCAGCAGATTGTCGATCTGGCCTTCGCTGAGGCGGATCGCGGTGGGCAGCATCAGCCGCGGATCGCTGCACCAGCGATAGCCGCCTTCGACCGGTTCCACGCCGCGTTCGACCAGCAGTCGTGCGCAGTGTTCGCTGAGCTGGTTGGTCATCATCCGTGCGCGGATCGGCGCAGCCAGGTCGGGGAACACGCGTAGCTGCTTGCGTGCGAGCGCACGCGTGGCATTCACATGCTCGCGCAGGCGATGCGCGGTTTCTTCCTCCGGCCCGCGCAGGCCGCCGAGTGCTTCGATCGCCAACAGCCGTTCGATGCGGTCGCTGACCGAGGCGGTGAGGCTGGCGATGCCCGCACCCATCGAATGGCCGAGCAGGCTGAAACGGTCCCAGCCCAGTGCATCGGCCACATCAAGCACGTGGCAGATCGCGGCGGGCGTGGTGTAGCTGGCCCCCACCGGAAGGTGCGCGCTGTGGCCATGGCCGGGCAGATCGATGGCGACCAGCTGCAGCGAGGACAGGTGCGGGGCCAGCGGCACGAAGCTGGCGGCATTGTCGAGCCAGCCGTGCAGGGCCAGCACGCACGGACCCTCGCCGTGGTTGCGCAGGCCGGCGACGCGTGCGCCACCGACCTCGAGTTCAAACGGATGCAGGCTCATGCCAGCGAGGCCACGGCCAGCCGCGCCAGGGCGCGTGCGTGCTCCGGTTCGGCGTTGAGGCACGGGATGTAGCGCATCGTCGCGCCGCGTTCGGCCAGCGTTTCGGTGAAGCCCATTGCCACCTCCTCCAGCGTCTCCAGGCAGTCGGTGGCGAAGCCGGGGCAGACCACGTCGATCTGCCTGACGCCAGATTCGGCCAGCGCCCACAGGCTGGGCTCGGCGTACGGTTGCAGCCAGCGCTCGCGGCCGAAGCGCGATTGATAGCCCATCTGCCACTCGTCCCTGCCCAGGCCCAGCGCGTTGGCAATGGCCTGCGCGCTGGCCTCGCACCGCTGCGGATACGGATCGCCGCCATCGGCCAGGCGTTGTGGGATGCCGTGGAAGGAGAACATCAGCGTCTGGCCACGGCCGTGCTGTTCCCAGTAGCGCTGGATGGAGCCGGCAACGGCCTCGACCCAGCCCGGGTCGACCGAATAATCGCGCACCAGGCTGACCGTCACGCCGGGGTTGCGGCGCTGCCAGGCATCGACGCGGTCTTCGACCGAGGCGGTGGTGGTGGTCGAGTATTGCGGATACAGCGGCAGCACCACGATGCGACGCGCGCCTTCGGCGGCCAGGCGGTCGAGCTCGCCGGCCAGCGCCGGTTCACCGTAGCGCATCGCATGGCGAACCCTGAGCGTCGGCAGCAGTGCCTGCATGGCCTGCGCCAGCTGGCGCGTATGCACCATCAGCGGAGATCCGTCGGGCAGCCAGACCTGGGCGTACTTGGCCGCCGAACGGCTGCTGCGCAGCGGCAGGATCAGCCCGCGCAGCAGTGGCTGCCACAGCAGTGCCGGGATCGAGACCACGCGGGGGTCGGACAGGAATTCAGCCAGGTAACGGCGTACGGCGGGGGCCGTCGGCGTCTCGGGCGTGCCTAGGTTGACCGCCAGCACGGCGGTATCGGGTGCGTCGAGCATGGGATGTATTGTCGCCGATCCGGTGCCGCGCCGGCATGCAGGGTTCGGATCGCGGGCATAGCGGGCATCTATATGAGCAGGCAACGCTCATTGGCGATTCATGGCAACACTACTAATTTCAGTCACTTGCTATATCTTCCTATGGACTGACTTCTGGAGCCTGCCATGCGTCGCCCGATCCAAGCCCTGCTGATCGCCGCCAGTCTGCTGTCCAGCCAGGCCATGGCCGGACCGCAGGAAGACCAGCGCGCCCGCAACGCCGTGCGTGTGCTGGCCGAAATCCAGGGAATCCCTGAACAGGGCATTCCGGACAAATTGCTCGACGAAGGCCGCGCGGTCATCGTCATTCCCGACACGATCAAGGCCGGCCTGGTCATCGGTGGCCGTCGCGGCCATGGCCTGATGTCGGTGCGCATGGCCAATGGCGCCTGGTCCAACCCGGTGTTCGTCAAGCTCACCGGTGGCAGCATCGGCTTCCAGGCCGGTGTGCAGTCCTCGGACGTGGTGCTGGTGTTCCGCAACGACCGCAGCCTGGACAATCTGGTCAACGGCAAGTTCACGCTGGGCGCCGATGCCGGCGTTGCCGCCGGTCCGGTCGGCCGCAACGCCGCCGCCGCCACCGATGGCCAGCTGAAGGCCGAGATCTGGTCGTGGTCGCGTGCCCGTGGCCTGTTCGCCGGCGTCGCCCTGGACGGTGCGGTGCTGCAGATCGACGATGCCGCCAATCTGGACGCCTACGGCAGCAACACCACGCCGCGCATGATCTTCGAAGGTCGCGCCGTCGGTTCGCCGTCAATGGACGTGGTCGCGTTCCGTGATCGCCTGGAAGAGGCCACCTACGCCGCGCGCAACAACCGCAACGGCAACGGCGGCAATGCGCCGCGTCCGGCAGCGGCCCCGGCGGTCGCCCCGGCGCCTGTTCAGGCAGCACCGGCCGCCCCCGCCGAGGCCACCACCGCGCCGCTGCAGAACGTGCCGCAGACCCCGCCGCCGCAGCAGCAGGGCTTCCAGCCGGTCAACGACGGCGAGATCCGCACGGAAACGCTGGGCGGAAACTGACTTTCGTCACGCGCGCCGGCTAACAGCCGGTGCGCTATGCTCGACAGCCTGATCACTAACGTAACGAGCGTCTTTATGGGCAGTTTCAGCATCTGGCATTGGTTGGTCGTGCTGGCCATCGTCCTGCTGGTGTTCGGCACCAAGCGCCTGACCAGTGGCGCCAAGGACCTCGGTTCGGCGGTCAAGGAATTCAAGAAGGGCATGCGCGACGAGGACAAGCCGAACGCGCAGCTGGGCGACGAGTCGCGCAGCCAGGACGCCTCGCGCACCGCGCAGGACGAGCACGACCGTAACGCTCGCTGATCCGGAGCGGTTGCGGTGTTTGATATCGGCTTCAGCGAACTGCTGGTGATTGCGGTGGTCGCCCTGGTGGTGCTCGGTCCCGAGCGCCTGCCCAAGGCGGCCCGCTTCGCCGGCCTGTGGGTGCGTCGTGCCCGCAATCAGTGGGATTCGGTGAAACAGGAGCTGGAGCGCGAACTGCAGGCCGAGGAGATCAAGCGGCAGATGCAGGACGTGCGCCAGGGCATGCAGGACACCGAGAACCAGCTGCGCGCCAGTGGTGAAGCGATCCGTCGCGAAGCCCAGCAGGTACAGCAGCAGGGCGACGATCTGGCGCAGCAAGTACGCACGCCGGCGCCGGCCGATCTGCCGCCGCACCTGGGCGAACCGGCTGCCACGGACCAGGCACCGGCACAGGACGTCGCTGCGGTAACGCCCAGCGCCGCCACGGCCACTGAAACCAATGCGACGCCGCCGGCGCAGAACACGGAGCGCCCCTCATGAGTGAGCAGGATTTCGGCGAAAGCTCGCTGGTTGAACATCTGGTGGAACTGCGCGGCCGCCTGGTGCGCGCATTGCTGGGCCTGGGCGTGGCGCTGCTGGCGCTGCTGCCATTCACCCAGAAGCTGTACAACGCGCTGGCCGAACCGCTGGTCTCGCAGCTGCCGAACGGGCAGACGATGATTGCGACCAACCCGGCCGGTGCCTTCTTCGCGCCATTGAAGCTGACCTTCTTCGTCGCCCTGTTCGTGGCGGTGCCGTGGCTGCTGTACCAGCTGTGGGCGTTCGTTGCGCCGGGCCTGTATGCGCGCGAAAAGCGCCTGGCGGTACCGCTGCTGGTGTCGTCGGTGGTGCTGTTCTACACCGGCTGTGCGTTCGCCTACTTCCTGGTGCTGCCGGCGGTGTTCCACTTCCTCACCACCTTCAGCCCGGACGTGATTGCGATCACCCCGGATGCGAACGCCTACCTGGACTTCGTGCTGGCGATCTTCTTTGCCTTCGGCGGCAGTTTCGAACTGCCGGTGGCGATGGTGATCCTGGTGCTGCTGGGCTGGGTGACGCCGCAGCAGTTCAAGGAAGGCCGCGGTTACGCGATCGTCGGCATCTTCGTGGTGGCCGCCGTGCTGACCCCGCCGGACGTGGTGTCGCAGCTGATGCTGGCCATCCCGATGTGCCTGCTCTACGAGCTGGGCATCCACGCCGCACGCTGGCTGGTGCCGTCGTCGGTAGTGAAGAAACCCGCCGCCTGAAAAAAGGGGACGGAGGGAATCAAGTCGTTTGTGCCGCTAACGACTTAATTCCCTCCGTCCCCTTTTTCGGTCAGGCGTGGAAGATGTCGCTGGAGGTCGGGGTGGTCGGGATCGGCGGTGCGGCGCGGCTGCCGCGGTGCACGAACATCTGCTTCCATGCGGCATAGACTGCGCCGACGTACAGCGGCATCAGTACCGTGGTCAGTACCAGCTGGGCGATGAAGGCTGCGGCCAGCGGGCCGCCGATCAGCATCGCGATCTGGATCACGATCACGAACAGAATGTACATGCAGAACGCGGCGATCAGGCCGAGCACGGCGAACACGATCATCGCGCCGATGTTCTCGATGCAGCCCTGCAGGCTCAGGCGCAGCGCGTGCATGCCGCTCTGCTTGTCGAACACCACCAGCGCCGGCTGGGTGAACATCGCCAGCGACAGCGCGACCGCACTCAGGAACACCAGCAGCATCCACAGCGCGATGCGCTTGGCCGGCAGGTTGGCGACCAGCGCGGCGGCATCGTCCGGCTTGATCTGCTGGCCGCTGCGGCTGATCTCTTCCATCTTGGTCATGACCTCGCTGAAGGCGGTGAAGCCCTCGCGGCCGATCATCATGAACAGCAGCGCGCCCAGCAGCAGCACCGCCAGCACCTGGATCGCCAGCGGTACCAGCAGGTGGCTGACGCGGTGGTCGCGGATCGGCTGCAGCAGGTGCGAGGCCAGGCCCGGGCGGCCTTCGTCGATCTCGCCGACGGCATACAGCATGCCGCCGAACATGATCGGCGAAATGGCCAGGGTCATCAGCTGCACCGCCATGCCGGCGGCGCCGGGAATCAACGTCGACAGCAGGGTGACCACCCAGCTCACCAGCAGCCAGGTCAGGCCGATCCGGGCCAGCTGCAGCGGCGCACGCCGGTACAGGGAGAACGTATCCAGCAACCACTGGGCGCCCGCCGAAGCCGGCAGCTTGCGAATCTCTTTCATGGACATCCGGGAGGGACAGGAGGGGGCCGGGCGGCTGCCCGTGGCGCCGATTATCCCTGTTTTGCCGCCGGCTGGGCTGAAGACAGCCGCGCCTGGCGGACGAAGCGGCGCAACAGCTGGCGGGCCAGCGGTGCGGCGCTGACCGCGCGCTCGATGCTGCGGGCACAGCCGCCGTGGCGGCCGATGCAGTCGGCGCGGGCGCGCACGTAGCCACGCATGTGGTGGGTGGCGAATTCCGGATGGAACTGCACGCCCCACGCCTGGCGCCCCCAGCGGAAGGCATGGCAGCCATCCAGCGGCGAGCGCGCCAGTACTTCGGCACCGTCGGGCGCGCGCAGCACGGTCTGCAGATGGGTGGCGTGGGCGGCGAAGTGCTGTGGCAGCCCCTGGAACAGCGGGTCCTGCGCGGCCTGCGGCTGCAGTTCCAGCTCGATCGTGCCGGATTCGCGGCCGGCCGGGTTGTAGGCCACCTCGCCGCCCAGCGCGTGCGCCAGCAACTGATGGCCGTAGCAGATGCCGAACACCGGCAGGTCGTCGTGGGCGGCCTGGCGCAGCCAGGCGGCGCTGCGCTCGCTCCAGTCGGCGTGGTCGGTGACGAACGCGGCCGAGCCGGTCACCAGCACGCCGGCGAAGCCGTGCGGATCGGGCAGGGCGCCACCGTGTTCGACATCGACCACCACCGTCTCGTGCTCTTCCAGCCCGGCGGCGACGCGGATCCAGTGCGGGAAGCGCCCGTAGCGGCGCAGTGACGGCACCGGGCGGCCGGTTTCAAGGATCAGGAACGGAGCTGGGTTCATCCGGGGGCGGCAGCACTGACAGGACTTCCTCGATTGTAGTCAGCCCCTGCGCCACCTTTTCAAGCCCGGCCTGACGCAGGGTTCGCAGCCCTTCAGCCCGCGCGGCGCGGGTGAAACCGGCCAGGTCCATGTCGGCGCGGATCTGCCCGCGCAGCCGCGAGCCCAATGGCAGCAGCTCATACAGGCCGATGCGGCCGAGGAATCCGGTGCGTCGGCACTCCAGGCAACCGACCGGCCGACAGGGCGTGGCGGCATCTGGATATGCAGCATGGCTATCAGCCAGCACCGCCCAGTCGGCGGCGCCAAGGCTGTGCGGCTGCTTGCAGTGCGGGCACAGGGTGCGCACCAGGCGTTGGGCGAGGATGCCGTTGAGGGTGCTGGCCAGCAGGTAATGCGGCACGCCCAGGTCGAGCAGGCGGGTGACCGCCGAGGGCGCATCGTTGGTGTGCAGCGTGGATAGCACCAGGTGGCCGGTCAGCGAGGCCTGCACCGCCATCTGCGCGGTTTCCAGGTCGCGGATCTCGCCGATCATGATGATGTCCGGGTCCTGCCGCAGCAGGGTGCGCACGCCACTGGCGAAGTCCAGGTCGATGTTGGTCTGCACCTGCATCTGGTTGAACTCGGGCGCGATCATCTCGATCGGGTCTTCCACCGTGCACACGTTCACGTCCGGCGTGGCCAGCCGCTTCAGCGTGGAATACAGGGTGGTGGTCTTGCCCGAGCCGGTCGGGCCGGTGACCAGCACGATGCCGTGCGGGCGCTCGACCAGTGCATTCCAGCCGGCGGCCTCCTGCGGGCTGAAACCGAGCTGGTCGATGCTCTTGAACGCGGCATCCGGGTCGAAGATGCGCATCACGCACTTCTCGCCGAAGGCGGTGGGCATGGTCGACAGGCGCATCTCGACTTCGCGGCCACCCGGCGAGCGGGTCTTGATGCGGCCGTCCTGCGGGCGCCGGCGCTCGGCCAGATCCATGCGGCCGAGCACCTTGATGCGGCTGACCACGGCGGTCATCACTGCCGGTGGCACTTCGAACACCTTGTGCAGCACGCCGTCGATGCGGAAGCGCATGCGTCCCATCTCGCGGCGCGGCTCCAGGTGGATGTCCGAGGCGCGCTGTTCGTAGGCGTACTGCAGCAGCCAGTCGACGATGTGCACGATGTGCTGGTCGTCGGCGTTGACGTCGCCGGTACGGCCGAGCTCGACCAGCTGTTCGAAGCTGGGCAGGGTGATGCTGGCTTCGCCGCGCGCATCGCTGCGGGCGCCACGCACCGAACGGGTGACCCCGTAGAACTCCATGGTGTAGCGATGCAGGTCCAGCGGGTTGACCACCGCCAGCTCGATGCGGCGCCGGGTCAGGTGCTGCAGGTCGCGGCGCCATTCCTGCACCAGCGGCTCGCTGGTGGCCACCAGCACGCGCTCGGCATCCACCGCCAGCGGCAGGAAGCGATGGCGGCGGGCATAGGCATGCGACACCAGCGCAGTGACCGCGGCGACGTCGACCCGGGTCGGGTCGATGCGCAGGTAGCGGCAGCCGGTACGCTGCGCCAGCCATTCGCTGAGGCGTTCCAGGGTCAGTTCGCCGCCGCCGGTGGCGGCCAGCTTGAGGTTGGACAACAGCACCAGCGGATGCACTTCACTGGCGTTGCGCGCCCCCTGTGCGGAGAACCGCATGCGCTCGCGGTCCTGCTCGGCCACCAGGCCATCGGCGATCAGCGCCGCGGCGATCTGCTCGAAATGCAGGCGGCCCCAGGGCAGCGGAACGCCGCCCGCCTCGCCGGGCGTGCCCACCGGCAGCCGATGTTCCATCTGCCTGCTCCTCCCGGGTACGGAATGCCCCGCAGGTCGGCCGTTATACTAGCGCACCCCCCTTGCCGGCCAAGAATCGTCCGCATGTCCGCGACCCCGACCGTTCCGATCACCTTCCAGGGCCTGATCCAGACCCTGAACCAGTTCTGGGCCCAGCAGGGCTGCGTGCTCATCCAGCCGCTCGACCTGGAGGTGGGCGCCGGTACCTTCCATCCGGCCACCTTCCTGCGTGCGATCGGTCCGGAAGGCTGGAATGCGGCCTACGTGCAGCCCTCGCGCCGCCCGACCGACGGCCGCTACGGCGAGAACCCGAACCGCCTGCAGCGCTACTACCAGTACCAGGTGGCGATGAAGCCGGCGCCGGACAACATCCAGCAGCTGTACCTGGATTCGCTGAAGGCACTGGGCATCGACCCGCTGGTGCACGACCTGCGCTTTGTCGAGGACAACTGGGAATCGCCGACGCTGGGTGCCTGGGGCCTGGGCTGGGAAGTCTGGCTCAACGGCATGGAAGTGACCCAGTTCACCTACTTCCAGCAGGCCGGTGGCCTGGAATGCCGCCCGGTGCTGGGCGAGATCACCTACGGTCTCGAGCGCCTGTGCATGTACCTGCAGAACTGCGACAACGTCTACGACCTGGTGTGGACCTATGGCCCGGATGGCCAGCCGGTGACCTACGGTGACGTCTACCACCAGAACGAGGTGGAGCAGAGCACCTACAACTTCGAATATGCCGACGTGGACGAACTGTTCCACCGCTTCGATGCCTGTGAGCGCGAAGCGCAGAAGCTGGTGGAAGTGAACCTGCCGCTGCCGGCCTACGAGCAGGTGATGAAGGCCAGCCACACCTTCAACCTGCTCGATGCGCGCCGCGCGATCAGCGTGACCGAGCGCCAGCGCTACATCCTGCGCGTGCGCGCGTTGGCCCAGGCGGTGGCCAAGGCCTATTACGAGCAGCGCGAGAAGCTGGGCTTCCCGGGCGCGAAGAAGGCCTGACCGCCGCTCTCCCCCTTACTCCGGGGCGCCGGACGCGTCGCGCGCTGCGCCCCCACCACAGGATTGAAACGATGAGCCAACTGTCCCCCCTGCTGATCGAACTGGGCACCGAGGAGTTGCCGGTCAAGGCACTGCCGGGCCTCGCCCAGGCGTTCTTCGATGGCGTTGTCGACGGCCTGCGCAAGCGCGGCGTCGCACTGGACCTGGGCGACGCCCGCCCGTTGTCGACCCCGCGCCGCCTGGCGGTGCTGCTGCCGGGCGTCGGCCTGGAACAGCCGGAACAGCACAGCGAAGTGCTGGGCCCGTACCTGAACATCGCGCTGGACGCCGAAGGCCAGCCGACCAAGGCCCTGCAGGGCTTCGCCGCCAAGGCCGGGATCGACTGGACCGCGCTGGATAAGACCACCGACAACAAGGGCGAGCGCTTCGTGCACCGCGCGGTGACCCCGGGCGCGCGCACTGCCAGCCTGCTGCCGGAGATCCTGCGCGAGGCGATCGCGGCGATGCCGATTCCCAAGCCGATGCGCTGGGGCGACCACGCCTGGGGCTTTGCGCGCCCGGCGCACTGGCTGGTGCTGCTGCACGGTGCCAACGTGGTCGAGGCCGACCTGTTCGGCCTGCAGGCTGGCCGTGTCAGCCGTGGCCATCGTTTCCACCACGACCAGGCCGTGTCGCTGGCACAGCCGCAGGATTACGTGGAAGCCCTGCGCGCCGCGTTCGTGCTGGTCGACCCGAGCGCGCGCCGCGCGCGCATCGTCGCCGAGGTCGAGGCCGCTGCGGCCAAGGCCGGCGGCAGCGCCCGCATCACCGAGGACAACCTGGAGCAGGTGGTGAACCTGGTCGAGTGGCCGTCGGCGGTGCTGTGCAGCTTCGAGCCCGCGTTCCTGGCGGTGCCGCAGGAAGCGCTGATCGAGACGATGGAGATCAACCAGAAGTTCTTCCCGGTGCTGGATGACAGCGGCACGCTGACCGAGAAGTTCATCGGCATTGCCAACATCGAATCGAAGGACGTGGCCGAAGTGGCCAAGGGCTACGAGCGCGTGATCCGCCCGCGCTTCGCCGATGCCAAGTTCTTCTTCGACGAAGACCTGAAGCAGGGCCTGGCGTCGATGGGCGAGGGCCTGAAGACGGTGACCTACCAGGCCAAGCTGGGCAGCGTGGCCGACAAGGTCGCCCGCGTGGCCGCCCTGGCCGAGGTGATCGCGCCGCAGGTTGGCGCCGACGCCGCGCAGGCGCGGCGCGCCGCCGAACTGGCCAAGAACGACCTGCAATCGCGCATGGTCAACGAATTCCCGGAACTGCAGGGCATCGCCGGCCGCCACTACGCGGTGGCAGGTGGCGAATCGGCCGAGGTCGCGCTGGCCATCGACGAGGCCTACCAGCCGCGCTTCGGTGGCGATGACATCGCGTTGTCGGCGCTGGGCAAGGTGCTGGCGATTGCTGAACGCGTGGACACCCTGGCCGGTGGTTTCGCCGCAGGCCTGAAGCCGACCGGCAACAAGGACCCGTTCGCCCTGCGCCGCAATGCGCTGGGCCTGGCCCGCACGATCATCGAGAGCGGCTTCGAGCTGGACCTGCGCGCGCTGCTGGCCAGCGCCAACGCCGGCCTGGCCGCGCGCAACGTGCAGGCCGACGTCGGCGAGCTGTACGACTTCATCCTCGACCGCCTGAAGGGCTACTACGCCGACAAGGGCGTGCCGGCCACGCACTTCAACGCAGTGGCCGAGCTGAAGCCGGCCTCGCTGTATGACTTCGACCGCCGCCTGGATGCGATCGGCACCTTCGCCGCGCTGCCGGAGGCGGAGGCACTGGCAGCGGCCAACAAGCGCATCCGCAACATCCTGCGCAAGGCCGAGGGCGACATTCCGGCCCAGATCGACACGGCGCTGTTGCAGGAAGACGCCGAGCGCGCGCTGGCTGAAGCCGTCACCGCGGCCATCGACGACACCGGCGCCAGCCTGCAGCACAAGGACTACGTGGCCGTGCTGGCCCGCCTGGCCCGCCTGCGCCCGCAGGTCGACGCCTTCTTCGATGGCGTGATGGTCAATGCGGAGGACCCGGCGCTGCGTGGCAACCGCCTGGCGCTGCTGACGATGCTGGGCGAGCGCCTGGGCAAGGTCGCGGCGATCGAGCATCTGTCGAGCTGAAGCCGGTATCGGTAGTGCCGGCCGCTGGCCGGCACTACCGGCGGATGTCCATCGGGGTCATCGCCGGCATCGCGGACGATGCCGGCTTCCTCATCGGCATTCACGACGATCGCCACAAAGGCGCGTATTTTGACCGCCACTTAACAACCGATCCCGAATGACGTGATGCATTTCGCATCGTCACCTCCGGTCGGTATGCTGTGCCGCATGCAGCCAAAGAAATACGCCCTGCCGCTGATGGTCCTGTCGCTGGCCGCCACTTCCGTGGCCCACGCGCGCGGCACCATCGACAAGGTGGACATCAAGGGATTGGACAAGGGCGACGACGCCGCAATCATCGAGAACATCCAGGAATCGCTGTCGCTGTACGACACGATCGGCAAGGAGCAGGGCGAGTCGCGCCTGGAATACCTGTTGTCGCAGGCCGAGCGGCAGACCCGCCAGGCGCTGGAACCGTTCGGGTACTACAACCCGGTGATCAAGGTCGAAGCTCCGCGCGAGGACGAGCACGTGCGGGTGCTGATCCATGTCGACAAGGGCGCCCCGGTGACCGTGCGCCGCGAGCACATCGACATCACCGGCCCGGCGATCTACGACCAGTACCTGCAGGACGACCTGGCCGCGTTCAAGCCGCGCAAGGGCCAACGCTTCGAGCACACCCAGTACGAAGCCAGCAAGATCACCATCACCCGCCGCCTGGCCGAGCGTGGCTACTTCGACGCCGACTACACCCAGCGCCAGGTGCAGATCACCCGTGCCGACAACGCCGCTGACATCGACCTGACCTGGGACAGCGGCCGCCGTTACAACATGGGCCCGGTGCGCTTCCACCAGGACTACTTCGTCGACAAGCTGTTCGACCCGCTGGTGTACTGGGACCAGGGCAGCTACTACCACGAAGGCAAGCTGGACCGGCTGCGGCAATCGCTGACCAAGCTGGACTACTTCAGCGTGATCGACATCCAGCCGCGGCCGGACCAGGCCGACGACAACGGCGACGTGCCGGTGGACGTCAACCTGACCCGCGCCAAGCGCACCATCTACACCGCCGGTCTGAGCTACGGCAGCGAGAGCGGCCCGGGTGTGCGTGGTGGCATCGAGCGGCGGTTCCTGAACAACCGCGGCCACAAGATGAACACGCAGCTGGACTACGCGCAGAAGCGCAAGAGCCTGGTGACCAGCTACCGCATCCCGGCGTTCAACTGGCTCGACGGCTGGTACACCTTCGCCGCCAGCGCGTATGACGAACAGACCGATTACATCGATCTGCGCAACTTCAAGCTGATCGCCAGCCGCAGCGGCGAGATCAACGAGCACTGGACCGCGATCGCCTCGGTCAACGCGCTGCGCGAGCGCTGGCGCTACGCTTCCGGCACCGAATTCACCGATGCGGTCTACAACACCTCGACGCTGGTGTACCCGCAGATGGTCGCCGACTACGTCAACGTCGACGACCAGATGTTCCCGCGCAAGGGCATCAGCGGCACCGCGACGCTACGGACCGGCATCGAGGGCGTCGGTTCGGATACCAGCTTCGTGCAGGCCAATGCCGTGCTGCGCTGGTACATCCCGGTGGGCGAAAGCAACCGCCTGATCCTGCGCGGCGAGGGCGGCACCACCTGGACCAGCGACCTGGTCGCGATGCCGCCGAGCCTGCGCTACTTCGCCGGCGGCGACCGCAGCATCCGCGGCTATGCCTACCGTGAGGTCGGCCCGCGCACCCCTGCGCCGGACAAGTACGCACTGGGCGCCAAGAACCTGGTGATCGGCTCGGCCGAGTACGAGCACTACTTCAATGGCGGCCCGTGGGGCGCGGCGGTGTTCGTTGATACCGGCAGTGCCTTCGACAACACCATCGACCTGCATACCGGCGTCGGCTTCGGCGTGCGCTGGAAATCGCCGGTCGGCCCGGTGCGCATCGATATCGCGCACGGCCTGAACAACCCGGATTCGCAGTTCCAGCTGTACCTGAACATCGGAGCGGACCTGTGAGCACGCCTGCACCCACGCCGACCCCGAACACGACGCCGCGCGTGCGCTTCTACCGCCGCCGCCGCTTCTGGGCATGGTCCGGCGCCGGCGTGATCGGGCTGGTGCTGCTGGCCCTGCTGGCGGTGTACTGGCTGCTGCAGACCGTGGCCGGCCGCGATGTGCTGCTGGCGCAGGTGGTGGCACGGCTGCCGGTGGGCGCCAGCTTCACCTGGGACAAGGTGGACGGCCCGGTGGCCGGTCCGCTGACCCTGTACAACGTCGACTTCCGCTATGACGACATCCATTTCCACGCCGAGCGTGCGCACCTGGAGCCGGACCTGCGCCCGTTGCTGGGCCGCAAGCTGCTGCTGGACAAGCTGGAACTGACCAACGCGACGTTGAACCTGGCCAAGAGTGACGAGCCGTTCAAGCTGCCGTCATGGCCGGATTCGCTGCCGCAGATCGAAATGCCGCTGGCGATCCAGGCCGATGCCATCGCCATCGATGGCTTCCGCATCAGCCAGGCCAACGAGCCGGTGATCGACATCAGCCGCGTGCGCGGTGGCATCGAGATCGCCAACGGCGAATTCCAGGCGCACAAGCTGGTCGTGGACAGCGACATGGGCAACTTCACCGCCCAGGGCCGCTACATCCCGGCCAAGGACTACGACACCGACGTGACGGTCACGGCGGTGCTGCCGGCCCCGCGTGGGCGCACTGCGGCGACGGTGGGGCTGGTAGCACGCGGCGACCTTGCGCACATGGAGGTAGCGGTGGCCGGGCGTGCACCGAAGCCGCTGCACGCGATGCTGGTGTTCGACGGGCGGACCGATCCGACCTGGAATGCCAGCGTGCGCAGCGACGAGCTGGATCTGTCGCTGCTGTCGCCGGCGCTGGCGAGCTCGGCGATCGCACCGTTGGCACTGGACTTCACTGCCGCCGGCAAGGGCGGCAACGCCAACTTGCACGGCAAGGTGAAGCAGGGCGACCAGGAACTGGAACTGGCACCGTCGGTGGTGTCACTGCAGGACCAGGTCCTGAAGGTTTCGCCGCTGCTGGTGAAAGGCCTCGGCGGCGAAGCGCGGCTGGAAGGCACGGCCGATTTCAGCCAGGAAGACCAGCAGAAGCTCAATTTCTCGGTGGTCGCACGCGATCTGACCTATGTGCCGGCCGCGGACCCGAACACCGCCGGCAGCGCGCCGGTACCAGTGACGCTGAAGGAAGCGCGTTTCGGCCTGGCCGGTACGTTGAAGGCGTGGGCGGCGATCGGCCGCGCCGAGGTCGAACGCGAAAAACAGAAGGCGCAGCTGCGCTTCGATGTGCGCGGCAATGACCAGGCTGCGTCGATCCACCAGCTGCAGGCGCAGACGCCGGGTGGCCAGCTGCAGGTGGAAGGCCAGGTGGCATGGGCGCCACAGCTGGACTGGGACGCCAAGGCTGCACTGAAGGATTTCGACCCCGGCTATTTCGTGCCGGGCTGGAATGGCCGCCTGTCCGGCAACCTGGCCTCCAAGGGCCGCCAGCTGCCGCCGCCGGCCAACGCCGCACCGGGCACTGCCGGCACGCTGGAAGCCACGGTGGACCTGCCGTCGCTGAAGGGCATCCTGCGCCAGCGCAACCTCGACGCGCAGGGCACGTTCGCGCTGCAGGGCGATCAAGGCCAGGGCGACCTGAAGCTGTCGCTGGGCAGCAGCCGGGTCACTGCTTCGGGCAAGGTCGGTGATCGCCTCGACATCGACGCACGCTTCGAACCGCTCCAGCTGAGCGATCTGCTGCCGGGCGCCGACGGTGGCCTGCGTGGCCAGGTACAGGTGAAGGGCCCGCGCGATGCGCCGGACATCACCGCCGACCTGATCGGCAACAACCTCAACTGGGATGGCTACGGCGCCGAGAGCGTGAGCATCAAGGGCCACCTGCCGTGGCGTGGTGACAGCGGCACGCTGGCGGTGCAGGGCCAGCAGGTCAACGCCGGCATGCTGCTGGAACGGCTGAACATCGATGCGCAGGGCAGTGTGTCCAACCTGCGGCTGGCCGCGCAGACGCGCAACGAGATGGGTGCGATCGAGCTGCAGGGCAGCGTGCGCCAGCAGGGCGCGCAGTGGCGTGGCGAGCTGGCATCGCTGCGCATCGCACCGGTGAAGGGCGATGCCTGGTCGCTGCGTGCGCCGGCCGCGTTTGCGATCAATGGCAGCACCTACACCCTGTCCGAAGCCTGCCTGGCCGCCGCCAGCAGTGGCGCGTTGTGCGCGCAGGCGAACTGGCCGCGCGAGGGCCTGGTGGTGCGCAGTGATGCGCTGCCGCTGGCGCTGGTGCAGCCATGGCTGCCGCCGCAGTCCGGCCGTCGCATCTACCTGCGCGGCGATGTCAGCCTGGACGCGCAGATCCGCCCGCGCGGCAACGCCTGGGAAGGCCATGTGGAAGTGCGCTCGAAGGAAGGCGGCGTGCGCCTGGGCGAGAACCGCACCACGGTGGGCGATGCGTCGCGTGGCGAGCTGGTGCGCTACGACCAGTTCTCGCTGAAACTGGACATGACCCCGGCCAGCATCAAGGGCTATCTGGGCATGGGCTTCCAGGGCAACGGCTTCGTCGATGCCAAGATGCAGACCGGCTGGGAAGCCAGCGCGCCGTTGAACGGTGAGCTCTACCTCAACATGTCGCGGCTGTACTGGCTGGAGCTGTTCTCGCCGGATATCGTGCGCCCGACCGGCCTGATCGAAGGGCACGTCAGCCTGCGCGGCACCCGTGGCCAGCCGTCGCTGGGCGGTGATGCGCAGCTGAGCAACTTCAAGGGTGAATTCCCGGCGCTGGGCCTGACCTTCGACCAGGGCAAGGGCAGCTTCGTGGCCCAGCCCGATGGCTCGGCCAGGATCACCGCCCAGGCCAATTCCGGCCAGGGCACGCTGTACGTGGATGGCGGCCTGTCGTGGTTCGGTGATGCACAGCCGCTGCAGCTGAAGATCCACGGTGACAACGTGCTGCTGTCCAACACCAGCGAACTGCGCATCGTCGCCAATCCCAACCTCGATTTCACCCTGGCCAAGGCGGCTATGGAGTTGCGTGGCACCGTGCATGTGCCCGAGGCCGATATCGACCTCGAACGCCTGGACCGCGGTACCTCGGTGTCTGAAGACGTGGTGGTGCTCGACCCGGTCGATCCGGAAGAATCGCGCACCTCGCCGCTGGACATGGACCTGGTTGTCAGCCTCGGCGACAAGGTGAAGATGACCGGCTTTGGCCTGAAGGGCGCACTGACCGGCAAGATGCAGGTCTGGGCCAAGCCTGGCCGCGAGATGACCGCCAATGGTGGCCTGGAAGTGAGCGGGCGCTACAAGGCGTATGGGCAGGACCTGACCATCACCCGTGGCAACCTGACCTGGAACTACAACGCGGTCTCCGACCCGCGCATCAACATCCGTGCCGAGCGCCGGGTCGGTGATGTCACGGCGGGCATCGACGTGACCGGGCGTGCGCAGCAGCCGCGTGCGGACGTGTGGTCCGATCCGGCGATGTCGCAGTCCGAGGCGCTGGCCTACCTGGTGCTGGGCCGCAGCCTGACCGGCGCAAGCAGCGACCAGACCCAGCAGGTCAACGCGGCCTCGGCGGCACTGTCCGCGGGCAGTGGCCTGCTGGCCTCGCAGCTGGGCGCCAAGCTGGGCCTGGACGACGCCGGCGTGAGCCAGTCGCGCGCGCTGGGGGGCTCGGTGATCGGTGTCGGCAAGTACATCTCGCCCAAGCTGTACGTCGGCTACGGCGTGTCGCTGGTCGGTGCCGGTTCGGTGATCACGCTGAAGTACCTGCTGCGCCGCGGCTTCGACGTGGAAGTGGAATCGAGCACGGTGGAAAACCGCGGTTCGATCAACTGGCGGCGGGAGAAATAACGATCCGGTAGTGCCGGCCGCTGGCCGGCAACTGCACCGTATCTCCCGGGTTGCGTGGGTTGCCGGCCAGCGGCCGGCACTGCCGTGCACGTCGGCCCCAACCATCGGCCGTTGCCGCGGCCGCCCCCAGCGGCTATGGTCCCGGGCTGTTCTGTCGTACCGGATTGCCCCATGTCACCACGCAAAGCCCTTCCCACCGCCCTGGCCCTGGGCCTGACCCTCGCCGCCGGTGCCCACGCCGATGAAGGCATGTGGATGCCGACGCAGCTGCCGGAGCTGGCCAAGCCGCTGCAGGCGGCCGGTTTCAAGGGCAATCCGGCCGACCTGGCCAACGTCACCGCACCGCCACTGAGCGCCGTGGTGCGTGCCGGTGGCGGCACCGGTTCGTTCGTGTCCGCCGACGGCCTGCTGCTGACCAACCACCACGTGGCGATGGGCGTGATCCAGTACAACAGCTCGCCCGAGCACGACCTGATCAACGGCGGTTTCATCGCCAGGGACCGTGCCGATGAGCGCCCGGCCAACCCGGACTTCCGCGTGCTGGTCACCGTCGGCTTCGACAAGGTGACCGACCAGGTGCTGGCGCAGGCGCGCGGCAAGACCGGCCGTGCCTACTTCGATGCGGTGGATGCGGCCAGCAAGCAGATCGTGGCCGAGTGCGAGAAGGACGGCAGCGTGCGTTGCTCGGTCGCCAACATGTACTACGGCACCGACTTCTACCGCATCGCCCAGCTGGAGCTGAGCGACGTGCGATTGGTCTACGCGCCGCCGCGTGCGATCGGCAACTACGGCGACGAGATCGACAACTTCATGTGGCCGCGCCACACCGGCGACTTCACCCTGCTGCGTGCCTACGTCGGCAAGGACGGCAAGCCGGCCGCCTACAGCAAGGACAACGTGCCCTATCAGGCGCCGGCACACCTGCAGATGTCGGTGGAAGGCCCGAAGGAAGGCGATTACGCGATGCTGGCCGGTTACCCGGGCATCACCTACCGCCACCGCACCGCCGCCGAATTCGCTGGCCAGATCGATACCGTGCTGCCGCGCCGCGTGTCGGTGTTCCAGCAGATGATCGACACCATCGAAGCCGCCAGCGCCAAGGATGCGCAGGCGCGTACCCGCTACGCCTCGCAGCTGCAGTCGCTGAAGAACAACCGCAAGCGCGCCGCCGGTGAGCTGGAAGGCCTGCTGCGCAGCGACGCCAAGGCGCAGCGTGCCGCCGACGAGACAGCCATGCTGGCCGCCACCGATCGCAGGTACCAGGGCGACATCAAGGCGCTGCTGGCCAACCTGTCGCAGGGCGCGACGGTGGGCGAGCGTGACCTGCTGCTGGACCAGATGGCCGCGCAGAGCCAGCTGCTGCGCTCGGCATTGCTGCTGGAGCGCCTGCGCATTGAGTCGGCCAAGCCCGACGCGCAGCGCGAGAGCGGCTACCAGCAGCGCGACCAGGCGATGATCGAAGGCGTGCTCAAGCAGGTGCAGCGCCGCTATGCGCCGGAGGTCGAGAAGGCGCTGCTGACCACCCTGCTGACCCGCTACCAGCAGCTGCCGGATGCGCAGCGCGTGGCCGAGTTCGACGCCGCCTTCGGCCGCACCCCGCAGCAGCTGGCTAAGGCATTGGACACCCTGTACGCCGGCACCCAGCTGGGCGACGAGGCGCAGCGCCTGTCGCGCTTTGCTGCCGCCCGCGAAGGCAAGGCGCTGGCCGCCGATCCACTGATCGCCGTGGCCGGCCCGCTGGTGGCCGCGCAGCTGCGCATCGAGAACGAGAGCAAGACCCGCGAAGGCGAGCAGCTGCGCCTGCGCCCGGCCTACATGCAGGCGCTGTTCGCCTGGCGTGCCAAGCAGGGCCGTGCGGTGTACCCGGATGCCAACCGCACCCTGCGCATCAGCTACGGCAAGGTGGAAGCACTGCATCCGCGCGATGGCGTGAGCTACTCGCCGGTGACCACCGTGGCCGGCATCGTCGAGAAGAACACCAACGCCTATCCGTTCGATGCACCCAAGCCGCTGCTGGCGGCGATCGCCAAGGGTGACTTCGGCAGCACCGCCGATCCGGCGCTGAAGACCCAGACGGTCAACTTCCTGACCAACCTGGACACCACCGGCGGCAATTCCGGCTCGCCGGTGCTCAACGCCAAGGGTGAACTGATCGGCCTGAACTTCGACAGCAACTGGGAATCGGTCAGCGCCAGCTGGTGGTTCGACCCGCGCTACAAGCGTGCCGTGCACGTGGACATGCGCTACCTGCGCTGGCTGCTGGCCAAGGTCTACCCGGCGCCCGAGCTGCTGAAGGAAATGGGCGTGCCGGCCCAGTAAGAAGCCGGCCACGACCAACGGTCGTGGCCCGCACCGCGTAGGCCCCCACCCTGGTGGGGGTGGTTGCCCCCAACGAGCCCGTACACCCGGCCATGCCTGGCCTACACTGCGGGTTCCTCCGACGGAAACACGCGCGTGGTCTCCAGCTGGATCCTGCTGCTGGTCTCGGTTGCCTATGCCGCGCTGCTGTTCGGCGTGGCGTGGTGGGGTGACCGCCGGCCGATGTATCCCGACCGGCCGTGGCTGCGGCCGGTGGTCTACAGCCTGGCGCTGGCGGTGTACTGCTCGTCGTGGACCTTCTACGGCGCGGTCGGCACCGCTGTGCGCAACGGTATCGGCTACCTGCCGATCTACATCGGTCCATTGCTGCTGCTGATGTTTGGCTGGCGCATCATCGAGCGCCTGGCGCTGATCGCGCGCAGCCAGAACGTGGTCTCCATCGCCGATTTCATCTCCTCGCGTTTCGGCCGCTCGCGGCGGTTGGCAGCGCTGGTGGCGATCATCGCGCTGATCGGCATCGTTCCGTACCTGGCCCTGCAGTACAAAGCGGTGGCGATGAGCCTGCAGGTACTAACCGGCAACACCGGCCCGACCGGCTACTTCAGTGACCCCGCGTTGTACGTGGCGTTGTTGATGGCGCTGTTCGCCACCCTGTTCGGTACCCGCCAGGTCGATGCCACCGAACACCATCACGGCATGATGCTGGCCATTGCGCTGGAGTCCGTGATCAAGCTGGTGGCGATGGTGGCCGTGGGCGTGTTCGCCTACGTCTGGCTCAGTGACCGCAATGAAGCAGTGGTGGAATCGGTGCATACGCTGTTCACCGGGCTGCCTCCGGTGGGCTTCCTGTCGCAGACGCTGCTCAGCTTCCTCGCCATCATCTGCCTGCCGCGCCAGTTCCACGTAGCGGTGGTCGAATGCGGGGATGTGCGTGATGTACGCCGTGCGCGCTGGATGTTCGGCGGCTACCTGGTACTCATTTCGGCGATGGTGCTGCCGATCGCCACCGCCGGTGTCAGCCTGTTCGGCACCGGCAGTGGCGTGGCCGATGACTCGATGGTGCTGGCCCTGCCGCTGGCGGAAGGGCGCAACGCACTGGCGTTGATTGCCTATATCGGGGGGTTCTCCGCGGCGACCGGCATGGTGATCGTGTCCTCGATCGCGCTGGCCACCATGGTCAGCAACGATCTGGTGATGCCGGTGCTGCTGCGTCGAAGTGGTGATCATCAGGAAGCGGCCGACGTGGCCTCGCGCGTGCTGTGGATCCGCCGGCTGGCGATCCTGCTGCTGGCACTGATGGCCTACAGCTACTACCGCAGCAGCAGCAACGACAGCACCCTGGCCAGCTACGGCCTGATGGCGTTCGCTGCAGTGGCGCAGTTCGCACCGGGGTTGATCGGTGGCCTGTACTGGCGCGGCGCCAGCCGCCGCGGCGTCGAGGCGGGCATGCTGCTGGGCTTCGGCACATGGTTGTACACGCTGCTGCTGCCGGCGATGACGATGGCGGGCTGGATGGACGCCGGCTGGGTACAGAACGGCCCGTTCGACATCACCTGGTTGCGCCCGCAGCAGTTGTTCGGGATGACCGGTTGGGACCCGCTGACCCATGGCACGTTCTGGTCACTGCTGGTCAACGCGGCGACGATGATGCTGGTGTCCGCGCGCTGGCGGCCGGGCGTGGACGAGCGGCTGCGCGCCGCGCCGTTCCTCGATCCGTATGCCGAGCGTCCTTCGGTGGCCGGTGGCTGGCCCGGTCATGTGCACGTGGGTGACCTGCTGGCACTGGCCTCGCGCGTGGTCGGTGAACGCCACGCGCGGCGCGCTTTCTTCGAACAGGCGCAGTCGCTGGGACGCGAGTTGCAGTCCTCGGCACCGGCCGACCGGCCCTGGGTGCAGTTCACCGAGCGACTGCTGGCCGCATCGATCGGTGCGGCCTCCGCGCGGCTGCTGCTGACCAGCCTGCTGCGCGGCTCGGGCATGGACCTGGGCGAAGTGGTGGCGGTGCTGGATGAAGCCGGGCAGGAGCTGCGCTTCAACCGCGAGATTCTGTCGACCACGCTGGAGAACATCAGCGCCGGGGTCAGCGTGGTCGATCCGGACATGCGCCTGACCGCCTGGAACCGTCGTTACCAGGACATGTTCGGTTACCCCGACGGCATGCTGTATGTGGGGCGCCCGGTGGCCGATCTGATCCGCTACAACGCCGAACGCGGCGAGCTGGGCGAGGGCGACATCGAAGTGCAGATCAACCGTCGCATCGGCTACATGCGCGCCGGTTCACCGCACGTGTTCGAGCGCACCCGCAGCGATGGCAAGGTGATCGAGATGCGTGGCCAGGCGCTGCCCGGTGGCGGCTACGTCACCAGCTACAACGACATCACCGATTACAAGCACGCGGAAAAAGCACTGCTGGAAGCCAACGAGACGCTGGAACAGCGCGTGGCCGAGCGCTCACATGAGGCCGAGGTCGCCCAGCAGTCGAAGACCCGCTTCCTGGCGGCGATCAGCCACGACGTGCTGCAACCGCTGAATGCCGCGCGCCTGTTTGCTTCCGCGCTGCGTGACAGTGACCACGTCAGCGATGAGCAGAAGCATCTGGCCGAACGCGTGGACGCCTCGCTGCGTGCTGCCGAAGAACTGCTCGATGGTCTGCTGGATGTGTCGCGACTGGATGCCGGTGGCCTGCACCCGGTGATCGGCGAGTTCGACGTGAGCGCGCTGATGCGCGAACTGGCTGCGCAGTACACCCCGGTGGCCGCCGGCCGTGGCCTGCGCCTGGACCTGTTCGCGCGACCGGCGTGGGTACGCAGCGACCGCCGCCTGTTGCGCCGCGTGCTGCAGAACTTCCTGGCCAACGCGCTGCGCTATACCCGCCAGGGCCGCATCGTTCTGGCCGTACGCCACCGCGGCGACGAAGTGGAGCTGCAGGTGTGGGATACCGGCCCCGGCATTCCCGAGCACCACATGCGGCAGATCTTCGACGAATTCCACCGTTACCAGCAGCCGTTCGACTGGGGCGAGCAGGGCCTCGGCCTGGGCCTGTCGATCTGCCAGCGCATCTCGCGCCTGCTCGACCATCGCCTCAACGCGCGAAGCCGCGTGGGCAGTGGTTCGATGTTCTCGATCATCCTGCCGCGGGTGGCGCCGCTACCCGGTTATACCGAGATGGCCTCGCCGGTACAGGCCGTGGCCGCACCGGTGCGCAGCGATTCGCTGGCCGGGCTGCGTGTGCTGTGCGTGGACAACGACGAGGAAATCCTCGACGGCATGCGCGCGCTGCTCGGCCGCTGGCAGGTGCAGGTGATCACCGCTGCCACCGTCGACCAGGCGCTGGAGAAGATCGCCGAGCGCCCGCAGGTGATGCTGGTGGACTATCACCTGCACGACCGCATGGACGGCCTGGATGCGCTGGTGGCCCTGCGCGATGCGGCGGGCTACCCACTGCCCGGCGCGCTGTTGACCGCCGACGGCCGCGATGAACTGAAGCGCATGGCGCGCGAGCGCGGCTACCGCGTGCTGACCAAGCCGATCAAGCCGGCCTCGCTGCGCGCCTTCCTGGGCGCGCTGCGCGACGCCGGCAGTGGTGACGCTTGAATCGCAGTTGTAGAGCCGAGCCCATGCTCGGCCCAGGCGCGGAGCGCGGGTCTCCGTGCTCGGGCCGAAGAGCAGCCGAGCGTCGGCTCGGCTCTACAAAATCCGGTTGCGCGAACCGTCTGTAGAGCCGAGCCCATGCTCGGCTCCCGAACGCATAGCGGCGCCGATATAGCCATCGCTATAAAAACCAGCCCTGCCTGCGCGTTTCGCTGGAAATGCGCCACGCGCGGATCGCGGTGCTAAGCTTCGCGTCCCCTTGGGGAGTAGCCGGATTCCTTCGCAGGAATCGTCCACGTCAACATACTCGGCCAGTGCGCCGTGGCGTGGACAACCATGATGGTTGGCGAGACCAGCGGCCCGCGCGCGCAACGTCAGGTTGGGCGCGAGCGCAGGCCGTGCGTCCGTCCTAGCCCGACCTCAGCCACCGCCCATGTCCCCCATTTCGATCCTCCTGATCGGCTTTGCCATGTCCACCGATGCCTTCGCCGCTGCAATCGGCAAGGGTGCGGCCATGCGCAAGCCGGTGTTCCGCGATGCACTGCGTGCCGGCATCATCTTCGGCGTCATCGAAGCGATCACGCCCATCATCGGCTGGCTGCTTGGCCGCGCCGCCCTGCAGTACGTCGAAGCCTTCGACCACTGGATCGCCTTCGGCCTGCTCGGCGCGCTGGGCATCCACATGATCTACAACGGCCTGCGCCCGGACAGTGCCGAGGAAGACGAAGACCCCTCGCAGCACCACGGCTTCTGGAAGCTTGCGCTGACCGGCTTTGCCACCAGCATCGACGCGATGGCGGTGGGCATCGGCCTGGCCTTCATGGACGTGCATATCGGCGTGATGGCTGCGGTGATCGGCCTGTGCACGCTGACCATGGTCACCGTCGGCATCATGCTCGGCCGCGTGCTGGGCAGCATGGTCGGCAAGCGTGCGGAGATCATCGGTGGCGTGATCCTAGTGATCATCGGCGCGACGATCCTGTACGAACACCTGCACGGCGTGGGGTAATCAGGGGTACCTGCACAGCCGAACCCTCGCTCGGCTGCCTCACACGGTAGCCGAGTGTGGGCTCGTCTCTACATTGGGGCATTCGCCGATGTCCAGCGCAGCATTCTGCTGATGTAGAGATCCTCTGCTGCGCCGTAGTCTTCCTGCATGGCCAGTCCCGCACTCCGCTTTGGTCGCTGGTCGCAGACCGGCAATGTCTATTCGATCACCGCCGTCACATTCGCGCGTCGCTGCTGGTTCGACGATGCGGCCAACGTCGAACTTCTGATCGAAGCACTACGCACGGTAGAGCGGACAGGTCGAAGCTTCTCCCTCGCCTGGGTGGTCATGCCGGATCATCTGCATTGGCTGCTCGAACTACGTACCGGGACGCTTGCCGGCTGCATGCAGATACTCAAATCGCGGAGCGGGCGTTCCATCGGCAGGCGCGTGGATGCCAACGCGCCGATCTGGCAGCCGGGGTTCTACGATCATGCGCTGCGCAGTGACGAGTGCCTGCGCACGCAGGCGATGTACATTGCAGCCAATCCAGTGCGTGCCGGGCTTTATACCTGTCTCGGCGATTATCCCCACGCTTGGAGCAGGTGGCCTCTGCGGGACTAATGCAGCCTTTATGCGAAAAGCAGCCGAGCGTGGGCTCGGCTCTACAAAGGCATCATGAAGGCTGTAGAGCCGAGCCCATGCTCGGCTCCGCAGTCCGTTACGATCAGTCTTCTTCCGGTGGCAGCACGATGGCGTCGTCGTCGATCGCCAGCTTGCCGGCCATCAGCACGGCCTGGGTGCGGTTGGTCACGCCCAGCTTGCGCAGGATCGCAGTGACGTGGGCCTTGATCGTCGCTTCGGAGACGTTGAGGTCGTAGGCGATCTGCTTGTTCAAGCGGCCAGCGCCCAGCATCTGCAGCACGCGGAACTGCTGCGGGGTCAGCTCGCGCAGGCGCTGGCCGACTTCGCGTTCCTCGCTGCCGGTGGGCGGCACGTTGTGCGCTTCCGGCGGTGCCCAGGTCTCGCCATCGAGGATGGTGCCCAGTGCATGGCCGATGGTGTCCGAGTCGGCCGACTTCGGAATGAAGCCGAGCGCGCCGTGGTCGAGCGCGCGGCGCATCACCGTGGCTTCTTCGCGTGCGGACACCACCACCACCGGCAGGTGCGGGTGCAGCGAGCGCATGTGCACCAGGGCGTTGAAACCCTGCGCTCCGGGCATGTTGAGGTCCATCAGGACCAGGTCGGCGTCGTTGTGCTGGTCGGCCAGCGCGTACAGCGCTTCCACGCTGTCGGCCTCGAACAGCTGCACGCCCGGGATGACCCGCTGCACCGCCCCACGCAGGGCTTCGCGGAACAGCGGGTGGTCATCGGCAATCAGGAGGGTGGTCATGGGTCGAGCTTATCGATCAGGAAAAGGAGCGACGTGATGGCAGGTGCAGGACGGGTCGGACGCGGCCGGGTCCCTCCTCCCGGCCACGTCCCTGGCGCGTCCTGCGCCTGCAGTCACGCCATCAGCGCACCTTGCGCTCGTCCACCAGCGACGCCACCACCGACGGATCGGCCAGGGTCGAGGTGTCACCGAGCTGGTCCGGCGCGTTCTCGGCGATCTTGCGCAGGATGCGGCGCATGATCTTGCCCGAGCGGGTCTTCGGCAGGCCCGGCGCCCACTGCAGGTGGTCCGGCGTGGCGATCGGTCCGATCTCCTTGCGCACCCAGGCGACCAGTTCCTTCTGCAGTTCGTCGCTCGGTGCTTCTTCGGCCACCAGGGTCACGTAGGCGTAGATGCCCTGGCCCTTCACGTCGTGCGGGAAACCGACCACGGCCGCTTCGGCCACCTTCGGGTGCGAGACCAGCGCGCTTTCCACTTCGGCGGTGCCGATGCGGTGGCCGGACACGTTGATCACATCGTCGACGCGGCCGGTGATCCAGTAGTAGCCGTCCTCGTCGCGGCGGCAACCGTCGCCGGTGAAGTAGCTGCCCGGGTAGGTACGGAAATAGGTGTCGATGAAACGCTGGTGGTCGCCGTACACCGTGCGCATCTGGCCCGGCCAGGAATCACGGATGATCAGGTTGCCCTCGGTCGGGCCGTCCTGGATCTCGCCATCGGCATTGACCAGCGCCGGCTGCACGCCGAAGAAGGGCAGGGTGGCCGAACCCGGCTTGAGGTCCATCGCGCCGGCCAGCGGCGAAATCAGGATGCCGCCGGTTTCGGTCTGCCACCAGGTATCGACGATCGGGCAGCGGCTGTCGCCGACCACTTCGTAGTACCAGCGCCAGGCTTCCGGATTGATCGGCTCGCCGACGCTGCCGAGCAGGCGCAGCGAGGCGCGCGAGGTCTTCTTCACCGGCTCCTCGCCCTCGCGCATCAACGCACGGATGGCGGTCGGGGCGGTGTAGAAGATCGACACCTTGTGCTTGTCGATCACGTTCCAGAAGCGCGAGGTATCCGGATAGTTCGGCACGCCTTCGAACATCAGCGAGGTCGCGCCGTTGGCCAGCGGCCCGTACACGATGTAGCTGTGGCCGGTGACCCAGCCGACGTCGGCGGTGCACCAGTAGATGTCGTCCTCGCGCAGGTCGAACACCGCTTCATGGGTGTAGGCCGCGTACAGCAGGTAGCCACCGGTGGTGTGCAGCACGCCCTTGGGCTTGCCGGTGGAGCCGGAGGTGTAGAGGATGAACAGCGGGTCTTCCGCGTTCATGCGCTCGGGTTCGCAGGTGGCCGGCTGGCTGTCCACCACGTCGTGGAACCAGCGGTCGCGCGGCGCCTGCATGTCCACCGCGCCGCCGGTGTGGCGCACCACCAGCACGGTTTCCACGGTATTGGTGCCGGGCAGCTTCAGAGCCGCATCGACGTTGGCCTTCAGCGGAATCTTCCGGCCACCGCGCAGGCCTTCGTCGGCGGTGATGATCAGCTTGCTCTGGCAGTCGCTGACGCGGTCAGCGATCGAGTTCGGTGCGAAGCCACCGAACACCACCGAGTGGATCGCACCGATGCGCGCGCAGGCCAGCATCGCCACCGCAGCGTCGACGATCATCGGCAGGTAGATGGTGACCCGGTCGCCCTTCTTGACACCCAGGTTGCGCAGCGCGTTGCCGAGGCGGCAGGTGCGCTCGTACAGCTCGCGATAGGTCACGTGCTGGGCCGGCGCGTCGGGACCATCCGGTTCGAACAGCAGCGCGGTCTTGTCGCCGCGCGTGTCCAGCTGGCGGTCCAGGCAGTTCACGCTGGCATTGAGCTCGCCATCCTCGAACCACTTGATGTGGAAGTCGGACAGGTCGTAGCTGACGTTCTTGATCTTCGTCGGCTTGCGCATCCATTGCAGGCGCTCGGCGGCCTTGCCCCAGAAACCATCCGGGTCGGTCACCGAAGCCTGGTACTGCTGTTCGTACGACGTCTTGTCGATGCGTGCCTTGGCGGCGAACTGCGGATCGACGGGGTAGATATCAGCCATGGCACCCTCACTTGCACGTTGACTTTGTATGTGCGGTCGCAGCATCGCGGCGACCGATTCCCCTCAGTTTGCCCCATCCACCCCCGGCCGCGTCACCACTCTGGTTAGACCATGGTCGAAAGTGAGCGCCCAGCAGGGCCGGGTTCGACCAATGGCGAATAGCCGCTGTGCGCGAACGCCCCGCAGTCTCGGCTCGACCGTGCCCCACGCGCGGCATCACCTTGCCACTTGGGAGAGAGGGCAACATGAGCCACCGTACGTTGAAAGCCGTGCGCACACCTTTGGCGGCCTGCCTGTTGGTCGCCCTGGTCGCACCGGGCATGGCGTTCGCAGAGACCGCCAAAGAGAAAGCGCTGGAAGCACGCGTTGCCGAACTGGAACGCCAGGTCCAGCTGCTGCTGTCTTCGCAGCAACAACAGCAGACCCAGATCAGCCAGACCCAGCAGGCGGTGACCGAAGTCCGCACGGTGCAGGCCGGGCAGAAGCCGGTCGCACAGGTGCCGGCCGGCAAGCAGCCGATCCAGGTCACCACCCTCACTCCGGGCGCCGCGCCGGGCACCACGGTCAAGTTCGGCGGCTTCATCAAGGCCGACTTCCTGGCCACCCAGACCAGCGATGGCCAGCTGGCCGACGATGCCACCGGCCGTTCGCTGTACCTGCCGGGCCAGACCCCGGTGGAAGGCGCTGGCGGCACCGGCAAGCGTTCGGGCACCGACCTCAACGCCCACGCCAAGTTCTCGCGCTTCAACCTGGGCATCGACAACGTGAGCGAGTCCGGCAACAAGGCCGGTGCGTTCTTCGAGATGGACTTCTTCGGCAACTCGCTGGGCAACCAGACCGCCACCAATACCTATGGCGTGACCCTGCGCCACGCCTACATGTACTGGAACAACTGGCTGGCCGGCCAGACCTGGTCCAACTTCATGGACGCCGCCGCGCTGCCCGAAGCGGTCGACTTCGTCGGCCCCACCGACGGCGTGATCTTCGTGCGCCAGGCCCAGGTGCGTTACACCCAGGGCGGCTTCAGCGTCGCGCTGGAGAACCCGGAAACCACCACCCTTACCGGTACCCGCAACCCGGTCACCGGTGCCTGGACCAACACCAGCGCCAACTCCGATCGCGGCAGCCTGCCCGATCTGACCCTGCGTTATGGCTGGAAGGGCGACTGGGGCACCTTCGGTGTCGGCGGCATCGTCCGCCAGCTGAAGGTCGACAACCAGGCCACCGGCGCCAAGGCCGACAAGGTGGCCGGCGGCCTGACCCTGGGCGGCAAGTGGGTGATGGGTGACAGCGATTCGCTGCACTACCAGCTGACCGGCGGCGAAGGCATCGCCCGCTACATCGGCCTGGGCATCACCGCCGACAGCGCCTACGACGTGGCCCGCGACGAGCTCAACCCGACCGGCGTGCTTGCCGGTTATGTGGGCTGGCGGCATGCGTTCTCACCGAAGCTGCGCACCAACCTGATCTACGCGCGCAGCGACTACGACAACGACAGCGTGCTGGGCCCGCTGGTGACCAAGAGCGTGCAGAGCGTGCGCGGCAACATCTTCTACTCACCGCTGCCCAAGGTCGATATCGGCGCCGAGCTGATGTACGGCCGCCGCGAGATCGAGAACGGCAACAAGGGTGACATCACCCGGTTGCAGTTCACCACCAAGTACAGCTTCTAAAGGAGTGCCGACCAACGGTCGGCACCTACCGAGATTGTGTGCCGGCCAGCGGCCGGAACCTGCCAAATTGAGTGCCGACCAAGGTCGGCACCTACAGAGGGAACACGTCCCATGTCCAGCACTGCATCAAGCCCGCACAATCCAGCGGGCACCCTGACCCAGGGCCACAAGAAGGTCATCTTCGCATCGAGCCTCGGCACGGTGTTCGAGTGGTACGACTTTTTCCTGTACGGCTCGCTCGCCGCGATCATCGCCAAGCAGTTCTTCAGTGGCGTCAACGAAACCACCGGCATGATCTTCGCGCTGCTGGCGTTCGCCGCCGGCTTCTTCGTGCGACCGTTCGGCGCGGCCTTCTTCGGCAGCCTCGGCGACCGCATCGGCCGCAAATACACCTTCCTGGTCACCATCCTGATCATGGGCATCTCGACCTTCCTGGTCGGTGTGTTGCCCAATTATGCCTCGATCGGCTTCGCCGCTCCGGTGATCCTGATCATCCTGCGCCTGGCCCAGGGCCTGGCGATGGGCGGTGAGTACGGCGGTGCTGCCACCTACGTGGCCGAGCATGCGCCGGACGACAAGCGTGGCCTGTACACCAGCTTCATCCAGTGCACGGCCACGCTCGGCCTATTCATGTCGCTGCTGATCATCCTGGCCTGCCGTTACTTCCTGGGTAACGAAGCTTTCGAGGCCTGGGGCTGGCGCATCCCGTTCCTGGTCTCGATCCTGCTGCTGGGCATCTCGGTGTGGATCCGCCTGCAGCTGAGCGAGTCGCCGCTGTTCCAGCAGATGAAGTCGGAAGGCAAGGGCTCCAAGACGCCGTTCCGTGACAGCCTGAAGGGCGGCAACCTGAAGCTGATGCTGCTGGTCCTGCTTGGTGCGGCAGCCGGCCAGGCCGTGGTCTGGTACGGCGGCCAGTTCTACGCGCTGTTCTTCCTCAGCAGCATGCTGAAGGTCGATGCCACCACGTCCTACCTGCTGATCGCCGCTGCACTCGCACTCGGCGTGCCGTTCTTCATCTTCTTCGGCTGGCTGTCCGACCGTATCGGCCGCAAGAAGATCATCCTAGCCGGCTGCCTGCTGGCTGCCGTCACCTACATCCCGATCTTCAAGGGCCTGACCCACTTCGCCAACCCGGCCATCGAAGAAGCCCGCAGCAATTCGCCGGCGCTGGTGGTTGCCGATCCGGCAACCTGCTCGTTCCAGTTCGATCCGGTGGGCCTGCGCAAGTTCACCAGTTCCTGTGACGTGGCCACCGCCGCGCTGACCAAGGCCGGTGTGCCGTACGACGTGCAGCCCGCCGCCGCCGGTTCGCTGGCGATGGTGAACGTGGGCAGCGCCAGTGTCACCTCGTACGAGGCCGCCGGCCTGAGCAAGGACGAAGGCAAGGCCAAGGCCGATGCGTTCGGTGCCGAGCTGAAGACCGCGCTGACCACGGCGGGCTACCCGGCCAAGGCGGATGGCGCGCGCATCAACATCGCAGGCACGATCTTCATGCTGTGGCTGCTGGTGCTGTATGTGACCATGGTCTACGGCCCGATTGCCGCCTACCTGGTCGAACTGTTCCCGACCCGAATCCGCTACACCTCGATGTCGCTGCCGTACCACATCGGCAACGGCTGGTTCGGTGGCTTCCTGCCGGCGATCTCGTTCGCGCTGGTGGCCGGTACCGGCAACCTGTACTACGGCCTGTGGTACCCGATCATCATCGCGTTGATGTCGGTGGTGGTGGGTGGCCTGTTCCTGCGTGAGACCAAGGACGTGGACATCACCAAGTAACCGGCGTGCCGACCCACGGTCGGCGCCCACCGGGTTTCAGGGGCCGCGGTGCAGACCGCGGCCCTTTTGTTTGGTAGTGCCGGCCGCTGGCCGGCAAATGCACGATGTCTGCCGGAGATCCATGGGGCTGCCGGCCAGCGGCCGGCAATACCATTGCGTTGCGCAGCACCCCGTATAGTCGGCCCATGACCACCACCACGCCCGCCGAGCTCCCTGCCGTCCTGCACACCCTGCGCAGCGCTTGGCAGTCGCAGCGGCCCACACTCGACCAGCGCGAGGCCGACCTGCGCCGCCTGCGCGAGGCGCTGAGGCCACGTCTGGACGAAATGGCCCAGGCCATCGCCGAGGACTTCGGCCACCGCGCCCGCACCGAATCGAAGCTGGCCGATGGCATGAGCGTGCTGTCGGCCATCGACCACCTGCGCCGCCACCTGCGGCGCTGGTCGAAGCCGCAGCGGGCATCGGCTGGGTGGAAGCTGTGGCCGGCACGCGCGCAGCTGCGGCCGACGCCGCTGGGGGTGGTCGGGGTGATCTCGCCCTGGAACTACCCGGTCACGCTGGCGCTGGTGCCCTTGGCTACAGCCATCGCCGCTGGCAACCATGTGCTGCTGAAACCCTCCGAACACACCCCGCGCACCAGCGCGTTCCTGGCCGATCTGCTGGCCAGTGTGTTCCCGCCCGATCGGGTGGCGGTGGTACAGGGCGGGGCGGACGTGGCCGCGGCGGTGTCCTCGCTGCCGCTGGACCATCTGCTGTTCACCGGCTCGACGGCGGTGGGCCGAAAGGTGATGGCTGCCGCGGCTGAGCATCTGGTGCCGGTCACGCTGGAGCTGGGCGGCAAGTCGCCGGCGATCGTCTGCCGCGATTTTCCGCTGGCCACCGCCGCCGCACGGCTGGCCACCGGCAAGTGGTTCAACGCCGGGCAGACCTGCATCGCGCCGGACTACGTGTTGATCGACACCGCACGCCAGCGCGAGTTCGTGCAGGCGCTGCAGCAGCAGGTACGCGAGCGCTATGGCGATTTCAGCGATGCCGAGGATTACACCCGCATCATCAACGAAGGCCAGTACCGGCGCCTGCAGGGCTATCTGGCGCAGGCGCGCGAACGCGGCGTGCCGGTGATTCCGCTGGCGCAGGTGGATGAAGCGCGCGCCGACCGTGAGCGCCTGCTGGTGCCGACCGTGGTGCTGGACCCGCCGGACGACCTGGACCTGATGCGCGAAGAGATCTTCGGCCCGATCCTGCCGGTGCGCGCCTACCCGGACCTGGAGGCCGCGCTGGCCGACGTGCTGTCCCGTGACCGGCCGCTGGCGTTGTACCCCTTCAGCCACGACAGGGCGACGGTGGAGCGCATCCTCGGCCAGGTGGTGGCCGGCGGGGTGACGGTGAATGACACGCTGCTGCACTTCGCCGCCGATGGGTTGCCGTTCGGGGGCGTGGGCGCCAGCGGCATGGGGGCGTACCACGGCCGGGCCGGGTTCGACGCGATGAGCAAGCGGCTGCCGGTGCTGTGGCAGTCGCGCTGGGCGGCCAGTGACCGGCTGCGGCCGCCGTATTCGAAGATTGCGGGGTTGTTGAGGCTGCTCGTGCGGTAGTGCCGGCCGCTGGCCGGCAGATGCAGGGTCTTGCCGAGGGTTGCCGGCCAGCGGCCGGCACTACCCGGTAGGTGCAACCAAGGTTGGCGTCTACCAAACCCGGGCCGGGTAGAATGCCCCCCATGAAGATCGCCTCGTGGAACGTCAATTCGCTCAATGTCCGTCTGCCGCACCTGGAGCAATGGCTCAAGGCGTTCGGCCCGGACATCGTCGGTATCCAGGAAACCAAGCTGGAGGACCACAAGTTCCCCGATTCGGCGCTGATCGCCGCCGGCTACCGCAGCGTGTTCGCCGGCCAGAAGACCTACAACGGCGTGGCGCTGCTCTCGCGTGAGCCCGCGCAGGACGTGCAGATCGGCATTCCCGGCTTCGAGGACGAGCAGAAGCGTGTCATCGCCGGTACCTTCGGCGACCTGCGGGTGATCAACCTGTACGTGGTCAACGGCCAGGACATCGGCACCGACAAGTACGACTACAAGCTGCGCTGGCTGGAGGCCGTCCATGCCTGGATCGCCGAAGAACTGCAGCGGCACCCGAAGCTGATCGTGATGGGCGATTTCAACATCGCCCCGGACGCGCGCGATGTGCACGACCCGGAGGTGTGGAACGAAAACCACATCCTGACCTCCACCGCCGAGCGCGGCGCGCTGAACAAGCTGCTGCAGCTGGGCCTGCACGATGGCTTCCGCCTGCACAACGACGAGGCGGGCACCTTCAGCTGGTGGGATTACCGTGCGGCCGGCTTCCGCCGCAACCTGGGCCTGCGCATCGATCTGACCCTGGTCTCCGACGCGCTGAAGGGCAGCGCGGTGGCCTCGGGCATCGACCGCGAGCCGCGTACCTGGGAACGCCCGAGCGATCACGCGCCGGCGTGGGTGGAAGTAGCGTCGAGCTTGCTCGACTGATCTCCCATGCAGTCGAGCAAGCTCGACTCCACAGAACGGGGCCCGACGATTGCCGGGCCCCTTGTGATGCGTCTGCCGGCCAGCGGCCGGCACGACCACCGCGTCAGCGTATGCTCTTGCGGGTGAACAGGTTGACGATCGCCAGCAGGATCACCGCACCGATCAGCGAGAACAGGAAGGTGCGGATGGTGATCGCTTCGTTGATGCCGCCGCCGAACAGCCAGCCGGAAATCAGCGCGCCGACGATGCCGACCACGATGTTGAGGATGATGCCCTGCTGGGCGTCGCGCTTCATGATGATGCTGGCCAGCCAGCCTACGATGCCGCCGACGATCAGCCAGATGATGATGCCCATGATCGAACCTCCGGTGGGGAACTGTGACCAGTTGACGCGCATGGCTGTGAACCCGTCGTGCAATTGCGTGATGGGCGCGTGCGGATGAGCCTGCCAGCCACCCTCGACGGCCCGTGGCGCTTCGGCCCGGTGACGGTCTGGCGGCGCACCCACGTGCCTGGCCAGCGGGGCGAACCGCAGGCGCGGCAGGTGCTGGCGCAGGCGCTGGGAGCCGAACCGGAGGCGCTGCCGCTGGTGCGCGACGGCAAGGGACGGCCTGAACTGAGCGGCGCACTGGCCCACTACGGCACCGGCTGGAGCCACAGCGGTGAGGTGCTGCTGGTGGCGCTGGGCGAGGGCGTGCGGCTGGGCGTGGACCTTGAGCTGCTGCGGCCGCGACCACGCCTGCTGGAAATCGTGCGGCGCTTCTTCCATCCCGAGGAAGTGGCCTGGCTGGAGAGCCTGGACGAGGCCGGGCGCGAGCACTGGTTCTTCCGCGTGTGGTGCGCCAAGGAAGCGATGCTGAAAGCCCACGGCCAAGGCATTTCGTTCGGCCTGCACCGGCTGCAGCTGGCCCCCGGCAATGACGGCGCCCTGCACCTGCGCTGGTGCGACCCGGAACTGGGCGAGGCCGCGCGCTGGCACCTGCACGAATGGCAGGCCAGCGGGCAGTTCCGCGCGGCATTGGCCTGGTATCCGCACTGAAGCGGCGAATCAGCGCGCAAAACCGGCGATAATGCCGGCATGAGCGAACACCCACTTCCCGCCAGCGTGACTGCCACGCTGGAACAGGGCCTGGCCAGCATGGGCCTGGATGCCGCGCTGGCACCGCCGCTGCTGCGCTACCTGGCCCTGCTGCACCGCTGGAACGGCACCTACAACCTCACCGCGATCCGTGACCCGCAGGAGATGGTCACCCGTCATCTGCTCGACTCGCTGGCGATGCAGCCGTTCGTGGCCGATGGCAGCCTGGCCGACCTCGGCACCGGCCCCGGGCTGCCCGGCATCCCGCTGGCCATCGCCTGCCCGGGCCTGCAGGTCACCCTGGTCGAGAGCAACGGAAAGAAGGCGCGCTTCATGCGCGAGGCGGTGCGCCAGCTCGGCCTGGGCAACGCCCGCGTGGCCGAATCGCGCGCCGAGGCACTGGACGAGGCCGGCCGTTACGACCAGCTGACCGCGCGCGCGATGGATACCCTGGCCGGCATCGTCCGCGTCGGCGGCCACCTGCTGCGCCCCGGTGGCGTGTTGCTGGCCATGAAGGGCGTCTATCCCCATGAAGAGATCGCGGACCTGCCGGAAGGCTGGCAGGTGCGTGAGGTGACCCCGCTGAGCGTGCCCGGCCTGGCCGGCGAACGCCACCTGGTCGCTGTTACAGGCCCCTGATTACCGCCGCCAGCCCCTTGTGGAACAACGGGTTGGCGATTCACGATTTCCGCAAGGGGCCGGTTGTACGCATAATGACCGGTCCCAGCACACGTCGACGAGGCACACCCGCATGGCCCGCATCATCGCCATCGCCAACCAGAAGGGTGGCGTCGGCAAGACCACGACCGCCGTCAACCTGGCCGCTTCCCTGGCCAACGCACCCAAGCGCGTGCTGTTGGTCGACCTGGATTCGCAGGGCAACGCGACCATGGGCAGTGGCGTGGACAAGCGCGAGCTGGCTGCCTCCACCTGCGATCTGCTGCTTGGCGAGAACAGTGCTGCCGACGTGCGCGTGCAGGCTGCCGAGGGCTACGACCTGCTGCCCGGCAACATCGACCTGACCGCCGCCGAGATCCAGCTGATGGGTGAGAGCGAGCGCGAGCAGCGCCTGAAGCGCGCGCTGGCGCCGATCCGCGACGAGTACGACTACATCCTGATCGACTGCCCGCCGGCGCTGTCGCTGCTGACGCTCAACGCGCTGGCCGCCGCCGATTCGGTGATCGTGCCGATGCAGTGCGAGTACTACGCGCTGGAAGGCCTGAGCGCGCTGGTGGAAACCATCGAAGCGCTGCGCACCAGCCTGAACCCGGCGCTGGAGATCGAAGGCGTGCTGCGCACCATGTTCGATGTGCGCAACAACCTGGCCAACGCGGTCTCGGCCGAGCTCACCGAGCACTTCGGCGACCGCGTGTTCCGCACCATCGTGCCGCGCAACGTGCGCCTGGCCGAGGCGCCCAGCCATGGTCAGAGCATCGTCGGCTACGACCGCGCCTCGCGCGGTGGCGTGGCCTACCTGGGCCTGGCCGGCGAGATCATCCGCCGCAACAACGAACGCAACAAGGCCGCCAAGGCCGTGGAGACCGTCTGATGACCAGCAGCAAGCCGGCAGCCAAGAAGCGAGGCCTCGGCCGTGGCCTGGATGCGCTGCTCGGTCCCAAGGGCGCGGTCAGCCAGGTGCAGGCCACCACCGCGGTGATCGAGCCGCTGCCGGGTGAAGTGCTGCGCAAGCTGGCCGTGGGCCAGCTGCAGCCGGGCAAGTACCAGCCGCGCCGCGAGATGGACGAGGGCAAGCTGTCCGAGCTGGCCGACTCAATCAAGTCGCAGGGCGTGATCCAGCCGATCCTGGTGCGCCAGCTGCCGGCGGGCAACTACGAAATCGTCGCCGGTGAACGCCGCTGGCGCGCCTCGCAGCTGGCTGGCCTGGACGAAGTGCCGGTGGTGGTGCGCGAGCTGGAAGACCGCACCGTCATCGCGATGGCGCTGATCGAGAACATCCAGCGCGAAGACCTCAACCCGCTGGAAGAAGCCGAAGCGCTGCAACGCCTGATCAGCGAATTCACCCTGACCCATGCCGAGGCCGCCGAGGCCGTCGGCCGCTCGCGCGCGGCGGTGTCCAACCTGCTGCGCCTGCTGGAGCTGCCGGTGGCGATCCGGCTGCTGCTGGAAACCCGCCGCCTGGAAATGGGCCATGCCCGTGCGTTGCTGACCCTGGCCCCCGAGCTGGCCGGCAAGCTGGCGCAGGAAGCGGCCGACGAAGGCTGGTCGGTGCGCGAGGTCGAGCGCCGTGCGCAGGCCTTCGCCGCTGGCAAGGTGCCGAGCAACCGCCCGGTGGCCACGCCGAAGGTGCAGCAGGCCGACATCGCCTCGCTGGAAACCGAGCTGTCCGAAGCGCTGGGTGCCAAGGTGGCGATCAACCACGGCCGCGGCGGCAAGGGCAAGCTGATCATCCATTACACCGATCTGGACACGCTCGACGGCGTGCTGGAAAAGCTGCGTACGCGCCAGGGCTGAGCCCGGTGCAGCAACGGGGGACGCGGCCCGTTCCTGCCGTGTCCCGCGAATGACAGGGAACGCACCGCCGCGCGCGCCGTGGGATGTACTGCCTTCCGGCCCGTGGCCTCATCCAGGGAGCAGGACATGAGCAACGCATTCGACGACGTCAGCCCGGGCGGCAGCCCGATCATGGTGCACAGTCGCCAGAAGGACTTCACGCCGGCGCAGGGCGAAGAGCACATCGAGGCCATCGGCGCGCACATCGAGCGCCATCTCGGCCCGGTGTCCGGCGTCTTCCACGAGATCATCTCCGACCTGGTGCACATCGACGTGCACGTGGTGCCGGCCAATGAGCAGTTCCCGTACCTGCGGCTGGTGACCTCCGGCATGAGCGACCTGCCGATGACCGTGCCCGCCGAGGTGGATGCGGACGTGCCGCGCTACATGGAGCTGATGGTGACCCTGCCGGCCGACTGGCCGATCTCGCAGGACGCCTTCGAGGACGAGCGCAACTACTGGCCGGTGCGCCTGCTGAAGGGAATGGCGCGGCTGCCGCACGAGTACGACACCTGGCTGGGCTTCGGCCACACCATCCCCAACGGCCACCCCAGCGAGCCCTATGCGCCGGGCGTGGGCTTCGACGGTGCCATCGTGCTGCCGCCGGTGACCACCCCGGAAGACTTCGCCGAACTGGTGCTCGAGGACGGCAAGACCATCGCCTTCATGGCCCTCATGCCGCTGTACCCGGAAGAGATGGACCTGAAGCTGAAAAAGGGCGCCGAAGCACTGCTCGACCGCTTCGATGCGAAGAACATCCAGGACGTGATCGAACCCGGCCGCAGCAATGTGGCCAAGAAGCGTTTCGGGCTGTTCTGAGCCCGCAGCGTATCCTCTGCACCTGTACTCATTGATTTCCAGGCAACTGCAATGACCCTCCTGCTTACCGGCGCTGCCGGCTTCATCGGTGCCTACACCGCCCGCGCGCTGCTGGAGGCGGGCCAGCCGGTGGTCGGCCTGGACAACTTCAACGACTACTACGACCCGCAGATCAAGCGCGACCGCGTGGCCGCGCTGTGCCCGGCGCTGGACCTGCGCACGCTGGACCTGACCGACCGCGATGGCCTGGCCGCGCTGTTCGACGAGGTGCAGCCGACCGCGGTGATCCACCTGGCCGCACAGGCCGGCGTGCGCTATTCGCTGGAAAACCCGCACGCCTACGTCGACAGCAATCTGGTCGGCTTCGTCAACATGCTCGAGCTGTGCCGCCACCGTGGCGTGCAGCACCTGGTATATGCCTCCAGCAGTTCGGTCTATGGGGATTCGGCCACGCCGCCGTTCTCCGAGGACCAGCGCGTCGACCAGCCGCGTTCGCTGTACGCGGCGACCAAGGCCGCCAACGAGCTGATGGCCTACACCTACGCGCAGCTGTATGGCCTGCATGCCACCGGCCTGCGCTTCTTCACCGTATATGGTCCGTGGGGCCGGCCGGACATGGCGCCGCTGCTGTTCTCGCGCGCAGTGCTGGCCGGTCGGCCGATCGATGTGTTCAACGAAGGCCGCATGCAGCGCGATTTCACACATGTCTCCGACATCGTGGCCGGTATCCTTGGCGCCCTCGCGCATCCGGCCGACGGTCCGGTGCCGCACCGGGTGTTCAACCTCGGCAACCATACGCCGGTCGAGCTGGAGCGCTTCATCGGCGTGATCGAGCAGGCTGCCGGCCGCTCCGCGCAGAAGGTCTACAAGCCCATGCAGCCCGGCGACATGGTGCGCACGATGGCCGATACCCGGCGCGCCCATGACGCCTTCGGCTTCGACGCGGTGACCCCGATCGAAGCGGGACTGCCACCCGTCGTGGAATGGTGCCGCGAGTACTTTGGTGATCGCGCCTGAGGACGGATCCTCACGCCGCCGGGTTCATCTTCGGATAACCTCGGTTTCGGAGAATGCGCGGTCTTTGTCCCCCTTTGGCCGAGTGCCTTATGAGCCAACCCGAGCTTTCCGTTGTCGTCCCCGTGTTCAACGAGCGCGACAATGTCACCCCGCTGGTCACCGAAATCACCGCGGCGCTGCGTGGCCGGGTACCGTTCGAGATCATCTACATCGATGACCACTCGCGCGATGACACCCTGGCCGTGCTGCAGGGCCTGAAGGCGACCACGCCGGAACTGCGGGTGCTGCACCACGTGAACCAGAGCGGGCAGAGCACCGCCGTGCGCACCGGCGTCAAGCATGCACGGGCGCCCTGGATCGCCACCCTGGATGGCGATGGCCAGAACGATCCGGCCGACATTCCCAAGCTGCTGGCCGCGCGCGATGCGGCCGAGGCGCAGGTGAAGCTGTTTGCCGGCTGGCGCGTCAACCGCCAGGACAGTGGCAGCAAGCGCTGGGCCAGCCGTTGGGCCAACGCCATCCGCGCGCGCATGCTGCGCGATGACACGCCCGACACCGGCTGCGGCATCAAGCTGTTCGAGCGCAGCGCCTTCCTCGACCTGCCGTACTTCGACCACATGCACCGCTACCTGCCGGCGCTGATGCAGCGTGCCGGCTGGAAGACCACCAGCGTGCCGGTCAACCACCGCCACCGTACCGCCGGCGTGTCCAAGTACAACAACCTGGGCCGCGCGCTGGTCGGCATCCGCGACCTGCGTGGCGTAGCTTGGCTGATCACCCGCAGCAAGCGCACCGCGGTGGAAGAGCGGTGATGGGCCTGGCACTGCACTGGCTCGACCAGCCGCTGACCTGGCTGTACTGGACCGGCCTGCACGTGACCGGCTGGAAGCTGATCGGCTATACCGGCGCGCTGATGTTCGGCGGCCGCTGGCTGGTCCAGTTCATCGCCTCCAAGCGTGCCGGCAAGCCGGTCATCCCGCGCCTGTTCTGGTACATGAGCGTGGTCGGCAGCCTGATGACGCTGAGCTACTTCCTGTTCTCGGCCAAGCAGGACTCGGTGGGCGTGCTGCAGAACCTGTTCCCGGCGTTCACCGCGCTGTACAGCCTGCAGCTGGACATCAAGCACCGGGGCTGGAAGCGGGACAGGGCCAGCCACTGAGGCCTCCGGGGCCGCCATCCGGTGGGTGCCGACCTTGGTCGGCACATATGTATCCGGGCCCGGGATATCCACGCATGGCGTGGATCTACTGCATGCCCGGCGACCGTCCCCGGTATATGCCGACCTTGGTCGGCGCTGGGTTTCCGTGATGCCAACCAAGGTTGGCAGCTACCAGAGCAGCGGGACTTTGCCACGTCTGGCGGAAGAGCAGCCGACTAACAGTCGGCTCTACCACGCGCCTTCGGCGCTGGGGCCCCGGCCTGCGGCCGGTTCCCGGTCCTGCCTGCGTTGCAGGCAGGACCTTCGTCCCATGCCACGGGCGGTGGGCGGTGCCATGATCGGGGTCTGCCTTCCCGGGAACCTGTGCTCGTGAAAACCCGTCTTGCCCTTGCCCTGCTGATTGCCCTGTCCACACCCGCCGTGGCCCTGGCCGCACCGCCCGCCACCGCTGCACCGGCCAGCGTGGCCACCGAATCGCCCGCCGACGCCGCCTTCCGTGCGGTGTACGAGAAGGAATGGAAGTGGCGCCAGGACGGCGGCGGTGAGGCCAGCGAGGACGAAGACGCCCCGGCCAATGCCACCCGCATGCCCGACGTCGGCCCGGCCGCACAGCAGGCACGCCTGAAGGTGTGGGACGAGACTCTGGCCGCGCTGAAGAAGATCGACCCGAAGACTCTGTCGGCCGACAACCAGGTCAACTACGCGATCTACCGCGACCAGGTGTTCAACCTGGCCGAAGAGGTGCGCCTGCGCGGCTACGAGATGCCGTTCAACGCCGACTCCTCGTTCTGGTCGAACCTGTCCTTCATGGCCCGGCGCGAGATGAAGACCGTGCAGGACTACCAGAACTACATCGCACGCCTGAATGACGTGCCGCGCTACTTCGGCCAGCAGACCGAGAACATGCGCGCCGGCCTGAAGCGCGGTTTCAGCGTGCCGCGTGCCGTGCTCGACGGCCGCGAGGTGTCCATCGCCACCGTTGCCGAACTGAAGGACCCGACCGAATCGCCGCTGTACGCGCCGTTCAAGAAGCTGCCCAACAGCATCCCGGCCGCCGAGCAGGCCCGGCTGCAGGCGCAGGCGCGCGAAGCGATCAGTGCCAAGGTAGTGCCGGCATTCCAGCAGCTGCGCACCTTCTTCGTCAGCGAGTACGTGCCGCAGGCGCGCACCACGCTGGCTGCCGAAGCGATGCCGGACGGCAAGGCGTACTACAAGCAGCAGATCCACGAATACACCACGCTGGACCTGTCGCCGGACGAGATCCACCGCATCGGCCTGGGCGAAGTCGCTCGCATCCAGGGCGAGATGAACGACATCATCAAGCAGGTGAAGTTCAAGGGCAGCTTCGCCGAGTTCCTGACCTTCCTGCGTACCGATCCGCAGTTCTACGCCAAGACCCCGGAAGAGCTGCTGTCGCGCGCGGCGTGGATCTCCAAGCGGGCTGACGGCCAGCTGGGCAAGTACATGACGCTGCCGCGCGCGCGCTTCACCATCGTGCCGGTGCCGCCGGACATCGCGCCGTTCTGGACCGCCGGTCGTGGTGGCATGGGCACCTACTGGCTCAATACCTACAACCTGCCGTCGCGCCCGCTGTACAACCTGCCGGCGCTGACCCTGCATGAATCCGATCCGGGCCACGCGCTGCAGGGTGCCATCGCCGCCGAGCAGAAGAACCTGCCCGAGTTCCGCCGCAACGCCTACATCTCCGCCTATGGCGAAGGCTGGGCGCTGTACTGCGAGAAGCTGGGCGTGGAGATGGGCATCTACGAAACCCCGTACGAAGATTTCGGCCGCCTGACCTACGAAATGTGGCGCGCCGCGCGCCTGGTCATCGACACCGGCGTGCACAGCAAGGGCTGGACCCGCGAGCAGGCACTGGCCTACCTGCGTGACCACACCGCGCTGAGCGAGCATGAAGTGACCACCGAAGTGGACCGCTACATCTCCTGGCCGGGCCAGGCGCTGAGCTACAAGCTGGGCGAGATCGCCATCGTGCGCCTGCGCGCGCAGGCCGAGAAGGAACTGGGCGACAAGTTCGACATCAAGGGCTTCCACGACACCCTGCTCAAGCAGGGCTCGGTGCCGCTGCCGGTGCTGGAACAGCAGATCCAGGCCTACATCGCCGAACGCAAGAAGGCCTGACCGTTCCAAGGTAGTGCCGGCCGCTGGCCGGCAACCTGCATGCACTGCAATCGTTCGACATTGCCGGCCAGCGGCCGGCACTACCGGGGATCGGAAAACGGGGTCGGATCGCAGGATCCGACCCCGTCATGTTTCACCCCATCGCCCGCGGCTTGGCCACGCGCGCGGCAAACGTCGGCAGCACCAGCAGGGTCAGCACGGTGGCGGTGATCAGCCCGCCGATCACCACTGTCGCCAGCGGCTTCTGCACCTCCGCACCGGAACCGCTGGCAATCGCCATCGGAATGAAACCGACGATCGCCACCAGCGCCGTGGTCAGCACCGCGCGGATACGGCTCGATGCACCGTTGATCGCCGCCTGCAGCGGCAGGTCGCCGGCATCCAGGCGCTCGCGGATCGCCTGCATCAGCACCAGCCCGTTCAAGGTGGCCACGCCGGACACGGCGATGAAACCGACCGCCGCCGACACCGAGAACGGCATGCCACGCAGCAGCAGCGCGAGGATGCCGCCAACCAGCGCCAACGGTACGCAGCTGAACACCAGAATGGCTTCCTTGCCGCTGCGCAGTGCCATGAACAGCAGGCTGCCGATCAGCAGGAAAACCACCGGCACCACCGTCGCCAGCCGCTTCTCGGCGCGCTGCAGGTTCTCGAACTGGCCGCCCCAGGTCAGGTAGGCACCCGGCGGCAGTGCCACGTCGGCCACCGCCGCCTGTGCTTCGCCGACGAAGCCGCCCAGGTCACGCCCGCGCACGTTGGCCTGCACCACCACGCGGCGGCTGCCGTTGTTGCGGCTGATCTGGTTCGGCCCTTCGCTGACCGTGATGCGTGCGACCGACGACAGCGGAATCACCAGTCCCGACGGCGTAGCGATCGGCAGTGAAGCGAGCTGGTCCGGATCGTTGCGCGAGGCATCGTCCAGGCGCACCACCACGTTGAAGCGGCGATCACCTTCGAAGATCTTGCCGGCTGCCGTACCGCCAATGCCGGTGGACAGCGCATCACTCACGTCTGCGGCAGTCAGCCCGTACTGTGCCGCCGCCACGTGGTCGATGGCCACGTTCAGCGTAGGGAGGCCGGAGATCTGCTCCACCCGCACGTCGGCCGCGCCCTCCACTGCACGCAGCTTCAACGCCACCTGGTCGGCCACCTTCTGCAGCTGGCTGAAATCATCGCCGAAGATCATCACCGCCAGGTCGGTACGCACGCCGGAAATCAGCTCGTTGAAGCGCAGCTCGATCGGCTGGCTGAACTCGAAGCTGTTGCCCAGCTGCTGCCCGGCCAGCGTTTCGAAGCGCGCCACCAGCACATCCTTGCCCAGCTTCGGATCCGGCCAGTCCTTGCGTGGCTTCAGCACGATCACGCTGTCGGAGATGTTGGTCGGCATCGGGTCGATGGCGGCCTCGGCGGTACCGGTGCGCGAGAACACGGTTTCTACTTCCGGCTGCTTGGCAATCGCCTTTTCCAGTGCCAGCTGCATCGCCAGCGACTGCTCCAGCGAAGTCGACGGCACGCGCAGGGCCTGCATCGCCACGTTGCCTTCGTCCAGCGTCGGCATGAACTCGCGTCCCAGCAGCGAGAACGAACCGATGCCCACCACCACCATCATCACCGCTCCGGCCAGCACCGTGCGCGGATGGGCCACCGCCCTGCGCACCACCGGCTCGATGCGCGCACGCAGTACGCGGATCAGCTTGGTCTCGTGCTCTCCATCATCGGCATGGGCGTCGCCGTCTTTGGCCTTCGGCTCGCGCACCAGCAGCGCGGCCATCGCCGGCACGAAGGTGAAGGAGAAGATGAAGGCACCGACCAAGGCCAGCATGAAGGTGGCCGCCATCGGGTGGAACGTCTTGCCCTCCACACCTTCCAGGGTGAGGATCGGCGCGAACACCAGCAGGATGATCAGCTGTCCGAACGCCGCAGGGCGCGCCATCTTCATGGCCGAATCGGCGGCCACGCGCAGGCGTTCCATCGCGGTCAGCGCACGACCCAGCTCGGCGCGGCGCTGGCCCAGCATCAGCAGGGTCGATTCGACCACGATCACCGCACCGTCCACCAGGATGCCGAAGTCCAGCGCACCCAGGCTCATCAGGTTGCCGCTGATGCCGAAGCGGTTCATGCCGATCACCGCGAACAGGAACGACAGCGGAATCACCAGCGCGGTGATCGTCGCCGCACGCAGGTTGCCCAGCAGCAGGAACAGCACCACCACCACCAGCAGCGCACCCTCGGTGAGGTTCTTGGCCACGGTCTTGATGGTGGAATTGACCAGTACGCTGCGGTCCAGTACCGGCGCTGCCACGATGTCGGCCGGCAGCGATGTGTTCACCTGTTCAAGGCGTGCGGCAGCGGCCTGCGCCACGGTGCGGCTGTTGCCGCCGGCAATCATCAGCGCGGTGCCCAGCACGGCTTCATGGCCGTTGCGGCTGGCCGCACCCAGGCGCGGCGCGCGGCTCAGCTCGACCTCGGCCACATCGGCCACGCGCACCACCACGCCGTTGCGGGTGGCCACCGGGGCCTGTGCCAGATCCTCGGTGGTCAGCGCCAGGCCATCGGCACGCACCACCAGGCCTTCGCCGGCACGCTGCACGAAACCGGCACCGGCCTGCACGTTGGAGCGCTGCAGTGCGGTGACCAGATCGGCCAGGCCGAGACCGTGCGCGGCCAGCCGGGCGCTGTCCGGATGCACGCCGTATTCCTTGACGTAGCCGCCGACCGTATCGACGCCGGCCAGCCCCGGGCTGGAACGCATCTGCGGCGCGATGATCCAGTCCTGCACGGTGCGCAGGTAGGTGGCGCGTTCTTCCGGCGTGCGCAACAGGTTGCCTTCCGGCGTGCGGTAGACCTCACCGGCCTGCCAGCCGGCTTCACCGAGCTTGGCCAGCCTGGCCGGATCGAACGTGGTGAAGTCCACCGTCCACATCAGCACTTCGCCGAGGCCGGTGGTGACCGGCGACAGCATCGGCGACGCGCCATCGGGCAGGTCTTCGGATGCTTCGCGCATGCGCTCGGCCACCTGCTGGCGGGCGAAGTAGATGTCGGTGGCATCGGTGAAGATCGCGGTGACCTGCGAGAAGCCATTGCGCGACAGCGAGCGCGTGGTGGTCAGGCCGGGAATGCCGGCCAGCGCGGTTTCCAGCGGGTAGGTCACCTGCCGCTCGATCTGCTCCGGGGTCAGCGCCGGTGCCACCGTGTTGATCTGCACCTGGCGGTTGGTGATGTCCGGCACCGCGTCGATTGGCAGCTTGCCCAGCTGGAACAGGCCCACGGCAGCGATCAGCGCCGCCATGAACACCACCAGCCAGCGGTGGCGCACCGCTGTTTCAATGATCAGCTTGAACATGGTCGCCTCCTCAGTGGCCGTGCTCGGCTTCGCCCTTGGCCAGTTCGGCCTTGAGCAGGAAGGCGTTGGCGCCGACGATGCGCTCGCTGCCGCTCAGCCCGCCGAGGATCTCGATGCGGTCGCCGGCCCGACGCCCGGCCAGTACCGGCTGTGCCTTGAAGCCGCCGTCGACGGCAACGAACACCGCGCTGCTGCCATCAACGTTCTGCACCGCATCGGCGGGCACGCTGAGCGAACCGTCCTGGCCCTCGGTGACCACCACCGCCGAGACCGGCGAACCGGCCGGCGGCAGCGCGGCATTCACCGGCGTGGCACGGATCACCGCCACACCGCCCTGCTGGCGCACATCGGCGGCCGAACCGGTAACGGTGGCGGTGAAGCTGCCCCCCGGCACGCTCACTTCCAGCGTCATGCCCGGCGTGACCTGTGCGGCCAGCGCCGGCGGTGCGGTGAACACCAGCTCGTTCATCGCCGGATCGGCGACATCGGCCACCGCGCTGCCGGCGGCAACCACGCCACCGGGAGTGACCTGCACGTTGCCGACGATGCCGGCCACCGGGCTGGTGATGCGCACGCGGCCACTGGCATCGGGCGCACCGTTGGCGGCGGCCTGCGCCTGCGCGGCGGCGGCCTGGGCCTGTGCTGCCAGCGAGCGGGCGCGCGAGGCTTCCAGCTCCTGGCGGGCGACCACGCCCTGGTCGACCAGCGCCTTGTCGCGGCCATAGGCCAGGCGCGCGGCCTCGGCTTCGGCCGACGCAGCCAGCGCATTGGCGCGGAACACCGCGGCTTCACCACTGACCACGATGGCCAGCGCCTGGTTCTGCTTCACCGCCGTGCCGGGCGCAACCAGCACGCGTTCAACGCGGCCGGTCACCGTGGAGGCCACCGAGGCACGTGCGCCTACCGACGGTTCGACCCGGCCGGACAGGCGGGTCGAACCGCCACCGCCGCGGCCGACGGCGACCACTTCAATACCGGACGCCTTGATCTGTTCCGGGGTCAGTTGCACTACGCCTTCATCTGCGTCCGCAGGCGCCTTCGCCGCTTCCGCCTTGGCTTCCTTGCTGTCGGCGGCGTGGCCGTGGCCATCGTCGGTGCCGGCCTTGGCCGTTGTGGGGTCTTCATTGGCAGGTGTCTGCGCGTTGCCGGCGCAGCCGGCCAGGAACACGGTCAGCAGGAGGCCGCCGATCAGGGGGAAGGAACGGGAGAGAGTCATGGGGCCTCCACAAAAGGTGCGCGCCCTTCCAGGCGGGCAAGATCGATTTCCGCGCCGACGCGTGACAAGCGCGCGTCCACGGCGGTGCCGCGGGCGGCGATGAGGGCGCTGCGCGTGCTGCGCAGTTCCAGCTGCGAGATACGTCCGGCATCGAAGCCGACGCGGGCCAGGCGATACGCCTCTTCGGCGGCGACCACGCTTTCATCGGCGGCGCGGGTACGGCTGCCGGCGGCCTTCAGGCCGGCCACGGCGGACAGGCGTTCGGCCTCGCTGTCGCGGCGCTGCTGGTCCAGGCGTGCCTCGGCCGCGCGCTGGTCGGCATTGGCGGCGCGGATGCCACCGCGGTTGCGATCGAACAGCGGGATGCTGAGGCTGACCCCGAGGTTGTAGGCACGCTCGCCGCCTTCGCGGAAGCGGGTTTGCGCTGCGGTAACGCTGAGGTCGGGCAGGGCGCGCTTGCGCTCCACCTCGACCAGCTTGCCGGCCGCATCGGCCTCGGCTTCGGCGATGCGCACGGCCAGCGCGACATCGGTGGCGCCACGCGGCAGCGGCGGGGCACGGTCGAGCAGGCTGTTGTCGATCGACTGCACCGGCGCATCCAGCAACGCGGCACCGGCCAGCCGCGCCAGCGCGGCATCGCGGAACGCCTGTGCTTCATCCAGCGACGCCGTGGCATTGGCCACTTCGCTCTGCGCCTGCACCGCGCGCAGCTGCGGTTCGCGGCCCTGCTTGACCATCGCGTTGACGGCGGCCGCATCATCGCGGGTCAGCGCGAGCGCTTCGCTGGCGAGGGTGTAACGACGCAATGCACTTTCCGCCTGTGCGTAGACCACCGCCAGTTGACTGGCGACATCACTGCGGCTCTGCGAACCACGCAGGGCAGCGGCTTGTGCCTCGGCCCGGGCGGCACGGACGCGCGCGCCACGCTGGCCCCAGACCTCCAGCGGCTGGGACAGGGTGAGCACGGTGTCGGCCTTGCCCATGCCGCCATAGGAGCCGGTGCCCCAGGCATTTTCGGCCGAGTAGGAGAGGGAAGGGTTGGGCAACGCACGGGCCTGGTCGGCGCGCGCATCGGCGGCTTCGGCCAGTGCCGTGCCCACACGGGTGCCGGGCAGCTGGTCCAGGCGTTCAAGCAGGGTGTCGTAGGAGGGGGCGGCTTGCGCCATCACCGATGCCGCCGGGGCCAGGCCCAGCAGCACAGCGACGACCAGCCCGGCCGCGCGCGGCGACCGAGGTGTCAGGATCGACATAGGGGGATTCCGGTTGTGAGTGAAACGGGAGCCCGCAATCGCGGGACGCGCTCAACTCACGCCCGGGGAGGACGCGTCAATTCATCCTGGGCGACCGCATAGGTCGCCGCATCGCCTGCATTCATCCAGCGCGCCGGCAGTGGCGCACCGAAGGCAGCGAGGGTGCTGGCCGGCAGGCTCAAGTTGGAGTGGTGGCAGTGGTTGTGGCCACAGGCACCGACATGCTTGCCATCGGTATCGCCATTGGAATCCGGCGCGGACTCCACGTGCACCGTGCTGGCGTGCGGTTCCACCGTGCACGCCAGTGCGTCGGCCACCGGCACGACCACGAACGCCGCCATCAGCAGCATCAGCAGGTACGAGCGGAGGTGGCGGGAGATCCGGCGCATGAAGGGGAGGCTAGCAAGCGGTTTTCGCCGGATACAATATCAATGGCCGCTTCGGGAATCCGTCGGAATCTCCCGTTCAGGTGGACGGCCTGGGGGGCTTTCTGCGCATGTGGGCGCTGACCTCCTGCCCTGGTAGGTGCCGACCTCCTACCCTGGTGGGTGCCGACCTCCTGCCCTGGTGGGTGTCGACCTTGGTCGACACGCCTTTCGATGCTGCCGGCCAGCGGCCGGCACTACCGGTCTGCAGGCAGCTTCGCGATCACCTTGATCTCGAACTGGAAGCCATACAGCCAAGTCACGCCGATACCGGTCAGGGTCGGATGCGGCGCCTCGCCCCAGTACTCGGGCACGATCGCCCACGCCTTCTCGAAGTTGGTTTCCGGATCGACCAGGAACACGGTCACGTCGATCACGTCATCGAACGTGCAGCCTGCGGCAGCCAACACTGCATTGAGATTGTCGAAGGCGCGGCGCACCTGCGCTTCGAAGTCCGGCTCGGGCGAGCCGTCCTCGCGGCTGCCGACCTGGCCGGAAACGAACAGGAAGCCGTCGGATCGGATCGCCGGCGAGTAGCGGTTGCGCTCGTACAGGGCCTGGCGCCCGGCGGGGAAAACGACATCGCGCTGTGACATGGGGAAGATCCCGTGGGAGAGAACGCCATCGTCCGCCCCTTCGCTGTCTGGATAAACCGCGATGATCTGCCTAAATTGATTGCCAATCCCAAACAATCACGGCCTGTCATGGACCGCTTCGAGGCGATGCGGGCGTTTGCCCGGGTGGTGGAGACCGGCAGCTTCACCCGCGCCGCGCTCTCGCTTCAGGTCAGCCGCACCACGGTCACACAGCTGGTACAGCAGCTGGAGGCGCACCTGCGGCTGCGCCTGCTCAACCGCACCACGCGCCGGGTCAGCGTCACCGCCGATGGCGCGGCCTACTACCCGCGCATCGCGCGCCTGCTGGCCGAGCTGGAAGAGGTGGAGGGTGGGCTGGGTGATGCGGCCACCCAGCCGCGCGGGCGGCTGCGGGTGGATGTGCCCGGACCCTACGCTCGGCTGCGGCTGGTGCCGGCGCTGCCGGATTTTCAGGCGCGCTACCCGGAGATCCAGCTGGACATCGGCGTCAGCGACCGCGAGGTCGATGTCATCGCCGACAACGTCGACTGCGTGATCCGTGGCGGCACCCCGGCCGACCCGGCACTGGTGGCGCGGCCGCTCGGCGCGCTGCCGATCGGCTTCCACGCCAGCCCGGGCTATGTGCAGCGCTTCGGCCTGCCGGCCGACCCGCGCGCGCTGGAAGGACCCGATCACCACATGGTCGGCTTCCTCAGCCCGCGCAGTGGCCGGGCCAGGGTGTTCAACGCTCAACGTGGCGATGAACGCATCGAGGTGCAGGGCCGCTACACGGTCGGCTTCGACGACGGTAACGCCTATCTGGCGGCTGCGTTGGCGGGGCTGGGCGTGGTGGCGTTGCCCAGTTACATGGCCGCGCCGCACGTGGCGCGTGGCGAGCTGCTGCCGATGCTGCAGGAATGGCAGCTGCCACCGATGCCGATGCATGTGATGTTTCCGCCGAACCGGCACATGAGCCAGCGGCTGCGGGTGTTCATTGATTGGGTGGTGGAGGTGCTGGGGTGAGCATCTGCAACGTTTCCGAATCCGCTCACGCGGCTGCACGTGCGAAAATCACCACGGCACGCAACAGGAAACTTCGTCACGCATGAGCCGCATCGTCGCACTGGATACCGAAACCACCGGCATCTCCCATCGGCTCGGCCATCGCGTGATCGAGATCGGTGCCGTCGAACTGATCGATGGCCAGCTCACCGGGCGCCAGTTCCACACCTACCTGCAGCCGCAGCGCAAGGTCGACTGGGGCGCACAGCGCGTGCATGGCATCAGCGATGCGATGCTGGTGGGCAAGCCGCTGTTCTCCAGCAAGGCCGCCGAACTGCTGGCGTTCCTGCGCGGCAGCGAGCTGGTCGCGCACAACGCCACCTTCGACGTGGGTTTCCTGGACAACGAGCTGCGCCTGTCCGGCATTCCCGGCACGCTGGCCCAGCATTGCCGCATCACCTGCAGCCTGAAGCTGGCGCGCGGGCGTTGGCCCGGCCAGGGCAACAAGCTGGACGATGTACTGCAGCGCCTGCGCATTCCAGGCAACCGCGGCCTGCATGGCGCGTTGAAGGATGCCCATCTGCTGGCCCAAGTGATCCCGCACCTGCGTTGAGCCCGGCCGCTTGTGTAGAGCCGAGCCCACGCTCGGCTCGGTCTTGCGGGCCGAAGCAGCCGAGCATGGGCTCGGCTCTACAGGAAGGCGGCCATCCTGTTCAGCTCCGGCCTGTGGGTAACTTGCGCAAGTGCTTGAACCCATGCATAATGCGCGGCTCGCTGTGTCCGGTTTTCTACCGGGCGGCACCCCCGGGAGCACGTCCCCGGCCGCCCAACGCCAGCGTAACCCTTTGATTCTCTTGACGTGTGGTGGGCAACCACTGAGGCCGCCGTCTCCCGGGCTACGGGCTGACACAACTTACTATCGAGGTGCGCCATGTCCCGCGTATGCCAGGTTTCCGGCAAGCGAGTGCAGACCGGTAACAACGTCTCGCACGCCAACAACAAGACCCGTCGTCGTTTCCTGCCCAACCTGCACGAGCGTCGCTTCTGGGTTGCCAGCGAGAACCGCTGGGTGAAGCTTCGTGTTTCCGCGCATGCACTGCGCACCATCGACAAGAACGGCATCGATTCCGTTCTGGCTGAGCTGCGTGCGCGCGGCGAAAAGGTCTGAGGAGTAGACGATCATGGCAGGCAAGCGCGATAAGGTCCGTATGATTTCGACCGCCGGTACCGGTCACTTCTACACGACTGACAAGAACAAGAAGAACACCCCGGGGAAGATGGAATTCTCCAAGTACGATCCGGTCGTGCGCAAGCACGTCCCGTACAAGGAAGGCAAGATCAAGTAATCCGCAAGGATTGCTGGTCCCCGCGAAGAAACCCGCCCTTGTGGCGGGTTTTTTCATGCCTGGTATTCCCGTGGAGGGGCCGACCGTTCCGGCATTGCCGCAGTGGGTGCCGACCGTTGGTCGGCATGCTGTCCCCACACCCGGTAGGTGTCGACCTTGGTCGACACGCTGGTTCAAAGCCGTCGAGCAAGCTCGACTCTACACACCCTGCTGGGCAGAATGGCCCATCACCTCCCGACGGGCGACGCGATGCTGTTCGAGTGGTTGCTGGGTTCGTACCTGCTGCTGATCGACTGGCTGATCCGGCTGGTCGCACTGTGCTGGATCCCCACCCGCACCACGCCGGGGGCGGCGCGCAGCTGGCTGCTGCTGGTCGGCTTCGTGCCGCTGCTGGGCCTGCCGCTGTACCTGCTGTTCGGCCACCCGTGGCTGTCGCGCGAGCGCATCCGCCGCCAGGCCGAGGCCTCGCAGGTCATCCGCGAGGAGCAGGCGCTGCAGCACCGCCTGCGCTGGACCCCGCAACCGGACACCGCCTGCGCCGAGATCGTGCCGCTGGTGCAGCGCCAGGGCGATTTCATGCCGGTGCACGGCAACGCGGTCGACCTGCTGACCGACTACGACGAATCGCTGCATACGCTGATCGCCGACATCGACCAGGCCGAAGACCGCGTGCACCTGCTGTACTACCTGATGTTCGATGATGCGGTGGGCGAGGCGGTGGTCGAGGCGCTGCAGCGTGCAGCCGCGCGCGGCGTGCAGTGCCGTGTGCTGCTCGACGCGGTGGGCGCCAAGCGCGGCCTGCGCGCCTATCGAAAGCGCCTGGAAGCGCGCGACATCGAAGTGCGTGCAATGCTGCCCGGTGGCCTGCGCTGGCGCCGCAGCGGGCGCATGGACCTGCGCAACCACCGCAAGATCGCGGTGATCGACAACGAAGTGGCCTATGTCGGTTCGCAGAACCTGGCCGGCCCCGGCTTCGTGCCCGGCCACCCGAACCGCGAGCTGGTGGCGCGCGTGCGTGGCCCGGCGGTGGCGCACCTGGAAGCGGTGTTCGCCAGCGACTGGTACATGGAAACCGGCCAGCGCCTGGACGTGATCGCCGATGTACCCGAGTGCAGCGATGACATCGCCACCCAGCTGCTGCCCAGCGGCCCGGCCTACCCGTACAGCAACGCACGCGATGCGGTGGCGGCGCTGATCCACCTGGCACGGCGCCGGCTGGTGATGGTCACCCCGTATTTCGTGCCTGACGAAGCCACGCTGAGCGCGCTGCGCATTGCCGCGTTGTCCGGCGTGCAGGTGCAGCTGATCCTCTCGGCCAGCAACAACCAGCGGCTGACCTCATGGGCGCAGGAGGCGTACTACGACGAGCTGCTGCGTTGCGGCGTGCGCATCGCCCTGTACGAACCGCAGTTCCTGCATGCCAAGCACATGAGCGTGGACGAGGACATCGCCGTGCTCGGCTCGATCAACATGGATATCCGCTCGTTCGCGCTGAATGCCGAAATCGGCCTGATCTGCTACGACCGCGCGCTGGTCCAGCAGCTGTGCGCGATCGAGGACGGCTACCTGCGCGAGTCACGGCAGCTGGACCTGCAGCAGTGGCGCAGCCGCCCGACGTGGCGGCGCAGCCGCGAAGGCATCGCACGCCTGGCCGATGCGTTGATGTGAGGCCGCAGTAACCGCCCGCTTCGGCACGCCGGCCTGTCATCGCCGATGGCCTACAATCGGCCCATGACTGATTCACCGCGTAATGGCGAACTGGACCTGGCGATCATCGGTGGTGGTGCGGCCGGGGTGCTGGTGGCGATCCAGGTATTGCGCCAGGCCCGTGCGCCGCTGGCGCTGGCCATCTTCGAGCCGGCCTCGCAGCTGGCGCAGGGCATCGCCTATGCCACGCCGTGGCCCGAGCATCTGCTGAACGTGCCAGCGGCGAAGATGAGTGCGTTTGCCGACGCGCCCGGCGATTTCCTCGACTACCTGATGGCCGCCAACGCCTACCCGGGCGAGGCGCGCGAGGTGCTGGGCGAGCGCTACGTGTGCCGCCACTACTTCGCCGCCTACCTGCAGCAGCGCCTGCAGGACGCCGCCGCGGCCAGCCCGGCGCAGCTGCAGGTGATCGCGCAGCCGGTGCTGGGCCTGCAGCCGGATGACCATGGTTACCAACTGCAGCTGGGCGATGGCCAGACGCTGCACGCCGCACAGGCGGTGCTGGCCACCGGTAACAGCATGCGCCCGCTGCCGGTGGCCGGCGCCGATGCGCTGCCTGCCGATGACGTGATCGAGGCTTGGGACTACGACGGCGTACGCACCCTGGCCGGCGAGCAGGCCGTGGCTATTGTCGGGTCTGGCCTGAGCATGGCCGACACCGTGCTGGCGTTGGTCGCTGCCGGCCATAGCGGACCGCTGCACGTGATCTCGCGCCATGGCCTGCTGCCGTTGTCGCATGCCCACGGCGGCCTGCCCAGCTTCGACCCGGCCACGCTGATGCCGATGAACCTGCGCCAGCGCCTGCGTGCATTGCGCGGGTTCGCGCGCCAGGCTCAGGCCGAAGGCCTGCCGTGGCAGGGCGTGATGGACCGCATCCGTCCGCACGGGCAGACGCTGTGGTGCAGCCTCGATGAGGCCGACCAGCGCCGCTTCCTGCGCCATGTGGTGCGGTATTGGGACGTGCATCGCCACCGCATCGCCGAAGAAGTGGATGCGCAGTTGCAGGCGCTGCAGCACAGCGGCCAGCTGCGCATTCACCGCAGCCGCCTGCAGCGCGTCTGGCGCGAGGGCGGCGCCGTGCAGCTGTCCGGCCGCGATGCCTCGGGCAATGAACAGCAGTGGACGATCGGCGGGGTGATCAACGCCACTGGCGTGGAAACCCGTGCCAGCGCGCTGCGCAATCCCTTGCTGCAACAGCTGCAGGCCGAAGGGCTGGCCCGCCCCGGCCCGCACGGCCTGGGCCTGGACAGCACGGTGCCGGGTGATCGCCTGTGTGCCGCAGGCGGCCAGCCGCAGGCACGATTGGGCGTACTCGGCAGCCTGCGCATCGGCAGCCTGTGGGAAAGCCTGGCCGTGCCTGAACTGCGTCAGCAGGCGCAGGCACTGGCAACCCAGGTGGTCGCAGGAGCCGCGACGGCGATGCCGTAAAATGGGGGCATGGATGTCTCCCACCTGCTTGATGGCCTGAACCCGGCCCAGCGCGAAGCCGTCTCCGCTCCCCCCGGCCACCACCTGGTGCTGGCCGGTGCCGGTTCCGGCAAGACCCGCGTACTCACCCACCGCATCGCCTGGCTGCATGAAGTCGATGGCGTGCCGACCCACGGCATTTTCGCGGTGACCTTCACCAACAAGGCAGCCGGCGAAATGCGCCACCGCATCGATGCGCAGCTGCCCAACGGCAGCCGCGGCATGTGGATCGGCACCTTCCACGGCCTGGCCAACCGCCTGCTGCGCCTGCACTGGCAGGACGCCAAGCTGCCCGAAGGCTTCCAGGTGATGGATTCGGACGACCAGCTGCGGCTGGTCAAGCGTGTGGTGCAGGCGCTGGAACTGGATGACGGCAAGTACCCGGCCAAGCAGATCGCGCGGTGGATCAACGCGCAGAAGGACGAAGGTCGCCGCCCGCAGCACATCCAGCCCGAACCGAACGACGCGTGGCTGGAAACCATGCGCCAGGCCTACATCGAGTACCAGGCGCGCTGCGACCGCGCCGGCCTGGTCGACTTCGCCGAGCTGCTGCTGCGCGCGCACGAGCTGCTGCGCGACAACCCGGCGCTGCTGTCGCACTACCGCGCCCGCTTCCGCGAAATCCTGGTGGACGAGTTCCAGGACACCAATGCCATCCAGTACGCCTTCGTGCGCGTGCTGGCCGGTGATTCCGGCCACGTGTTCGTGGTTGGCGACGATGACCAGGCCATCTATGGCTGGCGCGGTGCCAAGGTGGAGAACGTGCAGGGCTTCCTGCGTGACTTCCCGGGCGCGCAGACCATCCGCCTGGAACAGAACTACCGCTCCACCGCCAACATCCTCGGCGCCGCCAACGCGGTGATCGCGCACAACCCCGACCGCATCGGCAAGCAGCTGTGGACCGACAGCGGCGACGGCGAGCCGATCGACCTGTATGCCGCGTACAACGAGATGGACGAAGCGCGCTACATCGTCGAGCGCGCGCGCCAGTGGGTGCGCGACGGTGGCAGCTACACCGAAGTGGCCGTGCTCTACCGCAGCAACGCGCAGTCGCGCGCGCTGGAAGAAGCCCTGCTGAGCGAGCAGGTGCCGTACCGCGTGTACGGTGGCATGCGCTTCTTCGAGCGTGCCGAAATCAAGGACGCGCTGGCCTACCTGCGCCTGCTGTCCAACCGCAACGATGACGCGGCGTTCGAGCGCGCGGTCAACACGCCCACCCGTGGCATCGGCGACCGCACGCTGGACGAAGTGCGCCGCGAGGCGCGCGCGCAGGGCATCTCGCTGTGGGAAGCGACCATGCTGGTCACCCAGGGCAGCGCGCTGGCCGCACGTGCGCGCAATGCGCTGGCCGGCTTCCTGGTGCTGGTCAACGAGCTGCAGGCGCAGACCCTGCACATGACCCTGGCCGAGCGCGTAGACCACGTGCTGGCCCGCTCGCAGCTGCGCGAGCACTGGAGCAAGGAAAGCCGCAACGCGCTGGATTCGGAATCGCGCACCGACAACCTCGACGAACTGGTCTCGGTGGCTTCGCGTTTCGTACGCCGCGCCGACGACATCGAGGAAGTGGGCGAGGACATGGACGAGCTGGTCGCGTTCCTGGCCTATGCGGCACTGGAGGCCGGTGAGGGCCAGGCGCAGGCGGGCGAGGACGGCGTGCAGCTGATGACCCTGCACTCGGCCAAGGGCCTGGAATTCCCGCTGGTGTTCCTGGCCGGCCTGGAAGAAGGCCTGTTCCCCAGTGCACGCTCGCTGGAGGAAAGCGGTCGGCTGGAAGAAGAGCGCCGCCTGGCCTACGTGGGCATCACCCGCGCGCGCCAGAAACTGGTGCTGAGCTACGCCGAATCGCGCCGCATCCATGGCCAGGACAACTACAGCCTGCCGTCGCGCTTCCTGCGCGAGATCCCGCGCGAACTGCTGCATGAAGTCCGCCCGAAGGTGCAGGTCTCGCGGCCGGCCTCGCTGGGCAGCAGCCGGGTGATGGGCCATGCCTCGATCGAGGCACCGCCGCTCAAGCTCGGCGCACTGGTCACCCATCCCAAGTTCGGCGAAGGCATGGTGACCGACTACGAAGGCAGCGGTGCCCACGCCCGTGTGCAGGTCGAGTTCGCCGACGCCGGCAGCAAGTGGCTGGTGATGGCGTATGCCAACCTGACGGTGATCTGATCGCCGTCGAGGGGCCGGGAATTCCTGTAGAGCCGAGCCATGCTCGGCTGCTTCTGGTGGGGAAGGAGCAGTCGAGCAAGCTATGCCGGTCGTCCTGACCGGCACCCTTCGGGCCGTCGCAAGCGACGTTGGCAGCGGCTCCTGCCGCTACCTTCGACTCTACAATAGGCGGCACTTCTCACAGGAACGCCCCCATGACCGAACCCACGCTGCACGTCACCGTGAAGTTGAACGCCCGGCTGCAGCCGGAGCACCGCCATGAACTGTTCGAGGATCCGCTCGATGCGCTGCTGCAGGCGGCCCAGGTGGGTGAGCTGACCGGCGGCGGCACCGCGATGTCCGACCTGGGTGAAGTCGAGTACGGCGATATCGAAGTGGCGCTGATCGATGCGAGTGGCGTGCCGAAGCTGATCGATCTGCTGGAGCAGCTGGGCGCGCCGAAAGGCTCGCAGCTGCAGGGCGCAGGCGAGGCTGACCGCAGCTTCGGCGTGACCGAAGGGCTGGGCATCTACCTGGACGGGCTGACCCTGCCGGACGACGTCTACGAGCAGTGCGATTCCAACCACGTGTTCGAACAGCTGTCGGAGAACATCGACGGCCTCGGTGAGATCTGCAGCTGGTGGCAGGGCCCGACCGAGACCGCGCTGTACATGTACGGCGAATCGTTCGTGGCGATGCGTGATGCCATCGCTGACTTCGTGGCCAGCTACCCGCTGTGCCAGAACGCGCGCGTGGTGCAGATCGCCTGAACAAAGCAACGGTAGAGTCGAGCTTGCTCGACTGCTTCTACCCGCAAAGAAAGCAGTCGAGCAAGCTCGACTCTACGGCAGCCCGTTAGCGGCCGGCCGCCTGCCGCGCGTTGTCGCGCAGCGCCATGTCCTTGCCGATCTGGTAGCCGCCGAACAGCACCGCCAAGGCGATGATCGCGGCGACCAGGATGGATTTCTGGGAACTCCAGGCGGGCGGTTTGTTGTCCTGCATGTCGGTCGTCCTTGAGCGCGGCAGTGCGCCGCCCGCCGAGCATGCGCCGCACTGACCGGCGCACGCAAGCGGGCGATGCGCACACGCCGCTGCGCGGCGCCGGATTGATCCTGCTCAAGGCGCGGCCTGCACATCCGGTGTGCAATGGTGTCGTTCCCATCTGGCAGATCGCTACGGAGCCCCACCATGTACAAGCGCATCCTGATTGCCACCGACGGGTCCGAGCTGGCCGACAAGGGCCTGGCCAAGGGCCTGGAGCTGGCCAAGGACCTCAATGCCGAGGTCGATATCGTGACCGTTTCCGAGCCGTGGGCCGTCGGCATGTACGACGCCATGGGCTGGAGCGTGGGCTATATGAACAGCCCCGAGTACAAGGCCGACCGCGAGGAAGGCGCACAGAAGGTGCTGCAGCCGGCGCTGGCCAAGGCCGCCGAGCAGGGCATCACCGCCAACCCGGTGCATGTACTGGACCGCTACGCGGCCGACGGCATCATCGAGACGGCGGGTGAGCGCAACAGCGACCTGATCGTGATGACCTCGCATGGCCGCCGTGGCGTCACCCGGGTGCTGCTGGGCAGCCAGACCGCCGAAGTGCTGGCACGCAGCACGCTGCCGGTGCTGGTCATCCGCTGATCCACACCCGCTGATTCACGCGTTCCCGGGGAGGGGACCCGACGCCGGCCGCAGGATGCGCGCCGGCGTTGTCTTTTGTGGGCCCTGAGTGGCGCACGAGCATTCAGATCGATCCATGTGGCGTCGACATCGGCCCTGCAGAGGCGTGTCCGACGAACGGTTACGAACGGCACGCGTCGCCGTTCATTCTTTGTGGCATCCTCCGCGCGGGGTTGTTGAGGTGCATGCATGTCTGGGCCGTGGGCGGATCGCCTGCTGGCTGCCAGCGCGTTCTGCTGCGCCTGTCTTTTTCATGCACTCCGCCCGGGGACTGGCGGAGCGTTGTCCGTTGCCTTGGACATCTGCCGTCATTGGAGGACATCTTGATGCCGTTGAAGCGTTCGTCGTTCGCGTTGCTGCTGTCTGCAGCATTGCCTGTTGCGGCGGCGGCCCCCCCGGCCGACATTCCAGCGGACACCCGGTTGCCCGACATGGACGCGCGTACCGGCAGCCAGACCCTGCAGGTGCGTGGTTTCCGCGCCAGCGACGTCGGTGAGCATCCACAACGAGGCATCACGCCCGCCCACGTCCAGGCTGTGCTGGATGCGTACTTCGCGCGTATTGCGCAGGGCGCCGACGTGGCGGTGCTGGACTTCGCCCAGCTGCAGGGGGCGGCGGACGCGGTGACGGCGGCCTATCGCAAGGCGGGTTTCCTGGTCAGCGTCGCCTACCTGCCGCCGCAGAAGCTCGATGCCGAGGGCCGCATCGAAGTGCGCGTGCTGGAAGGGCGCATCGGCAAGGTGGTGGTGCAGGGCAACCAGCGTTACCGCAGTCATACGCTCAGCAACGTGGCCGAACGCCTGCGTGGGCAGCCGTTGCGCCAGGCCGACATCGACAGCGCGTTGCTGTACGCGCGTGACCTGCCGGGGGTTTCCGTTTCCTCGGTGCTGCAACCCGGCGAGAACGTCGGTGAAACCGACCTGGTGCTGGTCGCGCGTGAAAGCGGCCGGCCCTACGAGATCAGCACCAGCGTGGACAACCATGGCACCGCGTTGACCGGGCGCGGCCGTGCCCAGCTGGGTGTGACCTGGAACAGCCCACTGGGCCTGGGCGATGTGTTCGCCGCCAGTGGCACCTATGCATTCGATCCACAGGCCAGCCGTGCCGGCGCACTGTCCTACAGCGTGCCATTGCAGGCTGTCCAGGGCCTGTCGGTGCTGGCCGGTGCCAACCGCAGCGAGCTGGAGGTGGACGACGGCATCCTGCGTGGCTTCAAGCTCAAGGGACCGGCGTCGCAGGCCTATGCAGGCGCCGACTGGAAGTTCATCAACCGGCCCGATCTGCAGGTGACCAGCTCGGCGCGCTACATCCGTGAAAGCTCGCGCTTTGAAGCGCTGGGGCTGGTTCTTTCCAAGCAGAAATACGATGTGGCCGAGGTGGGGGCCAGCGTGCGCCACAACGATGCACGCTGGCATGGCATCAACCTGGCGCAGTTGAGCGTGCGCCAGTCGCTGCGCGATCGCTCGGCCGACTTCGATGCGATCAACCCGACACGTGACAGCCGGTTCAACGTGGTGCGCCTGGGCCTGCTGCGGCTGCAGTACCTCAGCCGCAGCCAACGCCTGCTGTTCAAGTTCAATGGCCAGTACAGCAACAACTCGTTGCCGGCACTGGAGCAGTTCCAGGTCGGTGGCAACGACAGCGTGCGGGGATACGCGCAGGGCGAGACCCTGGGTGATCGTGGCTGGTTCGGGGCGCTGGAGTACCACGTCGACGCGCCGGGCTTCGGCGATGTGGCCTCGCCGTTCCGGGGCGTGCCATGGCGCGAAGTGCTGGAGCTGGATGTGTTCGCCGACCAGGCGCGGGTGTTCGATGTTGATGGGCTGGAGGCACCGGCCGACCTGGCATCGGTGGGAATGGGCGCGACCTTCCGCCTGCGCCAGTGGAAGAACCTGGAACTGCGCGTGGCGGCGGCCAAGCCGACCAGCGCCCTGCGACCGGGTGACGGCCGCGATGTCCGCGTATATGCGCGGCTTGGCCTGACCTTCTGAGGAGCGACCATGAACCGTATCTACCGACTCGTCTTCAATCCTTCGCTGGGCCAGGTGCAGGTCGCTGCGGAGTTCGCGCGCGGGCCACGCCGCGCTGTCCCGGCGCGATCGCACACCCCTCTTTGGCTGGCACCGTTGACCGCGGCGCTGCTGCTGACCGGCAGCCTGCAGGCCACCGCGCAGACCCTGCCACAGAACGGCACCATTACGTCGGGCTCGGGAATCATCAACGTCAATGGCAACACCATGACGATCACCCAGCAGAGCCAGGCTGCGTTGTTCCAGTGGAGCAGCTTCAACATCGGCTCAGGCAACACGGTCAGGTTCGATCAGGCGGGCTCGAGGTCGACGGCCATCAACCTGGTGACCGGCCCGTCGGCCAGCATCATCAGCGGCCAGCTGCTGTCCAACGGGCAGGTATTCCTGCTCAATCCGGCGGGCATTACCTTCACCGGCACTGCCAGCGTCAACGTGGGCGGGTTGCTGGCGAGCACCCTGGCGCCCGGCGCACAGGGGATTCCGCTGGATGGTGGTGGGTTGGCACCCAGTTTCGAACTGGGTGGCGCAGGGGGCAGTGCCGCGGTCAGCAACCTGGGAGGTACGCTGACGGCTACGGCCGGCGGCATCAGCCTGGTCGGTGGCTCGGTGTTCAACAACGGTTACATCGCCGCACCGCTCGGCAACATCGATCTGGTGGCGGCAGGTGCGGTGACCGCGGTGACCGGTGTGTCATCGACCGGCATGCCGAGCCTGTCGTTCGCCACCACTGCGTCGAGTGGCAGGGCAGGTACCGGCATCAGCAACGTCGGGACCCTCAGTGCACGCAACATCAACATGACCGCGCTGATGGGACCCGGGCTGTCCGCCACCGGCATCAACGCGGGTGGCACGATCATCGCCAACGCCATCGATGCCAGCGACGGCAGCCTGACCATCCGCAGTTCTGCACCGGTGGCGATCAACAACGCCATCGTTACGGCCACGGCGATGTCCACGGTGGGATCGGCTGTCATGGGGGGGCCGGTCGCCATCCAGATGACCGGCGGCAGCATCGACGCCACGACCGTGAACTTGAATGGCGGCATCAACGGCGACGTGGTGCTGTCAGGCTCGATCAAGGCAGACTCGATCGGAATCGACGCGAACAACATCACCCAGACCGCGGGTTCGCTGGAGGGCGCGCTGCAACTGGATACGCAGGGCCGAGTGACCCTGGGACAGGCGAGCAATGCCGTCAGCCGCGTTGGCGGCCATGTCGGTACCGACCTGACCCTGGCCACCTCGACCAGCCTGGCGAACAGTGGGGCGCTGTCGGTCGGTGGCAATACCACGCTCGACGCAGCTGCGGGCAATATCACCCTGACCCATGCCGGCAACAGTTTCGGCAACCGGGTCAGCGCGAAAGGAGCCGATGTCAGTCTGGTCGGCATCGGTGCACTGAACCTGGGCGATATCGATGCGCGCAGCCTGGATGCGCAGGGCGGCAGCCTTGGCCTGAGCGGTACGATCACCACGTCCGGTGACCAGGCCTATCGGTCCGCGGTGACACTGCAGGGCAACTCGACGCTGCAGGGTGGGACGATCCTGTTCGACGGCACCGTTGATGGCAGCTACCAGCTGGGCGTCGACGCCAGCGGAATGGCCACGTTCTCCGGTGCCATTGGTGGCAGCACCGCATTGCAGGGTCTCAATGTCAGCGCCGGTAGCGGCGCGCGCCTGTTCGGCGATGTCAGCACGCTGGGCACGCTCGGGTTCGCTGGTCCGGTGCGCGTGTACGGTGTGCGCAGCCTGACCTCGCTTATCGGGAGCCTGACACTCGGCGGAACGGTCGACGGTGACGGCGGCGGTCTGAATCTGAGTGCACGCCAGCTCACGATCGGCGGCGAGGTGGGAGGAACCGGGGCGGTGGGTCGCCTGCACGGCCGCGCCGATACCATCGTGCTGGGCAGCCGCCTCACCAGCAACGGCGAGATCCTGCTGCAGGGCAACGTGGTGCTGGACGGCAACACGCAGCTGATCAGCACCGGCGGCGGCGCCCTCACCACCGACGGTATCTCCAGCAACACCGCCGGTGGCTACAACCTGGCAATGAAAACCGCTGGCCAGATCCAGGTCAACGGCAACATCCAGGCCGCCGATGTCAGCATCACCGGGCATCTCTTCAACGGTCAAGGCATCGTCAGCAAGGGCAACCTCAACATCGATTCCGGAATCAGCCTGACCCAGATGGGCAGTTTCCAGGTCGATGGCCGGACCTCGCTCAGCAGTGCGGGCGACATCAACGTCACCGATGCAGGCAATCGCTTCGGTGGCGAGGTCAGCCTGAGGGGCAGAAGCGCCCAGCTACGCGCGGGCGATCTGCTGCTGGGCAACAGCACGCTGTCGGAGAACCTGCGGCTGGATCTCACCGGCGGGCTGCAGCAAGCCGCGGGCAGCATGCTGGACATCGGCGGCACCACCCATGTCGACGCCGGCGGTCCCATCAATCTCGACAGGGCGAACGGCTTGGGCCAGCCGGTCAACCGGTTTGGCGGTGAGGTGTCACTGAAGGGTCGCGGCAGCTACATTTCCGCTGCGGGCACGCTGGCCTTCTCCGATTTCGACGTGGACAGCCTGTTGGCGACGGCGGATGTCGTGCAGCTTCCCGCCAGCGGCAGGAGCATCGGCCTGCAGTACTTCCAGGGCAATGTGGTGCTGACCCGCGACAGCGTGCTGGACAGCCAGCTTGGCCAGATCAACTTCCGGGGGCGCATCGATGGTGGATACGCACTGACGCTCGCACGCGGGCTCAATGTAGTGTTTGCCGGTGACGTGGGCGGCAATCAGGCGCTCGCCAGCCTCGACAGCCGTGGTGCGGGTCCGCTCCAGCTCGGCGGCAACATCACGGCCGACGGCGCGATCCGCCTGGGCAACGTCAACCTGGTGGCGAACACCCCCCGGGTGTTCAGCATCCGCAGCAACAATGGCAACCTGTTGGCCGGTCGTATCGACGGCAGCAGCGATGGCCGCAGCAGCCTGGTGCTCAACGCGCACGGTGCGCTTGAACTGCAGTCCGGCGCAGGTACCACGCCCGGCGCGGGGCTGGCCAATCTCGAACTCAAGGGGGCAAGCGTGATCGCGCAGGCGATCCGCACCAGTGGCCGGCTTGACGTCAGCAGCACCACCGGGTTCACCCAGGGCGGTACGCTCACCGTCGGTGGCGATGCCAGCTTCAGCGCCGGCAGCGGTGGCGACCTGATGCTGGATACAACGGCCAACACCTTTGCCGGCAAGGTCGCGTTGAGCGGCAACCAGGTGCGGATCCGTGCGCAGCCGGGCCTGGCACTGGATGGGGTGACGGCTGCGGCGCTGGATGCAGACAGCGCGGGGGCGCTGTCGTTGGCCAATGCCAATGTTGCAGGCACTGCGGTCCTTGACGGCACGTCCCTGCTGTTCGACCAGGTGAGCATCGGCGGCGCGCTGGTGGCGACCGCACGCGCAGGTGCCATCAACCAGGGAAGTGGCAGCCTGGCGATCGGCAACAACAGCCAGCTGACCGCCGGCACCGACATCGTGCTGGGCGGAGCCGGCAATCAACTGGGCAGTGCCTTGCAGGTGCAGGGGCGCGACATCACCCTGTCCAGCAGCACGGCCCTGGACCTGCAGAATCTTCAGGCCGCGCGTGACGTGCGGCTCAGCGGCAACGGCGTGCGGCTTGGTGCAACCTCGGTGCAGGGAACACTGCAGGTGAACAGCACGGGTGCGATCACCCAGTCTGCTGCACTGCAGGTGGCAGGCAACAGCCGCTTCCAGGCGGGTTCGGACATCACCCTGGACCAGGCCGGCAATCGTTTCGACGGCAGCGTCGCCCTGCAGGGGGCCAATGTTGCCCTCGGCACCAGCGGTGGCCTGCTGTTCGACGCCGTATCGGTGTCAGGAAATCTGGATGCACGCGCTGGCAGCGCCGGTGTTTCCCAGCAGGCGGCAGTCCAGGTCGGCGGCCGCAGCGACATCCGCACGCAGGGCGCCATCGCGCTGGACCGAGCCGACAACCGGTTCACAGGTGCGGTCGGACTCGATGGGAAGGGTGTCGATCTGCGCGCCGCAGGCGATCTGCAGATTGATCGTCTGAACAACGCCGGGCAATCCGATATACGCCTGCGTGCGGGCGGAGGACTGCAACTGCCCACCTCTGCCATCGATGCCGGTACCGGCAACCTGACCCTGCTCGCCGAGGGTGGGGTGTTGCAGGCCAATGCGCTGCTGGCCGGCAACAACGTCACGCTGACAGGCCGCGATGGCGTGCGGCTGGGTGGTGACCTGCGCAGCGGTGGTTTACTGACCCTGTCCAGCAGCAATGCGGACATCGTGCAGGCCGCTGCGCCCAACGGCGTGGGTGGCAGCGTGCAGTCGGTCGGTGCGGTGCAGGTCAACGCAGGCAACGGACGCATCGCCCTGGGCAACGTCGGCAACCGTTTCGGTGGCGCGCTCAACCTGTCCGGTGGTGATATCAACGTGGCCGCCGACACGCTGCTGCTGGGCAGCGTCAACGCGGGCGGCACGTTGTCACTGGCCAGCGCCGGCGACATCCGCCAGCAGGGTGCCGCGCAGGTGGTGGGCACGACCCGCCTGAGTGCCGGCGGTGACATCGACCTGCAGGCCGCGGGCAACCGTTTCGGTGATGCCGTGGCCGTGCAGGGCCGGCAGGTGGCATTGGCCAGCACCGACCCCCTGCAGCTGCAAGGGGTGACGGCGGACAGCCTGATCGCGCGTAGCGGTGGCCACTTGAGCCTGGGTGCCGCCGGCATCGCGGGCAATGCCACGATCGAAGGGGCCTCCCTGCTGCTGGATGGAGCCACCATCGGCGGCACGCTGTTGGCGACCGCACACGCGGGTGCGATCCGCCAGGGAAGTGGGAGCCTGGCGATCGGCAACAACAGCCAGCTGACCGCCAGCACCGATATCGTGCTGGGCGGAACCGGCAATCAACTGGGCAGCGCACTGCAGGTACAGGGCCGTGACATCACCCTGTCCAGCAGCACGGCACTGGATATCCAGCAGCTGCAGGCTGCGCGCGATGCCGTGCTGGCGGGTAACGGCGTGCGGCTCGGGGCCACCTCCGTGCAGGGAACACTGCAGGTCAACAGCGCCGCTGCGATCACCCAGTCCGATGCGCTGCAGGTGACGGGCAACAGCCGCTTCCAGGCCGGTTCGGACATCAGCCTGGATCAGGCCGGCAATCGTTTCGATGGCAGCGTCGCCCTGCAGGGCGGCAACATCGCCATCACCACCGGTGATGGCCTGCTGCTCGACAGCGTGTCCGCCAGCGGCAACCTGGATGCACGCGCGGGCCTGGGCGGTGTCTCCCAGCAGGCGGCGCTCGAAGTCGGCGGCCGCAGCGACGTGCGCACGCAGGGCACCATTGCACTGGACCGTGCCGACAACCGCTTCACGGGTGCGGTCGGGCTGGACGGCAACGGTGTCGATCTACGCGCAGCGGGCGATCTGCAGGTCGATCGCCTGAACAACGGCGGCCCGTCCGATGTGCGCCTGCACGCCGGGGGAGGCCTGCAGCTGCCGGCCATCGATGCCGGTGCCGGAAACCTGACCCTGCTCGCCGATGGCGGTGCGGTGCAGGCCAATGCGCTGCTGGCCGGCAACAACGTGACCGTGGTCGGCCGCGATGGCGTGCGCCTGGGGGCCGATCTGCGCAGCAGCGGTTCGCTGAGCCTGGCCAGCAGCAACGCGGACATCGTGCAGGTCGCCGTGCCCAATGGGGTGGGGGGCGGCGTGCAGTCGGTCGGTGCAGTGCAGGTTGATGCAGGCAGCGGGCGCATCGCGCTGGGCAATGCCGGCAACCGTTTCGGCGGCGCGCTCAACCTGTCCGGCGGTGACATCAACGTAACCGGCGATACGCTGCTGCTGGGCAATGTGGCCGCGAGTGGCCAGCTGTCGCTGGCCAGCGCCGGCGACATCCGCCAGCAGGGTGCCGCGCAGGTGGTGGGCACGACCCGCCTGAGCGCTGGCGGTGACATCGACCTGCAGGCCGGTGGCAACCACTTCGGCGATGCGGTCACGGTGCAGGGCCGGCAGGTGGCGCTGGCCAGCGATGGCCCGCTGCAGCTGCAGGGCGTGACGGCGGACGGCCTGGCTGCACGCAGTGCAGGACGCCTGACCCTGTCGACGGCCAATGTCGCCGGCGATGTGACCCTGCAGGGCCAGCAACTGCACTTCGGCACGACCCGCGTGGGCGGTAACCTGCAGGCGGTGGGCAGCAACGGCATCGATCAGGACGGCACGCTGCGCGTGGATGGCAGCACCGACCTGCGCAGCAACGCATCGATTGCACTGGGATTGGCTGGCAACGATCTGCGCGGCGCGGTGTCGCTGGCTGGCGCGGGTATCGATCTGGCCAGTGCGGGCGACCTGCGCATCGGTTTGCTCGACAGCCACAGCGCGGCGGTTCGCCTGCAGGCCGGGGGCGCACTGGATCTGCCCAGCGGCGCAATCGATACCGGCAACGGTGACCTGCAGCTGCTGGCCGGCGGCGCATTGCGGTTGCCGGCGGCGCTGCGCGGCAACAACATCACCCTGCGCAGCGGCCAGGACCTGCAGCTCGGCCAGGATGTACTGGCCGCGGGTGTACTGCAGCTCGCAACGGGTGGCACGCTGACCCAGACCGGCGGTGTACTGGCCGCACAGCGCCTGCAGGGTAGTGCCGGCGGCAAGGCCAGCCTGCGTGGTGACAACCGTATCGCCACGCTCGGTGACTTCAGCAGCCAGGGCCTGGAGTTGAAGACCCTGCACGGTCTACAGGTGAGCGGCGACGTGCAGGCTGGCGCGCAGGGCCTGCTCGATGTGCACGGTGGTGATCTGCTGCTCGATGGCAGTGTGCAGGCGGGCGGGCTGCGCCTGCAGTCGTCCGGTGCGATCCGCGCGGGTGCCGGTGGCCGCCTGCTGGCTGACCAGCTCAGTGGACGCGCGGCCGGCCCGACGATGCTGGGCGACGCCTCACTGTTCGTGGCCAATGCCATCGGCACCCTCGGTGATTTCCAGTCGCCCGCAGGCTTCAGCCTGACCAGCGCCGGTACCCTGACCCTCGCCTCGCTCAACGGCAGCGCATTCAGCGTCGATGCCGGTAGTAGCGGGTTCCACCTGAAGGTGCAGGGCGGTGACATCCGCCAGCTGGGTACCGCGCCGGTGCTGGCCGGTGCCAGCCATTGGTGGTCCAGCGGCAGCATCGGCACCCAGCCCCTGCCGATCTATCTGACCAGCGCCGGCAGAACGCACACGATCGATTTCATCGGACGCCCGCCGGCCTATTTCCATGCCGTAGGCACGGATGGCCGCCCTCTCGTGGTGGGCGATGGACCTGATCCCGAAGCGATGCGTCCTGGAGTGCTCGCACAGGGCGCGGTGCTGCCGCGGGCCGTCTATGTCGATGCGGCGGCGGCAGCCGTTGAGCAGCGTGCGATCGGCATCACGTACCCTGGAATCCGGTTGCCGGCGGCGACGGCGCGGGCCTGCGACGGTGACGCGGCGGGTTGCGTGCAGTAACCCGTTGAACATGGGCGGAGTGCTGCCACTCCGCCCGGTTCGATGCCGGTCACATCACCAGCTGTACAGCTTCCAGTACACCGGCGACACGCCGTCCTTGTCGTTGTCGAAACGGCCGTCGCCATTCTTGTCGTACATGTAGTACGGCGCGCCGCGCGACGGGGTCACCTTGACCATGCGCAGCTGGCCGGACACGCGGTATTCCTCGATGGTGTCACCGTTGTCCATGGTGCGCTTGGAGACATCGGCGCCCTTGACGTCCACCGGGGGAGCACCTGCGCCACCCATGCTGGCGCAGCCAGCGAGCAGGAGCACGGAAGCCAGCATCAGGGTCTTCATCGGCGGGGGCCTTTGCCTGGATAGAGCCCTGATTATGCCCCATCGCCGGGTGCGTGCCGTGTCGTCGCGGTGCAGGCACGGGCGCGTAGAATCGGCGCATGAGCAGATTAGTCCTGATCGACGGGTCCAGTTACCTGTACCGCGCGTTCCACGCGCTGCCGCCCCTGTCCAATGCACAGGGTGAACCCACCGGCGCGCTGTTCGGCGTGGTCAACATGCTGCGCTCGACGCTGAAGGAACGCCCGGCCTATGTCGCGTTCGTGGTCGATGCGCCCGGCAAGACCTTCCGCGATGACCTGTACGACCAGTACAAGGCCAACCGGCCGCCGATGCCCGACGAGCTGCGCAGCCAGGTCGAGCCGATGTGCCGCATCGTCGAGGCGCTGGGCATCAGCATCCTGCGCATCCCCGGCGTGGAAGCCGACGATGTGATCGGCACGCTGGCCCTGCAGGGCCTGGCACAGGACCTGAAGGTGACCATTTCCACCGGCGACAAGGACTTCGCCCAGCTGGTGCGTCCGGGCATCGAGCTGGTCAACACCATGACCGGCAGCCGCATGGATTCGGACGCGGCAGTGATGGACAAGTTCGGCGTGCGTGCCGACCAGATCATCGACCTGCTGGCACTGATGGGTGACACCGTCGACAACGTGCCGGGCGTGGAGAAGTGCGGGCCGAAGACCGCCGCCAAGTGGCTGGCCGAGTACCAGCACCTGGACGGGGTGATGGCGGCCGCGCCGACCATGAAGGGCAAGATCGGCGAGAACCTGCGCGCCGCGCTGGAGCGGCTGCCGCTGAACCGCGAGCTGGTGACCATCCGCACCGACGTGGCGCTGGACGCCAGCCCGACCACACTGGCCCTGCGCGAGCAGGACGTGCCGGAGCTGACCGAGCTGTATACGCGCTACGGCTTCACCCAGGCGCTGAAGGAACTGGGGGCACCGCTGCCGGCGCCCACCGCTGCCAGTGAGGCCACCCCGAGCCTGCGTGGTACCGCCGCCGGCTTCGCCCGTGGCAGCGCCGAGGCGCCGGCCGCCGGTGCGCTGGACCCGGCGCTGGCCGCGCCCGGTGAATACGAGACGGTGCTGACCACCGAACAGCTGCAGGCCTGGGTCGAGCGCCTGCAGCAGGCCGACCTGATCAGTTTCGATACCGAGACCGATGCGCTGGACGCGATGCGTGCGCGCCTGGTCGGCGTCAGCCTGGCCGTCGAGCCGGGCAAGGCCGCCTACATTCCGGTCGGCCACGACTACCCGGGTGCACCGGCGCAGCTGCCGATGCAGCAGGTGCTGGACGCGCTGCGCCCGGTGCTTCAGGACCCGGCGAAGAAGAAGCTGGGCCAGCACGGCAAGTACGACCTGCATGTACTGCGCCGCCACGGCGTGGACGTTCAGGGCTACCACGACGACACCATGCTCGAGAGCTTCGTGCTCAATTCCACCGCCACCCGCCACGACATGGACTCGCTGGCCCTGCGCTACCTGGGCTACAGCACCATCAAGTTCGAGGACGTGGCCGGCAAGGGCGCCAAGCAGATTCCGTTCTCGCAGGTGGGCATCGACGAAGCCAGCCGCTATGCGGCCGAGGACGCGGACATCACCCTGCGCCTGCACCACGCGCTGCAGCCGCAGCTGTTGGCCGAGCCGGCGCTGGACAGCGTATACCGCGACATCGAGATGCCGCTGGTGCCGGTACTGACCACGATCGAAGCCAATGGCGTGCGGATCGATACCGATGAACTGCGCCGGCAGAGCCAGGACCTGTCCTCGCGCATGCTGGCCGCGCAGCAGAAGGCCACCGAGCTGGCCGGGCGCAGCTTCAACCTGGATTCGCCCAAGCAGCTGCAGGCGGTGCTGTTCGATGAGCTGAAGCTGCCGGCGGTGGTGAAGACCCCCAAGGGCCAGCCCAGCACCAATGAAGAGGCGCTGGAGGCGATTGCCGAGCAGCACGAGCTGCCGCGGGTGATCCTGGAGTACCGCGGCCTGGCCAAGCTGCGCAGCACCTACACCGACAAGCTGCCGGAGATGGTCAACCCGGACACCGGCCGCGTGCACACCAGCTACCACCAGTCCGGTGCCGCCACCGGCCGCCTGTCCTCGTCGGACCCGAACCTGCAGAACATTCCGATCCGCACCGAGGACGGCCGCCGCATCCGCCGCGCGTTCATCGCGCCGGAGGGCTTCCAGCTGCTGGCGGCCGACTATTCGCAGATCGAGCTGCGGATCATGGCCCACCTGTCAGAGGACCCGGGCCTGGTGCGGGCCTTCGAACAGGGCGCCGACGTGCACCGTGCCACCGCCGCCGAGGTGTTCGGGCGCACGCTGGAGGAAGTGACCCCGAACGAACGCCGTGCCGCCAAGGCGATCAACTTCGGCCTGATGTACGGCATGAGCGCGTTCGGCCTGGCCCGCAACCTGGGCATCGACCGTGGCCAGGCGCAGGACTACGTGGCGCTGTACTTCAGCCGCTACCCGGGCGTGCGCGACTTCATGGAGCGGATGCGCCAGCAGGCCCGCGACCAGGGCTACGTGGAAACCCTGTTCGGCCGCCGCCTGTACCTGAACGACATTCATGCCCGCAACCAGGGCCTGCGCGCGGGTGCTGAACGCGCGGCGATCAACGCGCCGATGCAGGGCACCGCCGCCGACATCATCAAGCGCGCGATGGTGGACGTGGACCAGTGGCTGCGTGACAGCGGCGCACCGGCACGGATGATCCTGCAGGTGCACGATGAACTGGTGTTCGAAACCGAAAGTGGTTTCGTCGAAGACTTGCGTTTGCAGGTGGTGGAACGCATGTCGCAAGCGGCCAAACTGCGGGTGCCGCTGGTGGTCGATACCGGCATCGGCAACAACTGGGACGAAGCACACTGACCCCGTTTCAGGCCGAAAACGACGTGAATTTGTTCATCAGTCGGAGGTTTCTGACTCGATCATGAATGTTCCCCCGATTGAAGTTCATTAAATTGGGCCCCTTCACGAACCGTTAGTGTTCGGAGTGCTTCTATAACTCTCGACAGGCGCAATGCCTGTTGTGGATCTCTCCCATCCCCTGGAGCAGATCTCGGAACGGGGACTCCTCCCCAAGTGCCCGTTCCCCGGCCCCGTTGACCTCCCCCTGGTCAGCGGGGCTTTTTATTTGTGCCGTTGCCAGATTCCCTGGTCTGCGCCACGCTGGGCCACCGCTCCGCAGGGGAAAACGATGCCCGATCTGTTCGCACTGGCGATGCCGTGGTGGGAGTTCATCCTGCGCGCGGTAGTGGTCTACGTCGTAGTGCTGGGCATGGTCCGGCTCAGCGGCAAGCGCGCGCTGGGGCAGATCACGCCGTTCGACGTGCTGCTGATCGTGCTGCTGGGCAATGCCGTACAGAACGCCCTGCTGGGCACCGACACCTCGCTGGGCGGCGGCCTGCTGCTGGCGGCGACCCTGATCCTGCTCAACTACGGGGTGGGCTGGGTCAGTACCCGCAACCGGCGGATCGAGCGCCTGGTGGAGGGAGAACCGGTGGTGATCGCGCGCGATGGGCGCCTGTTCGACACCGTGCTGCGTCGCGAGCAGGTCACCCGCGCCGATTTCGAGGCCGCCATGCGCCAGCAGGGCTGCCTGGGCGTGGAGGATGTCGAACTGGCCCTGCTGGAGATCAACGGGCACATCACCATCATCCCCAGGAAGAGCACCTGACCGGGTAGCGCCGTGCCTGGGCCCGGCTGCACGGTGCATCAGCCGGGCGGGGGACCGGCGCTACCCAGCCCCGGTCATGGCGTGCAGCGTTCGTTGCCCGCCGCCGGCTTGCGCTCGTAGTAGGCGAAGCGGTTGCCACCGTCGATACCGGCCAGGTTGCCGTTCTGCAGCAGCTGCAGCACGAAGTCGCTGCCGAGTTCGCGATGGATGAGGATGCGGCCGTCGCGCAGGCTGGCGCGTAGTGGCTGCTCGCGGCCACCGGCTTCGACCACGCCGCCCTGCAGGAAGCGCAGCTGCGACAGCACGCTGCGTTCGGCTTCAAAGCTGCCGCAGGGCAGCGCGCTGGCCGTGACCGGTGCCAGTGCCGTGCCAGGAGCGCTGGCCAACACGCCGAGGTCCTTGGCCGGCCCGCAGGCCGGGGCGTCCGCGCGCTGTGCACACGACAGCTGCAGCGCCTCGCGGGCCTGCTGCAGGCGGCCACTGCTCCACAAGGTCTCGGCGGTGTCGGCGCAGAACGTTTCGCCCTGCTGCACGCGGCACAGGGCGATCAGTTCATCCAGCTGTTCCGGCGGCAGCGGCGCATCCACCGAATGCTGCAGGCCGAGCAGGGCCTTGCCCATCATTTCCGAGGCGACCTGCCTGGCCACTGCCGTGCAGCCCTCGGCGTCGAACGACGGTGACTCCTCCTTGCAGATCTCGGGCATCGGCGGCTCCGCTGTGCTTGGCGAAGCGTCCTTGGCCTGCTGCTGGTAGGTTTCCAGCAGGCGCATGCAGGCGGCGCCCACGCCCTCGGCGCACCAGGCATACAGCTTCTGCGGCTCGGCTTCCGGCAAGGCCTCCAGGCACTCGGAGGTGTTCATCACGCAGCCGTCTTCGATGGGCTCTGGCATCACCTTGCATGCGGCGGAGCGCTCACGGGTGAACTCGCGGTACGGGGTGCTAAGGGTGCGGTCGTTGTCGGAGAAGTACCAGTTCTCCAGGCGGCCTGTGGACAGGTTGCCGGTGCCGAGCACGTCGTCCTGGCGGGCGATGCGCAGTTCCTCGGTGGCCTGGTAGGGGCCGGACAGGAAGCCGTGGCCCTCGCTTTCGAGGGTCAGCGTGGTGTTGCCGCTGCTGTCCTTGTAGGTGCCGCAAGCCATCGATTGCGCGGCGGCCGGCAGGCTGGCCGAGGCCAGCACGAGCAGCAGCAGGGAGCGCCAACCCGCAGCGCGGGGGCGGAGGGCAACAACAGCAGGCATGACATCATCCTTGAAGAAGAAAGAACACGACCTGTCCGGTGCAGGACGCACCGCAGGCAGGGGAAAGCACCACGCCCCAGGCGTGGCGCCGGAAGCTCAGAGCCAGTCGCGTGGCACCAGGTAATCCGCCAGGCGTGCCTCGGCACTGCCGGCGTCCGGGTTGAAGCCGTATTCCCAGCGCACCCGCGGCGGCAAGCTCATCAGGATGCTTTCGCTGCGGCCACCGCTCTGCAGGCCGAACAGCGTACCGCGGTCGTAGACCAGGTTGAATTCCACGTAGCGGCCACGGCGGTACAGCTGGAACTCGCGTTCGCGCTCGCCATGGGGCGTGTCCTTGCGCTGCTGCACGATCGGCAGGTACGCCTCCAGGAAGCCATCGCCGACCGCGCGCAGATAGTCGAAATCGCGCTCGAAATCGCCATGCAGGTCATCGAAGAACAGGCCGCCGACGCCGCGTGTTTCGTTGCGGTGGCGCAGGAAGAAGTACTCATCGCACCAACGCTTGTGCGCGGCGTAGCGTTCCTCGCCGAAGGGTGTGCACAGATCGCGTGCGACCCGGTGCCAGTGCTGCACGTCCTCGTCGAACGGATAGAAGGGGGTCAGGTCGAAGCCGCCGCCGAACCAGCTGGCCACCACTTCGCCGTCGCGCTGCGCCTGGAAAAAGCGCACGTTGGCGTGGGTGGTCGGCACGTAGGGATTGAGCGGGTGGAACACCAGCGACACGCCGGTGGCGCGCCACGAGGCGCCGGCCAGTTCCGGGCGGTTGGCCGAGGCCGACGGCGGCAGGCGGCTGCCAGCCACGTCGGAGAAGCCGATGCCGGCCTGTTCGAACACTGCACCGTCGCGCAGCACGCGGGTACGCCCGCCGCCGCCCTCGGCCCGCTGCCACAGGTCTTCCTGGAAGCGGGCCTGGCCATCGGCGGCCTCGATCGCCGCGCAGATGCGGTCCTGCAGGTCGGTGAGGTAGGCGCGCACGCGCTCGAATTCGTTCATGGCGCGTACTTTACCGCAGGGCCCGCCCGAAGCTGCGGACAGGCCCTGGCGGGCTCAGCGCTTGCGGTTGGAATTGCGTGGCGGGGTGCCCCCTGCCGCCGCGTCTTCCATGGCCTTCTGCAGGGCGCGGCCCAGTTCCAGCGCGCTCCAGTTGCCGGTTTCCAGCACGTCGCAGGCGACGTGGCGGCCACTGCCATCGGCGTTGCACAGCTGCTCCAGCGTGGCATGGGCATCCACCTCGGGGCTTTCGCCGTGGGCGGTGACCAGATTCTCGCAGCCCTCGCGCACGCCAGCGCGGCACACGGTGGTGAAGTGCCCGGCCGCCTGCGGCCACTGCCCGGACATCGCTAGGCGATTGCCCAACACGTTGCAGCCCTGCAGCCTGCCTTGTGCGCAGCAGTCCTCGGCAGATCCGTCGGCCAGCGCCTGCGGGCAGTCCTGCGGCAGCGGCAGCACGGTGTACTGCTTCGGCGCGCTGCAGCTGGCGGGGGCATCGCCGGTGGCGGTGAACACCTGGTAGCGGGTCCACTTGTCCAGGCCCAGCAACTGGCCGCCCGGCAACGGACGCAGCACGAAGTCGCCGCCTTTGTCATGACGGATGCGGATGTCGCCCTCTTCGATACGCGCACGCAGCTGGCTGTTCCAGCCGGTGCCGACCAGGCCGGCATCGCCGAAGGCCAGCGTATCCATCAAACCGCCATCGGAATGGAAGCTGCCGCAGGGCAGGGCGGTCGCCGGTTGGGGCATCAACGCGGTACCCACTGCCTGCAGGCCGGGCAGGTGGGCGCAATCGGTGGCTTCAGCGCCTGTCGCGCAGGACAGAGCCAGCGCCTGCACCGCCTGCAGGTGGTCGCCCGATTCCCAGGCCAGCTCGGCCACCCGCGCGCAGAAGCGCTCATGGGGTCGCTGCTGGCACAACTGCAGCAGCTGCCGGCGCTGTCCCCTGGGAACCACCACCGGTGTGGACGGGGACACCATCGACTTCATCGTTTCGGCCATCGCCACGCCCATCACCGCCCTGACGATCTTTTCCTGCAGCGCTTGATCGTCTTTCAGTGCGGCGGCACAGGCGGGCGTCTCGTTGCTGAAGCCACCGTCGCGGCAGGCGGCGGGCAGCTCGATGCCGGCCAACGCCGCATCGACGATGGCTTTCTGTCCGGATGCATCCGGCCTGGCCGGGGTAGCGGCATCGTCATGCCAGCGATCGGCCAACTGCAGGCACATGCCGGGCACCCCTTCGCGACAGGCGGCTTCCAGCGCGGCCGGCGTCGCCTCGCGACGATTGTCCATGCAGGCCGCTGCATCGGCCAGGCAGCTTCCGTCCGCCGCGGCGGCGGCGGCCGCGCAGGTTGCCGGCTCCTGCAGGTTGAACACTGTGCCATCCACCTCGACCGTGCGGCCGCGGTCGCGCACCTGCAGTTCGCGGGGCAGCCCGTATTCCAGGCTCACCAGCTGCAGTTTTCCATCGATCCGCTGGAAAGCGACCGGAGAGGGTGCACTGCCGAAGTGCTTCTGCTCGCCACGGTTGGGTGAGCTGATGCGCAGCGTGCTGCTGCCTTCATCGGCCTTGAACAGGCCGCATTGCAGTGACTGCGCGGCGGCCATCGGCGCGGCCAGCAGCAACGCCCAGGCCAGCCAGCGGCGGCGCGGTGCGGGTGAATGCATGTCGTCTCCTTGACGATCGAACGGAAAACTCCAGGCGCTACGGCGAACCACGGCCCTCGCGCGGGGGCGTGCATTGTGCCGTGCCTGGCACGGGTTGGTAACGCTGGTAGGCCGTCTGCACATCCATGCCAAGCAGGTCGCCATTGCCGAGCTGGCGCAGCGTCAGGGTTTCGCCGTTCTGCTGCAGCTGGACGGCGCCTTCGTGCAGGCGGGCCTGCGTGCCATCGCCGAAGTCGAGCATGTCGATCACGCCACCGTCAGCCTGGTAGCGGCCACACGGCACATGTTGGAGCGCCACCAGGCGCAGGTCGGCACCGAGTTCACGCAATGGTGCGGTACGTTCGCAGGCACTGACGCGGCCGCCATCGCAGGTGACCTGCAGGGCCTGCACCGCCAATGCGGGCTCCAGCGCGATCAGCTGCTGCGCGGCCACTTCGACGCAGAAGCGCCCACCACGGTATTGCAGGCACAACTGCTGCAGGCGATCGCGTGCAGCGGCCGGAAGCGGCGCATCCAGCGTGTCTTCGTCTTCCTGTGCCAGCCGTTGGGCCACCCGCCGCATGGCGGTGGCCAGTGCATCGTCGGTCATGGCTTCGCAGGCCTGCCGCTCGTGCCCGGCGGTGTGTTCGCGGCACGGCGGCGGGCGCTCGAAGACGGCCGGGCCGGCGTCATCGGCAGCATCCGCCGCACTGCCCTCACGCATCAGCCGCAGCAGCGTCGAGCAGCCCGCACCCACGCCCTCGTCGCAGGCGCGCCGGGCCTGGCCGGGCGAGGCCGTTGGCAGCTGCACCATGCAGTAGCTGCCAGCAGCGCGGCAGCTGCCGGCCACCGCGCCGGGTTCGGCGGTGCAGGCCCGGGACTGGCGCAGGGTGTAGATCACCGTCACGCTGTCCTCGATGCGCTGCCCATCGGCGCTGATCCGGATCGGTTCCGCCACGCCATCATCGAGCATGACCAGGCGGGTCTGTGCCGCACTGCGATCGACCCACAGCGGTTCCGGCTCACCGATGCCGTTGTGGCGGTAGCCGCTGCTGGGGCTGGTGAACACCAGTGCCATGCCGTCATCGAGGCTGCGATACTCGCCGCAGCGCAGGGCATCGGCGCTGGCAGGCAGCGCGGCGAACAGCAGCAGGGCAGGGAAAAGAGCCAGCAAGCGCATGCGACGGTCCTTGTCGTGCGAGAAGGGGATGGGGCTCAGCGGAAGCGTGAGCGGATATCGGGCCGCAACAAGCGCCAGGCCAGCCAACCCTGCAGACCCAGGAACAGCACTGAAGTGCCGAGCAGGGTGAAAGTCATCATCCAGCGACGCGGCTGCAGCGACTGCTGCATCTCCGGCCCGTCGGCGAGCAGCACGATCATGTCGCGCATGAACACGTCCCACCACCAGGTGATCGCGAAATTGGCCAGTGCGCTCAGCAGCAGCATCACCACGAAACTCCATAGGCCCCAGTAGCGTTCGCGCAGCAGCCCCCAGCTGGCCACGGCCGAGACCAGGCAGAGCAGTGCGGCGATCATCGAGGCAACCACCGGGTGCGCCAGCAGCCAGGCCACGCTGTGCATCTGCCGATGCTGTGCTTCACCCGCCAGCAGCTGCCAGAGTGGAACGTCGTGCAGCGGCCAGACCAGTAGCCCCTGCAGCACGAAATAGCCGGCCAGCAGCGCGGACAGCCAGAAGGACGCCTGGACCAGTGGCCGGATCCACGCGTGGTAGGGCGAAGGCTGCAACGAGGGCGGCGGGAGCGGCACTGACATCCGATGTCCTTGCAATCGGCACCCGCGCGGTCAGCGGGCCGTCACCCGGGTGGCGACGGCCGGCAGGATATGGTGTTCGCTCAGCGGTGCCAAGGGCAGGCCGTGTGGCGGCTGCAGCGGCACCCAGGCCAGTTCGGCAATCTCGGCGCGCGCCTGCGGGGTACCGTCCACCTGCACCCACCAGGCCTGCGCCTGCACGCGGTGGCCGGGCTCGTTCACCGCCCAGTCTTCGAAGGTGCCCAGCGCCAGGGCGGCATCGGCGCGCAGCTGCACGCCCAGTTCCTCGTCCAGCTCGCGGGCCAGCGCCTGCAGCGGCGCTTCGCCGGGTTCGGGCTTGCCACCCGGCTGGATGAAGCGGTGGGCGCCCTGCTTGCGCACCACCAGCGCCCGGCCACGGTCATCCAGGATGACCGCGGCCACGATCTCTATCGTGGCCGCGGCAGTGCTCACTTCAGGTTCTGCTCGAACAGCTTGAGGATGCGCTTGTACTGGTCCAGCCAGGAATCGGCACGGACATAGCCGTGGCGCTCCAGCGGGTACGGCGCGATCGACCAGTTGTCCTTGTGCAGTTCGATCAGGCGCTGGGTGAGGTTCACCGAGTCCTGGAAGAACACGTTGTCATCCATCATGCCGTGGGCGATCAGCAGGTTGTCCTGCAGGTTCTGCGCGTACTCGATCGGCGAGGACACGCGGTACGCCTCCGGATCGATGTCCGGGGTGTTGAGGATGTTGCTGGTGTAGCCGTGGTTGTACTGGTGCCAGTCGACCACCGGACGCAGCGCGGCGCCGGCCTTGAAGGTGCCCGGCGAGCGGAACAGCGCCATGAAGGTCATGAAGCCGCCGTAGGAACCGCCGTAGATGCCGGCGTGGTCGCGGTCTCCCTGCTGGGTGTCGACCAGCCAGTCCAGACCGTCCTTGTAGTCTTCCAGTTCCGGGTGGCCCATGTTGCGGTAGATCGCCGTACGCCAGTCGCGGCCGTAGCCCTCGCTGCCGCGGTAATCCATGTCCAGCACGATGTAGCCCTTCTGCACCAGCAGGTTGTGGAACATCTGCTCGCGGAAGTAGGCCGGGTAGCGCTGGTGCACGTTCTGCAGGTAGCCGGCGCCGTGCACGAACATCACGATCGGGTACTTGCGGCCCGGCTGCTTGTTTTCCGGTTCGTAGTACTTGGCCCAGACCACGCCGGCGCCATGCTTGGACGGCACTGCCACCAGCTTCGGCTGGACCCACTGGCGGGCCTTGTAGTCGGCGGTGCGGGTGTCGGTCAGCACGCGTGCCTGGCCACCGGCACTGGGCAGCACCGCCAGCTGCGGCGGCAGGTAGGCGCCGGAGTAGCGCACCAGCAGCTGCTGGCCATCCGGCGACAGCGAGAAGTCTTCCACGCCGTTGAGGCTGGTCAGCTCGCGCACCTGGCGGCTGCCGGTGTCGACCGCGCAGACCTCATAGTCATGCGGGGCCTGCTGGTTGCACAGGAAGTAGAAGCCCTTGCCATCGGCCGACGGCACCGGCGCCGAGGTTTCCCACTTGCCGCTGGTCAATGCCTGCGGCTTGGCGCTGCCGGCCTGGGTGTACAGATGCGAGAAGCCCGATTCCTCGGACAGCAGCCACAGCGTGCGGCCATCGGCCATCCAGCCGAAATCGTTGAAGCCCCAGTTGATCCAGGCGTTGTCGGTCAGCCGGTGGCGGTTCTGCACGCGGCCGTCGGCGGCATTGACGCTGATGATCCAGCGGTCCTTGTTGTCGTTGGCACGCAGCATTACTGCAGCCTGCTGGCCGTCGGCGCTCCAGCGGATGCCACCGCCCATGAAATCGCTCATCACCTGCAGGCTGCGCTCGCCCTTCAGTGCGTCCTTGCCGGCCTTGCGGCGCAGTTCGGCCAGCGGATCGGTGCCGATGCCCGGCAGGCCCGACAGCGAGATCTTCTCGGCCTTGCCGGTGCGCACGTCGACGTACCACAGGGTGTGCGGCTCGAAGCCGTTGCGGCCAACGCGGGTGCGGGTGTCCTCGGTTTCCTCGTAGCCCGATTCGGTCACGTACAGCGGCATCTTGCCGCCGCGACCGTCATCGAAGTCCTTCGGCTTGGTCACCACGATCAGGTGGCCCAGGTCCGGCGACAGCACGCTGTCGGCAATCTCCACATCGGTGCCCAGGTACACCGGGCCCGGCGCGCGGGTCGGGTCGGCCTGGCGCCAGCGCTGGTCCTGGTCCTTCAGCGCCTCGCGCTGGTCGCGGTCACGGCGCAGGGTTTCCAGCGTACGCAGCTGCTGGTCGCGCAGCACGTCGGCCTTCGGCGGCGTACGCGGGTCCTTCTCGGCCTTCAGGCTGGCCACCTGCTGCACACCACTGGCGGCAGTCCAGTGGAACCAGTTCTGGCCGACGCGCCAGATCACGCCGTTGTCGGCAGCGAAGTTCACGTTGCCCGCGCGCTCGTTGCTGCGGGTCAGCTGGGTCAGCGCACCACTGCGCAGGTCGCGCACGAACACGTCGCCATTGCGGACGAACGCACTGCGGCTGCGGCTGCGGTCGTAGACCGGCTCGGCCACGTCCAGGGTGCCGCGCTGGTCATCGGCCACCTGCGCGGCCACGCCACCGGCCACCGGCTGGCGGAAGGTGTCGCGCACCGGGCTGCCGTTGCGCTTGAGCTGGTACTCCACCTGCTGGCTGTTCCACGACCACCAGGCCTTCTCGACCGGCGGACCGATCCAGTCCGGGTCGGCCATGGCCTGTTCGATGGTGATCGGCGTCGGCGCGGCATGCGCGGCCGGTGCGGCCAGCACGGCCGACAGCAGGAGGGACAGGGGCAGCACTCGGGACATGGGCGGACGGCACCGGAAGAGGAAACCGGGCAAGGGTAGCAGTCGCCCCGGTCGCGGGCAGGGGCCACAGGTCATGGCAGCGGAATCGGCAAACTGCTGCAACCGGTTGCCGGGCTCGCGCATCCATTGTCCTGAACCCGCATCATCCACCGAACAGGAGCCCGACCATGCAGGAACTGATCCCGATCACCCTCTTCATCTGCATCGCCTACGCGATCCATGCCATTGCCGATGCCCGCGCCCGCAGCAAGCTGGTGGCCCCGCACGTGCCGGAGGAGGTGATCCGCTCGCTGGCCGTGCTGGAAGAAGAGCGCCGCCGCCAGGGCGCGCTGCGCTGGGGCATCAGCCTGGTCTGCCTGGCACTGGCGATGGCCCTGCTGGAAGCCATCGGCGCCCGTGACCTGACCTTCGGTGCCGCCGCCGCGCTGGTTGGCAGTGCTGGCCTGGGCCAGCTGCTGGCCTGGCACTTCACCCGCCCCGCCGCACGCAAGGGCTGAGCCGCCGCATGCCACGGGCACAGGGGGCGCCCCGTAGATGAGCCTGCTCGGCGAAGCATTGTCGGCACTGCGGGGCCGTCGCCGCCACGATGCAGCGGCGACGGCGACGGCGGCACCCGCTGCACCGCTGGATGCGGACCAGGCCCTGGTACGGGCCATCATCGACGGCTCGCAGGCGGCGTTTTCGCAGCTGGTCGAGACCCATCAACGCACCTGCGCGCATGTGATCGGGCGCATGGTGGGCGACCGCGACCAGGTAGCCGACCTGCTGCAGGAGACCTTCCTGGCGGTGTTCCGCCAGCTGCACCGGTTCCGCTTTGAATCCTCGCTGCGCACCTGGGTTTCGCGGGTGGCCTACACCACTGCGTTGCAGCACCTGCGTCGGCGGCGGCTGGAGGCGCAATGGATGGTGGCGGTGGAGGTGCCTGAGGAACTGGGCATCGGCGATGAAGGCCCCGGGCCGGCTGAATTCAGCGAATCGCTGCAGGCCGGTCGCCAGCTGGGCGCGGCACTGGAGCGATTGAGTGCGCCGCAGCGATTGATTGTGGGCCTGCACTATCTGGAGGACTTCGATCTGGCCGAGATCGAGCAGGTCACCGGGCTGGCGCGCGGTACCATCAAGAGCCACCTGTACCGCGCGCGACAGATCCTGAAGCAGGAGCTGACGCGGCACGCCACCGCCGGAGAACTGCTGTGAGCCAATCGACTGACCCTCGCGATGCGGACGAGCGCGCGCTGGCACAGGCGTTGCGTGAACAGGCGCAGCAGGAACAGATGCCGGATGTGAGCGAGGCGCTGCAGAAGCGCATTGGAGCCGAATCGCGCGATAGCGGTGTGCTTTACGTGGTGGTGCAGGTGCTGTTGTTTGGCGCGCTGCTGGCTGCGGCGGCCTGGTATTTCTGGAACTGAGGCGCCCTCCGGGCGGTGGGCCTGGTAGATGCCGACTTTGGTCGGCGTTTGGGCGTGTGTGCCAACCAAGGTTGGCAGCTACCAGAGCGGTTGACCCCTGCGACAAAGTGAAGCAGCGCGTCACCCGGTCGCATCCCGGCTTAACCAAATCCTCCTAAAGTGGTCCGGTATCCCACCGGTCGCAGGCAGGAGGCGTCCCTTGGACGCGTTGTTGTTGTCCCGGATCCAGTTCGGATTCGTCATCAGTTTCCACGTGCTGTTCCCGGCCTTCACCATCGGCACGGCCAGCTGGCTGGCCTTCATTGAATGGCGCTGGCTGCGCACGAAACTGCCCGTGTGGCGCGAGCTGTATTTCTTCTGGCAGAAGATCTTCGCCGTGTCATTCGGCATGGGCGTGGTCAGCGGCATCGTCATGGCCTTCCAGTTCGGTACCAACTGGCCGCGGCTGAGCGAAGTGGCCGGCACGGTCATCGGCCCGCTGCTGACCTATGAAGTGCTGACCGCGTTCTTCCTGGAAGCCAGCTTCCTCGGCGTGATGATGTTCGGCTGGGGGCGGGTGTCGCCGCGCCTGCATTTCCTGTCCACCTGCATGGTCGCGCTGGGCACGCTGTTCTCCACGTTCTGGATTCTTTCCTCCAACAGCTGGCTGCATACGCCGGCCGGCTACGAGATGGTCAACGGCATCGTGCACCCGGTGGACTGGTGGCAGGTGGTGTTCAACCCCTCGTTCCCGTACCGCCTGGCGCACATGGCGCTGGGTTCGTTCATCACCACCTGTTTCGTGATCGGTGGCGTCGGCGCGTGGTACCTGCGCAAGGGCACGCATGTGGAAGCCGGGCGGCGCATGCTGGTCGCGGCGGTAGCGTTCGCGGCGCTGACGGTGCCGGTACAGATCTTCGTCGGCGACATGCACGGCCTGAATACGCTCAAGCATCAGCCGATGAAGATCGCGGCGATGGAAGCGCACTGGCATGAAACCAAGGAAGGCGAGGGCGTGCCGCTGGTGGTGTTCGCGCTGCCCAACGAAAAGGAAGAGCGCAACGATTTCGAAGTGGCGATCCCGAAGCTGGGCAGCGTGATCCTCACCCATTCGCTGGACGGCAGCTTCGATCCGCTCACCTCGGTGCCGGCCAGCGAACGGCCGCCGGTGACGCCGGTGTTCTTCGCCTTCCGCATCATGGTCGGGCTGGGCACGCTGATGCTGCTGCTGGCCTGGGTCTCGGCATTCCAGCTGTGGCGCCGGAAGCTGCTGGATTCGCCGTGGCTGCTGCGCGGCTGGAACTGGATGTTGCCGAGTGGCTTTATCGCACTGCTGTCCGGCTGGTTCGTCACCGAAATGGGGCGCCAGCCGTGGGTGGTATATGGCGTGCTGCGCACCGCCGACGCAGTGGGCCCGCAGAGTGCGTGGATGACCGCGCTGTCGCTGGGTGTCTACGTGGTCGGCTATGCCTTCGTGTTCGGCTGGGGCATCTGGTACCTGGTGAAGATCCTGCGCCATGGGCCGCAGCCGTATGCCGAAGGGCCATCGCTGGACCACGGCAGCCATACCCCGGCGCGCCCGCTGTCGGCAGCCGACGAACCGCTGGAGGATCGCTGACATGGACCTGATGACCTGGCTGCCGGTGGCGTGGTTCGCGGTGATCGGTTTCGGTGTGCTGATGTATGTGGTGCTGGATGGCTTCGTGCTCGGCATCGGCATCCTCGCCCCGTTCGCCGAAGACGAGGAACAGCTGGACCTGATGATGAACACCGCCGCACCGATCTGGGACGGCAACGAGACCTGGCTGGTGCTGGGCGGCGCCGGCCTGCTGGCGGCATTCCCGAAGGCCTATGCGGTGCTGCTGTCGGCGCTGTATCTGCCGGTGCTGCTGCTGGTGGTGGCGCTGGTGTTCCGCGGCGTGGCCTTCGAGTTCCGCTTCAAGGCGCATCGCTCACGCCGGTTGTGGAGCGTGGCGTTCGCACTGGGCTCGCTGCTGGCCACCTTCGCCCAGGGCGTGATCCTCGGCACGCTGGTGCAGGGCCTGCCCCTGCAGGACGGCGTCTATCACGGTGGCCCGTTCGCCTGGTTCAGTCCGTTCGCGATGTTGACCGGCGCCGCGCTGGTGGCCGGCTACGCGCTGCTGGGCAGTACCTGGCTGATCCTGAAGACCGAAGGCCGGGTGCAGGCGCTGGCGCGGCAGATGACCCGGCCGCTGGTGGTGGCGGTGATCGCGGCGATGGGCCTGGTCAGCAGCTGGCTGCCGTTCCTGCAGTCGCGCCTGATGGACCGCTGGTTCAGCGATGGCAACTTCTGGTGGCTGTCGCCGGTACCGCTGCTGACCCTGGCGGTGGCGGCCGCGTTGTGGCGCAGCGCCACCCATCCGCGCCGTGACCTGCCGCCGTTCCTGCTCAGCCTTGCCCTGTTCGTGCTCGGCTTCCTCGGCCTGGTGCTGGGCATGTGGCCGTACCTGCTGCCGCCATCGATGACCTTGTGGCAGGCCGCTGCGCCGGCATCATCGCTGGGCTTCACCCTGGTCGGGCTGGTGATCCTGCTGCCGGTCATCCTCGGCTATACAGCGTGGTCCTACCGGGTGTTCCGCGGCAAGGTACACGCCGACGCCGGCTATCACTGAGCACCGGGCCAAGGCTGAACGCCGTCGCCACATTGCTGAACCTCGTCGGGGAAACACCGTCGATCACGCCGCCATCGTCGGCTGACGGCTTTCCCCGGTGTCGGCTTTCCGACACAATCATGGCTCTTCCCGGGTTATTGTCCCGCGGACATGCACGCCTACGTCTATAAAAGCCAACTCAAGCCGGACACCTACGTCTACGTTCCCCGACGCGAAGATTTCAGCGCGCTGCCTGCGCCGCTGCTCAAATCGCTGGGGACGCTCACTTTCGTGCTGGACGTTGCCCTGGATGCCCAGCGCCGTCTGGCGCAGGCCGACCCGGACAAGGTTCGCAGCGAAATGAGCGAACGCGGCTTCTACCTGCAGGTGCCGCCCTCGGTGGCCAGCTTGATGCCGCGGCACTATGACTGAACCTTCCCGTCCGCGTGCCCTGTCGATCGCCTTCACTGTTGGCGCCGTGCTGGCGCTGGGCGCTGCCGTGGGCGGCGTCCCGGGCGCCCTGCTTGCCGCACTGGCGCAGCCTGCGTTCGCGCTGGGCGTGTCGTGGTGGCGGCGCAGCCGCGCGCTGCTGCCGTTGAAGGTGGTTGCGCGCCAGGACCTGCCCGCGCTGCTGGCGCTGTGGGCGGCCGCACCGGTCCTGCTGGCGCTGCTGCTGGCCTGGCCGCTGGCCGCGCTGCGCGATAGCGGCAGCCTGGCGGCGGTGCTGGGCCTGAGCGTGCTGGTCAGTGCCGGCCTGCTGGCGGCCTGGCGTACCTGGCCGCTGTGGAATGATGTGGAACGCCTGGATGGCAGCCTGGCCCAGCACTGGCAGGCGCTGGCCGGACGTGACCTGACCGCCTGGCGCGGCCTCGGTGTGGCCGCACTGGTGATCGCGCTGGCGGCACTGGTGGTGCTGCCGGCCTGGCCGGGCCTGCTGCCGGAAAGTGCTCGCTGGCCGGCCGCGCTGGCCGTAGTGGTGCTGTCGCCGCTGCTGCACCTGTTGCTGCAACGGGTGGCACCCGCACCGCTGGTGTCGTTGCGTACCGGCGCGTTGAACGCGACCAGCCACGAACACGAACCGATGTTCGCCGCCGCGGCCGAGACTGCGCCGCTGGAGGCGATGGCGCCGCAGGAACTGACCCCGGCCCTGTACGAAGCCGCCCGCCATGGCCGCATCGACCGCGGCCTGCAGCTGCTGCAGGCCGGTGCCGATCCCTATGCATTGCCGGACCCGAACTGGCGCGACCAGCGCAGCCTGGCGGTACTGGCCGCGGTGCTGCCAGACCTGCGCCTGCTGCGCGAGCTGATCGCCCGCGGTGTTGACGTGAACGCGCCGCACCGCGGCATGACCCCGCTGCTGGCGGCGACCCGTGACAGCTGGCATGGCCGCCCCGAAGCGGTGATGACCCTGCTCGCCAACGGTGCCGATTCGCGCGCCACCGACAGCGACGGCAACACGCCGCTGCATCATGCCGCGCGCAGTTCCGACCCGGGCGTGGCGGCGCTGCTGCGCGATGCCGCGGCCGAAGTCGATGCGCTGAATAGTGATGGCTGGTCACCGCTGGCGGTGGCCTGCCAGGTCGGCAACTGGCGCCTGGCGCGTTTCCTGCTCGAACGCGGTGCCCGCAGCGAGCCGGCCGAAGGCACTCCGGTGCTGCTGGCCGCCGCCGCCACCGAAGACGACGATCCGGCCGGCGTGCAGCTGCTGCTCAAGCACAAGGCACGCGCCGACGCGCGTGATCGCCAGCGCCGCAGCGCGCTGCACGAGGCCGCATTGGCGGGCCACGTCGAGATCATCGGCGTGCTGCTCGGTGCCGGCGCCAACCTGGAAGCGCGCGATGCGCTGGGCCGTACGCCGTGGCTGGAAGCGGCCCGTGCCGGTCGCGCTGCGGTGATCGAGCACCTGCTGCCGCACAAACCGGACCTGGTCGCCGTGGACGGCGAAGGCCGCAACGCAGTGCAGCTGGCGGTGATGGCCGAGGATGTCTCGCCGCTGCTGATCAAGCGCCTGGTCGAGCTGGGCATCGCCGCCGATGCCGCCGATCCGGTCGGTCGCCGCGCGGTGGACTACGCCGCCGAAGCGGGTCGCTGGGCGATCGTGGCCCTGCTGGACCCGTCCTATCCGTTGCCGGCCGCCGTCAGTGATGGGCTGGCCGAGCGCGGCGAAGCGGCCATGGCCAGCGGCCTGCTGCCGGACCGTCCGCCGCTGACCCTGCTGCGTGAAGCGCTGGGCTTCGGCAACACCGAAGGCATGGCCGCGCTGGCCAGGCTGTGCCAGCCGGAAGAACTGGGTGGCCTGCTGCTCGATCCTGAGCTGGCGCTGGAGCCGCGTGCGGTCGACTGGCTGCTGGGCCACGGCGCCGATCCCTATGTGCGTGACGCCTGCGCCGACACGCCGATGTTCGCGCTGCTGTCGCGCGGCATCGATGCGGTGCCGGCACTGCAGGTGATGCTGCAGCGTGGCCTGTCGCCGGCCGGGCGCGGTGGCCTTGCGCGCTTCCTCGCCGCCTGCGCCCAGCACGACCAGGCCGCCCGAGGGCTGGAACAGCTGGCGCTGGAATTGCTGGAGCGTGGCGCCGATCCGTTTGCGGCCTCGCCGGCCGGCGATCCGCCGCTGTCGCTGGCGGTACGCCTGGGTTGGCTGCGCCTGCAGCAGGCCCTGCTGAAGGCTGGCGTCGATCGCGAAGCGCGCGACAGCCACGGCATGACCGCCTTGCATCTGGCCACCGCGCTGGCTCGCGAAGGTGCATTGAAGCTGCTGGTGCAGCACGGCGCCTCGCCGGAAGCACGCGCCGCTGATGGCCAGACGCCGCTGGGCGTGGCGCTGTCGATTGGACGCCGTGACCTGGCCGACTGGCTGGACTGGCGGGTGTGGCCGTTGCCGCGACGCACCCTGCGCGAGGCCGATCTGCCGGCCGCCGCGATGGCCGGCGACGTCGATGCGGTACGCCGCCTGATCGATCTGGGATTTGCGGTCGACGCGGTCGATGCACAGGGCTGCACCGCGCTGCTGCGTGCGGCCGGTGGCGGCCATCTGGCAGTGACCGATCTGCTGCTGGCGCGTGGCGCTGATCCGCAGCACGCGGCGGCCAGTGGTGCCACGCCGTTGTCGGCGGCGGTCAGCATGCGCCAGGTCGATATCGTCTCGGCCCTGCTCGATGCCGGTGCCAAGCTGGAACATCGCCTGCCGGGCGGTGTGACGGTGCTGATGCTGGCCTCGGCGCTGGGCCTGCCGGACATCGTCGCGCGCCTGCTGACCGCTGGCGCCGATGTACATGCCGGTGACGCGCAGCAGCTGGGTCCGCTGCACTGTGCCGCGCTGTATGGCTTCAGTGCCCGTGACCGCTCGCGCCTGCTGGCCCTGCTCGACACCCTGCTGCTGGCCGGCGCCGAACCGGACCAGGCCGCTGCCGGTTCGGTCACGCCGTTGCTGCTGCTGCTGGGCGCACGCGCCGAGCCGGGTACCGCCTGCGACGAGCAGGTGGTGATGGCCGCGGTGGAGCGCCTGCTGGACGAGGACGTGAGCCTGGACGTGCGCGACCCGCGCGGCTTCGGCCCGCTGCATCTGGCCGCCCTGCATGGCCTGCCGCTGCTGGTGCAGCGCCTGCTGCGCGCCGGTGCCGATCCGGAAGTGCGCGACAGCCTCAACCGCAGCCCACGCGAGATCGCCGTGATGCGCGGTTTCATCGACGTGGCCGGTGAGTTCGAGCCGCGCGTGCCGGGTGTTTCCTCGATGGCCCGGTTCCTGCGCGATAACGGCTGATCCCTGGAAATGGGTAGTGCCGGCCGCTGGCCGGCAACCTCATGAAACCTCCGGGATCTCGAGATTGCCGGCCAGCGGCCGGCACTACCGCAATCTGTGGTGGGTGCCGACCGTTGGTCGGCACGCCTACGTGTCGTCGCTTTCCGCGTCGGCCTCGAACAGGTGCATCAGGTCGTTGCGCGCATCGCGCGAGGTCTGGATCACCGCGGCCTCGTCGTCGTAGACCAGGTACTGGTCGCGCAGCAGCTGTTCGTCATGTTCGCGGAAGCGCTGCACATGGCGCTCGGCCACGTTCGCCGCAATACCCAGCGCGGTCAGCACACGCCCGCTCATCTCCAGGCTGGTGCCGAACACTTCGCGGAACGGCTCGGCCGACATGTCCATCAGCCGCCACGCATGCTGGCGGTTGCGCGCGCGGGCCAGCACCGTTGCATCCGGATACAGCCGGCGCACCATGCGCACCGCGCGCAGGTTCGTCTCCGGGTCATCCACGGTGATCACGAACACATCGATGTGCTCGCCGCCCGCTGCGCGCAGCATTTCAGGCCGGGTCGGGTCGCCGTAGTACAGCTGGTTGCCGAAGCGGCGCAGGTCGGCCACGGTGTCCGGGTTCGCCTCCAGCGCCACGAACGGCACCTTCTGCGCGGTCAGCAGGCGCGCGATCACCTGGCCGAAGCGGCCCATGCCGGCGATCAGCACCTTCGGCCGATTGTCCGGTGCCACCTTGTCAGCCTCGGCGGCCTGGCGCGGTGCGGCCTTCTCCTGGCCGAGCAGCTTGAGCAGCGCGATCATCAGCAGCGGTGTGATCGCCATCGACAGGCCGACGATGGCCACCAGCCGGTCATGGTTGGCGTTGCCCAGCAGGTGCGCGCGCTGCGCTTCGTTGAACACCACGAAGGCGAATTCACCGCCCAGCCACAACACGCTGCCCAGCAATAGCGACTGCCGCGAACTGAGCTTTGCAATACGCCCGATCACGTACAGCAGACCGAACTTGACCACCAGCAGGATGCCGACGCCCGCGGCGATCAGCCACGGCTCGGACGCGATGCGGTCGAGGTCGATGCCCATGCCCACCGCGATGAAGAACAGGCCCAGCAGCAGCCCCTTGAACGGCTCGATCTGTGCTTCCAGTTCGTGCCGGAATTCCGAGTCGGACAGCAGCACGCCGGCCAGGAACGCACCCAGGCTGGGGCTGAGGCCGGCTTCCTGCATGAACCAGGCGGTGCCCAGCACCACCAGCAGGGCGGTGGCGGTGAACACTTCCGGGCTGCGGGTGCGCGCGATGATGCTGAACACCTTGCGCAGCACCGGTCGCCCGCACAGGATCACCACCGCCAGCGCACCCAGCGCCACGGCGGCATCCTCCCAGCGCAGCGTCTCGTTCTTGACCCCGCCCAGCAGCGGAATGGCCGCCAGCAACGGGATCGCGATCAGATCCTGGAACAGCAGGATGGCAAAGCCCAGCCGGCCATGGTCGCTGTTGATCGCCTTGTGCTCGGACAGCAGCTGCAGGCCCACCGCGGTGGACGACAGCGCCAGCGCCACACCCACCACCAGCGCGCTTTTCCACTGGAAATGATCGAGCAGCAGGAGGCCGCCCAGCACCAGCCCGGACAGCGCGACCTGCGCCGCACCGGCACCGAACACCGAGCGGCGCATCACCTTCAGGCGCGCCGGTGACAGTTCCAGGCCGATCACGAACAGCAGCATCACCACACCGATCTCGGCGGCGCCGAGGATGCGGTCGGCGTCCTGCACGAAGCCCAGCCCGTCAGGACCCAGCACCACGCCGGCCGCCAGGTAGCCCAGCACCGCACCGAAGCCGAATTTCTTGAACACCGGCACGGCAATGACCGCCGCCAGCAGCAGCACCAGCGCCAGTTCCAGACCACCGCTATGCATGGGAATACCTGGTCATCGGGGGAACCGGCCGCGCGTCCGTTCGGAGGAGGGAAAGCATGGCGAACGCCACGGCCACATTATGCGCGCCGGTGCGTGTACGCACGAGGACACGCGTGCCGGCAACGGTGCCGGCTGGCCCCGGGTTGACCTGCATGCCCGGCAGGTCCAGACTCCCCGCCGCTGGCGGCGCGTCCGCCGGCACACGCATCCCGGAGTCCCCAACCCATGTCCAGCGACAGTAGAAGTCGACCTCGTTCGACGCCAGCGATGGCCACCGCCTGACATCGGGACGGTTTGCCTGCGTTGGCGTTGCGCGAGGTCGCACCCCCACAAGGCAGAACCGATGAACCAGAAGCAATTGCTGCGCGCAGGGGCCGATGCTGCTGCCCTGGCCGCACCCCTGGCGAACTACAACACCGCCGACGCGGTGGAGTTCCTCAATACGCTGGAGCTGACGCGCGCCGCGGACACGCTGGCAGCGCTGCCGTTGCCGCGTGCGGTGAAGATGCTCGAAGCACCGGAGCTGCACCGCAGCGGCGAGCTGGTGGCCGCGTTGCCGCCGGCCCGCGCCGCCGCCCTGCTCGGGCTGATGGCCGACGACCGTGCCACCGACATCGTGCACGAGCTGGACGAGGACGAGCGCGCGCGGTTGATCCCGCTGCTGGGCACCGATGCGCGCCAGGCCATCCAGAAGCTGCTGAGCTACCCGCCCAACACCGCCGGCGCGCTGATGACCACCGAGTACGTGGCGGTGCCCGCCAGCTGGACCGTGGCGCAGACCCTGCAGCACATCCGCCAGGTCGAGCGCACCCGCGAAACGGTGTACGCGATCTACGTTCTGGACCCGGCCAGCCAGCACCTCCAGCAGGTGGTGACCATGCGCCGGCTGATCACCGGGTTGCCGGAGGAATCGATCCTGGACGTGGCCCAGGTCAATCCGCCGGTGACCGTGGACGCGCTGATGGACCAGGAAGAAGTGGCGCGGTTGATCCGCCGCCACGACCTGCTGGCGATCCCGGTGGTCGACGCGCAACAGCAGATGCTCGGCATCGTCACCGTCGACGACGTGCTGGATGCACTGATCGAGGAGTCCACCGAGGACGCGCACAAGTTCGGCGGCATGGAAGCGCTGGACAAGCCGTACATGCAGATCGGCTTCCTCGAGATGCTGCGCAAGCGCGCCGGCTGGCTGAGCGTGCTGTTCCTGGGCGAGATGCTCACCGCCAGCGCGATGCAGCATTACGAGGACGAGCTGGCACGCGCGGTGGTGCTGACCCTGTTCATTCCGCTGATCATGAGCTCGGGTGGCAACTCCGGCTCGCAGGCCACCTCGCTGCTGATCCGCAGCCTGGCGCTGCGCGAACTGCGTCTGCGCGACTGGTGGAAAGTGGCCCTGCGCGAGATCCCGACCGGCATGGTGCTCGGCGCCATCCTCGGCTGCCTGGCCATCGTGCGCATCGTGATCTGGCAGCTGGGTGGCCTGCACGACTACGGCGAGCACTGGATCCTGCTGGCGATCACCATCGGTGCGGCGCTGGTCGGCATCGTCACCTTCGGCTCGCTGTCCGGCTCGATGCTGCCGTTCATCCTGAAGCGCCTCGGCTTCGACCCGGCCAGCGCCTCGGCCCCGTTCGTCGCCACCCTGGTGGACGTGACCGGCCTGGTGATCTATTTCAGCATCGCCGCGATGATCCTGCACGGCACGCTGCTGTAACAAAAAGGGGACGGAGGGGATTAAGTCGTTTGTGCCACAAACGACTTAATCCCCTCCGTCCCCTTTTTGGGTACCGTAGGCGCATGAGTACCTACCATCTGCAGTCTGTGTTCCGTCCGCAGTCGGTCGCGGTGATCGGTGGCAGCCCGCGCGAGCGCTCGGCCGGCCGTGCGGTGATGCGCAACCTGCGTGGTACCGGCTTTCCCGGCAAGGTCGCCTGGATCAACCCGCGGCATGCCGAGATCGATGGCATCCGCACGGTCAAACGGCTGAAGGATCTGGACTGGGTGCCCGACCTGGTGGTGATCACCGCGCCGGCGGCGATCGTGCCGCAGGTGGTGCGCACCGCCGCCGAGCGTGGCGTGCAGGCGGCGATCATCCTCACCGCGCACCTGGGCGAAGGCCCCGGCTCGCTGTCGGCGCAGGTGGAGGCGGTGGCGCGCGCGCACGGCCTGCGCATCCTCGGCCCGCACTGCCTGGGCGTGATCGCGCCGCATGCGCGGCTCAACGCCAGCATTGCGGCGCATTTCCCGCAGGCCGGCGACCTCGCGCTGATCTCCGAATCCTCGGCCATTGCCGCCGCACTGGTGGAGTGGGGCGTGGCGCGCTCGGTCGGTTTCTCTGCCGTGGTCTCGCTGGGCGACACGATGGATGTCGACTTCGGCGATCTGCTCGATTACTTCGCCACCGACTACCGCACCCGCGCCATCCTGCTCTATGTCGAGCAGATCAAGGACGCGCGCAAGTTCATGTCGGCCGCGCGTGCCGCCGCCCGTGCCAAGCCGGTGGTGGTGGTGAAGTCGGGCCGCGCCGAACGCGTGCAGCCGGGCAGCCGCGATACCCATGTGCAGGCGCTTGCGCGCGCCGACGATGTCTACGGCGCGGCGTTCAACCGCGCCGGCCTGCTGCGCGTGGGGGCGCTGGACGAACTGTTCACCGCCGCCGAGTCGCTGGGGCGGCTGGGCACCTTCCCCGGCCGGCGCCTGGCCATCCTCAGCAACGGCGGCGGTGTCGGCCGTCTTGCAGTGGACCAGCTGATCGCACTGCGGGGCACGCTGGCCAACCTGTCCGACAGCACCATCGAAAAGCTCGACGCGGTGCTGCCGCAGGGCTGGTCGCGCAGCAATCCGGTCGACATCGTGGTCGATGCCGACGGTGACCGCTACGCCGCGGCCATCGAAGCGCTGCTGGCCGACAGCGAGAATGACGCGGTGATGGTGGTCAACGTGCCGACCGCGTTCACCTCGTCCGCCGATGCAGCGCAGGCGCTGACCCGCACGCTCGGCCTGCGCCCGCGCCATCACCGCGACAAGCCGGTGTTCGCGGTGTGGCTGGGCAACGACGACCAGGCCACCGCCACGCTCAACGCGGCGCGGGTGCCGACCTATCCGACCGAGGCCGAAGCCGTGCGTGGCTTCCAGCATCTGGTGCGCTACCGCGAAGCGCAGAACGCGCTGATGGAAACGCCGCCCAGCCTGCCACAGGATTTCAATGTCGATGCGGCGGCCGCGCGCGCGTTGGTCGATGCCGCACTGGCCAACGGCCAGCAGTGGCTGGACCCGCTGGCCACCCACGAACTGCTCAAGGCCTATGGCATTCCGTCCGCACCGGTGATGCACGCGCGCGATGCGCACGAGGCGATGGACCTGGCGCAGCCGCTGCTGGAGCGCGGCGCCAGCGTGGCGTTGAAGATCCTGTCGCCGGACATTCCGCACAAGTCGGAAGTGGATGGCGTGCGCCTCAACCTGGGCACGCTGCCGGCAGTGCAGAGCGCGGCCAATGCGATCCTGTCGCGGGCCCGCCAGCTGCGGCCGGACGCACGCATCGATGGCCTGCTGGTACAGCCGACCATCGTCCGCCCGAAGGCACGCGAGCTGATCGTCGGCATTGCCGACGACGCCACGTTCGGCCCGGTGATCGTGGTCGGTCGTGGCGGCACTGCGGTCGAAGTGATCAACGACAAGGCGTTGGCACTGCCGCCGCTGGACCTGCGCCTGGCCCATGAACTGATCGGCCAGACCCGTGCCTCACGCATCCTCAAGGCCTACGGTGACGTGCCGGCCGCCGACGAGCGCGCGCTGGCGCTGGCGTTGGTGAAGCTAGCGCAGCTGGCCGCCGACATCCCCGAAGTGCGCACGCTGGACATCAATCCACTGCTGGTCGATGGCAAGGGCATCCTCGCCCTGGATGCGCGCGTCGCCATTGCGCCCTCGCGCATCCTGCACAAGGGCCGCGGCCATCCGCGTTTCTCGGTGTTCCCGTACCCGAAAGAGTGGGAGCGCACCATCGAACTGTCCGACGGCGGCCGCGCCTTCGTACGGCCGGTGCGGCCGGAAGACGACGCGCTGTTCCGCGCGTTCTTCGCCCGGGTCAGCGACGAGGACCTGCGCCTGCGCTTCTTCCAGTCGGTGAAGCACTTCAGCCACGAATTCATCGCGCGCCTGACCCAGCTGGACTACGCGCGCTCGATCGCACTGGTGGCGATTGAACCGCGCAGCGGCGAGATGCTCGGCGCGGTGCGCCTGCACGCCGACGCCGATTACCACCGCGGCGAGTACGGCATCCTGATCCGCTCGGACCTGAAGGGCCACGGCATCGGCTGGCGGCTGATGGCGATCATGATCGAGTACGCCAAGTGGCTGGGCCTGGATGTGGTCGAGGGCCAGGTGCTGCGCGAGAACAGCACCATGCTGGCGATGTGCCAGAGCCTGGGCTTCAAGACCAAGCTGGACCCGGACGACCCGACGGTGATGATGGTGACCCTGCCGGTGCAGCAGGTCGAGGTGCCGGAGGTGCCCCCGGTGGCGTGAATCACGCCCGGCGGCACACCGGCCTCAGCGCAGGGGTTCCACCACCACCGCCGTGCCATAGCACAGCACCTCGGTCAGCCCGGTCATCACATCGGTGGCGTCGTAGCGCATGCCGATGATCGCGTTGGCGCCCAGTTGCCGCGCGTGCTTGACCATGTCGCGGTAGGTTTCCTCGCGGGCCTGTTCGCACAGTTCGGTGTAGATGGTGATGTTGCCGCCGAACAGGGTCTGGATGCCGCCCAGGAAGTTGCCGACGATCGAGCGCGAGCGCACGGTGATGCCACGCACCACGCCGAGGTTGCGCGCCACACGGTAGCCGGGCAGCTCGAAGGCGGTGGTGACCAGCGAATCGTCGAAGCGCAGCGCCGGAGGGGAGGGGATGCCGCTGTTGTAGGGGTCTGCCATGGTCGCGTCCGTGTCGTAGAGTCGAGCTTGCTCGACTGCCAGCCAGACAGTCGAGCAAGCTCGACTCTACGGCGGGAAGCAGTCGAGCAAGCTCGACTCTACAACCCAATGGCCCGATGCGGCATGGCTCCGTCACCGTACTGGCGCGACAATACCGCCATGACCGACCGCATTCCCCTGCTGCTGCTCCCCGGCCTGCTCAACGATGCCGAGCTGTGGCGCGCCCAGCTGGCCGACCTGGCCGATATCGCCGACTGCACGGTGGGCGACCAGACCCGGGGCGAAACCCTGCAGGCGGTGGCCGAAGACGTGCTGGCGCAGGCACCGGAGCGGTTTGCGCTGGCCGGCTTCTCACTCGGTGGCTTCGTCGCCCAGCAGATCCTGCGTATCGCTCCGGAGCGGGTAGTGCAGCTGGCATTGATCGACACCTCGATCCATGCCGATTCGCCCGAGCGCGCCGAACAGCGCCGCAGCCAACGTGCCAGCGTGCGCCTGCCGGGGAAATTCCATGGCTTCGGTGATGCACTGATGTGCAGCTACATCGATGCCTCGCGGCTGGACGACTACGTGCTGGTTCAGCGCGTGCGCGACATGACCGCGCGGCTGGGCGCCGAAGTGTTCCTGCGCCAGAGCGCGCTGGAGCGCCGCGATGGGCATGACGTGCTGGCGGACTACCGCGACCCGCTGCTGATCGTGTGCGGTGCCAACGACCGCATCACGCCGCTGGCAGTGGGCCAGGAAATGCACGCGCTGGTGCCGCATTCGCAGCTGGTGGTGGTGCCCGATTGCGGGCACCTGGCGCCGATGGAAAAGCCGGATGAGGTGAGCGCCGCCATGCGTAGCTGGTTGCTGCAGGACGAGAAACAGCCCCGCCTTTGGTAGGTGCCGACCTTGGTCGGCACGCTGTTTCAACGATCGATCACAGGTCAGTGCCGACCAAGGTCGGCACCCACCGATTCGGTGCCGCAAACACGGTCGGGATCAATCCCAGGCCGGGGCGATGCCTTCCGGGTTGGCCAGGCGCTGGCCGCGGTCGAGCTTGGCGATCTGCGCCATGTCTTCGTCGGTCAGGCGCACGGCCGCCGCTTCCAGGTTGGCCGCCAGGTTCTCGCGCTTGGTCGACGACGGAATGACCGAGAAGCTCTGCTGCAGCGCCCAGGCCAGCGCAACCTGTGCCGGGGTGGCCTGGTGGCGGCCGGCGATGGCCTGGATCACCGGGTCCTTCAGCACTTCGCCATAGGCCAGGCTCATGTAGGCGGTGATGTGGATGCCATTGTCCTGCAGGAACTTCACCAGCAGGCGGTTCTGCAGGTACGGATGGATCTCGACCTGGTTGGTGGCGATCGCGTCGGCACCGAGAATCTCGATCGCCTTGCGGGTCTGCGCGATGGTGAAGTTGGAGATGCCGATCTCCCGGGTCAGTCCCTGCGCCTTGGCTTCGGCCAGTGCCGGCAGGTATTCCTCCATCGGCACGTCGACCTTGTCATTCGGCGACGGCCAGTGGATCAGCGCCAGGTCGACGCGGTCGGTGCGCAGTTTCTCCAGGCTGGTGCGCAGGCTGGCCAGCAACGCATCGTGCTTGAACTCGGTGATCCACACCTTGGTGGTCAGGTACAGATCGTCGCGCGGCACACCGGATTCGGCGATGGCCTGGCCGACTTCGGCTTCATTGCCGTAGATCTGCGCGGTATCAACGGCGCGGTAGCCGACCTCCAGCGCGTTGCGCACCGAGTCGATCACGGTCTGGTCTTTGAGGCGGAAGGTGCCGAGGCCAAAAGCGGGGACAGTCATGGAAAGCTCCAAGGGGGGAGGGACCAGCAGAGGAAAGAGGGTAGGCCACGTGCCGTATGCATGCCGGCAACGGTGCATTGCATGGATCAATGCGCGGTGGCGGCAATGCCGTCGGCGCGCGGGTCGATACCATCGCGACGGTCCAGGCGACCACTGAGCGCGGTCAGCGCGTAGGCGCCAACCACCACCAGCGCACCCAGCCACGGCGTGTGCATCAGGCCGATGTGCTCCACCACCAGGCCACCCAGCGAGGCGCCCAGGGCGATGCCGATGTTGAATGCGGCGATGTTCAGGCCCGAGGCCACATCGGTGGCCTGCGGCGCATAGCGCTGCGCCTGCTTGACCACGTAGACCTGCAGGCCCGGCACGTTGCCGAAGGCCACGGCCCCCAGCGCCAGCACCGTCAGCAGCATCAGCACGCTGTTGGAGGCGGTGAAGGTGAGCACGAACAGCACGATGGCCAGCAGCGCGAAGATGCGCTTCAGTGCCGGCACCGGGCCCAGGCGGTCGGCGAGGCGACCGCCCCACAGGTTGCCGATCGCCACCGACACGCCGTACACCAGCAGCACCAGGCTGACCGCATTGGCCGAGAAGCCGGTGACGTCCTGCAGGATCGGCGCGAGGTAGGTGAAGGCCAGGAAGGTGCCGCCGTAACCCAGGGCGGTCATTGCATAGACCAGCAACAGGCGCGGCTGGCCCAGCACCGCCAGCTGCTGGCGGAAGCTGGCCGGCGCGCTCTGCGGCAGGTTGCGCGGAACGAACAGCAGCGCGCCCAGCAGGGCGATCACGCCGAGGCCGGCCACGGCCAGGAAGGTGGCGCGCCAACCCAGGTGCTGTCCGATGAAGGTACCCAGCGGCACACCGGTCACCAGTGCCACGGTGAGCCCGGTGAACATGATGGCGATGGCACTGGCGGCCTTTTCCTTCGGCACCACCGCGGTGGCGATGATCGCGCCGATCGAGAAGAACACGCCATGTGCCAGGCCGGTGAGGATGCGTGCGGCGATCAGCGAGGTGTAGCCCGGCGCCATGAAGGCGATGACGTTGCCGAGGGTGAACAGCACCATCAGCGCCACCAGCAGGGTCTTGCGCGGCACGTGGCCGGTCAGCGCGGTCAGCACCGGCGCACCGATGGCTACGCCCAGTGCATACAGGGAAACCAGCAGGCCGGCCGAGGGCAGGCTGACCTGCAGGTCGGCGGCAATGGTCGGGATCAGGCCGACGATGACGAATTCGGTGGTGCCGATGGCGAACGCGCCGAGGGTCAACGCCAGCAGGGCGAGGGGAATGCCACGGATCATGACAGGGTCCAGCAGGGGAAGAGGCTGCGCAGTCTGCGCCGCCATCTCTGGCCGAAAAACCGGTCTTCACGCCAATCACTCTTGCCGTGCAGTCAATAATGGCGGCATGAAGACGACGCTTGATGAAATGCAGGCCTTCCTGGCGGTGATCGACAGCGGTTCGATCAGCGCCGCCGCCGAGCAGCTGGGGCAGACGCCGTCGGGCGTGAGCCGCGCGCTGGGGCGGCTGGAGGACAAGCTGGGCACCACGCTGCTGACCCGCACCACCCGCCGCTTGCACCTGACCGCCGAGGGCGAGGCGTACCGGCGCCATGCGCGCGCGATCATCGATGCGGTGGAATCGGCCGAGGAACAGATGGCGGCGCGCCGCGAGCGCCCGGCCGGGCGCCTGCGCGTGGACGCGGCAATGCCATTCGTGCTGCACGTGATCGCGCCACTGGTGGCCGGTTATCGAGAGCGCTACCCGGACGTGCAGCTGGAGTTGAACAGTTCCGACCGCTACATCGACCTGCTGGAACGGCGCACCGACCTGGCGATCCGGATCGGACCGTTGGCCGACTCCACTTTGCATGCACGGTCGCTGGGCCGCTGCAGGCTGCGGTTGGTGGCCAGCCCGGCCTATCTGGACAGGCTGGGCGAGCCGAGCACGGTCGCCGCGCTGGGCCAGCACACCCTGCTTGGTTTCAACGAGCCGGAATCGCTGAACCGCTGGCCGCTGGCCGGGGAGTCGGAGGGATTGCTGCTGGTGCGACCGGACATCGCGGTGTCCAGTGGCGAGACGCTGCGCCGGCTGGCGGTGGAAGGGGTGGGCATCACCTGCCTGTCCGACTTCGTCACCGATCGCGACCGCGCCGCCGGCACGCTGGTGCCGGTGCTGGCCGCGCAGACGCTGGAGGTGTACCAGCCGATCCATGCGGTGTACTACCGCAACACGGCGGTGTCAGCGCGGATCAGCTCGTTCCTCGATTATCTCGGTGAAGCGATGGCGCAGAGCGATTACCTGCGCTGAGCGTTGCCGCCGGGTTGCCGGCCAGCGGCCGGCACTACCACAGGCTCCGGTGGGTGCGGACCGTGGGTCCGCACTGTTCTGCCGTCGCCCGACCCACGGTCGGGCGCTACCCATGTCCGCGTTCCACGGTAGTGCCGGCCGCTGGCCGGCAACCGGATCAATCAGGCCGCACGTTGCAGCGCATCCTTTGCCGCTGCCGTTGCCGACAGGTCAAACACATCCACGGCGTCGATCAGGCGGTTCGCCTGCTGCTCCAGGCTGCGTGCAGCGGCGCTGGCCTCTTCCACCAGCGCAGCGTTCTGCTGGGTGGTGCCATCCATCTGGATCACGGTCTGGCTGACCTGCTCGATGCCAGCGCTCTGTTCCTGCGACGCGGCGGAGATCTCGGCCATGATGTCGGTCACGCGCTGCACCGAGGCCACGATCTCGGCCATGGTGTCGCCGGCCTCGCGCACGCGCTGCGCGCCGTGCCCGACCTGTTCCACCGACGCTTCGATCAATGACTTGATCTCCTTCGCCGCAGCGGCCGAACGCTGCGCCAGCGTGCGCACCTCACTGGCGACCACGGCGAAGCCCCGGCCCTGTTCACCGGCGCGTGCCGCTTCCACCGCAGCGTTCAACGCCAGGATGTTGGTCTGGAACGCGATGCCATCGATCACGCTGATGATCTCGGCGATCTGCCGCGACGAGGTCTCGATCGCGCCCATCGTCGCCACCACCTGGCCGACCACGCTGCCGCCCTGCGAGGCGACGCTGTGCGCGCCGATCGCCAGCTGGTTGGCCTGGCGTGCGTGCTCGGCATTCTGCCGTACGGTGGATGTCAGCTCTTCCATCGAAGCGGCGGTCTCTTCCAGGTTGGCAGCCTGCTGCTCGGTGCGACGCGACAGATCGTTGTTGCCGGCGGCAATCTCCGCCGCCGCTGTGTGGATGTTGCCGGAGGCGTGCTTGATGTCTGTGACGATCGTCGCCAGCTGGGCGGCGGTAGTGTTGGCGTCGCCGGCGATGCGGGCGAACACGCCCTGGAAATCACCGTGCATGCGTGCGCCGAGGCGGCCATCGGCAATCGCGCGCAGCATGCCGGAAACCTCACCGAGGTTCAGTTCGGTGGCCTGCATCAGCCGGTTCAGGCCGTCGACCATCGCGCGGAAATCATGTTCGAAGCGCGCGCTGTCGCCGCGCTGGCTGAAGTCGCCGGCGGCGGCGGCTTCGGCCAGGCGGCGGATCTCGCCGTTGATGGTGCCCAGATTGGCCTTGGCGGTATCCAGCGCTTCGGTGATCACCGCCTTCTCGCCGGGCAGGCGTTCCATGTCCTGGCTGAGGTCGCCGATGGCATAGCGGCCCATGATCGCGATCGCGCGCATCTTCACCTGGATGTGCGCATCCACCAGCGCGTTGCTGTCGGCCACCATCTCGCCGAATGCGCCGGGGAAGGCGCTGGCATCCATGCGATGGCTGATGGTGCCGGCCTCGTGCGCCTGCGCCATCGCGCCCTGTGCGTCCAGTACGCCGCGCAGCGTGGATTGCACCGCCTGCATCGCCTGCGCGAGGCGGCCGATCTCATCGCGGCTGCTCACCCGCACCACGTGCTGCAGGTCGCCAGCGGCGACCGCGCGTGCGGCAGCTTCCACCGCCAGCACCGGCTGCACCACCGCACGCCGCAACCACCAGGCCAGGCCGATCAGCAGCAGCACCGCGGCCAGCACGGTCAGCGCCGCGCACAGCAGCAGGGTCTGCCGCGCCTGCTGCGAACGCGCCGCCAGTGCCGCCTCGGCCACCTGCGTGGCCTGCGTGCTCAGCGCATCCAGTGCGGTGGCCACCGGACGATCCTTGCCACGCACCAGGGTGTCGCCAGCGGCGGGATCGTAGCCGGCGGCGGCGAAGGCCTGCAGCGCGGCGTGATAGTCCTTCTGCAGCTGCGCATGCAGGCCGATGAAGGCCTGCGCCTGCTCGCGCGTGCGCGCATCCGGGCTGCTGGCAAGGCCTTTGGCCAGCTGTTCGACCAGACGGCCTTCGCTGTCGAAGGCCTCCAGGTGACGCTGACGCAAGGCATCGTCGTGCCCGCGCAGCAGCACGTTCTTCCATTCCTGCACCTGGCCGCGGAACTCGCGCTGCAGGCGTTCGGCATCGCGGCTGTGCGCGACTTCGGGCGGGACATCGGTGGACAGCTTCAACCAGGCGGAAGCAAGACCTGCCAGGGCGCACAACAGGACTACGGCCAGGCCAACGGAAACCGCGCCGAGCAGCTTGGACTGCAGGCGGGGTGCACGGACAGACGCATTCATCGGAAGGGGCTCTCGGGAAGGGGCGATGCGGTATCGACCGGTTTCGATCACCTCTGAAGTGCGACGTTGATCACATTCGCGTTTCGTTTAGCGAAGTGAAGGGAACGTTTCATAGGACAAATGTGTCCAGATGGAACAAAAGCAGACTCTGGACAGGGGATTTAAATGTAACTATTGTTGTTACATGAAATCCGCGAACCCGCTTTCCGATGCCCTGCACGTGATGGCGCATCTGGTCGGCCAGACCGCACCGCGCACCTCCGAACAGCTGGCGTCGTGCCTGCCGACCCATCCGGTGGTGATCCGGCGCCTGCTGGCGCAGCTGCACAAGGCCGGCCTGGTGCACAGCGCACGCGGCCATGGCGGCGGCAGCCAGCTGGCCCGTGACGCCGCCACCATCACCCTGCACGACATCTATCTGGCCGTAGGCGCGCCGCCGCTGGTACAGGTCGGCGCCCGCGATTCCGGCGGCGGTTGCCCGATCCAGCAGCTGGTCAACAGCGCCCTGCTGGAGGGCGCACGCGAGGCGCAGCGCCTGCTCGAACAGCGCCTGCAGGCAGCCACGCTGGACCAGCTCGGCGCCGATTTCGCCCGCCATCTCGCCCATCACCGTTCCCTGGAAGGTCACCATGAATCCTGATGTGCTCATCGTCGGTGGCAGCTATGCCGGCATCGCCGCCGGCCTGATCCTGGCCCGCGCCCGTCGCCCGGTCACGATCATCGACGCCGGTTCGCCGCGCAACCGCTTCGCCAGCCATTCGCACGGCGTGCTGGGGCTGGATGGTGTCAGCGGCGCCGAGCTGCTGAAAACCGCACGCCAGCAACTGCTGGACTACCCCAGCGTGCGCTGGCTGCACGCCGAAGCGGTGCATGCCCGCAGCACCGCCGAGGGCGTGGACGTGGAAACCGCCGACGGCCAGGTGCTGGCCGCACGCAAACTGCTGCTGGCCAGCGGCATCGCCGACCAGCTGCCGGACCTGCCCGGCCTGGCCGAGCGCTGGGGCAGCACCGTGCTGCACTGCCCCTACTGCCATGGCTATGAAGTCGGTGGCGGTGCGATCGGCCTGCTCGGTGGCCATCCGATGTCGGCCAGCAAGGCGCCGCTGTTCGCCGACTGGGGCAATGTCACCTTCTTCAGCCAGGGCCTGCCGATCACCGATGACGAACGCGCCGCCATGCAGCAGCGTGGCGTGCAGATCGAGACCTCGCCGGTACTGGGCGTGCAGGGCGACCAGCCGAGCTGGCTGGAAGTGGAACTGGCCGATGGCCGTCGCGTCGCGCAGCGGGCACTGTTCGTGCCGGCCACCCAGGCGATGGCCACGCCGCTGGTGCAGCGGCTGGGCTGCACGTTGGCCGAGAGCCCGCTGGGCGTGTTGATCGAGGTCGATGCGCTGAAGCAGACCTCGGTGCCGAACGTGTATGCCGCAGGCGATGCGACCACGGTCGGCAATATCACCCTGGCCACCGCCGAAGGAGTGCGCGCGGGCATCGGCATGCATCATGCGCTGGTGAGCGAAGACAGCGTGCCGCGCTGATCGGGCTTGTTCTGTAGATGCCGACCCTGGTCGGTGCCGTTCCATCCACGCATGGCGTGGATCTACTGCACCCTCGGGGCCGGATCCCATAAGCAGAAATGGATCTGACCGCTGACGCCATTTCCACTTCCCAACGCCGATAGTGGCTGCAACGTACCCGCGCGCCCGAACCCGGCATGGACGAAGCAAACCGCCTCAGATCGCTGCTGGCCCCGTTGCAGGGCCTGCGTGGCTGGCGACCGGCGCAGGCCACGCGCGATGCGATTGCGGGCGTGACCCTGGCCGCAATCACCCTGCCCGAACAGATGGCGACGGCGCGGCTCGGTGGCTTCGAACCGCAGGTCGGCTTCTACGCTTTCGTCGGCGGCACGCTGGGTTTCGTGCTGCTGGGCCGCAACCGCCGGCTGACCGTCGGCGCCGATTCCACCATCACGCCGATCTTCGCGCTCACCCTGGCCGGCCTGGCCGCGCAGCACAGCGGCGTACTGGCCGGCAGTGCCGTGGTGCTGGCGCTGCTGGTGGGGGTGTTCCTGGCGCTGGCGGCGCTGCTGCGCATCGGCGTGGTGGCCGCGCTGCTGTCGGTGCCGGTGGTGACCGGCTTCCTCGGCGGCATTGCAGTGCACATCGCCGCTTCGCAGCTGCCGGTGGCACTGGGTGTCAGCCTGCAGTCCAGTGAGCTGCCGGAGCGGCTGTACGAACTGCTGCTGGCGCTGCCACGGGCACAGCTGCTGCCGACCGTGATCGGCTTCGGCGTGCTGTTGGCCATGGCTCTGTGCGACCGGATCAATCCACGCATTCCCGGCGCGCTGATCGCCGTGGCCATCGCCACCGTGCTGGTCGCTACGCTGGGCGCCGAACGGCTGGGCGTGGCGACGCTCGGTGCGGTGTCACCCTATCCGCCCGCGTGGCAGCTGCCCTCGCTGGCGACCTTCACCACGCTGGTGCCGCTGGCCCTGCTGTTGACCCTGGTCATCATCATGCAGGTGGCCGCCGTCGATCGTGCGTTTCCCGGCGAGGAAGAGCCCGACGTCAACAAGGACTTCCTCGGCGTCGGCGCCGGCAACCTGCTGTCGGCCGCGTTCGGTGCGTTCCCGGTCAATGCCAGTCCGCCGCGTACCGCAGTGGCGGTGGAGGCCGGGGCCACCTCGCAGCTGGGCGCCTTGATCGCCGCAGCACTGGTGATGCTGCTGGCGTTCTGCGGCGGCAGCGTGCTCGGTGCCATTCCCGATGCGGCACTGGCCGGCGTGCTGCTGTTTGTGGCGGTGCGCCTGTTCCGCTTGCGCGTGCTGATCGATATCGCCCGCCGCGCGCGCGGCGAAGCGCTGCTGGCGGTGCTGACCTTCCTGGCGGTGGTGTGCCTGCCGATCCAGTCGGGCATCGCGATCGGCGTGGGGCTGGCCCTGCTGCATGGCGTGTGGATGATCGCGCACAGCCCGATGCTGACGCTGACCCGCCTGCCGGGCAGCACCGTCTGGTGGCCGGGCAGCCGTGGCGAGAGCGAACCCGGCGTGACCGTGCTGGCGTTCCAGGCGCCGCTGCTGTTCGCCAACGCCGACAGTTTCAAGCGGCAGCTGCTGGCCAGCATCGAGGCGACGCCACCGCCCGGGCTGATCGTGCTGGAGGGCAGTGCCATCGTCGAGATCGACTACAGCGCCGCGCAGACCCTGCGCGAGGTGATCGGGCTCTGCCAGCAGAAGGGCATCGTGTTCGTCATCGCGCGGTTGGGCTCGCTGCGCGCGATGCAGGCGCTGGATCGCTTCGGCATCGCCGCCCTGCTGGGGCCGGACGGAACCACCCACAGCGTGCAACAGGCCGTTGACCACTACCGCACACGAGGCACGCCATGACCCGCATTCCCGAACCGCGGCTTTCGCCGGTCGCCATCCTCGAACTGCGGCCGACGCAGATGAGCGTGGGCCTGCTGGAAGTCCAGCGCAAGCGTGCGCAGTGGAAGACGTTGCCGAAGCAGGACGAGGAACGCTACCTCGGGCGGCACATGGTGCCGGTGGTGGTGGGGCCGTCGGGGCGGTTCTACCTGATCGACCATCATCACCTGGCGCTGGCCCTGCACGAAGAAGGTATCGAGCACGTGCTGACCGCGGTGCAGGCCGATCTCTCGCACCTTCCGCGGAAGCTGTTCTGGACGGTGATGGAGCGCTACTGCTGGGCGCATCCGTTCGATGCCGAGGGCGTGCGGCAGCCGCCGTCGGCGATGCCGAAGTCGCTGCTGGACCTCGCCGATGACCCGCATCGCTCGCTGGCCGGCGAAGTCCGCCGTCGCGGCGGCTACGCCAAATCGGTGCAGCCGTTCGCCGAGTTCCTGTGGGCGGATCATTTCCGCCAGCGCATGACCCGTAAGGTGATCCGCCGGGATTTCCAGCAGGCGGTGGCCACTGCCACCGAGCATGCCCGCCACGCTGACGCGCGCTATCTGCCGGGCTGGTGCGGCATCGAGCACGATTGAGCGAAGTCGGATGCCTGGCGTGGTCGGCTTGACGTGTGGTGGGTGCCGGCCTTGGCCGGCACCGTTCCCTCATCCCTTCACGCACAGCACCTGGCGCAGGGTGTGCACCACGTCGACCAGATCCAGCTGTGCGGCCATCACGTCGTCGATCGACTTGTATGCGGCCGGTGACTCGTCCAGCACGCCGCTGTCCTTGCGGCATTCCACATGCGCGGTCGCCTCGCGGTGCTGGGCCAGCGTGATCTGCTGGCGCGCAGTGCCACGGCTCATCACCCGGCCGGCACCGTGGCTGCAGCTGTGGAAGCTGTCCGCGTTGCCCTTGCCACGCACGATGTAGCTGCGCGTGCCCATGCTGCCGGGAATGATGCCCAGCTCGCCCGCGCGCGCGCTGACCGCGCCCTTGCGCGTCACCAGCAGCTCCTGGCCGTGGTGCGTCTCCTTCTGCACGTAGTTGTGGTGGCAGTTCACCGCCATCGCTGCCAGCTGGAACTTCGGCAGCCGGTGGCGCATCTCGGCCAGCACCCGCGACATCATTGCCTCGCGGTTCTGCCGGGCGTAGTCCTGCGCCCACGACACCGCTTCAACGTAGTCATCGAACAGCGGCTCGCCTTCCATGAAGAACGCCAGGTCCTTGTCCGGCAGGTGGAAGCCGAGCACGCGCCGCGCCAGTTCCTCGCGCGCCTTCTCGATGAAGTAGGTACCGATCAGGTTGCCGGTGCCACGCGAGCCGCTGTGCAGCATCACCCACACCGTGTCCGTCTCGTCCAGGCACAGTTCGATGAAGTGGTTGCCGCCGCCCAGCGTACCCAGCTGGCGGTCGAGCTTGTCGGTGCGGATCCTGCGGTGCCTGTCCTTGATCTTCTCCAGGCCGACGGCCAGCCCGGACTGCACCAGCCGGGTGTTGATGCTGTCGGGCATGCGCTGGTGCTCGCCGCCGCGGCCGTTGCCGACCGGGATGCTGCGCTCGATGCTGTTGCGCAGCTGCCGCAGGTCATCGGGCAGGTCGTTGGCGCGCAGCGTGGTACGCACGGCGGCCATGCCACAGCCGATGTCGACGCCGACCGCGGCCGGGATGATCGCGCCGCGGGTCGGGATCACCGAGCCCACGGTCGCGCCCTTGCCCAGGTGCACGTCCGGCATTACCGCCACCCACGGCCCGACGAACGGGATCGCGGCGATGTTGCGCAGCTGCTCATGCGCCTGTGCTTCCAGCGGCACACCGTTGACCCAGCCCTTGATCGGCGTGGTGCCCTCGGCGTGCAGCCATTGATAGTTGTGTTGAGTGTCCATGTTTTCGTGTATGTCCTTGATGGGCCGGCGGCGCGTCCCTGCGCCGCCGCTACCCCCTACCTGATCGTCACCAGCTGCTTCAGCACGCCATCCAGGCCGCCGAACACGGTGAGCGTGTCGATCTTCTCGGTGACCTTCTCCAGCGCCTCCAGCTCCTTCAAGCGCATCAGCACCGGGTTGTCCTCGATCAGCTTTGCGGTGTTGAGCTGCGAACGCGTGGCATTGGCCTCCTCGCGCCGGCGGATCACGCTGGCCTGGGCCTGCTTCTCGGCCAGCACCACACCGTTGAGGATCTCCTTCATCTCGCCCGGCAGGATCACGTCCTTGATGCCGACGCCGAGCAACCGCACGCCGTGGCCCTCGATCGCCGCCTGCACATGCGCGGCGATCTCGCCGTCCAGTGCCGCCTTGTCGCCCAGCAGCTCGTCCAGGCTGCGCGCGGCGATCGCCTGGCGCAGGCCGAACTGCAGTTGCCGGTAGACGAACTCGTCGGCATTGCTGAGCGTGCGGTGTGCGCGCACCGGGTCAACCACCTGCACGGTCGCGGCCAGGTTCACCCGCAGGGTCACCTTGTCGCGGCTGAGCAGCTCCTGGCCGGACACGTCCAGCGAACGTGCACGCAGCTCCACGCGCTCCACCGACACGTTGCCGTTGAAGTTCCAGAACGCGTGCAGGCCGGCGTCCAGCGTCTGCCGCAGCGTGCCATCGATGAACAGCAGGCCGACCGACTCGCTCGGCACGGTGCTGATCACCGCCACACGCGGCAGCACACCCAGTTGGCCCAGGCGCTGCTGCACGTCCACCGCGATGCGCGGCTCGTCACCCAGGGCCATCACCCGCACCTGGGTGTCGACCGAACCCCGCCAATACAGGCGGCGGCTGCCCGGCGGCAACACTTCATCGATGCGGCCATTGCGCAGCAACAGGCCGACCTCGGTGGCGCCGACATTGGCCAGCACGAAGTGCGTGCCCAGCGTCGCGCCCAGTGCCTCGATCAGGCTGTCCTGGTCGCTGCCGGTGTAGGCCGCGCCCTTCGATGCGGTGTGGATGTCCACCTGCGGGCGGCCGCCGAACGGCGACAGGCGGTGCACGCCCGGCAGCAGGATCTGCTGGAAACGACGGTTGCGATACACCAGGCCGCGCTCGCCGTCGCCGATCACGACCTTGATGGTCCAGAACATGGGAATCTCTCCTTGTATGGCTCTGGTGGTTCGACCCGATGCGATGAAACGCCATGACCCGGGCCGATCAGGTCGTGGCGTGGCCGGCTGCACAGCGTGTGCAGCCCGCGGAAGAGGGCGGCCATCGCGGGACGGTCCGCATGCGGAGCCTGCGGCGCGTCATCACCCGTGCCATCGTCGTTGCCGGCAGGCAGCACCGGTGCGGAGCGGAGCAGCAGGTGGCGACGGGCCAGGGCCCGGCGTGTGGTCCGTTGCCTTCCTGGCCGCGCCCGAAGGCGGTGGCAGGGAAGGCGGCGATGGCCGCTGGGGCTTGCGCCCCGGGTGTTGCTTCAAGTCATGACGTGACAGGTCATGTGGTTTGGAGTGGGAATCGAACCCACGACAGACGGATTAGGGATCCGTTGCTCTGACCAAGCTGAGCTATCCAGTTGGGAACCGCGCGGAATCGAACCGCGTACCGGCGAACCGGCGCCTGCGTCCAGCAGGCGATCCAGGCGATGGCCTGTCCGCGACCTCCGGCATACGCCACGGCAATGCCGCGCGCACCAGCCCGTGGTGGAAACGGGACCGTTGGAAAATCGAGGGTGCAGGCCGCCGACATTATCGCGAGCGATAATGTTCGGGTGCGATGCAGATAATGTCCAGGCGTCGCCGTTCGCGCGAAGTAAATCCTTCGGCGGGGCGGGAAAACCTGGGTCAGTGCGCGGCGGGCTGCCGCGCGGGGTGCAGTTCTGGCATCGCGGGTCCTTGTGCCGACGCAAACGAAAACGCCCCCGGGACTTGCGTTCCGAGGGCGTCGTCAGGCCTCGGAGATCGGGGTGGCCGATCTCCGCAGGGCGGGTATCAGGCCGTTGTCAGCTGGACGTCCTTGCCGAACGCGCGCGCCAGCAGGTCCATGCGAAGGCATGGCAGCAGCTTGGCGATGGCGACGGAATGCGCGTTCAAGGGAAGTTTCCAGTGGTTGTTGAAACGAGGTGCGCACGATAAACCACGATTTAGTCGTGCGCAACCATTTTGTTCAATTATTTTCTTCGACGCACGTGTCATGCCGGCCAGCGGCCGGCACTACCGGGTCTCAAGATTCCTTGCTGGCGGCATCCAGCTGCGCGACATCCTGCACGCTCAGCGACACGTTGGCCGCCGCCAGCAGGTCGTGCAGCTGCTCGACGCTGGTGGCGCTGACGATCGGCGCGGTGATCGACGGCCGCGCGATCTGCCAGGCCAGCGCGATCTGCGCGGCGCTGGCGTTGTGCTTGCTGGCCACATCATCCAGCGCCTCCAGGATGCGCAGGCCGCGCGGGTTGAGGTAACGCTTCACCACGTTCTCGCCCCGCGCCGGGCTCTTGGCCGCATCGGCCGCGGTGCGGTACTTGCCGCTGAGGAAGCCACTGGCCAGCGCGTAGTAACCGATCACGCCGATCTGCTCGCGCTGCACCAACGGTTCCAGTTCCTTCTCGTAGCCGGCGCGGTCGTACAGGTTGTACTCCGGCTGCAGGGTTTCGTAACGCGGCAGCTTGTAGTCGGTGGACACCTTCAGCGCATCGGCCAGGCGCGTGGCGCTGTAGTTGGAGGCACCGATGGCGCGCACCTTGCCGGCTTCGATCAGCCGCCCGAACGCGGCAAGCGTGGCTTCCAGTGGCGTCGACTCGTCATCCTCGTGGGCCTGGTACAGGTCGATCACGTCGGTCTGCAGGCGGCGCAGTGAATCCTCGACGGCGGCATTGATGTTGTCCGGGGTCAGGCCGGGGCGCTCGGCCCACTTGGCCACCTTGGTCGCCAGCACCACCTTGTCACGCTTGCCGCTGCGGGCAAACCATCTGCCGATCAGCGTTTCCGATTCGCCGCCGGCATTGCCCGGCACCCACGCCGAGTACACGTCGGCGGTGTCGACCAGGTTGAAGCCGGCGTCGACGAAGGCATCGAGCAGGGCGAAGCTGGCCTTCTCATCGGCGCTCCAGCCGAACACGTTGCCACCGAAGGCGAGCGGACGTACATGCAGGCCGGAACGGCCCAGTTCGCGGGTTGCCGTCATGGGCACGGACTCCTTGGGGGAAGTGCTCCAGAATAGAACGCGCTGTGTGACCGCGCTGCGGCGGCGACCACAAAACAGTGTTCCGCCGCGCGCCTCCGGCTAACGTTTTGTGAACACCTGGGACGCCGCGACTGCTAGTCTCGCCGCATCTTCCGCTGGAGTCGCCCCGATGATGCCTGCTTCGTCCCTGCGTGGTTGCCGCCTGCTGCTTGCCTCGGCCCTGCTCGCCGCTGTTCCCGCATTCGCCGCACCGGCCACGGTGGCACCGGCGAAGATCCAGGTCTCGCCGGCCATCGATGCGGCGGTGAAGGCGCCCACCCGCGATGCCAACAACGTCAAGCGCGACACCTATCGTCATCCCGCGCAGACGCTGTCGTTGTTCAAGGTCGCGCCTGACAAGACCGTCATCGAGATCACCCCCGGCAATGGCTGGTACTCGGAAATCCTGGCGCCGCTGCTGCATGACAAGGGCCACTACGTTGCCGCCGTGGTCGATCCGATGGCGGTGCCCGAAGGCCGTGGCCGTGATTACCAGCAGCGCAGCCGCGACAGCCTGGAAAAGAAGTACGCCGCTGCACCGGCACAGTTCGGCAAGACCGCCGTGGTCGCCTACGACCCGGCGAAGCCGGTGTTCGGCCCGGCCGGTTCAGCCGATGTGGTGCTGACCTTCCGCAACGTGCACAACTGGCGCAAGGCCGGCCAGGCGCAGGGCATGTTCCAGGGCTTCTTCAACGTGCTCAAGCCGGGTGGCGTGCTGGGCGTGGTCGAGCATCGCGCCAAGGCCGATGTGGCCGACGACGATGACACCGGCTACGTCGGCCAGCAGCAGGTGATTGCGATGGCCGAGGCGGCTGGCTTCAAGCTGGACGCACGCAGCGAGGTCAACGCCAACCCGCGCGACACCAAGGACCACCCGAACGGCGTATGGACGCTGCCGCCGACCAACCAGCATGACAAGGCCGACGACGCGAAGTACCAGGCAATCGGCGAAAGCGACCGCATGACCCTGCGCTTCATCAAGCCGTAAGGCGGCACGCCGCATTGCCCGCGCGGAGTGCCCACCATGGAGCCGGGCCCATGCCCGGCTCACCGCGCGCGCCGGGGTTCAATCGTATTCAAGGACATGGACTGTTGAAGAAGATCCTTTACATCGCCGTCGCGGTACTGGTGCTGACGCGGCTGATCGATTTCGTGTTCTACGGCGGCCACGCCCACGACCTGGTCGGGGCCGCTGGTTTCGGAGTGCTGTTCGCCGGCATCCTGCTGGAAGAACGTGCACGCAGCGCCCGCCCGCCCTCCGCACACCTGCGGCGCCGCGCCAACATCATCGCGGCGTGCGGCATCGCGCTGGTGCTGGGGTCGTTCCTGCTGGAATGGAAGGTGTTCGGCTGAGCCGGCGGTGATCGCGGCGGCGGCGCGGGAATGGGACAATGCCGTACCCACCGCCTGCCGCACCCGCGATGCTGATTGCCTTCAACAAGCCCTTCAACGTGCTCTGCCAGTTCACCGACCGCAGCGTGCCGCCGCGGCCGACCCTGGCGGGATTCGGCCTGCCGCCGCGGGTGTACGCCGCCGGCCGCCTGGACCACGACAGCGAGGGCCTGCTGCTGCTGACCGACAACGGCACGCTGGCGCACAAGCTCACCGACCCGAAGCACAAGGCCGACAAGACCTACTGGGTGCAGGTGGAGGGAACGCCCAGCGACGAACAGCTGCAGCAGTTGCGCGACGGCGTGCTGCTCAATGACGGGCCGACCCTGCCGGCGAAGATCGAACGCCTCGATCCGGCGCCCTCGCTGTGGACTCGTGATCCGCCCGTGCGCTTCCGCAAGACCGTGCCCGATGCGTGGCTGGCGATCACGATCCGCGAGGGCCGCAATCGCCAGGTACGGCGGATGACCGCAGCGGTGAACCTGCCGACGCTGCGGCTGGTGCGGGTGGCGATGGGGCCGTACCGGCTGGACGACCTGCAGCCGGGGCAATGGCGGCAGATCGGCTGAACGCACCGCAGAAACGGAAAGGGCCGGAGCGCCTCCCGTGGAAGCGGTCCGGCCCTGGCAACGCGCAATGCCTCAGGCGTCGCTGCCGATATCGCTATGCTCGTCAACCACGGTGGCATTGCGGCGGTCACGTGCGCTGATGCGCTGTGCCTGCCCATTCACCACATGGCCATTGGCGGCCTTCTTCTTCTGCTGCTTGCGGTACAGCGCATAGCCCAGCAGGCCGACACCCACGGCGGCTGCGGCCACGGCCACTGCCGGGTTGCGGCGCACGAACTTGGTGGCGGCTTTGCCGCCGGTCTTCACTGCGCCGATGGCGGCACCGGTCTTGATCCAGTCCGCATTGCGCAGGCTGCCACCGGCGCTCTTCAGGCCATCGCCGGCGGTGTGGGCCAGCTCCAGGGCGCGCTCCAGGGCGCGGTCGGTGATTACAGTCAGCTTGCTCATGCGGGGGTCCTTTGCCTCGGGTCGAAGTCCAGTGTCGCGTGTTGTCCGTAAACGGTATGTCAGGCGGGGCCGTGCGTGGCGTGACCCCAGCGCAGCCATTCAGGATCAGGCAGGGTCTGCAACCGGCACGACCGGTCAGGTCCCGCGCGGCTTGGCCCGGTGCGTGGCGGTGGCCCTCCACGGATCATCCGGCCACGGATGACGCGGGTAACGGCCCTTCATTTCCTTCTTCACTTCGGCGTAGGTGTTTTCCCAGAAATTGCGCAGGTCCTGGGTGACCTGCAGCGGGCGGCCGCCGGGCGAGAGCAGGTGCAGGGTCAACGGCACGCGGCCCTCGGCGATGCGTGGGGTGTCGGCCAGGCCGAACAGTTCCTGCAGCTTCACCGCCAGCACCGGCGGCTGCGGTTCGCCGTTCTCGCTGTCCAGCGCATAGGTGATCGGCCGCTCCAGTCCGGAAGGCACGGTGATGCGGGTCGGCGCATGGCGTTCGACCTGCTGCCGTTGTGACCACTCCAAGGGCGACTTCAGCGCCTCGCCGAAGCTGGCTTCATCCAGCGCATCCAGGCGGCTCTTTCCGGCGAACGCGGGTTGCAGCCACTGCGCGCGGTTGGCCAGCAGGGCGGCGTCGCTGCAATCGGGCAGTTCCAGCTCCGGCATCCAGCGTCGCAGCGATTCCACCCGTGCCTGCCACTGGCGCAGGCCTTCGGTCCACGGCAGCGCCTGCAGGCCGAGCTCGGCCACCGCGTCGGTCAGCGCCTGCGCAGCCTGCTGCGGATCGACACGGCCGGCCGAGCGGCTGTCCAGCACGATGCGGTCGAAACGGGTCTCGCGCAGCGCCACCAGGGCGCGACGCTCGCTGTCCCAGCGCACCACATCTTCGGTCACGAAGCGTTCCGGCCACGCCGTGCGCAGCTGGCCTTCATCCACCGGTGCGGCGCGCAGCAGCAGCGCATCGCGCGCCTCGAAGCGCAGCTCGCTGGCTACCAGCCAGGGTTCGCCGCGCAGGTCGCTCAGTTCGTGCAGGCGTGCACTGCGGCCATTGGCCAGCAGATAGCGCAGCGGATCGTTGGGGTGCTGGACGCCAATGCGGTCGGGGAAGGCATGCGCAAGCAGGTCACCCAGTTCATGCGCTTCGATGCTGGAGGGCGGGGTGGCCTCGCAGCGCAGGCGTCGGCGCCACTGCTTGGCGGCCGCATCGATGGCGGCCAGCCCGCTGCGGTTGGCATCACCCGGCGCACGGCCATTGCGGAACGCCGCCAGCGCCCGCCAGCGTGCCGCCAACGCGTCACCGCCCTGGCGCAGCGGATCGCGTGCCTCCAGCAGCGCGGCCAGATCGGCCGCCAGTGCCTGCGCACGTGGATCCGGTGCGGCCAGCAGCATCGCCGCCATCCGCGGATGCGTGCCCAGCGCCAGCACGCGGCGACCGAGCGCGGTGATCGCGCCGGACTCGGACAGCGCGCCCAGTCGTTGCAGCAGTTCGCGTGCCGCGCCCATCGGGCCGGCCGGCGGCGGGTCGAGGAAGCGCAGGTCGCTGCTGCCCCAGGCCGCCAGCTCCAGTGCCAGCCCGGCCAGTTCCACCTGGTCGATCTCGGCACGGCGCTGTGGTTCCAGCCGCTGCGACTGCGGCCACAGCCGCCAGGCCACGCCCTCGGCCACGCGCCCGGCTCGGCCGGCGCGCTGGTCGGCCGAGGCCTGCGCAATGGCGACCACATCCAACCGGGTGAAACCGCTGTTGGGGTCGTAGCGCGGTTCGCGTGCCAGGCCGCTGTCGATCACCACGCGCACACCGGGCAGGGTCACCGAGGATTCGGCCACGTTGGTGGCCAGCACCACGCGGCGGCGACCATCACTGGCCGCCTGCAGGACGCGTGCCTGCTGCTCCACCGGCAGTTCGCCGTGCAGGGCCAGTACTTCGACGCCGACATCCAGTGATTCCTGCAGGCCCGCCTGCACGCGCGCGATCTCGCGCTGGCCAGGCAGGAACACCAGCAGGTCACCGGGGTGTTCTGCCAGCGCCTGCTGCACCGCGCGGCGCACCTGCAGTTCCAGTGCTTCGTCGCGACGCGCCGGGAAATGGCTGATCGCCACCGGGTAGCTGCGGCCCTCGCTGCTCAAGCGCGGTGCATCGAGGAAGCGGGCCAGGCGCTCGCCATCCAGCGTGGCCGACATCACCACCAGGCGCAGGTCGTCGCGCAGCTGTGCCTGCACGTCCAGCGCCAGCGCCAGGCCAAGGTCACCACTGAGGTGGCGTTCGTGGAATTCGTCGAACAGGATCGCGCCGACCTGTTCCAGCATCGGGTCGTCCTGCAGCATGCGGGTCAGGATGCCTTCGGTGACGACCTCGATGCGGGTGCGCGCCGAGACCTTGTTCTCGAAGCGGATGCGGTAGCCGACCGTGCCGCCCACCTCTTCGCCCAGCTGCCGCGCCATGAACAGCGCCGCGCTGCGCGCGGCCACTCGGCGTGGTTCCAGCAGGATGATCTTCCGTCCCTGCAGCCACGGCGCATCCAGCAGCGCCAGCGGCACCTGGGTGGTCTTGCCGGCGCCCGGCGGCGCTTCCAGCACCAGCCGCGGCTGTGCGGCCAGGTGCTGCTGGATCTGGGGCAGCAGTGGGGAGATCGGGAAGAGCGGGGCGTTCATGTGCAAAGGATAAGGGGCCACGGCGGGCGCAGGTACAATGCGCGGGCACTTTTCCCCCGCGATGACCATGCACCTGATCGATATCGGCGCCAATCTCACCCACGATTCCTTCGACCGCGACCGCGATGCCGTACTGGACCGCGCGCGCCAGGCCGGCGTGGTGCAGATGGTGATCACCGGCGCCAGTCGCGAGCACTCGCCGCTGGCCCTGCAGCTGGCGCAGCAGCATCCGGGCTTCCTGTACGCCACCGCCGGCGTGCACCCGCATCACGCGGTGGAGTACACCGAAGAGTGCGACGCCGAGATGCGCGCGCTGCATGCCCACCCGGAAGTAGTGGCGGTGGGCGAGTGCGGGCTGGACTACTTCCGTGATTTCTCGCCGCGCCCCGCCCAGCATCGCGCGTTCGAACGCCAGCTGCAGCTGGCCGCAGACAATGGAAAGCCGCTGTTCCTGCACCAGCGCGACGCGCACGCGGATTTCATGGCGCAGATGAAGAACTTCGAAGGCCGCATCGGTCCGGCGGTGGTGCATTGCTTCACCGGCGAACGCGATGAACTGTTCGATTACCTGGACCAGGACTGGTACATCGGCATCACCGGCTGGTTGTGCGATGAGCGCCGGGGCGCACACCTGCGCGAGCTGGTGAAGAACATCCCGGCCAACCGCCTGATGATCGAAACCGATGCGCCGTACCTGCTGCCGCGCACGCTGAAGCCGCTGCCGAAGGACCGTCGCAACGAGCCGATGTTCCTCTCGCACATCGTGGAAGAACTGGCACGCGACCGAGGCGAAGACGTGGCGGTGACCGCAGCCAACGCGACCGCAGCGACCCGTGCGTTCTTCCGCCTGCCCGACGCCGGTTGATCCGGTAGTGCCGGCCAGCGGCCGGCAATCAGACGGTGCTGCCGGCCAGCGGCCGGCACTACCGGTTCAACCGCGAAGATCCGTATCAGTCAATGCGCGCAGCCCTTCGCGATAGGTCGGAAACTGCGGCTCCCAGCCCAGCGCTTCACGCGTGCCACGGCTGTCGATGCGCTTGTTGCTTTCGTAGAAGCGCCGCAAGGTCGGGCTCAATCGCGGGTCGTCCCACGCCACGGCAGGCGGCATGGCAAACCCGCCCAGCTGCGCGGCGAAGGCCAGCACGTCCTGCGGCGGTGCCGGCTCGTCATCGGCCGGCAGGTACGTGGCGTGGGGCGTGGGCCGTTGCATCGCAGCGATGATCGCCGCCGCCAGGTCCTGCACGTGCAGCCGGTTGAACACCAGGCCAGGCCGCACCACATGGCGTGCGCGCCCCTGTGCCAGCTGCAGCAGCGCATTGCGTCCAGGCCCATACAGGCCGGGCAGGCGCAACACCGCCGAAGCGATGCCGCGTTGTTCGGCCAGTGCACGCCATTGTGCTTCGGCCTGCCTGCGTTGCTGGCCGGCGGCTTCGGTGGCGTCCGCCACGCTGGTTTCGTTGATCCAGCCGCCGGCGCGATCGGCGTACACCGAGGTTGACGACAGATAGCCGACCCAGCGCAGCTCGGGGCTGGCCTGCAGTGCCGGCAGCAACAGGCGCAGTGCAGGATCGCCTTCAGCGTCGGGTGGCACGCTGCACAACACGGCGTCGGCCTGCGCCATTTCGTCGAGCAGGGCCGGTGACAGTGTCGCGTCGGCGCGCAGTTGATGGCGCCGCACGCCGTCGTGCGGTGCCGACGCCGGATCACGCACCGTGCCGGCCACATGCACGCCCCGTGCCTGCAGCTGCGCGGCCAGCGCGCGTCCGCTCCAGCCCAACCCGAGGATCAGCACCCTTGTGGGCAAGGTACCCGCGGGCGAGGGGAGGCTCACGCGCTGCGCAGCGCCTGGTAGGCCTGCAGGCTGCTGTAGGCGACCTGCAGCAGCAGGGCTTCCTGGTCGGCCTTGCGTGCGCGCGCCAACATGTCGCCGACGATCTGTTCGGCCTCCACCTGCTGGCCGGCTTCCAGATCGCGCAGCATCGACGCCTTCAGCGCTGAACCCGCCTGGGTCAGCGTGCCGCGTGCGGTCTCCTGCGCAGCATCGGGAACCGGCTCACCGGCGGCCTCGGCCACGGCCAGGCATTCGTCGTACAGCCCCCGCACGATGGCCTGCCCATCATCGGTGGCGACGATGCTGCCGATATCCGCGCGCAGCAGGCAGGTGGCGGCAGCCAACGCGGTCAGGAAGGTGTACTTGATCCACTGCTCCTGGCCGATGTGCTCGCTGGCCAGATGCTCGAGGCTGGCCTGCGCACAGGCGGCGGCGAAGGCCTGCACGCGCGCGGAGATCGCGCCGCCATCACGCTCGCCAAAGGTGAGCTTGGCCGGCTTGCCCAGATGCAGCACCGCGCCATCGGGCGCCTTGGTGGCGCTGATGAAGCACAGGCCACCGAGCACGGCGTCGCGGCCGAAGCGCGCGTCCAGCACGTTGTAGTGATGCAGGCCGTTGAGGATCGGCAGCACGGTGGTGTCTGCGCCCACCGCAGGGGCGATGGCGTCAATCGAGCTGTCCAGGTCGTAGGCCTTGCAGCTGAGGATGACCAGATCGAACGGTCGCTGCGCGGCGAGCGCGGGCAGGGCGTCGGCAGTGACATGCTGCACCGGGAAGCTGGCATCGCCCAGCGGGCTGCGGATGACCAGGCCGTCGCGGTCCAGCTGGGCGGCGCGTGCGGGGCGGACCAGGAAAGTCACGTCCACGCCGGCCTGGGCCAGGCGGCCGCCGAAGTAACCGCCGGTACCGCCGGCACCGAGAATCAGGATGCGCATTGCACGTTCACCGTTTCTGGGGGAATCAGGCCTGCGATTGTGCCGGAGATTGCAGGCAAAAAAGAGCCGAGCATGGGCTCGGCTCTACGGGTAATACTTTGTCCACGCCTGGCGTGGATCCATCGTGTCGACCAAGGTCGACACCCACCAAGAGCGGGCCATGCCACCCCGCCATCCCACGGAAAGTCAGCTTTTGCCGTTGAAGTTGACGTTGATTCGGCGGGTGCAGGGCCGCAGGCCCTGCGCGCAGAACTCAACTACGCATGCCCACGCCACGGCGCAGCAGCCACAGCGCCAGCGCCGTCAGCACCACCACGAAACCGATCATCAGCCCGTAGGCCATCGGCAGCGGTACATCGCTGCTGCCCAGCAGGCCATAGCGGAACGCATTGACCATGTAGAAGATCGGGTTCGCGTGCGTGGCCGCCTCGGCCCAGCCCGGCAGCAGCTTCACCGAATAGAACACGCCACCCAGGTAGGTCAGCGGGGTCAGGATGAAGGTCGGCACGATCGCCACGTCGTCGAACTTCTTCGCATATACCGCGTTGATGAAGCCAGCCAGCGAGAAGATCGTCGCGCCCAGGATCACCGTGGTCAGCATCACGATCGGGTGCGGGATGCGCACCGGGGTGAAGAACATCGCGATGATCAGCACGATCACGCCCACCATCAGGCCGCGCAGCACGGCACCGGCCACGTAACCCCACAGGATCACCCAGTTCGGCATCGGGCTGACCAGCAGTTCCTCCACGTGGCGGCCGAACTTGGCGCCGAAGAACGAGGAGCTGATGTTGCCGTAGCTGTTCTGGATCACGCTCATCATCACCAGGCCCGGCACGATGAACTGCATGTAGGTGTAGCCGCCCATGTCACCCACGCGCGACCCGATCAGGTTGCCGAAGATCAGGAAGTACAGGGTCATGGTGATCGCCGGCGGCACCAGGGTCTGGCCCCAGATGCGCATGATGCGGGCGACTTCGCGGCGCACGATGGTCATCAGCGCGACGCGGTTGCGCTGGCCGTCGGTCAGCTCGGTGGTGCTCATGCGGAGGTCTCCAGGTTGCCGGTGAGGCGCACGAACAGCTCCTCCAGGCGGTTGCTCTTGGTACGCATCGAACGCACGCGGATGCCGGCCTCGTTGAGCGTGGCGAACACGCGGTTGAGGTCCATCGCGCGCGGCATGTCGATGTCCAGCGTGTGCGGGTCCGGTGCGGTCAGGGTCGCGCCCTCGATCACCGGCAGCTGCGCGGGCAGCTCACCGTCGATGTCCAGCAGGAAGCCTTCCACGTCCAGCTTGGCCAGCAGCGCGCGCATCGGGCCCTGCTCGACGATCTGGCCGTGGTTGATGATCGCCAGGTGGCGGCACAGGTACTCGGCTTCTTCCAGGTAATGCGTGGTGAGGATGATCGTGGTGCCGGCCGCGTTGATCTCCTTGAGCACGCGCCACATGTCGCGGCGGATCTCGATGTCCACGCCGGCGGTCGGCTCGTCCAGGATCAGCAGGCGCGGGCGGGTCATCATCGCGCGCGCGATCATCAGCCGGCGCTTCATGCCACCGGACAGCGTGCGGCTCATCACCTGGGCCTTCTCCCACAGGTGCGCCCGCTTCAGTTCCTCTTCGGCGCGCTGCTCGGCTTCCTCGCGCGGCACGCCGTAGAAGCCGGCGTAGTTCACCAGGATGTCGAAGGGCTTCTCGAACAGGTTGAAGTTGATCTCCTGCGGCACCAGCCCGATCAGGCGCATGGTGGCGCTGCGGTTGCGCACCAGGTCGCTGCCGAACACCTCCACCTGGCCCTCGCTGAGGTTGACCAGGGAGCTGATGATGCCGATCAGGGTCGACTTGCCGGCGCCGTTGGGGCCGAGCAGGGCGAAGAAGTCGCCCGGGGCCACTTCCAGGGAAACCCCCTTCAGGGCCTGGGTGCCGTTGTCGTAGGTCTTGCGCAGGTCGCGCACGCGCAGGGCGGGCGCCGTTTCATTCAGGGATGCCAAGCTCGAAGCCTTCGCGCCCATGGGCTGGCGCTGGAGAGGGGGCGGGGAGGGGCTATTATAGAAGACCCCGAGGGCTTGCCCCGGCTACACACTGTCCCGAAAAGTCGTGCCTGTTCAATTCCCCCTCAAGCTGGTCGGCCGCCGCATGCTGGCCCCGACCGTCGGCCACTACCAGTTCGTGCGTGATGACGGACAGCCGCTGGATTTCCAGCCCGGCCAGTTCATCCAGGTCCATTTCAGCTACGCCGACGGCACCGAGACCAAGCGCAGTTATTCGCTGGCGACCATCCACGACCACGCGCTGGGCCCGGGCGAGGCGGTGGATATCGCGGTCAGCTTCGTGCCCGGCGGTGCCGCCACGGCCCTGTTCGAGGCGCTGGAGGACGGTGGCCAGGTCAGCGCGTCCGGCCCCTACGGCCGCTTCTGCCTGAATCCCGGCGATCACAACGGCCGCTACCTGCTGATCGCCACCGGCACCGGCGTCACCCCGTACCGCTCGATGCTGCCGCTGCTGGAGACGGCCATGGCCGAGCGCGGCGTGCAGATCGTGCTGCTGCAGGGCGCGCGCAGCCCGGGCGAACTGCTGTACAGCGAAGACTTCTACAGCTTCGCCGAAAAGCACCCGAACTTCCGTTATGTTCCGTGCCTGTCGCGCGAACTGCCAGCCGATCCCCATCCGGACGTACAGCACGGCTACGTGCAGCAGGCGCTGGCCGGTTTCACCCCGGACCCGGCCACCGACATCGCCTACCTGTGCGGCAACCCGGACATGGTCGATGCCTGTGCCGAGCTGCTCAAGGCCGCCGGCCTGGGCAACCCGCAGATCCGCCGCGAGAAGTACGTCAGCAGCAAGTAAGTAAGGTAGTGCCGGCCGCTGGCCGGCAACCTCATGGCGCCTTGAAATGCCCACCGGAGGCGGCATCACGCCGCCCCCGGTGCCGTGACTCAGTACTCGATCCAGGCATCGCGCCAGGCAGAGCCGGTACCCGGGCGATAGGGTTCGGCATTGATGTTGCACCAGGCGCCTTCCGGGAACGGGCGGCAGGCGTACAGCTTGCCATCGGTGCCCTTCACCACGGTCTGGCCCGGGATGTAGCTGCCGATACCCGCCGGGTACACGAAGTCGTAGTCGCCAGGCGGCGGATCGACCGGATCCGGATCCGGCATCCGGGTATCGAGCTGGAACAGATGGCCTGGCGTGAGGTACACGCGGTTCTCGGTAGCCGATGCCACCGGCGTGATCACGCCATTCTTCAACACACCCACGCGGGCATGCTGGGCGCTCGCGTTGACCTTGCGGGCCAGGGCCAGCGGCCACTGCGTCGCGCCGGTCTGGCCGGCAACCAGGGTGATTTCCGGGCGTTCGAGGTCGTTGCCGTTGCCATTGAACACGCGCAGGGTCAGGGTCGTGCCCACTTCCAGCGCGCCACGGGCAGTGACCGGGCCGGCGTCCTGCCACTGCGGGGGCGGGGTCACGCCGCCACCGTCTTCAAAGCGCACGTCCATGCAGGTGTAGAACGCTTCGGTCGAATCGGCGCGCTGCCAGGTGTTGTAGATCACGTGCTGGCCGCTGCGCTTGGGCAACGGGCAGTCCAGCTTGTAGACGTCGCCGGAAAGCGGCACGTTGCCCAGCGTGCAGAACTCCTGCAGGTCGGCCCAGCGCAGCGGGCTGCCCGGTTGCCAGCCCTCGCGGGTGACGTAGAACTTCCAGTCGCGGGTGGCGTGGGGTGCCGGTGCCTTGAATTCGAAGGTATAGCGACCGCGCGCGTCGGCACGGATCGGTGAGGTCTGCCAGTCAGTGCGGTTCAGATCCAGCCCGCGGTACTTGCTGTTGCCACCACTGCACAGCTCGCCATCGGGCACCACGGCCTGGTGGTTGCCGTTGGCGTTGGCCTGGTTGATGCCGGCCCAGTCGTAGAACGGCTGCGCGCCGCCGATGGCCTTGGCTGCCGCACAGGCCGGGTTGGTCGGGTTTTCAGGGTTGCCCTGGTAACAGGAATAGACACGGCTGGATGGCTTGGACATGGTGCCGTGGGCGAACGCGCTGCCTGAAGCGGCTACGCCGGCGATCACGGACAGCGCGAGGACGGCCCGGTGGGACAGATGCATGGAGATCTCCTGTGGGTGGTGGAACCCGGTGAAGTCTCGGTATGCCGACTGCCTGTATCCATCGGATTACTTTGAAAAAAGAGGTGCGTGATCTCGAGTGCGAACGACTTCACGCTTGCAAGCCAGTGCGTTTCACGATTTGCAGGAAACGGTGCTCCGGCACCGTTCCCTGCATCCGATCTCAGTATGCGATCCAGGCATCGCGCCAGGCCGCGCCCACGCCGGGCCGGTACGCCTCGGCGTTGACGTTGCACCAGGCGCCTTCCGGGAACGGGCGGCAGGCATACAGCTTGCCGTCGCTGCCCTTCACCACGGTCTGGCCGGGCAGGTAGCTGCCGATGCCGGCGGGGTACACATGATCGAAATCGCCGCCCGGCGAGGGCGTGCCCGGGTCCGGCAGCTGGGTGTCGAGCTGGAAGCGGTTGCCGTTCTTCAGGTACACCCGGTTGCCGGTGGCTGACGCGGCGGGTGTGATCACCCCGTTGCTGAGTACACCCACGCGCGCATGCTGGGCACTGGCATTGACCTTGCGCGCCAGCGCCAACGGCCATTGCGCCGGCGCGGTCTGGCCACTGGCCAGCGTCGCCTCCACGCGTTCGACGTCGTTGCCATTGGCGTTGAACACCCGCAGGGCCAGGGTGGTGCCGACCGGCAGTTCGCCGCGTGCGGTCACCGGGCCGGCATCCTGCCATTGCGGTACCGGCGTGGTGCCACCGCCGGTGCCTTCAAATCGCACGTCCATGCAGGTGTAGAACGCTTCGGTCGAATCCGAGCGCTGCCAGGTGTTGTAGATCACGTGCTGGCCGCTGCGTTGCGGCAGCGTGCACTGCAGCTTGTAGGTGCCATCGGCCGACAGCGGCGTGTTGCCCAGCGTGCAGAACTCCTGCAGGTCGGCCCAGCGCAGCGGGCTGCCCGGCTGCCAGCCGTCGCGGGTGACGAAGAAGCGCCAGTCGCGCGTGGCGTGCGGCGCGGTCGCCTTGAACACGAAGGTGAACCTGCCGTTGGCATCGGGCTGGATCGGCGTGGTCTGCCAGTCGCTGCGGTCCAGATCCAGGCCGCGGAAGGTCGGGTTGTTGCCGCTGCACAGCTTGCCGTCAGGGACCACGGCCTGGTGGTTGCCGTTGGCATTGGCCTGGTTGATGCCGTTCCAGTCGTAGAACGCCTGCGAACCGCCCACTGCCTTTGCGGCGGCGCAGGCCGGGTTGGTCGGGTTCTCCGGGTTGCCCTGGAAACAGGCATAGACGCGGCTGACCGGCGTAGTCATGGTGCCATGGGCGAACGCGGTGCCGGCCAGGGCCAGGCCCGCAGCAGCGAATGAGGTGGCCAGCAACAGCGGTGTGGATCGGAATGACATGGCGCATCCTTGTGGTCGTCGAAAGGGAGCGGTGACCGCAGGAACTGCGCCGCGCGGCGGACTTCCGGCGCCACCCCGGCGAGTATCGAGTCGCCCTGCTGGGTGTGGAACCGTGGACGTTCCGATCCGTGACTGCGCATGTGAAGCCCTTCCCGCAGGCTTCACGTGGGGCTGAACGGATGCGCTGGGCGTCACGCGATCGGCGTGGCGTCGATCACGTCATGGAGGCCTCGCTACGCGGCCTGTGCATCGACCCTGTCGGCCTGGCACGAGAAGCAGCCATGCGCGGCGTTGTGCAACTGCACGAACGCCACCGCCGCGTTGGCGAACAGCGCATCCAGCTGCGCGGCGACCTCGGTACCCGCACAGACCTGGGCACCCAGCATCAGCGCAGACCGGTCGTAGGCACGCGCCGAGATCATCCGCCGCTGCACATAGGGAGGCACTACGCCGGGTGGCAGCACGCACCGGGTCACGCCGCGCTGTACGAAGATCGGGCCGGACGCGTGATAGGGCGAGTGCAGGGGCAGATGGACGTGCGACAGCAGGAGCAGTTCGCTGCCACTGGGCGGGTCGCTCAGGCTGATCCGGCAGGGATGGCCGCCGCCGTCGCCCGCCCAGCGGCGCTGGATGCCCAGCGCGGCAAGCGCCGTGTCGTTCTTCTCGAACAGGTGCTGGAAAGGGCGGTGGTCGAGGCCACCGAGGTACCACGCGTGCATGGGCAGCTCCTTGGGTTTGCGCGGATTCTGCGTGTGCATCGGTGGCATTGCTCGCCGTTTTCCGACCTCGCATCCGCACCGGGCCACGGAACCCCGCAGGCATCGCCAGGCAAGGCGCTAAGATGCGCGCGCCGCCCCGGCCGACGAGCGCCGCATGTCCCTGGATTTCCCCACCATCACCGTGCTTGGCTTCCTGCTCTGCATCGGCATCGCCGTGGGCTTCTCGCTGCTGCTGGTCGTGCTGCGCGGGCAACCGGTACTGCGGCAGTGGACCATCAGCCTGTGGCTGCTGACGCTGGGGGTGACCCTGCTGGCACTGCGGCCCTACCTGCCGCTGGCGCCTGCGGTGCTGGCCGGCAATGCAGCGATGGCCGGCTGTGGCCTGATGATGCTGCGCGGGGTGGCGCTGCACCTGCAGCAGCCACTGCCGCTGTGGCGGCCGCTGCTGATGGCGGCGGCATTCATGGCCTGCATTTTCGCCTTCCTGGTGCTCTGGCCGGACCTGCACATGCGCCTGCAGGTGTTCAGTGTGTTCGCACTGATCGTCGATGGCTGGATTGCCTGGCTGCTGCTGCGCCATGCGCCCGCGCAGCAACGCACCAGCTGCCGGTTGGCGGCGGTGGTGTTCCTGGCCGAAGCCACGCTGTATGCCGTGCGCCTGTTCCTGCCGGTGGCGCCCGACGCCGGCGAGGACATCATGCGCACCGGCTCGCCGATGTTCGTCACCTACATTGCCGGGGTGATGCTGGAGCTGGCGCGCTGCTTCGCCATGGTGTTGCTGCTGGTCGAGCGCATGCTGGTCGACCTGCGGCACGCGGCGCGTACCGATGGCCTGACCGGCCTGCTCAACCGCAGCGCGGTACTGGCCGATGGCCAGGCACAGCTGCAGCGCTTCCGCCAGCAGGGCCGCCCATTGGCGCTGTTGCTGGTCGATGTCGACCATTTCAAGCAGATCAACGACCGTTGGGGGCACCTGGCCGGTGACCAGGTGCTGCGCCACTTCTCTGCCGTGCTGCAGCACTGCACGCAGGGAAGGACGCACCTGCTGGGCCGCTATGGGGGCGAGGAATTCGTGCTGGTGCTGGCGGGCAGCACGTCGAGCGACGCAGTCATGCTGGCGGCGGTGATCCGCACCCGCCTGCAACGGCACCCGGCAGTGCTGGCGACGGGGCCGGTTGCGGTCACCGCCAGCCTGGGACTGGCCATGGACGAAGGGCAGGGTGACCTGTCCACGCTGCTGGCCGCCGCCGATGCGGCGCTGTACCAGGCCAAGGCCGCCGGGCGCGATCAGCTGGCCTGCGCACCGGCAGCGGCGATTTCGCCGTTTCCCATCGCCGTCGAGGCCGTGCCCGTGTAAGTTGGGTCACATCTTCCGCGGCAGCCCGTCGTGGTCGACAGGAACGTCCTCCAGGGGAAACAAGCACGATGCAAAGACACCACTTCGCGTTGGCCGGAATGCTGGCCAGCCTGATGCTTGCCGGTTGCAGCCAGCCGCCGTCAGCCGACACCCGGGGCGCCAGCGACGCCCCGAGCCGCCGCTTCGGCGCCATCGATTTCCAGCCCTGCACGCTGTCCACCGAGGGTGCCAGCGCCAATGTCGAAGCCCTGTGCGCGACCCTGCAGGTGCCGGAGGACCGCGCCCACCCCGGCGGCCGCCAGATCGACCTGCGCATCGCCTGGCTGGAATCGGGCAGCAGCGGAGCCGGCCAGCCTGATCCGGTGTTCTTCCTGGCCGGTGGCCCCGGGCAGGCCGCCAGCGAAGTGGCGGTCATCGTCGACAGCGCGCTGCGCCAGGTGCGCAAGCAGCGCGACGTGTTCCTGATCGACCAGCGCGGCACCGGCGGTTCCAACCCGCTCAGCTGCCTGGGCGCGGATGGCAAGGAACTGCAGATGGACGAGGACGCGGCCCCCACCGAGGCCTCGCTGCGCGATTACGCGCAGCGCTGCGCAGCCTCGCTGCAGGGGCGCGCCGACGCACGCTTCTACACCACCGCCGAGGCCATCGCCGATCTGGACGCCGTACGCCAGGCGCTGGGCGTGGACAGGCTGAACCTGGTCGGTGGTTCCTACGGCACGCGCGTCGCCCAGCGCTACGCGATCGCCTACCCGCAGCACACCCGCAGCCTGGTCATCGATGGCGTGGTGCCCAACGACCTGGTGGTCGGCGGCGAGTTTGCCCGCACGTTCGACAACGCGATCACCCTGCAGTCGGCGCAGTGCCGCAAGGATGCCGCCTGCAGCAAGCGGTTCCCGGTCGATACCCGGGAACAGCTGCGCGCCGTGGCCGAGACCCTGCGGCGTGCGCCGGTCACGGTCGATTACCGCGATCCCGGCACCAATGCGCCCCGCCAGGACGTGCTGACTCCGGACAGCGTGGTCGGCCTGGCCTTCGCATTCTCCTACGTGCCCGAATATTCTTCGCTGCTGCCGCTGGTGCTGGATGAAGCGGCGCAAGGCCGATACGCACCGCTGGCCTCGCTGGTGCGCGGCGCGACCCGCAGCATGGATTTCCAGATCAACCGTGGCATGCAGTGGTCGGTGATCTGCAGCGAGGATGCGCCGCGCTTCCAGGCCCCGGCAGAGAGCGATGACGCCTTGTTCGGTGCCGAAGCGGCACGTGCGTTCTTCGCGGCCTGCCCGGTGTGGCCGCACCAGCCGGCACCGGCCGCGCTGACCGCGCCGCTGAAGTCGGACCTGCCGGTGCTGCTGCTCTCCGGTGAGCTGGATCCGGTCACCCCGCCGCGCTATGCCGAACAGGTGCTCAAGGGCCTGCCCAATGGCCGTGCGCTGGTCGCCCGCGGGCAGGGCCATGGCACGCTCAACGCCGGCTGCATGCCGCGCCTGCTTGGCCAGTTCATCGACACCACCGATGCCAAGGCGCTCGATGCCAGCTGCCTGGATACGCTGAGCTACGTGCCGGCGTTCACCTCGTTCAACGGATGGACCCCATGATCGTCGCCGACAACCTGCACAAGGCCTTCGACACCCGCACCGGCCGTATCCAGGCGGTGTCCAACGTCGGTTTCCGTGCCGCCGATGGCCAGATCACCGGCCTGCTCGGCCCCAATGGTGCCGGCAAGACCACCACCATGCGCATGCTGTACACGCTGATGACACCCGACCAGGGCAGCATCAGCGTCGACGGCATCGACGCCGCCCGCGACCCGGTGGAAGTGCGGCGCCATCTTGGCGTGCTGCCCGATGCGCGCGGCGTCTACAAGCGCCTGACCGCGCGCGAGAACATCGCCTACTTCGGTGAACTGCACGGCCTGTCCGCGCAGCGCATCCGCGAGCGCATCGAAGTGCTGTCGCATGCACTGGACATGGGTGACATCCTCGACCGCCAGACCGATGGCTTCTCGCAGGGCCAGCGCACCAAGACCGCCATCGCCCGTGCGCTGGTGCACGACCCGCGCAACGTCATCCTCGATGAACCCACCAACGGCCTGGACGTGATGACCACGCGCGCACTGCGCCGTTTCCTGCTGGGCCTGCGCGAGGAAGGCCGCTGCGTGATCCTGTCCAGCCACATCATGCAGGAGGTGGGCGCGCTGTGCGACCACATCGTGATCATCGCCAAGGGCACGGTGATGGCCGCCGGCAGTGCCGATGAACTGCGCGCGCAGTCCGGCGAATCCAACCTGGAAGACGCGTTCGTGAAACTGATCGGCAGCGAAGAGGGCCTGCACGCATGAGCATGATGTCGACCCTGATGACGGTGATGCGCAAGGAGCTGCGTGACCTGTCGCGCGACCGCCGCACACTGGCGCTGACCCTGCTGTTCGGCCCGCTGCTGTACCCGCTGCTGATCCTGGGCATGGGCAAGCTGTCTGAAAGCCGCGTGCGCACCCAGATCGAGCAGCCGCTGCAGATTCCCACCATCGGTGCCGAGCACGCACCGAACCTGGTCCGCTTCCTGGCCGCCCAGGGACTGAATGCCACTGCCGCGCCGAAGGATCTGGCCGAGGCCATCCGCTCGCAGGAGATCGACGTGGCGCTGCGCATCAGCCCGGAGTTCGGCCGCAACTGGGCCGACGGCAAGCCGGCGCTGGTGGAGGTGATCCGTGACAGCACGCGGCGTGCCGCGGAGGTGCCCACTGCGCGCCTGCAGGCGGCATTGGCCACCTACAACGGCCAGGTCGGTGCGCTGCGGCTGATGGCGCGTGGCATCGATGCCCAGGTTGCACGGCCACTGGACATGGCCAGCCAGGACATGGCCAGTGCCGAAGCCAAGCGCGGCCTGATGCTGTCGGCACTGCTGCCGATCCTGTTGACCCTGACCTCGTTCCTGGGCGGCGCCTATCTGGTGATGGACACCACCGCCGGCGAGCGCGAGCGGCAGTCTCTTGAACCGCTGCTGGCCACGCCGGGTTCGCGCAGCGCCATCGTCAGCGGCAAGATCGCCGCCGCCTGCATGGTCGGCTTCGCGTCGCTGCTGCTGACCCTGATCGCGTTCAAGGTCAGTGCCCAGATCGCGCCGGGCAACATCGGCCGCCAGCTCAACATGAACATCATGGCGATGGTGCAGATGCTGCTGGTGATGCTGCCGATGCTGCTGATCGGCACCTCGCTGCTGACCTTCCTGGCCGCTGCGGCCAAGAGCATGAAGGAAGCCCAGAGCCACATGACGTGGCTGATGCTGTTGCCGATGCTGCCGGGTTACGCGCTGATTGCCTATCCGGTGAAAAGCCAGCTGTGGCAGTACGCGGTGCCGTTCCTGTCGCAGAACCAGATGCTGCTGAAGGTGATCCGCCACGAGACCATCACCCCCTCGGTGTGGGCGATCTACCTCGGCGCCAGCCTGGGCCTGGCCGCCGTGTTGTGGTTCGCCGCCGTGCGCCGCTACCACAACGAACGCCTGGCCATCTCCGGCTGACCCGCAAAAAGGGGACGGAGGGAATTAAGTCGTTTCTGTCCCTCCCGTCCCCGCTTTTCGCGGACGCCCCCGCTTGCGCAGCACCACGGATCTGCCCAGCGTCTGCTCCACCATCCGCAGGAACGCGTTCTCTCCCAATGGATGCTGTCCCGCGCTGTGGGCACGGATGGCCGGCAGGTCCGCCGGTGCATCCAGGTCGTGCAGGAACCGCGCATAGAGCATCGCGCGCTGTTCTCTTTCCAATGCCAATGCGTGGAATGCAGGATGCTCCGTCAGCATCGGATCATCACGGTGTTGCAGGTTTCCGTGCACGCTCGACCATGGATGGTCTTCCGGATCGATGGTCATGCCGGCGCGGACAGGATTGAGCTCGATGTAGCGATACACGCTGAGCAGGTAGCTGTCGCTGTCAACCATGGAGGAATGGAAGCGCCCCTGCCAGAGCGGGCCGCTGCGCGCATGCCGTTGATTGAACGCCTGGACATAGCTGTTGCCCTGCATGCGCATTGCATTGGCCAGGCCCAGACGGGTGGATGGCGTGGCCAGCAGATGAACGTGGTTGCCCATCAGAACGTACGCATGCAGCGCGACGCGATGTTTCACGAAGGCGTTGTGCAGCAGGTGCAGGAACAGTTGGCGGTCTATATCGTCAACGAAGATGGCGCCCTTGTTCACACCCCGCTGCGTTACGTGGTACGGCTGGCCAGCCAACATCAGGCGCGCTTGTCGAGGCATGGGGATCCACGCGTGCGGAGATTGCCCAGAGTGCTGCTGCCGTGCCTGTGGAAGACATCAGGCATTGCCGCGAAGTTGTGTGGGGCGTGGCAGAAGCGACTTAATTCCCTCCGTCCCCTTTTCCGTAGCGCGCGGGTGTCACCCCCATCTCGCGCTTGAACACGCCGATGAACGCACCGGGCGTGTCGTAGCCCATCGACAGCGCGACGCTGATTACCGGCTCACCCGCCAGCAGCTGCGGCAGTGCAAGCAGGACGCGCAGGCGTTGCCGCCAGCGGCTCAGTGTCATGCCGGTCTCGGCCAGCCAACGGCGGGCGAGGCTGCGGCTGGACAAACCACTGGCGATGGCCCACGCCTCGATGCTGCGGTTGTCGTGTGGCGCGCGTGCCAATGCAGCGGCGATCCGCCGCAGGCGACGGTCGCGTGGCTGGGCCAAGGCCAGCGGCAGCGGTGTGCTGGCAGCGATCTCATCGGCGATCACACCAGCCAGTCGCGTTTGCACAGCATCCAGTGGTGGGGGGGGCCATTGCAGCGCACGCGTCGTCGCAGCCTTCAGAAGCGCGTTGGGCTGAAGAATGCGTGGCGTGACGGGCAGGCCCAGGCAGGCCTCGGCATTGAAGTACAGGCTCCAGCCATCGAACCGCTCCGCGCTCACCAGTGCGTGCGGCAGTGAGGGCGGTATCCAGGCCACATGACCCGCCGGCAGCAGCCAGTGCAGGTGGCCAACGTCGATCCGCAACAGGCCCTGATGCGCGCCCAGCAGCTGGCCTCGGGCATGGTGGTGACGGGAGGTGCGGCGCGGGCCGTTCAGGCGCAACTGGGCCGCCCACACCACCGGTCCGTCGGCGGCATCGGCCAACGCGGGGTCGATCAATGCAGTGGATGTCTGATTTGACATATCGAATGGCCGTTATACGGCAGAACCGTCATCGCCAGGTGCACAGACTGGAGTCCACTTCAACGGAGTACTCCGCCATGCAGCCACAGGACATCCTTCCCGACCACCAGAACGACGTCCAGATCAACGGTCTCATCGTGCGCAAGGGCAGCGTCGGTGCCTTCCTCGCCAGCGCTCGTGACTGGCAGGACCCTGCCGGTGATCCCGCCGTTCGTGCCAACGCCGAAGCCGACCTGCGTGCGCTGTTGCCCGGTCTGCACGCACTGGGGCTGTTCAAGGTGCTGGCTGCGCGTGATCCGGCGTTGCAACGCCTGATCGACGGCGTGGCCTGAAAAGGAGAAGGCCCGGACAAGCCGGGCCTTTGCGTCAATCTGGGGCGGAAGCGACTTAATCCCCTCCGTCCCCTTTTTCGGTCAGCCGCCCGGCGCGAACACCAGCGTACGGCGGGTGGTAACCGGGGCGCTGACCGGCTCGAAGCGCCAGCGCTTCACTGCGTTGAGGGCTTCGCGGTCGAATACGCGGCCGGGCGTTGCGCGCAGCACGCGTGCGTTCACCACCGAGCCGTCGGTGCCGACGGTGATCTCCACCAGCACTTCGCCCGAGGTGCCCGAGCGCAGGGCTTCGCCCGGATAACGCGGCGCCGGCGTGCTGACCGGGCGCAGGGTCGGTGCGGCCGGGGCTGCAGCCTGGCGTGCGGCGCTGGCCTGCTGCGCGGCGGCCTGCTGCTGCTTCTGCTCGGCTTCACGACGGGCGGCGGCCTGGCGTTCGGCCTCCTGCCGCTCGTTGTCGCGGCGCGCGGCATCCTGCTGCGCGGCAATCTGCTTGGCGGCATCGGCCTCCTTGGCGCGCTGCTCGGTCAGACGCTGCTGCTCGGTCTGCTGCTTGCTGCGGTCCTCGGCGTCCTTCTTCGCCTTTTCGGCTTCCGCTTCGGTGCGCTTGGCGGCGTTCTGCACGCCCTTGGCCAGGCCTTCCTTGAGGCGCGGCAGCGCCGGCGCGGACGCATCCACTTTCTCGATCAATGCCACCAGGCGCTGCGCCTCGGTGTAATCCTCGCGGGCCAGATGCTGCTCGGCGGCGATCAGGGTGTAGGGCAGCAGGTCGGTCAGCGCACTCTTCACCGAGGCGTCGTCTGGCGTCTTGTCACGCAGGGCGAGGTAGTACTCGATGGCGTTGTCACCGGCCGGTGCGTACATGCGGTTCTCGCGCAGCGCCTGGCTGGCCGATTCGCGCAGCTGTTCGGTACCCATCGACTGCACCTTGGCAGCGACCACCGGAGCGGCCGGTGCAGCAGCGGCCGGTGCCTTGTCCGGTGCGGAAGCCGGAGCTTCCTCCTTGCCCGAGCAGGCGGCCAGCGCCAGTGCCAGGGCAACCGGCAGCCACCGGCGCGCGGCGGTGATCATTGAGACGTGCGACATCCTGCTCCCCTCTAGAAGACGACGTGACGTAAATCATTGATATGCATGGCCGGGACCTGCGGTCCGGGCGCGGCTGGGTGACGTTTCCCGACGCCACCGCCGGCAACGGCGAGGGTGCAATCTAGCATCCCGGCCACCGCCGCGTACAAGGGGCGGTGGCCGGGACAGGCAACGGCGGTCAGGCCGCTGCCGGCGACGGCCTCAGTGGTCGTGCGCCTTGTCGTGCGCCTTGCTGTGGCTGTTGGACATCAGCTTGTCGGTCCAGGCGATGCCGATCGCCGAGAGGATGAACACGCAGTGGATGATGGTCTGCCAGAGCACACCTTCCTGGGTCATGGTCGTGCAGGTCTCGACGCCAGCACTGTAGAAGCTGGTCGAAGCCGACGACACCGCGGCGGCCCATTGTTCCGGCTTGCACAGCGGCAGGCCCTTCAGCGCGCTGGTGGCGATGAAGGTCTTCAGCAGGTGGATCGAGGAGATGCCGATGATCGCCATCGCCAGCTTCACCTTCAGCACGCTGGCATTGACGTGGCTCAGCCATTCCGGCTGGTCCGGATGGCCTTCCAGGCGCAGGCGCGAGACGAAGGTCTCGTAGCCGCCGACGATCACCATCACCAGCAGGTTGGAGATCATCACCACGTCGATCAGGCCCAGCACGATCAGCATGATCTGCTGTTCGCCCATCGAGACGGAGTGGGACAGCAGGTGCCAGAGCTCCTTGCCGAACAGGAACACGTACACGCACTGGGCAAGGATCAGGCCCAGGTACAGCGGCAGCTGCAGCCAGCGCGAGGCGAAGATCAGCGAGGACAACGGGGACAGGGGACGAGGACTGTGGCTCATGCAGGACAGTGCGTTTCGGGGGAGCCGCGAGGTTACCGGCCCGCCATGACGGTGCCAACCCAACTCACGCACTAGACTCCAGGTTCCTTTCCGCACCCCGAGCCGCCGCCATGATCGACCTGTATTACTGGCCCACCCCGAACGGCCACAAAGTGACCCTGCTGCTGGAGGAAACCGGCCTGGAGTACCGCATCCACCCGGTCAACATCGGCTCGGGCGACCAGTTCAAGCCGGAATTCCTTGCGATCTCGCCCAACAACAAGATGCCGGCCATCGTCGACCAGGCCCCAGCCGATGGCGGTGCCCCGCAGAGCGTGTTCGAGTCCGGCGCGATCCTGCTGTACCTGGCCGAGAAGACCGGCCAGTTCCTGCCCAGCGACCCGCGCGGTCGCGTCACCACCCTGGAATGGCTGTTCTGGCAGATGGCCGGGCTGGGCCCGATGAGCGGCCAGATGGGTCACTTCAACGTGTACGCGCCGGAGAAGATCCCGTATGCCATCGAGCGCTATGACAACGAAGTGCGCCGCCTGCACGGGGTGATGGACAAGCGCCTGGCCCAGCACGCCTTCCTGGCCGGTGATGAATACACCATCGCCGACATGGCCAGCTACCCGTGGATCGGCGCCTACGACAGGATCCCGGTCGACTTTGCCGCGTTCCCGAACCTGAAGCGCTGGCATGAAGCGATCGCCGCGCGCCCGGCCACCCAGCGCGCCTACGCCCTGCGCCAGCAGGTGAACCCGAACGCCGGCAAGCCGCTCAGCGACGAAGAGCGCAGGCACCTGTTCGGCCAGCGTTGACCCGGGACGGTGGGTGCCGACCGCGGGTCGGCACTCCATACGGGCAGGCCTTATGGGCAAAAGGTCATGCTGTCTTCCTCCACGGGCTTGGTTAGGATGGGGGACGACCGTCCCGCATCCATCGTGGTGGGCGGACCTGCCGTTTGCCGGGATTCTTCATGCGCCACCTGTTCGCTTCGCTCGCCCTCATGCTCGCCACCAGTACCGCCGCCCACGCTGAAAAGCTGACCCTCGAAGCCATCACCGGCCCGCTGCCGTTGTCCGGCCCGACCCTGATGAAGCCCAAGGTGGCGCCGGACGGGTCGCAGGTCAGCTTCCTGCGCGGCAAGGACAGCGACCGCAACCAGCTGGACCTGTGGACCTACGACATCGGCAGCGGCCAGACCCGCCTGCTGGTCGACTCCAAGGTGGTGCTGCCCGGCACCGAGACCCTCAGCGATGAGGAAAAGGCCCGCCGCGAGCGCCAGCGCATCGCCGCGATGACCGGCATCGTCGATTACCAGTGGTCGCCGGACGCGCAGCGCCTGCTGTTCCCGCTCGGCGGCGAACTGTATCTCTATGACCTGAAGCAGCAGGGCCAGGCGGCGGTTCGCCAGCTGACCCACGGCGAGGGTTTCGCCACCGACGCCAAGCTGTCGCCGAAGGGTGGTTTCGTCAGCTTCATCCGCGGCCGCAACCTGTGGGTGATCGACCTGGCCAGCGGCAAGCAGCTGCAGCTGACCCGCGACGGCAGCACCACGATCGGCAACGGCGTGGCCGAATTCGTCGCCGACGAAGAGATGGACCGCCACACCGGCTACTGGTGGGCGCCGGATGATTCGGCCATCGCCTTCGCGCGCATCGACGAGTCGCCGGTGCCGGTGCAGAAGCGCTACGAGGTCTATGCCGACCGCACCGACGTGATCGAGCAGCGCTATCCGGCCGCGGGCGATGCCAACGTGCGCGTGCAGCTGGGCGTGATCGCGCCGGCCGCCGACGCACAACCGCGCTGGGTCGACCTGGGCAAGGAACAGGACATCTACCTGGCCCGCGTCGACTGGCGCGATGCGCAGCACCTGAGCTTCCAGCGCCAGTCGCGTGACCAGAAGCAACTGGACCTGGTGGAAGTGGCGCTCGATTCCAACCGCCAGCGCGTGCTCGCCCACGAAACCAGCCCGACCTGGGTGCCGCTGCACAACAGCCTGCGCTTCCTGGAAGACGGCAGCGTGCTGTGGTCGTCCGAACGCACCGGCTTCCAGCACCTGTACCGCATCGACAGCAAGGGCAAGACCACCGCGCTGACCCGCGGCAACTGGCCGGTGGACGAGCTGCTGGCGGTCGATGAGAAGGCCGGCAAGGCCTACTTCCGCGCCGGCATCGAGACCTCGCGCGAAAGCCAGATCTACGCGGTGTCGCTGCAGGGCGGCGAGCCGCAACGGCTGTCGAAGGCGCCGGGCATGCACAGCGCCAGCTTCGCGCGCAACGCCAGTGTCTATGTCGACAGCTGGTCCAACAGCAGCACGCCGCCGCAGATCGAGCTGTTCCGTGCCAATGGCGAGAAGATCGCCACCCTGCTCGAGAACGACCTGGCCGATCCCAAGCACCCGTATGCGCGCTACCGTGACGCGCAGCGCCCGATCGAGTTCGGCACGCTCACCGCCGCCGATGGCAAGACCCCGCTGAACTACAGCCTGATCAAGCCGGCCGGTTTCGATCCGTCCAAGCGCTACCCGGTGGCGGTGTACGTCTATGGTGGCCCGGCCAGCCAGACCGTCACCGACAGCTGGCCCGGCCGCGGTGATCACCTGTTCAACCAGTACCTGGCCCAGCAGGGCTACGTGGTGTTCTCGCTGGACAACCGCGGCACCCCGCGTCGTGGCCGTGACTTCGGCGGCGCGCTGTACGGCAAGCAGGGCACGGTGGAAGTGACCGACCAGCTGCGCGGCGTGGCGTGGCTGAAGCAGCAGCCGTGGGTGGACCCGGCACGCATCGGCGTGCAGGGCTGGTCCAACGGCGGCTACATGACCCTGATGCTGCTGGCCAAGGCATCGAACCAGTACGCCTGCGGCGTGGCCGGTGCGCCGGTGACCGACTGGGGCCTGTACGACAGCCACTACACCGAGCGCTACATGGACCTGCCGGCGCGCAATGAAGCGGGCTACCGCGAAGCGCGCGTACTGACCCATATCGAGGGCCTGCGGTCGCCGCTGCTGCTGATCCACGGCATGGCGGACGACAACGTGCTGTTCACCAACTCGACCAGCCTGATGAGCGCGCTGCAGAAGCGTGCCCAGCCGTTCGAACTGATGACCTATCCGGGTGCCAAGCATGGCCTGTCCGGTGCCGATGCGCTGCATCGCTACCGCGTGGCCGAAGCCTTCCTGGGACGTTGCCTGAAACCCTGATCCGCAGCCGGGAAGGAGCCCGCCGATGACCCTGCCACCGCCGATTCCCGCCCATCAGCAGCGATCTGCTGGCTGGTGGTGCCGCCACTGGCGCTGGGCGATGCCGTTGACCGTGGTGCTGGTGCTGGGCACGGTCGGCGGCGTGGTGGCCTGGAGCGTGCTGGGTTGGAGCGAGGCGGCGCGCGAGAGCCCGCCGATGCGCGAAGCACTGCGCCGCGCCGGTTGCAGCATCGAGCTGGTGGACGCGTTCGGCGAGCCGCTGCGTGCCGGGTCGATGCCGCTGGGCAGCATGCAGACCGCGATCAACGGCCAGCGTGATGTTGGCCTGACCGTCTCGCTGGAAGGGCCGCACGCGCATGGCCGGTTGTTCGTGAAGGGCACCCGCAGCGACGATGTGTGGGATTACCCGGTGATGTACGTGCTGGCCGAGGACAAGCAGACCTTCGACCTGACCGCGCTGGATGATGATGAAGCCGCGCACGAATGCGCGCTGCAGGCCTGCCGTGATCGTGGCGAGTGCCCGCTGACCGCCGCATTGTGACCTCCGGCCGATTGTCGACGCCGCACTGAACGCGTAGGGTGCGGGCAACCCTGTCCTGGAGTGCACCATGAAGCCGATCGCGTTGGCCGTTGCCCTGGCCCTGACTGCCGCCCCGCTGCTGTCCGCACCGCCGGCCCTGGCCGCACCCGCCGCCAAGGCCACCACCCCGGCCAGCCCGGCCTGGGTCGCCCGCAGCAATGCGCTGGCGCAGATCCTGCTGGATGCGCAGGGGCCGTTCCAGCCGGAAGAAACCGGTTTCTTCGGCGTGCCCGGCTACGACGACAAGGTGGCTGATCTGGGCCCCGACAACGGCAAGCGCTACCGTGCCGCGATGGCCAAGGCACGCGACGAACTGAAGGCGAAGCTGGCCACCGAGCAGGATCCCAACGTCCGCCAGGACCTGGAGATCATGATCCATGCCGCCAGCCAGAACATCGAAGGCAGCGAGCTCAACGAGAAGTACCTGCTGCCGTGGAGCGACGCACCGCAGACGGTGTTCAGCGGCCTCAACCTGCTGTTGTCCGACCAGGTGCCGGCCGAGCGCCGGGCCAAGGCGGTCGATCGCCTCAAGGCCTATGCCGGCCTGCAGCCGGGCGGCACCGCCTTCACTACGCTGGCGCGCCAGCGCTACGAAGAGCGGCTGAAGGACAGCACGCTGCTGCAGCCGACGAAGATCGAAGTGCAGCAGTCGCTGGACAACGTCGAGACCTACATCACCGGCATCGAGTCGCTGCTGAAGAAGTACCAGATCGCCGGCGCCGACGAGGCGATGAAGACCCTGGCCGGGCAGATGAAGGACTACGCGGCCTGGACCCGCACCGAGGTGCTGCCGAAGGCACGTGCCGACGCGCGCCTGCCGGCGCCGCTGTACGCCTACCAGCTCAAGCAGGTGGGCATCGACATCGACCCGAAGCTGCTGATGCAGCGTGCGCAGCTGGAGTTCATGGAAACCCGCTCGGCGATGCAGCAGCTGGCGCCGCTGGTGGTGAAGGACAAGGGCCTGAAGGTGGCCGATCCGAGTGACCCGGTGGCGGTGATCCGCGCGCTGAAGGCCGACAAGATCGCTGACGATCATCTGGAAGGCCATTACCGCAAGGTGATCGATGCGATCGACCCGCTGATCCGCGAGCACGCCATCGTCGACGTGCCCAAGCGCGCGATGCAGATGCGCCTGGGCTCGGCCGCCGAGAGCGCGGCCAGCCCGGCTCCGCACTTCCTGCCGGCGCCGCTGGTCAACAACACCGGGCAGCAGGGCACCTTTGTGCTGCCGCTGGGCAACCCGGCCGCGGGCCCGGGCGCGCAGTACGACGATTTCAACTTCGGGGCAGCGGCATGGACGCTGAGTGCGCATGAAGGCCGCCCGGGCCACGAGCTGCAGTTCACCGCGATGGTCGAGCGTGGCATCTCGCTGGCGCGCACCATGTTCGCGTTCAATTCGGTGAACGTGGAAGGCTGGGCGTTGTATGCCGAAGCCGAGATGGTGCCGTACGAGCCGCTGGACGGGCAGATGATCGCGCTGCAGTTCCGCCTGCTGCGCGCCGCACGCGCGATGCTTGACCCGATGCTCAACCTCGGCCTGACCGACCGTGCCAACGGCGAGCGCGTGCTGATGGAGCAGGTCGGACTGTCCAAGGCGATGGCTACCCAGGAACTGGATCGCTACATGGTGCGCATGCCGGGCCAGGCTGGCAGCTACTTCTACGGCTACACCCGCATCCTGGAACTGCGCATGCAGACCGAGCTGGCGCTGGGCGCGAAGTTCGACCGCCTGGCGTTCAACAACTTCCTGCTCGACCAGGGCCTGCTGCCGCCGGACCAGCTGGCCGATGCAGTGAACAAGGTGTTCGTGCCGAAGTACAAGCGCTGAGCATCGCCGGGCAGTGCCGGCCGCTGGCCGGCATTGCCTGGGGTTCCCGGGGTTGCCGGCCAGCGGCCGGCACTACCGGCGGTGGCGCAGTCGCGTCACCGCTGCGGCGGCGGTGGCGGCGTGATCACCTGGGTCGGCAGCCGTGCCGGCGGCTGCGGATTCGGCACCCAGATCGCCACACCGGCGGCGCGCTTCTGCGTGGTCGGAATACCGATGCCGACGCCGCCACCGACATGCGAGCCGAACGTACCGGCGCCGACCGACATGCCCACCGGCGAACCGCTGCTGCCGACACCCATCAGCACGACACCATTGGCACCCAGCGCCGCGGCCTCACGCTTCAGGCGTGCCACCGCCGCATCGGTCTGGCCCTGGGTGCCAAAGCCCACGGCGGACGCCGATTCCAGCTGCGCGATTTCCTGCGAACCGGCCGGCGGCGTCGAATAGATCTGCACCTGGGCCGGGTCGATCGGTGCGCGGGCGCGGCCCAGCATCACCTTGGACGTACTGGCACAACCGGCGGCGGCCAGCAGCATGGCCGCCAACGCGGCCCAACGAATGTTCATGGCATCACCCCTGCAGGACTGGTTGCGATCATCGGCGGGCCACTCTGAATCGGGGCCAACACCCGGGCCAGGGCACGCACCACCGCACGCTAGCACGGCCCTGGTGACAGCCCCGCCAATGGCAGTAGGCGGCAGCGGCGGGAACGTCTATGGTGGGCCCAGGAACCAACGGCGGGAGAGCGGCATGGGTGTGATCAGTCTGTTGTGGGGCGTACTGGCGCTGTTGTGGATGATCCTGGCGCTGATTCCGCTGCTGGGCTGGGGCAACTGGTTCCTGATCCCGTTCGCTGCCGTCGGTGCGGTGATCGCCGCGCTGGGCATCCTGTTCACCCACCCGAGCAAGCGCGGCCGGGCCTGGGCCGGGCTGGTCCTGAACGGCATCGTGGTGGTGGTCGGCATCCTGCGCCTCGGCCTGGGCGGCGGCGTGATCTGAGCCCGTCCCGGGGTGCGACAGGGCGTCGCAGGCACACGGCCCACAGCCGGGCAGGGGCGTACAATAAATGGCTGCGCGAGCCCCCCGCGTGCCTGTGAATCCGCGCCCGGCGCGGCTGCCCCATGATCATCCGACCCCGTCCCCACGGCTGGCAACTGCTCTACATCCTGCGCGGTTCGATCGTCAAAGCGATCGCCCCCAAAGTGCTGGCCATCCTGGTCCTGTCCATCGCGGTCGCCGCGGTGGTCGAACTGGCGCCGCCGACCGGCATCGAGCGCGTCTCGGTCACCCCGTTCACCCTGCTCGGCCTGGTGCTGTCGATCTTCCTCAGCTTCCGCAACAGCGCCTGCTACGAGCGCTGGTGGGAAGGCCGCAAGCTGTGGGGCCAGCTGGTCTTTGAATCGCGTTCGCTGGCACGCCAGGTCAACCTGCTGCTGGCCGATGACGCCGGCCGTCGCCGCCGCATCGCTTACCTCACCACTGCGTTCGCGCATGCGCTGGCGGCGCGCCTGCGCGGACGCATCGTCGCCCTGGCGGCATTGCCGTGGCTGGACAAGCCGCAGCGCGAACAGCTGGGACAGCGCGAGAACGTGGCCGATGCGCTGCTGGCGATGATCGCCGCCGAGCTGGCCCAGGCCCTGCGTGCCGGCGCGCTCAATCCGATCCTCTACGCCCAGCTGGAGGAGCGCCTGCACGCGATGTCGTCGATCCAGGCCGGCTGCGAGCGCATCCTCACCACCCCGCTGCCGTTCGCCTACACCCTGCTGCTGCACCGCTGCGCGTGGATGTTCTGCGTGCTGTTGCCGTTCGGCCTGGCCAGTTCGCTGGGCTGGGGCACGCCGGTGCTGTCGGCGGTGCTGGCTTACGCCTTCTTCGGCCTGGACCAGCTGGGCGAAGAAATGGAAGACCCATTCGGCCTGGAGCCGAACGATCTGCCGCTGGACGCGCTGGTGCGCACGATCGAGATCGACCAGCTCGACGCGCTCGGCGAACGCCCCTTGCCCGAACCCCTGCTGCCGCAGGGTTACCTGTTGCAATAGCCACTCCTCGGAGCCTGCCATGTCCCATCCGCTTTACCGCCCGCGCCGCATGCGCCATGACGAGTTCTCGCGCCGCCTGATGCGCGAGAACACGCTGACCACCGACGACCTGATCTACCCGGTGTTCGTGCACGAGCTTGCCGGCCGCACCGCGGTGCCGTCGATGCCGGGCGTGGAGCGGCTGTCGATCGAAGAACTGTTGAAGGTGGCCGAAGAAGCGCTGGAGCTGGGCATTCCGGTGATCGACCTGTTCCCGGTGATCGACCCGTCGCTGAAGTCGTTGGACGCGTCGGCGGCGTGGGCCGAGGACGGCCTGGCGCAGCGGGCGATCCGCGCGCTGAAGTCGCGCTTCCCGGAACTGGGGGTGATGACCGACGTGGCGCTGGACCCGTACACCACGCATGGCCAGGACGGCATCATCGATGACAAGGGCTACGTGCTGAACGACATCACCGTCGACGCACTGGTCAAGCAGTCGGTGTCGCATGCCGAGGCCGGTGCGGACATCGTCTCGCCGTCGGACATGATGGACGGCCGCATCGGCGCGATCCGCCGCGGGCTGGATGCCAGCAACCACATCAACGTGCGCATCATGGCCTATTCGGCCAAGTACGCCTCGGCGTTCTACGGCCCGTTCCGTGATGCGGTGGGCAGCGCGGCCAGCCTCGGCAAGGCCGACAAGAAGACCTACCAGATGGACCCGGCCAACGGCGACGAAGCCCTGCGCGAAATCGCGCTGGACCTGGAGGAAGGCGCCGATATGGTGATGGTCAAGCCGGGCATGCCCTACCTGGACCTGGTACGCCGGGTCAAAGAGACCTTCGGCGTGCCGACCTTCGCTTACCAGGTCAGCGGCGAGTACGCGATGATGAAGGCCGCCTTCGCCAATGGCTGGCTGGACGAGCGCGCCTGCGTGATGGAATCGCTGCTGGGCTTCAAGCGGGCCGGTGCCGATGGCGTGCTGACCTATTTCGCGCCGCAGGTGGCGCGATGGCTGCGCGAGCGCTGACAATAGCGCGACGATAGACGGAGGAATGCGCGATGGGACCCGAACTGGGATGGATGCAATGGCTGATCTGGGGCATCGGTACGCTGGTGTTCGGCGCCATCATTGTCGGTGTCTTCATCGCGGCCTGGCGGGCCGGCAAGCGCCCGCCGGAGCAGCTGTCGGCGGCCCGCCACGTGGCCCGTGAGCAGGCCCTGCCGGACAGCGTGCAGGCCGAACTGGCCGCGTTGAACCAACGCAGGGACAACGGCCAGTTGAGCGAGGTCGAGTACGAGCAGCAGCGCGCCAGGGTGTTGTCGCGCTGACGGGTGGGTGCCAACCCTGGTTGGCACTTTCCTGCATGCCAACCAAGGTTGGCATCTACCAGACGGCTATCCACGCATGGTGTGGATCTACTGCACGCACCCGGGCACCGCCGCCACCTTCGGCACCGCCAACCGGTACACATCCACGCCGCCGGCACGCGGCGCCTTGGCCGCACTGCTGGCGACCAGCATCTCGCCCGGCCTGGCGTTGTCGATCACCGGCGCGCCGGTCCAGCCGCCGGCCTGGTTGAACGACAGCCCCAGCGGCTGCAGCGCCACGCCGCTCCACGCGCAGCCGCTGCTCCAGACCTGCGCGGTCGCGCCGCTGCCACGGCTGAACACCACCGCGCCGTCATGGCCCAGCCAGTCGCCGTCGGTCTCGTCGTCGGCGCTGTTCAAGGCGGTCAGTGCGGTGGCTGGGCCACGCACACCCTGCGCATCCAGCGGCGCCACGAACAGGTCCCAGCCCGCGCCACGTCCCTGCTGGCGGGCAAACAGCAGGCGCTGGCCATCCGCGCTCAGGGCCGGTCCGCGCTCTTCCTGGCGCCCGCCATCGCCGGCCAGGGCCTGCGCAGTGCCCAGCCGGCCATCGGCGGCCAATGCCGCGCGATACAACGCCAGCGTGCCTTCGCGGCCGGCCGCGAACAGCAGCCAGCGCCCATCGCGGCTGAAGTAGGGATCGCGGGCCTCGCCGGCCACGCCCACCGGCAGGGGCTGCGCCTGCTGCCAGCGGCCATCGGCCACGCGCGCCTCCCACAGGCCCCAGCCGGACTCGCTGCGGCGCGCGAAAACGATGCGCTGGCCATCGGCGCTGATCGTGGCGCGGCCCTCGTCGGCGCGCGTCGAGACCACGCCCATGCCTTCGATGCCGTACTCGTTCAACGCCATCGCCACGGGGGCAGAGAGTAGACTGGCGGCGAGCACCAGCAGGGGCGGGGTGATGCGCATCATCCGGGTCCGTGCACGAAAGAGCATCAGTCTAGCCAGCTTGAGGATTCCATGACCGACCGTTACGCCGTCTTCGGACACCCCGTTGCCCACTCGAAGTCGCCGCAGATCCATGCGACGTTCGGTCGCCAGGAAGGCATCGCGGTGGATTACCGCGCGATCGACCTGGCCCCGGATGCGTTCCTGGCCGGCCTGGAGGCATTCGCCGCCGAGGGCGGTGTCGGCGCCAACGTCACCCTGCCGCACAAGGAAACCGCGTTTTCGGTGTGCACCACGCTGACCGCACGGGCGCGCCGCGCCGGCTCGGTCAACACTCTGCTGCGCAAGGGCGACCGCTGGCACGGTGACACCACCGATGGCATCGGCCTGGTGCGCGACCTGACCGACCGCCACGGCCTGGACCTGCGTGGCCGCCGCATGCTGCTGATTGGCGCCGGTGGCTCCGCACGCAGCGTCGCCCCGGCGCTGCTTGATGCCGGCATCACCGAACTGGTGGTGGTCAACCGCACGCCGGAACGCGCCGATGAACTGATCGACGCGATGGGCGAACCGGGCCGCGCGATCAGCCGCTACTGGGAAGACCTGCGCGACCTCGGCGACTTCGAGCTGATCGTCAACGCCACCTCGGCAGGCCGCGACCGCGATGTCGAGTTCAAGCTGCCGCTGTCGCTGGTCAACTCGATGACCACCGCCGTTGACCTGAACTACGGCGAAGCCGCCATCGCCTTCCTGGCCTGGGCGCGCGCGGCGAACTGCCGCAATACCGTCGATGGCCTCGGCATGCTGGTCGAACAGGCGGCCGAGAGCTTCCTGCAGTGGCACGGCGTGCGCCCGCAGACCGACGAGGTCTACCAGTCGCTGCGCCAGGGTGCGGCCGTGCTGGCCGGCGAGGACTGAGCCATGGACAGCACCGCCTTGCTGGTGACCGTACTGAGCATGGTCGGCGTACGCCTGCCGGTGCTGATCGCACTGTGCGTGGGCCTGGTCTGGGTGGTCGGCGCGCCGCGCGATGCCACCCGTACTGGCGCGCTGGTCGGGCTGGTGCTGTTGCTGCTGTCCTGCCTGGGCGGCCTGGCCGCCGGCATCCTGCCGATGTGGCTGGTCAGCAGTGGCAACTTCGGCGCCGTGTCGGGCATGGGTGCCGTGCTCGGCGTGCTGCACTTCGCGCTGGCGATGGTCGAGGCCATCGGCGTGGTGCTGCTGGTATGGGCGCTGGTGCGCCTGCTGCGGCTGCGTGGCAACCCGGTGCAGTGACGCCACGGTGACGGCCCTGGGCCGTCGCCAGTACCGCCCGGCGTGTTCATCCCGCTGCCGGGCGTCGTCGCTGCCCCGTTCAGGGTGCCAGCGGCGGCGGACGTGGCCGGCCATGCGACAATGACCGGCCTGATCCAGCCACGGTAATTCCCGGCGTGACCGAAACCGTCGCCGCTCCGCGCACGCTCGATGACCCCTTGAAGGACGCGATCCGCAAGGCGTACACGACGCTGCAGGCCAATACCCCCGGCTTTTCCACCCGTCGCTCGCAGAGCCAGATGATCGGCGTGGTGTCGCGCGCGCTGTCGAAAAGCGGTGGTGTCGGCGTGGTCGAGGCGCCGACCGGCGTCGGCAAGAGTCTGGGCTACCTCACCGCGGGCGTGCCGATCGCGCTGGCCAGCAAGAAGAAATTGGTGATCAGCACCGGCACCGTGGCGCTGCAGTCGCAGCTGGTCGAGCGCGATATTCCGAATTTCCTCAAGGCCACCGGCCTGGAAGCGACGGTGGCGCTGGCCAAGGGCCGTACCCGCTACCTGTGCACGCGCAATGCCGCCGAGGCGCAGGGCGAGGGCTCGCAGGGCGGCATGTTCGAGGATGACGCGCCGCTGTTCGACCGGCCGTTGGCGCCGATCGAGATGGACATCGCCAAGCGCCTGACCGATGCCTTCACCGGCGGCAGCTGGGATGGCGACATCGACAACGCGCCGGAGACCATCAGCCCCGGCCTGCGCAGCCGCATCACCACGCCGGCCTCGGGCTGCGCAGGGCGTCGCTGCGCCTATTCGGCGCAATGCGCGGTGCTGCGTTCGCGCAATACGGTGCGCGACGCACAGATCGTGGTGACCAATCACGCGCTGCTGCTGTCGGCGCTGTCGATCGGCGACAGCGACAATGGCCAGCCGCTGATCGCGGCGCCGTCGGACATGCTGCTGGTGCTGGACGAAGGCCACCACATCGGCAACGTGGCGATCGACCAGGGCGCGGCCAGCCTGGCGCTGGACGAGATGGCCAAGCGCACCGGTCGCCTGCAGATCCTGATCGCCGGCGCCTACCGCGCGGTCGACAAGGACCGCCTCGGCAACCTGCTGCCCAACGAGGCGATCGAGGTGGCCAGCAACGTGGCCAAGCAGCTGCGCGCCTTCCGTGATCACGTCGAGCGGGTGTGGATGCCGGCGCCGGCCGATGAGGAGCCGATGTGGCGCGCCGCCAATGGTCGCCTGCCGGAGGCCTGGCGCGAGCCGATCGAAGCGCTGGCCGACGATACCCGCAGCCTCTACAACTGGGCGCATGCGGCCACCGCGCAGGTGGCCAAGGGCAAGCCGGACGATGCCGCGCGCGAGCGCCTGCAGCGCAACCTGGGCATGGCGCTGGAAATGATCGAGCAGCAGTACAACCTGTGGCAGGCCTGGCGCCGCGAGGACAAGGACGGCGCGCCGCCGATGGCGCGCTGGGTCACTGCCACCCGCGACGGCGACCTGGTGCTGCACGGCTCGCCGGTGTCGGCCGCGCACGTGCTGCGCAAGCTGCTGTGGGACGAAGTGGATTCGGTGGTGATGACCTCGGCGACGCTGACCGGCGGCGGCGATTTCCAGTCGCTGGCGATCGACAACGGCATTCCTGAAGAGGCCGAGATGGTCTCGCTGTCCTCGCCGTTCGACCTGCCCAACCAGGCCGAGCTGATCGTGCCGAAGTTCCCGGTCACACCGGATGATCGCGAAGGCCACCCGCGCGAAGTGGCGCGCTACCTCGACACCGAGCTGGACTGGGCCAAGGGCTCGATGGTGCTGTTCACCTCGCGCTGGAAGATGGAGAAGGTGGCCGGCCTGATGTCGGCCGCGCGCCGCAAGCAGGTGCTGGTGCAGGGAGATATGTCCAAGACCCGGCTGATCGACGAACACCTGCGCCGCGTCGCGGCGGGCGAGGGCTCGGTGCTGTTCGGCCTGAACTCGTTCGGCGAGGGCCTCGACCTGCCCGGCGAAGCCTGCACCACGGTGGTGATCACCCAGGTGCCGTTCGCGGTGCCGACCGACCCGCAGACCGCCACGCTCAGCGAGTGGTTCGAAGGGCGTGGGCTCAACGCGTTCAACCTGATCGCGATTCCGCACGCGCTGCGCACGCTGACCCAGTTCGCCGGCCGCCTGATCCGTACCTCCACCGACACGGGTCGCGTGGTCATTCTAGATTCACGGCTGCTGACCCGCCGCTACGGCAAGCGCATCATCGACGCGCTGCCGCCGTTCAAGCGCGTGATCGGCTGACAAAAAAGGGACGGAGGGGATTAAGTCGCAAATGGCAAAAACGACCTGATCGCTTCCGTCTCCGATGGCTACCGACGCAGCGGCAGCCATTGTCCTTCGCTGGCGCTGCGCCACAGCCATTCCACCGGCCCGAAGCGATGGTCGCGCAGCCACCACGCACTCGCCCACAGCTGCAGCGGGAACACCAGTGCCGCCACCAGCAGCACCGGCCACAGCCCGTGCTGCGGACCGATGCCCCACCCGAAGCCGGCAAACAGCGGCACGCAGATGGCGCTTTGCAGCAGGTAGTTGCTCAGTGCCATGCGCCCGGCCGGGACAAACACGCGCAGCATGCGTTCGGCCCACGGGTGCAGATAGAGCAGGGCGAAGATGGCGGCCGCTGCGATGCCCAAGGCCAGTGGCGCAACGCGGTACGACACGCGCAGCAGGTAGCCCGGCACACCGCTACGCAGCACCGGCCACGCCTGCTTCAGCGCGTCGGCGTGGGCATCGATCCACAGGAACGCGACCGTCAACAGCAGCCCACCGACGGCGATCGCGCGCAGCAGCGGCAGATGCGCCTGCGGCTGCTGAAGGAGCCCGCGACGACCGGCCCAGTAGCCCAGCAGGAAGCGGCCGAGCACGAAGAACAGCAGTGCCCAGTTGCTCAGCTTCAGCCATGCCGCCAGCTGAAGGTTGTGCCACCACGCCTGCGCCAGGCTGCCGTGCGCCAGTGCATCGAGTGCTATGGCGTTCATCTGCGCGCGCGGTGTGAGCAGGGCCACCCATTCGCGGATCCACGGCGACAGCAGCGGTGGCAGCAACAGGGCGATGAACAGGCCACTGCACAGCAGGGCACGATCGCCCAGGTGCCGGAACAACGGCAGCAGCAGGCCGACCACGGCATACACCAGCAGGATGTCGCCCCACCACAGCAGTACCGAATGCAGCAGGCCGATCACCAGCAGCACCGCCATCCGCCGCAGGTGCGCGGCCATGCTGCCCGGCGCGTGGCCGCCCATCTGCATGGCTACGCCCATGCCGAACAGCAGCGAGAACAGCGTGATCGCCTTCATGTCCACCAGCCACTCCATGCCGGTGCGGATGGCCTGGTCGAGCGCTGCGCTGGGCAGCGCCTGCTGCGCGGCCTCGGTCATCAGCGCATCGAGCGAGAAGAAGCGCAGGTTGACCAGGAACACGCCGAGCAGCGCGAATCCGCGCAGGGCATCGATGAGGGGTTGGCGCGGCGGGCGTTGGATCATGCCGAGACCCTACACAAAAAAGAGGACGGAGGGGATTAAGTCGTTTGTGCCACAAACGACTTAATCCCCTCCGTCCCCTTTTGGGTCAGTCGCCCAGCAGGGCGGTGTTGCGTACGGCGCCCTTGTCGGCGCTGGTGGCGAGCAGGGCGTAGGCCTTCAACGCGCTGGTGACCTTGCGCGGGCGCGGCGCGCGCGGCTTCCAGCCACGCGCATCGGCGTCGGTGCGGCGCTGGGCCAGGGTGGCGTCATCCAGCAGCAGATCGATGCGGCGGGCCGGGATGTCGATGCGGATGCGATCGCCGTCTTCGACCAGGCCGATGACCCCGCCGCTGGCGGCTTCCGGCGAGACATGGCCGATCGACAGGCCCGAGGTGCCACCGGAGAAGCGACCATCGGTCAGCAGTGCGCATTGCTTGCCCAGCCCCTTCGACTTCAGGTAACTGGTCGGATACAGCATCTCCTGCATGCCCGGACCACCCTTCGGGCCTTCGTAACGGATCACCACCACCTCGCCCGGCTGCACTTCGTCGGCGAGGATGCCGGCGACGGCGGCGTCCTGGCTTTCGTAGACACGTGCGGCGCCTTCGAACACATGGATCGACTCATCCACGCCGGCAGTCTTCACCACGCAGCCATCCACGGCCAGGTTGCCGCGCAGCACGGCCAGCCCGCCTTCCAGCGAATAGGCGTGCTGCAGCGAGCGGATGCAGCCCTCGGCGCGGTCCACGTCCAGCGTCGGCCAGCGCGTGGCCTGGCTGAAGGCCTCCTGGGTAGGAATGCCGGCCGGGCCGGCCTTGAAGAAGGTGTGCAGGGTGTCGTTGTCGCTGCGCACCACGTCCCAGCGTTCCAGCGCGTCGGCCAGGCTGGCGCTGTGCACGGTCGGCACGCTGGTATCGAGCAGGCCCGCGCGGTCCAGTTCACCGAGGATGCCGAACACACCGCCGGCGCGGTGCACGTCCTCGATGTGGTACTTCGGCGTGTTGGGCGCCACCTTGCACAGCTGCGGTACGCGCCGCGACAACGCATCGATATGGGTCAGGTCGAAATCGACCTCTGCTTCCTGCGCAGCGGCCAGCAGGTGCAGGATCGTATTGGTTGATCCGCCCATGGCGATGTCCAGGGTCATCGCGTTGGCGAACGCGGCCTGGGTGGCGATGCCGCGCGGCAGCGCGCTCGGGTCTTCGCCGCCATACCAGCGGTGGCAGAGTTCGACGATCAGGCGGCCGGCGCGGCGGAACAGCGCCTCGCGGTCGGCGTGGGTGGCCAGCGTGGTGCCGTTGCCGGGCAGCGACAGGCCCAGCGCTTCGGTCAGGCAGTTCATCGAGTTGGCGGTGAACATGCCCGAGCACGAACCACAGGTGGGGCAGGCACTGCGCTCGAATGCGGCCACCTTCTCGTCGGAGGCGCTGTCATCGGCGGCCACCACCATCGCGTCGACCAGGTCCAGCTTGTGCTCGGACAGCTTGGTCTTGCCTGCTTCCATCGGTCCGCCGGAGACGAACACCACCGGGATGTTCAGGCGCAGCGCGGCCATCAGCATGCCGGGGGTGATCTTGTCGCAGTTGCTGATGCACACCAGCGCGTCGGCGCAGTGCGCGTTGACCATGTACTCCACGGCGTCGGCGATGATCTCGCGGCTGGGCAGCGAGTAGAGCATGCCGTCGTGGCCCATTGCGATGCCGTCGTCCACGGCGATGGTGTTGAACTCCTTGGCGACACCGCCGACCTGCTCGATCTCGCGCGCGACCAGCTGGCCGAGGTCCTTCAGGTGGACGTGGCCGGGCACGAACTGGGTGAAGGAGTTGGCGATGGCGATGATCGGCTTGTGGAAGTCGCCGTCCTTCATGCCGGTGGCACGCCACAGGGCGCGGGCGCCGGCCATGTTGCGGCCGGCGGTGGAGGTGCGGGAGCGGTATTCAGGCATGGCTGGCGGAACGGGCGGGCCGTACAACGTGGGGGTCGCCCGATCATGGACAATTTTTTCGGTTGCTGCTGCAACCACCTTCAGCGCTTGCAGCGGCTTGGTGGTCCACGCATTTCCCCTTATCCCCGCGCCTTCGGCGCGCCCCCTTGAACAACAAGGGGGCTTCTCGCCGGAGACTTGGCTGTGCGCGCTGGGCATCGCCGGGCGCCGCCGGGTGTGTGCCAACCCAGGTTGGCACCTACCAGAACGGTGCGCCGTCCGGAGTCGGATCCCATCGTGGCGCGATGGCCTCTGACCCCAATGCCCGACGAAAATGAAAGTCCGTTCATCTTTCCCACTTTGCCGATTCCGGTTGTTGGCCAGGATTTGGCATCATTGGGGCATTGATCCGTCGACAGGGCATGAGGCCATGAAACGTTCCCGCACCACCGCGCTGCTGCTGATGAGCGCCGCGCCGCTGCTGTTCACCGCCTGCCAGAAGGAGCCGGAGGTGAAGGTGCAGGAGGGCCTGTATACCTCGGTGGAGGCCTGCACCGAGGCCACCGGCGATCCGTCGTCTTGCCGCAATGCCTTCGCCGAAGCGCAGAAGCAGGCCGCCGATGCGGCGCCGAAGTACGCCAGCAAGGAAGCCTGCGAGAAGGACTACAAGCCGGAACAGTGCGTGCAGCAGCACACGTCGGCGGGTACCTCGTTCATCGGCCCGATGATGATGGGCTTCTTCATGTCGCAGATGCTGAGCAACCGCGGCGGCCTGGCCCCGCAGGCGCCGGCGGCGTCGCCGGCCTACCAGGACAAGAGCGCCGGTTGGGCGCGCCCGGCGCCGGGTGGCAGCGGCGGCCTGAACACTGCCAGCGGCATCGGCGCGGGCAAGGCCGGCCTGGCCCCGGTCACCAGCGAACCGAACCGGGCGGTCACCGCCAGCCGTGGTGGCTTCGGCAACACCAGCGCACGCCGCAGCACCAGCGGCAGCTACGGCGGCTGATCGACCCATGCAGCGCATCCGGATTGCCGAGCGTGCCCAGTGGCGGGCACGCGCGGAAGAGGCGGGTTTCCGCTTCCACACCATCGACGGTCAGCCGTACTGGGATGAAAGCGCGTACTACGCGTTCACCCTGCGCCAGATCGAGCAGGACATCGAAGACCCCAGCGCCGAGCTGCACCAGATGGCGCTGGACCTGGTCGGCGATGTCATCGCCAGCGAGCGATTGATGGATCAGCTGGCGATTCCGTCGCACTACCGCGACTGGATCGCCGACAGCTGGCGCCAGCGCCAGCCGCATCTGTACGGGCGCCTGGACCTGGCCTACGACGGCACCGGTCCGGCCAAGCTGTACGAACTGAACTACGACACGCCGACCTCGCTGTTCGAGGCCAGCTTCTTCCAGTGGCAGTGGCTGGAAGACCAGCGCAACGCCGGTCGCCTGCCGCAGCACGCCGACCAGTTCAACGCGATCCACGAGGCGCTGGTCGAGCGCTTCGGCGAACTGGCCGCGCAGCTGCCGCCGCCGCTGTATTTCAGCGCTGTGGGCAGTTCCGATGAAGACCGCGGCACCGTCGATTATCTGCGTGACTGCGCCTCGCAGGCCGGCCTGCATGGCCAGGCCATCGCCATCGAAGATATCGGCCTGTCCGAAGATGGCCGCTTCACCGCGCTGGACGATTCAGTGATCGGCACGCTGTTCAAGCTGTACCCGCTGGAAGACCTGATGAGCGAGGAATTCGGCCGCGCGCTGCCCGGCTCGGGCGTGCAGCTGCTGGAGCCGGCATGGAAGGCGGTGCTGAGCAACAAGGGCATCCTGCCGTTGCTGTGGCAGCGCAATGTCGGTCATCCGAACCTGCTGGAAGCACACTTCGATGACGGCAGCACGCTGGCCTCGGGCTGGGTGCGCAAGCCACTGTTCTCGCGCGAAGGCGCCAATATCGAGATGCACCTGGCCGACGGCAGCACGCAGCGCAGCGACGGTCCCTACGACGGCCCAGCGATCATCCAGCGCGCGCATCCGCTCACCCGTTTCGAAGGCGGTTACCCGCTGATCGGCAGCTGGGTGGTCGGCGATCACGCCTGCGGCATCGGCATCCGCGAGGACGACAGCGCGATCACCCGCGACAGTGCGCGCTTCGTGCCGCACGCAATCGTGGACGAGGCGCCGACGCGGATCTACGTTTGATGGAGGTACGGCCTACAGGGCCGTCGTGCCAACCAAGGTTGGCACCCACCAGAGCGATGTGCCGGTAGTGCCGGCCGCTGGCCGGCACCGTTGTTGGTAGATGCCGACCTTGGTCGGCGCTGTGGGTTCGTGCCAACCAAGGTTGGCACCCACCAGAGCGATGTGTCGGTCGTGCGGGCCGCTGGCCGGCACCGCTGTTGGTAGAAGCCGACCTTGGTCGGCGCTGTGGGTTCGTGCCAACCAAGGTTGGCACCTACCAGAGCGATGCGTCCGTCGCTGGCCTCCAACCGTCATTGGCATCAGAGCAACCCTTCGCGCTTCACTGCCAGGTAGCGCTCCACCAGCGCAGCGGGCAGCGCGTCGGCGGTCACGTCCAGCACCATCACCTTCTCGCTGCGCAGCGCTTCGTGTGCCTTCGCGCGCTGCTGCAGGTACAACGCAGCGGCACCCGCCTGGGCGGCATCCTCCAGCGTCTGCACCTCGTCCTCCAGCGCAACGTCCAGCTCGCGCTCGCGCAGGCTGGCCACGCACACCAGGTGGCGTTGCTGCAGCAGGCGAACGGCTGCCAGCAGGTCCTCGATGTCCTCGTCGCGCACGTTGCTGACCAGCATCACCAGGGCGCGCCGACGCTGTCGCAGTGACACTTCGGTGGCGGCGGCCAGGTAGTCGGTGGCTACCGCGCGCGGTTGCAGGTCGTAGCTGGCGCGCAGCAGATGCTCGACCGTGCCCATGCCGCGCTGCGGCGCCACCCAGCGGCGCTCGCCACCGGCGGCGAACAGGCCGGCGGCATCGCCCTGGCGCAGGGCCAGGTAGGCCACCACCAGCGAGGCGTTCAATGCATGGTCGAAGTGCGAGAGCCCGCCTTCGCTGGCCAGCATCCGTCGGCCACTGTCGAGCATCAGCAGCAGCTGCTGGTTTTTCTCGTCCTGGTATTCGCGCGAGATCAACTTGCGCGCACGCGCGGTGGCCTTCCAGTCGAGCTGGCGCAGGCTGTCACCGACGCGGTACTCGCGCATCTGGTGGAAGTCGGTGCCTTCACCGCGGCGGCGTTTGACGTGCGCACCGACCAGCCGCGAGGCCTGGTCGGCACTGAACAGGGCGAAGCGGGTGAGCGGCACGAAGTTCGGATAGACGCGCACGTCCAGCGCGGGCGGCAGCGTGCGCTGCTGCCACCACAGCCGCCAGGGCGAGCGCATGCGCAGGTGCACGCCTTCGAAGCGGAAGAGCCCGCGCTGCAGCGGTTGCAGGTGGTAGTGCAGGGTGGAGGCGCTGCCGGCCCGCAGCTGCACACGCTGTGGCAACGATTCCAGCGGCCAGCCACCGGGCACCAGGTCGAACACCTGCACCGTCATCGATGCGTCCGCCTGCAACCGCAGTGCGGCGCCGCGACGTACGCCCAGCGCCAGCGCCTCGGGCAGCTCGCGCTGCACCTGCGGCGAAGGTCGTCGCGCCTGCCGCCACAGGTCCCACAGCGCCGGCAGGGCGATGGCCAGTGCGGCCAGCGCCCAGCCCCCGCGCGGCAGCAGGCCGCCCAGCACCAGGCCGCCCAGCACGGCCCAGGCCAGCAGCAGCACCAGCAGCAGTGGGGACGGCCTCATCGGCGCGGTGCTTCCACCTTGGCCAGCAGTGCACCCAGCACATCGTCGGCGTCCTGGCCTTCGATCTGCAGTTCCGGGGCCAGCGCGATGCGGTGTCGCAGCGCCGGGCGAGCAATGTCGCGCACATCATCCGGCGTGACGAAATCACGACCGGCCAGCACCGCCTGCGCGCGAGACGCACGCACCAGTGCGATGCTGCCGCGCGGCCCGGCACCGACGGCGATCCCCGGCCACTGCCGGGTGGCCGCCACGATCCGCACCGCATAATCGATCACTTCATCATCGACGGTGATCGCGGCAGTGGCGCGCTGCAGTTCCAGCAACTCGCCGGCACCAAGTACGCGTGGCACCTGGCTCAGGTCGAAATCGCTGGCGGCGCGGCCGCTGGTGATCGCAGTCACCATGCGCTTCTCGTCTTCCAGCTGCGGGTAGTCGATCAGCACCTTCAACAGGAAGCGGTCCAGCTGTGCTTCCGGCAGCGGATAGGTCCCTTCCTGCTCCAGCGGGTTCTGCGTGGCCAACGCCATGAACGGCGGCGCCAGGGTGAACGCCTTGCCTTCGATGGTCACCTGGCCTTCCTGCATCACTTCCAGCAGCGCCGACTGGGTCTTGGCCGGTGCGCGGTTGATCTCATCGGCCAGCAGCAGGTTGGTGAACACCGGGCCGCGGCGGATCTTGAAGCTCTCGCTCTTCGGGTCGTACACCGCGTGGCCGCTGACGTCGCTGGGCATCAGGTCGGGGGTGAACTGTACGCGGCCGTAATCCAGTTCCAGGGCCTGTGCCAGCGCACGCACCAGCAGGGTCTTGCCCAGCCCGGGGACGCCCTCGATCAGCACGTGGCCACCGGCCAGCAGCGCCACCAGGATCTGATCCAGCACATCGGCCTGGCCGATGAAGGCATGGCCAACGGCATCGCGGATGGCGTCGACGCGTTCGATCAGGCGGGCGTTGGCGGCCGCCGGCAGCTCGGGCACTTCGGTCATAGCAGGGATCTCATCTGGAGCAGCAAGCGGATGCGCTCGCGCAGGGCGGAGGAATCGTGTGGCGGAGGGGGTGTGAGCGCGCTGGCAACGCGGCCCTGCGGCCACTTCAGCAGCTCGGCGATGGCCTGCTCGCGCGGTGCGCCGTCGAGTGCGGCGGCGACCGGCGCGCGCAGGCGCAGGCGGTGCAGGAACAGGGCAAGCACGGCGTCGTACAGGCGCGCGCCGTGGCCGAAGCGCAGCAGCAGTTCGCCGCTGGCACGCACATGCTCCAGCAGCGAGCGGCGTTCCAGCAGCGGCGACGGCTGCAGGCTGCCGAAGCGCTGCGAGCGGCCCCACAGCCAACCCAGCAGGGCCAGCAGCAGCGGCACCCACAGCGGCCAGCCGTGGTAGAACAGGCGCGCCCACAGCGACGGCGGGCGTCCGGCGTAGACCAGCCAGACCGCACCCCTGCCGTAGTTCGGATCGAGCAGATAGCGGGTCAGGTCGCGGTGGGCCGGATCGTGCAGGCCATCGCTGGGCCTGCCCGCAGCGGCGCCCAGCCGTGCGGCGGGTGTGTCGACATCGCCACGCATGAACTCCATGTCGGCCAGTACGCTCACCTTGCCCTGGCCATGGCGCAGGCGCGCGAACACCAGGTCGCGGTCACCGCCCCAGCGGCGTTCGGCCTGTGTGCGCGCGGCAAACCCGAGCGTGAAGCGGCGGCCTCCACAGAACTCGCTGTGACCGCTGTCGTCGTCGATATGGAACGGCTGGCAGTCGCTGCGCTGGAACAGGCTGTCCACTCCCAACTGGTCCAGCAAGGGTCCCTGCGTGCTGCCGGCATCGTCCTCCGCCGGGGGCGGTGTGCGCACCAGCAGATGCCCGCCCCGGTCGACCCAGTCCAGCAGCGGTTTCACGCTCGGTGCCGGCAGTTCGCTGCTGTCCTGCAGCAACACCACCGTGTCGTGCGGCCCCAGCGTCATCTGCTGCAGGTCCAGCCGTGGTCGTGAATGCACCTCGATGCCGTCGGCGCGCAGGGCCTGGCCGAGCACGTACAGCGGGTTGTAACTGGCCTCGCCCTGCGGCGGCAGGGTGAGCGTCTCGGTCACCCGTTCGTGCGTGCGCAGGTAGAGGATCGTCAGTGGCACGCCGATCAGCACCAGCAGGCCCAGCAGCAACGACCAGAACAGGCGCGGGCTCATGCCTGCCATCCGTACTGCTGGCGCAGCGTGTCGGCCAGCGCGTCGAAGTCGCTGCGGCTGGGCAGGCGGCCACCATAGGCGGCGTACTGCCACATGCGCACGATGCGCGCGAACAGGTCACGGTCGGCGGCCTCCGGCATGCGCCGTGAGGCACGCAGGCACTGCGCCTCGGTGGCGCCGGGGGGCAGCGCGATGCCGCTGCGCTCGCCAACGGTGCGTACGCTGGCGCGGTAGAGCAGGGCCAGCGCCTGCCGTGGCCGGCCCTGGTCCCATAGCAGGCCGGCCTGGGTGGCCACGTCCGGCGGCAGCACCGCGGGCAGTTCCACCGCCTCTTCAACCACCGGCGGCGCGGTACCGGCCTTGCGCCGGCTACTGCCACGCAGCCAGGGCAGCCACATCCGCGCAGTCAGCAACAGCACGAGCAGCAGGACGCCCAGAAGGCCCCACAGGCCCCACTCGGCCAGTCGCGCCAGCCAGGCGATGCCGTCCTTGCGTGCCTTGCGCTCGGCCTTGTTGCCGCTGTCGCCTTGCAGCGGCTTGTCTTCCTTCTTCTTTTCCTCGGCCTGCTCGATCGGCTTCCAGTGCGTGACCTGTCGGGTCGGGTGCTGCAGTGGGTCTTCGTAGGCACGGTTCACCGCCTGGCGGAAACCGGCGGTATCCACCGGTGTGTCGCCGAAGATCATCGCCGGCGTGTTGGCCGGGTCGTTTGCGGCGGTGGCCGGTTCCTCCGCGCTGTCTTCGTCCTCGCCGGCATTGTCGGCGTCGTCGGTGATCGACTGCGCGTCCTGCGCGTCCTGCGCGTGCACCGGTGCGCAGGCCAGTGGCAGCGCCAGGCACAGCAGCAGGGCCAGCGTCGACGCCGCCGGCAGCAGTCGATCACGCAGGCGGCGCAGGGCGATTTCCACATCCCAGGCTTCCATCTGCGTGCGCCGGTTCAAGTACAGGCCGAAGCCGGCACCGACGAAGAACGGCCCGACCAGCACCGAGGCCAGCCAGCACGCCAGGTTGAAGCCGAAGCGTGCCCATGCCGGCGTGTCCCGGCCGATCATGTCCCAGGCCGCACGCCACGATTCGGACATCAGGTCCAGCGGCATGAACATGAACACCGCACCGATCGCACCGGACACCAGCACCGCTTCGAATGCCAGGCAGGTCACCGTCAGCACCGTCGCTGCACCTGCGGCGCCGGCCGCGACCGCACGGCGGCGTGGGCCGCGCTGGTCCGGTGCGTTGCCTTCCAGCAGGTTCACCGGCAGGCACAGGCTGCGCAGCACGCTGAAGCGGCGCCAGCCCAGGTAGCCCCAGAAGCCGGTACCGCCCCAGTGGCGCTGCGCGCGCAGCGCCGCCAGCGTGCCCACCGGCTCTCCAAAGATGCCGCGTGACAGCACGTACAACGGCGCGCGTTCGAACAGCGGCTTGCACCACCACATCGCCAGCCAGGCCCAGCCGAACGCATCCAGCCACCAGCCCAGCGCGTTGAAGACCACGAACAGCGGCACGCTGGCCAGCAGCCAGCTGCCCCACACCGCACGCGCGTGGCGTCGGGCGAGGGCGCTGCCCAGCTCCATGGCTTCCCAGCTGCTGCGTGCGCGCAGCACCACGTCCAGGTGGTCAATGCGCATCGCCGGCTCCGCGTCCGCCACGCCACAGCCACAGCAGTACGCCCGTCCACAGCACGCCGGCCACGCTGAACTTGCCCCACGCCGGCACTTCAGCGATCGATGACCAGAACGCTTCGATGAAGGCGGCGACCAGCAGCATGAAGACTACGCCGAGGCACAGCCGTGCCCCGATGCGGCCACCGTCGACCAGCGCATCCAGCCGGCTGCGCCGGCCGGGTGCCAGCAGCTTCATGCCCAGCTGCAGCCCGGCGCCACCGGCGATCACGATCGCGGTCAGCTCGAACGCGCCATGCCCGGCCACGAACCGCCAGAACGGGCCGCCGTAGCCGATGTGCTGCAGGTGGCCCGCCACCGCACCGATGGTGACACCATTGAAGGACAGCACCAGCAGCGTGCCCAGCCCGGCCAGCAGGCCACTGGCGAAGGTGCGCAGGGCGATGCTGATGTTGTTCATGACGTAGTGGCCGAACATCATCCAGTCGGTACCGCTGTCGCGGCCCAGGCGCTCGGCGGCGGGGTCGTACATGCGCTCCATCGCGGCGATCTGGCGGTTGTCCATCAGCATGTGGATCAGGTCCGGATGGACCTGGGCCAGCACGAAACAGGCCAGTGCCGGCAGCGCGAACATCGCCAGCGCCACCCACATGCTGCGTGCCTGGCTGCGGACCAGCAGCGGGAAGTCGGCCACCAGGAACTCCAGCGCGGCGCGCCAGCGCGTTGGCCGCGTGCGGTACAGCACACTGTGGCCCTGCTGCATCAGCTGCTGCAGGCGCTGCACCAGCTGTGGGCTGTAGCCGCGTTCGCGGGCCAGCGCCAGCTGCTGGCACAGGCGCCGGTAGCGCTGCGGGAAGGCGGTGTCGTCCAGTGCCAGCCCACTGGCCTTGCGGCGGGCGCGGCGCGAGGCACCGGCACGCAGCAGCAGCCACTGCTCCAGGTCCTGCCACTCCTGCTGGTAGCGGGCGACGAACTGTTCCTGCTTCATCGCCGCCCCAGCAGCCAGTTGGCCATGGCATACAGGCGCAGCACGCCGATCTGGCCCTGAGCGCCGGTCAGCGGCTCGGCGATTCCGGCCAGTTCCTGCTGGCGCGCCGCCGACAGCCGCGGCGCGCGTTCGGCGAAGGCCATCAATGCGGCCTGTTCATCCGGGCGCAGCGGCTGCGGCGGGGCCAGCACGCTGTCGATGGTCGGCGGCGGCGGCAGGTACAGCGCGGGCGCATGCACCACCACCGTGCCGGCGACCAGGTCGCCGAGGCGGCGGCCATGGGGGTCGAACAGGCTGCTGACCAGGCCCACTGCATAGCCGAACGGCAGCATGTCCACGGTACGCAGCAGGTTGCGGGTGATCGATGCCATCCAGCCCACCGGTGCGCCATCGCGGGACAGCACGCGCAGGCCCAGCGCGCGCTTGCCGAGGGTGCGGCCCCACAGCGCCTCGCAGACGATCGGGTAAGCCCAGTAGACCAGGAACATCAGCACCAGGTAGAGGCCGGAACCGAACGTGTCCAGCAGCGCCAGCGGAATCGACATCAGCACCAGCACGGCGATGCGCACGCCGAGATCGACCAGCCAGGCCATGGCCCGCGGCAGCGGCCCGGCCGCCGGCAACTGCATCAGCACGCCCTCCGGCGTCACCACCTCGCGGTAGGTGTCGAGCATCGGTGCGGCCATCAGTGCGAAGGCCTTCGATGTGGGCGCCGGAGTCCTCTCCGGCAGGCAGCCACAGGCATGGGGGTCTCGACAGATCCTGGTCGGGCCCAGACTTTAGCAGAGCCGCATGGCGGCGTTGGCCGCTCAGCCCAGGTATTCGTCCTTCAGCCGCACGTAGTGGTCGGCCGAGTAGTGCAGCGACTCGATCTCCTTGTCGCTCAGCGTGCGCGCCGGCCGCGCCGGGTTGCCGACCCACAGTTCGCCCTCGCCGACCACCTTGCCTGGCCCGATCACGGCACCGGCACCGACGAAGCCGTGGCGCTCCACCCGGGCTCCGTCGAGGATGCAGGCGCCCATGCCGATCAGGCTGTAATCACCGATCGTGCAGGCATGGATGATGCAGCCATGGCCGACGGTGACGCCCTCGCCGATCAGCGTCGGGTAGCCGGCCTTGTTGTACGGGCTGTGGTGGCTGACGTGGATGATGGTGCCGTCCTGCACGTTGGTGCGCGCGCCGATGCGCACGTAGTTGACGTCGCCACGGATGACCGTGCCCGGCCAGATCGACACGTCGTCGGCCAGTTCGACGTCACCGATGACGGTGCAGGCCGGATCGATGTACACGCGCTCGCCGAGGACGGGCATCTTGTCGCGGAAGGGGCGCAGCGGGTTCATCGGTGTCTCCGGAAAATCAGGGCATTCGCGACGATGATACCTGCGTGGTCCGCACGCCGCGTGCCTGCCGCGGGGTAGTGCCGGCCGCTGGCCGGCAACCTCATGGGCGCACCTGGATTTCCGTGGTTGCCGGCCAGCGGCCGGCACTACCCGTTTGCTAGGGTTCGTAGCTGTAACCCATCCCGTAGACCGAACGGATTGGTTCGCCGTCCATGCCGGCGTCGGCGAGCTTGCGGCGCAGGTTGCGCACATGGCTGTCGACGGTGCGGTCGACCACCACGCGGTGGTCCAGATAGAGGCGATCAAGCAGTTCATCGCGTGCCCAGATCCGGCCGGGCGTGGCCAGCAGGGTGCGCAGCAGGCGGTATTCCACCGGGGTCAGGTCCAGGCCCTTGCCGTTCCAGGTGGCACGCGCGGCCGGTTCGTCGATGTGCAGGCCGCTGCTGGCGCGCGCGGCCGGGTCCGGCCTGTAGCGGCGCAGCACCGCCACCACCCGCGCCACCACTTCGCGCGGACTGAACGGCTTGCAGATGTAGTCGTCGGCACCGATCTCCAGCCCCAGCAGGCGGTCGATCTCTTCCACCCGCGCGGTGACCATGATCACCGGCACGTCGCTGCTGGCGCGCAGCTCGCGGCACAGGTCCACGCCATCGCGCTGCGGCAGCATCAGGTCCAGCAGCACCAGATCAGGCTGGTAGCGTGCGAAGGCGTCGATCACCTGGCCGCCATCATCCACCCACTCGCTGACCATGCCGGCTGCGGCCAGGTAGTCGCGCAGCACGGCGGCCAGGCGCGGTTCGTCCTCAACGATGAGAATCTTCGCCGGTGCGGCGGGCGATGTGCTGGCGGGGGAGGTGCTCATGCAGGCTCCGGCAGGGTGATGACCACGCGCAGCCCACCCAGCGGCGAGGGCTCGGCGTGGATCTGGCCGTGGTGGGCAAGAACGATGTTGTGGCTGATGGCCAGGCCCAGTCCGCTGCCACCGCTGGCACGATTGCGCGAGCTTTCCACCCGGTAGAAGCGCTCGAACAGCAGCGCACATTTTTCCGCCGGCACGCCCGGTGCGGTGTCTTCCACGATCAGCTGTACGCCGGCAGGCACCCGTGCGGCCTGCACGAGTACGCGGCCGCCGGCATGGGTGTAGCGCAGCGCGTTCTCCAGCAGGTTGGCCAGCACCTGCTGCAGGCGTCGCTCGTCACCGGATATCTGCAGCGGTGTGGCGGGCAGCGCTTCTTCCAGTGCCAGCCCCGCTGCGGAGAAGCGCACGCGCATGCCATTGAGCTCGCTGCGCAGCAGGGCCACCAGGTCCAGCGGGGCGAAACGGTACGCCAAGCCGCCGGACTGGGTCATCGACAGATCGTGCAGGTCGTCGATCAGCTTGCCCAGCTGGCGGATCTCGCCCTGCAGGGCACCAAGATTGGCGCGGTCCAGCGGGCGGATGCCGTCCTCGATCGCCTCCAGTTCGGCACGCACCACCGCCAACGGCGTGCGTAGTTCGTGCGAGATGTCGGCGATGAAGGCACGGCGGTTGCGCTCGGTATCGTCCAGCGCCTGCGCCATCCGGTTGAAGTCGTTGACCAGTGCGTCCAGCTCGTCATCGCTGGTGCGCTCGATGCGGGTGGCGTAGTCGCCGGCGGCGAGCCGGTGGGTGGCCGCCGCGAGCTTGGCCAGGCGCTGGCGCAGCGCGCGTGACACCAGCCAGGCCAGCAGCACCGTCACCAGCAGCAGCGAGATGCCAATCACCCACCAGGCGCGCATCTGGGTGTTGTAGAAGTTCAGGTCGTTGGTGGCGATGACGGTCTGGAACGGCACCATGCCCAGCCAGCCCACCGTGTGCCCGTCCACCTGCACCGCGTGCGGCTCGTCATCGCTGGTCGCGTCGGGATTGCCTGCCACGTAGCGGTGCTGTGCATCGAACAGGCCCAGCCGCGACGGAACGCCGGTCTGGTCGGACAGCGGTGGCACCGGCCCTTCATGCCCGTGCGCCAGGTCCGGGCGCAGCATCCGCGCCCAGCGATCACTGTCACCGCGCAGGTGGCCCCAGCCGCCGTGCTCGCGGAATTCGCGCTGCAGGTGCGGCATCAGGCGCTGCATGCGCAGGTCGCCCTGGTCGTTGAGGTAGTCCAGGAACCCGGTCTGGAACGCCACGCGGCTGGCAATGCCGTTCACTGCCAGCACCAGCAGGCAGGCAGTGAAGATCGCGAGGAAGGTCTTCGCGGTCAGGCCGAATTTGAGTCGAATCTTCGCCATCGCGGGGGCCATTAGCGGCGCATGCGGCGCCGAAAGCAAGCGCCAGCTGAGCCGGTCGCACAATCTCCATATTCTCTGCACAGTTCCACGGCAGCGTGCCCGGGTCAACGCAAGGCTCCCACGCCCCCCATGTCACTCCTGCGCCCGCTGTCCCGTTCTTCCCATCCCCTGTTGCTGCCGCTGTTGCTGGCCCTGGCAGCCTGTTCCGCCGGCAGGACCGAAGCGCCGGCCACGCCTGAAGTGGGCATCATCACCGCCAGCGCACAGCCGCTGGCGCTGCAGCAGACCCTGCCCGGCCGCGCAGTGCCGTTCGAAGTGTCCGAGGTGCGGCCGCAGATCGGTGGACTGATCCGCCAGCGGCTGTTCACCGAAGGACAGCAGGTCAAGGCCGGCCAGCTGCTGTACCAGGTCGACCCGGCGCCGTACCAGGCGGCCTTCGACACCGCCCGTGGCCAGCTGGCCCAGGCCGAGGCCACCGTGCTGTCGGCGCAACCGAAGGCCGAGCGCACCCGCGCGCTGGTGAGCATGGACGCGGCCAGCAAGCAGGACGCCGATGATGCGACCTCGGCATTGAAGCAGGCGCAGGCCAATGTGATCGCTGCGCGCGCTGCGCTGCAGGCCGCCCGCATCAACCTTGACTACACGCGGGTGACCGCACCGATCGACGGCCGTATCGGCACCTCCAGCGTCACTGCCGGTGCGTTGGTCGCCGCCGGCCAGGACGCCGCGCTGACCACCATCCAGCGGCTGGACCCGGTGTACCTGGATGTCACCCAGTCCAGCACGCAGATGCTGGCGCTGCGCAAGCAGCTCGATGCCGGCCTGGTGAAGGCCATTGATGGCAAGGCACAGGTGAAGGTCGTGCTGGAGGATGGCAGCACCTATGCCCATGAAGGCACGCTGGAATTCGTCGGCAGCGCGGTCGATCCGGGTACCGGCAACGTGGTGCTGCGCGCGGTCATTCCGAACCCGGACGGACTGCTGCTGCCGGGCATGTACCTGAAGGCGGTGCTGCCGATGGCCACCGATGCGCGCGCGCTGCTGGTGCCGCAGAAGGCGGTGGTGCGCAATGAGCGCGGTGAGCCGCTGCTGCGCCTGCTCGACGCCAAGGACCACGTCATCGAGCGCCGGATCAGCACCGGCCAGGTGGTGGGCAACCAGTGGCAGATCACGCAGGGCCTGAAGGCCGGCGAACGGGTGATCGTAAGCAACGGCAGCGCGGTAGCGCTGGGCCAGCAGGTGAAGGCGGTGGCGGTCACCACCGCGCAGCTGGCAGCAATGCCGGCGATCGACCCGAACGGCAACACCGACGAAAAGTCGCACTGAGGCCTGCCGCGCATGGTTCGTTTCTTCATCGACCGGCCGATCTTCGCCTGGGTGATCGCCATCGCGGTCAGCCTGCTCGGCCTGCTTGCGATCCTGATCCTGCCGGTGGACCGCTACCCGCAGATCGCCCCGCCCACCATCACCATCCGCGCCACCTACACCGGCGCCTCGTCGCAGACCGTGGAAAACGCGGTCACCCAGGTCATCGAGCAGTCCCAGCAGAGCCTGGACCACCTGATGTACATGACCTCCACCAGCGCCTCCGACGGCTCGGCGCAGGTCAACCTGGTGTTCGCCACCGGCACCAATCCGGATACGGCGCAGGTGCAGGTGCAGAACCAGCTGCAGGCCGCGATGGCCACGCTGCCGCAGGCAGTGCAGCAGAACGGCCTGACCATCACCAAGTCCAGTGGTTCGATCTTCGAGGTGCTGTCGTTCACCAGCGAAGATGGCAGCATGGACAACTTCGATGTCGCCAACTTCATGGAAGCGCGCATCGATGACCAGATCAGCCGCGTCAGTGGCGTCGGCAACATCCAGCCGATCGGCCAGGAATACGCCATGCGTATCTGGCTGGACCCGGAAAAGATGCGCCAGTACGCGCTGATGCCGTCGGATGTCGAGACCGCACTGCAGGCGCAGAACACCGACGTGTCGGCCGGTGAGTTGGGTGGCCAGCCGGCACTGAAGGGCCAGCAGCTGGACGCGACCGTGACCGCGCGCAGCCGCCTGCACACCCCCGAGCAGTTCGCGCAGGTGGTGCTCAAGGCCGATGCCAACGGCAGCGTCGTGCACCTGGGCGACGTGGCAACGATCGGCCTGGGGCCGGAGAGCTACGACAGCATCAGTACCTTCAACGGCAAGCCGTCGGCCTCGCTGGGCATCGAGCTCAATGCCGGTGCCAATGCCATCGCCGTGTCCAAGGCCATCGATGCACGGCTTCAGCAGCTGCAGAAGTACTGGCCGCATGGCTACACCGCCCACGTGGCCTTCACCACCACCCCGTTCGTGACCATCTCGCTGAAGGAAGTGGTGATCACCCTGATCGAGGCGATCATCCTGGTGGTGCTGGTGATGTACCTGTTCCTGCAGAACTGGCGGGCCACGCTGATCCCGACCATCGCGGTGCCGGTGGTGCTGCTGGGTACGTTCGGTGTGCTGGCCGCGTTCGGCTATTCGATCAACACCCTGACCATGTTCGCGCTGGTGCTGGCCATCGGCCTGCTGGTGGACGATGCCATCGTGGTGGTGGAGAACGTGGAGCGGGTGATGACCTTCGAAGGGCTGGCGCCGAAGCCGGCCACGCTGAAGGCCATGGACCAGATCACCGGCGCGCTGGTCGGCATCGTGCTGGTGTTGACCGCGGTGTTCCTGCCGATGGCGTTCTTCAGCGGTGTCACCGGGGTGATCTATCGCCAGTTCTCGGTCACGATCGCTGCCGCGATGATCCTGTCGGTGCTGGTGGCAATGACCATCACCCCGGCGCTGTGCGGCAGCATCCTGCACCAGATTCCCAAGGGCGGGCATCCGCACGGCGACCACGGCGGCGAACCGAGCCTGCTGGGCAAGTTCTTCATCTGGTTCAATCATCGTTTCGAGCGCACGTCGAATGGGCTGCGCCGTCGTGTGGATGGTTTTCTTGGCCGGCGCACGCTGGGCGTGCTGTTCTACCTGGTGCTGAGCGTGGTCACCGGCCTGCTGCTGTGGCACCTGCCCGGCGCATTCCTGCCCGATGAGGACCAGGGCATGCTCAACGCACTGGTGAAGCTGCCGGCCGGCTCCACCCTGGAGCAGACCCGTGCGGTGATGGATCGCCTCAGTGCCGCCGCGGTGAAGGACGACAGCGTGCTGTCGATCCAGGCCACCGCCGGCTTCAGCGTCACCGGCAGCGGCCAGAACGTCGGCCAGGCCTTCATCCGACTGAAGGACTGGGACGACCGCAAGGACGATGCCGATACCATCGCCGCGCGGCTGACCCGGGCGATGGCCAGCGTGCCCGACGCGCAGGTGTTCATCACTTCGCCACCGGCCATCCTCGGCCTCGGCGATGCCGGCGGCTTCACCCTGGAACTGCAGGACGAAGGCGGTGCCGGCCATGCCGCCGCCGTGGCCGCACGCAACACGCTGCTGAAGGAGGCCGCCAAGGATCCGAAGCTGGTCAACGTGCGCTACGCCAGCCTGGAAGACGCGCCGGTGTACGCGGTCAAGGTGGACGACGCCAAGGCACAGGCCATGGGCGTGAATCCGCAGGACGTCAATGACACCTTGAACGCGGCGCTGGGCGGCGATTTCGTCAACAACTTCATCTACAAGGGCCGCATCAAGAAGGTGTTCATCCAGGGCACGGCCGAAGCACGCATGCAGCCGCAGGACATCGAGCGCTGGAGCGTGCGCAACCAGGCCGGGCAGATGGTGCCGCTGTCGTCGCTGATCAGCACGCACTGGACCAGCGCACCGGCTGCGCTGCAGCGCTACAACGGTGTGTCGGCGATGGAAATCACCGGCCAGCCGGCGCCGGGTGTCAGCTCCGGCGAGGCGATGGCCGAGATCGCGCGCCTGGCCGATACCTTGCCGGAGGGCTTCAGCCACGCCTGGTCGGACATGGCCTACCAGGAACAGCTGTCGGGCAACCAGGCGCCGATGCTGTACGCCATCTCGCTGCTGTTCGTGTTCCTGTGCCTGGCCGCGCTGTATGAAAGCTGGGCGGTGCCGTTCGCGGTGATGCTGGCGGTGCCGGTGGGCGTGTTCGGTGCGGTACTGATGATGAACCTGCGCGGCCTCAACAACGACGTGTACTTCCAGGTCGGCCTGCTGACCACGATTGGGTTGGCGGCGAAGAACGGCATCCTGATCGTCGAGTTCGCGCGCATCCTCGAACAGCAGGGCAAGAGTACCCGCGAGGCGATCCTGCAGGCGGTCTACCTGCGGCTGCGCCCGATCGTGATGACTTCGCTGGCGTTCCTGATGGGCGTGCTGCCGCTGGTGTTCGCCACCGGTGCCGGTTCGGCCGCGCGCCGTTCGCTGGGTACCGGCGTGGCCGGCGGTACGGTCGCTTCGATGGTGCTGGGCATGTTCTTCGTGCCGTTGTTCTACCTGCTGGTGCGCCGCCTGTTCCCGGGCCGCGCGCCGGCCGACGCCACTGCCCCGGAGGCAAGCCCATGAAGCCGATGCTGCTGCGCGCCCTGGCGGCCGCCACCATGACCACCGTACTGGGCGGTTGCGTGAGCATGGCGCCGCGCTATCAGCGCCCCGAGGCGCCGGTGCCGGCGCAGTTCGGCAATGCTGCAACGGGCGAGACCGATTCGGCGTTGGCGATGCCGGCCTGGCGTGAGGTGTTCCTCGAACCGCGCCTGCAGCAGGTGATCGCGCTGGCATTGCAGAACAACCGCGACCTGCGCGTGGCGGTGCTGCAGGTCGAGAAGGAACGGGCGCAGTACCGTATCCAGCGTGCGGCATGGCTGCCCTCGGTGGACGCCAGTGGCAGCGTCACCCGCTCGCGCGTGAGCGATGCCAACAGTGAGACCGGGGCCACCCAGATAACCGAAGCCGATGCCGTGCAGGTCGGCATCAGCAGCTGGGAGCTGGACCTGTTCGGGCGCATCCGCAGCCTGAACAACGAGGCGCTGCAGAACTGGCTGGCCAGCGCCGAGAACCAGCGTGCAGCGCGCACCAGCCTGGTGGCCGAAGTGGCAACGGCCTGGCTGGCACTGGCCGCCGATGGGCAGTCGCTGGCATTCACGCAACAGACCCTGGACAGCCAGCAGCAGACCCTGCAGCGCACCGAGGCCCGTCATGCGCAGGGCCTGGCCTCGGGCCTGGACCTGTCGCAGGTGCAGACCAGCGTGGAGGCTGCGCGCGGCGCGCTCGCCAGGTTGCAGACCCAGCAGGCGCAGGATCGCGATGCATTGCAGCTGTTGGTGGGGTCGCCGCTGGATCCGGCCCTGCTGCCGACCGCGCAGGCGCTTGACGGTAGCGTGGCACTGGCACCGTTGCCGGCCAACCTGCCGTCGAGCGTGCTGCTGCAGCGCCCGGACGTGCTCTCCGCCGAACACGCGCTGCAGGCGGCCAATGCTGATATCGGAGCGGCGCGCGCTGCGTTCTTCCCGACGCTGACCCTGACCGCCAACTACGGCCACAGCTCCACCGCGTTGTCGACGCTGTTCTCGGCCGGCACCCGCGGCTGGTCATTCGCACCCAGCATCACCGCACCGATTTTCCACGCCGGTGCGCTGAAGGCGTCGCTGGATGCCTCGAAGATCGGCAAGGACATCGGCATCGCGCAGTACGAGAAAGCGATCCAGCAGGCCTTCAGCGAAGTGGCCGATGCGCTGGCCACACGTGATCACCTGACCGCGCAGATGGACGCGCAGCGTGCGCTGGTGGCTGCCAGCCAGCGCAGCTACACGCTGGCCGACGCGCGCTACCGCACCGGGCTGGACGGCTATCTGCAGGCGCTGGATGCGCAGCGCGGCCTGTATGCCGCGCAGCAGGACCTGATTGCCCTGCAGCAGCAGGAGGCGGGCAACCGGGTGACGTTGTTCAAGGTGCTGGGCGGGGGCGCCGACGCGCGGTAACACGCTTGCGCGGGTGTGTGCGTCCTCCGCTCCGTTGGGTGCCGACCTTGGTCGGCACAAAGGCCTTCATCCACGCATGGCGTGGATCTACCGGGGCGGGAGGCCTTGGTAGGTGCCGACCTTGGTCGGCACAAATGCATGCAGCATCGCGATCGGATGACTCGTGCCGACCAAGGTCGGCACCCACCAGGTCAGAGTCATGCGCCGACCAAGGTCGGCACCCACCAGGGCAGAGTCATGCGCCGAGCAAGGTCGGCACCCACCAGAAGCGACGGTGCTGCCTACGCCACGCGGCCGCGGCGGGCGCGCTCCAGGTGCACCAGCAGCAGCGAGATCGCCGCCGGGGTCATGCCCGGGATGCGCTGCGCCTGGCCGATGGTCTGCGGGCGCACACGCTCCAGCTTCTGCAGCGCTTCGGCCGACAGCCCGCGCACCGTGGCGTAGTCGAAGGCTTCGGCAATCGGCGTGGCTTCATGCCGCTGCTGGCGCTCGATCTCCTCGCGCTGGCGGTCCAGGTAGCCGGCGTACTTCACCCCGATCTCCACCTGCTCGGCCACCTTGCCGTCGGCCACGGCCGGGCCCAGCGACGGCACCTGCATCAGCTGCGCGTAGTCCAGCTCCGGGCGCTTGATCAGGTCCAGCACGTTGGTTTCGCGGCTGACCGCCACGCCGAGCGTTTCCTGCACTTCGCGGCCCAGCGCATTGGCCGGGGTCGCCCACAGCGCGCCCAGGCGTGCGCGCTCGGCGGCAACCGCGGCCTGCTTGGTCTCGAACGCGCTCCAGCGGCGGTCATCGACCAGGCCCATTTCGCGGCCGGCCGGGGTCAGGCGCTGGTCGGCGTTGTCCTCGCGCAGCTGCAGGCGGTACTCGGCGCGGCTGGTGAACATGCGGTACGGCTCGTTGGTGCCGTGGGTGATCAGGTCATCCACCAGTACACCCAGGTAGGCCTCGTCGCGACGCGGGCACCAGCCGTCCAGCCCGCGCACCTGGCGTGCGGCGTTCAGGCCGGCCAGCAGGCCCTGCGCGGCGGCTTCTTCATAGCCGGTGGTGCCGTTGATCTGGCCGGCGAAGAACAGGCCGTTGACCAGCTTGGTTTCCAGCGAGGCCTTCAGGCCGCGCGGATCGAAGAAGTCGTACTCGATCGCGTAGCCAGGGCGGGTGATATGCGCGTTCTGGAAGCCACGGATGCTGCGCACCATTTCCAGCTGCACGTCGAACGGCAGCGAGGTGGAGATGCCGTTGGGGTAGATCTCGACGATGCCCAGGCCTTCGGGCTCGACGAAGATCTGGTGGCTGGCCTTCTCGGCAAAGCGCACCACCTTGTCCTCGATGGACGGGCAGTAACGCGGGCCGATGCCTTCGATCTGGCCGCTGTACAGCGGTGAGCGGTGCAGCGCATCGCGGATGATCTGGTGGGTCTGTTCGGTGGTGTGGGTGATCCAGCAGCTGACCTGCTGCGGATGCTCGTTCACCGAGCCGAGGAAGGACATCACCGGCCGCGGCGTGTCACCGGGCTGTTCGTCCATCACGCTGTAGTCCAGCGAGCGGCCGTCGATGCGCGGCGGCGTGCCGGTCTTCAGGCGGTCCACCTGGAACGGGCGCTCGCGCAGGCGCGCGGCCAGCGTGGTGGCCGGCGGGTCGCCCATGCGGCCGGCGGCGTACTGGGTCGGGCCGACATGGATCTTGCCGGCCAGGAAGGTGCCGGCGGTCAGCACCACGGCCTCGGCGTCGAAGCGCAGGCCGGTCTGGGTGATGACCCCGCGCACGGCGTCGCCTTCGATGACCAGGTCATCGACGGCGGCCTGGAACACGGTCAGGTTGGCCTGGCCTTCGACGATGGCGCGGATCGCCATGCGGTACAGGTTGCGGTCGGCCTGGCAGCGGGTGGCGCGCACGGCCGGGCCCTTGGAGGCGTTGAGCGTGCGCCACTGGATGCCGGCGCGGTCGGCGGCATGCGCCATCGCGCCACCGAGGGCGTCGATTTCCTTGACCAGGTGGCCCTTGCCGATGCCGCCGATGGCCGGGTTGCAGCTCATCGCACCCACCGTTTCGATGTTGTGGGTCAGCAGCAGGGTGCGCACGCCGGTACGGGCCGCGGCCAGCGCGGCTTCGGTGCCGGCGTGACCACCGCCGATGACGATGACGTCGTAACGATGGAAGGACGGGTTCATGGGGGGGCTGTTCAGCTGGGGGCGGGCGCGGCCGGGGCGCCGCCGGGGTGGCGATTTTAGCGCCATTCGGGGCCGCGGCGCCGGCGCCCGCCGGCCGGCATCGAAATCAGCCCTAAAGTTGGCAGGATTTTTGCAGATAACCCAATAGCACCCACCGTGGCTGGCGCCGCAGGCGCCGGTGACCGGAATTGGAACAGGGGCCGGTACAGGCGCACGGTGGGGAAGCAGGGGGCCGGCAGTCGGGGGACTGTCCGGCCCTGTTTTTTTAGGGGGTTACCGGGAAAGCTCCATCCACGCATGGCGTGGATCTACGGATGCCTCCCCTCCCCAAAACAGACGGCCCCGCATTGCGGGGCCGTCTGCCTTCAGAGGTGCCGACATCCGACAGGGCCGGAACAGGGGGGATCCAGATGTTCCTGTCGGATATCGACGTAGAGCTTTTTGCGGCGGCCCGTGTCGTTTTTGTCACATTGTGACGCGGGCCGTCACTGCTCGCGTAGAGTGCGGCTTGGACCGTGTGAAATGCAAGATGGTTCAGCGCTCAAGTGTGCGCTGCGTCGCACGATCCATGTTGCGCCAAGGGGAGCCGTTCATCCTCGGCGCGCTCGGCGCCGGGGCTGGCCGGGCCTGAGGCGCGGGCGCCGACGGCTGCACGCTGGACTGCGGCGGGCGACGCATCGAGTCCATGTTCCGCCACGGCGAGCCACCGTTGTACGACGGACGCGACGGCGGCGGCGGGCGGTTCTCGCCACCGTTGCCAGGCGGGCGCGGCGGCGGCCGATGGTTGTGCGGCGGCCGGTAGATCGGGCGCGAGTAGTACGGATTGCCATAGCCGCCGTAATAGCCGCCATAGCCGCCGTAATACGGGTAACCATAGTTGTAGGGATAGCCGGCCGGGTAGCGGTACTCCACCGACGGCGCACCGTGGTAGTAGCCGCCGCCCCGGCCACCGCCGACGTAGTCGTAGGTGGCGCAGCCGGTCAGGGCCAGCATCAGGCCACCGGCAAGCATCAAGCGCATTTTCATGGTGGGTCCCCCCAGAGGACGGGTGTGCAGTCAGCTTCGTGCGCGGGCATTGAATCGGCCCTTAATTCCGCTGGCCAGGATGAATGGAGGTGAAGGGCTGCATGCTGGCATGACGTGTGCCCCGGTCGCCAGCGCGGGGGCATACGTTAATCTTGCGTCATGAGCGATTCACTGTTGCCCAGCGCCGAAGACGTCCTGCTTGCTGCCGCGAGGATCGCCCCGCATGCCAGCGTGACCCCGGTCCTGCGCTCGCACACGCTTGACGCGATGGCCGGGGCGCAGCTGGCGTTCAAGGCCGAACACCTGCAGCGCGGCGGCGCATTCAAGTTCCGCGGCGCCTGCAACGCGGTGTGGTCGCTCGATGCTGATCGCGCCAGTGCCGGCGTGGTCACGCATTCCTCCGGCAATCATGGCGCCGCGCTGGCCCTGGCCGCGCGTACCCGTGGCATTCCCTGCCACGTGGTGGTGCCCGAAGGTGCGGTGGCGGCCAAGCTGGCCAACATTGCCCGGCACGGCGCCACGCTCTGGCGCTGCCCGCCGACCATCGCCGACCGTGAGGCCACCTGCGCCAAGGTGCAGGCCGATACCGGCGCGACACTGGTTCATCCGTATGCGGACCCGGCGGTGATGGCCGGACAGGGCACTGCGGCGTTGGAACTGCTGCACAGCGACGGCCCGTTCGATGTGCTGGTGGTGCCGGTGGGCGGCGGTGGCCTGGCCAGCGGTACCGCGCTGGCGCTGCAGCATGCCAGCCCGCAGGCCCGGCTGGTGCTGGCCGAACCGGCCGGCGCCGATGACACCGCACGCTCGCTGGCCGCCGGCGCGCGCCAGGGCGCGTTCACCCCGGACACGATCTGCGATGGCCTGCGCACCCTGATCGGTGCGCCCAACTTCGAGCTGCTGCGCGCGGCGGGTGCGGAGGTGATCGTGGTCGATGACGCGGCGACGCTGGCGGCGATGCGCCTGCTGTGGGAGGTACTCAAGCAGGTGGTCGAGCCTTCCTCGGCGACCGTGCTGGCCGCGGTGCTGGCGCAGCCGCAGCGTTTTGCCGGGCTGCGCGTGGGCCTGGTGTTGTCCGGCGGCAATGTCGACCTGCCAGCGCTGCGTTGGGGGACGCCTTGAGCCGTGACCGGCAGCGGCATCGCACCGGCCTGCTGGGCTGGTTGTGGCGGCTGTTCGTGGTGCTGGTGATCTGGCTGCTGGGTGTGACCGCGTGGATCGTCTGGGTGGGCGAGCGTGACCAGGCGGCCAAGGCCGATGCCATCATCGTGCTCGGTGCAGCGGCCTATGACGCCAAGCCGTCGCCGGTGTTCGAAGAACGCATCCGCCATGGCCTGGATCTCTATGAGGCCCAGTACGCGCCACTGCTGATCTTCACTGGTGGCTATGGCGGCACCGGCGCGCGCTTTTCCGAATCGCAGGTGGCGCGGCGTTATGCGCTCAAGCATGGCGTGCCGGACGACGCGATCCTGATCGAGACCGCCTCGCGCAACACCGTGCAGAACCTGGTCGAAGCCAAGCGGTTGATGGATCAGCGCAACCTGCACCGGGTGATCATCGTCAGTGACCCGCTGCACATGGCGCGCGCGCTGCGGCTGAGCAAGGCGCTGGGTATCGATGCACTGGCCTCGTCCACGCCCAGCACGCGCTTCCGCAGTTTCCATACCAGCTGGCGTTTCCTGGTGCAGGAGATCTATTTCTTCCACCGCGACCTGGTGCGCCCGCCGCTGAGTTCACCGGCCAATACCTGAAGCGGAAGCCTGCTTCTGGTGGGTGCCAACCTTGGTTGGCACACGGCCGGCGGCACCGCGATCTGATGGGTTGTGCCAACCAAGGTTGGCACCTGCCAAAAAGCAGATTCGCGGTCGTTCGATCAGGTCTGCTTGCGCCGGATCGGAATCGCCGACACCGGTACCGAGGCCACGTCATGCCCGCCTTCGCGGATCGGGGCACCCGGGTCCGGCGCCCAGGCGTGGGCGTAGATCACTTCCCAGCTGCTAGGCAGCTTGCCGTCGGCGCGGCGCATCGGTTCGTATGCGGCGGCGGCCGCCGCGAAGCGGCCACGCCCGGTCAGCGTGTGGCGGCGGTCCGTCCGCGCGTTGGTGGCACCCATCGCGCGCAGCTCGCGCATCAGCGAGGGCAGATCGTCGTAGGTCAGGGTGAACAGGTCGCGGTCCAGCACCGGGTCGCGGAAGCCGGCCATCATCAGCGCGTCGCCGAACTGGGCAATCTGCGCGAAGCGGCTGACGTGCGGGCGATCGTCGGCGGCGGCGAAGGCTTCATTGAGTTCGACCAGCGTGTCCGGGCCGAAGGTCGAGCACAACAGCAGGCCGCCGGGCTTGAGCACGCGGCGGAACCCGGCGAACACCGCCGGCAGGTCGTCCACCCACTGCAGGCACAGGTTGCTGAAGATCACGTCCACGCTGTTGTCGGCCAGCGGCAGCGCGGCCGCATCGCCGCACAGGCGCTGGAACGGCTTCCACCAGCCGGCCTGGCGCTTGGCCTGGTCCAGCATCGGGAGTGCCACGTCCAGCGCGATCACCTGCGCCTTCGGCCAGCGCTTCTTCATCAGTGCACTGGCGTGGCCGGTACCGGCGCCGATGTCCAGCACCACCTCGGGCTTGCGTGCCTCCAGGTAGTCCAGCGACTCGATCAGCCGCGACTGCACCTCGCGCTGCAGGGCGGCGGCGGCGTCGTAGCTGTTGGCGGCGCGGGCGAACGCGCGGCGGACGTGGCGGGCATCGAAGTGGGACGGCATTGCGAAAGTCTCTTAGAACGTACCGGGGTAGGCGCCGCCGTCGATCAGCAGGTTCTGCCCGGTGAAGTAGCCGGCCTGTGCACTGCACAGGAAGGCGCAGGCGGCGCCGAATTCGTCCGGCGTGCCGAAGCGGCCGGCGGGAATCTGCTGGCGGCGGCGCTCGGCCACTTCGCCGGCGTCGCCGTCCTTGCCCGCACTGTGGGCGAAGTTGGCGCGCAGGCGGTCGGTATCGAACTGGCCGGGCAGCAGGTTGTTGATGGTGACGTTGTGGGCCACGGTGCGGCGCGACAGGCCGGCGACGAAGCCGGTCAGGCCACTGCGCGCGCCGTTGGACAGCGCCAGGATGTCGATCGGGGCCTTCACCGCCGAGGAGGTGATGTTGACGATGCGGCCGAAGCCGCGATCGATCATCGCGTCCACGGTGGCGCGGATCAGGGCGATCGGCGCCAGCATGTTGGCGTCCAGCGCGGCGATCCAGTCATCGCGCTCGAAGCTGCGGAAATCACCGGGCGGCGGGCCACCGGCATTGGTGACCAGGATGTCCACCTGCGGGCACGCCGCAAGCGCCGCAGCGCGACCGGCCTCGGTGGTGACATCGGCGGCGACCACGTGGACTTCAGCGGCGCCGGGCAGGGCACGCAGCTCTTCAGCGGCGGCCTGCAGGGCGGCTTCGCCCCGGGCCACGATCACCACGTTGACGCCCTCGCTTGCCAGCGCCCGCGCACAGCCCAGGCCCAGCCCCTTGCTTGCGCCGCAGACCAGTGCCCAGCGGCCGTTGATACCCAGATCCATGCGTCAGTCCTGCGCAGTTCGGAAGGCGCTCATTGTCCGCCATCGGCCGGTGACAGGCCGGCAACGAAGTGTTGCAGGGCGGCGGCGACCTCGTCGGCATGGCCGAGGAACGGCGCATGGCCGCCGTGGGCGACGGTCAATGCCTGACTCTGCGGGGCCAGCGCCGCAGCGGCCTGCATCGCAGCCGGCGACACCAGGCGGTCGCGCTGGCCGGCGATCCACAGGCTGGGTTTACCCAGGGCCGGAAGAGCGCCGCGCAGGTCGGTGTTTTCCAGCAGGCGCAGGCCTTCCAGCAGCGCACGTTCGGTGGGCGCACCGCGCTCGACCAGGCGCTGGCGCAGCGTGCGCAGCTCCTCGCGGGCGTGCGCCGAGCCCATCACGTCCAGTGCCAGGAAGCGTTCCAGGGTGCCGCCGAAGTCGGTGGCCAGCTCACGCCCGAACTGCTCGAACACCGCCGGTTCCACCGCATGCGGCCAGTCCTCGCCACGCACGAAACGCGGCGTGGCCGCGATCATCGCCAGCCCGCGCACCTTGGGCAGCGTCGCCGCCGCATGCAGTGCGAACAGCCCGCCCAGCGACCAGCCGCACCACACCGCCGGCGGCGTGGCCGCGGCAATGGCGTTGACCACGAACGGCAGGCGCAGCGGCGTGGTGTCGTTGCGGCTATGGCCGTGGCCGGGCAGATCGACCCGATGCAGGGTGAACCGGTCCGCCAGGCGCTGCACCAGCGGTGCGAACACACCGCCCTGCAGGGCCCAGCCATGGATCAGAACCAGGTCCAGCCCACGGCCGGTCACTTCAATATGCATGGGAAAACGGCAGCAGGCTCAGGCAAAGGCGGGCAGCGGTGGCGGGGCGCTCTCACGTGCGGCCAGGGCCACGTGGTCGCGCGCGCTGGCGATGGCGTCGACCAGGCCGCGCACCTGGTCCGGCGAGTGCAGCGCGGACAGGGTGACGCGCAGCCGCGCCTTGCCTTCCGGTACCGTCGGCGGTCGGATCGCGCCGACCAGCCAGCCGGCCTGTTCCAGCGCCCGCGACATCGCCACGGCCGAGTGGTCGTCGCCACACAGCAACGGTTGGATCGGGGTCTCCGAGGCCATCAGGTCCAGTCCGTGGCGACGCGCTTCGCTGCGGAACAGCGCGATCAGATCAGCCAGTTTGGAGCGGCGCCAGTGGTCGCGGCGCGCCAGGCGCACCGCTTCCAGTGCCGCCGCCGCCATCGCCGGTGGTACGGCGGTGGTGTAGATATAGGGGCGTGCGGTTTCGGCCAGATGCTCGATCAGGTCGTCGCGGCCCAGCACCAGGGCGCCGGAACCACCCAGCGCCTTGCCCAGCGTGACCAGCTGCAGCGGCACATCATCCACGCCCAGTCCGGCCGCCGCGACCGCGCCACGGCCATCACCGACCACGCCTACGCCGTGCGCGTCATCGACGTAGAACAGCGCCTGCTGCAGTCGTGCCACCAGCGACAGTGCACGCAATGGGGCGATGTCGCCATCCATGCTGAAGACACCATCGGTGGCCAGCATCGCCGCGCCATCAGGTGCGTGCTTGAGCTGACGCATCGCACCTTCCGCATCCAGATGCGGATAGCGGCGCAGGCGCGCGCCGGCAAGCCGGGTCGCATCCAGCAGGCTGGCATGGTTGAGCTTGTCCTGCACGCAGACATCGTTCTCTTCGCTCAACAACGCCTGCTGCACCGCCAGGTTGGCGGCGAAGCCACTGCCGAACAGCAGCGCACGCGGGTAGCCCAGCCACTCGGCCACCTCGCGTTCCAGTGCGTCGTGCATCGCGTGGTGGCCGCAGACCAGGTGCGAGGCACCGGCACCGGCGCCTTCGCGTGCGGCCGCGTCCTGCAACGCATTGACCACGCTGAACTGCTGGGCGAGGCCCAGGTAATCGTTGCTGCAGAAGCCGGTCAGCCACTGGCCGTCCACCTCCAGGCGCACGCCATCACGACGGCTGACCGTGCGTCGCGGGCGGCGACGCCCCTGGGCATCGCGCAGGGCGCGCTGGGCATGAAGGCGAGCGGTCAGGTCGGGGCGGGCCATGGCGGCTGAATGCGGCGACGGGGCGGCTAGGGTAGCGCGTTGCCGCGACGCCTGCCTGCATCCCGTCTCAGGCCGCGTGAGCGCAGCCGCAGCCGAGCGCATCGGCGCTGATGTCGGCGTGCACGGTGCCGCCGTGGTCGTGGCTCTCGGCATCCACCTGCACCGCCATCGGCTGCAGCCCCAGCCGCGCGAACAGGGCCAGGTCGCGCTCGCTTTCCGGGTTGCCGGTGGTCAGCAGCTTGTCGCCGTAGAAGATCGAATTGGCACCGGCAATGAAGCACAGCGCCTGCAGTTCGTCGCTCATGGCCTCACGCCCGGCCGACAGCCGCACCATCGAGCGCGGCATGGCGATGCGCGCCACGGCGATCATGCGCACGAACTCGAACGGGTCCAGCTCGGCACTGCCGTGCAGCGGCGTACCCGCCACCTGCACCAGCTTGTTGATCGGCACCGAATCGGGATGGGCCGGCAGCGTGGCCAGCGCCAGCAGCAGGCCGACCCGCTGCGCGCGCGTCTCGCCCATGCCGACGATGCCACCGCAGCAGGTTTTCAGGCCGGCGTCGCGCACGTGCTCCAGCGTATCCAGGCGGTCCTGGTACTGGCGCGTGTGGATGATCGAATCGTAGTAGTCCGGCGCGGTATCGAGGTTGTGGTTGTAGTAGTCCAGGCCGGCATCCTTCAGCGCACGCGCCTGTTCGCCACTGAGCATGCCCAGCGTGGCGCAGGTCTCCAGGCCCAATGCCTTCACCCCGGCGATCATCGCCGCCACCTTCGGGATGTCGCGGTCCTTCGGCGAACGCCATGCGGCGCCCATGCAGAAACGCGACGCACCGGCGGCCTTGGCCTGGCGCGCCTTGGCCAGCACCGCGTCGGTGTCCATCAGCTTCTGCGCGTTCACCCCGGTGGTGTAGCGCTGCGCCTGCGGGCAGTACGCGCAGTCCTCCGGGCAACCGCCGGTCTTCACCGACAGCAGCGTGGAGACCTGTACCTGCGACGGGTCGAAATGCTCGCGGTGGACCGCTGCGGCGCGGAACAGAAGCTCGGGGAACGGCAGATCGAACAGCGCCTGCAGTTCGTCGTGTTGCCAGTCGTGGCGGATGGCAGCAGCCATGGCGGGACCTTGGGTACGGATGGAGCGAGGGCGGCAGTGTGGGTGGGTGCGCCGGGGCTGTCAACCGGAATGTATTCAATATGGTTTACAGTGGCCGGTACGCGCGGCCGGGACACGCGTTGAAACTGATCCGGAAGGAGGCGGTGCGCGCTGCGCCGGCGATACACTCAGGCGTGCACATTCAATCGGGCCGCGTTGCAATGGACTCTCTCGACAGCTGGCTGCCGATCACCCGCGAAGAGCTGGAAGCCCTGATCGCGCGGCAATTGCAGGACTGCTCACCGGGGCACCGAGCCATCTTCGAAACGCTACGAGTGCCATTGCGTGCAATGCCACTGCACAGGCTGGGCACCATCGAGTCGGTGTGGGTGGTCGCACAACTGCCTGACGGGTTGCTGTACTACGAGGATGTCGAGGAGGGATTCGAGGTGGGTGCGCCCGGCGAGGACGGGGTACTGCCGGACCGGGGCTGTTCCCAGCTGGAGCTGACCCACGTTCTCCATCGTTTGGCGATCTGAACATCGGCGTTGCAGATCGTTGCATCTGTCCGGGCTTCGGGTGCGCTTCCCCGCAGTACCAGTGCATTTCACCGCATCCTGCAAGGCCTTCAGCCACAGTAGCCGCTGTCCGCCAGCGTTCGCAGCGTCCAGACTGCCCTGCATGATTGATCTTTACCGCCTCCGCGGCCGTATCACTGCGCTGGTCCTGAGCGAGGCCTGGCGCCGCCGCGCTGCGCTGTGGGGCGGTGCCGTGGCCGTAGCGCTGGTGGCGATCCTGTTCGCCAAGGCCAGTGATGCGGCCTTCCACCTGTTCCAGCGCATCACCTCGCACTCGCCGTGGTGGGCCCTGCTGCTCACGCCGGGGATCTTCGCGTTGCTGGCCTGGCTGACCAGTGGCGTGCTGAAGCCCACGCGCGGCAGCGGCATTCCGCAGGTCATCGCTGCGCTGGACAAGCCGGATGCATCGTTCCGGGACGCCAACCTTTCGCCCGCCGTGTCGGCGGGCAAGCTGCTGCTGACCTCGCTGTCGCTGCTGGGCGGTGCGTCAGTGGGGCGCGAAGGCCCGACCGTGCATGTGGGCGCCAGCCTGATGTACCTGTTCGGCCGCTGGTTCGGCTTCAAGGACCCGCGCGAGCTCTCGCACTTCCTGCTGGCCGGTGGCGCCGCCGGCATCGCCGCCGCCTTCAACACACCGCTGGCCGGCATCGTCTTTGCCATCGAAGAGCTCAGTGGCCGTTTCGAGCATCGCTTCTCCGGCACGCTGCTGACCGCCGTGATTGTCGGCGGCGTGGTGTCGCTGGGCCTGCTGGGCAACTACACCTACTTCGGCCATGTAAGTGCGCGGCTGCCGCTGGGCCAGGGCTGGCTGGCGATCCTGCTGTGTGGCGTGGTGGCCGGGTTGCTGGGCGGAGTGTTCGCGCGTGCGGTGCTGGCCAGTGCGGCGGGGCGTCCACGTTGGCTGGGTCAACTGCGGCAACGGCATCCGGTGCTGCTGGCCGCTGGATGCGGCCTGGTGGTGGTGCTGCTGGCGCTGGTCTTCGGTGAAGGCGCATTCGGTACCGGATATGAGCAGGCGCGCAGCCTGGTGCAGGGCCAGGCGCTGGTAGGCCACGAATTCGGGCTGATGAAGCTGCTGGCCAATCTGGCGTCCTATGTGGCGGGCATCCCCGGTGGCCTGTTCTCGCCGGCGCTGGCGGTCGGTGCCGGGCTGGGCCACAACCTGGCGGTGCTGATGCCGGGCGTGGACCCGCGCGCGTTCGTGCTGCTGGGCATGTGCGCCTACCTGACCGGTGTCACCCAGGCACCGCTGACCTCGGCCGTGATCTCGCTGGAGCTGACCGACAGCGGTGATCTGCTGTTGCCGATCCTGGCCACGGTGCTGATCGCCCGCGGTGTGTCCGGGCTGGTGTGCCGGGTGCCGATCTATCGTGGGCTGGCAGAGCTGTTGATGCCCGCGATTGCTGCACCGCCCGATCCTGCGAACCGCGAACACACGCGATAGCGGGAAGCGGCGCGTGAGGACGTGCTGCGTTCCGCTGCGTGATTCCGCATGCTGATGCGCAGTGGCGGACAGCGCCGACGCGGTGGCAGGCGGTTCACCGATGGCGGCGCTAGCGCTGGTAGAGAAAGCATGGGGCATGCCCATCCACCTCCTGCATGCGGCCGGTGCCGCCTCCCATGCGTTGCTGCGCATACTGCTGCCGCTGCGCTGCCTGGTCTGCAACGATCCCGGGCACGATGGCCTGGACCTCTGCGCCGCCTGTTTCGCGGAACTACCGTGGTCCGGCCGCGCATGCCTGCGCTGCGCATTGCCGCTGCCCGACACCGCGCTGATCGTCTGCGGCAGCTGCCGCGAAGAAGCACCGCCGCAGGCGGCAACCCATGCCAGCCTGTTGTACCTGCCACCGGTCGACCAGCTGCTGGTGCGTTACAAGTTCCATCAGGATCTGGCGGCAGGTCGGCTGCTCGCACAGCTGATGCAACGCACGCCCCCACCCTGGTCGTGCCTGCCATTGGTACCGGTGCCGCTGCACAACCGTCGCCTGCGCCAGCGTGGCTACAACCAGGCGGCCGAACTGTGCCGGCTGCTGTCGATGCCGGTCTGGAATGGCGTATACCGGCGCCGCCACACCGCGCCGCAATCCGAACGCAGTGCCGAACAGCGCAGGGAAAACCTGTTCGATGCGTTCGATGTGCGCGGGCAGGTGCCTTCGCGGCTGACCGTGGTCGATGACGTTATGACCACCGGCAGCACGTTGATGGAGATCGCCGAAACGCTGCGCTGCGTGGGTGCGGAAGAAGTGCGTGCGTGGGTATGCGCGCGGGTGCCGTGATCGCTCCCTTCATCGACAGGGGCTAGGATGAGCCAGGTTCCGGATCGAAGGAGTGGCCATGAATTCCCCCTTGTCTCCCTTGTTGTCGGCGGTCGGCCGTAGCTGGTGGATCCTGCTGTTGTATGGGCTGGTCGCGCTGGGCTTCGGCATTGTCGCCATCGGCTGGCCGCTGTCGGCGGCGATGGCACTGGCGTGGACGCTGGGCATAGTCGCCATCGTTGAGGGCGTCATCAGCCTGTTCGCACTGATCAGCGGTGGCAGTGGTGCTTCCCGTGGCTGGCTGGCGCTGTATGCCATCGCTTCGCTGGGCTTCGGCATCCTGGCGGTGATCAATCCGCTGGCCACCGCCAGCGTGCTGGTGCTGTTCCTGGCGGCGTGGCTGCTGGTGGCCGGCATCTATCGCATTGTGTTCGCGATCCGGGTGCGCAAGCAGATCCAGGGCGAGTGGTTGTTGATACTCAGCGGTGTGCTGGCGGTGGTGCTGGGCCTGCTGTTTGCGGCCAACCCGTACGCGGGCGTGGCGGTGACCACGCTGTGGATCGGCATCGGCAGCCTGCTCTACGGCCTGTTGCAGGTGCTGGTGGCGTTCAAGCTGCGGAAGCTGAAGTGAGGGCTGTGCTTCCGCTTCTGCTGGGGGCGGCGCTGGTGCTGAGCGGATGCGCGCCGGGTGCCATGCCCGATGCGTTGGAAGGCAAGGATCATGTGCCACGCCCCGGCGTGGACGTACGCCTGAGTGCGGTCGATGCGGCGGGCAAGGGTACGCCGGCGCAGTGGCAGGGCGAGACCCTCGCCCTGCGCGAGCCACCGATTGCCGGCAGCGCGGACATTGCCGATGTGCGCTATGTGCTGGATGAAGGCAAGCAGCCGGGCCTGCAGATCCGCTATCGGCGGGAGGCGCACCAACGCATCCACGATGGCACCGCAGCCCTGGTTGGCAAGCGCGCGGCGATCAGCGTGGACGGCCGCGTGCTGATGGTGGCGACCGTGCAGGGACCGTTCGGTGAATCGATGATGCTGAGCGGGCTGTCCAGCGTTGCCGAAGCCCAGGCGCTGGCCAGGCACATCACTGGAGAATGACGGGCACGCCAACACCCCGCGCTGCGCGCGGAGGTCGACCCAGGTCGACCGCTACCGGGCGAAGCGGGCCTCGATCTCTTCCAGCGACTTGCCCTTGGTCTCCGGAAGCCAGAATGCGGCTACCAGGAAGAACACAAAGGTGCATGCCGCCCAGAACACGAACATGCTGGCGTAGCCGTAGTGGCCCACCGTGGGCAGGAAGATCGCGGCGATGGTGGTGGACACGAACTGGTTGATCAGCAGCGCGATGCTCATGCCGTTGGAGCGGATGCGGTTGGGCATCAGCTCCGACAGCGCCAGCCACACGCAGACGCCGGGGCCGACCGCGAAGAACGCGACGAACACCAGGATGCAGGCGGCCACCGCCCAGCCGTGGGCCGGCGGCGGCACCGGGCCGATGCGTGCCTGCTCGATGCGCAACGGTGCCTGCGCGGCCTTGGCCGGGTCGGCGAATGGGTTCAGATGCAGTTTGCGGAAGAACGAGCCGATCACGCTGTCCGGCTGCACGGTGCCGGTGCGCTCGATGCGCAGTTCGCGGTCGGTCAGGTTGTCGCTGCGCAGGGCGCGCACATTGGTGAAATCGCCATAGGCGTACGACACGGTCAGCTGCAGCGGCCGGCCTTCGCTGTCGATGCCGGCGCCCAGGCGCTGCCACTGCGTTTCATCCAGCACCAGCTGCAGGCCATCGCCGCTGACCGCCGCCTGCAGCTGCGGCTGCACGTCGGTACGGCCGCGTTCGGCCTGGAAGAACAGGGTCGCGGCGGCCAGCAGGGCCACGCAGATACCGCCGCTGCCGAACATCAGCAGGAACTTGCGGCCCTTGCGATCGACCAGCAGCAGCGCGACCACGGTCATCACCGCATTGAGCAGCTTGATCGCCACGTCGGCGCCGTTGGCCACCGAGCCGGACAGGCCGGCCTGATTGAGGATGTTCACCGCGTAGGCCAGCACCGAGTTGATGCCGGTGGCCTGGGTGCAGGCCAGCACCACGCAGGCGAGCAGGAACGGCACCACGTAGCGGCGGCTGAGCAGCGGGTCGCGCTTGCCGCTGCTGCTGCTCGATTCCGGTGCCTGGATCTGCGCCAGCGTGGTCTCCACCTGCGCGGCCGGCAGCACGCGTTGCAGGCTGCGGCGGGCGTCGTCCACACGGCCGCGGCGCACCAGCCAGCGTGGCGACTCGGACAGCCAGAAGATGCCGGCGCAGAACAGCAGGCCCGGCGCCAGGCAGGTCCAGAAGATGGTGCGCCAGGCGTGGTCCTTCACCGTGAACAGTTCCTGCGCCTGCTGCGCGACCGGCAGTGAGCGCACGGCTTCAGCGGCGGCGTCGACTGCATGTGCGTGGTACAGGCCGATCAGCGCCGCCAGCACCAGGCCGATGGTCAGCAGCAGCTGGAACATGGCCGCGCCGCGCCCGCGTCGTTCGGGGCTGAGTACTTCGGCCAGGTACAGCGGAATCACCACGCCGATCAGGCCGCCACTGATGCCCTGCAGCAGCCGGCCGAGCAGCAACGGCGTGTAGCCCGAGGCCAGCGCCATGATCGGAATCGACGCGGTGAACAGCAGGCCCGCCAGCAGCATCGCGCCGCGGCGTCCGATCAGGTCGGCCACCATGCCGGCAAACAGCGAAGACAGCACGCTGCCCAGCAGTACCGCCGCCACGACGAAACCGAGCTGCTGGCTGCTGAGTTGCCAGGCGTGGCTGGCGGTGGCTTCGAGATAGGGCAGGGCGCCTGCGATGATGCCGATGTCGATGCCGTACAGCAGGCCGCCGAGGCCGCCGATGAAGAGCAGGTAGCGTACGGGCCAGCGCGGGGCGGTGGGTGCAGTCATCGGCATATTCCCAGGAGGCGTTTCGGTGCGGATTGCTTTCGTAGAGTCGAGCTTGCTCGACTGACCGCGCAGGGCGCGGCAGAGCAGTCGAGCAAGCTCGACTCTACAAAGGCGGTGCGTCAGGCATTTCCGGCGTCAAGGAGCGGCGGTACGTCAGGTGTTCCAGGCGTCAGGACGGGCGGCACGTCAGGCGCTTGCAGCGTTCAAATCGACCACGTGCCCGCCGACCACCACCTGCTGCAGGCGCAGCTCGGCGTCCAGCACCACCAGGTCGGCGCGGGCGTCGGGCGCGATGCGGCCGCGATCGCCCAGGCCGAGGTAGTCGGCCGGGAAGGTGGAAACGCGTTGCGAGGCGTCAGCCAGCTCCAGGCCCACCTGCACCAGGTTGCGCAGCGCCTGGTCCATGGTCAGCGCGCTGCCGGCCAGCGAACCGGTCGCCAGGCGCACGCAGCCGCCGCACTTGTGCACGCGCTGCTCGCCCAGTGCGTATTCGCCATCGGGCATGCCGGTGGCAGCGGTGGCGTCGGTCACCGCATACAGGTGCGGGATCGCGCGTGCGGCCAGCCGGATCACGCCGGGGTGGATGTGCTGCAGGTCGGGAATGATCTCGGCGTACTGCGCATGCGCCAGCGCCGCCGCTGCGATGCCCGGGCGATAGTGATCGACACCGGTCATGCCGTTGAACAGGTGGGTGAAGCCGGAGGCGCCGGCCTGCAGCGCGGCCACGCCTTCCTCGTAGGTACCCGCACTGTGACCCAGCTGAACGCGGATGCCCATCGCTGCAAGCGCGGGAATCAACGCGGTGTGCTCGCCGATCTCCGGCGCCAGCGTCATCACCCGGATCGGCGCGAGTGCATGCAGCTGCTGCACCAGGGCCAGCGTCGCTTCGATGGTGCGGTTGGGCTGCGCGCCCAGCCGTTGCGGGCTGATGAACGGCCCTTCCAGATGCACGCCGACGATGCAGGCCGCCTCGGCATCGGGCGCCGCCATGGTGGTGGCCACACCCTGCAGCGCATGCTCGATTTCGTCCAGGCCGGCGGTCATGGTGGTGGCCAGCAGCGTGGTGGTGCCGAAGCGCAGATGGGTGCGGGCAATGGTGCGCGCCACGTCGCCGCCCTGCATCAGGTCCACGCCGGCCGCGCCATGCACATGCAGGTCGATGAAGCCGGGCAGGATCACCGGCAGCTGCAGATCGTCAGCACCGCTGTGGTCGTCCACCTGCAGCTGGCGCACGTGCGAATCGAAGTGGACATGGCCGCGCCGCCAGCCCAGCGGGGTGAGGATGCGGCCATGCAGGGAACGGGTGTCGGTCATGCGGTGGGCTCGGCGATGATCACTTCGATGCCCAGCCGTTGCAGTCCCTCGCGGGAGGCGTCGTCGATGCCGGCGTCGGTGATGATGGTGTGGATCTGATCCAGCAGTGCGATGCGGTGCAGGCTGACGCGGCCGAACTTGGAGGCATCGGTCAGCACCACGATGCGGCGCGCGCGCTCGACCATGCGGTGGTTGAGGCGGGCTTCGGCTTCGTCGTGGGTGGTCAGGCCGAACTGCAGGTCCAGGCCATCCACGCCCAGGAACAGGGTGTCGAAGCTGTACGAGTTGAGGCTGGCTTCGGCCTGGCTGCCCTGCAGCGACAGCGACTGCTGGCGCAGCAGGCCGCCGGTCAGCAGCACGTTGATGCCGGGTGCATTGGCCAGTTCCCAGGCGATGTTCAGGCCGTTGGTCATCACCGTCACGTCGCGCTGTGTGCGCAGGTGGCGGGCCAGGGTCATCGTGGTCGAACCGGAGTCGATGATGATGTTGTCGCCGGGGCGCACCAGGCGCGCGGCGCAGGCGCCGATTGACTCCTTCAGCGGCAGGTTCAGCGCGTCCTTCTCGTGGATGTCCTGTTCCTGCGGCGGCGTGCGCACCAGCGTGGCGCCGCCGTGGGTGCGGTTGGCCAGCCCCTGCGACTCGAAATGGGTCAGGTCGGCACGGATCGTCACCGCCGACACGCCGAAGCGCTCGACCAGATCGGCCACCTGCACCGAGCCATGCTCGATCAGCAGCTGCAGGATCTGTTGCCTGCGGGAGCGGGTGTTGCGCATGGCCATCTCTCGGTGTCGTCAGGAAAGGTAGAGATTAGCCGTTCGCAAGAACGGAGGTGGCCGAACTTTCGTTCTGCTTGCGGTGGCCGGCCTGGTTGGCACTGCAGGCGCGGGCGTACTCGCCCAGGCACAGGCCGATGCGGTGCTGCACCAGTGCGGTGGGCGTGTTGGCCAGGGCGCCTTCGCGCACGGCACGGTACTGCTCCGGCAGGTACTGGCTGAGCAGCACCAGTGGCGGCGCGTGCTGTTCCAGGTTGGCGAACAGGGTCTGCACGGCCTGCACCAGCGCCGGCTCGCCCCAGTAGTAGCGGCAGCGGTCGCTGAAGGAGTAGCTGCGCAGCAGCCGCAGTGCGGCGTCATCGCCCTGGTAGTAGGACTGCCAGTACTTCGGCTGCGCCACCATCACCTCGTCCAGCACCTGCGGCAGGCGCGAGCATCGCGCGGCCGGCAGCAGTTCCGCTTCGATCGCAGCCAGCGCGAACAGCGCTTCGCGAAAGGCGAAGGTGGCGGCCGGGCCGACCTTGAGGATGGCGAAGTGGTCGCGCACCAGTGCGTGCAGGCCGCTTTCGCGCTGGTAGTCGGTGGAGTGCGCTTCGAACACGATGCGCGGCTGCTGTTCGAGGAAATCGGCCAGCGTGCCAGCGGCGGCGGCATCGTACTCGTGCACGCTGCTGTGGTCGAAGTCCACGCCCGGCTGCACCACCATCGCGATCACGCGCTGCCAGGCATCGCGCAGCTGCGGCGTATCGAACGCCTGCTGGTGGATGGCCAGGGTCTGCGCGGCGGCCGCGGGCGTGGTCACCTGCAGGCCTTCGGCCAGCGAGGCTTCACCACCGGGAATCGGCACTTCGGTACCGATCACGTAGACCGGCGGTGGCAGGCCACGCTCGGCGGCGGTGCGCTCGGCGATCTCCGCCAGCTCGGCCGAGCGCGCGGCGACGATGGCATCGGGCAACGGCACCGGGTCGTCGGCACAGGACATGCTGCAGTCCAGATGGATCTTGTGGAAGCCGGCGGCGACGTAGGCCTCGATCAGCACACGGGCGTGGGTCATCGCTTCGGCGGCCGGGCGCTTCTGCCAGGCATTCGGGCCAAGATGATCACCGCCCAGGATCAGCCGCTCGCGCGGGAACCCTTCTTCATCTGCCAGCGTGCCGACGTAATCGCGGTACTGCGGCGGGGTCATGCCGGTGTAGCCGCCGAACTGGTCGACCTGGTTGGAGGTGGCCTCGACCAGCAGCACGGTGCCGTGCGCCATCGCCACGTGCATGGCGGCGCGCAGCACCTGCTCGTTGCTGCAGCAGACGCTGTACAGGCCGACGTTGGCACCGGCGCGGTGGGAAGCAAGCAGGGTCTGCAACGGGGACATGGTCAAGCTCCGGACATCAGGAAAACGAGGGGTGGCAGGCGAGCAGGGCAGCACCACGTGCGCCGCCGGCATCGCCGAAGCGGGGCGGCACGATCGGGGGTACCTGCACGCCGTTGAACAGATGCGCCGATACGGCGGCCGGCAGTTGCTGGTACAGCGGCGCGTACTGCGAGAGGCCACCGCCAAGCACGATCACGTGCGGGTCCAGTGCCAGCACCAGCGCGGCCAGGCTGTGGCCGAGCAGGTCGCGGTGGATGTCCAGCGCCTTGCGCGCACGCGTATCGCCGGCCTCGGCGAGTGCGATCACCGCGCTGGCGTCGGTGGCGCTGCCACCCAGGTGGCGTTCGATCATCGCCAGCCCACTGCCGGAGACGTAACGCTCGACGCAGCCCTGCAGGCCGCATGCACAGTCGATCAGCGGCAGGCCATGGCGCTGCAGCAGGTGGCCGGGCACGCTCCAGTGGCCCCATTCTCCGGCCAGGCCGTTGAAGCCGGACAGCAGGCGGCCGTGCAGGCAGAAACCACCACCCGCACCCGTGCCGAGGATGGCGCCGAACATACTGGGGTAGCCATCGGCGGCGCCGCCGTGCGCTTCGGAAAGGGCAAAGCACTGCAGGTCGTTGCCGAAATGCAGTGGGCGCTGCAGCCGGGCCTGCAGATCGGCGGCGACGCTGTGGCCGGTCAGCGCCGGCACGTTCGCACTGAGCTGGCGACCGGTGCGGCGATCACGCACGCCGGGCAGCGCGATGCCGATGGCGGCGTCGTTGCGGCCCAGTGCAGCATCCGCATCGGCCACCAGCCCCAGCATGGCCTGCAGGAAGCCTTCATAGTCGCCCTGCGGCGTGCTGACGCGGCGGCGCCAGGTGACCTGCATCGCCGCATCGCACGCCACCAGCTCGATCTTGGTGCCGCCGATGTCGATGCCGTAGCCGGCGTGGGCGATCAGCTCAGCCATGGTGGATGGTGACGCCCTTGACGACGCGGTTGACGGTGCCGTCCGGGAACGGATTGTCCGGGGTCAGCCCGAGTGCGGCCGAGCGCTGCAGCGCGAACAGCTGCGCAAAGCCCAGCCACACCGGCGCCAGCCACGGGTCGTCCAGTGCCGGCACGGTGAGGGTGTATTCGTCTTCGGCACCGATATCCGAATGCGGGCCGATCGCCAGCACCTGGCCGGCCACGCCGTCGCGACGCAGTTCTTCCAGCAGGTCCTGCTCGTAGCGGCGCGCCAGCGGCTGCACGCTGCGCAGTACCACCACCAGCGTGTTGCCATCCAGCGTCGATTTCGGGCCGTGGCGGAAGCCCAGCGGCGTGTTGGCCAGCGCCAGCACGCGGCCGGCGGTCAGCTCCAGCACCTTCAGCGCGCACTCGCGGGCCAGCGCTTCCAGCGGGCCGCTGCCGAGGTAGATGATGCGGTTGAACGAGCGCTGCGCCAGCGCGGCGACCGGCGCATCCCACTGTGCCTGGCCTTCGCGGGCCAGCGCTGCGATCTGCTTCAGGCGCGCGATGCGCGCGTCCCACGGCGAGCGGTCGAATACGGTCAGCGCGGCCAGCAGCATGCAGGTCAGGCTGCTGGTCATCGCGAATGCGCGGTCGCAGCTGGCCGACGGCATCAGCAGGGTGCAGGTGTCGGCGCGGCCGGCGCCGCGGCGGGCCAGCTCGCCATCGGCGTTGCAGGTGATGTCGAGGAAGCGCGCGTCAGCCACGTCGCTGCGCACGCGGTCCACCGCCGCCACGCTTTCCGGGCTGGAGCCACTGCGGCCGAACGAGACCAGCAGGGTCGGGCGGTCGCGCTGCAGGTACAGCGCCGGGTGGGTCAGCAGGCTGGTGGTATGCACCACGCGCACGTCGGCTGGCCACTGCGCGTTGATCGCGTCGGCCACCATCTCGGCGATGAAGCCGGAGCTGCCGGCGCCGGTGAACAGCACGCGCTGGCGGGGATCGTTGAGGCTGTCGCCGAGGAAGGCCTGCAGGCGATCGCGGGCACGCGACAGATCCTGCGCAAGGGCTTCCCACAGCGCAGGCTGCTGGGCGATTTCGGTTGCGGTATCGGCTCCGCCCAGGCGCTGCCAGGCGGACACATCGGAAAGCAGGGTGACGTCCATTCGGAGGTTCCAGTTGGGCCAGCGCACCATCTGTGTTTTCTTTCGAAATGTCAAATACCGAAAGTAAAAAGAAAGAAAACGTGATGCCGTGTTTGCCTTGAGCTGGACGTGCGGGAAAACGAAAGAAGAGGCTGGATGCCGTATCGCACAATGCTTAACAGGCAGCTGCAAGCGCTTACACAAAGTATTGCGACGCAACAACTTTCGTTTCAATGGAATATATCTTCCTTTTTCCTTTCAATTTGTTGACATCTTTCGAATCGCTGCCCTAGAGTCGGCCCAACCGCTTTCGAAACGCCCGGTGAACGGGTTGGGAGTCCGCGTGGAAAACTGCGTTCGTCGCTCGCCGCTGCTGCTGGCCCTGTTGCCGGCGCTGATGCTGGCATCCCTGCCGGCCCGGGCAGAGCCGGTCGGCAACCTGCGTTCGGTGGCCGCCAGCAACGGCCGCGACGGCGTGCAGGGCTGGGACCTGCAGACCGACAAGGGCGCGCGCATCCGCATCGAACTGCCGGCGACCGACATCATCCGCGTGCAGGCCGGCCGCAATGGCACGCTGACCGGCGCCGGCGACAAGGCCGCGCCGATCGTACTGCCGCAACCGAAGGCGAACGTAAAGGCGCAGCTGGAAGAAGACGCGCAGGAAATCCGCGTGCGTACCGATGCATTGGTGCTGCATGTGCAGCGGCAGCCGTTGCGCCTGCGCCTGGAGCGCCTGGACAACGGCCAGCCCACCGCCTTGTGGCAGGAACTGCAGCCGCTGGACCTGGATGCCACGCAGAGCGTGCAGGTGCTGTCTTCGCGGGCCGATGAAGGCTATTACGGTGGCGGCCAGCAGAACGGCCGTTACCAGTTCAAGGGCCGCGAGCTGGAGGTGTCCTATTCCGGCGGCTGGGAAGAGGGCGACCGCCCCAGCCCGGCACCGATGCTGCTGAGCAGCCGCGGCTGGGGCATGCTGCGCAACACCTGGAGCGATGGCAGCTACGACCTGCGCCAGCCCGATCAGGCCACGCTGCTGCACCGCGAAGATCGCTTCGACGCCTACTATTTCGTCGGCGCGGACCTGCCGAAGCTGATCGAACGCTACACCCAGCTGACCGGCCGCCCGAACATGGTCGCGCGCTGGGCGCTGTCCTATGGCGATGCCGATTGCTACAACGACGGCGACAATGCGAAGAAGCCGGGTACCGTGCCCGAGGGCTGGAGCGACGGCCCGACCGGCACCACCCCCGACGTGATCGACAGCGTGGCCAAGCAGTACCGCGCGCACGACATGCCCGGTGGCTGGATCCTGCCCAACGATGGGTATGGCTGCGGTTACAAGCAGTTGCCGGAAACGGTGAAGGGCCTGGCCGGCTACGGCTTCCGCACCGGCCTGTGGACCGAGAACGGCGTCGACAAGATTGCGTGGGAAGTGGGCAAGGCCGGCAGCCGCGTGCAGAAGCTGGACGTGGCCTGGACCGGCAAGGGCTACCAGTTCGCGATGGACGCCAACCGCCAGGCGTTCAACGGCATCCTCGACAACTCCGATTCGCGCCCGTTCCTGTGGACGGTGATGGGCTGGGCCGGCATCCAGCGCTACGCAGTGGCCTGGACCGGCGACCAGAGCAGCAGCTGGGACTACATCCGCTGGCACGTGCCGACCCTGGTCGGGTCGGGCCTGTCCGGCATGGCCTACGCCAGCGGTGACGTTGATGCGATCTTCGGCGGCAGCGCCGAAACCTTCACCCGCGACCTGCAGTGGAAGGCGTTCACCCCGGTGCTGATGGGCATGAGCGGCTGGTCGTCGAACGCACGCAAGCACCCGTGGTGGTATGACGAACCCTATCGCAGCATCAACCGCGATTACCTGAAGTTGAAGATGCGCCTGACCCCGTACATGTACGGGCTGGTGCACGAGGCCGCGCAGACCGGCGCGCCGCCGGTGCGTGGCCTGATGTGGGACAACCCGCGCGATCCGCACGCGCAGGATGAAACCTACAAGTACCAGTTCCTGCTCGGGCGCGACCTGCTGGTGGCGCCGGTATACCGCAGCCAGGCGGCCAGCCGTGGCTGGCGACGCGACATCCATCTGCCGGCCGGCGGCTGGATCGACTACTGGGATGGCCGTCGCGTGCAGGCCAGTGCCGACGGCCGCCAGCTGGACCGTCAGGTGGACCTGGCCACGCTGCCGGTGTTCGTACGTGCTGGTGCGATCCTGCCGATGTACCCGTCGATGCTGTTCGACGGTGAAAAGCCGCTGGATGAGGTGACGTTCGACCTGTACCCGCAGGGTGATTCGCAGTACACGCTGTACGAAGACGATGGCAACACCCGCCGTTACCAGCAAGGCGAGTCGAGCACGCAGGTGATCCGCGTGCAGGCACCGGCGCAGGGCAGTGGCCCGGTGCAGGTGCAGATCGATGCGGTGCAGGGCCAGTACAACGGCCAGCTGGCGCAGCGTCGCTATGGCCTGCGCGTACTCAGCCGGCAGGCGCCGCGTGCGGTGCAGGCCGGCGGTCGCGCGCTGCCGGCGCTGGCGGATGCCGCCGCCTTCAACACTGCGGCCGAAGGCTGGTACTTCGACGCCCAGGAGCGCCGCGGAACGCTGCATGTGCGCACAACCGCGCAGGACATCCGCCAACCGCTGCAGCTGCAGCTGGACTTCGCGGTAGCCGCTGCCGTCGCCGATGATGCCTACCCCGCCGCGCCGGTGCTCGGCCGCGAACTGCCGGCCGACAGCCTGCTGGTGGTCAACCGCCCGGCCGAAGAGCCCGGCCATGCGCTGGAAAACGCCTTCGACGATGATCCCGCCACCTGGTTCCGCAGCGTGCGCAACCAGGCCGTGCGCACCGGTGCACACGAGTGGGTGATCGGCTTTGGCGAGCGCAGGATGATCGATGGCATCGACATCGCACCGCGCAACGACAAGAACTGGAAGCACGGCCAGGTGCGCGATTACGAGGTGTACCTGGGCGACAGCAATGGCGAGTGGGGCGAGCCGATTGCCCGTGGCCGCCTGCAGCTGAAGGAAGGCGTGCAGCGCATCGACTTGCCGGCGCATGCCGGTCGCCTGCTGCGGTTCCGCGTGCTGAGCGTGCAGAACCCGGAGGGCGACGGCGCCAGCAGCACCGACCCGATGGTCACCGCAGCGCAGGGCAGTGCCCGCGCCTTCGATGCGCTGCAGCCGCGCGACGTCGGCCCGATCGCGCTGTCCACCTTCCACATCCTTGAGCACCAGGAACCGGAGCGACCGGCCCGGCAGCGCTATCTCTCCGAGCTGCCGGTGCCGGCCGCGCTGGCCAGCCAGGTGCGCGCCGACCAGTCGTTCCGTGGCGATGCCGGCATGCGCATGAACGGCCTGCAGTTCCGCCGTGGCCTCGGCGTGGCCGCCAACAGCCGCATCGACCTGCGCCTGCAGGGCGGCTGGCACCTGCTGCGCGCCGACCTCGGCATCGACGATGCGTGCCGCACTGCCGGTGGCCTGCAGTTCCAGGTCTGGGGTGACAACCGCCTGCTGTACGACAGCGGCCTGGTGAAGGCGCCTGGCGTGGTCAAGCCGGAGCTGGACATCCGCGGCCTTTCTACCCTGAGCCTGCGCACGCTGGGTGCGCAGGGCAGCCAACCCGCCCAGGTCTGTGCCAACTGGGCCAACGCCGTGCTGATCGGCCAGGAGGGCGACTCCGCCAGCATCGTCGCCCCATGACCGCCTCGTAACACCGCTCCTCCCCCCGCCCATACCGACTACGGCCCTGCTGGCCGTGGCCCGGGAGCGTTTTGCCCGCCGATCCACCATTTGCGCCGCACCCTGCCAGGAGAGAACCCCGATGTTGCCCGCACGCCACCACCGCCCCCCCTGTCGCTCGATCGCTCCGCTGACGCTGGCCATTGCCGGCGTGCTGCTCTCGGTCGCCGTTCCTGCCGTTGCACAAGAGAGCAAGGACAAGGCCACCGACCTGGCCCGCATCGAGGTGACCGGCTCCAACATCCGCCGCACCGACGTTGAAACCGCATCGCCGGTGCAGGTGATCAGCAAGCAGGACATCCAGAACATGGGTGCGCGCACGCTGCTGCAGGTGCTCGACAACCTGCCGGCGGCGCGTCCGGCACAGCAGGACGCGCGTTCGCTGTTCACCGGTTCCGACGGTGCTTCGCAGGCCAACCTGCGCGGGCTGGGTGCACAGGGCACGCTGGTGCTGCTGAACGGTCGTCGCCTGTCGTACTACGGTGCACCGGCCGGCTTCCAGACCCAGTTCGTCAACATCGATGCGATTCCGGCCGCGGCCATCGAGCGCATGGAAGTGCTGACCGACGGCGCCTCGGCGGTGTACGGCACCGACGCGGTGGCCGGCGTGATCAACGTGATCACCAAGCGCAACTTCCAGGGTGCCGAAGTCAGCTTCACCAACGACACCTCCTCGCGCATCGACTCCTACGGCGAACGCCAGGCCAGCATCACCGCCGGCTTCGGCGACCTGGCCGAGAACCGCTTCAACATCTACGGCGCGGTGAACATGTACCGCCGCGACGCGATTCCGCTGAGCGACTTCTACGACAAGCGGCCCGACCAGTACTACGTCAACAACCCGAACTACCTCAACAACCTGCGCCTGGGCGTGGGCAGCAAGCCGGGCGAGTTCAACCCGGGCAGCTACTTCGCGTTTGACCCGGTCACCGGCCGCCGCGTGCAGGAGGCGGCACCGGGCTGCAAGAACGTGCTGACCAGTGAAGCGGCCGGCCCGCGTTGCGTCTGGGAAACCTGGATGAACAACGAGATCGATGCCGGCGCCAAGTCCGAGCGCAACACCGCCTACCTCAACGGCACCTTCCTGGTGGGCGACAGCACCGAGATCTTCGCCGAGGCGACGTACACCGACATCGACCTGCGCGCCAACGGTGGCACCCCGCGCACCTACGGCACCACCACCGGCAACCCGACCAGCTGGTTCTCGCGCAACACCGGCAACAACGTCAACCAGTTCCTGTATCCGTTCCTGGGCCCGAACAACGAGTACAACCACGCCAGCCCGGAAATGAAGGCGATGATGGGCGGCGTGGTCGGCCTGCAATACCTGCTGCAGGATGCCGGCGCCAACTACTTCGGCCAGCGCAACACCGACAAGAGCTATCGCGTGCTGGCCGGCGCGCGCGGCAACGTGGGCGACTGGAACTGGGAAACCGCGTTCGCCAGCGCCGGTACCCACTCCACCACCTACCAGACCATCAACGTCAATACCAAGGGCTTCGAGAAGGCCTTCGGCCCGTACACGATCGATCCGGGCACCGGCCGCGTGATCATTTCCGATCATCCGGCCTACAAGTTCGGCGAGATCAGCGAAGCCAACGCCGCACTCATCCGTGAAGCCTTCCCGACCTTCGACATCCAGTCGTGGACCCGCCTGCATACCCTGGACGGCAAGATCGAAGGCCCGCTGTTCCAGCTGCCGGCCGGCGAAATGCGTGCAGCGTTCGGCTTCAACGCCAGCCGCGAAACCTTCTACACCCCGGGCAACGCCGATGCGGCCAACGGCCTGATCACCCAGCAGGGCGGCTCGTGGTTCGATGGCAAGCGCAACACCTATGCGCTGTTCGCTGAGACCGTGGCGCCGATCACCGACAAGCTGGAGCTGGATGCGGCGGTGCGCGTGGACAAGTACCCGAACTTCAGTGCCAACATCGCACCGAAGATCGGCTTCAAGTACCAGGCCTTCGACCAGCTGATGCTGCGTGGTACCTACTCCACCGGCTTCCGCGCACCGAGCTTGGCCGAGTCCGGCAACGGCGGCGTATTCGCACAGCTGGGCGGCTTCCGCGACGAGCTGCGCTGCAACGAGACCAACGCCATCGCCAACCTGCTGCTGAAGTCGCAGCGGCCGGGCGATGTCGACCTCGGCAAGACCCTGCTGAACGTCGATTGCAACCGTACCGTGGCGCGCATGACCCAGCCGAACAAGGACCTGAAGCCGGAGAAGGCAAAGATCGCCACCCTCGGCTTCGTCTACGAGCCGGCCAGCTGGCTGTCGGTGTCGGCCGACTACTGGTTCATCTACCGCAACAACGAGATCGTTGCGCCGGACTACCGCCGCATGGAAGACATCATCTCGATGTCGCGTTCGCCCATCACCGACAGCGACCGGGCCAACCTGGCGCAGCTGGCGGCGATGTGCGCCGATCCGGCCAGCGGCGTGAGCTGCCCGGCGAACCTGCCGGGCTACTCGGCGGGCAACGTGGCCAGCGTGGTCGGCCAGTACAAGAACCGTGGCAAGACCCTGATCGACGGCTTCGACATCGATGCCCGCAGCCGCTTCTCGCTGGGTGACTGGGGCAACCTGAACATCGGCCTGGCCGCCACCATCGCCAACCGCAACCGCTTCTACATGGATGCGGAGAACGGCTGGTACTACGGCGATGTGGTGGGCTACTACAACAACCCGCGCCTGCGTGCCACGCTCAATGCCGACTGGACCTACAAGCAGGTCACCACCAGCATGTTCGTCAACTATGTGGGCGGCACCAAGTGGGCCACCGACCAGGTCGACGAAGCGAGCAACAACAAGGAAACCTGCACCGGCGGTTACCTGGCCCTGCAGAAGAGCAAGTGTGACGGTGCACCGTCGTGGTGGACCGCCAACATGAGCGTCACCTGGCGCCCGGATGATGCCTGGAACCTGAGCTTCACCGTCAAGAACCTGTTCAACCGCCTGCCATTCTACGACCCGAACAGCTTCCTGGGTGACTCCAGTGACTACGCGACCATCTTCGGTCGTGGTTACAGTGTGACCATCGGCTACCGGTTCAAGTAATTCCGTTTGCGTGACCTGGCGTGCCGGCTGTGGCCGGCACGCTGCCCAGAGGAGAGATGTTTGCCATGAAGCGTAGGGAATTCATCGCGGCCAGCGCCGCTGTCGCCGCCAGCAGCCTGCTGCCGCAGACCCCGGCATGGGCACGCGGGCGCAAGGTGCGCCTGGCCATGATCGGCACCGGCATGCGTGGCCTGGTGCTGCTGAAGGAACTGGTGCGCCGCGACGATGTCGAGGTGGTCGCGCTGTGCGACATCGAGCCGATCATGCTCGGCCGCGCCGTGGACATGGTCAGCAAGGCCGGCAAGCCGGCGCCGAAGACCTATGGCCAGGACCGTGACACCAACGCCTGGAAGCGCCTGCTGGAACAGAAGGGCATCGATGGCGTGATCATCGCCACGCCGTGGGAATACCACGCGCCGATGGCAATTGCCGCGATGCAGGCCGGCGTGGCCGTGGGCTGCGAAGTGGTGGCCGGCATCACCCTGCAGGACCACTGGGACGTGCTGAAGACCCAGCTGAGCACCGGTACCCCGTACATGCTGCTGGAGAATGTCTGCTACCGCCGCGACGTGATGGCCGCACTGCAGATGGTGCGCCAGGGCCTGTTCGGCGAACTGGTGCACCTGCAGGCCGGCTACCAGCACGACCTGCGCGGCGTGAAGTTCAACTCCGGCGATCCGAACCAGCCGTACGACAGCGGCGTGGAATTCGGCCCCAAGGGCTGGAGCGAAGCGCGCTGGCGCACCGAGCATTCGGTCGAGCGCAACGGCGAGCTGTACCCCAGCCACGGCATCGGCCCATGTGCGATGTATACCGGCATCAACCGCGGCAACCGCTTCACCCACATCAATGCGTTCGCGACCAAGGCGCGCGGCCTGCATGACTACACCGTGGCCAAGAGTGGCGGCACCACTCATCCCAGCACCAAGGTCAAGTTCAAGCTGGGTGACATTGTGACCACCACGCTGGCCTGCGAGAATGGCGAGACCATCCTGCTGCAGCACGACACCTCGTTGCCGCGCCCGTACTCGATGGGCTTCCGCGTGCAGGGCACCAAGGGCCTGTGGATGGACGTCAACCATTCGATCCATATCGAAGGCCGCAGCCCGCCGCACCAGTGGGAAGAGTTCAAGAAGTACCAGGACGAGTACGAACACCCGCTGTGGAAGCAGAACGCGGACACCGCCGCCAGCGCCGGCCACGGTGGCATGGACTGGTTTGTCATCCATGCCTTCGTGGAAGCCCTGAAGGCCAAGGCACCGATGCCGATCGACATCTACGACGCGGTGACCTGGAGCGCGATCACGCCGTTGAGCGAGCAGTCGATCGCCAACAGCTTCCAGACGCTGGAGTTCCCGGACTTCACCGCCGGCGCGTGGAAGCAGCGCAAGCCGATCTTCGCGTTCGACGGGAAGTACTGAGTTCTGCCCCTTTCATGCGGTGACAGCAACGCCGGGCATTGCCCGGCGTTGCTGTTCGGCTTAACGGGTCGACTTGATCTGTGCCAGTCGTCCGCCAGATGCTCTCGCGTGCGGCACGCGGAACATGGCGCCGGGTTGAACCAGTTGCGCTTGTTGCATCATTTTGGGCCACCACTCGAGCAGGCGTGCTGCACGATCATAGTGGCTGAGCGTGCTCCATCCCTTGGCCAGTACGAAAACCGTTAAACCGAGCCGTGCGATAGCCTCACGTTCGGCAGGTTTGCGCTGATGATGGTCCTGAGTGACGTGAACGCGGATACCGCGATGAATTGCGGCATCGAACAACTCGAGGTCGGTAGTGCCGGGCTTCACGAACTCTCTTACGTGAACAACCTCGTGATCATCACTGCGCGCAATGGCGTCGATGGCCCGGGCGAGCGCAGGCGGCAGATTCTCGTCGATCTGCGCCTTCAAGGCGTTTCTCGGCCTTCAAACTGCAGTGCTTTCCTGACTGCAGCAAGAGGCAGATCATACAGGCGTGCGACCCGCCGCTCGTCGCCGCCTTCGGTTTGCAGCGCTTCAACAATGGCAATCGTGGGAACGCCTGACTCGGAGAGAATGGGCTGGCCGAAACTTCGCTTCGGATCAAACACCACCGCCCTTGATCCCCTCATGGGGAACCATCGTTCTGCGCGATCATCGATACCCAACTCGATTCCATCGCGCAAGGAGGGAGCGATGACCTTGCGCATGACGTCCTGTCGCTTCACGACGTCAACCAACGCTTCATCGCCGCTCTCGTCCAGAAGCTCCATGAAGATGCGACGACCATCGGTCTTGAAGGTTGTACTGGTGAAGGGATAGTCCTTGCCCAGCCTCTCCCGTAGTTCGGTGATGGTCAGCCGGATCAGATTAAGTGGTACGCCACACGCAACAAACGTACGTATGAAGCGGAGTTCGATGAGGTCGCGGAAGCCGATCCCATCAATGTCCGACCCCGCCCACTGCGACGACCACAGTGGCGGGTGCGCCTGGACATTACCGTGATAACGGCTTTCGTATCCCTTGACCCAGCGCCTGAGTTCGGACGGTTTGCCACCAATGAAGCGCGCAGCATCGGCGTATGAGTACAGGCCGAGGCCAAGGCTGTCCGAAGCTGGCAGGGCGATTCCCATGGGGCTGAGTCTACCCAATGTAGGAGGAACAACGAATTCGGCTCTTCATCTTGTGCCAAGCAGGTCTCATTCACTGAGACAGATGGCACGCCATCACTTGTCCTCGCCATTTGCAGACGGGTCAAATCTGTCAAAAAACGTAAAGATGGCGCGCCCGGAGGGATTCGAACCCCCGACCAATGGCTTCGGAAGCCACTACTCTATCCGGCTGAGCTACGGGCGCGTTGTAGAACCGCCGCGCCGCCGACCAGTGCCGGGGCGGGCATCGCAGCGCCATGAAGCGGTGCGGGACCGGCATTCTATCCAGTTTCGCCGAACAAATCTCCCCCCACGGGCAAAGCCCTGCCAGAGGGGCAGGAGTATCCTATCGGCATGGCTGATACCCCCCTCACTTCGCCGCAGTCGTCGGCGACGCCGCGTTGGCGGCATTACTGGAGTCTGATGCGCGCTGATCGCCCGATCGGCACGCTGCTGCTGCTGTGGCCCACCTGGTGGGCGCTGTGGCTGGCCGCCGGCGGCCTGCCGCCGTTGTGGACGCTGTTCGTGTTCACCGCCGGCGTGTGGTTGACCCGCTCGGCCGGCTGCGTCATCAACGACTACGCCGACCGCTGGCTCGACCCGCACGTGGAGCGCACCAAGGCGCGTCCGCTGGCCACCGGCGCCATCAGTGGCCGCGCTGCGCTGGCGTTGTTCGCGGTGCTGATGCTGGTGGCGTTCGGCCTGGTGCTGACCCTGAACGGGCTGACCATCGGCCTGAGCTTCATCGGCGTGTTCCTGGCCGCCAGCTACCCCTACCTGAAGCGCTACACCCATCTGCCGCAGGTCTACCTGGGCATGTCGTTCGGCTGGGGCATCCCGATGGCATTCGCTGCCGTGCAGGGCGAGGTGCCGATGCTGGGCTGGCTGCTGTACGCCGGCAACATCCTGTGGTCCACCGCCTACGACACCTGGTACGCCATGGTCGACCGCGAGGACGACCTGAAGATGGGTTCGCACTCCACCGCGATCCTGTTCGGTGATCTCGACCTGGTCATCCAGGGCGTGCTGTATGCGCTGTTCCTGGCCACCATGGCGCTGGTCGGCGTGCGCGGCGGGCTGGGCGGGTACTACCTGGCCGGCGTGGCCGTGGCCACCGCGCTGGTGGTGTACGAGTTCTGGATCTGCCGCAACCGCGAACGCGGCCCGTGCTTCAAGGCGTTCCTGCACAACAACTGGGTCGGTGCCGCGCTGTTTGCCGGCATCGCAGTCGATCTGGCCCTGCGCTGACCCCTGGGTGAGGTAGCGCCGGCCGCTGGCCGGCTGTGCACGTGTGCGATCCCGAGGTTGCCGGCCAGCGGCCGGCACTACCAGCCTCCGCCACCTACGACCAATAGGTGGCTGACAGCCTGCACCCCACCGCCCAGAATCGAGCGATCGAACCTGGGAGGGTGGATGATGGCTTCGACGGCAGCAGTACAGGACGGCTGGATGGCGCGCGCAGCATTGCGCTCGGCCGCCTGGGCGGAAAAGTGGTTCCCCGATGCGTATGTGTTCGCGGTGCTGGGCGTGGTCATCGTCGCGCTGGCCGCGATGGGCTTCGGCTCGACCCCCCAGGCTACCGCCAGCGCCTTCGGTGACGGCTTCTGGAGCCTGATTCCCTTCACCATGCAGATGGCCTTCGTGGTCATCGGTGGCTATGCCGTGGCCACTGCACCGGTGGTCGCGCGCTTCATCGACTTCCTCGCCCGGGTGCCACGCACCGGCCGCGGTGCGGTGGTGTACGTGGGCCTGGTCAGCATGCTGGCCTCGCTGCTCAGCTGGGGTTTCTCACTGGTGTTCGGCGGCCTGCTGGTGCGGGCGCTGGCGCGCCGTACCGAGCTGCGCATGGACTACCGCGCGGCCGGTGCGTCGGCCTATCTCGGCCTGGGTGCGGTGTGGGCGATGGGGTTGAGTTCGTCGGCCGCGCAGCTGCAGGCCAACCCGGCCAGCATGCCGCCGGGGCTGGTGGAGATCACCGGCGTATTGCCGTTCACCGAAACCATCTTCCTGTGGCAGTCGATCGCGCTGACCGCGGTACTGATCCTGGTCTCGCTGCTGATTGCCTGGCTGACCGCACCCGCCGCCGGCAGCGCCCGCACTGCCGAGGAGTTCCCTGGCGCCGCGCAGGCCGAGCCGGAGCCGCTGCAGCGACGCACGCGCCCGGGCGAATGGCTGGAGTATAGCCCGCTGCTGACCGTGCTGCTCTCGCTGCTGGCGTTCGGCTGGCTGTTCAACGAGTTCGCCAACAAGCCGGTGGTCACCGCCATCGCCAACCTCAATACCTACAACTTCCTGTTCATTTCTCTGGGCCTGCTGCTGCACTGGCGGCCGCGCAGCTTCCTCAACGCCGTGGCCAAGGCGGTACCGAGCACCACCGGCGTGCTGATCCAGTTCCCGCTGTACGGTGGCATCGCGATGATCCTCACCCACGCTGCCGGTGGCGATGGGCAGACGTTGGCGCACCGGTTGTCGAGCCTGTTCGTGCACGTGGCCAGTACCGATTCGTTCGCGCTGGTGATGGGCGTCTACTCGGCGGTGCTGGGCTTCTTCGTGCCGTCCGGTGGCGGCAAGTGGATCATCGAGGCGCCGTACGTGATGCAGGCCGCCAACGAACTGAAGGCGCACCTGGGCTGGGCGGTGCAGGTCTACAACGCGGCCGAAGCGCTGCCGAACCTGATCAACCCGTTCTGGATGCTGCCGCTGCTGGGCGTGCTGGGCCTGAAAGCGCGCGATATCGTGGGCTTCACCTTCATCCAGCTGCTGGTGCATATCCCGCTGGTGCTGGGCCTGCTGTGGCTGCTGGGCATGACCCTGGCGTATGTGCCGCCGGTGATGCCTTGAATCCAGCGCGGGTGTCCCTGCAGCAGGGCACACCCGCCACGTTCAGCGCGCGTTTCCGGCCGCGGCAGCCATGAATGCGCGTTGCCCCGACGCTGGCATGAGCACATGCCGAACCCGCATGAATCCTTCATGGGCTTGTGCTGCAAGGGCCTTGGCGTGTTCATTCACGCGCGTACACACAGATGTAGCCGCCCACGCACGCGTGATTAACCAATCGCTGCAGACGATGGCCCCGTCCACCGCATTTCGCGCGTGGCTTTCGGAGAACGGACATGGCACAGCAGAACCAGAACCCGAACCAGAAGCAGCCGGGTCAGCAGAACCAGCAGGATCAGCAGGATCAGCAGCAGGGCCGTCGTGACCAGCAGCAGCAACAGCAGCAACAGGATCAGCAGCGCAAAGAGCGCAACCAGCAGCAGGGCGGCCACGACGAAGAAGAATGACCACGCGCGGTACGCGGCGTGACCGGTGAAGCCCCGCCTCGTGCGGGGCTTCGCTTATTCCAGCACGCCGATACGCTGCAGCACCGGCGCGGCCGACATGTCGTTGGGGTTGGTGCCGGGCTGATCCTGCGGAACCTCCATGCCCATGCCGTGGTACAGGTCGACCCAGTGCTGGGCGATCTGCCCGGTCTGCGGATTGCGGAAGTTCATCGGCTGCAGCGCGAACACATGGTGTGCGCGGAAGGCGCGCTCGATGAAGTCCGAGCAGTAGTAGCTGTCCTCGTTCAACACGTATGACGTGTTGTACGGCTTGCCGAGCATGGTGCGTGCGGTGGCGACCGCATCCTTGACGGTCGCCTGCTGCGGCGCACGCAGTCGATAGACCACGATCTGCCGATGCTTGGCACGCGCGTCCTGGCGGAACGCGGACAGCGACTGCCGGCGCGATCCCTTCTCGTCGGCGTGCAGTACCTCCCACCCTTTCGGCGCGGAAGCGACCAGCGCGACGTGATCGAAGCTGGGCGCGCCCTGCTTGCCGGTGGCATCGTCGATGGCCGCGCTGAGGCCGCTGCGGCCGGCGGTCACGAACAGCAGGTCGCCTTCGCGGACATCGACGGCCATTGCCACGGCCGGCCACAGGGCGGGCAGCAGCAGGCCGATCAGGAGCAGTAAGCGATGCATGGAATTCTCGGACGGGCGGAATACGGGAAGTGTAGGGGGCGCGGTAGCATGGGGCGACCCAACCGGATTCAGGATGAGCCCATGCGTCGATACCGTTCTGCCGCAGTGCTGACGTTGGCCTGTGGCGTGGCCCTGGTTGCCTGCACGCCCGAGCCGCCGCCAACGCCCACGGAAACCGCACCGGCCGCGCCCGCGCCGACATCCACGGCCGCAGCGGTTCAGTCGACGCCGGCCAGTGCTGAATGCCCTTATCCGCAGTTCGATGCGTTCCTGAAGCACTTCGGCAACGAGATCGCGCTGCAGGAAAAGGCCACCGCCGATCCGCTGCTGGACAGCTACATCGATGCCGAGGCCGAGCCGGAACCGCGCAAGGTCGAAAGCCGCCTGGCACTGGCCGACGTCGAGTGGCCGGTGATGCCTGATCCCGCCGCGCTGGCAGGGCAGGGGCGCGAAATGCAGGTCAGTGTGCTGGCCGATGGGCAGCGCCAGGTGCAGATCCGCACGCCGGACAGCAGCGACCAGCAGACCTACACCTTCGCGCAGGCGCCGTGCTGGACGCTGGTCAAGCGCGAGGACGAGTCGATCTGAAGGACGCCTGATCCGGCACAGGCGCGGGGCGGCAGCGGCTGCTAGGCTCAAGGCCTGGTCCAGGCAGGGAGACGCCGATGCAGGCTCGCAGGATGCGCACTATCACCGCCGCCATGGCTGCCGCGCTGGCGATGGCCCCTGTTGCCGGTATCCGGGCGGAATCGCTGCAGGCCGACGATCGTGCCTACTTCGCCGATGCGGCGGCCGAGCAGCGCGCGCGTGATGCGCTGGAAAAGCAGCTGGAGGCCCTGCAGCACGCGGCCGGCCTTGCGCCCGCGCAACGTTTCCAGCAGGCCGAGGCCATGCAGGCACAGTGCCTGCGCCATCATGCCTACTTGCACCTGCAGGCCGCCCGCAACGCGCGCGACCACCGACCGGCACAGGCGCTGGACCAGGTGATGGGGCTGTGCAGCCGCATCGCCCGAACTGCTCGCGCTGCACTGCGTGAGGCGCCCGTTGACGCCGAGTGGACAGCACCGTATGCGTTCCTGCGCGCGCGTGCACTGAAGGAAGCCGCCGTCCCGGCCGATGCCGCGCTGGATGAGGCGGTGGACGCCCTGGCGGATCCGGCGCTGGACAGCTTCGCGCGCCTGCGCGGGCAGATCCTGCGCAGCGCCGAATACCCGCAGATCGAGCGCGATGGACGGCACTGGGATACCGGGCACGACAAGCAGGCCCTGGCCCGGCATCCGGATCGCGCGTTGCGCGAGGCGGGCTGGAAGGGCTACTGGCAAGGTCTTCAATCACGCCGGGAGCCGATGGCCTCGGTACTGCTGGGGCTGGTGCAGGTGAACGATGCCGCCGCACGCCTGCAGGGCGATGGCTCTGCCCCGGCGCGTGGCTACCAGCGCATGGGCCTGGATACATCGGCGGTGGATGCGACGTTGCTGGCAATCGAACATCATGCTGGCGATCGGCGTGGCTACCAGAACATGCTGCTGCGCCACGCCGCGCGCTCGGGCATCGATGCGCCGCAGCTCTGGGATACCACGGTGCCCGATGCCGGATACACCCCGCCGGTGCTGGCGCTGCCGCAGCTGCGCGACACCGCCGCCGATGCCATGCAGCATCTGGGCCCGGCGTATGTTGGCGAGCTGCGCGCGCTGCTCGATCCGGCCAACCGGCGCATGGACCTGGCCACCGAGCGCGGTGACCGCAGCCTGGATGCCTTCCCGGTGAGCGCACCTGGCGCACCGGCAATGCTGTTCGTCGGCGTGCGCAGCGGCGAGCTGGAGAGCGATGTCGAGATCGCGCACGAAGCCGGTCACGCGCTGCATGGCGAGTGGATGCAGCGTGGCCATGCGTCGCCGCTGCAGCGCAATGGCAGCCCCTGGCTGACCGAGGCGTTCGCCATCTACAACGAACTGCGCTTCCGCGACCAGCTGTACCAGCAGGCGCAGGACCCGCGGGCCAAGGCCTACTACCTGAAGTCGTTGCTGGACGACATGGTGCTGCAGCTGTTCACCTCGTCCGAGGAAGCGCAGCTGGAGCAGTCGATCTACCGGGGCGTGGCCGATAACACGCTGGGTACCGCCGATGACCTGGATGCGCTGACCGGCCAGGTGCTGGCGCGCTTCGGCCAGGATCCGGAGCACTATCCGCAGCTGCGCAACAGCTGGATCGGCAAGCGCCTGATGTATGACGACCCGAACTATCTGGTGAACTACCTGTATGCAGGGCTGTTGGCCGTGCAGCTCTACGTGCAGGACCAGCGCGACCCGGAGCGGTTCCGCCAGCGCTATCTGGCCGTGCTGGGCGAAGGCTTTGATCGCGCGCCGAACGAGCAGGTGGCACAGCTGCTGGGGCAGGCGCCGGATTGGCCGGCGCTGGTCGATGCGGATCTGCAGGTGTTCAATCAGATGGCTGCCCAGCTGCAGGCCTTGCACGCGGGGATCGAAGCGGGGCAGGGCACGCGCACACACGAGTGAGCGTCGTGCCTGAAAGCCGTTTCAGACCGATACGACCTGCCAGCCCAGGGCGTCGTCGTGCAGTTCGCCGACGCCGGCCACGTCGCCCACCCGCAGCAGCAGCCCGTGCGCGTTGGGCAGGTCCTTCTGCTCGGGGAACCAGCGGCGATCGGCCGCCACCACGATCAGCAGGCCCTCGTCGTCGCCCATCGGCGCAAACTGCGGCGACGGCGGGCTGATCGGCTGCAGGCCGAACCGCTGGCTGGCCTGTTCGCGCACGCTGTCCACATCGTGGCTGGGCAGGCCGACTTCGCTGAGGCAGGTCAGCTCGCCGCCGTGGAAAGCGCCTTCGCGCGTGCTGGCCGGCAGGCGGCGGCGCCCGATCAGCTCCAGGATCAGGCCATCGGGGCCGGTGAAATAGACTGACTGCGACTGCCAGCTGCTTTCCAGAGCAAAGTAGTCCAGCCCCGCTGGATTGCGCTGCAAGGGGGTGCGCTCGCGCAGCCAGGCCATCGCCTCGCCGAAGCGGTTGTCCGGCACGTTGAAGGCCAGGTGCACGCCGCCGACCGGATGATCAGCGGCGGGCTGCAGTTCGATCGTGCTCCAGCCGACGTGCACGTGGTTGCCGACCACGCGCTGCTGCAGAACGTCGTGGAAGTACGCGGCGACGGTGGCCACGTTGGACACCGGCAGGGTCAGGTGGAGCAGGCGCATGATCGATCCTCCGTGGAGCGCATGCGCCGAGTTTAATCCTGCGGGAATTGCGCACGCGTCACCGTAGATGCAACGGTTCGTTATCGTGCGGCTCACGCAGCGCAGCGTCGAAGAACCCTATCGCTGCATCCACCGTCCGCCGGTGGGTTCCCGCCCTTGACGTCGCAGCGGTGCACAGGTCCGGTAGCCGCTGCACGCCGGCAGCCGTACAGGTGGACAGGAAATCGTAGTGGCCGACATCCGCCAGGCGCAGCAACGTCGCACCCGGAATCAATGCCTGTGCAGCTTCGCCATTGCTCGTCGGCGGGGCAACCTTGTCAGCGTCGCCCAGCACGATCGACACCGGCAGCTGCAACGAGGACAGCTGCCCGGGCGCGAACGCCTGCACGATCGCCGGCGCCAGCAGGAACACCGCGCGCACGCCGGGAATGGCGCGCGTGTCGTCAGAGTGGGAGATCCAGGGGGCCAGTGCAGGTGAGGCCGCGGCGGCCAGGCGCGCTTCCATGGTGTGCGTGGCGGCCTCCTGCTGCGGCCGGCAGACGCCGTCATCCGGACGAGCACGGCAGAACGCCAGCAGCCGTTGCAGGTCGGGTCGTGCACCGGCGGCCAGCAGCGCGGTGTAGCCACCGGCCGAGAACCCGACCACGCCCAAGCGGCTGTGATCGACGTGTGCGCCGAGCACCGGATCGGCCTGTACCGCCGCCAGCGCGGCGCGCAGATCATCCGCGCGCAGCCAGCTGAGCACGCTGCCCGGCAGGGTCATCGCGTCTGCGCCGTTGTTGCCGGGATGATCGACCGCGATCACCAGATACCCGGCGCGCGCCAGCGCCGTGCCCAGCCAGCCCATCATGCGCGCGCTGCCGCCATTTCCATGCGAGAGCAGCAGGGTGGGCAGACGCTTGCCTGCGACCGGTGCATCCAGCGCTGCACGTCCGACGTCGAACAGGGGTGCATCGGGTGGGCCGATGGTCAGCGCGGTTTCGCGGCTGCCGGCCTGTGCCGGATACCAGACCGTGTAGCGCAGCGCGTCGCGGTGCTGCACATCGCGCACCGCGGCGCTGTCCACCGTCGTGGTGCCGTGGCGTTCGCCGGCCAACCCGGTTTCGTCGGCGGCGGCGACGGTCGCCAGGCCCGTCAGGATCATTCCCAGCACAGCGGCCATCATGCGCATCTTCAACTCCATGTCAGCGAGGGCGTTGGTCCACCGGCAGCCAGATTTCCACACCGCCATTGCCGGTGTGCTCATCGAAGCGGGTGTCGTAGCGTTCCAGGTCCGGCGCATCGGCCAGGCTCAGACCCGAGCGGGGAAGGTAGTGGTCCAGCAGCCAGAACCACGTGGAGCGGATGCTGGAGATGTGCCCGCCGTGCCAGGCCACCAGATAGCGACGCGCCGGTACCGCCACGCGTTGCCAATGTGCGGGCACAGTCGAAAGCGCGCTGGCCGGCAGTGCCGCGATGTAGTCGAAGCCGCCGTCGTCATCGCTGTTGCAGCATACGCCGAAGCTGATCGGCGCCGGCGCCGGCCATTCACGGTTGAGCTGCGCCCACTGCCCGGGAATCGCACCGCCACTGTCACGGGTGTGACGCATGCCGATGCCGGCAACCTGGAAGGCGGGAGTGTCGAGCAGGTGCGGGGCTTCCGTGCAGGCGGCCGGCGCATCGTCCACGCGGATCGCCTGCACCAGTGCCAATCCGGCGATGCCGTTCTCGCGCACCTGCTCCGGCGTCTGCCCGAACTGTTCGCAGAAGGCACGGGTGAACGCGGCATGGGTGGTGTAGCCCGCCGACAGTGCCACCGGCAGGATGTCACCCGCACCCTCGGCCAGTCGCTGCGCGGCGGCGCTCAGGCGCCGCCCCCGCAGGTAGCGCACCACCGAGGTGCCAGTACGGGTCTGGAACAGGCGTGACAGATGGAATGGCGAAAGCCCGGCCGCCGCTGCGATATCGGCCAGCGTCAGTGGCGAATCCGCGTGCGTTTCGATGTACCACAATGCCTTGCCTGCCGCGCTCATTCCGCTGTTCCCCGAAGCCGATGCCAGGCACAGTAGCGGATCGCGTGGCGCTTCGTTTAGCAGTTCTTGCGCTGCCGGGGCTTTGCCGCTTCCTGCGTACCGGCCACAATGCGCGCTTCATGGATGAGATCAGGAGCAGGAAGATGCGAACGACGGCGTGGGATGCCCGGCCAGTGGAGCCCGGCCGATGATCGAGATGATCCAGATGCTGCTCATGCTCTGGGTACTGCCGAGTCTGCTGACCCTGGCGCTGCTGCTGCTGATGCTGTTCGGTGCGCCACGGTGGCGCGGCAATCCCTGGGTGTACCGCGCCGGCTTCGCGTTGCTGGGTGGGTGCCTGACACCGACGTTGTTTGGAGCCGGTCACGGTGGGTTGCCGTGCGCGACCATCGGCGGGCTGGTGATGATACTGACGCAGCTGCAGTGGATCGGCGATCTGCAGGCCGACGTCATGGGCATCGGGATTCGCAACCGCGGCATCTGGATCATGTCCACCCCCGCTCTGGTGGTGTTCGCCGCCCTGATGTTCGTTCCGCTGCGAACGGCGCGGCCCACCCGTTTCGGCTTTGGCAACGACAGCAACGGCAACGGCTAGCCCCCTATACGCGGGGATGGGGCGTCGGGCGGTGATGGGGTGTGGCAGGGGCCAACCTGGGTTGGCGCATCAAGCTGTCGTACTCACGTCATGGCTCCTTCACAGATCGCGCCGAGACTGCGCGCCTTGTCCAGCCCTGTCGTGCCTGCGCAGGTGCTGGCCCTGTCGTGCCTTTCCGGAGCCCTGCCGTGCATCGTTCGAAGCTTTCGCGTTCCATCCTCCTTGCCCTTTCCATGGCCAGCGCAGGAGGCGCGATCGCAGCGGAGGCCGATGCGGTCGATGCCACGGCGGGCAGCCGCGCGGCGCCCACCCAGCTCGATGCGATGCTGGTCACCGGCACCCGCGCCTCCAACCGCACCCAGTTCGAAACGCTGGCGCCGGTGGATGTGTTCACCAAGGAAGACATCAAGTCGGTTGAATCCACCGACCTGAAGGACGTGCTGGCCCAACTGGTGCCGTCGTTCGTCGTGCAGCGCCTGCCGATGGCCGACGGCCAGGTGTTCGTGCGCCCGGCCACCCTGCGTGGTCTGTCGCCGGACCAGACGCTGGTGCTGGTCAACGGCCGCCGCTTCCATCGCAGCGCGTTGCTGGGCAACCGTGGTGCGCAGGCGGCCGATCTGGCGCAGATTCCGACCAGTGCAATCAAGCGAATCGAAGTGCTGCGCGATGGTGCCTCGGCGCAGTACGGCTCGGATGCCATCGCCGGCGTCATCAACATCATTCTCGAGGATGGCCCCGGCACCGAGATCACCGCCGGCTATTCGCAGTATGCGCAGGGTGACGGTGCCTCGCGCGACTTCAGCGCGCGCACCGGCTGGTCGCTGGGTGACTACGGCAGCCTGGTGCTGTTCGCCGAATCGTCCAACTCCGATGCCACCTCGCGCACCCGCCAGCGCCCGGATGCCATCGCGTTCCAGGCCGCACATCCGGACCTGGATGTACCCAATCCTGTGCAGCGCTGGGGCCAGCCGGACCTTGAAAGTCGTCGCGTCGGCTTCAACGTGAAGGGCAACGCCAGCGACACGCTGGAGCTCTATGCCTTCGGCCTGTACAGCCACAGCGATGGCGTCAGCGATTTCAACTGGCGCAACCCCGATACCACCACCGGCGCCTACCGCACGACCACGATCTTCCCCGGCTGGAACCTGCGTTCGATCTATCCGGTGGGCTTCAGCCCGCGGTACGGCAACACGCAGAACGACCTGCAGCTGGTGGGTGGCCTGCGCGGCGAGATCACGCCCAAGCTGCGTTGGGATGTGAGTGCCTCGTACGGTCGCAACGCCATCGACTACAGCCTGAAGAACTCGATCAATGCCTCGCTCGGCCCGGCCAGCCCGACCGCGTTCGATCTCGGCCGCCTGACCCAGACCGAGAAGAACGCCAACGCCGACTTCAACTACGAGTGGGACGTGGCCGCGCTGGCCAAGCCGATCAACGTCGCCTTCGGTGGCGAGTTCCGCCAGGAGACCTACCAGGTGCGTGCCGGTGACCCCGCCTCGTATGCGGTGGGTCCGGGCGCGGCCGCGGGCCTGGAAGCCAATTCCAACGGCGCGCCGGGCTTCTCGGCCAGTCAGGCCGGACAGTGGAGCCAGCGCAGCAAGGCGGCCTATGTGGATATGGAGGTGCCGCTGGGCGAGCGCTGGAGCATCGGCGCGGCCAGTCGTTATGAAGACTTCTCCAGCTTCGGCAGTACGCTGGACGGCAAGCTCTCGGCGCGCTTTGCGATCACCCCGGACGTGGCCTTGCGCGGTACCGTGTCCACCGGCTTCCGTGCACCGACCCCGGCGCAGCTCAACACCACCAGCACCACGCAGGGCCTGGACACGCGCACGCTGCAGATCTTCACCAGCGGCCGCCTGTCGCCGAATGATCCGCTGGCCCAGCTGCTCGGTGCCCAGCCGTTGAAGCCGGAGGAATCGCGTACCGCGTCGCTGGGCCTGACCTGGCGCACCGACCTGGGCCTGTCCGGCTCGGTGGATGTGTACCAGATCAAGCTCACCGACCGCTTCAGCCAGTCGGCCAGCTTCGCCATTCCGGCCGGCACGCCCAACCCGCTGGGCTATACCTCGGTGAACTATTTCACCAACGACTTCGATACCACCACCACCGGCGTGGACGTGGTCGGCAACTACCTGCGCGACCTCGGCGCGGGCCGCATGACGCTGACCCTGGCCTACAACTACAACCGCACCCGCGTGGACAACGGCAGCACCTCGGTGGCCACCAACGAGACCCAGCGCGTGCTGTTCGAAGACCGCCTGCCCGAGCACAAGGGCAGCCTGACCGGCAGCTGGGACATCGGCGCGTGGTCGCTGATGGCGCGCATGCGCTACTACGGCGCCTGGACCGACTCCAGCGGCAACGCAGTGGGCGACATCTACCAGCGTTTCGGCGCGATGAGCTTCCTCGACCTGGCCGTGGGCTATCGCATCAACGAGCACCACAGCCTGCGCGTGGGCGCCGACAACGTGTTCGACCGCTACCCGGATGAGGCCACCTTCCAGGCCAGCCGTGGCCTGGTCTACTCGCGCAACGCGCCGTACGACACCGATGGTGCCAACCTGTACGCGCAGTACCGGTTGAGCTTCTGATGGACCGTACCCGCCGTTCCCTGCTGCGCGCCGCCACGTTGCTGCCGGCCGCCGCCGTGCTGCCTTCACTGCCTGCCCAAGCGGCCGCGCGCTACGCTGGGCCGATGGAGATTCCTGCGAAGACCGTGGCACCGGAAAAGCTGGCCCACGATGAAACCTACTGGTCCGCGGTGGCCAGCCACTTCGACATCACCGACGAAGTGAACCACCTGGAGAACGGCTACTGGGGTGCGATGGGGCGCGAGACGCTGGCCAGCTACCAGCGCCACACCGCCGAGGTGAACCGTGGCAACGCGTGGTATGGCCGCCGTGAGTTCCCGGCGCACTACATGGCGGTGCAGCGGCAGGTGGCCGAACTGCTGGGCGTGGCGGCCGACGAGATCGCGCTGACCCGTGGTGCCACCGAGGCCATGCTGGCCCTGATCGGCGGCTACAACCGCCTGCAGCCCGGCGACCAGGTGCTGTACGCCGACATCGACTACGACAGCATGATCGGCGCGATGCGCTGGCTGCAGCAGCGTCGCGGCGTGCAGGTGGAGCGCATCGCACTGCCGGCAGTGCCGGACCACGCGCAGATCCTGCAGGCCTACGAGGCCGCGTTCGCGCGCCTGCCGCGGCTGAAGCTGGTGCTGCTGACCCAGGTCAGCCATCGCCACGGGCTGGTGCTGCCGGTGGCGGAGATCGCCCAGCGTGCGCGGGCGCGCGGCATCGATGTGATCGTCGATGCCGCGCACGGGTTCGGCCAGATCGACTACGCGGTGCCGCAGCTGAAGGCCGATTTCGTTGGCATCAACCTGCACAAATGGATCGGTGCGCCGGTCGGCGTTGGCGCGATGTACGTGCGCAAGGGCCGCGTGGCGGATCTGGATCCATACATGGGCGAGACCGACGACAGCCGCGTGGGCAGCCGGGTGCACACCGGCACGGTCAACTTCGCTGCCTACCTGGCACTGCCGGAAGCGATCGCATTGCACCAGCGCATCGGTGCGGCCAACAAGCAGGCGCGCCTGCGCTACCTGCGCGAGCGCTGGACAGTGCCGGCACGGCAGATGGCACATATCGAAGTGCTGTCCTCGCCGGACCCGGCGCTGGCCAGTGCGCTGGCCAGCTTCCGTCTGCGCGGGCGCACCAGCACGGCCGACAACATCGCGCTGCAGAAGCGCCTGCTGAATGAGCACCGGGTGTTCACCACGCACCGTGACGGCCTCGATTCCGGCGCCTGCGTACGGGTGACGCCGTCGGTATTCACCCGGCCGGAGCAGATGGATGCATTGGTGAAGGCGCTCTCCGCCCTGGCCTGACCCTGCTCTGGTGGGTGCCAACCTTGGTTGGCACATTCCAACCGTGCCGGCGAATCTTCCGCCGGCCAGCGGCCGGCACTACCAGGCCTACCGCTCGATCGCCGGCAACGCATCGGACAACAACAAACGGTCAATCCGCCGCAGCGCACTTTCCAGTTGCCGGCGGTCCGCCGCCAGCCCCAGTGACAGCCGCACGCCGTTCTGATGCAGCACCCCGGACGGGCAGAACGCCGATGAGGGCGCAATCGCCAGCCCCTGCAGCTGCGCGGTGCGCACCAAGGTGGCATCGGTCCACGGCGCTGGCACCCGGCACCAGGCATGCAGGCCCTCGGCGCGCTGCAGCAGCGACGGTGCCAGCAGATAGCGCGCCATGCGCATGCGCTCGCGCGCCTCGCTGCGCACCTGTGCCAGCAACGATTGCGCCGAGCCATCCAGCAGCAACTGGCTGGCCAGCGCCGACACCAGCGGATGACCCATCAAGCGGGTCGCCCGCAGCGCGGCCGTCATCGACTCCGCATGCGCCGCATCCGGGCATTGCACGAACGCGGTTCGCAGGCCGGGGCTGATCACCTTCGACAGTGTGGCCACGTAGAACACGTGGCGCGGGGCCAGGGTTGCCAGTGGTGTCGGCGCGTCCTCGGCGAGGTGCCAGTACGGATCGTCTTCGATCGCCAGCAGGCCTTCGCGTTCCAGCACGCGCGCCAACGCTTGGCGCCGCTGCAGCGGCAGGGTCAGCGCCGTCGGGTTCTGGCAGGTGGGATTGAGATAGACCAGCCGCGCGCCGCTTTCGCGTGCCTGCCGGGTCAGTGCCTCGGGACACATGCCGTGTTCATCGCTGGCCACCGGCAGCAGGCGCCGGCCCAGTGCGGCCGCTGCCTGCAGCAACCCCGGGTAGACCAGCGTGTCGCACAGGATTGCATCGCCATCGCGGCTCTGGCTGACCAGGATCGCCGCCAGCGCGACCTGTGCGCCTTCGGTCAGCAGCAGGCAGCCGTCGTCCACGATGCCCAGCATTGGCCGCAGCCAGCGCGCCGCGGCATGGCGATCGGTCGGGTTGCCGCCGCCCAGGTGGTAGGTCATCAGGTTCGGCGCGTTGCTGCGCGCAAGTACGGCGGCGGCGCCACGGCGCAGTGTTTCGGCCAGTGCATCGGCATCGGGCACCGGTGGCACGTTCATGCTCAGGTCCACCACCTGCTCGAAGCCGGCCTTGGGCGGTGCGATGAAACTGCCCTGCGGACCCCGCGCCTCGATCAGGCCGCGCTTGCGTGCTTCATCGAAAGCACGGGTCACCGTGGTCAGGTCGACGCCGAGCTGCAGCGCCAGCGCGCGCTGCGAAGGCAGCCGTTGTCCTGGTGCAAGGCCGCCGCGACGCACCGAGCGTTCCAGTGAATTGACGATGCGCAGGTAGATCGGCCCACTGTGCGCGAGCACGTCCTGCACCCACTCGCGCGCTGCGACATCCGGTCGCGGCATGTAGGGAGCATGTCGGGGCGTATCGTTGCTTCCAACGGCGGGAGCCTGTCCATAACCATCGGTCGGTTCGGACAGGTGACCGCCGTTGTTGTTTACGGCGGTCGCGCCGGCCAGCCTCGGTGAAGTCATTGCGCGTCCTCAGCGCGGGGCGTGCCAGGGGCAGTAACAGCCCACGGCAAGCAGTCCTTTCGGGCGCACGGTTTCGTCGCGCACCAGTTTGTCCAGCAGCGGCTCGACGAAGCTGTTGGCCGAGTTGCAGACCATGCCGATGCTGTATGGGCCGGCATACGCGAGGTGGCCCTGCCGGTCCCAGATCGCCACCGCAGGGCTGGCCGGAATGTGTTCGATGCCGTCGATGGTCGGCAGGTGGATCACCTTGCTGCGTAGCGGCTCGGGCAGTTCACCCTCGGTCCCGGGGCGGCGGATCGCATAGAAGTCGATGCCGGCGCGGCGGTACATGCTGATCAGGTAACTCAGGTGTGCGCCGGTTTCGCGGTTGCACACACCGCAGGCCGGGTCCCAGAAATGCACCACGCGGATACGGCCGGTGTCACCGGCCAGATCGGCGGGCAGGCGCAGCTGCGAGTCGTCGAAGACGATGGCCTGTTCGGTGAAGGTGGATTGCGCGCCGTAGCCGAAGTACTGCCACAACGCCGCCGCCACGCCGGCCATGAACAGGCAGGCGAGGGCGATCATCATCGGCAGCAGCCAGCGGCGGCGCGGCGCGGCTGCGCCCATCAGGACGCGTCTCCGCCGAATTTGTGCGCGTACTGCTTGCGCATCTCGCGGCAGGAGTCGGCCTGCGCGCGGCGCTGGATCTCGCTACGCGCCGGATCCTCGCTGCGCTGCACGCACTGCTCGATGGCGTGGCGCTCGGCGGCCTGCACTTCCACGGTCTGCGGCTGCAGGCAGACCCAGGCCAGCGCGGCCAGCATCAGCACCACAAAGCCACCGCACCCGGCCATCACCAGATGGAACTTCAGTTTCTCGGCGCGCATCGACGCTCGTCCATTCATCCATACATTGCATACAAAATATCATCTTGTATGGATGTCGCGCCATGCGCACGCTTCAGACGATGGCGTTGTGCCGGGCCTCGGGGGCTTCGGACAGGATCTCATTCAGCTTGGCCAGCGCCCCGGCCAGCGCGCCCTGGTCGACCGCGCCGCCCAGCGACAGGCGGATGGCGTTGCCCGGTGGCGGTTCTTCCACACTGAAGGCGTCGGAGCTGGCAATGCCCAGGCCTTGTTCCTGCGCGGCCTGGATCAGCCGGTACTGGTCCAGCCGTGGCGGCAGCGGCAACCAGACATGCAGGCCGGCCGGATGGGCGCGGGCACGCGAAGGCAGGTACTGCGCGGCAATCGCCTGGCGTTCGCGCAGTTCCTGCTGGAAGCGCTGCACCATGTCCTGGGCCTGGCCGCTGCGGATCCATTGCGAGGCCACGGCCACCATCGACTGGGTCGGCATCAGCGCGATCGCGCGCAGCGCATCCAGCACCGGTTCCATCGGCTCGCCGGCCGGCACCACCAGATAGGCGGTGCGCAGGCCCGGCGCCAGGCACTTGGACAGGGTGGAGATGTAATAGACCGGGCAGCCGGCGTCGCGGTGGGCGGCCAGCGGCGGCGCGGCGTCACCGGCCAGCAACCAGTAGGGATCGTCTTCGATCACGGTCATATCGTGGCGCTTCGCTACCGCCAGCAGCGCCTGCCGACGCTGTGCCGACATCGTCGCCGTGGTCGGGTTCTGGATGGTCGGCACCAGGTACAGCAGGCGCGGGCGGCGCAGCTGGCAGGCTTCTTCCAGCGCGTCCGGAAGCATGCCTTCGGCGTCCATCGCCACCGGCACCACGCCCCGCTGCAGCACGCGCGCGGCGGCCAGCAGGCCGGGGTAGGTCAGCTGCTCGGCGGCGATCAGCTCGCCCGGCTGGGTACGGGCCAGGATCAGTGCACACAGCGCGGTCTGCGCGCCGGGGCAGATCACCACCTGGTCGGCCCCCACCGTACCCAGCATCGGTGCCAGCCACTGCACGGCGGCGGCGCGGTCCTCACGGGTGCCGGCGCCGACGTGGTAACTCATCAGCTCGCCCTGGCCCAGCTGCTGGCCCACGTGCTGGAAGCCGGCCTCCATGCCCTGCGCGAACGGCGCGCTGCCCAGCAGCGGCGGGATGTTCATGCTCAGGTCGACCGAGGTGCTGCGGTTGCCGGCCGACAGTGCAATGAAGGTACCGCCAGCGCCCTGCGCATCGAGCAGGCCGGCCTGGCGCAGCTCGGCAAAGGCGCGGGTGACGGTGGTCAGGTCCACGCCCACCTGTTGGGCCAGGTCGCGCTGCGGCGGCAGGCGGTCGCCGGGGCGCAGCACGCCGTCGTCCACCGCCTCGCGCACCTGCTGGGCAATCTGCAGGTACAGCGGGCCGGCGCCCTCGCGGAAGGGGCGAACCCAAGTGCGGTTGGGGTGTTTCAGGCGGCGGCCGGCGGCAGGAGGCGTCATCGGTCAGATTTTTCCATACGTGCAGATGCACAAGTCCATACAATCATGTATCTTGTATGGGCTTGATTGGAGTGGATCGCCTCCTTGTAGGCGACCTCGTACCCACAGTGTAGCCGCTCCACGCCCGGGCGCTGCGCGCAGGCGAGCCGGTCAAGCGCGCTTCTTCAACAGGGTTGACCTCCAATGAATATCTGCTGGAACCGCATCCGCCTGGCGCTGGTCGCCCTGGCCTGCGTCGGCCTGTCGGGCTGTGACTGGGTGCTGCTGGATTCGAAGGGCATGGTCGGGCTCGCCCAGCGCGACCTGATCCTGATCTGCATCGGCCTGATGCTGATCGTGGTGATACCGGCCATCGTGCTGACCTTTGTGTTCGCCTGGCGTTTCCGCGCCGGCAACACCAAGGCGAAATACACGCCGGACTGGTCGCACTCCACCAAGGTGGAGATCGTGGTCTGGGGCGTGCCGCTGGTCATCATCGCGGTGTTGGCGGTGATCGTCTGGCAGTCCACCCACGAACTGGACCCGTACAAGCCGCTGGACGTGGCTGGCGAACCGCTGCACGTGGACGTGATCGCCACCGACTGGAAGTGGGTGTTCGTATACCCGGACCTGGGCATCGCCACGGTCAACCAGCTCAACTTCCCGGCCAACCGCCCGCTGGCGTTCAACATCACCTCCAACTCGACGATGAACACCTTCTTCATCCCGCAGCTGGGTGGGCAGATCTATGCGATGGCCGGCATGCGCACGCAGCTGCACCTGATCGCCAACGAGCCGGGCCAGTTCCGCGGCATGTCCGGCAACTACAGCGGGCATGGCTTCTCGAACATGAAGTTCATCGCCACCGCCAGCAGCAACGAAGACTTCGAGCGCTGGGTGGCCGAGGTGCGCAGCGCGCCGCAGGCACTGGATTTCAACCAGTTCAAGGCGCTGGCCGCACCAACCAAGAACGCACCGGTACAGCACTTCTCCAGTGTCGAGCCGCTGCTGTTCAAGAAGGTCATCGACCAGTTCATCGGCGTGGGTGAGAACACCGCTGCCGCCACCCCGGCGGGCGCTGCCGGTGGTGCCCAGGTTTCCCAGGAGTAACGAACATGTTGGGTAAATTGACGTGGGAGGCCGTGCCGCTGCACGAGCCGATCGTGGTGGTCACATTGGCGGCCATGGTGCTGGGTGGCCTCGCGCTGCTCGGCGCGGTGACGTACTTCAAGCTGTGGGGCCCGCTGTGGCGTGACTGGTTCACCACCGTGGACCACAAGAAGATCGGCATCATGTACGTGGTGGTGGCGCTGGTCATGCTGGTGCGTGGCTTCGCCGATGCGCTGATGATGCGCGCGCAGCTGGCCGCGGCCGGCCCGGGCAGTGACGGCTTCCTGCCACCGGAACACTACGACCAGATCTTCACCGCGCACGGCGTGATCATGATCTTCTTCGTGGCCACCCCGTTCGTGGTCGGCCTGATGAACATCATCGTGCCGCTGCAGATCGGCGCGCGCGACATGGCGTTCCCGTTCCTCAACGCCTTCAGCTTCTGGATCTTCGTGGTCGGCGCCGCGCTGATGATGATCTCGCTGGGTGTTGGCGAATTCGCCATGACCGGCTGGGTGGCCTACCCGCCGCTGTCGGGTATCGAGTTCAGTCCAGGGGTGGGTGTCGATTACTACATCTGGGCGTTGCAGGCTTCGGGCATCGGCACATTGCTGACCGGCGTCAACCTGTTCATCACCATCCTGCGCATGCGTGCGCCGGGCATGACCCTGATGAAGATGCCGGTGTTCACCTGGACCGTGCTGGTCACCAGCGTGATCATCATCGCCGCGTTCCCGATCCTGACCGTGGCGCTGGGCGCGCTCACCCTGGACCGCTACCTGGACTTCAACTTCTACACCAACACGTTGGGTGGCAACCCGATGATGTACGTGAACCTGGTGTGGGCCTGGGGCCATCCGGAGGTGTACATCCTGGTGCTGCCGGCGTTCGGCATCTTCTCTGAAGTCACCGCCACGTTCGCGCGCAAGAAGCTGTTCGGCTACAAATCGATGGTGGGCGCCACGCTGGCGATCGGCATCCTGTCGTTCATCGTCTGGCTGCACCACTTCTTCACCATGGGCTCCGGTGCCAGCGTCAATGCCTTCTTCGGCATCATGACGATGATCATCGCCATCCCCACCGGCGTGAAGATCTTCACCTGGCTGTTCACCATGTACGGTGGCCGCGTCGAGTTCAGCGTGCCGATGCTGTGGACCATCGCGTTCCTGGTCACCTTCACCATCGGTGGCATGACCGGCGTGCTGCTGGCCATTCCGGGCGCGGACTTCCTGCTGCACAACAGCCTGTTCCTGGTCGCCCACTTCCACAACACCATCATCGGCGGCGCGCTGTTCGGCTACCTGGCCGGCTTTGCCTACTGGTTCCCGAAGGTGTTCGGCTTCACCCTCAACGAGCGCCTGGGCAAGTGGTCGTTCGCCTGCTGGGTGATCGGCTTCTACCTGGCCTTCATGCCGCTGTACATGCTCGGCTTCATGGGCATGACCCGCCGCATGAACCAGTACGACAACCCGGCGTGGACGCCGTACCTGATTGCTGCCTTCATCGGTGCGCTGTTCGTGTTTGCCGGCATCATCCTGATGCTGGTGCAGATCTACGTGAGCGTACGCGACCGCAAGCGCAACCTGGACCTGACCGGCGACCCGTGGAATGCACGCACGCTGGAATGGGCCACGCCGTCGCCGCCGCCGTTCTACAACTTCGCCGTGGTGCCCAAGGCCGATGAGCTGGACGCCTTCCACGAAGCCAAGAAGCGCGGCCTGCCGCCGCCGCCGAAAAAGTACGCGCCGATCCACATGCCGAAGAACACCGGCGTGCCGCTGATCCTCAACATCTGGATTCTGGTGCTGTGCTTCGCGTTGGTCTGGCACATCTGGTGGATGGCCGCGGCCAGCTTCATCGCCATGATCGTCACCCTGATCGTGCGCTCCTACGACGAGGACGTGGACTACTACGTCAGTTCCGAAGAGGTGGCGCGCACCGAAGCGGCCAGCCTCGCCAAGCTGAAGGAGGTACGCGCATGAACCTGTTGACCCGCCCGGAGCTGGCCAGCGACACGCAGGCGCACGAGGACCACCACGCACACGACCATGGCCACGAGCAGGGCGGCATGAAGGTGTTCGGCATGTGGGTCTACCTCATGTCCGACCTGGTGCTGTTCGGTTCGCTGTTCGCCTCGTACGCGGTGCTCAGCACCGCCTACGCCGGCGGCCCCACCGGCAAGGATCTGTTCTCGCTGCCGTTCGTGATGGCCGAAACCTTCCTGCTGCTGGTCTCCAGCATCACCTACGGGCAAGCGGTGCTGGCGATGCATCGCCACGATACCTCCGCGGTGCTGCGCTGGCTGGGCGTGACCTTCGTGCTCGGCGCGTCGTTCATCGGCATGGAGATCTACGAGTTCTCGCACCTGATCCACGAAGGCGCAGGCCCCAGCACCAGTGCCTACCTGTCAGCGTTCTTCGCGCTGGTGGCCACCCACGGCCTGCACGTGGCCAGTGGCCTGATCTGGATGGCGGTGGTCATGCACCAGGTCTACCGCCGTGGCCTGACCCCGACCAACATCACCCGCGTCTCGTGCCTGAGCCTGTTCTGGCACTTCCTGGACCTGGTGTGGATCTGCGTCTTCACCTTCGTCTACCTGATCGGAGCCTTCTGACATGGCCCACGTCGAAACCTCGCGCGCCGGCAATGCGCACGGCTCCACCAAGTCCTACCTGATCGGCTTCGTGCTGTGCGCGCTGCTCACCGTGGTGCCGTTCGCACTGGTGATGAACCCGGTGCTGTCGCGGCCGCTCACGCTGTTCCTGCTGGTCGGCTTCGCGGTGGCGCAGATCCTGGTGCAGCTGGTCTATTTCCTGCACATGGACCGCAAGTCCGAAGGTGGCTGGAACCTGGCCAGCTTCGTGTTCACCCTGGTGATCCTGTTCATCGTCGTCGCACTGTCGGTCTGGATCATCTGGAGCATGCACTACCACATGATGATCAACTGAGCCTGCGAACCGTGAAAGGCATTGCGTTCCCCCATCGTGGCCTGCGCCTGGCCGCAGGCCTGCTGCTCGGACTGCTGGCTGGCTGCAGTGCGCAGTCGCGCATGGACTTCTATTCCAAGGACATCGCCTGCGAAGAACTCGGCCAGCACTGGTCGATGCCTGACAGCCACGGCACCGTGCGTGGCCCGGCGGATCTGCAGGGGCAGGTGACCTACCTGTTCTTCGGCTTCACCAGCTGCCCGGACGTGTGCCCGACCACGATGGTCGAGTTGAGCCAGGTCAAGCACCTGATGGGCAAGGACGCCGACCAGCTGCAGGTGGTGTTCGTCAGCGTCGATCCGGCCCGCGACACGCCCGAGGTCGCCCGCACCTACGTGGAAGCGTTCGACCCCAAGGCAATCGCGCTGGTCGGCAACGAGGCACAGTTGGCCGCCATGGCCAGCGACTTCAAGGCGTTCTATGAAAAGGAACCCGGCCCGATTCCGCAGACCTACACGATGAGCCACATTGCCGGTGGCTACGTGTTCGATCGCCAGGGCCGGCTGAGGCTGTTCGCACCGTATGGCATGCCGGTGGACAAGCTGTTCTCCGACGTGCAGCGCCTGCTGCTCGAGCCGGCCCACCCGGCGGCCGGCAGCGACCCGCTGGCCAGCTGCAGCCTGACCCACAACGGCACACTCGCCGCCCGCTGACGCTGGTGGGTGCCAGCCACAGCTCCTGGTGGGTGCCAACCTTGGTTGGCACACCCCTGATCCCCCGGCCGGCCAGGAGAGCCAACCGGCCGGGGGCACCACTCAACGCCTTACTTGGTTTCTTCCCACTGCACCACGTCCGGCTCGGTGGCGCGGATGCCGGCGGTGGACAGCAACTTGGTGGTCGCATCCAGCGCCGCGTTCACCGACGGGTACTCCACGATGGCCTGGCCCGACGCCTTCGACACCTTCACCACGCTGCCGCCCGTGGCGCTTGCTGCGCGCTGGGCAGCGGCTGCATCGGTGAAGAACACCTTGACCCGCGACGTCGCCACCACCGGCGCTCCGTCGTGGGATACCGCCGCGGCGAACTTGCCGGCGCCGGCATCAGCAGGCGCGGCCGCTGCGCCGTCCAGCGAACGCTTGGTACGCGTGCTGGTGGCCGCCGCCTGCGAGGTGATCGTGAACCGACCGCCGCTGACCTGCTTCACCGTGGTCGTGGGAGACAGCTGGAAACGCGTGCCACCCACATCGAACGAGCGGCCGGTAGCGGACGCCTTCAGTTCCTGCGCATCCACGGTTGACGGGGTCCTGGCCGGAGGCGTCTGCCCCGAGCTCTGTGCCCAGGCAGGGGAGGTCATCGCCGCGAAGGCGAGCGTGCTCAACAGAATGGTCTTTTTCATCATCAGTGCCCCAGAACGCGGATCTTGAAGGATTCGAGGTTGCCACGCGATGCAGCAGTCGCGGCCTGCCCCATGTCGGTCACTTCCAGCGTCCAGGTGCCGGTGGCATTCTCATCCAAGAAGGCATTGCTGGACAGCAGGTCCCAGCTGGTGAAATTGCTCTGCGCGTTCCCCGTGCCCGAACCGATCGCGGTGAACGCCGGTTGCACCACGCTGCGGGTGCCGCTGGGCGAAACCAGCACGAACTGCAGCTGGCGCGTATTGCGGTGGTTGACCCGGAAGCCGAGCTGCACGCTTTCGATGTTGCGCGCGCCGTTGGCCAGCTGGAAGGTCAGGCGCGCCGCGGCGGCCGAGGTGTTGCCGATGGCCACGGTGCGCGTGGTGGTGCGCCAGCCGCTATCGACCAGCGGTCCCAGCGACTGGAAGTTCTCGGCGACCTCTACTGCACGCGCAGCATTGACCACGCCGAAGCCATACCAGTTGCTGTAGGCACGGTTGGCGGCGTTCACCGTCCAGCCCGGCACCAGCGTGCGCCCGTCGGCCAGTGTCACCGCCGGCTGGTTCGGGTGGTTGCGGGTGGCGGTGGTGGCCAGGATGTACTTCACATCGCGATAGGACAGGTTCGGATTGGCTTCCAGCACCAGCGCGGCCACGCCCGATACCATCGGTGCCGACGCTGACGTGCCGTTCATCTTGGCGGTGTAGTTGCAGGTGCTGTCGATGGCCGACTGGTTGCTGTCCAGCGTGTTCTCGCGGTTGGTGTTCTTGTTGCTGCCCTGCGCGCACCCGGTCACGTCGGTGGTGACGATGGCCGGGTCGTACGCGCGTGCCACCAGGCCCGGTGCGTACTGGGCCTGCAGGCCGTACTCACCGCCAAAGGCCGAGACCCACAGGGCCGAGCCGGTGGAGGAGTACGACGAGCGCACGCCATCGGCGCGCACGGCGGCAACGGTGATCACGTTGAACAGGTTGTTGCGCGGATCGCGGCCAGCCGGCACGCAGCCGGTGTTGCGGTTCTTGGTGTCATTCGTGCAGACATCGAAGGTGTTGCCGAGGTTGTCCTGCCAGTACCCGTTGTTGAAGTTGTTGCCGGCCGACTTCACGTAGATGCCGCCGCGGCCACCGCGCGTACCCGACAGCGCCTGCTCATACGAACGTATCGTGTTCTCGCTGTACGCCAACGGCAGGTTCGGATTGCCCGGGCCGGCGCCCCAGCTGTTGTTGAACACCTGCACGTCGGCCGATTCCGCGCCATCCCACCAGGCGTACTCGATGTTGCTCTGCTGGTTGCCCTGGGCGGAGCGCGAAATGGGGTTGAAGCCCTTCAGCGTTGCCGCCGGAGCCACACCACGCACGCCCAGGTTGTTGGCGCCCACTGCGCCGGCGATGCCGCCGACCATGGTGCCGTGGTTGTCGGCGTCCGGATTGGACGGGGTGGGATTGTTCGAACCATTGGCGAAGTTCTTGCCGGCCACGGCCGCCACGTTGGCGGCCAGGTCCGGATGCGCGATCTGCAGGCCGTCATCGACGATGGCGATGGTGACGCCCTGGCCGCGGATGCCGTTGCGGTACAGGCCATCCACGTTCAGATCGTTGCCGGCCACCGGCAGCGTGTCGGCCGGTACCGTCTGCCCGGTATTGCGCAGGTGCCACTGGATGCCCGCCAGCGGATCGGCCTGCTGGGCCTGTGCGGTGACGGCCAGGCTGCCCAGCACCAGGGCAGTGGCAAGGGCCAGCCGCGCGGAGCGCGGTGGCGCGGAGCGTTGCGTGTGTCGCTTCATACACGAATCCTTCTGTTGTGAATCGGCATGGCAGGACGGCGGGGCGGAACTGCCCCATCGCAACGAGCCAAACGCGAGACAACGAAGAACCCCCTACCTCTTCACAGCAGCAATCTGCGGATGTGCCAATTCCGTCACAAACACTTATGACGTGGGGTAATGACGGCTGCGTTGGCTGGCATCTGGGGGATGCCAACCTTGGCTGGCACCCGCACCCACGCATGGCGAGGATCTACCCGGCGTCATCGCGCGCCCTCACATCCGCCTGTGCTACTACGGCCCTCGCACACATCCGTACCGGAGCACCCAGATGGTCAACCCCCTCGCCCAGGCCCATCGCGGCCCAGGCACTACGCTGTTCAGCCTGTTGAACCCGATACCGTTCGGCTTCTTCGTCGGCGCGCTGATCTTCGACGCGATCTACCTCAACAGCGCCGAGGTGATGTGGGGCAAGGCCGCGGCCTGGCTGATCACCTTCGGCCTGCTGATCGCCATCGTGCCGCGGCTGATCAACCTGTTCGCGGTCTGGCGCCGCAACGGCACGGCCACCCGCATCGACCGCATCGACTTCTTCCTCAACCTGGTGGCCGTGCTGCTGGCGATCTGGAACGCCTTCGTGCACAGCCGTGATGCCTATGCCGTCGCGGTGCCGGGCACGATCCTGTCGGCGCTGACCGTGGCCCTGATCGCACTGGGCCTGATCCTGCTGTCATTGCAGCCGCCGGTGCTGCAGGGAGGCCGTCATGGCTAAGCACATCCTGCCCGCCGTGGCCGCCCTGGCACTGGCCGTCACCCTGTCGGCCTGTGCAGGCAAGGCCGAGTACCACCCCGCCGACCAGTCCGGTACGAAGCCGCCGCTGCCGGCGCCGAAGAACTTCCTGATGCCGCCAATGCAGGTGCCCAAGGGCGTCGGCTGGGCCGAAGGCCAGTCACCGACGGTGGCCGACGGCCTGAAGATCGAGCGCATCGCCGCCAACCTGCAGCATCCACGGCGCCTGCTGACCCTGCCCAATGGCGACGTGCTGGTGGTGGAAGGCAACGGCCCCGGTGAAGAACCGGTCACCACGCCCAAGCAGTGGATCGCCGGCAAGGTGAAGGCCCGTTCGGGCAAGGCCGGCAAGGGCGGCAATCGGGTCACCCTGCTGCGGCGTACGCCCGGCACCACCACCTGGAACCAGCACGTCTACATCGAGGGCCTGCACTCGCCGTTCGGCATCCAGCTGATCGGTGACACGCTGTACGTGGCCAACACCGGCAACATCATGCAGTACCACTACGTGCCGGGCGAAACCCGTATGTCCGACAAGGGCCGCGAGTTCACCGACCTGCCCAGCACCATCAACCACCACTGGACCAAGGAACTGCTGGCCAGCCGCGATGGCAGCAAGCTGTACGTGGGCGTGGGCTCCAACAGCAACATCACCGAGAACGGCCTGGCAGTCGAATACCGCCGCGCCGTGGTGCTGGAAGTGGACGTGGCAACGCGTGGCAGCCGCATCTATGCCTCGGGCATCCGCAACCCGACCGGGCTGGACTGGGAGCCGAGTACCGGGAAACTGTGGGCGGTGGCCAACGAGCGCGACGAGATCGGTGCCGACCTGGTGCCGGATTACCTCACGTCGGTGAAGGAAGATGGCTTCTACGGCTGGCCCTACAGCTACTACGGCCAGCACGTGGATGAGCGCGTGCAGCCGCAGCGTCCGGATCTGGTGGCCAAGGCGATCGTGCCGGACTACGCCATCGGCTCGCACGTGGCACCGCTGGGGCTGCTGTTCTACACCGGGCAGGCGCTGCCGGCGCAGTACCACGGCGGCGCCTTCATCGGCGAGCACGGCAGCTGGGACCGCTCGCCGCTGAGCGGCTACGAAGTGGTGTACGTGCCGTTCAAGGACGGCAAGCCGACCGGTCGGCCGCAGACCGTGGTCGGTGGCTTCACTTCCAAGGACGAGAAGACGCTGATGGGCGCACCGGTGGGCATGGCAATGGATGCCGAAGGCGCACTGCTGGTGGCCGACGATGTGGGCGACGTCGTGTGGCGGGTGTCGGCCAAGTAGCCTTGTAGAGTCGAGCTTGCTCGACTGCTTTGGATCTGGCCCTTGTAGAGTCGAGCTTGCTCGACTGCTGTTGGAAGGAGCAGTCGAGCATGGCTCGACTCTACAAAAAGCCGGAATCAGCCGAGCATCGCCTCGGCGCTACGCTTCCGACGGCGCCGCGCGCAACCCGCTGAACACCGACTCAGCGGCAAACCCCACCCCACCCAGCAGCACGCCGAAGTACACCACCGTGGCCACCACGAAGGCGTAGCCGGCCGCCACCGCCGCACCATCACGCTGGATGAAACCGATCGCAAACGACATCAGCGCCAAGGCCGGCAGCGTGTTGCTGAAGGGAATCGGCCCGGCCGGCGCCATCAGCAGCAGGGTCGCGAACACCAGCATCAGGTTGTTCAGGCGCATCATCTTCTTTGAGCGCACCATCACCGCCAGCCGCATCGGCCGCGACAACCGCTCCATGCGGTGCACCCACTTCAGCGCACGGCCCAGGTTGGCCTTCAGCTTGTCGGTGGCGATCTCGCGGCGCGCCAGCTTCTGCGGCACCCACAACGGGCGGTTGCGCACCCGGCTCAGGCCGATCAGCAGGATCGAGGCACCGAACACCGTGCTCAGCCCGGGTATCGACACCGGGATGATGAAGATGGCCGAGAGCAGGATCACGATCAGCAGCAGGCCCTCATCGCCCAGCGCACTGAGCAGGGTGCCGACGCTGACCTGGTCGCCGGGCAGCTCGTCGATCATCTGCTCGATCTGCTGGGCCAGCGGCGCGCTGTCGTTGGTTTCGGGGGCACGGTAGGTCATGCGTCGCAAGGTTCTCCAGGGAAGGGCGGTCAGCGGGCCGTCCTGCGGTGGGGGACGCACAGGCTCCCGCAGTATCCCGGCCAACGCCGGCAAAGAGGTGAACCGGGCATGAGGGGGTAAAATGGAGGGCCCGCATGAAGGTAAGACGCTGATGGACATGGGCCGCAGGCAATCGACCATCGAACTGGTCGCCATCGACATGGATGGCACCCTGCTGGATCCGGCCCACCAGCTCACCGCACGGGCCAGGCAGGCCATAGCGCAGGCGCGCGCGCTGGGCGTGCACATCGTGCTGACCAGTGGCCGTCCGGTTCCCGGTCTGGCGCCGTTCCTGCAGGAGCTGGGCATCAACGGCGACGATGACTACTGCATCGCCTGCAATGGTGGGCTGGTGCAGCGCATCGGCACGCGCGAAACCGTGGTCGAGTATCCGCTCAGCTTCGACGACTTCCTGTTCTGCGAGCAGGTGGCCCGCGACCTGGGCGTGCACTTCCAGGCGCTGGACAGCCAGCGCATGTACACGCCCAACCAGGACATCAGCTACTACACCGTGGCCGACTCGCATCTTTCGCGGATGCCACTGTCGTATCGCCGCGTGCAGGACATGGACCCGTCGATGTCCTTCATCAAGCTGATGATGATCGACGCGCCGGACGTGCTGGATGCCGCCATCGCGCGCCTGCCTGCCGAACTGACCGAGCGCTTCGCGGTGCTGAAGAGCGCGCCGTTCTTCCTGGAAGTGTTCGACCACCGCGCCGGCAAGGGGCCAAGCCTGCAGAAGCTGGCCGAGCACCTCGGCATCGACCGCGCCAACGTGATGGCCATCGGCGACCAGGAAAACGACCTGACCATGCTGCAGTACGCCGGCACCAGCGTGGCGATGGGCAACGCCATCGATGCGGTGAAGGCCGTGGCGCGGTTTGAAACCACCAGCAACGCCGACGAAGGCGTCGCGCGCGCGATCGAGCGTTTCGTCCTGCAGTAACCACGCGTCCCTCTGCCCTGGTGGGTGCCAACCCCGGTTGGCAAACGCAGACGGCAAGTGCCGACCAAGGTCGCCTCCACCAAGTCTATCCACCTTGGTGGGTGCCAACCTTGGTTGGCACACGCAGGCGGCAAGCGCCGTCCCAGGTCGGCCTCCACCCAGTCCCATCCGCCCTGGTAGGTGCCAACCTTGGTTGGCCACGCAGACGGCAGGCGCCGACCAAGGTCGGCCTCCACCACGCCGGACCTATACCCACGTATAACCCACCCATCCCCACCGCCATCGGCGCTGTACCACGGCGCAATGGCGGATGCGGCAGTGCGATGCAAGAATTTCGCACGTCGAAATCACCCCACCGAATCCCACGGCAGATGATCGCTTTCATCTGCTGACCGGCGCGCGCTGCGCCGTCTTTCCTCAACGCAATCGCATCGCCAGCCAGGGCGCCGACACACCGGTGCTGCAACGCGCTGGGCGTGCGCCTGCGCCGCTCTCTCCCTGCACCTGGATCTGCCCATGAACACTCCACCCACGACGCGCCTCGCCCTGGCCATCATCACCGTCATCGCCACACCCGCCTACGCCGCCGAATCGGCCGACACCGCGCACGACACGCCCACCACCTTGAACGCCCTGCAGGTGATCGCCACGCCGCGTGGCGCCGCCGTCGCGCCGACCCAGGTGGTCGGCCCCAACCGCTACATCATCAAGGCCGAAGACCTCGACGCGATGGTCACCGGCAACAACGGCCTGGCCATGCTCAAGCAGGTACCCGGCGCCAGCTACACCGCCACCGACGGCCTGGGCCTGGATATCTCGGCCACCAGCCTGTTCGTGCGCGGCTTCCGCATGAATGAGATGGGCATCACCTTCGAGGGCGTGCCGCTGAACGACAACGGCTTCCTCTCGCTCACCGGCACCAGCGTGGTGAATGTGGGCGTGCCCGATGGCATCGGCGCGATCACGGTCAGCCCCGGTGGTGCGCCGGTCAGCGTGTTCTCCAGCAGCGTCAACGGTGGCAGCCTGGAATACCGCCTGCGCGAGCTGCAGGACACGCCCAGCCTGCGTGTGAAGCAGGGCGTGGGCAGCAACAGCACGCGGGTCACCACCGTGTCCGGGCAGAGCGGCCAGCTCGGCGAGCACGGCCCGAAAGTACTGGTCGACCTGCAGCGCGTGTCCGCCGACAAATACCAGGGCGAGGGCACCCAGAACTTCCTGCGCGGCGATCTGAAGCTGCAGCAGGACGTGGCCTGGGGTGACTTCACCGTGTTCCTGTCCGACAGCAAGGCCAAGGTCTGGGGCTACAACAACATCTCCTTCGACATGATCCGCAAGCTGGGCTGGAAGGCCGATATCTTCTATCCGGACTACGCGTGGGCCTGGTACGTGGCCTCGCCGGAAAACGCGGACAAATCCTGCGGTGCCTACACCTGCGGTGAGCTGTCCGAACTGATCCCGTACGACACCGGCCAGACCACCCGTGATCGCGTGTCCTCGATCAACCATCGCTTCCAGATCAGCCCGGCGCTGAGCGGCAACGTGCAGCTGTACAACGCCAACAGCCACACCCAGGCCACGCTCACCGACCCGACCGTGCCATCGCCGAACGGTGCACCGTTCTCCGAACAGGTGCAGACGCCGCGCGTGAACCGGCTGGGTGGCATGCTCAACCTGCAGTTCGAGACCGGCGCGCATACCTTCACGGCCGGCATCTGGCAGGAGAAGAGCAAGGCCGCGGCCAAGACCGAGTGGTACCAGCAGCCGCTGCTGGGCGAGGGCCCGCCACTGAAGGCCACCGGTCCGTTCGATGTGTATGGCCCGGCGTTCAAGACCGACAACGCATCGAGCTGGGTGACCCGCTCGCGCCAGTTCTACCTGCAGGACGACATCGTGTTGAACGACACGCTGAAGCTGGGTGTCGGCTTCAAGGCCGTGGACTTCCGCACCAGCGGTGGCGGCCTGGGTGATGCCAAGGACCGGCCGGTGAACGGCACGCTGCGCGCGAAGAGCAACTTCCTGCCGCATGTCTCGCTGTTCTGGAGCCCGACCGAATCCACCGATGCCTTCATCGATCTGGCCAACACCATGAACGGCTACCGCGTGGCCCAGCGCGGCAACATCGGCTACACCGCCTCGGCGTGGACCATCACCGACCAGGAAGAATTCGACCGCGTGGCCGGCACGCTGCGCCCGGAAAAGAACTGGAACCTGACCGTCGGCGCGTCGCATCGTTTCGACCGGCTGACGATTACCGGCGATGTGTTCTACAACGACATCCGCAACCGCCTGCTGTCGGCCGCCATCGGTACCCAGTTCGCGCAGATCAACACCGTGCGGCTGATGCCGAAGATGCACGTGATCGGCGCCGACCTCGGCATCACCGCCGACCTGACCGCCCACCTGCAGTTCTACCAGGGCGTGGCCGTGGCCCGTTCGTACTACGACAGTGATTTCGTGGTGGGCGATACCGTGTACCCGATCAAGGGCAATGCGCAGCCGGGCTACCCGCAGATTTCGCTGGTGAGTGATCTTTCCGCGCACTTCGGTGACTGGCGTTTTGGTGCCACCAGCACCTCGTACCTGCGCCAGCCCTTCACCTACGAGAACGACATCCGCGTGCCGACCTTCTGGCAGGTCAACGCCTATGCCGCCTACCGCTTCGGTGCGGACAGCGCCGTGCCGGGGCTGGAACTGCGGCTGGACGTGAGCAACCTGTTCAACCGCCACAACATCGGCACCGCCACCATCGCCGGCTCGTCGTTCTCGGGGGATTACCAGACCCTGCAGCGCAGCGCGCCCCGGCAGCTGATGTTCAGTACGTCGATGGCGTTCTGAGGCAACCCCCACAATGTCTGCAATCCGGTAGCGCCGGGCCATGCCCGGCGGAACACCGCCGACGCCGACAAAACCCGCCAACCAGGCTTCGCTTCCAACAGGATCTGGGCCGGTCCCTCCAGTGGCTGATCTCGGTTGGCAATCACTTCCTCATGATCGCGGCATCATGGGACTCGGTCCGGCTGCGGACCTAGCGAGCTGGTGTGCGGCGATCACACTGCAAAAGGTCATCAACTGTCGATTGGTCCAACACCACGCTGAAGTCGCCGCTGATGGGCAGAAGAACGGGGCTACGTCCAGCGGACAGGGCGAAGACACGCCTCCCGCCCGGATCCTCGAACCAGCCCACATTGACACCGCGCGAGCTCATGCCGTTCCTGCGCTTACCTAGTGAATCACCCACCGGTTCAGTTGCGCCGATACCCACCAGCGCGACCGTTGGCAGCTCGGCCTTCCAGAAGCCCGCCTGCAAAGTGGAAGTATCCCCTTCGACTACGATCTTCGAACGTAGCGCCAGCATCGCTGTGGAGGCAGAAGTTGCGGCGCCGATCATGCAAAGGATGGCAATTGCAGCCGCCTTCTTCCTCGGGGCCAGGCCGTCATGGAATGCGAGGCCTATGGCACAGATGAAGAGGATGATTGCTGGGGCAAGCTCCTGTAGGAGCACGCCGCGATTGAACAGAGTAACGGGAATGGTGCACTGCATGTGTTCAGGCCTCCTAGCTCATCCCAATCGACTTCTCCGTGAAGGCTAGCGTTGCCTCTACGAGATCTGGAAGCTCGACTTCATCGTAATCAAGCAGGTGATGTTCCTTCATCGCTACAAAGAACGCACCGAGCTCCGCTTTGGCTAGCTCATCTCTGGTGAGCTCAAAGACGCGAGATGAGCCGGTAAGCTGCGCCAGTCGGCTTGCGACCTCAATATTCTGCTGGGCACCGGGATCTGAGCTCTGCAATAGGTGACCATATGCTTGGGAAGAGCGACTCTTCTCATCATCCTCGCCATCGCCCTCCACGGTGACGCTGGATACGATTGCCAGCCAGGTAAAGGCAACCACGGCCGAGTGAACGCCCACAGCAGCGCCAATGGCGGCAACGACGAGGGCGAATGCGCCGAGGATCAGAGACGCATCGTTGTTGTCTCCAATCGCGGCCAAGGCCGCTGCATCCAGGGGAGTCGCGCCGCCGCCCGAACTTGCAAGCAGTTTCTTGTAGGTTCCAAGATCAAGTTTAGTGCCGGGAGCCAACTTGAGGCCGCTGGCAATCGAATCCCGGTTGTGCTGCAGAACTTGATCAACTCTCTGCGCCAGAGCCTCGGTGGACACAGGAGAGAATGCGCCTGCTGCTTGGAGATAGGAAATAACCGCCCGGTAGTCCTTGTCCAAGACCGCCTGTTTTACCTCAGGCTGGGACATCGCAATCAACAGCGCAACGTTCGCATCGCCCTTCACTAGCTCCGAGCCATCCATGCCGCGGGCATTCAGAAACCCGGCGGGGTCGCGATTAAACGCTGTACTGGCCGCTCGATCCTGTAGCAGATCCTCAATCAAGGCGCTGAACCTTGAGTACTCCAGCCATCCCTCAACTGGAACGCCTGCTCTCGAGATGGGTAGCATGAAGCGGGCGGCCCCTTGAGCACCACCGGTCAAGCTTCCTGGCTCGCCGTAGAGTCGTGTACTGACATTGGATGCTGCCAAGGCTGTTGCAGCTGGAGCTACCGTTGCAGCGACAAGTGTGGACTGTATGAAACGACGACGCTTCACTGCATTGCCTCCATAGCGGTTTGGCTTGCGATTCGATTAAAGCCCACGTCATTGACAGCTTTGGCCAGGAAGAAGCGGGTCATCACTGATGGCATGAAGCTCCTGTGCAGTTCTAGCAGGCGATTGCGTACCTCGGTGCTTCTGTGAAGGATTACGCAGGCTTGACAGATGTGGACCACGTCTTTCAGAAGATCGTTGGCGGATTGCTCCGGAAGGATTTTCTCAATGATCTTGTATGGACCATCAACATGAATCCAGTACTTGAGGAAGTCATTCGTCTGCCGCCGGTAGATCTCTGATGCCGATTCATCGTTGATGCTGCCCAATTTCATCTCCGGGATATGTTCGAGAGTCAGGCCGCAGCACGCGGAGACCTCTCCGTAGGGCGTCACAACGATGTTGTCGAAGATCTGGCTACAACCCCTGCGAAGGGTCTGCCTAGTAACTGTTCCGCCCCTCGCGTCGTCGGTCTCATGAAATGGCATCCACGAGTTGGATTGAATGAAGAGCTTTCTGGCCTGAACCAATGCCCGAACCTCGGGTTGCTCCACTACTGCGCGGAAATGCGGACTCCCCTCAACGTCCGCTTCGACCGTAATCAAGCAAAACAGCCCATGCTCCGCAGCAGCAACAGCGCAATGCATTATGCTCTTGGCAGGAACCCACTCCTGATGGTCTTTTCCGGTGCTGAGGTTTAGCTCCTTCAGCCCTGCGTCGGCCAGCTCGGCGATCTTCCTGCGCGCACTGGAGAGCGTTCTCCCCCACGAACCGTTACTGACAATTCTGGTTGAAAGACCTTCTTGGGTAGCATGTGCGACAGCGGCCGAAAGATCAGCCTTGAGCATAGTGGCTTCACCGCCACTGAAAACGGCAACCAGTAGTGAGGTGAAGCTGTGCTTTGCATCGGATATGGACTGCTTCATCTCTTCCAGAGATAGGCGGCCTTTAATGCGCGGACTCGACTCGAAGCAGCACTGACGACATTCTGCGGTGCAGCCGTACGTCGTGATCATAGTGATGGTTCGAGGAGTAAGGTGCTGGTCCAGCGACACGTCGAAACCTCCTTGTCAGGATGCGAAGTTCTATTTCGGAGCGAGATCAGACCATCGCTCTGTCGCTACTGCTGGCTGCGACGGAATTTTCTATCACGGCATTTTGCAAAATGACAACGCATTGCCGAAGGATTCAAAGAAGTCCTATGTTCGCCCGGAAGAAACGACTCTTTGAGTGAGATCAAGAGTAAGCGGGCTGTTGCACCGCTGATTGCACACGGCGATGCCGAGTAGCGGCAATGCATTCCATGGCAGGGGGCGTGAGTGATGCTCAGTATCCAATGGCCGCTTCCGCGTATCCCATTGGTTCAATCCGGGCGGACTACGATTGTATGGCGCAGTAAGCGCTGGAACGGTCCTCTTCGCCGGAATGCAATTGGGGCGTGAGCTGCATATGGCGGTGCGCTCGTCTTGCCCCACATGCCTGCTCCTGACAGAAAGGGAGGGCATAAGCGACATGTTTTGCACTTGATCCCAAGTGAGACGCTGGGAGTTCTTTCAACCCCCGGGCTTCCCCCGATCCAACTGCCGGTACCCGATCGCTTCAGAAAGATGCGCGGTCTGGATCGCTTCACAACCCGCCAGATCCGCAATCGTGCGCGCTACCCGCAGGATTCGATGCATCGCCCGTGCCGAAAGCTGCAGGCGCTCGATGGCCTGCTCCAGCACATCCTGATCGGCCTCGCTCAACTTCGTGCAGGCGCGCAGCGCCGCCGGTGGCAGATGGGCATTCAGCCCGCCACGCGCCTGTTGCCGGGCATGCGCGGCTTCCACCCGCTCACGCACCGATGCACTGGGCTCTCCCAGCGGCGTACTCTCGCGCAGTTCCACCGCGTCCATCCTGGCCACGCTGATATGCAGGTCGATGCGGTCCAGCAGCGGCCCTGACACCCGCGCGCGATAGCGGGTGATGCGCTCATCCGTGCACAGGCAGCGGTTGCTGCGGTCACCGACCCAGCCACACGGGCAGGGGTTCATCGCGGCCACCAGCTGAAAGCGCGCCGGATACTGCACGCTACGCGCCGCGCGCGCGATACGGATATGCCCGGATTCCAACGGCTCACGCAGCGTCTCCAGTGCGCTGCGGTTCCATTCCGGCATTAGGTAATCCTGTGTCATGTCACGCGGCTACACTGTATCCGAGGGACTCCACTCGGGAGATCATCCTATGCTTCTGCTGATAGTGAAGGTGCGTGATCCCAGCCTATTCAGTCAGTATCTTCCTGCCGGTACCCAACTGGGGGCCAACATGACAAGCAGGCTTCCTGAAGGTTTTCCATTGCTCATCGATGGTGAGGGGAAGCTAAATTGGGCTTGCTTTTGCTATCTCTTGGAGAAGTACCGGATAGATAGTGCTCGGGATCGTCGGAGAACGCTCCAGACCTATGCCGAAGGATTGAAGGACTGGTTACAGCACCTTGACGCTCGGGGTATGGACTGGACCAGGCCACCTCCAGTGGCGCTGAGTGATTTCAGGAGGTCCATGGCACAGGGTATCGGGCGAGGGCGTCCTGCCTCAAACTCTACAGTCAATCTAAGAACTGCAATTGTCAGGGACTTCTATGCCTTCCTGGTCGATTGGACCAGATGGCGCCTCCATCATCCTTTGGAAGAGATCGACCGATATCCGATTGATAGGTTTCTGCATGCGGCATCGAAAGTGGCAGCCGCCAAAGCCTACAAAAAAGTTCCGAAGACGCTCTCTGCGCAAGATGCTCAGAGCATCGCTGTTGGACTGAAGCTTCCTTACTCGCTGATGTTCAAGTGGTGCATAGCCACGGGGCTTAGGCGGACCAACGTTGCAAATTTAACTATCGCGCAACTCCCTGAAGAAGTCGACGAAATTGCCTATGTCAGGCTGACGGTAAAGGGAGGTAAGCCGCTAGATGTCCCTGTTACCAGAGCTCTAATGAGTGTGACTTGGGACTACATTGAAACGGTTAGGCCGAGGCTTCTGTCGAGGACGCGCATAGAAACGGATCAGATCTTCGTCAATGAGAAGGGAATGCCTGCTACTTCCAGCTCTTACTACAGTGCATTTCGACGTGCCGCGATGCTGGCGGGAATACGCGCGTCACCTCACTGTACACGTCATACCTTTGCCGCTCACATGAACGCTGCCCTCGAGCGTTGTGCAGTCAGTGGTGCCGGGATAAATCCGACCAAAGTTCTGCAGCACATTCTTGGTCATTCCAGTCCTGCGACAACAGAGCTATACCTGGATACCGTTAAAGCGATGGACCTCGGAGTGCTGCGAGCGCTGATCGAAGTGCAGGAGAGCCTTGAATGAAGAATGAGAGCCTAGTGATCAGGTTTGTGAGCGACATTCCGGGACGGGACGTGGAGTCATACGATTTTCGTTTGTTGGGTCTCAGTCCTGCTGTCGCCTCGCATCTAGCAAGGTCATTCCAAGCATTGACGGCGACCTACAGATCCGTAAGCAGAAGGCAAGCGTGGGCCTCGGTAAGAAAGTACTGCAGATACTTGGCAACTCAGCATGATCCTAATGCGGCAGTGAAGCGTCAGTCAGTCATTAAGGACTTCCTCTGCTCCATGGATCGGAATGTTCGCCAGTCAACTGCGATCTCTCACTACAACTTCATTGCAGCGATCTACAGATGGCTTTCGCTGAACGACGCAGCGAACACAATTTTGTGGATGAATGTTGATTCCGGTCCTTGCGGATTGACGCGAGAGGCAAAGTCTGTGCGCAGTATCAGATTGTCTGTCAGCGACCTATCTGTGATTTTTTCAGCTAGTAAGAAGGGCATTGATCGTGTGCGTCGACGATTAGAGGTTGGCGAGACCGCGATCAGAACTGGTGAATGTGAGGAGCTCTCCGGCCGTGACGTTGTCACATTGGTTGGCATCCAGAAGGGGTTGCAGCGAGGAGTGCTAGCAAAGCACCAGCTGACAAGGAGTGGCTTGATTCAGCACAGCTGCCGGTACAGGGAGGTTCGTCGCTACCTCGTCTTGGACGCACGTGATTTCATCCCATATCTCATTTGTCTGATGTGCCAGACACTCGCTAATCCTCAGTCGGCAATGGAGATCTCCGTGGACTGTGTTGAAGCGCATCCGGTTGACCCGTTGAAGAGACGCGTCATATGGGACAAGTACAGGGCCGGACGGCAGCAGGTGCTAGACGTGAGTGCAGATGGTCGTTACTCAGTTCCTGCTCTGGTAGACGATATCACTCAAAAAACTCGCGTCTTACGCCCGATTGCTGGTGATTTTTCAGCGCGCTTGTTCATCAGTCCGTTCGGGGCGGGGGCGAGGACTCCCAATGTCCAGGGTTGGCACAACGCGCTGGCCGAATTCATCAAGGAGCATGATCTTCCGGACTTCAACTTCGTCGACATTCGCGCGTCTGGTGCAGAGGCTCTGAGTACATCAGGTGTTGGAATTGAGTCCATACAGAGGAAGATGCAGCACAGCCATCCTAGGACAAAGCAGCGATACCTGAGTCAGCATCCTCCCTCGTCACAAGCTCGAAGAAGAGTTGCGACGTTCATTGGCAAGGTTCTGGAAGAGGCCAGGCGTCCAACTGTGCGTCGCTACGAAACTGTGACGGGATTGCAGTGCTCTGATCCGTCTTCGGGGGTCGCGCCGCAGTCAATTGTTGGGAAGGAGTGTCTCCAGTACCTGCAGTGCGCGACATGCCCCAATAGCATTGTGGTGATTGACAGCGCGAAGCATGTGTCCAGGATGCTCGCAACACTGAGTTCGCTAGAGCGAATGAAGAAGCAGGCCTCTAAATCAGTCGATGTCCGAGCACGCTATCTGGAAGCTTTTGAGGCAACGCACCAGGTCTTGCTGGCATTGCTGGAAAGGGTTCCCAAAAATGTGCTTGAAGTAGCGAGGCCGCTTGCTCTGAAGATCCCGCAGCTGAGTATGGAGTGATCTATGAAGAGGATCCGATCTGCGCCCCCGGAGGTTGCTTTCGATCTCGCCAAATTTGGTGTCCGGTATGAAGATGGCTGCTGGGAGCTCCGTCAGTACGTTGTTGGTGATTCCTATCATAGGGCCTGCTTAGACTTCCATAAGTTGCCCTCCGCTTGGAGGTCTTCCGCGAAGGATTACTTTGCCAAAACTCTTCTAGGGTTGGTTCCGCGGGCGTCGACTAACCCATTGACGTTGAGAGAGCGGTTCTACGCTATCAAGTCTTTCGCTGTCTGGTGTAAAGAACACGGCGCTGCATCGCCCAAAGAAATTGATTCTGAGCTGATTGAGTATTGGGGCCGCAAGGTTGTGGGATTTCAGAAGGGAAGGCGGATCACTCCGCGTGCGGAGGCCTGTCGGTCTACGAACGTGGAGGATTTTCTAAGAGGACATACTGGCTGTTCTGCCGAGGTACGGGCCGCCAGCTCTGCGGTCGCACAGCGCTCACGCAAGAGAATTAGGATGGCTGGGAATGAGCCCGGAACTGACGCTCTCGGCGAGGATCTGATTCTAAGGGTGCTGAGGGACGCACTGGTGGTGATACAGGAGGATGCACCGGAGGTACTTAGGCTCGTCAGCAAGTTTGCCGGACCCAGGGCCACAAGGACTGCCAGACGTGGGCGTCGCCATTGGCACTCAGAGTGGGTAGGGGATCGGCCGAGCTTTCGCTCTGAGGCCATGAAGAGGCTTGGAGAGCGCGCGTGTTTGAGCGAAGAGCGGATGATTTGCACAGTGATCGGTGCCGCTATCGCCGCGATTGCGCTTCTTTCGGTTATGCGAACGTCCGAGTTGCAGCGACTCTGTGTCGGATGTGTTGAGAAAGAGGGTGACGATGAGTTCGGTAGTTGGATCATCAAGGGAACTCTTGCCAAAAGTGGGCGTGCCCACACTTGGATAGTGGTCCCAGAGGTCAAAGCTGCTGTGGAGGCAATTGAACTATTGGGGGCAGAAGGACGGGCTAGTAGCGGCACTAAGGCGCTCTTGGCGGCGCGAGTGGTGAGCAGAAAGCCGTATCTGAGTGGCCGGACGCGCGCACCATCTAAGGTTGCATGGGCTTCGATGTTGCTATGCAGAGTGAGAGAGTTCGCCCTGCTTTCGTGCCCTGAGGGAGGAGCGGCGCTGGAGTGCCTGAGTTTTCGGAAAACCCGGAGATTCCTAGCCCGATTCATTGCGAGGCGAGATCGCTCCAGTCTCGGTACTCTCGCATTTCAGTACGGCCACTTGGATGCGCAGATCACTGATACGTACTATGTCGGCAGCGACCCAGAGCTGACCAAGCTGCTGAACGAAGAATCCAGCTTAGAAGTGATCAGGGCCATGGAGGATATTGCGCGCTCTAATTTGGTACATACGAATATTCCTGCTGAAGTGATGGAAGCGACCAGGCAGAGGATCGAAGCCGTACTGTCGCGCGCGAGCACCCAGAAGGAGGTGTTTCGAATGCTGGGCGCCGGGGTTGTTCTGGGTCCCTGCGATTGGGGATACTGCTTCTATCGGCAAGGTCGATCGAAGTGCGAGGGGAATGAAGACGGACCGAACAAGGCGAATAGAACTCCAACTACCTGTGCGAGCTGCTTGAACTTCGCAGCGACGCCTCGGCATGCCGAGTGGTGGAGGCGGCGCGTTGCTGATTTGGAAGAATTCGCCAGGTTTCGAGGAACTCCGGCGCAGTCCAAGAGGATCGCCGCTGAGAGATTGGAACAGGCAGTGAAGATTCTCTCTACCATTGGGGGAAGTGATGAACCGTGAGTGTCTTTTGACCGAGTTCGAGCTGCAGCTGGCGGCTTGGAGGGCCGGTGGCAGAAAGCCATCAGTTAGATCGGTTGCAGAAGGCTGTGGGATCTCGAGACAGTCCGTCTATCGGTCCCATCAATGCGTGGTTGCGAAGATTGCTGAGCTTTCAGACCCGCAAAAACGCGAGAGGGACGTGGCCTTGAAGGTCGATCTTCTTCGAGAGCGACTCAAGCGCGAAGTTGAGAAGGTCGGGATTCTTACCACGTTGTGTGGTGAGCTGGCAGCGGCCTTGCATGATGCCCGTGAGGAGCTCGCCTTTGCGCAGTCAACGGTTGAACGACTCCGAATGAAGAAGGGGCGAGGATGACGCTCGGCAAGCCTGTAGCAACATTCTGAGGACATTTGTGCCGATGCCTGGTCAGTTCTCTGACTGGAATTCAGCAAGCGCAGCCCTCAAGACTTGGTAGGGCATTGTTGAGAGGAGCTCTGCAGGCGATCGCCCATCCAGAAGGGCATGGCCGGAGAGAAACCATTCAATCTCTGCCCAACCAGTGGTTCGTCCTTTTGCGTCAAGAAACTGGCCGGTGCTTCGAATCGATCCAAGGATCTCCGTGAGGTATTGGACTGGCTTGCCATCGCTGCCGAACTGCCAGGGTGGAAAGCGCCAGCTACCGCCCGAGTCAGGTAGATAGGCTGCCAGAAGTCTTCCTTCACGAAGCCATCGCATAGCGGATGGCGCTTGGCCGCTTCGCTCGTCGCTAAGAGCTTGCTCGACTTGCGCTGCAACCGACCATTGGTTGGCGAGTTCAGTTCGCCGAGCAGCTGCAACCTGCTCCAGTGTTGTCGGCCTTCTATTGCTAGGCACAGAGGCTTGCTCCAGCGGGTTCAAGCAGATTGAGCGGCAGACGCTCGTGCTGACGGGCACGACCTGTCGAGGTGACAGGCGCGTGGTGCATGGTGCCCCTGGTCGGGCTCGAACCGACACAAGCCGCTTATCTGGCGCTGACGGGTTATAAAACCGCTGCTCTACCCATTGAGCTACAGGGGCATGTCAACTGACGATGCCTCCGTATTCGGTGATACGAAGCGAGGACCTTGTTCATAGCACGGCTTCGCCGGCGAGAAGGTCCCGGTTGTGCTCTGCAACGCGCACCACATCCAAGAAGACGGTTTCCGCCAGATAGATCGACAGCTGTCGGAGAAGGCTGTCTCTGAATGCTTCAGCCCCTGAGTCGCGTGCCATCACACCCAGTCGGAAGTCGGTCACGGCTTGGACCTCCGGGCCAGAGACTCCGTCCAAGACCTCACGAACAGACCAGCTCAAGATCACTTCGATCATGTTGTCTCCTCACCCAGCAGGATGCGGCCAAGGCGTCAGGGGGATGGCGGTTCCGCGTACGCGGCTGCCTCCACCGGTCAGATCGATAGTACATGATTTTCTTGTATTCGGTGCGTGAGCCATACCTTGCCAATCGCCCCGGTTCGGCGATGGTTCGATGGCCAGAAAAACGATCTACCAAGCCGAATATAGAAGCTTGATCGAAGCACTACGGCTTCGACGTGAGGCGTTGGCAAGGAGCCAGACGGAGGTGGCCAAGGCACTGGGTTGGTCCCAGCAGGCTCTTTCGGCGGTAGAGGCCGGGGCGCGTCGTCTCGACGTCATTGAGTTCGTTCAGCTGTGCCGGGTGCTCGAGATCTCCAAGGAGGATGCGTTCGCACTCCTGCCCGACCTGCAGACTGGTTCGGTCTAACCGTCCGGCAAGGTAATCGCTACGCCCCAGCGCCGTTGCTCTCTCCGCCGCAGCCCAGTGTCCCGTCCGGTCTATTCCTTCCTCATCTCAGCTCTCCTTGTCTAATGCAGCGCGTACTCCGTAGGCAGCAATCACAACCAGCGTCTGTACGTTCATTGTTGTCCAAACTGCCAGACCGGCGTGGATTGGATGATTCCAGTTGTGCATTCGGACAACTGCACCCCAGCACCAAGCTCAGCCGTTATGGCTAGCTTCCAACCAAGGCGCCCGCTCAATTGCATTGCGGTGGCTCCTGCAGATTTCGACTTTGGCACGGCACAGTCGGAGCAGAGTGCAGTTGAAAACTCGGCGATTTCCCGACCCGAAATGTGATTCGCTCGAGACGAATCCCCTGTCGCGGCTTGGCTCGGTTGGAGCTTCACGGAATTCTGCTTCTGGCCACTGCAAGACAAGCCAGCCTGAGTCAAGTCTTCTGACGCTGATCGGCCGAGGTCTGCTTCTGGTTGATGGCGGACATCGCGCCCGGCCGGAGCCGTCAAAGTGGTGATAACGTCTGCTTGCGATCCATTTGAGACGTCCCGGAGGTCTGCTTCCCGGTGCGCACCCCAGATTTTGATTGCAGGCTCGGTGGATTCGGGACCTCCTGGTAGGCACAGTTTCTCGGTGCAACTCAGTGTGCTGAACTAGCAATTGGGAATCTACGACGCGCTTCAAGTCCAAGGTAAGATTGCGAGGCCCCCCCCCCAACGCTTGTTTCCGACGGACATGGCAATAGTCCAGAGCTGCTGAGCATTAGGAAGCTAATGGCCCGATCAAAGAACACATCGAAGCCGAAGGGGCCTCGCGGCGGCAGTGCGAAACGCGCGCCCGCGACGCTGCGATCAACTAGCGGCGCCGGGTTTGATTTCGAGGACCTGATTAGTTCCTGGCAGTTGGTGAAAGCCCTATCAGGTGAACCGGCACCAGGAATCGGAGGCGTCGTAACACAGGTCCAAGCCCAGGTCTCAACCTTGGGCTGGCGTATCGATGACCTGCTGCTGACAGCGCAGGCGACCGGCGTCCCACGGCGGTTGGCGATTTCGGCCAAGGGCAACTTGCAGGTAAGCGCAGCCGGCTTGCCCGCTGACTTTGTGACGCGCGCCTGGGATCAGTGGCGTGATCTGCAGGGACCTTTCAGCCGAGTTGCTGACGGGCTTGCCTTGGTGACGATCGGGAACGACCAGGCGTTCAGCCCGACGTGGCGCGAGGTGAAGAACGCATGCAGCGGTACAGATATGGTGCTTGCGTTGAGTCGCATCCGCAGCAATACGAGGCAGTCGCGCGTCTTCGACAGCGTCCAAAAGCCCGGTAGCGCGTCCGACGAAGAGACCATCGAGCTCATTCGCCGCCTGCATGTGCTGTCGACCGACTTTCAGCTCGCGCACTCCGATACAGAGTACCAGGCTATCGCGCAGTGCCGTCGCTTGCTCGAATCCACCCGCGAGGACGAAGCGCAGTCTCTCTGGAAGGAGCTAACTAACGTCGCGAAAGAGGTGCGCCTTCGTAATGGGACCGTCACCGTCCCGGGCCTGTTGTCCTTGCTCCGGCGCCAGTTCGGCCTTCGCCATCACCCAGACTATGAGCGTGATTGGGAGACGCTCTCCAACATCACCGAGGACCACAAGGCACGGATAGAAACCGAGCTGCCGTCAGGCTATGCCGTGCCCCGCGCGGAGGAGAATGCGACGCTCCAGGCTGCGATCTCCGACAATCCGGTCACGGTGGTCTTCGGGGAGTCGGGCTCGGGCAAGTCGGCGCTGGTCAAGTCGGTGTTGGATGGCGCGTACCCATCTTGGAACCAGGTGTGGTTCGGTTCGGGTGATTTGAAGACGGCGCTCAGTGCGGCGCGCCGCAGCGCCCTTCCCCTGACGCACGAACTTTCACTTGTGCTGAACGCCACGGTGAAGCCGCAGAACGTGCTGGTCATCGACTCTGCGGAACGAATCGAAGCCGGCGAGTTCGTCGTGATCCGCCAGCTGCTTCAAGCCATCCTGCCGAATGACGGCGACGAGACTGAGCGTGCGTGGCGCGTCGTTATCGTCACGCAGACGCAGAGTTGGGTCGAAGGCGAGGCGACGATACTCGGCGGATGGAAAGCGCATCTGGTTGAGGTCGAGGCGCTCAAGGGCGATGCTGTGAAGTTGGCGCTTCTGTCGTCGTCCAGCTTGGGTTGGTTGATCGCGCATGACGACACCCTCGCGGCATTGACGAACCTGCGGACGCTGGCGTGGGTAATTAAGGCTGGTGCGGCGCTGGGGTCGATCGCCGGTAGGCTGGCGTCTCACACCGCTATCGCCGATCGCCTCTGGAAGCACTGGACGGGCGACCGCGCTGACGTGCAGGCCCTGATGATGCGCCTCGCCCAGCGAGAAGCGTCGTTCGAGCGCAGCTTCGCGCTGACAGATCTGGAGCCGGCGGACGTGGCGACGTTCGCGGGACGGCCCGAGGAGCTTCCGCTGCACCTGAACGAGCGGACTAACCATATCGAGTTCGAGCACGATCTAGCGGCGGATTGGGCGCGCTTCCAATTCCTGAAGCAGATTTGTAGGGACACGCCGAAGTGGGCCGCCCTGGCGGGAAATCCGCTATGGACGAACTCGCTTCGGATGCTCGGCCAGTTCCTGCTACGACAGCCGGCCGAGGCTGGCACAGCCTGGGACGTAGCGTTCCAAGCCGCGGCGGCCGCGAAGAACGAGCTGGCCGGCGATATCCTCCTTGATGCGCTCTGCTTGGACCCCGATGCCGAACGCTTCTTGACCGAACGTGTCGACCTCCTGCTCGAGAACGGCGGGAAACACTTGACACGGCTGCTTCTGCGCTTCCACCACATCGCTACTGTGCCGACCGGCGACAGAATGGGACTTAGCGCGGCAGTCGGCTTATACATGGAGGCGCAGTTCCGCTCGATTGTCTTTGGCCGGTGGCCGCCCGTTCTGCGCTTCCTCATCGCGCAGCGGGAGCGACTAGCCGGACTGGTTTCGTCCGCTCTCGCGAAGGTGATCGAGACCTGGCTGACGGATACGCCGCGCACGCTGAGCAGCGGCGATCTGATGCCGTTCCGGCGAGAGATGGCGGAGATGGCGCTCACAATGGCTCGGACCGTGCAGGTCGAGAAGGGCCGTGGCGTGATGTATTTGTCGCGTGAGCCGTTGCTGTACACCGCACCACTGGCTGGCGCGGCCGACCTGCCGACCGAGGTCGGTAATTGGGCGCTCGAACTCGCGGGGCGCCGAGAGATCGACGTTTATGTCCAAGGACGCATCTCCGAGGTTCAACTACAGGCGGCGAAGACCCACATCGAGCGCCTGAAGACCGATGCCGAGTACAAGGCTCGAGAAGAACGGAAACAGATGTTGGGCACCATCGGGGCGTTCCGCGAACGCTTGCCGCCCTGGCCGCTTGGGGCCAGTGGCGAGGTCGACATGGATTTCCGGACCGCCTGCCTCAAAGAGAATGCCATCCGTTTTCTGATGCGCGCGCAACCTGAGCTGGCGGCCGAAGTCCTGCTCGCGCTCATCATTGAAGACCAGCCGGAACGGGACTATGCGTCCGATCGGTTCGAAATGGACCTCGGCCTCGAATACTCCAAGGACGCGTACCCGACGGCGTTCTGGAAGAGCCCGTTCTTTCCCTTCTTCCAGCTGGCCCCGGAAACCGCGCTCACCTCGCTCATCGCGCTGGTGAACTTCTGCACGGAGCGCTGGCTCGCCGAGGTCATGGAGCGGCGTGCAGGTGAGGTTCCCGGGGTGACACTGCAATTCGCGGACGGGTCGGATAAAAATTTCCCCGGCTGGTGGCAGGTTTTCGACTGGCCGCAGTCCAGTGACGCGATGCGCAACGGAAACCTGTTCTGCGCGCTCGATGCGTTGGAGCGCTGGCTTACGCTGCGGCTCGACGCAGGTGAGAACATCACCGATGATATCCGGAGGATACTCCGGGAGGGGAACTCCGCAGCGCTCGTCAGTGTGCTTCTCAACGTCGCCAAGTATCGACCGTCGTTGCTGACGGGGCCGCTCGCGGCTCTATTGACGTTCCCAAACCTGTTCTATTGGGACAGCGTCCGAGTGAAGCAGGTTGGCTCTAAGTTCATCGGTTGGAGCTGGCTCAAGGGCGGCCAGGCGATATATGACTTCGCCCGTGATTGGACCTTGGCGCCCCATCGCCAGCGGAAGTTCCTCGATGTCGTAGTCGAACTCCTGTTGGTCGACCATGACGTTGCGCGGAGTCTTCGAGCCCTGCTGCCAACCTGGGCGCTGCCTGATGACCAGAAGGAGGCGTTGGAGTTCAAATTGCTCTTTGCCGCGCTCGACGAAACCAACTATCAGACCGTCACCGACCCGGCGACGGGCGCGGAATCCAGGCGCTTCGTCTGTCCCGAAGAGCTGAGCGTCGAGGTGCAGTCGTGGCAAGCCGACAGTGCGTCCACCCTCACATACCTTCTCGTTCCGGACCAATGCGAGCGGCGGCTTCAGGGTGGTCGTCCGCTCACCGACGATGAGGCCACGTACCTCTTCAATCTGCTCAAAGAGTGTGAGGCCGGAGCGGAAGGCGAAGATGAGGATGTGAAATCGAAATGCCGTTTCGCCATAGCCGGCACGCTCGTCGCGTTAGGCGGCGCTTGGCTTAGCCAGAGCCCTGAAGCGCAGAAGCACGTGCTCGAACTCGTGCGCACCGCTGTGGCAGCGGTCGCGTCGACAGTAAGCGAGATTCGTAAGCGGCGCATGGGGTGTCTCCGCTACGAGCTGAAGTTTGTCGCCTACGCGGTCATGCACCTGTGGCTCACCGATGGAGATGGTGTTCAGGAATGGGAGGTCGCCGTCCTGCGCCTTCTGACGAGTGGCGACAGGCAAACGACCGCCGTTGTGGTCGGCGTCGCCTACGCCAACCGAGAGCAGCTTGGCACCGCCTGGTGGCGGCTGCTCCGCGCCGGGTTGTTCTGGTCAGGCCTTATCCTGCTCGCTCCGCACCACGGCGATGGCGACGTCGCGGAGCGCGCCTGGACGGTGTGGCTCGCACGACTGCGTCGCTTTCCGCTCCGTGGACCGAATGCGACGCCTGATGATCTCGACTTCAAGCGTGTGGCCGCTGGCCAAGAGCGATTGGATTTCCAGCGCCGGATGCGGCTCTATCGTGCCGGCGACCAGGCTTGGCGGGGAAAGCCGGAGCGCGAACGGGGCGGTTCGCTAGACGGTCACTTCCTCGAAGTCCTGTTCAACTGGCTCATCGACGGCGATGGCACAGGCAACCGCGAACTCGACACGCGCTTGGTGCTGCGCATTTGGGACTACGACGCCACGCGCGCCAAAGCGCGCGCGAAGAAGGAAAACGGGGTGTACGACCTGCCTAGCCAGGACCTCGGCTACGATATCCTCCTGAAGCTCGCATTCCTGTCGATCGCGGCGCCCGAATGGCTAGCCCGCTCGGTTTGGGAGCCTGTTCTCACCCACGGTCCGGCCGCGCACTACGCGCTGCAGCACTTCATTCGTGGCTTGTTCATGCGTCTCGGGAAAGGTGACGACCCGGTGGCATTCGAGCGCGTCTGGCGGGCCACTGCCGAGTACGGCATCGCCGCCGATTGGTCTCAACCCGGCCTCTGGTTCTACGGCGAGCGCCTGATTTGCGACTTGCTCGGCTTCGGTAACGAGGATGCGTTGTCCCGGCTGAACCCGGGTGCGGCTCTGCGGATGAAAGGTGCATACGAGCGCTGGGCCGCCGCGCATTTGAGTCAGGACGAAGAATGCGTCACGCGTTTCTGCCACTTCCTGACGACGAGCTTCGGAGCCCCGCTTCGCCTTGACGGACTTCGCTGGCTTGCCAGCACGCAACGCGAGTCTTCCGGTCGCTGGTATCGTGAGGGTACTGACGAAGCGCTGGTGGAGCTGTTGGCGGCGGCATTGATCTCCGACGCACGAGCTCTCACCCAAGACGCTCAGGCGCGGCAGGCGCTTGTCGAGATAGCCGCCACCCTCGCAGCCAAGAACATCCCAACCGCCCTGGCTCTCCAAGAGCGTATTAAGCAGCTGCGATAGAGGTCGCGAACAGGCTTCGCTCGGTCGGCGTGACGAAAATCTATTCGCTGCACCAATCTCATTGTCTGCTTTTGGCCGACAGCAGACATGCCGGCGCCAGGCGGCGCGACCAAGAATGCTAGAGTCCGCTATCGACCCATAGCGGTCATTGGTGCGGCCGCCGAGCGTACCGCCGGGTCTGGTTATACGCCGCCTTGTTAGTCGGACCCAGCCGCCCTAAGATTGAGCTGCATCAGGGGGGGGGGCGGTAAAAATGGGGCTTTGTGAATAAATCGTATATCTGGACCCACCGGTCCTTCTATTAGATAGCTAGTTGCCGTGTCCAACAAGATAGCGACTGAAAGAAAGATTCTGCGTTGCATCAACGACATGTATCTTCCGCAGTATCCCTACCGGCCCGACAAAGGCCCCGTTGGACAGGTCATGATTCCGATTGACGTCGAGGCGGTGGCGAATCGTCTAGGCATGAGCAAGCACCTACTCTTCGGTTACCTAACCTCGTACTTAGACCACAAGTGGCGGCACAAGACAGGAGAGAACAGCTACGCGCACCTTTTTGCCGCTGCGTAGGTGACATGAGGCATGTTCAATTTCCCTTACCTTGCGGCAATCCTAGCCAGCCATGACCAAGAGCATTCAAAATTCGCGTGGTCGCTTGGCGTGTCCCTGGTGGCATTGGCATTGTCAGTCGGTGCCATTATTGCGCAGCTGGTGTCCGCGTAATGGAACCCAACAATTCATTCGAGCCGACACCGCTTCGCGGCGCGGCTTAATTCAGGCGTTATGCCATTGGCGGAATCTATGCTTTCAAACTACTTGGGAACGATGGTACTGATCGGATTTTGCGCGATGCTGCAAATTGGGCTTGGAACCTACCTGTTCTACGGCAGAAAGATTTCCCCGCCAGTGCGCCTAATCTTCGGCGTAAGCATGGCGCTTCTAGGGGTGCTTAGCTATCAACTTACGGATTCCGTGATTGAAAGCCAAGAAGCGCTCATTCACGCCATCGGCGGTTACGGCCCTGACGTCATATCACTTCAAACATCAGTTACGTGGCTTACCACGGCGCGTCTTGTGTTCTCACTACTTGTTCCCGCTTTGGGGTGCGCTCTCGCACTTTTCTATCCGGCACTTCCAACGAAGGACGGGGCTCCCGCTAAACACCGGGATGCCGCAACTCCATCCTCAACTGACGTGAACCGGAAGGTTAAATCTCCCCCCAAGACCTCTGATGATCCAGAATCAGAGGTCTAACATTTCGTTCAAGGCGGGACGTCGCGATCAGTGTGATCAGATGTCCTGTAGTGGAGCCCTAGTGATGCGTGGTGGAGTGGGACGCGGGTCTCGCCGTCTGATGGGGGCCAAATACCCTGGGTAGCGTAGCTTAGGTGGCCCAAATCCCGTTCTGGCCGGAAGCGGACTTCAGGGCTACTTAAGAGACTGGTCTGGTGCTAGCGCTCGCTTTCGACCCATAGCAGACATTGTCGTCTGAGCTCAAAGGTAAGATAGGCCATGGCTCCCGCTAACAAATACGATCCGCTCGAAACCCGGAACCAGCACTACGTGCCCCAGTTTTGGCAGCGTCGCTTCGGGCCCGGAAATGGAGAAGTCTGGACCCTACAAGACAACCGCACGAAGAAGGCCGGCCCGAAGAAGTTAATGAGTCAGGATTGGCTCTACACGATCTATGACGCGGGAGGGCGTCCTTCCAATTCGTTGGAGCGCGCGGCGGGTCACTTCGAGGCCAGGGCAGCGAAGGCGTTCTCGAATTTGGACACGCCAGGTGCAGTGGGCTCGGTAGAGGACCAGATCTTCCTTCGATGGTTCGTGGCCTTCAGCGCATGTCGACATCCGGACACCTTGAGCATGGGTCACCGCAGGTCGAAAGAGCTCGCTGTCGCGCTGGCTGACGCGTTCAATCAGCCTCTGAGTGACTATCAGGTCAGCTTGAGCACCTTTGGAATCGGGCCTGAGGAAGCTGCCTGGGCCTACGACCTCATTCGGAGACGGGATGAGGAAGCGTTACTTGAGGAGATGGACGATGTGCTCACCCGGCCTCCGAACGACGCAATCTTGCCCTCGCAGATCGCGCTCGATCCAGAAACGATTGAGCGCGTCTTCTTCCAACTGGCGCGGCACAGCGTAGAGATCCTGGACGCTCCGGTCGGAACGGCCTTCGTGTTGGGAGACACTCCGTTTCCCCCCGACCTCGGCTCGGGGTTCACCTTGCCTATCTCGAGCGGACTAGCCCTTCGGTGGAGTCCCGCGGACGGCGACATGCTTCCCGATTGGACGCGCCGGCTCGCGACGCCAACCGAGGTGGCTGAAACGAATCGGGTTCAAGCGGACAACGCGGCCTGCGTCTTGATTGCGCAGGCGGAAGCTGACCTATTGCCCTTCAAGTCTTGTCCAAACTTGGGTGCCTAGTAGCTGCTCAGCGCGTCTGCGTCCACACACATAGCCGCTCGACTCTTATCGACGGGCTACGCAGTTCGATATGTCCGCTCCTGTCCGATAGCAACAGGCAGGGAGACGTCGCAGTGAGGATGGCAAGGACAGACCATGTAGGCAATGACGCAACAGCGACATTGCTAACGTGGTGGGTTGAGAAAGGATTGCACGCACATGACCAACCTATGGCTGCATTATGGCATGCGCGGCACATGTAGGTCGCAACGACGGGTTGTACCCAGTAGAGCTCGGGAGGCAGTACGCACTAAACGGCTGACGACCGTCTACGAAACCCTGTGCGATTCACTGGAGCGATTCGACGATCGCGACCAGCTGTCGACTGGCGTGCTAAGGCTCTATCTGTTCCTTCGTCAGCGCGGATTTTGTCGAAATCCGCGTGAGCATCCTCCGTTGTCGCAAGGCGCGTGTATATGAACAATCCTGCATACTAGACAAGTTATACCTGTGGCCGGCAATGAACGGGCATGATCGTCCTCTGACCATGGGTCCGAGGGAAATTTTTTCAGCAATCTACCTTGGCACCTGGCGACCCGCTAGCCTTGCTTGGTGCACGCTTCCACGCGAATGCCGCGTGGCAACCGAAGGGCGATCTGCACGAATAAGGATTTTAATCATGGCAGGTAAACGGCAGCACTACATTCCCCGCTTCCTTCAACGAGGCTTTCTCGCCTCGGATCGAGAGGAACGTGATGGCGAATGCACTTGGTGGCACTTCCGAGGTAATCCTCCTCGCAAACTACCTATTAGCCACGTCGGCGTTCGAGAGTACTTCTACTCAAGGGCTGCTACGAACGGCGAGCGCACGCTGGACGACGTAATTACCGATCAGGAGTCGCGTGTGCAGTCGGACCTGCAGTATGCGCGCATCTCACTGGCAGGGGATCGGCTCGACGCCGAACGGATCGGCGCACTTGTAACTCATCTGGTTCTTAGGACCGCGTACATTCGCTCCGCCTTGGGTGACGCAGGCGAAAAGATTACACAAGCGATGCTCAACAGCGTGGGGAGCCCGGCTGGCCTTCACAAACTGCTAGACGTTGATGCCCCTGCTCCAACTGCTCAAGTGCGAGCCATAACTTCAGGTGTGGTCGAGCGCTTGGAAGCAGAGGGCCACGACGTTATCCCGGCGCTCCTGGAGCGCACGCTTGCGTATTATGTCCGTGAGAACTTTGAAGATTTCATTCCGGAGTTCGACTGGACGTTCGGTGGGGTGCAAGCAGAAATTGCCAGGCAGCTCCCCGTGATCATCGCTCGCTCTCACCAAGCCACGCTGGCAGAAGGCAATTTTGGCGCTTGGGATAGCGCCCTTTCCAAGCTCGCCTGGACTAAGGTTTCTTTGCAATCGGTGGTCCTGCCCGATTGCATCGCTGTTGCGCGTTCAAGCAAGATGGATTGGGCTCCCCTGTTGCTAGTAGGTACCCAGGACCTGGATGCATGCATCCTTCCGCTGGACGATTCCAGTGTGCTGATTGGGGCGGCCAGCGAGGGAGTGTCTGTTTCCGCCGGCGAGCTCAGTGATATCTGCGCCGCCTGCAGCGATGATTTTTTCATCGCCGCATCGCCGATGCCAGAACTATCCGGGGCACTAGGTCGACGATCCGGCCAAGCCGTGGTCCACTTGGTGCAAGACGCTGTGGAGGACGTTCAGTCGTCAGTTCATCCACCGTCGTTCCCGCACGTAGCGCCATCGCCGCCTGCGCCGCGTTTGCGTGAGTACACACTTAGCATGCCAGCCGATTTGGGCGAGGAGCATGCAGCATTGCTGACTGACGCCGTGCGGGAATCGGTCGAGGATCTCTCCGCTGTCTTTCCCCTTCACATGCTTGATGGCATCACGATCGCACGGAACTATGCCCAGACGCTGCAGGAGCTGGACATGGGTGATCCCCGACTGCCGGCGCAAACTAGCAGCCCGCGGCCTGATGGCGTCGGCGTGGGTAGATGCGTGAGCGTTTCTCGAAACGGCGTTAAAAAACAACACATCGTGCTCGGCTGGCCGGTCGCACAAGGCTTGCTTTCAGACCGACCTGACGCGCAGCGCGCCTCAATTCACACCATGGCTAAGATGCTGGTGTCAGCGAGCTTCGATGAAAGTCATGTCCTTCAGAATACTGAAGGTACATGCCCGGCCGGGCCATTCACGCACATCCTGCATCGCGCAATCTCCACGGTTCCGAGCCAGTACTACATTTCACGTGCGACTGCCTCCGTCGATACGGAGGCGAGCGATCGCTATGCTGCTCTTATCAAAGGGTATGTCCCTGACATCATCGTGGCGTTGCAACAGGCGCACGTGCGGTATCAAGCCTCCGAAGATGTCAACGAGCTGCTGGAAACTGCGCTTAGTTATGTTGGCCCACTCATCGAGCATGTGGCGCAGTGGTGTGGCCACGTCGATGGCCATAACAAGTCGAGTGGTGACCCGCAGAGCTCTGGAGCCGCTGCGGGAGGGCACGAACCCATCCAGGCAGCCTTGGCACCGCTGCAGCTAGGCAGATGGTCGAGCCTACTACATGGTGATCTTCGCACGCTATTCGAAGTGCCTGAGAACTTCACCACCGAAGGCGTGTATGCGCTCACAAGCCATCTGGAGCGTGCGCTCTGGTCTGTCGGGATTCACCCATGGCCAATGGACGACGGTCAGATGTACGTGACAGTGGGTGCGCCGCCCTGCACACCCTAAGACGCTTTGCGCAGATTGATGGATGGACTTCCCCCAAGATGCCGTGTCCCGATTCAGTATCGGCCTGGCTCATCGAAGCCGCGTGATGACTAGGGAAAAGGGGCATCCCATCATTCAAGCCGAAGCCGCTTAGCGGCTCGGCTTAATTCAGGCGTTGGACGTCCGCTTCTGGCCGAAAGCGGACACCGCACATGGTGACTGTCCAAGACCCCGTGAGCGCTCCCTCCGCCCGTCCGAACATCTCGATGTAATTGAATACATCAGAGTGCGCCTCGTCCCGGGTTGGGTAGATCCGTCGCTTGATTCGACCGCCCATCGCTAGTCACTAAAGCGAAAAGTCGATATCCTTAATCGTTACGATCAATGAAAATTTCGCTTGAGTTTGGAGCAATGCGGGCGGGTGGCATTGTGCCGCCGAACATACAGGGGAGTCATTGGGGTGGGTGAATCTTTTTACGCCGTGGACTGGGGACTCATCACCGCCATCGGCGCAGCAGGATGTGCGCTCGGCATCGCGGTTTTTGTCCTCTCTTATCATCTAAACAGCCGTCGCCGGCGCGGCATAGAGGTCGAAGGTGTTGAGGCATCTCGGTACTTGGCGAGCGAGCTGTCACAGGTTTGGTCGGCGATCAAAAGGCTCGAGGCTTCCGAGGGGCTGCCAGGCAGGGGCGCTAGCGTGGTCACGGAGGAACTCGTCAGGGCTCACCTACCAACCATTACAGAGGAAGTCGCTGACCGGGTCCGGGGATCCTTGGCTAGTGAAGTAGTGGAATGGGAGAGGGTTGAGCAGGTCCGGAAGACCATCGCATTGGCGTCCTCTAGACTATCCCTTGAAATGGAGTTGCTTAGGTCCCGTGCAAGTAGCAACCTTGCGTTCGGATCAATTGCAACAGTTTTCGCTATTGGCCTATTGGCGTACATGGCTTTTTCGGTTAATACCTCGACTTCGTTGACAGCGATGGCGACCATGCAGCTTCCGAAGCTGAGTCTAGCGATCTTTATTGAGGTGTTCGCATTCTTCTTCCTAAAGCTTTACAAGGCTAATCTCGCCGAGATTCGCCTGTATCACCTTGATCTTAGCCAACTTGCATCACTCGGCGCTGCAGTGGAGCTTGCATGGGCTGCGGACGGAACTAATGCGCTTGGTGACTTTGCTCGGGACTTGTTGGGAAGAAAGGTTGATGTGGGTGAAGTTGGAACAGCGCCCCGTTCTACCGAAGGGAAAGTGGATCCCAAATTGATCGCCGACTTGGCAGCATCCATAGCTAAGATAGTCTCTGCACATAACAAGTAAGGAATAGCAGGCATCCCTTACCCTCGGTTGCTGCCTCGAAAGCAGTCAGTTCTCGCCGGTCGGCGGCACTCGCCAGAGTACGTGGTCGGCGCGAGTTAGTTGCAGGAAGACTGTTGCGGGGGGGGGCATGAAGAAGCATGCAAAACGAATGTGGGATCCTCACCAAGAACCACATCGCCTTCTACTTGTGAGCACTATGGTTGTTCATTCCACCGCCGTGGCCCGCTCGCGGTGCTTGGACTCGACGAATTCGTCGTCGGCAAAGTCGATTTGCAGTTGCCGTTCCATTCAGCGGCAACAAAACGCACCGTCCGAGTGCATCCGACCGATGGCAGCTTTCTTTGTCCGAGCGGCTTGCGTGCATAGTGGAAGCTTCCCATCCGCAGGGTTGAACACAACAAGCCCCCGGTTGACTGTCAACTTGACAACCTAACTTTCAGCTCGTCCAGGAACAGCACCCCGTGGTGCGCCAGCGAAATCTCGCCGGGGCAGGGCGGGTTGCCACCACCCACCAGCGCCGCCGCACTCGCACTGTGGTGCGGCGCCCGGAACGGACGCTGCCGCCAGCGGCGCGGGTCCAGCCCCTCACCGCTCACCGAGGCAATCGCGGCCAGCTGCAGCGCTTCAGTCTCTTCGGTGTCCGGCAACAGACTGGGCAGGCGCGAGGCCAACAGCGTCTTGCCGCAGCCAGGGCTGCCGATCAGCAGCAGATGATGCCCACCGGCTGCGGCCACTTCCAATGCGCGCCGTGCATGCGCCTGCCCGCGCACATCGGCCAGATCCGGCAGTGGCAACGGCGTTGTGTCCACACGCTCCACTGGCGGCAGCAGGCGTGGGTTCCCCAACCCAGCGCAGCACTCCAGCAACGTACGCGCTACCCGCACATCAGCGTGCTCGGCCAGCGCGGCCTCGGCGGCATTGCCCGGTGGTACCACCAGGATGCGCCCGGCTTCAGCGGCTGCAATCGCCGCGGGCAGCGCTCCGGCCACCGGCCGCAGCTCGCCGGTCAGGCCCAGCTCGCCCAGGAACTCATACTGAATTAGCGCCTGCGGATCGACCTGGCCGCTGGCCGCAAGAATGCCCAGCGCAATCGCCAGATCGTAGCGGCCACCCTCCTTGGGCAGATCGGCAGGCGCCAGGTTCAAGGTGATGCGCCGTTGTGGAAAATCGAAGCGTGCGCAGAGCAGTGCCGCACGCACGCGTTCGCGTGATTCGCGCACGCTGGTTTCGGCCAGGCCGACAATCTGGGTGGCGGGCAGGCCGCCAGAGAGATGCACTTCCACCCGCACCAGCGGGGCATCGACCCCGGCGCGGGCGCGGCTGTAGACCAGCGCCAGGCTCATGTACGGTTTCCTGCGGCGAGATGTTCGATGGTGCGGCCGTCGAACTACTGTGCACCATCAGGCGTTGCGGAGGATCAACCTAGGAGTATCCCGGCCCGAGGGCCGGGTACATCGCCTCGGCAGAGAGGAGCAGAGCGCCGGCGTTTTGGCGTTGGACATGACCGAGCAGGAAGGTGAGCTCAATCCAGTCCGGCCGTTCTGCGCATGCTCTTGTAGCTGCTGTCGACAGCGCTGGGATCCATGGGCCCCATTTTCTCCAGGTAAGCCTGCAGCAGCCCGGAAGATCGCTTGTCGCCCAGTTCGCCTGCCACTGCGATGGATGCGGCAACAGGGAAGGGAACACCTCCGGTTGCGGCGCTGCTCACGCCGAAGAGGTACGCAGAGAATGGGCTTGGATGGAACTTCAGCAGCTCCCCGGCGGTGACATGAGCATCAATGAAGTCCTGTTGAAACCTGTCGCGAAGCTCGGGAGAGGCTTGAAAGGCTTCCAAGATGTTTTCGGCGCCGGACGAGGCTGTCAGCGATTCAATCATCTGCAGTTGCCTGTCAACATAGAAGGCCTTTGCTTTTGTATCCCCCTTCTCTGCTTTGGCCTTCAACGCGTCCGTAGACAGATTCCGAGCCTCGATCCATTCCTTTGCTGTCGGGAACCCAAGTGCCGCCACTTCAGCGGCCGGCATTGCATCCAGACCCGAGAAGATATTGTTGTAGCGCGTGGACAGCGCACTCAGGTACCGACGATCTTCTTCAGAGAAATGGCCCCGGTCCTCAGGCCACTGGAGCTCCGATGACGGTCGCTGGATTTCATCAGCGCCATTCTGCGCCGGCGCCGTCTCTGCCTGCAGTGCGGATTGATCAGGTTGTGGCGTCTGGACTGCTGATGGCTGGCATGCGCAGACAAAAAGCGTTGCGACGACGAGGGAAACAAGATGTCTGGCGGAGTAACCCTTGTTCATGGATTGCACCCGTTGGCTTTCATGTCATGTACCCACGCGGCACACGCGTTTGCGGAGATTGATTGTGCGTAGGCATCGTTTGATTCATTTGTGGTGGCTACGGCACCATGATAGAGGCCTGCGTACCCGGTGCAGATGTTGTAGGAATCAGGTCTGGACAAGCCCTGGCATCCAGATTCCATGGCATGCCTGAACTGCGTATCGCACGTCCCCCGGTGCTGCGCGCTCCCCCAGCAGGCATCGTGGCTATTGCACGCTTCAAGGAAGCTGACACCCGGAAAAGGGGCATTGAGGTCACCGGAATAAGTAGAGGAGCTGGCGTACGATAGAACCTTGCTCAAGAACCAGTTCGACCGCGGGCCCGTGCCACATCCATTGGCGGTCCAGGCAGCATCGAATCCAGGTACCGATGGTGGTGAACCATAGTTGCAGTTGGCGGGTTTGCCTTCCCGCATGCTTCTACACACCTTTGTAGTGTCCAACTCGAGAGGCTCATCCGGGTAGCGGTCGTTCTCCTCCAGAAAGCGTTGATGTGCAGACAAGGATTCCTGATTGACCGCATTGGAGCAGGCGGTACCAGTACATTTGAAGTCACCTCCACCAGCCCGAGGGGCGGTAACCAAGACGGGGGGGAGTGCTACTGGTTGAGAGTGTGCAGAGAAGAGCAATGAGCTGAGAATCGTAGATGCAAGGATGATCCTTCTTTTCATATGGATTCCATTCGTCGCGTGTGATCAGCGTGTTGGCAAGCAGGTCCCTTCTCTAAGTACGATGGAAAGTGCCGGATGGACGGTCACGCACCATGCCGTGGAAGGTGCGTGAGATCATGAGTCCTGAGGAATTGGGAAGGTATGGGGGAAACCTTCGCAGAGGCCTAGGGTGACGGCGCGTTTTGCAAGATGCATTGCCCGATAAGCGTGCTGACCTTCAGTTGTGTTCAATTCACGCGAATGTCTTCGCGCCCGTGCATCGAAATCCTTCAGCGGTTGCGCATGCAGGCCACTGGCAGCAAGTACCTTCGGTCAGTAGCGACCTTAGGATCCAGCAGACATCGCTTCGTTTCAGGAACGACGACACTGAGGCGCCCAAACCGAGCCTGGACCCCGCGGCCCCCGCACGCTCCACCAGCAACCGGCCCTGGCGCTGGTGGATATTCAGCCAATGCGCGAAGCTGATGCGCAGGCGCTCGATCTCCGGTGCCCGCTGCCTCGCATCGGCGGGCATACGGATCAACACACGGCACATACGCAGGAAGAGACGCGCCGTACGCGCGCCCTCAATCCCTGGGCCGCATCCGCTCGTGGATGAATGCAGTAAGTGCAATATCGGCCATCACCAGCCCCTCCATCACCCGATCACCCACGTACTGCTCGGGCTCGCCGTTCTGGCGCGTGCGCTCGGCCGCCAGCAGGATTTCCTGCACGATGCGCTGGCCGGTTGCCGCGCAGTCGGCGTCGGACAGCGCGATCTGCCGGCTGCGCAGCTGATGGCGCTCGGGCCAGGGCTGGCCGTCGGCCGCAGCGCCCGCGCCAATGGCGTGCAGGACGGCGATGAGGCTGGTGGGGTCCAGGGTGGGGCCGGGTGATGGCGGCTGCTGGATGGGGCGCGGGGGAGGGGAGTGCGGCTTGGTCATGTCAGGCTCCGTGCATGTAGGCAGAAGCCGCCACCGATAAGGGTGGCGGACGGGGCATGGCTCGAAAACCGGATGTTGGGAACCGGCGGGTACAAGACCCCCACGCCCCGCCCGCCATAGCTGGCAGACGGATTGCCAGCCGGCACCACGCAGGGTGATGCCGGCTGGCAAGCGCAAACTACTTCCCAACGACGGGTTTTCGAGGCCCGACCACCGATGCACGGTGGCGGGGTAACGATTACCTGCTGTTGGGAGGAATGCCAAGGGGTGGGGGCCAATGCCGCCAAAACCCGAGACGTTTTTGGCATTGTCGCATAGCGCGGAAAGGGGCGAGAGCCTTGGCGTGCTTGGGAGACGACACTTCTGGAACGGAGTCGTCAGATCGTTCGGCCAGAGACGCAAGGCGCGGCAGATGCGACAACATTGGGCCGACGGCAATGTGTGATCGCCAATGCGATGGAACCGGCGCAACGGCCGCTGATGGGTGCCGCGTGCTTCGCCTTCAAGCGCGAGTGACTTTCTGCCTATTGACCCCGTAGGGCGTCACGCAGAATCTGACTACCGCTGTAGTCACGCGGAGCTGTCCTGTCCGCAGCAGGAAGGTTTTGCGGCGTTTGAACGGATTCCATCCACTGACGCAGGCCAATACAAGGATCACTGTACGTGTTACGTCGCAATCGACTTCTTCTGCCTGCAGGTCTGGTCCCGCTTCCGTGGTTCCTGTTCTGGACCAGCGTTGCTGCGGTGTTCGCGCCGGGCTACAACCCGCTTGTACTGCACGCCAGCGAGCTGCTGCATGCGCCTACCCTCGCAAGCATCTGCGCCAGGATCGCCGCCATCGGTTCCGGCGTGGGCTTCGTGGCGTTCTCCATCGGGGTATGGCGGGAGTCCGGTCGCCGCATTGCCGTAGGCGCGCTCTGCTGGATGATCTTTGGCGTCTCGATGTTGACCAACGGGCTCTGGCCGATGGGTCATCCGATGCACGGCTTCTACACCATCGGTATCGCCAACATCATTGCACCGGCGATGTCGCATATCGAGTTGAGCGCGTGGTCTGCCCATCGAAGGGCGTACGCCGTGACCGCTATGGTGAGCATCGCGGCAGTCGCCTATCTCTGGTTGAATCTGGTGGGACTGGACCCTGAGGGGTACCGGGGACTGACCCAGCGTTTGTTCTCGTCGATCAACTCGATGTGGCCATTCCTGGTTGCGCTGTACCTGCTACGCAGGGGATCAAGTGCGCTGAAGGCGCAGCCGGCGCTTTGATGGAAAGGCATGCAGGCACGTGGACGGCTATTGGGCGTGTGGAGATGAAAAGGGGATGAGGATCTTTCGCCGTCAGCTGATCTACGTTCAAGTGCACCAGGACCACTTCATTGCCCGCGTGGTCGGTGGAGACAGGACCATCCGTCGCCAGTGTCATGCCCTTGGCAATCGTGCGGGGCCGATCAAGGACTTCTCCACTCTCCGGCCCCAGCTCAAGGCGATCTTCTCGGAGCTCCTGCCTGGGTTCTCTCTCGTCAAGCCGTGGGGGCTTCTGCACTTTGATCCGGTGGAGTATCCGGTCACGAAGGAAGAACTCGCTGGGTTCCAGAAGGTTGCCATGCAAAGCGGCGTGAGCTTCTGCCTTCTCTCCACGTGGGAGCAGCGGCATGAAGACAGGGATCTGTTGGAGATGTTCAAATGAGGCTGGCTCGAGATTTACTTCAGGGCCAAACCGCTTCGTGATGGGGCGTGGTTGAATTATTGCGAGCGTCGGCTTCCGGCCACATGGTGTCATGCAACCCAAAGCGCCAATCTGAGGCCGATAGTACTTGGGTGCTTCCGGACGGAAGTTCATTTACATTATGGTCTAGAACCCGGCTAGGAGATCAAGCACGTGCGTACCGGCAATTATGCGGCCTTCTACGTGGCCGAGCCTTTCAACGCTGGCCCCTTGGCGGCACATGCAACGAAGGATTTCGTCTACTACAACACCTTGAGGATGTGGAAAGGTGCGGATCCGGCATTTCCGTTTTCGGACTCTCACGCCACGACATACAACGTACGCGATGGAAGCGATTGGGAGACTACGCTGAAGCCGCGGCTACGGGAACGGTTGCGCAACTCTAAGAACGTCCTCCTGTTTCTTAGCGCCGAGACAGTGAACTCAAGGGCTATTCGTGAAGAGATCGAATACGGCATTCAGGTTCAGAGGCTGCCCTTCATTGTCGTGTATCCCGACTACAAGACGCGAGCCGAATTGCTTCGCGACGGCCGTCTCAAACAATCCGTCCGCGATTTGTGGAGCAAGGTTCCAGCGTTTCGCGATAATATGGGCCAAGTGCCGACACTGCATGTTCCCCTACACAAAGAAACGGTCACGTTGGCTCTTCGAGCAAGAGAATTCATGTTTGAGACCAAGATTGATCCCTGCATCCGTCGCTATGACCCGTGAGCTGGTCCATGGCCAAGGTGAGGATTAGAGATAGACGCGTACGTAAGGTATTTCAAGAGAAGGCAGCCGCCTTCTTTGGATTGCTTTCCATCGTTGTTATATTCGTAGACATCCCGGATGAAGTTCGTTTTTGGGCCGGCATTGCCGTGCTTGCTGCAGCGGGCATCGGTTACCTCGCTGTATGGTTCTGGGCCGATAATCTCAATGAGATCAGCATTGAGATCGAAGGGAGCAGCGTCGACATCAAGGTGGGTGACATCTTCGCTCAGCCTGGCTTCAAGGCGATTGCCTTCAATGAGTACTTGGACACCCAGGTCGATGATAGGGTAATTAGTAGGGCGTCGCTCAACGGAGTGTTCATAGAGAAGCATGTTGGCGCCGACCTAGCCGCCTTGGATGCCCATATCGATAGCTACCGGTTTGACCCCGATGCGGTCGAAGACCGAGAGGTGGAGAGGCACGAGGGCCGGCGGACGCGGTATCAACTAGGAACCATATGCGTCTATGGGGATTACTTGCTGACGGCGTTCTCCAAATTTGACGAGAAGAACAGAGCTTCATTGACAATGCCTCAGTACCTCGAGTTCCTGATCGCCTTTTGGGATCGCGTAAATCGCGTATATGCCCAAAAGAACGTTTCTACGGCGATCTTTGGTTCTGGTATTACGCGCATTCAGGGCCACCGTGATATTAGCGATGAAGACCTGTTGAAGATCATGCTTTGGACATTCCGCATCAGCGAGATGCGATTCAAGTATCCCGCCAAGCTGACCATTGTGATCCATGAGGACAAGATCGACAGGATCAACCTCTTGGACATCAAGTCTGCTAGGAACGGCGTGTAGACCTAAACGGCTGCTGAGGGGAGGAGCTATATGGTCATGAAGTTCAATGGAAAGCCTTTTCGGCCTGGCGATCTTGAAAGGGCCATTGACAAGGCGGCAAAAGAGCTCGTCGTCAAGCGCATTCGCGAAACCGCGGGAACGCTCCGCGACCCCGATACAGATCAGTTCGCAACTGTGGCGGTAGATGGGGCCGATCTACACAATCTTGCCATTAGCGTAGAATGTTCCGCACAGTTGATGGAACACGTCCATGAGAATTTGAAGCTGCAGCCAAGTATCAGCGCTGAAATTGAGGAAGGTCATACCGAAATCGTTGAACCGCACGTCTTTCTGAGCTTTGGTTGGGAGGACCGCGCGCTTGCTGAGCACATCGCTACACAGCTAATTGAAGCGGGGGTTCAGACATGGTGGTCCGAATGGGAGATTCGTGCAGGAGACAGCCTGCGACGCAAGATTGATGCGGGAATTGGCGGCTGCACTCATTTTGTCGTTCTTCTCACGCCGACGTCTATCACCCGTCCTTGGGTTCAAGAAGAAGTTGATGCCGCTTTTGCAAGAAAGATGGGTGAAGGGATCAGCCTCATATCTCTTCGGCACAACGTCGAGATGGGTCAAGTTCCGCCACTGCTTGCGGGTTCGCTTTGCCCGCAGATTGGTGAAGGAACGAATGCCATCAAGCAGCTCGTCAACGATATCTTAGGTATTTCACGTAAGCCGCCGCTGGGAAGCAGGCCCGCCGCGGCGGGCCTGCCCAGGTCCAACTATTCACAGGCTGCCATGGCAGTAGCAAAAGTATTCGTCGAGGGCAGCCCGTTTGGAACCTTCAATGACCACGCACTAGGTGATGAACATCTTCAGTCGCAAACAGGCCTGACAAAGGACGACCTAACTGATGCACTGTTTGAGTTGAAGCGATGGGTTGAAGTTAGGTTCGGTACGGTATTCGCTCGCGAAGGTCTCTACGCGGAGTTCGATGCATTCTGGATGGACTGGAAACCTGCAGACGATGCGATATTTCTAGCTAGCCAACTCATGAACGATCCCCAATTCCCCCATGAGCCGAAGCGTATCTCCGAACTACTCGAATGGCCTCCTCGGCGACTGAACCCTGCGATCACGTATCTTGAAAGGCGAGAGATCGTGAGAACGCTTCGGGGGCTTGATACTGAGCCGTACATGGTGTTCAGCATCGAACCTACTAACGACACCAGAAGGTTCCTAAGAGGTAGGTATTCTCCAGGGTCAGAGTGGAGCTAAGGATCAACTTCGCAATTTCTGTTGACTGAACCGACTTCACCGATCGGTCCGGTCAAGGATTGAATGTCTGCTTCTGGCCGAAGGCGGACACTGGCAATGGTCGTCTAGCCGGGACTTACGCTAATGTCTACGTTCGAGCCAAGGCGGGCATCTGAAGTTTCACAGGATCCGCGTTGCGGTGGTCACTGAGCCCTCTGCTCGGTCCGGTCGTAAGTTGGCTTGTTCGGGCAAGCCCAGCCGCCCTCAGGACGAGTCGTGTCAGGGCAATAGTGCGCCACGCGTTTCGATGTGAATAAGTAGTACAACGGGGGCCAAGGACCCGGCTGTTAGATAGTTAGGACGCAGCGCGGGGATTGTCGCGGGCTGCGAGCCTAGTAGGCGGGAACCGGTGGCGATCAATCTCGCCAGTCAATATTCACAGGGGAAAAACAATGAGCTACCTCGTCTTCTGCACATTTGACCTCAAAGGTGCGTCTAGCCAAGACTACCAAAATGCATATGCTGATCTTGAAAAGCTCGGGCTGAGGAAGGTTCAGAAGAACAACCAAGGCGGAAATGATGTGGTTCCAACTACATCAGTCATGGGTTTCTTTGATGGAGCCAGCGCCTCTAAGGTATGTGGACACATCCGGGACAATGTACGGGTAGCCTTCACTTCTCGTAAGTTCAAGTCAGAAATATTCGTAGTAACTGGTGGTGACTGGTCGTGGGTCGCTTCTACAACTTGAGCCTAGGACAGCGACCTAACAATTCATTCAAGCCGAGCCCGCTTGGTTCCGGAGCTGAGCGTCGGCTTTGGGCCGATAGCTGACCTGACGCCGATGAGGCGTGTGGATTGGAAGAGATTCCGAAAGGACAACTGGATTCCCTTGGCAGCAATCGATCATTCCCTGGTAACCCTCCGATTATTCGGGGGACGACCTTCTGCCCGATGAAATCTCTGTCATGCTCGGGGCGACTCCGACCGCGTCGCATCACAAGGGCCAGAAACTTACAGCCAGCCAATCAGGCGCCCTGCGCATCGCCAGGACCGGTAGCTGGCGACTCAGTGCTCCTCGTCGTGAGCCTGAAGATCTGGAAGCGCAGATCTTCGAAATCCTCGATCAACTCACAGGCGATCTCGCCGTATGGCAGTCATTGGCGCGCTTCCGACCTGACCTGTTCTGCGGTCTCTTCATGGGCAGCAGCAACGATGGCGTCTCGCTTTCGCCCCGCGCGCTGCTTGCCTTGGGGCAGCGCGGCATCGAGCTCGGGCTGGACATCTACGATGCCGATGAAGAAGAGCGCAACGTTCCGCGCCCGGAGGCCATCAGTTGATGATTTCCCCACTCCCCGAAGCAACAAACGCCTTCAACTGCCGAACGAACTCCGCGTCGTAGAGCTCCCATTCCGTAATCTCCCCCACAATCCGCAACGGCTGCGCACTGCGATACGACCGCGTCGGGTTCCCCGGAAACTTCTTGTTGGTGACATTCGGGTCGTCCTCAAACGGCCCGGTCGGCTCCACCACATACACGCGCGGCCTGCCTTCGCCCCGGGCCATCTCCGCAGCCAACCCGGCGCCCTTGGCAACCGTAGTGAAGTAGATGTGGTTCATCACCACGCTGTCGCGATAGTTGGAGCGAAAGCCCGCACTCAGCAGCTCGCCCACCGCGAGGTCTGCGCGGGTGCCGTGATAGAACGGCCCGGCCACCTGGTCACAGGTGTCATGCGAAACGGGTCTCCATTCGGTGTCCTGTGCCATCAGCACTGCCCCTTCGTGTCCTGCCGGATCGACAGGCCGGCGAGTCTAGGGCGCCCGGTAGGCCTTGCGGCAAGGCCCCATCCGCGAAATACTCTGTAAGTGGGAGGCGCGGTGCGCCTCCTTTTTTCATTCTGCGGTGCCGCGCCCTTCCAGTTCGCGCACGGCCGTTTCCAGCGCGTCCAGTTTTTCGCGGGTCTTCAGCAGCACGGCGCGCTGCACTTCGAACTCCTCGCGGGTGACCAGATCGAGCTTGGCCAGGCCGGCCTGCAGCGCGCTCTTGAAGGTGGCCTGCAGTTCCTCGCGCGATTCGCGCAGGCCCGGCGGCACCAGGTCGCTGAGGCGACGGGCGAGGTCATCGATGTGGTTCAGGTCGATCATGGGGTGCTCCGTGGGGGTGGGCCCGTGCATCCGGCGCGGGCAGGCCAATCGGCACAAGGATACTGCCGGCACCCGCTGCCCGGACAGGCCGCAGCGGCTTCGCACGGGCCGCGTTCAGGCGCTATCCTCCACGCCGGAAGACAGGAGACAGACGATGAAGATGGTCATGGCGGTGATCAAGCCGTTCAAGCTCGACGACGTGCGCGAAGCGCTGGCCGAGCGTGGGGTTACCGGGATCACGGTGACGGAAGTGAAGGGCTTTGGGCGCCAGAAGGGCCATACCGAGCTGTACCGTGGTGCGGAGTACGTGGTCGATTTCCTGCCGAAGGTGAAGCTGGAAGTGGCAGTGACCGATGACCAGGTGGAGGCGGTGGTTGAGGCCATCGTGAAAGCTGCGGGTACCGGCAAGATTGGTGACGGCAAGGTGTTTGTCTACGACCTGGGCAGCGTGGTGCGTATTCGTACCGGTGAGTTGGACGCGGACGCGTTGTAACCCGGTTTTGTGCGTATTCGGGCTGTAAAGCGGCTTTTGTAGAGTCGAGCTTGCTCGACTGAAGCGCAGAGCAGTCGAGCAAGCTCGACTCTACAAAGAGCGGTAAAGCAGTCGAGCAAGCTCGACTCTACAAAGAGCGGTAAAGCGGTCGAGCAAGCTCGACTCTACAAAGAGCGGTAAAGCGGTCGAGCAAGCTCGACCCCTACCAAAACAAAGCATTTACCGGCGCTTTGCCCACCTGTAGAACCGCTTCCAGCCCTGGCGCACCGCCGCCACCCAGCCCGGGTCGGCCACCAGCGCGGCCTGCGCGGCGCTCGGCGCCTGGCCGGTCACGCGCTGGCGGATCTTCAGCAGGTTCTTCATGTCGCTGCGGCGCATCTGCCGGCTCAGCGGGCCGCGGCGCAGCCAGCGGGGTACGCGCCAGGCCGAGGTGAAGTCCAGCAGCACCGGCACGCCGCTACTGACCACCACATTGGTGCCATGCAGGTCGTTGTGGGTGATGCCGGCTGCGTGCAGGCGGCTGAGCGCGTGCTGCAGCTGCTCGAACACGTCGTTGCCGACGGCCTGCGCGGTGCTGAGGGTCTGGCCGGGAATGAATTCCATGCCCAGTGCCAGGCCACCGAGGGTGCCGAGCAGGGCCGGGGCGTGTTTCCAGCCGCCGAGGCGCTGCAGCATGCGCGCTTCACGGCGAACCATCAGCCGGGCGATCAGTGAAACCGGGGTGCCGCGGTAGCGGGAGTAGTCCTTTATGACCGCTTCGCGCCCGTCCAGGCAGGTGCGGTAGACGTCGGGGGCCAGGAAGCGTTTGCCGCGCTTGAGCAGCAGCGGCGCCGCGGCGTCATCGCCGCAGGAGGAGGGGGGCAGTGCAGGGAGATACATGTCGGGGTCTCGGTCGACCCGGTGGGTGGCGCAAAGCGTCAAGCGAACCGGTGTTACAGGAAGTTACTAAGCATTCGTTAATTTTAGTACTCGCCAGTTCGCTAATCGACGATTTGTCGGAGAAATGTCGGGGTCGTGGCTGGAACAGTTCGTCACGCAGAATCGGACAATTGTGTCTCACTTATGCGGATCATCCTGTTGGATCAACAGGTTGGGCGCACTTCTGGCCCATTCATCGGCGGCGCGCTGAACGCGACGCACGCCCGGCTTGACCCCGACGCACGCGCTGCCGACCATAAGCTGTTAACCCGCGACATCGGCGGCCGCCCCCTCCGGCACGTCCCCGTCCCCTGCCGCGCTCCCACCGGTGCTGGCCGCCAGGCCGTGCATCGCCCCGTTTCCCGTTCCGGCCGCGGCTGGAGGAAAGTGCTTTGATCATCAAAATCGTCATTGCAGCGCTGTTCGTGGCCTGCGTGCTGTACATCCACTTCCGTGGCAAGGTCCGCGCGCGCTGGTCGCGCCAGTTGCTGGACCACTCCAGTTTCATGGCCCCCATCAACGTGGTCATGTACATGTTCTCGAAGGTGCCGACCACGCCGTTCCTGGACCCGGCCAAGGAGTTCCCGCAGCTGGAGCCGCTGCGCCAGAACTGGCAGATGATCCGCGATGAGGCACTGGCGCTGCGCGATGCGCAGAAGATCGCTGCCTCCAGCACGTTCAACGACGCTGGCTTCAACTCGTTCTTCCGTCGTGGCTGGAAGCGCTTCTACCTGAAGTGGTACGGCCCGTCGCACCCGTCGGCGAAGGCGATGTGCCCCAAGACCACCGCACTGCTGGAATCGCTGCCGGACGTGCGCGCGGCGATGTTCGCGCAGCTGCCGTCGGGCAGTGAACTGCGCCCGCACCGCGATCCGTTCGCCGGTTCGCTGCGCCTGCACCTGGGCCTGGCCACGCCGAACAACGACGGCTGCTACATCGAAGTGGACGGCATCAAGAAGAGCTGGCGCGATGGTGAGTGGATGATGTTCGACGAGACCTACATCCACCATGCGCACAACGAGACGCCGGATGACCGTGTGATCCTGTTCTGCGACATCGCCCGTCCGCTGCACTTCGGCCTGCCCGGCCTGTTCAATCGTGCGGTGGCGGCTACGCTGCTGGCCGGTGGTGCGTCGCCGAACCTGCCGGGCGACCCGACCGGTGGCGTCAACAAGGCGTTCGGCAGCGTGTACAAGGTGCGGCTGAAGGCCAAGGCACTGCGCGAGCGCAGCGTGGTGGCCTACCAGCTGATCAAGTGGGGCCTGGTGGTGGCGGTGATTGCCGGTATCTGGGCGCTCTGAATTGTAGAGTCGAGCCATGCTCGACTGCATTTCAGTCAGATTGCAGTAGCCCCGCAGAAGAGCAGTCGAGCATGGCTCGACTCTACAGAAGGCAGAAACCCGCGCTGTTGCCAGCGCGGGTTTTTTGTTGGATCAACCCTTCAGCGCCGCCTGCACGAACGGCGGGGTCACCAGCACGCCGGTGTGCAGCGCGGCGGTGTAGTACAGGGTGTTGAAGGTCTTGGCGGCCGAGTCGGCCTGGCGGAAGTCGAAGCTGCTGTCGCCCTTGCGCGCCATGGTCACGCTCCACCAGCCGGTGGGGTAGCACGGCTGCGGGAACGGCAGGGTCTTGAACGAACCGAAGCCGGCCTTGCCCATCTCGGTGCGCATCTCGTTGATCAGGTCCAGCTGCATCAGCGGCGACTCGGACTGCTGCACCAGGATGCCGTCGTCCTTCAGGGCCTTGAAGCAGCTCTCGTAGAAGGCCTTATTGAACAGGCCTTCACCCGGGCCGACCGGATCGGTCGAATCGACGATCACCACGTCCACGCTGCCGGCCGGGCAGTTGGCCATGTAGGCCACGCCGTCGTCGAACAGCAGCTCGGCGCGGGCGTCGTCGTTGGAGTCGCACAGTTCCGGGAAGTGCTTGCGCGCCATCACCGTGACCTGCTCGTCGATATCGCACTGGGTCACGCTCTCCACGCCGCTGTGCTTGAGCACTTCGCGCAGGGTGCCGCAGTCGCCACCGCCGATGATCACCACGCGCTTGGGCGCGGCGTGGGTGAACAGCACCGGGTGGCTGATCATCTCGTGGTAGAAGAAGTTGTCCTTGCTGGTCAGCATGATGGCCCCGTCGATGGTCATCAGGTTGCCCCAGTCGGTGGTCTGGAAGATCTCGATCTTCTGGAACGGCGACTGCACCTCGTCCAGCTTGCCGGTGATGCGATAGCCGATGGCCGAGCCGGTGCGCTCGAAGTGTTCGATGTACCAGTTGTTGCTGTCAGTCATTGGAAAACAGTCCTGTTCGGAGGGGTGAAGCCGGGCTGGCGGGCGGGGCCGCGTGGCACAGATGCCACATCCGGACGGATCGGCCCGTTCAGGTTGGAACCTGTCACGGGCGCGGGCGCGCATGATAACGAACCTGTGGGCATATAGGCGTTATCATGCCCCCCCTTTTATTGCCAACAAGGCCGACTGAAATGACCGATTGGTCCCTCGACCAAGCCCGCAAGACCTACTCGATCCCGCATTGGGCGGACGGTTACTTCGACGTGGATCAGGCCGGGCACATGGTGGTGAGACCGACCGGGGCGGACGGCCCGGTGGTGTCGCTGCCCAAGGTGGTCGATGCGGCGCGCGCGGCGGGGGCCAAGCTGCCGCTGCTGGTGCGCTTCCCGGACATCCTCGGCCAGCGCCTGGGCAAGCTGCAGGCGGCCTTCGGCCAGGCCCAGCAGGACTGGGAATACAGTGGCGGCTACACCGCCGTGTACCCGATCAAGGTCAACCAGACCCGTGGCGTGGCCGGCACCCTGGCCAGCCACCATGGCGAGGGCTTCGGCCTGGAAGCGGGCAGCAAGCCCGAGCTGATGGCCGTGCTGGCGCTGTCGCGCCCGGGTGGCCTGATCGTCTGCAACGGCTACAAGGACCGCGAGTACATCCGCCTGGCCCTGATCGGCCGCAAGCTGGGCCTGCAGACCTTCATCGTCATCGAGAAGCCGTCCGAGCTGAAGCTGGTGCTGGAAGAGTCCAAGGCGCTGGACGTGAAGCCGGGCCTGGGCGTGCGCATGCGCCTGGCCTCGCTGGGCGCCGGCAAGTGGCAGAACAGCGGTGGCGACAAGGCCAAGTTCGGCCTGTCGCCGCGCCAGCTGCTGGACCTGTGGAAGTCGCTGCGTGACACCGAGTACGCCGACTGCCTGAACCTGCTGCACTTCCACATGGGCTCGCAGATCTCCAACGTGCGCGACATCGCCAACGGCATGCGCGAAGCCACCCGCTACTTCGTGGAGCTGTCGCGCCTGGGCGCGAAGATCACCCACGTCGACGTGGGCGGTGGCCTGGGCGTGGATTACGAAGGCACCCGTTCGCGCAGCTTCTGCTCGATCAACTACGGCCTGCATTCCTACGCCAGCAACATCGTGCAGCCGCTGGCCAATGCCTGCGAAGAGTTCGGCCTGACCCCGCCGCGCATCGTTACCGAGTGCGGCCGCGCGATGACCGCGCACCACGCGGTGCTGATCGCGAACGTCTCGGAAGTGGAAGAGGCGCAGGAAGGCCGCGTGCCGGACCAGCACGACGACGAGCCGGCGGCGATCCGCCACCTGCGCGAGATCCACGACGAGCTGGACGTGCGCCCGGCGGTGGAACTGTTCCAGGAAGCGCAGCACTTCCACGCCGAAGGCCTGGCCAGCTATGCGCTGGGCCAGATCGACCTGCCGCAGCGTGCGCGCATCGACGATCTGTTCTACGCCATCGCCCACGGCGTGCGTGCGCGCCTGAGCTACGACGAGAAGAGCCACCGCCCGGTGCTGGACGAACTGAACGAGCGCCTGGTCGACAAGTACTTCGTCAACTTCAGCGTGTTCGAATCGATCCCGGACGTGTGGGCGATCGACCAGGTGTTCCCGATCGTGCCGATCGAGCGCCTGGACGAAACCCCGGACCGTCGCGGCATCATCGCCGACATGACCTGTGACTCGGACGGCATGGTGGAAACCTATGTCGAGAACGAGAGCCTGGACAGCTCGCTGCCGCTGCACAAGATGAAGCCGGGCGAGAGCTATCGCATCGGTTTCTTCATGGTCGGCGCCTACCAGGAAATCCTGGGCGACATCCACAACCTGTTCGGCGACACCGACGCGGTGGAAGTGCTGGCCGATGCCGATGGCTATGCCATCACCCAGCAGCGCCGTGGCGATACCACCGACGTGATGCTGGACTACGTGGGCTACCGCCTGGACGAACTGCGTGCGACCTATGCGCAGCGCGTGGCCGAAGCCCAGCTGTCGCCGGAACGTGCGCAGGAACTGTCGGACGCGCTGGAAGCCGGCCTGACCGGTTACACCTACCTGTCCGACGAACCGCTGGTGTAAGGGGCGCGCCGGGCCTGCCTGGCGCCACCGTTGCCGATGAGCGCACGCGCGATCTTCCACCTGTTCCTGCATGCCGCCGTGCCAGCCCTGCTGGCATGGCTGTTCTGGCGCAAGCGCTTCGCCTCGGCGTGGCTGCTGATGCTGCTGGGCTGGATCATCGATCTGGACCACCTGCTGGCCGATCCGATCTATGCGCCGAACCGCTGCAGCATCGGCTTCCACCCGTTGCACACCGCGCCGGCCATCGCGGTCTATGCCGGTCTGTGCGTGCCGAGGAAGACGCGGCTGTTTGGCATCGGCTTGATGATCCACATCGTGCTGGACGCGATCGACTGCTGGTGGATGCATCACCGTTGATGCTGGGTGCGTGTCGACCAAGGTCGACACCTACCGGGCGCATGATCATCGACGGAACTGACGGACTGCTTTGGTGGATGCCGACCTTGGTCGGCACCTACCGCTGGGTAATGCCCGGCAACCACAACGTGGCTCGCAATCCCGGCTGTGCATTTTCCAGTGCCAACCGCCCGCCATAACTGGCGGCGATATCCCCCACGATCGCCAACCCCAATCCGCTGCTGCCTTCGCGCTCATCCAGCCGTACACCACGCTGGGTGACCCGTTCCAGCGCTTCTGCAGCCAGGCCGGGGCCGTCGTCGCGTACTTCGATGCGCAACTGCCCATCGATGGCGTCCGCCTTGAGGCTGACCTGCTGCTTCGCCCACTTGCCGGCGTTGTCCAGCAGATTTCCCAGCATCTCCTCCAGGTCCGCACTGGCACCGGCGAACTGCAGCGCCGGATCGATATCGTGGGCCGTGAATGAGATGCCGTCGTTGCCATGCACGCGCTCCATCAACCGGCACATGGCCTGCGCGGCTGTTGCCACGTCGGTGCGCTGTCGGTGGTCGGCGGCCAGCCCGGTCGCCAGGTAGCGATCAACGCTGGCCTGCATGCGCGCGCCCTGCTCGCGGATGGTGGCGCGCCACTCGCTACCGGTGCCTTCGGCTTCGGCACCCAACACGCTCAAGGGGGTTTTCAACGCATGCGCCAGATCCTGTGCACTGGTGCGCGCGCGCGCGACCATGCGTTGCTGGTGGTCCAGCAGCGCGTTGAGTTCTTCGCCCAACGGCGCGACTTCTGCGCCCAACCCACGTGTCTCGATGCGCTGCGCGTCGCCGCGTCGCACCCGTTCCAGCTGTGCACCGAGGCGATGCAACGGACGCAGGCCGAAGTGCACCTGGCTGGCCAGCACTGCCAGCCAGGCCGCCACCAGAACCCCCAGCGCGATGGCGGTACGCTGGCGGAATGCGGCGACATCCGCATCCAGCGCGCTGCGGTCGGCGGCGACCACGGCCACGAAGGGCTCGCTGGCGCGGGGCAGGCGTACCTGTTGCACGCGTGCGCGCAGCGATTGCTGCAGAGGCCCAGCCAGATTGCGCGTGGCTGCCCCAGCGGCCGTAGTCGGCAGGGTTTCGTCCCACAGTGAGCGCGATTGCAGCAGCACGCGGCCATCGGCCCCGGCGATCTGCCAGTACGTGCCGGAGAAAACGCGCTGGAAGCGCGCGTCATTCGGTTCCTGGCGCAGGCGCAGCTGCCCTTCCGGGTCCACTTCGGCCTGCGCCAGCAGGGTCAGCATGTCCTGCTGCAGTTCGTGGTCGAGGCGGTCACGCGCGCTGCGCTTGAACAGCTCGCCCAGCAGCGCACTGGCCAGCAGCGAAACCAGCAGCAGGCCGACGCCGCCGGCCAGCAGCAGGCGGCGCCGCAGCGACGCCTGCCGGCTCACGGCACGGCCAGCCGCCAACCCTGGCCGCGCACGGTCTGGATCAGCTCGGTGCCGAGCTTGCGGCGCACGCGCCCGAGCAGCATGTCCAATGCGTTGGAGTCCGGGTCATGGCCGCCGTCGAACACCTGCTCGCCCAGGCGATCGCGACCGATCACCTGCCCACTGTGATGGATGAAATAGCTGAGCAGGCGGAACTCCTGCGGACTGAGGGACAGCGCCTGCCCGTCCAGTTCGAAGCGGCCGGCGTTCACGTCCAACTGCAACGGGCCGCACTGCAGGCGCGGGCTGGCGTGGCCGCGGCTGCGGCGGATCAGGGCGCGCAGGCGCAGCACCAGTTCATCGGCCTGGAACGGTTTGGTGAGGTAATCGTCGGCACCGGCATCGAAGCCGGCCAGCTTGTCGTGCCAACGCCCGCGCGCGGTCAGCACCAGCACCGGGAAGCTGCGGCCATTGCCGCGCCAGCGTTCGATCACGCTCAGTCCATCCAGCCCGGGCAGGCCGAGGTCGACGATGGCTGCCTGCAGGTCCTCGATCTGGCCGATCTCTTCGGCCTGGCGACCGTCGGCGACCACTGCCACCACATAGCCGGCCTGCTCCAGCAGGGGCAGCAGGCGTTGTGCCAGTGCGGCGTCGTCTTCAGCCAACAGGATGCGCATCAGTCGTCCAGCTCCGTCTTCAGCAGCTTTCCGCTGCGGGCATCATAGTCCAGCTCCACCACCACGCCGTCGCCACGCAGGATCTCCACTTCGTAGACGCCGTCGTCCAGCTCCACTTCCAGCAGTTGGCCGGGGTAGCGCCTGAGTGCATCCCGCACCACGCTTTCCAGTGGTACGTAGCGGCCCTGCTGCACGGCACGGCGCGCGACCTGCTGCGCCGGGTCCTGTACGGGCGCGGCGGCGATCGGGGCGTTGGCCAGGGCCAGCAGCAGGGGCAGGGTGGCGAGCATGCGGGTGCGGAAAGAAAGAGGGGAACAGGCGCGAGTGTGGCGGGGATGACTAACAGCGGGCTAACAGCCGTGGCTAAGGCGCTGTTAGCCGGGGCCTGCATCGTGGCGTTGCCGGAATGATCCGGCCACGAACAGGAGAACCCCCATGTTGAAGTCGCTCACCCTCGCCACCGTTGCCCTGCTGGCCATCGCACCGGCCGCGCAGGCCGCACCGCTGGGCATGGCCCAGGTCGAACAGGCCCTGCGCAAGGCCGGCTACACCCAGATCCACGAGATCGAACGCGATGATGGCTTGTGGGAGGCGGATGTCAGCCGCGCCGATGGCCGCTTCAGCGAGGTCTACGTGGACCCGAAGACCGGCGAGATCTTTGATGAACACAGCAGCCGCGCGCTGTTGACCACCGAGCAGGTGCTGGCACGCGCGCAGGCGCATGGCCTGCGCGAGATTCATTCGCTGGAACGCGACGGCGCGACCTGGTCGCTGGAAGCGCGCAATGCCCGCAACCAGAAGGTGGAGGTGCGCCTGAGCGGTTATGACGGCCGCATCCTGCACAGCGAGCGTGATGGCTGGCTGGATTGATTCGCGTGCCGGTAGGTGCCGACCTTGGTCGGCACACGGGGGAGAAGCGTGTCGACCAAGGTCGACACCCACCGTCACATGCACCGGTAGTGGCCGACCCTGGTCGGCCCGCCTCCCGCGCGCGGCGTTACCAGCCGTACGGCGGCGGGTAATCCCAGCCCGGGCCGCGGCCGTAGTAGCCGCCATAGGGGCCGAAGAAGCCCGGGCCCTTGCCTTCACTCACGTGGATGTTGAGGTTGAGCCCGTGGGTCTTGCCTTCATCGGTGGTGTAGTTCTTGCTGAGGTTCAGCGTGGCGGCGTTGTAGTGGCTGTTGCCGCCGTTCTTGGAATAGCCGATGCCGGTGGTGAAGCTGCCGGATACCTTGACCTTGTCGTCGGTCACGTCGGCGATCCTGGCGTCGTCGTGCACGCGCGGGCCGCTCTTGTCGCCGTAGTAGGTGCCAGGCGGGTCCTGCTGCAGGGCCGGGTCGTTGAGGTAGCGCATCGGCGCCTGCGGCAGCGACAGGTCCAGGCCGGCCGCCTGCGGCGCGGTGGCGCCGGCAGCGGACTGGGCCAGCACGGTTCCCGGCAGGGCCAGGCACAGCAGCAGGGTCAGGGGGCGGATCATGACGGCGCTCCAGCGGACAGGTGGCCACGCAACACGCGGCGGTACAGGCCGACGCTAGCAGGGGTTGCTTGAATGATGCCTGTCGGCTGCCGCTTGCGGTAGATCCGGGCCTGCTCGATTGCGGCCTCTGTAGCGTCGAGCCATGCTCGACTGCTCCTGCCGACAGCAGTGGAGCATGGCTCGACGCTACAAGAGGCGGGCGCTACGGCAACCGTTCAAAGCTGAACAGCCCTTCCAGCGCATGCTTCCGCCGCTCGATGCGGGCCCGCAGCAGCTGTGCGCCGATCATCGAGTAGGTGATGCCATTGCCGCCGTAGGCCATGGCGAAATGAACCCGGGGACCCCACTGCGCGTGCGGGCCGAAGAACGGCAGGCCGTCCGCGGTCTCGGCGAAGGTGCCGGCCCAGGAGAAGGCCGGCACCGGATCCAGTCGTGGGAACCAATGCCGCAGCTGTTTCATCAGTTTGTCGGCCTTGCGCTCTACCCGCCGGTCGCGCCGGGCGGGAATGTCGATGGCGTCGTCCAGCCCGCCCACCAGCAGGCGGCGGTCGCCGGTGGCGCGCAGGTACAGGTAGGGGCGGGCGCTCTCCCACACCATCGTGTTGCGCAGCAGACCCAGCATGTCGGCATTGATCGGATCGGTGATGAAGGCGTAGCTGCTGCGGTTGCGTGCGACCCGCTGTTCGAGCCAGCGCTGGTTGGCATAGCCCATGGCCAGCACCACGTGGCGGGCGTGGACGGTGGCGCCGGCCTCGGTCAGCGCACGCACGCCTCGCGGGCCCGGCGTGAGCGCGTGCAGCACGGTACGGTCATGCACGTGGCCGCCACGCCGGCGCACGCGCTGCAGCAGCGCATAGGTCAGCCGGTAAGGGTCGACCCGTGCCGCCTGGCGGGTCAGCAGCGCACCACCGGCGTCCACGTTGAAGCGTTCCCGCAGCGCCTCCGGGCCCAGCCAACGCGCATCCAGGCCGATGCCGCGCCGCGCGGCACCCTCGGCCATCAGGCGTGGCACGTCGCGATGGCGGCTGGCCAGGTACAGGCTGTCCATGCGCCGGAAGTCGACGTCCTTCAGGCCGCGTGCCACTTCGCCCAGCGCCGGTATTGCCTCGGCACAGGCGAGGTAGGCCCGTGCAGCGGCGTCCTGCCCGTAGCGTTCGGTCAGTTCCAGCAGGTGGGTATCGATCTCGTACTGCAGCAGCGCGGTGCTGGCGGCGGTGCTGCCCCAGCCGATGTCGCGCTGCTCGATCACTGCAACGTCGTGGCCGTGATGGGACAGCTCGTCGGCGATCAGCGCGCCGGTGATGCCGCCGCCGACCACCAGCACGTCGCAACGCACGTCCTGCTGCAACGGCGGGAAGGCGTGGATCAGGCCGTTGCGTACTGCCCACCACGGGTAGCCACTCTTCAGGTCCATGCGCGGCGTTGCTCAGGCAGTGGGGCGGCCGGTGTGCGGGGTCTGGATCAGTTCGGACAGATCGAAGCCCTGCAGGCGGGCGGCCGCCAGATAATGGTCCTGCACGGTCGCGTCCAGGCGCGGCTCGCGCGCCAGCAGCCACAGGTACTTGCGATCCGGGCTGCCGACCAGCGACACGCTGTAGTCCGGGGCGATCTGGATCACCCAGTAGTCGCCCTTGGCGAACGGCAGCCAGCGCAGGCCCTTGGGCAGGAAGCTCACTTCCAGGCGCGCGCTGTCGTTGTCGACGGCACAGGCCTCGCCACTGGCCTCCTCGATCTCGCCGTCCATGCGGCAGCGGTTGGTGACGCCGACGTTGCCGCTGTCGAGCAGGGTGTAGTGCGCCGACACGTCGGTGCAGCCTTCCGGCTCGTGGCGCATCGGCAGGCGCGCGATCTCGTACCAGGTGCCCAGGTAGCGGGGCAGCTTGAGGTCGGCGACGGTCTTCAGCGGTGGGTGGTCGGTCATCGGTGGTGGTGGCAGGGGTGGGCCTCCACGATGCCGATGGCCTTGCCATGGGCGGGTGAAGCCGGGGCGATGGCCGTGTCCAGAACGTTCCGTCGCCCCGGCGGAGTGCGCGTTGTCATCGGCGTGGCGGTATCCTGCCGCCAGCGCCGTGTTTTCCTGATCCAACCGAGGTGGAGGTGCCGATGTACCAGGTGATCCTGTTGAAGAGTGAATCCGCGTTCGCACGCGAGCAGTGGCCGCAGGTCGATGACCTGGTCGACTACGAAGGCGTGAGTTACAGCCTGCGCGCCGGCCCGCGCCAGCCGTTGCCGACCGACCATGACTGGCACCCGGTGGCGGTGTATGCGCCCGACGAGATCACCGAGGAAGAGTTCCAGGACTGGTACGCGCTGCAGCAGCCGACCGTGGAAGAGCTGCGCCTGAAGTACTGACACTCGACGCTGCCGGGGCTGCCCACCCGCCCTTTATCGGCGGTGCCGTATAGTCGCGCGCAGGCGCGGTGGTCCGCGCGAACCGGTGTGGCTGGCGTGTCTTCTTTCCTGCGATCGATCCGTGCACGGGGCCCCTGGCTGGCCCTGCTGCTGTGCAGCGTCTTCCTGCTGTCCGCGCCGGTGCTGGCGCAGGACGAGGACCCCACGCCGAAGCAGCAGCTGGCGGATATCGACTCCAGCCTGAAGGAGATCGACCGCAAGCGTGGCGATGCGGAAGCCATCGAGACGCTGGCGATGCTGTCCGAGAATGCCTCGCAGGCACGGCGCGATGCCGAGGCGCTGGATAAGTCCCTGCAGCCGCAGCTGGACCGCCTCAACGAACAGCTGGCGCAGCTGGGGACGCCGGCAGAAGGCACGACCGAACCGCCGGAACTGGCAACGCAACGGCGCACCCTCACTAAACAGCGCGACGGCCTGGCCGCTTCGGTGGCGCAGGCCAAGGCCAGCGCCGTGCGTGCGCAGCAGCTGGCGGCGGACATCGAGCAGCAGCGCACCGCACAACGCACGGAAGAACTGGGCCAGAAGGTCGCCTCGCCGCTGTCGCCTGCGCTGTGGAGCAAGGTGGCCGAGCGCCTGCCGATCGATATCGCGCGCGTTGCGCCGCTGGCCGAGCAGGGACGCGACGCGTTCGTCGCCGGCATCCGCACCCATGGCTGGGGCACGCCGGTGCTGGGCCTGATTGCCGCGCTGGTGATGATGTTCCCGCTGCGGTTGTGGCTACGCCGCCTGGGGCGGCAGTTCGCTGCGTCCGACCGTGCACCCGATGGCCGCCTGCGCCGTTCCGGCCTGGCCATGTGGCTGTTGCTGGTGGGCACGCTGCTGCCCGGCTATGCGGTGGTGGTGTTCATCGCCTCGCTCAACGCCATCGGTGCGATTGCGCCGCGCCTGCAGAACGTGGCCGACGGCGTGCAGCAGGCCACCTTCGCCGCCGCGTTCATCGCTGCGCTCAGTGCCTGCCTGCTGGTGCCGTCGCGGCCCTCGTGGCGGCTGCTGAACCTGGATGACACCGCTGCGCTGAAGCTGCGCAAGTATGCCTGGGGCGCGGCCGCGCTGGCCTGGTTGAGCACGGTGCTGGTCGCCATCGACCGGGCCACGCGCACCAGCGATGTCACCACGGTGGCGCTGGACGGTGTGATCGCGCTGACCTACCTGGGCCTGATCATGGCCATGCTGGTGACGCTGGCACGCCTGCATCGGCGGCAGACCGCCGAGGCCGAGGCCAAGCTGGAAGCGCAGGCCGAAGGTGTGGGCGCGAGTACGCCGGTGCGACGCAGCAGCTGGCTGGTGCTGGCACGCGTGGCAGGCAACATCGCGGTGGTGGCGGCCATTGTCGCGACGCTGCTGGGCTACGTGAATTTCGCCAAGTTCGTGAACCAGCAGTTGATCGGTGGCAGCATCGTGGTGCTGGCGGCGACGTTGCTGTTCAAGTTCGTCGATGACCTGAGCACCTGGATGCTCAACGCTGACAGCAAGGTCGGCCAGACCATCCTGCTCAGTACCGGGCTGAGCGTGTCGCGGCTGGAGCAGGCCGGCGTGCTGCTGTCGGCCATGTTGCGGACCCTGGTGGTGCTGGTTGCCCTGCTGGCCCTGGCCGCGCCGTTCGGCAATGTCGGCACGATCGTCGAACGCATCGCCTCGCTGTCCAATGGCATCAAGATCAACGAGGGCCTGACGCTGCAGCCCGGCCGCATCGTCACCGGCGTGCTGGTGCTACTGGTAGGCATGGGGCTGACCCAGCTGCTGCAGCGCTGGCTGACCGACACCTATCTACCCAAGACCGAGCTGGATCTGGGCGCGCGCAACTCGATCAGCACCATCGCCGGTTACGTCGGCATCATCCTGGTGTGCCTCTGGGCGCTTACCGCGATGGGGCTGAACCTGAAGAACCTGGCGCTGCTGGTCAGCGCGTTGTCGGTGGGTATCGGTTTTGGCCTGCAGGCGATCATCCAGAACTTCGTCTCGGGCCTGATCCTGCTTGCCGAGCGCCCGGTGAAGATCGGCGACTGGGTGAAGCTGGGTGACCAGGAGGGCGACATCCGCCGCATCAACGTGCGCTCGACCGAGATCCAGGTGGGCGACCGGTCGACGCTGATCGTGCCGAACTCGGAGCTGATCACCAAGACGATCCGCAACATGACGATGGGCAACAACCAGGGCCGCATCCAGATCCAGTTCGCGGTGCCGCCCAGCACCGATGTCGGCAATCTGCGCCAGGCGCTGCTGGATGCGTATACCGCGCATACCAACGTGCTGAAGCAGCCGGCGCCGACGGTCTACATCGACAGCATTGCCGGCGGCCAGATCACCATCAACAGTTTCGCGTACGTGGCCAGCCCGCGGCAGGTGTATGCCACCCGCAGCGATCTGTACTTCAGCCTGTTGCAGATCCTGGCGGAGCGGAACATTCCGCTGTCGACCCCGACCGACATCCACATCACCCGCGATCCGCAGGAGTAGGGGTTTCTTTGCAGGGCTGCGCCCTGCACCCGCTACGGGCTAGAGCAAACGCAACAGCAACAGCAACAGCGTGCATTCCGTGGGATGGCGGGGTGGGTCCGGTTGCGGGGGACGCCGTAAATACGTCCATGTAGGCTCGGTCGCCGCATCCATGCGGCCCACGCCCCCGCAACCGGACCCACCCCGCCTTCGACAGTTGGCCGCGATCTGTCGGAACGGCGTTCTGCTCTGGTGGGTGTCGACCTTGGTCGACACGGTAGATCTGATCCGAATTTGATTATCGATATCTGACAGAAGTGTCGACCAAGGTCGACACCCACCGACAGCCGCAGGAATCTGTCAGAGGTGGGGCGGTGCCGGAGTGCGGGGTGTCAGCCGCATGGATGCGGCTGCCAAGCCCCCATGGATGGGTTTACGGCGTCCCCGCACTCCGACACCGCCCCGCCAACCCACGGACTGCCCGCTCTTGATGTTGCCGTTGCTTGCAGCAGGTGCAGGGCGCAGCCCTGCAAAGAAACCCCTACCCCCGCGGGCGGCTGCGCGAGGGCACCAGTGCGAACGTATCCACCGCCAGCTTCTCGGCATGGTTCAACCACGCACGGATCTCCAGATCATCCACTTCGTGGTCCAGCCCGAACGACACGTTGATCTTGCCGTTGGCATCAGGCTGTACCCACTGCTGGGCCAACACCACCTTGCGCTGCGAGGACACCGCCTCGATCCAGAAACCGCGATCCGGGCGCGTGCTCGCCACCAGCTGCAGCATGTACTGGCCGGCGCGGGTACGGCGGCCCTTCTGGGTGATCATGTGTGCCTGGCGCACGCTCGGGCGCGGGCCCTGGAAGGCGTCCAGCGGTGCATCCACCGCGATGCCGCCGCGCAGGTCATTGTCGCGGTAGAGCTTGATGCCGTTGTCGCGGTTGACCAGCAGGGCGCACCAGTCGCCGTCGGCCGAGCCGTCCTCGAACGCGGTGCAGCGGTCGACGTAGGCCAGGGTGTTGTCCGGATTCGCATCGTCGAACTGGCGCGAGGTGTTTTCCAGGTACACCGACTTCAGGCCCCAGTCCTTGTCGTACTCCAGCAGCACCGGCGGCTGCACGTGCTGCAGGCCGACCACTACCTGGTCATCGCCATCGATCTTCAGTTCGCGGGTCGGTTCGCCCAGCCACAGTGAACGCGCGAAGGCGAGGTACTGCGGATAGTCACGGCCACCCTCGCGGCGTGCGGCCACGCTGGCACTCGGTGCGCGCTTTTCATCCAGCAGCGAACGGCCGAAGCCCATGGTCTGCAGCCTCGGGTCGAGCAGGCTGAGCAGGGTGGCGCCGGAATCGAGCGTCGAACCGTCCTCCACCGCCAGCTGGCGCGGTGCCACGCCGTTGCCGAGGAACAGCAGCAGGTTCTCGCGCTTCTGCTGGGTCAGGATGTGGGTGAGATCGTTGGGCATCGCCAGGTGGTCGGAGGCGATCACGATCAGCGTGTCCTTGCCGTACGGGCTGGCCTGGATGCGCTGCACCAGCTGCGAGATCAGCCGGTCGCTGCACTTGAGCGCGTTGAGCATGTTGATGTTGCCGTACTGGCTCTGGTAACGCTCACCCTTGCACGACACCGGCAGGTGACCGGCGGGATGATGGGTGTCCATCGTAAGCGTGGTCAGCATGAACGGTGAGCCCGCACGCGAGAGCTGTTCGAAGCGCTGGTAGGCGGTATCCAGCAGTACATCGTCATGCACGCCCCAGGCCGAGTAGTGGATGCGGCCGATCTTCTTCTGCTGCTTGAACCACGCCAGGTCGTGCACTTCATCGAAGCCGTGGCTGGCCAGGAACTGGCCCTTGCCGGCGAACTGGCCGTTGGCGCCGCCCAGGTAATGATTGGTGTAGCCCTGCTGCTTCAGGTAGTCGCCCAGGCACACGGCCTTGGGCAGGAAGCTGCCCATGCGGTCCATGCTGTTCTCGTCGCCCTGCGAGGTGGTCAGCGGCACGCCGCACATCGACGACACCAGGCCGGCGATGGTCCAGCCGCTGCCCTCGGCCGAGGCCAGCCCACGCACGTCCAGCGACTGGGACGCCAGGCGGTTGAGGTTGGGCATCAGGCCCGGGAACACGTTCTCGTCCAGGTAGGTGCGCTCCAGGCTTTCGCCGTAGATCCAGACGATGTTGCGCGGGCGCTGCAATGGCTGCGTCGGCACCTGGTATTCGGGTGCGATACGGGCGAAATCGACCGGGCGCAGCTGCTGGTACAGGCGCTGGCCGTCACGCGCCAGCGGGCTGATCATGATCGTGGCCACCCACACCGCCGCGAAGCCTGCAAACCAGGCAGCACCGTGGCCGGACCGGCGCCAGCGCTTCACCCGCGTGGCGAACAGCGGTAGCAGCGAGACCAGCGCCAGCACGATGAAGCCGGCGATATAGCCCTTGAAGTCGGAGACACCGGCGCCTTCCATGTCGGCGCCCAGGTGGTACAGGGTGGCGGCATTGAGCCCATCACCGGACAGCTTGTCGATCAGCCACCACGCACTGAGTGCAAGCAGCAGCAGCGAGAACGCACCGGCCTTCCACCACACCCACCTGTCGGACGCGAGGAACAACCAGCACAGCAGCAACAACGACAGCAACAGTATCCAGAGCATAGGCAGCTTCGGCAGTGACGGGGTGGTGGTGATGGACGTCGTACCGACGCGTGTCCATCCGACCGGCGCTGCCGCAAGCACATTCACATGACAGGCCGATGACCCGATAGTGCATGCACGAACCTGACTGAAATGTTTGTTGAAATGACGCGCGCGCAATCACGCCCGCAAGGTAAAGCGGGCGTGAAAGGCTTCGTTGGATTGCATTAAAAACCGCATGAATACGGCGGTTTCAATGCATGTGCTAGCGGTGGCCGCGTTCCTCGCGCGCCCGCGCGCGACGATCAAACAACAGTGCGCTGGTCACGATGCCCAGTCCGAGCACCACGCCGATCAACAGCAGGACCAGCGCGATGAGCGGGTAGCCGAACAGATGCCAGCCGGTGTCGATCTTCATCATCATCGCAGCGGCCATGATCAATGCGGCGCTGATGATGCCGGCCGCCACGCGGTTGGCGATCTTCTGCAGGTTCTCCATCAACCGTGACTCTTCCAGGCCGGTCACCTTCATCTGCAGGCGGTTCTCGGCCAGCAGCGCCATGATGTCCGACAGCTTGCGTGGCCCATCGCGCAGCAGCTGCTGCAGCTCCATCGCTTCGCTGGCGATGTTGGCGGCCGACAGCGATTTCTTCAGGCGCGCGCGCATCACGTGCTGCAGCTGGCGCTCGACGATGCGGCGGGTTTCCAACTCGGGCGCCAGCAGCCGGCACACCGTTTCCAGGTTGAGCAACGCCTTGCCCAGCAGGCTCAGCTCCGGCGGCGTGCGCAGGCCGCAGGCGGTGGCGATGCGCACCATGTCCAGCACCACGCGGCCCTCGGAGAAACTGCCGCTGGCGGCGTAGCGCGCAATCAACTGGCCGGTCTCGCGCAGGTAGCGCTCCTCGTCGAACGCCTCCAGCCGGGTGCTGATGCTGATCAGGTCGTCGGCCACTTCTTCGCCGCGGCCATCGACGGCGGCGAACAGGATCTTCAGCAGCCGCTCGCGCAGGCGCGGCGGCATATGCGCGACCATGCCCAGATCGAAGATCGCCAGTCGGCCATCGGGCATCACCCGCAGGTTGCCCGGGTGCGGATCGGCATGGATCTCGCCGTGCACGAAGATCTGGTCCAGGTAGCCACGGATCAGCGCCGCGGCCAGCGGGTCCATTGATTGCTCGGTGCGGCGCACATCGGGAATCGCGTCCACGCGCACGCCGGTAGCCAGTTCCATGGTCAGCACGCGCTGGCTGCTGTAATCCCACAGCGGTTGCGGAATCCACAGCCGGCGGAATGGCTTGAGATGGCGACCAAACCGCGCCAGGTTCTCGGCCTCGGCGTGGTAGTCCAGCTCCTGCATCAGGGTCTTGGCGAACTCGTTGAGCCAGTCGCGCAGGCGCACGCGGCGACCCACCTGGGTCAGGTGGTCGGCGGCCAGCGCGAAGCTGCGCAGCGCCTCCAGGTCCGAGCGCAGCTGCGCGGCCACCTCGGGCTTCTGTACCTTCACCGCCACCTGCCGGCCATCGTGCAGCACCGCGCGGTGCACCTGCGCGATCGATGCGCAGCCCAGCGGCTCGGGATCGAACGAAGCGAACAGCTTGTTCACCGGCGCACCCAGTTCCTGCTCGACGATGGCATGGATGCGCTCGACCGGGATCTCGGCCACCTTTTCCTGCATGCGCTCCAGCGCGGTGGCGAATTCCACCGGCACCATGTCCGGTCGCGTGGACAGCATCTGGCCCAGTTTGACAAAGGTCGGCCCCAGCGCTTCCAGATCGCTGACGAACTGTTCCGGGTTGCCGTCGGCGGGCACGTCGGCCTGGTGGCTGGCAGCATCCAGGTTCATTCCCGAGAACACCCCCGAATGGCGGTAGCGCATCAGCAGGCGCAGGATCTGGCTGCGCCGGTTCATGCCCTTGACCAGCGGGGGATTGCCATTGGCGGTGGGCGGATTGCTCAAGCGACACTCCCATGCGACAAAGTTGGTAGTGCCGGCCGCTGGCCGGCAATGTCCAGATTCCGCAGTGTCGCCGGGGGGCGGTAGGCACGCGGTGAATCCGACCGCTTCCGCAGCGGCCCCGGTATCGGTCAGAATCCGCTCATTCCCTCACTTGGATGCCCCATGGCCGGTGCCAGCCTGTTCGCCCTGCTCGACGATATCGCCTCCCTGCTGGACGATGTCTCGGTGCTGACCAAGGTGGCGGCGAAGAAGACCGCGGGTGTGCTGGGCGACGATCTGGCGCTGAACGCGCAGCAGGTGACCGGGGTCAACGCCAACCGCGAGCTGCCGGTGGTGTGGGCGGTGGCCAAGGGGTCGCTGGTCAACAAGGTGATCCTGGTGCCGGCTGCGCTGGCGATCAGTGCGCTGGAGGCGTGGCTGCACAGCCGTGGCTGGAATGTGCCGCTGATCGTGCCGTTGATGATGATCGGTGGCGCCTTCCTGTGCTTTGAAGGCGTGGAGAAACTGGCACACCGCTTCCTGCACTCATCCGATGACGACGCTGAGCGCCAGGCCGAGCGGCGCAAGGCGCTGGCCGACGCGCAGGTGGACATGGTGGCGTGGGAGAAGGACAAGGTAAAAGGGGCGATCCGCACCGACTTCATCCTCTCGGCCGAGATCATCGTGTTGACCCTGGGCGTGGTGGCCACCGCGACCTTCACCAACCAGCTGCTGACGCTTGCGGTGGTCGCACTGGCAATGACGATCTTCGTCTACGGACTGGTGGCGGGCATCGTCAAGCTCGACGACGTTGGCCTGTACCTGTCGCGCAAGGGCGGCGCGATTGCGGCGTTCGGTCGTGGCCTGGTCGCCTCTGCACCGTGGCTGATGAAGTTCCTGTCGGTGGCCGGCACCATTGCCATGTTCCTGGTCGGTGGCGGCATCCTGGTGCACAACGTGCCGGCACTGCATCACGCGGTGCAGGCACTGGGCGGCGAGGGCCAGTGGGGCTGGTTGATCAGTGCGATCGGCAACATGGTGGTCGGCGTCATCGCCGGTGCCATCGTGCTGGCTGCGGTGAGCGGCTTCCAGAAGCTGCGCGGGAAATAAGCGGCGACGGGTTCCCCGGTAGGGGCCGGCCTTGGTCGGCGCTTTGTTTTTCGCGTGTGCCAACCAAGGTTGGCACCTACCTGGGCGGTTCACGGGGGCCGGGCGCTATCCCGCCTGCACCCGGTTCTTGCCTTGGCGCTTGGCCGCGTACAGCGCATCATCGGCGCGCCGCAGCAGCGCCTCGGCATCATCGCCGGGCTGCCATTGGGCCAGCCCCGCACTGAAATGCACCGGCACCCGCCGGTCCTGCACGGTCAGCACGCGGTGCGCCAGCGAGCGCTGCAGGCGCTGCACGGTGGCCATGCTGTCGGCACCCTGGGTTTCCGGCAGCACCAGCACGAACTCGTCCCCGCCCAGCCGCGCGATGCCATCGGTGGCGCGCAGCAGCAGTTTGCACACGGCCACCAGGTGCTGCAGCAGCGCATCGCCACCGGCATGGCCATGCGCGTCATTGGTCTGGTGGAAATCATCCAGATCGATCACCGCCACGCCCAGCGGCGAGTTGTTACGCGCGGCACGCGCCAGCTCGCGTTGCAGCAGCTCTTCCAGGCCACGGCGGTTCAGTGCCTGGGTGAGTGGATCGATGCGGGCCAGATCGCCGGCCGCGCGCAGTTCCTGCTCCAGCTCGGCGATGCGTTGTTCGGCACGCTCAACTTCCTGGCGCGCATTGGCCAGGTGGTCGCGCGCCTGCGCCGCTTGCTGCTGCACCTTGCCGGTGTCGCGCATCACGTCCTGCAGCAGCTGGTTGAGGTCGGCGATGCTGCGCGCCTCGCGCAGCTGCAACGCGTAGCTGCCGATGCGATCGTGGTACTCGCCGGTGCTGGCAGCCATGCCATCCATGCGCTCGATGAACTCGCCCATCAACCCGCGCATCGCTGCCTTTGAATCGTCGATGCCCTGGCGCAGCAGGCCCTGCTTGTAGATCACTTCGCGCAGCTCGGCGCGGGTGCGCTCGACGGCTTCGGCTTCCAGCGGCCCGTCCAGCAGCTGGCGCACCGCAGCGATCTGGCCCTGCAGCCAGCTGCGGTCGTCCAGCAGCTCGCTCACGTTCTCCAGCAGCAGCGCGAACAGCTCCAGCAACAGCGCCTGCTGCTCCTGCCAGCTCTCGGCGCGCACACCGACCTGGTGGCCGAGTTCGCGCACGCCCTGTTCGATCGGCTCCAGTGCGGTGCCCGGTTGCCACTGGCGCAGGCGCAGGGCGAGCGCCTGTGCCTGTTCGCGCAGGTCCGGGTCGTGCTGCAGCAGTGCAACCACCGCGCCGCCCAGCAGCAGCCGCAGCTGCTCGGACAAGCGCAGGCTTTCCGGCTGCCCGTCCGGTGAATGCTGCTCGATGGTGCGGATGTACTTGTCGATCAACTGCCGCATCGCGCGCCCGTAGCGTGGCCAATCGGCACTGGCCTGCGCCGACTGCAGGCGGTCACCCATGTCGCCCAGTTCACCGGGCAGGGTGGCCATGCCGTTGGCGAACGCCGCCAGCAGCGGCTCCGGCGCGTCGGCACCGGCGAACAGCTGTTGCAGGGCGACGCCACCGCCACCCTGCAGCACCACGCGGTCACCCAGCCCGTCATCCACCACCGCGCGCACGCGTGCCGGCGGACCAAGGGCGGTACCGGGGGCAGGGCGGTGGTCGGGCTGGTCCGTCATGGAGCAAATCCTGGGGCTGGCAGGGACTGGTTCCAGCATATCGGCGCGGCCGCCGACGGCTTGAACGGCTAGGATGGGCGACAGGATGCCGCAGTGGAGGTAGTGATGCGCGTGATGCTGCTGGGGGCGACCGGCCTGGTCGGCGGGCTGGCCCTGCCGATGCTGCTGGACGACCCGCGCTGCCGCGCCGTGGTGGCCCCTTCCCGGCGGGCGCTGACCCTGGCCCACCCGAAGCTGTACGCCCCGCTGCTGCAGTTCGACGCCCTGCCGGAGGCGCCCGACTGGGCCCAGGTCGATGCGGTGATCTGCGCGCTGGGCAGCACGATGGCCCAGGCGGGCAGCCGTGAGGCCTTCCATCGTATCGACCATGACTACCCGCTCGCGTTTGCGCAGCTGGCACGCGGCCAGGGTGCACGCGCCTTCGTACTGAATTCGGCAGCGGGAGCGAATGCAGGCTCCGCGATCTTCTACAACCGGGTGAAGGGTGAACTGGAGCGCGACCTGCGCGCGCTCGAGTTTGCTTCGCTCACCCTGGTGCGGCCCGGCCTGATTGGCGGGCAGCGGCAGCAGGTGCGCCGTGGCGAACACTTCGCCCTGCGGGTGCTGGGCGTGTTGGGTCCGGTGTTGCCGCGGGCGTGGCGGATCAATCCGGCCGAACGGATTGCCAGGGCGCTGGTGGATGCCGCGCTGGCGCCGCCGCCGGGCGAGCACGTGGTGGCATCCAGCGCACTGGTCGGCTGATGTCGCGTGCGCTGCGCCTGACCCAGCTGCTGCAGCTGCTGCGCCGCCATCGGCGGCCGGTGGCGGGGCAGGCACTGGCCGATGCGCTGGGCATCAGCCTGCGCACGCTGTACCGCGATATCGAGACCCTGCGCGAGCAGGGCGCCGACCTGCGCGGGGAAGCCGGCATCGGCTACCAGCTGGCGCCGAGCGATACTCTGCCGCCGATGACCCTGCCACCGGCCGAGATCGATGCATTGGTGCTGGGCCTGCGCTGGGTCGCGGCCCGTACCGAGCCTGCGTTGGCCGAGGCCGCACGCGATGCGTTGGCGCGAATCGCGCATGTGTTGCCTGCAGCGCGGCGCGAGGCATTGCGCGACAGTGGCCTGCGCGTTGGCCCTTCGCGAACGGCGGCCAAGGTGCCGGCGGCGCGCCTGCAGGCCGTGCGCGAGGCGGTCAGTGCGCAGCAGCGCCTCAGGTTCGGTTACGAGGATGCGCATGGCCAGCGCAGCGAACGCATCGTCTGGCCGTTCGCGCTGGCTTACTTCGATGAAGTGCCGATGCTGGCGGCCTGGTGCGAGAGCCGCGAGGACTTCCGCCATTTCCGCCTGGACCGCATCCGCCGGGTGCGCGCGCTGGAAGATCGCTACCCCGTGCCGCGCGCCACCCTGCTGCGGCGCTGGCAGAAGGCGCAGGGTATCGCACCGGACTGGCTGGACCGTTCGTAGCGTCGAGCCTGCACGACTGCTTCCGCGCTTCGCTTCCTGCTTCTGGGGGAGGGCGGCCTTCGCTCTTCGCTCTTGGTAGGGGTCGAGCTTGCTCGACCGCCTTTGATCTTAGCGAACACCCGCCGAGCAAGCTCGACGCTACTGACAGAATCTGTCAGCAGGCCGGCACCAACATGAAGCCTCCCAACAACGGAGCTTCCCCATGTTCACGCCCAGCACCCTGCTGCAGTACGTACGCGACGTCGCCGCCAGCGCCACCTTCTACAGCGGCATCCTCGGCAAACCGCCGGTCGAGCAGTCGCCCGGCTTCGCCCTGTTCCTGCTCGGCGATGGCGCCGCACTGGGCCTGTGGCAGCGCGATGACGTGCAGCCCCCCGTCTCTGCGCAGGCCGGTGCCGCCGAACTGGCGATGGTGGTGGCCAACCCGGAGGCCGTGCAGCAGATGCACGATGCGTGGCGCGCGCTCGGCGTGCAGATCCTGCAGGCGCCGGTGACATTGGAATTCGGCCACACCTTCGTCGGCGCCGATCCTGATGGCCACCGCCTGCGTGTCTACAGCCGCGCCGAGGGGTTGGCCGCGCGCGATTGATTCAGGGAGGGAGCCGGTGCTGGCCGGCCCCTAGACCTGCCCTTGCTTCTGCGCTGCTTCGATGACGATTGAAAATGTCTCGTCGTCTTCCGAATCCCACTCAATGGCCAGCTGGGCCAGCTCTCCGACCACATCGCGGCCGGGATTGCACCGCCTGAGTTCCCTGATGAACTGCCGTATCTGACGGGGCGTCAGTTCACAACCTGGATAATCAAACAGATTGAGCGCGGCATCTGAAGCACGGTCCAGCAGTTCAGGTGCGAGGATGGAGTAGGCTTTGATGTAGCGGGAGAACGGAATATCCGACAGGAAGTTGTCCGTTGCGGTCATGATCGACGCATCATGTGGTGGGTCGCGAAGAAATTCCCTCATGACTGCCAGCACGACTTCTACTGATGGTGGTTTCGTCAGAGGCCTGTAGAAGTGGTCGGCGTATGCCCAGCAGCCTTCTTGGGTGACCGCAGCATCCGATAGCGTTGCCAGCGTTGAGATCCAGACGTCAGCGTCCAGCGGCGTAGCCGGTTCGGCGTCTCCTTGTTGATCGGTCTTGGGGATGACCGCCCGGACGAGGGGTTCACCGTTGCGCCATGACTGTAAACGTGAATCGATAATCGCGTACACCTGCTCCTGTTTGTCCCACATGGCTTCCGGCGAAGGCATGTCGCTTTGCGGAAAAAGGGAGAAGAAATCCGAGGGGTAGGGTGCGCGGAAGCAGAAGTAGTCCAGGGTGAACTCCAGCAATTCCGGGTCGAACGCAGATCCGGGAATCTCGTCCTGGAAAGCAGCTTTGATGCATGCCAAGGCATCCGCCAGTGAGGGGGCGGCTGCCACCGTAGACCCTACCGATGCGTCAAGGAGCGCGCGATTTCGAGCGAGCCAGCGCAGGAAGATGATGTCGAGAACCCAATTCCTGTCCGTGGGATCCTCATCCCTCGTCAGCAGTAATAAGAACGGGGAGGCACGGAAAATATCATCGCCCGCCTTCAGGATTTCTTCGATTGTGGGTGCTTTCTCCAGCATGGGAACTCGACGTCTCAAGAGAAGCTCAATGCTATCGAGCTGCTCTGGGGAATCCATGCAACTATTCTCAAAGTGCTCTCTTGCGCTCTCGACCGATCGACGGAGAGCCCTGTAGATCCACGCCATGCGTGGATGGGGCGCGACGGAGCGGGCACAAAAAAACGCCGGGCAGTGCCCGGCGTTTTTCCAGATCATATGCCAACCAAGGTTGGCACCCACCGACCAGCTGAATCAGCTGGCCAGCGCCAGGTCGTCCATCATCGCGCGCAGGAAGCGGGCCGCTTCACCACCAGTGGCCGCGCGGTGGTCGAAGGTGACCGACAGCGGGATCACCTTGTGCGCTTCCACGCCGCCCATCACCGGGGTCATCTGGTGGCGGGCACGGCCGGCACCGACGATGGCCACGCACGGCGGCACCACGACCGGGGTCGCGTAGCGGCCGGCGAACATGCCGAAGTTGGACAGCGAAATGGTGTAGCCGCTCAGTTCCGAGGCGGCGATCGAGCGCGATTCCACCTGCTCGCGCAGGCGGTTCACGCCTTCGCGGATGCCGCGTGCATCGAGCATGTCGGCATTGCGCAGGGCCGGCACGAACAGGCCATCGTCGGTGTCCACGGCAATGCCGATGTCCACCTGCGCGTGCAGGGTGCGGGTCAGCGCTTCACCGTCGAACCAGGCATTCATCGCCGGCACCTTCTGCGCGGCCACCACGATCGAGCGCACCAGGCGCGCGGTGACGTCGTTGCCCGGCAGCCAGGCGTGGATGTCGGCGTCGTCGTTCAGCGTGGTCGGAACGACCTTGCTGTGCGCATCGGCCATCACGCGGGCCATGTTGCGGCGCACGCCCTTCAGCGGTTCCGGCTGGCCCTTGGCCACCACGCCCGGCGGCTGGGTGCGCATCGGCTTGCCGGCGGCGGACAGCGGGGTGCGTGCTTCGCTCTGCACCGGCGCCGACACCTGCGCCGGGGCCGGCGCGGCATAGGCAGCCGCGGCAACCGGTGCCGGGGCGGCGCCGAGCTTGGCGCTGCCATCTGCGGCGGCCTGCTTGACGTCGGCCATGGTCACTGCGCCATCGGCACCGGTGGCACGCACGCGGGACAGATCCACGCCCAGCTTGCGCGCGGTGGCACGCACGGCCGGAACGGCCTTGACGCCACCGACGGCCAGCGCCTGCTCGGCGTGCACGGCGTTGGAGCTCTGCATCGCGCCGACCACGGTACCGGCGTCATCGCGCTCGGCAGCGGCAGGCTTGGCGGCTTCGGCAGCCACCGGTGCGGCAGCGGCCGGCAGCGGCGGTGGGGTCGGTGCGGCGGCAGGTGCGGCATGGCCATGGCTGTGGCCGGTGTCCTGGCCATCGGCACGCTGCGGCAGGTTCGGGTCCAGCTCGAAGCTGGCCAGTACCGAACCGGTCGGGATGATGTCACCGGCGGCGCCGGACAGCTTCAGCACCTTGCCGGAGAACGGCGAGGGCACTTCGACGACGGCCTTGGCGGTCTCCATCGAGACCAGCGGCTCGTCCAGCTTGATCACATCGCCTTCCTTGACGAACCACTCGACGATGGTCGCGTCCGGCAGGCCTTCGCCCAGGTCGGGCAGGTTGAAGCTCTTGGTCTGGCTCATTTGCAGTTCTCTTCCAGCAGTTCCAGTTCGCGGGCCGGCAGCCAGCCCGTCGCGCCATTGGCGCGCTCGGACCACCACCACCCACCGTGTTCGTGATGAAGCTTCACCATCTCGCCGCTTTCCACATCCAGCTCGCGGGCGTCGTAGTCGCACAGCGCTTCGGCGCGACCCTCGTCCAGCAGCTGCAGCCAGGCGATGGGCGCCCATCCAGCGCGCCCATCGTTGGTGCGTACCCAGGCAAACGCCGGCCATTCCTCGTCACGAACGCCTACTTCGACGATCTGGCCGGTGCGGAACCGGAGCGGGTTGGGATACTGGCTGCGGTAAGCCCCCAGAAGGCGGGCCCGCATGTCAGCCGGCCGCCACCGCGCGCTTGGCCGCAGCCACGATCCGCTCAACGCTCGGCAGGTACTTCATTTCCAGGCGGAACAGCGGAATGTGGGTGTCGTAGCCAGTGACGCGCTCGACCGGAGCCAGCAGGTCGTAGATCGATTCCTCGGCCAGGCGCGCGGCGATCTCGGCGCCGAAGCCCGCGGTCTTCGGGGCCTCCTGCACGATCACGCAGCGACCGGTCTTGGCCACCGACTCGGCGATGGTGGCGAAGTCCAGCGGACGCAGCGTGGCCACGTCGATCACTTCGGCGCTGATGCCTTCGCCGGCCAGCTTGTCGGCCGCTTCCAGCGCTTCCTTCACCTGCGCGCCCCAGGTCACCAGGGTCACGTCGGTGCCGTCGCGCAGCACGAAGCAGACGTCCAGCGGCAAGGCTTCGCCGTCATTGACGACCACTTCCTTGTACTGGCGGTAGATGCGCTTGGGTTCCATGTAGATCACCGGATCCGGTTCGCGGATCGCGGCCAGCAGCAGGCCATAGGCGCGCTGCGGCGAGGACGGCAGCACCACGCGCAGGCCCGGCACGTTGGTGAAGATGGCCTCGTTGGCTTCGCTGTGGTGTTCCGGCGCGCGGATGCCACCGCCCCACGGCACGCGCAGCACCATCGGGCAGTGCAGGCGGCCACGGGTGCGGTAACGCAGGCGCGCGGCGTGGCAGACGATATGGTCGACCATCGGGTACATGAAACCGTCGAACTGGGCTTCGGCCACCGGCTTCATGCCCTGCGCGGCCAGGCCGATGGTCAGGCCGGCGATGGTGGTTTCATCCAGCGGGGTGTCGAGGATGCGTTCGGAGCCGAAGCGCTGCTGCAGGCCGGCGGTGGCACGGAACACGCCGCCGTTGACGCCCACGTCCTCGCCCAGCACCAGCACCGACGGGTCGTGCTCCAGCTCCCAGGCCAGCGCCTGGGTGATGGCTTCGATCAGGGTGATGGGGGTGGTGGTCATGCTCTGTTCTCCGCGCGCGACGGCGGCGCTGTCGGCGGCGTTGGTGTGCGCGCCGGGCGCGCCGTTCTTGATCTCATCCATGGCGCTGCTCCAGGGCGATCGCCTGCGCACGCTGGGCCAGCAGGTCCTGCGGTGGATCGGCGTACAGGAAATCGAACATCGCCTCGACCGGCTGCACCGGCGTGTTGAGGTAGAGGTTCACTTCCTCGTCCACGCGCGTGCCGCACGCGGCGACCCAGGCGGTTTCTTCTTCCTCGCTCCAGACGCCGGCGTTGATCAGGTACTTGCGCAGGCGCAGCATCGGCTCGCGCTGCCAGGCATCCTTCACCTCGGCATCGTCGCGGTAGCGGCGCGCGTCATCGGCGGTGGTGTGGTCGGACAGGCGATAGGTCATCAGTTCCAGCACGGTGCCACCGTCGCCGGCCAGCGCACGTTCGCGCGCCTGCTCCATGGCCGCCAGCACCGCGATCAGGTCGTTGCCGTCCACCTGCAGGCAATGCAGGCCGCCGGCCAGGCCCTTCTGCGCCAGCGTCTCGGCACCGGTCTGGGCCGACCGCGGAACCGAGATGGCCCAGCCGTTGTTGACGATGCACAGGATCAGCGGCAGCTTGTAGGCGCCGGCCGAATTCAGTGCCGCGTAGAAGTCGGTCTTGGAACTGCCGCCGTCGCCGCACACGGCCACCGCGATCTGCGGTTCCTTGTTGAGCTTGAACTTCAGCGCCGCGCCTGCGGCGTGCAGGCACTGGGTGGAGATCGGCACGCAGAACGGGAAGTCCTTGGCCGCGTTGCCGCCGTAGTCGTTGCCGCGCTCGTCGCCGCCCCAGTACATCAGCACGTCGTGCGGACGCACGCCACGCATGAACATCGCGCCATACTCGCGGTACGAAGGCGCGAACACGTCGTCCTTCTGCATCGCGGCACCGATGCCCACGTGCGCGGCTTCATGGCCCAGGCAGGCGGCGTAGGTGCCGAGCTTGCCGGTGCGCTGCAGCGCGATGGATTTGCTGTCGAACGTACGTACGAACAGCATCTGCTTGAACAGCGGTACCAGGACCTTGGGGTCGCGCAGCGACGCGGGCAGGTCATCGCGGACGAGCTTGCCGTCCACGTCCAGGTACTGCAGGTATTCGATCTTGAATTCAGCGGCAACCGTCATTGCGTACTGCACCTTCGACAGAGAAGTTACAAATGATATGAATCGCCATGTTAAGGAACGCGTACGGAATAGCCTTCCTGCGCCGCAACACGGGGACTCCCCGTTTTACCCCTGCCGGCGGGTGGGGGGCCAATAACAACAACGTATTCAGTCGTTGCTGCAAAGCATCAGAATACGCCTCTGGCTGACTGGCTGCGCAACGGCCTGATCGGTTCCACGCGCAGCCCCGGCATCGGCCGATGCTCCACGGCCAACCGCACGGCCCGGTATGGACCCGGCGGCTGCCAGCGCGGCGGCAACGCGCTACCCTTGCCGCCCCCGATCTGGTCCCGCCCATGTCCGTCGACAACAACCAACGCGATCTCGAAGCCGGCATCCACACCGATCTGCAGGGGCGCCTGACCTATGGCGGCTACCTGCGGCTGGACCAGCTGCTCAGCGCGCAGCAGCCGCTGTCCAGTCCGCCGCACCACGACGAGATGCTCTTCATCATCCAGCACCAGACCTCGGAGCTGTGGCTGAAGCTGCTCGGCCACGAACTGCGGGCGGCGATCGGTTTCCTGCAGCGCGATGAAGTCTGGCAGTGCCGCAAAGTGCTGGCGCGCAGCAAGCAGGTGCTGCGCCAGCTCACCGAGCAGTGGTCGGTGCTGGAAACGCTGACCCCGTCCGAGTACATGGGTTTCCGCGATGTGCTGGGCCCGTCCTCGGGCTTCCAGTCGCTGCAGTACCGCTACATCGAGTTCCTGCTGGGCAACAAGAACGCGCAGATGCTGCAGGTGTTCGAGCACGACCCGGCCGGGCAGGCGCAGCTGCGCACCGTGCTGGAGGCGCCGAGCCTGTACGAGGAATTCCTGAAGTACCTGGCCCGCTTCGGCCACGCCGTGCCGGCGGTGTACGAGACCCACGACTGGACCCAGCCGCACGTGGCCGACGACGCCCTGCAGCCGGTGTTCGAGCGCATCTACCAGGACACCGACCGCTACTGGCGTGAGTACTCGCTGTGCGAGGACCTGGTGGACCTGGAGACTGCCTTCCAGCTGTGGCGATTCCGTCACATGCGCACCGTGATGCGGGTGATCGGCTTCAAGCGCGGCACCGGCGGCTCGTCCGGGGTGGGCTTCCTGGCCAAGGCGCTGGAGCTGACCTTCTTCCCCGAGCTGTTCCAGGTACGCACCAGCCTGCAGGCGGCGCCCCCGGCCGCATTGGGCTGATCCCCATTCAGCTTGAATCCCGGCCGGCGGCTGGATCGTTTCAGATGCAAGTTCAGCGAGCAGGCGGTGACCTGCCTCAAACGGCGTGTATTTGACGTGAACGCCAGAAGTCGGTGATCCTCGCGCGTTGCTCCACTGCACATCGGACGTGCTCGTCATCCACCGAACCAGGAAACCCGCATGAGCGTAAACGCCACTGCGAACACCCCAGAGCCGGCGCTGCCGGACTTCAAGACCACGCTGGGCCATCCGCGCCCGCTGTGGATGCTGTTCATGACCGAGTTCTGGGAACGCTTTGCGTTCTACGGCATCCGCTGGGCCTTGGTGCTGTACATCGTCTCCCAGTTCTACAACGGCAACGCTGCCGGTGAAGGCGATGCCAGCCGCATCTACGGTGCCTACCTGGCCCTGGTGTACGCCGCGGCGATCTTCGGTGGCTATGTGGCCGATCGGGTACTGGGCTACCAGCGCTCGATCCTGACCGGCGCGATCATCATGGCCGCCGGCCTGTTCATGATCTCGCTGCCGCAGGAGCACATCTTCAAGCTCGGCCTGGCCACGATCATCGTTGGCAACGGCCTGTTCAAGCCGAACATCTCGACCATGGTCGGCAAGCTGTACGGCCTGAAGGACGAGCGTCGCGATTCGGGCTTCACCATCTTCTACATGGGTATCAACATCGGCGCGATGATCGCCCCGGTGCTGACCGAGTACCTGGCCCGCAAGGTCTTCGGTACCTCGGAAATGCCGTCGTACAAGGTCGTATTCATCGCCTCGGGCGTGGGCATGCTGATCTCGCTGGTGTGGTTCTACATCGGTCGCGCCGGCCTGAAGGGCATCGGTGCACCGCCGGCCGGTGCTGAAGGTTTCGGCCGCATCCTCATGGTGCTGGTCGGTGCCGTGGTCGCCATCCCGGTTGCGTACTTCCTGCTGGCCACCGGCGCCACCGCGCTGGCCTGGATCCTGGGCGCGATGTTCACCGCGCTGGCCGTGCTGCTGCTGGTTGAGGGCATCCGCGAGGGCAAGGTGCAGCGCGACCGCGTGATCGCCATGCTGATCATCTTCGCCTTCAACGTGATGTTCTGGATGTTCTTCGAACAGGCCGGCAGCTCGTTCACCTTCCTGGCCGAGAACATCGTCAACCGCCAGATGGGTGACTGGACCTTCCCGACGGCCTGGTTCCAGTCGGTCAACTCGGTGGCCATCATCACCCTGGCGCCGATCATTGCCTGGATCTGGGTGGCCCTGGGCCGCGCCAATCCTTCGATTCCGCGCAAGTTCGGCCTCGGCCTGCTGTTCAACGGCGCCGCCTTCGCCCTGCTGATGTACGCGCTGTCGCAGATGGTCGTGGACGGCAAGATCCCGTTCTGGACCCTGTTCATGGTCTACGTCATCCAGTCGGTGGGTGAGCTGTGCCTGTCGCCGATCGGCCTGTCGATGGTGACCAAGCTGGCTCCGGTGCGCCTGGTCGGCTTCGGCATGGGTGGCTGGTTCCTGTCCACCGGCATCGGCAACAACCTGTCGGGCATCTTCGCTGGTGTGGTCAGTGGTGAAGGCGGCATGACGGTCGAGTCGGCCCTGAAGGGGTATACCTTCGGGTTCTGGGCCCTGATCGGCTCCGGCGTGGTGCTGTTCCTGATCGCCCCGCTGATCAACAAGCTGATGCACGGCGTCAAGTGATGAAGAGAGGGTAGCTGGCATGCGTATGAAGCTCGGTAGTGCAGTGGTGGTGGTCTGTGCGGCGCTGATCGGCGCCTGTTCCCAACCGCAACCGCCTGCCGCCGCCGAGCCGACGCAGCCGCTGGACACCCGACCCACCGAGCCACCGGTCGCTGACCCCAGCGAACCGGTGGCCTCGGGCAACACCCCGGTGGCGGCGGACATCGCCGCCATCGCCGGGCTCGGCGCGCAGTTCGACCCGGCCCGAGACCCCGCCGACGATCTGGCCACCGCCAAGGTGGAAGCCCAGCGCGGCAAGAAGCGCATCCTGCTCGAGGTCGGCAACGCCGCCTGCGATCGCTGCCAGGCGCTGGACGAGCTGGTGGAAGGCAACGGCGACCTGCGCCGCTTCCGCGATGCCCACTACGTGTGGATGAAGGTCAACGCCAGCGACGCACAGCCCAACACCGCCTTCCTCGCCCAGTTCCCGGTGATGGAGCGCGACTACCCGCACCTGCTGGTGCTGGACGCCGACGGCAGCCTGCTGGCGTCACAGGCCACCGCTGAGTTGCGTCGGGGCGAAGCGTTCCAGCCTCTGCGTGTGAGCGCCTTCCTCAAGCAATGGGCGCCTGACAAACCGGAGTGAGGTCGCGCCGGCCGCTGGCCGGCATGCTCGGTGGGTGCCGGCGGTTGGCCGGCATGCTCGGTGGGTGCCGACCGTTGGTCGGCATGCTCGGTGGGTGCCGACCGTTGGTCGGCACTGATGCCGGGTCGCATCCACGCCCCGCGCGGATCTACTGCGCGCGCCGTCACACTCTCCGAATTGGCGTCTCAACTTCACCGCACGTACGCCGTTACCGGCAAGGACTTCAGTCGACGCTCCGTCGACGCAACCTACCGGAACGCCCCATGCACAGCGACCACGCCGAACGATTGCCCGAAGCTGCCAGCGAACTGGCCGACGCTGGGGCAGGCGACGGCGTGACCCTGCCGCCGCAGGAGGCTTTGCTGGATGACGCCGGCATCGGCGAGGACACCGTCGAACTGGCACCCCCGCGCCACCGCCTGCCGCAGATCGCGCTGCCCGACAACGTGGTGCTCAAGGGCGCGGTGCAGAAGCTGGTCGAACAGAAATCGCGGCTCGACGCGCTGGCCGCCGAGGGCCAGCTGGCCGGGTTGCTGCCGCCGGAATGGCAGGGCCATGGCGTGCGCGCGATCGAGCTGTCCACCTTCATCCAGGGTGTGCTGCCATTCCTGCAGCCGGGCGAGCGGGGCGAGACCGCCCCGGCGCGGCTGCCGGTGCGCCACGTACTGGGCGATGACAGCCGCTGGGGGCTGGACGATGTGTCCGAACCGAAGTCACTGGCCTGGTACCTGGCCAGTGACGAGCGCGCCACCGCCGGCAGCAAGGACGTGGCCGAGGCGTACCTGGTGGGGGCGCTGGGCCTGGCGTGGATGCAGGAAGGGCGCAGCCGCCCGGGCTTCCTGCGTGCGATGGGCCAGGACAGCCTGGCGGCACGGGTGACCATGCTGGGCTACCCGCCGGCCAACGAGCTGGCGCTGTACAGCGTCACCGCGCACGGCCAACCGCAGATCTGGTGCGTGCACGGCCGCCGTCGCATGCGCCCGCTGGTGGCGCCGTGGTTGAGTGTGCCGCTGCTGACCGCCTACGGCGTGCCGGCACCGGTCGCGTGGCCGACCAGCTTCCCGCCGGTGGAGGCAGTTGCCGAGTTGCTGGCCACCGCCCGGCTCGGCCGCGCGCTGCCGGAAGTGGATCTGGGCAAGGTGGTGGCGAAGATCGCTGAAGACGCCGCATCCGAAACCTGGCAGCCGGTCAGCCTGCTGCAGCTCAACACCTGGTCGCCGCGTTGGCACTTCTTCCTGGGCACCTTCGTCGGCCTGCCGTCACTGCTGCTGGTGGCCGCGGCGCTGGCACTACCGGGGGCGGTCGAAGCGGCCACCGTCGCCGCCTCGCTCGGCTTCGCCGGCGGCGCCATCGCGGCGCTGGCAGTGCCGTGGATCCACGCGCGGCGCAAGCACCTGAGCTGAAAAAGGGGACGGAGGGGATTAAGCCGCAATCAGCACACGTGTGCCTGAAACGACTTAATCCCCTCCGTCCCCTTTTTGCTCAGACCCCTTCGCCCATCCGCTCCAGGCCGTCGCCGGCCAGGCGCAGGATCAGCTTTTCAAGCACCTGCTCTTCCTCGTCGCTCAGTACCGACATCAGCTTGCGGGTGATCTCGATCACCATCGGCGCGATGGTCTCGTACACCTCGAAGCCGGCCGCCGACAGTGCCAGCACCGAGCGCCGGCGGTCGTCGCCGTGTGTCTCGCGCTTGATGAAGCCACGCTCCAGCAGGCGGGCCACGGCGCGGCTGACCGCCACCTTGTCCATCGCCGTGCGGTCGGACACCTCGCTGGCCGAGGAACCCGGATACAGCGCCAGGATGGTGATGACCCGCCACTCGGGAATCGCCAGGCCGTAACGATCGCCGTATAGCTTGGCGATGTTGCCGCTGACCCGGTTGGACAGCACGCTCAGCCGGTAGGGCAGGAACTGTTCCAGGTCGAGCAGGACGTGCGAGGCACGCAGGCGGGTCGAGGCGGGTTCGGGGCTCATGTTGCGGTGCACCTTGCTGGTGGTTTCAAGTGTAACTATAAGGGGTAGGTCCAGACCCTGCATTCTCGCCGGGTCCCTACCTGCCCGCACCTGGTTTGTACCGATGCGGTACCGATTCGGAGCCACGCCATGAATACCGCAGTCCCGACCGCCTCGCACCCCAACCCCGGCATGCAGGTCACCACCTTCGAGAACCCGATGGGCATCGACGGCTTCGAGTTCGTCGAATTCGCCGCCCCGGCCGGCCGTGGCCAGGAGCTGCACGAGTACTTCCGGAAGATGGGCTTCAGCGCGGTGCTCAAGCACAAGCAGCGTCCGATTACCGTCTATCGCCAGGGCGACGTCAACTTCCTGGTCAATGAAGACCCCGATTCGTTCGCCGCCGACTTTGCCGAAAAGCATGGTCCGTGTGCCTGCGGCTTCGCCATCCGCTTCAAGAAGCCGGGCCAGGAGGTCTACCAGACCGCACTGGGCAACGGCGCCGAAGCCATCGCCTTCAAGCCGGACAGCAAGGCGGTCAACGCGCCGGTCATCAAGGGCATCGGCGACTGCATGCTGTACCTGGTCGACCGCTATGGCAGCGCCGGCAGCATTTTCGACGGCGACTACGAGCAGATCCCGGGTACCGACCTGCACCCGGTCGGCTTCGGCCTGACCTTCATCGACCACCTGACCCACAACCTGTACTTCGGCAACATGCAGCAGTGGTCGGACTACTACGAGCGCCTGTTCAACTTCCGCGAGATCCGCTACTTCGACATCAAGGGCCTGAAGACCGGCCTGGTGTCCAAGGCGATGACCGCGCCGGACGGCATCGTGCGCATCCCGCTGAACGAATCGTCCGACCCGAAGAGCCAGATCAACGAGTACCTGGACGCGTACAAGGGCGAGGGCATCCAGCACATCGCCTGCTTCACCGAGAACATCTACGAGACCGTCGAAGCGATGCGCGCGCAGGGCGTGGACTTCCTCGACACGCCGGAGACCTACTTCGACGTGATCGACCAGCGCGTGCCGAACCACGGTGAGGACGTCGCGCGCCTGGCGAAGAACAAGATCCTGATCGACGCCGATCCGGAAACCCACCAGCGCAAGCTGCTGCAGATCTTCACCCAGAACTGCATCGGCCCGATCTTCTTCGAGATCATCCAGCGCAAGGGCAACGAAGGTTTCGGCGAAGGCAACTTCACCGCGCTGTTCGAGAGCATCGAGCGCGACCAGATCCGCCGCGGCGTGCTGTAACGTTCATCGGTAGCGCCGGGCCATGCCCGGCGCCTGCTCACCTGTAGAGCCGAGCCATGCTCGGCTGCTTTCCGTTCCGGTCTCGCCGTTCTTCAGGAGCCCCCATGTCCACCGCCCTCACCGCCCGCGGCTACCAGTCCGGTTTCGGCAACGAATTCGCCACCGAGGCCGTGGCCGGTGCACTGCCGGTCGGGCAGAACTCGCCACAGAAGGTGGCCCACGGCCTGTACGCCGAACAGCTGACCGGCACCGCGTTCACCGCGCCGCGCGGCAGCAATCGCCGCAGCTGGCTGTACCGGATACGCCCGGCGGTCACCCACGGCGAGTTCACCCCGTTCGCGCAGTCGCAGCTGCAGTGTGATTTCGGTGCACAGCCGGCCTCGCCGAACCAGCTGCGCTGGAGTCCGTTGCCGCTGCCGGAACAGCCGACCGACTTCGTCGAAGGCCTGTACACCATGGGCGGCAACGGCTCCCCCGATGCGCATGCGGGCGTCGGCATCCATCTGTACGCGGCCAACCGCGACATGGTCGGCCGCTACTTCTACGACGCCGATGGCGAGCTGCTGATCGTGCCGCAGCTGGGCGCGCTGCGCCTGCTGACCGAGATGGGCGTGATCGAGATCGAGCCGCAGCAGATCGCGGTGATCCCGCGTGGCGTGCGCTTCCGGGTGGAACTGCCCGACGGCCCGAGCCGCGGCTACATCTGCGAGAACTACGGCGCGCTGCTGAAGCTGCCCGACCTCGGCCCGATCGGCTCCAACGGCCTGGCCAACCCGCGCGACTTCGAGACCCCGCACGCGGCGTTCGAGGAGGTGGACGGTGATTTCGAACTGATCGCCAAGTTCGACGGCCGCCTGTGGCGCGCCCCGATCGACCATTCGCCGCTGGACGTGGTGGCCTGGCACGGCAATTACGCGCCGTACCGCTACGACCTGCGCCGCTTCAACACCATCGGTTCGATCAGCTACGACCATCCGGACCCGTCGATCTTCCTGGTGCTGCATTCGCCCAGCGACACGCCGGGCACCAGCAACATGGACTTCGCGATCTTCCCGCCGCGCTGGCTGGTGGCACAGAACACGTTCCGCCCGCCGTGGTTCCACCGCAACATCGCCAGCGAGTTCATGGGCCTGGTGCATGGCGCGTACGACGCCAAGGCCGAAGGCTTCGTGCCGGGCGGCGCGTCGCTGCACAACTGCATGAGCGGCCACGGCCCGGATGCACCGACTTTCGACAAGGCCTCCAATGCCGATCTGTCGAAGGCGGACGTGATCAAGGACACCATGGCCTTCATGTTCGAGACCCGCGCGGTGATCCGGCCGACCGCACAGGCGCTGGCCGCCGGCCATCGCCAGGGCGATTACCAGCAGTGCTGGAACGGCCTGCGCAACAATTTCCGGCCGTCCCGCTAGCTTGGTGGGTGCCGACCTTGGTCGGCACGCACTTATATGCTTGAAACGACTTAATTCCCTCCGTCCCCTTTTTCTTTACGCCGCTTCGGCGAAGGCGTCGCAATGCTCCAGCGGCAGTGCCTCCAGCAGGCGCTGCCGCACGCGTTGGCAATAGCCGTCCGAGGTCAGTCCGGGCAGCATCTGCATCGCCGACTGCAGCCGCTGCAGCACCTCGTCCTCCGCACGCGCCTGCTGCAGGTCGCGGAACAGCGCCGCCGCCTGCGGGTGGCGCTGCATTTCCAGAATGCCCAGTACATAGATGCGCGCGGCCACCAGCGAGCGGCGGCGTTCGACCGGCGCGGTGGGCGCTGGTGCGGGCGCGCTGGCCGTGATGGGCGTCGGGGCCGGTGGCGCAGCGGGCCGTGCGACCGGTACTGCGGGCGCTGGCAGCGGTGCTGCGGTCGGCCCGGTGTCCAGGTAGCCGCTCTGCACCAGCTGGATCACCATGGCGGGCGCTTCCTGGCCGAGCAGGCCGGTCAGCTCGGCGACAGTGCGCTGGCCGTCGCACAGGATCAGCAGCCGGCGCTGGCGCATGTCCAGCGGCGCGCGGTGGGCCTGCAGCGCGGTTCGGGCGAGATCGGTCTTGCGCGGTTGCATGGAAGGGACTGGCGAGTCGGTGCAGGCCGAGCCTGAACGAAGGCGATGAAACCGCGATGACAATGCAGCGCCTGCACGCGCGTTGCGCTAGCGTGCAGCCACCTTCGTGCCAGGGAACCGCACCGATGAAGCACCTCCCGATTGCTGGTCTGTTGCTCCTTTCGCTCACCGCCTGCAACGGCGGCTCCGACAAACAGGGAGCTGCGGGCAGCGGCAGTGACACGTCGGCGGAAACCGCGTCCGCAACCGGGCCGGCACAGTCGGCGGATCCGGATCTGGCCGCCCGCTCCGCCAATGACCTCCGGGCTGACAGCCCGGCGCGCCTGGACGGCTTCGCAGGCGCCAAGCTGGGCGCCAACATTGCCGAGGTCCGTAGTGGATTTGGAGCGCCGCTGCAGGGGCTCGGCACCGATGCCGCCGGCAAGCCGCTGCCGGCCGACGACAGCAACGATGGCTGCTACTTCCTGCGTCCGCAGGACGCCGAGGATCCGCACCTGATGATCGAAGGCCGCAAGCTGGTGCGCTATGACGTGCGCAGCGCCGCGATCATCGCACCGGGCGGTGGCAAGGTCGGCATGACCCTAGGCGAGCTGCAGGTGCTGTACCCCGAGCGCGCCGATGTCGGCCCTGACAAGTACGACGAGAAGGCCCAGCACCTGCGTGTGCGCCCGGCGCAGGAAGGCGATGCGGTGATCGACTTCGCGCTGGGTGCCGACGGCAAGGTCGGCGCATGGCGGGTCGGAAAGACTCCGCAGGTCGATTACGTGGAAGGCTGTGGCTGATCCTTGATCCACGGCCCAGCCACGCGCGCGGGGCCAGCGTAGAATCGCGCCACGACCGCTGGGGGAGTGCTCGATGATCGCCATTGCCATTGCCTGGTTCCTGCTCGGCCTGCTGCTGCTGGCGCTGGGCGGGGACTCCATCGTCAAGGCCGTGTCCGGCCTGGCCCAGCGCTGCGGGGCCAGCCCGTTCACCGCCGGCCTGCTGCTGCTTGGGGTGACCACCTCGTTGCCGGAACTGGCGGTCAACGCACGGGCGTTGGCGGTCGGCCAACCCGAGTTGGCATTGGGCAATGCGGTGGGCAGCAGCATCGTCAACCTGGGCATGACCCTGGCCCTGGCGGCGATCGCCGCACCGTTGCTGCTGCGCGCGCGCCTGCAGTCGGTGCTGTGGTGGTCGTTGCTGGCGGCTGCTGCGCTGCTGATCCTGTTCGGCTTCGACGGCCGGCTGGTGCGCTGGGAAGGCGGCGTGCTGGTCGCCGGCTTCATCGTCATGCAGGTCGTGCTGCTGCGCCGTGGCCGCCGCGAGAGCGCCGAGGTGCAGGCGGCCATCGCCGAATCCGCGCTGAGCCGCACCAGCCTGCCGTTGAACGTCCTGCGCGTGCTGATTGCTGCGCTGACCCTGTACTGGGGCGCACGCCTGGTGGTCGGTGCGGCGGCTGATTTCGGAACCGCGCTGGGCTGGACGCCGTTGCTGGTCGGCTTGCTGCCGGTGGCCATCGGTACCGCGCTTCCGGAGGTCGCCGCCGCCATCGCCGCCGCGCGTCGCGGTCATGGCGACATGGTGCTGGGGCATGTGCTGGGTTCCAGCGCGGTCAACCTGCTGCTGGTGATCGGCGCGATGGCCATGCTGCAGCCGCTGGCGCTGCCGGCCTCGTTCGTGCGCCTGGAACTGCCGGCGCTGCTGGCGTTCGCGCTGGTGCTGTACCCGATGCTGCGTGGCGACCTGAAGATCAACCGCGGTGAAGGCGCGATCCTGCTGGTCGCGTTCGTCGGCTGGCTGGCGCTGGAAGTGCTGCTGGTGGGCGCACCGGGGTTGTAGATCCACGCCATGCGTGGATGCAGTTGATTTCGTGCCGACCAACGGTCGGCACGCACCGGGCGTCACCCTGCCGGCCAGCGGCCGGCACTACCGATTCTGCGCGTGCTCTTCTTCCCGCACCGGTTCCGGCGGCGGCAGCTGTTCTTCGGCGGCCGGTTCGTTGCCCGGCAGGCTGGGACGCTTTTCCATCAGCAGCGACAGCGCGGCCTTGGCCATCATGTGTGCGCTGATCGGCGCGGTGATGAACAGGAACACGGTGATCAGCAGCTCACGCGGCTGCGGGTCCTGGCCCAGGAAGATGTGGTAGCACACCGAACACACCAGCACGCAGCCCACGCCCAGCGTGCTGGCCTTGGTGGGGGCGTGCAGGCGCTTGAAGAACGTGGACAGCTTCACCAGGCCCAGTGCCCCGACCAGGATGAAGAAGCAGCCGAACAGCAGCAGGATCGACAGGCCGATCTGGATCGCGGTGATCATTCGACGATGTCCCGGCGCAGCACGAACTTGCTCAGCACCACGGTGCTGCCGAACCCGAGCATGGCGATGACCAACGCGGCTTCGAAGTAGATCGCGGAGTTGAGATACATGCCGAACAGCATCAGTTCGGCGATCGCGGTCACCGACAGGGTGTCCAGCGCCAGGATGCGGTCGGGCACGGTCGGGCCGCGCAGCAGGCGCCAGGTGGCCAGCAGCATGGCCAGGCCGACCACGTGCATGCACACCACCAGCGTGGTCTGGATGATCTGGAATCCAGTCATGGGAAGATCTCCATCAACGGGGCTTCGTAACGTCGCTTGATCGTATCGATCAGATCCTGCGGGTCCTCCAGGTGCAGCACATGCACCATCAGGAACCTGCGGTCGTCGCTGAGCACGGCCGAGACCGTGCCCGGGGTCAGCGTGATCATGCTGGTCAGTGCGGCGATCCCGTGGATGTTGGCGATGTCCAGCGGCAGCCAGATGAAGCCCGGGTGGATGTTCTTCTCCGGGCCCAGCACCTGGATCGCCACGCGGATGTTGGACATCAGGATGTCCCACAGGGTCACGCACAGCAGTTTCGGCAGCGGTCGCAACGTGCCGATGCGGGCGAACTCGCGGTCCAGGCGTGCGGCGAACAGGGGCACCACCACGCCCAGCACCAGGCCCAGCACGATCTGGCCGAGGGTGAAGCTGTCGGACATCAGCAGCCAGAACGCCACCACCATGATGCTGAGCACCGGCGAGGGAATGACGCGGCGGAACAGGGAGCGCTGGGCGGTCATGGCTGGCGGATCTCCGGCGTGGTCGCACGCAGCTGCTGCACGTACTCGCTGGGGTGCAGCAGCTGTGCGGCAGTGGCGTCGGTGTAGCGCATCAGCGGTGCGGCGGCCAGGGTCATGCCGATGCCGTAGGCCAGCAGGATGCAGGCGGCGTACAGCTCGACCCGGCGCAGCCGTGCCTTGCGTGGCGGCGGCGCCTCCGGGTCGACCGGCGGCACGCGCCAGAACAGGCGGATGCCGCCGCGGGTCAGGCCCATGATCACCAGCAGGCTGCTGACCAGCACCGCGGTCCACACCGGGCCGGTGTACTGCGCCGGCATGCCGGCCAGCAGTGCGGCCTTGGCCAGGAAGCCGGACAGGGGCGGCAGGCCGGCCACCGACACCGCGCCGATCAGGAACAGCACCGCTGGCGTTTCCTTGCCCGGCATCGGCGCGACCACTTCCTTGCGGTCGCTGGCGCCACCGCGGCGGCGGCGGATCAGGTCGGCAATCAGGAACAGCGCGGCGGCCACGAAGCTGCTGTGCGGCAGGTAGTACAGGCCAGCGGAGAGCACCTGCGGCGTACCCACGGCGAAGGCGATGAACAGCGTGGCCGCCGAGACGATCACCAGGTACGAGATCAGCACGCGCAGGCGGGTCGCGGCCAATGCACCGAGGCCACCGAGCACCAGCGTCGCCACGCCGGCCCACAGCAGCCAGTCGCGGCCATAACCCGCCATCGCACCGGCGTCGTCGCCGAACCACAACATCTGGATGCGCAGCACCGCGTACAGGCCGACCTTGGTCATGATCGCGAACAGCGCGGCCACCGCGGCCGGGGCACGCGAATAGGCTTCCGGCAGCCACAGATAGAGCGGCATCAGTGCCGCCTTGGCGCAGAACACCAGCAGCAACAGGCCCATCGTTGCCTTGACCAGGGTCAGCTGCGTCGGCGGCACCTCGGCGATACGCTGCGACAGCTCGGCCATGTTCAACGAGCCCAGCGAGGCATACAGCAGGCCCAGCGCGATCAGGAACAGGGTCGAGGCGGTGACGTTGAACACCACATAGTGCAGGCCGATGCGCATGCGCAGGCCGCGGCCGCCGCTGAGCAGCAGGCCGTAGGAGGCGATCAGCATCACCTCGAAGAACACGAACAGGTTGAAGATGTCGCCGGTTAGGAATGCACCGTTGAGGCCGACCAGCTGGAACTGGAACAGCGCATGGAAGTGCGGCGCGCGGCGGTCCCAGCCCGAGCAGGCATGCAGCAGGCAGGGAATGGCCAGCAGCAGGGTGGTCAGCAGCATCCACGCCGACAGCCGGTCGGCCACCAGTGCGATGCCCAGCCGTGACGGCCAGTCGCCCAGCAGGTAGACGTTGATCTCACCACTGGCGGTGGTGGCGAACAGCAGGCCGACCGCCAGGGCCAGCGCCGACAGCGAGGTCCAGGCCACCGCGCGCTGCACCCTGGGTCCGTAGCGGCGGTGTTCGACGAACAGCGACAGCGCAGCACCGAGCAAGGGGATCAGGATCGGCAGGATCACCAGATGGTTCATGCGCGGTCCTCGCCCTGGCGCGGCGAAATGCCCTCATCCTGCAGGTCATCATCCGGCTCGTGGGCGTCCACGTGGTCGCTGTGGTTGTCGCTGCGGCTGCGCATGGCCAGCACGATGCTCACCGCAGTCATCGCAAACGCGATCACAATCGCGGTCAGCACCAGCGCCTGCGGCAGCGGGTCGGTGTAGTTGCCGAGGTGGCTGTCCACGCCTTCCTGCAGCACCGGCGCCTTGCCCAGTACCACGCGGCCACCGGCGAAGATCAGCAGGTTGGTCGCGTAGGACAGGAAGGTCATGCCGAGGATCACATCGAAGCTGCGCGCACGCAGCAGCAGGTAGATGCCGATGGCGGTCAGCACGCCGATCGCGGTAGCCAGGGCCAGTTCCATCAGTGCATCTCCCCGGTGCGTGCCGAACGGCGTTGCAGGTCGATCTCACCCTTGCGGGCGGTACGGGTACGCGACGGCTTGATCGTGCCCATCATCGACAGCATCAGCATGGCGCCGCCGAACACCACCAGATAGACGCCGATGTCAAAACCAATCGCGCTGGCCAACGGCACCTCGCCGATCAGCGGCAGGTGCAGATCGAGGTGGCCGCTGGTCAGGAACGGTACGCCGAACAGCATCGAGGCGCTGCCGCTGAGCAGGGCGATCAGCAGGCCCATGCCGATGCAGCGGATGTAGTCGAAGCCGAAGCGCGATTCCACCGACGCGGTACCCTGGATCACGTACTGGATCAGCAGCGGCACCGCCAGCACCAGGCCGGCGATGAAGCCACCGCCCGGCGCGTTGTGGCCGCGCAGGAACAGGAAGATCGACACGGTCAGGGTCAGCGGGAACATGATCTGCGCCAGGTCGGCCGGCACCGGCAGCTTGATCGGCGGGCCGGGCATGATCTGCTCCGGTGCCATCCGCGTACGCCGCAGCAGCGCATGCACCACCAGCGCGGCGATGCCGAACACGGTGATCTCGCCGAAGGTATCAAAGCCGCGGAAGTCGACCAGGATCACGTTGACCACGTTCTGGCCATACGCCTCGGGCAGCGCCCGGCCCAGCAGTTCGCCGGCCATGGTGTTGGGCGGCAGGGTCATCGCCGAATAGGCCAGCGCGCCGAGGCCGGCACCGGCGAGGATGGCGATCACCGCATCGCGGCGCTTTCGCCAGCGCGGCCGCTCCGGCCCGGACTGCGCGGGCAGGTAGTTCATGCCCAGCAGCATCAGCACCAGGGTGACCATCTCCACCAGCAGCTGGGTCAGGGCCAGGTCGGGCGCGGACAGGAACACGAAGGTCAGCGCCACCATCAGGCCGACGCCGCCGACCAGCAGCACCGCCAGCAGGCGTTGCTTGTAGACGCGCAGGGTGGCCACCGCACAGGCCATCATCACCAGCCACAGCGCCCAGCCCAGCAGCGGGATCGGCTGCGGTGCGGTCCAGTTCGGCGAGGCCGGATTGGCCACGAACGGCGCCGCAGCAACCACGATCGCCACCAGCACCAGGCCCAGCAGCATGCGCTGCAGGCTGCCGTTGGCGATGCCGTTGGTCAGGCGCATGGCCAGCGCGGACACCGCATCCAGCTGCGCATGGAACACGTTGCGACCGGTGCTGACGTTGGTCACGCCGTGCAGGTTGATCAGCTTGCGCAGCCCGAAGTACAGCGCCACGCCACCGACCAAGCCGATCGCGCTCATCGCCAGCGGCAGGTTGAAGCCGTGCCACACGGCCAGGCTGTACTCGGGCATGGCCGGGCCGAGGATCGACGCGGCGGCGGCATGCAGCACCGGTGCCACGGTCAGCGCTGGGGCCACGCCCACCGCGATGCAGATCACCACCAGCAGCTCCACCGGCACCTTCATCCAGCGCGGCGGCTCGTGCGGCACGCGGTCCAGGTCGTGCGGGCCAGGGCCGAAGAAGGTGTCGTGCACGAAGCGCAGGCTGTAGGCCACGCCGAACACACCGGCCAGCAGCGCGGCGATCGACACTGCCGTGCGCATGGTGCCCGGGCCGCCTGCGGTGATCGCTTCGGCGAACAGCATTTCCTTGGACAGGAAGCCGTTGAGCAGCGGAATGCCAGCCATCGCCAGCGAGGCGATGATCGCCAGCGCACTGGTGAACGGCATCAGCCTGCGCAGCCCGCCCAGCTTGCGCATGTCACGGGTGCCGGTCTCGTGGTCGATGATGCCGGCGGCCATGAACAGCGAGGCCTTGAAGGTGGCGTGGTTGAGGATGTGGAACACGCCGGCCACCACCGCCATCGGCGTGGACAGGCCGAACAGCAGGGTGATCAGGCCCAGGTGCGAGATCGTCGAATAGGCCAGCAGGCCCTTCAGATCGTGCTGGAAGATCGCGTTCCAGGCGCCGATCAGCAGGGTCAGCGCGCCGATGCCGCTGACCGTGTAGAAGAACAGGTCGCTGCCGGCCAGCGCCGGATGCAGGCGCGCGAGCAGGAACACGCCCGCCTTCACCATGGTGGCCGAGTGCAGGTAGGCCGAGACCGGGGTCGGTGCCGCCATCGCGTGCGGCAGCCAGAAGTGGAACGGGAACTGCGCACTCTTGGTGAAGATGCCGGCCAGCACCAGGAACAGCGCGTAGGGGTACAGCGCACTGGCGCGGATCTGCTCGCCGGCAGCCAGCACCACGTCCAGGTCGAAGCTGCCGACGATGCGGCCGATCAGCAGCACGCCACCGAGCAGGGCCAGGCCACCGCCGCCGGTGATCACCAGCGCCATCCGCGCGCCCTCGCGGGCGTCCTGGCGGTGCGACCAGAAGCCGATCAGCAGGAACGAGCTGATGCTGGTCATTTCCCAGAAGATCATCAGCAACAGCAGGTTGCCCGACAGCACCATGCCCAGCATGGCGCCCATGAACAGCAGCAGGTAGCAGTAGAAGCGGTGCGCGTTGTCCTGCTGGCTCAGGTAGTAGCGCGCATACAGCACCACCAGCGCGCCGATGCCCAGCACCAGCCCGGCGAACATCCAGGCCAGCCCGTCCAGGCGCAGGGTGAAGTCCAGGCCTATCTGCGGCAGCCAGGGCACCATCGTGCGCACCACCTGGCCATCGAGTACGGACGGGGTCAGCCAGCCGAGGATGGCCAGCCCGCCCAACGGCGCCAGCGCCGCCAGCCAGGCAGCAGTCGAGCGCGAACTACGGGGGAAGGCCGCAACGGCCGCTGCCATCAGGAAGGGCAGGGCCAGCAGCAGGGGCAGGCTGGGGAGCATGCAGGGAATCCATGATTCACGAGCAGGTCAGGGAGGATAACAGGCTGCGAAATGTCGCCGAAACCCATCGAACAGCGATCAATTGCATGTAACGTTCGCTGATTCATCTTTTCCGCGGCGCAACATCGCGTTCCTGCCTCTCCTCCCCGGTTGCCTTCGGGGGACACCCTACGCCCACGCAGGGAGACCGCAGGCCCTGTCGCACAGGGGCTGCCGTCGACGGGCGGGACGTGGGGAGCGGTTCACCGGCGCAGGCTGGCAGGGCCGCCGTAGAGTGGGGGTGACGGAACCCGCCCGTTCAGGAAACGACGGCCGCTGTCGGCCGCCGGCACCTCAGTAGCGCCAATCGAGCTTGCGGTAGGCCTTGGCCATCACCCAGGCCGGGCCGATCAGCAGGTAGGTCAGGTCGGTCAGGAAGCTGGGCTTGCGGCCCTCGAACTTGTGGCCGATGAACTGCGCGACCCACGCCACCACGAACACGCCCACCGCGAGCCAGAACAGGTTGTGCAGGCCGATCTCGGCCTCCAGCAGGCGGCACAGGCAGCCGAACACGAAGAACTGGATGAGCATGCCGATGCCCAGTGGGCGCGACAGCTTGTTGTAGAAGCACCAGGCGCTGAACATCGCGAACGCCGACCAGATGCCGTACTGGAACCAGGTGATCAGTGGCGGGAGGCACCACAGCAGGGCCACCACCGACCAGAGGATGGCCGGCACCGCCACCACATGGATGCGCTGGTTGATCACATTGCGGTGGTCGTCGGAGTAGCTGGCGAAGTAGCGGTCGATCGGCCGCGCAAGCTGGGTGGTGGTCTGCATGCGGCCAGCATACTCCCGCAACGCCGGCGGGGTAGGGTCGACCATCGCGCGCAGCGCGGGGTTGAGCGGATCCGGGCGAAACCGGTCGCCCCATTCAGAACGCCCCCAGCCAGGCCGGCCGGGGGCGCAGGGGGATCAGTCGACGCTGATCCCGGCCAGGCGCTGCAGCGCCTCGGCGTACTTGGCGCGGGTGCGCTCGATGATCCCGGCCGGGATGCCCGGGCCCGGGGCGGTCTTGCCCCAGTCCAGCGTCTCCAGGTAATCACGCACGAACTGCTTGTCGTAGCTCGGCGGGCTGGTGCCCACTTCGTACTCGTCGGCCGGCCAGTAACGCGAGGAATCCGGCGTCAGCATCTCGTCCATGATGTACAGGCGGCCATCGGCATCGGTGCCGAACTCGAACTTGGTGTCGGCCAGGATGATGCCGCGCTCGCGGGCATAATCGGCAGCGAACTTGTAGATGCGCAGGGTGGCATCACGCACGCGCTCGGCCAGGTCCGCACCCACCTGCTTCACCATTGCATCGAAATCGATGTTCTCGTCATGGTCGCCGACGGCGGCCTTGGTCGAGGGGGTGAAGATCGGCTCGGGCAGCTGCTCGGCCTGGCGCAGGCCGTCGGGCAGGTCGATGCCGCTGACCTTGCCGGTGCGCTGGTAGTCCTTCCAGCCGCTGCCGATCAGGTAGCCGCGGGCAATCGCCTCCACCGGTACCGGCTTCAGCTTGCGGGTGACCACCGCGCGCTTGGCATACAGGGCCGGGTCCACGCCTTCGGGCAGCACGCTGGCCACGTCGATGCCGGTCAGGTGGTTGGGCATCAGATGCGCGGTCTTGGCGAACCAGAAGTTGGAGACCTGGCAGAGCATCTCGCCCTTGCCCGGGATCGGGTCGGGCAGCACCACGTCGAACGCCGACAGGCGATCGGTGGCCACCATCAGCAGGTACTCGCCCGGCGGGGTTCCGGCTGGCAGCCGCTCGCGCGGGATATCGAACACATCACGCACCTTGCCGCGATGGCGCAAGGGCAGGCCGGGGAGATCGGATTGCAACAGCGTGGTTGGCACGGGCACTCCTGGGGCGTTGTCGATACGGCTGCTGCCCAACGGACCCGGCGGGCCCGCTGACCAGCGGGCGGCCTAGTGTAAAGCGGTCCGGGCCCGCTGTGACGTAAAATGAGCGTCCATTTCGTCGGTCTACCCCGGAGCGCCATGCGCTGGTACGGAAAACTGCTCGGATTCATCGCCGGCGCCCTGCTGTTCCGGCCCAATCCGCTGTTTGGCGCGGTGGTCGGCCTGTTGATCGGCCACGCCTTCGATTCGGACTGGTTCCGCCTGAACAAGGAGAACCCGTACCGGGAGCTGGGGCTGACCTCGGAGGCCACCGATGCCGAGGTCGAGCGCGCCTATCGCAAGCTGATCTCCCAGTACCACCCCGACAAGCTTGGCGGCGCCGCCCCCGAGCTGCAGCAGCAGGCCGAGCAGAAGTCGCGGCGGATCAATGCCGCCTACGACCGCATCAAGACCCTGCGCAAGCGTTGACCCCTTTCCCCTCGTTGCAAGGCCCGGCCATGTCCAACTGCCTCATCGCCCCGTCCATCCTGTCCGCCAACTTCGCCCGCCTCGGCGAGGAAGTCGACAACGTCCTCGCCGCCGGCGCGGACTGGGTCCACTTCGACGTGATGGACAACCACTACGTGCCGAACCTGACCATCGGCCCGATGGTCTGCCAGGCCCTGCGCAAGCACGGCGTGACCGCGCCGATCGACGTGCACCTGATGGTCGAGCCGGTGGACCGCATCATTCCGGATTTCGCCGAGGCCGGTGCCACCTACATCAGCTTCCATCCGGAGGCCAGCCGCCACGTGCATCGCACCATCCAGCTGATCCGCTCGCTGGGCTGCAAGCCGGGCATCGTGCTCAATCCGGCCACCCCGGTGGACATCCTCGACTGGGTGCTGGATGACCTGGACCTGGTGCTGCTGATGTCGGTCAACCCGGGCTTCGGCGGCCAGGCCTTCATTCCCTCGGCGCTGGACAAGCTGCGCGTGGTGCGCAAGATGATCGACGCCAGCGGCAAGGACATCCGCCTGGAGATCGACGGTGGCGTGAAGGCCGACAACATCGGCGAGATCGCCGCCGCCGGCGCCGACACCTTCGTGGCCGGCTCGGCCATCTTCAACGCGAAGACCAGCTACCAGGACGTGATCGCGCAGATGCGCGCGAATGTCGCCGCAGCGCGCTGACAAAAAGGGGACGGAGGGGATTAAGCTCGTTTAATTCCCTCCGTCCCCTTTTCTCTGCTCATGGCACTGTTGAACATCCGCCCGGCCAGTGTGGCCGATGCCGGCCTGATCCTGCATTTCATCCGCGAGCTGGCCATCTACGAGAAGGCCGAGCAGTCGGTGCAGACCGACGAGATCGGCATCGCCGAGAGCCTGTTCGGTGCCGACGCCACGGCGCGCGCGCTGATCTGCGAAGCCGACGGCGAGGCCATCGGCTATGCGGTGTATTTCTACAACTACTCGACCTGGCTGGGCCGCAAGGGCATCTACCTGGAAGACCTGTACGTCAGCCAGGAAAAGCGCGGCGCAGGCGCGGGCAAGGCGCTGCTGAAGTACATCGCGCGCCAGGCCGTGGCCGAAGGCTGCGGCCGCTTCGAATGGTCGGTGCTGGACTGGAACACCCCGGCCATCGAGTTCTACACCGCCGCCGGTGCGAAGCCGCAGGACGAGTGGACCGTGTACCGGCTGCAGGGCCAGGCGCTACACGATTTCGCCAACGGCTGAGGCTCGTGGGGGCAAACCCCAGTTGGGTGGGTGCGAACCGCAACCCGGTGGGTGCGAACCTTGGTTCGCACTTCCTGTGAACTGCAAAAAAAAGCCACGCCAATCACTGGCGTGGCCCTGCTGCATGCGTGGGAGGCTGATCCTGCCTCCATCCATCGTCCCTGCTATGGCCTTCCATTCTCCGGTAGCTGAATGACATCTGCGTGACATTCACTGCGGACAAACAGCGCATTGCTAGCCTGTGCCACCCCCGCACCGGAAGCACTGCATGGCCATCCCGCGCTGGCGCCTGATCCTCAACGGAAAATCCGCGGGCAACGACGCGCTGCGCGACGCCGTCGGCCATTGGCGCGGACAGGGCGTGCAGCTGGACGTGCGGGTGACCTGGGAAGAGGGGGATGCCGAACGCTACGTGGCCGAAGCGATCGACCACGGCGTGGACGTGATCGTTGCCGCTGGGGGTGACGGCACGCTCAGCGCAGTGGCGGAAACGCTGGCGCATCGCGAGGAGCCTGCCGATGCGCTGCCCTCGCTGGCGCTGATTCCGATGGGGACGGCCAACGATTTCGCTACCTCGGCCGGCATTCCGACCGAACCGAAGGACGCCTTCGCGCTGATCGGGCAGGCGCAGCCGCACGCCATCGACCTGCTGCGCGTGGACGCTGATGGCACGCCCTGGTGGTGCGCCAATCTCGCCAGCGGGGGCTTCGGTACGCAGGTCACTGTCGAAACCGATGCTGGCCTGAAGAAAATGCTGGGTGGGCTGGCCTACGTGATCACCGGCATTGCCAAACTGGGGCGGATCGAGCTGATCAGTGCGCGCCTGTCGGGCCCCGATTTCGCCTGGGAAGGCGATTTCATCGCACTGGGCATCGGCAACGGTCGCCAGGCCGGTGGCGGCCAGCAGCTGTGCCCGCAGGCACTGATCGACGATGGGCTGCTGGATGTAACGGTGCTGCCGGAGCTGGAAGGCGAGGTGACCGCCACGCTGGGCCAGATGCTGAAGTCGGGCACCCAGGCCGCGCTGGAACAGCTGGCTACGCGCGCGCGATTGCCGTGGCTGCAGATCGCATCCGAGCGCCCGTTGACGCTCAATCTGGATGGCGAACCGGTGGAGGCCCGCCAGTTCCGCATCGAGTGCGTGCCGGGCAGGGTGCGGATGCATCTGCCGGCCGGCTGCCCGTTGCTGGTTGGAGTCTCCGGCATCAACGGTGGGCCGTAGCGCGGTCTCCCTGGCCGCCCCGGACTCGCCGTGATTCAGGTTCACAGGGTTCCCCTCCCGCCCATGCTGCGATACAGTCAAGGGGTGTCCAGCCTGACGACCCCGCATACCCTTTCTTCCGCACGCCGTTGGTGGCGATGGTGGCCCGTTGCCGTCGTCCGCCCCCATAACGCTGTGTCCCGGAAGGAAAGTCGTCTTGAACTCGCACGCTCAGTTTCAGCTGCAGGCCGCTGAAGGCCACACCCACATTCCCGTTGTCCGCGAAGTGCTGTCCGACCTGGACACGCCGCTTTCGGTCTATCTGAAGCTCGCCGACGGCCCCAATACCTACCTGTTTGAATCCGTCGAAGGCGGCGAGCGCTCTGGTCGTTACTCGATCATCGGCCTGCCGGCGCGCCGCGTGTACGCCTTCCACGGCCACACGCTGACCGTGCGCGAGGACGGCCAGGTGGTGGAAACCCGCGAAGTGGCCGACCCCTTCGCCGAGGTCGAGGCGCTGCGCAGCGCCCACTCGGTGCCCAAGCTGGACGGCCTGCCGGGCTTCACCGGTGGCCTGGTCGGCTGGTTCGGCTTCGAGTGCATCGGCTACATCGAACCGCGCCTGGCACCGCCGGCCGGCCGCGATGAGCTGGGCACCCCGGACATCCTGCTGCTCGATTCCAACGAGCTGGCGGTGTTCGACAACCTCAAGGGCCGGCTGTACCTGATCGTGCATGCCGACCCGCGTGTCGACGGCGCCTTCGAGCAGGCCCAGGCCCGTTTGGATGCACTGACCGCCAAGCTGCGCGCGCCGGGTGCCGGCTATCCGGCGCCGCTCAACAGCGACGTGCTGGACGAATCCGATTTCGTCTCCGGGTTCACCCGCGAAGGCTTCGTCGATGCGGTCCAGCGCAGCAAGGAATACATCCGCGCCGGTGACATCTTCCAGGTAGTGCTCAGCCAGCGCTTGAGCGTGCCGTTCAAGGCGCGCCCGGTGGATGTGTACCGTGCGCTGCGTGCACTGAATCCTTCGCCGTACATGTATTTCCTCGATGTCGGCGACCTGCAGGTGGTCGGTTCTTCGCCGGAAATCCTGGTACGCCTTCAGGACGGCGAAGTCACCGTGCGCCCGATCGCCGGTACCCGTCCGCGCGGCGCCACCGTCGAGCAGGACCTGGCGCTGGAGGCCGAGCTGCTGGCCGACCCGAAGGAGCGCGCCGAGCACCTGATGCTGATCGACCTCGGCCGCAACGATGCTGGTCGCGTATCCAAGGCCGGTACCGTGGAAGTGGGCGAGCAGTTCGTGATCGAGCGCTACAGCCACGTCATGCACATCGTCAGCGAAGTGACCGGGCAGCTGCAGCCGGGCCTGAGCTATGCCGACGTGCTGCGCGCCACCTTCCCGGCCGGTACGGTCAGCGGCGCGCCGAAGATCCGTGCGCTGGAAGTGATCCGCGAGCTGGAACCGATCAAGCGCAATGTCTACGCCGGCAGCATCGGCTACATCGGCTGGCATGGCGATGCCGATACCGCGATTGCGATCCGCACCGCGGTGATCAAGGACGGCCGCCTGTACGTGCAGGCCGGCGCCGGCATCGTCTACGACTCGGACCCGGACAAGGAATGGGACGAGACGATGAACAAGGGCCGCGCGCTGTTCCGCGCCGTCGCCCAGGCCGCCAGGGGCCTGTGAGCCTTCCCGTGCCGTGGCCTGCGCCGCGGCACTCTTCGCTGTTCCCCGTCAAGACAAGGAGTACCGCATGAAGCTGCTGAGCGCATTGCTGTGGTCGTCACTGCTGGCCACGATGGCCCCGTCTGCGTGGGCGCAGGCCAACACCATTCCCTCGCAGCCGCATCTGCTGGTGAAGGGCGAGGCGCGCCGTGTGGTGATGCCGGACCGGTTCGGCCTGCAGCTGAACATCGAAGAGACCGACATGGACGCCGATGCGGCGCGGCGCCGCGTGCAGGACAACGTCGCCCGCGTGCTGGGGCTGTTCAAGCAGTACAAGGCGGTGGACGGCAGCGTGCGTGCGGACAACCTGCGCATTGGTCCTGCGACGCGCTATGAACAGAGCCGGCAGGTGTTCATGGGCACGCGCGTGTCGCGCCAGCTGCGTGCCAGCTTCGCCAGCGTGAAGGCGATGCAGGACGTGCTGGGCGCGCTGAAGGCCAACGAAAACGTGCAGGTCAGCAGCGTGGCCCCGACCTACTCGGGCGAAGTAGCGCTGCGGCGCGAGCTCAAGGGCGAGGCGGCGGCGCAGACGCGCGAGTCCGCGCAGGGCCTGGCCAAGGCCTACGGCACCAGGCTGCGCGGCCTGTACAGCATCTCCGATGTGGCGCCGAACTTTGCCTATGGCATCCAGGCCGGGCAATGGCCGCAGCCGGGCGAGGATGGCGAGTATCTCGACCGTGTCTCGGTGACCGGCAGCTACGCACCGGCCTCGGCACCTGCGCCCGGTGCGCCGGAATCAATTGAAGCCGGCCCCATCACCTACACCGAAAACGTGTACGCCATTTTCCTGATAAGCGACGGAACCTGACCATGTTGTGGATGATCGACAACTACGACAGCTTCACCTACAACCTCGTGCAGTACCTGCAGACGCTGGGCGCCGAAGTGAAGGTGGTGCGCAACGATGCGATGAGCGTGGATGAGATTGCCGCGCAGAAACCCGAGCGCATCGTCATCTCGCCTGGCCCGTGCACGCCCAACGAAGCGGGCGTGTCGCTGGAACTGATCGAGCGCCTGGGCCCGACCACGCCGATCCTCGGCGTGTGCCTGGGCCACCAGGGCATCGGCCAGGTCTACGGCGGTACGGTCATCCGCGCCGGCAACATCATGCACGGCAAGACCTCGCCGATCCGCCACCAGGGCAAGGGCGTGTTCGCCGGCCTGCCGGACCGCTACCAGGCCACCCGCTACCACTCGCTGGTGGTGGACAAGAACCGCTTGCCGGACTGCCTGGAAGTGACCGCCTGGACCGAGAACGACGACGGCTCGATCGAAGAGATCATGGGCCTGCGCCACCGCCAGTTCCCGGTGGAAGGCGTGCAGTTCCATCCCGAATCCATCCTCACCGAACACGGCCACGCCCTGCTGCGCAATTTCCTGCAGCGCCCGGCGGCCTGATCCAAGGAGCATTCCCATGAGCTTCTCCCCCCAGGAAGCCCTGCAACGCACCATCGAACACCGCGAAATCTTCTTCGACGAAATGGTCGACCTGATGCGGCAGATCATGCGCGGCGACGTCTCGCCGATGATGACCGCTGCGATCCTCACCGGCCTGCGGGTGAAGAAGGAAACCATCGACGAGATCGCCGCAGCGGCCACCGTGATGCGCGAGTTCGCGCTGGCGGTGCCGGTGGCCGACCCCACCCACCTGGTCGACATCGTCGGCACCGGTGGCGATGGCTCGCACACCTTCAACATCTCCACCTGCGCGATGTTCGTCGCCGCCGCCGCCGGTGCGCGCGTGGCCAAGCACGGCAACCGCAGCGTGTCGTCCAAGTCCGGCAGTGCCGATGCGGTGGAAGCGCTGGGCGCGGCCATCGAACTGCAGCCGGCGCAGGTGGCCGCCGCGATCGAGAAGACCGGCATCGGCTTCATGTTCGCGCCGATCCATCATCCGTCGATGAAGGTCGTCGCGCCGGTCCGCCGCGAGATGGGCGTGCGCACCATCTTCAACATCCTCGGCCCGCTGACCAACCCGGCCAGCGCACCGTCGGTGCTGATGGGCGTGTTCCATCCTGATCTGGTGGGCATCCAGGCGCGCGTGCTGCGCGAGCTGGGCACCGAGCGCGCCATGGTGGTCTGGGGCCGCGACAACATGGACGAAATCTCGCTGGGTGCCGGCACCCTGGTCGGCGAGCTGCGCGACGGCAAGGTGCGCGAGTACGAGATCCACCCGGAGGACTTCGGCATCGCCATGTCGGCCAGCCGCAACCTGCGCGTGGACAGCCCGGAGCAGTCCATCGCGATGCTGCGCGCGGTACTGGACAACACCCCGGGCCCGGCACTGGACATTGTTGCCCTGAACGCCGGTGCCGCCCTGTACGTGGCCGGCGTGGCCAGCGACATCGGCGACGGCCTGGCCCGCGCCCGTGCCGCCATCGCCAACGGCAGCGCCCGCCAGCGCCTGCAGCAGTACGTTGACACCACCCGCGCGCTGGTTGCCTGAGTGCGCGGTTCAGCCTGATCCCCGCGATGGCCGATAATGGCCGTCCTCACCGCCCCCGCATTGAACCGACGACGATGAGCGACATCCTGCAGACGATCCTGGCCCGCAAGGCCGAAGAAGTGGCCCAGCGCCGCGCCCAGCGCCCGCTCGAGGAGCTGCAGGCCGCCCTGGCCAGCGCCCCGCCGGTACGTGGCTTCGTGCGCGCGCTGCAGGCCGCGGTGGCCAACGGCGACCCGGCGGTGATCGCCGAGGTGAAGAAGGCCAGCCCGTCCAAGGGCGTGATCCGCCCGGACTTCCGCCCGGCCGACATCGCCGTCAGCTACGAGTTCGGCGGTGCCAGCTGCCTGTCGGTGCTGACCGACGTCGATTTCTTCCAGGGCGCCGACGCCTACCTGCAGCAGGCCCGAGAGGCCTGCACGCTGCCGGTGCTGCGCAAGGACTTCGTGATCGACGCCTACCAGGTGTACGAGGCGCGCGTGCTGGGCGCCGACTGCATCCTGCTGATCGTCGCCGCGTTGGACGATACCCAGCTGGCCACCCTGTCCGAACTGGCGCTGTCGCTGGGCATGGACGTGCTGGTGGAAGTGCACGACATCGACGAACTGGAGCGCGCGCTGCAGGTGCCGGCGCCGATGATCGGCATCAACAACCGCAACCTGCGCACCTTCGAGGTCTCGCTGCAGACCACGCTGGACATGCAGAACGCCGTGCCGCGCGACCGCCTGCTGGTGACCGAGAGCGGCATCCTCGGCCCGCAGGACGTGGCGCTGATGCGTGACGCCGGCATCCACGCGTTCCTGGTCGGCGAGGCCTTCATGCGCGTGGAAGAGCCGGGCGAGGGCCTGCGTCAGCTATTCTTCGCGGCATGACAACGCACTATCCAACGCCGCGCGGGGATGCGCCGCTGGTGGTCTTCGACTTCGACCACACCCTCTACGACGGCGATTCGGGCACCCACCTGTTCGCCTCGCTGATCAAGCGCAATCCGCTGCGCATGCTGGCCGCGCTGCTGGTCACGCCGATCGCCGGGCCGATGGTGGCAATGCTGCCGACCCGTCGTGCCGGCATTTCGGTCTATGTATGGATCGGCAGCTTCGGCCTGCATCGCGCGCGCGACTTCAACAAGGTGATTGACGCCTACGTGCTGCGCAATGAGGCGCAGATGCGCGCCAAGCTGCTGCCGCAGGCGCTGGACGTCTTTGCGGCGCATCGCGCCAAGGGCGATCGCGTCGTGGTCGCCACCGGCGCGCCCCCAGAGCTGGCGCGCGCGATCCTGGCCTTCGTCGCCCACCAGGACGTGCCGGTGATCGGCACCGAGGTCGGTCCGCGACTGGGCGGCGTCGGCCCGACCCGTCACTGCCACAACGAAGAGAAGATGCGCATGCTGCGCGAGCGCGGCTATGGCGATATCGACATTGCCTATTCCGACAGCACTGCCGACCTGCCGCTGCTGCTGGCCGCCAGGGCGCCGGTGGTGGTGAACCCGAAGCCGGGCAAGGTGGACTTCTTCCGCCGCGTGCTGCCGGCCGGCACCCGCATCCTCAACTGGGGCTGCGTCGACCGCGGCGGTGACAAGGCGTAATACGGTAGTGCCGGCCGCTGGCCGGCAACCTGGCACGCCCCTCCGCAGATCATGAGGTTGCCGGCCAGCGGCCGGCACTACCGAACGCCGTGCATGCATCGCAGGGCCATGCCCGGCGAGCGCTCAGCGCGCCAGGTAGCCGGTCAGCGCGTGGCCGATCTGGAACAGGCTGATGCCCAGCACCAGCACGCCGACGGCCACCAGCACCCAGCGCTCCTTCAGGCGCTTGACCAGCAGTGCGGCCACCGGGGCAGCCATCATCCCGCCGATCAGCAGGCCGGCCACGATCTGAAGGTGATGCAGGCCCATCGACAGCAGGAACGTTGCTGAAACCGTCAGGGTGACCACGAACTCGGCGGCGTTCACCGTGCCGATGGTGGTGCGCGCCTGGCCGCCACGGGCGAGCAGGGTGGAGGTGGCTACCGGTCCCCAGCCGCCACCGCCGCTGGCATCCAGGAAGCCAGCCACGAAGCCCAGCACGGGTACCCGCTTGACCTCGCCCTTGGGCATCAGGCGGCCCGCGGCACGGGCCAGGATGATGATGGCCAGCACCAGCAGGTAGAGATAGATGAGCGGGCGGATCACCTCGCCGGGCAACTGGGTCAGCCCGTAGGCACCGACTGCGCCGCCTACCGCGCCGGGCAGCGCCAGGCGCAGGAACAAGCGCTTATCGACATTGCCGGCGACCAGATGCGACACGCCAGAGGCGCCAGTGGTGAAGACCTCGGCGGTGTGGATGGCGGCGCTGGCCTGCGCGGGCGGAATGCCCATGGCCAGCATCACCGACGACGACACCAGCCCAAACGCCATGCCCAGTGCGCCGTCGACCAGCTGTGCGCCGAGGCCGATGAGGATGAACCACCAGAATGCGCTGCTCAGTTCCATGCACCGAGCCTAGCGCGCAACGGAGTGCGGACCAAGGTCCGCACCCACCGGGTGCTCAACGGTCAACGGGTGCCGTACAGCACCACGGTCTTGCCGCGTGCATGCAGCAGGCCGTCGGTCTGCAGCTTCTTCAGCACGCGGCCGGCCATCTCGCGCGAGCAGCCGACCAGGCGCGCCAGTTCCTGGCGCGAGACGCGCAGCTGGCTGCCCTGCGGATGGCTCATCGCCTCCGGCTCCTGCGCCAGGTCGTGCAGGGTGCGCACGATCCGGTCGGTAACGTCCAGGAATGCCAGGCGGCTGGCCTTGCGGCTGGTGTCGAGCAGGCGCTTGGAGATCTGCTGGCCCAGCGCATACAGCAGGCGCGGGGCGTCGGCCGACAGCGGGCCGAGGAACAGCTGGTGCAGGCGTTCGTAGCTGATCTCGGCCAGTTCGCAGGCGGTACGGGTCCGCAGGATCACCTCGCGGCGGTCCGATTCGACGAACAGGCCCATCTCGCCCACGAACTCGCCGGCACCGAAGTAGCCCAGCACAAGCTCGCGATCGTCATCTTCCTCGGCCATGATCGAGACCGAGCCGCTGATGACGTAATACAGGGTTCCCGCCGGGTCACCGGGTCGGAAGACGTCGGTACGGGTGGGATATCGCCGCCTGTGGCTGTGCGCCAGGAAACGATCGATGGTGGCGATATCCAGGGCCAGTGGACTGCTAGCTAGGCGCACGGTTGACACGATAGGGGCGCTCCCTCTGCGCATGAACGGATTCACGGGGTCGATAGCGGAGCTTAACCAGCGCAATTGTTAAGGGCAAACAGTGTGCCAGAACTCTTGCGTCTTCACGTTCCCCCCGGGGGCAGTTTGCCCCATAATTCCCCCTTTCCCTTCTTACACAGGAATCGACCGCCGTGGTCAAGCCGTTGCCTCGCCTGAGGCTGCAGGGTTTCAACAACCTCACCAAGGCGCTGAGCTTCAACATCTATGACGTGTGTTACGCGCGCACCGAAGAGGAGCGTCAGCGTTACATTGAATACATCGATGAAGAGTACAACGCCGACAGGCTGACTCAAATCTTGACCGATGTCGCCGAGATCATCGGCGCCAACATCCTGAACGTGGCCCGCCAGGACTACGACCCGCAGGGTGCCTCGGTGACCATCCTGATCTCCGAAGAGCCGGTGATCGACAAGAAGCAGGCCGGCAAGGAGCTGATCTCCGACGCTGTGGTCGCGCACATGGACAAGAGCCACATCACCGTCCATACCTACCCGGAAACCCATCCGCAGGAAGGTATCGCGACGTTCCGCGCGGACATCGACGTGGCCACCTGTGGTGTCATTTCCCCGCTGAAGGCCCTGAACTACCTGATCGAAAGCCTTGAGTCGGACATCGTGATCATGGACTACCGCGTCCGTGGCTTCACCCGCGATGTGAAGGGCAAGAAGCACTACATCGACCACAAGATCAACTCGATCCAGAACTTCCTGGCCAAGAACATCAAGTCGCGCTACGAGATGTTCGACGTCAATGTCTACCAGGAAAACATCTTCCACACCAAGATGCACCTGAAGGACTTCGACCTGGACCAGTACCTGTTCGAGGAAAAGGCCAAGAACCTGTCGTTCAAGGAACGCATGAAGATCGAAGCGCTGCTCAAGCGCGAGATCGAAGAGCTGTTCCACGGCCGCAACCTGTCCGAGTAAGCCCCATGCGCGATGCCCGCAGGCATCGCCGCCCAGGCGGGACGACCCGCCCTGTGGAGCCCCTGTACTGCGCAAGCGTCATGGCTCCACGGTGATGTACCGACCTACGGCCCGGTGTGAAAACACCGGGCCGTTTCGTTTTTTTCAAAAAAGGTAAGGAGCCCCCACCCATGCCCTGGATCTACCTGCTGCTGGCCGGCCTGTTCGAGATCGGTTTCGCCCTTGGAATGAAGTACTCCGAAGGTTTCAGCAAACCCCTGCCCACCGCTGCCACGGTGGTGTCGGCGCTGATCAGCCTGTACCTGATGAGCCAGGCGATGAAGAGCATCCCGGTCGGCACGGCCTACGCGATCTGGACCGGCATCGGCGCCATGGGCGTGGCGGTGCTGGGCATCTACCTGTTCAACGACAGCGCATCGCCGGCCCGCCTGGCCTGCGTCGGCCTGATCGTGGCCGGGGTGATCGGCCTGAAGCTGGTCTCGCCCAACTGAAAGGCGGCCCGACGGCCCGACCAACGGTCGGGCCCCACCATCGGGCCCCACCGTGCCTTGGGTAGGCCCCCACCGTTGGTGGGGGCGCCCCGTTCAAATGCGGTAGGCGATGGTCTTCATGACCTTGGAGGCCAGTGCCATCGCTCCCGGAATCGGGAACGGCAGGCGGCGGGCGCCGGCCTGTTCGGCGTGTTCCGCATGGCGGGCTTCGTCGTCCTTCATCACCTGGATGACGGCGCGGCTGCGCAGGTCACCGGCCGGCAGATCGACCAGGTGCTCGTCCAGATGGGCCTCGACCTGGCGCTCGGTTTCGACCACGAAGCCCAGGTTCCAGCCGTCGCCGCGCAGCCCGGCCAGGGTGCCGATGGTGTAGCTGCCGGCGTACCACAGCGGGTTGAACAGGCTGGGACGGCTGTCCAGCTCGCCCAGTCGGGTGGCGCACCAGGCCAGGTGGTCGGTCTCTTCCTGGGCGGCTTCCAGCAGGTGTTCACGCGTGGCCGGGTCGCGGGCCACCGCCGCCTGGCCGAAATACAGGCCCTGCGCGCAGACCTCGCCGACGTGGTTGATCCGCATCAGGCCCGCCGCGTGGCGGCGCTCGGTGCTGTCCATGCCCGGCTCGTCGGTGTCCGCAGCCGGGTAGGGGCGGGCCGCCGGCGGGTTGCCGAACACCGTGTCCAGGGCGCGCTGCGCCTCGGTCAGCAGGTGGTCCAGCGGGGTGGTCTGGCGGAGTGCGGTCATGGCGGTACGGGTGGGGCGGGGGAGGGCCCGATTCTCGCCCGGCCCTGCCGCCCTGCCAACCCGGGGGCAGGGGCGACTTGCGCCCGGCGGCCAGGGTGCGTACAATCCCGCCTCTTACGCTTCACCTTTTCACAACGCGTGGCAGAGTTCCGGCGAGCCTTTCGCCGCAATGAGCCCGACCTAACCTAGAGTTCTTCATGAGCACTTTCACTGCCAAGAACGAGACCGTCCAGCGCGACTGGTACCTCGTCGACGCCGAGGGCAAGACCCTGGGCCGTCTCGCCACCGAGCTGGCCCGCCGTCTGCGTGGCAAGCACAAGCCGGTCTACACCCCGCACGTTGATACCGGCGACTACCTGGTCGTCATCAATGCAGAAAAGATTGCCGTCACCGGCAAGAAGCTGCAGGACAAGATGTATCACCGTTTCACCGGTTACATCGGCAACCTGAAGACCGAATCCCTGGCCCAGGCGCTGGAGCGCCACCCGGAGCGCGTGATCGAGATCGCCGTGAAGGGCATGCTGCCGAAGGGTCCGCTGGGTCGCCAGATGTACCGCAAGCTCAAGGTCTACGCCGGCACTGAGCATCCGCACGCCGCACAGCAGCCGCAGGTTCTGGATATCTAATCATGGCTATCACTCAAAACTACGGCACTGGCCGCCGCAAGTCCTCCACCGCTCGCGTGTTCCTGCGCAAGGGTTCGGGCAACATCACCGTCAATGGCCGTCCGCTGGACGAGTTCTTCGGTCGTGAGACCGCGCGCATGATCGTGCGCCAGCCGCTCGAGCTGACCAAGAACACCGAAAGCTTCGACATCCTGGTCACCGCCGCTGGCGGCGGCACCACCGGCCAGGCCGGTGCGATCCGTCTGGGCATCGCCCGTGCTCTGGTCGAGTACGACGAAACCCTGAAGTCCGAGCTGCGCAAGGCCGGCTTCATGACCCGTGACGCCCGTGAAGTCGAGCGTAAGAAGGTCGGTCTGCACAAGGCCCGCCGCGCCACCCAGTTCTCCAAGCGCTGATTCACCGCGCCTGGTTGGGCTCCCTCGGGAGCCCGCTGGCTGGAAAAGCAAAAGCCCGGCTTCGGCCGGGCTTTTGTCGTTTCAGGGCTGAACATTTCGAGGTTGCCGGCCAGCGGCGGGCACTACTCCAAGTCTGCATACCTGACCCCGGTTTCTGTCTGGAGGAGAGCCCGTTGTTCAAGGGGGCGCGCCGACAGGCGCGGGGATAAGGTGGGATGCGTGACCAAACAAAAAAGAAAAAAGCCTGATCTTTCGATCAGGCTTTTTTCTTTTTTGTTTGGCTGCCCCGGATGGATTCGAACCACCGAATGCCTGAGTCAGAGTCAGGTGCCTTACCGCTTGGCGACGGGGCAAAACGTGAAACTATTTTCTCACTTTTCACACTGAAAAACAACTTGATTTTCAGTGTGGTGGCTATGGGTGGACTCGAACCACCGACCCCAGCATTATGAGTGCTGTGCTCTAACCGGCTGAGCTACATAGCCTTGGTGAGCCCGCTATTCTGCGGATGTGTATCGCCCCTGTCAACACTTTTGTATCGTGCTTGTGGGGCGGCAGAGGGCATGGGATAGTCCCGGCCAGTAGATTTTTTAGGAGTCCGCATCGTGATCGATCCGGACGGCTATCGACCGAACGTCGGCATCGTGCTGATGCGGCAGGATGGTCAGGTGTTCTGGGCACGACGTGTGCGCCGGGACGGCTGGCAGTTCCCGCAGGGTGGCATGAACACCGACGAGACGCCTGTCGAGGCCATGTATCGTGAACTGCAGGAAGAGACCGGCCTGCTGCCTGAGCATGTGGAAGTGCTCGGGGCGACACCCGGCTGGCTGCGCTACAAGCTGCCGGCCCGGGCCATCCGCCGCAACGAGCGGCAGGTCTGCATCGGCCAGAAGCAGGTCTGGTTCCTGCTGCGCCTGACCGGCGACGAATCCCATGTGAAGCTGGACCACACCGACTCGCCCGAGTTCGACCATTGGCGCTGGGTGGACTTCTGGTACCCGGTGGAGCATGTGGTGATGTTCAAACGCGGCGTCTATGCGCGTGCCCTGCGACACCTGGCGCCGTTGGCGCGCGGCGTGGCGGGGCAGGGCGTCACCGCCATGCCCAAGAGCGCCGCCGAGGCGTGGATGCCAGGCCACACGGCCGGGCACGAGCGTCCCCGCAAGCGCCCGCGGACCCGCGGCTACTGGCCGAAGAAGGCGCAGGGCGACGGCCCGGCCAGCTGACGGGCTGAACGGTATCGAGAATGGTTCAGGTCTCTGATTGACAACCATTCTCGTTTCCATTGGAATAGCCAACAGGCCGCTTCTGGCCTGTCAGCCCGGTTCCCGCCCGTGTACGTCTGCATCTGCAACGGAGTCACCGACCACCAGATCCGCGAAGCCGCCGGCAATGGCGTCAGCACGGTGGCCGAACTGACCATGCGTACCGGCTGTGGTGCCACCTGCGGTTCCTGCCTGGACATGGCCGGCGAGCTGTTGGCCAAGGCTCGCGCCACCCACGATCTGCCGCTGCCGGTATTGGGCCTGGCACAGGTCGCCTGACCGTTTCTTTCGCGGCGCGTTGACGCCGCGCTTTCGCATCCTTCACTGCTGGCCGCACAGGCCAATGCGCACGATTCGCGTTCCTTCACGAGGCTGCGCAAGGCGCTAAAGTGCCTGCGTTTTCAGCGTGCAGGAGCATCCCCATGAAGGGCGACACCAAGGTCATCGAATTCCTCAACAAGGTCCTCTACAACGAGCTGACCGCGATCAACCAGTACTTCCTGCACGCCAAGATGCTGAAGAACTGGGGCATCAAGGAGCTGGCCGAACACGAGTACAAGGAATCGATCGACGAGATGAAGCATGCCGACATGCTCGCCGACCGCATCCTGTTCCTCGAAGGCCTGCCGAACTTCCAGGCGCTGGGCAAGCTGCGCATCGGCGAGAACCCGACCGAGATCCTGCAGTGCGACCTGTCGCTGGAACGCGACGGCGTGGTCACCCTGCGCGAGGCCGTGGCCTATTCCGATTCGGTCGGCGACTACGTCAGCCGCCAGTTGTTCGTGAAGATCCTCGACTCGGAAGAAGAGCACATCGACTGGCTGGAAACCCAGCTGGACCTGATCGAGCGCATCGGCGAGCCGAAGTACCTGCTGAGCAAGCTGGAAGAGTGACGTAGCGTCGAGCTTGCTCGACGCTACCGATGCTGCGCCAGGTAACCCGTCAGCGCGACGCGCGCGCGGGCGAATTCGGCCACCAGCAGCGCCACTGCCACGGCAGGGCGCTGCAGGCTGTCACTGCGGGCTTCATGCTCGATCCGCTGCGCGACCGCAGACAGCGACAACGCGCCGACGTTCGCACTCGATGACTTGAGGCTGTGCGCGATCGCCTGCATGCGCGGCGCGTCGCCATTCTGCGCGGCCTGCTGCAGTTGCTGCACCATTGCCGGAGCATCGTCCAGGAACACCGAGACGATCTGGCTGGCGCTCTCGCCGATCACCGCGTGCAGTTCGTCCAGTACATCGCGATCCAGCACCGGCTGCGGGACCGCCTGGCTCTTCGTACCTGGCAGGGCCGCGCCATGCTCGGCCGGCAGGATTCGACCGATGGCGGGCGCATCGCCGCCGGGCGGGTTCGACGCTGCCGCATTGCCCGATCGCTGTCCCCAGCGTTTCAACAGCGCATGCAGCGTGGCGCGTGCGATCGGCTTGGACAGGTAGTCGTCCATGCCGGCCTGCAGGCAACGTTCGCGGTCACCGGCCATCGCATTGGCCGTCATCGCGATGATCGGCAGCCGCAGCTGCCCGGATTGCGTTTCCTCGGCGCGCCAATGACGGGTGGCGGCGTAGCCATCCAGCACCGGCATCTGGCAGTCCATCAACACCACATCCACGCCGCCTTCGCGCAGGGCGAGCAATGCCTGCTCGCCATCGGCGGCGTTGCGCACCTCGCACTGGAACACGCGCAGCAGCTGCTCGGCCACCATCCGGTTGACTGTGTTGTCTTCCACCAGCAGCACGCGCAGGTGCAACGGCGGCAACGTCGGCGCGGGCAATCCGTCTTCAGCATTGGCCAGCAATGCGGCGGGTCGCGCGTGCGCGACCGGCACCGCCAGCAGCGCATGCAGGGCGGCATCATCGAAACGTGCGGGCAGCCGCTGCTGACGCGGGCGCGCCGCAACGGCGTCGTCCTGCAGCCACAGCACCTGCAGCATGTCTTCCTCGCCCCGTTCGGCCAGGGCCTGCTGCAGCGTGGCTTCACCCGCCCGGCGCGCATGCGCGTCGACCAGCAGCCAGGCCGGCGCCGGCTGCCCGGGGCGTGGCGGCGCGCGCAGGCGCTCGACCACCGCGCCGGGCTGTGCCAGCACCTGCACCTGCAGCCCATGGTAGGCAGCGATGCGTTCGACGCGCGCCTGCAGGATCGCATCGGCGCTGCACAGCAGCAGTGCAGCGGGCGGACCTGCCATGGCCGGCAGGTCGCCGGGTACTTTCAGCAGCGGAATCTCGAACCAGAACGTGGCGCCCTGGCCGGGCGTGGACTGCACGCCGATGCGGCCCTGCATCAGGTCGATGATGCGCTTGCAGATGGCCAGGCCCAGGCCGGTACCCCCGTAGAGGCGGGTGGTGGAGGCGTCGGCCTGGCTGAAGGACTGGAACAACCGCGCCTGCAGCACCTCGTCGATGCCGATGCCGGTGTCGATGATCTCGAAGCGCAGCTGGTGCTGCGCTGGGCCTTCGCCCAGCCGCTGTACCCGCAGCAGCACCTGGCCGCGTGCCGTGAACTTGATCGCGTTGGCCAGCAGGTTGCTCAACACCTGGCGCAGGCGTACCGGGTCGCCGCGTACCGGCAGGCGCACTGCTGGGTCCAGCTGCAGCGCCAGCGACAGGCCTTTGGCGTCGGCGGCGCGCTGCATCAGCTGGACCACGCCATCGAGCAGGTCACGCAGGTTGAAGCTGGTGATCTCCAGTTCCAGCGCCTGCGCTTCCAGCCGTGAATAGTCGAGGATGTCGTCGACGATGCGCAGCAGCTGCTGTGAACTGGCCGAGGCGGTGGCCAGCATCTGTCGCTGGTCTTCGCCGAGCGGTCCACGCGCGATCAGCTCCAGCATCGGCAGGATGCCGTTGAGCGGGGTGCGGATCTCGTGGCTCATCGTGGCCAGGAACTCGCCCTTGGCCAGCACCGCGGCCTCGGCGGCCTGCTTGGCCTGCAGCAGCTGCTGCTCCAGTTGGCCCTGGCGTTCGGTGGTGCGGCGCAGCTGGTCGCGTTCGGCGGCCAGAGCGCTGTGCCCGCGCTGCAGCTGGGCCAGCGCAAGGTTGCGCGCACGCAGGCGCAGGCCCAACAGCAGCAGTGCGATGGCGGCCGCACCAAGGGCAACCAACAGCACGCCCCACAGCGGCACGTCAGAGCACCGCGTTGTGGAAGTCGAAGTTCAGGTCGCTGCCGGCCGACTGCACCATGTTGCCCTGGATGTAGTCGACGCCGCCCACCCACATCGCGGCCGCCGCCTGCGGATCTTCGATCTGCTGGCCGATGATCTGCAGCCCGGCTGCATGGGCCTGCTCGATCGCCCTGCGCAGTTCCTCGCGGGTGGCAGGGTTGGCGTGGCTGCTGGAGAAGCGTGCTGCCATGCGCACGAACGACAGCGGGAGGTGGGTCAGCAACGCATCGGCTTCGCCACCCGGTTCGAACTGGCTGAGGCAGAAACGCACGCCGGCACCGGCCATGCGCTGGCAGAACTGCAGCAGCGGCACGGTGTGGATCAGTGCGTCGGGCAGGCGCACATCGATGACCAGCGCGCTGCCGGGCAGGTCGCGCTGGTGCAGCGACTCCAGCAGCCAGTCGGCGAAGGCATCGCGCTGCAGGGTACGCAGCGACTGCGAGACGAACAGGTTCAGCGGCTGGGTCGCGTGCCGGTACAGGTCCAGCAGGCCCAGCGCGTGGTCCATCACCTGCTGGTCGAGGTCGGCGATGCGCCCGGCGGCTTCCGCTGCAGGAATCACCTGGCCGGCCGCCAGCACCGTGCCATCGGCCTGGCGCAGGCGCAGCAGCAGCTGGTACTGCGCGGTGTTGCCGCCGGCGACGGCGACGATCGGCTGGTAGGCCAGCTCCAGCTGGCCCTCCAGCAGCGCCAGGTGCTCCTGTTCGCTGATCGCCTCGCGGTGTACGTGGCCGGCCACGCCGGCGCTCAGCAGGCGCGCCTGCAGGGTGGTGCGTTCGACGGCTTCCAGGGCACTGTTGGCGTCGTCGAAACCTGAGGACAGCGGGGCATAGCCGACCACGCCGCGCAGGTGCACGGATTCGTCATCGCGGATCACGAACGCGCGCGCCGACAGCTGTTCGCGCAGGGCTGCGGCGATGCCTTCCAGGCTGTCTTCATCGGCGGTGCGCGCCAGCAGCAGGAAGCTGTTGTCGTTCAGGCGTGCCAGCAGGTGCGGGTGGCCGGCCTCGGCCAGGCGCTGGCCGGCCTGCACCATCAGGCGCTCGAAGGCGGCATAGCCATAGCGCTCGCGCAGGCCCAGCGCGCTGGAGACTTCGACGAACAGCACGCCACCCGGATCGCGGTGGGCAAGCGCGGCGTTGAGCTGCTGCAGTACGTGGTGCCGTGTCGGCAGGCCGGTTTCCGGATTGCTGGTGGCCGGTGCACCGGAGGCTCCAGGCAGGGTCGCGGCCTGCGCACGCGCGCGCCGGATGCGGTTGGCCACGGCGGCGATCAGGTGGCGCGGGCGGATCGGCTTGCTCAGGTAGTCATCGGCGCCGCTGTCGAGCACTTCGAACTGGCGCTCCGGATCCGGGTCGCCGCTGAGGAATACGATCGGCAGCAGCTGCAGGCCGGGTTGCTGGCGGATCAGCGCGGTCAGGCGCATGCCGTCCAGCCCGGGCAGGTGCAGGTCCATCAGGATCAGGTCCGGGCGGTGGTCCTTGATCGCCTGCAGCGCGCCGTCGGCATCGCTGTGCACGATCGCCTGCATGCCGGCACCGTGCAGCACGCTCTGCGCGAACAGGGCCTGGGCGCGATCGTCCTCGACGATCAGCACGCGATAGGGCGAATCGGACGCCGGCGGCGCCTGGTCGTTGTTGCCGGCTTCTGCCAGCGCTGAAGGACCGGGAAGCGGTGGCGGCGCGCTGTTGATCGATGGCGCATCGGCCGTGCCGCCCTGTGCCGTGACCGCTGCCGGTGCGGCGGGAGCGTGGGTGACCGCCTCGACGGCCCAGCGTTGCCAATGATCGGCCGGAGGGGTTTCAGCGCGTCCCGGGCGGGCGCCCGCGGGGGATTCGATTGCGGCCATCGGTGCTCCTGGTGTTCGCCTTCATTATGCGGCAAGCCCGGCGATCAACCGGTGCCGGGCTGCCGCGGGCTGTCCGTCGCCGCGCCGCGTGCCAGCCAACGCACGCCTTTCCACAAGGTGCGCCAGACCAGCCAGACCAGCAGCGCGCCAGCGAGGCTGCAGGCCAGCACCACCACCAGCGCGATCCAGGGATGGGCCAGGGCCAGCGCCAGGCCGCCGATCACCACGGTGTCTTCGGCGGCGGAGGCCACCCAGTTGCTGGCCGGTTCCGGTGAGGTATTGAGCAGGGCGCGGGTGCCGGCCTTCAGGCCATGGCTGGCCAGCGCGACACCGGCACCGGCGGCGAGTGCGCCGGTCCCCAGCTGGCCGTCCGGCGACAACGTGGCGGCGGCAAGGAAGGCACCGGCGGGCACGCGTGCCAGGGTTTGCACCAGATCCCACACCGAGTCCACGCCGGGGATCTTGTCGGCGAAGAATTCGGTCACTGCCAGCGCCGCCGAGGTGCCCAGCACCCACCACGATTCGGTGGCCTGCAGCGCGGGTGGCAGGTCGACCCAGCCGAGCAGGCCGGCCAGCCCGACGCCGAACACGGTGAGATAGACGCGGATGCCGGCCAACCAGGCCAGCAGGATGCCGATCACGAACAGGTGGGCTTCGGTCATGGCGATGCTCCGGCGACGGAACTGTGCGGGGGGCCTCACTATCGGCGATGGCGTGCCTGAACGCCACAGACCGCGGCCGGCCACTGCGCAGGAAACCCACCCGTCCTGTCATACACTAGCCCGTCGTTTGCCACAGGGGCCGTACCGGTGTCGCTCTTGCGATGCCCCGGAAACCACCCATGAACAACCGCCCTCCCATGCGCGTGCAGGTTCGCCTGCCCGGCGCGCCGCAACCGCCGGTCGATCGTCGCCGCCTGCTGGTGCTCGGCGGCATCTGGCTGCTCAGCCTGGTGCTGGCGGTGCTTGGCGGCTGCTGGATGGCCACCCCGCGCGATGCGCAGGGCCAGCGCCTGCAGGCTGCCGAGAAGCACGCCGAGACGCTGCAGGCGCAGCTGACCGAGCTCCGCCAGAAGCAGGCCACGCTGGAAGCCTCCGACCGCATCAGCCGCGCCGCCAACACCGAGGTGCAGTCCTCGCTGGCCGAGCGCGATGAGGAAATCGCCGGCCTGCGCGCCGACGTCGCCTTCTATGAGCGGCTGGTCGGTTCAACCAGCCAGCGCAAGGGCCTGAATACCCATTCGATCGAGTTCAGCCCGGAAGCGGCCGGCACCTGGCAGTACACCGCCGTGCTGACCCAGAACCTCAACCGCGGTGCCATCAGCCAGGGGCAGATGCGTTTCACCGTGGAAGGCGTGAAGAACGGCAAGCTGGCCACGATCAGCTGGGATGATCTGCACCAGCGCAGCAAGGTACCGGGACAGGATTACTCGTTCCGGTACTTCCAGCAGATCACCGGCAGCGTGATGCTGCCGGCTGACTTCACCCCGCAACGCGTGCGGGTGACATTGGGGAGTGGTACGGGGGGTACCACCCAGGTATTCGACTGGAAACAGGCCGGCGCGCCGGCCAGCAAAGGGGAGTAGGCAGATGTTCGGAAACAGCAAATCCAACCGTGATGGCCAGCTGGTGGTGGATGCCCTGATCGGCAACCAGGTGGTGATCCGCGGTGATGTGGAATTCAGTGGTGGCCTGTACGTGGAAGGCCGCATCCACGGCAAGGTGATTGCCGCCGAGGGCGCCAGCGGTGCCACCCTGACGGTCGCCGAGCATGGCGTGATCGAGGGCGAGATCCGTGCCCAGGTGGTGGTCATCAGCGGCCGCCTGGACGGTGACGTGCACGCCACCGAGAAGGTCGAACTGACCCCGAGCGCACGGGTCAATGGCAATGTCCATTACCAGGTGGTGGAGATGAATGCGGGCGCCCAGCTGAACGGCCGCCTGATCCATGCCAGCGCCCCGATGGCGGCCCTGCCGGCCCCGGAGGCCGACGACGCCAATGGCGGCAAGGGCGACACCGCCGCGCGTCGCAAGCTGGCCGAGGCGATGGCTTGAAAGCCCTCCTCGGCACCCCCATGCTGACGGCATGAGCACGCTAGTCTCCCTGCCCGGCGCCACCCCGGCCGCCGCGCCCGATTACCAGTCGCTGGAGCGACCGCTGAACTTCACCGAGTCGGCGGCCGCCAAGGTCAGATCCCTGATCCAGGAAGAGGGCAACCCCGACCTGGCCCTGCGCGTGTACATCGAAGGTGGCGGCTGTTCGGGCTTCCAGTATGGCTTCGAGTTCGACGAGAACCGTGCCGAGGACGATCTGGCGGTGCAGACCAGCGGGGTGACCCTGCTGGTCGACCCGCTGAGCCTGCAGTACCTGATGGGTGCCGAGGTGGACTACACCGAAAGCCTGACCGGGGCCCAGTTCGTGATCCGCAACCCGAACGCGAAGACCACCTGCGGCTGCGGCAGCAGCTTCAGCATGTAGGCAGGGCGCGGGGCCTGCCCCCTGCGCGACAAGGTGTGTGGAGCAAGCTCCACACACACCGCTGGTTTCCGCAAAGCCCGCGGCTTGCCACCCGCATCGATTGGCGGCACGCTTGCCGGATGCCCAATACTTCTTCGCCGCTTTCCGGTTATGCCTTCGTGGGCGAACCGCTGGAGCGCGCCGATGCCCTGCGCGACGATGCCGATGCACTGGCGCGCCTGTGGCCGGGCGCGCGCATCCTCGTGCTTGATCAGGACGGCAGCGCCTTCACCGGCGATGACGATCAGCCACTGGCGCTGACCGGCGCCGACATCGGCGGTGGCCCCGGTGCCGCGATCTTCCTCGGCCTGCGTGGTGATCAGGCATGGTTTTCAGTTGAAGCCGCCAGCGTGACCATCACCGCACCACGCCGTCTCGACCTGCGCCAGGCCGCGCTGCTGTGGTCGATGGCCGATGCGACCGCCTTCAGCTATGCCCGCGGCATGTCCTACTGGCACTCGCGTACCCGCTTCTGCGGCGTGTGCGGCGGTGCCGTGGCGTTCGCCCGTGGCGGCTTCGTCGGCCGCTGCGCGCAGTGCTCCACCGAGCATTACCCGCGGGTGGATCCGGCGGTGATCGTGGCGGTGGAGAACCAGGGCCGGCTGTTGCTCGGGCGGCAGTCGAACTGGGCGCCGCGCCGCTACTCGGTGCTGGCCGGCTTCGTCGAACCGGGCGAGACCTTCGAGCAGACCGTGGTGCGCGAGGTGCACGAGGAGAGCAAGGTGCGGGTGACCGCCTGCCAGTACCTCGGCTCGCAGCCCTGGCCGTTCCCGGGGGCGCTGATGATCGGTTTCCGTGCGCAGGCGCAGGATGATCTGCCGAGCGTGGACGGTGAGCTGGAAGATGCGCGCTGGTTCAGTGCCGACGAAGTTGGCGCGGCGCTGGCACGCGATGTCGAGGACGATGGCCAGGGCATCCGCGTGTCGCCGCCGATCTCGATTTCGCGGGGCCTGATCGAGCACTGGTACCGCCAGCAGAAGGGCTGAAGCGGGCCAAGCGCGGCGGCTGTATTGCCGCCACCTGAACACGGCCCGGGTTAGAGTCCGGTTCACCGCTGAGGGCGCCGCTGTGACAGGTAAGGTAGCGGCGCGAGCGTTCTGTTTCGTAGGGAGACCCGCCATGTTCACCACTCTGGCTGCCGTGCTGGTGGCGCTGGCCCTGGGCCATGTCGCCCCGGCCGCTGCTGCCTCGCTGCGCCGTTTCGACGGCTTCCGGCGCTGGCTGGGTTGGCTGGATGCCCGGGGTGGCAAAGCCTGGCAGAGCCCCGCAGGCGTGGCCCTGGCCCTGCTGCCGCCGCTGCTGCTGATGGCCCTGCTGGCCTGGCTGCTGCGTGGGGTGTTGTTCGGCCTGCCGTCGCTGCTGCTGGGGGTGCTGGTGCTGGCATGGTGCTGGGGACCGCGCGACCTGGACCGCGATATCGAAGCGATCATCGACGCTGACGATGCCGCGACGCGGCAGGCGGCGGTGCGCAATCTGCAGGCGGCCGGTGGCAGCCTGCGCGAAGACGTGCCGTCGCTGGTCGAAGCAACGGTGCTCAATGCGCTGCGGCGCTGGTTCGCGGTGTTGTTCTGGTTCCTGCTGCTGGGCCCGGCCGGTGCGCTGGGCTACCGGCTGCTGGCGCTGATGGCCGAAAGCCCGATGCGCGCCCGCGTGCCGGTGGAACCGCTGGCGCTGGCGCAGCGCCTGCTGGGTTGGATCGAATGGCCGGTGGCGCAGCTGATGGCGTTCTCGATGGCGCTGGTGGGCAACTTCGATACGGCGTGGAAGGCCTGGCGCCAGGCCCACGGCGAGCGCCTGGCGGGGAACATCGGCTTCCTGGGAGCGGTGGCGCGCGCCAGTGTCAATGCCGAGCTGCGCGAGGATGCGCACGACTACACCGAGGCAGGGCTGCTGCCGGTGTGGCAACGGCTGCCGGACCTGCGTGATGCGATGAGCCTGGTGTGGCGGATGCTGCTGCTGTGGCTGGCGATCCTCGCCCTGCTGGTGATTGCAGGCTGGGTGACGTAGTTGCTTTTGCAGGGCTTGCAGCCCTGCACCTGCAGAGGCAACAGCAACGGCAACAGCAACAGCAACAGCAGCCCTGGATTGCTGAGGGTTGGGCGGGGCGGTGTGGGCCTGCAGGACACGCCGTAAACCCGTCCATGGGGGCTCGATGGCGCCATCCATGGCGCCAACGGTCCTGCAGCCCCACACCGCCCCACCCCCGACAGATTCCGGCGGCTGTTGGTAGGTGTCGACCTTGGTCGACACGGTAGATCCACGCCATGCGTGGATGCAGAGCGAAGCGATCCGCTTTCGATTTTGATTTTTTTCTTTTCCGTGGTGGACGCGCACGGAAACTGTCCGTGGCCGGGTGGGTGGGCTGCGTAGGGGCGTGAGCCGCATGGATGCGGCGACCGAGCTTACATGGACGTACTTGCAGCGCCCCCTGCGCAGCCCACCCACCCGGCCAACCCCAAGGCTTCTGCTTTGAAACGCCGCCCACCACGAGGGGCTGCGCCGTTGGCCGGAAACCTAGATCGGTGCCAGCGCGGTGAACGGCGCCCACGGCAGGTTGCGCAGCAGCGCATACCCGGGCAGCACCCAGAGCCAGAACACGGGATTGGCCAGCACCCGCATCAGCGGGTCGAGCACGCGCGGGCGAATGCCGGCGATGTTCAGCAGCATCAGCAGCAGGAACGGCAGGCTGATGACCAGCAGCGGGTTCATCGCCATCGCGCCCGGAAGGTCGAAATGGACCAGCGAATACAGGCAGCGCGTGCTGCCACAGCCCGGGCAGTACAGGCCGGTCAGCGCGTACAGCGGGCAGCTCGGCAAGGGATTGCCGGCAACATACGGATTGACGTTGCGCAGCACCACCGTGGCACCCACGGCCAGGCCGGCGGAGACCAGCAGCGGCGCCCAGCGGGCGAGTCGGGAACGGGCGGGAAGCGCGGACATGCAACAACGGATCCGGCGCAGGCGCCGGATCCGTCCAGGCGTATCAGTAGCCGCTGTTGCTCATCGCGCCCATGCCGCCGAGCACAACGAAGAACAGCACGTACAGCACGACCACGACGACCCAGGCGATGGCCGACCAGATGGCCCACTTCTTGGCCTTGGCGGCCGAATCCTGGGCGCCAGCGATGTCGCCCGCAGCCAGCTTGCCGTTGACCTGTGCGGCGTAGACGATCGAGACGATGCCGGCCGGCAGACAGCAGAACAGGGTGGTCAGGATGGCCCAGACCAGGTTGTTCGGGACCTGCGGAGTAGCAGTGTTCATGGGTTCAAGCTCCTTGATGGGTGGTGGTTGTGAATCATTGGTCGGAAAGAGCGCCCAGTACGGCCAAGCCGCCGAACAGCCCGAACCACAACAGCAACAGGACCGGCAGGGTCACGGCCGAAGCCACCGCCCACCAGCCCGCCTTGCGCGACGCGCTGTAAGCCCCCGGAAGGTCGCCGGCCGCGCGGCGGCCATCGACCTGGGAAGCGTAGACGATCGACACCACGCCCAACGGCAGGCAGCAGAACAGCGTCGTCAGGATCGCCCAGACCAGATGGTTGGGGATGTAGACCGGACGGCTAAGCGGTGGTGGTTGATTCAAAGCGAGACTCCATTCCTTGGTGGCCGGCCATGATGCATCGGCCGGGCCTCCCCCCTGTGGGTGCGTAATCTACCGCAACCGGCGTTGCATGTATGCGTTTACATGCACGCCATGACGTGTTCTCCACTGGACGGTGGCGTATGCGGGGAGGTCGCCGGGCCGGCCTGGCGGGCCGGCTACGTCAGGCGTGATCCCCGCGCAGGGCGCGCACCTGGGCTTCCAGCGCAGGGGCGTCGGTGCTGCGGCCGTCCACGGCCGGTGCCGCCACCACCTCGATGGTGGCGCGGAAGCGGCGCGGCACGCGCATGCGCCCGAGGCGGCTGTCGCGGCGGCTCCACATGCTCGACCACATGCCACGCAGCGCCATCGGCACCACCGGCACCGGCCGCCGTTCGAGGATCTTCTCGACGCCGGACTTGAACGGCGCCATGGTTCCGTCCCTGGTCAGTGCGCCTTCCGGGAAGATGCAGACCAGCTCGCCCTCGGCCAGCGCGGCATCGATCTCGTCGAACGCGCGCTGCATCAATGCCGGATCTTCGCGCGCACCGGCGATCGGGATGGCCTTGGCGGTCCGGAAGATCCAGCGCATCACCGGGATGTTGAAGATCCTGTAGTACATGACGAAGCGCACCGGGCGCGGGATCGTCGCCGACAGGATCAGCGCGTCCATGTAGCTGACATGGTTGCAGACCAGCAGCGCAGCACCCTCGTCGGGCACATTGGCCTCGATGCCGTGCGGGCGCAGCCGGTACAGGGTGCGCACCATCACCCAGCTGAGGAAGCGCATCAGGAATTCGGGGACGATGGTGAAGATGTAGATCGCCACCAGCGCATTGGCGATGGCCAGCGCCAGGAACTGCTGCGGGATGGTCCAGTGCAGCAGCTTGTGCGCGGCCAGTGACAGCAGGGCGGCGGCCACGATGAAGCCGGAGTTCTGGATGTTCAGCGCGGCGAACACGCGTGACATCTGTGCCTTGGGCGTGCGGCTCTGGATCAGCGCGAACAGCGGCACCACGAAGATGCCGGTGAACAGGCCGATACCGACCAGGTCGATGACGATGCGGAGGCTGCCGGGCTGCTGCAGGAAGGTGCCGACGGTCAGCCCGTGCACGGTGGCCTCGCCGCTGCGGGCGAAGTACAGATCGAGCAGGAACGCGGTCATGCCGAACGCACCCAGCGGCACCAGGCCGATTTCGACCGTGCGTGCCGACAGCTTTTCGCACAGCAGTGAGCCGACGCCGGTGCCGACCGAGAACAGCGCGAGCGCGAAGATGTACAGGGTCGGCTCGCCGCCGAGGTTGGCCACCGCGTAGGCCGGCAGCTGCGAGGTCAGCACGGTACCGACGAACCAGAACCAGGACACGCCCAGGATCGCGTTGCGCACCGCTTTCTGCTGGCGCGCCATGCGCAGCACCGCCAGCGATTCCGGCAGCGGATTCCAGTTGATCTTCAGGTTCGGGTCGCCGGCGTCGACCTTGGGAATCAGCCGCGCGGCGATGTTGCCGCAGATGGCCAGGCCGATGATCGCGCACGCCGCCACCACCGTGCCGTGACTGCCGGCCACGGTGAACACCAGGCCGCCGACGATCATGCCGGACAGGATCGACATCGACGTGCCCATCTCGACCAGGCCGTTGCCACCGGTCAGTTCCTCGGGCTTGAGCACCGACGGCAGCACCGAGTATTTCACCGGGCCGAACAGGGTCGACTGCATGCCGGTGCAGAACAGCGCGATCAGCAGCACCGGCAGGCTCTGGGTGAGGAAGCCGGTGGCGGCCAGCGACATGATCACGATCTCCATGGTGGTGGTGATCACGATCAGCCGCGATTTTTCCAGCTTGTCGGCAATCTGCCCGGCCAGTGCCGAGAACAGGAAGTACGGCAGGATGAAGATGGCCGGTGCCAGCGTGGCGTACAGCCCCAGTTCTTCTTCCGGCACGGCCATGAACAGCAGCATGCTGATGATCGCCTGCCGGTAGACGTTGTCGTTGAACGCACCGAGCGCCTGGACCACGAAGAACGGCAGGAAACGGCGCTGGCGCAGCAGGGCGAACTGGTTGTGACCGGACATGGAGCCTCCTTGACCGGCGCAGCCTAGCATTCCTGCCTATCCGCCGGGACCATGGCGGGATGCATCCACGCATGGCGTGGATCTACTGAAACCCCATGACTGTGGGTGCGGACCTGTGGTCCGCACACCTCCAGCGGTCTCAGACGATATCGTCGACCACGCCGCCATCCACGCGCAGCGCCGCGCCGGAGGTGGCCGAGGCCTGCGGCGAGGCCAGGTACACCACCATGTTGGCCACTTCCTCGACCGTGGCGGCACGCTGGATCACCGAGGACGGGCGATGCTCCATCACGAACTCGCGGCCGATCTGTTCCAGCGGCTTGCCGCTGCGCTGGCGTTCATCTTCAAACATCGCGGCGAAACCGTCAGAGAGCGTCGGACCGGGCAGTACGGCATTGACGGTGACGCCACTGCCGGCCACGCGCTTGGCCAGGCCGCGCGACAACGACAGCTGCGCGGTCTTGCTGACCCCGTAATGGATCATGTCGGCGGGGATGTTGCGCGCCGATTCGGAGGAAATGAACAGCACGCGGCCCCAGCCGGCATCGACCATCGCCGGCAGCAGCGCACGCGACAGGCGCATGCCGGACATCACGTTGGTCTGCCAGTAGCGCTCCCAGGTGGCGTCGTCGGTCTCGAAGAAGTCCTCGGGGCCGAAGATGCCGGCGTTGTTGACCAGGATGTCGACCTGGGGCAGGCCGGCGAGCAGCGTTTCGACGCCGCTGGCATCGGACAGATCGGCGGCGACACCGTGCAGGTCGGCGCCCGGCACGGCGCTGATCAGCCGCTGGCGTGCGCGTTCGATACTGTCGGTGCTGCGGCCGTTGAGGACCACCGTTGCACCGGCCGCGGCCAGGCCCTGTGCGATCGCCAGGCCGATGCCGGCGGTGGAGGCGGTGACCAGTGCGGTGTGGCCGCCGAGTTCGATCTTCATGGGGACATCCAGGGCAGGGGAGATGCCCCAGTATCGATCCGGCGGCGTGATCGGGATGCAGCGCAGGGCGCAACGCGTTGTTGCACGCGGCGCGGTGGATCCACGCCATGCGTGGAGGGCATGCCCGATTCAGCGGTGAGGGATCAGGTCAGGCTGGTCACCGCTTCATTGGCCGCCGCGCGTACCTTCGGCAGCAGGCGCAGCACCAGCGCCATCTGCGTGCGGATCAGCTGCAGCTTCGGTGGCATCGCCTCGTCGATCTGCTCCAGCTCGGCGGCGACCGCGCGATCCGCATCGTTGTCGTCCTCTGCGACCGGCTGCCGTGCGGTCAGCGCCGTCGCCAGCTGCTGCAGTGCCTTGCGCACACGATCACCGGCGGCCAATGCCAGCGGATCGCCGGCATAGCTGTCCACCTGGTCGCGATGTGCGCCCAGGGCCGACAGGTGGCCGAGCAGGGTGTTGGACAGGGCCAGGAAGTGGAAGCCGGCATCGAGGTTGCGGCGCACGTGGCCGGGCTCGCGCAGCATGTTCGACAGCGCGGTGGACAGCGCCGCGTCGGCGTTGTGCATGTCACGGCGGGCGATGCGGTAGGCCAGGTCGTCGCGCATGCCGCTGCGGTACTGGCCCAGCACCGAGTCCAGGTAACGTGCGGCGGTGTCCAGCACGCGCGCCAGAACAAGGTGCAGCTGGCGGCCCTGCCAGTCGGGCAGGATCAGGAACGCCGCTGCCGCTGCGATCGCGCAGCCCAGCACGGTGTCGACCATGCGCGGCACGATCAGCACGAAGCCATCGCCGATCAGGTTGAAGCAGGTCAGTGCCATCACCGTGATCGCCGCCGACGCCACCAGGTAGCGGTCGGTGCGGGTGAAGAAGAACAGCAGCGCCGAAAGCAGGGCGATCAGAAGCTGCACGTGCAGCTGCGGGAACAGCTGCAGCAGTGCCCAGGTCAGCACCAGGCCGGCGAGCGTGCCGACGATGCGCTGGGCCAGGCGTTGGCGGGTGGCGCCGAAGTTGGGCCGGCACACGAACACGATGGTCAGCAGCACCCATGAACCGTTCTGCGCATTGAACAGGCGGATCGCTGCAAAGCCGGCGATCAGTGCCAGCGCCATGCGCAGGCCGTGGCGGAACAGCACCGAGCCGGGCGTGAGCTGCTGGCGGATGCGCACGCCCATCTCGCGCAGGGTGTGGGGGTTGCTGTCGCGCAGGCGGGTATCGACGTTGTCCAGGCTGGCTTCGGAGCGCTCGGCATCCAGCAGGCGGCGCTCGATGCTGCGCAGGTTGTGCACCAGCAGGTCCAGCGAACCGAGCAGGCGCTGCCACTGTGGCCGTTGCTGGTCACGCAGGTAGGCCAGCGCATCGGCCAGGTCGCGCCCGGCCTGTTGGTTGTTCTCGCCATACACGAACGGGCGGCGCAGGCGGATCGCTTCGCCCAGCCGCGCGCAGGCCTGGCCCTGCAGATCGAGCAGGCGCTGGCAGCGGTACAGCACGTCGCTGTGGAAGAAGGCATCGACCAGCGCGCCATACGGGTAATGCGACGAACTGGCGCGTTCGTGGAAATCCTGCGCCATGTAGTACAGGCGCAGGTACAGGCCAGAGTTGACGCCGGGCCGGCCGGAACGGCCGAAGCGCGCCAGGATCGCCGTCTTCGCCTCGTTCAGCGCGCCGACTACGCGCCGGTTCTGCTCGGCCAGGTCGAGCTGGCGGCGTTGCAGGTCGGCCTCGCGCACCGGTTCGAACAGGGCGGCTTTCAACTGCAGGTAGCGGCCCAGTTCCTGGTACAGCCGTGCCACGCGCTCGCGCACCGGCCGGTTGGCGAACAGCGCGGTCCACAGGATCGACAGCAGGCCGTACCAGACCGCACCGGCCAGCAGGTGGCTGACGGCGTCCAGTGCGCTGTGCAGGTCGCTGGCACCATGCTGCTCCAGGCCGATCATGGTGTAGATGGCCAGCGTCACCGTGGCCTGGGCAATGGATGCATAGCGCTCGCCGAGCGCACCGAGCAGGGTCAGGCCGAAGGTGGACAGCGCCAGCGCGCCGATGAAGACCCACGGCCACGGGAACAGCCAGATCACCGACGCCGCGGCGATGCAGAAGCACAGCAGCGACAGCAGCACGGCCTTGGTCCGGCCCCACCAGTTGTCATCGGTCTCGGCGATGGCGCTGGCGATGATGCCCAGGAACACGCCGGGCAGGGCGGTCAGTGCATCCAGCTGCCAGCATGCGGCCACCGCTGCCGTGAGGGCGATGAACACCCGCAGGCCGTAACTGGCCTTCTCGTGGGCCCACAGGCGGCTGAGACGGGATTGTCGGGCGGACATGCAGGCTCGGTGGAAGGATCTGCCACCATTATTGCGGGCTGCGCGTGAAATATGCAGTGCGGACCAACGGTCCGCACCCACCCTCCGTGCTCCGGCACGACCGATCCAGTAGATCCACGCCATGCGTGGATGCGCTTTCCTAGGCCCGTTGCGCGCGCTTGAGCAGCTTCGCTTCGCGCTTGCGTGCGCGCCGTGCCCGCCAGCGTTCGGCCAGGCAGGAGAAGATCACGTACAGCGCCGGCGTGCTGAGCAGGGTCAGGCTCTGCGAGAACAGCAGGCCGCCGATCATCGCGATGCCCAGCGGGCGCCGCAGTTCGGAGCCTTCGCCGAGGCCGATCGCCAGCGGCACGGCCGCCAGGATCGCCACCATGGTGGTCATCATGATCGGGCGGAAGCGCACGATGCTGGCCTCGCGGGCGGCGTCGCGGGGCGCCAGCCCGTGCTCGCGCTGTGCTACCAGCGCGAAGTCGATCATCATGATCGCGTTCTTCTTGACGATGCCGATCAGCAGCACCAGCGCGATCATCGAGATCACCGACAGCTCGGTGTTGGTGCCGAACAAGGCCAGCAGCGCACCCACGCCCGCCGCCGGCAGCGTGGACAGGATGGTGACCGGGTGGATCAGGCTCTCGTAGAGCATGCCCAGCACCAGGTACACGGTCAGGATCGCCGCCAGCACCAGGATCAGCATGTCGCTGGGATCGGAGTTGAAGCCGAAGCCTGCATCATCGGCCAGGCGGATGTCGCCCGGCATGCGCATGCCGGCCACGGTCGCGTCGATGATCGCCTTGGCCTCGCCCATGCTCACGTCCGGAGCCAGGTTGTAGCTGAGGTCCATCGTCGTGTACTGGTTTTCATGGGTGATCTGCGACGGTGCCAGCCCCGGAATCTGGGTGGCCACCGCGGTGATCGGCACCATGTCGCCGTTGCGTGCCCGCACGTACACCTCATCCAGCGCCGCCGGCGTGGCGGTCTGCGAGGGCAGGGCGTTGACCACCACGCTGTACTGGTTGATGTCCGAGTAGATGGTCGAGATCTGGCGCTGGCCGAAGGCTCCGTACAGCGCGCCGTCGATGGCGCCGACGGTGATGCCCAGGCGCGCGGCCTTGGCGCGGTCGATCTGGATGTTCTGGCGCAGGCCGGCGTTGTCGACATCGGTGCCGACGTCGCGCAGTTTCGGGTTCTTCTTCAGTTCCGCCTGCAGCTTGGGCAGCCATTCCTGCAGCGCGGCCAGGTCGTTGCCCTGCAGCGAAATGCGGTACTGCGCGCCCTGGCTGGAGCCACCGCCATCGTTGCTGGGCAGGTCCTGGATCGCGCGCAGGCGCAACTGCAGGTCCGGGTAGCGGTCGGCCTTGGCGCTCAACCGCGCCAGCGCATGCGCGGTGGTTTCGCGGCGGCCGTCGCTGCGCGATTTCAGCTCGATGTTGAACTGCGCGCTGGAGCCCTGGCGGCCGCTGCCCAGGCGTACGCCCACGGTCTTCACCGCCGGGTCGGCCATCAGCATGTCGGTGATGCGACGCTGGCGGGCGACCATGTCCTCGAAGGAGACAGTGGCGCTGGAGTTGGCGCGGCCCCAGATCAGGCCGGTGTCCTGCGGCGGGAACGCCCCCTTCTTCACTGCACCGAACAGGAACACGGTGACGCCGATCAGGATCAACGGGGTCAGCGACATCAACAGCGCGTGGCGCAGCGAGAAGTCGAGGAACACGGTGTAGACACGCAGCATGCGCTCGTGGCCTGCATCCAGCCAGCGGCCGAAGCGCGATGGTGGCGCCGCGTGGTCGTGCGCGCTGAGGAAGCGGCTGCACAGCGCCGGAGTCAATGTCAGCGAGACGATCATCGAGACCACGATGGCCGCCACCAGGGTGACGGTGAACTCGCGGAAGAACGCGCCCATCATGCCGCTGGCGAACAGCAGCGGGATGAACACCGCCACCAGCGAGGCGGTGATCGAGACGATGGTGAAGCCGATCTCGCGTGCACCGGTCAGCGCCGCCTGCATGCGCGGCATGCCCTCGTCGAGGTGGCGCATGATGTTCTCGATCACCACGATCGCATCGTCGACCACGAAGCCGATCGCGATCACCAGCGCCAGCAGGCTCAGGTTGTTCAGGGTGAAGCCCATCACGTACATCACCAGCGCGGCACCGGCCAGCGACAGCGGCACGGTCACCGCGGCGATCAGCGTCGGTGCCAGCCGGCGCAGGAACAGCGCCATGGTCAGCACCACCATCGCCAGGCTGATCAGCAGGGTGATCTGCACTTCATGCAGCGACGAGCGGATGGTCGGCGTACGGTCGAAGTACGGCGTCATCGTGGTGCCTGGCTGCAGGTAGTCGCGCAGGGTCGGGATCTGTGCCTTGACCCGGTCCACGGTCTCCACGATGTTGGCGCCGGCACGGGTGAACACGTACATCACCACCGCCGGCTTGTGGTCGAACCAGGCCGCCTGGTAGGCGTCCTGCTGGCCGTCGTAGACGTTGGCGATGTCCTTCAGTCGGATCACCCGGCCATCGCCCTGGGTCTTGACCACCAGGTCGGCGAAGTCGGCGGCACGCGCCACCGAATCGTTGGCGATGATCGCGGTGGTGGTGTTGCCATCGCTGAGGAAGCCGGTGGGCGAGGTCACGTTGGCCGCGCGCACGGCGTTGCGCAGGTCGTCGGCGGTCAGGCCGAGGGCGTTCATCAGGCGCAGGTTGACGTCCACGCGCACGGCGGGCGTAGAGGCACCGGCGATGTCGACCGAGGCGACGCCGCTGATCTGGCGGATGCGCTGCGCAAGCAGCGAGTCGGCGACGTTGTAAAGCTCGTCGGCCGACTGCGTCTGCGAGGTCAGCGCGATGGCGATCACCGGGTCATCGTTCGGATTCGCCTTCTGGTACATCGGCGAACCCATGCCCGAAGGCAGGTCGGCCTGCGCCGAGTTGATCGCGGTCTGTACGTCCAGCGCCGCCGAATCGATGTTGTGACCGCTCTGGAAGATCATGAACACCAGCGAGCTGCCTTCCGAGCTCGACGAGCGCATGCGGTCGATGCCTGGCAGCTGGCCCAGGTGGCGCTCCAGCGGTGCGGTGACCGTGGTCGCCATGGTGGCCGCGTCGGCGCCGGACTGGCTGGCGTGCACGAAGATCACCGGGATCTCGATGTTCGGCAGTGCCGACACACCCAGGCGCAGGTAGCAGATCAGGCCGACCATGAACAGACCGATGGCCAGCAGCGCGGTGCCGATCGGGCGGCGGATGAAGGGGCCGGACAGGTTCATCGTGCGGCCCCCCGCAGCAGCGGGGCGTGGATCATGCCTGCGGCTCCTGCAGCGAACCGTTGCGCAGCGCACGCTGTTCGCGGCGGCGGGCCAGCCACTCGGAGAAGCGCTCCATGTACAGGTAGATCACCGGCGTGGTGTACAGGGTCACCAGCTGCGACAGCAGCAGGCCGCCGACGATGGCGATGCCCAGCGGGCGGCGCAGCTCCGAGCCGATGCCGGTGCCCAATGCCAGTGGCAGCGCGCCCAGCATGGCGGCGGCGGTGGTCATCATGATCGGGCGGAAACGCAGCAGGCAGGCGCGACGGATCGCTTCATGCGCGTTGGCACCGGCACGACGTGCCTCGATCGCGAAGTCGACCATCATGATGCCGTTCTTCTTGACGATGCCGATCAGCAGCACGATGCCGACGATGCCGTCCACCGACAGGCTCAGGCCGCACAGCATCAGCGCCAGCAGCGCACCGACACCGGCCGGCGGCAGCGTGGAGATGATCGTGATCGGGTGGATGTAGCTCTCGTAGAGCACGCCCAGCACGATGTAGATCACCACCAGCGAGGCCAGCAGCAGCCACACCACATCGGTCTGGCTGCCGGTGAACTCGGCGGCCTTGCCGATGAACTCGGCATGCAGGTGGGTGGGCATGTCCAGGCTGTCCTTGGTCTCCTGGATTGCACGCACGGCCTCGGACAGCGAATAGCCCGGTGCCACGTTGAACGAGACGGTCACTGCCGGCAGCTGCTGCTGGTGGCTGACCACCAGCGGCGCGCTGCTCACCTTGCCTTCGGCCAACGCCGACAGCGGGATGATGTTGCCGGCGCCGACGGTGATGCCGGTGTTCTGCGCGCCGATGCCGGTGGCGGTGGATGAGTTGGACGAGGTGACCTGGCCGAAGCTGGTGGCGTTGGTGCCGGTCAGCGCGCCGGCACCGTTGGAGGCCACGGCCAGCTGTTCCATCAGCGCGGTGCTGGTGCGGAACTCCGGTGCCACTTCCAGTACCACGCGGTACTGGTTGAGCTCGGTGAAGATGGTCGAGATCTGGCGCTGGCCGAACGCATCGTAGAGCGTGTCATCGATGGTCTGCATCGGCACGCCCAGCACACTGGCCTTGTCACGATCGATGTTCAGCTCAAGCGCGCGGCCCTGGTTGGACAGGTTGTTGTCGACGTCGGCCAGTTCCGGGCGCTGGCGCAGCGCTTCGGTCAGGCGCGTGGCCTGGGTGGCCACCGTCGCCGAATCCACGTCCGACAGCGAGTACTGGTACTCGGTGGCGGCCACGCGGGTATCCAGGGTCACGTCCTGCACCGGCTTCAGGTACAGCGCCACGCCCGGAATACCGGCCACCGCCTTCTGCAGGCGCGGCAGGATCTCGTCCAGGCCATCGCGCTGGCTGCGTTCCTTCAGCACGATCGACAGCTGGCCCTGGTTGAGCGTGGGGTTCATGCTGCCGGCACCGATGAAGGCCGACACGCCGGTCACGTCCGGATCGTGGCGCAGTGCCTCGGCCACCTGCTTGGTGCGCTGCTCCATCTGCGGGAAGGCGATGTTCTGGTCGGCCTGGACCACGCCGGTGATCAGGCCGGTGTCCTGTTCGGGCAGCAGGCCCTTGGGAATCAGCACGTACAGCAGCACGGTCAGCACCAGCGCGCCGCCGGCCACGGCCAGGGTCAGGCGCTGGTGGCCCAGCACCCAGTCCAGGCTGTGCTCGTACAGGCCGACGGTGCGCGTCCACAGATTCTGCTTGCCGGCCGCCGCTGCACGCTCATGCGCGTCCTCGCCCTCGGGCAGGGCATCAGGCTTGAGCAGGTAGGCGCACATCATCGGGGTGAGCGTCAGCGAGATCAGCATCGACAGCACCACGGCGATGCTCAGCACCCACGCGAACTCATGGAACAGGCGGCCGGTGACGCCGGGCATCAGCAGCAGCGGCAGGAACACCGCCACCAGCGAGACGGTCAGCGACAGCACGGTGAAGCCGATCTGGCGCGCACCGATCTCGGCCGCCTCCTTGCCACTCTTGCCTTGCTCGATGTAGCGCACGATGTTCTCGATCATCACGATCGCATCGTCGACCACGAAGCCGGTGGCCACCACCAGCGCCATCAGCGACAGGTTGTCCAGCGACATGCCGGCAAAGGCCATCACCGCGAAGGTGCCGGCCAGCGACAGCGGCACTGCCACCGACGGGATGATCGTGGCCCACAACCGGCGCAGGAACACAAAGATCACCGCCACCACCAGGCCGATGGTGAGGATCAGGGTGAACTGCACTTCATGCACCGACGCGCGGATGGTCTCGGTGCGGTCGTTGAAGATCTCCAGGTGCACGTCGGCCGGCAGCACGCCCTGCAGCTGCGGCAGGATCGCGCGGATGCGTTCGACGGTCTGCACGATGTTGGCGCCGGGCTGGCGGCGCACTTCCAGCAGTACCGCGGGCTTGCCATCGGCCCAGGCGGCCAGCTGGTCGTTCTCCACGCCATCGACCACGTCGGCCACGTCGGACAACCGCACCGGGCGGCCGTTCTTGTAGCTGATGATGGTGTCGCGGTACTCGGCGGCACTGGCCAGCTGGTCGTTGGTGCCGATGCTGTAGGACTGGGTCTTGCCGTTCAACGAACCCTTGGGCGCGTTGACATTGGCCTGGGTCAGCGCGCTGCGCAGCTGTTCCAGGGTCAGGCCCATGTTCGACAGCTGCGCCGGGTTGACCTGGATGCGTACCGCCGGGCGCACGTTGCCGGCGATCGAAACCAGGCCCACGCCCTGCACCTGCGACAGGCGCTGGGCCAGGATCGAGTCGGCGTAGTTGTTGACGTCGCGCAGCGGGCGCGTGTCAGACGTCAGCTTCAGGGTGACGATGGCCGCGTCGGCCGGGTTCACCCGGTTGTAGACCGGCTGGTAGGGCAGCGACGAGGGCAGGGTGGCCTGGCGGATCGCCGCCTGCACGTCCTGCGCGGCGATGTCGATGTCGCGGTCCATCGAGAACTGCAGGATGATCGTCGACAACCCGGCCGAGGAGTCGGAGGTCATCAGCTCCAGCCCGGAGATCTGCCCGAACTGGCGCTCCAGGGGCGTGGTGACCAGCGAGGCCATGGTGGTGGCGTTGGCGCCGGGGTACTGGGTGGTGACCACCAGGCTGGGTGCATCGATTTCCGGCAGCGCCGACACCGGCAGCTTGCGGTAACCGAGGATGCCCAGCAGCAACAGCCCCGCCATCAACAGCGAGGTGGCGATGGGGCGGCGGATGAAGATCGTCGAAAAGCCCACGGACTGATCCTTGCTGGCACTTCATTGGCAGCGCCGGCGGGGATGCCGGCGCGGGAGAGGTCAGTGGCCTGCGCTCAGCGCGGGCCGCCACCACGACGGCCACCGCCGCCACCGTTCTTCTGCTCGGCGGCCTTCAGTTCGGCCTCGGTCGGCGCGGCCGGCGTTTCGCCCAGCTTCAACGCGGTGACCTTGCTGCCCGGCTTGAGGCGGAACTGGCCTTCGCTGACCACGCGCTCGCCACCCTTCAGGCCTTCGGCGATCTGCACCTGGCTGTCGCCCACTTCCACGCCGCTGCGCACTGTCTGCATCTTTACCGTGTTGTCGCCCTGCACGATGTACACGTACTCGCCATCCGGGCCACGCAGCACCGCCTGGGTCGGGATGACCACGCCGCCACCGATCGTGCGCAGCTGCATGCGCACGTTGACGAACTGGCCCGGCCACAGCCCGTTGTCGGTGTTGTCGAAGATCGCACGAGCCTTGAACGTGCCGCTGTCGGCGCTGATCAGGTTGTCGACCACATCCAGCTTGCCGTCACCGGAGAGCACGTGCGAATCGGCGCGGTCCAGCGCGGCTACCGGCACGGTGCCGGCCGCCTGCGCCTGGCGCACGTCGCCGAGCTGGCGCTCGGGCAGGTTGAACAGCACGTGGATCGGATGGATCTGGGTCAGCGTGACCAGTGCGGTACCGGCGTTGACCACGTTGCCGGCGTCGACTGCGCGGATGCCGGCAATGCCGGAGATCGGTGCGGTGACCTTGGTGTACTGCAGCTGCACCTGTGCCGAGCGCATGCTGGCCTCGTTGGCGGCCACCGCGCTTTCGTACTGTGCCACTTGGTTTCGCTGTGTATCCAGATCGGTCTTGGCGACGTACTGGCGATACTCCGGCGCGTTGGAGCGCTGGAAGTTGGAGCGTGCGGTGGCCAGCAGGGCTTCGTTCTGGCGCTTGGCCGCCGCCGCCTGGTCATAGCTGGCCTGGGCGGTGCGCGGATCGATCACCGCCAGCACGTCACCCTGCTTCACTTCCTGGCCTTCGCGGAAATTGAGGCTCATCAGCTGGCCGCCCACCTGCGGGCTGACGGTGACCGTGTTCATCGCCGTCACCGTGCCCAGCGCGCTGGCGTACACCGGCACGTCCTGGCGCGTGGCGTCGACCACGGTCACCGGCACCGGGCCGGCATCCGGGTCTTCGCCGCCCTGGCGTGCGCCCGCAGCGGGTTTTCCAGCCTTGTCCTTGCCTCCGCCGACGACGCGCAGGCCGACCACGGCCAGCACCAGTACCGCCACGACCAGCAGCACGATCTTCCAAACACGTGACATTACGAGGACTCCAAGAGGGCTGGACCGGGCGGGACCCCGGGGGCAATGCGCAAAGCATACCTGTGCCACATCACGTTTCCTGCATGACGGATGGGACGGGCGCTAAGACCGGATCCAGCCGCGGAGGTTCCCGTAGCGGCAGTGTTGCCCTACATTCAGCTGGAACCCCTTGCCGTGGAGATTGCGATGCGCCGTTCGCTGCTGTTGTCCGCCCTGTTGCTGGCCCTGCCGGCGCTTGCCCATGCCCAGGACGGGCAGCGCCCGGAAGTGACCGCTGCCGCGCAGCGGCTGCAGGCCCGGGTGGTTGAATGGCGCCGCGATTTCCACCAGCACCCGGAGCTGTCCAACCGCGAGGCGCGCACTTCGGCCGAGGTCGCCAAGCGCCTGCGTGCGATGGGCCTGAAGCCGAAGACCGGCATCGCCCATCATGGTGTGGTGGCGATCATCGAAGGCGGCAAGCCGGGCCCGAAGATCGCGCTGCGTGCGGACATGGATGCGTTGCCGGTGACCGAGCAGACCGGCCTGCCGTTCGCCTCCAAGGCCACCGACCAGTACCGCGGCCAGACCGTGGGCGTGATGCATGCCTGCGGCCATGATGCGCACACCGCCACCCTGCTCGGCGTGGCCGAAGCGCTGGTGTCGATGAAGAAGGACCTGCCGGGCCAGGTGATGTTGATCTTCCAGCCGGCCGAGGAGGGCGCACCGCCGCCGGAAGAGGGCGGTGCGGCACTGATGTTGAAGGAAGGATTGTTCGCCGACTTCAAGCCGGAGGCGGTGTTTGGCCTGCATGTGTTCTCCAGCGTGCAGGCAGGGCAGATCGCAGTGCGTGGCGGCCCGCTGATGGCCGCCTCGGATCGCTTCGGGATCAAGGTGATCGGCCGCCAGACGCACGGCTCGGCGCCGTGGAATGGCGTGGACCCGATCGTGGCCACCGCCGATCTGGTCGGCACCGCGCAGACCATCGTCAGCCGCCGCGCCAACCTGTCCAAGCAGCCGGCGGTGCTGACCTTCGGCGCGATCAACGGTGGCATCCGCTACAACATCATTCCCGATGAAGTGGAGATGGTCGGCACCATCCGTACCTTCGACGAAGGCATGCGCCAGCAGATCTTCGCCGACCTGCGCAACGTGGCCGAGCACACTGCTGCCGCGCACGGCGCGAAGGCAGTGACCGACATCTACGAGTCGGAAGGCAACCCGGCCACGGTGAACGACCCGGCGCTGACCGCGAAGATGCTGCCGAGCCTGCAGGCGGTGGTGGGCAAGGACAACGTGTACGAGCCGCCGCTGCAGATGGGCGCGGAAGACTTCTCGCTGTACGCGAAGGAAGTACCGGGCATGTTCTTCTTCGTGGGTTCGACCAGCGTGGGCATCGACCCGGCGACGGCGCCGGCCAACCATTCGCCGAAGTTCCTGCTGGATGAGAATGCGCTGGATGTCGGGCTGCGGGCGTTGCTGCAGGTGAGCCTGGATTACCTGCACGGTGCCGGCACTCCTGCGGGCTGAGGGTTTCCGGCAGGGCTTGCAGCCCTGCACCCGCTTGAATCAACGGCAACAGCAACGTCAAAAGCGGGCATTCCGTGGGATGGCGGGGTGGGTCCGGTTGAGGGGGACGCCGTAAACCCATCCCTGGGGGCTTGGCCGCGGCATCCATGCCGCGGACACCCCCTCAACCGGACCCACCCCGCCTTCGACAGTTTCCTGCGATCTGTCGGCACGGCGTTCTGCTTTGGTGGGTTTCGACCTTGGTCGACACGGCGGACGTCATGAATGTCTGAAGGATCGGCTTTTGATTTTGATTTTCCTGATCTTTCCCGTGGTGGCGCGGGAAACTGTCCGTGGTCGGGAGGGTGGGTTGGCTGGGGGCGTGAGCCGCATGGATGCGGCGACCGAGCTTACATGGACGTACTTGCAGCGGCCCCCAGCCAACCCACCCTCCCGGCCGACCCGAGATCCTGCCCTGAACCACCACGGAGGGGCTCCGCCGTTGGCCGGCCCGGCCGAAGGCCCGCTTCTGGCGCGATACAATGACGCCCATGAACACCCCACAGGATTCCAGCCTCGGTCGCGAGGTCAGTTACCCGTCGCAGTACGATCCCGGCCTGCTGTTCCCCATCCCCCGCAGCGGCGCCCGCGCCGAGATCGGCCTCGATGATGCGGCGCTGCCGTTCGTCGGCCACGACCGTTGGCATGCCTTCGAGCTGAGCTGGCTCGACCCGCGCGGCAAGCCGCAGGTCGCCGTCGCCACCGTGCAGGTGCCGTGCACCTCGCCGCGGCTGATCGAATCGAAGTCGTTCAAGCTGTACCTCAACTCCCTCAACAGCACCCGCATCGACACCGCCGAAGCGCTGCGCGCACGCATCGTCGCCGACCTGTCGGCCTGTGCCGGTGCGCCGGTCCATGTGGCGTTCGGCCTGCCGGGCCTGCGCGAGACGCCGCTCGGCGAATCGATTGACGGGCTGGAGGTGGAGATCGACTGCTATGGCCCCCCGCAGGCGGACTTCCTTGCCGCTGATGCCGGCCAGGTGGTGGAAGAGACCCTGGTCTCGGCGCTGCTGAAGTCCAACTGCCCGGTCACCGGCCAGCCGGACTGGGCCACGGTCAGCCTGCGCTACCGCGGGCCGAAGATCGACCGCGCCGGCCTGCTGCGTTATCTGGTCAGCTACCGCGAGCACGCCGAGTTCCACGAGCAGTGCGTTGAGCGGATCTTCAGCGAGGTGTCCACGCGCTGCCAGCCGGAGTGGCTGGAAGTGGAAGCCCGCTATACCCGCCGTGGTGGCCTGGACATCAATCCCTGGCGGGCCAGCCCCGGCATCGCCGCCCCGGCTGCGACCTACCGCGAACTGCGCCAGTAACCGCCGCAGGCGGTTACATATAGTGCCGGCCGCCGGCCGGCAACCGCGTGGAACCTGCCTACCCGCTCTCCCGATTGTTCAGCCGCCCCGGGGGGCGGCTTCACATCTGCACCATCCCCATTTAACAACCTCCATGGCAACGTGCGAACCACGTAGTCATGCAGACGGGAGTTGTGGATGAGTACCGAGAAGAAAGCCGATTTCTCCGGCGTCAGTGCCAGCGTCGACAGTACCGCCGAGCAGGTGCCGAAGGCGGACTTCTCCGGCGTCAGCGCTTCGGTGGACAGCACCGCCGAGGTTGTCAGCGGCGGCACCTACACCGTGCAGAAGGGAGATTCGCTGTCGAAGATCGCCAAGCAGCACCTGGGCGACGCCAATGCCTGGAAGAAGATCTTCGAAGCCAACCGCGATGTGCTCGACGACCCGGACAAGATCTTCCCGGGCCAGACCCTGAAGCTGCCGCCGAAGTAAGCCGGCGATCGAACGCCGTCCGACAATCCCCTGGGAGGAACCCCGAATGATCAAGACCACCCCGCTCCAGACCGCCCTGATCGCCGCCCTGCTGGGCAGCGTTGCCCTGGTGGGTTGCAAGAAGAAGGAAGAGTCGACCGACAGCAACGCCGCACCGGCAGCAACCGCCCCGGCCGAACCGGCAGCGCCTGCGCCGATGACCGGCGCGCCGCCGCCGATGGCCGAAGCCGCTGCGGTCAGCGTCTCCACCGTTACCGTGGGCAAGACGGCCGCTGCCGACAAGTCGGTCGCACCGGCTGCCCTGTTCGCACCGAAGGATGACGTCATCGTCTCGATCAAGACCGACGGCGCCGCCAACAATGTCAATGTCGGCGCCAAGCTGACCTACCAGGACGGCCAGGTGGCCGGCGAACAGACCGCGACCCTGAATGCCAGCGGCGCGGAAACCACCAACGTCACGTTCAAGAATGCAAAGGGCTGGCCGGCCGGCAAGTACCGCGCCGAGGTCATGGTCGATGGCAAGGCGGCCGGAACGCCGCAGGAGTTCGAGGTCAAGTAAGTCCTGCCGACTCTCTCCCGGCAGGACTCACGATGGACGCAGCCGCGAGGCTGCGTCCTTTTTTATTGGGCGATGCTCGCTCGACATGGATCTCGGGTACCCTCAGCCGCATACGGACAGGTCGGGGGACAGGATGCTCAGCTGGATGGCACTCACCCTCGCAATCGCACCCGCTGATCTGTGGAGCTACCGCTGCGACCACTTTCTATACGGTGCCTGTCTTCGCGTGCCGACGGGCATGTCCGTGACCTATGAGGCACCTGTCGACTTCGGCCTGCACCGCGTCAGGCGAGATGGTCGGGAAGTCGCCTTGATCTACGAGGGCGATGCACCTGAAAAGCCTGCGCCCGGAAGCACGCCGGATCTGCGCTTCACGGACAGCGGATATGCAGTGTCGGGGTACGCAAGCGCGGACGGAGGTTCCACCCGGTACGACGTCTACGTTCGACCCAGCGTGCCTGGCGCCGGTTCGCTGCACATCCGAGGTGCTGCAGCGACGGCAGATGAAGTCGCCAGCCTGGCCGCCGTCGTTGGAGGATTCCGCGTCTGCAGCTTCCGGCGAAGCAAACGCGCACAGACGTTGACCTGTCCGATGGGCGCCGAGTGGGGGCAGCGATTGTCGGAGTGGGTCGTGCGTGCCTCCACGAGCGGGAAGTCGAACTAGCCGACCAAGCCTCAGGTTCCAGGCGGGAAGCTAACCAGCCGCGCAACACAGTGGTGCAGTACCGCCGCGTATGGCGCGGCTTTGCCCCGCGCGGCTGAAAACGCGACAATGCAGGGGTTTCCCCTGCCGCGCGCCCACCCTGACGGCGGCAGGGAAAAGCGACACGGTTGCACGTGGCCCGGCGCTGGCGCCGGCCTTCCCCTGAGCACTGCTACAGAGTCCAAGTCCCCCATGTCCAAGATCCTCTACACGCTGACCGACGAAGCCCCGTTCCTGGCCACCCAGTCGCTGCTGCCGATCGTCGATGCCTACACCGCCACTGCCGGCATCGTGGTCGAAACCCGTGACATCTCGCTGTCCGGCCGCATCCTGTCGCAGTTCCCGGAACTGCTGTCCGATGCACAGAAGGTCAGTGACGACCTGGCCGAACTGGGCCAGCTGGCGACCACCCCGGACGCCAACATCATCAAGCTGCCGAACATTTCGGCGTCGGTGCCGCAGCTGAAGGCGGCCATCAAGGAACTGCAGGACCAGGGCTATCCGCTGCCGGACTACCCGGAAACCCCGGCCGACGACCAGCAGCGCGACTACAAGGCGCGCTATGACAAGGTCAAGGGCAGCGCGGTAAACCCGGTGCTGCGCGAAGGCAACTCCGACCGCCGCGCACCGCTGTCGGTGAAGAACTACGCGCGCAAGCATCCGCACCGCATGGGCGCCTGGGCGGCCGATTCGAAGTCGCACGTCGCGCACATGGCCGCCGGTGACTTCTACGGCAGCGAGAAGTCGGCCACCCTGGCCAACGCCGGTTCGCTGAAGATCACCTTCCACGGCAAGGACGGCAGCGCCGTCGTGCTGAAGGAAAAGACCGCGGTCAAGGCCGGCGAGATCGTCGATGCCGCGGTGATGAGCCGCAAGGCGCTGGCCGCATTCATCGGTGAGCAGATCGCCGATGCCAAGGCCCAGGGCGTGCTGTTCTCGCTGCACCTGAAGGCGACCATGATGAAGGTCTCCGACCCGATCATGTTCGGCGTTGCGGTCAACGAGTTCTACAAGGACGTGCTGGCCAAGCACGCCGACGTGCTGAAGCAGGCCGGTTTCGATGCCAACAACGGCATCGGTGACCTGGCCGCGCGCCTGCCGTCGCTGCCCGAAGCCACCCGCGCCGCGATCGAAGCCGACCTGGCGGCCGAGTACGCACAGCGCCCGGGTGTTGCCATGGTCAACTCGGACAAGGGCATCACCAACCTGCACGTTCCGAGCGACGTGATCGTCGACGCCTCGATGCCGGCGATGATCCGCGACTCCGGCAAGATGTGGAACGCCGAAGGCAAGCTGCAGGACACCAAGGCGGTCATCCCGGACCGCTGCTACGCCGGCGTCTACCAGGCCGTCATCGACGACTGCAAGGCGCACGGTGCCTTCGATCCGGCCACCATGGGCTCGGTGCCGAACGTCGGCCTGATGGCGCAGAAGGCCGAAGAGTACGGCTCGCACGACAAGACCTTCCAGATCGCCGCCGATGGCGTGGTCAAGGTCACCGACGACGCTGGCAACGTGGTGTTCGAGCATGCCGTGGAAGCCGGTGACATCTGGCGCATGTGCCAGACCAAGGATGCGCCGATCCAGGACTGGGTGAAGCTGGCCGTCGAACGCGCCCGCCTGAGCAGCACCCCGGCCGTGTTCTGGCTGGACGCCGCCCGTGCCCACGACGCACAGGTCATCGCCAAGGTCGAAACCTATCTGAAGAACCACGACACCGCCGGCCTGGACATCCGCATCCTGCCGCCGGTGGAAGCCACCGCGTTCTCGCTGGACCGCATCCGCAAGGGTGAGGACACCATCTCGGTGACCGGCAACGTGCTGCGCGACTACCTCACCGACCTGTTCCCGATCATGGAGCTGGGCACCAGCGCCAAGATGCTGTCGATCGTGCCGCTGATGGCCGGTGGTGGCCTGTTCGAGACCGGCGCCGGCGGCTCGGCGCCGAAGCACGTGCAGCAGTTCGTCGAAGAGGATTACCTGCGCTGGGATTCGCTGGGTGAATTCCTGGCCCTGGCCGCGTCGCTGGAACACCTGGGCAACCGTTACGACAATGCTGCTGCCCGCGTGCTGGCCAAGGCGCTGGACGAAGCCAACGGCCAGTTCCTGGACAACGACAAGTCGCCGTCGCGCAAGCTGGGTGGCATCGACAATCGCGGCAGCCACTTCTACATCGCGCTGTACTGGGCCCAGGCCCTGGCCGCGCAGAATGAAGATGCCGCGCTGAAGGCGCGCTTCGCCCCGCTGGCCAAGGCGCTGACCGACAACGAGCAGAAGATCGTCGACGAGCTGATCGCCGTGCAGGGCAAGGCCGTGGACATCGGCGGCTACTACCGCCCGGACGTGGCCAAGGCCAGCAAGGCGATGCGCCCGAGCGCGACCTTCAATGCCGCACTGGAGCAGCTGCGCGGCTGATCCATCGCCGTCCCGTTGCGGCCCCGGAACCCGCGCTTCGGCGCGGGTTTCTTTTTGCGTGGCCGGCCGCGTCCGACCTGCGGCCAGAAGCGTGAAATCCGTCGGCTGTCGTAATGCCGTCAAGAGGGCATGAAACTTGCCCACGATGGTTGTCGCAGAAAGGAAATGGCTGCGTTCGCGATCACTTCCAATCTGAGCAATCGATCACGACGGTCGCCGCAGGCGATGCCCTAGCCTTGGCGACGCGAGACCACCGGGGAGGTGGTCGCACGGGGAACACCGATGGCACGCGTGCTGGTAGTGGGAACCGACATCCAGGGCGAGCAGGCCCTGCTGCAACGGCTGCGCCTGGCCTCTGCACTGCCCGATGGTCAAGTGCGGCGCAGCCAGGACCTGGATGACTGCGACCTGCTGGTCATCCGTGATACCCCGGCGCTGCGCAATGCGGCCCAGCGCATGCGCCAGCAGCGCCCGCGACTGCAGTGCTGGATCGAGGACCTGGGAGGCCAGCTGCGTGATGGCGATGGCCATCAGGACGTACTGGACGACGGTGCCATCGGCCGCGCCTTGCGCGGCATGCAGGTGGCCGTGGAGCCCCTGGCCATGCACGCACCCGCTCCGATCCGCCTGGCCGATGGTGCACACGCCATCACCCGACTGCTGCGCGAACGGCTGCCGCTGCGCCAGGGCCAGGCCCTGTTGAGTGATGCGGGCGAGCCGTTGCTGCTGATGGATCTGGAGCATGATCAGGCGGTGCTGCTGCAGGAGCCTTCCGCCGCACTGGTAGAGCGCCTGGCCGACGCCTTCGAGCGGCTGCAGCTGGACGCGCTGACACCGGCACGACTGCAGGTGTTGGCCGGCGACCGTGCACGCCAGCCACTGCGGCCGTTGCTGTGGCAGTGGGCACAGCGCAGCCGCCACTGGCAGGCGCTGGACGAACGCCTGCGCGGCGCATCGGTGAAGCTGCTGCGCTGGCCCGATTTCCGCGTGCTGGGCCACGATCACGATGGCTTCCGCCTGTGCTCGCTGCTGCTCAAGCGGGCCTGCACGGTGGACGAGTGCGCGATGCTGCTGGAACTGCCGGCGGCGGCGGTGCGCGACTTCATCCATGCCGCCTATCTGTGTGGCTATGCGCAGCTGCAGGCTGCACCGACGTCGTCGGTAGCGACGGCGCGCAGCGTGGGTGCCGATCATGGCCTGCTCGCCCGCCTGTGGCGGCACCTGCGCGGGAGCGAGCGCAATGCGTGAGCACAAGGTGGTGGTGCTGGGCGGGATGGGCAGTGGCAAGTCGACCCTGGTGCGCAGCATCGCGGCTGGCGCGGTGATCGATACGGATGTGGCCAACAGTGATCGCCTTGGCGCCGACAAGGCCTCCACCACCGTCGCGCTGGACTACGCCGACATCGATCTGCCCAACGGCGAACGGCTGCGCCTGTACGGCACCCCGGGCCAGCAGCGCTTCGACTTCCTGTGGCCGATCCTGCTGCAGGGTGCGCGCGGTGCGGTCTTGCTGCTGGATGCGCGTCGCGCCGGCGTGGCCGCCGAGCTGGAGGACTACCTGCAGGTGCTGCGGCCGTTCGCACCGGCGCTGGCCCTGGTGGTGGCGGTCACCCATCTCGACCAGGCACCCCATGCCGCGCTGGATGACTGGGCCACGCGTGCCTGCCTCGATGGCCAGCCATTGCCACTGCTTGCAGTGGATGCCCGCGACCGCGAACAGGGACTGCTGCTGATGGACGTGCTGATGGGCGAAATGGAAGCACACGCACTGGTGGCCGCGCATGGCTGACGGGCAGGTGGCGGTCCTGCCCGATGCCGGTCAGCGTGAGCGCCTGCAGCCGCTGCTGCAGGACCTGCAGCAGCGCGTGGAAGGCGTGCGCACGGTCGTGCTGGCCAGCGTGGATGGTTTCGCGCTGGTCAGCGCCGGTGCCGACGGTCGCGGCGAACGGTTGGCGGCGATGACCAGCGCGATGCTGGCGCTGGCCGCGGCGGTGGGGCGCGAGCTGGTGCTGGGCGATCTGCAGACGCTGATGCTGGAAGCCGCGGGGGGCAAGGTGCTGATGCTGGCGATCCAGGCCGAAGGGCGCGCACCGCTGCTGCTGATGGCAGCCTGCGACCAGCGCAGCGTGATCGGCCAGGTGCTGTGGCAGAGCAGGGAATGTGGCCAGGCGATCCTGGCCGAACTCAGCGGATCGTGAGCCCGGCCGCAGGGGAACAAGGGGCTCGAACCAACACTGACAAGGGGATACGACGTGGCCGGATTGACTGAATCGTTGAACGCACTGATGGGCATCGATGGCGCACAGGCGGTGGCGCTGGTCGATTATGAAAGCGGCATGCTGCTGGGTGAAGCCGGTGCCGGCATGGACATGGAAGTGGCCGCGGCCGGCAACACCGAAGTGATCCGCGCCAAGATGAAGACCGCCGCGTCGCTGAACCTCAATGACACCATCGAGGACATCCTGATCTCGCTGGGCAAGGCGTACCACATCATGCGTCCGGTGGCGAAGAAGAAGGGGCTGTTCTTCTACATCGTGCTGGACCGCACCAAGTCCAACCTGGCACTGGCCCGGCGCAAGGTGCAGGACGTGGAGGCCGAACTGGCGATCTGAGCCGGTAGTGCCGGCCGCTGGCCGGCATCTGCATGGATCCACCGGCGGTCCAGGGGCTGCCGGCCAGCGGCCGGCACTGCCTGCGCGCTCGACGGCGCCACACACGCCAGCGTATGGTGAAGCCGGTCCTCCCCGGTGAGCCCTGCATGTCCCAGCCTGACATCACCGCCGAGCTGGCGTCGCGCATCGCCGGCGCCATCCGTGATGGCTTCGAGCAGTATCACGCCCGCTTTGCGGCGATCACCGCGCGTGCGCGGCAGCGCTTCGAGCAGCGCGACTGGGCCGGCGCCCGCCAGGATGCCGTCGAGCGCATCGCCCTGTACGACCTGTGCATCGCCGAGCAGATGGATGCCCTGCGTCGCCTCGCCGGTGAGGCGATCGGCGCGCGCGCGCTGTGGCTGCAGGTGCACGCGCGCTACAGCGCCCTGCTGCAGGGGCTGATCGATGCCGAGCTGTACAAGACCTTCTACAACACCTTGTCGCGGCGCCTGTTCGCCACCCGTGGCGTGGACCCGGCGCTGGAGTTCATCGCCTTCGACGTTGAGCCTTCCGATGCCATCACCCATCCGGTCGCACGGCATACCTACGCGGTTTCGCCCACGCGGCCGGTGGAGGCGCTGCAGCGGGTGCTGGCCGATTACCGCTTCGACATTCCCTATGCCCACCAGTTGCGCTGCGCGGCGGCGATCGCAGTGCGCCTGCAGGACGATCTGGCCCATTGGGGTGACACGCCGGTACGCAGCATCGAGCTGCTCGACACCGTGTTCTATCGCGAGCGCCGCGCCTATCTGGTCGGCCGCGTGTTCGGCGAGCATCGCTTCTCGCCGTGCGTGATCGCCCTGGTCAACGATGAGCGCGGGCTGCGCGCCGATGCCGTGCTGACCCGGCGCCGCGATGTCGCCCACCTGTTCGGCGTGTCGCGCAGCTACTTCCAGGCCGACCTTGCCACGGTGGGGGATGCGGTGGTGTTCCTGCGCAGCCTGCTGCCGGGCAAGCCGATCGACGAGATCTACACCGTGCTGGGCCGCGCCAAGCAGGGCAAGACCGAGCGCTACCGCACCTTCTTCCGCCACTTCAACGAGCACCCGCAGGAGCGGCTGGTGCCTGCCGAAGGCACGCCGGGCATGGTCATGGCGGTGTTCACCCTGCCCAGCTATCCGTTGGTGTTCAAGCTGATCCGCGACCGCTTTGCCTGGCCCAAGGCAATGTCGCGGCAGCAGGTGGAAGAGAAGTACGCGCTGGTGTTCAACCTCGACCGTGTCGGCCGCCTGCTCGACGCACAGCCGTATCGCCATCTGCGCTTTCCGCGTGACCGCTTCGCGCCGGCGCTGCTGGACGAGCTGCTGCAGCAGTGCGCACAGAGCGTTCGCGTCGATGGCGACCAGGTGGAAGTCGCGCTGTGCTATGTGCAGCGTCGCTTCCGCCCGTTGAACCTGTACCTGCGCGAGCAGGGTGGGGAGGCGGTGCGCGCGGCGGTGCTCGACTATGCGCAGGCCATCACCGACATGGCGCGCAACAACATTTTTCCCGGTGACATGCTGCCGAAGAATTTCGGCGTGTCGCGGCATGGCCGCGCCGTGTTCTACGACTATGACGAGCTGTGCCTGGTCAGCGACTGCGTGTTCCGCGCCTGGCCGCAACCGCGCAGCCCGGAAGAGGCAATGGCCGATGAGCCGTGGTTCCATGTAGGCCCACGCGATGTTTTCCCCGAACGCTTCGGCCCGTTCATGGGCCTGCCGGCCGCTGAACTGGCCGCGGTGCGCGAGCATTTCCGGCACTTGTTCGATCCGCAGTGGTGGCAGCAGCTGCAGGACAGGTTCGCGCGTGGTGACTACCCCGACACCCCGCCGTACGCGGGCGCCCATCGGCTGGCGTGAACGGGCTGCCGTGATGGCCGCGACTGGGGTACGCTCGGCACTCATCACCAAGGATCCGGCAATGATGCGTTCCCCCCTGTTTCTCGCCCTCGCGCTGGCCGTAGGCTGCGGCGCCCCCTTGCTGGCCGGCGATGCCAGTGCACAGACCGCACGCGCCGTGCGCGCCACGGCGGAAATGAGCATGGTGCTTTCCGGCCATGTCGAGATCACCGCCGATGGTTCGGTCAGCACGCTGGTACTGGACCAGAAGTCGATGCTGTCTCCGAGCATCGCGTCCTTCGTCGAGGGCACCATTGCAGGTTGGCGCTTCGAGCCGACGCTGCGTGACGGCAAGGCGGTGGCGACGCGTGCTCCCATGCACGTGCGCCTGCGCGGCAAGCCGATGGCGGATGGCGGCTACGAAGTCAGCATGACCAGCGTCAACTTCAGCGAATACGATCCGAAGGCGACCGACTCGGTGACCGACCGGCGCATGACGCCGCCGCGTTACCCGGAAGAAGTCTTTCGGAACGGTGGCCAGGGCGAGGTGCTGCTGATGGTCAAGGTGGCCCGCGACGGTACGGTGGCCGATGTCGTTGCCGAGCAGGTCAACATGGCCGTGGTCGGGCCCGAGCAGACCCTGGCCAGGATGCGCGACAGCCTGGCCAAGGCCAGCGTCAGCAGCGCGCGCAAATGGACCTTCACCCCGCCGACCACCGGCGAGGACAGCACCCGGGACAGCTGGACGGTACGCGTGCCGGTGACCTTCGCCCTGAACAACGACCGCAATGCCGGGCCGGAGCGCCTGGGGCGCTGGCGCGTCTTCATTCCGGGGCCGCGGCACGCCGTGCCGTGGCGCAGGGCGGACCCGATCGAGCAGGCCGGCAGTGACCTGCTGCAGGAGGGCGGCGTCTACATGGTGGATGGCGCCAGGCGCGGCGTGCGCCTGCTGACTCCGCTGGAACAGGGCTGAGCAGGATGGCGGAGCTGGCCGGGCCGGCTCCGCCTCAGTCGGCGTAGGGGTAGATCACGACCCGGTTGCGGCCCTGTTCCTTGGCCATGTACAGCGCCTTGTCGGCCAGCCGCAGCGCCTGCTCGGCATCGACATGGAAGCTCGGGAAGTGGGCCACGCCCAGCGACACGGTGATGGTGCCCACCGGCTCGAACGGGTGGTCGGCAATATGCTGGCGCAGGCGTTCGCCGGCCTGGCGTGCCGGCTCGGCGTTGATGCCCGGCAGCAGCAACAGGAATTCCTCGCCGCCGGCGCGGCAGAGAATGTCGCTGTCGCGCGAATAGCGGCGCATCTGATCGGCGATATGGACGATGGCGGCATCGCCGACGTCGTGGCCGTGGGCATCGTTGATCGATTTGAAGCGATCGATGTCCAGCGCCAGGATCGCGAACGGGATGCCCTGCACCTGCAGTGCATCCAGTGCCTGCTGCAGGCCACGACGGTTGAGCAGGCCGGTCAGCGGGTCGGTGCGGCTGGCCCGGTTGAGCGTGCCGATCCGGTCCTGCAGTGCGTTGAAGCTGTGCAGCACCGCGTGTTTCAGCTGCGCGACCTCGAAGTACCAGGCACGGATGCCGCTGACATGGTTGATCGCATTGCCGGTATCCTCGCCGCCCTGCACGTTGCGCGCCAGCTGCCACAGCGGCATCGAAATGCGGCGGGCGAACCACCAGGTGACCAGCAGCGACAGCAGGCCGAGCGGAATCGCGTTCCAGATCACTGCGGTCATCAACCGCGACAGCGGTTGCAGGGTGGCCTCGGTCGGACGCTGGGCGATGATGCCCCAGCCGGTCGCCGGCACCGGTGCATACCCGGCCAGCATCGACACGCCCAGGTTGTTGCGCACCTGCTGGGCACCGCGCTCGCCACGCACCACCGCCTTCACCGCCGGATTGCCGACCACGTAGTCACCGACCCGCTTGCCATCGGCGTGATAGAGCAGGCGACCATGGCGGTCGACCACGTACAGGTAGGACCCGTCGCGGTAGTAGTGCTTGCCCAGCAGCGTATGCAGTGCGCTGCGCTGGCGCAGGTACAGGGTCCCGCTGACGTAGCCGCGGTAGTGGCCCTGGCGGTTGAAGATCGGGTGCGACAGCGACACCAGCAGCTTGCCGGTGGCCGATTGGTACGGGTCGCTGATCATCGGCTGGCGCGCCGCCAGTGCGGCGTTGTTGCCGACGCTGTGCAGCACCTCACCCTGCAGTTGCAGGGTCTGCGGCGAAGTGGCGATCACCAGGCCATCGGCGTCCACCACCAGCGAGGAGTTGAAGCTGTTGGTCTGCAGCTGCAGGCGGCTGGCCTCATCCTGCGCCCGCTGCGGATCCAGATCGTCCTGGCCGAGCCGGGTGGCCGCATAGGCCAGCTCCTGCTGTGCGGCCAGCAGGAAGTTCTGGGTGGTCTCGGCCAGCTTGGTGGCATAGACGCGGTTGGCTTCCAGGGTATTGCCGACCAGCTGGTCGCGCTGCACCCGGTAGCTGGCCAGCAGGGTATTGGCCAGCGCGATGATGGCGCTGAGCAGGGCCAGGGCAAGGATCAGCTTGCCCAGGTTGAGGCGGGGCGAAATCAGGCGCATGCGGGGCAAACGAAGGCAGAGGGCGCTCGGCGCGGTCAGGTACCGGCGGAGGCGGGGCTGCATTATCGCCACAAAAGGGCCGGGCGCGGGTGAAGCACGCGCCAGCCAGGGGATTCACCGTTGCAGTCGCTGACGAAGGATCTGCCGTATCTGCGCGGCGCCGTCGGCGTGCAGCGGGGCCAGCACGCCACGCGCATGCGCAGGAATATGTGCGCTGGTCGACGTATCGGCGTCGAACACGTAGTGATCGAACATCGCGCGCCACTGCGCGCGCTGGGGTTCGGGCAGGTCGCGCACCGCCAGGATCGCCAGCATCAGTGCGTTCATCGGGGAATCCATCCAGGCCGGCACCGGGCGCCACCAGCTGTTGATCAGCACGTTGAAGGCGTCCAGTCCTTCCATGTGGTGCCACCAGAGCGAAGGAATGAAGACGGCATCGCCCGGCGCCAGCTCTGCCACCTGCGCCTCTGCCAGCGCCTCGCGGAAGCGTGGGAAGCGCTCGAAATCCGGTGCGTGGAAGTCAACCAGGCTGATCGCCTGGCCGGCCGGGGTCAGATCCAGCGGGCCGACATAAAGATTGCGCACCTGGTCGGGGGCGAACAGGGTGACCCGGCGGCGCCCCGCAGCCACGCAGGCAAGATTGTCGGGCACATCCTGGTGGGCGGCGATGCGCGAGCGGTTGCCGATCCAGATGCTGGTCAGCGGGTCGGCCACGCCCAGCTGCAGCGGATTCGCTTCGGCCAGGCCGGGCAGGAAGCTGTCCAGCGTGGTCGAGGCGACGTAGATCGACGGCGGCGACGGGTCGCGTGCGTACTTCAGCAGCGTGGCCAGCACGACGTTCAGTGGCACCTGTTCGCGGCGGAAGTTGAAGCCGCTCATGTCCTCGTTGTAGAACAACCGCCCCTGCGTTTCGGGCGCTGCAGTGGTCGCGGTCACCGGCATCCGGCCGGGATCGAAGCTGGCCAGATGGGCGACTGCAGCGGCATCGGAGGTGCGTGCGGCGGCCACCAGCGGCCAATGCGAGACCAGCCCGCGGATCACCTTCGGCGTGGTCCATCCCGGCAGCTGCTGGTGCAGCTGTGTCGGGTCCAGGCCATGTACCTCATCGATGGGGCGGGGCGGCGGCAGCATGCGCGGATATCCGGTGGGGTGTGTGGAGCCGGGCCTGCGCCCGGCTCCACGATACCGTGGCCGGTCAGAACTTGTAGCGCACGCCGAACATGTAGCGTGGGCCGGTCTGGGTGGCGTAGCGCAGCATGTTGGTATGGCGCGAGTACGTGCGCATGGTCTCGTCGGTGAGGTTGATCGCTTCCAGGCTCAGGGTCAGCTGTTCGCTCACCGCATAGCTGATGTTCAGATCAAGCTGACCGTAGGCGGCGGTGTAGTTCGGATTGGGACCCTGGCCGCCGATGCCGTTGAGGAACTTGTCGCGCCAGTTGTACGCCGCACGGATCTGCCAGGCGTTCTTGTCATAGAAGGCGACAACGTTGGCCGAGTCGCTCAGGCCGATCATCGGGTACTGGTCACCCAGGCTCAGGTTGTTGAAGGTCAGCCCCGACTTCACCTTGGTGTAGTTGGCCGCGACGCCGAAGCCGGACTGGCCGAACAGGTGCTGTACCGCCACTTCCCAGCCATCGAGATGGTCCGAGTGCTGGTTGGCGGGCACGGTGACGTCGAAGCCGGCGATCGGATCTCCCGGCAGGCCGGTGATGGTGCCGGTCTTCTGCCCGGCCGAATTGGTGCCGGTGTAGGTCACGCCCGGATCGCCGGCATGGTTGGTGAAGATGTAGTCGCGGATGCAGGGCATGTCGGTGGTGCCGCAGCCTGAAGCCAGTGCCTCGTTCCAGTACGCGCCGCCCACCGGGGTGTGCAGCGTGCCGGTGTTCTCGCGCACGATGGTGTCGCTGATGAAGTTCTTGATGTTCTTGCGGAAGAAGCCGACCGAGGCATAGCTGGCCTCGCCGTAGTACCACTCCAGCGACAGGTCGAAGTTGTCCGAGATCAGCGGCTCCAGCCCCGGGTTGCCACGACTGGCGGTGCCGCCCTGGGTGCGCACGATGTCGGCCAGCGACTGGCCGCTCTGGATCTGGGTCCAGCTGGGGCGGCCCAGCGTGCGGCTGTAGCTGCCGCGCAGCGCCAGCGATTCGCTCAGGTCCAGCTTCAGGTCGACGTTGGGCAGCATGTAGTCGTACTTGCCACGGCCACCGATGAAACTGCTGTCGGCCGCGTAGACGATGTTCAGCTCGTTGGCCGAGCCCCAGCTGATGCCGGTGGGCACGCGCACCATCGCGTTGGATTCCACTTCGGTGCGCTCGTAGCGCACGCCGGCGGCCACGTGCAGCGGCATCGACCAGTCGAAACTGGTGCGGTACTCCAGGTAGGCGCTGCGGGTCTTCTCGGTGGTGCGGATATCCTCTGAATACTGGCTGGGCGCGTAGTAGCAGCTGGGGCAGGCCGGATCGGAGGCGCTGCCGACCTGCGCAGCGCGATCGATCAGGCGGTCGAAGTCGAAGACCAGGAACTGGCCGGTCAGGCGCGGATCGCTGTGGCCGGAGAACGCCTTGAAGTACTTGGCCATGTTGTCCGCATACCAGATGTCATCGGCGTAGTCGGACGGTGTTCCCAGGCCACCCCAGGTATTGCGCTGCATGATCGCCGACGCCGAACGGTTCTCCACCTGGGCGTGGCCGATGCCGAAGTCCAGCGCCGAATAGTCGGCAAAGCGGAACGTACCGCGACCCTGGTACTGCTGCACTTTCGACTTGTTGTAGCTGTTCTGGAACACCGAACCGGTCACCAGCGCATCGGACGCCTGCACGCCGCCGGGCGGCAGCGCGATGTTGATGATCGGCAGGTCGCCGCTGTAGTCCACTGTGGTCTTGCCGCGCACGAAGGCGGCCACGCCCAGCACGCCGGCCGAACCATACGGACTGTCCGGCTTCGACTCGGCGGTGGAGTTGTGGGCATCGAACGAGAGGTCCAGCGCGTCGTTCACTTCCCAGTCCACGTTGAAGCCCAGCGAGTGCATGCCGGTCTTGGTGGCCAGCTTGGCACCGCCCATCGACACGTCCGAATTGGTCATGTCCTCGCTGTAGATGATCGGCGCGGCTACCGGCCCGTTGGTCCAGGTGCTGTCGCCCGGTCCGTAGTTGAACCACACGGACAGTTCACTGCGTTGCTGCTGCACCTTGTTCTCGACATAGGTGTAGTCCAGCGTGGTCGTCACGTTGTCGGCCGGCTTCCACTGGAACGTGGCCTGCGCATTGGTGCGCTGGCGCTGCACGCCGTTGACGTTGTAGGCAGTGTTCTGCGGGCGCGCGTACACATCGTTCGGCCCGGGCCGATTGGTGATGCGATCGGCATAGCCCTGGCCCGGCTGCGGCAGCGCACGCCAGTCGGTGGTGTTGTTGCCGTACAGCGTCGCCCAGCCTTCGGCCACCGTGGCCTGGTTGAAGCCCGAATCGCGTTCCTGATGGCTGGCACTGAGGGTCACGCCGAAGCGGTCATCGGCGTAGCGCTGGCTGAAGATGCCCGACAGCTCACCGGTGATGTTCGAGCCCTGCAGCGTGCGCGGCAGGTTGTCGTTGGACGAATCATTGACCGCCTTCAGGCCCAGGCTGATCACCGGCTCCGATTCCAGCGGGCGCATCGTCCTGATGTTGATGGTGGCGCCGATGCCGCCCGCCGGGTTGTCGGCACGGCTGGTCTTGTACACCTCCACCGCCGAAACCGATTCGGAGGCAAGGTTGGCGAAGTCGAACGAGCGCGAGCCATTCAGGCCGCCACCACCGTTGCCGAGGTTGGAGGCGGGCATCTGGCGACCGTTCAACAACACCAGGTTGTAGTCCGGGCCGATGCCGCGCACGGTCACCTTGGAGCCTTCGCCGCTGGAGGTACGGTCGATCGACACGCCGCTGATGCGCTGCAGCGATTCGGCCAGGTTGGTATCCGGGAACTTGCCGATGTCCTCGGCGACGATGCCATCGACCACGCCCTGGCTGTCGCGCTTGAGGTTCATTGAAGACTGCAGGCTGCCGCGGATACCGGTGACCTGCACGGTATCCAGCGTGGCCGGATCGGCCGGGCCGGCGGCGGGTGCGTCCTGTGCCCAGGCCGGTGCAGCCAGCGCTGCCAGCAGCGCGGAAGTGAGCATCGTCTTGCGAGGTACTGCCCTGTACGTCTTCATGCAAGCTCCCTCCCCAGGGAATCCGGTGGTGTTGTTGCGTTGTTCTGATCGCGGTTACTGCACGTGGCCGGATTGGAGCGACGGTTGACAGCGTTGTCAACAAACTGCCATCAAGTGCGCCTGAGCAGCGGCCGTGCAGGTCGGGATGTAACCGTTGCCAGGAAGCCGCTCGCATCTGCGAATTGCCTTTATTGAAGGCATCTGCAGCGGTTTTTAAGGGATGACAGCGCTGCCAATCCGGATGCGGAAAAGCGTTGTGCGGTGCAGAACGAAACTGCGCGGATGACGGTGCGGGGGCGTGCCGGGGAGGCTGCGCGGCGCGTTGACAGCGTTGGACAATCCAGTTGGCCTTCGTGTGCCGCGCATGACCGATGGATGGCTTGAATCACTGACCGGGAGGACAGGCTTTGGACACAGCAACGACCGTCAGCGGACAACACGTGCAGGGCAACACGCGCGCGTTGGCCGTGGTGACCGCGATCTTCTTCATGTGGGGCTTTCTCACCTGCCTCAACGACATCCTCATTCCCCACCTGAAGGCCGCCTTCGCGCTCAGCTGGGTGCAGGCGATGCTGATCCAGTTCACCTTCTTCGGTGCCTACTTCCTGATGTCACTGCCGGCCGGACGGCTGGTCGCGGCGCTCGGCTACAAGCGCGGCATCGTCGCCGGGCTGGCCATCGCCTGCGTGGGCGCGCTGATGTTCTGGCCGGCCGCTGCCGCGCATGTGTACGGCCTGTTCCTGGCGGCGCTGTTCGTGCTGGCCACCGGCATCACCGTGCTGCAGGTGGCGGCCAATCCCTATGTCGCGCTGCTCGGTGACGAGCGCACCAGCTCCAGCCGGCTGACCCTGGCGCAGGCGATGAACTCGCTGGGCACCACGCTGGCGCCGCTGTTCGGCGGCCTGCTGATCCTCTCGGCGAAGCCGCGCAGCGAGGATGAGCTGGCCCTGCTGCCGCAGGCCGAAGCACTGGCCTATCGCGCGGCCGAAGCGCAGTCGGTGCAGCTGCCGTACTTCGGCCTGGCAGTCGCGCTGTTCCTGCTGGCCGTCGCGATCTGGATGTTCCGCCTGCCCACCATTCCGGGCGTAGAGGGGCGCGCCAGCAGCGAAGGCCGCGTATGGGACGTGCTGCGCCATCGCCACGTGCGCCTGGGCGTGCTGGCCATCTTCTGCTACGTCGGTGCCGAGGTGTCCATCGGCAGCGTGCTGGTCAATTTCCTGTCCTCGCCGGGCATCGGCCAGGGCCTGACCGAGCAGGAGGCCACCGGCTACGTTTCGCTGTACTGGGGCGGCGCGCTGGCCGGCCGCCTGGTGGGGGCGGCGCTGCTGGCACGGCTGGACGCACGCCATCTGCTGGGCCTGTTCGCGGTGGCGGTAATGATCCTGCTGGGCATCACGGTCACCGCCAGTGGCGGCCTGGCCAAGTGGGCCGTGGTCAGCATCGGCCTGTTCAACTCCATCATGTTCCCGACCATCTTCGCCCTGGCCATCGCCCGCCTTGGTGCACTCACCGGAAAGGCGTCCAGCCTGCTGGTGATGGCCATCGTCGGTGGCGCGGTGATTCCGCTGGCAATGGGCTGGCTGGCCGATCGCCATGGCCTGCAGCTGTCCTTCCTGCTGCCGGTGCTGTGCTACGTCTACATCGCCTTCTACGCGTGGAAGGGCTCACGGCTGCCAGCGCCATGAGCCGGGTTCCGCCGCCGTCAGCGCCGCCGGGGCGCGGCGGTCGACTCGCGATCCAGCACCGCGTGCTCGACCGTGATCATGCGTCCTGCGGTCTCGGTGCGGATGTGCTCGATCAACTGCTCGGTCGCCAGCCGGCCCATGTGCGCGGTCGGCTGGCGCACCGTGGTCAGCGCCGGATAGATGTGCCCGGCGATCGGGGTATCGTCGAAGCCACACACCGACAGATCGCGCGGGACACGCAGGCCACGCTCGCCGGCCACGCGGTACACCGCCGCGGCCATGTCATCGTTGGCCGCGAAGATCGCCGTCGGCGGATCGTCCAGGTCCAGCAGGATGTTGGCGGCATCCACGCCCGATTCGAACGAGAACTGGCCGTTGACCACCAGCTGCGGGTCGTAGGCGATACCGGCGCCACGCAGCGCCTGGCGATATCCGGCGTGGCGCCACTGGCAGGCACCGTGTGCGCGGGGCCCCTTGATGTGGCCGATGCGGCGATGGCCCTGCGCGACCAGGTGGCCGATCAGTTCGACCACTGCGGTGGTCTCGTCCATGCGCACGCCGATGCGGCCTTCCGGGTGGCGTGGCGCGATGCAGGCGAAGGGGATGTCCTGCTCTTCCAGGTAGGACAGCACCACCTCATCGTCGGTCAGTGGTGGAATCAGCACCACGCCGTCCGGGCGCGAGTTCTCGAACAGCGCGGCCAGGTCGGGCAGGGTGCGGCGGCCGGTGCCGACCGGCCCCAGGATCAGGTTGTAGTGCTGCGCATGGCAGGCTTCCAGCATGCCGCTCTGGATTTCCATCAGGTAGTTGCGCGAAGGATTGTTGTAGACCAGCGCCAGTGCATACGAACGCTGGCCGGCCAGGCTGCGCGCCGACAGGTTGGGCTTGTAGCCCAGCCGCGCCACTGCCGCCAGCACGCGTTCGCGTGTCTGCTCGCGCACGTTCGGCTCGTGGTTGAGTACGCGGGACACGGTCTTGATCGAAACCCCGGCGACGGCGGCGACATCCTCGATTCGACTGCGCATGGTGCGATGGATCCTCCTGGAAGGCGGCGGGCACGCGGCGATGGTAGAGCGTGCTGGCCGGGTCGATGTTGCCGAAGCAGGCGGATGTTGCCACGACAGGAGGCCCGCTGGCACGTCCGGATTCCTTGTCGCGATGCAGCACCCGGGCGTGACTGTGGTGCGCCATCACCGCGCCGGAGCCCGTCGTTGCGCGGTCACCGTCCCATTGCGCACGAACGACGATTGACAGCACGTGAGCGGCCTTATATGACAGCGCTGTCAGGAGCGGTGCGCAGGCACCCATGCCGGCGTGCCATCGCCGCCGCGCATGCCAGGAACTTCATCCACGGAGGTAGAGCCCAGTGAATCGCCCCACCCAGACCCTTCTTGCCAGCTGCCTGCTGGCCGCGCTTGCCGCACCGGTCGGTGCCGCACAGGCCGAGGGCGAACGCCTGCAGGACTGGCCGCGCGTGCACAGCGTGATCGCCACCGACGCCGGTATCGAACGCCGCGTGCAGCAGATCCTTTCGCAGATGACGCTGGCGCAGAAGATCGGGCAGATGACCCAGGCCGAGATCAAGACGATCACGCCGGAACAGGTGCGTCAGTACTACATCGGCTCGGTGCTCAACGGCGGCGGCTCCTGGCCGGGCATGGACAAGCACGCCAGCGTACAGGCCTGGCTGAAGCTGGCCGATGCCTACCACGCGGCGTCGCTGGCAACGGATGCGAAGACGCCGGTGCCGGTGATCTGGGGTACCGATGCGGTGCATGGCCACAACAATGTGCTGGGCGCCACGCTGTTCCCGCACAACATCGGCCTGGGCGCGGCCGGTGATGCCGAACTTATCGAGCGCATCGGCGAGGCGACCGCACGCTCGGTGCGTGCCACCGGCATCGGTTGGGTGTTCGCGCCCACCCTCGCTGTGGCCCATGACCCGCGCTGGGGCCGTACCTACGAAAGCTATTCGTCCGACCCGGCGGTGATCCGCAGCTTCGCCCACGCCTACGTCAAGGGCGCGCAGGGGGCGTTCAAGGATGACGGCAACGTGGTCACCACCGCCAAGCACTACCTGGGCGACGGTGCCACCGACAACGGCCGGGACCAGGGTGAGGCGCTGGTCGACAAGGCCACCATGATCAACGTCCACGCGCAGGGCTATTACGGCGCGCTGGCCGAAGGTGCGCAGACCGTGATGGCCTCGTTCAACAGCTGGAACGACCGCGCGGGTGGTGTCGACTACGGCAAGATGCACGGCAGCAAGGTACTGCTGACCGATGCGCTGAAAGACAGGATGGGCTTCGACGGCTTCGTCGTCTCCGACTGGAACGGCATCGCCCAGGTGCCGGGCTGCCGCAACGACAGCTGCGCGCAGGCCATCAACGCCGGCATCGACATGGTGATGGTGCCCGACGACTGGAAGGCCTTCATCGACAACACCACCGCACAGGTGCAGAAGGGCGAGATCCCGATGGCGCGCATCGACGATGCGGTGACGCGCATCCTGCGGGTGAAGCTGCGCGCCGGGCTGTTCGAACACAAGCCGTCCGACAGCCGCTACGCCGGTGATGCCAACGCCGTGCAGCACCGCGATCTGGCGCGCCGCGCGGTGCGCGAATCGCTGGTGCTGCTGAAGAACGAAGGCAAGGTACTGCCGCTGCGCCGCGACGCGCGCGTGCTGGTGGTCGGCAAAGGCGCCGACAACATCGGCGACCAGTCCGGCGGCTGGTCGCTGACCTGGCAGGGCACCGAGAACAGCAACGCCGACTTCCCCAACGCCGATTCGGTGCTGGGTGCGTTGCGCGCCGAACTGGGCGCGGACAAGGTCAGCTTCAGCGCCGACGGCCAGGGCATCGACCCGAACACCTTCGATGTGGTGCTGGCAGTGATCGGGGAAACGCCGTATGCGGAAACCAACGGCGACATCCTTGCTTCGGACACGGTCAGCCACAGCCGCACCTACCCGCAGGACCTGGCCGTGCTGAAGGCCGCCGCAGCGAGCGGCAAGCCGGCGGTGACGGTCTACCTGTCCGGTCGGCCGATGTACACCAACGACCTGCTCAACCTGTCCAGCGCGTTCGTTGCGGCCTGGCTGCCGGGCACCGAAGGCAAGGGCGTCACCGATGTGCTGGTGGCCGGCAAGGGTGGCAAGCCCGCGCACGACTTCCGCGGCCGCCTCAGCTTCCCGTGGCCGGGCGTGCCATGCCCGGCGCCGATCGACCAGCCCGATGCGAAGAAGCCGTCTCTGTTCGCACTGGGCTATGGCCTCAGCTATGCCAAGGGCGGCACGCTCGCGCGGCTGGACGAGGCCAACCCGGACAGCTGCGGTGAAGTGACCGTGCTGCCGATCTTCAACCGCGCCGACACGCCGCCGTTCGCCCTGCACGTGGCCGCCGCTGGCGCAACGCAACCGCTGGGCAATGATCTGAATGCCACGCTGCGCTGGCCGGCTGCGAAGCCGGTGGTGCAGGTGCGCACCGTGCAGGTGAACACCCAGCAGGACGCCAAGGAAGTGACCTGGCTGGCCCCCGCGCAGCTGATCGCGCGCAGCACCTCGCGCCGCAACCTGGGCGCCTTGGCGCGCAGCAACGGCGCGCTGCAGTTCGATGTGCAGCTGGTGAAGCGCCCTGTCTCGCCGGTGAAGGTGACGATGCAGTGCGGCAGTGGCTGCGAGGGCGGGGTGGATATCGCCCCGCTGCTGGGCAAGCTCTCGCCGGGCCAGAAGCAGACGGTGACCGTGCCGCTGGCGTGCTTTGCCAAGCAGGGCGTGGCCCTGGGTGCGGTGGAAGCCCCGTTCGTGGTGACTGCCGACACGCCGTTCGCTGCAGCGTTCACTCAGGTCAAGCTGACCGCCAACACGGCCAATGCCGAGGGTGCGGTGGCCTGTCCGTAAGCCGCGCGGCCGCGCCGGGCCACGCCCGGTGCGGCCGGTAGATCCACGCCATGCGTGGATGCCGCCTATCCCGACGGCAAAAAAAAGCCCCGCAATGCGGGGCTTTTCTCTTAGCGCTTCATGGAACCGAAGAATTCGTCGTTGGACTTGGTGTTCTTCATCTTGTCCAGCAGGAATTCCATCGCGGCCATTTCATCCATCGGATGCAGCAGCTTGCGCAGGATCCAGATCTTCTGCAGCAGCTCCGGTTCGATCAGCAGGTCTTCGCGGCGGGTGCCCGAACGGTTGATGTCGATGGCCGGGAACACGCGCTTTTCAGCGATACGACGGCTCAGGTGCACTTCGCTGTTGCCGGTGCCCTTGAACTCTTCGTAGATCACCTCGTCCATCTTCGAGCCGGTGTCGACCAGCGCGGTGGCGATGATGGTCAGGCTGCCGCCTTCTTCCACGTTGCGTGCGGCACCGAAGAAGCGCTTCGGGCGGTGCAGGGCGTTGGCGTCGACACCACCGGTCAGCACCTTGCCCGAGCTCGGCACCACGTTGTTGTAGGCGCGGGCCAGGCGGGTGATCGAGTCGAGCAGGATCACCACGTCCTTCTTGTGCTCGACCAGGCGCTTGGCGCGCTCGATGACCATCTCGGCCACCTGCACGTGGCGCGCGGCCGGCTCGTCGAAGGTCGAACTGATGACCTCGCCGCGCACGGTGCGCTGCATTTCGGTCACTTCTTCCGGGCGCTCGTCGATCAGCAGCACGATCAGGTGCACGTCCGGGTGGTTGGTGGTGATGGCCGTGGCGACCTGCTGCATCATCATCGTCTTGCCCGCCTTCGGCTGGGACACGATGAGCGAGCGCTGGCCCTTGCCCTGCGGTGCCATCAGGTCGAGGATGCGGCCGGTGATGTCTTCCGACGAACCGTTGCCACGCTCCAGGGTGAAGCGGCGGCGCGGGAACAGGGCGGTCAGGTTCTCGAACAGCACCTTGTTCTTCGATGCTTCGATCGGCTCACCGTTGATGGTGTCGACGATGTTCAGCGCGAAGTAGCGCTCGCCGTCCTTCGGGAAGCGGATGCGGCCGGAGATATGGTCGCCGGTACGCAGGTTGAAGCGGCGGATCTGGCTGGGCGAGATGTAGGTGTCGTCCGGGCCGGCCAGGTAGCTGGCTTCGGCCGCGCGCAGGAAGCCGAAGCCGTCCGGCAGGATTTCCAGCACGCCGTCGGCGGCGACGCCGTCACCGTGGCGGGTCAGCACCTTCAGCAGGGCGAAGATCACATCCTGCTTGCGGGCGCGGGCGACGCCTTCGGAGATCTGCAGCTGCTCGGCGATTTCCAGCAGCTTCTGCGCCGGCATGCGCTTGAGGTCGCTCAGCGAGTAGACCGGGAAGCCCTCGGGCACGTTGGCATGCGGGCGCGGCACGAAGGGCTGCTGCTCGCCGCCGTCGTTGGGCATGCCATCGTCGCGGAAGCGGTTGTTGCGGTCACGGTCGCGGCGGTTGCGGAAGCGGTCGCGGCGGTTGCCCTGACCCTGTCCCTGGCCCTGCTGGCCGTTCTGGTTGTACGGGTTCTGGCCCTGGTTCTGGCCACCTCCCTGGTGATTCTGCTGGCGCGGCTGGCCGGATTCGCGGCCCTCACCACCTTCGCCGCCGCCACTGCTGGCGGGGGCCTCGGCGGCGGGCGCGCTCGGCGCAGGGGCTGCCGGCGCCGGCGCTGGCGCTTCCGGCGCGGCGGCCAGCGGCAGGGTCGGCTGCGCCGGAGCGGCGCTGGTTTCGGCGGCGGCCGGAGCGGCAGCCTTGGCTACGCGGGGCTTGCGCACGCGCTTTTCGGCGGGCGCATCGGCGCTGCCGGTTTCGGAAGTGTTATCGGACAAGAGCGTTATTCCTCGCTTGAAGGTGCGAGCGCCCGGCTGGGGCGGCGAACGTTGGGAATGGGTCTGGAAGACACTGCGTCCAGAAGGTGCGGCACGCGAACGCGGCCGGATATGCCGACACTATCATCGGCCAGCGGCGCCGTGCAAGGGTCGCCGGGAACAGCATTCATCATGGGCGCGTGGCGCCCGCCGGCAGCCGCGGGCGGCGGCTGCCGGGGAACCGCAGGATCAGGCCAGGGCCTTGTCCAGCAGGCCGGCCAGCTGGGCCTTGCCGACCGCACCGATCTGCTCGCCGACCTTCTCGCCGTCCTTGAACACGACCAGGTACGGAATCGAACGCACGTGGTACTTGGCGGCCAGCGCACGGTTGTGGTCGACGTTGACCTTGGCGATCTTGGCGCGGCCCTGGTAGGCATCGGCCAGTTCGTCCAGCGCCGGGGCGATCATCTTGCACGGGCCACACCACTCGGCCCAGAAATCGACCAGCACCGGTTCCTTGGAATTCAGCACTGCGCTATCAAAGTCGGCGTCGCCGACATGTACAACCTTGTCGCTCATCTTGGTTTCTCGTCTTGGATTGCACCCGGCCATGCCGGAGGTGGGTGAACTGGGCCATGCCCGGTGGCGCGACCCTCGTCGTTGCCTCGCGGCGCACTGCCGCGGTGCGTTCGGCGGAATGCCTGGACGCTCACGGCCGGCAGTGTACCCCTATCGCAGGGCAGGGACAGGCGCCGGCTGGAACCCAGCGTATCGTGATCGGTTCGATGCCTGGTATGTGTCGGATTTCACTGTCTTCCTGTACATGGGGCTGGCAGTGGGCGACACCAGCGACCCCGGCCAGGCCGTTCAAGTGCGGTGTGGCTGGGTGAAGGTTCTCCGTCTCTTGGGTTATTGAGACGGCCCATTCCGGTTTGCCTGCCCGAGTGCGTTAAACTGGGGCATTGTGCGGCGTGCGGACCGGGTGGTCCCAGCCTGCCAACCCGCCGCAGGGGCCGCAGTTTGCGACGGTGCCCCTAGACGCTGAAGTGCCAGCCGCCCCACGGGCCGGCGGCCATACCAAGACGGACACATGAGCGACAAACCGCTGACCGATTTGACCTTCTCCTCCTTCGAGCTGCATCCGGCCCTGCAGGCCGGCCTTGAAGGAGCCGGATTCACCCGCTGCACGCCGATCCAGGCGCTGACCCTGCCCGTCGCGCTGCCCGGTGGTGATGTCGCCGGCCAGGCCCAGACCGGCACCGGCAAGACGCTGGCCTTCCTGGTCGCTGTCGTGAACCGCCTGCTGACCCGCCCGGCCCTGGCCGACCGCAAGCCGGAAGATCCGCGCGCGCTGATCCTCGCCCCGACCCGTGAACTGGCCATCCAGATCCACAAGGATGCGGTGAAGTTCGGTTCCGACCTCGGCCTGCGCTTCGCGCTGGTCTACGGCGGCGTGGATTACGACAAGCAGCGCGAACTGCTGCAGCAGGGCGTGGACGTGATCATCGCCACCCCCGGCCGCCTGATCGATTACGTCAAGCAGCACAAGGTGGTTTCGCTTCACGCCTGCGAGATCTGCGTGCTGGACGAAGCCGACCGCATGTTCGACCTGGGCTTCATCAAGGACATCCGCTTCCTGCTGCGCCGCATGCCCGAGCGCACCATCCGCCAGACCCTGCTGTTCAGCGCCACCCTCAGCCACCGCGTGCTGGAGCTGGCCTACGAGCACATGAACGAGCCGCAGAAGCTGGTGGTCGAAGCCGAGACCATCACCGCCGCGCGCGTGCGCCAGCGCATCTACTTCCCGGCCGACGACGAGAAGATCCCGCTGCTGCTGGGCCTGCTGTCGCGCAGCGAAGGCGCGCGCACCATGGTGTTCGTCAATACCAAGGTGTTCGTCGAGCGCGTGGCCCGTTCGCTGGAAAAGGCCGGCTACCGTGTCGGCGTGCTGTCCGGCGACGTGCCGCAGAAGAAGCGTGAGAGCCTGCTCAACCGCTTCCAGAAGGGCCAGCTGGAAATCCTGGTGGCCACCGATGTGGCCGCGCGCGGCCTGCACATCGACGGCATCAAGTACGTCTACAACTACGACCTGCCGTTCGATGCCGAAGACTACGTGCACCGCATCGGCCGTACCGCGCGCCTGGGCGAAGAGGGTGATGCGATCAGCTTCGCCTGTGAGCGCTACGCCATGGGCCTGCCGGACATCGAGGCCTACATCGAGCAGAAGATTCCGTCCGAGCCGGTGACCAAGGAACTGTTGACCCCGCTGCCGCGTCCGGAACGTCCGGCCCCGGCCGCTGGCGAGGAAGGCGAAGAGAACGAGAGCGTCGGCCAGATCTTCCGTGAAGCGCGCGAAGCCCGTGCCGCCGAGGAAGAGCGTCGTGGTGGTGGCCGGAGTGGCGGCCGCTCCGGCGGTGGTCGTGGCGAGCGTCGTGACGGTGAGCGCAGCGGCGAGCGCCGTCCGCGTGGCCCGCGCAAGCCGCGCGTGGAAGGCGAGCAGACGGCAGCCGTGCCGGTCGACGGTGCCGAGGCCGCGGTGGCCCAGGCTCCGCGTCCGCCGCGCCCGCCGCGTGCCGAAGGCGCACCGGAAGGAGCGGTGGAGGGCGAGCGCAAGCCGCGCAAGCGCCGTCGTCGTCGCCACGGCCGTCCGGTCGAGGGCGCCGAGGGCATGCAGAACACCGCCGGCAACGGCGCCAGCCCGGTCACCCCGGTGCAGGTGGTGGCCAAGCCGGTGCGCACCGCCGCCGATACCGGTGATTCGTTCCTGACCCGCATCGGCCGCAAGATCCGCCGGATGCTGTCGGGCAGCTGATCGGCGCTGCCGATCAGCGGGTAGCGCCCGACCGTTGGTCGGGTGGCTTTAAAGGTGTGCCGACCAACGGTCGGCACCCACCACCAACGGTCGGCACCCACCCTGGCCGGCAATCCACGCAGGTGCCGGCCAGCGGCCGGCACTACCGATCATGTGGGCATCTCCACGTCGTCGCGCCGCTCCTGCATAATCGGGGCATGAGTGTCCTGCGCTTCGACAATGTCAGCAAACAGTACGCCGGTGGCCACGAGGCGCTGATCGATGTCAGCTTCGAGGTCGCGCCGGGCGAGATGCTGTTCGTCACCGGCCATTCCGGTGCGGGCAAAAGCACCCTGCTCAAGTTGATCCACCTCGACGAGCGGCCCAGCCGTGGCGCGGTGGTGTTCGACGAGCGCAACCTGCTGAAGGTGCGTGGTGGCGACGTGCCCCGCCACCGCCGCGCCGTCGGAGCGGTCTACCAGGACCACCGGCTGCTGATGGATCGGTCGATCGCCGAGAACGTGGCGCTGCCGCTGATCCTGCGCGGCACCCGCCGCGGCGACATCAGCAAGCGCGTGCGCTCGGTGCTGGAACGGATGGGCCTGGGCCATCGCGAGAAGGCGCTGCCCTCGCAGCTGTCGGCCGGCGAGCAGCAGCGCGTCGGCATCGCCCGCGCCATCGTCGGCGAGCCCAAGCTGCTGGTGGCCGACGAGCCGACCGGCAATCTCGACCCGACCCTGGCGGCGGAGATCATGGCCCTGTTCGCCGAGCTGCCGTCGCGCGGCACCAGCGTGCTGGTGGTCAGCCATGACCTGCCGCTGCTGCGCCGCATGCGCAAGCGCGTGCTGATCCTCGACCACGGCCGGCTGGCGGACGACATCTCGCCGCAGGACCTGGCGGAGTAACGCATGGCGAAGAACGAAAACAGCGAAGCCGCCGCCCCCTCGCGGGTGGGCGTCTGGTTCCAGCACCACGTGCACAGCGTGGTGTTCAGCCTGGGCCGCGCTTGCCGCAAGCCGTGGGCGACCCTGCTGACGGTGATGGTCATGGCGCTGGCGCTTGCGCTGCCGCTGGGCCTGTCGATCGCGCTGGACAATCTCAAGCAGTTCGCCGGCAGCGTGCAGCAGTCGCGCGATATCAATGTGTTCCTGAAGGGCAATGTCGATGGCCCCGGCGCACTGCGCCTGGCCGGCCAGTTGCGCGACCGCGACGATGTCGCCGAAGTGAATGTGCGCACGCCCGAACAGGGCCTGCAGGAACTGCGCGATGCCGGCCTCGGCGAGGCGATCGACGCGCTCAACGACAATCCGCTGCCGTCGCTGCTGGTGATCACCCCGGGCCAGGGCAAGGATGATGCGCGCCTGGCGCGCGCGCTGGAAAGCCAGCCCGAGGCCGATCTGGTGCAGCACGACGCACTGTGGCGCCAGCGCCTGGATGCCTGGCTGGCGTTCGGGGCACGGCTGGTACAGGTGCTGTCGGTGCTGCTCGGCGCCGGCGCCGCGCTGGTGGTCGGCAACACCGTGCGCCTGGATATCCAGGCCCGCCGCGAAGAGATCGGCGTGTTGCAGCTGCTCGGTGCCAGTGACGGCTTCATCCGCCGCCCGTTCCTGTACCTGGGCGCCTGGTACGGCCTCGGTGCCGGTGCGGTGGCGCTGGCCCTGATCGCCGCCGCCGGTGCCGCGCTGCGCGTGCCGCTGGCCGAACTCTCGCGCAGCTACGGCAGCCCGTTCGTGCTGCACGGCCTGGACCTGCTGCATGGGGGCCTGGTCCTGCTCGGCACGCTGCTGCTGGGTTGGCTGGGCGCCTGGCTGGTCACCGGCCACTTCCTCCGCCAGACCCGTCCGACCGACACCTGAGACCGGCATGCAACCGCAAGCGCTGAAGCACCTTGATGGGCCCGCGACGCGGGTGATGGTGGTCGATGGTTCGAAGCTGGTGCGCAAGCTGATTGCCGACGTCCTGACCCGTGAGCTGCCGGGCGTGGAGGTGATCGGCTGCGACAGCATCGAGGATGCGCAGCAGGCGCTGGCGCAGGGCCCGGTGGACCTGGTGACCACGTCGCTGACCCTGCGCGATGGGGATGGCCTGGCGCTGGCGCGGATGGTCCGCGACGCCGTGGGCCAGGCCTACGTGCCGGTGATCGTGGTGTCCGGCGACGCCCAGCAGCACCTGGAACAGCGCCGCTTCACCGAGTACGTCACCGACTATTTCGACAAGGCGCTGGGCCACGAGGCACTGGCGACCTTCATCCGCGGCTACGTGCAGCCGCAGACGATTCCCGGTGCGACCATCCTCTACATCGAGGACAGCCGTGTGGTGGCCGAGGCCACCAAGCGCATGCTCGAACGCCAGCAGTTGAACGTGCTGCACGTGGTCAGCGCCGAAGAGGCGTTCACCCTGCTCACCGCCGAGTCGCTGGGCCGCAGCCGCCACCGCATCGACCTGGTGCTGACCGACGTCACCCTGAAGGGTGAACTGAGCGGCCGCGACGTGGTGCAGCGTGTGCGCGTGGACTTCGGCTACGGCAAGCGCCGCCTGCCGGTGCTGGTGATGACCGGCGATGGCAATCCGCACAACCAGACCGGGCTGTTGCAGTCCGGTGCCAATGACCTGGTGCTCAAGCCGATCGAAGAACGGCTGCTGGTCACCAAGGTGCTGTTCCAGCTGCGCCTGGCCCGATTGAACGATGGACCCCTGATTCGATGATGGATGAAGTAACCGACACCCCGACGATCCAGCTGGAACCGAGCTGGAAGCAGCACGTCGGTGATTACCTGCTGCAACCGCAGATGCGCGAGCTGTCCAGTTTCCTGCGCCAGCGCAAGGCCAGTGGTGCCGCGGTATTCCCGCCCGGCCCGCAGATCTTCGCCGCGTTCGACGCCACGCCGTTCGAGCAGGTGAAGGTGGTCATCCTCGGCCAGGACCCGTATCACGGCCGTGGCCAGGCCCATGGCCTGAGCTTCTCGGTGGCGCCGGGCGTGCCGGTGCCGCCGTCGCTGCTGAACATCTACAAGGAGATCGAGAGCGATCTCGGTATCCCGCGTCCGGATCACGGCTGCCTGATCCCGTGGGCGCAGCGCGGCGTGTTGCTGCTCAATGCGGTGCTGACGGTGGAAGAGGGCAAGGCCGGCGCGCACCAGGGGCGGGGCTGGGAAGGCTTCACCGACCACGTGGTGGACGTGCTCAACCGCGAGCGCGAAGGCCTGGTGTTCATGCTCTGGGGGGCCTATGCGCAGCAGAAGGGCAAGGTCATCGACACCCGCCGCCACCGCGTGCTGAAGTCGCCGCATCCGTCGCCGTTGTCGGCCCACCGCGGCTTCCTCGGCTGCCGGCATTTCTCGATGGCCAACGAGTACCTGCAGCGCCGCGGCCAGGCTCCGATCGACTGGTCGCTGCCGCCCCGTTCGGCGCTTTGAGCGCCCGCGGGCGGCTGGGCCTGAACATCGGGCAACGTCCTCGGCCCTGAATGGGCCTTCGGGGCAGCCCGTTCAGCTCCGCTTGACCGGAATCGGCCGGTTTCTGTTGGGTAATTGCTTGAATTCCAAGGGATTGTGAATCCCGAAAAGCGTGCTCGCCACTGTCATCAAATCGCGCTACGGTAGGGCTCTGTTTGGGACCAGTGTTGCATCAATAGGATGCTGGAACTTTTTCCTCCTTTAGCAGTCCAAATCCCGGACTGCTAAGATGGGTGCCTATGAGCCAGAACACCTCTACTGCCCTTGTGGCAAACAATCTCCCGATTCCCAGTGCGCTCGGTTCGCTGGACGCCTACATCGGTGCCGTGCACCAGATCCCGGTGCTGTCGGTCGATGACGAACAGGACCTGGCCCGTCGCTTCCGCGACGGCAACGATCTGGACGCCGCCCGCGAGCTGGTGCATTCGCACCTTCGCTTCGTGGTGCACGTGGCCCGCGGTTACAACGGCTACGGTCTTGCGCTGGGCGACCTGATCCAGGAAGGCAACATCGGCCTGATGAAGGCGGTCAAGCGCTTCGACCCGGACATGGGCGTGCGCCTGGTGTCCTTCGCCGTGCACTGGATCCGTGCCGAGATGCACGAGTTCATCCTGAAGAACTGGCGCATCGTGAAGGTCGCCACCACCAAGGCGCAGCGCAAGCTGTTCTTCAACCTGCGCAAGTCGAAGACGCGCCTGGGCTGGATGAACGCGGCCGAAGTCAGCGCGGTGGCCAAGGATCTGAACGTGTCCGAGCGTGAGGTCATGGAAATGGAATCGCGCCTGTCCGGTCGCGATATCGGTTTCGATGCACCGACCGACGAGGACAACGAACACGCGCCGCCGTCGCCGGCCGCGTTCCTGGTTGCCAACGACGAAGACCCGTCGATGGCCTACGAACGTGCCGACAGCGAAGACAACCAGATGCAGCTGCTGCGCGAAGGCCTGGCCGAGCTGGATGCCCGCTCGCGCGACATCATCCGCCGTCGCTGGCTGGACGCGGACAGCAAGGTGACGCTGCAGGAGCTGGCCGACGAGTACGGCGTGTCGGCCGAGCGCATCCGCCAGGTCGAGGCGAACGCGCTGAAGAAGATGAAGGCGCTGTTCACCGCGTAAGGCGGGGTGGCGTTGGAATGGAGAAAGGCCCGGCAATGCCGGGCCTTTCACGTTTGTGGGGCTCATCCATGCCCTGCGTGGATGCCCTGACGCCAGGACGGTGATTGCGCCGACCGGGTCCTGCGCTGGATCCTGATGTTCACGCCGTACCACTGGGTGGCACGGTATGATCATGCCACGCGTTTTCCGCACCCGAAGTTTCAACCGCAGCATGCGCAGGACCGTGCTGTCTGACGCTGCCTTGTGTCAGTCGGTAAGGGAAATGGAAGCGGGTCTGGTGGATGCAGATCTTGGCGGAGGCCTCTTCAAGAAGCGCGTAGCGTTGCCGGGACGGGGAAAGCGCGGAAGCGCTCGAACCATCGTCGCAACACAGCGAGGCGGGCATTGGTTCTTTCTTTTCGGATATGAAAAGAACGAACGCGCCGCGATCACGAATGCGGAACGAGATGCACTGCAGTTGTATGCATCGGAGTTCCTGAAAATGAGTCCGGCACAGCCGAAGCGTGCCGTGGAGTACGGGGATCTACAGGAGATCTGCCATGGCAAAGGCCCCTGAGCGAAGGCGCGCAAAAAGTTTGCTGCTTGAGGCGGTGCACGATGCGGCTGTGAGTCTGCATGCGCACGGCTTCATCGACAAACGTCGGTTGAGCAGCTACGAGGCGCTGTGCCTTGAGCCTGTTCCCGAATACAGCAGTGCCCAGATCCGCGCGCTGCGTACATCGTTGCAGCTCAGCCAGCCAGTGTTTGCCGGGGTGCTGAACACCAGCGTCTCCACGGTGCGCAGTTGGGAGCAAGGCGAGAAGAAGCCCAGCGGGCCCTCACTGAAACTGCTGAACCTGATTGATCGGAAGGGACTCGAAGCAGTCCTGTAAAGCAAGGGCCCGGCATTGCCGGGCCCGTTCCTTTCGGCGCTATTCAATCCACGCCATGCGTGGATGTCCCGATGCCGTGACTGTCTCAGCCCTCGCGTGCGATCGCGCGCCAGCCGATGTCGTTGCGGTGGAACTCGTTGGCCCAGGTCACCTTGGCCACGCCGGCATAGGCGTTGGCCTGTGCATCGCGCACGCTGTCGCCCAGCGCCGCCACGCACAGCACGCGACCGCCGGCACTGAGCACCTGGCCCTGCGCGTCCAGCGTGGTGCCGGCATGGAACACCTTGGCACTGGCCGGCACGTCGCCGAGGCCGGAAATCACGTCGCCGGTGATCGGCGATTCCGGGTACGGCCTGGCGGCCATCACCACGCCCAGCGACGGCCGCGCATCCCACTGTGCTTCGATCTGGTCCAGGCGGCCGTCGATGGCCGCTTCCACCAGCTCCACCAGGTCCGACTGCAGGCGCAGCATCACCGGCTGGGTTTCCGGGTCGCCGAAGCGCACGTTGAATTCGATCACCTTCGGCGCGCCGCTGGCATCGATCATCAGGCCGGCGTAGAGGAAGCCGGTGAACGGAATGCCGTCGGCGATCATGCCCTGCACGGTCGGGTTCACCACCTCGCGCATCACGCGTGCGTGTACCTCCGGCGTGACCACCGGGGCCGGCGAGTACGCGCCCATGCCGCCAGTGTTCGGGCCGGTGTCGCCGTCGCCGACGCGCTTGTGGTCCTGCGAGGTGGCCATCGGCAGCGCATGCACGCCGTCGACCATCGAAATGAAGCTGGCCTCCTCGCCATCGAGGAATTCCTCGATCACCACGCGTGCACCGGCATCGCCGAACGCGTTGCCCGAGAGCATGTCACGCACCGCGTCTTCGGCTTCGGCCAGCGTCATTGCGACGATCACGCCCTTGCCGGCGGCCAGGCCATCGGCCTTGACCACGATCGGCGCGCCCTTCTCGCGGATGTAGGCCAGCGCGGCGTCCACCTCGGTGTGCACCGCATAGAACGCGGTGGGGATGTTGTGGCGGGCCAGGAAATCCTTGGCGTAGGCCTTGCTGCCTTCCAGCTGCGCGGCGGCAGCGGTCGGCCCGAAGATGCGCAGGCCGGCAGCGCGGAAGCGGTCAACCACGCCGGCCACCAGCGGCACTTCCGGGCCGACCACGGTCAGCGCCACGCCTTCGGCCTGGGCCAGCGCGAGCAGGCCATCAATGTCGGTGACCTTCACCGCCACGTTGCGGCACTTGTCTTCGCTGGCGGTGCCAGCGTTGCCGGGCGCCACGATCACTTCGGTGACACGGGAGGACTGGGCCAGCTTCCATGCCAGGGCGTGTTCGCGGCCGCCAGAGCCGATGACAAGTACGTTCATCACGAGATTCCAGATTGCGTGGGAAGGGAAGTTCGGTATCCCCGGTGGCGCGCGTGGTTCACTCGCAGCCTTCGCGTCGAAGCGCTTCGGGGAGGGAATAGGTCCAGGTCCTGCTGTCCAGGGTGAAGCGGTGCTGCTGCCGGACCGGTTTGCCGCCACAGGTGGTGCCGGTCTCCTCGATCAGCAACGGCCAGGTGCGCGCGCTGCGGTCACTGTCGTCGAAACGCAGTGCGAAATCGATGCTGAAGCGGCGGCTGCGGCAGTCTTCCGCCGTTTCAGGATCGGCATTGGCGTCGACGTTGTCGCACTCGTACTGGGCGTCATTGTCGATATGGCTGCGTAGGCTGCCACTGGCAACCAGGCCGTTCGGGCCCGGCAGGACCAGCGATTGCGAGAGCAGCGAGAAGCCCTGGCCGAACCAGCCGTCCTCGACGCGGAAACCGTAGAAATCGCTGCCGGCACGGATGACGCTGGCGGTGCCGGGTTGGCCGCCGCTGCCGAAGCGCTCGCCGGTCAGCTCGCTGGCCACTTCGAAGCCATCATCCTTCGGGCGCAGCACGAAGAAGTCGATGGTGCCCGGGTCGATGTGCGCACCGTCGGCCAGTGCGCCACAGACCGCCAGCAGCTGCTGCCAGTGGTCACCGCTGACCACCGGCTGCTCGGCGCAGACCTGCCAGTCCATCGCATGGGTGTCGCCCTCGTCGGTCCAGCTGCCGCGCCATTCACCGGAGAGCTTGGCGTTGCCGCCGTAACGCTGGACCAGGAAGGCCTGCAGTCGTGCGGTGCGGCTGACCTGCTGTGCCGGTGAGGCGAGGGCCACCGAAGGCGCATCCACCTTCGGCGCCGCGCTGGGCTCCGCAGCAGGCTTGCAGCCCGTCAGTATGGCCGCACCCACGAGGGCGAGGGCGGCCAGCGATGTCACCGAAACTGCGGACATCCGTGTCGCTCCAGGATCAATGACGGAAGTGGCGCACGCCGGTGAACACCATGGCCAGGCCATGTTCGTCGGCGGCGGCGATCACTTCGGCATCGCGCATCGAACCGCCCGGCTGGATCACCGCCTTGATGCCGGCGGCAGCGGCGGCGTCGATGCCATCGCGGAACGGGAAGAACGCATCGGAGGCCATCACCGAACCTTCGACCACCAGGTTCGCATCGGCGGCCTTGATGCCGGCGATGCGCGCCGAGTACACACGGCTCATCTGGCCGGCACCCACGCCGATCGTGCGGTTGTCCCTGGCGTAGACGATCGCGTTGGACTTCACGAACTTGGCCACCTTCCAGGCGAACAGCAGGTCGGTGAACTGCTTGTCGGTCGGCGCCAGCTTGCTGACCACCTTCAGTTCGTCACGGGTCATGCCGCGGTTGTCGGAGGACTGCAGCAGCAGGCCCGAGCCGACGCGCTTGCTGTCGAAGTTGTTCAGGCCATCGCCGTGCGGGATGCGCAGCACGCGCACGTTGGCCTTCTTCTGCGCGTATTCCAGCGCGGCCGGCTCGTAGTCCGGGGCAATCAGTACTTCGACGAACTGGCGGTCCAGGATCACCTTGGCGGTGGCGGCGTCCAGTGGCTTGTTGAAGGCGATGATGCCGCCGAAGGCGCTGGTCGGATCGGTGGCGTAGGCCAGCTCGTAGGCATCGCCGTTGCCGGCACCGACGGCCACGCCGCACGGGTTGGCATGCTTGACGATGACGCAGGCCGGCGCGTCGAACTGGCGCACGCATTCCCACGCCGCGTCGGCATCGGCCAGGTTGTTGTAGCTCAGCTCCTTGCCCTGCAGCTGCTGGAACGTGGCCAGCGTGCCCGGCACCGGGTACAGGTCGCGGTAGAACGCGCCGCTCTGGTGCGGGTTCTCGCCGTAGCGCAGGTCCATCACCTTCACGAAGGTGGAGTTCATCTGCGCCGGGTACTCGGCACGGGCCGGCACCGCGGCGTCGGTGGCGGTAACGGCCGAGAGGTAGTTGCTGATCGCCGCATCGTACTGGGCGACGCGGTTGAACGCGGCCACCGAGAACGCGAAGCGGGTGGCGGCCGACAGCTGACCGTCGTTGGCGTCCAGCGAGGCCAGCAGTTCGGCGTACTGCGACGGGTCGGTGGCCACCGCCACGCGGGCGAAGTTCTTGGCGGCCGAACGCAGCATCGCCGGGCCGCCGATGTCGATGTTCTCGACGGCGTCGGCCAGGGTGCAGTCGGACTTGGCGGTGACCGACTCGAACGGATACAGGTTCAGCACCAGCAGGTCGATGGCGCCGATGCCGTGCTCGGCCATCACCGCATCATCCAGGCCGGAACGGCCGAGCAGGCCGCCGTGCACCATCGGGTGCAGGGTCTTGACCCGGCCGTCCATCATCTCCGGGAAGCCGGTGACGTCGGCCACGTCCTTCACGGCCAGGCCCGCATCGCGGATCGCCTTGGCGGTGCCGCCGGTGGACAGCAGCTCCACGCCGCGTGCCGCCAGCGCAGTGGCCAGCTCGGCCAGGCCGGTCTTGTCGGAAACGGAGAGGAGGGCCCGACGGACGGGCAACAGATCAGCAGTCATGGGACAGAATCGGCAGCGGAGCGGGGCCGATATTGTAGGCGGTGGGGGCCGGTGGCGGGCGCTGGCGGGCAAAATCGGCTGGCGCCGACGGCCCTGCGGCCGCCTTCAGCACACCCTGGGCCGGGGCGGCCTGCACGCATTTCGATGGGGGGCGCTGCCGCAATCGGGTAGGCTGTGGCCGAACTGCCAAGGATCAGCGGCTTCGGATCATGTCGATCTATGCATTGAAGGGACGTTTCCAGGACCTGTTGCGTCCAGCCGTACGCGGCCTGTACCACATGGGGGTCACCGCCAATGCGGTGACCGTGGCCGCCGCCGTGGTCTCGCTGCTGGTGGCCGCCGCGGTGTGGTGCTGCGCCCCGGCCCAGCCGCTGTTGTACCTGCTGCTGCCGCTGTGGATGCTGCTGCGCATGGCGCTCAACGCCGTGGACGGCATGCTGGCCCGCGAGTTCGGCCAGCAGTCGCGGCTCGGCGCCTACCTGAACGAGCTGTGCGATGTGATCGCCGATGCCGCGCTGTACCTGAGCCTGCTCAGCGTGCCGGGCGTGCGCCCGGAAGCGCTGTGGCTGCTGGCCTGGACGGCGGCGCTGAGCGAGTACGCCGGCGTGCTGGGGCTGATGGTCGGTGCCAGCCGCCGCTACGACGGCCCGATGGGCAAGAGCGACCGCGCGTTCGTGATCGGTGCGCTGGGCCTGCTGCTGGCGTTTGAGTGGGTTGGCGCGATGACGGTCACTGGCGTTGCTGCAGCCATGGCGGCGCTGTGCATGCTGACCATGATCAACCGCGTCCGTCGCGGACTGCGGGAAGCGGCGGTTTCGCCGAATTAATCAAGCAGATACAAAAAGACAATCAGGAGATTGCATGCGTCAGGCGCAGGAACGGGAATTCCACAGCTTCGACCAGGTACCGCTGTTCTACCGGTACTGGGCGGCCACCACCGCAACCCCGGCCAGCAAGGCCATCGTGCTGCTGCATCGTGGCCACGAGCACTCCGGTCGGGTCACCCACCTGGTCGACGAGCTGGACCTGCCGGATACCGCCTTCTTCGCGTGGGATGCGCGCGGCAATGGCCGTTCGCCGGGCGCGCGTGGCGATGCCCCCGGCTTCCCGGCACTGGTACGCGACCTGGACAGCTTCATCGCCCACATCGGTGCCGAGCACGGCATCGCGGTGGAAGACATCGTGGTGATCGCGCAGAGCGTGGGCGCCGTGGTCGCTGCCACCTGGGTGCATGACTATGCGCCGCGCCTGCGGGCGCTGGTGATGGCCTCGCCGGCGTTCAAGGTGAAGTTGTACGTGCCGTTCGCTCGCCCGGGCCTGGCGATGATGCAGAAGCTGCGCGGCAACTTCTTCGTCAACAGCTACGTCAAGCCGCAGTGGCTGACCCACGACCCGGCGCGGGTGGAGAGCTACCGCACCGATCCGCTGATCACCCGGCCGATCTCGGTGCGCGTGCTGCTGGGCCTGTACGAGGCCGCCGACCGCATCGTGGCCGATGCACAGGCGATCAGCGTGCCGGTGCAGCTGCTGGTGTCCGGTTCGGATTTCGTCGTGCATCGCGGCCCGCAGGACTGCTTCTACGAGCGCCTGTCCAGCCCGGTCAAGGAGCGCGTGCACCTGCCGGGCTTCTTCCACGACACGCTGGGCGAGCGCGACCGCGCGCCTGCGCTGGCACGCATCCGCAGTTTCATCCAGGCGCGTTTCGCCGAGCCGCTGCGCGAGCTGTCGCGACGTGATGCGCACCGCCATGGGCCGACCTTCGAAGAGTCGGAGATCCTGGCGTGGCCACCGGAGCGCAACAGCCTGGCCGACCTGCGCTGGCGCGTGGTGCGCGGTGGCCTGCGCTTCGGCGGCACGCTGTCCGAAGGCATCGCGCTGGGCCTGCAGACCGGTTTCGATTCGGGCAGCACGCTGGACTACATCTACCGCGACGAAGCCCGTGGCAAGGGCCCACTGGGGCGCATGGTCGATCGCAACTATCTGGATGCGATCGGCTGGCGTGGCATCCGCGTGCGTGGCCAGCACCTGCAGGAACTGCTGCGCGATGCTGCGCAGCGCCTGCGCGGGCAGGGGGTGCCGGTACGTGTGCTGGACGTGGCCGCCGGCCACGGCCGCTATGTGCTGGAAGCGCTGGGCCAGGGCGAACAGCGTGCCGATCGTATCGTGCTGCGTGATTTCAGCGACCTGAATGTCACCCAGGGCCACGCACTGATCGAACGGCTGGGGGCGGCCGACATCGCGCGCTTCGAGCAGGGCGATGCGTTCGATCCGGCGCAGCTGGCCAAGGTGGACCCGGCGCCGACGCTGGCGGTGGTGTCGGGCCTGTACGAACTATTCCCCGACAACGATGCGGTGCTGCGCTCGCTGCAGGGCATCGCCGCGACGGTGCCGGTGGGCGGCTACCTGGCCTACACCGGCCAGCCCTGGCACCCGCAGCTGGAGTTCATCGCCCGCGCGCTGACCAGCCACCGCGGCGGCGCGGCGTGGGTGATGCGGCGTCGTACCCAGCAGGAGATGGACGAGCTGGTACGCCTGGCCGGGTTCGAGAAGGTGGCGCAGCGCATCGACGATTTCGGCATCTTCACCGTGTCGCTGGCGCGCCGGACGGCGTGATGGCAACGCTCGCCGCCCCGCTGGCCGTGGAGGGACGCCCCTGGCGGCGCGCCCTGCTGTGGCTGGCCTTGTTGGGCCCGTTCTTCTTCGCCAGCTATGGCTTCGCCAACTGGATGGCCAGCCGCCATGCCGCGCTGCCGGTGATGGCGTTCGCCTGGGAAACGCACATTCCGTTCGTGCCGTGGACGATCGTGCCGTACTGGTCGATCGATCTGTTCTACGCGATCTCGTTCTTCCTGTGCCGGCGTCGGCTGGAGCTGGACCGGCACGCGCTGCGGCTGTTCAGTGCGCAGGTCATCGCGGTGGCGTGTTTCCTGCTGTGGCCGTTGCGCTTCAGCTTCGAACGGCCGGAGATCGGCGGTGTATTCGGCTGGCTGTTCGATGTGCTGCTGGGCTTCGACAAACCCTTCAACCAGGCACCGTCGCTGCACATCGTGCTGCTGATCGTGCTGTGGGTGAAGTTCGCGCAGTACCTGCACGGTGCCTGGCGTTGGGTGCTGCATGGGTGGGCGTTGCTGATCGGCGTTTCGGTGCTGACCACGTTCCAGCACCATTTCATCGACATCCCGACCGGCCTGCTGGCGGGCTGGTTGTGCGTCTGGCTGTGGCCGGAGCACGGCACGCCGCCGTTGCGCGCCTGGTGCTCCGCACGCGACCCGAAGCGCTGGCGATTGGCGGCGCTGTACCTGTTGGGGGCGACGGCGTTGCTGGTGCCGGTGGTGCTGCTGCGTGGTGTTGCGCTGTGGCTGCTGTGGCCGGTGGTGTCGCTGCTGCTGGTGGCACTGGCTTACGCCGGGCTGGGCACGGCGGTGTTCCAGAAGCGCGCCGATGGACGCCTGACCATGGCGGCACGCTGGTTGCTGGCGCCGTATCTGGGTGCGGCCTGGATCAACTCACGGGTGTGGACGCGCCGTGCGCCGCAACCGGTCGCGGTGATGGACGGCGTGTGGCTGGGCCGCATTCCCAGCGCCGCGTTGCCGCCGCCGCTGCGGGGCGTGGTGGACGTCTGTGCCGAATTGTCCTGCCGTGCGCCGGGTGCGGCGTACGCCCGCGTGCCGATGCTGGACCTGGTGGTGCCCACGCCGGCCCAGCTGCGCGAGGCGGCCGAGGCGATCGAGCGGCTGCGTGCGCAGGGGCCATTGCTCGTGTGCTGTGCGCTGGGTTATTCGCGCAGTGCCGCCAGCGTCGCGACCTGGCTGCTGCGCAGTGGTCGCGCCACCGATGCCGACGCTGCGGTGGCGATCGTGCGCACCGCGCGGCCGTCGATCGTCCTGCATGACAGTCATCTACAGGCCATCGCGGCGGCCGCCGCACCGGAGAGCACTGCATGAGCAACACTGCCGATCTGCCGATGATGCACCTGCTGCTGCGCCAGGGCCGCCTGCCTGCCATGTTGTCACTGGGCCTGCTGCTGGTGGCGCTGCTGTTGCTGGGTAGTGAGCCGGGGCTGGCGATGATCGCCGCCGGGCTGCTGTTGCTGAGCGTGGCGATGGGCGTGGTGCAGGCGTACTACGCGGTGCGCGTGCAGCTTGACGCCAGCCTGCTGCAGCTGGTGCTGCGCGAACACCTGCGGGGGGATGCGGCTGCCGAACGGGTGGATGCCGCCCTCCACACCGCTGGCCTGCGTCGTCGTGATGCGCAGGCGCCGATGCGTGGCTGGGACGCGCGCTGGATCGGCATGCGGCGCCTGCTGGTGCGCCAGTACGTGGCCACCCTGCTGCAGTTTTCGGTACTGCTGCTGGCGGTGCTGTGGCCGCAGACGTGAACGGGAGGAACCGATGTTCGCCGAACTGATTGCCCGCGCCTGCAGTGGCGCGATCCATGTGGTAACCGGCGCACGCGCGCTGTGGATCGGCTGTGCACCCTCCAGCGAGCACCGCGTCTATTACGGCAACCACGCCAGCCACGGTGACTTCGTGCTGATCTGGTCGTCGATGCCACCGGCGCTGCGCCGCCAGGTGCGTCCGGTGGCGGCGGCCGAGTACTGGCAGGGTGATGCCCTGCGCCGCTACCTGATCGATGCGGTGTTCAATGGCGTGCTGGTCGAGCGCGAGGCTGGGCATCGCCAGCAGGACCCGTTGCAGGTGCTGCGCGAAGCGGTTGATGAAGGGTGTTCGCTGATCCTGTTCCCGGAAGGCACGCGCAACGTCGGTGACGAGCCGCTGCTGCCGTTCAAGAGCGGCATCTACCACCTGGCGCGGCAACGGCCGGAGCTGGAGTTCGTGCCGGTGTGGATCGATAACCTGAAGCGGGTGATGCCCAAGGGCCGCTTCCTGCCGTTGCCGCTGCTGTGTACGGCCACCTTCGGTACGCCGCTGCGGCTGCAGGCCGATGAGGACAAGACCGCCTTCCTGGCGCGCAGCCGGCAGGCGCTGCTGGACCTGGCACCGAATGGAGGCCGCGCATGAGTTTCGTGCTGGATGTCTCCGGCGATCTGGCAACGCAGAGCGTAGGCCAGCAGACCGGCCTGCTGTTTGCCGGTGTCGGCGCGGTGCTGGTGCTGGCCACAGTGGTGGCCGAGACCCTGCGCTGGCGCCAGCGCGGACAGCCCAGCGCGGTGATCGCCAACCTGGTCTCGCGCATCCGCGCGTGGTGGGTGATGGCGATCGTGGTCGGGCTGGCGCTGTTCTTTGGCCGTGCCGGGGTGATCGTGCTGTTCGCGATCATCTCGCTGTTCGCGCTGCGCGAGTTCATCACCCTGGCGCCGACCCGCTCGGGCGACTACTACGCGCTGTTGGCCGCGTTCTACATCGTGCTGCCCTGGCAGTACTACCTGGTGTGGATCGACTGGTACGGCATGTACACGCTGCTGATCCCGGTCTATGCGTTCCTGTTCCTGCCGATCCTGTCGACCATCGGCGGCGACACCACCCACTACCTGGAGCGTACGGCAAAGGTGCAGTGGGGGTTGATGATCTGCGTGTTCTGCATTTCGCACGTTCCGCTGCTGCTGAACCTGCACGTGCCGGGGCATGACCCGTCGCGCAACGTGCTGTTGTTTGCCTTCCTGGTGATCGTGGTGCAGTCCTCGGACGTGCTGCAGTACATCTGGGGCAAGCTGCTGGGCAGGCACCTGATCGCACCGAAGCTGTCGCCGTCGAAGACGGTGGAGGGCTTCGTGGGGGGCGTCCTGAGTGCCAGCGCGCTGGGCGCGGCGCTGTGGTGGATTACCCCGTTCACGCCACTGCAGGCCTTCGGCCTGTCGCTGCTGATCAACCTGATGGGGTTCTGGGGTGGCCTGGTGATGTCGGCGATCAAGCGCGACCGCGGCATCAAGGACTGGGGCCACATGATCGAGGGCCACGGGGGCATGCTCGACCGGCTGGATTCGGTGTGCTTCGCCGCGCCGGTGTTCTTCCATGTGGTGCGGTACTACTGGAAGGCGGGCGGCGGCGGTTGATTCCGGGAGAGCGCCATCCACGCATGGCGTGGATCTACCGGTAGTGCCGGCCGCTGGCCGGCAACTGCAACATCCTGCCATCGTTCATGGGGTTGCCGGCCAGCGGCCGGCACTACCCCTGTGGCGCTTACGCGCTGATGCCGTATTCCTTCAGCTTCTTGCGCAGGGTGGCACGGTGGATGCCCAGCATCGCTGCGGCGCGGCTCTGGTTGCCTTCGCAGTGGTTGAGTACTTCCACGAACAACGGGATCTCCATCTCGCGCAGCACGATCTCGTAGACATCGTCCGCGTCGCAGCCATCGAGATCACGCAGGTAGCGGCGCACGGACTGGGCGACGTGTTCACGCAGCGGTGGCCGGGGAGCGCCACGACTGTTGTCAGGACGAGAAAGGACAGCGTTCAAGGGGGTTCCCGATTCGGTTGGCCCGTGCGCGCGGAGCGCGCGGCCGGACGAGGTGGTGGCGGTCAGTCTAGCGCGAGCGTGCTCGACCTGCCACGGCTGGGCGTCTTCAGCCTGGTCAGAGGAAGTCGAAGGTGAATGCGACAGTGGATGCGGCGGGCTCCTGCACACGGAACGCAATGCGTGCGCTCTGGCCCGGTTCCAGCGGTGCCGCGCCGGGGGCCTCGCCCAGGTACTGCGCGGGGGTGAACACCCCGCTGCCGATCACCCGGCCATCGGCATCGGACAGCGACAGGCGAAGGTCCGGCCAGGCCTGCGCCCAACGCGCGTCGTTGCGGATGCTGGCCTGTACCTGCAGCACGCCGGCCTGTCCGGGCAGCGGGCGGATCTCGCGGCTGGTCATGGTGAACGCGCTGGGTTCATGCCAGGGCGGCAGGCTGCAGTGGAGAACGCCGCACAGCGGGCCCAGCCATGCGCGGTTGCCGGCGTCGGCGGCCAGGCGTGCGCGGTCGGCCAGCACGCTCTGCAGCACCAGCAGCAGCGCCAGCGCGGCCACCAGCAGCCAGTGCCAGCGCGGTGCCGGCAGGGGGCGCGGTCGGATGTTGCCGAGGAAACCGGGGGCATCACCGGCAAGCGGTGTTGCCGACACCGCAACCGGCGCTGGTTCAAAGGGCGGGTCCTGCACGACGACACTGTCATCATCGTGTCGCCTCTCTGCCGCCGGCGGTTGCGCCGGTGCGATGGGCTCGGCCGGAGGTTGCACCGTGGGCGCTGCAGGCGCGGCGTCGTCCTGCATGCGCGCATCGGTCGCAGGTGCGGCTTCACCCGCCGGCGCAGTGCGCAGGAAGGTAGCCAGGGGGCGGCGCGGTGGGTTCGGCTCGGACATGCTCAGGGCGCGGGCTCGGATCCAGCAGTCATTCAACCACGATCAGGCGCGGCGCACGCCGGTGATGCGCATCCAGTCGCCATCCTGGGTGGCCTGCAGGTCGTCGAACCACGCGGCGTAGCGCTGCAGCAGCTCGCCTTCCTGTCCATGCAGGATGCCGGACAGCGCGATCCGGCCGCCGGCGGCGACGCGCGTGGCCAGCAGTTCGGCCAGTGCATCCAGTGCCGAGGCGAGGATGTTGGCGACCACGATCGGATAGGTCGCGACCGGTTCGTCCTGCGGCAGGTACACCTGCATGCGCGCCTGCTCGCCGTTGCGCTCGGCATTGTCGGCGGTGGCAACCAGTGCCTGCGGATCGTTGTCCACGCCGATGGCCTCAGCAGCGCCCAGCTTCAGCGCAGCCAGCGCGAGGATGCCCGAGCCACAACCGAAGTCGAGCACGCGCTGGCCCTGCAGCTGGCCGTCCACGGCCAACTGGTCCAGCCAACGCAGGCACAGTGCCGTGGTCGGGTGGGTGCCCGAGCCGAACGCCAGGCCCGGGTCCAGCCGCACCACGGCGGCGTCGGCGGCCTGTGCGGCGTCCGGCAGCTCATGGTTCCACGGCACGATCCAGGTACGGCTGCCGAAATCCATCGGCTGGAACTGGTCCAGCCAGGCGCGTTCCCAGTCTTCATCCTCCACCGCGCGGAAGCTGCCGCCGCTCCAGTCCAGCTCCGGATCGAAGGCTTCCAGTGCGGCCAGCAGCAACAGCGCGTTGCTGTCGGCGGGGAACAGTGCGCTCAGTACCAGGGTGTCCCACAGCGGGGTCTCGCCCACGCCCGGTTCGAGGATGGCCTGCTCGTTGCTGGTATCGGCTTCGGCATCGAGCAGGGTGACAGCCAGTGCGCCGACATCTTCAAGCGCGTTTTCATAGCGGGGCTGTGTGGCTTCGGTGCAGCGCAGAGTCAGTTCCAGGAACGGCATGGCGGTGGGGGCAATCGCGGGAAAGAGCGCCATGCTAGACCATCGAGGCGTCTCCGTATGCCTTGAGATGAACGAAGCCGGTTCAGACAGGGCTGTCGGGCCTTGCTAAACTGTGTGCTTTCCTGTGCGCCCTGACGCCTCAACGCCGCCGATGGCCTTCGCTCCGACCCTGAAAACCTGGTTGCTCGTGCTGCCGGCGGTGGCCGTGCTGGGCGTGGTCGGGTATCGGGCCAGCGGCCATGTTTCCGCGGTGCCGATGCCGCCAGAGCTGCCGACGGCGCTGTCGGCGGACACCCCCGGCACGGCGATGCCGGTGGTGCCCGAGGCACTGGCGCGCCGCCTGTCGACCATTGAACGAGGCAACGCGCTGCCGTCGGGGCTGCCGCTGGATCTGCGCGCCGACTTCGAGGAGGCCACCGATCTGTACGCCTACGCGCAGCGTCTGCGCGTGCAGGCCGATGACGGCAATCATGAAGCGCGTTGGATGCTGAGCCGGGTCTATGACTACTGCGCGCAGTACGCGCTTGATCCGGGTGGCTATCGCCTGGACAACAACGTGCTGGCCGGACTGGGGCTGACCGCCGCGCCGGCGATGGTGCAGGCACGCGAACGTGTCGCGCAGCGCTGCGGTGGTTTCGTGCCGGGCGACACGCTGGGCGCCGCGCGGGTGCTGGCCGAGCGGCGCAAGGCGGCCGCACAGGGCAACCTGGCGGCGGAGGCCTCGTTGTTCGCCGAAGGGGAGCCGCTGCATGACAGCCCCGAATACCGCCGTGATCTGGTCGAGCGGGTGCGTGCGTCGCGCGACCCGGAGGCCTTCATGGCCATTGCGCCGGGGATGGGCACGCGGGCGGCGGGGGATCGCGCGATTGCCGACCAGGTGGCCGGTGAGCCGCTCAGTGAACTTGCATGGCGGGTTGCGGCCTGTGAACTCGGTCTACCGTGTGGTGCGGACAGCGTACTGGTGAACAGTTTTTGTGCGAACGGAGGGATCTGTTCGCAGGATGGAGCGCAGGATTTCCGGGATTTCGTGTATGACGCTGCGGTTTCGCGGCAAGGTTCGGGGAAGATGAAGCAGTGGATCAAGCGATTGGTTGGGAAGAAGAGAGGCGGGCAATGAACTATCGTCGACTTCTGCATGGGGCCAAATTCTGGTTCTGGGTGGCGTTGTTCGTGGCTTACTCGGCGGGTGCGGTCGGTCTGTTGATGATCGATACCTACGAGGATCGCTACCGGCATCTGTCAAAAGTGGAACTGACCACGGTAAAGGCGCAGGAAGACGTTCGCCGCGCCGGTGCCAGCCAGGTCGCGGCGGTCTATCGCGCGCAGAGCGGCATGCCGTTCGCCTCATTGCCGGCCGGCAGCACCTTCCAGGTGGTCTGGCCCGATGGTTCCACCGAAACCATGGTGATCGTCGACCCGAGTTCACCCAATGGCGTTCGCCCACTGGCGAACACGCAGATTCCGGCCGCAGTGGCCGACAAGCGCTGAACCTGTTTGTGTAGAGCCGAGCCCTGCTGGGCCGCTCTTCGGCAGGCCGAGCGTGGGTTCGGCACTGCAGACAACGAAAAAGGGCGGGGAAATCCCCGCCCTTTTCATGTCCAGCGCCGGCTGCCGATCAGGTCAACGCGATCGGCTTGTTCTTGCGCTCGGCCAGGCGCTTTTCCAGGTAATGGATGTTCTGGCCCCCGGCCTGGAAGCCCTTGTCACGCATGATCCGCTGCTGCAGGGCGATGTTGGTCTTGATGCCGTCGACCACCATCTCGCTCAGCGCCACCCGCATGCGGGCGATGGCGGTTTCGCGGTCCGGGCCGTGCACGATCAGCTTGCCGATCATCGAGTCGTAGTTCGACGGCACGCGGTAGCCACTGTAGATGTGGGTGTCCACGCGCACGCCAGGGCCGCCCGGCGGGTGGAAGCCGGTGATGGTGCCCGGGCTCGGCACGAAGGTTTCGGCGTCTTCGGCATTGATGCGGCACTCGATGGCATGGCCGGTGAGCACCACGTCGCTCTGCTTGATCGACAGCTTCTGGCCGGCGGCGATCTTCAGCTGCTCGGCCACCAGATCGATGCCGGTGACCATTTCGGTGACCGGATGCTCCACCTGGATGCGGGTGTTCATTTCGATGAAGTAGAAGCGGCCGTCCTCGTACAGGAACTCGAACGTGCCGGCGCCGCGGTAGCCGATGCGCACGCAGGCTTCGGTACACACCTTGCCGATCTGCTCGCGCTGTTCGGCGCTGATGCCCGGTGCCGGCGCTTCTTCCACCACCTTCTGGTGGCGGCGCTGCATCGAGCAGTCGCGCTCACCCAGGTGGATGGCGTTGCCCTGGCCGTCGGCCAGCACCTGGATCTCCACGTGGCGCGGATTCTCCAGGAATTTCTCCATGTAGACCTCGCCATTGCCGAACGCGGCCTTGGCCTCGCTCTTGGTGGTTTCGATCGAGGTCTTCAGCGACGCTTCGGCGTGCACCACGCGCATGCCACGGCCACCACCGCCGCCAGCCGCCTTGATGATGACCGGGTAGCCGATCTCACGGGCGATCTTGGTGTTGGCGACGATGTCTTCGCCCAGCGGGCCGCCCGAACCCGGCACGCAGGGCACGCCGGCCGACTTCATCGCGCGGATGGCCTCGACCTTGTCGCCCATCATGCGGATGGTGTCGGCCTTGGGGCCGATGAAGATGAAGCCCGATTCTTCCACGCGCTCGGCGAAGTCTGCGTTCTCCGACAGGAAGCCGTAGCCCGGGTGGATGGCCTGGGCATCGGTGACTTCAGCGGCAGCGATCAGCGCCGGGATGTTGAGGTAGCTCTGCGGCGACGGCGCCGGGCCGATGCAGACCGACTCGTCGGCCATGGCCACGTGCTTGAGGTTGCGGTCGACCGTGGAATGCACGGCCACCGTGCGGATGCCCAGGGTATGGCACGCGCGCAGGATGCGCAGCGCGATTTCCCCTCGGTTGGCGATGACGACTTTGTCGAGCATGGCGCGCCCCTCAGCCGATCACGAACAGCGGCTGGTCGAACTCCACCGGCTGGCCGTTTTCGCCGAGGATGGCGACGATGGTGCCGGACTTGTCGGCTTCGATCGGGTTGAACATCTTCATCGCTTCGATGATCGCCAGGGTCTCGCCTTCCTTGACCTGCTGGCCGACGCTGACGAAGGCCGGCTTGTCCGGGGCGGACGAGGCGTAGAAGGTGCCGACCATCGGCGAGCGCAGCACGTGGCCTTCCGGCAGCGCCGGGCCCGGCTTGGCGGTGCCGCCGGTGGAGGCTTCGGTCGGCGACTGCATCGGCATCGCCTGCGCGGCCGGAGCAGCCGGGGCGGCATACACCGGTGCCGGCAACGGTGCGGCATAGCCGGCCACCGGGGCACGCGACAGGCGCACCGACTCTTCGCCTTCCTTGATTTCGATTTCAGCCAGGTTCGACTCTTCCAGCAGGTCGATCAGCTTCTTGATTTTGCGGAGATCCATGGTGGCCTCTTTGCTCTTGATGTCAGTGTGGTGGGGAGCGCGTCGCGCTCGGGTCAAAGCAGTTCGTAGAACGCGCGCAGCTGCCGCGTACGGTCGCGCGTCTGGGTGATCAGGCATTGCATCTTCGCGGGATTGCGCGAGGTGCCGTCTGCGTTGAAGGCATACACCGCCTCGCAGTCTGCATCGCGCAGGGTGATCCAGATGCGCTGGGCCTTCACCAGCTGTTGTTCGGCCGCCGCGCAGCGGCTGCAGCTGCCATCGGCCGCCTGTGCCTTCAGTTCGTCGAGTGCCTGCGCGTAGACGGCGTTCAATTCGCGGTCGACATCGTCCAGGCGATCGGAATCGCACATGTCGCGCTCGTAGCCGCCGGTGGCCTGCGCGCAGTCAATGCCTTCGGCATTGCGGTCGCCCGCGTGGGCAACGCCGCACAGGCCGGCGCACAGCGCGAGGCTGGCAAGCACGCGCGGCAGCATCTTCACGCGCCCGCCGCCTGCACGCGCAGCAGCGCCGCGTCCATCGCGTAGCGGTAGCTGTCGGCACCGAAGCCGCACACCACGCCCACCGCCTTGTCACTGAAGTAGCTGTGCTGGCGGAACGGTTCGCGGGTATGCGGGTTGGACAGGTGGATCTCGATGAACGGCACCGCCACCGCCGCCAGCGCATCGCGCAGGGCGACCGAGGTGTGGGTGAAGGCGGCCGGGTTGATCAGGATGAAAGCGGTTCCGTCGCTGCGTGCGGCCTGCACGCGGTCCACCAGTACATGCTCGGCGTTGGACTGCAGGCTTTCCACGGCGTGCCCGGCGGCGGACGCCTGCGCGGCCAGCGCCTGGTCGATGTCGGCCAGCGTGGTGTGGCCGTAGACCTCCGGCTCGCGGGTGCCGAGCAGGTTGAGGTTGGGGCCGTGCAGGACCAGCAGCTTCGCCATGGGATCCGGAAGACGGGAAAGGGCGGCAGTCTGGCGGAAGCGGCGGATGCTGTCCAGTTCGGCGAAGTTTGCCGTGTTTCAATCGATTGTTTGAAATTCGCCGGAGTGCTTGCGGCTGTATGGCGGGAGCCGGATCAAGGCGCGCTGAACGCCCGGCTTCCGGGGGATATGCGCACGTAGGCCGACGATGGCGACACGCCCACGGATCAGTAGATCCACGCCATGCGTGGATGAAGGAAGTTCGGTGCGCAGCAAGCTACGCACCCACCGAGGGGCAGCCCAAGGTGCGCTGCACACCCACCGCCCCCGCCACGCACCCGCTCAGGTCTCCAGCGGCACCGTCGGCACCACGTTCGGGAAGACTTCCTCCAGCGGCTCTCGTTCGCCGGGCTTCGGTGCCGGCCAGTTGTAGGCATTCACCGGCTGCGCGCGGTTCACCCACAGCGCGTAATGCAGATGGTCGGCGCGGCCGTCGCCGGTATTGGGGTGGATCAGGATGGTCAGGCCCAGGCTGTTGAGCTGCAGCCAGGGCAGCAGTACCGGCAGCAGGTCGTTGGTGAAGCCGAAGTAGAACGAAGGTGTGACGTGCGGCCCGCGCGGCTCCAGGTTCCAGTTGCCCAGCTCCACCGGGAAGCGTTCGGCGGCCCAGCGCCGCAGCAGAGCCGCCTTGGCGAAGCTGTCCTCATCGAAGTAGATGTGCGCGTGATAGCTCTTGATGGCGGTGTACGCGCGTGGGGTGGCGGGCAACGTGGCTTCGCCGGGACGCACGCTGGCCGGTCGCGGGGTGGGCTCGCTGGCCGTCGCCTGGCCCCACGGGCTGCTGCCCTTCGCCGCCGGCGGGACGATGGCGCGAAAGCCGGGCTGCCCGGGCTCGGTGGTGTTCACGGCACGGTCGTCGCGCGTGGCTGCCGCTGCCGTCGACGCGCTGGCCAGGCCGCCGGCGGCCAGCCCGGCCGAAGCGATCAGGCGCCGGCGGGCGGGCGACAGCAGTTCGGCCCACTGCGCGTCATCGTCGCCTGCGTCGATGTGGGTGTCAGCGGGGGAATCCAGGTCGGGGTGCATGAACGGCTCCATGGCAGCATGAGGGGGCAGGCAAGCACGCTCCGGCACGGCCCTCGGCCGCGTCCAATAAGCAGGCGGCATCACTTCATGCGCCTGCGCATGCCGCCATTGAGCGCAGGCGATGGCCGGGCTAGGGTGCCGCTGTACCGTACCGGAGCCCGCCATGACCTCGATCGACGCCGACATCCCGCGCAGGCGCGCGGCCTTCCGCCAGCTGCATGCGCAGGGCTGCTTCGTGCTGCCCAATCCGTGGGACGTGGGCAGTGCGCGCTACCTGCAGCGGCAGGGATTCCAGGCGCTGGCGACCACCAGTGCCGGCTGTGCCTGGAGCGAGGGGCGGCCGGATGGTGCGGTTTCGCTGCAGGCCACGCTGGAGCATCTGCGCCTGATGGTGGGGGCGACGCCACTGCCGGTGAACGCCGACTTCGGGGATGGCTTCGGTGCCACGCCAACGGTGGTGGCAGAGGCGGTGGCCGCGGCGATCGATACCGGTGTCGCCGCATTGTCGATCGAGGATGCCAGCGGTGTGGCCGATGCACCACTGCGCCCGATCCAGCAGGCGGTCGAGCGCCTGCGTGCGGCCCGCGCGGCGATCGACCATGCCGGCGCCGATGTGCTGCTGGTGGGCCGTGCAGAGAACTTCTTCGTGGGGGTGCCGGACCTGCAGGACACCCTGCAGCGCCTGCGCGCCTATGCCGAGGCCGGTGCCGACGTGCTGTACGCGCCGGGCATCAGCACGCCTGAGCAGATCAGCGCGGTGGTGGCCGCGGCAGGAGCGAAGCCGGTGAACCTGCTGGTGGGTGGACCGACGCCCATGCGCCTGCAGGACATCGCCGCACTCGGCGTGCGCCGGGTCAGCCTCGGTGGCGCACTGGCCCGCGCGGCGTGGGGTGGCTTGATGCAGGCGACCCAACCGATCGTGCAGGACGGGAGCTTCGATGGCCTGCAGCAGGCGACCCCGGGCGCGGCGTTGAACGCGCTGTTCCAGTAGATCCAGGCCCTGCGCGGAGGGATGCGCCGCCGCCTACAGCGCCTCGATGTCCCGCTTGGGCAGGGTCACTCCGGGTTCCAGGGCGGGCAGCAGTTGTCGCAGCAGCTCGGGATTGCCCTGCAGGCCGGACCCATCCAGATAGGTCCAGTCCGCGCTGCCTACGCGGCGCACGGCCACCATGAACGTGGTGCTGCGCATCGGCGTTTCGCGCACCCGCACCAGCGACTGGCGCGGCACGAAGCAGACTTCTTCCTCCCCGGCAGCATAGGTCCGGGTCGGTACGCCCACCTCTTCGCTGATGACCACCACGCCGGTGCCGCGCAGCTTCTTCAATGCATCGCGGGTGATCGCCTGGAACGCCTCATCGCCACCGGCCAGCTGCTTGAGGCTGGGATGGGTGCGTTCGATGAGGAATTCCGCATCGCCGCGGGCGTAAGCGGCCATCATGGCGCGCACATCTTCGCGCAGTGCCTTCGCGTCACTGGGGCTGAGTTCACCGGCGAAGGCAGAAGGCAGCAGCAACGACAGCAGCAGGGTCAGTATCGGCAGCGGCAGGTATCGGCGCATGTGCGGGCGTCGTGCAGGGGACCACCGCACTATACGGGGGATGCGGAAACAGCGTCCCATCGATGGGCTTGGTGCGCGGCAATCCGTTACTTACCATTGGTAGGTAATGAATTCCGGAGATCGCCCCATGCACAGCCTCATCGTCATCGCCCATCCTGATCCTTCCTCGTTGACCCACGCCATCGCCGGGCGCATCGGTGAGGCCATCGGCGCGGCCGATGCTGGCAACAGCGTGGCCCACGCCGATCTGATGGCCGAGGGCTTCGACCCGCGTTTCAACCTGCAGGACCAGGCGCTGTTCCGCGGCACCGGCGCTGTACCGGCCGATGTCGCCGCCGAGCAGGCGCGGCTGGATGCGGCCGACACGCTGGTGCTGGTCTACCCGCTGTACTGGTGGTCGTTCCCGGCGCTGCTGAAGGGTTGGATCGACCGTGTGTTCACCCAGGGCTGGGCCTACCAGGAGGGCGCCGACGGCAAGGTGCAGAAGAAGCTGCAACGGCTGTGCGTGCACCTGGTCGGGGTGGGCGGGGCCGGCGCGGAGATGATCGAGCGGCGCGGCTATGGGGCGGCGATGAAGACCCAGATCGACATGGGCATCTTCGACTACTGCGGTGCGCGCGTGCTGTCATCCGAACTGCTGCTGGACGCCGATTCCGGCGCCGCCGGGGCACATATGCAGTCGGCAGCGGAGATCGGCCGTAAAATCGGTACTCCGATGCGCTGACCGCCGTGCCCTGCCGATGCCTGCCACGCCCGCTCCCACACGCCGCCGACTGACCCGCGAGCAACGCGCCCGCCAGTTGCTGGATGTAGCCTGGGCGCTGGTCGGCGAGGAAGGCACCGATGCACTGACGCTGGGACGCCTGGCCGAGGCGGCGGGCGTGACCAAGCCGGTGGCCTACGATCACTTCGTGACCCGCAACGGACTGCTGGCGGCGCTCTACGATGACTATGACGGGCGCCAGACCGTGGTCTTCCACGAGCGCATCGGCCGCGCCAGGGCGCAGCTGGCCGATCGCGCGGCGGCCATCGCCTCCGGCTACATCGACTGCATCCTCAGCCAGGGCAGTGAAGTGCAGGGCATCCTCGCCGCGCTGGTCGGCGCGCCGGAACTGCACGAGGTGCGCCGGCGCTACCAGCAGGACTTCATCGACAACTGCCAGGTCTGGCTGGGCCCGTTCGCCGCCGAGGGGGCCGTGCCGCTGGCGGGGCGCTGGGCGATTCTGGGTGCGGCTGAAGCGCTGTCGGAAGCCGTGGCTGCCGGCGCACTGGACAAGGCCGACGCCGAGGCCGAGCTGCAGCGCGTGATCGTGGCGACGGTCAAGCGGCGCTGAGCCGCATGGCCGGTCAGCTGTTGGCCAGTGCAGCGAACCCTGCCGACAACTGATCGCGCACCAGCGCGTCGCGCGCGTCGCGGCTTTCAGAACCCAGCACCACGGTAATCAGCCGCACCGGCTGCACCCGCCCGGGCACCGTGCGGCACGCGGTGGCGGCCAGGCAGAAGCCTGCGGCCCGGGTGTAGCCGGTCTTCAATCCATCCACGCCGTGCTCGCCAAGCAGGGCGTTCTGGTTGTTGCGGCTGAAGCGGCCATGCGCGAACGCACGCTGTGCGGTGATCGCCAGAATCTGCGGATGATCGTTCAGCAGGCAGGCGGCCAGCACTGCCATGTCGCGCGCGCTGGACGCATGGTGCGGGGTGGTGATGCCGGAGACGCTGGCAAACCAGGTGCTGCGCAGGCCAAGCTGGCGCGCATGCCGGTTCATGCGATCGAGGAATGCGGTCTGCGATCCGTCCAGGTGGCGCGCGATCGCCAATGCAGCGTCATTGCCGGAGACGATCATCAAGCCTTCCAGCAGGCGTGCCAGAGTAATTGTTTCGCCAGGCACCAGGCCCATGCGCGTTTCGTCATCGGCCACCGCATGCACATCGTCGTCGGCAATGGTGACCGCTTCGTCCCATGCGCGCCCGCGTTCTTCGACGCATGCATACGCGGCGTAGGCGGTCATCAACTTGGTCAGTGATGCCGGTTGCCGCGCGGTTTCTGCGTTGTGCTGGTGGATCACCGCGAAGGTGGCCGCATCCAGGGTGATCGAGGACAGCGGCGCGCGCTCTGGAACGGGGAGGGACATGGATCATGCGGTGGCAATGGAGAGCCGCAGGATAGTGCGCGGCGGCTGCATGAAGCTGCAACATTGAAACGATATAACGTATCGTCATTGTGGGCCGCCGCTGGCCCGACGGGATATCCGATGACTGCACACGCGCCATGCCGCTGGCTCCATTCCTCGTTGCTGATCGCGCTGGCAGCGCTGGCCGGCTGCCAGCCCAACCTGCGCGCCGAGGCTGTGCCTTCCGCCGAAGCGCGCCCGCACAACGTGATCGTGATGATCAACGACGGCGCCGGTTGGGGCACCTGGGATGCCGCCGCCTACTGGCAGTACGGCAGCCGTGAAGGTGCCCCCTATGCGGATTTCCCGCAGCGCCTGGCGGTGACCACGTTCCCGTTGAATTCCAGCAGCCAGCCGACCCGCGACAACGCGCAGACCCTGGGCTACGACGCGGGCAAGGCCTGGGATACTGAACCGGTGCCCGCGCCGGACCTGCCGTTCGTGGGCTACCAGTACCTGGCGGCGGTGGCGACCGACAGTGCGGCCGCCGGCACCGCGTTGTCCTCGGGCATCAAGACCTACAACAATGCCATCAACTACAACAACGACGGCAACCCGGTCGAGTTCAACACGCTGCGCGCCAAGCGCCTGGGCATGGCCACCGGCGTGGTCACCTCGGTGCCGTTCGCGCATGCCACGCCGGCAGCGTTCGCGGCGCAGAACGCATCGCGCAACAACTACCACGCCATCGCCCACCAGATGCTGGCACAGGGCCACATGGACCTGGTGATGGGCACCGGTGGCCCCGGCTACAGCGTGGATGGCCTGGCCTGTGGGCCGGCCACGGGTGCAGCGCAGGCCGAAGGCTGCGCGACTCCGTGGGAATGGGTGTCGCAGCAGGATTGGCAGCAGCTGGAAGCGGGCCGCACCATTGGCGGCAACCCGTCGGGGCCGTGGCGACTGATCCGCGGCAAGGAGGAATTCGCCGCGCTGGCGCAGGGCCAGCTGCCGGCCGACCGGCCGCTGATCGGCGTGCCACGCGTGGCCAACACGCTGCAGCAGGCACGCCAGCTGCAGGTGCTGGGCAAGGATGCGGCCACGCCCTCCGGCGTAAGGAAGATCGACAGTGTGCCGGATCTTGCGACCATGACCCGCGGTGCGCTGCGGTTCCTGCAGCAGCGCTCCTCGAACGGCCTGTTCCTGATGGTGGAAGGCGGCGCCACCGACTGGGCCGCGCACACCAGTGCCTGTGGCACCGAATGGCACTACGGCCAATGCAGCGACCAGCCGCAGTACGGCCGCCTGATCGAGGAAACCGTGGAGTTCAACGACGCGGTGGCGGCGGTGGTGGACTGGATCGAGCGCAACGGCGGTTGGGAGCACAACCTGCTGATCGTCACCACCGACCACGACAACAGCATGCCGATGGGCCCGGATGCACAGAGCGTCGCGTTCCAGCCGGTGCGCAACAACGGCCGCGGTCGCATGCCGGGGATGAGCTTCCGCCCCACCGGCAACCACTCCAATGCGCTGGTGCCGCTGTGGGCCAAGGGTGCGGGTGCGGAGTTGCTTGCAAAGCGCGTGCGTGGCGTCGATGCCGGCTACCGCCAGCACGTGGGCTGGAACGACGGCCGCTACATCGACAACACCGACGTGGCGGCCGCGGTGCAGGAGGCGCTGCAGCGTTAGGGGCGTGCCGGGCAGCGGCCGGCAGCTGCGGGCTGCCCGGTTGGCGAGGTTGCCGGCCAGCGGCCGGCACTGCCGGAAGTGCTGCTGGACGGCGGGACCGGGCTGGCCAGTTGCCGGGCCAGCTCGGCGTTGGCCACATGGCCGTGCAGGAACAACAGGCTGCTGAAGATGTTCATGAGCGTGCCTCCACTTGAGTGGATTGCACGATACGGGCAGCATGGGCGTGCAAAAAGCGACATTTCCGCAAGCGCGCCTTGAGAGAAATTCAAGCCTGATGTCCCGTCCGCCCCTCCATGCCCTGCAGGGTTTCGTGGCTGCCGCCCGGCTCGGCAACCTGTCGCGTGCGGCGGCATCGATGAACCTGACGGTCAGCGCACTCAGCCATCAGATGCGCCAGCTGGAAGAGCGCCTCGGCCAGCCGCTGCTGATCCGCCAGGCACGAGGTGTCACCCTTACGCTGGAAGGGCAGCGCCTGCTGGAGCAGGTCGGCCCGCATCTGGACGCGATCAACGAGGCCTTCCAGCCCTATGCGGCGCGCGCCGAGCACGTGCTGACGATTAGCGCGGTGCCATCGATGGCCTCGGCGTGGCTGGTGCCACGCCTGGGCCACTTCGTGGCTGCGCACCCGCAGATCGAGATCAACCTGCAGTCGAGCGAACGGCTGGTCGATTTCGAGCGGCAGCGGCAGTTCGACGCCGCGCTGCGACTGGGCACCGGGCACTGGCCGGGGCTGGTGGTGGAACCGCTGTTCGACGAGTGGCTGCTGCCGATGGCCAGCCCGGCGCTGATCGAACGCATGGGTGGCATCGACCGCGTGCCGCTGACCCAGTGGCCGCTGCTCGGTGATCCCGACGGCGCGTGGGGCGCGTGGTTCGCGTTGAGCGGGCAGAGCCCGCCGCCGCGCTTCGTGGCGGTACTGGATGATTCGGAGGCCCACCACCGGGCCGCGCTGGACGGGGTGGGCGTGGCGCTGGGACGGGTGACGCGGGCGCGCCTGTTGCTGGAATCCGGCCAGCTGGTCGCGCTGTCCAGCCAGCGCCTGAAGACGGCGTGGCCGCATTGGCTGGTGTACCCGCAGCGCTCGGCCCGCCATCGCGGCTTCCTCGCCTTCCGCGACTGGCTGCACGCGCAGGCCGCCGAACACGTGCGGCACATGGCCACGCAGGGGTCGCCCGGCTAGACAGGTGCATCGGCCTGTCCGGGCGCTGTCATCAGGGCGTGGCCGGGCGCGGCGAAGCTGGGCACCTTCGCTCAACAGCCCCTGCCGCCATGCGCTACCGCCTCGCCGTCCTTGATATCGCCGGAACCACCGTTGCCGACCCGGGCCTGGTGGCCCATGCCTTCGCCGAAGCGATGGCCGCCGCGGGCCACGCCATCGATGTGGAAGACGTACGCCCGTTGATGGGCTACCCCAAGCCGCAGGCGATCGCGCGGCTGCTGGGCGCCACGGTGGACGACCCGCGCGTGGCACCGATCCACACCGACTTCGTGGCGCGCATGCTCGAGTGCTATCGCCATGCACCGGGCATTGCACCGCTGCCGGGCGCCGAGGCGTTGTTCGACATGCTGCGCGCACATGGCATCCGTATCGGCCTGGACACCGGCTTCTCGCGTGACATCGCCGAGGTGATCATCGCGCGGCTCGACTGGCAGGATCGCATTGATGCACTGGTGGCCAGCGATGACGTGCCTGCAGGCCGCCCGGCGCCGTACATGATCCAGGCGCTGATGCAGCGTACCGGGGTGGACGATGCCGCCGCCGTGGTGAAGGTGGGCGACACCGAGGTCGACATCAACGAAGGCCGCAACGCGGGCGTCGGCCTGAATGTTGCGGTCACCACCGGCGCGTTCACCCGGGCCGAGCTGCTGCCGCATGGCCCGGACCACATCATCGACCACCTCGACCGCCTGCCGGCGCTGCTCGGCCTGGCACGCACCGGCACGGTCGCCGCTGCATGAGCGGGCCATCGCTGTGGGCACGGCTGCAGGGGCATCCGCTGGCGTTGACCGTGTTCGCAGGCAGTGCGGCGCTGTCCACCTATGCCTGCATGTATGCCTTCCGAAAGCCCTTCGCCGCTGCATCGTTCGATGGCCAACACCTGTTTGGCGCCGACTACAAGGTGTGGCTGGTGGTGGCGCAGGTGCTGGGGTACATGTGCAGCAAGTTCATCGGCGTGCGGGTGATCGGCGAGTTGCGCGCCGAGCGCCGCGCCAGCCTGCTGCTGGGCCTGATCGGCATCTCCTGGCTGGCGCTGCTTGGCTTCGCACTGGTGCCGGCGCCCTGGAACATCCCGTTCCTGTTCCTCAATGGCCTGCCGTTGGGCATGGTCTGGGGCCTGGTGTTCAGCTATCTGGAAGGGCGCCGGACCACCGAAGCCATGGGCGCGATCCTGGCCTCCAGCTTCATCATGGCCTCCGGCGTGGTGAAGTCGGTGGGCAAGTGGCTGCTGCTGCAGGGCGTGAGCGAGTTCTGGATGCCGTTCCTGTGCGGGCTGCTGTTCCTGCCGCTGCTGCTGGTGTCGGTGCGCATGCTCGAACGCATTCCCGCACCGGACGCCGACGACCTGCGCGAGCGTTCGCCGCGCCTGCCGATGGACCGCACGCAGCGCCGCGCGTTCGTGCGCCGCTTCCTGCCGGGGCTGGCGTTGATGATCCTGTGCTACGTGTGCCTGACCGTGGTCCGCGATTTCCGCGACAGCTTCGAGGCCGAGCTGTTCCGCGAGCTGGGTTATGGCGGCAGCGCCGGCGTGTTCGCCGCCATCGAAACGCCGGTGGCGTTCGCGGTGCTGGTGCTGACCGCCGGGCTGACCTGGTTCCGCAACAACCTCAACGGCCTGATGGCCCTGCACGTGCTGATGTTCATCGGCCTGGCCACCGCCGGCCTGAGCACGCTGGCGTTCCGCGAGGGCATGCTGCATCCGCTGGCGTGGCTGGGGCTGGTGGGCTTCGGCCTGTACCTGGCCTACGTGCCGTTCAACTGCGTGTTCTTCGAACGCCTGATCGCCACCTTCAAGGTGGCCGGCAACGTCGGCTTCGTGATGTACCTGGCCGATGCGTTCGGCTATCTCGGCAGTGTGCTGGTCCTGCTCGGCCATGAGTTCTCCGGCCTGCAGCTGTCGTGGGTGCGCTTCTTCTCCAGCGCCGTGATCCATCTGTCGCTGCTGGGCGGTGCCTGCCTGTTGTTGTCCCTGCTGTACTTCCACCACAAGGCCCTGCGCCTGGCCCGCATGCCGGCGCTCGCCTCCGTCTGAGTCCATCCCCCATGAAGAACACAACCGCCCTCGTGGTCGGTGCCGGCATCGTCGGCCTGGCCGTGGCCCGCGCACTGGCCGTGCGTGGCTGCAAGGTCACCGTGCTGGAGCGCCATGAACGCGCTGTCGGCGCCTCCATCCGCAACTTCGGCATGGTCTGGCCGATCGGCGTGCCCAATGGACCGCTGTATGAGCGCGCGCTGCGCTCGCGGCAGATCTGGCAGGAACTGATTGACGTCGCCGGCCTCTGGCATGACCCCAGCGGCTCATTGCATGTTGCCCACGCCGACGACGAATGGGCCGTGCTGCAGCAGTACGCGGCCGCCAATGCGCAGGTGCGCCCATGCCGGCTGCTGGACCGGGACGCGGCATTGGCGAAGTCGCCGGCGCTGGTCGCGCGCGAACTGCGTGGCGCGCTGTTCAATGCCGATGAGCTGGTGGTCGATCCGCGCCAGGCGATCCGCGCGTTGCCGGATGTGCTGCGCGAGCGCCATGGCGTGCAGTTCCAGTGGCGTACGCCGGTGACGGCAGTGGAAAGCGGCCGGGTGTGGTCCGGCAGCCGCCTGTTCGAGGCCGACCAGGTGTTCGTCTGCAGCGGCCCGGAGTTCGAACAGCTGTATCCGGAGCTGTATGCCGCCGCGCCGCTGACCCGCTGCAAGCTGCAGATGCTGCGCCTGGCCGCGCAGCCGTCCGGATTCCGCCTGGGGGCCGCCCTGTGTGGCGGCCTGTCGCTGGTGCACTACGCCGGCTTCCGCGAGGCCGCCGATGTCGCCCCGCTGCAGGCGCGCTACCAGGCCGAGCATGCCGACCTGATCGAGCTGGGAATCCACGTGATGGCGGCACAGAACGGCCTCGGTGAAATCACCATCGGTGATTCGCATGCCTATGCGCATACGCATGACCCGTTCGACGAGCACACCATCAACCAGAAGGTGCTCGATTACCTGTCCCGTTTCATGCAGGTAGCGGACGCGCGCATCGCGCAGACCTGGCACGGCATCTATCCCAAGCTGCTGGACGGCAGCAGCGAGTTCGTCGCCGAGCCGACCCCGGGTGTGACCCTCGTCAACGCGATCGGTGGCGGTGGCCTGGGCATGACGCTCAGCTTCGGCCTGGCCGAGGAACTGGTGGACGGTCGCTACACGGCATTGCGCCGCGCGGCATGAAGCCTGCGCGCGGCGGGTGCAACGCCCGCCGCGCTTCTCCTAGAGGTCGCTGCTGACCATCAGCTGCACCCAGTCACCGGCGAAGCTGGTGATGCCGAACTGCACCGGTTGTCCCTGCGGATCGACGTTGAGCGAGTGCACGCACAGTACCGGCCGCCGCGTTGACTGCCCGAGTACGCGCGCGACTTCGGCGTCGGGCAGGCGTGCCATCACCGTGGTGTGCCGGCGCAGGTAGTCGGTGACGCCGAACGCGGCCAGGGTGCGGGTCACCGAGGGCGTGCGTGCGAACACCTCTCCCAGTCCCGGGAATCGGGTGGCGGGAAAATAGGCTTCGCTGTGGTCCACGGTGCGTCCTTCCACCTGGCTGGAGTACACCACCCGATGCACGCGTTCACCTGCAATCAGGCCGAGCGCGCGCGCCACCTGGCGGCTCGGCACCTGCACGCGGGTGTCGAGCAGGGTGTAGTGGCTTTCCACGTTCAGGTCATGCATGGCCCGGCCGAAGCGCGTGCGCCGGCTGATCGGGTAGTGGTACGGATGCTCCTGCACGAAACTGCCGCGACCGGTCTCGGTGCGCACGTAGCCACGCTCTTCCAGCGCCTCGATCGCGCGCCGCACGGTGTGGCGGTTGACCGCGAAGCGCTTGGCCAGCACCTGCGCCGAGGGCAGTGCATCGCCCTCCACCAGCTGGCGTTCGCGGATCTGCCGCAGCAGCGCCTGTTCGATCTGCTGCCACAGTGGCAGCGCCGAATCGCGTGGCGTCAGGGCCGGGTCGGGCATGGTCATCAAACCTCCATCTGCGGCTGCTGGACTAGACAGGTGCACTGCACGTGCAGGCATATCAACGCGCTGCGATTGCAATGGCGTGACACGGGCTACGGAAACCATGGGCGAACACATCCTCGACAACCTGAAACTGGTGCTGGCCGATGAGATCGTGCACGGCCATGTGGTGCTGGACGGGCCACGCATCCACGCGGTGGGGCAGGGGCGCGTGCGGCGGCCGGGCGCCGAGGACTGCGGCGGCGACTGGCTGCTGCCGGGGTTTGTCGAGCTGCATACCGACAATCTGGAGAAGCACCTGGTACCACGCTCAGGCGTGGCGTTCCCCGCGGCCGCGGCCGTGCAGGCGCACGACGCACAACTGCTGGCCGCAGGCATCACCACCGCCTGCGATGCCTTGGCCGTGGGCGACGTGGAAGCCGACAGCGTGCGTGTGCGCAGCCTGCAGGCCGCGCATGCGGCGCTGGCCGAGGCGCGCCGTGGCGGCGGCCTGCGCAGCGACCACTACCTGCACCTGCGTGCCGAGCTGCCGTATCCCGGGTTGCTGCCATTGCTGGAGCCGCTGCTGGACGATCCGGCGGTGCGCCTGCTGTCGCTGACCGACCACACCCCGGGGCAGCGCCAGTTCCGCAACCTGCACCGCTATGCGGCCTATTACGGTCTGCCGGCCGACGCACCGGCCCCCTATCTGGACGACCTGCTGCAGGCACGCCGGGCACAGCAGGCGCGCTATCGCCCCGTACACCTGCAGCAGGTGCTGCAGTGGGTGCGGGAACGGGGCCTGTGCCTGGCCAGCCACGACGATACCGTGCCCGCGGATGTGGACGAGGCCGTGGCCAGTGGTGCGCGCATCTGCGAGTTCCCGACCACGCTCGAGGCGGCCGCGGCGGCGCGTGTGGCCGGCCTGACGATCGTTGCCGGTGCCCCCAACCTGGTGCTGGGTGGCTCGCATTCGGGCAATGTGGCGGCGCTGGAACTGGCCCGTGCCGACTGCCTCGACGTGCTGTCCTCCGACTACGTGCCGGCCAGCCTGCTGCCTGCACTGGGCGTGCTGTGCGCGCAGCTGGGCTGGAGCCTGCCGCGCGCGGTGGGCACGGTCAGCCATGCACCGGCACAGGCGCTGGGCCTGCATGACCGGGGTCGCATCGGCGAAGGCCTGCGCGCCGATCTTGTGCGGGTGCGTGGAACCCTGCCGGACTACGTGGCCGAGGTCTGGGTGGGTGGCCGCCGCCTGCTGGCCCAGTAGCCACCCTTGCGATCACCTAGACAGCTGCCCCGACCTGCCTAGTGGATGCCGCCTGCGCTTCACCGCGCTGATTGAAAGTGGCCGCCATCGCCGCTCCCGCTGGAGCGGTCCACTTTCCCTTGCTGCCGCCTCCGCCATGTCTAACCTGCCTACGCGCCATCCGCTCACCCTGGGCCTGCTCGCCCTGCTGCATGCCCCGCTGGCCGTCCAGGCCGCTTCCCCGGTCGCGACCGATACCGCACCCACTCCCTCTGCCGTCGATCTGGATACCGTCACCGTGGTCGGCAGCATCGTCAGCGGCGAGAAGCAGGCGCTGGATGCCCAGCGCGAAGCCAGCAACCTGATGAACGTGGTCAGCGCCGATGGCATCGGCAAGCTGCCCGACCACAACGCCGCCGAAGCCGTACAGCGGGTACCGGGCGTGTCGATCGAACGCGACCAGGGCGAAGGCCGCTTCGTCGCCGTGCGTGGCCTGCCCGCGCAGTGGAACTCGACCACCCTCAACGGTGACCGGCTGCCGACCGCCGAAGAGGAAACCACCAGCCGCGCCACCGCGTTCGATTTCTTCCCCACCGAGCTGATCGAGCGCATTGAAGTGAGCAAGACGCTGACGCCGGACCGTGAAGGCGACGCCATCGGTGGCCAGGTGAACTTCGTTACCCGCACCGCGCCTGCGCGCCGCACCTTCGCCGCCAGCGTGGCCGGCAACTACAACGACAAGGCCGTCGATACCGGTACCAGCGCCAATGTGCTGTATGGCGACCGCAGCGCCGATGGCCGCTTCGGGTTCCTGATCAACGGCACCTACTGGAAGCGCCCGTGGGCGACCGACAACTTCGAGCCGCGGCGTAGTGCCGATGGCCTTGGCATCTACCGCCTGGAGCTGCGTGACTACACCGGCGAGCGCACCACCCGCGGTGTCAATGGCGGCATGGAATTCCTGCCGGCCGACGGCCACCGGCTGTACGTGCGTGGCCAGTATGGCGAACTGAGCGACGATGAGACCCACTACAAGCACCGCTACCGTTTCGACAAGGATCGCGTCGAGCTGCAGAACATTCACAACGAGCTGATCACCGAGTTCAAGACCTTCGAGTTCGGTGGTCAGCACACCTTCGGCCGCGGCCAGGTGGACTGGAAGCTGGCCAGTGCCGAGAACGACTTCCGCTACGGCTGCATTCCCACCTGTGCCGACAACGCCTACTTCGTGGTCCAGTTCAACCAGGGCAAGGTCGGCTACCAGGGCCTGCAGGATCGCGGTGCAGGGCGCAACTCGTACAACACCGTCGATGGCGGCAACGTCGACGCCGATACCCCGCAGACCCATCTGCCGCCCGGCTTCGCGATGGACCCGCGCAAGATGTCGCTGAGCGCCGTGGAACTGTACCGGGTGGCGGTCAATGAGAAGGACAGGGCCGTCGCGCAACTGGACTTCACCTTCGACGCCAGCGACACGCTGACCTGGAAGACCGGTGCCAAGTACCGTGACAAGCAGCGCCGCGCGCGCTTCTCCGACGAGTTCTATGCCTGGAACACCGCGACCGGCGGCCCGGTGCCGACCCTGGCCGACTTCCCGTTGATGGACCAGCCCGGCCGCAGCGGCTATGACATCGGCAACGGCCGCGACTACGCCCGTGACTTCTCGCAGGTGGTGCCGATGCAGGCCCTGGCCGAGTGGTACCGGCAGAACAAGCAGCATCTGGTGCTGGTGCCGGGCGACTCGGCGCTGGTGGCCAATGGCGCGGCGCTGGGCCGCAACTTCGACGTGGCCGAGAAGCAGTACGCGGCCTATGCAATGGGCACCTGGACGCCGGACGAGCGGTGGGACGTGGTGGGTGGCGTGCGCCTGGAACGCACCGCCACCGACGTTCGTGGGCAGGTGCTGGAGCGCGATGCCGATGGCAGCAGCGCGCTGGTGCCCAACCTGGGGCGCAAGCGCTACACCTCGGTGCTGCCGCAGCTCAACGCGCGCTTCTCTCCGCGCGGTGACCTGAACCTGCGACTGGGCCTGACCCGCAGCTTTGCCCGCCCGAACTTCGGTGACATCAATCCGGGTGGCTCATTCATGGAAGCCGATGGCACCTTCACTTCCGGCAATGCCGATCTTGACCCGACCTATTCGGACAACCTGGACCTGATGGCCGAGTGGTATGCCGGACCGCTGGGCCTGCTGTCCGGCGGCGTGTTCTACAAGAACATCAGCAACCCGGTGTTCCAGAGCAGCAGCACCGGCAATTTCAACGGCAACACCAATGTCACCTTCTACCGGCCCGAGAACGGCGACGACGCCAAACTGTGGGGTGCCGAGTTCGCCTTCGTGCGCCGCTTCGATTTCCTGCCGGGCCTGTGGAGCAATTTCGGCATCAATGCCAACCTGACCCTGATGGATTCGCGCATGCGCATTCCGGGCCGCAGCGGCAACGTGCCGATCACCGGCCAGGCCGACCGCCTGTACAACGTCACCGTGTACTACGACGATGGCGCGTTCGCCGCCCGGCTGGCGACCAACCACAAGGGCGCCTACATCGAATCGCATGGCGACAGCAGCACCACCGATACCTGGTACGGTGCCAACACCTCGGTCGACTTCAGCGCGTCCTACACGCTTGATCGCTGGACCGTGTTCGCTGAGCTGAGCAACCTGACCAACGAACCGCTGAAGTACTACCAGGGCAGCCCGCAGCGGCCGCTGCAGGTGGAGTATTACGGCCGCCGCGCGCAGATCGGCCTGAAGTACCTGTTCCAGTAGGCCGCACGCGCTCTGTAGCGTCGATCCATGCTCGACCAGGCCTCTGTAGAGTCGAGCCATGCTCGACTGCGTGTACGCTGCATTCACCGCACCAGCGTGACCGCCTGCCCGGCCCGGGCGAAGGCTTCGCCCAGCAGCGGGCCTGCCTTGATCGCCTGCACTTCCTCGAACAGTGCCTGCAACGCATCGGCCGGGCGCGAGGCCGGTGCCGCTACCGCCTGCTGGATCGCGGTGAAGCGATCGGCCAGCACGCGGTGGCCGGGATGCAGGTGTGCCCAGGCCACCAGCGGCTGGCGTACACCAGCGGCGGCATCCAGGCGCTGCTGGTCGAACAGGTCAATGGCGGCCGCAGAGGTGTCGGCGCGTTCGATCGAGGCGTGGCGCAGCTCGCGGCTGAGGAACAGGTCGTAGGCCGCACCGCGGCCCACCGCGATGCGCAGGCCATCGTGGTCCAGGTCGGCAACGCGCTGCGCCGGGCTGTCCGCACGCACCAGGTAGGTGCCTTCGATTTCCACGTACGGCGCGCTGAAGGCGATGCGGTCCGCCCGCGCCGGATCGATCGCCAGGAAGGCCAGGTCCCATTCGTCTTCGGTGGCCGCAGCAACCACCGAGGCTGCCGCGTCGTGACAGGTGAAGCGGGCCTGCACCCCCATCCGTTGTGCCAATGCGGTGGCCAGTTCCAGCGAGGGGCCACGCGGCGAACGCGCATCACCCTGTGCCAGCACCGGATTGCCCAGGTTGATCGCCACGCGCAGGAATCCCTGCGGTGCCAGCGCGTTTCGATGGTCTGCCAGGGACATGCCGGGCTCCGCAGCAAGGGGAACCCCAGCATGCCAGCGCCGGTGTCCGTGCGGCGTGCACTCAGCCGCGTGCGGCGAACGTTCCGTGGAAGCCCAGCGGCACCGCGTAGGGCAGCCAGGCCTGTGCGATCGGGCCATCGTCCAGGTGGCGCGCATCGAGTACGGCCAGGCCGCTGCGCTTGTTCGACGGATCGAGCAGCGTGCCGATGAGCCAGCCGTCGTCGGCGTTGCGGCTGCCCGGGCGCGGCACGAATACGTGTTCCTCGGCCATGATGTCCGGCCCGTAGTGCCACAATTGGCGGCGGCCCCGCTCGATGTCGAATGCAGCCACCGCATTGAAGTAGGGCGCGTTGGCTGGACCATCGATGGTGGGTGCGTAAAGCCGTGCGCCGCGGGTGTTGGCCGAGCGTGGATCGAACAGCGGAAACTCCACCGCGCTGATGCCAAGTGGCTCCCAGCGTGCCTGGCCACGGCGCAGGTCCAGGTGCAGCTCGACCAGGCTGGCACCACTATTGGCCGCATGTGCCCCATCGCCGGCCATTGCTTCCTTCATCGGTGAGCGCGCTTCGCTGATGTCGTCGTGGCGCACCGCGCGCAGCACGATGCCGCCATCGCGGGTGAAGGCATCACCGAAGTGGTAGATCGCCGCGAACGGCGCCTCGAACCATTGCGCCTTGTCCGGTGCATCCTTGGCGACGACCGCGATGCGCGCCGCACGCTGCGGTGCGAACTGCATGCGTTCGAAGAAGCTGCCACCGGTGCCGGTGAAGTCGAACGGCATCAGCACGAAAACGAGGTGCTGTTCGGTCATGGCGAAGGCATGCAGGTAGCCGTGCTCCGGCGTTTCAATCACGTTGGCGCTGCGCAGCTGACCGTCCTTGCCGATGTGCCAGACCAGCAGGCCGTGGCCCCCCATCAGGCTGATCGAGCCGAAGTTCCACACGCTGCCATCGCGGTCGGGCAGGGGATGCGCGGAGAACGGCAGTGCGGCCAGGTCCGGGCGCCAGGTGACCGGGCCAAGGGTCTGCAGTGAATCGGGGTCCACCTCGAACGCCGAGCCGGATTCGCAGAGCGCGAACAGGCGGCCGTTGATCATCGTCACCGAGGTGTTGGCGACGTTGGCATCGTCGTTGTTGCGTACCGCCAGTGCACCGGGGACGCTGGTGCCCGCCGCCGGGTACTGGAAGCGGCCGGCCTTCTGCTCACGGCTGAACTTCGGCGTGGCCACCATGCGCCCGTGATGGGTCAGGCTGCCATCGCCGTTGAAGCGCCAGCCATGCACCATGCCGTCGCCGTCGAACCAGTGGTCATAGCGGAAGCCATCGCGCTCGGTCCAGGCCGGGCCATTGCGGTACAGCGTACCGGCCAGCCCGGCCGGCAGCCGGCCCTGCAACTGCACGTTGGCCGGGCCGAGACTTTCACTGCTGACGCTGCGCCAGCCGAGCAGCCACGGGTGCTCCTGCAGGCCCTGCGCGAAGTGCGCAGGGTCGCCGGCGAAGGCGGGTGCGCTGCGCAGGGCGGTGGCGCCAAGCGCCAGGCAGGCACTGCTGCTGAGCAGGGTACGAAGGAAGCGGCGACGGTCCATGATGGCCTCGGGTCTGGATGCAGGAATCAGCGCAGGGTGATGTCGATGGCGGCACCGGCGGCCGGCACGTTGACGCGCGCTTCGTCGAAGGTCGGCTTGCGCATCACTTGCGGGTTGTTGCTGAAGCCGTAGCCTTCCACCGGCATGCCGACCAGGTTGGTGTCGAGCTTGCCGTTGTCGTTCTCGTCGTGGGTGAGCAGCACCGCGTAGCTGCCGGCCGGCACGTTCTTGAATACGAAGTGGGCCCTGTCGCCACTGGGCCTGGCCTGCTGCGCCTGCACGGGCGCAGCCTTGCCGTCCCAGGCGTTGGCGTTGTCGACCAGGGCAACGCGCAGCGTACCGGTCTGCACGCGGACATCGTGTACGGTCACGGCCAGATCGGCGGCGTGGGCGCCGCCGGCCAGGGCAAGGGCGGTCAGGACGGTGCTGAGCAGGGCGGTGCGGATCATGGCAGTGGCTCCGGAAGTGGGCGGTGTGCTGCGGTGTGGGGCCAGTCTGCGCGGAGGCCGGTAGCGGGTTCAGGGCCAGTGGTCATCGATTCGACGTGCCAGAAGTCACTTTCTGCGCCGGACCCATTGCCGACGGCAGGCGCGGCCGTCAGCATCTGGCCATGCCCAGCCTGCTCCGCCACCTGTTGCGTCCGCTCAGCCTTGCCGGTCTGGTGACCGTGCTGGCGGTCGGCCTGTCATTCGCCGTGCAGCGCGGCGAGGCCGGCCCCAGCCTGCTGTTGCTTGCTGGGTTCCTGTTGCTGTTCGTGCTGCACGGCTGGGCGTCGATGCCGTCGCGCGTGCGCGCCGTCGCTGCCGTGCTGCAGGCGCTGCTGGCGGTTGCCCTGGTCGCGTTGCAGCCGCGTACCGGCACCGCTCCCGTGCTGCTGGTGGTGCTGGTCGCACAGCTGGCCGAGCACTGGCCGCCGCGCTTCGTGCTGGGTGTCGCATTGCTGGCCAACCTGGCGATGTATGCGGTGCTGCGCCACAGTGGCTTCAGCCAGCCGTTGCTGGTGGTGCTGCTGTACGGCGGCTTCCAGGCGTTTGCCGCACTGACCGCACACTATGCACGCAGCACGGCCCTGGCCCGCGATGACCTGGCCCGGGTCAATGCGGATCTTCTGGCCACGCGTGCATTGCTGGCCGACAGCGCCCGCGATGCCGAGCGCCTGCGCCTGGCGCGCGAACTGCATGATGTGGCGGGCCACAAGCTCACCGCGATGCGGTTGAACCTGCGCGCACTGGCGGCTGATCCTGCGCTGGCCGGGCGCGACGGCCTGGTGCTGGCCGAGCAGTTGTCGGGCGAACTGCTGGCCGACATCCGCCAGGTGGTGCAGTCGATGCGCGATGATCGCGGCCTCGATCTGGCCACCGCACTGCACGCGCTGGCCGCACCCTTCCCACGGCCGAAGCTGCAGCTGCGGATCGGCGAGGGCGTGCGCGTGACCGATCCGCTGATGGCCGAGACCGTGCTGCGGCTGGTGCAGGAAGCGCTGACCAATGCCGCCCGGCATGGCAACGCAGATACCGTATGGCTGACGATCAACGAAGAGGATTCCCGGTTGCGCATCGATATCCATGATGACGGCCAGCGTGCCGAACGCATCCGCGAAGGCAACGGCATTGCCGGCATGCGTGAGCGCCTGGCCACGGTCCATGGCCGGCTGGAACTCGCGCGCACCGCACAGGGCGGCATGCTGCTGACCGCATGGGTGCCGGCATGAGTGGCGCCGCGATCCGCGTTGCCCTGGCCGACGACCAGGCGCTGGTCCGCGCCGGCCTGCGCGCGCTGCTGCAGGGGCTGGGGGTGGAGGTGGTGCTGGAGGCCGAGGACGGCCAGGCCCTGCTGGACGCGTTGGCCACGCAGCCGGTGGACGTGGTGCTCAGTGACATCCGCATGCCGGGCCTGGATGGGATCGAGGCGCTGCGCCAGCTGCGCGCACGTGGCGATGCCACACCGCTGCTGCTGCTGACCACCTTCGATGAGAGTGACCTGCTGCTGCGTGCCAGTGAGGCAGGTGCACAGGGCTTCCTGCTGAAGGATGCCGCGCCGGCCGACCTTCGTGAGGCAATCGAGCGCGTCGCCGCCGGCGAGACGCTGCTGATGCCGGTCAGCACCGAGCCGGTGCGCGCGCGCTACCGCTTTCACGACGAAGCACCGCCGACTGACACCTTCGGTGAACGCGAAGTGGCGATCCTGCGCTTGCTGGCCGGCGGCTACAGCAACAAGGAGATCGCGCGCAGCCTGTTCCTGGCCGAAGGCACGGTGAAGAACTATGTTTCCGCCATTCTCGACAAGCTTGGCACCCGCGACCGTACCCGTGCGGTACTGAAGGCGATTACCCTGCGCATCATCTGACTGCGCCGCGCGAGGAAAGCCCGTGAACCCGATCCTGCATGTCGAGATCCCCGCCAGTGACCTGGCCCGTGCCATCGCCTTCTATCAGCGATGGCTGCAGGTGGTGGTGGACGAACCGATCCTGCTGCATGACTGCCACATGGCCTACCTGCCATTCTCGGACGACGCGACGGGTGCCAGCATGTCGCTGGTGCAGGGGGCGGACTACCAGCCCTCCGAACAGGGCGCGCGCCTCTATATCGGTGTCGATGATCTTGAGGCCAGCCTCGACCGTGCGCTGCAGGCTGGGGCCGAACTGCGCTTCGGCCCCGCCGACGCCGGCGACTGGCGCGTGGCCGAGATCCGCGACAGCGAAGGCAACCGCATCGCGCTGCAGGCGCGTGCAGTTCTGTAGAGCCGAGCCCACGCTCGGCTGCTTTTGGGGTGCTGGGAACGCGCGAGTCGAGCATGGCTCGACTCTACAAAGGCGCCGGCCGAGCATGGGCTCGGCCCTACAAGATCGTGGCGCGCGAGCGCTGCAGCCAGTCATTGATCGCCGGGTCCAGCCGCGGGTCGTCCGGCAGCTGCACGCCGAAGCGCTGCTGCAGCACCTCGCGCACGTCGCCGACATCGTGCAGCGGGCGTTTGTCCGGCGCTTGCCCCGGGCGGTACTCGGTGTAGTTGCCACTGCCGATGGTGCGGCGCCAGTCCGGCCCGGTCAGCGACGCGCGCAGCTGGCCCGGGAAACTGGAGTCGGGATGGGTGCACACGTACCAGTTGCCCACCACGTTGTCGATCGGCGCAGGCGCCTGCAGGTCGAAGCGGTACATCGCCCGCCAGCCATCGCTGGATTCGGCTGACAGCACGAAATCGCCGTCATCGCCCAGCCGCTGCAGCAGGTAGCGCTCGTGCGGCGTGGCCTGCGGTGCGGTGTCGTGCAGGCGCAGCGGCACGGTCGGGGTCAGGCTGCCGAAGCCGGCATCGACCAGCCAGTCCTCACCCTCTACATGCACGCGCAGCAGCAGATGGGTCCGTGCGGTCAGCTCGCCATCCTGTGCCGCCAGCAGCACGCGTGCGCTCAGCGGCTGGGCATCGAAGCCCAGTGCCTGCAGCAATGCCAGCAGGCCGCCATTGAGTTCGAAGCAGTAACCGCCCCGGCGCTCGTCGAGCAGCTTGCGCTGCACGCTGTCCAGGTCGATCGGTACCGCGTCACGCAGCAGGCAGCTGAGGGTCTCGAACGGCAGCAGCGCGTTGTGGCGTTGCTGCAGCAGGGTCAGGCCGGCCAGGGTCAGCGGGGGTGGTGCATCCAGCTGCAGGCGATGCAGGTAGCGGGGGATATCGAGCGTCGTCATGCGGACACCGGGCAGGGGAGGGACGTCCACTGTGCGCCCCCAACCGGGGTTGAGGTCAAGCGCAGCGCCGGTGTCATGCGCCCGTCGCCTGTGCCCGGTACAAAGGCCGCGTCCGCCGGCGAGCGTCGCTGCGGCACGAAAACAGGCCTAAAGTTGTCGGGAATCCAGCCGATACAGGTGCGTCCTTCCGCCTGGAGTCTGTCATGTCGGCCGTTGTTCCCCATCTCCGGTCCCTGCGCACGCATCTGGCCCGCCTGCGCTCGGCGTCGCCCGGCGTGCTGTCGTCGAGCGTGCTGTCGTCGAACCTGCTGCTGTGGCTGCAGCCGCACCGGCTCAGCGTAGCCAACAAGCTCAAGGCAACCCTCTGGGTCTGTGGCCTGGGCCTGGTGGCAATTGCCGCGGTCTACGCCTGGACCGGCCACGCCAGCGCACAGGCCGCACGCAATCAGGCCAGTTACCAGCGCGGCAGCGACCTGGCCGCCAGCCTGGCCACGCGTGTGGCCGAAGCTCGGCGCCTGCAGACCCAGTATGCGCGCAGTTTCGACGATGCTGACCGCAATCAGTTGCTGGCCACGCAGAAGGCACTGCAGGCCGACCTGCAGGCGCTGCGCGCGATACCGATGGATGCCGGGCGGCGCAAGGCGCTGCAGGTGCTGACCGAAGCCGCGGACGCGTTCTCTCAGGGCGTCGCGGCCCTGTTCGAACGGGTCGACGAGATGGGCCGGGGTGATGCCGGCCTTGCCGCGCAGCTGCAGCAGGCCGCCGACAGCCTGCAGGCGCAGGTCGATGCGCTGCAGCGCCCCTTGCTGGCGCTGTCCCTGCAGAAGATGCGGCGGCAGGAAGCATTGCTGCTGCTCGATGGTGACTCGGCCCATGCCGACCGCGCCAGCGAAGAGAAGCTGCCGTTCGACCTCGCGCTGGCCGGCCTGTCCACCGATGTGCAGGATGCCCTGCGCAGCGGCATGGAGGCTTATCAGGTCGCCTTGCTGGGTTACACCGCCGCCCGCGTCGGCCTGGATGTGGAGGCGCAGTCGCTGCTGGACACCGCCGCCGGCGTGGCGCCGGCGCTGGCCGCCTTCCAGCAGGCCCAGGTGGCGGCGCTGGCCGAGGCACAGGCGCGCCAGCAGGCCGGCACGCGCACCATGAGCGTGCTGTTTGCGCTGACCCTGCTGCTGGTCGCGGGCGTGCTGATCACCAGCCTGGTGCTGGTCCTGCGCGCGGTGCGCCAGCCGATCCAGGACACCCTGCGCTTCGCCAGCGATATCGCCGACGACCGCCTGGACACCACGCTTCGCGTATACAACGCCAATGATGAGATCGGCCAGCTCGCCCAGCGCCTGGTCGACATGCAGCAGCGCCTGCGTGCGCGCATCGAGACCGAGCGTGCGGTGGCGCGCGGCAATACCCGCGTGCGCCAGGCGCTGGACAGCGCACAGACCGGCCTGATGGTGATCGATGCCGAAGGGCTGGTGGCCTACGCCAACCCGGCGCTGCTGCAGCAGCTGGACCTGCAGGTTGACGCGCTCGTGGGCAGCGAAGCGATGCGCCTGCATCCGGCGCTGGCCAGCCTGGCCGGCGTACGCCAGCGCGAAGAACGCGAGATCGGCCACGACGGCGTTCGCTACCAGCTGATCGCCAATCCCATCACCGACGAAGGACAGTTCCTCGGTGTGGCGGTGGAATGGCGCAGCCGCGCACTGGAAACCCTGCTCGAAACCGAAGTGGCCGCACTGGTCGACGCCGCCGCACACGGTGACCTGCACGGTCGCATCGTACTGGACGGCAAGCAGGGCTTCGTGCGCACGCTGTCGACCAGCATCAACCGCCTGCTGGCGACCTTTGAAACCAATCTCGGCGACCTGCAGGCACTGCTGGCCGCGCTGGCACGCGGCGACCTCAGCGTGCGCATGGACGGCGACCTGCAGGGCGTGTTCGCGCGCATGCGCGACGATGCCAACGCCACCGTCGCGCAGCTGGGCCGCATCGTCACCCGCATCCAGCAGGCCACCTCCAGCCTGGATACCGGCGTTGGCGAGATCGTCGCTGGCCACCACGACCTGTCGCAGCGCACCGAACAGCAGGCGGCCAACCTGGAAGAAACCGCGGCGTCGATGCATGAGCTGACCGACACGGTGGGCCGCAATGCCGACGCGGCCGGTCGTGCCGATGCGCTGGTCAAGGGGGCGGCAGCGGTGGCTCAGCGCGGCGGCGACGCCGTGGGCCAGGTGGTGGCGACCATGCACGGCATCAGCGAAGCCTCGCGGCGGATCGGTGACATCACCCAGCTGATCGATGGCATCGCCTTCCAGACCAACATCCTTGCACTGAACGCAGCGGTGGAAGCGGCGCGTGCCGGCGAACAGGGCCGCAGCTTCGCCGTGGTGGCTGCGGAAGTGCGCCTGCTGGCCCAGCGCAGTGCCGAGGCGGCCAAGCAGATCAAGGGATTGATCGAGGATTCGGTAGCGCGTGTCGGGCAGGGCAACCAGCAGGCCGAGCAGGCCGGCACCACGATGGGAGAGATCGTCGGCAGCGTGCAGCAGCTGGCGGACCTGCTGGCCGGCATCCGCAGCGCATCGCAGGACCAGCATGCCGGCATCGCACAGGTGAACCAGACCATCGTGCAGATGGAAGCCAGTACCCAGCGCAATGCCAGCCTGGTGGAAGAGGCCGGTGCTTCGACTGCACAGATGCAGGCGCAGGTGCATGCCCTGGCCGAAGCGGTGGGAGCCTTCCGCCTGCAGCCGGCGCGGCAGGCCCGCGCCGCGGCCTGACCCTGCCCCGGTAGTGCCGGCCGCTGGCCGGCACGTCCATGATCATGCCGGCCAGCGGCCGGCACTCCTCGTGTGACTCAATACACGTCGCGGCGGTAGCGCCCGTTCTCCAGCAGCGTTTCCACCGCGTCATCGCCCAGCGCAGCGCGCAGCACCTGGTCCACGCCTTCGGCCATGCCCTGCAGCGAGCCACAGACGTGGATCACCGCGCCGCGCTGCATCCAGTCGCGCAGCACATCAGAGGCCGCACGCAAGCGATCCTGCACATAGCCACCTTCGCCATCGCGCGAGAACGCCAGGTCCACCCGCGCCAGATGGCCCTGCGCCTGCCAGGCCTCGATCTCTTCGGCAAACAGCAGGTCGTGCGCGCGCTGGCGCTCGCCAAACAGCAGCCAGTGCCCGTGCTCGCCTGCATGCGCGGACTCGCGCAGCAGGCTGCGCAGGCCGGCGATGCCGGTGCCGTTGCCGACCAGAACCATCGGCGCAGCAGGCACCCGATGGAAGCCGGGATTGCGATGCACGCGGGCCACGATGCTGGCGCCGATCGGCGCATGCAGCGACAACCAGCCCGAGCCCAGCCCGGCACGCCCGGCGGTGTCATGCACCAGCCTGACCACCAGCTCCACCTCGCCGTCGTTCGCGGCGGAGGCGATCGAGTACTCGCGGCCGGGCAGCATAGGCAGCCCGGACAGCCACAGGCAGGCATCCTGCACGGGCAACGCGGCATCGGCCTCCGGCAGCTCGCGTTCGCTGGCCAGCGCCAGCAGCGTGCGCGGCGCGCCGTCAACCAGCAGCGGCTGCAGCGGATCCAGTCCATGCGCCTTCAGCACGGCAGCCGCATGCCGCGCGTTGTGGCGGGGCGCGATATGCAGGATGTCACCGGCCTGCCACTGCACATCGGCCGGGGCGGCAAGACGGATACGCCAGATCGCGCCGCCGACGCTGCCCGGGTTGAGGCGGTCACGGCCGAGCAGGCGCCAGTCATGCATCTGCGTCGCCGGCGGCAGCACGCTGTCGTCGGTGGCGATGCCGGTCAGTGCGCCCAGCTGCAACTGCCACTGGCGCAGGGCCGGCACCGAGGCGGCATCGACGTCGATACGCGCGAACAGTGCGCGTGCCCCGTTGCCGGTCAGCCAGCCATCAACCTGGCGCCCGAAGCCGCAGTAGTGCGGATACTGGCGATCCCCCAGCGCGAGCAGGCCGAACTGCAGTCCCGACAGGTCCGGTGCCTGCGCGAGCAGCAGGCGTGCCGCGCGTCGTGCTGCATCCGGCGGTTCACCGTCGCCGAAGGTGCTCAACACGAGCAGCGCCTGCGAGGTGGCCTGCAGCTTCGCGGCATCGATGCGCGACAACGGCAGCACCTGTACCGCGTAACCGGCCGCCTGCAGCTGCGCGGCCGCGCGCCATGCAAGCTGTTCGGCCAGGCCGCTCTGGCTGGCATGCACCACCAGCCACGGTGCGCCATGGCCATCGGTGGCGGCTGGCATCGGCAGCGACTGGCGCAGCCCGCGTGCCGCGCGTTGGCTGCGGCGGCGATCCAGGTACAGCATCCAGCCGGTGATGAAGAACAGGCTCATGCCCAGGCTGCTGAGCATCACCACCACGCGCCCGGGCAGGCCGAAGTAGCTGCCCGAGTGCAGCGCGAACACGCTGGTGGCCAGCTGGCCGCCCGCGCCCTGCCGATCGTAGGGGCGGGAATCGAGCACCGCACCACTGGCCGGGTCCAGCTGCAGCAGATCGTGGGCGCGATCGTGGTGCCCTCCGCGTTGTGACGGATCACCGGCCATCACCCGCACGTTCAGCGCCTGGCCCGGCTTTTCCGGCAAGCGCAGGTCGATGAAGCCGGTGCGCACGCCGGGCAAGGCATACAGGGTGGCTTCGACACGTTGCAGGTCCAGCGGCGCATCGATGGCCACCGTGTGCTTGGCCGCCGGCGCGACGCCCAACACGTTGTTGGCGGCGCTGCGGTACCAGTCGAACGACCACCACAGGCCGGTCAATGCGCTCATCAGGTAGATCAACAGCACCCAGGTGCCGACCACCGAATGCAGGCTCCACAGGAAACCGCGGCCGCTGCGTTTCCACTCCACCGCCAGCCAGCTGCGCCAGTGCCACCAGCGCCGTGGCCAGCGCAGGTAGAGCCCGGACAGGGTGAAGAACAGCAGGGCGATCGCACAGCTGCCGGTGATCCACTTGCCGCGTTCGCCGGCCGCGAGATGGCGATGCAGGTCTTCCACGAAATCGAAGAACGCCTGTCCGCGCAGGGCACTGAAGCGCTCGCCGCTGTACGGGTCGAAATACACCCAGTGCTGCTTGCCGCCGGCAAAGCGCGCGACCGACGGTCGTTGCCCGGTGGCGTCGACGCGCAGGCGTTGCAGCGGGCGTTCACTGCCGGCCTGCAGCCGCGGCACCAGCTCGCTGAGCGCGAGCGGAAGCTGGCTGTCGGCGTGGTGTTCGGCGATGGCCGCAAAACCGGGGTTGGCCGCACGCAGCAGTTCGTCCTCGAAGGACAGCACGGCACCACTGAGGCCCATCACGGCCAGGATGGCACCGGCGGTGATGCCCAGCAGCCAGTGCACTTGGAACAGGATGTTCTTGAACATCGAAGGAGGAGGGCCCGGAAGGCTGCCGCCCGCATCCTGCGCAACAGCAAATGAGAATTAGTCGCGGAATTTTCCGTGGCCCCCTGGCTGCGGTCAAGCGGGGGGTATCGGCCGGGCTGCGCCCGGCACCCGCCGAGGCGACGTCAACGTCAACGTCAACGTCAAAAGCGGGCTATCCGTGGGATGGCGGGGTGGGTGCGGTTGAGGGGGGCGCTGCAAGTACGTCCATGTACGCTCGGTCGCCGCATCCATGCGGCTCACGCCCCCTCAACCGGACCCACCCCGCCTTCGACAGATTCTCGCGACCTGCCGTAGATCCACGCCATGCGTGGATGCTTTTCGTTCAATTGTCGAAATATTCGATTTCGATGGAGATTCATCTCCAACGCAGCGGGAATCTGTCAGAGGTGGGGCGGTGTCGGAGTGCGGGGTGTCCGCGGCATGGATGCCGCGGCCAAGCCCCCAGGGATGGGTTCACGGCGTCCCCGCACTCCGACACCGCCCCGCCATCCCACGGAAAGCCGCTTCGGCTCTGGCCGTTGCGGTGGCCTCTGCAGGTGCAGGGTGCAACCCTGCCGAACCCTTACTTCACCCAGCCGTCGATCTCGCCGCGGGCGAACGGCCCCAGCTTCGCCTTGACCATCCGCCCCTGCGCATCGAACAGCACGCTGTAGGGCAGCAGGCCCTGCGCATTGCCCAGCTGTACGCTGGCATCGCGCGGGCCCGGGGTCTCGATCACGATCGGGTAGTCCACCGGAACCCGCTGCAGGAAACCACGCACGTCCTCCGGGGTATCCAGCGCCAGGCCCAGCACCTGCACGCCGTCGCTGGCCTGGAGGCGGGCGAAACGGGCCAGTTCGGGCATTTCTTCCACGCACGGCGCGCACCAGCTGGCCCATACGTTGATCAGCAACGGGCGGTCGGCGAAGTGCTGGCGCAGATCCAGCGCGCGCCCTTCAAGGTCGGGCAGCGACAGCGCGGGCATCGGATCGCCCGCCCGCAGGGACGGCTTCGCGGCAGCCGCCGGTGGCGCGATCGATGCAGCGGGCCCTGGTGCCAGTCGATGCCCGGCCCACAGGCCCAGGCCGGCGGCCAGCACCGCTGTCCACAGCAGCGCTGGCCGTTGCCACTTCATCGTGCGGTGCGCAGCAGCGCTTCCTCGACCACCGCCTGGGTGAGCAGGGTCGGCAGCACGGTCGGTGGTGCGCCGGGGCCGTACACCACGTACAGCGGCACGCCCACCGCCTTGTGCTCTTCCAGGAACGAGGTGATCTGCGGGTCCACGTTGGTGTAGTCGCCGCGCATGTACACCGCGTTGGTGCGCTTGAGCAGGTCCTTGAACTCCGGTCGCGACAGCACCGCGCGCTCATTGGCCTTGCAGCTCACGCACCAGTCGGCGGTCATGTTGACGAACACCACGCGGTTGTCGGCGCGCAGGCGGTCCAGCAGCTGCGGCGAATACTCGACCACGTTCTCGCTGGCCGCCTGTGCGGCACGCGTCGGCGCTGCCAGCTGGGTTACGCCCCAGGCAGGCACCAGTGCGCCGATGGCCAGCAGCACGCCCAGCAGGGTCACCGCGCGCGAGCCGGTCCAGCGGTTGCGCTCGAACAGCCACAGGCCGAAGGCGAGCAGCAGCAGGCCGCCCAGCACCAGCGCCATGCCATCCACGCCGCGCTGCTTGCCCAGCACCCACAGCAGCCACAGCGCGGTGGCATACATCGGGAAGGCCAGCACGTGCTTGAGCGTTTCCATCCACGGGCCCGGCTTGGGCAGGCGGCGCGCCAGTGCCGGCACGAAGCCGATCAGCAGGAACGGCAGGGCCAGGCCCAGGCCGAGGAACAGGAACACGGTCATCGCCTTCAACGGCGGGGCAATGAAGGCGTAGGCAATGGCACCGCCCATGAACGGGCCGACACAGGCACTGCCGACCACGCAGGCCAGCGCACCGGTGAAGAAATCACCGGCCGGGCCGCTGCGGCTGGCCAGCGACTGGCCGAGGTTGCCGATGCCGCCGCCCAGGGTGAACACGCCGGACAGGCTCAGGCCCACCGCGAACATGATGTAGGCCAGCGCCGCCACCACGCCCGGATGCTGCAGCTGGAAGCCGATGCCGACCGCGTTGCCGATCGCGCGCAGGCCCACCATCAGCGCGCCGATCACCGCGAACGCGACCAGCACGCCGAGCGTGTACCAGAGCGCATGGCTGCGCGCACGCTGCGGGCTTTCGCCACTCTGCGCCAGGCTCAGCACCTTCAGCGACAGGATCGGCAGCACGCACGGCATCAGGTTCAGCACCAGGCCGCCGGCCAGCGCCAGCAACAGTACCCAGACGAATGAACGGTCCGGGTTCGGGGTGGTCGCCGGCGGGCGCGTGCGCAGCGCGTTGTCACCCTGCGCATCGGTGGCAAATTCATTGCCTGCGCCCTCAGCGCCTGCGGCGGCCGGGCGGGCAGCTCCGTCGTTGGGCACGGTCGGCAGCAGGCGCAGCGGAGCGCCGTTGGCCGCTTCGCGCGGTGCGCCACTGCCAGCAGCCAGCGGGCTGATCACCTCGTTGCGCGGCGGTGCCTGGTCGGCGCTGGCGTTGGCCTTGCCGGCCGGAATCGACAGCTTCACCCGGCGCGTCATCGGCGGGTAGCAGATGCCATCGGTCTGGCAGCCCTGGAAGGTCACCACCAGGGTGCTGTCGACCGCCTCGCTGACGGTGCGGCGCAGCGGCAGCGGCACTTCCACCTGGTTGAAGTACACCGAGACATCACCGAAATGTTCATCGCGATGCGACTGCGCGGCCGGCCAACGCGGCTTGTCGGCCAGCACGCCGGCGCTGCCTTCCAGCTTCAGCGAGGTGCGGTCGCGATACAGGTAGTAGCCCGGCGCCGGGCTGAAGCGCAGCAGCAGGGTATTGCCATCGCTGGCGATGGCATCGAAGCCGAAGGCCTGTTCCGACGGCAGCGGCAGCGCCTGGCTGTTGCTGGCCGCACCCGGCAGGCGCAGGCCGCCCGTGCTGCCGGCACCGGCCAGCGGATTGTTGAACGGGTTGCCGGCGCTGGTACGCGCCGCAGGGGCTGCAGCCTGCGCACCGCCGCCCGGCAGGGTGACCTGCACCACGCGCTTCTGCGGCGGGTAGCAGACGCCGGCATCGGCGCAACCCTGGTAACGCACTTCCACGCTGATGGTGCCGGCCGCATCGGTGGGTGTGCCGGGCAGGGTGGCCTGCAGGCGCTCGCGATAGGTTTCAACCTCGCCGAAGAAATCGTCGTGGTGCCTGTCGCCCTTGGGCATCTGCAGCGTGCCGGCGTTGAACGCGGGGTCCGCCTTGACACTGGTGCGGTGGCGATACAGGTAATAGCCCGGTGCGATCTTGAACTGCAGCTGCACCTGGCCACGTTCGGGGGCGGTGGCGGTCAGCGCGAACGCCTGGTCCACCGGCAGCAGGTCCTTCTCATCCAGCGCGAAGGCCGGCAACGAGAGCCACAACAGGGCGCACAAGGCGGCGCCACGCGCAAACAGAGTCTTCAATCAGTGTCCTCCCGGGTCTGTGCCCGGATCCAGTCCAGATACGCCGGCAGGCCGGCCCGGGTTTCGACCGCGATGCACTCCGGGAGTTCATACGGATGCAGTTCGACGATCCGGGCAATCGCGTCATCGACGCGGCTCGCGGTGGTTTTCACCAGCAGCTGCAGCTCGCTGTCGGTGGTCACCTCGCCCTGCCAGCGGTAGGTCGACTGCGCACCCTCGAGTCGGGTCACGCACGCGGCCAGGCGCTCGCCGACCAGCGCGTGCGCGATGCGCTCGGCACTGGCCCGGTCCGGGCAGGTGGTCAACAGCAGCAGGACGGGATCGACGGTCGACATGGCCGTCGAGTATAGGGCCGCCGCCGGGCCAGGGCCCGGCGGCGGCAGTGGACCGCTGCGTTGCGCGGTCAGTTGGCCAGCTGGCAGGTGGCCGGCTTGGCCGAGGTGAACAGGGCCGGGGTGGCCCACTCGGGGTGGTCGATGAACGGGTTGCGGTTGCCCTGGAACGAGTAGATCACGTCATTGCGCGAGCGCTCGGCATCATCCGGCGGGTCGGACAGGTGCCAATCGATCAGCGTCGACAGCAGGCCCATGTAGGCCGGCGAGCTGCTGGTCTTGACGATCTTGCTGCGGTCGTCTGTCAGCTCCAGGTCCGGCTCGGACTGGCCGGTGGCCGCATCCTTGCCGCCCTCGTAGCGGATCGCCATGTACATCACCGCACGCGCCATGTCGCCCTTGCGCTTGCCCCACACTTCGAAGGTGCCGGCGTTGCCGTCCGGCGTGCGAACCCAGTTGGAATTGCCCGGATAGCCGCCGCTGCCACCGCCCTGGCCGTTGTTGGCTTCGGTGGCGCGCTCGCCGCAGTTGGCGTCGCACTTGGCGAACGGCTTGTTGCCACGGTCGGCGTTCCACTGTGCGTCGGTCAGGTACAGCATGTGGGTGTCGGTGTAGGGCGCATACGGCAGGCCCTTGTCACCGGTGGTGCTGGCAAAGCCCAGCGAGTTCGGCCAGGTGTGCTCGCGGTTGTACTTCAGGCCACTGCCGCTGCCGGCGCGATCGGTCACCTTGGCGTAGCTGCGGTTGCGGTACGCGTCCAGGATCCTGCCGCTGTTGTTCGGATCCTCGTCGGCGATCTCCAGGATGGTCCAGGTGCTGGTGCCCGAGCCGCTGTACGGGTATGCGGTATGGCCCTTGATGGTGGCATGCAGCGAGCAGCGCAGCTGGCTGGGGCTGGAGGTGTTCACCTTCGCGTAGTAGCCGGCCGGCACGCCCGGGTTGCCCGGGTCGGGATTGCCGCCGGTGCTGGCCACGGTGAAGGCGATGCGGCTGTCGGCGGCCGGGTGCGCGCCCTGCAGGTCGGTGATGCGCGCGGCGCGAATGTCGAAGCGGCAGGCCTCGCCGGCCACCAGCGCGGTGTTGGTGGACAGCTTCACGCTGCGGCCACTGGCCGGGAAGGTCAGCGGAACACTGCCGGAGCTGCCGCAGCTCAGCGCGAAGGCGCCGCTGGCCAGGTTCACCGTCTCGCTGAACACCACTTCCAGATCGGCGGCGGCCGGGAAGGTGGTGCTGCCCTGCGCCGGGGTGGTGGTGGACACCGACGGCGGCGTGTTCGGGCCCGGCGTGCCACCGCCGCTGAAGGTCTGGCCGTTGTTGCAGCTGCCGAACGTCTGCTTGGCCGACTCGGCCCAGGTGAAGTGCGCATACTGGCTGCCACTGCCGGTCAGCTGCAGCGAGGTGCCCGGCGCCGTGCTGTTGGTCTCGGCCACCGGGATGTTCTGGCTGGTCATCCCGGCAGCGGGGCCACCGGAAGCGGTGATGGCGCCCTCGTAGCTGAGGAACTGGACCACCTTGCCGCTGGCATCGACCAGGGCGATGCCGTCGTTCGGGCCGTTCTGGAGGCCGTTGGTCGGGTAGTTGACCACCGCGATGGTGGCGCTGCCGCAGCCGGCGGCGGTGCCGGCCGGCACCGGGTTGTTGGCGTAGACCACCGCGGCCGAGGCGTTGGCGCCGTTGTACAGGTACAGGCGGTAGCCGGACAGGTCCTCGCCGGCGGTGGCCACGACCTCGATCGCTTCGCCGACGTCACCGGCCGGGGTGCTGTCGTCGTAGTGCAGTTCGTTGATGAAGACCTCGGCCTGGGCCGGCGCGGCGGCCAGCGCCAGCAGGCAGGCGGCGGCAAGCGGGGACAGCAATCGCATCGACTACTCCTTGTGATTGGGAATGCGCGGCCGAGCCTAAGGCCGATCCAGTGACACTTTGTCGTAAATGAACGTCAGATATCTGACAGTGCGACGCGGATCACCAAATGTCGAGGATTCCCCTGTGGGGATGCGGCACCGCACGCGATGCGGGGTCTTCACGCGGACGTGGATGTCCGGCTGCGGCGCGGTGAAATTTTTTCCGGCGGCGGCCTTGAAAGGCCCTGGGGCAGCTCCATCTCTGTCCTGCTCCCGATTCGTCGGGCTTTTTCGCGAGCAATGCTGGCAGTCACCTGGGGTGAGTGCTAACATCGCCAGACTTTTTCAGACCAATCAATAACTTAAGAGGTCTCTCATGAGCATCAAGCCGCTGCACGACCGCGTTGTGGTCAAGCCGATCGAAGCCGACGAAATCTCCGCCGGTGGCATCGTCATTCCGGATTCGGCCAAGGAAAAGTCCACCAAGGGTGAAGTCGTGGCCGTCGGCCCGGGCAAGCCGCTGGACAACGGCAGCGTGCGCGCGCCGTCGCTGAAGGTTGGCGACAAGGTCATCTACGGCCAGTACGCCGGCAGCTCGTACAAGAGCGAAGGCGTCGAGTACAAGGTCCTGCGCGAAGACGACGTGCTCGCCGTCATCGGCTGAGCCTCGGCGCGACCTGCTTTCCTGTAAGACATCCCCTTTCGTCGCCGGGCCCGGCCCGGCGCAAACATCGAGGTAATCGCAATGGCTGCCAAGGATATTCGTTTCGGTGAAGACGCCCGTTCGCGCATGGTGCGCGGCGTCAACGTTCTCGCCAATGCCGTCAAGGCCACCCTGGGCCCGAAGGGCCGCAACGTCGTGCTGGAAAAGAGCTTCGGCGCTCCGACCATCACCAAGGACGGCGTCTCCGTCGCCAAGGAAATCGAACTGGCTGACAAGTTCGAGAACATGGGCGCGCAGATGGTGAAGGAAGTTGCTTCGCGCACCAACGACGACGCCGGCGACGGCACCACCACCGCCACCGTGCTGGCCCAGGCCCTGATCCGCGAAGGTGCCAAGGCTGTTGCCGCCGGCATGAACCCGATGGACCTCAAGCGCGGTATCGACAAGGCCGTCGTGGCCGCCGTTGCCGAGCTGAAGAACATCTCCAAGCCGACCGCCGACGACAAGGCGATTGCCCAGGTCGGTACCATCTCGGCCAACTCGGACGAGTCGATCGGCCAGATCATCGCCGACGCGATGAAGGAAGTCGGTAAGGAAGGCGTGATCACCGTTGAAGAAGGCTCGGGCCTGGACAACGAGCTGGACGTGGTCAAGGGCATGCAGTTCGACCGCGGCTACCTGTCCCCGTACTTCATCAACAACCAGCAGTCGCAGACCGCTGACCTGGATGACCCGTTCATCCTGCTGCACGACAAGAAGATCTCCAACGTCCGTGACCTGCTGCCGGTGCTGGAAGGCGTCGCCAAGGCCGGCAAGCCGCTGCTGATCGTTGCCGAAGAAGTCGAAGGCGAAGCGCTGGCGACCCTGGTGGTCAACACCATCCGTGGCATCGTCAAGGTCGTGGCCGTCAAGGCACCGGGCTTCGGCGACCGCCGCAAGGCGATGCTGGAAGACATGGCCGTGCTGACCGGCGGCACCGTGATCTCCGAAGAAGTGGGCCTGTCGCTGGAAAAGGCCACCATCAAGGACCTCGGCCGCGCCAAGAAGGTGCAGGTTTCCAAGGAAAACACCACCATCATCGATGGCGTGGGTGACAAGGCTGCCGTCGACGCACGCGTCGGCCAGATCAAGACCCAGATCCAGGACACCTCCTCGGATTACGACCGCGAGAAGCTGCAGGAACGCGTGGCCAAGCTGGCCGGCGGCGTTGCCGTGATCAAGGTCGGTGCCTCGACCGAAATCGAAATGAAGGAAAAGAAGGATCGCGTCGACGACGCCCTGCACGCCACCCGTGCAGCCGTTGAAGAAGGCGTGGTCCCGGGCGGCGGCGTTGCCCTGGTCCGTGCGGTCACCTCGCTGGCTGGCCTGAAGGGCGCCAACGAAGACCAGAACCACGGCATCCAGATCGCCCTGCGTGCGATGGAAGCCCCGCTGCGCGAAATCGTCGCCAACGCCGGTGAAGAACCGTCGGTCATCATCAACAAGGTCAAGGAAGGCACCGGCAGCTTCGGCTACAACGCCGCCACCGGCGAGTTCGGCGACATGCTGCAGTTCGGCATCCTGGACCCGACCAAGGTGACCCGTTCGGCGCTGCAGAACGCTGCCTCGATCGCGGGCCTGATGATCACCACCGAAGCCATGGTTGCCGAAGCTCCGAAGAAGGACGAGCCGGCCATGGGTGGCGCCGGTGGCATGGGCGGCATGGGTGGCATGGGCGGCATGGACTTCTAAGTCCACGCATTCCCGAAGCAATGAAGAACCCCGCCGCAAGGCGGGGTTTTTTTTGCCGGTGGATCCACGCCACGCGTGGATGAACCCGAGGCATCATCAATAGCGCAACGTATCCCGCAGTAGATCCACGCCATGCGTGGATGAACCACCTGCGACCTCAACCGCGCAACGCGCGCCGATCGAACCACACCTTGGCGATGAAGAACGTCGGCACGCCGCCATACAGCAGCCCCTTCACCCAGGGCAGGCCAGACTGGTAGGCGATCAACGCCCCTGCAGTCATGCCCACCAAGCCGATGGCGGCCGCCCTGCGCTGCCGCTGCAGCTGCTGCAGCTCCTCCTGCTGGCGCGCGGCGATCTCGGCGCGCCGGTCGTCCGGCTGCATCACGGCGCTGGCAATGGTTTCCGCTTGCGAAGGGGTCATGCTGGGATCCAGAAAGAGACTGATGTGGTTCTTATAGTGGGCCGACCGCCAAGGTCGCGTAAACGCTCTGGCATCGCAGGCGGCTTGGCAGGCGGCTTGACCCGATCCCATTCATTCGATTTATGATTAGGCGCCTAATCATGAGGGTGTGAGGCATGTTCGAAGCCAAGCATGGTGCCTTGCTGGACGAAGCGAAGCGCCGCGGCCACAGCAACGTTGCGCAGCTGCGCCTGTGCTTCCAGCTGCTGTCGCTGTCATCGTCGATCGACCACGACTGCGCCACCCGGTTGGCCCCGCATGGACTCAGCGAAGGGCGCTTCATCGTGCTGTTCCTGCTGCATGGGGCAGGTGGCACGCTGCCGCCGCATGCGCTGGCCGAGCGCGCGGGGGTCACCCGCGCCACCATCAGCGGCCTGCTTGATGGCCTGCAGCGCGAAGGCCTGCTGCAGCGTCGCAGTGATGCCGAGGATGGCCGCCGCCTGCAGATCGTACTGACCGCAAAGGGCACGCGCCTGGCGGAAACCCTGTTCGAACGGCACACACAGTGGATCGGTGGCCTGTTCGATGGCCTGGATGCGTCCGAGCAGCAGCAGCTTTCGCAGCTGCTGCACAAGGTCTGGCTGCACACCGACGCCGGGCGCGGGAGCGGGGCATGAGTGCGATGACCACGCAACGCCAGCACGCGCTCAACAGCGGCCGCATTGCGACGACCCATCTGGCCGAGTGCCTGGCGGTAGACTTCGGTGAGTTGCTGCGGTGTGTGGCGCCGTCGCTTGAACCGGCAGCGCTGCAGCGCATGCGGGACGCCTCAGGCAAGGGCATCACGCTGCGCATGGCCTTGGCCGCGCAACTGCTGCGTGAGGCGGGGCAGGGCGCGCCTGCGCTCTGGCAGTATCACAGCTCCGATACCGTGCGCGGCTGGGCCTGCTACCTGATCGGCAGTGATGCCCGTGCAACCTTGGCAGAGAAGCTGCAGCAGATGCGCACGCTGGCCGATGACCCGCACTTCGGCGTGCGCGAATGGGCGTGGCTGGCGTTGCGCGCGGACATCGTTGCTGCGCCGTTGCAGGCGTTTGAGCACCTGCGCCCTTGGACGCAGGAGGCATCGCCCTGCCTGCGCCGGTTCGCCTGCGAAGCACTGCGTCCGCGCGGTGTGTGGGCCACGCACATCGCGCCGTTCAAGCAGCATCCAGAACACGCGTTGCCGCTGCTGGAAGCGCTGGCCGACGATCCGGATCGCTACGTACAGGACTCGGTAGGCAACTGGCTCAACGATGCGGGCAAGACGCAGCCGCAGTGGCTGCGTGACCTGTGCGCGCGCTGGCAGCGCGAGCACCCCAGCGCCGCCAACGCCTACATCCGCAAGCGCGCACTGCGCTCGCTGCGGTAGTGCCGGCCGCTGGCCGGCTACCCCGGACCGTTCAAGCGGGCATGGCACATGCGCCTGTCACCCAGACACGGTAAACAGGGTGCTGCCCCTGTCATCCGCACGGAAGTCGATCATGCAGAGCACGCTCCAGGTCACGCTGTTCGGCCCTCTGGGTGAAACCCCGGCGTTGCAGCTGCCGGAACACGAGGGGCCGTCGGTGGCCATTCCCGAAGCGGTGCTGCGGCGGCTGGTCTCCGACCTCTACACCGCGCGCTCGCTGCTCAACCCCGAGCAGCTGGACGAGGCCCGGCAGGAGCTGGGCCGGGTGCTGGAGCGCTGGGCCGACATCCATGAAGGCCTGCTGCTGGATGTGGAAGTGCATGGCAGATGAGCGACTTCGCGTGGTTGCCGCCGCATGGGCCGGGCCGGCGCGCACCTCGCTGAACCGCGTCCCCAGTTGCGGATGAAACATTTTGCACTGCGCAAAAGCTGTGCTATCAATACACCCCATGAACGCAGCCGCCGCCCGCTTTTACTGGTATTACTTTCCGAAGCCTCTGGCGGAGGAAGGACTGCGCTCACCCTGAAGAAAGCTTCAGACGCATTCCCGAAAGCCGCCAGCGAACCTGGCGGCTTTTTTCATGCCGCCACGCTGGGGACCCCCAACGTTCCGGAGAACCCCCGCAATGCCCCCGCACACCGACGACCTGCGTATCCGCACCATCGAACCGCTGACACCGCCCGCCCAGCTGCTGGCGATGCTGCCGTGTGACGATGAAGCCTCCGACACCGTCAGCGCCTCGCGCGCGGCCCTGCACCAGATCCTGCATGGCCGTGATGACCGCCTGGCCGTGGTGGTCGGCCCGTGCTCGATCCACGATCCGCACGCTGCCATCGAGTACGCCCAACGCCTGAAGCCACTGCGCGATGCGCTGGCCGGCGAACTGGAAATCGTCATGCGCGTGTACTTCGAGAAGCCGCGCACCACGGTGGGCTGGAAGGGCCTGATCAACGATCCGGACCTGGACGGCAGCTTCAGGATCGACAAGGGCCTGCGCATCGCCCGCGGCCTGCTGCGCGACATCAACAAGCTCGGCCTGCCGGCCGGTGTCGAGTTCCTCGATGTGATCTCGCCGCAGTACATCGCCGACCTGGTGGCCTGGGGCGCGATCGGCGCACGTACTACCGAAAGCCAGGTGCACCGCGAACTGGCCTCGGGGCTGTCGTGCCCGGTCGGCTTCAAGAACGGCACTGATGGCAACGTCAAGATCGCTGCTGACGCGGTGGGGGCTGCCTCCAATCCGCATCATTTCCTGTCGGTCACCAAGCAGGGCGGCACCGCCATCGTGTCGACCACCGGCAATCCGGATTGCCACGTGATCCTGCGCGGCGGCAAGCAGCCGAACTACGACGCAGGCAGCGTCGCCGAGGCCTGCCAGGCGCTGGCCAAGGCCAAGCTGCCGACCCGCCTGATGATCGACGCCAGCCACGCCAACAGCCTGAAGAACCCGGACAACCAGCCGAAGGTGATCGACGACATCGCCGTTCAGCTGGAAGACGGCGAACAGCGCATCGTTGGCGTGATGATCGAGAGCCATCTGGTTGGTGGCCGCCAGGAACTGGTGGAAGGCCAGCCGCTGGTCTACGGGCAGAGCATCACCGATGGCTGCATCGACTGGGATACCACCGTGACGGTGCTGGAGCGACTGGCTGCAGCCGTGCGCGCCCGTCGTGAAGTGAAGGTGTCCGAAGCCGCCTGATGGAAGCCGCTTGAGTGCGGCACGCGTGTGGATGGTGGCCAGCGCCTGCGGGGGTGCGGCCGCGATCAGGGCCGGTCGGAGTTGGAGGCCGGCCCATCTGCACCGGCGATGCGCCTGGCGCTGCGCATGAGCGACAGCGCCAGGTACATCGCCGGGGTGGCAGGATCCACCGCCTGCGTGGATGCCGCCCTTTGTAGCGTCGAGCCATGCTCGACCATCGCGTGAAGCGCGGGCGATGCAGTAGATCCACGCCATGCGTGGATATCGGCATGCCATGCGACAGGATTTCGGAAAAGTTGTATGGAGTCTCTTTGCGGGTTGGGCCGAAGATCAAGGTCCCACCCGCACTGGACTCCATCAATGCATGTCTTCCCTGACGACAGCCCGCAGGGTGTGAAGTCCCGCTCGATCTCCTGTGAGGCGGCCGTGGCGCTTGTACGCTCGAGGGGAGGTGGGATTGCCGAGAAGATGGTGTCGGTCATCGAGGACTGGTTTGAGCCCTCTTCTGCTTCGAAGACGGCTGACCTGCTTGCGGAGCTTGATGAAAGAATCGAAAGCTATCGCCACCAGGGAGATCAGGCGCTTCTGCGTACTACCCTGAAAGCACGGGCGATGATCGCGGCTTCTGCCGACGGAGAGCCGGATGAGTGCGAATCCCTGTTCAAGGTGGTTCCCGCCGCCTCCCTCGTCGGCAATTGGAAGTCGGACTGCAGAACGCACTGCGTGATCGTCGATGGCGATCTATGCGTGGAGGGAGTGCTGGCGCTCAACGATTTGAATGAGGCACTTTGTGTGATCATTCTTGGAAGCCTCAAGACCCGGAATCTTGAATGTGGTGGCTGGCTGTTTGTACGGTACAATCTCGACTGTGAGCATCTCCACGCTTGCTCGCTCAACGATGGAATACTGGCCGTCGGCGGAAACGTCAGCGTGCGGACCTTTCTCGAGACAGGCACCTATACGCATGTGGAGGGCGATCTCCGGGCGCTGTTCCTCTCCACCGTTCAGAACGAGATCGTTGTTGAAGGCCAGATCCACTCCCCGGAATTCAATAGGAGATCAGATCCTGACTACCTGTCTGGATGGGTTGATCCCGGGTTGCTTGAAGAGATCGAAGTCGATTGCAGCAACGGTGGGATCCCATGGAATGTCTATCCGTCAGAGGCCTACCGGCGGCGCATCCTGGCAGGGGAGAGCCCGATGAGTGTCAACCTGCAGGGTTGAACCACGAGGCCCCACGCCTGGCACACAGCATTCAATGCACCTCGTCGTGGTACACGAACTTCGGCATTTCCCAGCGGTAGTGGATCGCCAGCAGGCGCAGCGCGAAGCCGCCGCCGAGGCAGCACAGGATCGCGGTCGCGTCGGCCACGCCCCAATGCAGCAGCAACAGGTACACCGCGCCGGTCAGCAACGAAATGATCGCGTACAGCTCCTTCTGGAAGATCAGCGGCACCTCGTTGCAGAGGATGTCGCGCAGCACGCCGCCGAACGCGCCGGTCAGCATGCCGGCGATCAGCACGATGGGCGTGGCATGGCCGGCCTCGCGCGCGATCGAGCAGCCGATCAGGGTGAAGGCGATCAGGCCCAGCCCGTCGAGCACCAGGAAGGTGCGGCGGAAGTGGTGCATCCAGCGCGCTACCCAGGTGGCGATCAGCGCCGCGCACACGGTGAAGGCGAGATACTCGGGATGCTTCACCCAGCCCAGCGGATAGTGGCCGAGCAGGATGTCGCGCAGCGAGCCGCCCCCTAGGGCGGTGACGCAGGCGATCATGACCACGCCGAACAGGTCCATGCGGCGGCGGCCGGCGGACAGCGCGCCGGTCATGGCTTCGGCGGAAATGGCGATCAGGTAGATGATGGACAACAGCATGGGGCAGGCTCCGGGCGCGGTGGGGCCGGCCATGCGCGACTACCGCCACTGCCTGCGCAATGACGGGATGACGATGACCGGTGCCGCTCCCGCTGTCCTTTTGCCTGAGAGTTCAGCGGCGTTGGCCGCGTGCCCCTTCGGCGGATCGTCCCGGGCGTGCCCGGTGACCTCTCTCCAGCTCGGCGAGTCGAATGCATGGTTGATGGGATTCCAGCCCACCGGCCTGAGCGATCATGGGAGCCTGCGCCTTCGGCGGGCGCCAGCGCGGCGCCTCTCTCCTGCATTCGGGCGCCAGTATATCCGCTGCAGTGCAGCACGGCATAATCCGGCCATGGCCCCGTCCCTCCGCCCGTGGTTCCTGTACCTGCTCGAATGCCGCGATGGCAGCTATTACGCCGGGATCAGCACCGACGTGGAGGCACGTTTCGCTGCCCACCAGGCCGGCAAGGGCGCGCGCTACACCCGGGCCCGCCCGCCGCTGCGCGTGCTGGCCGTGCGCGAGTACCCGGACCGGGCCGCCGCCTCGCGCGCCGAATGGCAGCTCAAGCAGCAGCCGCGCGAACGCAAGCTGGCCTGGCTGCAGGCACCCGCCGGAACGCTGCTGTAGATCCACGCCCACGCTCGGTTCCGGCTTGCCGACATCGCCGGACCCGTAGATCCACGCCATGCGTGGATGGGCTATCCGGCCCATGCGATGATCGCCCCGCGCCCAGAGCTGGAGACCCGGATGTCCACGATTGCCCTGCTGTACGCTCTTTCCGCATCATCGAGTCCCGCCGCCGACCCAGCCACGATCGCGGCCATCGAAGCCACCTGCCACGACTACGTCGACGGCCAGTTGGAAGCCGATCCGCAGCGCGTCGCCCGTTCCCTGCATCCGGACCTGGCCAAGCGTGCCGTGCTCGGCGATACACCCGACGAACGCCTGGGCCTGCGCCGCATGTCGAAGGAAGAGCTGGTCTCGCTGACGAAGCAGGGCGCGCTGAAGACCCCGAAGGATCAATGGGACCGCCGCTGCACGGTGCTGGACGTAACCGGCAATGCAGCCTCGGTACGACTGGAAACCCCGTGGTTCGTCGACTACTTCCACATGGGGCGCTTCGACCAGCGCTGGGTCATCGTCAACGCGTTGTGGTACCCGAAGCCGAAGGCGCAGTAGAGCCGGGCCTACGCTCGGCTTCTACACTCCGCGCGAAGTGCAGCCGAGCATGGCTCGTCTCCACAGGAACATGCGCGCGGCCCTATCGCCTTGGCCGTCGGTCTTCCTGGTCATCTCCAAAGATGATGCGTGCGCTGCGCTGGTAGCTCCAGTACGCCACCGCCCAGTTCAGCAGCACCACGATGCGGTTGCGGAAGCCGATCAGGAAGAACACGTGCGCGGCCAGCCAGAACCACCAGGCCAGGATGCCCGACAGCTGCAGCCGGCCCAGGTGCACGATCGCGGCCATGCGGCCGATGGTGGCCAGGTTGCCGTAGTCGGCGTACTTGAACGGACCGGGCGCGGGCTTGCCGTGCAGGCGCGCGCGGATCACCTCGGCCACGTACTTGCCCATCTGCTTGGCGGCAGGGGCCACGCCGGGCACCGGCTTGCCATTGGCCTGGTTCAGTGCGGCCAGGTCACCGGCCACGAACAGTTCCGGATGATCGGGCAGGGTCAGGTCCGGCTGCACCTGCACGCGTCCGGCGCGGTCCAGCGGCACGTCCAGCGTGCGCGCCAGCGGCGAGGCGGCCACACCGGCGGCCCACACCACGGTGCGGGCCGGCACGAACTGCTCGCCCAGCTTGAAGCCCTGGCTGTCGATGTCGCTCACCGGGGTGCCGGTCAGCACTTCCACGCCGAGTTTTTCCAGCTGCCGGCGCGCCTTCAGCGAAAGTACTTCGGGGAACGAGGACAGCACGCGTGGGCCGGCCTCGACCAGTCGCACCTTGGCGCTGGCCGGGTCGATATGGCGGAACTCGTTGCGCAGCGTGTGCCGTGCGATCTCGGCCAGCGTGCCGGCCAGTTCGACACCGGTGGGGCCACCGCCGACGATGGCGAAACTCAGCCAGGCGGCCTTTTTTGCCGGGTCCGGTTCGGCCTCGGCACGCTCGAACGCCAGCAGCAGTTTGCGGCGCAGTGCGATGGCATCGTCCAGGGTTTTCAGGCCGGGCGCATCATCGGCCCATTGGTCGTTGCCGAAGTAGGCGTGGGTGGCGCCGGTGGCCAGCAGCAGGCTGTCGTAGTCCAGCGTGCTGCCATCGGCCATGCGGATCTGCCGGGCCTGCTTGTCGATGGCCACCACTTCGCCGAGGCGGACTTCCACATTGCGCTGGTGGCCAAGGATATGGCGCAGCGGTGCCGCGATGTCCGGCGCGGACAAGCCGGCGGTGGCCACCTGGTACAGCAGCGGCTGGAACAGGTGATGGTTGCGGCGGTCGACCAGGGTGATGCGTATGCGCTCGCGGGCCAGGGCACGGGTGGCCCAGAGACCGGCAAAACCACCGCCGACAACGACCAGGTGGGGGACGCGCTCACGACTCATCGACTCACTCCAGTGGGGGCATTGGGGGAAGCGCCTGGCATCTTCGCACGGCGGCCGCCTGTCACGTCAGCGCCCGCGTGGATCGGCGATACTCGGGTTCAGGCAACGTCCCGTGAGGAGCCCATGAGCGAACCGGAAAAGCGCATCGCCCTGTTGATCGACGCCGACAACGCGCCGGCCTCGAAGATCGACGAAGTGCTGGCCGAAGTGGCCCGCTACGGCGTGGCCAACGTGCGCCGCGCCTACGGCAACTGGAAGAGCCCGCGGTTGAAGGGCTGGGAAGCGGTGCTGCACGAGTATGCGATCCGCCCGATCCAGCAGTTCGCCTACAGCAAGGGCAAGAATGCCTCGGACATGGCGATGGTGATCGATGCCATGGACCTGCTGTACGCGCGCAACCTCGATGGATTCGCCATCGTCTCCAGCGATGCCGATTTCACCCCGATGGTGATGCGGCTGCTGACCGATGGCGTGAAGGTGTATGGCTTCGGCGAGAAGAAGACACCCGAACCGTTCGTCAACGCGTGCTCGAAATTCACTTATCTGGAGGCACTGGGCCAGACCCATGCCAGCGTGCCGGATGCCGAACAGGCCTCCAGCGAACAGGCCTCCAACGAACCGGTGACCAACGATGATGCACGGCCGCGCAAGAGCAGTGCGGAAATGCGCAGCGACACCCGGCTGGTGAAGATGCTGCGTCGTGCGGTGTCGGCGGCCGAGGGCGAGGATGGCTGGTCGCACCTGGGTCCGGTCGGCAGCCAGATCGGCAACCAGGCCTCGTTCGATCCGCGCAACTATGGCTACGGCAAGTTGAGCGATCTGTTGGCGGCGATCGGCCTGTTCGAACTGAAGAAGGACGGCAAATCCTCCTACGTGCGCGCGCTGCCCAAAAAGAACAGGTAGTGCCGGCCGCTGGCCGGCAGCGTCCAGATGCCAGATCCCGCATCCGGCACGCACACACCCACACCGATCAGGCGTATCGTTGCCGCTCGCATTGCCAGCAGGGAATACCCGCATGTTGAAGATCTGGGGCCGTCGCAATTCCAGCAACGTCCGCAAGGTGCTGTGGTGTGCCGAGGAGATCGGCCTGCCGTATGAGTCCATCGAAGTCGGTGGCAGCCACGGTGGCACGCAGACGCCGGAGTACCTGGCGATGAATCCCAACAGCCTGGTGCCGGTGATCGAAGACCACGGCCTGCCGCTGTGGGAATCGAACGCGATCGTGCGCTACCTGAGCGCGCGCTACGCGCTGGGCACGCTGTACGCCGAAGACCCGATGCAGCGCGCCCAGGCCGAGAAGTGGATGGACTGGAGCACCTCGCGGATGGCGCCGATCTACAGTGACCTGATCTGGGGCATCATGCGCACCGCGCCGGCCGACCGTGATGAAGCGCGGATCAATGCCGCCATCGTGCGCGCCGGCGATTATCTGGCGATGGCCGACGCGACCTTGGCGACGCAGCCGTGGCTGTCCGGTGATACGTTCGCGATGGGCGACATCCCGCTGGGTTCGCTGATCTATGCCTGGTTCGAACTGCCGATCCAGCGCCCGGAACTGCCGCACCTGGCGGCCTGGTATGCGCGCCTGTGCGAACGTCCGGCCTACCAGCGCGGCGTGATGTCGCCGCTGACGTAAGCGGTGGCGTTGGGCGTAGAGTCGAGCTTGCTCGACTGCGTCTGGCGCACGGCAGTCGAGCAAGCTCGACTCTACGCAGTACCGGTTGCCAGACCTCAATACAGATCGGTCGGATCCACATCCAGCGACCAGCGCACCTTGCGCGCTTCCGGCAGCGCATACAGCTGCGGCACCAGCTGTGCCAGCACGCCGTGCAGTGGCGGCCGCTGCAGTGCCGACAGCAGCAGCTGCGTGCGCTGGTAACCGGCACGGCGCGGCATCGGCGCCGGCATCGGCCCGTAGGCCTCCACCGCGTTCTGCTCGCCCAGCAGTTGCCGCGCCGCCAGCAGGAAGGCGTTGGCGTGCTCGACCTGCTGCGCTTCCGCGCGCATCAGCGCCAGGTGCGCGAAGGGCGGGAAGCCGGCGGCCTGGCGCTGGTTCAACTCGGCCTGCGCGAACGGGTGGTAACCACCGTTCACCAGGGTCTCCAGCAGCGGATGCCCGGGATGATGGGTCTGCAGCCAGACTTCGCCCGGGTCGCGTGCACGGCCGGCGCGGCCGGCCACCTGGATCAACTGCTGCGCCAGTTTCTCGCTGGCACGGAAGTCGGCCGAGAACAGGCCCTCATCGATGCCCACCACCACTACAAGGGTCAGCTTGGGCAGGTCGTGGCCCTTGGCCAGGATCTGCGTGCCGACCAGGATGCCGGGCCGGTCGCCCAGCTTCGCCAGCTGCTGTTCCAATGCATCGCGGCGCGAGGTGGTGCCACGGTCGATGCGCACCACCGGGAAATCGGCGAAGGCCGCAGTGAGATGCTCTTCCAGGCGTTCGGTGCCGATGCCCTGCGGTTGCAGCGCCAGGCTGCCGCAGGCGGGGCATGCCAACGGTGCCGGTTGCCGTGCACCGCAGTGGTGGCACTGCAGGCGACGGCCGCCGCCATGCACGGTCATCGGTGCATCGCAGCGGTTGCACGGGGCGGTCCAGCCACAGTCGTGGCACAGCAGCACCGGCGCATAGCCGCGGCGGTTCTTGAACACCAGTACCTGCTGGCCACGCTGCAGGTGCTCGCCGATGCCGGCCAGCACATCGGCGGAGAGACCGTCATGCAGTGGCCGCTTGCGTACATCGAGGATGCGCACGCGCGGTGGCCGCGCATCGCCGGCGCGCTGTTTCAGGCGCAGGTGGGTGTAGCGCCCGGCATAGGCGTTGTGCAGGGTTTCCAGCGAGGGCGTGGCGCTGCCCAGCAACACCGGAATGCCCAGTGCCTTGGCCCGCACCAGGGCGAAATCGCGTGCGTGATAGCGGATGCCGTCCTGCTGCTTGTAGCTGCCGTCGTGTTCCTCGTCGACGATCAGCAGGCCGGCCTGCGGCAGTGGCGTGAACACCGCCGAACGCGTGCCGACGATGACCCGTGCCTCGCCACGCGAAGCGGCGGCCCAGACGCGCGCGCGCTCGTTGTCGTTCAACCCCGAATGCAGTGCGTGCACGGCGATGCCGAGGCGGCCGCGGAACCGCGCCAGGGTCTGCGGGGTCAGGCCGATTTCCGGCACCAGCACCAGCGCCTGCCGGCCCTGGGCCAGGCACTGGATGATCGCCTGCAGATAGACCTCGGTCTTGCCGCTGCCGGTCACGCCATCCAGCAGGAATGGCTGGAAGCCTTCGGCGGCGTTGATCGCGGCCACGGCCTCGGCCTGGTCCGGATTGAGCGTGGGGCCGGGCAGCGGCTGCGCGTGCTGCGGCGCCACGCTGAGCGCAACGCGCTCGGCCAGCTCGCGCTTGGCCAGGCTGCGCGCGGCAGTGCGCCAGTCCTGCATGCGCTCGCCCAGCACATCTTCATCCACCACGGCCTCGGCCAGCAGCTCAGCCAACTGGCGCGGGCGGCTGCCGGCGCGCAGTTTTTCACGCTGGGCGCGACCTTCGTGGGTCAGCTGCCAACCCCAGTGATGGGTCTCGGGCAGGGCCTCGCCATGGCGCAGCGGGCCGGGCAGGGCGGTGCTCAATACCTCGCCCAGCGGTGCGTGGGTGTAGCGCGCCAGCCATTGCAGGCTCTGCCACAGCTCGCCCTGCAGCAGCGGTTGCGGGTCACACCAGGCCAGCGCCTGGCGCAGCCCCTGGCCGTCGTCGGCCTGGCCGTGGCCAACCACCACGCCGACCAGCTCGCGGTTGCCGAAGGGCACCTTCATGCGGCAGCCGACCACCACCGCAGGGGCGTCGCCCTCCGGCGACAGGTAGTCGAACAGGCGCGGCAGCGGGACGGGCAGGGCGACCTGCAGGGTCGGAATCGGTGAAAGCATCGGGCCAGTGTAACGGGCCATGCGCGGACGGATGGCGGGACCTGGGGCACTCGAGCGCCGTCGGTTGAATCATAAATGTCACCTAAATATCGGTGTCCATTGGAGATTCAGTCTTATCCACATGTTCTGTGGATAACGTTGTGCGTTACCGGTCGACGGGGGCGCAGGAGGCCGATGGCGACGGCCTCATGCCTGGGTTGGTCAAAAAATCGCCACATGAGAAAGTCAATATAAATCAATGTGTTATGTGTGAAACATTGCTGAAACAGAGTGGATTCAGCTCGATGCCCCAGTTTTGCCCGAGGGGGGCGTGGTGCTGTGCACAACCTGCAGCACGAAGTGCCAGCGGGCGCAAGTCCTACGGGCGTCGATGGCCTGCCGCTATCATGCCGGCAGACCTTTGGAGTGACCGATGACGGCTGTGCCCGCCCCTGTTTCCTCGACCGCGGCCGGCGCGCTGTCGGCGTTCCTGCGTGGTGTTGAACGCCGTGCCCTGGTGGTGGCTGAACTGCAGTGCGGCGATGCCGCCCGCGCCGAGCAGACCCTGGTGGCGGTGATGCGCGCGTTTGCCGCGGTGGCCAGCGACCTGCCGATGGCGCAGTGGCCAACCCGCTTCTGGACCCTGCTGGGCCAGCGCCAGGCATTGCGCGAGCCGGTGGGCGGCCAGTGGGCGCCGCCCTTGGCCGCGCTGGGCGGGATGGACCCGCTGCCGCGCCTGGCCTTGTTGCTGCGGGTGGGCGGCAGTCTGGACGAAGGCATCGCCATGCGCGTGCTGGACCAGGACGAAGCGGGCTACCAGCACCTGCTGGCCGATGCCTGCCCGCGCGATGTGCACGGCCAGCCCGACGCGTCGGCCTGGCGCCAACTGGCCGAACAGGTGCAGCTGCGCATCCGCGACCTGCCGGCCAAGCGCCTGCAGCAGCTGCAGCAGCCGGCCGCACCGGCCGCCGCCAGTGATGCCCCGACCTCCAGCTGGCGCGCACCGCCGCAGGAAGCGCGTGCCGCCGCCAACGGCAAGCGCCGCCGCCCGACTGCCAAGCCGCGCTGGCGCGGTCCGCTGATCCTGCTGCTGACCGTAGCGGTGCTGCTGGCGGCGGCGCTGGGCTGGCGCTACCTGCAGGGCCATTCGTTCGGTGCCGCGGCGCCGTTGCCGGAAGGCGTGGTCGGCGAGGCCGGCCCGGTCACGGTGGAGGCGTTGCCGCCGAGCACGGTCAATGCCACGCCGGATACGACGCCGTCCCAGGCCGCAGACGACGCCACGATGCTGGCCGACCGCGACTACCCGCTGCTGGCCGATGCCGATCTGTATGCGTGGACCGCCGCAGGTGGTCCGCTGCCGGTGGACGAATCGCAATCCAGGCCGAGCCGGCCCGAGCCGGCCAGTGCCACGCTGGAAACCACCGCTGCCGATGAATAAGACCCTGTTCGCCAGCCTGCTGCTGGCCCTGCCGCTGTCGCTGTCCGCCGCACCGCAGACCTTGAATGTGCCTCTGCCTGCGCCGGCGCCCGGGGTTGAGGCGACAGCACCGACCCCGGCCGCCGCGCCGTCGGCCTTCGCGCAGCTGGATGCAGCGCAGCAGCGCCAGCGACGTGCCGACTACGCCGCGTGGCGGGCACTTCCGGAAGGCGAGCGTGAGCGCATCCGCCAGGCCGCAGCGCGATTCAACGCGCTGCCCGCCGACCAGCAGCAGCGCCTGCGCCAGCAGTTCCAGGCGCAGGACCAGGCCTTCCGCGAAGGCTGGCGACTGGGCCCGCAGCTGGGCCTGGTGTTTCCCAAGCTGCATGGCCTGTTCGGCTACGTGCCGCCGCAACAGCGCGAGGCGGCCCTGGCCGTGCTGCGCCAGCTCAGCCCGGCCCAGCTGGCACAGCTGACCCTGGTCGCACAGCGCACGCCGCCGCAGGAACGCGACACGGTGCGCAGCGCCTTCCTCGCCGTGCCCGCCGCCGAGCGTGACACCTGGCTCAAGCGCCAGGCCGGACAGTAAAAAAGGGGACGGAGGGGATTAAGTCGTATTCGGAACAATTGGGTCTGAAACGACTTAATCCCCTCCGTCCCCTTTTTGTGGCTGGAACCCAGCATTCACGCCGTTTCATGGGAATGCGCGCGCTGCGCGCGTAAGATGACCGGCCGCAACCCGGTGCCTGTGCCCTTCGCGCGCAACCGTAGTTCGCGTCAAGCACCTTATGTCTACTGCAACCCCCACGCCGCGCTTCGGCAAGGAAGTCGGCGCCACCGGTCTGCTCGCCCTGCCGCTTGTGCTGGGCCATGTCTCCACCGGCCTGATCTCCTTCGTCGACAACGTGATTGCCGGCCACCACGCCACCGCGACCCTGGCCGCGGTGACCATCGGCACTGCCCTGCTGTGGCTGCCGATGCTGATCCCGATCGGCACCCTGATCTCGCTCACTGCCTCGGTGTCGCAGCTGCACGGCGCTGGCCGCGAGCGCGAGATCGGCCCGCTGTTCCGCCAGGCACTGTGGCTGGCGTTGGGCCTTGGCCTGATCATGTTCACCTTCCTCACCGTGGTGCCGCCGCTGCTGCCGGCCTTCGGCATCGCACCGGACATCGTGCCGGGCGCGACCGCGTTCCTGCATGCGGTGCGCTGGGGCGGCCCGGCGCTGACCCTGTACTTCTGCATGCGCTACCTGAGCGAGGGCATGCACTGGACGCTGCCGACCATGCTGCTTGGCTTCGGCGGCCTGCTGGTGCTGGCGCCGATGGGCTATGTGCTGGCCAACGGCAAGCTCGGCTTCCCGGAAATGGGTGCCGAAGGCCTCGGCATCGCCTCGGCGGTGATGATGTGGCTGCAGGCGATCGCCTTCGCTACCTACATGTGGTTCACCAAGCGCTTCGCCCACCTGCAGCTGTTCTCGCACTTCGAAGGGCCGCGCTGGAAGGCGATCTGGGAACTGCTGCGCACCGGCCTGCCGATCGGCATCACCGTGCTGATGGAAGGTGGTCTGTTCATCGTCACCGCGCTGCTGATCGGCCGCCTGGGTGCCAACGAGGCGGCCGCGCACCAGATCGCGATCAACGTCGCGCAGCTGTGCTTCATGATCCCGATGGGCGTGGCCGAGGCCACTACCGTGCGCGTCGGCCATGCCGTCGGCCGTGGTGATGGCTTCGGTGTGCGGCGTGCGGCGTGGGCGGGTTACGCGATCATCATGGGCACGCAGACGCTGTCGGCGGCGGTACTGCTGTTCGGCCACGATGCCATCGTCGGGGTGTATACCAACGATCTGGCGGTGGCCGGCCTGGCCTCGACCCTGCTGCTGTACGCGGCCACCTTCCAGTTCCCGGATGGCATCCAGGTGCTGTCGGCCGGCGCGTTGCGCGGTCTGAAGGACACCCGCGTACCGATGTTCATCGCCATGTTCGCGTACTGGGGCCTGGGCATGCCGCTCGGCGCCGGGCTCGGCCTGGGCCTGGGCATGGGCCCGCAGGGCATGTGGATCGGCCTGATCGTGGGCCTGACCGCGGCCGCCATCCTGATGGGCTGGCGCCTGCGCCGCAGCAGCCTGCGCATCGGCCAGTCCACCCTGTCCTGATCCTTCCTTCCTGCCCGCCATGCTGACCCATGGCGGGCGATCCCCTGACTTGTGTCCGATGCCGCATCACACGGCACCGGCTATGCTGGTACCACGGCAAGAAGCCATCCGGAGCGTTCCATGAATCAACCCGTGCCCCCGCTGCCCCCGGCGCGTCGCAATCCCGTCGCCAGCTTCTTCATCGGGCTGTGGGACGTCATGAACTTCACCCGCCGGTTGATCCTCAACCTGGTGTTCTTCGGCCTGCTGTTCCTGCTGCTGGTGATGTTCGTCATCGCCGCCGGAATGGGCGCCGGTGCCAGCAAATCGCTGCAGGACCGCACCACCCTGGTGATCGCACCGGAAGGCCGCCTGGTCGAGCAGTTCAGCGCCGATCCGGTCAGCCGCGCGCTGGCCAAGGCGGTGGGCGACAACGGCGCCGAGGAGATCCAGCTGCGCGATCTGCTGCGGGTGATCGAGTCGGCCAAGGAAGACAAGAAGATCGAGCGTGTGGTGCTGGAGCTGGACAAGCTGCAGCCGTCGGGCTTCGCCTCGCTGCGCGAAGTGGCGTCGGCGCTGCAGGACCTGCGCGCGTCCGGCAAGCAGTTGGTGGCCTACAGCGAGAGCATGGGGCAGTCGCAGTACCTGCTGGCCGCACAGGCCGACGAGGTCTACCTGGACCCGATGGGGTCGGTGGTGCTTGAGGGCCTGGGCCGCTATCGCCAGTACTTCCGCACCGGCCTGCAGGACAAGCTGGGCGTGGACGTGCATCTGTTCAAGGTGGGCGAATACAAGTCCGCCGCCGAGCCGTACGTGCTCGACGCCGCCTCGCCGGCCTCCAAGGAAGCCGACCTGTTCTGGATGAACGACGTGTGGCAGCGCTACCTGGCCGACATCGCCAAGGCCCGCCGCCTGGATCCGGCCCAGCTGGCCGCCGGCATCGACACACTGCCGGAGGGCATCGCCGCAGCCGGTGGCGACCTGGCCAAGTTTGCCCTGCAGCAGAAGCTGGTAACCGCGCTGAAGACTCGCGAGGAATTCGAGGATCTGATGATCGAGCGTGGCGTGGCCGATGACGATGCCGACGGCGGTTTCCGCAACGTCGACTTCGGGCGCTACCTGGCGCTGCTCGACGCTCGCCGCAACCCGGTGGACTCGCGTCCGCAGGTGGCGGTGGTGGTGGCCGAAGGCGAGATCAGCGGCGGCGACCTGCCGGCCGGCCGTATCGGTGGTGAGTCGACCTCGGCGCTGCTGCGCGCCGCGCGCGACGACGAGAACGTGAAGGCCGTGGTGCTGCGCGTCGATTCGCCGGGCGGTGAAGTGTTCGCCTCCGAGCAGATCCGCCGCGAAGTGGTGGCCCTGCAGGCCGCCGGCAAGCCGGTGGTGGTGTCGATGGGCGATCTGGCTGCGTCCGGTGGTTACTGGATCAGCATGAATGCCGACCGCATCTATGCCGATCCGTCGACCATCACCGGTTCGATCGGCATCTTCGGCATGGTGCCGAACTTCAGCCGCGCGCTGGACAAGATCGGCGTGCACACCGACGGCGTCGGCACCACCCGTTTTGCTGGTGCCTTCGACGTTACCCGTCCGATGGACCCGGCGGTGGGCCAGGTCATCCAGACGGTGATCAACAAGGGCTACGCCGACTTCACCGGTCGCGTCGCCGACGCGCGCAAGAAGCCGGTCGAGGCCGTTGATGAAGTGGCCCGTGGCCGCGTGTGGAGCGGCGCGCAGGCCAAGGAACGTGGCCTGGTCGACGCCTTCGGTGGCCTGAAGGACGCCGTGGCCGATGCGGCCAGCCGCGCCAAGCTGGGCAAGGCCGATGCCTACCGCGTGCGCTACATCGAGAAGGCGGCGACGCCGTTCGCGCAGTTCGTCAGCGGTTTCGCCGGCAGCCGCGCCGGTGCCTGGATGCTGTCCGACTCGGGCATGGCGCGGATGATGCTGGCCCGCACGATGCCGGAAGTGGACACGCAGTTGCGCTTCGTCGAGAACGCGGCGCGCGAGAAGGGCAATGGTGCACCAGTGAAGGCACTGGCGTACTGCTTCTGCGGGTTCTGATCGGAGCGCCCATCCGCGCAGGGCGTGGATCTACTGGAAACGCCCGGCTTCGGCCGGGCGTTTTCGTTTGCGCGGTTACTGCGTCGCCTCGGCTTCGGCCGTGCGCTCACGTGCAGCGGCATCGTCCACGGTTTTCTGCACGCCCTTGGCGCGGTCCAGCGGCTCATTAATCGCGCGCGACATCGCCCGGGGCACCGGTGGCTTTTCCGGGTTCGGCGCCGGTGGGCGCTGGCAGCCCGCCAGCAGCACGGTGGCCAGCAGGGACGAGGAAAGGATCAACATGCGCATGGCGGCTCTCCGCGGTGGGCGTACGGGCAGTGTCGCACCCCCGGCAGGGAGCCGCCGTGAGCGCGTATCCTTGCGCCATCGAAATACAGCGGGCGCGGCCCCGGAGGACACATGACCCAGCAACGGTGGCGCCTGGATGGCCAGACCGCCCTGATCACCGGCGCCAGTGCCGGTATCGGCCTGGCCATCGCGCATGAACTGGCCGGCCTCGGCGCCGACCTGATGATCGTCGGGAGAGATATCGACATGCTGGAGACGGCGCGCGACGAACTGCTGGACGTGTATCCGCAGCACCAGGTGCACGCGCTGGCTGCCGATGTCTCCGATGACGAGGACCGCCGCCAGATCCTGGACTGGGTGGAAGATCACAGCGATGGCCTGCACATCCTGGTCAACAATGCCGGTGGCAACGTCACCAAGGCGGCCACGGAATATTCCGAGGACGAATGGCGCCAGATCTTCGAGACCAACCTGTTCTCTGCGTTCGAGCTGTCGCGCTACGCGCATCCGCTGCTGGCCCGTCACGCGTCGTCGTCGATCGTCAATGTCGGCAGCGTGTCCGGCCTGACCCATGTGCGCAGTGGCGTGGTGTACGGCATGAGCAAGGCGGCGATGCACCAGATGACCCGCAACCTGGCCGTCGAGTGGGCCGAGGATGGCATCCGGGTCAATGCGGTGGCGCCGTGGTACATCCGAACGCGGCGCACGTCCGGTCCGCTGTCGGACCCGGACTACTACGAGGAAGTGATCAACCGCACGCCGATGCGCCGCATTGGCGAGCCCGAGGAAGTGGCGGCAGCCGTGGGCTTCCTGTGCCTGCCGGCAGCCAGCTATGTCACCGGCGAGTGCATCGCGGTGGATGGCGGTTTCCTGCGCTACGGGTTCTGAGCGTTCGATGGTAGTGCCGGCCGCTGGCCGGCAACCTCAGGATCTTCAGATGATTGCAGTTGCCGGCCAGCGGCCGGCACTCCCGGTGGCTGTCACCCCGGCACCGGGCAGTTGCTGGCCTCCAGCACACCCTGCAGCCGCTCGCGTTCACCGCGTGCGGCATCGCGGTTGTCCGGGGCTGCGAAACGCTCGCGGCCGCGTGCATCGCGGAAGCGTTGCTGCCAGCTGCCGCAGCGCTGCGCCTCGGGCAGCGCCTCGCAGCGGTCACGCACCACTTCGCAGCCTGCTGCATTCACCGGCGTGGCGCCGCCCAGCCCCTGCACGGTCATCAGTTCGCAGCGCCCGGGCGCCGCTTCGTACTCATGCAGGTAGCCACCGCCCTGGCTGTCGGTGCACTGGAAGATCGGTGGCAACGGCGGTTTCGGTGGCCCGTCGCCGGATGCGGCGCGGGCCTCGGCTTCGCGTCGCAGCGTCGCGCTGTCGAGAATCTGGTCGCCGCCTTCGCGTTCAACCATGCCTGCTTCCATGATCGTGCGCCCTTGATCCGCGCGCCGTGGCGCCGCGGGCGTTGCAGGCGCTGCAGCGGGTTCGCTGGCCTGGGGAGCCGGTGGCGAAACCGGAGCCAGCGCCTGTGAGGGTTCAACCACGGCCGGTTGCGGGTTGGAGGGCGCCGGCATGCGCACGACCTGCTGCGTGCTGCCGGCCGGGCAGGGCGTGCGCTGCAGGATGGGGATGTCACTGCTGACGGACATGCAGCGGTAGATCACGCCGTCGTCAGCCAATGCAGCGCCGGGCAGCAGGGCCAGGGCCAGGGGCAGCCAGATCAATCTGTTCATGCGTACAGCGTACAGGCTGCGCCTGGACGCCGCGCTCAGCGCTGGCAATCACGCGACAGGCGCGCATCGATACCGCGTTGCTCGTTGCTGATGGCGGTACGTTCGCTCTGCAGTGCGCTGTTGTAGCGTCGGTCCAGTTCCCAGCGGCGATCCTGCAGGCGCGCGCAGACTTCCTGTGGGGGCAGCGCGTGGCAGCTGTCGCGGACCAGCACGTTGCCGGCCGGAACCTGCACGCCCACACCCGCCGCAGGCGGGCGATACCCCGCGCCTTCGCCGGCAGGCGTACCGATCGGCGTGCCGATGGCCGGTCGCGGTCCGGGGTGGACCGGGCCATGATGCCCATGCGGTAGCCAGACACTGGTCCACAACGGGACCCAGCGCGGATTGCCTTCGTTGCTGTCGCTGGTATAGCGCCGGCCATCGTCACTCACGCATTCGTACATCGGCTGCGGTGGCTGGATGTAGACGTGGCGGACTTCGCGCTCGCGGATGACCGGCGTTTCGCTGGGCGGCGGCGGCGCGGCATCGCTGCGAACCACGCGGGGGGCGGGATCGCGCGGACGCTGCAGGTCGCGTACTTCCTGGCGGCCACTGTTGCACGGCCGGTCCTGCAGGGCGACAGCGCCGTTGCTGGCAACGCAGCGGTACACGCGCACGTCCTCGGCCTCGGCGGTGCTCGCCGTCCACGGCAGCAGCAGGATCAAGCTCAGGGCGGCGCGCAGCAGGGTCATGGCGGCAGGGTGCGCGATTGTCCGGCGCAGTGCAATCGGTCGCTCAGGAGCGCAGGACGTTGCCGCTGAGTGCGTCGCGGATCGGGGTGGGCTGGGCCAGACCGCCGGTCTGTCCATCGAGGAGGCCGTCGAGCAGGCGCAGCAGGCGTGGGTCCAGCTCTTCGCGGCTGCGTGCCGGTGGTTCCCCGGCCAAGTTGGCGCTGGTGGAGACCAGCGGGCCTCCCCAGGCACGGCACAGGGCGGCCACCAGCGGGTGGGCGCTGATGCGCACCGCGATGCCGCTGTGCTCGCCGGTGACCCAGGGCTGCGCACGCGGGCCGGCCGGCAGGATCCAGGTGTTGGCACCGGGCCAGCTGGCCAGCACCGCGCGCTGGCGCGCGTCGGGCAGTGCCTGCAGCCGTACCCAGCCTTCCAGCTGGGCCAGATCGGCAGCGACCAGGATCATGCCTTTCTCGATCGGGCGCTGTTTCAGCCGCAGCACCATGTGCACCGCCGCCTCGTGCGAAGGATCGCAGCCCAGGCCCCAGACCGCTTCGGTCGGATAGGCGATCACGCCGCCCGCGCGGAGCGTGGCGACAGCAGAGTCCAGGGTGAGTTCTTTCATGGCGGCGACCGGCCCGGCGTGGGGCTTCATTATCCCCCTGCTGCGTGCAGAAGGGGTGGAACGATGCCGCTCGGTGGTGCCGGCCGCTGGCCGGCATTGTTGGTGGGTGCGGACCGTGGTGGGTGCGGACCGTTGGTCCGCACACCCCCTCATCCACGCAGGGCGTGGATCTACTTGGCTGCCTTCTTTACGGCCTTCTTGGCCGGCGCCTTCTTCGCCGCGGCCTTCTTCGCCGCTTTCTTGGCGGGGGCCTTCTTGGCGGCGGCCTTCTTCGGCGCCGCTTCCTTCTTCACCGCCGCCTTCTTGGCCGGCGCCTTCTTCGCAGCGGCCTTCTTGGCACCGAAGCCCTTGCGCACCGGCTTGCCGGTTTCTTCCATCAGCTGCTGCACTTCGGCCAGGGTCAGCGAAGCCGGCTCGCGATCCTTGGGGATCTTGCCGTTCATCTTGCCATCGCTGATGTACGGGCCGAAGCGGCCGTTCAGCACCTGGATGTCGCTGCCCTCGAACTCCTTGATGATCCGGTTGCGCGCGATCTCTTCCTTCTCTTCGATCAGGAACACGGCGCGGGCCAGGTCGATGGTGTACGGGTCGTCTTCCTTCTTCAGCGAGGCATAGGTGCTGCCACGCTTGGCGAACGGACCGAAACGACCGATGCCGACGCTGACCGGCTCGCCGTTGTCCTCACCCAGCGCACGCGGCATCAGGAACAGTTCCAGCGCGTCTTCCAGGGAGATGGTGTGCATCGACTGGCCAGGCCGCAGCGAGGCGAACTTGGGCTTTTCCTCGGCGTCCTCGGCGGTGCTGCCGATGGCCGCGTACGGCCCGAAGCGGCCCAGCCGCACGCTCACCGGCTTGCCGGTCTTCGGGTCGGTGCCGAGCTCGCGGGCGCCACTGGCCTCGGCACGGTCGACCGATTCCTTCTTGTCTTCCACCAGCTCCTTGAACGGCTCCCAGAAGCGGGCCATCAGCGGGATCCACTCCTCCTCGCCACGCGAGACGGCGTCGAGCTCGTCCTCAAGCTTGGCGGTGAAGTCGTAGTCCACGTACCGGGTGAAGTGGCTGGACAGGAACTTGGACACCGCACGGCCGACATCGGACGGGCGGAAGCTGCGGCCTTCCATTTCCACGTACTTGCGGAACAGCAGGGTCTGGATGATCGAGGCGTAGGTCGAGGGACGGCCGATGCCGTACTCTTCCAGCGCCTTCACCAGCGCCGCTTCGGTGTAGCGCGGCGGCGGCTGGGTGAAATGCTGCTCGGCCTGGATGCGTTCCAGCGGCACGCGGTCGCCGGGCTTCATCGCCGGTAGCTTGCGGCCTTCGTCTTCGTCCTCGGCGCTCTTGCTGTCCTTGCCTTCCTCGTACACGGCCAGGAAGCCGGGCACGACCACGGTGGTGCCGCTGGCGCGGAACACGTGCTCGCTGCCGGCCGACAGATCGACGCTGACGGTGTTGAGCGTGGCCGGAATCATCTGGCAGGCCACCGCACGCTTCCAGATCAGTTCGTACAGGCGGCGCTCGTCGTCGGTCAGGAACCGCGCGACCTGGGCCGGGGTACGCAGCGCCGAGGTCGGGCGTACGGCTTCGTGCGCTTCCTGGGCGTTCTTCGACTTGGTCTGGTAGGTGTTCGGCTGGTCCGGCAGCGAGGCGATGCCGTAATCGCGGGCGATCACGTCGCGGATCTCGGCCAACGCATCCTGCGACAGGTTCACCGAGTCGGTACGCATGTACGAGATCAGGCCGACGGTGCCTTCGTCACCGATCGCCACGCCTTCGTACAGCTTCTGCGCCACCTGCATGGTCTTGCGGGTGGTGAAACCGAGCTTGCGCGAGGCTTCCTGCTGCAGGGTGGAGGTGGTGAACGGCGGCGCCGGGCGGCGCTTGCGCTCCTTGCTGGCCACGTCGGTGACATGCAGCGAGCCCTGCGCCGCCTGCTGGATGCGCATGCGGGCGGCTTCGGCAGTGTCACCGTCGGTGATGGTGAACTGCTCGAACTTCTGCCCGTCCAGCTTGATCAGCTTGGCGTTGAAGTGCTGCGACGGGTGCGCGCACTCGGCCGCGATCGACCAGTACTCGCGAGCGATGAAGGCTTCGATCTCTTCCTCGCGCTCGACGATCATGCGCAGCGCCGGGCTCTGCACGCGGCCGGCGGACAGGCCGCGCTGGACCTTGCGCCACAGGACCGGGGACAGGTTGAAACCGACCAGGTAGTCCAGCGCGCGGCGCGCCTGCTGGGCATCGACCAGGTCACTGGCGATCTCGCGCGGCTGGCTGATCGCCTCCTTGATCGCGCGTGGCGTGATCTCGGTGAACACCACGCGCTGCATCGGCTTGTCCTTGACCAGCCCGCGTTCCTTCAGGATCTCGGCGATGTGCCAGCTGATCGCTTCACCCTCGCGATCCGGGTCGGTCGCCAGCAGGATGTCGTCGGCGCCCTTGGCGGCCTTGGCGATCGCATCGACGTGCTTCTCGTTCTTGTCGATCACGTCGTAGTGCATGGCGAACCCGTTGTCCGGGTCGACCGCGCCTTCCTTCGGAATCAGGTCTCGCACATGCCCATACGAGGCCAGGACCGTGTAGTCCTTGCCGAGGTATTTGTTGATCGTCTTGGCCTTGGCCGGCGATTCGACGATGAGCAGGTGCTTGGGCATGGCAGCAGGGTCTGTGGGGCGAACCGTGGGGAAGGGGCCGCTAGGGTGGAGCAAACGGCCGCATTAGTGAAGCGGCCACGCGCAAATCCATAAACTGAACGCCCGGTAATGTGCCGGGCGTTCAGGTTTCACCTTATTAGAGGAATCACGCCCGGCCAGCCCATGTCAAGCAGCCAGGCGTGATGATGGCCGTTCAGGAGGCCATCTTGGCGATGAAGCCGACCGCGAAGACCAGCAGGGCCAGGCCCACCAGCGACAACAGGCCGGTCAACACCAGCACCAGCACCGTGACCGTGCCCAGCTCGCGGCGCTGCAGCTGTGGCTGGTCGGTGAAGGCCCAGCGGTCGACCACCAGGGTGTCGCAGATCATGTCGTGCAGGCCCTGCTTGCGCTCGGTGAAGGCCGCCATCAGGAAGCCGATGCCAAGGGTGAAGCTGCTCAGCAGCATGGCCCAGTAGCGACCGAACGCGCGCGCCTTGGTCAGGCGTTCGCCATTGCTGCGCACGACCTTGATGCCGACCGCCATCTTGCCCAGCGTGGCGCCGCCCTTGGAGGCATGGAACCAGGTGTAGTACGCCATGCCGATGGCGAAGTTGATCAGTGCGCTGGACAGCTGCGCGACCACCTCGATGGCCGATTCACCACTGCCCACCGCGCCCATGCTGGCGCCGAGCGCCACACCGACGATGGCGCCGATGATGCTGCCGGGGATGAACAGCACGAAGTAGTCGATCATGTAGGCGGCCACGCGCTTCCAGAAGCCCGCGTAGACCACTTCGCCGCCCATCACCGGCTGCGCGTGGCCAGCGCTGCCAGCGGCGGCAGGCGCGCTGTACGGCGAGCTGCCGAGGGCGCCGGTGCCGGGCAACGGCGCGGTGCCGTTGTCGATGGCGGCATAGTCGCCGCGCAGGTCGAAGCCGCCGCTGCCGGCGGCCGTGGTGGCATCGGCCAGCGTCTGCAGTTCAAGCTCGTCGACCACCTGGCGCAGCGCCGCCCACTGCGCCATGCCTTCGCGCCAGACCAGGGTGTCCAGGTTCAGTTGGCCGCGCTGGAAGCGCTGGCGGATCTCCTGGGCCGGCAGCGGGCCCTGGCGTTGCTGTCCTTCGGCGTAATACCACTCAGTCATTGCATGTTCCCTGTTGGATCGTCCTTGGAGGTGCCGGTACGCGCGCGGCTCAGCCGCGGCACGACGGCGGCAGGTACTTGTCGTCGCTTGCGCCGCTGCATTCCCAGCGGCCGCTGTCGCGGTCGTATTCCAGCCACAGCAGGTCTCCGTCGATGCTCTTGCCCGGCATCGCCAGCGTTGCCTCGACGCCACAGTGGCCGTTGTTGAAGCGGCCGATGTTCACCGTCGACAGGCCAGCCTGGGTGAAGTCGCCCGGGGCCGGGAAGCCGGCATCGTTGGCGCCGGGGCAGCGGCCTTCGTCGTCGGCGAAGTGCTGCACCTGTTCCTTCAGCGGCTGCAGGGCGTTCACCGCGCTGGAGACCTTGGCGCGAACCGTGTAGTCGTTATAGGCGGGCAGCGCGATGGCAGCGAGGATGGCCACGATCGGCACCAGCACCAGCAGCAGAGCGCCCGCGATGATGGCAGTGAGCGCGCAGCCGGACAGCTTCTTCTTCGGCGGCGGCACAACGCCCGCCGGTGCGCTGGTGGAGTACGGTGTGGACGGTGGCAGCACCGGTGGCTGCGGCGGCGGCGGTGCCACCGGTTCCGGCGCGGGCTCGACGGTCGTTGCCGCAGCGTCCAGTGCAGGCACGATCAGGCCGAGTTCGTCGACGACAGTGCGCAACGGCTGCCATTGCGGCAGACCGTCGCGCCACACCAGGGTGTCCAGGGAGATCTGGTTGTTGCGGAACAACTCAACCAACTGTTCCGCCGGCAGCGGGCCTTGCTGCCGGTTGCCTTCTGCGTGGAACCACTCGCTCACGGGGACGCTCCTGAATGCGCTATGCCCCCAAGTGTACGGTCAGTGCAGGGGTTCTGGCTCGTCCATGAACATCTGCGTCTCCATCCAGGCATAGGCCGCTTCGGAGCCGGGCTGGTTGAACAGCACCATCAGCACGACCCATTTCAGGTCGTCCAGGTCCAGTTCGTCCTGGTCCAGGGCCATCGCCCGGTCCAGCACCAGCTCGCGCTGGTCGGCATCAAGGATGCCGTGCTGTTCCAGATACAGCAGGAAACCGCGGCATTCCACGTCCAGCTTGTCCAGCTCGGGGCCGTGGTAGACGCGCACGGGGCCGTCGACCCGGGCCTGGGACATGCTCGGCCGTTGCGCGGCCAGGGCATCGAGCCAGTCGAATGCCTTGTTGATCTCGGTAGGGCTGAAACCGGCCTGGATCAGGCCGTTCTGAAGCGAATCGCGGTCACGGATCAGGTCCGCATCTTCGCTGAAATAGTGTTCAAACAGGTACAGCAGTACGTCCAGGATGCTCTCTTTCATTGCCCCTCGGCCTGCGTCGCGCGACGCTGTGGAGGTGAAGAAACTAGGGAGTTCGACAGTAGCGGCCGTGTACGCACACCACGATTCCCGCCAGTTCCATGGCCAGCAGCATGGAGGACACCTGGGGCGCCGTCAATCCACAGCGCGTGATCAGTGAATCCATACCGCTTGGGTTGTGGTCCAGGGCCCGCCACAAGCACTGGTAGTCAGGGTCGTCGGCCCAGCGCGCCGGCAGGAGTGCCGGCGGTGCCTGTTCAGTGGGGGTGGCCAGCCGCGATTGCAAGCCCGGCAGCTGCTGGCGCAGCGCGGGGGCCAGCAGCTCCAGTACCTCCTCGGGGCGTTCGACCAGCGCGGCGCCTTCACGGATGAGCCGGTGGCAGCCCGCCGCCCGTGGATTGAGCACTGAACCGGGCAGGGCGCAGACCTCGCGACCGGCCTCGGCGGCCAGGCGCGCGGTGATCAGCGCTCCCGAGCGCTGGGCGGCCTCGACCACCACCGTGGCCAGGGCCAGCCCGGCCACCAGCCGGTTGCGGGCCGGGAAGTGCCCGGGGCGGGCCGCGGTGCCAGGACGGTATTCGCTGAGCACGGCCCCCTCGGTGGCGATCCGGGCCTGCAGCCGGGCATGACTGTCCGGGTAGGCGCGGTCGGGACCGGTACCGATCACGGCGACGGTGCAGCCGCCGGCGTCCAGGGTTGCCAGGTGGGCGGCTGCATCGATGCCGGCAGCCAACCCGCTGGTTACCGCCAACCCGGCCTCGACGAAGCCGCTGGCAAAGCGGGCCGCCAGCGCGCGTCCACCCGGCGTTGGCGAGCGGCTGCCGACCAGGGCCACGGAGGGGCGCCAGGCCAGGCTGGGGTCACCGGCCACGAACAGCGCCAGCGGTGGGTTGGGTACCTCCAGCAAGGGGGGAGGAAAGGCCGGGTCGGTGAAGGCCAGCAGGTGGTGGTCGTCGTCTTCCAGCCAGCGCTGCGTGGCTGTCCACGCCCGCGTATCAGGGCGTTCCAGTGCGGCGCATTGCTCCGGTGTGCAGCCGTGTGCTCGCCAGTTCGCGGCGCCCTGCGCGATGGCCGCGTCCGCGCAGCCCGCGCTCTGCAGCAATGCCCGTCGCGGCGCCAGTGCGCCCCCTGCCATCACCAGGCGCAGCAGCGCCTCATCAGCTTGCTTGGTCATTCCCCACTATCGACCGCATGCAACAAAGGCGCCCTCGGGCGCCTTCGCATGTACGTGTCAGGTTTTGCCGGAGGTGCCTGCCGGCCAGGGGCCGGCGCTACCTGGGGTGGCCGGGGCAGCCGGCAACCGTTATTTCGCGTCCGGGTGCAGCGCGTTGTAGCCCACCCGCACCGGCTTCACGCCCTGCATCACCAGCGCGTAGCTGACGTTGTCGAAGGTACGGAACACCATCGCGTGCGCCGCGTACTCCTCCGGCAGTGCAACCCGGCCGACACTGCCGCTGAGCGCATCGTCCATGCGCGACGACGTCGGGTACTTGAGGCGGTTGGCCACATGACGACCCTGCCGCCACAGCGAGAACACGGTGCCATTGTCCACGCCCTGGACGCGGCCGGCCGAAATCGCGATCACGTCGCGCGGGCCGCCGGCGGTGAACATGTCGGTCACTGCGAGCACGCGCACGTCCACGCCTTCCACGCCTGCGGCCGGCACATGCGGCACGAACTGCAGGTCATAGGGACGGGCCTCGACCGGCACCAGGCGGTCGCCGACACGGACTTCGCGGCCGCCTGTGTTCTTGTCCAGCGCCAGCGTGGAGGCCCCGGCCTTGCCGTCGGCAACCCGGGTGATGGTGCCGGTGGCGAGCTGGGCCAGTTCATAGCCCAACACGCCGCGGCGCGCGTTGGGGGCGTTGTACGCCTTCCACAGGTTGCCGCTGCCGGGGGTGACGTCGCCGTTGGCATTCAGGTCTTCGGTCGGCTTGGGCTGGGCGTAGCGCACGGTCGGGCGGACCACGGCCCAGCGCTGTCCCAGCTGGGCATCGCCCAGCTTCACGTAGGCGGTATCGCCGCCGGCCACGCGCAGGCGGTTGTCTTCCAGGCCGACCACCTGGGGCAGCTGCTCGATGCTGTCGACCACGCTCAGCTGCTTCAGGAACGGCTCGACCTGGGCCAGCGGAATGGCGTCGATCGGGGCCTCCTGGCGCGGGCCCGGCTGGGCCGCCACGGTCACCCGGTCCAGATAGGCCAGGCTGAGCACGTCACCGGGATAGATCAGGTGCGGATTGGCGATCTGCGGATTGGCCTGCCAGATCTCCGGCCACAGCCACGGCTTCTGCAGGAAACGTGCGGCGATATCCCACAACGTATCCCCTTTTCGGACCACATAGGTGTCCGGGTGCCCGCCATTCACTTCCACGGCGGTAGCATAGGCAGCCACGGTCAGCATCGCCGCGGCGACGACCGTACGAAAACGAAGCAACATAGGTGTGAAGCCCTGATTCCCCAACAGGTCCGCGCACTATAGTCCAGAAACCGGGGCGCAAGGCAAGCGTTGGAGCTAGAATCTGCGACGTATGCCGGCGTGCCGGCCCCCTATCCGGAAACAGCCATGGCCCTTCTCCCCATTCTCGAGTTCCCCGATCCGCGCCTGCGTACCAAGGCTGCGTTGATCGAAGCCGCCGAAGTCACCACGCCGGCCTTCCAGGAACTGATCGACAACATGTTCCTGACCATGTACGACGCCCCGGGCATCGGCCTGGCCGCCACCCAGGTGGATGTGCACAAGCGCTTCATGGTCATCGACGTCAGCGAAGAAAAGAATGAACCGCATGTGTTCATCAACCCGGAAATCGTCGCCAAGGACGGGGGCCGGGTGTACCAGGAAGGCTGCCTGTCGGTGCCGGGCATCTTCGCCGACGTGACCCGCGCCGACACCATCACCGTGAAGTACCTGGACCGCAATGGCCAGGAACAGCAGCTGGAAGCCGGCGAAGTGCTGGCGACCTGCATCCAGCACGAGATGGATCACCTGGACGGCAAGCTGTTCATCGACTATCTGTCGCCGCTCAAGCGCGAGATGGTGCGCAAGAAGCTGGCCAAGCAGCGCAAGCACGTGGCGTGATCGCCGATCCGGGCCACCCTTCGGGTGGCCCCTGCCTGCGCGACGCGCGCGGGCTGTACGGCGCCGGCCGACGGCGCCGTTTTCTTTCCTGCACGAATCCATCCTGCAAGTGGGGTAGCCATGAGGATTGTCTTTGCCGGTACGCCGGAATTCGCGGTGTCATCGCTGCGCGCGGCTGCGCGCCATCACGAGGTCGTGGCCGTCTACACCCAGCCTGATCGACCGGCCGGTCGTGGCCGTGGCCTGGCGCCGTCGCCGGTCAAGCTCGAAGCCGTGGCCCGTGGCATCCCGGTCTACCAGCCCGAATCGCTGAAGGGCGACGCTGCCCAGCAGCAGCTGCGCGACCTGCAGCCGGACCTGATGGTGGTGGTGGCCTACGGCCTGATCCTGCCCAAGGCCGTGCTGGCCATTCCGACCCACGGTTGCTGGAACGTGCATGCTTCGCTGCTGCCGCGCTGGCGCGGTGCCGCGCCGATCCAGCGTGCGATCCAGGCCGGCGACGCCAAGACCGGCGTGTGCCTGATGCAGATGGAAGCGGGCCTGGATACCGGCCCGGTGCTGCTGCACCAGGAACTGCCGATTGCCGCCACCGATACCGGTGGGCAGCTGCACGACAAGCTGGCCGAACTGGGTGCGCAGGTGCTGTCCGATGGCCTGGGCCTGCTGCGTGCCGGCATCAAGCCGATCGCGCGGCCGCAGCCGGAGCAGGGCGTGACCTACGCGCACAAGCTGGACAAGGCCGAAGCGAAGCTGGACTGGGCGCAGGACGCCGCTGCGCTGGCGCGCACCGTGCGCGCGTTCAATCCGTGGCCGATCGCCGAGGCGACGCTGGCCGGCGAGCGCGTGCGCATCCATGGCGCGGTGGCGCTGGATGAGGCCCACGCCCAGGCGCCGGGCACGGTGCTGGCCGCCGGCCGCGACGGCATCGACATCGCCTGCGGCCAGGGTGTGCTGCGCCTGCGCGTACTGCAGCGCGAAGGCGGCAAGGCGATCACCGCCGCCGACTACCTCAACGCTCGCCGCGACCTGCGCGTGGGGGCATAAGCGGTGTCGAAGCAGAATGATTTCTCCATCGCCAAGGCGGCGCCGGGCGCGGCCACGCGCATGCTGGCCGCACGCGTGCTTGCGCAGGTATTCACCCGTGGCCGTTCGCTGAAGGCCGAACTGGCCTGGGCGTTGCCGAAGCTGGCCGACAGCCGCGACCGCGCGCTGCTGGAGGCACTGTGTTTCGCCGTCCTGCGCCGCCGCAGTACCTATGACGCCGCGTTGCAGTCGTGGATGCAGAAGCCGCTCTCGGCGCGTGATGCCGACCTGCGCACCCTGCTGATGGTCGGCTTCGCCCAGCTGGATGTGCTGGAGCTGCCGGCGCATGCCGCACTCTCGGCCACGGTCGATGCCGCTCGCGCACTGGGCCGCGAGCGGCAGGCTGGCCTGGTCAACGCGATCCTGCGCCGCGCGCAGCGCGAAGGTTTCCCGGAGCAGCCCGCGCGCGATGCCTTCCCGGAATGGCTGGCCGAGGCGATCGAACGTGATTGGCCGGCGCAGGCCGAAGCGGTGTTCAACGAAAGCCTGCAGCCTGCGCCGCTGTGGCTGCGCGCCAACCGCCAGCATGGCGGCCGCGACAAGGCCCTGGCAGCGCTGGCCGAGGCCGGCATTGCCGCTGAACCCAGTGCGCTCAGTCCCGATGCGTTGCGCCTGGCGGCACCGGTGGCGGTGAACCAGCTGCCCGGCTTCGCCGACGGCGCGCTGTCGGTGCAGGACCTGTCGGCGCAGTGCGCGGCGGATGCACTGGCGCCCGCCGCTGGTTCGCGCGTGCTGGATGCCTGCGCAGCGCCCGGTGGCAAATCGGCGCACCTGCTCGAACGCGACCCGAGCCTGCGACTGCTGGCGCTGGATATCGACGCCCGGCGCCTGGCGCGCGCCCGTGACACCTATGCCCGTACCGGTGTCGGCGAACATGCGCAGACCCTGGTGGCCGATGCCAGCGATCCCGGCGCCTGGTGGGACGGCGTGCCGTTCGACGCGATCCTTCTGGATGCACCGTGTTCGGCCACCGGCGTGATCCGCCGCCAGCCGGACGTCATGTTCCACCGCCGCGCCGAGGACATCGATGCGCTGGTGGGAGTGCAGGCGCGCCTGCTGGAGGCCTGCTGGTCGATGCTGCGCCCGGGTGGCGTGATGTTGTATGCGACCTGCTCGATCCTGCGTGCCGAGAACATCGATCAGGTGCGCGCGTTTCTCAAGTGGCATCCGGATGCCGAGGCGCAGCCGCTGGGCGACGCATTCGGCGTGGATTGCGAAGGCGTGGCGCGCCAGCGTCTGCCTGGTGACAACGATGCTGACGGTTTCTTCTACGCGCGTCTGATAAAAGCAGGCTGATCCCCGCTGCCGTTTCGAGTCCCATGCTGAAAACCCACGCGTCGCGACAGACGTGGCTGTTGGTGGTGATGGCCCTGCTGGTGCTGGGGGCCGGCCTCGGCCTCCGCGATCCATGGCCGTCGGACGAGCCGCGCTTCGCGCTGGTGGCCAAGCAGATGGTCGACAGCGGCTACTGGTTGTTCCCGCATCGTGGGCCCGAGCTCTACTCGGACAAGCCGCCCATGCTGATGTGGTGGCAGGCCACGCTGTACGGCCTGGTCGGCCACTGGCGCGTGGCCTTCCTGCTGCCTTCGCTGCTGGCCGCGCTGGGCACGCTGTGGTGCGTGGTGGATCTTGGCCGGCGCCTGTGGACACGGCGGGTCGGGCTGTATGCCGGCTGGGCGCTCCTGTTCGCGCTGCAGTTCACCTTCCAGGCGAAGAAGGCGCAGATCGACCCGCTGCTGCTGCTGTTCATCACGCTGGCCAACTATGGCCTGCTGCGCCACCTGTTGCTGGGCCCCGCCTGGCGCTGGTGGTGGCTGGGCTGGTTCTTCGCTGGCATCGGAGTGATCACCAAGGGCGTGGGCATGCTGGCGCTGCTGATGATCGTGCCAGCGGCGATCGCAGCGGTACTGCGATGGCCACGGGTAGGCCTGCACGCGCGCGACGTGCGCTTCTGGGCGGCGCCGCTGGCCTTCCTGCTGGCGGTGTCGTTGTGGCTGGCCCCGATGCTGCTGGCCGGCCTGGCCACCGGCTCGGACGAGTACCGGGCCTACATGGACGACATCCTGTTCCAGCAGACCGCACGGCGCTACATGCAGTCCTGGGATCATCACCAGCCAGGCTGGTACTTCCTGGCGATCATGCCGTCGATGTGGCTTCCCGCCTTCCTGCTGCTGCCCTGGGCGCTGCCTGCCTGGTGGCGTCGGCTGCGCCGCCGCGACCCGCGTTACCTGCTGCCGCTGGCCTGGTGGCTGCTGGTGGTGCTGTTCTTCTCGATTCCTGACGGCAAGCGCGATGTGTACATCCTGCCGGCGCTGCCGATGTTCTGCCTGGCATTGGCACCGTTGTTGCCGGGGTTGCTGAAGCGGCGCGATGTGCAGGCCGTGGCGGGGCTGTTCACCGGACTGTTGTCGCTGGGCCTGGCACTGGCCGGCGCGTTGGCAGTGCTGGGCGACCCGGCCTTCGAGCTGCGCCTGACCCACAGCCGCGGACTGGCCCCCGGGGCGGTCGACGCACTGGCCTGGACGATCCTGGCCATGGGGCTGTGGGGCGGACTGAGCCTGTTGGTCTGCGGCCGTCGCAGGCACCATGCGCTGGTGTCGACGTTGGCGGTGGTCTGGCTGCTCTACAGCCTGGTCGGCTATCCACTGTTGAACGATTCCAGCTCCGCCCGTGGGCTGATGCGCACCGTCGGAAGTCGTATCGGCCCTGATGCGGAGCTGGGGCTGGTGGCCTGGAAGGAGCAGCATCTGTTGCTGGCCGACCGCCCTGCAGCGACCTTCGGTTTCCGGGTGCCGTGGGACGAGCAGCTGGTCGCCGCCACGCGCTGGCAGCGGCTGGTGCCAGCGCGCCGTTGGCTGCTGGTCAACGAGAACGCAATGCTGTCATGCGTCGACCGAACCCGCTCCGAACTGGCCGGCGTGGCCAACCGGCGGCGCTGGTGGCTGGTGCCCGCGGCGGCGGTGACGGTGCCCTGCGTGGTCACCGCAGAGGAGCGCGAACGTGGGAGGCGTCTGCAGGAACATGACTGACTGCCCCGATTCCCGCTTGTCCGGTCTGCCCAAGCAGGGCCAAAGGCAGTAAAGTGAAATGGCAGGCTGGGATGGCCCCTGTCGGGGCATTCCCGTTCTTTCAGTAGATTGCAGCGATACTTCCCGACGTGCCAGCCTCAGCGGACAATCTGAACCCCATGGCCGGCGATCCGCTGGGCGTGCCCGTCGGTGGACGTCACGGAGTGGCGCATGCACTGGCCCAGCTGGGCCTGTTCTGCCTGCCGGCACTCGTGCTGACCGTGCCGATCAACCTGTTGCCCTATGGTCTGCTGCTGCTGCTCAGTACCCTGCTGGCGCCCGAGCTGCTGTGGCGCACGCGCGGCATGGCCGGTCAGCCGGTGAAGGTGCTGGCCTGGCTGATGCTGGCGGTGTTGGCCCTGGGCGTACTGTCGGTGCTGCTGTTCGAGCAGGGGCTGCGCGACGTCGACAACCGCTCGCGGTTCGTCGTGATCCCGTGGATCGCGCTCTGGGTCTGCGCGCTGCGTCCAAACCTGCGCTGGCTCTGGTATGGCGCGCTGGCCGGCCTGCTTGCCACCTTCGGGATGTCGCTGTGGCAGGTGCTGCGCGGGGCTCCGCGCGCGGAGCTGTTCACCAACGCCATCGTGCTGGCCGACATCGTGATGGTGCTGATGGTGCTGCTGGTGTTCTGCCGCCCATCACGCCGCTGGTCGCTGGTGATCCTCGGCATGGCTGCCGGCTGCGGCACCATCGTGCTGACCGGCAGCCGTGGCGTGTTTGCCGCGTTGCTGGCACTGCTGGTGGTCCTGGCGCTGAGCCTGCGCTGGCGTACCGGCGTGGCCCGGCTGTCGGTGCTGGCTGGCATGCTGGCGATCGGTGCGACCCTGCTGCTGTCGGTGCCTGAGCTGCGCCATCAGGTCCGCCTCAGCGAGCTGCACAGCGATGTGCAGCGGATGGAGCAGGGCGACAGTGATTCGTCCGCCGGTGCCCGGGTGGAGCGCCTCAAGGTGGCCTGGGAGACCTTCCTCGACCATCCGCTGGTGGGTGTCGGCATCGGTCATTTCGACAGTGCAATGCAGCGCGTGCCGGTCTGCCGCGAGAACCCGGGTGAGGCGCGCTGCCACCTTGGGCATGCGCACAACGACGTGGCCGAATGGGCCGCAACCCAGGGCGTGCCGGGCCTGGCACTTCTGCTGGCGGTGTACGGCATCCCGTTGTGGCTGTTCGTGCGCCTGCATCGTCGCAGTGGACGGGTGACCTTCCGTGGGCCGGCCGCGGCCGGCGTCATGCTGGTGATCACCTATGCGTTGTGCGGCCTGACCCAGTCGATGTTCGCCCACCAGATGACGGCCAGTTTCTACGTGACCCTGGTCGGCCTGCTGACCGGTCTGTCGATTCTCGAAGGTGCGCGCCACCGGGCGATCATCGGGTCGTGATGCTGTGGCGCTGGCACGGCCCGGCGATCAACGGTCCGGGGGATCCGCAACGGCCTGGCCGTTGCCCAGCATCCACAGCATGATGGTCTTCTGCCGCACGTAATTGGCACGCACATAGGCGTAGACCAGGCCGTGCCAGCCGTCGCGGAAGCCACCACGGAACAGGAAGCCGCGCCAGAAGCGCCAGGCCGGGGCCAGCACCAGCTTGCCGAGCGTGGCGCGCTTGCCGCGTGCGAACTCGTGCTCGGCCATCATCCGCGCGTACTTTTCCGTCTTCGCCAGCTGCTGCTGCAGCGAGCGGTAGGGGTAGTGGATCAGGTCGCCGTGCAGGGTGCCGACGCTGCCGTCAACGCTGGCCGCCTCGTGGATCTCGCGCTTGCCGCGCCAACCGCCACGGCGGCGGTCGAACAGACGCATCACCCGGTCGGGGTAGGCGTTGCCATGGCGCAGGAACCTGCCGAAGTACTCCGACAGGCGCGCGAAGCGGTAGCCGGCGTGGCCGGCGAAGCCGCCGTCGCGGGCCTGTTCGATGGCCATGCGCAGTTCCGGGCTGATGCGCTCATCGGCATCCAGGCACAGCACCCAGTCGTGCCGGGCCTGTTCGACGCAGAACGCCTTCTGGCTGCGGAAGCCCTCGAACGGGCGCTGCAGCACGCGGGCGCCTGCGGCCTCGGCAAGGGCCACGGTGGCATCGGTGGAGTACGAGTCCACGACAATGATCTCGTCGCAGAAGGCCAGTGAGGCCAGGCAGTCGCCGATGCGGCCGGCCTCGTTGAACGCGATAATGCAGGCCGAGATGCGAGGCCGTTCGATGGGAGCGGTCGTGGAGGACATGATGGCCGGGTACCTGTTGTTTGCGACGGAGCGCTATGCGCTGCCTATTCTCGCCCCGTTGGCGCAGGCCTTGCACGCGTCCGGGCAGGACGTGGCCGCCTGGTTCGAAGGTGGTGCAGCCGGCAGCCACCTGCCCGGGGTGCCCAACATCGGCCTGAAGGAGGCCCTGGCGATGCGCCCGCGCGCCGTGTTCAGCGCCGCCAACTGGGTGCCGACCTTCCTGGCCGGGGCCAAGGTGCAGCTGTTCCATGGCTTCAACGTGGAGAAGCGCGACAGCGCACGCGGCCACTTCCGGGTGCGCGGCATGTTCGACCTGTACTGCACGCAGGGGCCGGCCACCACCGTGCCGTTCCGCGAGATCGCCGCCCAGCAGGGCCACTTCGCGGTGGCCGAGACCGGTTGGCCGAAGCTGGACCCGCTGTTCCGCGACGATGGCGGCGAGAGTGCCGCGCTGCGCGCGCCGGCCGCTGGCCGCCCGGTGATCCTGTTTGGTTCGACCTTCACCGAGCGGTTGAGCGCGGCCCCGCACCTTCACGCGCAGATCGCCGCCGACATCGCCGCCGGTGACCGCTACTGGCTGCTGACGCTGCACCCGAAGTGCGCGCCGGAACTGTTCGAGCGCTACCGCGCGCTGGCCGGTGCCAATGCCCGCTTCATCGAGCCGGAGCAGGTGATGGCCGCGCAGCGCGCCGCCGACGTGCTGGTGTCGGACACCTCGTCGATCGTTTCGGAGTTCATCGTCCAGCACAAACCGGTGGTGACCTTCCGCAACCGCGTACCGAAGCCGCACATGATCGATTTCGATGACCCGTCACAGCTGGCGGCGATGCTGCAGCGCGCGCTGCACCCGGATGCCGCGCTGCAGGCGGAGATCGTGCGTTACGCCGATGCCATCCATCCATACCGCGATGGCCGCTCCAGCGAGCGGGTGATCGCCGCGACCGAGGATTTCCTGTCCGGTGAAATGGGCGCGCTGCGGCGCAAGCCGTTCGGCACCTGGCTGCGCGACCTGCAGATCCGCAAGGACCTGGGCTACTGGGGCCCATCGCAGCGGTGAGGTAGTGCCGGCCAGCGGCCGGCAAGCCGAGCATGGGCTCGGCTCTACAGTAGATCCACGCCATGCGTGGATGCCGGCCCTGCCGTCACCAGCGCAGCTTGCGCCGTGCCAGTGCCGCCGCCAGCTGTTCCATCACCTGCTGTGCCTGTTCGTGTGGCAGGTAGTGCAGGGTCAGTGCCACATCACCATGCGCACCGGCGGTATCCAGCTGCAGGCTGCTGGTGCCGAGCAGCTTGTCCAGCGGCGAGCGCTGCAGGCGCAGGCCCTGCACCTTGTCCAGCTCGGCCCAGCGCCACCAGCGCTTCCACCAGCCGCCGCGCACCGCCACGTAGTGATCGTCCAGGTACCAGCCCATGCGTGCCATCTGCCGATGCGCGACCAGCAGTGCCATCGGCATCCAGGCCAGCACCACCAGCCCCCATGATCCCCACCGCCAGTACGCGGCCGCCGCCAGCAACGGCGCCAGCAGCAGTGCACCCAGGCACAGCCGCCACCAACCGCGCTGCGGAATGGACTGCCACTGTGCCGGCGGCCACTGCAGCTGCGGCAGCAGGTGCTGCACCAGCTGCTCGCAACGCGCGCGTGATGCCAGCGGCGCCAGTTCGCGCAGGGCGCGGTCCTCATCGCGCGAAGGCCCGCCGGCGGCGCTGTCGATGCGCAGCTGGCGCAGCCCGAACCAGCGATGCAGGGTGCTTTCGCGCAGGGTCCAGGCCTGGATGCGGCGACGCGCCACGCTGCTGCGGGTGCGGCTGAGCAGGCCGGCCGAGACGGTCAGGCGGCGCTCCTGCTCGCTGAGCGTGAAGCCGTGGTAGCGCAGCAGGGTCAGCACCACCGACAGCACGCGCAGCGCCAGCCAGCCCAGCAGGAGCGCGGTGCCCGCCAGAAGGAACGCGCCGGCCACGCCCGGGTGCAGGTGGCTGGCGTAGCCGAACGCCTCGCGGCCACCGCGCTGGAGGGCGTCATCCATCACCGGCCGTGGCACGGTCTGGAACAGCACGCCGACGGCGGCGATCGCCAGCGCCCAGCCCCGGTTGGACAGCAGGCCCATGCGCACCACGTCCCCGCTGGACAGGCGCAGCAGCACGTGTTCATTGCCGGTGTCGGCGATGTCGGCCACCGTAATCGCTTCGCTGGCCTGTGGCGCCCGCCCGCGCTGGCGCACCAGCCGCTCCAGGGCCAGGGCCTGGTCCAGCTTCAGCACCCGCATTTCAGCCTCCGGGCGTGCGCCACCGGCCGACTCCAGGCGCAGCTCGGCCACGCCGAACAGGCGGTGCAGCGGGTTCTGCCGTACTTCCACGTTGTGGATGCGGGCAAACGGGATCTCGCGACGGTTGCGCGCAAGCAGGCCGCTGCGCACGGTGATCGCATCGCTGCCGATGCGATAGCGGTAGCTCAGGTACTGCAGCACCGACACCAGCACCAGGACAGCAATGGCCGACAACGGGATCAACTGCGCCCACATCGGATCGCGATCGCCGCGCTGGCCGAATACCAGCAGCGCGATCAGCGGCAGGAAGTAGTGGCGCAGCTGCATCAGCAGCACGAACAGCCACGACCATGGATGCAGGCGATGGTCTTCGCCACCGTCGGGCAGCGATGCGGGCAGGGGCGGCGGCAGGCTCACAGGGCGTCGGCGTCCTGGTCGAGCTGGTGCGAAAGGGTGTCGCGCAGGCGTTCGGCGTCGGCCTCGTCCAGGCCGCTCACGGTCACTGCGCTCATGCGGGTCCCGGCGGTGTGCACGATCAGCGTGGCCAGGCCGGCGCGGCGCTCCAGCGGCCCCCGGCGCAGGTCCAGGTGCTGCACGCGCGAAATGGGAATGCGGGTTTCCAGCTGCCACATCAGGTCGCGGCGCAGGCCCAGGCCCTGTGCATCCAGCCGCCAGCGCGTGCGGACCAGGCGGCGATGGCCCAGCCATGCACCGAAGGCGATGCCGATCAGCAAGCCGAGGGCTGCAGTCCACAGCCCGCCGGGCAGATCGAAGAACCACGCCGCCGCCGCCAGCGGCAGGCCCGGCACGAACAGGCCGCCGAAGGCGCCTTCCAGTGCGGCCAGGCGGGCCGCGCGTTGCGGTAGTACCTGCCAGTCGGAGGCGGGGGATGCAGGAATCGAGGCGTCGGTCACGCGGGCTCCGTCAGGCAGCAGGGCGGGCGGTGGCGGCCGTGGCCGCACCGCGCAGACGGTAGCAGGTCGGCCGCGTTACTGGGCAGCCTGGATCAGCGCGTCCACGTCCAGCATGTGGCCCGCACGGTCGGCCTTGGTGCGCAGGTAGTGCTCGTTCTCGGCGGTGATCTCGCCGGTGACCGGAATGCAGTCCAGCACCTCGATGCCGGCATTGCGCAGGCGCTGCGCCTTGGTCGGGTTGTTGCTGAGCAGGGCCACGCGCGCGATGCCCAGGCCGTGCAGCATCGCCACCGCGCTGCCGTAGCGGCGCTCGTCGGCGCCGAAGCCCAGCTGTGCATCGGCATCGATGGTGTCCAGGCCATCGTGCTGGTAGCCGTAGGCACGCATCTTGGCTGCGATGCCGGTACCGCGGCCCTCCTGGTCCAGGTACAGCAGCACGCCGCCACCCAGTTCCTTCAGCTTGCGCAGGCCGCGCCGCAGCTGGTCGCCGCAGTCGCACTTGAGTGAGCCGAACAGGTCGCCGGTCAGGCACGAGGAATGCACGCGCACCGGCACCACCGCCGAGAGGTCCGGTTCGCCGACGACGATCGCCACCTGGTCGCGCTGCGCCACGCCGCCGCGGAACACCGCGAAGGTGGTCATGCCAACGTCGCGCAGCGGCACCGGGGAGCGGGCCACCAGTTCGTAATCGTGGGCCGCATGGGCCGCGCCCTCGGCGAGGTCGCACAGGGCGACTTCGGCGGCACCGTCGAAGGTGGCGTCACCTGCGTCCAGGCGCACGGCCACCATTGCCGGCAGCAGCAGGCCCAGGCGGGCCAGTTCAACCGCGCCGGCATCGAAGGCGTCACCGGCGCTCCAGCCCTCCGGCATCGGGCCGGGCTCGCGCAGGTAGCCCAGCGAGGGCAGGGCATCGAAGGCGATGCCGGCCAGCGGCAGGCGTGCGCCTTCCGGAGCTTCCACGCCGAGCACGCGGGCGCGGGTGGCGGTCAGGAACAGGTAGTGGCGCTCGCGAGCGGCGCTGGCGAAGGCGGCAAAGCTGCTGGCGGTAGCGCTGTCCAGCGCGATCACCGCCAGGCGTTGGCCCTGGCCATCGTGCAGCAGGACCGGGCGACCGGCGCGCAGTTCGGCCACCGCGCGCTCGCAGCGGATCGCGGCCGGATCGCCGAACAGGGAAGAAGCAGACATGGCAGGACCGGGGGAGGCGGACATCGCAGTCTCTATGGGGGCGCCGGCGTCGTATTCAACGTGGTGCGGCCGCCGGTCGCAGGGAGCGGTCGGGCTCAGTGGGGCCGCTAGTGGGGATGCTCTTCGGTGGCGTAGGGATCTTCCTCGCCGCTGCCCGCCGGTCGCAGCGTATAGCGCTTGTACGTCCACTGGTACTGCGCGGGGTCGCGGCGGGCAATGCGTTCGATGCCGGCATTCAGCGCAGTGGCCGCCACCTGCGGGTCCGGGTCGGCCACCGCCGGGTCGGTCGGCTCGATGTGCAGGGCGAACTCCATGTCCGGCCCGATGCGCTCGCACCAGCCATACAGCACGGTGGCACCGGTGCGCTCGGCCAGGCGGTTGACCAGGGTCATGGTCAGCGCCTGCACGCCGAAGAACGGCACGAACACGCCATCGCCGGCCTTGGGCTGCTGGTCGGGCAGGATGCCGGTAGCACCGCCGTCCTTGAGCACCTTGAACAGCTGCCGCACGGCCGGGCCCTCGGCGCGCACCTGCTGCACGTTCTGGCCGCCGCGCACGATCTGCAGGAAAGCGTCGCTGGCCTCGTCCTCCGGCGGCTTGTAGACGATGGCGATCTGCCCGCGCGAGGCCAGCCACTGGTTGAGCAGCTCCCAGTTGCCGAAGTGCGGCGCAGCCACGATCACGCCCTTGCCGCTGGCCAGCGCCGCGTCGTACAGCGCTTCACCATGGCGTTGCTTCAGGTGCAGGCGCAGGTTGTCGGCCGGCTTCTGGCTCCACAGGCGCAGGGTCTCGATGGCCTGCAGCGCGGTGGAGCGCAGCAGCTCGCGGTGCAGGCGGTCGCGCGCGGCGGCATCCAGTTCGGGGTAGGCCAGTTCCAGGTTGCGCCGGGTGACGCGGCTCTCACGGGCATTGAGACTGATCCACGCCCACGCCAGGGCGCGCGCGGCGCCCCGCAGCAGCGGCCAGGGCAGGCGGGCGAACAGGGTGGTGGCGCGGTAGACCAGCCGGGCTTTGCGTTGCGGATTCATCGGCGCCAGTTTAGCCAAGGGCGCTGCTATCGTGGCCGGCCCTGTTCATTCGGAGCCCGCGATGCTCGTCCTGATCCAACGTGTCAGCCAGGCCGCCGTGCATGTCGACGACGAAGCGGTCGGACAGATCGGCCCCGGCCTGCTGGCGCTGGTCGGCATGGAGCCCGGCGATACCGAGGCCCAGCTGCAGCGGATGGCCGAGCGCCTGCTGGGCTACCGGGTGTTCGCCGACGAGGCCGGGAAGATGAACCGGTCGCTGCGTGATACCGGCGGCGGCCTGCTGCTGGTCAGCCAGTTCACGCTGGCCGCCGACACCCGCTCGGGCATGCGGCCGAGCTTCACCAGCGCGGCGCCGCCGGACGAGGCTGAACGCGGGTTCAATCGATTTGTCGGGATCTGTCGTGAAAATCACGCGCCCGGGGTGGAAACGGGCCGATTTGGTGCCCATATGGTCGTCAGCCTGGTCAATGACGGTCCCGTGACCTTCCTTCTCAGGCCCTGAGCCTGCGGGACCACCGCCCGGCAGGCGGGGCCCCGGGCTGGTATAATGCTACGTTCCCTATTTCTCCCTAGCCGGTGGCGCGAGCACTACATGGCCAACGAACGTCCTGCCCAATCCGAAATCAAGCAACTGATCAGCAAGGGCCTGGAACAGGGCTACCTGACCTACGCCGAAGTCAATGACCATCTGCCGGACGACATGGTCGACCCGGAACAGATCGAAGACATCATCGGCATGATCAACGGCATGGGCATTGATGTCCATGAAGTTGCGCCGGATGTGGAAACCCTGCTTCTCAACGACGGCAACACCGGTAACCGCGAAGTCGATGACACCGCGGCCGAAGAAGCCGCCGCCGCGCTGAGCGCGCTCGACACCGAAGGTGGCCGTACCACCGACCCGGTGCGCATGTACATGCGCGAAATGGGCACCGTCGAGCTGCTGACCCGCGAAGGCGAAATCGCCATTGCCAAGCGCATCGAGGAAGGCCTTTCGCAGGTGCAGGCCGCCCTGGGCCAGTTCCCGGTGTCGGTCGAGTCGCTGCTGAACGACTATGAAGCCCACAAGGAAGGCAAGAAGCGCCTGGCCGAAGTGATCGTCGGCTTCAACGACCTTACGGACGAAGCGCCGGCGCCGGCCGCGGCTGCCGCTGATGACAGCGACGATGCCGACGCCGATGGCGACGAGGACGAGGACGATGATGTCGAGGGTGGCGAGGAAGAAGCCGCACCGACCGGTCCGGATCCGGAGGAAGTCGCCGCGCGCATGCAGGCGCTGAGCGATGCCTTCACTGCCTTCAAGAAGGCGGCGACCAAGGGCGACAAGAAGAACCTGCCGCGCCTGCGCGAAGAGATGTCGGCGGTGTTCGTCACCCTGAAGCTGCCGCTGCCGTTGACCGACGTGCTGACCAAGCAGCTGCGCGACACCATGGCCGACATCAAGTCGCATGAGCGCCGCGTGCTGAACCTGGCCACCGTTACCGCCCGCATGCCGCGCAAGGACTTCATCCGTTCCTGGGAAGGCAACCAGACCAACCTGGAATGGGTGGAAGATGCACTGAAGCGCAAGCAGAAGTGGTCTTCGGCGCTGCGTGAAGTGAAGGACCAGATCATTGCCGAACAGCAGGCGACGATCGACATCGAGAAGCTGACCCAGCTGGACCTGGAAGAGCTGAAGGAAATCAGCCGTGCCATGGCCTACGGTGAAGCCAAGGCGCGCAAGGCCAAGAAGGAAATGGTCGAGGCCAACCTGCGCCTGGTGATCTCGATCGCCAAGAAGTACACCAACCGCGGCCTGCAGTTCCTCGACCTGATCCAGGAAGGCAACATCGGCCTGATGAAGGCCGTGGACAAGTTCGAGTACCGCCGCGGTTACAAGTTCTCGACCTACGCCACCTGGTGGATCCGCCAGGCGATCACCCGCTCGATTGCCGACCAGGCACGCACCATCCGTATCCCGGTGCACATGATCGAGACGATCAACAAGTTGAACCGCATTTCCCGCCAGATGCTCCAGCAGTACGGCCGCGAGGCCACGCCGGAGGAGCTGGCCAAGGAAATGGACATGCCGGAAGACAAGATCCGCAAGGTGATGAAGATCGCCAAGGAGCCGATCTCGATGGAAACCCCGATCGGCGACGACGAGGATTCCCATCTGGGCGACTTCATCGAGGACACCAATGTGGAGTCCCCGATCGAGAACACCACCAACATCAACCTGTCTGAAACCGTGCGCGACGTGCTGGCCGGCCTCACCCCGAGGGAAGCCAAGGTGCTGCGCATGCGCTTCGGCATCGACATGAACACCGACCACACGCTGGAAGAGGTCGGCAAGCAGTTCGACGTGACCCGCGAGCGCATCCGCCAGATCGAAGCGAAGGCCCTGCGCAAGCTGCGTCACCCGAGCCGCTCGGAGCAGCTGCGCAGCTTCCTGGATATCGATTGATTTCCAGCGGCTGTTGAAGCGTTGAGAGAAACCCCGCCTGGTGCGGGGTTTTTCTTTGGTGGGTGCCGGGATATGCCCGACGGCTCTTGCCGATGTCGCATCTGCCGTTTGAATTCTTCCTGCGACGGTCAGCACGCTGATCGCGCAGATGCTCAACACATCCCGTAGGCGGGCCGGTCATCACCGGCGCCGATGCAAACGCGCGGCAGGTCACGTGCAACTCGCACGGCCTGCGGCATTGATTCGTCATGCATCTGGAGTCACGCCATGAATGAAGTGGAGCACGATTTGCCTGAGCCCGTACGAGCCGATTTCCCGCCGCTGCTGGACTGGGATGAGGTGATGCGGGATGAGTGCGAGGATCGGTTGGGGTTTGCACGTCGTACGACGTATGCGCTGCTGACGCTGTCTGAGGCCGGATTGCTTGCCGGCTTCAGTGGCGACAACCAACAGGGACTGGAGGAGGTCAGAAGGATGGTCGCGTTGTTCCAGGCGTACCTGAGGCGACAGGTATGGCTCGCGGAAGCAGCGGATAGGCGGCTGGGGCGTATTTCGGAGGCGCTTGCCGCCGCCGGGTAGCCGATCGAGCGCGGCCTCCACTACACTGTGACGCTGCGCAGGGCCTATAGCTCAACGGTTAGAGCAGGGGACTCATAATCCCTTGGTTCCAGGTTCGAATCCTGGTGGGCCCACCATCGAATCAGGCACTTAGGCTTCCGCCCAAGTGCCTTTTTTTGTGCCAGCGGGAAAATTGCCGGGAAAATTCAACGCTTGCGCGGTGGTTTCTCGACTGGCAAGTCATGATCGTAGCGGCCCGTAGTGGTGGGCGGTTCGTGCCCGGCCGCATCCTGCTTGTCGCCACGGTTGCCCTCGGTGTCGGTAATGCCTCGGTGCTTGAGGCCGTGCATCGAGAACCGTTCTTCCTCCGCGATCACCCCCTCGCTCATCGCCAAGCGGATGAAACGTTGCCACGCGCAGGACATAGATGATCGCGCGATGGGGTTGCCGGTCTGTTCCACCAGAAGGAATCGCTGCTCCGGCCTGATGGGCACAGGAAAGTTGCGGCCTTTGCGGATCCAGATCGCACTACGACGGGCTACCAGGGCCTCCCATGCCTCGATCATCTCTTCGTTCCAATCAGTGACCGACGCGCGCGAACCTTTCCGACGTTCGCCGTGCACGCCTTGGTCGAGACGGTGGGCGTGGCTATCAATCAGACGCTGGGCATCATTTCCGTGGAGCAATGAGATGTCGACGATTCTTTCCGAAAGCAACAACAACCGGGTCGAGATGTTGGCGACCCGAATCGAGGTTCAGTGGGATTTCCGAAACAACGATGGCCCGGTGCTGTTCAACTTTGACCGGGTGGATTGGGACCCGGTCGCGAACCACGTGAACAGCCGGGAGTATGACCGCACCATCCCGGCGCGGATCCAGACCTTGATCGATCGCGAGTACACCATCATCCACCCGGCGACTGGCGAGCAGGAGGTGGTGCCTGGCTGGAAGCTCATGGCGCTGATCAAGGCCGCGACGGACCGGGTCTGGGAGGCGGCGACCTCGGCCGCAGCCGTGGTTACAGCGCCGCTGGGTGACGGCGGGGGCTGACAGTTGGCCCGTGGCGCCCCCAACAAGAGTTGCTGTGGCTAGATGGCGTCATGTGCTACTCCGCTCAGGTCACTGCCGCCTAGCAGAAGCAGGTACATCTGATCGGCGTAACTGGCTGCCTGTCCCAGCTCACGCCTACCGCTCAAGTCTGGCGACATGTCAGAACATAAAAAAGGCGGCCTTTCTAGGCCGCCTCCAACGCTTCATGACGCTAAATTTCTTGCGAGCCCTTCGGGAGTTTCGGAAGCGGTGAGCCAGGGCCGGCTGACACTGTGCCGGTCCATCCGCCGCCGCCATAACTGCCTCCAGGAGGGTTAGCTCCGCCACCCGTTCCGACGCCCTGGCCGCGGCCATTGCCCGTGCCAGAGCCAACGCCGCCGCCGCCATTTGGGGTTGAAGTTTGAGGCGTCGCATTGCCGCCGAGGTAGCTATTGCTGTCGGTCATCGTGTAGGTGACGCATGCCGTTCCGTTGCATACAACGACCTTGTCGTTAGGTTTGACCACAATTTGAGTCCAAACTGCCGCCGTGTGTCGAACGTCCCATGCCCAAGTATCAAGGAAGGTTTGGGTTCCGGGCCCTGGCATTGGGGTCTCCAAACGGCACGCTGAGCAAGGCAGCGGACCATAAGTTTGGCCGCCTTCGGTTGCCTTGGCGTAGAAGATCCAGCCGCAGGCCGCTACCAGCGCGATGGAGAGTACTGCATTGGTACTAGGACGCATCAGAAATCCTTTCTGGCTATTGGCAGCAATTCTTGTAAATCGCATCGGCTCGCCTGATGGCCGCCTGCTGCTCAGCGGCGCTCAGTTCCTTCTGGTACATGCCGAGCAATTTTTCCGAAAACGCTGAGGGCATTGCCCTTTTGGCTGCCAAGTAGTAGGCAAGCGCTTCGGTCGGATTCTTTTTTACAATTATGCCATTGGCGTTAGCGCGCCCTAGGGCAACCAAGGCGTCAACGCTGCCTTGGCTCGCCGCAGCATTGAGGAATGAGTCAGCGTCAGTCTTCCATTCGGCAACCGCTTCTGGGTTCTGTATGGCCGCACTTGAGCCGCCAAATGCCGATTCGGTGTCGGTGGCATACAGGAGCATGGCTTCAATAGAGCCTTGGCGCGCGGCCTTGATCAGCCACTTTCCTGGAGGCGAAAGGCTGGAGTCCTTCAGTAGCGAGGAGCACTCCTTCAGACGCGTCTCGGAGGATTCCAGTGCCCCTTGCTGTTCTGATTTGCTTGGTAGCAAAGCTGCAGACTGAAGTTCGCCCGGTGACCCCGCATTTCTGCAATCTAGGGCGGCGAGATAGATTTCGTAGGTGGCAATGCTGTCGCCAGCGTCCGACGCACTGATACGGGAGAGGATGAAGTCTTTGGCATCGCCACTAGGGCGAAAAGCACCATCACGAGAAACAACAAATGCCCTTGATCCCACCTGCTGCACGACTGTTGGGTCAAGCTTTCGCTGGGCGATAAGAGACGCGAGCGGCTTCGCCGTGTTGCCGTCTGGAACTGAGGTCGAACTGTCGCTAGCTTCGACTGGTTCGGTGCGAGGGTCACGTCCGGTGCTTCCGAATTTGATTACGATGATGCCTACGGCGGCTGCCAGTAGGGCAAGAGCTACGATCAAGATCTTTTTCAATTTCGTACCGCCGGGCCCAAGTCTATGCCGATTGCTTGAAGAAAAGTCGCAGTGACGCGGGGTGTTGTCAATCGGGCAGCCTCTCGAATTGACGTAGGGGAATCCCTACTCAGTGATGCCTGCCACTCTCACATCGCCGCAACGGCCGCTGCTGCCAGATGGCGCCATGTGCTACTCCGCCCAGAGCACCGCCGCCTACCAGGAGCTGGTCCGGACGACCGGTGCCACACTGTCGCTGCAGGAGTTCGCGGCGCTGTACGCCCATGACCCCGGGAAGAGGCGCCCGAAGACTCCGAAGGCGATGGATGACGCGTTCCGCGCCGGCGCGAGCGCGGCGGGGCTGGCGGTGTGGGCGGAGGTCGAGCAATGGAACCTGGCCGAGGCCTTGGTGCTGGAGCAGGAGCTGTTCGCCAACCGCAAGCGCCTGGCCGACCTGAAACGCACGGAACCCAAGGACCGGGACAGCCGCATCTTCCCTGGCGTCTACGCCCCGGTGATCGTGTCCGACGGCGGCAAGCTGATCATCAGGCCCATGCGCTACCAGTGCCGCCTCGCCGGGAAGCCACCCAACTACGATCAGCGCTACCCCGGCACCTACAACGCCGGCCGCGACAGTCTGGAGAAGTTCTGGGCGCCGGCCTTCGGCCACACCCATGGCCTGCTGGTGGTAGATACCTTCTACGAGAACGTGGAGGGGCCAGACGGAAGAACCAAGTGGTGCAGTTCACGCCGCGCACGGGTGGGGCGATGCTGGTGGTCCGCTTGTGGTCACACTGGACTGACCCAGCTGGCCAGGAGCCGGATCTGCTGTCCTTCGCCGCGATCACCCATGACCCGGAACCCGAGGTGGCTGCGGCCGGGCACGACAGGACCATCATCAACATCAAGCCCGAGCACGTCGACGCCTGGCTAAACCCGGACACGGCCAACTTGGCCGCGCTATACCGGATCTTCGACGACAAGCGGCACCCGTTCTAGGAGCACCGTCAGGCGGCGTGATAGATCAGGCGGCGTGGGGGGCGGTTCCCGGCATCAAGGACGTGGACATAATCTACGACCTGAGCGGCGCTCACGGCCTAGTAAAATCCGCACAGCTTTCAAATTTTATTGGGAACTACCGAGAGTCTGTCACTGAAATACATGACTTCATCTCCTACGTATCGCCGCTGTGCTGTGTAATTCAGACCATAAGATACGCCGCTAGCTTCGCCGTACATCTCGCGAATCTCTGCGGCATTGTCGTACGACACGATCCAAGGGAAGGGGAAATCCTTCGTGAGAAGAAGTCTCGCAATCTTCTTGTGATCGTCGTCTTTGTATGAATTACGGTACAGTCCTGCCCCCTTTACATAATAAGGGGGGTCGAGATAGATGAGCGTTCTATCTGGAAGGAACTCTGTGCTGCGATGCAGAATGGACTGTGCATCTTCTTCGTAGACATTGATGCGGCTCGAAAGCTGTCCAATGCGCTTAAGTCTTTCGCAGATCTTCTCTCGCATAAAACGCGCATCAAGACGGTATTTTCCAGCTTGTTGCTTCCCTCCTATGACTCCGCCCTTCAGGATTCCAGACCGATTGGTTCTGTTCATGAAGAGGGTCGCAAAGCCACGCTCAAGGTCCGTTCCAGCTGCCTCGCCAATCATTACCGAACGCCAATGGTGCCACGCATCCATTGAAACGTCGGCCATTTCCACCATCCTGATAAGGCGGTCAGTATCGCTGACTGCAGCTTTCCAAAAGGCGGCAACCGCTGGGTCGATATCGTTGATGTGAATTGCCTCGACCACATCATCAACCAGTAGTATGAGCGCAAGCCCAGCCCCGCCTGCAAACGGCTCAAAATAATGGCCTCCATGAAGGTCATTATCTCGAATTATGCGCTCTATCAAGGAAGAGAAGCGTGCCTTCCCTCCTGGATATCTTAGCGGCGTGTACAGCTTGTTGGAGTACATAGGTCCCGTTAATTAGCGTAGGCGGGTCGAGGTTACTTTTACCGCATTTTCAAATTCTTCCATGAACAAATTAACCTCGGCTTGGTGGCAGTCTGCCCACACCTCAATGACCTTCCATGCCTTCAGCTTGGGCCAATTCTTATTCCACCATTTTTTCGTCGACTCGCGGTCTGGTGATACTTTGGGGCCGTCGGGGAAAAACGTGTTCAAAATCTTGTCGGTCGAGACGTTCTTGACGTTAAGACTCAACATCGCGTCCAAGTATACTCCGTCCTTTGCCTTCGTCATGGCAACTAGGAACTGAATGATCATGTTCTCCGGCGACCGCGCTGTGCCAGTAGCGCCTGTGGGGCACGGCAGCTTCACAACGTTGCCGCGCTTCTTGGCTTTTGCAGGCACGGGCGTGTCGGCGTCAACCACAAGCACACGATCCTTGAAGATTGGGTCGTGTTCTGGAAGCTTGAGCAGGTTGGAGCCGCCCACCTCCAGTGCGATCGGCTTCACCGTGACGTCATATTTTCTCGAAAGACTCATGCGCTTTCCGCGTGTCACGATCGCATCGAAGATCTGAACTCCCTCTTTGTCCTCGAAATAGACGCCGAGCTTGGGTTTCGTGCTGGTTTGGGGAACATTCTCCCGAAGTGCCATGTCGTCCAGGATTGCAGTGAGTGACTGATCCTCAGCGACACGCGGCCTAGCCGTGTCAAGCAAATAGACGACTGCATCTGGGGCCAAAGCGACGCCCTTGCCATCAGGATGAATACACTCGATCAGCGCCGGTGAGTGCGTTGTCGCTATCACTTGAACGTCGAGCTTTTTCGCATGCTTTTTGAGAGCGCCCGCGAGACGTTCAAGCGCGTGCGGATGGAATCCGACGTCTACTTCATCAATTACTAGAAGGCCTCCCTGATATGCAGCCCCCTGTTCGCGCCTCAGTCGATTAAAGGACGCGAATGCCGTGGCAATACTGCCTAGGCTATCCTGGCCTGTTGATATGGCCATCGCGTCATGCGCGTCAAACCCCGGCTGAATTGACGTTTTCCCGGCGCCACGTATAACTGTCTGGGTCATTTGATCATTGACGCGAGCACCGACGATCACCGAGCCGACGAAATCGACCATGAGTCGGCGGTCCTCTTCGTCCATCTGAAGGACAGAGCTGGCAACGTCCTTCTCGTCGGCCTCACCAATCGGAGCTAGGCGGCGCAGTCCAAGGAAAATGGTGGGGAGCGGCACCTTGGCATCTTGGCCAACCGGATCGTCAGCAGCCTTCTCCACGGTGCGAGGTACAACACGCGCGCGATTCCAGACTGTGCGCTGCGTCATGGCGCTACGCTTTCGGACTGTTACCTCGCCGACGGTCGAAACTACGATCGGTGCGGAGGTTGGATTATCTTTTGCATACGCGGCTTCATCGAGAGATAGGTATACAATTTTCTCGATATTGGTGTAGAAGCTCTCGCCGAAGTAAGTGCGTGGTTCTTTTGTGGTGACGCCAAACGTGTTTGCTAGAAGGCCCAGAATTGTTGACTTGCCAATACCGTTGTGGCCAGCGATAAGCGTAACGCGCTCTGCAAAATCAATTCTCAACTTGCTCAGCTTACGAAACGGCGGTTGATTGAACTCAATTGACCGCACAAGGATCCTTCCACTATTCGCAACCACAGCAACTCCTTTGATGCACGGACGGTCGTGCTTACAGCCAATTCTATACGCAACCTTAACGAAATGCGTTGCTAGCAACGGGCATTTGGGAGGGCTTCCAATGAAGTTGTGTAGGACGGGGACAGCATGTTCTGCCGCATGCCCCAGGCAGGCCGAGCCTGCCAACCTGACGCCCCTAATCCTGCGGTGCCACGCCCGAACCTCTCGTTGATCCGGTCCATGGTGGCCATCAGTCGTTCGTTGCCCACCACCGTGGTTCCGAACAGATCCGCCTGCAGCTCTTCCGGCCGGGCTAGGTCCAGCAGGGCCACACCCGCCTTCTTGTACCCGATGCCCTCCCGCAGCAGGCCGCGCAGCAGCCGGCGCACGACACCCAGCACCACCATCGTGTCAGCGGTCGAGGCCGGTAGGCTTACAGACCGGGTGGCGTTGTGCTGCCGCAGCTCCGGACGGAACGTGTCGGAATGCGCGAACACCCATACCCCGGCGGTGACAAGGCCGCGTGCGCGTAGCTTCTCGCAGGCCCTGACGGCGAACGTAGCAAGTGCTTGGGCAACCGCGTCATGGTCTTCCACCCGCTCCGCAAAGGACCGGCTCACCATGATCTGCTGCCGATCTGGCTCAACTTCCTCCAGTTCCATGCAAGGATGTCCCTGCAGCTCACGTTGAGTGCGTGCCAACGTGACACCGAAGGTCGCCAGGATGTCGCCCGCCGGCGCGTCGCGTAGTGCTGCGGCGGTGCTGATGCCATGGATTCCAACCGCGGTGCCAGCCGACGCCCGACGCCCCATAGATCACCTACGGGGAATGTCCGAAGCACCGTGTCCCGGTCGGACGCATTGCCGAGGTCGATCACACCGTCAGCACCCTTGGCCGCCTTGTTGGCCAACTTGGCCAGGGTCTTCGTGGGGCCAATGCCGATGCAAATCGGTATGCCGGTCCACCGGTGCACGCGTTGGCGCAGATCCCGGGCGAACCGCTCGCGATCCCGGATTCCGTCCAGGTCGATGAAGCTCTCATCGATGCTGTAGACCTCCACCCGCGGCACGGCCTCCCGCAGAACGCTCACGACCCGGGCGCTCATGTCTCCATAGAGCCCGAAGTTGGCCGAGCGCATCTGCAGGCCATGCCGGCGCACCAGGTGCTTCAGTTCGTGAGCGGGCTGGCCCATCTTGATGCCGAGCGCCTTTGCCTCGGCCGAGCGCGCGATCGCGCAGCCGTCGTTGTTGCTCAGCACCACCAGCGGGACGCCGCGAAGGCCCGGCTGGAACACGCGCTCGCAGCTGGCGTAGAAGTTGTTGCCGTCAACGAGCCCGAACACGGCCGCTCCGGCGTTTGATCTGGCGGACGACTCCAACGACAGCGAACACTTCCACCTCGGTGGATTGCTCCAGCACGATGGGGGGAAAGTCCGGATTGGCCGAGTGCAGCTCCATGTGGCTTTCAAAGAGCTGCAGCACCTTGCAGGTGGGCTGGTTTCCGTCCCAGATGGCGATGACCAGGTCCCCCGCCTGAGGGGTTACCGACCGGTCGACCATCAGGATGTCCCCATCGCTGACGCCGGCGCCGCTCATGGACCAGCCATCGGCGCGATACAGGAACGTGGCTGCTGGGTTGCGTACCAGCAGGCGATGCAGGTCGATCGCGTCGTCCATGAAGTCGTCGGCCGGCGAAGGGAAGCCAAGCCGAGCGCGCGCTGCGGCAAGGGGCACGAACTGCGCCGGGCCATCGATCATGGCCGGGCCGATTGGGCGGGCCAGCGTATGGGAGTGGGGAAGGGACTGCATGGGCGTACTCTGGTAGCGGCATGTCTCACGGGTCGAGACGGGGCGCATGTTAGTACAAGTACTAATTGCTGGCCGTGATCGCCGCCCTCGGATTCCTGAACGCGTTCCGCACAGAGGCCCAGGCGCCGCGGGAGTCGCGAACTGCGCGACGCTCAGCAGGCATCCTGCAGCGATGGCGAACTGGCAAAAGGACCCGGCCTCATTGGAGGCCAAGGCTGCGGCCAAGCTGCAGCAGGCGTCGGATCTCGAACGAGATACCTCCGGAAGTTGGCGTTGCCGCGCGCGCCGCCGGCAGAGCGCGCAACGTCTGCGCGCTACGGCGAGCAGTCATCAACGCGCCGCAGGCCGCCTGGTAGGCCTGGATCTGCCCGAGGACCTGCCGTTCTAGCGGCTCAGGCCCTTGCGCATCGGCACCACTGTCGCACCGGTGCCGGTAAGCAGTTCGTACAGGGCCTCCACCGCAGCGCGCTTCTCCGCGTCGTACTCGAAGAAGTTGTAATGCCGCTTCTGGACGCCACTCAGGCCGTGGGATTGCAGGTGACCACGGACTTCTTCCGACAGGCCCAGCGCAGCGAGCCGGGTCTCCACCGTGCGTCGTAGGTCGCCTGGCGTGAATGGCGACGTCAGCTCGCCGACGGCCACCATGTTGGCCACCACCGGATCCATGATTCCCCGGAACTCGTCATAGGTGGCCGGCGCCTTTCCGGCGGTGAGCGAGAACAGGTGCGGCCTGGCGCCGTCGCCGCCGCTGTCATCATCGCCGCGCATGACGGCGAGATCCGCAGCCATCAGCGGCAGCAGCGGCACCAGGTGCACTCGAGGCAAGCGGCGCCGCCCCTTGATGTCGAGCAAGCGCACGGATCCGGTGCCGGTGTCCGTGTCGTGATCGTGATCCGACCACTTCAGCCGCATCAGCTGCGCAATGCGCTGCCCGCCGGTCAGCAGATGGAAGCGCAGGAGAGCGCCCTGTCGCCCGGGCAGTGCCTCAATCCGGCGCCAGTAGGCACGAAGCTCTGCCACCGAAAGAACCCGGTCGCGCGGCTGACCGCTGTCGAGCGTGGCCAGGTCGCGCGCGCCGGGTTTCTGGATACGTTGAGCACGCGCAGAGCGTCAGGGGCAGCCGCGTCCTGCTTCGCCGCGATCGCCGCCGCATACGCCGCACGCAAGTACAACCGGATCTTGCCGCCCTCGCGCAGCTTCTTGGCGCGCACCAGTCGCGACAGGATCGGGAGCAGGTCATCCAGCTCGAGTTCTGATGCCGGGCGCGCCCAGAGGGATGGCCACGGATCTTCGATGTGGCGCTTGATGGAAGCGCGTGTTGCGGCGGCAGATACCTTGCCGGCATCTTCCAGGCTCTGGACATAGGCCATCATCAGAGCGCCCAGCGTTGCGCCTGATCGGCGCGTCGATTCGGCCAGATCTTCGGCCTTCGCGCGTTCCGCTGCAGCAGCCTCGGTCTCCATCGCCTCGCGCAGATCCCGGTCGCCGGTCTGGTACCGGCGGGACAACGCCGCCGCTGCCTCGCGTGCCGCGGTCAGGGCTAGGCCCGTGCCGAGCAGTAGGCGATCGCGCTGCCCGTTGGCCTTCGTGTACCGATAGTAGAACCGCAGCTGGCCGCCAGCCAGCTTGCGCACGTCCAGGCAGCCTGTGCCGCGCGGGGCAGGATCAGAGGCCCATTCGCCGACCGGCAAAGCGGCCAGTCCCTTCGCTGTAAGCATTCCCTTCATTGCGCCCATTGGTGACCGCTCGGTGACCGTTTGTCCGTGGAAAGAGGTGGACGATGATGGGCGCAGGTGGTCGCACAACCTGAGAAAATCAACCACTTAGCTTAAAGTCGGAACGCCTGTGGAAGCGCGTGGAAGCCCTATAGAGGCCTCATAATCCCTTGGTTCCAGGTTCGAATCCTGGTGGGCCCACCACGTTGACGTCCAGCGAAGTCCAGAGGCGTCCGCGAAGTCCTTGAGTTCCTTGATTTCAGCTTGGGATGCATCCATGACCGTCCAGCGGCATCCACTTGCATCCGACATTGCCGGGCAGATCAACACGCTGCTGCAGATCGGCAAGAAAGAGGACGACGACGAGATGATCGAGCTGGCTCAGCGTCTGAGTCGCTCAGGATGCCAATAGATAGTCGCTTGCGTCTTCCGTTCTCTCGCCAGTCTAGATAGGCGAAACGCCCTCTTCGAAAGAATGAGACCTTTGTCATCGCAGGTGTCCTCCAGGACATTTAGGTGCGACTGCCAGCGATCCTAGGCTTTGGACACTCTCTGGCCATATGATCTTCGGGCGGTTGCGACCTACTGACGGTCATTTCATTGGAGATTGGGGTGCATGGAAGAGCTAGAGCAGTTCATTGATGGCGTTCACCTGCGCGGCGTCAGTTATCGGACGGATGCGCCGTATGAAATTATCCATCCTCGCATTGTCAAGCGCGACGGCGAAATTATGATCTACCGTCACGACCAGCGACACCAGGCGGACGGGCCATACTTGCCGGTGAAGGTGTTCCTGCGCGAGTTGGTGCGAGGGACGCCGGGGCTAACTGCAACTGGGTACAGGGCTAACAAGAAGCAGACCACGCTTACGTTCGACAAAAGAGACCGGGTAGAGATCTCGCCAGCGCTGCGTGCTTACCTGTCCCGCGAAGTAGTGAGGCCTCATCTTGACGCGGAAGCTAACCATTTCAAGGCGCGCTTCCTTGACAGAAATAATTCTTCGCTTGACACGTGGCTGCCGAAGTATCGGGAAGCCACTGTGGCCGTCGCTAGCGCTCTGCGCAGCGATAGGGTTGATGACATCATCGACCTGATTTGGGTGATGCAGGACAATTCCATCAGTCATGCCGGTCAAGGAACTCTCGGAAGAGCAGCAGTTGAGCGCGTTCGCCCACAACTCGTCGAGATGACAAAGCAGATCTCGGCTGACGGAACGCCTGAGAGCTTCCAGAGATTGGGGGCTGTCCTTGAGCGTTGGGCAACGGATGGCTTGATCCCAAAGAACCCGCGCCTCGTCTTGGCTAGGGCGTTTGCCGCCATCCATCCCGATACGTACCACACTGTCGTCGACGGCAAGAAGCATGCTGAGGTTGCGCAATGGTGTGCTCGGCATACCGGCTTCATCAATCCGGGTGGCAATTGGGCGAGCCAAGCTGCTGCGCTATCGGCGCACCTGACAGAATGCGAAATAGCTGAAGAACCGCTCGTTAGGAACATCTTTCCTTGGTTCGTCTATCGCAACCTGGTCGCCGGGTCCGACAAAGTAAAATTCGTGCCAGGGCATAGATCGCGTGTTGCTAACGGCACCGCAGAGGTAGAGGCGGGGTTGAAGTCGATCCAGTACAGGCAGAACGTCATTCAGGATCGCCTCGTCGATTTGCTTCGTAGAAAATTTGGTGACTCGGTAGCGACCGAGCACCCAACAGGTACGGGTGGCTCTGCGGATGCGCTAGTGTTAAGGCAGGATGGCCAGTTCGTCCTCTACGAGATTAAGCCAGCCAGGACAGCCTCTGATGCGGTGAGGCAGGCCATGGGGCAGTTGCTGGAGTACTCCTACCGTGGAAATGGCCTAGAGGCGGCCGCGCTGGTCGTTGTGTCAAACGCGCATCTTGATCGCGTAACGGAGGAATACCTTGATCGTCTCCGGTCGCAGTTCAGTCTCCCACTTGAGTACATGCAGGTCGCGGATGACTGATAGCCGGGCATCGGCGTAAGTCGCCCACAACCGCCTTACCAATGTGCGGGATGGTGCGGGCAATACGCTTATCGGCCTGAGCTATGACGTGCAGGGCAACCTGAAGTTGAAGAATGGCCTCAACCACAGCTTCGACTTCGGCAATCGACTGCGCGAGGTGACCGGTAAAGAGAGCTATCGCTACGACGCGTTGGGGCGCCGCATCCTTGCCTCCGCCCCAGGGCTGGGAGTGGTGCTTTCACAGTATGCGCAGGACGGTCGGCTGTTATTCCAGAGTGATGGCCGCAAGGGGCTGGGGCGCGAGTACGTTCATCTGGCCGGCAGCCTGATCGCTCGCCGGGACGACGCAGGCGCAGGCCATAAATGATCGAGGTGGCAAAGAAAATTTGGATAACAAACGAAATGAGGTAGCTCCCCCTCGATGGGAGGAGCGAAATATCAGGCCGCCAGAGAGGTAACGTCTAAGTGATCAATGAACGCCCCATTCCGGATGCAGCCTTCGAGGATGAGAATGCAGTAGAGATGCTGCGTGTCTGGATTGCAGCAAAAGGGCTGCATTGTTCTATGAAGGTTGGAATGTATAGGGAGCAGTTTGAAGTGCCTGAAGAAAGGGCCTGGGGAAAAATTTTGGCAGACGTTGCACGGCATCTGGCGAACGCGCTGGAAACCGGGTACGGTGCTGATGCGCATGCCTCCCTTCGTGAGATACAGGAGTGCTTCAATAATGAGCTTGGCAAAAATTCACCTGCAATCAAAGGTGGTTTCATCGATCGTCATTAAGTGATGGTCGTGGCTGCGTAGGTTGAAGGTTCGACTCCTGTTTCCGGCACCATGTTTGATGAAAAGCCCCGGCCTTGGTCGGGGCTTTTTGTTGGGGGAGTGGGCTGCACAGTAGTGCCAGCCCATGGCTGGCAAAACGGAAGCCAATCGTCTGTCGCTTTCTGCATGATCGGTCCGCCAGTTGCGAGACATCCCACGGCGCCGCCAACTGGCCGTCCATTCGGCCAGGCTGCTTCATGCAACTATTGGTAAGCGGGAAACGTCACGGGTCTCAAAGATCTACAAGCTATTTGCGGCACCACATGTCGTCACCGCCCAAGCACCAGCGCGCTCGCGTCTTCTCGTGTCGCCCCTGCCATCTACTGCGCATGCAACAATTCGTACCGCTTCTTTCGATGCATCCGAACCTTTCGGATTTTTCTCATTGAATCGAAGGTGCAGGCGTAAACAACATGGCGCGCCATCGAAAAAGGGTGGCCGGGCATCCAAACCCGCGATACGTGCTGTAAACGCTTGCCAGCCGGCACCGTTCTGAAACGGTGCCGGCTGGCAATCCGTCGGCCTTTATGGCGGGCGGTGCGTGGGGGTCTTCGGACCCGCCGGTCTAGCACGTATCCCGGTTTGGAACCCGCACCGTCCGCCACCCCGCTTCCGCGCGGTGGCAGTGTTAAGTACAGCCACGGAAGCCGACGCCATGACCACTCGCAAGATTCCGCCATTCCCCGTCGATGAACCCACCAACGACGACGACAACCCCGCTTTTGACCTCAGCACCTTCCAGGGCTGCCTCAAGCGCATCCGCGATGGCGAAGGGTCCGATGGCATGCTGTGGCCGGAAGAGAACCTGTCAGACGGCCGCCGTCAGTCCCTGGCCAGGATCGACCGCGCGGCGGTGGGCATGCTGACGGCAGTGGAGATGCTGCATGCGGCCAGTCGCTGCGAATCCATGGCCACGCCCGACCGGCATCTGGATGAGGGCGTCGTCGAGGGGCTGTTCTTCGCGTGCCGCGAACTGGCTGAACTGGTGTGCAGGGAAGTCCGGCCATCCTGACCTCTCGCGCCTGGGCAACCACTCATGCCATCTCGCAGTGAATCGCCATTGCTGGATGCGTTCAATGGACTCTGCTGATCTGGTGACCGTTCTACAACCGGCGCATGCTCTACGACGACCTGGATCGGCGGATCGCGGTCGGCTCCAACAACCTTGGCGGCAATTTCTGGTATCGGCTCCGCCATAAGGTGCTCGACAACCTGACTCGCCCGATGCTCAAGGGCCGAGGACCATCGCTGCTGGTCAAAGGGTGCAGCCGTGCATAGCCGGGTCTCCTCTCACGCCAGCGGCAGCCGCCGTATGCGACTGCCGCGAATGCGGTTGCGTGGTTACTTCGGCATCAGCACGGAATCGATCACGTGGATCACGCCATTGGACTGGCCCACATCGGCAATGCTGATTCCCGCCTTGCCACCCTTGGCATCGATGACCCACAGCTTGCCGTCATGCAACGCGACGGTGAGGGATTCACCTTCAACGGTCTTCAGCATGGCCTTGCCGCCGTGCTTCCTGGCATCGGCCATCAGTTGCGCGGAACTGTAGTTGCCCGGCACCACGTGGTAGGTCAGGATCTTCGTCAACTGCGCCTTGTTTTCAGGCTTTACCAGCGTATCGACCGTGCCTGCGGGCAACTTGCCGAAGGCTGCATTGGTGGGTGCGAAAACGGTGAAGGGGCCAGCACCATTGAGGGTATCGACCAGCCCGGCTGCCTTGACCGCGGCGACCAGGGTGGTGTGGTCCTTGGAGTTGATGGCGTTCTGGACAATGGTCTTGGTGGGATACATCTCCGCTCCGCCCACCATCACGGTGTTGGCGGCGAAGCTCAAGGAAGTGGCTGAAACGAGTACGGCGAAGCTGACGGTGGCGGCTATCCGCTGAAGAGCTTTCACGGCGCGTTCCTCTATGGGAGGCCCGCAAGGCGCGGGCATCCTACATACGCGGGGGCGCGGTGCTTGGATGCAGGCAGATGCATCTGGGTGCTTCTTCGCCGGAGGTGGCGACGCGTTGTAAAAGGCGAGTGAACGTCTGCGTCTGCTGGCGCGCTACGCGATACGAACCGCGTGCCACTCAGCGGCGCGGATGACGGATGTCGGATGGGCTGCTTGAAAGGCGCGCGTTGCTGATGGCCTGGCGGACGCCACAGTTGCGGCAGGCCAGCACGGTTCCCCCGGCGACATGTTCCATCTCATCTTCGCCCCACACGCTCGTAGCGCCGCAGGCCGTGCACGTCGCTACGATCTGCAGTGCCCGCGCCAGAGTGCCATGCTCTCCGGCTTTGTACGTCAGGTTGGTGATCTGAAACAGTCCGGTATGACTCATGGGAAGGCCGGCAAATATCGGTTGACTGAAGGCTAGCGCCGAACAGGTATCGGCAGCGTCGGTGCGATGTTGATGGAAGGTCCAGGCGCTGGCTATTCGCCGTTGCGTCGATTGAGCTCTTCGAGCCGTGCCCGGCTGACTGACTGGTGATTGCCGCAGGTTGGGCAACTGAGGGCCGCTGCCCCATCAAGATCGACCAGCCCATGATTGGGTATCGCCCTGAACTGCCACGAGCACTTGATGCAGGCGCAATCGATTCGAGTGACCTGCAGGAGTGTGCCGTCCGCGCGCGTCACTCCCTCGACGCTGGTTACGTAGAACTGTCCGATGTCACGCATGAAGATGAACGGAAACCCTGACTTGGAGGGCGCTCATCATGCTGCTTTGCCGGACGCATGGCACGAAGGGCGCTTGATCGAATTCTGAAGAGTTAAGAATGCGCGTCTCGACCTGGACCTGGTGTGTGTGACAGCGGCTGTCGCCGTCCATGGCCGGGAAGTGCCTGAAGCACTTCCCGGTTCCTTCATGCTCAGCTTTCCAAAAACGCCAGCAGGTCGGCGTTGATCCGGTCCGCGTGCGTGGTCGGAATGCCGTGCGGTGCACCTTCGTAGGTGATCAGCTTGCCGTTCTTCACCAGCTTCGCGGAGAGAACGCCGGAATCCGCATACGGAACCACCTGGTCATCGTCGCCATGGATCACCAGCACCGGAATGGAAATGCCCTTCAGGTCTTCGGTGAAATCGGTCTGCGAGAAGGCGACGATGCCATCGTAGTGCGCCTTCGCCGAGCCCTGCATGCCCTGTCGCCACCAGTTCCAGATTACCGCGTCGGAGGGCTTCGCACCGGGGCGGTTGTAGCCATAGAAGGGGCCTGACGGCACGTCGTGGTAGAACTGCGCACGGTTGGCCGCCAGCTGCGCCTGGAAGTCGTCGAAGACTTCCTTGGGCGTGCCCTGCGGGTTTGCGGCAGTCTTGACCATCAGCGGCGGCACCGAGCTGATCAGCACCGCTTTGGCTACATTCTTCTCGCCGTGGCGGGCGATGTAGCGAACCACCTGGCCACCCCCGGTGGAATGGCCGACATGCATCGCACCCTGGGTGCCCAGCTTCTCGACCACTGCGGCAACATCGTCCGCGTAGTGATCCATGTCGTGGCCATCCCACACCTGGCTGGACCGGCCATGCCCGCGGCGGTCGTGCGCGACCACGCGGTAGCCCTTGTTGACGAAGAACAGCATCTGCGCGTCCCAGTCGTCGGAGGTGAGCGGCCAGCCATGATGGAAATGAATGACCTTGGCGTCACGCGGACCCCAATCCTTGTAGAAGATTTCGACGCCATCTTTCGTGGTAACCGTAGCCATTCCAGGGTTCCTCGCTGTTGTGAGTCGGGGGGCGTCCTGCATGCCGGCGACCTTGTATCGGCGCAGGAGGAAGGACGCTGTCAGTGCGGGTTGTGGAGTGGCCTCAGGCGCGCATTTCCCTCTATCCTGAGGCGGCCATCACTCCGTCCGAGTCCATTCTAGGTAGCGCTGCATCAATTGAAATTGGCGGAGGTGACATTCATGGGTATCGAAACTGACAAGCGGATTGAGATCGCTCTGCTGATCTATCCCGATTGCCAGATGGCGGCGATCCACGGCCTGACCGATCTGTTCCGGATCGCGAATGAATGGGCCACGTATCCGCACGAAGATGACCGGCAGTGTTTCATACGGGTGACACACTGGCAGTTGAACCCGGCATCGGGGCGCATGGAATGCTGCTGGGACAGTGATCCCGGCGATGTGAATGCTCCCGCATTCGTGATCTCGCCCCCCAGCGTTGCGATGCCCGGGCGGATGCCCGCGATGCCACGCCAGGCACAGTGGCTCAAGGAGCTGCATTCACTTGGCGCGATCATGTGCTCGGTCTGCGCAGGCGCCTTCGTGCTCGCACAGACCGGCCTGCTTGCGCGACGCCGGGTCACCACGCATTGGGCATTCGCGGAGCTGCTTGCCAGCACGTACTCCGACGTGCAGGTGACGACCGAGAACGTTGTCATCGATGACGGGGACGTCATTACGTCCGGCGCGATCCTTGCCTGGAATGATCTCGGTCTGTTGATCGTCGATCGCACGATGGGCTCCAGTGTGATGCTGGCAACGGCGCGCTTCATGCTCAGCGATGGGATCCGGCAGGACCCGCGGCCACTGCAGGGATTCCTGCCAAGGTTCGATCATGATGATGCGGCGGTGCTGGCCGTCCAGCGCTTCATCCTTTCGCAGCCGGGACAGCGCCACACGGTGATCGCCTTGGCCGAGCGTGCGCATCTCACCGAAAGAACCTTCATCCGCCGCTTCCAGAAGGCCACCGGATTCAATCCGGCCGACTATATCCGCCAGGTCAGGATGGCCAAGGCGAGGGACGCGCTGCAGCTCGGGGATCTTCCCGTTGCCCGGATAGCCGCGTCACTGGGATACGACGACGCGGGATCCTTCCGCAAGGCGTTCCAGGGCATCGTTGGCATGTCCCCTTCAGCGTATCGGGATCACTTCCGGATCCGGCGGCGTATGCAGGGCTGAGGCCCTCAGCGCTGACGCGTGCGTGTCGCCCTGCGCGCGAAGACGGCACCGGGCAATGCCCGGCGTTGCGCCTCCATCATCGCTGCGCGCGCCGCCCGCGCCCATCAATGCTGTAACGCCCGGCCCCGGTGCAGGCCAGCAGCAGGAATCCACCGGCCAGCCCGAGGTTCTTCAGGAACATGATCTGCTGGGTCGGGTCGGCGACGTTGTGGTGGAAGATGAAGGCGGTCACCAGGCTGAAGCCCGCCAGCACCATCGACACCAGGCGGGTCTGGAAGCCGAGCAGGATGCAGAGCCCGCTGCCGATCTCGAAGGCGATGGTCGGCCACAGCAGGATGCCCGGCACGCCCATCGCTTCCATGTAGCCCTGGGTGGCACCGGGGTCGCCGAGCTTGCCGATGCCGGAGACCAGGAACAGCGCCATCAGCAGGAGGCGTGCAAGCAGGTAGGCGAGCGAATGCGATGAGGTGCTCACGTCGATGTCCTCGGAGATGGCGTGCGAAGGCGATCGGAGCCCAGCGGCGGTGAAGCCTGTGTGTATGCCCGGCCATCAGGATGCCTTGACAGCCGCCGCGGCGCGGTAGACCTTTCCCGCATGACGATTGATATTGAATCGCTCAGCCTTCGCGAGCTGGGCGCCCTGGTGGTTGCCGCTGAACAGCGGAAACAGCTGATTTCCAACCGCCGTCCGGCCAGTGCGGTACGCCGCCTGCTGAAGGCCGCAGCGGCCGAAGCGGGCTACACCCTCGAGGAACTGTTCGGCGCAGAGGCCATCGAAGAGGCCGCCCCGCGCCGGAAGCCGGCACGGCGCAGGACCGGAAAAGTGGCGGCCAAGTACCGCGACCCGGAGTACAAGCGGCTCACCTGGTCCGGCCGTGGTCGCATGCCGCGCTGGCTGGCCGCCAAGGTCCAGAAGGGCCACAAGGTCACCGACTTCCTCATTCCAGGCCTGGCCAGGCCGACGGCGCGCAAGAGCAGCCCGATCGGCAAGCGCACGGTCTTCAAGAAGGATTGACCCGGTGGCGCTGTTACCCTGCCCGGGTCTTTGAACGAAGGAGCAGGCGATGGCATACAGCGGCAGCATGACGATCGCGCCGAAGTGGCTGTACCTTGCCGCAGGCCTGTCGATACTGGTCAGCCTGCTGGCCTGGTCGGTGGAATGGAGCGGCCTGGCCTACGTCTGCCCCTACTGCCGCGTGCAGCGCACGGTGATCGGCGTGCTGGGGCTGTTGATGCTGTTCGCGCGGCCGGGCGGCCTCATCGTGCCCTGGCTTGCGTACACCTCAGGCGGCTTCGCGTTCGTGGTGGCCGCCATGCAGCACTTCAACGGCTGGAAGCGGATCTCCGCCGGAGAGTTCAGCTTCAACGCGCAGTGGTACATCGATCCGTGGCTGTTGTCCGGGTGCGCGATGCTGATCCTGGTGGCACAGCTGATGCTGGTACAGGCCGCCTGCCGGCCCAGGCCGCGCTGAGTGTTTCCACGCCGGGCGCGGAACTACCCGTTCTGGAACACCGCCCGCTGCGCGGCGAACGCGCGCTGGTAGGCGGGGCGCTGCGTTGCGCGGTCCAGGTAGGCGCTCACCCGCGGGTACTCGTCGAGCAGACCGCTGCTCTTCAGCCGCAGCAGCACCGCAGCCATCATCAGATCGCCCGCGCTGAATCCGCCGTCCAGCCAGGCGGAATCGCCCAGCGCTGCGGACAACTGCGCCAGCCGCGTCCGCACGCGCTCATCGAGCATCGGTAGCCGCTGCGCGTACCAGGGTTGCTCGCGCTCCAGTACCCAGGCCATCGAGCGTTCAACAACCGGCGGCTCCACCGTGTTCAGCGCGGCGAACATCCACATGATCGCGCGCATGCGCGCATCCGGATCGCGCGGCAACAGGCCCGGGTACTGTTCGGCCAGGTGCAGGACGATGGCGCCGGATTCGAACAGGACCTGGCCGCCGTCCTGCCAGGTGGGAATCTGCCCGAACGGATTCCTTGCGAGGTGGGCGGGCTGCTTCATCTCGGCAAAGGTCAGCAGCTGCACGTCGTAGGCCACGCCCAGTTCTTCCAGCGCCCAGCGCACGCGCATGTCGCGGGCCAGGCCCTGGCCGCGGTCGGGTGAGGTGGCGAAGGCAGTGAGGATGGGACACATCGGGAGGCTCCTGCAGGCCGACGGGCCTGGCTTCCAGTGTTTCGACGAACGACAGCGCCTGGAATCGACATCGGCTCCGGCGCGTGCACGTCGCTTGCACGTGCCCTCTACGCGGGCACTGATTCAGATCCATCACGCTGGCGGGGTCATCCGCAGAAACAGGTGTGCATCCATGAATACCCCAGGAAAGCCGAAGCCCAGCTGGCGCCAGCGAAACGTGCTGATGGCAGCGCTCGCCGCGGTGCTGGTCATCGTTCTGGTCATTCTCTTCATCCCCTGGTGAGACCCGCGCGGACACGTCCGCGTGAACGCAACACCACCGTGGCGTGAAGCGGTCAGTGCGGGTTGGGCGAGGTGATGCATGCATCAATCGATGCTCACCCACTAAGCACATGAGCCTGTCCACAGTGGTCCCGCAGGCAGCACTCACGGCTGCCTCTCTCCCACGGAATCGACTACACAGGAGCAATGACATGAGCACCCAGTCCACCATCGAACATCGCCTCAACGACCTGATCGAGATCGCCCGTGATGGCAAGTCCTTCTATGAAGAGGCCGCGACCAAGGTGAAGGATGCCGAGCTGTCGGCACTGTTCACCCGCATTGCCGGCGTCAAGGGCCGCATCGTCGCCGCACTGAGCGGCTCGGTCGCCGCCAGCGGTGGCGAGCCGGCCGAGCACGGCACGGTCGTCGGCTCGATGCAGCAGTTCTACGGCAAGGTGCGCGCTGCCTTCGGTGATACCAACTACGGCTACGTGGCCGAGCTGGAAGAATCCGAAGATCGCCTGCTCGGCGCGTTCAAGGATGTGCTGAAGGAGAACGATCTGCCGCCGGCCGTGCGCCAGGAAGTGACCCAGCTGCTGCCGGACGTGCAGGAATGCCACAACGTCATGCGTGAGCGCAAGCACGCGATGAAGGCAGCCTGACGCTTGAAGGCGGCCTTCTCCCCGGGGCCGCCGCGGCCGGGGCAGTGTTCTGCCCCGGCCACCTTTGTCCAGGGAACGCGCATAAAAAAAGGGGCGGCCGCGAGGCCGCCCCAACCCGTCAAGAGAGCACGTGACTAACCGGGCACGTGACTAGAAGCGGATCGACCAGCGGGCATTGGCACCGTGATCGCGGCTTTCGCTGCCGAACTGGCCGCTGTAGCCCAGTTCCAGCTGCTGCCGCGGGGTCAGCCAGGCCGACAGGCCCAGTTCGGCCACGACGGCATTGTCGGCAATCGGTGCGCCCTCGACCGCGAACGTCGTGGTGCTGTTGGCGAAGGCGAGGTTGGCTACCTGGCTGCGGTCACCCGAGGCGCGGCGATAGCCCACGCCACCGCGCAGGTGCAGCCAGCTGTCCTGCTGGAACGACGCCTTCAGGCCCTTGTCGAAGCGCACGCCGGCGGTGGCGACCGTGGTGCCGGTGTCGTCCACCTTGCCGTGCAGTGCCGCCGCACCGCCGCGCTCGTCGATCTGCTTGAGGTCCACTTCCACACGCGCGACCTGCAGGTACGGCTCCAGGCCACCCTCGGCGCTGCCGAAGCGGTAGCCCGCCTCGATGAAGGCCTGGCGGGTGTGTGCGTTGTAGCGCGCGCTCAGGCTGTCACTGAAACCGGCAAAGGCCACGTCGCGGTTGCTCTTCACTTCGTTGCGGCTCCATGCGACGCCGCCACGCAGGCCGAAGCCGCCCCAGTTGTGGCTGGCGTAGGCACCGAAGTGGGTGTTGTCGATCTTCGACCGGGCGCGACGCTCCTGCTGCTTCACGTCGGTGCGGCCAGTGCCGGCCAATACGCCGATCTGCCAGCCGCCGAACTCGCGGTCGACGCCGACCAGCACACCGTTGCTGTTGGTGTCGGTGCGCGCGGTGTTGGAATTGCCATCCAGCTTGCCGTTGCCGCCGATGGCCTGCACCCATGCACCGGTGGCGTCGCCCGGCTCCGCACCGGGTGCCGCAGCGCCGGCGCGGCGCGACAGCGCGGCATCACGGACATGGCGGCTGCCTTCGACCAGGGCCAGCGCGGTGGCAGCGTGCAGTTCGCCACCGATGCCGTCGAGCACGCCGCCGACCTGCTGCGGGAACAGCTGGGTGAGCGGCTTGGGCAGGCCCTGGTTGATCGCCAGCACGTCGGCGGCCGCAGCGACCGCGCGTTGGTTCGGCGTGCTGGCCGCGCTGGCCAGCAGCGCACCGCGTGCAACGTCGATGCGGGCGCCGTTGGCACCGTAGGCCAGGCTGAACTGCAGGAACGGCGAGAAGGCGCTGAAGTCGGTCCTGGCGAACTGGCCGCTGACGCCGCCGTCGGCGCGGATGAAGTTGAACTGCTCGCCCAGGTAGTAGGTGCCCGGTTCCGGCAACGCCACCAGGGTGCCGCCGAGGGTCGCGGTGCCGGTCACGTGCAGCTGGTCGCTGCGTCCACCCGGGGCCAGTTCGGCGGCAAACACGCCGCTGGCGCCCTGCACGTAGTTGCCGTTGATGGTGAGCGTGCCGATGGAGTTGCCGGGGGCGATGGTGCCATCGACGCGGGTGCTGCCCAGCGTGCCGACGCCCTTCAGCAGGCCGTTGGCCCCGACCGTGGTGGTGCCACCGGTCTGCGTGCCATTGAAGGACACCACGCCACCGTCAACCGTCAGGTTGCTGTTCTTCAGCACGCCGCTGGCGCTGACCGTGCTGACGCCGCCGTGGGTGGTGAGCGCAGTGGAGACCAGGCTGCCGTTGAGCAGGAACTGCCCACCCTGCACGTCGACCGCCGACGTGAGCGCGTTGCTGCCGTTCAACTCCAGCGTGCCCTCGCGCAGTACAGCACCGTTGAAGGTGTTGTCGCCGCTCAGGCGCAGCCAGCCGATGCCGGATTTGGTCAGCTTGCCGGGGCCGCCGATGGCGTTGGTCCAGTCATCCCATGCATCGCCTTCCCACACCTTCAGGCCACCGGCCTTCTGGTTCATCACCACGTTGGTATCCACCCGCAGCGATCCATAGCCTTCGATGGCCTTGCGCAGGTCGACCATGCCCCAGCCGTAGATGGGGTCGATGCCTGCCGCACCCAGATCGCGCGCGGTGGTCAGCAGCACATCGCGCACCTGGGCGTTGTCCAGGTACGGGAAGCGCTCCATCAACAGGCCGAGGGCGCCGGTGATGTGTGGTGCGGCCATCGACGTGCCGGTCTTGGTGCCGTAGGTGTACTGTGTGTTCTCGCTGTCGATGATCAGCCGCACGTACGCCGAGGTGTTTTCGATGCGGCCCTTGATTTCGCCGGACACGATGGTGCTGAGGATGTCGGTGCCCGGGGCGGAGATGCACCAGTTGGCGGCGACACCGCAGATGCTGGAGCTGCCGTCGATCACGTAGTCGGTTTCGCCGGCGGCGGCATTGGGCCGGCGCACATTGGCCACCGCCAGCCAGTAGGGTTCGATTTCTGGCTTCCAGCGCGGCATCGACGCGGTGATGCCGGCCACCGCACCACTGCCGTTGCCGGCCGACCAGACCTGGATCAGCGTGGAGCCGGGCTTGTCAGCGCTGCCGGCATAGATGCTGCCGTACACGTCGTAGCCATCACCGATCGCCGCATACTGCGCATCCAGCGCGGCGGCAGTCATGTTGCGGGTGGAGATGCCCCAGCTGTGGTTGATGGCGCGCACGCCCTGCGCCTGGATCTGCGCATACATGTCCAGCGTGGCGGCATCATCCGGATCGGTGCGATACAGCGCACGCGGGCGATAGAAATTGTCCGGGTCCAGGCGCCACTCGTAATAGGTATCACCGAAGACGCGGGCAGCGGTCAGGTTCGAACCGAAGGCCACGCCGTGCATGCCCTTGCCATCACGGTTGGCACCGATGGTGCCCAGCACGTGGGTGCCATGGTCGGCGTAGCTGAAGCCATAGGGCTGGCCTGCGGCGATCAGCCGTGCGGCCAGCGCGGCGGGAACACCGGGGCCGAGGCCGTAGTAGTTGTAGCCCGGCTGCTCGCCACGGGTCTGGCCGCATGCGCCGGCACCGGCCACCACGCCGGGCGTGGCGCAGTCCGCACCGATGGTGATGCTGGAGGTGTTGCGCCCGGCAAATTCGGGGTGTGCCAGTGCCGAGCCTGAATCGAACAGGGCCAGGCGCACGCCCTGGCCGGTCAGGCCGCGCGCGTAGGCGTAATCGGCGCCCATCGCACCCAGTCCCCAATCGGCGTTGAACTCATCGCTGCGCCAGCTGGCTGCATCGCCGGGTTTGCCGAGCAGGGCGCTGTTTCCCGTTGCAGGCGCGGTGGCGGTGGGCGCCGTGGAAGCCGATGCCACATCGGCGACGGGCCGCGCCCAGGCTGCCTGCAGCTGGCGTTGATGCTGCCAGGCATCGAGTGATTCGCTGGCCATGGCCGGCAAGGTGGTGGCCAGCAGCAGCGAGCTGGCAACAGCAAGCGCCAGCGGGCGATGCGGGAGGGAGCGGGACGAACGGCCGTACTGCGGGTGATTCATCGGACAACTTCCTTGGTTGACGGACAACAACGCCGTTAACGCCAAGGCAGGCCGATGCCCCCCAGTCGTGTGAAGGAAATTTTATGAACTGGTTAAGGATTCGTGACGCGGGCGTTCACCTCGCCTCCCGGTGGCCCGGCTACGGTGGGCCGGCCTGGGCTCACCAGGCTTATCAAGGAGTGATGACGATGCGTGCGTTGAAGAAGATGGTCGCCGGTGCGGTGTTCGCGCTGGCCTGCACCGGTTCGGTGGCAGTGGCAGGGCCGGTCGAGCCCTGTGACAAGCCGTGCTGGCGGGCCTATCAGATGTGCCTGGCCAGCGGTGTGGATGCCGGTGAGTGCCAGCAGGCCTACAACACCTGCGTGGTCGACCTGTGCATGGGCGTGTGAGTCGCGCCATTTGAGCTCTGAGCCGTCTGGAGCCCCGTCATCGACGGGGCTCTTCTGTTGCAGGAGGTGACGCTGGCATCGATGCGGTACTCTCGATGCGTCTTCCGGGAGAGGGAAATGCCATGGCTGTCAGGCGCGTCGTTGCCAACATCGCCACGCCCGATCCGCAACGCGCCGCCGCGTTCTACGGCGACCTGCTCGGCATGCCGGTGGTGATGGATCACGGCTGGATCGTCACCCACGGCGGGCAGGGCAGTGCCCTGGCGCAGGTCAGTTTTGCCAGTGAAGGAGGCTCCGGCACCGCAGTGCCGGACCTGTCGATCGAGGTGGACAATCTGCAGGAAGTGCTGGAGCGCATGCACGCGGCCGGCATCGCGCTGGAATACGGCCCGGCCGACGAACCCTGGGGCGTGCGCCGCTTCTTCGTGCGCGATCCGTTCGGAAGGCTGTTGAACATCCTCGCCCATTGCTGAGCGGAGGCTTGCGGGTCAGCGATGCGGCGCTGCCGGCGCTGTGCCGACCATGCGCAGGCAATCGCCCACCACGGCGGAAATGAAGGCGTCGGCGTCCTGCGCGGGTGCGGCGATCAGGTCATCGGTGGCGCCGTGCACGCCGGCATAGATCAGCGAGGCGGTGACCTGCGGCGACGGCAACTGCCACAGGCCGGCGGTCATTCCTGTTTCAAGAATCGACAGCAGCTGCTGCTGGATCGCATTGCGTTCGGCATTGCCGCGCTGGTGATGATGGTGATGGGCGAAGACCACATCGTGCACGGCGTGCGTGCGCACGTAGATCTCGATGTTGGCGCGGATCCAGGCGCGCAGGCGTGCCACGCCATCAGCGGCGGGGTGCTGCTGCACGGCCTGATCGACGTCCTCGATGAAGTGCCGGGTATAGCGCTGCGCCAATGCCTGCAGGATCTCGCTGCGCGAGGCGAAGTAGGTATAGAAGGTGCCCTTGGCCACGTCGGCTGCGGCCACGATGTCACTGACGGTGGTGGCCTCCACGCCCTGTGACAGGAACAGCGCCTGCGCGGCGTCCATCAGTTCTTCCTGGCGGGTTTCGGCGGGCTTGGTGCGAGGCCTGGCGACGGCGGGGGGCTGCATCGTGGGTGGATCCGGAGGTGTCGGCCGCCATTCTAGCCCTGCCTCGGGAGTGACTGACCGTCGGTCATTGACCGACGGTCAGTCAGTGGCTACGATGCGCGCACGTCCTCCCCCGGGATCCGAACATGCAACGCTTGCGACGACCGGCCCTGGTGCTGGCGGCCTACCTCGGCACCTTCCTCGCATCGCTGGACATCAGCATCGTCAACGTCGCCCTGCCGACCCTGCAGCAGGCGCTGGACACCGACATGGCCGGCCTGCAGTGGGTGATCAATGCGTATGCCATCGCGTTGTCGGCGCTGATGCTGTCAGCCGGCCCACTCGGTGATCGCTATGGGCACCGGCGGATGTGGCTGCTCAGCGTCGCCACCTTCACCCTGGGGTCGTTGCTGTGCGCCTGCGCCGGCAACCTGCAGACGCTGGTGGCCGGGCGGGTGGTGCAGGGCATCGCCGGTGCGCTGCTGATTCCCAGCGCCATGCCGATCCTCAGCCATGCGTTCCCCGATCCGCGCCAGCGTGCGCGTGCAATCGGGGGCTGGTCGGCGTTCAGTGCGCTGGCTCTGGTAATGGGCCCGCTGTTGGGCGGCGTGCTGGTGCAGCGCGCCGGCTGGCCGAGCATCTTCCTGATCAACCTGCCGCTGGGCCTGCTTGCCCTCGTGCTCGGTGCGTGGGGTATCCCGGAGCGACGGCATCTACACCATGCCGCGCTGGACCCGGCGGGGCAACTGCTCAGCGTCGTTGCACTGGGTGCACTGAGCTATGGCCTGATCGCGATCGGCGAGCAGGGCCTGCTGGCGCCGGCAACGCTGTCGGCGCTGGGCATCGCCGGTGCCGGGCTGGTGTTGTTCGGCCTGGTCGAACGCCGGGTGGCACGCCCGCTGCTGCCGCTGGACCTGTTTGCCGATCGCCGTTTCGGCATGCTCAACCTGGCTTCGTTCGTGCTGGGATTCACCGCCTATGCGAGCCTGTTTTTCCTGTCCCTGTTCTTCCAGCAGGCGCAGGGGCTCAGCGCAGCCTCGGCAGGCTCGCAGCTGGTGCCGCAGTTCCTGTTGATGGGCGTCGTCTCGTTGTTGTTCGGTCGCCTGGTGGTACGCGTGGGGCTGCACACCGCGCTGGTCTGCGGCTATGTGCTGGTTGCCGTGGCGCTGTGCGCGATGGCCACGTTGCAGCCCGCGACGTCGCGCGGGCAGGCCAGTGCCTTGCTGATGCTGTTGGGCATCGGCATGGGGCTGGCGGTACCTGCAACCGGCATGGCGGTCATGGCCCAGGTACCGGCCGAGCGCGCGGGCATCGCGTCAGCCACGATGAATGCATTGCGCCAGGCGGGCATGAGCCTGGGCATCGCGCTGCTGGGCAGCCTGATGGGCCTGCGTGCGGTACGCCAGTTTGCCGCGTCCGCACTGGCCGCCGGGCAGCCAGGGCTGGCGGCCCATGCACGCGGGTTGATCCTGCACCCGGGCTCGTCGTATTCCACGCCACAGGTGGTGGCGTGCTACCGCAGTGCGATGGCCAGTGGCTTCGGGTGGGCGATGGCGGTGGCAGGCGTGCTCGCCCTGCTTGCGGCCATCGGCCTGCGCCGACTGCGCCTTGCGCACTGACCGCGCAGCGTTCATCCCTGCTGGCGTTGTGGATCCTTTGCGGCTGGGTCTAGCGGCGCCTGTTGCTGCTGCTGCTGGCGTGCGTTGGCGTGGCGCGCGTGGCCGCCTTCGCGGCCGATCGCCGCCATGTGCTGCCGATCGCGGCTGATCGCTTCGCCGCCCTTGCGGCCGGCGACGCGGGCTTCGTCCGGGCTGAATTCATGCGCGTTGCCGGAGGCATGCGCGGCGCGTCCGCCCTTGGCGGCGATCGCACGTTGCTTGTCCCCGTCCATCGAGGCGAAGCCCCGGGTGGAGCTGCGCGGGTTCTGGCCAGTCATGTGAATCCTCCTGCGGTGTGGGCGTCGCCGTCGTCGACGACAGCGGCCATGCTTGGCCATCGCGCGCTAAGTCCAGGTCGCCATCCTTGCAGCTGTCTTCACGCGGCCTGCGCACCGGGTTCAATCGGCCGGCCGCCATCGGCCGCAGCGGCGCCGAACCGTGTCAGTCTTCGCGTGCCTCGCGCAGGCGCTGCGCGAAGGGGCGTTGTTCGAGCGCCTGCAAGGCGCTGCGCAGCACCTGTTCCAGCGACTGGCCGAGGTCGGCCTCCAGGCTGCGTGCTGCACGCGCGGTGGTCTGCCATTGGGCCTGCAGCGCCGGCACGGCCTGCAGCGCATGCGGGCTCAACTGCAGGATGCGTTCGCGGCTGTCTTCACCGATGGCGCTGTGCAGCCAGCCGTCGCGCACCATCGCTGCCACGGTCTGGCTGAGCGCCGAATGGCTGAGCCCGCAGGCCAGTGCCAGGTCCTTGATGCGGCACGGCCCCTGCGCCATCAGCGTGCGCAGCACCGGGGTGTAGCGCGGCCGATAGTCCAGCTGCAGATCGCGGTAGGCCTGTTCGACGGCCGGGTCGAGCTGATCGAGCAGGGCGCGCAGCAGCGTCCCCAGGGTGGCGTGTTGGAGATCCATGATCGCGATGATATATAAGCGCTTACATATCATCAATGCGGGGTGGGGTCATGGCGGTTTCGTGGATGCTGGGTGCGCTGCTGGCGGCGGCATGCCCGTCCCAGGATGCGGTGCTGCAGGCCGCGGCCACCGCAATACAGGCGCAGTACCTGGACGAGGCCGAGGGTGCCCGCATTGCCGCAGCGGTGCGCGGCTGGTCCAGCCAGCGGCGCTATGCGGACAGCTGCGCGGACCCGCAGGCGTTCAGCGCACGCCTGAACCAGGATCTGGACGTGTTCGATGGCCACTTCCATGTGGAACGCGTGGACGCCGATGCCGGCCAGGACGACTGGCTGATGGCCTGGCGCGCGGACGCGCGCGGCAATGGTGCGGGCGTGCGCGAGGTACGGGTGCTGGAGGGCAACATCGGCTACCTGCGCCTGAGTACCTTCTATCCGCTCGACCTTGCCCGGCCGAAACTGGCAGCGGCGTTCAGCCTGCTGGCCGATACCGACGGCCTGGTGCTGGACCTGCGCCAGAACGGCGGTGGTGATGATGGCAGCGCGGACCTGCTGGTGCGCACCCTGCTGGAGCCGGGAATCACCGAGGTACAGGCGCTGGAGCAGCGCGGGCGGCGCACTGCGGTCCGGTTGCCGCCGGCCAGCCTGCCGCCCTACCTGAAGCCGCTGGTGGTGTTGATCGACCGTCGCACCGGCTCGGCGGCCGAGTTCGTCGCGTACTCGCTGCAGGCGGTGGCGCGCGCGCGTATCGTCGGTAGCCGCAGCGGTGGCGCCGCGCACATGTTCGATGATCCTGTGCAGCTGCCCGATGGTTATCAGATCAGCATTCCGGACCGTCAGCCGATCAACCTGCGGACCGGCGGCAACTGGGAACGAACCGGGATCACGCCGGATGTGCCCGGCGGTGATGATCCGCTGTTCATCGCGCGGCAACTGCTGGCACCGCCAACGTCGCCACGATGAACGCGTTTTTGCAACATCCGGCTATCGCAGACGACATGCCGCTTGCCTAGAATCGAATCATCCCGGTAGTTCCCGGGCGCTTCGAGCGAATGGACTCAATGAAGATTCTGTTGACCGGCAGTTCCGGACGGATCGGGCGTGCGATCTTCGGCGCACTCGCGGCCGCCCACGAAGTGGTGGGGCTGGATCGCAGCCCGTTCGCCACCACCCGCATCATCGCCGATGTCACCGATCGCCAGGCCGTGGAACGCGCTGTCCGTGGTGTCGATGCAGTGATCCACACCGCCGCCCTGCACGCGCCGCATGTGGGACTGGTGCCGGATGCGGTGTTCCAGCAGATCAACGTGGAGGCTACCGCGCACCTGCTGCAGGCAGCGCGCGAGGCCGGTGCGCGGCGGTTCGTGCTGACCAGTACCACCGCGCTGTACGGGCATGCGGTGGTGGTGGGAGGATGCCGCTGGATCGATGAAGACACCGAGCCCTTGCCGCGCACGATCTATCACCGCAGCAAGCTGCAGGCCGAAGCCCTGGCCATGGCCGCCGCCGCACCGGGCTTCAGCGTGCGCGTGCTGCGCATGGGCCGTTGCTTCCCGGAGCCGCCCGAGCGCATGGCGATGTTCCGCCTGCACCGTGGCATCGACGCGCGTGACGTGGCCAGTGCGCATGCCGCGTTGCTGCTCGATGACGGCGCCGCCTTCGCCCGCTACATCGCCTGTGCGCCGACGCCGTTCCGGCGCGAGGACTGCCTGGAACTGGCCACCCAGCCGCGCAACGTGCTGGCCCGGCGCGTGCCGCAGTTGCTGGCCGAGTTCGAACGCCGCGGTTGGCCGTTGCCGATGAGCATCGACCGCGTCTACGACAGTGCCCGCCTCCGCAGCGAGCTGGGCTGGCAGCCGCGGTTCGGCCCGGACGAGGTGCTGCAGCAGTACGCCGCGGGCAGCATCGAAGTGCTGCCGCGGGCGCAGTGGATCAAGGACCGCGTAGCCGAATAGGGCGGCCGCAGGGCGGGTTGCTGACTTGTCCCTGAGCAGATTCAGGAATGTGCAGGCGGGCCGCCTCAACCTCGTGGGTGGGCGGCCGCTAACCCGGTGCGCTTCCAGCGCCGGGCGTGCCCCGGCGGCCGGCGGCCTGCGCGACGGATCGCGCGCCTGCGCGGTGCCCTCGCGGTACCGGTCATCCTGAACTGCCTAGCGGACCCTTCCATGCCTTCTTCCCGTTCCGCCGCTGCCCGACGCCCGGGCAGCATCGCCCATAAGCTGATGCTGGGCACCGCCGTGATCGCGCTGCTGTGCTTCGGCCTGACCGCGTTCCTGATCTACCGCCAGGCCAGTGCCAGCCTGATCGATGCCTCGCGCCAGACCATGACCAGCGAAGCCAACGCCGAGGCGCGCCAGGTCGCGGCCGATCTGGGCACGGCCTTCGCCAGCAACGACGCGATGGTCGAAGCCGTACTCGCCCAGCGTGCGCGCGGCGATGTACCCGACCGCGCCAGCCTGGCGGCGGTGCTCGGCGAGCAGCTGCGCACCCATCCGGAATGGCTGGGCAAGAGCACCATGTGGGAAGCCGATGCGTTCGACGGCAAGGACGCCGAGTTCGTCAACACCGAGGCGCACGATGCCACCGGCCGCTACATGAGCTACTGGGCCTGGCAGGACGGCGCACCGCAGCAGTCGCCGATGACGGACTACACCGAAGCCGCCGATGGTTCGGCCGACTGGTACATGGATCCCAGCCGCGACAAGCTGCCCAAGGTCAGTGAACCCTATGCCTACGACATCGGCGGCCAGCAGGTGCTGATGAGCACACTGAGCACGCCGATCATCGAGAAGGGCACCTTCCTGGGCGTGTTCACCGTCGACTTCTCGCTGGCGGCGCTGCAGAAGCACCTGGCCACGCTGACGCCGATGGGCGCCGGCCGCGTCGAACTGCTTTCGCCCAAGGGCGTGGTGCTGGCCTCGGCCAACGCAGCCGAGATCGGCAAGCCGCGCAGCGACGCGCTGACCCGCAGCATGCTGGCGGACATCGCCGCCGACCGCCGCTTCGAAGCCTTCACCCCGGATGCCGCCGGCAACGTGCGCGTGTACGTGCCGCTGCGCGTGGGCGACGCCCCGCAGCGTTTCGCGCTGGGCGTGGTGATGCCGCATGCGGTGATCGTGGCCGAGGCGCGCCAGCTGCTGTGGCTGACCCTGCTGGTCGGCGTGGTGGCGGCCCTGGCCCTGAGCGCGGGTGTCTACGTGCTGCTGCGCCGGCTGGCGATCCGCCCGCTGGCCGAAGCCGTGCGCGTGGCCGGCGATGTCGCCGCGGGCAAGCTGGACAGCACCCTGCCGGCGCGCAGCAATGACGAAGTGGGACGCCTGCTGGAGGCGATGCAGGGCATGCGCGGCCAGCTGCAGGCGGTGATGGCCGCGCAGGCGGAAATGGCCCGCCGTCATGACGCCGGCGAGCTCAGCTACCGCATGGACGCATCGGTGTTCCCGGGCGAGTACGGCCGCATGGTGGCCGACAGCAACCAGCTGGTGGCCTCCAGCAATGCCGTCACGCAGCGCCTGGTCGAAGTGATGCAGCGCTATGCCGTGGGCGACCTCAGCGTGGACATGGAAGCCCTGCCGGGCGAGAAGGCCGTGTTCAGCGCCGCGATGGCCACCACCAAGAGCAATCTGGCCGCGATCAACGATCAGATCCAGCAGCTGGCCGCAGCCGCCGCTGCCGGTGATTTCGCGGTGCGTGGCGATGCGCTGCGCTTCGACCACGACTTCCGCCGCATGGTGGAAACGCTCAACACCATGATGCAGGTCAGCGACCACAACCTGGCCGAGCTGTCGACGCTGCTGCGTGCGATCGCTGCCGGTGACCTCACCGCCCGCATGCAGGGTGACTTCCACGGGGTGTTCGCGGTAATGCGCGACGACGCCAACAGCACCGTGCAGCAGCTGACCGGGATCGTCGGGCAGATCCAGCAGTCCGCGGCCAGCATCCGCCTGGCAGCCGGCGAGATCGCGGCCGGCAACAGCGACCTGTCGCGGCGTACCGAACAGCAGGCCGCGAACCTGGAAGAGACTGCCGCGTCGATGGAGGAACTGACCTCCACCGTGCGCCAGAACGCCGATCACGCGCTGCAGGCCAACACGCTGGCCGGTTCCGCGGCCGGCGTGGCCAGCGAAGGAGGGCAGGTGGTCAGCCAGGTGGTGCAGACCATGGAGCAGATCGAGGCCTCGTCGCAGCGCATCGCCGAGATCATCTCGGTGATCGATGGCATCGCGTTCCAGACCAACATCCTGGCGCTGAACGCCGCGGTGGAAGCGGCACGTGCCGGTGAGCAGGGCCGCGGCTTTGCCGTGGTTGCCAGCGAAGTGCGCGCGCTGGCGCAGCGCTCGGCCGGCGCGGCCAAGGAGATCAAGGAGCTGATCGACGCCTCGGTCGCGCAGGTCGGCGCCGGCGCGGAACTGGTGCATGGCGCCGGTCGCACCATGCAGGAGATCGTCGGCCAGGTCGGGCGGGTAAATGAAATCATGGCCGAGATCTCGGCCGCCTCGCGCGAGCAGTCGGCCGGCATCGAGCAGGTCAACCAGACCGTGGTGCAGATGGACGAGACCACCCAGCAGAACGCTGCGCTGGTGGAGGAAGCCAGTGCCGCCGCGCGGGCGATGGAGGAGCAGGCCGAGCAGCTGGCGGTGGCGGTGTCGCGCTTCCGCCTGCAGGCCGGGCCGGTGGCGGTGGCACGCCGCGCGGCGTGAGCCCCCGGGCGGCGGCCGGGGCGGTCATGGCGATGTACCGTGCACACGGCAACGGGTTCAGGAATGCGCCCCGCCACCGGGAATTCAAGCGTATGGCCGCCGTGGCGCTGCGGCCGGGCGCCGCACCGTCACCCATCCGCCTTGTTTTTAGGATAGGGTGCGCAGTTCCGCTGCCGCCCCAGCTGAATCCGTGCGGCGGCGGGATGTCCATGGAGGTTGCATGACCACACCTGCTACACCGGAAAACGCACCGGGACCGGTGCTCCTGCCGACACCTGAAGTGGTGCAGGCACAACAACTGCTCGCACGCCAGCAACTGGCGGTGGCGATGGACCGTGCACGCACGGCCGCCACGCGCACTGCGGCACCGGCCGCACTGGAAAGCGAGTAACCCGCAACACCGTCGATCGCGCTGGCCCACCGCCAGCGCGATCGCGGCGCGCCGCCGGTCAGAACCGCGCGGTCATGCTGAGGAAGTAGCTGCGCCCGGCCACGAAGTAGTCGGTGGAGCCTTCGGCATAGAGCTTCTTGTCGGCCAGGTTGCTGACGCCGCCGCGCAGGGTCAGCACCGGGTTGACGTTCCAGGCGGCAGTCAGGTCATACAGGGTGTAGGCCTTGAGGAAGGTGGTGGCCACGCCGTCCTGCTTGCCGGTGTACTGCGCCGACAGGCTGCTGGAGAACGCCGTGTTCGGCGTCCAGTCCAGCGACGAATAGCCGGAGAACTCCGGCGTGTCGATCAGGTTGCGGCCGGTGGTCAGGTTCTTGGCTTCCTTCATCCAGGTCGCCGAAGTGCGCCAGCGCCAGTGCTCGCCGAAGCGGAAATTGAGGTTGCCTTCCATGCCACTGGTGCGTGCGCGCTGCACGTTGCTCATGCGCGTCCACCAGATGCCGTTGAACCTGCCCAGCGGGGCGTACTCGATCTTGTTCCTGAAGTCGGTGTGGAAGTAGGTCAGGCCGGCATCCACCCAGTCGTTGTCGAAGCTGATGCCGATCTCGCGGTTGGTGCTGGTTTCCGGGTCCAGGTCCGGGTTGCCGGCCATGTAGCAGCCGCCGCGGGTATAGCCCAGCGGGATCAGCGAGGTGCAGCCACGGCCACCGGACTGGGTAGCGGCAGTCGCCGAATTTTCGGTCAGGCTGGGTGCGCGGAAACCCTTGGAGACGCCGCCACGGATCGTCCACTGCTCGGCCGGGTGCCAGACCAGGTAGGCACGCGGGCTGACGTGGCCGCCGAATTTCTCATGGTGATCCAGGCGTGCGCCCAACGTCAGCGCCAGGGTGCGGTGCAGCTTCAGTTCGTCCTCGACGAACAGCGCCCAGGTGTCCACTTCCAGATCGGAGCCGCTGACCGCGTTGCCGGCATAGTCGATCGGTGCACGGCCGATGGTGTCGGTGTTGGTCAGCTCCTGGCGCTTCCACTGGCCACCCACGGCGAACTGGTGCTCAACGCCGAGGGTGAACGGCGTGGTCAGGCTGCCCTCGATGATGGTGTCGGTGGCCTCGGAGCGGCCGGTGGCGCCGATGTCGTTCTTGTACTCGGTCCAGTACGCGCTGATCTTCGAGTTGCCGAAGCGCCACTTGCCATCGTGGTTGAGCGCCAGCGAACTGCGCTTGAGTTCGGTGGCACCCCACGCACCTTCGTCCTGCTTTTCCAGGGCGGCATCGATGAAGGCCTGCTGCACGCCGTGGCCGGCTTCCAGCGACAGTTCCTGCGCGTCGCTGAGTTTCCACTGCAGCAGCGCGTCGACATTGCGATCCTTCTCGCCGGCATAGGCATTGCCATAGACACCGCCATTGGACTGGTCGGAATCGCGGCGCATGCTGTTGGCGCCGATGCGCAGGCCGAAGCGCTCGCCGAGCGGGCCGGAGAACGTAGCGCCGATCTGCTGGGTGTCGCCGCGCTTGTCGTCGCCCGGTCGCGTGTAGCTGTGGGTGGCGCTGCCGTTCCAGTCATCACCGATGCGCTTGGTGATGATGTTGATCACGCCGCCCATGGCGTCAGAGCCATACAGCGACGACATCGGCCCGCGCACCACTTCGATGCGCTCGATCTGGTCGGGCGAAATCCAGTTCAGGTCCTGGCGTCCGAGATCGGGGCGGTAGTTGGTCGAGGCCGAGCTGCCCATGCGCTTGCCGTCCACCAGCACCAGCGTGTAGTTGGACGGCATGCCGCGCAGCTTGATCTTGGACTGCTCGCCGGCCGCGCTGAGGCCACCGGTCACGCCGGGCACGCGGCTGAGCAGGGTGGCCAGGTCGTGCACCGGCTGGCGCTCGATGTCCTCGCGGCTGATCACGCTGATGCTGGCCGGGGCATCCTTGATCCATTGCTGGTTGCCCGAGGCGGTGACCACCACGGTGTCCAGATCCTTGGTGGACGCATCGGCGCCGGCCCCGGCGACGGCCAGGCCGGGCAGGGCAAGCAGGCAGGTGGTGGCAACGGCGACGGCCAGGCGGCTGCGCGCGGGGGGCGCGGAACGGGAACGGAATGACAGGGACATGACGGCTTCCATGGGAGAAAGAGAGACCCGGTGGAAGCGCAGGCGCAGGCAGACAGCAGGCAGCCCCCCTTCCGTGGGTCGTCGGCGCGCGGCGGGGCCGGCGCGGCTGGGTGGGTCTCAACCGTCGGGAAGACGGTGACCTGCCTGGTTAATGAAATGATAACCGTTCGCGTTTGTTACGATCCAGTACCTGTCGTAATAAAGCGACAACCTCGATTGCGGGACGTCATCGCCTGCTGTTTGCTGAATGGGGATAATTCCCGGCGTAGGCCTTCGCACCCGGCTTACATCCGGCGCCCTAGACTGGGGCGCATTTTCGATTCCGCCCCGTTGGAGATCGTGTGGGTTCCGGTAGTGACAGACATCGACTGTGCGGCCAAGGGCCGGCACAGCCAGGACAAGTGCGGGCGCCGGGAAGGCGCGCCGGGAACCTTCGTGCATGCAGCCCGGCCGGGATGGCCGGCCGTGCCGAACGTGCGGAGTAGGCGGTGATGGGGGGTCAGACCATCCACGCGGAAGCGGATGCGCCCCGGCTGGATGCCGGCTGGGCGCTGCTGCCTGCTGAATCTCCGTTGCAGATGCCCGAGCAGACCCTGCGCGAAGGCGCCCTCAAGGTCCGCCGGCATCGCACGTCGCCGCGCCTGATCGGCCTGCGGCGGTTCTATATTTTCGGTGGCACGCTGGGCATGACCGCCGTGGCCACGCGGATGATGTGGCGGGTGCTGTCGACCAATGGCATCAGCGTGCTTGAAGCCTGCCTGCTGGTGTTGTTCGTGGGCCTGTTCGCCTGGATCGCGCTGTCCTTCGCCAGCGCACTGGCGGGCTTCCTGACCGCCGTGTTCGACCGTGGCTACCGCCTCGGCATCGACCCGGACAAGCCGCTGCCGACCGTGCACAGCCGCACCGCGCTGCTGATGCCGACCTACAACGAAGATCCGCGCCGCCTGCTGGCGGGCCTGCAGGCCATCTATGAATCGGTGGCCGCCACCGGCCAGCTTGAGCGCTTCGACTTCTTCGTGCTCAGCGATACCCGCCGCGAGGACATCGCGCGCGCCGAAGAGCAGGTGTTCGCCGAACTGCGCGACCGCGTGCCGGACGGCCGGACGCGACTGTTCTACCGCCGCCGTGGCGACAACAGTGGGCGCAAGGCCGGCAACATCGCCGACTGGGTGCGCCGCTTTGGCGGTGCCTATCCGCAGATGCTGATCCTCGACGCCGACAGCCTGATGACCGGCGACAGCATCGTGCGCCTGGTCGCTGGCATGGAGCACAACGCCGATGTCGGCCTGATCCAGACGCTGCCATCGGTGATCGGCGGCCGCACTCTGTTCGCCCGCATGCAGCAGTTCGGCGGCCGCGTGTACGGCCCGGTGATCGCCCGTGGCGTGGCCTGGTGGCACGGCGCCGAGAGCAACTACTGGGGCCACAACGCGATCATCCGCACCCGCGCCTTCGCCGACCACGCCGGCCTGCCGGCGCTGCCGGGGCGCAAGCCGTTCGGCGGCCACGTGCTCAGCCACGATTTCGTGGAAGCCGCGCTGATGCGCCGTGGCGGCTGGGCCGCGCACATGGTGCCGTACCTGGGCGGCAGCTACGAGGAAGGCCCACCGACGCTGACGGACCTGCTGGTGCGTGACCGCCGCTGGTGCCAGGGCAACCTGCAGCACGGCAAGGTGGTGGGCAGCCGCGGCCTGCACTGGATCAGCCGCACCCACATGCTGATCGGCATCGGCCATTACTTCACCGCGCCGATGTGGGCGATGCTGATGCTGATCGGCATCGCCATCCCGTTGTTCCAGCAGGGCATCGACTTCAACGCCCTGCTGCACCTGTCGCCCAGCGTGTACTGGCGGGCCCAGGACGAGGAGCAGGTGGTGCGCCTGTTCGCCGCCACCATGGCCGTGCTGCTGCTGCCCAAGGTGCTGGGCTACCTGGCGATGCTGCTGGACCCGGTCGACCGGCGCGGCTGCGGTGGGGCGATCCGCGCGTTCGTCTCGATGCTGGTGGAAACCGTGCTGGCCGCGCTGATGGCGCCGGTGGTGATGTACGTGCAGTCGCGCGGCGTGGCCGAAGTGCTGTCCGGCCGCGATTCCGGCTGGGACGCACAGCAGCGCGACGACGGTGGCATCTCGTGGCTGGCGCTGATCCGTGGCTACGGTGGCCTGGGCGTGTTCGGCGCCTTCATGGGCGTGCTGGCCTGGGCGGTATCGCCGTCGCTGGCGGCGTGGATGGCACCGGTGGTGATCGGCATGGTGCTGGCGGTGCCGGTGGTGGCACTGACCTCCTCGCGCGGCCCGGGCGCCTTCCTGCACCGCCTTGGCCTGCTTGATATTCCCGAGGAAAACATCCCGCCGCCGGTGCTGGTACGCGCCGCACAGCTGCGCCGGGAAGCAGCCGAGCAACCGCCGCTGTACTGATCGCCCCGCGCCAGCGGCATAATGCGGCTCGAACTTGAAGGAGCCGCATCATGCTGCAAACGGTGGAACAGGAAACCGGCGCCTCGCCGCAGTGGTCGGTGATCTGGCTGCACGGCCTCGGCGCCGATGGCCATGACTTCGCGCCGATCGTGCCGGAGCTGGTGCGGCCGCATTGGCCGGCGCTGCGCTTCGTGTTCCCGCACGCGCCCGTGCGGCCGATCACCATCAACAACGGCGTGCCGATGCGTGGCTGGTACGACATCGTCGGCATGGACTTCCGTTCGCGCGCCGACATGGCCGGCGTGCAGGAATCGGTGGTGCAGCTGGATGCGCTGATCGCACGTGAGATCGAGCGTGGCATCGCGCCGGAGAAGATCTTCCTGGCGGGCTTCTCGCAGGGTGGGGCAATCATCCTCACCGCGGCGCTGTCGCGCACCGCGCCGCTGGCCGGTCTGATCGCGCTGTCCACCTACCTGCCCGAGGCTGAAAGCGCCAAGCGTGTTGACGGTGCCGTGCAGGTGCCGGTGTTCATGGCCCATGGCAGCAGCGATCCGGTGATTCCGCAGGCGGTGGCCGTGCACAGCGCGCAGGCACTGCAGGCGCTCGGCCTTGAACTGGAATGGCACAGCTATCCGATGGCCCACCAGGTCTGCGCCGAAGAGATCCAGGCGCTGGGCGACTGGCTGCAGGAACGGCTGGGCGCTGCCTGAGCCATGGCCCCGGCCAGCACACCGCGGTGGATGCCGGAGCTGTGCCGCGTGCCGCGGTTGGCGGCGATGCTTGGCCTGGCCGAGCTGGTGGTGGTGGTGCTGGCCCTGGCGCCTGACGGCAGTCGTCACTGGACCTTCGGTGAACTGCTGTCGGCCAGTGGCTTCGCGCTGTGGCTGGCGCTGGCGGTCTCGGCCAGCCTGTGCCTGCTGCGGCAGGCGCTGTCGAGGTTGCCGCAGGTACTGGGGGCGGTTGCGGCGATCGCCCTGGCGACCCTGATTGCGGTGGTCTGCGCCGGCATCGTGCATGCGCTGTACGCGGTGCTGGGGGACAACTTCGCCAGTGGTATCAGCTTCTGGCGCTTCACCCTGGGCAGTGCGGCCACCACCGCACTGATCACGGCGCTGGCGTTGCGCTATTTCTATGTAAGTGATCGCTGGACCGCGCAGGTGCAGGCCAACGCGCGTGCGCAGGCCGATGCGCTGCAGGCGCGGATCCGCCCGCATTTCCTGTTCAACAGCATGAACCTGATCGCCAGCCTGCTGCATCGCGATCCGGCCGTTGCCGAGCGCGCGGTGCTCGATCTGTCCGATCTGTTCCGTGCCGCGTTGGGCGCGGGCGAGGGCGATTCGACCCTGCGCGACGAATGCGAGCTGGCCGAGCGTTATCTGTCGATTGAATCGCTGCGCCTGGGCGAGCGCCTGCAGGTGCAGTGGCAGCGCGACGAACCGCTGCCGTGGGACCTGCCATTGCCGAGGCTGGTATTGCAGCCGCTGGTGGAGAACGCCGTGCTGCACGGCATCTCGCGCCTGCCCGAAGGCGGCACCATCGAGCTGCAGTTGGTGCGCGAGGGTCAGGAGCTGCAGATCCGCGTGCGTAATCCCGCGCCCGATCCGCAGGCCCCGGGGCTGGCGCTGGCGCGCGGTGCCGGGCATGCCCAGCACAGCATCGGCCATCGGTTGGCCTGGCGCTTCGGCAGTGCCGCGCGGATGACGGCCGGCTGGAGCGAGGGCTACTATGCCTGCCAGGTGACGGTGCCGATCCAGTGAGGGGACGATCGTGAGGGTAGTCATCGCCGATGACGAACCGCTGGCGCGCGAGCGCCTGCGCAGCCTGTTGGCGGCGCAGGAAGGCGTGGACGTGGTGGCCGAGGCCGGCAACGGCGAGCAGGCCCTGCACGCCTGCGCGGAGCTGCAGCCGGACCTGGTCCTGCTGGATATCGCGATGCCGGGGCTGGATGGCCTGGAAGCGGCCCGCCACCTGGCCAGCTTCGAGCCACGCCCGGCGGTGGTGTTCTGCACCGCCTATGACGCGCATGCGCTGTCGGCCTTCGAGGCGGCGGCCATTGATTACCTGATGAAGCCGGTGCGTGCCGAGCGCCTGGCCGCCGCGATCGCACGTGCACGTACCTTCCTGGCCGGGCGCGACGGCCAGCCGCAGGACAACAGCGGGCAGCAGGCACGCAGCATGCTGTGCGCACGCCTGCGCGGCAGCCTGCGGCTGATTCCGCTGGACGACATCCATTACCTGCAGGCCGAAGAGAAGTACGTGGTGGTGCACCACGCGCGCGGCGAAGACCTGATCGAGGAATCGCTGAAGTCGCTGGAGGAAGAGTTCGCCAGCCGCTTCATCCGCATCCATCGCAACTGCCTGGTGGCACGCCACGAGTTGGTGGAACTGCGCCGTGGCTCGGGTGGGCAGGTGCAGGCCGTACTGCGGCATGGCAAGCAGCCGCTGGAAGTCAGCCGCCGTTGCGTGGCGACGCTGAAGCAGGAATTGCGGCACCTGTGAGGGGTCCGCGCGGCCTGCGGCCGCGACTGCTTCGAAATCAACATCAAGTTCAACAGCAACAGCAGGTTGTCGGCTCTGTGTTGTTGCGTGTTGGGTGAGGCGGGATGGGCGGGCGGGACACGCCGTAAACCCATCCCTGGGGGCTCGATGGCGCCATCCATGGCGCCAACGGTCCCGCCCGCCCATCCCGCCTCACCCTCGCGAATTTCCCGGTGACGGACGGCAAAAGCATTGGTGTTATCGGGTGGGGAGGGAAATGTAGAGTCGAGCCATGCTCGACTCAGAGCGAAGCGACCCGCTGTTGCTCCTGCTCTTCTTTTGATCTTCCGTGGCTGGACGCGCACGGAAACTGTCAGAGGCCGGGCGGGGTGGGTTCGCGGGGGTGTCCGCGGCATGGATGCCGCGGCCAAGCCTCCACGGACGGATTCACGGCGTCCCCCGCGAACCCACCCCGCCCGGCCAAGCCCAGCTGCTGCTCCAAGCCACGAGGGGCTCCGCCGTTGGCCGTATCCGCGCCGAAGGCGCGATAATGCCCGGATGGAAACCGTCCGCATCGCCACCCGCAAGAGCCCGCTCGCCCTCTGGCAGAGCGAACACGTCGCCGACCGCCTGCGCCAGGCCCACCCCGGCCTGCACGTGGAACTGGTGCCGATGAGCACCCGCGGCGATGAGGTGCTGGACCGCTCGCTGGCCGCCATCGGTGGCAAGGGCCTGTTCCTGAAGGAGCTGGAGCTGGCCATGCTGCGCGGTGAGGCCGACTGTGCCGTGCATTCGCTGAAGGACGTACCGATGGAGCTGGACGCGCCGTTTGCGTTGCCGGCGATGCTGACCCGGCACGACCCTGCTGATGGCTTCGTCTCCAACCTGTACGCCTCGCTGGAGGCGCTGCCGATCGGTGCGCGTGTCGGCACGTCCTCGCTGCGCCGCCAGGCCCAGTTGCGCGCGCTGCGCCCGGACCTGGAACTGCTGGACCTGCGCGGCAACGTCAACACCCGCCTGGCCAAGCTCGACAATGGTGGCTACGACGCCATCGTGTTGGCCGTGGCCGGGCTGGAACGGCTGGGCCTGGGCCAGCGCATCGTCGCGCGCCTGCAGCCGCCGCAGTGGTTGCCGGCGCCGGCACAAGGCGCGGTGGCAGTCGAATGCGATGGCGGCAACGCACGCCTGATGGCCCTGTTCGCGGGACTTGATGACGCTTCCACGCGCGCCTGTGTGGAGGCCGAGCGGGCGATGAACCGTGCGCTGCATGGTAGCTGCCATGTGCCGGTGGCGGCCATTGCGCAGTGGCAGGGCGATGACCTGCACCTGCAGGGCCTGGTCGGCAGCGCCAGTGATGGCCGCGCGGTACGCGCTGAAGCGGTGGGGTCGGCCCGTGACCCGGATGCGCTGGGCCAGCGCGTGGCGACGATGCTGCTGGACGCCGGTGCCGGCGAGCTGCTGAACGTCTGAGCCACCGTAGGTAGTGCCGGCCGCTGGCCGGCAACCTGGTGCCCCCAGTTGGATGCAGTTGCCGGCCAGCGGCCGGCACTACCCAAAAGAAGAACGGGCGCCTTTGGCGCCCGTTGCTTATTTGAACTTGTAGACCACGTTCATCGTGGTCAGCGTATCGGTCTTGCGCTTGTCCTCGGCCACGTCACTGTTGTAACGCGCCTGCCAGCCGGCCTTCAGCGCCAGGTGCTCGTTCATGCTCACCGAAACGCCGAAGTCATTCTGGCCGAAGGTGTTGTACGAACCGGATTCGACCAGCAGGGTGTTGACCAGGTCGGTGTTGTCGGTCAGCGAGTACTTCAGGTCGAACAGGCCGCGGCCGATCATGCCGGTACGGGTGCGGTCGTCTTCGGTGCTGTGGGTGCGGCGCACACCGGGGCCGATCTGCGCGTCGAAGGATAAGCGCTCGGTGTTCCACAGGCGGGTGCCGTAGCCCAGACCGAACGAACTCTGGCGGTCGTAGGTGGCGAAGTCGTCGCGCTCGGTACGTACCGTGGCGGTCAGCTGGCGGTGTTCGCCCAGCTGCAGCGCGCTGCCGGCGCTGCCGGTGTAGCGGTTGGCGGTGGTGTTGTTGCGACGGGTGGTGGTGCCGTCGTCGGCGGTCTCGGTCACCTTCGAGCTCGAGCGCAGGCCAAACAGGTCCATGCTGTGCACCCAGTCGCCATCGGTGTAGCGCAGGCGCAGGCGGCCGTTGAAGCTTTCGGTGCTGCTGTTGCCGCGTGCCGACGCGAAGCCGAGCTCGCCGCCGCTGCCGCTCCACGGCGAGGACATCGCCGCCAGTTCGGAAGCATCCTGTGCATACGCGAGCGGCGCGCACAGCAGCAGGGGAATCAGCAGGGGCACGCGAAGGGACATCGAGGCTTCTCCGAAGCGATTGACAGCCGGTGATGATACTGGAAGCGTGATGGCGGTCCGAATCGATCCAATGCGCGCTTCAGCGAACGTTGCCGCGATCGCCTATTCAGGGCAGATCGACGCGCAATGCCGGATCGTTGAAGCGCGAGTAGCGCAGGCGCAGCTGGAAGCTGCGGCCATTGCTGCTGCCGCTGCGCACCAGCTGCCGCGGCAGGCCCTGGGCATCGACCCAGTACTCCAGTCGCTCACCGGGCTGGCTGCCACGCAGCCGGTAGTGGCGGGTCTCGACCCCGTCCAGCGTCTGGGGGCCCAGGTCCTCGGCCTGCAGGTCGGCGGGCAGCGCATCGGCCGGCAACGGGTTGCGCCACTGTTCGAGCAGGCCCGGAGGGGCCGGCACCTGGCGGATCGCGCCTTCGGCCTGCAGGAACAGCGTGTCACCGATGATCGTCTGCGGTCCGGCCGGGGTCTGCACGCGGAAACGGTCGGGGGCGACGAAGTCCATGGCGCTGCGCACCGGCTGGGGGGCGCCCAGCACCTCCAGCTCGGCGTGGAAGCTGCGCAGCGCGGCAAAGCGCTGGCTGGCGCCCAGCACGGCCTGCGCCGGATCGGCGACCGGTACCGGGGCTTCGGTGCTGGCCGGCGCCGGCGCGCGATCGCAGGCGGCCAGCAGCAGGCAGGCCAGCAGGGACAAGGCAGGCAACCGGCGCATCGGGCGTTCCATGGGGGTGGGGGCGATCACGATAGCCCAAACGTCCCACACAAGACCCGCGAGTCGGACATAATCGGGGGTATGGACCGATACGAACGCATTACCGCCCTGCATCGTCTGCTCAAGTCCGCGCGCTATCCGGTGACGGTGGCGACCCTGCAGGACAAGCTCGGTTGTTCCCGTGCCACCGTCTACCGCGACCTGGCCTTCCTGCGCGACGCGCTGATGGCGCCGATCGAGGGCGACGGTGAGGCCGGCTTCCGTTACCACGCCGACGAAAGCGATCGCTTCGAGCTGCCCGGCCTGTGGCTGAGCTCGGAGGAGCTGCATGCCCTGCTGGCCTCGCAGCACCTGCTGGCGCGCACCGGCGGCGGCGTGCTGTCGTCGGTGCTGGCACCACTGCAGCAGCGCATCGAAAGCCTGCTGGCGGCCCAGGCAGGCGTCTCCAGCTGGCCGGTGGACCGCGTGCGGGTGATCCCGCACCGTGGCCGCAAGTTCGATGAAGGCAGCTTCCGCAGCGTGGCTTCGGCGGTGCTGGAGCGCCGCCAGCTGGCGTTCGAGTACCGCGCCCGCTCCACCGACGAGCCGACCAAGCGCACGGTCTCGCCGCAGCGCCTGACCCACTACCGCGACAACTGGTACCTGGATGCCTGGGACCACGACCGCGACGCGCTGCGCAGCTTTGCCGTGGACCGCATCCACAAGGCGCGGGTGGTCGACAGCACTGCGCGCGATGTTGCCGACAGCGAACTGGACGAGCAGCTGGGCGCCAGCTACGGGATCTTCTCCGGCGCGCCGAAGGGCTGGGCGACCATCCTGTTCAGCGCCAAGGCCGCGCGCTGGGTGGCCGACGAGCACTGGCACTCCAAGCAGCAGGGCCGCTTCCTGGCCGATGGCCGCTATGAACTGAAGGTGCCGTACAGCGTCTCGCGCGAGCTGCTGATGGACGTGCTGCACTATGGCTCGGATGCCGAGATCGTGGAGCCGGTGATGCTGCGCGAGCAGGCCAAGGCACTGCTCGAGCTGGCCCTGAGCAACTACGACAACGCCTGACCCTCCCCACGAGAACCCCACCCCCCATGAAGAAGACCCTGTTGCTGCCCCTGCTTGCCGCCGCGCTGGCCCTGACCGCCTGCGGCAAATCCGGCGAACCCTCGCAGAAGCTGGTGGTGGCCGCCACGGCCGTGCCGCACGCCGAGATCCTCGAGGTGGTCAAGCCGATCCTCAAGCAGGAGGGCGTGGACCTGGACGTGCGCGTGTTCAACGACTACGTGCAGCCCAACGACCAGCTGGTGCAGAAGCAGGTGGACGCCAACTACTTCCAGACCGAGCCCTACCTGGATGCCTACAACCGCGATCGCAAGACCGACCTGGTGAAGGTGGTTGGCGTGCACATCGAGCCGTTCGGTGCCTACTCGCGCAAGATCAAGTCGCTGGCCGAGCTGCGTGAGGGCGCCGACGTGGTGATCCCGAACGACCCGAGCAACAACAGCCGCGCGCTGATCCTGCTGCACAAGGCCGGCGTGATCGAGTTGAAGGACCCGACCAACGCGTTGTCGACCCAGCGCGACATCATCGCCAATCCGAAGAACCTGAAGTTCCGCGAGCTGGACTCGGCAATGCTGCCGCGCGTGCTGGACCAGGTCGACCTGGCCCTGATCAACACCAACTACGCGCTGGATGCCGGCCTCAACCCGACCCAGGACGCGCTGGCGATCGAAAGCAAGGATTCGCCGTACGTGAACTTCCTGGTCGCGCGCCCGGACAACAAGGACGACGCCCGCGTGCAGAAGCTGGCCAAGGCCCTGACCAGCCCGCAGGTGAAGACCTTCATCGAAGCCAAGTACAAGGGCGCGGTGCTGCCGGCGTTCTGACCGGCGCTACGGACGCTCTGGCCACGCGCTGGTGCCGGCCGCCGGCCGGCAATCGGCAGACGCTGCCAAGGATCATGGGGGTGTCGGCCAGCGGCCGGCACTACCCTCAGTCGACGTGGAAGGCGAGGGTGGCAGCCACCGCCTGCTGCCACCCGGCATACAGCTTCTCGCGCCGCGCCACCTCCATCTGTGGTTCGAAGCGCCGGTCCAGGCCCCATTGCGCGGCGATCTGCTCGCGGCTGGTCCAGAACCCGACGGCCAGCCCGGCGAGGTAGGCCGCGCCCAACGCGGTGGTCTCGGTCAACCGCGGCCGCAGCAACGGCACGCCGAGGATGTCGGCCTGGAAACCGGCCAGGAAATCGTTGCCGATCGCACCTCCGTCGGCGCGCAGCTCGGTCAGCGCGATGCCTGCATCGGACTGCATCGCATCCAGCACGTCGCGGGTCTGGTAGGCCATCGCCTCCAGTGCCGCGCGCACGAAGTGCGCCTTGCGCGTGCCCCGGGTCAACCCGAACATCGCACCGCGCACGTCACTGCGCCAATAGGGCGCGCCCAGACCGACGAACGCAGGCACCAGGTAGGCACCTCCACTGTCGGGCACCTGTGCGGCCAACGCCTGGCTGTCGCCGGCGCGCTCGATCATGCGCAGGCCGTCGCGCAGCCACTGCACCACCGAGCCGGCCACGAAGATCGAGCCCTCCAGCGCGTACTCCACGCGCCCGTCCAGGCCCCAGGCGATGGTGGTCAGCAGTCCGTTGCGCGAGCGCACCGCCTGGGTGCCGGTATGCATCAGCATGAAGCAGCCGGTGCCGTAGGTGTTCTTGACCATGCCCGGCTGGAAGCAGGCCTGGCCGAACAGCGCCGCCTGCTGGTCACCGGCGATGCCGGCGATCGGGATCGGATGGTCAAAGAAGAACTGTGGCCGGGTATGCGCGTATACCGAACTGGAGTCGCGCACCTGCGGCAGCATCGCGCGCGGGATGTCCAGCAGCGCCAGCAGGTCGTCATCCCAGTCCAGCGTGTGGATGTTGAACAGCAGGGTGCGCGCGGCGTTGCTGTAGTCGGTCACATGCGCCTGGCCGCCGCTGAGGTTCCACACCAGCCAGCTGTCGATGGTGCCGAACAGCAGTTCGCCGCGCTCGGCCCGCTGCTGCGCGCCCTCCACATGGTCGAGGATCCAGCGCACCTTCGTTGCGGAGAAGTACGCATCGATCAGCAGGCCGGTGCGTTCGCGGACCAGCGCCTCGTGGCCATCGGACTTCAGCCGCTCGCAGAGGGCGTGGCTCTGCCGCGATTGCCAGACGATGGCGTTGTGGATCGGCTGGCCGGTGGCGCGGTCCCAGACCACGGTGGTCTCGCGCTGGTTGGTGATGCCCAGCGCGGCGATATGGCGCGGGTCGATCTGCCCGCGGCTGAGCAGTTCGGTCAACGTGGCATAGACGCTGGTAAGGATCTCGCGCGGGTCATGCTCGACCCAGCCGGGGTGCGGGAAGATCTGCGCGAACTCGCGCTGCGCGCTGCCGACGATGTTGCCGGCACGGTCGAACAGGATCGCGCGCGAACTGGTGGTGCCCTGGTCGATGGCCAGCACGTAGCGGGGCGTCATGCAGCGTCTCCGGTAGCGATGGGGAAATCCTAATGCATTGGTCGCACCGCGCGCGGCCGCCCCGGTAGCTGCCAACCTTGGTTGGCACACGTGGAAACACCAGGGTCAGAGCCCTTTCCATGGGGAAGGGATCCGCCCCCGCATCCATGCCTGCAGCCGTGCCAGCTGCGCGGCATCCAGCCGCAACCCCAGCTTGCTCCGCCGCCACAGCACATCGTCGGCGGAGCAGGCCCACTCATGCTCACGCAGGAAATCCACTTCGCGCGCATGCAGGCCCGCACCGAAGTGCTCGCCAAGATCGTCCACGGTCTGTGCTTCACCCAGCAGCATCGCGCTGCGGCTGCCGTACGCCCCGGCCCAGCGTCGCGCGATGTCCGCGGGCAACCAGGGGGCCAGCGCGCTCAGGTGCGAGCGGGCCTGTGCGGCGTCCCCCCAGTCGCTGCCCGGCAGTGCGGCTCCGGTTGCGGTCCAGGCGGGCCCCATCTGCGGCAGGGCAGGGCGCAGCAGGTCCAGCGCTTCTTCGGCCAGTATCCGGTAGGTGGTCAGCTTGCCGCCGAGCACGTGCAGTGCCGGCGCGGGATCGGACTGTACCTGCAGGCGGTAGTCGCGGCTCAGCTTTGCCGCACGCGGGTCCGGATCGGCCAGCAACGGGCGTACACCGGCGAACTGCCAGGCCACGTCTTCGGCGGCGATCGGTTCGCGCAGGTAGCGGTTGGCCGCATCGCACAGGTAGGCCACCTCCGACGGCAGCACGCTGCAGCGCGCCGGGTCGCCACGGTAATCGGTGTCGGTGGTGCCGATCAGCAGGTGTCCATGGGCGAACGGCAGCAGGAACACCACACGTCCGTCGGGCTGCTGCAGCAGGCAGGCACTGTCATCGGGCCAGGGGCGGCGCACCACGATGTGGCTGCCCTGCACCAGGCGCAGGGCGGGACCACCGCTGCGCGCCTGCATTCGTTCCAGCAGGCCACCGGCCCATGGACCGGCCGCGTTGGCCACCGCGCGTGCGGACACGTGCCGTTGCTGACCATCGCAGGCTTCCAGCACGGCCTGCCAGCGGCCCTGCAGCGCACGCAGTTCGATGCAGCGGCTGCGCACCTGCACCTGCGCGCCGCGCTGCGCGGCATCCAGTGCGTTCAGCAGTACCAGCCGCGCATCATCGACCTGCGCATCGGCATAGCTGAAGGCCTGCCGCAGCGTCGGGGAGAGCCAGGCGCCGAGCGAATCCTGCTGCAGGTCCAGCGCGTGCGAGGCCGGGAACGCAGGGCTGCGCCGGCCCAGGTGGTCGTACAGCCACAGCCCCACGCGCAGCATCCAGCGCGGGCGCAGGTGCGGTTCCCAGGGCAGCACGAAGCGCAACGGATGGACCAGATGCGGTGCCAGCCGGCGCACCACCTCGCGCTCGCCCAGCGCCTTGCGCACCAGGCCCAGTTCGCCCTGCTCCAGGTAACGCAGGCCGCCGTGGATCAGTTTGCTGCTGGCACTGGAGGTGTGCGCGGCCAGGTCGTGCTGTTCGCACAGCAGTACCCGCAGGCCGCGACCGGCCGCGTCACGGGCGATGCCGGCACCGTTGATGCCGCCACCAATCACCAGCAGGTCAACCTCCTCCATCGCGCCTCCGTGTCCTGTGTCTGTAGAGTCGAGCTTGCTCGACTGCGTTGACGATAGTCGAGCAAGCTCGACTCTACGAAAGGCAGTCGAGCAAGCTCGACTCTACAGACCGCAGGTGACGGAAACGACGACGGACCCCGCAGGGCCCGTCGCGTTGCATCAATGAAGCGGTGCTGCCTGGATCAGAAGCGGGCGCCGATGCCGAAGCCGACGGTCCACGGATCCATCTTGGCTTCGCCGATCTTCTCGCCGCCGACCTTGATGTCCGGGCGGGCGCGCATGTAGCGGGCGTCGGCACGGGCGAACCAGGTGGAGTTGATGTTCATGTCGACGCCGACGGTGCCGATCACGCCCTTGGCATCCTTGAAGCGGATGTCGGTGTCAGCGCCGTTGCCCAGCTTCTCGTTGCTGAAGCTCGACTGGTAATAACCGACGCCCACGAACGGGCGGAACACGTTGTCAGCCTGGCCGAAGTGGTACTGGCCGCTCAGCGCGATCGGCTGCTGCTCGACCGAGCCCAGGCGGGCATTGTTCGGGCCCTTGAACTTGTTCTCGAACTTGTCGGCAGCGCCCCACAGCTCAACGGCCCAGTTGTCGTTGATGTAGTAGCTGAAGCTGACGGTCGGCGCCGGGCCGCCATCGGTCTTCTTCACGCCGGTGATCGGGTCGTTCTTCGGTTCCAGCAGCGAGATGCCGCCAACAACGGCAAAATGCTTGCCCGAAGCGGTATCGGTGCTGCTGCTGTCCTGGGCGAAAGCGGCCGGCGCGAACGCGGCGGAGGTCAGCAGGGCGAGACTCAGGATACGGATGGAGCGCATGGGGGTATCTCCTAATGTTTCTTGTTTTGGGCCCCCGGTTGCGGGGCGAGCACACCGTAGTCGCCTCAACATGAATCGAATCCGACGCGCGTTAAAAATTAGTTTTCCTTGTTCAGCGACTAGTGCGAAAAGCCTGTTTTCATGGGGTTTTCTGCCACTGCTGGCATTCACCAAGTTGGAGAAGATGTGAGCGCGGCAACGTTGTGCATCGGCCTGCAAGCGCAGGTGAACGCGGATTGCAGAGTGTTGCTGCTGGGGTCGATGCCGGGTGTGGCGTCGCTGCAGGAGCAGTGCTACTACGCGCATCCGCGCAATCGCTTCTGGCCGCTTTTGGCGGAAATCTGCGGGTTCGACGCGGCATTGCCGTATCCGCAGCGGCTGCTGGCATTGCAGGCGGCGGGCATCGGCCTGTGGGATGTGATCGGCCAGTGCGAGCGGCGCGGCAGCCTGGACGCGGACATCGTGCGCGGCACGGAAGTGCCCAATGCGCTGCCGTCACTGATCGCCTCGCTTCCTGAGCTGGAGCTGATCGCCTGCAATGGCGCGGCGTCGATGCAGGCGTTCCAGCGCTGGGTGCTGCCCCGGCTGGAGGCGCCGCCGAGGCTGCTGGCGCTGCCCTCCACCAGCCCGGCCAATGCGGCGTGGTCGCTGCCGCGCCTGCGCCTGGCCTGGCAGCCGGTGGCCGACGTGCTGGCGACATCAAGCGGACATCGTCGGGACAATACGCTACCGACTGGTCAAGGCCGCAGCCCATGAGCAACAGCGTGTCCCGGCTGCGTGCGTACTGAAAACACCTGTAACGGTTGGCGCTGGACCCCGCTGGCCGCACAATAGACGTTTCCCTACACCAGATTGCCGGAGTTATCCCCATGGCCGAAATCAAGGAAGCACTTGTCCCCGATATCGGTGACTACAGCGATATCCCGGTAATCGAGGTGCTTGTCGCCGTCGGCGACACGGTCAAGAAGGACCAGGGCCTGGTGACGCTGGAAAGCGACAAGGCGACCATGGAAGTGCCGTCCTCGGTGGCGGGTGTGGTCAAGGAACTCAAGGTCAAGGTCGGCGACAACCTGTCCGAAGGCAAGGTCGTGGCGCTGATCGAAGTGGCCGAAGGCGAAGCTGCCAAGCCGGCCGCCGCCGCACCGGCACCGGCCAAGGCCGCTGCCCCGGCACCTGCCACCCAGAGCGCGCCGGCCCCGGCCGCTGCTGCGCCGGCCGCCCCGGCCGCCAGCGGCGGTGCCGTTGAAGCGCTGGTGCCGGACATCGGCGATTACACCGATATTCCGGTCATCGAAGTGCTGGTTGCCGTCGGCGATACGGTCAAGAAGGACCAGGGCCTGGTCACGCTGGAAAGCGACAAGGCCACCATGGAAGTGCCGTCGTCGGTCGCTGGCGTGGTCAAGGAGCTGAAGGTCAAGGTCGGCGACAACCTGTCGCAGGGTGCCGTGGTCGCCATCATCGAGGCCGAGGGCGCTGCTGCGCCGGCTCCGAGCAAGGCGGCCGCTGCCGCTGCCCCGGCCGCCGCCGAAACCGCCACCAAGGTCGAGCCGGTCGCCGTTCCGGCCCAGCCGGACAAGCTGGCCGCCCGCGAGATCGCCTCGGCCGGTACCCCGTCCAGCCCGCCGGTGCAGTTCAATGCCGATGGCGTGCTGCCGGCCAAGGTGCCGTACGCCACCCCGGCGGTGCGCGTGTTCGCCCGCGAACTGGGCGTGGACCTGCTGCAGATCAACGGCACCGAAAAGGGCGGCCGCATCACCAAGGGTGACGTGCAGAAGTTCGTCAAGGCCGCGCTCAGCGGCGGCGTGCCGGCCGCTGCCGGTGCTGCCGTTGCCGCCGGCGGTGGCCTGAACCTGCTGCCGTGGCCGAAGGTCGACTTCAGCAAGTTCGGCGAGACCGAAGTGCAGCCGCTGTCGCGCATCAAGAAGATCTCCGGCGCGAACCTGGCCCGCAACTGGGCGATGATCCCGCACGTCACCCAGTTCGAGCAGGCCGACATCACCGACCTGGAAGGCCTGCGCGTGGCGCTGAACAAGGAAAACGAGAAGGCCGGCATCAAGCTGACCATGCTCGCCTTCCTGATCAAGGCCAGTGCCGCGGCGCTGAAGAAGTTCCCGGAATTCAACGCCTCGCTCGATGCCAGCGGTGAAAACCTGACCTTGAAGAAGTACCTCCACATCGGTTTCGCCGCCGACACGCCGAACGGCCTGGTCGTGCCGGTCATCCGCGACGTGGACAAGAAGGGCGTGGTGCAGATCGCGCAGGAAACCGGCGAACTGGCCAAGAAGGCGCGCGACGGCAAGCTGGGCCCGGCCGACATGAGCGGCGGCTGCTTCTCGATCAGCTCGCTGGGCGGCATCGGCGGCACCGCGTTCACCCCGATCGTCAATGCACCGGAAGTGGCCATCCTCGGCGTCTCCAAGTCCTCGATCCAGCCGGTCTGGAATGGCAAGGAATTCGCGCCGAAGCTGATGCTGCCGCTGTCGCTGAGCTACGACCACCGCGTCATCGATGGCGCCCTGGCCGCACGCTTCACCACCTACCTGTCGCAGGTACTGGCCGACATGCGCCGCGTGCTGCTGTAAGGCACCGCTTCGCCCCCACCGTGTGGCCGCTGCCCCCTGGCGCGGCCGCGTGAACAGATGCAGTGACAGCCCGCCGGCCATGCCGGCCGGGCACGAGGAAAACCACCATGGCCACGATTGAAGTCAAGGTTCCCGACATCGGCGATTACAGCGATGTGCCGGTGATCGAAGTGTTGGTCGCCGTCGGCGACACGGTGAAGAAGGATCAGGGTCTGGTGACCCTGGAATCGGACAAGGCCACCCTGGAAGTGCCGTCCTCGGCCGCCGGTGTGGTCAAGGAACTGAAGGTCAAGCTGGGCGACAGCCTGTCCGAAGGCGCCGTGGTCGTGGTGCTGGAAACCGAGGGCGCCGCCGAAGCCCCGGCCAAGGCCGCGGCACCGGCTCCTGCCGCAGCCGCGCCGGCCAGCAAGCCGCCGGTGACCCCGTCGCACCGCGCCCCGGCCGAGCCGGCTGCGCCGAAGCCGGCGCTGTCCAGCGGCAAGCCGGCCGATATCGAATGCGAAATGGTCGTGCTGGGCTCGGGCCCGGGCGGCTACACCGCCGCCTTCCGTGCCGCCGATGTCGGCCTGGATACCGTGCTGGTCGAGCGCTACGCCAGCCTCGGCGGCGTCTGCCTCAACGTCGGCTGCATTCCGTCCAAGGCACTGCTGCACGCCGCAGCGGTCATCGACGAAGTGGCCCATGCCGGTGATTTCGGCGTCGAGTTCGGCAAGCCGACCATCACCCTGGACAAGCTGCGCCAGTACAAGGAAAAGGTCGTCAACCAGCTGACCAAGGGCCTGGCCGGCATGGCCAAGCAGCGCAAGGTCCGCAGCGTGCAGGGCGTCGGTAAGTTTGTTTCGGCCAACGAGCTGGAAATCACTGCCGCTGACGGCAGCGCCCAGCTGCTGCGCTTCCAGAAGTGCATCATCGCCGCCGGTTCGCAGGCGGTGAAGCTGCCGAACTTCCCGTGGGACGACACGCGCGTGATGGATTCCACCGACGCGCTGGAGCTGGCCGAAGTGCCGGGCTCGCTGCTGGTCGTCGGCGGCGGCATCATCGGCCTGGAAATGGCCACCGTGTATGGCGCGCTGGGCAGCAAGGTCACTGTGGTCGAGTTCATGGACCAGCTGATGCCGGGCGCCGACAAGGACCTGGTCAAGCCGCTGGCCGACCGCCTGAAGAAGCAGGGCATCGAAGTGCACCTGAAGACCAAGGCCTCGGGCGTCACCGCCGATGCCAAGGGCATCACCGTCACCTTCGAAGCCGCCGAGGAAGGCCAGTCGCCGGCTCTGGCGCAGGGCACCTTCGACCGCGTGCTGGTGGCCGTGGGCCGCTCGCCGAACGGCAAGAAGATCGATGCCGAGAAGGCGGGCGTGCAGGTCACCGAGCGTGGCTTCATTCCGGTGGACCGCCAGATGCGCACCAACGTGCCGCACATCTTTGCCATCGGCGACATCGTCGGCAACCCGATGCTGGCCCACAAGGCCACGCACGAGGGCAAGCTGGCCGCCGAAGTGGCCGCTGGCCACAAGAAGGAATGGGTCGCCCGCGTGATTCCGTCGGTGGCCTACACCAACCCGGAAATCGCCTGGGTCGGCGTCACCGAGACCGAAGCCAAGGCCAAGGGTCTGAAGGTCGGCGTGGCCAAGTTCCCGTGGGCGGCCAGCGGTCGCGCGATCGGCATCGGTCGCACCGAAGGCTTCACCAAGCTGATCTTCGACGAAGAGACCCACCGCATCATCGGTGGTGCCATCGTCGGCGTGCATGCCGGTGACCTGCTGGCCGAGATCGGCCTGGCCATCGAGATGGGTGCCGAAGCCGAAGACATCGGCCACACCATCCACGCCCACCCGACGCTGAGCGAATCGGTGGCGATGGCCTCGGAAATCTACGACGGCACGATCACCGATCTGTACATGCCGAAGAAGAAGTAAGGCGCCCGCGCCGTTGCGAACGAAAAGCCCTGGCTTCTGCCGGGGCTTTTTTTCTTCGATCAGGGCTGCGGTAAACGGTGGGGCCGCTGCGCGGGTGGCGGGCATTTCGACAAATGTCCCCCGTCGCCCGCCTATGGCGGTCGCCTCCTCCTTTACTTTGTCGAAACGCCCGCCACCCGCGCAGCGGCTCGGCTTACGGACAGTCGAGAGCAGCTGCCTGCGGCCGCCTGGATGACTGATACGCGGAGGGAGCGGGGGCTGTGTGCGAAGTAAAGGAGGAGGCGTCGGCCGCAGGCCGGCGCCGGGGGACATTCGCACGCAGCCCCCGCTCCCTCCAGCGCTCGACCAACCCGCTTCTGCTGTCCCGTCAGGAGTCCACAAAAAAAGCGCGGCCCCGATAATCCGGAGGCCGCGCCAGGAGAGAGAGTGCCGTGGAAGGGGCGGGGGATCAGAACACGAAGCTGACGCCTGCCACCGGGCCCTTGAATTCCTGCTTCAGGCCGACGGTACCGTCGCTGCCCTTCTTGTCCACGTCCAGCTTGAACCAGTCGTAGCCGGCGAACACGCCGAAGTTCTTGGTGAAGCGGTAATCGACGATGGCATTGGCGCGGCTCAGGTCGCCCTTGTAGTCATCGAAGCTGCCCCAGCGCGTGTTCAGGTACTGACCCTGCAGCGTGATCATCCAGCGCTCGGAGGGCGTGAAGGTCATGCGCGCACCCACCACCGGCGCGATGCCGTCGGCCTTCTCGTCGAGGAACTGGCCTTCGTACACGGTACCCAGGTCGGCATAACCCTTGGTGCTGACCTTGGCGTACTCGCCACCGATCTGCAGGCCGAGGTCGAAGGTGTCGGTATCGACGACCGAGTAGTCATAGACCAGGCTGGCCACCTGGTACTTCAGCTCACCCTTCACGAAGCTGCCGGCCGGCACATTCTCACCGCCGAAGGAAATGCCCTGGTCCAGCGTCTCGCGGCGATCCTTGTCGTACTTGAAGTAGTTGAACAGCAGGCGCTGGCGATTGCTGATGCGGAACATGCCGTCGATGCGCGGCTCCCATTCCTTGCCACCCAGCTTGAAGTCCTGGTTCAGGGCGATGTCCTGGCCAGCCACATTGGTCTTGCCGCGGATCGTATTGTCCGAATCGATGTTCATCGCACCCAGGCGGATGGCGAAACGGTCGTCGCCTTCAGCGGCATGGGCGGCATTGGCGAACGAGGCGCCGGCGGCGAGCAGGGAGAGGGCAAGCAGGGTGGGAACGGAGCGCATCGAAGAGTCCTTGCAGTGGTTCATCAGAATGAAATCCACTGTGCCGGACATCGACGTCCACCATCCGTGAACGTATGGTCCACGCGATGTGCACGGTTCAGCGCTGTCGCGACGATGCAAAAAGATGGCCCCGGAGCCGGGCTTCGGGGCCATCGTGGGACCTGCGGGGCGAAGCGTCGACGAGGTTGCTGCAGGCAGGTCGAATGATCGGACCGGTGCCCGAGGCAAAAGTTCCGCGCCTGCGACCAAAGTTCAATATTGCAGCGCAGCATGACACGGACGTCATTGTCCCCCGGGTGGTACGCAAAAATGTAACCGTTACCGCAACTTGCGGCTTGCCGGGATGAACAGGCAGCGGTTGTCTCGCAAATTGTCCCATTGCTATAATTTGGCGGCTCGATGAGGCCCCCTCTGCTGTAGCCGCCTCAGCCCTCCACTTGCAACCACGCGGGACGTCCTGTGCTGAACTCCGTTGATGCGGGTCGGCGACTGATGCTGCGCGCCGCGGTCTACCCGCTGGCCGCGGTCGCTGTCCTGGCCTTGGCCTTCCTGCTGGTGGGTCCGAAGTATGCCCTCGGCGCGCTGGCGTCCGGTGTGGCCATTTCGGCCGGTGGCTGGGTGGCAGCGCGGATGGCACTGAGCGGGGGAGCCGTGGCCGCAGGATCGGCGATGGCTCGCCTGATCATTGCGATCGTGGCCAAGTGGGTGGTGGTTTTCGGCGTCCTGCTGGTGGGGTTCCTGGTCTTCAAGCTGCCTGCATTGGCGCTGTTGGCCGGTATCGCCGTCGGCTTGATGTTCCAGGTCCTGGCCATGGCCAGGCGTTGACAGAATTCAATTAACTGAAGGTTCCGGACACATGGCGGGCGAGGCTCTAACCCCTACCAGCTACATCCAGCATCACCTGCAAAACCTGACCGCGCCGGTCGGCAAGGGTGAGGGTATGTTCTGGCATATCCACGTCGATACCTTCCTCACCGCGGTCCTGATGGGCCTGGTGATCGTGGTCGCCTTCTGGCTGGGCACCCGCAAGGCCACCGCCGGCGTGCCGGGCAAGTGGCAGGCCTTCGTCGAGATCTGCCTGGAGTTCGTCGACCGCCAGGCCAAGGACACCTACCACGGCAAGAGCAAGCTGGTCACGCCGATCGCCATCACGATCTTCTTCTGGATCCTGATGATGAACCTGATCAAGATGATCCCGGCCGACTTCATCGCCAAGCCGCTGGAATGGGCGGGCATCCACTACTGGAAGCCGGTGCCGACCGCCGACGTCAATGCCACCCTGGGCATGGCTATCAGCGTGTTCTTCCTGATGCTGTTCTTCGCACTGAAGTCGAAGGGCCTGCTGGGCTTCATCAAGGAATTCCTGACGGCGCCGTTCGGCAAGTGGATGATGCCGTTCAACCTGATCCTCAACATCGTCGAGTGGCTGAGCAAGCCGATCTCGCTGGCGATGCGACTGTTCGGCAACATGTTCGGCGGCGAAATCGTGTTCCTGCTGATCTGGGTGCTGGGTGGTGCCGGTTTCTTCGGTGCCATTGCCGGTGGTGCGTTCGGCCTTGGCTGGATGCTGTTCCACCTGCTGGTGATCCCGCTGCAGGCCTTCATCTTCATGATGCTGTCGATCGTGTACCTGAGCCTGTCGGAAGACGCTCACTGAGTTTCAAGCTTCAACGCGTTTCAACCTTCATCCGTTTCATCACCCTTAGCAACTTAAGTTCCTGGAGATAACCATGTACTTCGCCGTCCTGACCAACTTCGCGCAGATTCAGAGCTCCACCGCCCTTGCCGTCGGCATCATGATCGGCCTGGCCGCGCTGGGCGCCGGTCTGGGTCTGGCCATCATGGCTGGTAAGTTCCTGGAGTCGGCCGCCCGCCAGCCGGAACTGATCCCGGTCCTGCAGGTCCGCATGTTCATCACCGCCGGCCTGATCGACGCCGCGTTCATCATCTCGGTCGCCGTCGGCCTGCTGCTGGCCTTCGCCAACCCGCTGTCGGCTGCCTTCGCTGGCGCCGTCACCAAGGCTCTGGCCGGCTGATACAGCGGTTTGAGACGACCGGGTGCTGATGCACCCGGTTTCGGATGAAGGCCGGATGCGCCGCTACGGCGGCGCGTCCACCCCGAAACCAGCGATCGAGCTAACCATGAATATCAATTTCACCCTTCTTGCGCAGGCGCTCGCCTTCGCTGGTCTGATCTGGATCATCGCGACCAAGATCTGGCCGCCGCTGATGAACGCGATCGAAGAGCGCCAGCAGAAGATTGCTGAAGGCCTCGCTGCTGCCGACCGCAGCCAGAAAGATCTGGCCCAGGCGCAGGAGAAGGTCAACGAAGCGCTGAAAGAAGCACGCACCAAGGCCAACGAGATCATCGACCAGGCCCACGCGCGCGCCAACCAGATCGTTGATGCTGCCCGTAACGAAGCGATCACCGAAGCCACCCGTCAGAAGGAACTGGCCCAGGCTGAAATCGACGCCGCCGCCAACCGTGCCCGTGAAGATCTGCGCAAGCAGGTGTCCGCGCTGGCCGTGACCGGTGCTGAAAAGCTGCTCAAGCGCGAAATCGACGCCAACGCCCACAAGGCGCTGCTCGACGAGCTGGCCTCGGAGATCTAAGGATGAGCCAGGCCCTCACGCTTGCCCGCCCGTACGCCCGCGCCGCGTTCGCGACCGCGCGCGACGAAGGCGCGTTCGCGCCGTGGTCGGACGCCCTGGCGTTCTCCGCCCACGTCGCCGCCGACCCGCGCGTGGCGGCCCTGCTCGCCAACCCGGAGCTGGGCCGTGACGACGCCGTCGCCCTGCTGGCGCCGGTGACCCACGGCGAGACCTACTCGCGCTTCCTGGCCATCCTGGCCGACTCGCATCGTCTGCCGCTGCTGCCGGAAATCTCCGGCATGTTCGATGCCCTGCGCGCCGAAGCCGAGCACGTGGTCAAGGCCACCGTGACCTCGGCGGCCGAGCTGTCGGCCGTTGAGCTGGATGCGATCAAGGTCGCGCTGCGCAAGCGCTTCAACCGCGAGGTCGACGTGACCACCGCGGTCGATGCCTCGCTGATCGGCGGCGCCGTGATCGACGCCGGCGACGTGGTCATCGATGGTTCGCTGAAGGGCAAGCTGGCCCGTCTGCAGACCGCGCTCGCTAACTGAATTCATTTAACGTCCGGCCCCGCTGCCGGCACTAGGACTTGACGATGGCAACCACGCTCAACCCCTCCGAAATCAGCGAACTGATCAAGAACCGCATCGAGAAGGTCAAGCTGGCCGCGGAATCGCGCAACGAAGGCACCGTGACCAGCGTGTCCGACGGCATCGTGCGCATCTTCGGTCTGGCCGACGTGATGCAGGGCGAAATGATCGAACTGCCGAACAACACCTTCGCCCTGGCCCTGAACCTGGAGCGCGACTCGGTCGGCGCCGTGGTCCTGGGTGACTACGAGCACCTGCGCGAAGGCGACGTCGCCAAGACCACCGGCCGCATCCTGGAAGTGCCGGTCGGTCCGGAACTGCTGGGCCGCGTCGTCAACGCGCTGGGCGAGCCGATCGACGGCAAGGGCCCGCTGGGCACCGACCTGACCGCTCCGGTGGAGCGCGTTGCTCCGGGCGTGATCTGGCGCAAGTCGGTCGACCAGCCGGTGCAGACCGGTTACAAGTCGGTCGACGCCATGATCCCGATCGGCCGTGGCCAGCGCGAGCTGATCATCGGCGACCGCCAGACCGGCAAGACCGCCATGGCCATCGATGCGGTGATCAACCAGAAGGGCACCGGCATCAAGTGCGTGTACGTTGCGATCGGCCAGAAGGCTTCGACCATCGCCAACATCGTGCGCAAGCTGGAAGAGAACGGCGCGCTGGCCCACACCATCGTGGTGGCCGCGACCGCTTCCGAATCGGCTGCCATGCAGTACATCAGCGCCTACTCGGGCTGCACCATGGGTGAGTACTTCATGGACCGCGGCGAAGACGCGCTGATCGTGTACGACGATCTGTCCAAGCAGGCCGTGGCCTACCGCCAGATCTCGCTGCTGCTGAAGCGCCCGCCGGGCCGTGAAGCCTACCCGGGTGACGTGTTCTACCTGCACTCCCGTCTGCTCGAGCGCGCTGCCCGCGTGTCCGAGGAATACGTCGAGAAGTTCACCGAAGGCAAGGTCACCGGCAAGACCGGTTCGCTGACCGCGCTGCCGATCATCGAAACCCAGGCCGGCGACGTGTCCGCCTTCGTTCCGACCAACGTGATCTCGATCACCGACGGCCAGATCTTCCTGGAAACCGACCTGTTCAACGCCGGCATCCGCCCGGCCGTGAACGCCGGTATCTCGGTGTCGCGCGTCGGTGGCTCGGCCCAGACCAAGATCATCAAGAAGCTGTCGGGCGGCATCCGTATCTCGCTGGCCCAGTACCGTGAGCTGGCTGCGTTCGCGCAGTTCGCCTCGGACCTGGACGAAGCGACCCGCAAGCAGCTGGAGCGTGGCCAGCGCGTCACCGAGCTGATGAAGCAGAAGCAGTACGCGCCGATGTCGATCGCCAACCAGGCGCTGTCGATCTACGCCGTCAACGAGGGTTACCTCGACGACGTGCCGGTCAACAAGCTGCTGGCGTTCGAAGAAGGCCTGCACGCCCACTTCGCCAACACCCAGGGCGAGCTCGTCAGCAAGGTCAACGCCACCGGCGGTTGGGACAACGACATCGAAGGTGCCTTCAAGAAGGGCATCGCCGAGTTCAAGACCACCGGCAGCTGGTAATCGCGGTCCTGTAGAGCGGAGCCACCGGCTCCGCTGGACCAGATGACAAACGGTTGAACAACGCGGGGCATCAGCCCCGCGCCACGGGAAACAAGAGATGGCAAGCGGACGCGAAATCAAAACCAAGATCAAGAGCGTGCAGAACACCCGCAAGGTGACGCGCGCCCTGGAAATGGTCTCGGCCTCCAAGATCCGCAAGGCGCAGGATCGGATGAAGACCTCGCGTCCGTACGCGCAGGCGATGAAGCAGGTGATCGGCCACCTGGCCCAGGCCAGCACCGACTACCAGCATCCGTTCCTGGTCGAGCGCGAGCAGGTCAAGCGGGTCGGGTTCATCGTGATCTCCTCCGATCGCGGCCTGGCCGGCGGCCTGAACAACAACCTGTTCCGCAAGATGCTGGGCGAAGCCAAGGCATGGCAGGACAAGGGTGCCGAAGTGGACCTGGTGACCATTGGCCAGAAGGCATCGACCTTCTTCCGCCGCGTGAAGGTCAACATGGTCGGCAGCGTGACCCACATCGGCGACGTGCCGAAGCTGGAATCGCTGATCGGTGTGATCAAGGTCATGCTCGACGCCTTCACCGAAGGCAAGGTCGACCGCGTGTACCTGGTCTACAACCGCTTCGTGAACACCATGACGCAGAAGGCCAGCTTCGATCAGCTGCTGCCGCTGCCGCCGGCTGAGAAGCAGGTCGCTCACCACGACTGGGATTACCTGTACGAACCCGATGCCGCGACCGTGCTGGAGCACGTGATGACGCGTTACATCGAGTCGCTGGTGTACCAGGCACTGCTGGAAAACGTCGCCTCCGAGCATGCCGCACGCATGGTTGCGATGAAGGCGGCGAGCGACAACGCCAACAAGCTGATCGGCACCCTGCAGCTCGTCTACAACAAGGCGCGCCAGGCAGCGATCACCCAGGAAATCTCCGAAATCGTCGGCGGCGCGGCAGCAGTCTGACCGCGTTCGTTCAAAGCACACATTAGAGGATGCAGCAATGAGTCAGGGCAAGATCGTTCAGATCATCGGCGCGGTCGTCGACGTCGAATTCCCGCGTGAGTCGGTGCCGAAGGTGTACGACGCACTGAAGGTCGACAACACCGAAATCACCCTTGAAGTCCAGCAGCAGCTGGGCGACGGCGTGGTGCGCACCATCGCCCTCGGTTCCACCGATGGCCTGAAGCGCAACCTGATCGCCACCAACACCAACCGCGGCATCTCCGTGCCGGTCGGTGCTGGCACCCTGGGCCGCATCATGGACGTTCTCGGCCGTCCGATCGACGAAGCCGGCCCGGTGGCCGCCAGCGACAGCTGGGAAATCCACCGTGCGGCCCCGTCGTACGAAGACCAGTCCCCGGCCACCGAACTGCTGGAAACCGGCATCAAGGTCATCGACCTGATGTGCCCGTTCGCCAAGGGCGGCAAGGTCGGCCTGTTCGGCGGCGCCGGCGTCGGCAAGACCGTCAACATGATGGAACTGATCAACAACATCGCCAAGGCGCACAGCGGTCTGTCCGTGTTCGCCGGCGTGGGTGAGCGTACCCGTGAGGGCAACGACTTCTACCACGAAATGAAGGACTCCAACGTCCTCGACAAGGTGGCGATGGTGTACGGCCAGATGAACGAGCCGCCGGGCAACCGCCTGCGCGTCGCCCTGACCGGCCTGACCATGGCCGAGTACTTCCGCGACGAGAAGGACGAAAACGGCAAGGGCAAGGACGTCCTGCTGTTCGTCGACAACATCTACCGCTACACCCTGGCCGGTACCGAAGTGTCGGCACTGCTGGGCCGTATGCCGTCGGCCGTGGGTTACCAGCCGACCCTGGCCGAGGAAATGGGCGTCCTGCAGGAACGCATCACCTCGACCAAGAACGGTTCGATCACCTCGATCCAGGCCGTCTACGTTCCCGCGGACGACCTGACCGACCCGTCGCCGGCGACCACCTTCGCCCACCTGGACTCGACCGTGACCCTGTCGCGTTCGATCGCCTCGCTGGGTATCTACCCGGCCGTCGATCCGCTGGACTCCACCAGCCGCCAGATGGACCCGCTGGTCATCGGCCACGAGCACTACGACACCGCCCAGCGCGTCCAGCAGACCCTGCAGAAGTACAAGGAACTGAAGGACATCATCGCGATCCTGGGCATGGACGAGCTGTCCGAAGAGGACAAGCAGGCCGTGTCGCGCGCCCGTAAGATCGAGCGCTTCTTCAGCCAGCCGTTCCACGTGGCCGAAGTGTTCACCGGTTCGCCGGGCAAGTACGTGCCGCTGAAGGACACCATCCGTGGCTTCAAGGCCATCGTCGATGGCGAGTACGACCACCTGCCGGAGCAGGCGTTCTACATGGTCGGCGGCATCGAAGAAGCGGTCGAGAAGGCCAAGAAGATGGCCGAGAAGGCCTGATCCGGGACGGGCGGGAGCGATCCTGCCCGACCTGACGCCGGTGCCGGGCAACCGCCCGCACCGGTGGACTCCCACGGTGGCATTGCGCCGCCGCGAACAGCGAAGAGATTTGCATGAGCACGATCCGTTGCGACATCGTCAGCGCCGAGCAGGAAATCTTCCGTGGCGAAGCGACCCTGGTCGTGGCCACCGGTGAGCTGGGCGAACTGGGCATCGCGCCCAAGCACGCGCCGCTGATCACCCGCCTGAAGCCGGGCAAGGTGGTGGTGACCACGCCGAACGGCGAGCAGCTGGATTTCGCCATTTCCGGCGGCATCCTGGAAGTGCAGCCGCAGGTGGTGACCGTGCTGGCCGACACCGCGATCCGCGCGCAGGACATCGACGAAGCCTCGGTCCGCAAGGCCAAGGAAGAAGCCGAGCGCATCCTGGCCAACCGTGGTGAAGCCATGGAAATTGCCGAAGCCCAGCAGAAGCTGGCCGAGGCCGTGGTGCAGCTGCAGGCGCTGGAACGCCTGCGCAAGACCCTCAAGCACTGAGGTTCGCGCTGCACCCACGAGAACGCCGGCCCTGCGCCGGCGTTTTTGTTGATGCCAACCGCACTGGGTAGAGTCGACCGTTGGTCGACTATCGCGCGCAGCGCGGGTTTTTCGCGGCCTGATGGAAAAGCAGTCGACTGACAGTCGACTCTACAGATCCCGATCCCCACCTCGTATCAGCGATACACGACCTGTCGCAGCAACAGGAACGAGACCACGGCCAGGCCGCCTTCCACCAGCGGCTTGGCCAGCCAGGCGTACTGCAGGCCCAGCGCATGATCCGCGGCAGATACCAGCAGCGTGCTGGCCGTGGTGAGCAGCAGCCACAGTGGCAGGAAGCGCGCGAAGCGGCGCCAGCCCAGCCGTTGCTGGCCATCGGCCGTGGCGAAGGTGATCCGCCCGTTCAACCAGAAGCCCAGCAGCATGCCGGCCAGGCGCCCGGCCAGGTTGCCCGGTACCACGGGCAGGCCGGCCGCCGTGGCCAGCACGAACACCGCCCAGTCGAGCAGCAGCTGCAGTGCGCCGATGATGAGGTAGGCGCTTCCCTGGCGGAGCAGGTTCATGGCTGGGGTGAAGACGGGCAGGCCCCCATGTTAGCGGCCCACGCACTAGAATCATCGGCAACGAACCATAGATTGCCGTTGCCATGACCCAACCCCTGCACGTCATCATCCTCGCCGCCGGCGCAGGCAAGCGCATGAAATCGGTGCTGCCGAAAGTACTGCAGCCGATCGCCGGCGAGCCGATGCTGGCACATGTGATCGCCGCGGCACGCGAACTGCAGCCTGTCGCCATCCACGTGGTCTACGGCCACGGCGGTGAAGCGGTGCGGCAGCACTTTGCGGACCAGCCTGACCTGCTGTGGGCCGAGCAGGCCCAGCAGCTGGGCACGGGTCATGCGGTGGCGCAGGCGATGCCGCAGGTTCCCGACGCGGTGCAGGTGCTGGTGCTGTACGGCGACGTGCCGCTGATCCGCGCGCAGACCCTGCGTGACCTGCTGGCGCAGCCGGGTCGCCTGGCGGTGCTGGTCGCCGAGGTCGATGACCCCACCGGCTACGGCCGCGTGCTGCGCGATGCCGAGGGCAAGGTCGGCTCGATCGTCGAGCAGAAGGACGCCACTGACGATCAACTGCGTGTACGCACGATCAATACCGGCATCATTGCGGCCGAGTCGACCGCACTGCGCCGCTGGCTGTCGCAGCTTTCCAACAGCAACGCACAGGGCGAGTACTACCTGACGGATGTCTTCGCCTTCGCTGCACACGAGTACACACCGGCCGAGATGGCGCTGGTGGCCGACGCGCAGGAGGCCGAGGGCGCGAACGATCCCTGGCAGCTGTCGCAGCTGGAGCGCGCCTGGCAGCGGCGCGCCGTGCGGGCCCTGTGCGCGCAGGGGGCGCGCGTGCGTGATCCGGCACGTCTGGACATCCGCGGCACGGTCACCGTGGGCAGTGACGTGCTGATCGATGTCGATGTGGTCCTGGAGGGCAACATCGTGCTCGGCGACGGCGTCACCGTCGGTCCGTTCAACCGCCTGAAGGACGTCAATCTCGGGCCGGGCACGGAGGTGCGCGCGCACTGCGATCTGGAAGGCGTGGTCACCGAGGGCGCTGCGCTGGTCGGCCCGTTCGCGCGCCTGCGTCCGGGTACCGTGCTGGCCGATGGCGTGCACGTCGGCAACTTCGTCGAAACCAAGAAGGTCACCCTCGGCGTCGGCAGCAAGGCCAACCATTTGACCTACCTGGGCGACGCGGTCATCGGCAGCAAGGTGAACATCGGTGCCGGCACCATCACCTGCAACTACGACGGCGTGAACAAGTCGACCACCACCATCGGCGACAACGCCTTCATCGGTTCCAACAGCTCGCTGGTGGCGCCGGTGACCATCGGTGAGGGCGCGACCATCGCTGCCGGTTCGGTCATCACCCGCAACGCGCCGGACGGCAAGCTGACCCTGGCACGCGCACGGCAGGAAACCATCGATGGCTGGAAACGCCCTGTCAAGAAATCCTGAGCCCCGTATTCCGCATGCCGACGAGCTCAGGGTGCTGCCGGGCATCGAGCAGCGCGCTGGCGAACGGCTGAAGGGCCACGAAGCCTATCCGGTATTTGCCGCTCACGGCCTGGATCTGCCGACACTGCAGGACGGCCTTGAGCGCCGGCAGCTGTGGGTCGTGGATGCGGCTGACGGTGGCATCGCCGGCTATCTGCTGGGCGGCGAGCTGTGTGGCGAGTTCCATGTCCTGCAGATGGATGTGGACCCCGCGCATGCGCGTCGAGGCCATGGCCGTGCATTGCTGCGGCATGCCTTGGCGCAGGCCAGGGCCGCCGGCTTTGCTGCAGCGGTGCTGACCACCTTGAGCGATGTGCCGTGGAATGCAGCCTTCTATGCCAGCGAAGGGTTCGACATCGTGCCTGAGGCGGAGTGGAGCGACGGCCTGCGCGCCGTCATGGCCGAAGAGGCTGCGCTCGGGTTTCCGATGCACGTGCGGGTGGCGATGCGACGGGTTGGGTAGCTGCCGAGCTTGGTCGGCACATCCACGCATGGCGTGGATCTACCCCATCGGCCGGCTCAACCCGCCGGCAGCAGGATCGACACGCACAACCCGCCATCGCCGCGATTCTGCAGCGACACCCGCCCGCCGTGCGCCTCCACGATCTCGCGGGTCAGCGCCAACCCCAATCCAGTGCCGTTGCGCTTGGTCGAATAGAACGGCATCAGCGCGTTCTGCAGTACCTGCTCGTTCATGCCCTTGCCGCGGTCCAGCACGTCCAGGCGCAGCCATTGCGGCAGCCGTGTCAGCTGCACCTGCACGTCATCGTTGGGTGGATCAGCTTCCGCGCAGGCTTCGTGCGCGTTCTTCAGCAGGTTCAACAGCGCCTGCCCGAACTGCGCGATATCGATGCGGCTGCTCAGCGTTTCGTCCGGCTCGCGCTCCATGGTGAACGGAATCTGCTGGCGCAGGCTGGACAGGAACGGCGCCCAGTGCACGGTCTGCAGTTGTGGCTGGGGCAGCTTGGCAAAGCGCGCATAGCCACGGATGAAGCCCTCCAGGTGGCGCGCACGGTCTTCGATGGTGGTGAAGATTTCCGGCAGCCGGTCGAAGCGTTCGCGCTGCACCAGCACGCCGCCGGAATGGGCCAGCGAAGCGATCGGCGCCAGCGAGTTGTTGAGTTCGTGGCTGATCACCCGGATCACCTTTTTCCAGGTCTGCACTTCCTGGCGGCGCAGTTCGGCGGTCAGCAGGCGTACCAGCAGCAGGTCGTGCGGGCGGCCGTTGAGCTGGAACGCGCGGCGTGAGAGGTGGTAGACCTGCTCGTCGTCCTCGTCGCCGTCCTCGCCTTCGGCATGCACCGCGAACAGGCTGTCACCGCCGCGAGCAATCGCATCGCGCAGCTCCACCGGCACCTGTTCCAGCACGTCTTCCAGGCGCTGGCCTTCCAGCTTCCAGCCGCCGTGCAGCAGCTTGCGCGCGGCCAGGTTGGAGAACACCACGCGGGCGATGCCATCGCCGCCGGACGCGATCAGCAGCATCGCCACCGGCGTGTTCTGCACCATGGTGTCGAGCAGCAGTTCGCGCTGTACCAGCCCTTGCCGCTGCGCACGCAGCACATCGCCCAGCTCCCGGTGCGCCTGCACCAGGTCGCCCAGCTCATCATTGCCCGGCCAGTGCACGCCGAAGTTGAATTCACCATCGCGGTAGCTGCTGGTGGTGCCGGAGAGGGCGCGCATCAGCGAGCGTACCGGCGCGGTCGCACGGCGCAGGGTCCACCACATCAGCGACAGCAGGACCAGCGTCGATACCGTGGTGATCACCCAGCCGTGATCCATCCAGTACGCCAGCAGCCACGGCAACGCGGCAGCCAGCGCCAGCACCGGCAGCAGGCGCAGGAACAGGCGGAAGGTGAACGAGCGCCGCTTCATTCGCGCGGAATGCCGTGGCGGTCCATGCGCCGGTACAGCGCCTGGCGGCTGAGCCCGAGCTCGGCCGCGGCCTGCGCGATCACGCCATGGTTGCGTGCCAGCACATCCTCGATGCGCGCGCGATCAGGATCATTGCCGGCACCCGGTGCCGGGCGCGGTGCCGCCGCGGTGCGCGGCAGGTTGAGGTCAGCCACTTCGATGCGGCTGCCGGTGGCCAGCAGCTGGGCGCGCTGGATCACATTGCGCAGTTCGCGCACATTGCCGGGCCACGGATGCCGCTGCAGCGCCGTGGCCGCGGCGCTGGACAGTGGCTTGTCGGTGGCCAGGAAGCGCTCGGCCAAGGGCACGATGTCGCCCGGGCGTTCGGCCAGTGGCGGCAGCACCAGTTCCACCGTGTTGAGGCGGTAATAGAGATCTTCGCGGAAGGTGCCGTCGCGGATCATGGCCGGCAGGTCGGCGTTGGTCGCACTGACCACGCGCACCTTGACCTGGCGCTCGCGGTTGGAGCCCAGGCGCTCGAAGCGGCCGGTTTCCAGCACGCGCAGCAGCTTCATCTGCCCGCCCAGCGACAGGTTGCCGATCTCATCGAGGAACAGGGTGCCACCGTCGGCCGCTTCGAACTTGCCCTCGCGTGCTTTGTTGGCACCGGTGTAGGCACCGGCTTCGGCGCCGAACAGTTCCGCTTCGATCAGTTCCGATGGCAACGCACCGCAGTTGACGGTGATGAACGGGCCCTTGGCCACCAGTGAATTGGCCTGGATGATCTGTGCGATCTTCTCCTTGCCGGCCCCGTTGGGGCCGGTGATCAGCACCGGCAGTTCCGAGCGCGCGACCTGGCAGGCCAGGGCGATGACACGCTCGCTGGCCGGGTCGGCGAACACGGCGCCGCACAATTCGTACTTCGCTTCCAGGGCGTTGCGCTGGCGCAGTTCACGGCTGCGACGCCGATCCAGTTCGCGACGCGCCTCGGACAATTCCAGCAGGTTGTTGACCGTGGTCAGCAGCTTGCGGTCGTCCCACGGCTTGGCCAGGTAGTCGGCGGCACCGGCCTTGACCAGGTCCACCGCGCTGCTCAGGTGGGTCCAGGCGGTGAGCAGGATCACCGGCAGATCAGGGTGGCGCGCACGGATCTGCGCGAACAGAGCCTCGCCCTCCTCGCCGGACGTGGTGTCCTCGCTGAAGTTCATGTCCTGGATCACCAGGTCGACCGGCTGCGACTCGAGCAGTGCCAGGCCCTCGGACGGGCTCTGCGCCTGCAGGGTGTCGATGTCGTGCAGGGAGAACAGCACGTCCAGCGCGGTACCCACGCTGGCGTTGTCGTCGATGATCAGGATCGAAGGCATCAAGCGGTTCTGCAGAAAGGGATGGGCGGCGCCGTTGGAGCCGTTCGTGTCCACGCGCCGGGAGAGCCCGGCGCCGCCCATCAAGCATAGCCAAACCTGTGGCCGCAGGTGCGGTCCGGGCTTACCGCGGCGGAGGGGGCGGCGGCGGCGGCGGAGCAACCAGTGCCAGACGCCAGGCGGCCGCATTCACTGGCACGGTCAGTTCACGTCTGTCGCGGCGCAGCAACAGGTAGGCGGTGGGAGCCGTGGAGTGGCGCAGGGCTTCGGTCAGATGCTCGATCCTGCGCACGGCGCTGTCGTCCACGCGCAGGATGCGGTCGCCACTGCGCACGCCGAAGCGGGCTTCGGGGGCAGCGGCTTCCACCCGCACCTGGCCTTCGGTCGAGCGCAGCGCCAGCCGTGCATCCTGCTGGCGCCACTCCAGCGTCTGCGCGCTGCTGCTGCCGGCCAGGGCCGGCAGGGATGGAAGCAGCATCAGCAGCAGCCAGCAGGCGCGCATCTCACGCGCCCCGCGTGGCGACCGCCGGCGGTACCGCTGCGGCACGCCGGGCCGGTCCGAACACCGCGATCTGGCCCAGCACCCACAGCAGCAGCGCACCCAGCGGCAGGTAGTACAGCGGCATGCGCGGCAGCTCGTACAGGTTCATCAGTGCCAGGTTGATGGCGTAGGCCGCCAGCATGCCCAGCACGATGCCCAGTGTGGCCAGCAGGAAGTTCTCGGTCTGGAAGTAGCGCAGGATCTGCCCGCGGGTAGCGCCGAGTGCGCGGCGGATGCCGATCTGCTTGCTGCGCTGCTGCACCCAGAAGCTGGCCAGGCCGATGATGCCCAGCGCGGTGACCACCAGCAGCGAGATGCTGACGGTGATCAGCAGGCCGACCATCGCGCGGTCGTTCTTGAAGAAGTCCTTGCGCTGGTCCTCATAGGTCAGCTTGTCGCGCATCAGCCGGTTGGGATCGTTGCGCTCCAGTGCGGCGGCACCGGCGTCGAGCACTTCCTGGCGGCGTTCCGGCGTAGTCCGCAGCACGTACGTGCCACCCTTGTCGAAGGTGGAGCGGATCGGCAGCAGCATCGAGTTGGTCCAGTTGTCGCTCCAGCCATTGGGCGTGCTGAGGGTGTCGACGATACCGATCACATGCAGCGACTGCTTGCCCATGTAGTAGGTCTTGCCCAGTGCGCTGCCGTTGGGCTCCATCTTGGCGGCAGTGGCCTGGGTGAGGATGATCGGGATGGCCTTTTCCTTGGCGCCGCCCTTGCTGACGTCTTCGAAGTTCTGGTACTCGTCGGGCAGGAAATCGCGGCCTGCGATCAGGTTGATGCCCATCGTGGCCAGCCCGTTCTCGGACAGCGTGTACATCGAGGCGTTGGTGGTCGGCCGTTCCTGGTCGATCACGCGCGAGATGCTGCTGCTGGAGGAGCCGTTGCGGAAGGGGACCTGGTTGATGATGGTGACGTTGCTGACGCCGGGGATGGCGCGCAGCGATGCCAGGTCTTCGCGGGTGCGTGCCAGGGCGTCGGTCTGCTTACCGATGCCACTGACGCGCAGCATCACCAGTTCGTTTTCAGCGATGCCGCTGGGCATGCTGATCTTCTCCACGCGCTGGCTGACCAGGAACAGCGCATTGCAGACGATGGCGCAGGTCAGCGCGACTTCCAGCACGATCAGGGCAGCGGCGGTCTTGTGCCGGCGCAGCGTGCTGAGGATGGGGCGGATGTCCATGGGAGTCCTCGTTCGGATGCTTACTGCGACTTGAGCTGGATGGCCGGGGTGACCTGCATCGCGCGCCAGGCGGGCAGGAAGCCGGCGGCGAGGCTGGCGAACAGGGTCAGGCCCAGTGCGAGCAGCAGCATGTTGCCGTCCAGGTGGGCGAGCTTGGCGTACTCCACCGGCTGCTGGCGCACCGCGAACAGGCCGAGCAGGGCCAGGCCGATGCCCAGCACGCCACCGACCACGCCGACTGCGCCGGCTTCCACCAGGCACTGCAGGAAGATCTGGCCGCGGCTGGCACCGAGGGCACGGCGCACGCCGATCTCACCGCTGCGGCGCAGGAACTTGGCCAGCAGCAGGCCCACCGTGTTGACCAGGCAGACGCCGAGGAAGCCCAGTGCCAGCCACAGCTGCAGGCGCACGTCGCTGGGCACCGCTCCGTTGAAGTCCAGCCATTCCATCACGGTGCGCAGGCGCACGTTCGGCGGATGCTTGAAGCGGCCGGCCTCGCGCTGCTGGGTCGAATAGTTCTCCAGGTAGCGGCGGTAGTCGCCGGCCTTGGCCGGGTCGATCTCCACCCAGTACTGCAGCCAGGCGCACGGCGCATTGAGCGAGTAGCTGTTGCCGTCGGGATTTTCGCCGAAGCAGTTCATGTTGCCGTTGTTGCCGAGCTTCAGGTCGAACGAGGTGGAGATCGGCAGCAGCAGGTCTTCGTTCTTGCCGTAGCTGCCGGTGGTCAGGTCATAGAAGTGCGGCTCCGGGCTCCATTCCTTCATCACGCCGACGATGCGGTAGCTCTGGCCTTCCATGCGCAGGTCGCGGCCCACGCTGTTGGCGCCCTGGTACAGCTTGTCGTTGAGCGCCTTGGAGATGACCACCACGCGTGCGCGGCCTTCATCGTCCTCCCGCGTCCACGGCCGGCCGTACTGCATGGGCACCTCGAACATCGGGAAGAAGTCGGCCGAGGTCCAGCGGGTGTCGATGCTGAAGGGCTTGAGGGTGCTGTTGTCCGGCTCGATGGTGCCGCCGCCGCCGCTCATCAGCGCCTGGCGCTCACCCTTGGCTTCGCGCAGCAGCGCTTCACCGTCGAAGCGGGTCAACTGGGTTTCCGGCTCTTCGCCGGCGACATAGGCGCCGGTCGCGGCATCAAGCTGCACGTAGAACAGCCGGTCGCTCTTGCTGGGAATCGGGTCGCCGGACAGTACGTGGAAGACGGTCAGCGTGGTCATCGAGGCGCCGATGCCGAGTGCGATGGCAACCACCATCAGCGCGGTCAGGACCTTGTTGCGGCGGAAGCTGCGCGCCGCCAGTCGGGCGTAGTAGGCGAACATGGTCGGGCCCTCAATCGTTGACGGCGACGATGTGGCGCACCGGCGTGGCCAGCACCGGCTCACGCACCAGGTCGGTCACCTGGCCATCGACGATGTGCACGTTGCGCTGCGCGCGCGCGGCCAGTTCCGGATCGTGGGTGACCATCACGATGGTGGTGCCGGCCGCATTGATCTCTTCCAGCAACTCCATCACGCCGCGGGCCATCTGCGTATCCAGGTTGCCGGTCGGTTCGTCGGCCAGCAGCAGGCGTGGGCTGCCGGCCAGGGCGCGCGCGATCGCCGCACGTTGCTGCTGGCCGCCGGACAGTTCATTCGGGTAGTGCTTCATGCGCGAGCCGAGGCCGACCTGGCTCAGTGCCTTCTCGATGCGCTCGCGGCGTTCGTTGGCACTCATCTTCCGATAGCGCAGCGGTACGTCGACGTTGTCGAACAGGTTGAGGTCCGGGATCAGGTTGAAGCCCTGGAAGATGAAGCCGATCTTCTGGTTGCGCAGGCGGCTGCGGGCATCGTCACCCAGCGTGCTCACGTCCTGCCCGTCCAGCATGTAGGTGCCGCTGGTGAAGGTTTCCAGCAGGCCGGCGATGTTGAGGAAGGTGGTCTTGCCGGAGCCGGACGGACCGGTGACGGCGACGAACTCGCGTTCCTTGACCTGCAGTTCCAGCGAGCGCAGTGCGTGGGTTTCCACCTGTTCGGTGCGGAAGACCTTGGCGACCGAACGCATTTCGAGCATGTACATGGGGTGTCCTCTCTCCAGGATTCAGGGTTCAGGTATCAGTTGACGGAGACGCGTTCGGCGTCCTTGAACAGGTCGCTGCCGGAGACCACGATGCGGTCGCCCGGTTGCACACCCGACTTGATTTCCACTTCGCCCAGGCTGCTGACGCCCAGTTCCACCGGACGGCGCACGGCGGTGCGGCCATCCATCACGTAAGCGATGCCGTTGCCCTGTTCGACGAACGGGCCGCGCTCGACCTTCAGCACGTTCCTGCGGGTATCGAGCAGCACGCGCACCGACATCCGCTGGCTCTGGCGCAGGCCCTCCGGCTGCGCGCTGGCGAAGCGCACGCGGGCGTTGACCTCGCCATTGACCACCTCCGGCGACACCGCGCTGATCTCGCCCGGGAACGGCTGGCCGTTGCCGCCGGTCAGCTGTGCGGGCATGCCGATGGCCAGGTCACGGGCGAAGCTCTCCGGAACCTTGATCTCGACTTCGAACTTGGACAGGTCGACCACACCCAGCACCGGTGCGTTGGCGGCCAGGTTGGTGGACTGGATCGCCTGCACCTGGCCGACCTGGCCATCGAACGGTGCGCGCAGGGTCAGTGCATCGACCTGGCGCTGGACTTCGGCCACCACGGCCTTCTGGCGATCGGCCAGCAGCCGCTTGTTGCGTGCGTCCAGGTCGGCGCCCTGGCTCTGCAGGCGTGCATCGGTGGTGGCATTGGCCAGGGTGATGTCGGCCTTCTTCAGCGAGTCCTTGGCCTTGGCCAGGTCGATCTGCGGCACCGCGCCGCCGTCGTAGCCGCGCTGGTAGCGCTGCAGGTCGCGGTCGGCGGCCTGCCGTTCGATGGTGGCCTGGTCGGTTTCCTTGCGCGACTTGGCGCGGGCCAGGGTCGCGTCCAGCGCTGCGCGGCTGGCCTCGGCTTCCAGGCCGGCCAGGGTGGCCTGTTCCTGGGCCAGCTTGCTGCGCAGTTCCGGGCTGTCGATGATCGCCAGTTCCTGGCCCTTCTTGACCACGTCGCCGGCGACCACCTTGAGGTCCACGGTGCCGGCCGAGATCGCATACAGGATCGGGCTGTTGGCGGCGATCACCCGGCCGTCGGCGGCGATGTCACGCACCAGGTCGCCGCGCTTCACTTCGGCGATGCGCACGCGGCTGCTGTCGTAGGAACGGCTGGCATTGGACCAGGCGTGCACGGCCCAGCCGATGCCGGCCAGCAGCACGAGGGCGCCCGCCGCCGGCCAACGGTAGCGGTGCCAGTTGGCGCGGGTGGCGCTGGCCGGTGCGGAGGAAACGATCTGGTCCTGGGCGGAAGTGTCGCGGATCATCGGATGCGTGCCTTGCGGTGGTAGCCAATACCAAGCACGTAGCGTGCCAACTTTATTCTGTTTCAGATCAATGGCTTGTCGGGTCCGTCGCGATGTCCGGGTGTCCGCGGACACCTTTCCGGACACTTTCATTAAGCGGACAGGAGGGGGAACCCGGACACGCAGGCTAGAATGCGCCGATCGTCTTCAAGGAATTGCGTGACATGTGTGGAATCGTGGGTGCGATCGCTGATCGCGACGTAGTGCCGGTGTTGATCGAGGGCCTCAAGCGCCTTGAGTACCGTGGTTACGATTCCTCGGGCATCGCCGTGATCGATCAGGGCGAACGGCCGGAGGTGCGTCGCGTGCGCCGTACCGGCCGTGTGTCGGAAATGGCCACGGCGGCCGAGGCTGAAGGCTTCAATGCGGTGCTGGGCATCGGCCACACGCGCTGGGCCACCCATGGCGGCGTCACCGAGGCCAACGCGCATCCGCACATCAGCCAGGGCGTGGCGCTGGTGCACAACGGCATCATCGAGAACCACGAAGAGCAGCGCGAAAGGCTGCGCGCGCTCGGCTACACCTTCGAGTCGCAGACCGATACCGAAGTCATCGCGCACCTGATCCATCATCACCTGAAGGATGGCGACGATCTGCTGGTGGCGCTGCAGCACACGGTGAAGGAGCTGACCGGTGCCTATGCACTGGCCGTGGTCAGCCGTGCCGAGCCGGAGCGCTTCGTCTGCGCGCGCATGGGCTGCCCGCTGCTGATCGGCCTGGGTGAAGGCGAGAACTTCGTTGCCTCCGATGTCTCGGCGGTGATCTCGGCCACCCGCAAGGTGATTTTCCTGGAAGAGGGTGACACGGCCGAGATCCGCCGCGACGGTGTGCGCGTCTTCGACGAGCACGATCAGCCGATCGAGCGCGACGTGCATCTGTCCGACGTGTCGCTGGCATCGCTGGAGCTGGGCCCGTATCGCCACTTCATGCAGAAGGAAATCCACGAGCAGCCGCGCGCCCTGGGGGATACCATCGAGGCGGCAATCGACGCCGGTGGCTTCCCGGCCGAGCTGTTCGGCAAGAACGCCGAAGCGGTGCTGTCGGGCATCGAAGGCGTGCAGATCATCGCCTGCGGTACCAGCTACTACGCCGGCCTGACCGCACGCTACTGGATCGAAGCCATCGCCGGCCTGCCGTGCAGCGTGGAGATCGCCAGCGAGTACCGCTACCGCGCCGCCTATGCGAACCCGAAGCACCTGATCGTCACCATCTCCCAGTCCGGCGAAACGCTGGATACGATGGAAGCGCTGAAGTACGCCAAGTCGCTCGGCCACAAGCACACGCTGTCGATCTGCAACGTGCCGGAAAGTGCGATCCCGCGCGCCAGCGAGCTGGTCTGCTACACCCGCGCCGGTGCCGAGATCGGCGTGGCCTCGACCAAGGCCTTCACCACCCAGCTGGCTGCGCTGTTCCAGTTGACCGTGGTGCTGGGCAAGCTGCGTGGCCGCATCGACGCGGCGCAGGAAGCGGACTACCTGGAGCAGCTGCGCTTCCTGCCGGGCAGCGTGCAGCACGCACTGAACATGGAGCCGCAGATCGCGGCATGGGCCGAGCGTTTCGCGCGCAAGAGCAGCGCGCTGTTCCTGGGCCGCGGCCTGCACTACCCGATCGCGCTGGAAGGCTCGCTCAAGCTCAAGGAAATCTCCTACATCCATGCCGAAGCCTATCCGGCGGGCGAGCTGAAGCACGGCCCGCTGGCGCTGGTGGACGAGGACATGCCGGTGGTGGTGATCGCCCCCAACGACAGCCTGCTGGAGAAGGTGAAGTCGAACATGCAGGAAGTGCGCGCCCGTGGTGGCGAGCTGTTCGTGTTCGCCGACCAGGACAGCAACTTCAACGAGTCCGAAGGCGTGCACGTGATCCGCACGCCGCGTCATGCCGGCGTGCTCAGCCCGATCGTGCACACCATTCCGGTGCAGCTGCTGGCCTACCACACCGCGCTGGCGCGCGGCACCGACGTGGACAAGCCACGCAACCTGGCCAAGAGCGTGACGGTGGAGTAACGCCGGCTGGTGGACCTGGAAGCGGTACGCGAAGGGGGCCCATGTGGCCCCCTTTCGTTTGCGCCGATAACCGCATCAAGTGGGACAGCCGCCGGCCGTTCTGTCCGCCGTCGGCAGGCCGCAATCAATCTTTAATGCGCAATGCCGCCTGTATTCAGCGGCGGTTTCAGCCGCGGTGCCATTCTCTGGATCGTCAGTTGGTTCCCACGACGAACTGTCCTATCGATGCCGGTAGTGACCGATGGTCGCAGTCGTAGAATCGATTTGACCGAGGCATGGGTTGCGCGGTTGAACCCACCTCGTTCGCGTTGCAGTACGTCGCCTGCCGATGCATCTCCCAGGGCAGGCACGTGCGCCAGACGTGCGCTGAAAGGTCTGTTCCCGGGGAGGGGGCGTATCGGAAGAGCACACTTTTTTGACTTCAGTGACCTGCACCAGGAAACAAGAATGAACGTCCGCGAACTCCTGCAATCCAAGAAAGAAGCTGTCATCACCATCGACGCCGAAGACACCATCGGTGCCGCTGCCCACAAGATGAGCGCGAACAAGATCGCTGCGCTGGTGGTGATGAAGGACGATGCCCCGGTCGGCATCATTTCCGAAAAGGACATCGTGCGTACCCTGGCCGATGACGGCCCGCAGGCCGGCCGCCGGGTGATTTCCAGCGTGCCGACCACCGGCCTGGAAGGTATCTCGCCGGAGGCTACGCTGAAACAGGCCATGTCATTGATGACGTACTCGCGGCGCCGTCATCTGATGGTCACCGAAGGCACCCGCCTGGTCGGCATCCTCAGCCTGGGCGACATCGTGAAGAACCTGCTGGGCGAGCTCGAGCTGGAAAAGGCCGTGCTTCAGGACATCTACATGGCCGCTCACTGAGGGCTGCAGCGCTGGAAGCAGAGAAGCCGGGCATTGCCCGGCTTCTTCGTTCACGGCATCGGTGAAATCAGAAAGTGACCTTCACCGAGTCGGCGCTGTAGCGGGCCGGACCGTGATAGACCACTTCGATGTTGTTGCCGTCCGGATCGAGCACGAAGGCGCCGTAGTAGCCCGGATGGTAGGGGCGTTCGCCCGGCGCGCCATTGTCGGTACCGCCAGCGGCGATCGCGGCGCTGTGGAAGGCATCGACGGTGGCGCTGTCGCGGGCCTGGAACGCCAGGTGGTGGCGTCCGGTCAGCTGGCCAGCGGCGGCCTCGCTGCTGGCGCTGGAAACGAACAACTCATCGGCCCAGAAGTAATCATCGCCTTCGCCGGCGATCGGGATGCCGATCGTATCGAACACCGCCTGGTAGAAGCGGCGGCTGGCGGCCAGGTCACGCACCACAAGCTGCAGATGGTCGATCAAACGGCCGCGGTGCAGTTCCATCGTTTCCATACCAACCTCACAAAAAAGGGGACGGAGGGAATTAAGTCGCTTTCAGCCCAATAGTGCCAGAAACGACTTAATCCCCTCCGTCCCCTTTTCGGGTCAGTTGGCGATGATCTCGACCCAGTAGCCGTCCGGGTCCTTGATGAAGGCCAGGTTCTTCATGCGGCCGTCGGTCAGGCGCTTCTGGAAGGTCACGCCGAGGTCCTCGAAGCGCTGGCAGGCGGCTTCGATGTCCGGCACCGACACGCAGATGTGGCCGAAACCGCGCGGGTCGCTGTTGCCATCGTGGTAGACCGTGCCGTCCTGGGCCTCGGTGCCATGGTTGTGGGTCAGTTCCAGCACGCCCGGCAGGCCGGCCATCCACAGGCGGCGCTGGGCGTCGTCTTCCGGCACCACGGCGCCGGCCGGCACGTAGGCCAGGAAGTACAGGCTGAACTGGGCCTCCGGGAAGTCGCGCTTGTCGATCAGCTGGTAGCCGAGCACGCGGGTGTAGAAGTCCAGCGAGGCGGTGATGTCCTTCACCCGCAGCATGGTGTGGTTGAACACGAAGCCGGTGGTCTCGGCCGGGGCCTGGGCGGCGACGCCGGGGACATCGCGCAGGGCGGGAATGGTCATGGGGGAGATCCTTCAGACAGGGCCGTTGCCGGCCGGATGTCCCCATTCTAGCGAGCAGCACCTGACCGCACTGCGACGTACAATGGCCGGATCGCACCGTTCCGTCCTGACACCGATGGCCCGCCATGTCGCAGCGTGAATGGGTGGCTGCCGCCATCCGCAAGATCGAAGCCGATTTCAACCGTTCGGCCGATACCCACCTGATCCCGCTGGCGCTGCCCGGGTTCGAGGGCATCGACCTGTACCTGAAGGATGAATCGAGCCATCCTACCGGCAGCCTGAAGCACCGGTTGGCCCGCTCGCTGTTCCTGTATGCGCTGGCCAATGGCTGGCTGCGCGAGGGCCGGCCGGTGATCGAGGCCTCCAGCGGCTCGACCGCGGTGTCCGAAGCCTATTTCGCGCGCCTGCTCGGGCTGCCGTTCATCGCGGTGATCCCGGCCACCACCTCGCCGGAGAAGATCGCGGCGATCGAATTCCATGGTGGCCGCTGCCACCTGGTCGAGCGCGCCTGCGACCTCAACTGCGATTCGGAAAAACTGGCCCGCGAAACCGGCGGCCACTTCATGGATCAGTTCACCTACGCCGAGCGCGCCACCGACTGGCGTGCCAACAACAACATCGCCGAATCCATCTTCAAGCAGATGGCCGAGGAACCCAGCCCGATCCCGGAATGGATCGTGTGCAGCCCCGGTACCGGTGGTACCGCCGCGACGCTGGGCCGCTATGTCAGCTATCGCCGGCACGACACCCGCATCCTGTGCGCGGACCCGGAAGTGTCGGTGTTCTTCGATGGCTACAAGGCTGCCGTGGCCGGTGAGCCGGACTGGCGAGGCCTGACCTGCAGCGGCGGTTCGCGCGTGGAAGGCATCGGCCGGCCGCGGGTGGAGCCGAGTTTCATCCCGACCAGCGTCGACGCGATGGTGAAGGTGCCCGACGCGCTGAGCCTGGCCGCGATGCGCCATGTCAGCCGCCAGCTCGGCCGCCGCGTCGGTGGTTCCACCGGCACCAACTTCATCGGCGTACTGCAGGCCGCGCAGTGGATGCGCGAGGCTGGCCACCACGGCAGCATCGTCAGCATCCTGTGCGACAGCGGCGAGCGTTACGCGCAGAGCTATTACGACCCCACGTGGTACGTGCGGCAGGGGATCGATGTCGAGCGCGCCGATGCGCAGCTGGCGGCAGCGGTGGCCGGACAGGGCTTGCCGGAACTGCCGTGGAGCAGCCTGGAAGCGCTGTAGCGCCTGCGTAGCGTCGAGCCATGCTCGACTCCGGGAAAGAGCCGTCGAGCATGGCTCGACGCTACATACTCAGTACCCCGCCCTCAGTACCCCGCCGCGGTGAACGCATCCAGCACCGCGTCACGCAAGGCATCGGGCAGCGCCTCGATGTCCATCGCGCGATCATCCAGGTGCAGGCTGGGGTCCAGCGTGCTGGCGCGGCCCTGGGCCAGGGCCTGCAGCCACAGCAGCACGCAGATCACGAACTCGCGTTCATGGCCCAGCTGCAGCTGGCTGGCGCCGCGCTCGATCACTTCGAACGGGTACCACTCCTGGGCGTCATTGAACGTGCCGCCCTGCTGCAGCACCGCCTGCAGCTGCTGCAGGTGGCGCGGGGCGTCGTCGCCGGCATCGCACAGTGCGGCGATCCAGGTCAGTTCGGCCGGGCTGGCAGACAACGCCAGTGACCGCGCCGCTGGGGCGGATGCAACTGCAGCCAGACCTTCCATGTAGGGCCTCGTTCGGTACGTACCGCTGCGGACTCCCCCGCAACCAAAGCTTCGAACCGCGACCGTAAGGCCGACGTGAATGCCAGGTGTCACCCCCTTGTCAGCCACGCCCTCCAGCGCCATATGTACCAGGCTGCCCGCCTGCCGGGCCCGTACCCTGGAGATCTGCCGTGACCGCTGCCAACCCCCTGCTCGATTTTTCCGGCCTGCCGCGCTTCGAGGCGATCCGCCCCGAGCACGTGGCGCCGGCGCTGGATGTGCTGCTGGCCGAGGCCGAAGCGGCCGTCAGCGCCGCCGAGCAGGTGCAGCCGGTGCGCTGGGAGAGCTTCGTCGCCCCGCTGGACGACGCCACCGAGCGTCTGTGGCGCGCCTGGGGCCTGGTCGGCCACCTGCAGGGCGTGGTCAACACCCCGGAACTGCGTGAGGCGTACAACAGCAACCTGCCGCGGGTGACCCGCTTCGCCAGCGCGCTGGGCCAGAACCTGGCGCTGTACCGCCAGTACCAGGCGCTGGCCGCCAGCCCGGAGGCCGCAGGTTTCGACGAGGCCCGGCGCAAGGTGCTGGACAACACCCTGCGTGATTTCCGCCTGGGCGGTGCCGAGCTGGCGCCCGAGGCGCAGCAGCGCTTCGCAGAGATCAAGGAGGAACTGTCGGCACTGTCGGCGAAGTTCTCGCAGAACGTGCTCGACGCCACCGATGCGTGGTCGCTGATCATCGAGGATGAAGCGCGCCTGGCCGGCCTGCCGGGGGACGTGAAGGCCGCCGCGCACGCTGCGGCGGAAAAGGACGGCAAGCAGGGCTGGAAGCTGACCCTGCAGATGCCGTGCTACCTGCCGGTGCAGACCTGGGCCGAAGACCGTGACCTGCGCGAGATCCTGTACCGGGCCAGTGCGCAGCGCGCGTCCGAATTCGGCGACGACGCGCTGGACAACAGCGGCAACATCGACCGCATCCTGGCCCTGCGTACGGAGCTGGCCGCGCTGCTCGGCTTCGGTTCGTATGGCGATTATTCGGTGGCGACCAAGATGGCGCAGGACCCGGCCGAGGTGCTGGGTTTCCTGCGCGACCTGGCCGCGCGTGCCAAGCCGTTCGCGGCCAAGGATCGCGCCGAGCTGGAGCAGTTCGCGCGTGAACAGCTGGGCATCGACAGCCTGCAGGCCTGGGACCTGGCGTTCGCCGCCGATCGCCTGAAGCAGGCGCGCTACAGCTATTCCGAGCAGGACGTGAAGCAGTACTTCACCGAACCGAAGGTACTGGGCGGCCTGTTCTCGGTGATCGAGCAGCTGTATGGCCTGCGCGTGCAGGAAGACAGTGCGCCGGTGTGGCATGAGGATGTGCGGTTCTTCCGCCTGGTCGATGCGCAGGACGCGCTGGTCGGCCAGTTCTACCTGGACCTGTATGCGCGCGAAGGCAAGCGCGGCGGTGCGTGGATGGATGATTGCCGCAACCGCCGCGTGCGTGCCGACGGCAGCGTGCAGACGCCGCTGGTCTACCTGGTGTGCAACTTCGGCCGCGGCGCCAACGGCAAGCCGGCCACCTTCAGCCACAACGAAGTGACCACGCTGTTCCATGAAATGGGCCATGGCCTGCACCAGCTGCTGACCCGCATCGGCGAACTGGGCGTGGCCGGCATCAATGGCGTGGAATGGGATGCGGTGGAACTGCCCAGCCAGTTCATGGAGAACTTCTGCTGGGAGTGGGACCACCTGCAGGGCATGACCGCGCACGTCGAAAGCGGCGAACCTCTGCCGCGCGCGCTGTACGAGCGCATGCTGGCCGCGCGCAATTTCCACAGCGGCATGGCCACCGTGCGCCAGCTGGAATTCGGCCTGTTCGACATGCTGCTGCACAGCCAGTTCGAACCGGCGCAGGACAGCGTGCTGGCACTGCTGGACCGCGTACGCGCGGACGTGGCGGTGAACCATCCGCCGGTCTGGAACCGCTTCCCGCACCAGTTCAGCCACATTTTCGCCGGTGGCTATGCGGCGGGCTACTACAGCTACAAGTGGGCCGAGGTGCTCAGCGCCGATGCCTATGCCGCGTTCGAGGAAGCACCGCAGGCACTGGCTGAAACCGGTGCGCGCTTCCGCGATGAAATCCTGTCGCGCGGTGGCAGCCGTCCGGCTGCGGAGAACTTCAAGGCCTTCCGCGGCCGCGCACCGCAGATCGACGCGCTGCTGCGCCATTCGGGCATGGCGTAAACCGTTGTGGTAGGTGCCAACCCTGGTTGGCACTTTCCTGAAAAAGTGCGGACCAAGGTCCGCACCCACCGGAGAGCGGTGCTCTATTCGGCGTAGATCATCTTCCGGGTCATGCCGCCGTCGACGATGAAGTCCTGGCCGGTGGTGAAGCCGGACAGCGACGACAGCAGGTACACCGCCAGCGCGCCGATGTCCTCGGGGTGGCCGACACGGCCGACCGGGTGCTGGGCGTGATCGGTGGCCGAGTAGTCGGGTTGGTGGCGCCGCGAGGGCGCCTGCCAGGCCGAGGTGCCGATCCAGCCGGGGCTGATGCTGTTGACCCGCACCGCCGGGCCGCTGCTGATCGCCAGCGCGTGGGTGAAGGCGACCAGCCCGCCCTTGGCCGCCGCATAGGCCTCGCTGTGCGCTTCAGACTGCCAGGCGCGGGTCGAGGCGATGTTGATGATCGCGCCCTCAGTGCGGGCCGAGAGTGCCGGCAGTGCGTGCTTGCTGCACAGGAAGGCGCCGTGCAGTGACGACAGGCGGCGCTGCCATTCCTCCCACGCCATGTCCTGCAGCAATGTGCCATGCGGGCCAGCGATGCCGGCGTTGTTGACCAGTCCGTCGATACGGCCGAACCGCTGCAGGGCCACCGCGATGAAGTCGCGCACGCTGGCTTCGTCGGCGATGTCCAGGCGCTGGAACGCGGCATCTTCACCGCGTTGCCATTCGTCCAGGCAGGCCTGGCCGGCTTCCACGTCCAGATCGCCGATCATCACGCGTGCCCCGGCGCCGAGTACGGCCTGGGCGATGCCACGGCCGATGCCGTTGGCGCCGCCGGTGACCAGCACCACCTTGTCCTGCAGCGGTGCCACCGGCCACGCCGCGATCGGTGGCACCGTGCTCATGACAGGTCTTCGCCGCGCAGGCGGCGATGCCAGCCGTCCACGCCGATGCGGTCCAGGGTCTGGATGTTGCGCTCGACGATCACGTCCGGGTCCGGATAGACATCCACCGCGCGCGCCACGCTGTCTTCGCGCAGCAGGTGCAGGGTGGGGAAGGGCGCCCGGTTGGTGTAGTTGCTGGCGTCGTCGGCGGCCACGCCGTCGAACTGATAGTCCGGGTGGAAGCTGGCCACCTGCAGGATGCCCTGCAGGTCCAGCGCCTCGATCGCGGCGTCGGCGTTGTCGAGGAAGTCGTTGTAGTCGAGGAAGTCGGTCAGTACCTGCGGGTGCACGATCAGCGTGGTGTCGATCTGCTCGGCCGGGGTATCGCGCAGCAGCACCAGCTCTTCGGCCAGTTGTTCGACCAGCGCCTCGGGCGTGGTGGCGTCGCTCAGCACGATGCGGACCTGGTCCTTCACGTACACCGCCTTGGCGAACGGGCACAGGTTCAGGCCGATGACGATGCGCTCCAGCCACAGGCGGGTGGCGGCGATCGGGTCATCGGTGGGCAGCTGGGAATCGGTCATGGCGGGCACGTCGGCTGGCGGGGCCGCCATTGTAGGCGCGTCGCCGGCAACGCGCCGTCGTACCCGCTGGCTGCAACGCCGGGCGATGCCCGGCGCAGGCCTCAGTCGCGGAAGTTGTTGAACTGCAGCGGCAGCTCGAACTTGCCGGCCTTGAGCACGGCAATGGCGTCCTGCAGGTCATCGCGCTTCTTGCCCTGCACGCGCAGCTTGTCGCCGTTGATCTGGCTTTCCACCTTCAGCTTGGCGTCCTTCAGTGCAGCGGCGATCTTCTTGGCGATCTTCTGCTCGATGCCCTGCTTGACGGTGATCTTCTGCCGGGCCTGGGCCAGGTTGGTCTCGATGTCGCCGAATTCCAGGCTGAGCACGTCGATGCCGCGCGCGGCCAGGCGGGCGCGCAGGATGTCGTTCATCTGCTTGAGCTGGAATTCGGTCGGCGCGGTCTGGTTGATGACATCGCCATCGCGTTCGAACTTCGCGTCCACGCCCTTGAAGTCGAAGCGGGTGGCCAGCTCACGGTTGGCCTGGTCGATGGCGTTGGTCAGTTCGTGGGTGTCGACTTCGGACACGACGTCGAAGGAAGGCATGGGCGCGGCTCCGCAGGATTCAGTGAGGGTCATTCTATCGTGCCGACCTGCCAGCTTTTTGTAGAGTCGAGCTTGCTCGACTGTTTTGTGAAGAGCAGTCGAGCAAGCTCGACTCTACAGAACGGCGCGGTCGGCGATAATGGGCCATGAACGTGCAACGCTCCCCCTCGCGCGCGGTGGCCTGGATGGTCGCGGCAGTCGCCTGTTTCTCGCTGATGGACGCTGGCATGAAGCAGCTGTCGGCCAGCTATCCGACCCTGGAAGTGACCTTCCTGCGCGGCGCGGCCTCATTGCCATTCGTGCTGGTCTGGGTGCTGGTCAGCGCCGGCCCGCGGTCGCTGGTGCCACGTCGCTGGGGCCTGCACCTGCTGCGTGGCGCACTGGGCATGGCGATGATCGGCTGCTTCGTGTTCGCCCTGCGCGACCTGCCGCTGTCCACCGCCTACACCATCTATTTCGTCGCCCCGCTGCTGATCGCGGCACTGTCGGTGCCGCTGCTGGGTGAGCGGGTCGGGCCGCGGCGCTGGGTCGCCATCGGCATCGGCCTGGTCGGCGTGCTGGTGGTGCTGCGGCCGGGCGTGGACGGCTTCATTTCGGTGCCGGGGTTGATGGTGCTGGCCGCGGCCACCGCCTACGCCGTGGCGGCGATCACGGTCAGCCTGCTGACCCGCACCGACACCTCGCAGTCGATGGTGGTCTGGTTCCTGGTGATCATGGCCGTCGGCGCCGGCCTGCTGGCCCTTCCCGGCTGGGTGCCGCTGCAGGTGGCGCACGCACCGCTGATCGCCGGCATGGGCCTGGCCGGGGCACTGGGCCAGATCGCCCTGACCAAGGCCTTCCAGCTGGGCGAAGCCTCGATGATCGCGCCGCTGGAGTACAGCGGCCTGGTCTGGGTGATCGGCTGGGATCTGGCCTTCTGGGGGCAGCTGCCGGACGGCTACACCTGGGTGGGCGCGGCGATTATTGTCGCTTCCGGCCTGTACCTGCTGCACCGTGAGCGGGTGAACCGGCAGGAGCCGCCGAAGCCGCTGGACCACCCGTAAGGCAGTTGCCGGGCAGCGGCCGGCCCTGCCGGGCCGGGCAGCTTAGAACCAAAAGGAATAACATTCCGGCTTATGGCGCGGGCGCGTGAGCGCCGGCGCTGGTAGGCTGCACGCCCCCTTCCGTCACCCAGCCGGTGAGCCACGCCCGTGATCGAGTTCCAGCGCCTGCACAAATCCTATGCCGTTGCCGGCCGCGAAGTCAGCGCGCTGCAACCGCTGGACCTGACCATCGAGGCCGGTGAGGTCTTCGGCATCATCGGCCATTCCGGCGCGGGCAAGTCGACCCTGATCCGCATGATCAACCGCCTGGAAGAACCCAGCGGCGGCCGGCTGCTGATCGGTGGCGAGGATGTCACCGCACTGGACGCCGACGGCCTGCGCGCGTTGCGCCGGCGCATCGGCATGATCTTCCAGCACTTCAACCTGCTGTCGTCGCGCACGGTGGCCGGCAATGTCGCCTTCCCGCTGGAGCTGGCCGGCACGCCGAAGGCGGAGATCGACGCGCGCGTGGCCGAGCTGTTGCATACCGTGGGCCTGGAGGCGCATGCGCAGAAGTATCCGGCGCAGCTGTCCGGTGGCCAGAAGCAGCGCGTCGGCATTGCCCGCGCGCTGGCGACGCGCCCGCAGATCCTGCTGTGCGACGAAGCCACCAGTGCGCTCGATCCGCAGACCACCGCCTCGGTGCTGTCGCTGCTGTCGAAGATCAACCGCGAGCTGGGCCTGACCATCGTGCTGATCACCCACGAGATGGACGTGATCCGTCGCGTCTGCGATCGCGTCGCCGTGCTCGATGCCGGGCAGATGGTCGAGACCGGACCGGTTACCCGGGTGTTCCTGCACCCGCAGCACCCGACCACGCGCCGATTCGTCAGTGAATCGGAGCATGTCGACGAAGGCGCGTTGCACCGTGATTTCGACGCCGTCGGTGGCCGCATCGTGCGCTTGACCTTCCTCGGCGGCGACACCTACGAGCCCTTGCTGGGCAGCGTCGCGCGCGAGACCGGCGTCGATTACAACATCCTGTCCGGCCGCATCGATCGGATCAAGGACACCCCGTATGGCCAGCTGGTGGTCGCCCTGGTGGGCGGTGACCAGTCCGCCGCGCAGGCCGCGTTCGTGGCCGCCGGCGTGCACGTTGAGGAACTGCGTCGATGATCATCGCCACTGCCGGCGGCTTCTTCCGCCACCTGGATGCGGGCAAGTGGGCCGATATCGGCCAGGCCACCCTCGACACCCTGCTGATGCTGCTCGGTTCGTTGCCGCTGACCCTGGCCATCGGCCTGCCGCTGGGCGTGCTGCTGTACCTGTTCGGCGCGCCGCAGATGAAGCGCCGGCCGCTGGCCTATGGTGTGCTGGCGCTGGTGGTGAACCTGCTGCGCTCGGTGCCCTTCATCATCCTGATGATCGTGCTGATCCCGGTCACCCTGTTCCTGATGGGCACCTCGCTGGGCGTGCGCGGCGCAATCGTGCCGCTGGTCATTGGTGCTGCGCCGTTCTATGCGCGCCTGGTCGAGACCGCGCTGCGCGAGGTTGACCGCGGCGTGATCGAAGCGACCCAGGCGATGGGCGCCACCACCTGGCAGCTGGTCACCCGCGTGCTGCTGCCGGAGGCGCGCCCTGGCCTGATCGCCGGTGCCACGGTCACCACCGTGGCCCTGATCGGTTTCACCGCCATGGGCGGTGCGATCGGTTCCGGTGGCCTGGGCGACCTGGCGTTCCGCGACGGCTACCAGCGTTCGCACACCGACGTGGCCCTGGTCACCGTGGTCCTGCTGCTGGTGCTGGTGCAGCTGCTGCAGATGCTCGGCGACCGCCTGGTCGCGCATTACAGCCGCAAGTAACGGGGTGCCCCGGCCGCATCAGGTAGTGCCGGCCGCTGGCTGGCGAATGTGGCAGGGTTGCCGGCCAGCGGCCGGCACTACCGGAATCTGTACGCGGTCCACTCGCCGGGCCATGCCCGGCGGCGCTTTGCTCAGCGCGCGTTCGGTACTTCGTAGCCCAGTTTGCCGACCTGGTCGGGATGCTGCGGCACGCGCTTGAGCTTGTCGGTATTCACGCCGTACTCGTCGCGCAGGCGATCGGCCAGCTCCTTGTACAGGGCCTTGTCCATGTCCGGCTTGCGCGCGAAGATCCAGGCCATCTCGCGGCCCGGGTAACCGATCAGCGCCCAGGAATAATCCGGGGCCACTTCCAGCACGCGCGAATGGGTCGGCACGACACGGTAGAACCAGGTGCGCCAGCCGTGGTTGCCACTGTCCGGATCGACACTGGCGCGTGCGTGCACCTCCTGCACCGGTTCACCGAAGCCATCGCGGTAGCGGTAGGTGATGCCGACCTTGTGCGTGTCGCGAAGCTCGTATTCGTTGACGCTGGCGACATGGCCACGTTCGATGAAGTTCGGCACGCGGCCGATTACGTACCAGGTCCCCATGAAGCGCTTCAGGTCGATCGGCGCGTCCAGAGCGGCCGCGCCGGTGGCGCGGGGCGACGGCGGCTCACTGGCGGCCATGGCGGGGCCCGCCAGCGACAGGGCCAGCAGCACGGCGCAGAACGGGCGGATCGAAGTCATGCGGGAGCGGGCTCCAGTGGGCTTGCACGCGCATGGTCGACTGTGTGCACGCGATCCGTCAATGGTGTCGCAGTCCGTGAGAAGGCTCTTGCCCACGCTGTGTTGCATTGTCCACCGGAGAAGCCCCATGAACGTACGTTCCGTCCGTCGCCCTGCAACTGAACGCGTCATCTTCGAGCGTGCCGATCCACGCCTGCTGCGCGGCGTGCAGCAGGTGGCGCTGGCCGGCGTGGCGCTGGTGCTGGTCTGGCCGGCCGCACGCGGTAGCAGCGCATGGCTGGGCTGGCTGCCGATGTGGCTGGTGGGCATGCCGCTGGTGGCGTGCTGGGCACTGCTGCGTTTCCCGTTGCCACGCCTGTCATGGCTGCGTCTGGCACGGCGTACCGGTGGACAGGCACGGCGCTGTCCGGCTCCGGCTGCACGCGGTCGGCGCCGCCCGGCGGCCACGGCCTGACCTTCGACACGGGGGCGACCGCGACATTCCATGCTAGCGTTCCACGGCTTATGACTGCCTGGAGCTGCAATGTCACGACTCGCTTCCGCCTGCCTGCTGGCCGGCATGATGACCGCTGCCTCGGTGGGGACCGCCGTGGCCGCTGAAGACACCGATCGCTACGCCTGGCTGGAGGACGTCACCGGCGACAAGCCGCTGTCCTGGGTCAAGGAACAGAACGCCAAGTCCGAGGCGCGCCTGGCGCAGACCCCGGCCTTCAAGCAGATGGAGACCAGCATCCGCGAGGTGCTCGACTCCGATGCCAAGATCCCCGGCGTGCAGAAGATCGGCGACTACTACTACAACTTCTGGAAGGACCAGCAGCACGAGCGCGGCCTGTGGCGGCGCACCACGCTGGCCGAGTACCGCAAGGCCTCGCCGCAGTGGGAGACCGTGCTCGACCTGGACGCGCTGAACAAGGCCGAGGGTGAGAACTGGGTCTGGCACGGCGCCGACTGCCTGCGTCCGGACTACAGCCGCTGCCTGATCGCGCTGTCGCGCGGCGGCGCCGATGCCGACGTCACCCGCGAGTTCGACCTGGCCAACAAGACCTGGATCAAGGATGGCTTCTTCCGTCCGGAGTCGAAGGGTGGCCTGAACTGGATCGACCGCGACACCGTGTTCGTCTACACCGACTTCGGTGCCGGCACCATGACCACGTCCGGCTATCCGCGGGTGGCCAAGCTGTGGAAGCGCGGCACGCCGATGGCCTCGGCCAGCGTGGTGTACGAAGGCAAGCCGGAAGACATGTACATCGCGGCGATGCACGATGACACCCCGGGTTTCGAGCGCAACCTGGTCAGCCGCACGCTGGCGTTCTACAACAACGAGATCTACCTGCGTGGCGACGACGGCACGCTGACCAAGATCGACGCGCCGAACTCGGCCGAGAAGGGCCTGCACAAGCAGTGGCTGACCCTGGAGCTGCGCGATCCGTGGACCGTGGGTGGCAAGACCTACGCGTCCGGTTCGCTGCTGGCGACCCGGCTGGACGACTTCCTGGCCGGCAAGCGCGACTTCGAGGTGCTGTTCACCCCGACCGCGACCACCTCGCTGGCCAGTGCCACCTGGACCAAGAGCCACCTGGTGCTGAACGTGCTGGACGACGTCAAGAACCGCCTGTCGGTACTGACTCCGGGCGCCGATGGCTGGCAGACCAGCCGCTTCGTTGGTGCGCCGGCCTTCGGCACGCTGGGCGTGGCCGCCGTGGACAGCAACGACAGTGACGCGGTGTGGCTGACCGCCACCGACTACCTGACCCCGACCACGCTGGCCCTGGCCGAGATCGGCCAGCCGCCGGAAACGCTGAAGACCATGCCGGCCTTCTTCGATGCCAAGGGCAAGGTGATCGAGCAGCACTTCGCCACCAGCAAGGACGGCACCCGCGTGCCGTACTTCGTGGTGCACGACAAGGCGATGAAGCTGGATGGCTCCAATCCGACCCTGCTGTATGGCTACGGTGGCTTCGAGATCTCGCTGACCCCGAGCTACTCCGGTGGCATGGGCCGCGCCTGGCTGGAGAAGGGCGGCGTGTATGTGGTCGCCAACATCCGCGGCGGTGGCGAGTACGGCCCGCGCTGGCACCAGGCGGCGCTGAAGCAGAACCGCCACAAGGCCTATGAAGACATGGCCGCGGTGGCACGTGATCTGGTCAAGCGCAAGATCACCACCGCCAAGCACCTGGGCGTGCAGGGCGGCAGCAACGGCGGCCTGCTGACCGGCAACATGCTGACCCAGTACCCGGAACTGTTCGGTGCGGTGGTGGTGCAGGTGCCGCTGCTGGACATGAAGCGCTACAGCCATCTGCTGGCGGGCGCCTCGTGGATGGCCGAGTACGGCAATCCGGACACCAGTGACTGGGAGTTCATCAAGACCTTCTCGCCGTACCACCTGTTCGACGCGAAGAAGAACTACCCGCCGGTGCTGTTCACCACCTCCACCCGCGATGACCGCGTGCACCCGGGCCATGCCCGCAAGATGGCGGCGAAGATGATCGACGCCGGCAAGGACGTGACCTACTACGAGAACATCGAAGGCGGTCACGGCGGCGCAGCCAACAACGCGCAGGCCGCGCATATGTCCGCGCTGGCCTACAGCTTCCTGTGGGAGCGGTTGGGCGGCAAGTGATGGAATGAAAAACGCCGCCCTCGGGCGGCGTTTTTCTTTGGGTTCCATGCGCGGATGCCGTTCGCGCCGGGTGATCAGGCCCCCCAGCTTTTCAATCCACGCGTAATCCGTGCCACCGCTTCCTGCAATCGTGGCACTTCCTGCGTGTACGCCAGGCGCACGTGCTGGTTGGCGCGATGGAAGCCGAAATCCAGGCCCGGGGTGAAGGCCACGTGCTCGGTTTCCAAGAAGTGGGCACAGAACGCCTGCGCGTCGTCGGTGAACGCGCTGACATCGGCATACAGGTAGAACGCGCCCTGCGGCTCGACTTCGATGCGGAAACCCAGCTCGCGCAATGCGGGCAGCAGGAAGTCGCGGCGCTGGCGGAAGGCTTCGCGGCGCTGCTCGAAGATCGCCATCGATTCCTCGCTGAAACAGGCCAGCGCTGCATGCTGGGCAATGCTCGACGCGCTGATGTACAGGTTCTGGGCGAGCTTCTCCAGATCGGGTACCGCTGCCGGCGGCGCCACCAGCCAGCCCAGCCGCCAGCCGGTCATGCCGAAGTACTTGGAGAAGCTGTTCAGCACGAACGCGCTGTCGTCCACCTGCAGTACGCTGGGCGCATCCAGGCCGTAGGTCAGGCCGTGGTAGATCTCGTCCACCACCAGATGGCCACCGCGCGCGTGCAGGCTCTGCGACAGTGCCGCCAGTTCATCAGCGGACAGCACGGTGCCGGTCGGATTGGCCGGTGAGGCCACCAGCGCGCCGACGCTGTCGGCATTCCAGTGCTGTTCCACCAGCGATGGGGTCAGCTGATAGGCGGTGTCCGGGCCGACCGGCACCAGCTGTGCGCCGCCTTCGACCAGGCGCAGGAAATGGCGATTGCAGGGATAGCCCGGGTCGGCCAGCAGCCAGTGGCGGCCGGGATCGACCAGCAGGCTGCTGGCCAGCAGCAGCGCACCGGAACCGCCCGGGGTGACCAGGATGCGTTCGGGGTCGATATCCAGCGCGTAGTGGCTGCGATAGAAGCCGCTGATGGCCTGGCGCAGGGCCGGAAGGCCGCGTGCGGCGGTGTAGCGGGTGTGGCCGGCCGCCAACGCGGCCTGGCCGGCGCGCACCACGGGTTCGGCGGTGGTGAAGTCCGGTTCGCCGATCTCCAGATGGATCACATCGTGGCCGGCCTGCTGCAGCGCCTGTGCGCGGGCCAGCAGGGACATCACGTGGAACGGGGCGATTTCATGGCTGCGCCGGCTGTAGCCCGGCGTGTGGGGCAGGGTACTCATGCGCCCATGGTACGCCGGCCGCCGGGGGGAGTGCCGGCCGCTGGCCGGCAACGTCGGGATGCACTGTCCACTCCGGTGGTAGAGTCGAGCTTGCTCGACTGCTGTTGCGGTCAGTCGAGCAAGCTCGACTCTACCTCTGCCAAGGACGCCATTGCGTAACCGCACCAGGACCCCTATCTCATGAAATCCACCCTCTGCCTGTTGCTTGCCAGCCTGATGACCACCACCGCTACCGCTGCCACTCCGCCCGTTCCGCCGGATGCCGCCAAGCATCCGCACGTGGTCAAGGCGCCGTTCGGCGCGACCCGCAACGACGACTATTACTGGCTGCGCGACGACAAGCGCGAGAACAAGGACATGCTGGCCTACCTGCAGGCCGAGAATGCCTACGCCGACCAGCTGCTGGCACCGCTGAAGCCGCTGGAAGACACCCTGTACAAGGAGATCGTCGGCCGCATCAAGCAGGACGATTCCAGCGTGCCGGCGCGCGAGCGCGGCTACTGGTACTACAGCCGCTTCGAGACCGGCCAGGACTACCCGATCCATGCGCGCCGCAAGGGTGGCATGGATGCGGCCGAGGAAATCCTGCTGGACGTCAACACGATGGCCGCCGGCAAGGGCTACTTCAGCGTCGGCTCGATGGAAGTCAGCCAGGACAACCAGCTGCTGGCCTGGGCCGACGACGACGTCGGCCGTCGCCAGTACACGATCCGCTTCAAGGACCTGGCCACCGGCAAGGTGCTGCCCGATGTGATCACCGGCAGCTCCGGCGACCTGGTCTGGGCCGACGACAACCGCACCGTGCTGTACGTCGAGAACGATCCGGAAACCCTGCTGACCGTGCGCGTCAAGAAGCACGTGCTGGGCACCCCGGCCAGCGCCGACAGCGTCGTCTACGAAGAGAAGGACGACAGCTTCTACATGGGCATCGGCCGCACCCGCGACGATCGCTTCATCACCATCGGCGTGCACAGCACCGTGTCCTCGGAAGAGCGCTACGCACCGGCCAGCGACCCGACCACTTTCACCGTGCTGGCACCACGCCAGCGCGACGTCGAGTACGACGCCGATCACTACGACGGCCGCTGGGTGATCCGCACCAACGATGGTGCGAAGAATTTCAAGCTGGTCACCGCGCCGACCGAGGCCACCTCGCGCGCGCAGTGGAAGGATTGGATCGCGCATGACGATGCGGTGTTCATCGAAGGCTTCGAGCTGTTCGACAGCTACACCGCCATCGCAGAACGTTCCGAAGGCCTGGAGCGCATCCGCCTGCTGTTCAAGGACGGCCGCAGCGATTACGTGAAGGCCGACGAGCCGGCGTATTCGATGGGCCTGGGCGACAACACCGAGGCCGATACACCGTGGCTGCGCTACGTCTACACCTCGATGACCACCCCGACCACCGTGTTCGAGCTGAACACCGCTACCGGCGAGCGCCGCCAGCTGAAGGTGCAGCCGGTGATCGGCTATGACGCCTCGAAGTATGAAACCGATCGCGTCTGGATCACCGCGCGCGATGGCGTGAAGGTGCCGGTGTCGCTGGTCTACCGCAAGGGCTACCAGAAGGACGGCAAGGGCGCGCTGTTCCAGTACGCCTATGGCAGCTACGGCATGTCGATGGACCCGTACTTCAACCAGACCGCGGTGAGCCTGCTCGATCGTGGCGTGGTGTATGCCATCGCCCACATCCGCGGTGGCCAGGAGATGGGTCGCGACTGGTACGAGAACGGCAAGCTGCTGCACAAGCAGAACACCTTCAACGACTTCATCGACGTCACCCGGGGCCTGGTCGCGCAGGGCTGGGCGGCGAAGGATCGCGTCGCCGCCTCCGGTGGCAGTGCCGGTGGCCTGCTGATGGGTGCGGTGGCCAACCAGGCGCCGCAGGATTACCGGGTGATGGTGGCGCAGGTGCCGTTCGTCGACGTGGTCACCACCATGCTCGACCCGACCATTCCGCTGACCACCAATGAGTACGACGAGTGGGGCAACCCGGAGCAGAAGCCGTTCTACGACTACATGCTGTCCTACTCGCCCTACGACAACGTGAAGAAGCAAGCCTATCCGGCGCTGTTCGTCGGTACCGGCCTGTGGGACTCACAGGTGCAGTACTGGGAGCCGGCCAAGTGGGTGGCCAAGCTGCGTGACGACAACACCGGCCATTACCCGATCCTGTTCCGCACCAACATGGAAGCCGGCCACGGCGGCAAGTCGGGGCGCTTCCAGCGCTACCGCGAGCTGTCCGAGTCGTATGCGTTCGTGCTGCAGCAGCTGGGCATCGCCCAGCCGTGATCGCAACGGGGTGCCGGGCGTTGCCTGGCACCCTGAACCGGTATCCTTGCGGCCATGAGCGCGCCTGATCCTTCCGCCCCTCGCGATGCCCCCGCGCCCCCGCGCGTGGTGCGTTTCCGCTGGGCGTGGTGGCTGCTGGCCTACGTCAGCCTGGGTACCGGCATCGTCGGCATCTTCGTGCCGGGGTTGCCGACCACCGTATTCATCCTGATCTCGGCCTGGGCCGCCTCGCGCGGTTCCGAACGCCTGCACAACTGGCTGCTGCAGCATCCGCGTTTCGGCCCCGCCATCGCCAACTGGCAGGCGCATGGCGCGGTCAGCCGCTACGGCAAGTGGATGGCCACGATCACCATGGCGGTGTGTGCCGCCATCATGCTGTGGTGCGTGCCGATCGCGTGGGTGAAGTGGTTTTCGATCGGCAGCATGACCGTGGTGGCGATCTGGCTGTGGACGCGGCCGTTGCCGCCACCTGTGGATTGAGCGCCTGCGGTAGTGCCGGCCGCTGGCCGGCAACCCGATCCCCTGCACCAACCGCTCAGCCGCCAATGGCTATACTCGGGGCATGAAGATCCCCCATCGAAACGTCATCCTGATTCCGCTGGCAGCGGCCTCGCTGCTGTTCCTTGCCGCCTGCGGCAACAAGGGTCCGCTGGTACTGCCGCAGAAGCCGGTGCCGGTGGAAGAGACCGTCGAACCGGCAGCTGCACCTGAAGCGACCCCGGCGGCCACGCCGGCCGCGACCCAGCCGACCAGCGACGGCAGCCCCTCGGTCACCCCGGACCCGATCAAGCCGGTGGACGGCGGGAATGAGTAAGGCCGGCTCCACGGCCCTGCGTTTCAGCAAGATGCATGGCGCGGGCAATGATTTCGTAGTGATCGACCTGCGTGACGGCACCGCGCCGCCGACGCCCGAGCTGGCTGCGCGCCTGGCGGATCGCCATACCGGCGTGGGCTGTGATCAGATCCTGACCCTCGAAGCGCCGCGTGCGGACGGTTCGGTGGCCTCGTACCGGATCTGGAATGCCGACGGTTCCAACTCCGAGCAGTGCGGCAACGGCGCGCGCTGCATTGCCGCGTGGCTGGTGCGCGAGGGCAGTGCGCAGGGCGATGTGTTCGTGATCGACAGCCCGCTGGCCAGCCATGAAGTGAAGGTGCTGGGCGATGGCCAGTTCGCGGTGACCATGGGCGTGCCGGCGTTCGAGCCGTCCAACGTGCCGCTGGTGGGTTTTGCCCACCCGCGCGAGGAGTACCTGCTGCCGCTGCAGGGCGAGAGCGTGCGGTTCGCCGCGGTGTCGATGGGCAACCCGCATGCGGTGATCGAAGTGGGCCTGATCGACGCGGCGCCGGTCGAGCGCGTGGGTGCGCTGCTGCAGCAGCACGCGTCGTTCCCGCGCTCGGTGAACGTGGGTTTTGCCCAGGTGATGGGCCCGGACCATGCGCGCCTGCGCGTGTTCGAACGTGGCGTCGGCGAAACCTTGGCCTGCGGCAGTGGCGCCTGTGCCGCCGCCGTCACCCTGATGCAGCGCGGCCGGCTGCAGCGTGATGCACGCATCAGCCTGCCCGGTGGCGAGCTGCGCATCCAGTGGCCGGGCGATGGCCAGCCGGTGGTGATGGCGGGCCCGACCGCATTCGTCTTCGAAGGGGAGTGGATCGCATGACCGAAGCCGTCGACAAGCTCGGGGCCCATGAAGTCGCCGCCTGGTTGCGGCGGCATCCGGGCTTCCTCAAGCAGTTCCCGGACCTGGCCCTGACCCTGGTGGTGCCGCGTGACGACGGCCCGACCGCGTCGCTGGCCAGCTACCAGCTGGAAGTGCTGCGCGAGAAGAACCGCGAGCTGGCACGACGGTTGGCCGACCTGGGCGCGACCGCCCAGGTCAACGAACGCCTGGCGGTGCGCACGCACCAGCTGACCCTGGCGCTGATGAAGCAGGACAACGCCGCCGACACCCTGCGCGCGATGGCCGCTTCATTGCAGGAAGACTTCGCCGGCGATCTGGTACGGCTGGTGGTGCATACGCCGGTGGCCGGGCTGGAGCAGGCCGACTGGCTGCAGGTGATCGCCGCCGATGATCCGCAGCTGGGTCCGTTCCGCGATTGCCTGAAGGACGGCGAGCCGATCTGCGGCCGCCTGCAACCGGAAAAGAATGCCGTGCTGTACGGCGTGCGCAGCGAGGAAGTGCAGACCACCGCACTGCTGCCGCTGCCCGGTGTGGGCCTGATCGCAGTCGGCAGCCATGACCCGAACCGCTTCTATCCGGGCATGGGCACGTTGTTCCTGCGCATGATGGGCGACGCCCTGGCCACTGGCCTGAACCGCTTCGCCGGCTGAGCAGGACACGACGACGATGAGTGCGGTACAGGCCTTCCTGCAGCACCTGCAGGTGGAGCGGCGGATGTCGGCGCACACGCTCGACGCCTACCGCCGTGACCTGGACGCGCTGTCGGCATGGGCCGAGCCCCGTGGCATGGCCGTGGAAGCGCTCGATGCCGAAACGCTGCGCCAGTTCGTCGCCGATGAGCATCGTCGTGGGCTGTCGGCCAAGAGCCTGCAGCGCCGCTTGTCTGCCTGCCGCAGTTTCTATGCGTGGTTGCTCAAGCACGGCCGCATCGAGGTCAGCCCGGCAGCGACGCTGAAAGCGCCGCGTGCACCGCGGCGGTTGCCGCAGGTGCTCGATGCCGACGAAGCGGTGCAGCTGGTCGAACTGGAACCGGAAGGTGAACTCGGCCGCCGCGATCGCGCGCTGCTGGAGCTGTTCTATTCCTCGGGCCTGCGCCTGAGCGAAGTCTGCGCGCTGACCTGGCGCGACCTGGACTTCGCCAGCGGCCTGGTCAACGTGATGGGCAAGGGCAATCGCCAGCGCCGGGTACCGTTCGGGCGGCCGGCACGCGAAGCACTGCAGGCGTGGCGTGCGGAAAGCGGGGGCGGCCCGGCCTCGCCGGTGTTTCCCGGCCGCAACGGGCCGATCAGCCAACGCGCGGTGCAGATCCGCATCCGCCAGCTGGCGCAGCGCCAGGGCCTGTTCAAGCACGTGCACCCGCACATGCTGCGGCACAGTTTCGCCAGCCACATCCTGGAATCGTCCGGTGACCTGCGTGGCGTGCAGGAACTGCTCGGCCACGCCGACATCGCCACCACGCAGATCTACACCCACCTCGATTTCCAGCACCTGGCCAAGGTCTACGACGCCGCGCATCCACGCGCCAAGCGCCGCAGCAAGGGCGACAAGGCTGAATAGCCGGCCCTTGATCTGGATCAGGGCAGGTCGGATGCAACCGGCGCACCGTGGCCGCAGGCCACGAGGACACCGCCGCCATGGCGAAGCCGATACCGTTGCATCCCAAACACCCCGAGCGTATCTGCTGGGGCTGCGACCGCTATTGCGCGGCCGATGCGCTGGCCTGCGGCAATGGCTCCGGCCGCACCCAGCATCCGATCGAGACGCAGGGTGAAGACTGGTACATCGCGTGGGGGATCGAACCGAATCCGGATCGGCCGTCGCACGCCAAGCGCTGAACGGCAGCCATCCGCGCAGGCTTGATCGCACCCGGCGCTGTCCCCATGTCCCGTGAACAGCTATCGGAGGCCGCATGGACCCCAGTCAGAACCCCAACGTTTTCCACGCCACCACCATCGTCTGCGTCCGTCGCGGCGAGCACGTGGCCATTGCCGGCGACGGCCAGGTCACGCTGGGCCACACCGTGATGAAGGGCAATGCGCGCAAGGTGCGCCGCCTGGGCCGCGACGGCCAGGTGCTGGCCGGCTTCGCCGGTGCCGCCGCCGATGCCTTCACCCTGTTCGAGCTGTTCGAGGCCAAGCTGGAAAAGCACGGCCAGCTGCAGCGCGCGGCGGTCGAGCTGGCCAAGGATTGGCGCACCGAGCGCCGCCTGGGCAAGCTGGAGGCCCTGCTGGCGGTGGCCGACAAGGAAACCTCGCTGATCATCAGCGGCACCGGCGATGTGATCGAGCCGGAGGACGGCATCATCGCCATCGGTTCCGGTGGCTCCTATGCATTGTCGGCTGCGCGCGCGCTGATGGCGCACACCGAACTGGACGCACGCACTATTGCCAGCGAGGCGATCGGCATCGCCGGCGACATCTGCATCTACACCAACCGCAACGTGGTGGTCGAAGAACTCTGAGGGTCGTGCCGGCCGCTGGCCGGCACCCTCATGATCCCCCACGCGCGTGCCTGGTTGCCGGCCAGCGGCCGGCACGACCGACAACGAATCCGTGAGCACATCCATGTCGAAGATCGAAGTTTCCTCCGCCACCATGACCCCGCGCGAGATCGTGCAGGAACTGGACCGGCACATCGTTGGCCAGCACGACGCCAAGCGCGCGGTGGCCATCGCCCTGCGCAACCGCTGGCGCCGCATGCAGCTGGTGCCCGAGCTGCGCAATGAAGTGATGCCGAAGAACATCCTGATGATCGGCCCGACCGGCGTCGGCAAGACCGAGATCGCGCGCCGCCTGGCCACGCTGGCCAACGCGCCGTTCGTCAAGGTCGAAGCGACCCGTTTCACCGAAGTGGGCTACGTCGGCAAGGACGTCGAGCAGATCATCCGTGACCTGGCCGATACCGCAGTGAAGCTGTACCGCGAACAGGCCAAGGTGCGCGTGCGTACGCAGGCCGAAGAGCGTGCCGAAGACCGCATCCTCGATGCGCTGTTGCCGCGTCGCAGCGGTGGCATCGGTTTCGATCCGGACGTGGCCCGCAACGAGCCGTCGGCGCAGGACAACGAGACCCGCATCAAGTTCCGCAAGATGCTGCGCAATGGCGAACTGGACGAGCGTGAGATCGAGCTCGACCTGGCCGCCAATGTCAGCATGGACATCATGACCCCGCCGGGCATGGAGGAAATGGGCCAGCAGCTGAAGTCGATGTTCGCCAACCTCGGTGGCGGTGCCAAGGCGCACAAGCGCACGCTGACCATCAAGGCCGCGCGCCCGCTGCTGATCGAGGAAGAAGCCGGCAAGCTGGTCAACGAGGACGACATCCGCACCGCGGCGATCGAAGCCTGCGAACAGCACGGCATCGTCTTCATCGACGAGATCGACAAGGTCGCCAAGCGTGGCGATAACGTGGGCGGCGGCGATGTGTCGCGCGAAGGCGTGCAGCGCGACCTGCTGCCGCTGGTGGAAGGCTCCAACGTGTCCACCAAGTACGGCACGATCAAGACCGACCACATCCTGTTCATCGCGTCGGGCGCGTTCCACCTGGCCAAGCCCAGTGATCTGATTCCGGAGCTGCAGGGCCGATTCCCGATCCGCGTGGAGCTGGGCGCGCTGAGCAAGAACGATTTCGTGCGCATCCTGACCGAGCCGAAGGCCGCGCTGACCAAGCAGTACGAAGCGCTGCTGGCCACCGAGGGCGTCAAGGTCAGCTTCACCGCCGATGCCATCGAGCGCCTGGCCGAGATCGCCTTCCAGGTGAACGAGCGCCAGGAAAACATCGGTGCTCGCCGCCTGCATACCGTGCTGGAGCGCCTGCTGGATTCGCTCAGCTACGAGGCACCGGATCGCGACGGCGAGACGCTGGCCATCGACAGTGCCTACGTCGATGCGCATCTGGGCGAGCTGGTGCAGGACCCGGACCTGAGCCGCTACATCCTGTAATGCACAAGGCCGCCGAAAGGCGGCCTTTTTTTGGCGCGAAGGGCATTCACGCATGGCGTGGATTCACAGTCTGGCGCGGTAGGCCCGCAGTACCTGGTCGATCACCGCGTTGGTGCGGGCGGCGCTGAGGCCGGTCGAGGGCGAGCGTCCGTGGCCGCGCAGTTCGTCCACGAGGGTGGCGATCAACGGCTGCTGGATCGACGGCGGGTTCGGGATCTCGAACGTCTGCACGCCGGATTCGGTTTCCAGCAGCACCGGAACATCCTCGAAGGTGGCAAAACGCAGCTGCCCACGGTCGCCGGTGATTTCGATTTCATCCTGGCGCCGGAACGCACAGAAGCTCCACTGCGCGATGCCGTGCGCACCGGTTCCGGTGCGGAAGCACATCGAGACGCTGTCCTCGACCGCATACGCGCCTGCCTGCGAACTGGCCAGGCCGCTGACATCGCTCAGCGGGCCCAGCAGATGGTCGAGCAGGTCCAGGGTGTGCGAGCCGAGATCGACGAACAGGCCGCCGCCGGAGATCGCGGGGTTGGTCCGCCAGAAGTCCGGCGATGTGGCATGCGCCGAGTGTGGCCGATGCAGGGTCGCGCGCACGCTGCGCGGCGTACCGATCGCGCCGCTGTCCAGCAACTGCTTGACCTTCGCGAAGCGGGGCAGGGCGCGGCGGTAATAGGCCACGAACACCGGTACGCCACTGCGTGCGCTGGCCTCCAGGATGCGCTCGCACTCGCCATGGTCCATGGCCATGGGCTTTTCGATATAGACCGGCTTGCCCGCCGCAATGGCCTGCAACGCGTACTGCATGTGGGTGGAGGGCGGCGTGGCGACGTAGATCGCGTTCACCTCCGGATCGGCGATGAGCGCATCAGCATCGGCGTACCAGCGGGGAATCGCATGGCGCCGTGCGTAGTCCTCGGCCAGCACCGCATTGCGGCGCATCACTGCAGCCACCCGTGAACCGGGCGTGCCGGCCAGCGCGGGACCGCTCTTCTTCTCGGTGACGCTGCCGCAGCCGATGAAGCCCCATACCACGTTGTCCAGGATCATCGCTGCGTTTCCGGAGAGAAGCAGGGAGGGTGCAGGGCCGCAGCGGCAGCTGCAACCCGGTTCACGCCTCCGGCAACGGCTCGGGCACCGTTCCGGGCACGAACACGCCGTCCTTCACGTAGGCGGCCAGGGTCATGTCCAGCGCGAGCATGCCGTCGCGCTTGAGGTCCATCAGTTCCGGTTCGACCATCGCCCCATGCAGCACGCCCAGCACCGTGGCGTGCAGCATGCGCGCGGCGATCTTCGGGTCGGCGCCGTCGCGCAGCTGGCCCAGGTCCCTGGCGCGACGCAACGCCCGTTCCATGCGGTCCAGCGCATCGCGGAAGCCGGCCTGCTGCAGTTCGGTCAGCACCCTGGTATCGGCCGAGGCATCGCTGCGCAGCATGATCTCCATGGTCTTGCGCAGGCGCTCGTCCTCGGACAACTCAATGAACGAGTGGATCATCACCGCGCGCAGGTCATGCACCGGCGTGTCGCGCTGGTCGGTGGAGGTGCGCTCCAGTTCCTGCATGAAAGGCAGGTGCACGCGCTCGACGATCGCGGCTAGCACCTCGCCCTTGTTCTTGAAGTGCCAGTACACCGCGCCACGGGTGTAGCCGGCGCGGGCGCCGATCATTTCCAGCGTGGTACGGGCCACGCCGTGTTCATGGAAGCAGGCTTCGGCGGCGTCAAGGATGCCTTCCCGGGTTGCCTGGGTGTCCTCTTTGGTCTTGCGGGCCATGGGTGTGGGTACGAGTGCGGGTGAAACGTGGCTGAATTGTACCGGTTTACAAACAAACAAGCATGTATGTATATTTCGCACCCATCATTCCCGTCGTGTGCGTGGCAGGCCGTTCTGGCTACCACTCACCGCCGGCATGCGTTGTCTGCTGGCGCTTCTGGCCCGTATCAGCGTTTTTTGAGATTCCTTCCCCTAAGAGCCTTTCCGTCATGTTGCTGAGCCGAATCCGACCCTTCGCGCTGTCGCTGGCCATCGCCGCGACCGTGGCTGCCTGTGGCGGCCAACCCCAGGCCCCCGAACAGGGCCCGGGCGACGTCACCGTGGTCACGCTGAAGTCCGAGACCGTGGGCCTGACCCGCGAACTGCCGGGCCGCACCAATGCCTTCCTGGTGGCCGAAGTGCGCCCGCAGGTCAACGGCATCGTTGCCAAGCGCCTGTTCACCGAGGGCGGCATGGTCAAGGCCGGTGAGCCGCTGTACCAGCTCGATGACGCCAGCTACCGCGCCCAGGCCAACAACGCCCGCGCCCAGCTGGCCCGCGCCGAAGCCACTGCCAACGCCGCCCGCCTGAGCGCCAAGCGCATCACCGAGCTGGCCAAGGTCGACGCGGTCAGCCAGCAGGACCTGGAAAACGCCGTGGCCGCGCAGAAGCAGGCCGAGGCCGACGTCGGTGCCGCCAAGGCCTCGCTGGATGCGGCCAACGTCACCCTCGGCTACGCCCGCATCACCGCGCCGATCAGCGGCCGCATCGGCAAGTCCAGCGTCACCCAGGGTGCGCTGGTCAGCGCCGGCCAGGCCAACGCGCTGGCCACCGTGCAGCAGCTGGACCCGATCTATGTCGACCTGACCCAGTCCTCGGCCGAGCTGCTGCAGCTGCGTCGCGAACTGGCCGCCGGCCGCCTGCAGGACAACCAGACCCTGCCGGTCAGCATCCTGATGGAAGACGGCAGCACCTTCGAGCACAAGGGCACCTTGGAGTTTTCCGAAGTCAGCGTCGATCCGGCCACCGGCAGCTTCGGCCTGCGCGTGAAGGTGGACAACCCCGATGGCCTGCTGATGCCGGGCATGTACGTGCGTGCGGTGATCGGCGGCGGCGTGCGCAGCGATGCGGTGCTGGTGCCGATGCAGGGCATCGCCCGTGATCCGAAGGGCGACACCACGGCGATGGTGGTCGACAAGGACAACAAGGTCGAAGTGCGCCCGGTCAAGGTCAGCCGCACGGTCGGCGACAAGTGGCTGGTCGATGACGGTCTGAAGGCCGGCGACAAGGTCATTGTCGAAGGCCTGCAGAAGATCGGCCCCGGCATGCCGGTCAAGGCCACCGAGAAGGGCGCTGCACCGGCCAAGCCGGCGGCAGCCGCCCAGCCTGCCGCCCCGGCCGGCGACGCGAAGTAAGCGGAGAACCCCATGGCACGCTTTTTCATCGATCGACCCATCTTTGCATGGGTGATCGCCATCATCATCATGCTCGCCGGCGGCCTGGCCCTGTTCAAGCTGCCGGTCTCGATGTACCCCAACGTCGCACCGCCGGCGGTGGAAATCAGCGCCACCTATCCGGGTGCATCGGCCAAGGTGGTCGAGGACTCGGTGACGCAGATCATCGAGCAGAACATGAAGGGCCTTGACGGCCTGATCTACTTCTCCTCCAACAGCTCGTCCAACGGCCAGGCCACCATCACCCTGACCTTCGAGAGCGGCACCAACCCGGACATCGCCCAGGTGCAGGTGCAGAACAAGCTGCAGCTGGCCATGCCGCTGCTGCCGCAGGAAGTACAGCGGCAGGGCATCAACGTGGCCAAGTCCAGCTCGGGCTTCCTGAACGTCATCGCGTTCGTGTCCGAGAACGGCAGCATGGACGCCAACGACATCGCCGACTACGTCGGTTCCAACGTCGTCGACCGTCTGAGCCGCGTGCCGGGCGTGGGCAACATCCAGGTGTTCGGTGGCAAGTACGCCATGCGCATCTGGCTGGACCCGAACAAGCTGCACACCTACGGCCTGTCGGTTGCCGAAGTGACGGCAGCGGTGAAGGCGCAGAACGCCCAGGTGGCCATCGGCCAGCTCGGCGGTGCGCCGTCGGTCAAGGGCCAGCAGCTCAACGCCACCATCAACGCGCAGTCGCGCCTGCAGACCCCGGAACAGTTCCGCAACATCATCGTGCGCGGTGCGCAGGACGGTGCCGAACTGCGCCTGGGTGATGTCGCCCGCGTCGAACTGGGTGCCGAGTCCTACGACTTCGTCACCCGCTACAACGGCCAGCCGGCCAGCGGCCTGGCGGTCACCCTGGCCACCGGCGCCAACGCGCTGGACACCGCAGCCGGCGTGGATGCCGCGCTGCAGGACATGAAGAGCTTCTTCCCGGCCGGCCTGAAGGCCGAGATCCCGTACGACACCACCCCGTTCGTGCGCGTATCGATCAAGGGCGTGGTGCAGACCCTGATCGAAGCGATCGTGCTGGTGTTCGTGGTGATGTACCTGTTCCTGCAGAACTTCCGCGCCACCCTGATCCCGACCATCGCCGTGCCGGTGGTGCTGCTGGGTACCTTCGGCGTGCTGGCGATGCTGGGCTTCTCGGTGAACATGCTGACCATGTTCGCGATGGTGCTGGCGATCGGCCTGCTGGTGGACGATGCCATCGTCGTGGTGGAGAACGTCGAGCGCATCATGTCCGAGGAAGGACTGTCGCCGCTGGAGGCCACCCGCAAGTCGATGGGCCAGATCACCGGCGCGCTGGTGGGTATCGGGCTGGTGCTGTCGGCGGTGTTCGTGCCGATGGCCTTCATGAGCGGCTCCACCGGCGTGATCTACCGCCAGTTCTCGGCCACGATCGTCTCGGCGATGGCGTTGTCGGTGCTGGTGGCGATCGTGCTGACCCCGGCGCTGTGCGCGACCATGCTCAAGCCGCTGAAGAAGGGCGAGCACCACGTCGCGCACAAGGGCTGGTCCGGTCGCTTCTTCAACGGTTTCAACCGTGGTTTCGACCGTACCAGCGAAAGCTACCAGCGTGGCGTGCGGGGAATCATCCACCGTCCGTGGCGTTTCATGGGCATCGTGGCGGCGCTGTTCGTGCTGATGGGCGTGCTGTTCGTGCGCCTGCCCAGTTCGTTCCTGCCCAACGAGGACCAGGGCGTGCTGATGGCGCTGGTGCAGGCACCGGTCGGTGCCACCCAGGAGCGCACGCTGGAATCGATCACGGCACTGGAAAACCACTTCCTGCAGAACGAGAAGGATGCGGTGGAATCGGTGTTCTCGGTGCAGGGCTTCAGCTTCGCCGGCATGGGACAGAATGCGGGCATGGCCTTCGTCAAGCTGAAGGACTGGAGCGAGCGTGACGCCGACAATGGCGTGATGCCGATCACCGGGCGCGCGATGGCGGCACTGGGCCAGATCAAGGATGCCTTCATCTTCGCCTTCCCGCCGCCGGCCATTCCGGAACTGGGTACCGCCTCGGGCTACACCTTCTTCCTGAAGGACAACAGTGGCCAGGGCCACGAGGCCCTGGTGGCCGCGCGCAACCAGCTGCTGGGGCTCGCCGCCGGCAGCAAGAAGCTGGCCAACGTGCGCCCGAACGGCCAGGAAGACACGCCGCAGTTCCGCATCGATATCGACGCGGCCAAGGCGACCTCGCTGGGGCTGTCGATCGACCAGATCAACGGCACCCTGGCCGCCGCGTGGGGCAGTTCGTACATCGATGACTTCGTCGATCGCGGCCGCGTCAAGCGCGTGTTCGTGCAGGCCGACCAGCCGTTCCGCATGGTGCCGGAGGACTTCGACCTCTGGTCGGTGAAGAACGACAAGGGCGAGATGGTGCCGTTCAGTGCATTCGCCACCAAGCACTGGGACTACGGTTCGCCGCGCCTGGAGCGCTACAACGGTGTGTCGGCGATGGAAATCCAGGGCGAACCGGCCCCGGGCGTCGCCTCCGGTGATGCCATGGCCGAGATCGAACAGCTGGCCAAGCAGCTGCCGGCAGGCTTCGGCATCGAATGGACGGCGATGTCCTACCAGGAACGCCAGGCCGGCTCGCAGACGCCGCTGCTGTACACGCTGTCGCTGATGATCGTGTTCCTGTGCCTGGCCGCGATGTATGAAAGCTGGAGCGTGCCGACCGCCGTGCTGCTGGCCGCCCCGCTGGGCATCCTCGGCGCGGTGCTGGCCAACACCTTCAAGGGCCTGGAACGCGACATCTACTTCCAGGTGGCGATGCTGACCACGGTGGGCCTGACCAGCAAGAACGCGATCCTGATCGTCGAGTTCGCCAAGGAAAACCTGGAGAAGGGCGCGGGCCTGATCGAGTCGATCATGCACGCCGTGCGCGACCGCCTGCGCCCGATCGTGATGACCTCGCTGGCCTTCGGCATGGGCGTGGTACCGCTGGCGATCTCCACCGGTGCAGGCTCCGGCGCCAAGCAGGCGATCGGTACCGGCGTGCTCGGCGGCATGATCGTCGGCACCGTGCTCGGCGTGTTCTTCGTGCCGCTGTTCTTCGTCGTGGTGCAGCGCGTTTTCAAGCGCAAGTCCACGACGTGACCTGAAACGGTAGTGCCGGCCGCTGGCCGGCACCTACTGCTCGCGTGATGTGAATCCAACGAGGTTGCCGGCCAGCGGCCGGCACTACCTCCTGCCATCCGGCAGTACCGATGGAAGTCAACCCATGAAAAGTGCATCCCTGTTCCTTTCCATTGCCGCCGCGCTCGCGCTGGCCGGCTGCTCCACCCTGGTGCCGAAGAACACCGCTGTCGCGCCGGCCATTCCGGCGCAGTGGCCGGCCGAGGCCGCGCAGGGCCAGGTGGCCGATGTTGCCGCCGTGGGCTGGCGCGACTTCTTCACCGACGCGCGACTGCAGCAGGTGATCGACCAGTCGCTGCAGAACAACCGCGACCTGCGCGTGGCCGTGCTCAACGTGGAACGCGCACGCGGCCAGTACCGCGTGCAGCGCGCCGACCGCGTACCCGGCGTGGCCGTCACCGGCCAGATGCAGCGCCAGGGCACCGATGCCGGCGTCACCGAGCAGTTCACCGCGGGCGTGGGCGTGGCCGAGTTCGAGCTGGACCTGTTCGGTCGCGTGCGCAACCTCAGCGAGGCGGCGCTGCAGCAGTACTTCGCTGTGGCGGCCAACCGCCGCAATGCGCAGCTGAGCCTGGTCGCCGAGACCGCCACGGCGTGGCTGACCTATGGTGCCGACGCACAGCGGCTGAAGATCGCCGATGCCACGCTGAAGACCTACGAGGATTCGCTGCGCCTGGCCGAAGCCCGCCATGAGCGCGGCGGCAGTTCGGCACTGGAACTGACCCAGACCCGTACGCTGGTGGAAACCGCGCGCACCGATGCCGCACGCCTGCGTGGGCAGCTGGCCCAGGACCGCAACGCGCTGGCACTGCTGGCCGGTGGCCAGCTGGATCCGTCGCTGCTGCCGGACAGCATCGAACCGCAGCTGCTGGCGCTGGCACCGCCGCCGGCCGGCCTGCCCAGCGATGTGCTGCTGCAGCGCCCGGACATCATGGCCGCCGAACACCAGCTGCTGGCCGCCAACGCCAACATCGGCGCAGCACGTGCGGCGTTCTTCCCGAGCATCTCGCTGACTGGCAGCATTGGCAGTGGTTCGACCGAACTGTCCAACCTGTTCGACAGCGGCACCCGCGTGTGGAGTTTCCTGCCGAAGATCACCCTGCCGATCTTCCAGGGCGGCAAGCTGCGCGCCAACCTGGCCATTGCCAACGCCGACCGCGATATCGCGCTGGCGCAGTACGAGAAATCGATCCAGGTCGGCTTCCGCGAAACCGCCGATGCGCTGGCGCTGAATGTCAGCCTGGATGAGCAGGTGAGTTCACAGCAGCGCCTGGTGGAAGCGGCCGAACAGGCCAACCGCCTGTCGCAGGCGCGTTATGACGCCGGCCTGGACAGCTTCGTCACCCTGCTCGATGCACGGCGTACCGCCTACACCGCGCAACAGACGCAGCTGCAGGCGCAGCTGGCCCAGCAGACCAACCGCATCACGTTGTACAAGGTGCTGGGCGGCGGCTGGCACGAGCGCGGGTAAACAGCGCTTCTGGTAGGTGCCAACCTTGGTTGGCACGAATGCGTCAGCGCAGGCGGCTGGCCCTGTGCCAACCAAGGTTGGCACCTACCTCGATCATCGATGGGAGTGCCGGCCGCTGGCCGGCATTGTCATTCCAGGGCCTGCTACACCGCCTCATCGTCGCGGCGGGTGACATGGCAGGCGCGCACCCGTGCCAGCGCGTCGCCGGCTTCGCGCGCCATGCGCTCGTACTCGCGGCGGATCTCTTCCAGTCGTTCCTCGTCCAGTTCTTCCAGATCCAACAGTTCGTTGTTGGCTTCGGCCGTCGCGCGGATCAGCTCGTCGAGCTTGATCTGCATCGCCGCGGTGTCCGAGTTCTGCGTGTGCTGGATCAGGAACACCATCAGGAAGGTGATGATGGTGGTACCGGTGTTGATCACCAGCTGCCAGGTGTCGTTGAAACCGAACAGCGGGCCACTGATGCCCCAGATCACCACGATCGCGACCGCAGCCAGGAAGGTCCACGGCGAACCGGTGGCGGCCGCGGCCTTCTTGGCGATCGTATTGAACAGGTTTCTTGCTTTCATCGTCGTCGTCCCACCCAGGTGACGAGGATGATCGGCAGTGCCTTGTGCAGGGGCCGTGCAGCTCAGGCGCGCAGGCGCGGAGCATCCTGCAGGCGCACCCGGCTGGTCTGGTAGACGTGCTGCCAGCAGCGGTCGACGAATTCGCGGGCCTGGGCTTCACTCAGGCGCGGCATGATCTGCAGGGCGTACTGGGTCTGGAACATCTCGTCGCGCTGCGCATTGCTGGCGCGCGGCTGGGTGATCAGCGAATCGCAGGCGAACTTGATCCACGGTACGTACGAGCCGAACGAATTGTGCGGCAGTGCACCGTCGGCATGCTGGCGGCGCCAGTGGTCAAGCTCGGCGTCTACGTTGATGACCGGGGGAATGGTGGGAACTTCAGCGTGCATGTCGATCCAATCGGTTGAAGTGGATGGGAGTGGGGGTTCATCGCAGTGTGGCCTGAGCGGCAGTGGATGCCGCGTCAGGGAGATGTGCAGCCAGCGTTGCGATTGCCGATCAGTTGCGCATGCTCGACCGCGCCCATTTCTTCGGCCATGTCGGCCATTGCGTTGCACAGGCGCTCGTGGTCGAGCGGACGGCCCTGTACCAGTTCCAGCTGCAGGCCCTGGTAGGCCGTCCAGAACAGGGCGCCACGCTGATGCAGCGCGAACTGCTGCTGCAGGCGCGTGCGGATGGCGGCGAGGATCGGGTCGGGCGTGGGGCGTACGGCGTGCGCGCGCATGGCTGGCTCCGCCGGGGAAGTAGGTCCCGGTAACCCCACCCTAGGCGCCCTGCGCGGATGAGGTGTTACCGCAGCGTGTGCAGGCAGTCCAGCTGACTGTGCACGGGTTCACGGTAAGCGCCGCAAACGCTGCCGGCACTAGGGCGTGCCAGCACTGAAGCGTTCATTAAGCAGGTTCACCAGTACGCTGCGCGGTGCTCATTCGCCGATGTCTTCGTTCCAGATCTCCGGATGCTGCGCAATGAAGCCGCCGAGCAGATCGACGCATTCCTGGCTGTCGAGATCGATCACGTTGACGCCGTTTTCGCGCAGCCAGTCGATGCCGCCCTGGAAGGTGCGCGATTCGCCCACCACCACCGTGCCGATGTTGAACTGGCGCACCAGCCCCGAGCAGTACCAGCACGGGGCCAGGGTGGTGACCATGATGGTGTCCTGGTAGCGGCGCTGGCGGCCGGCCTTGCGGAACGCGTCGGTCTCGCCGTGCACGGAAGGGTCGCCTTCCTGCACGCGGCGGTTGTGGCCGCAGCCGAGCAGGCGGCCGTCGTTGTGGTACAGCGCCGCGCCGATCGGCACGCCGCCTTCGGCCAGGCCCTGGCGGGCTTCGGCGATGGCGGTCTGCAGCAGGGCCTGGTAGTCGGGCGTGGTGATCATGCGGGGCTCCGGTAAGTCGTGGCCCGCCATGATACGGGCAGGGGGTGCCGCTGGCCCCCGGCGGTGCGATAATCGGGGTCATGAGCGAATCCCCCTACAAAGCCGGTACCACCCATTTCGGGTTCCGCGACGTCGCCGCCAAGGACAAGCAGAAGCTGGTCGGCCAGGTGTTCACGTCGGTCGCGCGCAACTACGACCTGATGAACGACCTGATGAGCCTGGGCGTGCACCGGGCGTGGAAGCGCTACTACGTGGCGACCGCGCAGGTGAAGCCGGGTGATCGCGTGCTCGACCTGGCCGGTGGCACCGGCGACATCGCCGCCCTGCTGAAGGAGCGCGTGGGCGCCGAAGGCTCGGTGGTGCTGGGCGACATCAACGCCGGCATGCTGTCGGTCGGCCGTGACCGCCTGACCAACCGCGGCCTGGTGCTCGGCCTGGACTACGTGCAGTGCAACGCCGAGGCCCTGCCGTTCCCGGACAACAGCTTCGATCTGGTCACCATCGCCTTCGGCCTGCGCAACGTGACCGACAAGGACGCCGGCCTGCGCGAGATGTATCGCGTGCTGAAGGTGGGCGGCCAGGCCCGCGTGCTGGAGTTCTCCGAAGTCACCGCCGACTGGTTCAAGCCGATCTACGACTTCCACTCGTTCCGGATCCTGCCCAAGCTGGGCAAGCTGTTCGCCAACGATTCGGACAGCTACCAGTACCTGGCCGAGAGCATCCGCAAGCACCCGCCGCAGGACGAGCTGAAGGCGATGATGGGGCAGGCCGGTTTCGAGCGCTGCCACTACAAGAACCTGACCGGCGGCATCGTCTCGATCCATTCCGGCTACAAGCTGTAAGCCCCGCTTTGGTGGGTGCCGACCTTGGTCGGCACGGGCCTGCCGCGATCATCCGCTCTGGTGGGTGCCGACCTTGGTCGGCACGGGCCTGCCGCGAGCGATGAAAGATCCGTGCCAACCAAGGTTGGCACCCACCTGTAGATGCCAACCAGAGTTGGTACCTACCTGTGGATGCCAACCTTGGTTGGCATGCGCCGGAGGCGCAGGATCGGCCCCGCCCGCCATTACCCCGCACCGCGCAACGCCTGCGCGGTCGGAGGGAGGTACCATTGGGGTTTGATCCCCGTAACGGTCCCGATTCATGCGTAATCCGCTGATGCTCCTTCCGCTGGCCGTGGCCCTGGCCGCCGGCTGCTCCCAGGAGGCGGCCGCGCCCGCCGCCGCCCCGACTGCCGCAAAGGCCCCTGCCGCCCCCGTGAACGCCGAGAACCGCAGCCACGACGAAAGCTCGTACGCCGAGCCGGACAAGGTCGTCATCAAGGACATCGCGCTGGATCTGAAGCTGGACTTCGACCAGAAGCAGATCGGCGGCACCGCCACCTACACCCTGGAATGGAAGCAGAAGGACGCCAAGCAGCTGGTGCTCGACACCCGCGAGCTGACCGTGTCCAAGGTCGAGGCCGTCGCCGCCGATGGCGCGCGCAGCCCGCTGAAGTTCGAGCTGGCCGCCGCTGACAAGGTGTTCGGCAGCAAGCTGACCATCGAAGCGCCGGAGCAGCCGGCCAAGGTGGAAGTGGCCTACCACACTGCACCGACCGCCTCGGGCCTGCAGTGGCTGGCGCCGTCGATGACCGAGGGCAAGAAGCTGCCCTTCATGTTCAGCCAGTCGCAGGCCATCCACGCCCGTTCCTGGGTGCCGCTGCAGGACACCCCGAGCGTGCGCTTCACCTACAGCGCGCACGTGGTCTCGCGCCCGGACGTGATGGTGCTGATGAGCGCCGACAATGATCCGAAGGCCGCGCGTGACGGTGATTACACCTTCAAGATGCCGCAGCCGATTCCGTCGTACCTGCTGGCCATCGCCGCCGGCGACCTGGTGTTCGAGCCGATCTCCGGCCGCTCCGGCGTCTGGGCCGAGCCGACCATGGTCAACAAGGCCGCCAAGGAATTCGAAGACACCGAGAAGATGATCGGTGCCGCCGAGAAGCTGTACGGCGAATACCGCTGGGGCCGCTACGACATGCTGGTGCTGCCGCCGTCGTTCCCGTTCGGTGGCATGGAAAACCCGCGCCTGACCTTCGCCACCCCGACCGTGATCGTCGGCGACAAGTCGCTGGTGTCGCTGGTGGCCCACGAACTGGCGCACAGCTGGTCGGGCAACCTGGTGACCAACGCCAGCTGGAAGGACATCTGGCTCAATGAAGGCTTCACCACCTACGTCCAGGGCCGCATCACCGAAGCCCTGTATGGCAAGGAGATGGCCGAGATGGAGAAGCAGATCGACCAGACCGACCTGCTGGCCGAAGTGAAGGACATGAGCCCGGCCGACCAGGCGCTGGCGCTGCCGCCGCTGAACGAGCGCGACCCCGACGAAGCCCTCAGCCAGGTCGCCTACGTCAAGGGTTCGTGGTTCCTGGAGTTCCTGGAACAGCGCTTCGGCCGCGAGACCTTCGATCCGTTCCTGCGTGGCTGGTTCGATGACCACGCCTTCCAGAGCGCGAACACCGACCAGTTCATCGAGTACCTGAAGAAGAACCTGCTGCCGAAGAACCCGTCGGCGGTAACCGAGGCCGAACTGAAGGCGTGGCTGGACGAGCCGGGCATCCCGGCGTTCGCGGTCAAGGCGCAGTCGCGCAACTTCAGCAGCGTCGATACCGCGCGCATCGCCTTTGCCAGCGCCGGCACGGTGCCGAGCAGCCAGGTCATCGCCGACTGGAGCACGCAGGAATGGGTGCGCTTCATCGACGGCCTGGGCGCCACCCAGCCGCTGGACAAGCTGGCCACGCTGGACAAGGCGTTCCACTTCACCGGCACCCCGAATGGCGAGATCGCCATGCGCTGGTACCCGCTGGCGATCCGCAGCGGTTACGAGCAGGCCAACGAAGGGGCCGCTGCGTTCATCGAGCGCGTCGGCCGTCGCAAGCTGATCCTGCCGATCTACGCTGAACTGGTGAAGACCCCGAAGGGGCTGGAGCTGGCCAAGCAGGCCTTCGAGAAGGCCAAGCCGGGCTACCACCCGATCACCACCGCCTCGGTGCAGGACATGCTGGCCAAGGCCGAAGCCAAGTAAGCAGAAAGCGCCGGGCACCCCCCGGCGCTTTTTTTGTAGAGTCGAGCCATGCTCGACTGGCTCTTCAACAGCAGTCGAGCATGGCTCGACTCTACAAGAATGCGAAAACACCAAGGACCTCCGCATGAAACGACTGATCCTGCTCACCGCCTGCACCCTGGCCCTGGCCGCCTGCAGCAACCCCGAGGAAGAGCGCAAGGCGCAGGAAGCCGCCGCGGCCGCCGTGCAGGCGCAGAAGGAAGCCAAGGCCGAAGACGTGGCCAAGCAGTACGACATGGCCGTGGCCGCGCAGGACTGGGAACGCGCGCGCCTGCATGGCGCCTCGCTGCTGGACCAGTACAAGGACACCGCCGCCGCCGAGCGGATCGCCGCCGGCTTCGACGAGGTCAAGGCCAAGGGCGATGCCGCGCGTGACCTGCGCCGCATGCAGGCGCTGTGGCAGTACAACCAGATTCCGGTGGGCAACAAGGGCAACCAGGTCTCGGCGCAGATCTACAGCAAGGAACGGGTGGACGTGGATGGCAGCGGCGCCAAGCCGGTGCAGCTGGTGTTCCGCGATCATCCGGAGTGGAAGCGGCATGCCTACCTGGTGCTGCAGGCCGGCGATTTCCGCTGCCCGCAGTGCACGGTGAAGGTGACCGTGGACGACGGCAAGCCGGTGTCGATGGCCGCCTGGCGGCCAAAGACCGATGAAGCCATTGCGATGTTCATCACCGACCAGAAGGCGCTGTGGAAGCTGGCGCGCAAGGGCAAGTCGATCAGCATCGAATTCCCGGTCAAGGCCGGTGGTACCCGTACCGCAGTGTTCGAGACCGGCGGTGTCGACGCCAGCCGCATGCCGCAGTGGTGGCAGTAATGATTGCGACGGGCAGCGCAGTGCACGCGTTGTCCGCGATCCGGCACTGGGTGTTCGACATGGACGGCACGCTGACGGTGGCCGTGCATGATTTCGCCGCGATCCGCCGCGCGCTGCAGATCGCGGCCGAGGAAGACATCCTCGACCATATCGCCGCGCTACCGGACGCACCGGCACGGGCCAAGCGCGAGTGGCTGCTGGATCACGAACGCGCGCTGGCCGAGGACGCGCTGCCGGCACCGGGTGCGGTGAAGCTGCTGCGCGCGCTGGCGGCCGGCGGCTGCCGGCTGGGCATCCTGACCCGCAACGACCACGCGCTGGCGAAGCTGACGCTGGAGGCGATCGGGGTCGGGGAACTGTTCGACGATGCCGACATCATCGGCCGCGATGAAGCCGTGCCCAAGCCTTCACCGGATGGCCTGCAGCAGCACCTGCGGCGCTGGGGCGTTTCCGCCGGGCAGGCGGTGATGGTCGGTGACCACGCTTACGACCTGGAGTGCGGCCGCGCTGCGGGCACCCACACAGTGCTGGTCAACCTGCCGGAGAACCCATGGCCGGACTGCACCGACTGGCATTTCGCCGACTGCCGCGACCTGCTGGCCGCCTGGCAGCAGACGGGCTAGTGCCGGCCGCTGGCCGGCAGTGTCGACCAAGGTCGACACCTACCAGGGTAAAGCGTGTCGACCAAGGTCGACACCTACCAACAGCATTCCCGATAGCGCATCGGGTGGAAAGCCCCCTTGTTGTTCAAGGGGGCGCGCCGAGGGCGCGGGGATAAGGTGGAATGCGCGGGCAATTTGGTTACGCGCTAAGCGCGTAGCCAAATTGCTGCTTGAACTGCTCGTTGAACTCATCGAAGGTGAAGCGCTGGTTCTGCGTGCCCGGGTGCTCGACCTTCAGCGCGCCCATCAGGTTGCCCATGCGGCCGATGGTCAGCCAGTCGTAGCCCTTCTGGATGCCGTAGATCAGGCCGGCGCGGAACGCGTCGCCACAGCCGGTCGGGTCGACCACGCGGCGCTCGTGCGCCGGCGGGATGTCGTAGCTCTTGTCCGGGGTGTGGATGACCGCGCCCTTCGGGCCGCGCGTGGTGATGTAGGCCTTGACCCGGCTGACGATCTCCTTTTCGTCCCAGCCGGTGCGTTCCTGCAGCAGGTTCGACTCGTAATCGTTGACCACCACGTAGTCGGCCTGGTCGATGAAGGCACGCAGCTCCGGGCCGTTGAACAGCGGCATGGCCTGGCCCGGGTCGAAGATGAACGGGATGCCGTCTTCGTGGAATTCCTGCGCGTTCTGGATCATGCCCTCGCGGCCGTCCGGACCAACCAGACCCAGGGTCACGCCCGGCACGCCACGCACGTGGTTCTCGTAGGAACGCATCATCGCGCCCGGGTGGAAGGCGGTGATCTGGTTGTTGTCGTGGTCGGTGGTGATGAACGCTTGCGGGGTGAACAGCTCATCGATCACGCGCACGCGCGACAGGTCGATGCCCAGGCCTTCGAAGTATTCGCGGTACGGGCCGAAGTCCGAACCCACGGTGCCCATCGGGATCGGCTGGCCGCCCAGCAGGTGCAGGTTGTAGGCGATGTTGCCGGCGCAGCCACCGAACTCGCGGCGCATGCGCGGCACCAGGAAGGACACGTTCAGGATGTGCACCTTGTCCGGCAGGATGTGATTCTTGAACTGGTCCGGGAACACCATGATGGTGTCGAAGGCAAGAGAACCACAGATCAGAGCGGACATCGATGTAAGCCTATGCGGTGAATTTTGGGATGGGCCGGCCCGGTTCAGCGGGCAAGCAAACGGCGCCCTTGGGCGCCCGACGGCGCAAAGGTTACCCGCTGGTGCCGCTCAGGGCCAGAACCGGGTAATGCCCGATCAGGCCGAAAGCCTGTGAAGACGCGGGTTCAGCTAGTTTTTTCCTTGCTCGGCGGCAGGCGGGTTGCTAGGCTTGTCGGCCTCGATTTCTGCCCATTTTTTCGCCATCCCGCGGCGGGCACGACACCCCTCAGGACTCCTTCCTCAGATGTTCAAGAAACTCCGTGGCATGTTCTCCAACGACCTGTCCATCGACCTGGGCACGGCCAACACCCTCATCTACGTGCGCGGGCAGGGGATCGTGCTGAACGAGCCGTCGGTCGTGGCCGTGCGTCAGGACCGTGCCATTGGCGGCACCCGTTCGGTGGCAGCCGTAGGCGCCGAGGCCAAGCAGATGCTGGGCCGTACCCCGGGCCACATCACCACCATCCGCCCGATGAAGGATGGCGTCATTGCCGACTTCACCTATACCGAGGCGATGCTCAAGCACTTCATCAAGAAGGTGCACAAGTCGCGCGTGCTGCGCCCGAGCCCGCGCGTGCTGGTCTGCGTGCCGGCCGGCTCGACCCAGGTCGAGCGCCGCGCGATCAAGGAATCGGCCGAGGAAGCCGGTGCCCGTGACGTGTTCCTGATCGAAGAGCCGATGGCCGCGGCGATCGGCGCCGGCATGCCGGTGACCGAAGCCCGTGGCTCGATGGTCATCGACATCGGCGGCGGCACCACCGAAGTGGCGGTGATCTCGCTCAACGGCATCGTCTACTCGGCGTCGGTCCGCATCGGCGGCGACCGCTTCGACGAGTCCATCACCAACTACGTGCGCCGCAACCACGGCATGCTGATCGGTGAAGCCACCGCTGAGCGCATCAAGGTCGAGCTGGGCTGCGCCTACCCGCAGGCGGAAGTGATCGAGATGGAAATCTCCGGCCGCAACCTCGCCGAGGGCGTGCCGAAGATGATCAAGATCAGCTCCAACGAGGTGCTTGAAGCCCTGCACGAGCCCCTCTCGGGCATCGTCAGTGCGGTCAAGCTGGCGCTGGAGCAGACCCCGCCGGAACTGTGCGCCGACGTCGCCGAGCGCGGCATCGTGCTGACCGGTGGTGGCGCCCTGCTGCGCGACCTGGACCGCCTGATCTCCGAGGAAACCGGCCTGCACGTGCAGGTGGCCGACGACCCGCTGACCTGCGTGGCCCGCGGCGGTGGCCGTGCGCTGGAGCTGGTCGACATGCACGGCAACGAGTTCTTTGCGCCGGAGTAAGCCGTCCCGGCTGCCTGCGCCCGCTGCGCCCCTCCGGGGTGCGGCCCGCCATGAGGGTGGGCCGGCACCGGTGGGGCGCCCGCGTGTTTCCCTTCCGCCTTCTGCCAGTTGAAACGTTGCCGTGCCGCCCTACGCCGGACCTCCCGTCGCTTCCCGATCCGGTGATGCCGCCAGCCCGCTGCGGCTGCTGGCTTATCTCGCACTGGCCATCACCCTGATCGTGCTTGACGACCAGGCCGGCTGGCTCGCGCAGCTGCGCGGGCAGGCCAACAGTCTGGTGCAGCCGGTGTGGGCGCTGGCGGGCCTGCCGGGCAAACTCGGCAATCAGGTCAAGGATTCCGCTGCCAGCCACACCCAGCTGGTCACCGAGAACCGCGAACTGCGCAACCAGCTGCTGCTGGCCAACGCGCGCCTGACCCGCCTGCAGACCGCCGCGCTGGACAACGCCCAGCTGCGCGAGCTGCTGAACGTGGCCGAGCGCAGTGGCCTGGACGTGCAGCTGGCGCCGGTGCTGGATATCGATCTGGACCCGGTGAAGCAGCGGCTGGTGCTCGACGCCGGCAGCCGCGAAGGCGTGCATGTCGGGCAGGCGGTGATCGATGCCGGCGGCCTGATGGGCCAGGTGATCAGCGTCACCGGCGGCACCTCCACCGTGCTGCTGCTGACCGACCCCGACCACGCGGTACCGGTCACCGTGGCCCGCAACGGCGTGCGCCTGATCGTCTACGGCCGCGGCGACAAACTGGAACTGCGCGACATTCCGCTCAGCGCTGGTGTGGAAGTGGGCGATGAGATCGTGACTTCCGGTCTGGGTGGCCGCTTCCCGGCCGGCTTCCCGGTCGGCACCATCACCGGCCTGCGTCCGGACGATACCCATGCCTTCCTGGTCGGCGAACTGAAGCCGGCGGCCCAGCTCGACCGTGGCCGCGACGTGTTGCTGCTGCGCCCGGGTGCGGCGATCCGGATTCCGCCGGAACTGCGCCTGCAATTGGAAGCCACCGCGCCGGGCGGCCCGGCCACAGGTGCCACCGCGCCTGCGCCAGCCGCAACGACGCCGGCTCCGGCCAGTGCTCCGGTAGTGCCGGCCGCTGGCCGGCAACAGCCCTCGTCGCAAACGAGGACTGTTGCCCCCGCATCCCACCTTCCCCCCGCGCCTTCGGCGCGCCCCCCTCAACAAGAGGGGGGCTTTCCCCCAGCCGGGTCCACGGTAGTGCCGGCCGCTGGCCGGCAACCGACCACGCCGGAGGCGCAGCGATGAGCCGTCTGCGCGACAACCCGTGGGTGCTGCCGGCCAGCCTGGTGGTGGCGCTGCTGCTGGGCCTGCTGCCGCTGCCGGCGCTGCTGCAGCCGCTGCGCCCGTACTGGCTGGCGCTGGTACTGGCGTACTGGGTGATCGAAGCGCCCGAACGCGTCGGCCTGGGCGTCGCCTTCGCCAGTGGCGTGATCGCCGACCTGCTGTACGGCGGCGTGCTCGGCGAACAGGCGCTGCGGCTGGTGATGCTGGCCTTCATCCTGCAGCGCTTCCGTGCCCGCATCCGCTTCTTCCCGATGTCGCAGCAGATGCTGGCCATCGGCGGCCTGCTGTTCAACGACCGCATCGTCAGCGCGCTGGTCCACATCCTGGTGGGCGAGCCGACGTTGCCGTGGTCGTACTGGTGGGCGCCGCTGCTGGGCATGGGCCTGTGGCCGCTGGTGTTCGTGCTGCTGGACGCGGTGCGCTTCGGCAAGCGCGGGCGCTGAACCATGATTCCGCGCCGCCAGGTCAAGAACCCGCACGCCGAAGCCGAACAGTTCCGCCGCCGCGCGGCACTGGGTTTCCTGGGCGTGCTGGTCTGCCTGCTGGGCCTGGGCGGCTGGTACTTCAAGCTGCAGGTGCTGGACCACGACGTCTACGCCACGCGCTCGGAGGCCAACCGCATCAAGCCGCGGCCGGTGGTGCCCGGGCGCGGCATGATCTACGACCGCAACGGCCGCCTGCTGGCCGAGAACGTACCGGCCTTCCGCCTGGACGTGACCCCGGACAAGGTCAAGGACATGGACGCCACCCTCGAAGGGCTGGCGAAGATCATCAGCATCAGCCCGGAAGAGCTGGAAGCGTTCAACAAGTCGCGCAAGGCGCGCCGCAAGTTCCTGCCGGTCACGCTGAAGCTGCGCATGAGCGACGAGGAGATGGCGCGCTTCGCCGTCGACCGCTGGCGCTTCCCCGGCGTCGAGCTGGAGCCCTACCTGACCCGCCGCTACCCGTACGGCGACCTGTTCGCGCACATCATCGGCTACGTCGGCCGCGTCGATGACAAGGATCTGGAGATCCTCGGTGAAGGCAATGCGGCGCTGACCCACATCGGCAAGTCCGGCCTGGAGCGCTATTACGAGCAACAGCTGCGCGGCAAGGTCGGCTACGAGCAGGTCGAAACCAACGTGCAGGGCCGTGCGATCCGCACCATCGGCCGCGTCGCCGCGCAGTCCGGTGCCGACCTGCGGCTGTCGATCGACGCCGACCTGCAGCGCGCCATGGTCGCTGCCTTCGGTGACCAGGAAGGCTCGGCGGTGGCGATGGACCCGCGTACCGGCGAAGTGTTGGCGATGGTCAGCCTGCCGTCCTACGACCCCAACCTGTTCGTCAACGGCATCTCCCATGCCGACTTCAAGGCACTGAACGAGAATCCGTCGCGGCCGCAGTTCAACCGCCTGGTGCTCGGTGGCGTCGCCCCCGGTTCCACGCTGAAGCCGCTGATCGGCCTGGCCGGCCTGGATTCGGGCGTGCGCCGCCCGGAAGACAAGGTGCTGTCCACCGGTATGTTCTACCTGCCCGGCACCTCGCGCGGCTGGGGTGACGCCCACCGCGGCGGCCACGGCTGGACCGACCTGCGCAAGTCCATCGCCGAGTCGGTCAACACCTACTACTACAAGCTGGCGCTGGACCTGGGCATCGAGCGCTTCGACCACTACATGGAGTACTACGGCTTCGGCCAGCCGACCGGCATCGACCTGACCGGCGAAATCGGCGGCATCCTGCCGTCGCCGGCTTACAAGCGGAAGACCCGCAAGGAAGCCTGGTACCCCGGCGATACGGTCAACATCAGCATTGGCCAGGGCGACTGGAAGGTCACCCCGCTGCAGCTGGCGCGTGGCGTCAGCGCGCTGGCCGACGGCCAGCTGCGCACCCCGCACCTGGTGATCCAGCAGCGCGACGGCTTCGACAGCGACTGGGCGGCGACGTCGCCCGGCGAGATCAAGCCGGTCAGCCCCAACCCCAGCAACCTGCAGGCGGTGCGTGAGGGCATGATGGCGACCATGCGGCCCGGCGGCAGCGGTTGGCGCGTGGCGGTGGGTGCGCCGTACGTGATGGCCGGCAAGACCGGTACCGCGCAGGTCATCAGCCGCAAGGGCACGGCTGCCGTGAATCCGAAGAGCCTGCCGATGCACCTGCGCCACCGCGCGCTGTTCGTCGGCTTCGCCCCGGTCGAGAACCCGGTGATCGCGATCGCGGTGGCGGTGGAAGGCGGCGGCTACGGTGGTTCGGCGGCCGCGCCGATCGCACGCAAGGTGTTCGACGCCTACCTGCTGGGCAAGATGCCTGAAGGCATGCAGCCGCTGGACAGCGAGCGCGGCACCACCGCCATCGGCGCCACCGCGTTCGACAACGAAGATGCCGGTGCGCGCCAGGCGGGTGATCTCGCCGCGGGGCAGCTGGGTGAACATCCGGTGCTGGTCGGCGTGCCCGCGCCCGCACCGGCTCCTGCACCGCCGCCGGGCACACCGGCCGCCGCGGCGCTGCCGGCCACGCCGCGCCCGACCTCTGCGGAGCCCGCACGATGAAGGTGTTCCTGCGCTGGGCCGGCGACATGCTGCGCCGCTTCTTCAGCACGCTGGACTGGGTGTTGTGCCTGGCGCTGGGCGCGTTGATGGTGATCGGCCTGGCCACCTTGAAGAGTGCCGGTGGCGATGGCCTGGTGATGGCCCAGGGCGCGCGTTTCGCGGTGGGCATGGCGGCGCTGTGGGGCATCTCGCGGGTGCCGATCCTGCGCATCCGCTCGGCGACCCCGCTCATCTACGCGATCTCGATGATCCCGCTGCTGGCGGTGTTCGTACTTGGCACCGGCAAGTACGGCCGGCAGTGGCTGGACCTCAAGTTCTTCTACCTGCAGCCGGCCGAGCTGCTGAAGGTCAGCCTGCCGATGATGGTGGCCTGGTACCTGCACCGGATGCCGCTGCCGCCGCGCTTCAACACCGTGCTGGTGGCGCTGGTGATCATCGGTGTACCGACCGGGCTGGTGATGCTGCAGCCGGACTTCGGCACCGGCGTGCTGATCGCTGCCAGTGGTGTGTTCGTGCTGCTGCTGGCGGGCCTGCCGTGGTGGTGGGTCGGCCTGGGCGTGGGGGGCGTGGCTGCGGTCGCGCCGCTGGCCTGGTTCTGGTTGCTGCGGCCGTACCAGAAGGACCGCATCATGATGTTCCTGGACCCGGAGATGGATGCGCTGGGCGCGGGCTGGAACATCATCCAGTCGAAGATCGCGATCGGTTCCGGCGGCTTCGACGGCAAGGGCTGGGGCGAGGGCTCGCAGTCGCACCTGAACTTCATTCCCGAGCAGACCACCGACTTCGCGTTCTCGGTGCTGAGCGAGGAATTCGGCTGGATCGGCGTGGCCACCGTGCTGGCGCTGTACCTGGTGGTGATCGGGCGCTGCCTGTGGATCGCCAGCCAGTCGCGCGACTCCTATTCGCGGCTGCTGGCCGGCGCCACCGGCCTGGCGTTCTTCGTCTACGTGCTGGTCAATGGCGGGATGATTTCCGGCCTGCTGCCGGTAGTGGGCGTGCCGATGCCGCTGATCAGCTACGGCGGCACCTCGGCGGTATCGCTGCTGGCCGGCTTCGGGCTGGTGATGGCAGTGCGAAGCCACAATCCGGTACACGGCGGCTACGGCTGAGCCCGGCTCCGCCGCCTTCGTAGAGTCGAGCTTGCTCGACTCAGAAGCACCATGACAGCTTCACGCAAGCACGCATTGCTACCGTGCCCGCGTGGAATGGAAACGACTGTTTGGCGGCTGCCGTGAGGCGGTGCGCACGATCGACCTGCCGTTGCTGGTTGCGCTGTTGATCCTGATGGGCGCCGGCCTGGCGGTGCTGCACAGCGTGTCCGGCCCGGTGGCCGGGCAGGCCGCGCGCTTTGCCGGTGGCCTGCTGGCGATGTGGCTGCTGTCGCGGGTCTCGCTGCTGCGCCTGCGCGCGTGGACACCGGCGTTGTATGCGCTGTCGATGCTGCCGCTGATGGCGGTATACGTGATCGGCACCGGCAAGTACGGGCAGCGCTGGCTCAACCTGGGCGTGTTCTACCTGCAGCCGTCCGAACTGCTCAAGCTCAGCCTGCCGTTGATGATGGCGTGGTACCTGCACCGGCAACCGCTGCCACCGTCGCCACGCACGGTGCTGACGGCGGGCGTGCTGATTGGAGTACCCGCAGTACTGATCCTGATGCAGCCCAACCTGGGCACCGCCACGCTGGTCACGGCCAGCGGGGTGTTTGCCTTGCTGCTGGCCGGCCTGCATTGGGGCTGGGTCGCCACTGGCGCGACCGGGCTGGCGCTGGCCGCACCGCTGGCGTGGTTCGGCCTGCTGCGGCAGTACCAGAAGGATCGCGTGCTGACCTTCCTCGACCCCGCGGCGGACCCGCTCGGCACCGGCTGGAACATCCTGCAGTCGCGCATCGCGATCGGTTCGGGTGGCTGGCAGGGCCGCGGCTGGGGGCAGGGCACGCAGGCCACGCTGGATTTCCTGCCCGAGTACACGACCGATTTCGCGTTCTCAGTGTTGGCCGAAGAGTTCGGCTGGATCGGTGTGGCGACGGTGTTCGCGCTTTACCTGTTCGTGGTCGGGCGCTGCCTGTGGATCGCGGTGCACGCACGCGACACGCACGCACGGTTGCTGGCCGGCAGCCTGGGGCTGGCGTTCTTCGTCTATGTCCTGGTGAACGGTGGAATGATTTCCGGCCTGCTGCCGGTGGTGGGCATTCCAATGCCGTTGATCAGCTATGGCGGGACATCGGCGGTTTCGCTGTTGGCCGGTATCGGGTTGGTGATGGCGGTGCGCGGGCATCGGCCGGTGCACGGGGGATAGGGGTTCCAGCCAACGGCGCAGCCCCTCGTGGGTGGTCGCGTAACGCGGGTCATGTAATTGGGGCAGGCGCGGTGGGTTCGCGGGACACGCCGTAAACCCGTCCCTGGGGGCTCGATGGCGCCATCCATGGCGCCAACGGTCCCGCGAACCCACCGCGCCCGCCCCCTGACAGTTTTCGGGCGCGTCCACCCACGAAAAAGAAAAAAGAAGATCAAAAGCAAAAGCGGCCTGGCGGATCGCTTCATTGCCTTGTGTAGAGCCAAGCCGTGCTCGGCTCACGAGCAAGCGCAGCGCGCGACCCGCTTTTGATCTTTTTTTCTTCTCCGTGGGTAGAGAACACCCGTGAACTGTCAGCGGCCGGGTGGGTAGGCAGTGCGGGGTGTCCGCGGCATGGATGCCGCGGCCAAGCCCCCATGGATGGGTTCACGGCGTCCCCGCACTGCCTACCCACCCGGCCAGCCCTCAGCAATCCGGCTTTCAGCGACCACCCCCACCCACGAGGGGCTGCGCCGTTGGCTGGAAATTTCCTGACTCTGCGCAACGCCCGTTGTGGAAGCGTTCTCACAGGAGCCCGCAGCTGCATTGCCACTGACCGAAGTCCAGAAAAAATGTAATCCGGTTCACACTTTTACGCTGCGTTGATCCTGATCAATGGACTTGTCGTAATCGGCCTGCACAATGGCGGCCCGTTCGGCACGGCGCGCCGTCAATCGTTGCAGCGCGAGGGGGCGTCGGGCGGGAAGCAGTACTGATCCAACGGGTACAGGGAGCGCGGGGTACTGCCACTGGGGAGCGGCAGCCGCGCAGGTACCGACCGGATCCGGTCGCCGGTTGCGTCTGCGGGGATGGGGACGCAACCGGCAACCTCTATCTGAATGGGGTGGGTCTATCACGACGTCTTCACATTTCCCGCTGAACGCGGGCAAATCGTTGTGATTCATGGTGTTAGGGGTTTTAATTCATCCATGACCTGCTAACCTGCGACGATGATTCGACGCACTCTGGCCTGCATGCTCACCCTCGGCCTGGTCGCCTGCGCGACCCAGCCGAAGTCCCCACCGTCTTCGCCCCAGGCCAGCAGCACGCCGCGCCAGCCCGCCAGCAAGGCCCATGGCCCGGCCGAGGCCGCTCCCGAAGCCACTGCGGCCACCGCGCCGCCGGTCGATCTCACCCCGGTACCGTTCGAGGTCGCTCGGGCCCGCTTCATTGCCGACACCGCCAAGCGCTATGGCCTGAAGCCGGAGCAGATCAGCAGCGTGCTTGACCAGGCGCAGGTGCGCCAGCCGATCATTGCTGCCATGTCGCGCCCGGCCGAACGGGTCAAGCCGTGGAACGAGTACCGGCCGATGTTCATCAGCAAGGCGCGTATCGATGGCGGCCGCGCGTTCCTGGCGCAGCATCGCGCCGAGCTTGATCGCGTGCAGCAGCGCACCGGCGTGCCGGCCGAAGTGATCGTGGCGATCATCGGCGTGGAAACCAGTTACGGCAAGAATGCCGGCAGCCATCGTGTGCTGGATGCGCTGTACACGCTGGCGTTCTACTACCCGCGCAGCGGCGACCCGGCCAAGCTGGAACGCGAAGTGCGCCGCGAGCTGTTCTTCCGCGATGAGCTGGCCAAGCTGTTCGAGCTGGGCCGCGAAGAAAAGCTGGACATCACCACGCTCAAGGGCAGCTATGCCGGTGCGATGGGCATGGGCCAGTTCATGCCGTCCAGCTATCTCGATTACGCGGTGGACGGCAATGGCGATGGCCGCCGTGACCTGTTCAACAGCTATGACGACGTGTTCTCGTCCATCGCCAACTACTTCGTGAAGAAGGGCGGTTGGGTGCGTGGCGGCCAGGTCGCCGTGCCGGCCACGCTGGCGCCGGGGCGCGAGGAGTTCAACCCGACCGAGTGGATGCCCACCTGGTCGCTGGCCGACCTGGCGCAGCGTGGCTACCAGCCGAGCGCGCCGGTGCAGCCCGGTGCCACCGCTACCCCGATCACGCTTGAAGGCAGCACCGGCAAGCAGTACTGGCTGGGCTTCCAGAACTACTACGCGATCACCCGCTACAACCTCTCGAAGATGTACGCGATGGCCGTGTTCCAGTTGTCCCAGGCCATCGCCGGACAGGAGCTGCCCCCGGCATGAACATCAGATGGTTGGCCCCAGGCTTGATCGTCCTCGCGCTGGCGGCCTGCAGCAGCGCGCCGAAGAAGCCGGCCACGGCCGGCCATGGTGGCAAGTCCAGCGGCACGCTGGTGCAGGGCCGCGGATCGCGCCCGGCGCATTGCCCAGACGGTTCCCCGTACGCGGCGGCCAAGGAAGACCTGAGCACCCGCGGCAACTACACCGCCGGTGGCCTGTACAAACCGGGCGTGCGCGACAGCACGCCGGACTACATTCCCAACGTGGCCTGCATTCCCGAGCCGGAAGTGACCGCCGAGGAACGATCGGCGATCGGCAACAAGTCGCCGTACGTGGTGCTGGGCAAGTCGTACAACGTGCTTGACGACACCCGCAACTACGTCGAGCGCGGCACCGCGTCGTACTACGGCGCCAAGTTCCATGGCCGCCTGACCTCCAACCGCGAGGTCTACGACATGTACCAGTTCACCGCCGCGCACAAGACGCTGCCACTGCCCAGCTTCGCCCGCGTGACCAACCTCGACAACGGCGAGTCGGTGATCGTGCGCGTCAACGACCGGGGGCCGTTCCATGATGGCCGCGTGGTTGACCTGAGCTATGCCGCCGCCGTGCGCCTGGGCATCACCCAGCGCGGCACCGGCAATGTCGAAGTGCGCGCACTGCAGCCGGGCGAGAGCAACCTGCTGGCGCAGAAGCCGTCGCGTCGCGAGCGCCGCGCCGCCGAAGCGGCTGCTGCTACCGCCGTGGCCAGTGCACGACCGGCACCGGCCGCGCGGGTCGCCGCCGACAGCGACATCGATCGCCTGGTCCAGCGTCTGCCGGCCGACGGCATGCCTGCACGTGGCCAGCCGGCCACCACCCAGGGCGTAGCCAGCACCGCGCCGGACGTGGCGGTCAGCAGCCTGCCACCGAGTGCACTGCCGGTGCGCAGCTCCGCACCGGCACCGGTTGCGGTGGCCAGCGCGGCACCGCGTGCGGCTGCGCCGGCCCCGGTACGTTCCGCCCCGACGACACCCAGCCTGTCGCAGCAGGTGGTCGGCGCAGTGATGGTGCAGGTCGCCAGCTTCTCCAACCGCGACAACGCCAACCGCGCGATGGGCCAGCTCAATGCCGCAGGCATCGTCGGCGCCACCATCAGCGACATCGCGGCCGGTGGCCGCACCCTGTTCCGCCTGCGCGTACCCGCCAGCGACCATGCCAGTGCCGCGGAACTTGTCGGCCGCATCGCCGGTCTGGGCCTGGGTTCGCCGCAGATCGTCAAGGATTGAACCGCCCGGGCCGGTGCTGCCGGCCCGTGCTCCCCCGGCCTTACAATGGCCGTTACGTTCCACCCTCCATTCCCGGCCGTCCCCTGGAGCCTGCTGTCCAATGAATTTCCGTTCCGCCGCCACTGCCCTGGCCGCCACCCTGGTGGTGGGCCTGGCTTCCGCCCAGACGCCGCTGCCGACTCCGGCCACGCCGGCGCCTGCCGCCGCCGCTGCTGCCCCGGCCACTGTCGCCACTCCGCCGGCCCCGGCGCCGAGCGTGTCCAAGGCCTGGGTGCTGATGGACTACGCCACCGGCCAGGTGCTGGCCGGCGAAAACGTCCACGAGCAGCTGGCCCCGGCCAGCATCACCAAGGTGATGACGTCCTACGTGATCGCCGCCGAGGTCAAGAACGGCAAGGTCCGTGCGGATGACCAGGTGATGATGAGCGAGCGCGCCTGGCGCGAAGGTGGCGCCGGTACCGATGGCAGCTACAGCGGCTTCCCGGTCAACCAGACCGCGCGCCTGGAAGACATGGAAAAGGGCATGGCGATCCAGTCCGGCAACGACGCCGCGATCGCCCTGGCCGAGCACGTGGCCGGCAGTGAAGAAGCCTTTGCGTCGCTGATGAACAGCTACGCCGCCAAGATCGGCATGAAGGACTCGCACTTCGTCAACGCCCACGGCCTGACCGCGCAGGGCCACCACAGCACCGCCTACGACCTGGCGCTGCTGGGTCGCGCGATGGTGCGCGACTACCCGGAAACCTACGCGTACAACAAGATCAAGGAATTCCAGGTCGGCAACATCAAGCAGCCGAACCGCAACCTGCTGCTGTGGCGCGATGGCAGCGTCGATGGCATCAAGACCGGCCACACCTCCGAAGCCGGTTACTGCCTGATGAGCTCGGCCCAGCGCGGTGACCAGCGCCTGATCGCCGTGGTGCTGGGTGGCGCGTCGGAAAAGCAGCGCGCCGACGACAGCCTGGCCCTGCTGAACTGGGGCTTCCGCTTCTTCGAGACCCACCGCCTGTACGAGCCGGGCAAGGCCGTGGCCGAGCACAAGGTCTGGAAGGGCACCACCGACAAGGTGCAGCTGGGCGTGGCCCAGCCGATGCTGGTCAGCGTGCCGCGCGGCCGCTACAACGACCTGAAGCCGAGCATTGATGTGCCCAAGACCCTGGAGGCACCGTTCACCGCCGGCCAGCAGGTCGGTACGGTGAAGGTCACCCTGGATGGCAAGGTCATCGCCGAAGCACCGCTGGTGGCCGTGGCCGCCGTTGAGCAGGCCGGCTTCTTCAAGCGCCTGTGGGACAGCTTCTGGATGTGGTGGGAATCGGAATGATCCACGCCGTGGCGTGGTGAACGAAAAGGCCGGCGAAAGCCGGCCTTTTCTGTTTCCGGATGCCGGCGCCGCATGAGCCCATCCGCAGATCCTGATGGTAGTGCCGGCCGCTGGCCGGCTCCTCATCACTCCATCCGGATATGCCAGCAGCCGGCCAGCGGCCGGCACTACCATCAGCCCCTCGCTTACAGCGAGCGAAGCAAACCGGCGTGCCGGCCAACGGCCGGCACCTACCCGCTTCACCATCAGCCCCTCGCTTACAGCGAGCGGCTGATGGTGAAGCTGCCGAACACCGGCGACTGGCGCTGGCCGTAGAACTCGCGGGTGCTGTGGTAGCGCGCGACCGCGAACTTCCAACGTCCGCGCATCACCGCGATGCCATAGCCGCCCTGGGCGACCACGTGGCGCTTGTCCACACTGTGGCTGCTGCGGAACGTGTTGCCGTCCAGGGTGATGTCGCGGATCACCCACGCCGCGTCGGTGGTCGCGAACAGGTGCCACGACCAGCCGCTGGGACGCCCGCCGCGTGTCGGCGCAGTGTTTTCACCGGCCGGACGCAGCGGCGTGCTGCCGAAATCATCGGGCAGCTTCCAGCCGAAACGCACTTCACCGCCGGCATTGGCCTTGGTTTCCAGGTTGCCGATCGCACCGCCATAGTGGCTGATCGCATCCCAGCCCCAGCCGCCGGCATTGACGCTGGCATCGGCCGGCCAGCGGCGCATGCGCTCGTGGGTCAGCATGAACAGCGGTTCGTTGTGCAGCTGGTTGTCCCAGCCCTCGAACTTCTTGTCGTTGAGGATGTCGTGCACCGCATCCTGCACCTGCTTGCCCTGTGCCCACGGACCGACCACGCCCAGCGTCAGCTGGGTGGTCTGCAGGCGGTCGCCGCTGCGCGCGTTGAAGCCGAAGCTGGCGATCAGCACGCCGGCATACGGTCGATCATCCTTGATCAGGTCGCGGCGGGCTGGATCGGTCGGGGTGAAGATGCCCTGGCCGATACTGAAGATCATGTTCTGCTGCTCGAACCTGCCCGGGTGCAGGCCTTCCAGATACTGGTTCACCCAGCGCGCCATCCGCGGCAGGCAGGGGTCGTCGGTGTAGTCGACCAGGTTCGGCGAGACCAGGGTCAGCTGGGCGCCGTTGGTGTAGCCCTGGTCCTGGTGGCGGCCACCGAACAGGTCGTTGTCGACGCGGATGTTGACCTGGGGCGGGTGGTCGCGCATCGCATCCGGGCCGCATCGTTCGGCGGCCTGGGCGGCAAGGGGGAGGGCAGCGGCAAGCAGGCCGGACAGCCCGAGGGCTGCAAGGCGGGGGTGGGAAGGGGGGCTCATCGGGGCGCGGGTTCTTTTGTCGATTTCAGCCGCGACACGGTACCCCCAGGTGGTCGCCAAAACGACCACATGGCGCTCACTTGTCTGTTCCGAAAACAACATTGTCCAACCGACACAATGTGATACACGGTGTCGGGGCGGGTCCGCCAGCTGGCGCCATCGCCCGGGTTGGCCAAATCTGTCGTCGTCCGCACTTCCAGTCAGCTGCGGTTGTGGTTGGGTCCCTGCATGCCCTATCCTCTGCGCCGACGCCTGGGGGGCGTCGCCAAAGGATTCAGGTCCCAGACCCTTTCTCAACCCATGGATTGTGCTTCGCCGTCGGCGAAGTGCTGGATGACTCATATGAACAAATCGAATTCGCTCGCCCATGTGCTGGCCTGCGCGCTGCTGGGTGCCGGTCTGGTGGCCGTCAGTGCCCCGGCGTCGGCCGGTCTGCGCGACAGCTTCGCCAACAGCCGCACCTCTGCCCAGGAGCAGAGCAAGAAGGGCCAGGCCGAGATTCCGGTCTGCACCAAGCCGCTGGGTTCCATCTCGGTGATCGAGCCGGAAGACGTGGTGAACTGGTGGACCGGCCAGCAGCTGCCGGCGCCTTCGAAGCTGATCAAGGTCTTCGTCAACAAGTCCAAGTGCTTCACCCTGGTGGACCGTGGCGTCGGCATGGCCGCTGCCCAGGCCGAGCGTGCGCTGGCCAGCGAAGGCCAGCTGCGCGGCCGCTCCAACATCGGCAAGGGCCAGATCCGCGCCGCCGACTACGTGCTGGTGCCGGACCTGATCTCGCAGAACAGCAATGCCGGCGGCAACGCCATCGGTGGCCTGCTGGGCGGCCTGATCGGCGGCAAGGCCGGTGCGGTGGTCAGCGGCCTGAACTTCCGCAGCAAGACCGCGGACGTGACCCTCACCCTCACCGACGTGCGCTCCTCCGAGCAGGTGGCCATCGTCGAGGGCAACTCGAAGAAGACCGACCTGGGCTGGGGCGCCGGTGGCGGCCTGTTCGGCGGCGGCGGCATCGGCGCGATGGGCGTGGGCGGCTATGCCAACACCGAAATCGGCCAGGTGATCACCCTGGCCTACCTGCAGGCGTATACCAACATGGTGGCCGAGCTGGGCGGCCTGCCGGCCAATGCCTCGGCGGCCAACTCCGGCCAGGCAGTGACCATGCTCAAGGCCGGTCGCCTGCTGGCCAATGCCAAGGGCACTGGTGCGCCGGTGCGCTCGCTGGAGCCGGGCATGCTGCTGTACCCCACCGGCGTCAAGGAAGGCACCATGTGGGAAGTGGAAGACGAAATGGGCAACAAGGGCTGGGTCAATTCCACCCTGATGGAAACGGCCAAGTAAGCCGCCTGCGTGCCGGCCCTGCGCCGGCACGCGCCGCCTGCCGGGCCGGCCTTCGTGGACGGCCCTGCCAGAGGCGCGGCCCCGCTGCAACGCAGCGGCTCGCCGGTGCCGCCTTTGACTTTGATGAATACTCTTGGGTTTGTTGCCCTGCGGCCCGATAATGGGGGCATGGAAATCAAGTCCGACAACCCCGACCACGGCTTCCAGTTCCCCGGCCAGTTCGAGCTCAGCGCCATGGGCCCGGCCAACCGCGGCCTGGAACATGAGCTTCCCCGCCTGCTGTTGGCGGCCGGCATTGATGTCGTCAATGAACGCATCAGCTGGAAACACTCAAGCAACGGCAAGTACGTCTCCGTCCGCATCGTGTTCAAGGCCGAGAGCCGCGAGCAGTACGACCTGGCGCACCAGGCGCTGCGCGACCACCCGGAAGTGAAGTGGACGCTGTAGCCGACAGCTGCCCGGCCGAAGCCGCCCCGGAAGACCGCGCGCCGCGTCCGGCGGTGGTGCGTGACCTCGGCCGCCAGGCATACGAGCCGGTGTGGCGCGCCATGCAGCGCTTCACCGACCAGCGCAGCGACGCCGACGCCGACGAGCTGTGGGTGGTCGAGCACGATCCGGTGTTCACCCTGGGCCAGGCCGGCAAGGACGAGCACGTGCTGGCGCCGGGCGAGATCCCGGTGCTGCATGTGGACCGCGGCGGCCAGGTGACCTATCACGGCCCCGGCCAGATCGTGGTCTATCCGCTGCTGCGGCTGCCGCGGCTGGGCATTGGTGTGCGCGACTATGTCTGCCGCATCGAGCAGGCCCTCATCGACACCCTGGCCGAGTGGAACATCGGTGCCGAACGCCGCGAGGGTGCCCCGGGCGTCTACGTCGGCGGCGCCAAGATCGCCGCGCTCGGCATCCGCGTGCGCCGCGGCTGCACCTTCCATGGCCTGGCCTTCAACGTGTCCATGGACCTGGAACCCTTCCACCGCATCAACCCCTGTGGCTATCAGGGGTTGCAGGTGACATCGGTAGTAGACTTGGGCGGGCCCTCCGGGATGGAGGCCGTCAAGCCGGTGCTGCTGGACCACCTGGCCCGCCAGTTCGGCCTGCTGCTGCAGCACACGCCCGAACTGCCCGATCTTTCTGCGGCCGCCTGACCGCCCCCCGGAACTGCCATGACTGAAACCACCGCCCGTTCCATTCCCCTGCAGATCGTGCAGGGCGACTCTCCGTCCGCCGCGCCGTTGCAGGCCGGGGTCAAGCAGCTGGGCGGTGACAAGATCAACCGCTCGCCGGTGCAGTTCGCCGATGCGCCGGTGCTGCGCAAGCCGTCCTGGATCCGCGTGCGCATTCCCTCGGGCAATGCCGTGCAGAACCTGAAGGCCAAGCTGCGCGAGAACCGTCTGGTGACCGTGTGCGAGGAAGCCAGCTGCCCGAACATCCATGAGTGCTTCGGCCACGGCACCGCCACCTTCATGATTCTCGGCGAGGTCTGCACGCGCCGCTGCTCGTTCTGCGATGTGGCGCACGGCCGCCCGAAGCCGCCGGATGCCAACGAGCCGGCCAGCCTGGGCCAGACCGTGGCCGACATGGGCCTGAAGTACGTGGTGGTGACCAGCGTCGACCGCGATGACCTGCGCGACGGCGGTGCCCAGCACTTCGTCGACTGCATCAGCGCCATCCGCGCGAAGTCGCCGGGCACCCGCATCGAAGTGCTGACCCCGGACTTCCGCGGCAAGGGCCGCATGGAGCGCGCGCTGGAGATCCTGGCGCAGAACCCGCCGGATGTGTTCAACCACAACATCGAAACCGTGCCGGACCTGTACCGCAACGTGCGCCCGGGCGCCGATTACCAGTGGTCGCTGAACCTGCTGAAGAACTTCAAGGCGCAGCACCCGGAGGTGCCGACCAAGAGCGGCATCATGCTGGGCCTGGGCGAGGAGTTCGAGCAGATCAAGGCCACCATGCGCGACCTGCGCGCGCATGACGTGGACATGATCACCATCGGCCAGTACCTGCAGCCGACCGCGCACCACCACCCGGTGCTGAAGTACTGGACCCCCGAGGACTACAAGGCGCTGGAAGACTACGGCTACGAGCTGGGCTTCAGTCACGTGGCCTCCGGCCCGATGGTGCGTTCTTCGTACCACGCCGACGTGCAGGCCAAGGGCGCAGGGGTCTCCTGACGACCCAGGCGGGCGCGGCCCGCCGTCTTCGGTGGGTGCGAACCTTGGTTCGCACGCCTTTGCCTGCTGTAGAGCCGAGCCCATGCTCGGCTGCTTGCTGGTGGCCTGCCGAGCAAGGGCTCGGTCCCGCCTTCGCCTGCATTCACAATTTGCTACACCGGCCCCGCTAGGCTGGTTTTCCACCGAGCGCGGCCGGGTGACAAACCCGGCAACTTTCGGCACTGTCGTGGTGTCTGAACACCCTGCAGTCTCCCCCTTGGCAAGGCGCCTTCGAGCACGTCAATGAAATTCAAAGCCCCCGCATTCCTGATGGCCCTGGCGCTGGTCGCACCGCTGGCGCTGGCGGCCAAGGCCGACTCGCCTGCATTGCCCGCGGCGGCCACCGCCGATCAGGTGACCACCTCCAAGCTGGTGTACGGCCTGCTGTCCGACAGCCGCTACGCCTACCGCCCGCGCGCGCTGGACGAGGCCACCTCCAAGGACGTGTTCAAGCGCTACCTGGAGACGCTGGACGGCGGCAAGCAGTACTTCACCCAGGCCGACGTGGCGCGCTTCGCGCCGTTCGAAGCCAATATCTCTTCGGCCATCCGTGGCGGCGAGCTGGAGCCGGCGTTCCAGGTGTTCGCCGTCTACAAGCAGCGCGTGGGCGAGCGCGTGGCCTACGCGCGCAAGCTGCTCAAGCAGGAGCCGGATTTCACCACCGACGAGCGTTTCGAATACGACCGCAAGAAGGTGCCGTGGGCGGCCAGCAGCGCCGAACTGGATGAACTGTGGCGCAAGTCGGTCAAGAATGATTGGCTGCGCCTGAAGCTGGCCGGCAAGAAGCCGGACGACATCCGCAAGACGCTGGACAAGCGCTATGCCACGCTGGAGAAGTCGGTCAATGAACTGAAGGGCGAAGACGTCTTCCAGTTCTTCATGAACTCGTACACCAGCGCGGTTGATCCGCACACTGATTACTTCACTCCGCGCACCGCCGAGAACTTCAACCAGGCGATGTCGCTGTCGCTGGAAGGCATCGGCGCGCAGCTGCAGCGCCAGGACGACGTGGTGGTGATCCGCGAGATCATCGCCGGTGGCCCGGCCGCGGTGGACGGTACGCTGAAGCCGGGTGACCGCATCGTCGGCGTCGGCCAGGGCAAGTCCGGCCTGGTCGAGGACGTGATCGGCTGGCGCATCGATGATGTCGTGGCCAAGATCCGCGGCGCCAAGGACACCCAGGTCAAGCTGGAATTCATTCCGGCGGCGGAAGGCGCCGACGGCAAGCACCACACCCTGGTGCTGACCCGGCAGAAGGTGCGCCTGGCCGAACAGGCCGCCAAGGGCGAGACCATGACCATTCCGGCCGCCAACGGTGAACCGGCACGGAAGGTCGGTGTGATCAAGCTGCCGACCTTCTACCAGGACTTCGAAGGCCGTCGCCGCAATGCCGCCGACTACGCCTCGGCCACCCGCGACGTGGCCAAGCTGCTGGCCGGTTTCAAGAACGACAAACTGGACGGCGTGGTGCTGGACCTGCGCAACAACGGCGGTGGTTCGCTGGATGAAGCCATCGAACTGACTGGCCTGTTCATCGAGCAGGGCCCGGTGGTACAGGTGCGTGAGTCCGGTGGCCGCGTCACCGTCAACAGCGACCGCAACCAGGGTGTGGCGTGGGATGGCCCGCTGGCGGTGCTGATCAACCGCGGTTCGGCCTCGGCCTCGGAAATTTTCGCCGGCGCCATCCAGGACTACGGTCGTGGCCTGGTGATCGGTGAGACCAGCTTCGGCAAGGGCACCGTGCAGAACATCGTGGACCTCGATCGTTGGCCGAGCGGCGAGACCCAGCGCTTCGGCCAGGTCAAGCTGACCATCGCCCAGTTCTTCCGCATCAGCGGCAGCAGCACCCAGCACAAGGGCGTGGTGCCGGACCTGGCCTTCCCGGCCAGCGTCGATGCCACCGAGTTCGGCGAAAGCACCTACGACAACGCATTGCCGTGGACCCGCATCGCCGCCGTGCCGCACACCCAGTACGGCAACTTCGCACCGCTGCTGCCGAAGCTGGAAACCCGTCACGATGCACGCATCGCCACCGACAAGGAATTCCAGTGGTGGAACGAGGACGTGCAGCAGTTCCGCACCGAAGCGGCGAAGAAGTACATCTCGTTGAACGAGGCGACGCGCCGCGCCGAACGCGAGCGCCAGGATGCCCAGCGCAAGGAACGCCAGGTGCAGCGCAAGGAACTGGGCCTGGCCCTGGACCCGCTGGCCGATGACAGCAGCGACGACGGCCTGACCGGCAACGAGCGCGACATCGTCAAGGATGCCGCGCGCGAGAAGGCCGCCGAGAAGCGTCCGGATCCGCTGCTGCGCGAGTCGGCCTCGATCCTGGCCGATGCGGTGAACCTGCTGGCCAACGACCGCCCGCTGTCGGCGCAGGTGCTGCCGCAGTCCACCGGCGCCGGCCGCTGGGCCGACTGAGCCGCCATCCCGCTTGAAAAGGGGACGGAGGGGATTAAGTCGTTTGTGGCACAAACGACTTAATCCCCTCCGTCCCCTTTTTTGTGCATGAACAGGCCGCAACGGCGGGGGCGGGCGAGCGTACTTTCGACCTCCCGCACACGGCTGCGGGACTACCCTTGGCGGCACCGTCCTCGCAGGAGTACCCATGCGGGCCTCCCGTCTTACCAGCGCTGTCGTGGCCCTCAGCAGCGCCCTGATCCTGTCGGCCTGTGGTGGCCGCGCCGCCGACAGCACCCTGCTGCGTGAATCCTTTGATTCCGGCGACACCTTCTCGCGCACCGTCGATGGCCGTCCCGGCGACGCCTGCGAAGCGGCACGGCGGACCCTGCTCAGCCAGGGCTATGCCATTGCCCGCTCGGACGAGGCACAGGTGGAGGGCAACAAGAATTTCCAGCCCCGCGACGACGATCACGAGCAGTTGGTACTGCGCATCTCCTGCGCGCCGCGTGGCAGCCAGACGCTGGTGTTCGTCAGCGCGGTGCAGGACCGCTATGCGCTGAAGAAGAGCCCGACGTCGGCCAGCGTGGGCGTGGGTGCATTGGGCTCGGTGTCGCTGCCGTTCGGCAGCAATGATGATTCGCTGGTGAAAGTGGCCAGCAGTACGGTCACCGATGCCGAGTTCTATCGTCGTTTCTTCCAGCGCCTGCAGCAGTACCTGCCTGCGGACGCAGCCACGCCCGCGCCGCCTGCTTCGCCCGTACCTGCGACTCCGGAACCTGCACCGGCCAGCACGGACCAGGGGTGAGCGTGCGCGGCAGGTTGATCGGCATGGCCCTGCTGCTGGCGCCCGTGCTGGGAGCGGCGGCCACGCCCGTGGACTGCACGCAGGGCCTGCTGCAGCGGCTGGGCTGGCGCTTCGAAGAGGCGGCGGTGGCCACGCCGCAGGTGCACGGCGGTGCCGTGTGCACGCGCGCCACGTTGGCCGAGGCGCAGGCGGCGGGCGATCTACGCGTGCAGTGGCCGGCCGCAATGCCCGCTGCGGCCCGACAGGCACAACTGCGGCAACTGCTGGACGACCCGGCCACGGTCTGCGCCTATGCGTTCGAACTGGGCGCCGCCACGCAGCGTGCGGCGACCGCATTGCAGGACAATCCCACGTTCCGTTTTTCCGGCCCGCAGCTGGGCTGGATCGGCTTCGGCCTGCGGGGTGCACCTTCGCAAGGGTGGCAGCGTACACGCAGTTTCGGCCGCGGTTACGTGCCCAGCGCCGGCAACAGCCGTGCACTGCAGACGTTCTACAGCGGCAGCGTGCGTGCCGAATGTGGCGTCGGCCGTCAGGTCGCGCAGCTGGCCACGCAGCGCGAGCTGTATGGTGATGCTGCGTTCGATACCGAGTTCAAACCCGCAGAACTGTCGATTGGTACGTTCCTGGCGCTGCATGACACCGACAGCATTCTGCTGGGTGCAAGCGCAGGCGATTTCTTCGCCGATGGCAAGGCGGTGCGCACATCGATGCTGGGACGGCAGGCGTTCGTCGGTGTGCCGGGTTTCATCGAACATGTGTACGACAAGGGCACGCTGGACGATCTGAGCAACCAGGCCGAGAACTTCGTGGTGGTCGAGGTGGGCGAGGGCGCTGCGCAGGCGCTGGCCCTGCACCGCGGGCTGGCCTGGTACGACCAGCGCAATGTCGAGCTATGGAAACTTGCGCAGGACATCCCACGTGTCGGTCAGCGCTACTTCGAGCGCCTGCTGTTCGAGCGCGACCCGGACCTTCGCGCACGGCTGGAACCGCGCTACCACGACACGCTGGCACGCATGGACCAGCTGCTGGACGATCCGTTCTACCAGCAGTTCGTGATCTATGTGCACCCGCGCGGTATACGTCCCATCGGCTACCACGTCGCCCGCCTGCTTGATCGCAACCCACGAACACCGTTTTCGATCGACCTGGCGGTGCACAATCTGCATACCACGCTCTACCGGCGTTGGCGCGAGGCGCAGCTGCGCCACTGCGCGGCCACCGGCAGGCCAGGCAGCCTGACCCTAGACCCCAACTGAAGGTGAAACAATGGATATTGCAATGATCGGCCTCGGCCGCATGGGTGCCAACATGGCCCAGCGCCTGCATCGCGGCGGCCACCGCGTGGTCGGCTACGACCCGGGCGAAGGCGCGCGTCAGCGTGCGGCTGAGGCCGGCCTGGAGGTGGTTGATTCGCTGGCCGCTGCCGTCGCTGCGCTGCCAGTGCCGCGCGTGGTGTGGCTGATGGTGCCGGCCGGCGAGACCGTCGACCAGACCCTGGGCCAACTGACCCCGCATCTGGCCGAGGGTGACATCGTCATCGACGGTGGCAACTCCAACTACCAGGACTCGATCCGCCGTGCCAAGGCGCTGGCCGAGGACGATCTGGGCTACGTCGACTGCGGCACCAGCGGTGGCGTGTGGGGCCTGCAGGAAGGCTACAGCCTGATGGTCGGTGGCGAAGCGTCGGTGGTGGAACAGATCGCGCCGCTGCTGCGCACGCTGGCCCCGGCCGAAGATCGCGGCTGGGCCCGCGTGGGTCCGTCCGGCGCAGGCCACTTCACCAAGATGGTCCACAACGGCATCGAGTACGGAATGATGCAGGCCTACGCCGAAGGCTTCGCGCTGATGGAGCGCAAGCAGGAGATGGAACTCGACCTGGCCCAGGTGGCCGACGTGTGGCGCCACGGCAGCGTGGTGCGTTCGTGGCTGCTGGACCTGAGCACCGAAGCGCTCAAGCGCAATCCGTCGTTGGACGGCATCGCACCCTATGTCGAGGATTCCGGTGAAGGCCGCTGGACCGTGGCCGAAGCGATTGCCTTGGACGTGCCGGCCCCGGTAATCACGCTGTCGCTGCTGGAACGCCTGCGTTCACGCGAATCCAATTCGTTCACCGACCGTCTGCTGTCGGCGATGCGCAACGAATTCGGCGGCCACGCCATCAAGAAGTCGTAAGCACTGCGATGGGGGCAGTCGAGCATGGCTCGACGCTACAAAAGCCTGCTCCGATCATTACCAAGTCGATGTGTCGACCAAGGTCGACACCTACCGTCGGGCGCGGATAACTGTCGAAGGCGGGGTGGGTCCGGTTGCGGGGGTGTCCGCGGCATGGATGCCGCGGCCAAGCCCCCAGGGATGGGTTTACGGCGTCCCCCGCACCCGGACCCACCCCGCCATCCCACGGATAGCTGGCTTTTGCTGTTGCTTCGGCTTCGGCTTCGGCTTCGGCAGTTGCACGGCGCAGCCCTGCCGATCACCCCAACGCGATTCGCCGCCCTTCGCGCGCACTGTCCATCCCGGCCTGCAGCAACCGCATCAGCTGCAGCGCCTGCACCGCACTGACCGTCGCCTCGCCATCGCCATGCATCGCCGCCGCGAACTGCGCATACAGCCGTCGGTAATCGCCGGGCAGGTTGTCGACGGTGCTGCGCTGCACGTTGTCCTCGGCATCGCAGCGCAGCAGCTCGCCATGCCGCGGATCGATGCCCCAACCCGGCGCACCCGGTGCAACACCGCGGCGCAGCTGCGCCTCCTGCACATCCAGCCCGTGCTTGATCCAGCTGCCCGTGCTGCCATGCACGCTGAAGTGCGGTGTGGGGGCCGCCACCAGCGAGCCCGCATGCACGATCGCGCGATGCCGTGGGTAGTGCAGCACTGCGTGGAAGTAATCGATGCCGCTGCCGCCCTCGCGCTGCACCGCCAGATCGGCGTCGATGGCCTCGGGCCAGCCGAACAGCACCAGCATCTGGTCCAGCAGGTGCGGGCCCAGGTCGTACCACAGGCCGCTTCCCGGGCCATCCTGTTCGCGCCAGCGCTCGCGCACCTGCGGCCGGTAGCGATCGAAATGCGCATGGCACTCGGCCACCTCGCCAAGCGTGCCTTGCGCAAGAAGCGACTGCAGGGTGAGGAAGTCGGCATCGAAGCGCCGGTTCTGGAACACGGTCGCGATGCGCCCGGCATCGCGCGCCGCGGCCAGTATCGCTTCGGCTTCGGTGACGTCGAGCGCGAACGGCTTGTCGACCAGCACATGCTTGCCCGCCGCCAGCGCGGCGATCGCCAACGGCGCGTGCTGTTCGTTGGGCGTGGCAATCACCACCGCATCCACCGCCGGATCGTCGAAGACCTGCTGTGGCGTGGCCCGAACGTGCACGTTGCTGAACGTGCGCAGGAGCGTGTCGCGCTGCGAACTGACGACGCTGTGCAGCACCAGTCCGGGCGTGTGCTGGATCAGCGGCGCATGGAAGACCCGGCCGGCGAGGCCGAAGCCGATCAGGGCCAGTTGCAGGTCGGGGCGCATCGCACAGCTCCGGCAGAGGGAAAGGGCAGGGTAAACGACCGGCGATCACCGTCCAAAACTGAACCGTTGCCGTTGGAAACGCTTCGATTCACAGCGGCATGACTGCAACGCCACGCCTGCTCCACGGCCGCTTGTCCAGACTGGCAGCACATCCCGAAGGAGTACGACACGATGAGCAATACCACCCGCACGCTGATTGCTTCTGCCCTGACCCTGGGCCTGGCGCTGTCCTCCTCGGCCGCCTTCGCCAAGGACCCGGCCGCGAAGAGCCCGCCGACCAGCACCCATCCGGCGACCCACGCTGATCGGCATGACTCCAACGAGCCGGTGACCGATACCTGGATCACCACCAAGGTGAAGGCTGACCTGCTGGCCAGCAGCAACGTTCCGGGCACTGAAATCAAGGTGGAAACCGTGAACGGCGTGGTCAGCCTGAGCGGTGCCGTGGCGACCCAGGCCGAGAAGGACAAGGCGGTCACCACCGCCAAGGGCATCAAGGGCGTGACCCGCGTCGATGCCGCAGCACTCAAGGTCAGCGCCGCTGCCAAGCGCTGAACCTGATGGGCGCCCCAAGCTGGGGCGCCCAGCGGTTCCCTTGGAGCCGGGCCCTGCTCGGCTCCACCAAGGGGACGCCCCAAACCCGTTCAGCCAGCCGCGCCCTGAATCCCAGAGTTGTGACCGCCTGCGCTATATTGCCGGTTCCGCCGCAGCCGGGCTGGTCCCGGCAGGTGCTCCGCGGCCGTGCTGACGAGGAACTATGGCGCTGGTTTTCAGTGACGACATCTGGGACCGCTGGCGTTTGCCGGCCTTGGCGCTGGCGGCCGTCGCGATCATCGTGGTGCCATGGCTGACGCTGCGCAAGCTGCAGCAGGACAGCGAGCAGGCGATGGCCTGGGTCAACCACACCCAGGCCGTGGGCGTGGCCCTGCAACAGTTGCAGGCGGACGTACGTGATGTCGAATCGGCCGCGTTGACCCTGTCCAAGGGCGTGGATGCGCCCGGCCTGCGCGAGCGCATGGCGCGCGCGAACGAAATTCCGGGGCGCCTGGCCGAGCTGGGCCGGATGACCCGCGACAATCCCGACCAGCTGATCCGCATCGGCCGTATCGAATCGATGCTGGAAGGCCGGATGGCGCTCGCCCGCGAGCTGGCCAGATCAGAGCCCAACAGCGATCAGCGCGAGCTGGTGCAGGACTTGAGCACGCGCTACCCCATTCGCGGGCTGGTTGAAGAGCTGCAGGCCAGCGAGCAGAAGCTGCTGACACTGCGTGCAGAACAGGCGGCCCGGCAGCACAGGCAGACCGAGTTTGTGTCCTGGAGCTCGCTGGTAGTGCAGCTGGCCCTGCTGGGCCTGGTGCTGTGGCTGCTGCATCGCCAGATTGGCCGTCGCCTGCACGCCGAGCGGCAATCGCTGCGTTCGGCTGCGCGCGCGGCATCGGTGCTGCAGACCGTGCGCGAGCCGATCGTTCTGCTCGATCGCGAACTGCGCGTTCAGCTGCACAATCCCGCGTTCGCCGAGCTGTACGGACTGGAAGACGAGCGTGCCGACGGCCTGCTGCTGGAAACCGTCGGCGAAGGCGCCTGGCAGGACCCGGTGATGCGCCAGCGTCTGTCCGACGTGCTGCTGCGCGGCCGCGAACTGTGGGACTTCGAGCACGAGCAGCGCGCCGCCGACGGCATGGTGCGCTACATGCTGCTCAACGCACGGCGCATGCCGCTGCCGGATACCGATGACGAAGTGGTATTGATGACCGTCAGTGACGTGACCGTGCAGCGTGCCGTGCAGCTGCGCGTGGAAGAGCTGAACCGGCAGCTGGAAGGCAAGGTCGCGCAGGTGTCCGAGGTCAATCGCGAGCTGGAGGCCTTCAGCTACTCGGTCTCGCACGACCTGCGCGCGCCGCTGCGCCACGTCGCCGGATTCTCGGACAAACTGTCACGCCACCTGGGGGAGCAGGCCGATGACAAGAGCCGCCACTACCTGGAGGTGATCTCCAGTTCGGCACGTCGGATGGCAGCGCTGATCGACGACCTGTTGGTCTACTCGAGGCTGGGCCGTGCGGCGATGCGCCAGCAGGCCGTGGACATGCAGTCGCTGGTGGCCGATACCCGCGCCATGCTCGATTCCAACCTGCAGGCCGAGGCCGAAAGCAGCGGCCACGCGCATCAGGTGGAGTGGAGCATTGCACCGTTGCCGATCGTGGTGGGCGACGAGAACATGATCCGCCAGGTCTGGCTGAACCTGCTCGGCAACGCGGTGAAGTATTCAGGTAACCGCGAGCCGGCAAAGATCCGCGTGGACTACCAGCAGCAGCCCGATGGCGGCCATCAGTTCACGGTCAGCGACAATGGTGCAGGCTTCGACATGGCCTATGCCGGCAAGCTGTTCGGTGTGTTCCAGCGCCTGCACAAGGCCAGTGACTACCCCGGAACCGGCATCGGCCTGGCCAGCGTGCGCCGCGTGCTGACCCGCCATGGCGGCCGGATCTGGGCCGAGGCCGAACCGGACGTCGGCGCCACCTTCCACTTCTACCTGCCTCCCGCGATCGACGCGGACAAACAAGGTCCTTCTGCATGACGACTCTGCGCACCATTCTTCTCGCCGAAGACAGCCCGGCCGACGCCGAGATGGCGATCGATGCCCTGGAAGAGGCGCGTCTGGCCAACCCCATCGTGCACGTCGAGGATGGCGTGGAAGTGATGGACTACCTGCTGCGCCGCGGCGCCTTCGCCAACCGCGAGGAAGGCCTGCCGGCGGTGCTGCTGCTGGACATCAAGATGCCGCGCATGGATGGCCTGGAAGTACTGCGGCAGATCCGCGAGCACGAAGAACTCAAGCGCCTGCCGGTGGTGATCCTGTCGTCCTCGCGCGAGGAAAGCGACCTGGCCCGCAGCTGGGACATGGGCGTGAACGCTTACGTGGTCAAGCCGGTGGATGTGGACCAGTTCTTCGGCGCCGTGCAGACGCTGGGCAAGTTCTGGGCGTTGATCAACCAGGCACCGGAACTCGAGTGAACCCATGCCCCTGACCGGTCCTGCCCTGGGGGCGCTGCGCATCCTGCTGGTGGAGGACTCACCGGAAGATGCCGAGCTGATGTCCGAACAGATGCTCGAGGCGGGGCTGGACGCCCGCTTCGAGCGTGTCGAGAGCGAGGCCGAACTACGCCAGGCGCTGGCCGCGTTCCAGCCGGACATCGTGCTGTCCGACCTGAGCATGCCCGGCTTCTCCGGTGACGATGCGCTGCGCATCGTGCGCGAGACCTCGCCGGAAGTGCCCTTCATCTTCGTCTCCGGCACCATGGGTGAAGAGAACGCGGTGGCGGCGCTGCAGAAGGGCGCCAACGACTACATCATCAAGCACCAGCCGGCGCGCCTGCCGTCGGCGGTGGCGCGTTCGATCCGCGATGCGCGCAGTGCGATCGAACGCGCACGCGTGGAAACCGAGCTGATGCGTGCGCAGCGGCTGGAAAGCCTGTCGCTGCTTGCCGCCGGCCTCAGCCATGACCTGCGCAACATCCTGCAGCCGCTGCTGATCATGCCGGACCTGCTGAAGGCGCGCACCGAAGATCCGCAGCTGCACCACCTGGCCGATGTCATCGCCGAGTGCGGCCGGCGCGGCCATGAGATGGCCGAGTCGATGCTGTCGTTCGTGCGCGGCTCGCGCAAGCCAAGCGAACGCATCGAGATCGACGGCCTGTTCGATGCGGTTGCGCTGCTGTTGCGCAGCAACGTGCCGGACGCCGTGAGGCTGGAACTGCAGGTGCAGGACGAAGGCCTGGTGGTCGACGCCAACTACACCGAGCTGCAGCAGGTCATGTTGAACCTGGCGCTGAACGCGATCCAGGCCATGCCCAATGGCGGTCGCCTGAGCCTCATTGCCAGCCATGCCGGCCAGCGCGATGGCGTGGACTGGATGCACATCCGGGTGGCCGACGAAGGCATCGGCATGGATGCGGACACGTTGTCGCACCTGTTCAACCCGTTCTTCACCACCAAGGCTGATGGCACCGGCCTGGGCCTGATGTCCTGCAAGCGCATCGTCGAAGGCGCCGGCGGCAGCATCCATGTCAGCAGCCAGCCGGGGCAGGGCACCTGCTTCGAACTGCGCCTGCCGATGCATGAAGCCAGCGACGGCAGCGAGCCGATCGAGCAGCTGGCGGCGCTGGGTAGCGGGCAGTCGATCCTGGTGGTCGATGGCGAGGCGACGCGGCTTTCGCTGCTTGGCAATGCGCTGTCCAGCCAGGGCTATCAGCTGCAGCTGGCCTCCGACGGCCCGGCCGCGCTGCGCTGGATGCAGCAGGAGGCAATGCCGGCACTGGTGATCGCCGATGCCGGTTCCAAGCTGCTGCCGGCCAGCCAGCTGCTGGGCGAGATGGCTGCGCTGGGCTACCGTGGCCCGGCACTGGTGCTGGAGGACACGACGGCAGCGGTCGCGCCCGATGCGTTCCCGCCCGGTGTGGAGGTGCATGTGCTGCGCAAGCCGCTGCAGATGCAGCAGGTATTCCGCGCGGTGGCCGAAGCGCTGGGCTGATGCCTGGGTAGTGCCGGCCGCTGGCCGGCATCGGCGTGCGGTGGGATCACTGCGGTTGCCGGCCAGCGGCCGGCACTACCGTTCGGTGGTTTCCCACGGGAACCGCGGCAGGCTGTCCACCGCCTGTTCCAGCCGTCGCGACCAGTTCTGGTGGATGTCGGCATACAGCGCGGAGTCCGCGCCCAGCCGCAGCTGCTGGCCGATGCGCAGTTCGCCGTCGCGCAGCAGCGCCAGATCGATCGGCAGGCCCACGGACAGGTTGGAACGGATGGTCGAATCGAGCGAGACGATCGCCGTGCGCGCCGCGTCTTCAAGGCGCGTGGCCGGGCTGAGGATGCGGTCGAGGATCGGCTTGCCGTACTTGGATTCGCCGATCTGCAGGTAGGGCGTCTCCGGCGAGGCGGCAATGGCATTGCCCAGCGGATAGATCATGTACAGCCCCGGCCGCTCGCCAGCGATCTGGCCGCCGAAGATCAGCGTGGCCTGGGTGTTGACCCCGTCATGGCCGTGCTCGCTGTGGACGCTGTGCACCTGGCTGTCGACCAGCAGCTGGCCGACGTACTCGGCGGCCTCGAACAGATGGGCCATGTCGCGCAGGTTGGGCGCGCGCCGTTCGGCGGCATCGCGCCCCAGGCGTGACACCAGCAGCTGGGTAGTGGCCAGGTTGCCCGCCGCCATCAGCACGTAGGCCGCCTGGCCGGGATACTCGAACACGTGCAGCTTGCGGTGCACGCGCACATCGTCCAGCGAGGCATTGGTCCGGGTATCGGCGGCGAAGACCAGGCCCTCGTCGACCTCGATTCCAACGCAATAGGTCATGTTGGTGCCCTATCATGTGCGTCCCGGATTGTAGGCAGGCCGCCGTGACGACGGCATGTCCACGCCCCCCAGCACTGTCACCTGAACCGCATGACCACCGTGCTCCTGAGCCTGGGCAGCAACGTCGAGCCCCGCCGCTACCTCCACGCCGCGGTGACGGCCCTGCGCGAGCGCTTTGGCGCGCTGCAGGTGTCGCCCGCTTACCGTACCGCCGCGGTCGGCTTCGATGGCCCCGCCTTCCTCAACAACGCGGTGGCGATCGAGACCGACCTGCTGCTGCAGGAGCTGGATGACTGGCTGCATGCGCTGGAAGACGCGCACGGCCGTGACCGCAGCGGGCCGCGCTTCTCCGACCGGACCCTGGATATCGACGTGGTGTTCTACGGCGACCTGGTGGTGGAAGGCCCGGGCCACCTGCGCATTCCGCGCCCGGAACTGAAGCATGCCTTCGTGCTGAAGCCGCTGGCCGACATCGCGCCGGATTTCATCGATCCGGTCAGCGGGCAGGATCTGGCCACGCTGTGGCGCGCGCACCCGCAGTTTGGCGAGGCGTTCGAGGTCGTTGACCTCGGATGACGGAGGTTGCCGGCCCCTGGCCGGCACTGCCGGTAGTGCCGGCCGCTGGCCGGCAACATTTCAGCTGACCGTACGCCCACCGTCCACGCGCAGGGTATGGCCGGTGACGAAGCTGGCCTCGGCCACCAGCCAGTACACCGCCTCGGCGATCTCCTCGACCGTGCCGATCCGTGCCAGCGGCGTGCGCGCCAGCAGCGCCTCGCGGGCGAAGTCATCCTTGCCCTGCTCCGGCCACAGGATCGCGCCGGGCGCCACCGCATTGACCCGCACCTTCGGCGCCAGCTCCAGCGCCAGCGAACGGGTGGCCATCTCCAGCGCGGCCTTGGCCATGGTGTAGGCGATGTGGTCACGCATCGGGTCAGTACCATGCAGGTCGGTCAGGTTGACGATGCAGCCCTGCTGGCGGCGCAGGTAGGGCGCCGCCGCCTGCGACAGCAGCAGCGGCGCGCGCGCGTTGACCGCATACAATTCGTCCATCGCCTCGGCAGTGACCTGGCCGAGCGGCGTGGGGAAGAAGTTGGAGGCGTTGTTGACCAGCGCGTCCAGGCGGCCGAAGTGGGTGACGGCCTGTTCCACCAGGTCGGGCAGGGCGTCGGCGTCCCGCACGTCGGCCTGCAGGGCCAGCACGCTGCCCGGGCGTACGTTGTCGAAATCGAACGCGGCCTGCTGCAGTTCGGCGCTGGACGTGTTGGCGTGCAGCACCACCGACCAGCCACAGGCGTGGAACTGGCGCGCGATGGCCGCACCGATCCGGCGCGCGCTGCCGGTGATCAGGACCACGGGGTGGGTGTCGCTCATCGAGGGTCCTCCAAGGCTCGGCTATCCTGTGCACCATTGTCACCGCATTCGAAGACGCCATGCAGCCCACCTTCCCCCTGCCCGAAGCCGATGCCCTGGCCCACAGCGACCAGCTGGCCGCCGCCCTGCGCGCCGAAATCCTTGCGCAGGGCGGGGCGATGCCGTTCTCCCGCTTCATGGAGCTGTGCCTGTACGCCCCCGGCTGGGGCTATTACAGCGCCGGTGCCAGCAAGTTCGGTGGCAGCGGCGACTTCACCACCGCGCCCGAGCTCGGCAGCCTGTTTGCCGGCAGCGTGGCCAACGCCCTGGCGCCGGTCTTCGCCCAGCTGGGCGCGCAGGCGCGGATGCTGGAACTGGGCGGCGGTACCGGCGCCTTTGCCGAGGCCGTGCTGCTGCGCCTGGCGGAGCTGGACGCGCTGCCGTCGCGCTACGCCATCCTTGAACCCAGTGCCGACCTGCGCGAGCGCCAGCAGCAGCGCCTGCAGCAGAACCTGCCGGCCGAACTGGCGGCGCGCGTGGACTGGGTCGATCGTCCGTTCGAAGAGGACTGGGAGGGCGTGGTGTTCGCCAACGAGGTGATCGACGCACTGCCGACGCCGCGCTTCCTGATCCGCGACGGCGAGGTCTATGAGGAAACCGTCGAGCTGGATGGAGACGGCCATTTCATCCGCGGCGCGCAGCCGGCCGACATCCTGCTCAACGGGGCGGTGCGCCATATCGAGCGCTATCTGGAGAAGCCCTTCGCCGAGGGCTACCGTTCCGAAGTGCTGCCGCAGCTGCCGTACTGGTTGCAGGCGGTGGCCGGTGGCCTGCAGCGCGGTGCGATGTTGTTCGTCGACTATGGCTACAACCGTGGCGAGTTCTACCAGCACGACCGCGACGATGGCACCGTGCGAGCGTTCTACCGCCACCACGTGCACAACGACGTGCATCGCTGGCCGGGCCTGCAGGACATCACCGCCTCGGTGGACTTCACCGCGATGGCCGAAGCGGGCCTGCACGGTGGCTTCGAACTGGCCGGCTACTGCAGCCAGGCCAGCTTCCTCCTCGGCAACGGCCTGGACCAGGTATTGCTGCTGGCCGAGGAGCGCACCGATGAAGTCGGCCGCATCCAGTTGCGCGACCAGGTGAAGAAGCTGACCCTGCCGACCGAAATGGGCGAGCGCTTCCAGGCGATCGGCCTGCAGCGTGGCGTCGATTTCGAGCCGGCGTTTGGATTGGGCGACCTGAGCTGGCGGCTGTGAGTGATGCACGCCCGCTGATCAAGCCGCTGCGGCGGCCGCGGCTGTGGACCGTGCTGTGGGCGCTGGCGGTACTGCTGGTGATCGTGGTGTGCCTGATTCCGCCGCCGCCGATTCCGCTGCCCGAGAACGGTGACAAGGGCGAGCACTTCCTCGCCTATTTCATCCTGGCCGGCAGCGCGGTGCAGCTGTTCCGTCGGGGCCGCCCGCTGCTGTGGGTGGGCGTAGGACTGGTGCTGATGGGCATCGGCATCGAGTTCGCGCAGGGCGCGCTGACCAGCAACCGCACGGCCGATCCGATGGATGCGCTGGCCAACACGATCGGCGTGCTGGCCGGCATGGCCACCGCATTGACGCCGCTGCGCGACCTGCTGCTGCGCTGGCGGGGCTGAGGGCGTGCCAACCAAGGTTGGCACCCACCAGGACAGACCTGCCCTCATTTCCCCAGCGTCACCTCATCCAGCACCCACATCGCCGGGCGCGTGTCGCCGGTGAAGTTGATGCACAGGTCGCCGTTGCCCTGGGTACCCTTCGGCAGCGTTGCACGCAGGGTCACGAAGCCATCCGCATCCGGCTGGGCCGGCAATGCAACTTCAGCCAGCACCTTGCCGTTGCAGTCGCCTCGATGCACCTGCATCTCGCCATGCGCACGCCTGGCCCTCTCGAAGCGGCGCTTGGGTTCGTCATGGGCCAGCTGGAAGTAGTACGGAATGCGGCCTGCGCGCACGTCCACGCTGCCGACGCCGTCCAGCTGCGCCTGCGGCCAGCGCCAGCAGGGCTGGAAGATGTCCACGTTGAACACCGCACGGGTTCCTTCGCGCGGGCCATCGTCTTCCAGGCGCAGCACCAGGCCCTTCTTGCCCACGCAGCTGAGCAGCTCATCGCTGCGGCGGGTGAGCAACGATTGCGCAGTGAACGCGGCGACGGTCGGCTTCGCGGCCAGCATCTGGCCCTGGTAGAACGCGGCGGCCTGCACGGTGGCGGGCAGCGTCGCGGTCAGCGGCTGCTGGTACAGCGGCGACTGCGCGCTGACCGGCTGGCCATCGATGCTGTAGCGCACCTCATAGCCCAGCGGGTTGGCCAGCGACACGGTCACGGTGTTGGCGGTGCGGTTGTCGGTGTAATCCACGCCCACTTCGAACGGCGTCTGCGCATAGGCCAGGCCCCAGGCGCGGTAGCGCTGCAGCTGCGCCGGCAGGCGGGCGAGGAAGTCGCGGAAATCGCGATGTTCCGGCGTGCTCCAGCCGGTCTCGGCTACAGCGGCCAGGCGCGGGAACAGGTTGTGCTGCAGGCGTGCATAGCTGCGCGTGTGCTCGGTGAACATGTTGGCCTGCAGGCCAAGGATGTGCCCGCGCTTGTCGGCAGCCAGTTCGGCCGGCACCGGCTCGAAGTTGTACAGCTTGCCAAGGTTGACCTGGGCCGGGCGGCCCGGCGGCTCGTTCGGCGAGGCGGTCTGCAGGTAATCCAGGTACAGGTAGCCAACTGGCGACATGATCACGTCATGGCCGGCACTGGCTGCGGCCAGGCCGCCTTCGGTGCCCTGCCACGACATCACCGTGGCCTGCGGTGGCAGACCCCCTTCAAGGATCTCGTCCCAGCCGATCAGGCGCCGGTCGTGTTCCTCCAGGAACGTCTCCAGGCGCTTGATGATGTGGCTCTGCATGGCCATCTCGTTGTTGATGCCCAGCGCACGCATGCGCTGCTGCACCTGCCTGGAGGCTTCCCACTGGTCCTTGACCGCCTCGTCGCCGCCCACGTGCACGTACTTGGCCGGGAACAGCTCGATCACTTCTTCCAGCACGTTCTCCAGGAAGGTAACGGTGCTGTCTTCCACGTTGAACAGGTTCGGGAACACGCCCCACTCGCTGATCGGCTTCAGCGGGGTGCTGATCGAGCCCAGCTCCGGGTAGGCGGCAATCGCCGCGGTGGCATGGCCGGGCACGTCGATTTCCGGAATGACCTGGATATGCAGCGCGGCCGCATAGGCGATCACTTCGCGGATCTGCTCCTGCGTGTAGAAGCCACAGTACGGATGTTCCTGGCCACTGACCGGATCGATGCCGCCGTCACCGGCGGGCAGGCGGCAGCTGCCCACTTCGGTCAGCTTCGGGTAGCGCTTGATCTCCATGCGCCAGCCCTGGTCGTCGGTCAGGTGCCAGTGGAAGGTGTTGAGCTTGTGCGCGGCCATCGCATCGAGCACGCGCTTGATCTCGTCCAGGCTCTGGAAATGCCGCGCCGAGTCGAGCATGAAACCGCGCCAGCTGAAACGCGGCGCGTCCTGGATCTGCACCGCCGGCAGCACCCCGTTGCTGCCACCGGTGGCAAGCTGGGCAAGGGTGGTTGCGCCATAGAACAGGCCGCTCTCGTTGCCGGCCTGGATCACCACGCCCTGCGCGGTGCTGTCCAGCGTGTAACCCTCACCGCTGTCGCGGAAGGTGGGCACGATCTGGAAACGGATGCTGCCGGCCTTGCCTGCTGCCTTGCCCTTGGCCAGGGCCAGGCGCGGGCCACCACTGCGGGCCAGCAGGTCGGCGAACTGCGAGGCGACCCGCTGCGCGGCCTCGCCTTCGGCGTGCAGCACGGTATCGGCACGGACAGTGATGCCGCTGCCCTGGCCACGCTGCACGTTGGACGGCGCGGGAATCAGCATCAGGCTGCCGGCGCGCAGCTGCGGGCCGGGTGCTTCGGCGGCGGGCGTGGGATCGGCGGCGAGTGCCGGCATCGCCGGCAGCAGGGCGAGCAGGCTGCCCAGCAGCACTGCGCTGCGCATCCGGGCGCGGGAAGGCTTGACCATCGGAACGATTCCTTGGAACGGTGCGATGAACGCTATACATGAAAAACGCCGGGCCCGGAATGATCCAGGCCCGGCGTGCGTGCACGACTCGGCGATGTTGCCGCCGCTGGATCAGTACTTGAAGCGGAAGTTGAGGTAGTACTGGCGACCGTTGCTGTAGAACGAGGTCGGGATGGCCGCGGTCTGGTAGTACTTGTAGGTCGGGTTGTTGAGGTTCAGGCCATCCAGGCTGATGCTCAGCCAGTCGGTGGCCTTGTAGCTCACCGATGCCGACAGCGTGCCGAAGTCATCCTGGTAGTACGGGTTGGTGCCCGACAGGCTGATCAGGAACGAAGAACGGCGGGTGTAGCTGACCCGGGCGCCAAAGCGCTCGTTCTCGAAGTAGGCACCCACGTTGTAGGTGTTCTTCGAGGTGCCCAGCAGGTTGTGCGAGCCATCCGACCAGGTGTGCGAGGTCGTGCCATTGGCGTAGGTGTAGTTGGCATTGATGCCGAAGTACTCGCCGATCGGCTGTTCGTAGGCCACTTCCACGCCGGTGACCTTGCCGTCGGCATTGATCGGGGTGGAGATCTGGTAGGTCTCAAGCCGGTTGGTCAGTTCGCTGTACAGCTGGCGTGAGACCACGTCGAAGGCGATGTAGTCCTTCAGGTCCATGTGATAGGCGCCCACCGACAGCATGCCGCGCGGCATGAAGTACCACTCCAGGTTGGCATCCAGGTTGGTCGACAGGGTCGGCTTGAGGTTCGGGTTGCCACCGCCGCCGGTCCGGTTCAGGTCCGAACCGTACGAGGAGGCACCCAGCGCCGAGTAGTCCGGCAGGGTCTGCGTCTGCGAAGCGGCAACGCGCAGCACCAGCTTGTCGTCCAGGTCGAACTTGATGTTGGCGCTGGGCAGCACACGGTTGCGCTTGTTCTGGAAGGCCAGGCGCTCCCACATGCCGAACAGGCTGCTGACATCGGCGTCGGCGGCCTTGCTGACGGCGTTGTAGGTGTCGATGTCCTGCTTGATGTTGACGTAGCGCAGGCCGACGTTGCCGCTCCACCAGTCGCCGCGGAAGTTGGCCTGTACGTAGCCGGCGAAGTTCTTTTCCTTCACCTTCCACTCGGCGCCGTAATTGTGGCGACCGGTCGGGCCATCATTGCCGGCCAGCCAGGTGGAGTTGTTGGTCACCGCGTCCTTCAGCGCGCCCGGGGTGAAGTACCAGAGATTGCGCGGGAAGGTGCCGCCGATGTCACCGGCGAAACCACTCGGGTAATTGGCCGTTGCACCGTTCTTCAGCGCGCTCCAGATGTCACCCGGGGTTGCACCTTCCGGCGACAGCGCTTCGCGCTTGTGGTCGGCGAATCGCAGGCCGAAGTCGATCGAGCTCAGCACGCCGCCATCATTGAAGTACTGGTTGAAGTCGAGCGTGGCCCACTTCTCCTTGTCTTCTGCGGTGACCTGCTGGTTGCCCCAGGTGCCGAAGCTGGTCACGCCGTTGGGCGAGATATCGCCGCCGACGTTCCAGTCGATCGGCGAGCCATTGCCGTGCGTGGCCCAGCTGGCGCCGCCACCGTTGGCCAGAGTGACCTCGGCGATGTACTGGCGCGGCGTTTCGCCGGTGCCCTTGGTGCTGCCCGCCTGGAACTTGGCGGTCAGGCTGTCGCTGATCTGCCAGTCGGCATCGAAGGTGACATAGCTCGACTTGGCCTTCGACTCGCGGTAGATCATGTCGTACACCGCGTAGTCGGTGCCCGGCACGCCCTTGTAGGTGGCGTTGGTCAGCACGCCATCCTTGATCACATAGCCCGGATCCGGCGCCTGCGACTTGGCGAAGCTGTTGCCGAACATCATGAAGTTGCGGTTGTAGTTGTTCGCCTTCAGTTCGGAACTGAAACCGTTCAGGCCCAGGGTGAGGCTGTCGCTCGGCTTGAACTGCAGCGAGACCAGGCCACCCTTGCGCTCACGGGTCTGTTCGAACAGGGTCGAACCCAGCAGGCCCGGGACATTGACGCCGATCAGGTCGGGGTTGGTCTTGGCCACCGGATCACCGGCGCCGATCTTGAAGAAACCGCCCGGAATTTCCTGCGCTTCACGGCGCAGCTCGCGCTTCTGGCTGAAGCCCTGCACCATCACGCCGAAGGTGCCTTCGTCGTTCTTGTAGTTGAACAGTGCCGAATACTGCGGGTCGTTCGACTTGGCCTGGTCCGAACGCACCATGCCGATCGAGCCTTCAGCGGTGAACTGCTTGGAGAACTCCAGCGGCTTGCGGGTGATGATGTTGACGGTACCGGTGGTGCCGCCATCCTGCAGCTTGGCTTGCGAGGACTTGTTCACCTCCACCGAGCTGACCAGTTCCGACGGCAGCAGCGAGTAGCTGACGCTGCGGCCGACGTTGTTGCCCTGGCTGAGCACGAACCAGTCGGCTGAGCCGACGGTATGGCCGTTGATCAGGGTCTGGGTCAGGCTCGGGCTGGTGCCGCGCAGGCTGACACGGTCGGCTTCGTCGAAGCCGCCTTCGTCGGCGCTGGACGAGCTGATGTTGACGCCCGGCAGGCGCTGCAGGGTATCGGCGACGTTGTGCGCCGGCAGCTTGCCGACGTCTTCGGCGGTGACCACTTCCACGCGCGCATTGGCTTCGCGCTTGGTGTCCAGCGACTTTTCCATCGAGCCACGGATGCCCGTAACCGTCACGGTGTCCAGGTCGGTGGCGGTCGGGGCGGCCTGCTGCGCGTGCGCACTGAAGGCGATGCAGCTGACGATGGCGGCCGAAAGCAGGGTCTTGCGGGTGTTCATGATGTCTCTCCTCATCACTCGATTGGATGCCGGCGGCGGTGTTCGATTACGGTTGCGAAGACATGCGCGGGGTGGCGGCGAAGTCCCGTGCGTTGGCGTGCCACGTACTGCGTGCTGCGATTGCGTTGAAGCCTGTTGCGGTGTCAGGCGGCCGACTGCTGCAGGTACCAGCTGGCAGCGCCGACCACGCCCAGCTGGCCGTGCTCGACGACCTTCACCGGGATGCGTGCCAGTGCTTCGCCCATCGGCCCCTTCTGCAGGTAGCGTTCGACGAAGGTGCTGGCGTGCAGGTATTCGCGGATCTGCGGCAGGATGCCGCCGGCCAGGTAGACGCCACCATGGGCGCCGTAGAACAGCGCCATGTCGCCGATGGTGCTGCCGAGCAGGCCGCAGAACACATCCAGCGCCTGGCGTGCGTGCGCATCGGTATCGGCCATGGCGGCGGCAGTGACCGCATCCGGGCTGGCCAGGGTTGGTACCTGCCCCTGCAGCGCACATACCGCGCGGTACAGGTTCATCAGGCCCGGGCCGGAGATCGCATGCTCGATCGACACGTGCGCGCGGTCGCGCTGCATGTGGCGGACGATGGCCATTTCCAGTTCGGTGCTGGCGGCCAGGGTCGGCTGGCCGGCTTCCGTCGGCAGCACCACCGGGCCGTGTGCGGTGGGAATCCACAGCGCGGCGCCGAGGCCGGTGCCCGGGCCGACCACCAGGGTTGGGCCGCGCGCAGCGGTCTCTGGTCCGCACAGGTGCAGCACGCCGCTGGCGTCCACCTGCGCGGCGGCGTAGGCCACCGCTTCAAAGTCGTTGACGATGTACACCCGCTGCAGGCCGACGTCCGCTTCCACCTGGCGCGCCGACAGCGGCCACGGCAGGTTGGCGGTGATCACCGTGCCGTCCTCGCGGGCATAGCCGGCGCTGGCGACCACGCAGTGCGAGGGCCGCGGGCCTTCGCCGAGGAAGTCGGACAGGATCGCGCTGAGGCCGGCATGGTCGGCATTGCGATACTTGCGGTACTCCAGCACCTGCACCGGGTGGGCGGCATCACCGCTGGCCTGGACCCGGGCCACGCGCACATGGGTGCCACCAACGTCGGCGGCCAGGAACGAGGGCGCGACTCGGGACAGGACATGGGCCGGGGCGGGGTGGCTGGCGGTCACGCGGGCTCCTGCTGCAGGTGGGGCCGGCCCCGGGATCGAGGGCGGCGATTGGGGCGGAGTCTGTAACCCCGCTGACAACGATGTCAACGAGTTCGTGACACTTTCGTTGCTGCGCCGCAACGAATGCGACATGCAGTAAACGTTTACATGGCGTGAGCATGGGTTTCACGCGGGAACCTTTGCTGCACGGGGCTCAAGGGCTGCGGCGCATTCAGCTGGATGCGCCGGGATCGGCTTGCGCAGTGCAGCACGGGGTTCACGGGGTGACGCAGGGAAGTTGACAAACCGCCGTTGTCCATCGAAAGAATGTGACAACGTTGTTCCCAGCCACTCTCCGACGCCGCGTTCTGCGGCCGTCGCCGCAGGAGCCCTCCTGATGTCCGCCGTCCCCGCTGCAAGCGCGCGCCCGAACGTGGCCACCTCCATCGCCATCGTCGGCGTGCTGTTCTTCCTGATCGGCTTCTTCACCTGGCTCAACGGGCCACTGATCACCTTCGTCAAGCTCGCCTTCGAACTCAGCGAGGTCGGCGCCTTCCTGGTGCTGATGGTGTTCTACCTGTCCTACTTCTTCCTGGCCCTGCCGGCGTCGTGGATCCTGCGCCGCACCGGCATGAAGAAGGGCCTGAGCCTGAGCCTGCTGGTCATGGCCGGTGGTGCGGCGCTGTTCGGCGAATTCGCCACCCAACGCTGGTATCCGGGCGCGCTCGGCGGCCTGTTCGTGATCGGCAGCGGCCTGGCCCTGCTGCAGACCGCGATCAACCCCTACATCTCCATCCTCGGCCCGATCGAGACCGCGGCGCGGCGCATCGCGCTGATGGGCATCTGCAACAAGATCGCCGGCATGCTCGCCCCGGTGCTGATCGGTACCGTGGTGCTGCATGGCATCGGCGATCTTTCGGCGACGGTGGCCGCTGCCGATGAGGCGACCAAGGTGCAGCTGCTCAATGAGTTCGCTGCCAAGATCCACGCGCCGTACCTCGCCATGGCCGGCCTGCTGGTGCTGCTGGCGGTGGCCGTGCTGTTCTCGCCGTTGCCGGAAATCAAGTCGTCCGAAGCCAATGCCACGCCGGTGGCCGCCGGTGCCGCCGAGCGCCGCAGCATCTTCCAGTTCCCGCACCTGTGGCTGGGTGTGCTGTGCCTGTTCGTGTACGTGGGCGTGGAGGTGATGGCCGGCGATGCGATCGGCACCTATGGCCATGGCTTCGACCTGCCGCTGGACCAGACCAAGATGTTCACCTCGCTGACCCTGGGCGCGATGCTGGTCGGCTATGTGGTCGGCCTGCTGCTGATCCCGCGCGTGGTCTCGCAGTCGCGCTACCTGACCATTTCCGCCGTGCTGGGCGTGGTGTTCTGCCTGGGTGCCTGGGCTACCCACGGCTATGTCTCGGTGGCCTTCGTGGCACTGCTGGGCTTTGCCAACGCCATGATGTGGCCGGCGATCTTCCCGCTGGCGATCCGCGGCCTGGGCCGTTTCACCGAGACCGGTTCGGCGCTGCTGGTGATGGGCATTGCCGGCGGCGCGATCATTCCGCAGCTGTTCGCCGTGCTCAAGCAGCACATCGACTTCCAGCTGGTGTTCGTGCTGCTGATGGTGCCGTGCTACCTGTACATCCTGTTCTACTCGGTGGTCGGCCATCGCGCCGGCCTGCCGCAGGAGCGCTGATCGGCGATGATGGACGGCAGCCAACCCCAGGGAAAACCCATGCGCAGAGCGACCATCAAGGACGTTGCGGAGAAGGCCAAGGTCTCGCTGAAGACGGTCTCGCGGGTGATCAACAACGAGCCCTCGGTGATGCAGGCCACCCGTGCACGGGTGCTGCGTGCCATCGCCGAGCTCGACTACGAGCCCGACCCGTCCGCGCGCAACCTGCGCAGCGGCACCACCTTCGTGATCGGGCTGGTCTATGACAACCCGAACCCGTACCACATCATTGGCGTGCAGAACGGCGTGCTCGCTGCCTGCCGCGAGACCGGGTTTGGCCTGCAGATCCATCCCTGCGATTCCAGCTCGCCGCTGCTGGCCGATGAGCTGGCCGACTGGGTGCAGCGTTCGCGCCTGGCCGGGCTGGTGCTGACCGCACCGATGTCCGAGCGCCGCGACCTGATCCAGGCGCTGACCGCGCGTGGCATCAAGCTGGTGCGCATCATCGCCGCCACCGAGGATCCGGCCGATGGTGCCTGCGTGTTCGTCGACGACCGCGAGGCCGCCTACGAGATCACCGAACACCTGATCCAGCTGGGCCACCAGCGCATCGGCTTCCTCTGGGGCGGCATCTCGCACCGCTCCTCCGGTGAGCGCTATGCCGGTTACGAGGCTGCGCTGAAGGACTACGGCATGACCGTGGACAAGCACCTGGTGGTGCAGGGCGACTACACCTTCGACGATGGTTTCCGCGGTGCGCGCCGCCTGCTGGCGCTGCGCGAGCCGCCCACCGCCATCTTCGGCTCCAACGATGAAATCGCCGCCGGCGTGCTGGCCGCCGCCAAGTCGGCCGGCATGAACGTGCCCTATGACCTGTCCATCGCCGGTTTCGAGGACAGCCCGTTTTCGCGCCAGTCGTGGCCGCCACTGACCACCGCCAAGCAGGCCACCGAGGACATCGCCCGCCACGCTGCGCGCCTGCTGATCGCGCAGCTGCGTAGCGACGCCTACGACGATGCGCCGGCACCGCTGCACAACCAGGGCTTCGTGCCGCAACTGGTGGTGCGCGGTTCGACCGCGCCGATGCGCCCGGCCGGCGCACGCCCCCTTCCTTCCGATCCCGCCTGAGCCTGCCATGTCGCTGTCAGACCCCACTTCCACCCTGATGTTCGCCGAGGCCGCTGAAGCAGCCGACGTGGTCGCCCGCCAGTTCTCGCGCAACCACGCCACCCTGGAAACCCTGGCCGCCAGCCTGCGCGCGGCGCCGCCGCCGTTCGTGGTCACCTGCGCGCGTGGCAGCTCCGACCACGCCGCCACCTACGGCAAATACCTGCTGGAAACCCAGCTGGGCCTGGTGGTGGCCTCGGCCTCGCCGTCGGTGGGCTCGGTGTATGCCGCACCGCTGCAATTGCGCGGCGCACTGTTCATCGTCATCTCGCAGTCGGGCAAGAGCCCCGACCTGTTGCGCAATGCGGAAGCCGCCAAGGCGGCCGGTGCGCGCGTGATCGCGCTGGTCAACGTCGAGGATTCGCCGCTGGCGCAGCTGGCCGACACGGTCATTCCGCTGCATGCCGGTGCCGAGAAGAGCGTGGCGGCCACCAAGAGCTACCTGGCTTCGCTGGCTGCGCTGCTGCAGCTGGCCGCGTACTGGAAGCAGGACAGCAACCTGCGCGCGGCGCTGGACCTGTTGCCCGATGCCATGCGTGCGGCCTGGCAGTGCGACTGGAGTGCGGTGACCGAGGGTCTGGTCGAAGCCACCAACCTGTTCGTGCTCGGCCGTGGCCTGGGCCTGGGCGCGGCGCAGGAAGCCGCGCTGAAGTTCAAGGAAACCTGCAGCCTGCACGCCGAGGCCTACAGTTCGGCCGAGGTCAAGCACGGCCCGATGGCGCTGGTCGATCGTGGCTTCCCGGTGCTCGCCTTCGCGCAGCCGGACGAGACCGGCGCCGGTACCCGCGCAGTGGTCGATGAGTTCACCGCGCGCGGTGCGCAGGTGTGGATGGCTGGTGCCGGTGGCAACCTGCCGGTGGCGGCCGCGCCGCATCCGCTGTGCGCGCCGCTGCTGACCGTGCAGAGCTTCTACCGCGCGATCAACGCGCTGGCGCTGCGGCGTGGCTTCAACCCGGATCTGCCGCCGCACCTGAACAAGGTTACGGAGACGGTCTGATGGCCACGGTGCTGCGCAACGCCCGCATCCTTGCAGGCGATGAATTCCGCGACGATCTGGCGGTGGTGATCGAGCACGGCTGCATCAGTGCGCTGCTGCCCGATGCCGCGCCGCAGCTTGGCCAGGCCGCCGAGCAGGTGGACCTGGGAGGCGGCTGGCTGCTGCCCGGCTTCATCGACGTGCAGGTCAACGGCGGCGGCGGTGCGCTGTTCAACAACACGCCGGACGTAGCATCGCTGCGCACCATCGCGAAGGCGCACCGCCGTTTCGGTACCACCGCGATGCTGCCGACGCTGATCAGCGACGACGTGGGCGTGATGCGCGAGGCCATCGGTGCGATGCGCGAGGCCATCGCACAGGGCGTGCCGGGCGTGATCGGCATCCATCTGGAAGGCCCCTACCTCGCACCTGCGCGCAAGGGCACCCACGATGCCAGCAAGTTCCGCGTGCCGGACGAGGAAGAGATCGCGCTGGCCACCTCGCTCGACAACGGCGTGACCCTGCTGACGCTGGCGCCGGAACGCGTGCCGCTGGAGACCATCCGTGCGCTGGTCGAGCGTGGCGTGATCGTCGCCGCTGGGCATACCGCAGGCACCTACGAAGAGATCCGCGCCGGCCTGGATGCCGGCGTGCGTGGCTTCACCCATCTGTACAACGCGATGTCGCCATTGCAGGGCCGCGAACCCGGCGCAGTGGGCGCCGCGCTGGAAGACCGCGACAGCTGGATCGGCATCATCGTCGATGGCGTGCATGTGCATCCGGCCAGCCTGCGCGTGGCCCTGGCGGCCAAGCCGCGTGGCCGCCTGCTGCTGGTGACCGATGCGATGCCGCCGGTCGGTGCCGACGACCCGAGCTATGTGCTGTACGGCGAAACCATCACTGCCATCGACGGCGTGGTCCGCAACGCTGCAGGTGCATTGGCCGGGTCGGCGCTGGACATGGCCACCGCGGTGCGCAACACGGTGCAGCTGCTCGGCCAGCCGCTGGCCGAAGCCGCGCGCATGGCCTCGACCTATCCGGCGCAGTTCCTCAATGTCGATGACCGCCTCGGCCACATCGCAGAGGGCTACCAGGCAGACCTGGTGCTGCTGGATGACGCCCTGCAGGTGCGCGGCACCTGGATCGCCGGACAGTACGAGGCCGCCTGATGAACGCTACGCCGCCACGCCGGCTGGGCTCGATCGATGCTCTGCGCGGCATCACCGTGGCGGCGATGCTGCTGGTCAACAATCCGGGCGACTGGAGCGCGGTGTTTGCGCCGTTGCGCCATTCGGATTGGCACGGCTGCACGCCCACCGATCTGGTGTTCCCGTTCTTCCTGTTCCTGGTCGGTGTGTCGATGGCCTTCAGCGTGGCACCGCGCGCGCTGGACGCGTCGGTCCGCCCTGCGTTGGCGCGTGGCGTGCTGGAGCGCGCGCTGCGCATCCTGCTGGCCGGTGCGCTGTTGCATCTGTTGATCTGGTGGGCGCTGGATACACACCATTTCCGTATCTGGGGCGTGCTGCAACGCATCGCGGTGTGTGCGGCGCTGGTGGGCGTGCTGGCGGTGTATGCGCGGCCGCGCGTGCAGGCGGCCGTGCTGGTCACGCTGCTGGTGGGGTACACCGTACTGCTGCTGGGCATCGGCGATCTGGCGCCGTGGACCAATCCGGCCAGCCGTCTGGATACCACGCTGTTCGCCCCGTGGATCTACCAGTGGCACGCCGATACCGGGCTTGGCCATGACCCGGAAGGATTGCTGAGCACCCTGGGTGCCCTGGCCAGCACCGTGCTCGGCCTGTTGGCCGGCGGCCTGCTGCGCAACGGGCGTTCGGCGGCCCTGGCCGGGCTGGGCGTGGCAACCGCTGTGCTCGGGTTGCTGCTGGCCACCGTGCTGCCGTTGAACAAGCAGCTGTGGACGCCCAGCTATGTGTTGTGGACCGGTGGCCTTGCCGCGCTGGCGCTGTGGCTGGGCCACGTGCTGATCGACCGCAAGGGTTGGCCCGCGCTGGGGCGGCGCTTCGGGGTCAATGCGATCACCGCCTATCTTGGCGCGTCGGTCATGTCGGTGGTACTGATGGCCACTGGCGCCTGGGGCTGGATCTGGCAGCAGCTGGCCCATGCGATGCCGCAGGCGCTGGAGCTGGCATCGATGCTGCAGGCAGTGGCGTTCGTCGCGCTGTGGTGGGGCGTGGCATGGTGGTTGGACCGGCGGAAGATCTACCTGAAGATCTGACCCGCCTCATCCACGCATGGCGTGGATCTACTGGTGCGGTTGGGCCTCATCCACGCATGGTGTGGATCGTCCGGGATGCGCGTGTTGGTTCAGTAGATCCACGCCCTGCGTGGATGCTCTTCTCGCTACTGGTGGCCTCCAGAAAAATGAATGGTTTCAGTCACGTAGAGACCAGGTGAGAATCGCTCGAGTTCGCAATTGAAGTGTGATCACTGGCATGTAAATTCACCTGTCGAAACCATTCACGACAGGGCAGACTGCATTCGCAGTACCGCATATCCGCAGTTCCTGATCCCCTGTCCAGGAGTGCTGTATGTCCCGTGCCGTCCCGCGCGTGTTTCGTCCGCGTCGCCTCACCATTTCCGTGCTGCAGGCCCTGGCCGTTCCCTCCGTCATGCTGATGACCGCCAGCGTCGCCTGGGCCGGCTGTGATTCCATCGCGCCCGTTGCCGGCCAGACGGTCACCTGCAGCGCCAGTGCGCCCAACCCGCAGACCGTTCCCATCGCTGCCAGCGGCGCGGCTGGCATCACCGTCAACGTTGCCAGCAGCGCCCAGCTGCAGCAGAGCGGTGGCGGTTCCGCCATTGCGCTGGTCGGTGCGGGGGGGCACCTGCTGTCCAACCAGGGCGCGATCAGTTCGGTCAACGGCGTGGCGGTGCAGCTCGGCGGCGGCAGCCGCGTCGAGAACCTTGGCAGCATCAGCACGGGCAACAACATCGCCTTGCAGTTCGTCGGTAATGGTGACAGCGTGCTGGTCAACCGCGGAACGATCAGTGGCGGAACCGGCGTGCAGTTCGGTGCCGGCAATGATCGCCTGGAGATGCAGGCCGGCAGCATCACCGGCGGCGTCCTGCAGGGCGATGGCAACGATGTGCTGCTGCTCAACGACGGCACCCTCGATCGTGTCGACCAGGGCAGCGGCGATGACCAGATGACGGTCACCGGCGGCACCATCACCGGCGTGGTCGCACAGGGCAGTGGCCGCGACGATTTCGTCATGACCGGCGGCACCGTCGGCGCCCTGCAGCAGGGCGACAACATCGACACCTTCCGCATGAGTGGTGGCCGCATCATCGGTGCCTTCGAAGATGGCGACCGGGCCTGGATGACCGGTGGCCGCATCGGCCGGGTCAACATGAAGCTGGACAAGAACCTGTGGGACATGTCCGGCGGTACCGTGGACGGCAACGTGGTGACCGGCTTCGACACCGACACCATCATCATTTCGGGCACGGCCTACATCGGCGGCAACATCAGCGTCAGCGGCGGGGCCGACAGCGTGACCATCACTGATGGCACCGTGCGCGGCCAGGTGCTGCTCAGCACCGGCAATGACACGTTCAACTGGACCGATGGCGGCATCGTCTACGGTGCGATCGACATGGGCCCGGATGACGACGTTGCGAACCTGGCCAACCTCACCCAGACCCACGTCGGTGCAGTCCCCCTGTTCGACGGCGGCAGCGGGACCGACCAGCTCAACCTCACCAACGTCAAGACCACGGGGGTGGGGCGCTTCCAGAACTGGGAAACGATCAACCTGGCCAGCAGCACCGAACTGACCTTCGATGGCGCTCTGGTGCTGGGCGATGCCGGCACCGGCACCGGTACGCTCACCGTCGACGACACCAGCACGCTGTTCGCTGGCGGCGGCAACTACGCGATTCGCCCGTTCGCGGCATCGGGCCTGGTCAACGTGGTCAATGCCGGGCGCATCGATCTGACCAACACCGGTAGTGCTGGCGATGCCTTCACCGTGCGTGGCAATTACCGCGGAGACGGTGGCGGCGTGTACCTGAAGACGGTGCTGGGGGCGGATGATTCGGCCAGTGACAAGCTGGTGTTCGACGGCGGCACGGCCACCGGCAGCACCGGCATCGGCATCCTCAATGTGGGTGGCGGCGGTGCGGCGACCCGTACCGACGGCATTCTGGTGGTGCAGGCATTGAATGGCGCCACCACCGCACCGGGCGCATTCTCGCTGTTCGCGCCCGTGGCGGCCGGTGCCTACGAGTACTTCCTGTTCAAGGGCGGGGTCAGCGCGGGTACCGGCGAGAACTGGTACCTGCGCTCGACGCTGGTGCAGGGGCCAACACCGGCGCCCAATGGCGGCGCTACCGTCACGCCGCCACCGCCGACACCGCCGGTGGTCGCGCCGCCGCCGATCACGCCGGCGCCACCCCCGCCGCCGGAAGGTGCCACCGATCCGGACCTGACCGCCGGCGAGACTGCGCCACCGCCACCGCCGCCGGCGCCACCCCCGGCGCCGCCGCCGACCGATCCTGAAGTGCCCGAGGTGCCGGTGGCGGGTGGCAGCCTGCCCGGCACCGGCGCGCCGCCGACACCGGATGCGCGCCCGGCAGAAGGGGCCGTGGTGCCGCTGTACCGCGTGGAGACCGCCACCTACGCGGTGGTGCCACCCCTGCTGCGCGAGGCATCTCTGGCCAGCCTCGGCACGTTCCACGAACGGCAGGGCGAGCAGCGCCTGCTGTACAGCCAGGGCAGCCTGCGCACGGCGTGGGGGCGGCTGGTCGGGCAGAGCAGCGAGATTCACTGGAAGGGCGACGCGCAGCCCGGGTTCGACGGCGATGTGATGGGCCTGCAGGCCGGTCTTGATGTGTGGGCCGCGGCCAACGACAACCATCGCAACCAGATCGGCGTGTTTGTCGGCCGCACCCGCGCACAGGGCAAGACCACCGGCCTGGCGCTGGGCTGGGAAAACGTGCAGGTGGGCCAGAACCGGCTGGATGACAAGCACGTAGGCCTGTACTGGACGCTCACCGACAGCAACGGTGGCTACATCGATGCAGTGGCGATGCAGAGCCGTTACGACGGTCGCGTGCGTTCCTCGCGCGGGCTGGGCTTCGGCATCAAGGGCGATGGCACCAGTGTGTCGGTGGAGGCCGGCAAGCCGCTGCTGCAGTTCGGCCAGTCGGCCTGGTGGCTGGAACCGCAGGTACAGGTGATCTGGCAGCGCACGGCGCTGGATGACCGTCGCGATGCGGTGTCGAGCGTGCGCTTCGACAACGACAACGCCTGGACCGGCCGCATCGGCCTGCGCCTGGCCGGTGACTACCAGTTGGCCGACAACGGTTGGCAGCCGTACTTCAAGCTCAATTACTGGCACGGCCGCTCCGGGGAGGACCGCATCCGCTTCGACGACGACGTGATCGTCAATTCGCAGCGCTCGCGCGCACTGGAAGCCGGCGTGGGCGTGGTCGGGCGCTTCAACCGCACCATCAGCGCCTACGCGGTGGCCGATTACACCCGCGAACTGGGCGGCGACCGCAACGAGAAGCGCCGCATCATCGAAGGCAACATCGGCCTGCGCGCGGACTGGTGACGGCCGCGCGCCCGGGTGGGTGCCGACCTCGGTCGGCACTCACCCATCACCGCCATGATGCGCTCTGGATTCCAATCCGCTCTGGATTCCAACCGGCGCCATGACCTGCTCCGGGTTCCAACCGACGCCATAATCTGCTCTGGTGGGTGTCGACCTTGGTCGACACGAATCCATCGGCGTCACGATCCCGCGCGTGCACCCGGTGCCACCAACCCACCCGCATGATCGGCCAGCACCACCACCGCATGCAGCAGGCCTTCCTCCACCTGCGGCGGGCACTGCGTGGCCACATCATCCATCTCGCGCGCCGACTGCGCCGCCAGCAACACACCCCCACAGGCGGATACCGCCGCGAGGCACCGCGTGGCCTCGGCCAGTTCCCGGCCACGCGCCTCGCTGAGGTTCCGTTCGCGCCAGGCCCAGCCATCGGCAGCGTGGCTTTGCGTGATACCACGCAACCGGGCGAAGAAGGCCGACGGCGCGGCATCGCCATCGCCCTCGCACAATGCGTCTTCCAGCGCTTCAGCCACGGGAGTGGGCAGCGCCAGGCCGGGCAGGGCGTCGCCCAGCAGGGCGTGCAGGTGTGGATAGGCGGGATAGGGCGTGTTCATGGCAGCAACCTCACAGGGCAAGGCCACCTGCGGGATGCAAGGTGGCGGGCGGTGCGGGTTGGCGTGCCGGTCAAAATCGAAGCGAAAAAAGCCGACGGATCACGAGGATCCCCACGCACCGCCCGCCATGGGCGAGCCGGTGCATTGTCGCGATTGCCGTTGAGGCGGCAACTCGATCGCTTCGATGTTTGATTCAGGACGCCAATCCCGGCCAGCGCAAAGCGCGCCGGCAGAGCCACCTTCGCGCTTATGCTCAAGCGACAACATGGGCAAAGTTGTAAATGCTGTTGTGCGCGGCGCGTGCCAAAGCCGACATACAACGACAGCGGCAAGCGCGTATGCTGCGCTACTCATCCACGACGAAGGAACGTCGAATGCCGCTTGATCTCCGCGTGATCGCCGCTGCACTGGGCGCCCTGTTCTGCAGCAGCGCACAGGCCGCCGCCCCGGCCGCCATCGACCTGCCGACAGCACAGGCGCAGGCCCAGTTGCTGGACATGCTGGAGAAGGAGTCGCTGTACCGCGACCGCGTGGACTGGCCGGCCATCCGTACGCGCCTGAAGGCGGCGCAGAACGATCCGGCGCAGGCCCGCGCGGTGCTGCAGGAGGCCACCGGCCGCAGTTCCGGCGGGCATGGCGCGTGGATCAGCGCCAAGCAGTTGCAGGCGAAGGCAGAGCGCCTGGCACGCGCCAATGGCGCAGTGACGCCGGCGCCGAGTACAGCGATTGCTTCGGTCGAAGCGCTGGACCCGCGCATCGGCCGGGTCGAAATCGGGGGCTACAGCGTCATGCAGGGCCCCACCGCGCACCAGCAGATGAAGGAACGTGCGCAGCGCTGGCAGGCGATCATCCGGGACCAGGACGGCCGCCATCGTTGCGGCTGGATCGTTGATCTGCGTGGCAACACCGGCGGCAACATGTGGCCGATGCTGCTGGGCGCAGCGCCACTGCTGCGCGCCACGCCCGGCGCCGACGAGGACGTGGGGTCCTTCGCCGCCGCGGATGGTCCCACGCGCTGGCAGCTGACACCGTCCAGCGTGCGTCTTGGAGAGCGCGTGCGGGTCGATCTCGGTGGGGCCGGTTATCTGCTGAAACACCCAGGCGCGCCGGTGGCGGTGTTGACCGGACCGCGTACCGCCAGTTCCGGCGAGGCGACCGTGCTTGCTTTCCGCGGTCGCCCGCAGACGCGCAGTTTCGGCCAACCCACCTCGGGGCTGTCCACTGCCAACGTGATGCGGCCGCTGGTCGATGGCAGCGCACTGCTGCTGACCACCAGCGTGATGCAGGATCGCAATGGCCAGGGGGATGGGCTGAAGATCGAACCGGACCAGCGCACCGACAGCGATGCCGCCACGTTGGCGGCGGCGCAGCAGTGGTTGCTGCAGCAGCCCGCCTGCCAGGCGCGCTGATCCATGATCCTGATCGGCCAGCAGGAACGGGTGGTGATCGTCGGCCCCACCGAAGCGCATCACTGCCTGCGCTGCCAGACCGAAACCGAGTTCGCGCCGCAGCTGCGCTACAGGATGGCGCGCATCGACCTGCTGTTCGGCTTCGCCTACCAGCGCCGTTACGAGCTGGCCTGCACCCGGTGCGAGCACGGCTGGTTACTGGACACCGAAACCATGGACCAGCAGCTGGGTGGGGTGCCGATCCCGTGGCGGCACCGCTTCGGCCTGCCGCTGATGCTGGTGGTCGTGGCTGGCCTGGCCCTGCTGGGCTGGCTGTGGCGGCATGGATTCATCGGTTGAACGCCGGGGCTGTTAAAGTCTGCCCTGCAATCACGTACCGGAACCGACCATGGACCACGACACCCCGTTCGAACCCCTCAACGACCTCGAGGTGCGCCTGCTGCAGGCCCAGGACGGGACGCTGACCGCATCGCAGTTCCTCGATGGCCTGTTGACCTCGACGGCGTTCGTGCTGCTGGACAAGGCCATCGGCGAAGACGGCGCCTGGGATGAGAGCATCTCGCCGCTGGTGCTGACCAGCGAGAGCGGCGAACCGATGTTCGCGGTGTTCACCTCGCCCGAGCGCGCCGGCCTGTGGCACGAGCAGCTGCCGCAGTTTGCCCATGCCATGCCGATCGCGGTGCACGCGCTGCTGGCCGGTATCGGCGACGGTGTCGGCCTGGTGCTGAACCCGGGTCTGGACGTGGGCATGGAGATGATTCCCGATGCCGTGGCCCAGCTGAAGCAGCGCGCGGCGGCGATCACGCGTGGCATGGCGCACTGAATCGAGCGATATCGGGGTGCCGGCCAGCGGCCGGCACTACCCGTGGTGCCAGATGGCTGCGATGGCTTGCAAGCGCGGTCTGTTCGATGGAGAAGAGCACCGTGGGCAAGCGTTTTAACCGATCGCTATGGGTCTATGAGATCGGCCTTCTTGTGGGCTTGATACTGGCAGCTGCCTTCATTACCCGGTTCAATCCGGTGGAGACGCTCCGGCTGGGTGGATGGCTGTTCCTCTTGATGCAACCCATCCTGTTGGGTGCTCATGCTGTCGACCACTTCTCGCGCAGGCGCCGTCGATAGACGGGCGATGGGTGCCGGCCAGCGCCCGGTAGGACCAGATGCTTCAGCGGGCGGCGGCGATGGCTTTCACCCGCGCCCTGGCCAGTGCTTCGCCAATGGCCGGTCCCTTCAGATGGGTGGTATCCAGATCCCGTGCCTGCACTGACAGAGCGGCCCGGTGCAGACGCTTGAGCGTTTCGCCCTGTGGGTAGTCGGCGTCCTCAAATCCGAGCCGGCCGCGCTTGTCGGCCTCGCAGCACAGCGCGATGCGGGCCACGCGCTCGGGCCGGCGCAATGCGTCGCAGCGGCCCAGCAGCTCCAGCACGGTGACATCACGTAGTTCATCGATGCGGTGCACGTTCAAGTGCTCGCGGCAGACCGCTTCGGCCACTTGCTGGTGCTCGGTGGGGATCTTCAGCCGCGCGCATAGTGCCTTCAGTGGCTTGATGCCGCGCTGCTCGTGCATGATGTGGCGCGGCCATTCGTCCGGCGGCGTCAGACCCTTGCCGAGGTCGTGGGTGAGGGCGGCGAAGCCGACCAGGTCATCACCCGGCGCCAGTTTCGCGGCCATGTCGCTGACCATTTCCTGGTGGATGCCGGTGTCGACCTCCGGGTGGAACTGCGCGCGCTGCGGCACGCCGTACAGCGCTTCCAGCTCGGGCAGGATCGGGCCCAGCGCATGCGCGTCGTGCAGCGTGCGCAGGAAGGCAGAGGGCCGTTCACTGGCCAGCGCCTTGCGCAGTTCCTGCCACACTCGCTCCGGCACCAGTGCATCCAGTTCGCCACTGGCGGCGACCTCGCGCATCAGCGCCATGGTCTCGTCGGCGACGGTGAAGCCCAGTGGCGCGAAACGCGCCATGAAGCGCGCCGCGCGCAGCACGCGCAAGGGATCTTCGACGAACGCAGGGCCGACGTGGCGCAGCACGCGCTGCTCAAGATCACGCACGCCGCGGTAAGGATCAACCAGCGCGCCGGTGACTTCGTCGCAGGCAATGGCGTTGATGGTGAAGTCGCGGCGCTGCAGGTCCTCTTCCAGCGTCACCGCTGGATCGGCATCGACCACGAAGCCGCGATAGCCGCGACCGGATTTGCGCTCGGTGCGTGCCAGTGCGTATTCCTCGCCGGTCTGCGGGTGCAGGAATACCGGGAAATCGCGGCCCACCGCAGTGTAGCCCTGCGCTTCCATCTGCGCGGGCGTGGCACCGACGACCACCCAATCGCGGTCGCCGGCGGGGCGCTGCAGCAGGCGGTCGCGCACGGCGCCGCCGACAAGATAGATCTTCATGGTGGGATGATCGCATGGTCGGCGCAGATGCACCGGTAGTGCCGGCCAGCGGCCGGCACTACCCATGCAGGGGCATTACGGAAGGCCGCGCCACTCCGGCACGAACAGGCCGGCCAGGAACCACAGCCCGTAGACGATCCACAGGCAGAGGAAATACAGCTTGATCTGCGCTTCGTCCCACAGGCTGCCCCAGCTGTCGACGAAGGCCAGCGACTTCCAGCCTTCCATCCAGGCCGCGCCACCCCAGCGCAGCACCCAGGTAGCGAACAGGCTCCAGGCGGCGAACATCCCGATCCAGGCCAGCAGGCTCATCGTTTCCCTCCCCAGGGAGTGGATACCGGGGAGTGCCGGCCAGCGGCCGGCACTCCCGTGTTGCGATCAATCGCCGCCCTGATCGGCGTTGGCGGCGCAGCTGAAGCTCTTGCGCTTGTCGACCAGGCGGCCCATCAGGCGGTCGCTCAGCGGCAGCGCATCGCCGTTGAGGCGCCAGTCGTAGATCACGCTGAAGGCCAGCACGCGGGCCACGTACTCGCGGGTTTCCTTGTAGCTGATCGTTTCGATCCACAGGTCCGGATCGAAGCCCGGTCGCTGGCCCTGCCAGCGGGCGGTCGGAGTCGGGCCGGCGTTGTAGGCGGCGATGGTTACATAGGGCAGGCCGTCGTACTTGTTCATCAGCTGGCGCAGGTACGCGGTACCGATGGCGATGTTGGTGTCCGGGTCGTACAGGCTGTCGGCGCCGCCGTAGCCGGTCAGGCCGATCGACTTGGCCACGCCGGCACCGGTGGCCGGCAGCACCTGCATCAGGCCCATTGCGTTGGCAGGCGAACGCGCGCGCGGGGTGAAGGTGCTCTCCGCGCGGATTTCCGCCGCCACCCAGGCCGGGTCGATGGCGTTGCGTGCCGATTCGCGGCGGATGGTGGCGTCGTGGTGCAGCGGGAAACGCAGGTCGTACAGGCGCTGTTCCTGCGGCTGCTTGCCAAGTGCGAACACGGCGCGGTCGAACCAGCCGTTGTCCTGCGCCACGCGCACGGCAAGGCGGCGCTGGGTGTCATCGAAACGCGACAGTGCGCTGTTCCATTCGGCCACGGCCCAACCGGTGCGGTCGATCTGGTACAGCGCCATCGCGCGCTGGATGGCCGGGTCGCGCGCGATCACGGCCTGCGCCTGCGCGCTGTCGTTCGGCTTCCACGGGCACAGCGTATAGCCCTGCTGCAGCTTGTCGGCGGCGAGGAAGCCGTGGAAGGTGGGGGCGCGCGCGGCATCGCGGAACAGCGCCTGGGCCTGCGATGCCTGGCCGGTCTTCTCCAGCATCCGGCCTTCGAAGTAGCGCCAGCGCGGGTCGCTGCGTTGCTTGCTGCCCATCTTGCGCAGCGCGGTCAGCGCCGCCGGCCAATCGCCACGCGACATGGCCTCGCGCACGCGCCATTCGTGCAACCGCTCGTCATACGCCGACTCCGGCACCGCATTGAGGCGGCGCGCCGACTCCGGCAGATAGGAGGCGACCGTCCACAGCGCGATCTGGTACAGCACCTGGCCCTGCTGGTCGGCACTCAGGCCGAGGGCCTGCGCGTACTGCGGCAGCTGCTGCTCGGTGGCGCCCGGGTCGGCCTTGGCCAGCTTGGCCAGGCCATCGGTGGCGATGCGCCGGCTGCGCTCGTTGCGCGGCCAGTTCAGTGCGCTGGCGTTGGGCTTGTCGACGAAGGCGGCGTACGTGTTGGCCAGTGCCAGGTCGGTGGCGGGCAGGCCGCGCGCCGCACTGCGCATCACCGCCGGCTGCTGCGCGTCGGCGGCGGCGTCGATGCGTTCCCAGCGCAGGGCGTCACTCAGCCCGCCCTGCGCCTGCAGCACGGCGAAAACCGCATCGCAGCCGTCGGGCAGCGACTTGCCGTTCTTGCGCCACAGGTCCTGTGCCTCGCTGATCCACTGCGGATCGACCTTGCCGGTCACCTGGCGCGCGGTCAGCTGGGCGCAGCGCAGGCCGGCGTTGTCGGTCGGTGCCCAGTTGGCGAGCAGGGTCGGCCAGTCCTGGCGGCGCGCGACCGAGGGCAGCCACACGCTGCGGAAGGTGGTGGCCACGGCCTGGCCGTCGTAGCGCTTGAGGAAGGCCTGTGCCTGTGCGGTATCGACGGTGTCGATGTTGCGGCGCAGGTTGGCGTATTCCAGCCAGCCATAGGCCGGGTGGCGGCTGAGCGCACCGGCCTGGCCGGGATCGAACTGGCCGCGCTCGGCGGCAGCGATGGCGGCTTTCAGCTGCGCATTCTGGGCATCGAGGGACTGGGCATTGGCGCAGCCGATCAGCAGCGTGGTGGCCAAGGGCAGCAGGGACAGGGCGGTCGAAGAGCGTCGGGTCATGGCGTCCAGCATAGCGGGCGCTGGCTGAATTCAGTTTCGCATTGTGTGCACGCGGCAGCTCGGCAACGGCAGCTGAATGTTCCGGATACCGGCACTGCCATCCGGGGCGGCACGCGCCGTAGTGTCGGCCTTGGGCGAACGGCCCGGCTGCAGGGAGCGGCACATGGCGTTCAGTAGCGAAGGACGAAGCGGCCCACTGGCGGAGATCAATGTCACGCCACTGGTGGATGTGATGCTGGTGCTGTTGATCATCTTCATCGTGACCGCGCCGATCGTGGCCCGGCCGATTGCCGTGCAGTTGCCACAGACCACCGATCGCACGATCGATCGCCCCGAACCGCCACCGCCGATCGAGCTGCGCCTGGATGCGTCCAACCAGCTGAGCTGGGACGGGCAACCGATGGCGATCAGCGATCTGCAGGCGCGCCTGCAGGCGCAGGCGGGCGAGCACGCCGGCAACCTGCCGGAGCTGCGTATCGCCACCGATCCGGCGGCCGAATACGAAGGCATGGCCAGGATCCTCGCCGCCGCCGAGGCGACCGGCATGCAGCGCATCGCCTTCGTGCGGTGAGTGGATCAACGGGCGGCCTGCCATCGGCAGGCCGCCCTTCCTGGATGCCGCAGGGGGCATGTTCCTGAAGGGACAACCGCTGGATATGCCGGCGCTGCAGCAGGTGCTGGCGCAGGCGCAGCAGCTGCCACTTCCGCGTCGCCCGGCGGTGCGCCTGTCGACCGACGACGACACCGATTACCAGGACATGGCGCGTGTGCTGCTGGCTGTCAGCCAGCGCGGCCTGCGCGTGGACGCACTCGGCCGCCCTTGGCGGCACTGGCAAGACGGCTTGATGGAAGACGGTTGATCTCGGCGCACGCTGTCGCAGCTGGCATTTGTGCTGCGCACAGCGAACAGTACCGTCCGGTCTTAATCTGTCGTCATTTGACGCAAGCGGCCGTCAATTGCGTCAATTCCGCGTGAAAGAGTGTCGATCATCACGCCGTGATTTTTACCGCTTGTTTACAAAGGAGACGCTGCCGCCATGCAGGGGGAGCGCGGCAGCCAATGTCCCGACATTCCTTTGGAGAGAGAGCGAATGATTCACCTGCATCACCGCCCGTTGGCGGTTGCCGTCGCGCTGTGCGTGACGGCCCTGGCACCGCTGGGTGCCGCTGCACAATCCACCACCAACCTCGATGCGGTGGAAGTCACCGGTACCCGCATCAAGCGCGCTGAAGTCGAAGGCCAGGTGCCGATCCAGACGCTGACCCGCGGTGACATCGAGCGCACCGGCCTGACCTCGATCGGCGAGGTGCTGCAGCAGCTCACCGGGTCCGGTTCGGCGCTCAACGCCAAGTTCAATTCGTCCGGCAACTTCGGCTTCCCGCCCGATGGCAGTGGCGTGGGCGCCGGTTCGGCGCAGGTCGATCTTCGTCATCTGGGCGCCAAGCGCGTGCTGGTGCTGGTCGATGGCATCCGCTGGGTCAATGAATCGTCCGCGTCCGGCGTGGGCTCGGCCACCGACCTCAACACCATTCCGCTGGCCATCGTCGAACGCATCGAAGTGCTGGAGGATGGCGCGTCGTCGCTGTACGGCTCCGACGCCATTGCCGGCGTGGTCAACATCATCACCCGCCGCGATTTCGATGGCGGCCAGGTGACGCTGAACTACGGCGAATACAGCAAGGGCGACGGCGCGCAGAAGGGCGTTGACCTGGCCTGGGGAAAGAGCGGCGATCGCTTCAGCCTGTTCCTGGGCGCCAGCTGGACCAAGCAGGACCCGGTGTTCGCCAAGGACCGCGAGCAGTCGCGCTTCCCGATTCCGGGCACCGGCCTGGCGTTCGGCAGCGGCGGCATTCCGCAGGGCCGCTTCGCCTTCGTCGATCCGAACACCGGCGCCTCGCAGAACATCGTGCCCAATACCGGCGTGAGCAATCCGCGTTACGACGGCAGCGCCGGCTGCAACCGCACCGACGACTACCATTGCTTCACAAGCGCCGACCGCTTCAACTTCGCCGAATACAACATGGTGCTGACGCCGTCGGAGCGCAAAGGCCTGTTCGGCCAGTTCCGCTTCGACATCACCGACAACGTGCAGTGGTACGTCAAGGCACTGGGCAACCGCCGCGAGTCGACCAACCAGGCCGGGCCGGAGCCGCTGTTCTTCGGCCCCGACGGTGCGACCGGCAATCCGCTGGCCGACAACATCGTGGTCTCGCGCCTGAACCCGTACAACCCGTTCGGCTTCGATCTGGTGTCCGGCGACAACATGAGCCTGATCGGCCGCCGCCCGGTGGAAGGCGGTGCGCGCGTGTTCAAGCAGAAGGTGGACACCACCTACTTCGCCACCGGCCTGGTCGGCGACTTCCATGCCGCCGACCGCAGCTGGTACTGGGACGTCAACGGCATGTACAGCAAGAACAAGGCCGAACAGACCAACTACGGCAGCTATGACATCTACAAGGTGAACATGGCGCTGGGCGATCCGGCGGTGTGTGCGGCGACCCCGGGCTGCGTGCCGCTGAACATCTTCGGTGGCGTCGGCTCGATCACCCCGGACATGCTGAAGTGGATCCAGCCGGTGGTGCGCGACCGCAGCCAGAACGAACTGAGCCTGTTCACCGCCAACCTGTCCAGCGAACTGTTCTCGCTGCCGGCCGGCCCGGTGTCCTTCGCCACCGGCGTCGAGCATCGCAGGTACAAGGGGTCCTACCAGCCCGATCCGTTGACGGTGATCGGCCACTACAACGGCGTACCGTCGCAGCCGACCTCCGGCTCCTATGACGTCAACGAGGCCTACCTGGAGCTGAGCGTGCCGATCTTCGCCGACTCGCCGTTCGGCAAGAAGCTGGACCTGAGCCTGGCCGGGCGCTACTCGGATTACTCCACCTTCGGTGGCGAGTTCACGCCGAAGTACGGCCTGCGCTGGCAGGTGACCGACGACTTCGTGCTGCGCACAACTTATGCCGAAGGCTTCCGCGCACCATCGATCGGTGAACTGTACGGCTCGGCGGCGCGTGCCGACCTGCAGCTGTTCGATCCGTGCTCGGTGGGCCTGGGTGGCACGCCGCCGCGTGGCAGTGCGGCCAACTGTGCCGCGCTGGGCGTACCGGCCGGCTTCCAGCAGGCCAACTCGCAGATCTCGGTGACCACCGGCGGCAACCGCGAGCTGGACCCGGAACGTTCGCGCAGCTTCAGCGCCGGCTTCGTGTGGAGCCCGTGGTTCGGCAACAACGCGTCGTGGTCGGAGCGCTTCGATGTGGAGGTGACCTTCTACCGTCATGCCATCGACGGCGCGATCCAGGCGATCAACGCGCAGACCCAGCTGGACCTGTGCGTGGATACGCTGGACCCGATCTACTGCAATGGCATCACCCGTGCCAGCACCGGTGCGGTCAGCAGCTTCAACAACCGCCTGACCAACCTGGGTTCGATCAAGACCGATGGCTGGGACGTGGATCTGTTCTGGACGTTGCCGCAGACCTCCATCGGCCAGTTCAAGCTGGCCTGGAAGAACACTTTCGTCGGCCGTTACGAGGCCACCGGTGCGGCCGGGCAGAAGCAGCCGCAGAAGCCCGGCGTGGAAGTGGCCGACAGTTCGATTCCGGAGTGGACCAGCAACGCCAGCATCGCCTGGACGATGGATCGCTGGAGCGCCAACTGGACGGTGCGCCACATCTCCGAGCTGACCGAGAACTGCGGCGATGCTGCGGTGTTCCCGGTGTGCAGCAACCAGGCTGCCGGCACCAACACGCTGTCGGCCACCACCTTCCACGACATGCAGGTGGGCTACAAGATCGACTGGATGAAGGGGCTGCAGCTGACCGCTGGCCTGAACAACGTGTTCGACAAGGATCCGCCGATCTGCCTGTCGTGCTCGTTGAACGGCTACGACGCCTCGACCTACGACATCCCGCGTGGCCGCTACTGGTACCTGCGCGCGGACCTGCGCTTCTGACGGCTGGATGCCGCGCCGGGATCCTCCCGGCGCGGCGCTCGACGCTACGGAACGCACGGCGCCGGCTTGCCCCCGGCGCCGTTTACATCAGAACGACCAGGTGAACGTCAGCGAGCCGTTGCGGCCATCACCGAAGGCGCCATAGCCGTTGATCTGCGACAGGTACTTCTTGTCCAGCAGGTTGTTGAGGTTGGCCTGCACGCTGAACTCCGGCGAGATGCGGTAGCGCACGAAGGCGCTGACCAGCGCATAGCCGCTCTGATCGATGCGGCCATAGGCCGGCACCGTGTAGTAGATGCGGTTCTGCCAGTTGGCGCCGCCGCCGACGGTCAGTTCCTGCAGCGACTGCGGGGTGTAGCTGGTGAACAGCTTCAACGCGGTCTGCGGCAGGTTGGTGTTGATGTCGCTGCCGTTGATGTCCTTGGCCACGTAGCGTGATGCGCCGAAGGTGGCATTCCAGCCCGGTGCCAGCTCGCCGTTCACTTCGAACTCGAAGCCGCGGCTGACGGTGCCACGCGCGGCAATCGAAGCGAGTTCACCCGGCCGGCCGATGATCGGTTCATTGGTGGCCTGGGCGACGTTGTCCTGCTCGATGCGGAAGACCGCCAGCGAGGCATTCAGGCGATTGTCGAACCAAGCGGCCTTGACGCCCACTTCGTAGCTCTTGCCATCCACCGGATCGAGGTAGCGATCGTTGCGGTCGCGCGCGGTCTGTGGCTGGAAGATTTCGGTATAGCTGGTGTAGGCAGACCAGGTGTCGTTGATGTCGTACACCAGGCCGGCGTAGGGCGTGGTCACCTTGTGTTCGCGGTCATCGTTCTCGCCTTCGCTCTTCCAGTCGGTGTAGCGCGCACCGAGGATCAGCTTCAGCGGGTCGGCCAGCGTCAGGCGGGTGGCGAGGTAGCCGGCCTTCTGGGTGATGGTGCCGCGGCTGGCCAGCGCCAGCGGGTTCCAGTTGGGCTGGCTGATGTTGCCGGTCCAGTTGAAGTAGCTGGCAAACGGATCCCACAGCAGGTTGGCGCCGCCCACCTGGTAGTCGCCGTAGTTGGCGTACTCACGCTTGTTGTAGCTCAGGCCGGCCATGAACTGGTGTTCGCGGCCGAACAGGCGGAACGGACCATCCACGTAGCCATCGACGGCGTTGACCTTGCGCTCGGTGTTGTAGAAGCCGGCCGACGGCGAGATGCCAGCACCGGTGGTCTTGTTGAAGTTGGAGGCCCCGGTGACCCAGTTGTTGTAGGCCGGATAGAACAGCTTGTCGTCGGCCTTGGTCTCGTCGTGGGTGGCGCCGATCTTGAACTTCCAGCCGTTGCTGAAGGCATGCTGCAGCGTGGCGAAGGCACGCTTGCTGGTGGTGTCCCAGTAGGTCCAGTCCGGGCTGGCATTGAAGGACTCGTCATACGGCGTACGGCTGCCGTCCGAGTACAGCATCGGGAAGCCGCCCCAGGTGGCGCCATTGGCGCGCTTCTGCTGGTAGTCGTAGCCCACGCTCAGCTGGGTGTCCGGGGTCAGGTCGGCATCGATGACCGCGTAGCCCAGCGTCTTGCGCTGGTTGTAGCGGTCCATCTGGCCGTCGGTATCCAGGTAGCTGCCGATGACGCGGCCACGCACGGTACCGCTGGCATTGAGCGCGCTGCCCACGTCCACGGTGGTGCGGGTGCGGCCCCAGCTGCCCACGTTCACCGAGACGCTGCCGGTCAGTTCGGCGCTGTCGGCATGCTTTCGGATCAGGTTCACCGATGCCGACGGATTGCCGGCACCACTGAGCAGGCCGGTGGCACCGCGCACCACTTCCACGCGGTCGTACAGGGCCAGATCGAGGCCGGAATCACCGTAGCTCCAGTTCTGCACCATCTGCGTCGGCAGGCCATCGAACTGGTAGGCATCGATGTAGAACCCGCGCGCGTAGAACTCGGTGCGCTCGCTGTCGGACTGGGTGCTGGTCACGCCGGTGGTGTTGGCCAGCACGTCGATGATGTCGTCCAGCTTCTGGTCTTCGATGCGCTGGTGGCTGATGATGCTGATCGACTGCGGGATCTCGCGCGGTGCCAGGTCGAAACGGGTACCGGCCGAGGTGCGGCGCACCGAATAGCCTTCGGCGCGCTCGCCCTTGACCACGACCTTGTCGAGGGTGGTCGGGTCGGCAGCGGTGTCGGCGAAGGCGGCCGGGGTGATGGCCAGGCTGAGGGCGGACAGCACCGCCGCGGACAGGCGATGTGGCAGAACGGGGGAGGTCGAACGGATCATTGGGGTTCCTGGACGGGCACGTGCGTGCGTCCGACCGGCTTCCCGGATGGTCTGGCGCCGCGGCTGGTGGGGATCTCACGCCGCTGGCGGAACCCTGCGTTCAGGGCGGTGGCTGGGCAATGCGAGCACGGACGAACCGTCCTGGCCGTCCGCAAAACGCAAATATCGTAATGGGAATTGTTTTCGTTTACAAATGGGCGAGGGCGGTGCGCATGCTGTCGCGGCCGATCTAGTCCTGCGGCGGCAGGCGTTCGGCCTGGATGTTCATGCGCGGCCGTTCACCCTCGATGCCGATGGCGTATTCGACGGTGATCACCACGTCCGCGTCGAGTCCGCGCACGTCCAGGGATTGCACCCTCCCGGTCACGTATTCCGGGAACAGCCGTTCCGAGCCGGCGTAGCGCGTCCCGGGGGCCAGGCAGGCGAGGACGCGCTGGATGTTGATCGTGGCGAACTCGGTGGACGTATTGGGCAGCAGCCAATCGCAGAACTGCCTGCCCGCGGGATTGCCGCCATGCGTGCAGTGCTTGCTGAAGCTGCTCCAGTCGCTGACCAGTTCAATCGCCGGGCGGTTGCCGATCGAGGCGCTGTTGGCGAAGGCGAGAAGGTGCGCACACAACGGGTCGTGGCGTGCCTGCAGGGTGCTGCAGCTGGTGGCCAGCAGCGCCAGGGTGACGAACGGCGCGATGGTGCGAAGGCGGGTCATCGGTGTGCTTTCCCTGTCACTGCGGTCGATGATGCGTCTGGCCGGGCGTGGCGTCGAGCCCGGTCGACGAAAGGGTCAGCGCAGCAGCGGCAGCGGGTCGCGCGCGCCTTCGGCGCCGTAGATGCCCCAGTGCAGGTGCGGCGGGGTGCCCTTGGCGTTGCCGCTGTCGCCCACGTGGCCGAGCAGGTCGCCAGGCTGGACGATCTGGCCGCGCGCCAGGCCATCGGCCCAGTCCTCCAGGTGCGCGTAGTAGTAGCGCTCGCGCGCGGGCCCGATCACCCACACCTGGCGGCCACCGAGCCCGCCCTCACGGACATCGGCGATGACCCCGACGGTGGCGCTGCGCACCGGCGTACCGCGCCTGGCGAAGATGTCGATACCCGCGTGCGTGCGATCACGACCGCGCGGCGCACCGAAGGTGTCGGCGATCTGCCTTGGGCGCACGCCCTGCACCGGCACCGGCAGCACGGTGGCGGCGGGCATCTGCGAGAGTGTCCACAACATCTTCGGTGTGGCCGCCCATGGGCTGTTCCACAGCGTGATCCCTGCAACGATGGCGATGGCCAGGAACAGGCCGCGCAGCAGCCAGCGGCGCAGGCGATGGGCAGGGGAGGTGGTTGTGCTCATGGCTTCAGACTGTAGCGTCGAGCCACGCTCGACGGCTGTTGCTTTGCGGCCAAAGGGGAGTCGTAAAAGGGCAGTCGAGCAAGCTCGACTCTACAGGGGCGGTAGCAGCGGCACTTCGAAACTGCGTTTCAACGTGCCCAGTGCCACCGAGGTCCGGAAGCGCTCGATGTTGTCATCACCGCCGAACAGGCGCTCGGTGATCGCCTCGTATTCTTCCATCGATGCCGCTGAAAGCAGCAGCAGGAAGTCGCCGTCGCCGGTGATCGAGTAGCACTGCTGCACCGCCGGGTCATCCTGGACGCGGCGCTTGAACGGCGCCACGCGCTCGCGCTGTTCACTGACCACGCGCACCTCGACGATGATGGTCAGCGGTCGCCCGACCTTGGCTGCGGCGACCACCGCCACGTTGGCGGCGATCACACCGCTGTCCTGCAGGCGCTTGATCCGGCGCTGCACGGCCGGGGTGGACAGGTGCACTGCCTCGGCAATTTCGCGTTGCGGCAGGGTGTTGTCCCGCTGCAGCAGGTCGAGGATGGCGCGGTCGAAACTGTCGAGCACGGGGGCGATGGCCATGGCGAGCAGAAATTGCACGAACGGGCTGTCAATTGAGCCAAGTGCTCGGCGTGGGCGCAATAGACTTTGCCCATGCAGACCTCACGATTCGCGCCGATGTTGCCGGCGCTGGCGGTGCTGGGCTCGGTCACCTCGCTGGCCATCGGCACCTCCTACGCAAAACACCTGTTTCCGCTGATCGGCGCCCAGGGCACCAGCGCGCTGCGCGTGGGCTTCTCGGCGCTGTTGCTGCTGCTGTTCTGGCGGCCGTGGCGCTGGAAAACCAGCCGCGTGGATGCGATCACCATCCTGCGCTACGGGCTCACCCTGGGCCTGATGAACCTGCTGTTCTACATGGCCCTGCGCACGATTCCCTTCGGCATCGCGGTGGCCATCGAATTCACCGGGCCGTTGACGGTGGCGATGCTGTCATCACGACGACCGATCGACTTCGTCTGGGTAGGCTGCGCGATGGTGGGGTTGTTGTTGCTGCTGCCGTTGGGGGGCGGCCCGGCGCTGGACCCGGCCGGTGTGCTGTATGCAATGGGTGCGGCGGCGTGCTGGGGCCTGTACATCGTGTTCGGCAAGCGCGCCGGCCACCTGCACGCCGGCCATTCGGTGTCGCTGGGGCTGCTGGCGGCGTCGCTGGTGGTGGTGCCGGTGGGCGTGGTGCATGCCGGGGCCGCGCTGCTCGATCCGAAGATCCTGGCGGCGGGGCTGCTGGTGGCGCTGGTATCCAGTGCAATCCCGATGTCGCTGGAAATGATGGCGCTCAAGCGCCTGCCGAAGGAGACCTTCGGCATCCTGATCAGCATGGAACCGGCGGTGGCCGCGCTGTGGGCGATGCTGCTTCTGCACGAGCACCTGCACGGGCTGCAGTGGCTGGCGATCGGCTGCACCGTGCTGGCCTCGGTGGGCAGCACGATGACCGCGCGAAGGCTGAAGGTGCCTGTCACCGCATGAAAAAAGGGACGGAGGGAATTAAGTCGTTTGTGCCACAAACGACTTAATTCCCTCCGTCCCCTTTTTCAGCGCAGGGCGTCGGCCGGGACGTCGATCGCCATCGCCAGGGCGAGGTGATCGGAGAACGCGGCCGGTACGGCTTCCACGGTGCGGGTCTGCAGCCCGCTGCTGACCAGGATGTGGTCGATGGCGCGGTCGGGGCGCCAGCTGGGGAAGGTCGGCACGATGCAGCCGGGCGGCTGCAGCCGGGTCTTCTGGTACAGCACCTGCATTTCCGGGCGTTCGGCCAGGCAGTTGAAATCGCCCATCAGCACCGCGTTGGGGTGGTCGGACAGCAGTTCGGCGATGAAGCCCAGCTGCGACATCCGGGAACCCGCGCCGAGTGACAGATGCGCCACCGCCACCGCCAGGCCATCGGCACCGTCGCCGAACTTGGCCAGCAGCACGCCGCGCCCGCCGATGCGGCCGGGCAGGGCGTGGTCCTGCACTTCCACCGGTTCCAGCTTGCTCAGCAACCCGTTGGCGCTGGAGGCGACCCCGCCCATGCGCCGGTTCGGCTGGTGGCTCCAGTAATTGAAGCCGGCGCGCTGGGCCAGGTAATGGGTCTGGTTGGTGAAGCCCGAGCGCAGGCTGCCCGGGTCGGCCTCCTGCAGGCCGACGATGTCATGTTCGCGCGCCAAGGTGGCAATCGCGTCAAGACTGCTGCGCTTGCGACCCGCCGGCAGCGCATGTGACCAGCTGCGGGTCACATAGTCGCTGTAGCGGCGGGTACTTGAGCCGGCCTGGATGTTGGCCGTCAGCAAGCGCAGGGTCCGTGTACGGGGGGAATTCACGGCCGGGAAACGCTTCTCTTGGATCAGTGAGCCTGGGCCGCACCGCGTTCGCGGGCGATCAGGTGGTCGGCAATGCGCAACATGTCCGGGAAGCTCTTGCCCTTCACCAGGTACTTGCCGTTGACGATGATCGACGGCGTGCCGCTGATCTGGCTGCGCTGGGCGAACTGCTTGGCCGAGTTGGTCTTGGCGTTCACCGCGAAGCTGCCCATGGTGGCGGCGAACTGCTTCGGGTCCACACCGTAGGCGCCGTAGAACTTGGCGATGTCGTCCACCGAGTCACGGCCGCGCTCGCCCTTCAGGGTCTTCTGCGAGTGGATGGCGGCGTACAGCGCTTCGTGGGTCTTCTCCTGCACGCCCAGGGTCTGCGCGGCGTAGAAGGCACGGGCGTAGTCATCCCAGGTGCCGCCGAACATGGCCGGCACGTAGACGAAGTTCACGTCGCTCGGCAGGCCGGCCTTCCACGGGCCGACCAGCGGCTGGAACGCGGCGCAGGCCGGGCAGACGTAGCCGAAGATCTCGGTCACTTCGATCTTGCCGGCGGCCGGCTGGAACGGCTGGCCGTTCGGGATGACCTGGTAGTCGGCGCCTTCCACCGGGGCCGGGCCGGTCAGCGCGGCGGTGGTCGGGGCCGGAGCCGCTGCCGGAGCAGCTTCGGCCGCAGCCTTGTCGCCTTCGGCAGCGGCCGGGGCAGCGCCCTCGGCGCCCGCCGCCGGAGCCGAAGGCTCGGTGCTGTCCGGTGCCGCCGCCGGTTCGGCCGGTGCCGCGGTGGTGTTGGTGCTGCCGTCGTCGGCCTTGCAGGCGGCCAGGATCGGCAGCAGCGCTGCGAGGGCGAGGGCGGCGAAACGGGTCTTCATGGAAACGTCTCCAGCATCTGGAATGGTGGGGCCGGCGTCAGGCACCGGCCAGAGGGAAATGATGACATGCGGCGGCGACAGCGCCGTGTCGATGGTGGGTGTTGGTTCAGCGGCCGCGGGCCGCGCGGGCCTGGGCGATCAGTGCCGAGGCGATGCGCAGCTGGTCGTCGAAGCTGTTGCCACGCACCAGGTACTGGCCGTTGATGATGATGGCCGGGGTGCCCGGCACCTTGGTGCGCTGGGCGAACGCGCGGGCGGCATCGACCTTCTTCTGCACCGCATCGCCCCGCAGCGCCTGCAGGTAGCGGTCCGGGGCCACGCCGTAGGCCTTGTAGAAGGTGGCGAGCTCATCGGCCGAGATGTTCTGCATCGGCAGCGTGCCGTCCTGGTGCAGTGCCTTGAACACGGCGGCATGGCTGCGCTTGGCCACGCCCACTTCTTCAGCGGCGTAGTAGGCCAGGGCCCAGGCATCCCAGGCGCCGCCGAAGGCGGCCGGCACCGGGGTGAAGCGCACGTCGGCCGGCAGCTTGGCCGCCCAGGCTTCCAGCTGCGGTTCGAAATGGGCGCAGTGCGGGCAGGTGTAGCCGAAGACCTCGACCACTTCGATCTTCCCGGCCAGCGGCTGGAACGGGCCCGGCTGGGCGATGCGTTCGTAGTCTTTGCCTTCCACCAGCGGTGCGTTGGCAGGGGTGGCGGCACTGGCAGCCAGCGGCAGCAGGACCAGCAGGGACAACAGCAGGCGGGGAATCAACCTCATCGACACGCATCTCCGTTGAAAAAAGCAACGCCGGCGCGGTCGCCGGCGTGAAGGAAACATACCGCAGGCGGGGGCCGCGGTGGCGGCCCGGCCCGACCAGTGGTGGTCAGGGGGCGGCAGCCGGTTGCGTCGGCGTGGCCGCGGCGGCCAGGTCGTCGGCCTTGTTGTGCAGGCCCTGCAGGTAGCTCGACAGCGCCTGCACCTCCTGTTCGCTCAGCTTCTGCGCCACCGTGGCCATGATCTGGAAATGGGTCTTGTCGGTCTCATGGGTCTGCCCGGCCTGGTACTCCTGCAGGCGGCGCGCGACATAACTGGCGTGCTGGCCACCGAGATGCGGATAGGCGGGCCCCGGATTGCCGGCGCCGCTGGGGCCATGGCAGGCCATGCAGGCCGGCAGGCCGCGCTTGGCGTCGCCACCGCGGTACAGCTGCTGGCCGATCTCGTAGAACTTCATGCCCTTGTACGGGCCGTCGGTGACCGCGGTGTCGTCGGCGATGCCGGCCGTGGCCTTCTGGGTGGCGAAGTAGGCGCCGATGTCACGCATGTCCTGCGGGGTAAGGTTCTGCACGAACGGCACCATCGCCACCGCCGCGCCGGAACTGCGCTGGCCGTTGGCGATCAGGGCCATCTGCTGGGCCACGTAGCGTTCGCTCTGGCCGGCGATGGACGGGTACATCTCCACCGTGGCGTTGCCGTCGGCGCCGTGGCAGGCCGCGCAGGCCGAGGCCTTGGTCTGGCCAGCCTTGGCATCGCCCCAGTGGGTCTTGCTGAAATCCACTTCCAGCGAGGCGGTCTTGATCGGCCCGTTGTCAGGCAGCGGGGTCAGTGTGGTCTGCGCGAACGCAGCGGCGGCAACGACTACGGCAGTGGCAAGGGCGGATACGGCAAGAACGCGAGCGTGGCGCATGCTAAAGCTCCGTATGGACCGGGCCGGGCGGTGGCCGCCGGCATCGCCCGGATTATCAACGGCGTTTCCGCGCACGGTCAACGCAGCAGTGCAGCAAAATGCCCGCAACGGCCGCCGGCACGGGCGCGCGGCGCCGCAACATGCGATCCTAGGCACATGTCATTGCTCATCGAACGCGCCCGTTACCACCTCTCGGCCCACAACGTACGGCAGCTGCCGCCCGATGAAGGCGCCGAAGTGGCCTTCGCCGGCCGCTCCAACGCTGGCAAGTCCAGCGCCCTCAACGCGCTGACCCGCCAGAACGCCCTGGCCCGCGTGTCCAAGACCCCCGGCCGCACCCAGCAGCTGGTGTTCTTCCAGATCACCCCGGACGCCCACCTGGTCGATCTGCCCGGTTACGGCTACGCCAAGGTGCCGCTGGACCTGCAGGCGCACTGGCAGGCCTTCATCGACCGGTACTTCCGCACCCGCGAAGCCCTGAAGGGCCTGGTGGTGGTGATGGACATCCGCCACCCGCTGAAGGACTACGACCGGCAGATGCTGTCCTACGCCGTACAGCGCGGCATGCCGGCGCACGCATTGCTGACCAAGGCCGACAAGCTCAGCCGCAGCCAGCAGATGCAGACCCTGCAGAAGGTGCGCAAGGAACTGCAATCGGCCTACGGCGACAGCGTCAGCGTGCAGGTGTTCTCCGGCGAAGACCGTACCGGCGTGGACGAAGCCCGCGGCGTGATCGGTGGCTGGCTGGGGCTGGAATAAGGCGGCCTGCGGTCGCCAGCCTTTTCATCGGGGTGTACGGATGGAAGGATTTGCAGCAACGCTCTGGCAATGGCACGGGGCGGGTGACGGTGCTCGCGTCGAAGCGGCCTGCACCTTGCTCTCTGCCCTCGATTTCCTCCAGCAGGACGCATTAGGCCAAGCGGCAAAGCTGCCGCAGTGTCTTGCCTGTGAGGTCCAGTCGTCGGTCCTGATGCCTCTGGTGGCCGTCATGGACGGTCTGGCCGATCAGGTGCCGCCATTGGGCCAGCAGGCGCTGCTGAGGCTTCGCGCATCCTGCGCTGAGCTCGATGCGACCTCGCTCAGCTGTTCTGATGCCGGGATCTTCGAACATGCGCAGTGGCAGGCGATCCGGATGGACGCGCGGCAAGCGGGTTCGTACTTGGCGCTGCAGGAACTGTTGCCGTACCTGGACGAACTACGGGACGCGCAGCGCTTGGCACCCGGCCGGTAGGGCCGGGCATGGCCCGGCGCTACCGGTCTGCTTCCGGGTAGTGCCGGCCGCTGGTCGGCAACACATCATTTCAACGGCGAATACTCCGTTGGCACCCACGCATAGGCCTGGCCTTCGCTGCGCACATGGCCCAGGCCCGGGAACGGCAGGTGCGCACCGGCCACCCACCAGCCCTTGGCGCTGGCCTGCTGCAGCAGGCCGCGACGGCTGGCCGTGGCCGCCTTGCGGTCCGAATCGGCCTCGAACGCGGCCTCCGGGTGCGCGAACTGCACCGCGTGGAAGTGCAGCACATCGCCCCACACCAGCAGTGACTGGCCCTGGCTGTCGAACCGGTAGGAGACATGGCCAGGCGTATGGCCATGGGTGTCCATCGCCACCGCGCCACCGGGCAGGGCATCGCCGGGGCTGAAGGTGCGCAGGCGGCCGCTGGCCTGGTACGGCGCTACTGCGGTGCGCGCCAGCGGGAAGGCGAAGCGCACACCCTTCGGCGCCGTGGCCTCGCTGGCCGGATTGAGCCAGTAATCGGCATCGGCCCTGGACAGCCACACGGTGGCATTCGGGTAGGCCGGCTTGCCCTGCGCGTCGAGTACGCCGCACAGGTGGTCCGGATGGGCATGGGTCAGCAGCACCTCGTCCACCTCGGCCGGGTCCACGCCGGAGGCGCGCAGGTTGCCCAGCACCTGGCCCAGGCCGGGGCCGAAGCACTGCGCGGTGCCGGTGTCGACCAGGGTCAGATGGTTGCCCTGGCGCACCAGGAAGGCGTTGATCGCGGTCTGCAGGCCCTTCGTGTCTTCCGGCACGTAGCGCCCCTCGAGCAGGCGACTGACCAGCGTTGGCGGCACGTCCACCACTTCCTGCCGGCCGAGTGCGACCACGCCGTCGAACAGGGCGGTGACCTGCAGGGTACCGACGCGTTGGTGGTAGACGCCGGGCACCTGCCGGGTGGGAGCGGGCGAGCTGGCTTCGGCCAGCGCCGCCAGCGGCAGGGCGGACAGGGCCAGCAGCAGGGCGCTGCGCAGGGGCAGGTGATGCAGGGGCATGGCGGTTCTCGGTGGATGACGGGCGGTTCCGTTGCCGGACAGCGTGCCGTGGACAGCGTGTGCGCGGCGCTCAAAGCAGTGCGCGGAATGCTCAGGGAGGGGGGTGTCTGCAGGGCTGCGCCCTGCACCGCTGCAGGCAACAGCAACAGCAACAGCAACAGCCGAAGCAACAGCAACAGCAACAGCAACAGCCGAAGCAACAGCAACAGCCGAAGCAACAGCAACAGCAGGCTATCCGTGGGATGGCGGGGTGGGTCCGGTTGCGGGAGACGCCGTAAACCCATCCATGGGGGCTTGGCCGCGGCATCCATGCCGCGGCCCCTCCCGCAGCCGGACCCACCCCGCCTTCGACAGATTCCTGCGATCTGTCGGAACGGTGTTCTGTTCTGGTGGGTGTCGACCTTGGTCGACACGGTAGATCTGACCCAAATTTGATTATCGATATCTGACAGATGTGTCGACCAAGGTCGACACCTACCAACAGCACACGGAATCTGTCAGAGGCGGGGCGGTGTGGGTGGGCAGGACCGTTGGCGCCATGGATGGCGCCATCGAGCCCCCATGGATGGGTTTACGGCGTGTCCTGACCACCCACACCGCCCCGCCATCCCACGGAATGCATGGCTATTGCTTTGGCTCTTGCTGTTGCTTCGGCAGGTGCAGGGCGCAGCCCTGCCGAACCCCCTTAAATGTCTGTGGGAGCCAGTCCGTACTGCTCGGCGAAGCGCTTGCTGAAACTGGCCGCAGACCGGTAACCCGCGCGTGCGGCGACGGTCTTCAGCGGCAGGTCGGTGGTGTAGAGCAGCTGCATGCCATGCGCCAGGCGCGCCTCGGTCAGCAGCTGGCGCAGGCTGGTGCGCTCGGCGGCAAGGCGGCGACGCAGGGTCGCGCCGCTCAGCGCGAACTGTTCTTCCACATCCCGTGATTGCCAGTCGCGTGCCGGTTCGGCGGCTATGCGGTCGCGGATCTGTTCGCCCAGGCTCGGTGCCTGCGGCAGCAGCAGGTTGCCATGGCCCTGCCGGCACAGGGTGAGCACCAGCGAGGCCAAGGCCAGACGTGCCTCGCTGTAGCGGCCCTCCTGCAGCGACTGCCGCCACTGGCGCAGCACCGCACCGTGTTCGATCAACGGCAATCGGGCCATCGCCGGGCCCGCGCTGGGCAGTTCCTCGTTCCACAACGTGCGCGCTGCTGCCAGCACTTCGGCGCACAGCGGCACGATCGCGCTGAGGTAGCGGCCGCTGTGCGGATCGGGGCTGTTGACCACGTCGATGCGGCAGCGCTGGGTCAGCAGCAGGATGTCGCCGGGCACGAACTCCAGCGATTGATGCGCGGTGCGCACCTGCTTGCGGCCCTCCAGCAGGATCGCGAACTGCGGTTGTGGAATCTCCACCGAGCTGGCGCCATGCTCGCGGCGTGCGGTGATGCAGGCATAGCCTTCGGCACGTTCGCAGCCGGCCAGGCCGGCCATTTCAGCCAGCAGCGCGGTGGCTGGCGGCAGCATGGCGGTCATGACACGTGGGCACCCAGCAGGCGACCGACAGCGGCGGCGGCGGCCATCGCCAACGCGCCCCAGAACATCACCCGGACAGCGCCGCGCACGGGCGGCGCACCACCGGCCTGCGCCGCCATCGCGCCGGTCAGGCACAGGCCGAGCAGGGTGCCGGCGGTGGTGATCATCGCGACCTTGTCGACCGGAGCGAGCAGGGCGGTCAGCACCGGCAGCGCGGCACCACAGGTGAATGCCCCGGCCGAGGCCAGCGCAGCCTGCAGTGGGCGGGCACGCAGGGTGTCGGTAATGCCCAGTTCGTCGCGGGCGTGGGCGCCCAGCGCGTCGTGGGCGGTGAGCTGTTCGGCGACCTGCCGCGCCAGCGCCGGGTCCAGGCCGCGATGGCGATAGATTGCACTCAGCTCTTCCAGCTCACTGTGCGGGTCTTCGTGCAGTTCGCGTTTTTCCGCGGCGAGGTCGGCTTCTTCGGTGTCGGCCTGGGTCTGCACCGAGACGTACTCGCCGGCAGCCATCGACATCGCGCCGGCTACAGTGCCAGCGACCCCGGTGGCCAGGATCGTACTGGCCGAGGCGCCGCTGGCGGCCACGCCGACCACCAGGCCGGCCACCGAGACAATGCCGTCGTTGGCGCCCAGCACGGCGGCACGCAGCCAGCCGACACGCTCGGAGCGGTGCAGTTCGGGGTGTCGTGAATGGCGACTCATGGCCGTGAGTGTACGAGGGTCAAGAGGGCGTCGGTAGGATGCTGAAACCCGTCACCGTCGCATGACGTGACGGAGTGCCACGCTATAGTGCGCCCTTGCGATGGAAGGGCTCCAGCCCCACATCCCCTGCCACTGTCCAGCGAGTCCTCCCCTTGTCGAGCCCCAGCCACGTCGCCGATACGCCCATTACCGACCGCTCGCAGCTGGTTGCGGAGATCGCCTCCGGCGAGAAGCCCCGTGCGCAGTGGCGCATCGGTACCGAGCACGAGAAGTTCGGGTTCCGCCTGGATGACCTGCGCCCGCCGACCTTCGACGGCGAGCGCGGCATCGAAGCGCTGCTCAAGGGCCTGGTCCGCTTCGGCTGGCAGCCGGTGCAGGAGAACGGCAACACCATCGCGCTGCTGCGCGACGGTGCCTCGGTGACGCTGGAACCGGCCGGCCAGCTGGAACTGTCCGGCGCGGCGCTGGAAACCATCCACCAGACCTGCGTGGAAACCGGCACCCATCTGAACGAAGTGGCGCAGGTGGCCGGCGAACTGCAGCTGGGCTTCCTCGGCATGGGTTTCCAGCCGAAGTGGAAGCGCGACGAAATGCCGTGGATGCCGAAGGGCCGCTACAAGATCATGCGTTCGTACATGCCCAAGGTCGGTTCGCTGGGCCTGGACATGATGACCCGCACCTGCACGGTGCAGGTGAACCTGGATTACGCCAGCGAAGCGGACATGGTGAAGAAGTTCCGCGTGTCGCTGGCGCTGCAGCCGATCGCCACCGCGCTGTTCGCCGATTCGCCGTTCACCGAAGGCCAGCCGAACGGCTACCTGAGCTATCGCTCGCACATCTGGACCGACACCGACGCCGACCGTACCGGCATGCTCGACTTCGTGTTCGAGGATGGCTTCGGCTACGAGCGCTATGTCGATTACCTGCTCGACGTGCCGATGTACTTCTCCTACCGCGATGGCATCTACCACGACGCCAGCGGGCAGAGCTTCCGCGACTTCATGCAGGGCAAGCTGCCGGTGTTGCCGGGTGCGTTGCCGACCCTGCGCGACTGGTCGGACCACACCACCACCGCGTTCCCGGAAGTGCGCCTGAAGAAGTACCTGGAAATGCGCGGCGCCGACGGTGGCCCGTGGAGCCGGCTGTGTGCGCTGCCGGCGTTCTGGGTCGGCCTGCTGTACGACGATACCGCGCTGGATGCGGCCTGGGACCTGGTGCGTGACTTCAGCCTGGCTGAGCGTCATGCGCTGCGCGACGGCGTGCCGAAGCATGCGATGAACCTGCCGTTCCGCAGCGGCACGGTGCGCGACCTGGCCCGCGAAGCGGTGAAGATTTCGGTGGAAGGCCTCAAGCGCCGCGCGGCGCGCAATGCCGATGGCCAGGATGAGAGCAAGTTCCTGGATGTGCTGCAGGAAATTGTCGAGTCCGGTCTGACCCCGGCCGAGCGCAAGCTGGCGCTGTTCCATGGCCGCTGGCACGGCGACGTCGATCCGGTGTTCCGCGAGTTCGCTTACTGAGTGATTACGGTGCCCGCCGGGCATGGCCCGGCGCTACCGCTGGAGGCTGTCAGCCTGGCTTGCCGTCGCGCCGTGGGCTCAGGTAGATCCAGCCCAGCCGTGCCACCCATGGGGCCAATGCCAGCAGCCAACCGATGGCAGCAGCGAAATGCCCGGTGTAGGCATCGGGCATCAGCTCGGCAACGATGCGCATGATCGCCACTGCCTGCAGCGCGACGAACGCAAACCAGGCCACGGCCGGCATCACCAGCGGTCGCCCGGAATGGCCCTGGGTGACCCGGGTCACCATCGCCACCAGCAGGCTGCCGAACAGGCCCACGGCGAGTGCATGCAACGGCGCGCGGCCGAGCAGCTGCGGATGGCCCAGCAGTTGACCCACGTCCTGCAGCAGATACAACGCGAAGCTGATCGGCAGCCACGCCAGCGCCAGGAACAGGGCCGCGAGCAGGCCCGGCATCGGCCCGCGTGGCCACCAGTGCCATAGCGCCTGCAGCGACAACATCAGCAGCGGCGCATCGGCCAGCCACAGCAGGTTGTCGATCTGCAACGCGCTCAACAGTAGGCGCAGCATCAGTAGCGCCCACATCGCGGCCAACCAGCGCAGCGGTCGCCACGGCACGTAGCCGTCCACCACGTTGTTGGCGAAGAACGGGATCATCCGGTGCGCGACGGTGAGGTAGACCGGTAGCAGCAGGCCGAAGGTGCCGAGTGCCACAGTGACCGGCATCAGCGTAGCGTGGCCGCGCACCACCGCCATGAACAACAGCAGCCCCAGCCAGCCCAGCAGCAGTGCGGCATAGCAGGCGCGCGCATGCCAGTTGCGGTTTGGACCAGCGGCCTTGAGCACGCGTCCCAGCACGATCAGTCCGGCGCTCCAGCCGGCCAGTGCCAGCAGCAGGCCGGGCCACAGCCCGGGTCTCCACCCGCAGGCGGCGGCAATCAACAGCGCCTGCCCGCCGAACAGGCCGATGCCGACCGGTGCATAGCGGCTGCGCGGCAGCTCGGGCTGGTTCATCCAGCGCGGAAACACGGTGAGCAGGAAGCCGAAGATGAAACTGGGCAGCACCAGGTACTGCATCAGCAGCGCGTGCAGCCAGGCCGGTGGCAGCGGTGGTGGCGGCGGCGTCCACAATCCGCGCAATCCGCCAAGCCACAGCGCCCACCACAGCATCGCCAGCAGCAGGTTGCTGGCGCCGATGAAGAACAGCAGACGGTGCGGCGCACGCATCAGCATTGCAGGGGAGGGCAGGCGGGCCATGCGGGGAGTCTGCGCTTGGCCGGTGGCCGCCTTCTTGACCTTCGTCATGCCCAACGCAGGACCAGAAGAAACCCCGGCATTGCCGGGGTTTTTCATATCCGCAGCAATGGCTGTCAGGCGGCGTTCGGCAGCGTCGCCATGTCGATCACGAAGCGGTAGCGCACATCGTTCTTCGCCATGCGCTCCCAGGCTTCGTTGACGTTCTTGATGTCGATCATCTCGACGTCGCTGACGATGCCGTGCTCGGCACAGAAGTCCATCATCTCCTGGGTTTCGGCCATGCCGCCGATCGCCGAACCGGTCAGGTGCTTGCGGCCGAAGATCACGCTGCCACCGGTCAGCGGCGGGTCCAGCTCGGTCAGCACGCCGACCAGACACATGGTCGCCTCGCGCTTGAGCAGGCCCATGTACGGGTTGGTGTCATGGCCGACCGGGATGGTGTTGAGCAGGAAGTCGAAGCTGCCGGCGTGTGCCTTCATCTGCGCAGCGTCGCGCGAGACCAGCACTTCGTCGGCACCCAGGCGCTTGGCGTCGGCACCCTTTTCCGGCGTGGTGGTGATCATCACCACGTGCGCGCCGAGTGCCTTGGCGAACTTCACGCCCATGTGGCCCAGGCCACCGAGGCCGATCACACCGACCTTCTGGCCCGGGCCGACCTTCCAGTGGCGCAGCGGCGACCAGGTGGTGATGCCGGCACACAGCAGCGGCGCGGCCGCCTTCAGGTCGAGGGTGTCGGACACCTTCACCACGAAGCGCTGCTCGACCACCACGTGGTCGGAATAGCCGCCGTAGGTCGGTGCGCCGCTTTCGCGTTCACGGCCGTTGTAGGTCCAGGTCGCACCTTCGGCGCAGTACTGCTCCAGGTCGTGCTCGCAGGCGTCGCAGTGGCGGCACGAGTCGACCATGCAGCCGACGCCGGCGTGGTCGCCGACCTTGAAGCGGGTGACGTTGCTGCCGACTTCGGTCACGCGGCCGATGATCTCGTGGCCCGGCACCATCGGGTAGATCGAGCCACCCCAGTCGTCGCGGGCCTGGTGCAGGTCGGAGTGGCAGATGCCGCTGTAGAGGATCTCGATACGGACATCGTCCGGCCCGACCGCGCGGCGTTCGAATTCGTAGGGAATCAGCGGGTCGGTATGTGAATGGGCGGCGTAACCACGGGCGAGGGACATGGGGAATCCTTGGCAGGGTTTGTCGAAAGGCGTTTTACAATACGCCCCGCACCCAGCGGCAAGAAGCCCGGATATCGGCATGATTCATCAAGTGAAACTGCACAATCATGGCCACTGACAATCTGTCCCACCTGGCCGCGTTCGCGGCGGTCGCCCGTCATCGCAGCTTCCGCCGTGCCGGCGCCGAGCTGGCGCTGTCGACCTCGGCGGTGAGCTACGCGATCCGCGCGCTGGAGGAACGGCTGGGGGTAGGCCTGTTCCATCGCACCACCCGCAGCGTGGCCCTGACCGAGGCCGGGCAACGCCTGCTGGAGCGATTGCAGCCGGCACTGGGGCAGGTGCACGACGCGCTGGAAGAGATGAACCAGTTCCGTGCCGCCCCGGCCGGCCTGCTGCGCATCAACGCCACCCGCGCCGCGGTGGCGACCCAGCTGGGGCCACGGCTGGCGCGCTTCCTGCACGCAAATCCGGACGTGCGGGTGGAGCTGACCGAGAACGATGGCCTGGTCGATATCGTTGCCGAAGGCTACGACGCCGGCGTGCGCCTGCATGAGTTCATCCCCGAGGACATGGTGGCGGTGCCGATGGGGCCGCCGCTGCGCGGGCTGATCGTCGGTTCGCCGGACTACCTGCGGCGGCACCCGGCGCCACAGCATCCACGCGATCTTGCTGCACACGAATGCATCCGCTTCCGCTTCGCCAGCGGGCATCTGTACAAGTGGCAGTTCGAGCGTGGCGGGCAGGCGCTGGAGATCGACGTGCCCGGACGGCTGACGCTGGGCGAGCAGGGCACCGTGGTCGGCGCGGTGCTCGATGGCATCGGCCTGGCTTACGTGCTGGAAGACACCGCGCGGCCGTACATCGACTCGGGGCAGATGGTGGCGGTGCTGGAAGACTGGAGCGAACCGTTCGCCGGTTTCGCGCTGTACTACCCGAAGCAGCGGCAGATGCCAGGCGCGCTGCGCGCATTCGTGGACATGCTGCGCGAGTGAAGAGCTGCAGGAGTGCCGATCAACGGTCGGCACCCACCGGGGCAGGGCATCCGTGGATGGCGCCAGGCTACGGGCGCTGCAACACCGGCGCCAGCAACACCAGGCAATCACGCAGATGCATCTCCACCGGTGCATCCTCGGCCACCACGCCGATCACGCGTTCGCGCAGCGGCTCGGCCACGGCCATCGCCAGGATCAGCCTTGCCATGCACGCGGGGTCTCCCTCGCGCAGCAGCCCGCGCTGCTGTTGCCGCGCCAGCCAGTCGGCCAGCAGCACGCGGCCCCGTTCGATGCCGTTGTCCAGATAGGCCTGCAGCAACGCGTCCTTGCCGGGGAAGTCGGTGGCCAGCAGGCGGAACACCTGCACTGCCTGCGCTGACAGCACCTGTGCGCAGACCGCCTGCAGGATCGCGTGCAGCAGCGGCAGCACTTCCTCGTTGTCGCGCGCGTCGCGCTGCAGCTGCGGTGCGAAGCCGTCGGTCCACTCGCGCACGGCCAACCCCACCAGTTCCTCGCGGTTGCTGGCATGGCGGTACACGGTCTTCTTCGCGACCCCGGCATGCGCCGCCACCGCTTCGATGGTGGTCGCTTCGTAACCTTGTGCCAGCAGCAGTTCCAGGGTGGCCCGCAGTACTGCGTGGCGGACTTCGGCTTCCGGTCGCGCGGGGCGACCGCGGCGACGGGTCGGCGTTTTGGGCTCGGGCAGGGTGGTGCTGTTCATTGCGCCCCATCTTACCGCATTTGATTAATTGCGAAACGTTGTGCGTTTCCGTATTGTCGAGTCTCCCAACCCACAGGAAACGTTGATGGATACCGCTGTGAACGCGCGCGCCTGGCTGGACCACCACGATCTGCTGGATCCGGCGCCGATGCATCTGGAGACCGGCATCCAGCGCCGCGAAGACGGCACCCTGCGGGTGGCCGTCCGTACCGATCTGCACGGCTGCAAGGGCCGCATGCTCGATTGGTGGTTCACCTTCTTCGAGACCAGCCAGCACATCCGCTGGTGGCATCCGCTCGATCACGTCGAGCATCGCGGCTGGGACGCGGCCTGGCAGCGTGGCCGCAGCTACCACGGCGCCAGCATCCATGCGGTGGAATCGCTGGCCGACATTCCGCCAGTGGCGGCGCGGCTGAAGTTCCATGACCCGCGCACGCTGTTTGCGCGCGAGCGCCTGCAGGCGGCGCAGGAGGCCGGTGATGTGTCGGCGGTGATCGCCGCACGCATCGGTTTTGGCGATCACGTGCGCCTGGATGCGCAAGGCGACCCCTGCGATGGGCAGATGCTGCACGTCGCGCGCGATACGCCGTTCGGCTGCGTGCTGCGCAGCCGCTTCGTGCTGGGCCTGGACAGCGCCGAACCGCAGCGCGATGCCAGCGATGCGGTCGGACTGGGCCTGCTCAAGCACTGCTACACGGAGTTCAGTTTCCTCTCGCGCCTGCTGCCGTCGCTCTACTACGGCGAGCGCGCCAACGACGAGGCGGTGCCGTTGCCGTGGTGAAAACCGCGCCGGTCATTCGACCAGCGCATCGTAGCCTTCGCCACTGAACTGGATCAGGCAGAAGCCGTGGCCGAACGGATCGGCCAGCACCGCGATGCGGCCCCAGCGACGCTCGCGCACCGGCTGCTCCAGCGTTGCTCCGGCCGCAACCGCACGCGCCAGCGCGGCCGTGATGTCATCCACCACCCAGTCCAGGTGCAGCGGCGTCCAATGGCGCTCGTAGTCGCGCACGTCGCCGTCCTCGGTGGCGGCGCTGCCTGCCTCGTTGTGCAGCAGGTACAGCGGAGTCGGGCCGCCGAGCAGTTCCACGGCACCCGCGCCGAGGCGGCGGCCGATGCGCAGGCCGAAGGCTTCGGTGTAGAAGGCTTCAGCCGAGGCCAGATCGGGGACGTCGAGATTGGCGATGAACGCTGCGGTGGGCGTATCCATAAGCAGGCGCAGTGGATGCGGGCAGGCAGTGTACGCCCGCATCCCCGCATGGGGTGGACCTACACGGCGCGCGGGTAATCGAGATAGCCCGCTTCGCCGCCACCGTAGTAGCTGCTGCGGTCCGGAGTGGCCAGCGCAATGTCGTGCTGCAGGCGCTCGACCAGATCCGGGTTGGCGATGAACGGCTGGCCGAACGCGGCCAGATCGATGGTGCCGGCCTCGACCAGCTGCAGGGCGCGCTCGCGGGTCATGCCGCCGGCCAGGATCAGCGTGCCGCCATAGGCCTGCTTGAACTGCCGCAGGAAAGCCTCACCCAGCACCGATGCACCCTGCTGCAGATTGTCGTTGAGGTGCACGTAGGCCAGCCCACGCTTGCCCAGCGCCTCTGCCAGGTACAGATAGGTGGCCTCGTTGTCGGGGTAGAACGGCATGTCGAAGGTGAGGTTGTTTGGCGCCAGGCGCACGCCGATGCGATGCGCACCGATGCGTTCGGCCATCGCATCCACCGTTTCCAGGATCAACCGCGCACGGTTCGGCAGCGAGCCGCCGTAGCGGTCCTCGCGCTGGTTGATGAGCGGGTTGAGGAACTGTTCGAACAGGTAGCCGTTGGCGGCATGCAGTTCGATGCCGTCGAAGCCGGCGGCGACCGCGTTGTCGGCACCGCGCACGAAGTCGTCGACGATGCCTGGAATTTCGGCCGTATCCAGCGCACGTGCCGGAGTGGGATCGGCGTGGCCGCGGCTGCCGTCGTCCAGGTACACGAACGAGGTGTTCTTTGGTGCGCTGGCCACCGGGCGGGTGCCGGCGCTGACCGGCTGGCCACCCCCGGGCTGCAGCGAGGCATGCGACATGCGGCCCACGTGCCAGAGCTGGGCGAAGATCGTGCCCTGCGCGGCATGCACCGCCTCGGTGACGAGCTTCCAGCCCGCCACCTGTTCGGCGGACCAGATGCCCGGTACGTCGATGTAGCCCTGGCCCTGCGGCGAGACCGGCGTGCCTTCGCTGATGATCAGACCGGCGCTGGCACGCTGCCGGTAGTACTGCGCGGTGAGGTCGTTGGCGACCGATCCGGGGTTGCGGGCACGGGTCATCGGCGCCATCGCGATGCGGTTGCGCAGGGCGGTGCCTGCCAGGTCGAACGGGTGGAACAGGGCAGCGGTCATGTCGGTCATCTCGGTGCGGGGGAGGGGCGCCAGCGGCGCCATGCACACAGGATGGAGTTGACATGCGGGCGCATAAAGCGCTTCGATTTCCCTTGGTGCGGGACTATTTGTCCCTAATGAGGGATTGAAGATGCTGCCGCTGGAATCCTTGAATGGCCTGGTCACGTTCGTCACCACGGCCCGCTCGGGCAGTTTCACCGAGGCCGCCGATACGCTGGGCATCTCGCGCTCGGCCGTGGGCAAGGCCATCGCCCGGCTGGAAGCGCGGCTGGGCGTGCGCCTGTTCCATCGCACCACGCGGCGCATCGCGCTGACCACCGATGGCGAGGCCTATTACGCTTCGTGTGCGGCCGCGCTGGAAGAGATTTCCGCCGCCGAGGCCTGCCTGGGCTCGGCCGGCCTGCCCAGCGGGCGGCTGCGCATCGACATGCCGTCCTCGTTCGGGCGGCTGGTGGTGCTGCCGGTGCTGTTGCGCCTGTGCCGGCAATACCCGGACCTGCAGCTGACGATGACCTTCACCGATCACTTCGTCGATCCCGTCGAGGAAGGCATCGACCTGCTGATCCGTTTCGGCGGCCTGCACCAGGCCGAGCACCTGGTCGCGCGCCGGCTGGGCCGCCAGCGCCTGGTCACCTGCGCCGCGCCGGCCTACCTGCAGGCGCACGGCGTGCCGGGCAGTGTGGAGGAACTGGCACAGCACCGCAGCATCGTTGGCTTCCGCCACGGGCAGCCGGTAGCGTGGCGCATCGGCAGTGATGATGCCGAAGGAACCTTCATCCCCAACGCGGCCTACCAGCTCAACGACGGCGATGCGGTGATCGACGCCGCCATCGCCGGGCTGGGCATCTGCCAGATGCCGGAATCGCTGGTACGCCGTCACCTGCAATCCGGCGCGCTGCAATCGGTGCTGGATGCGCACATGCAGCGCCACATCGACATCCACGCGCTGTGGCCGCCGACCCGCCACCTGCGGCCGAAGGTGCGTTATGTGGTGGACGAACTGACCCGGTTGGCGGGCGAGGGGCTGTTCGATTGAGCTGGCGGGATTGAGCTGCCCGGGGCTCTGTGTATACTATCCCCCAGTATAGTTCCGAGGTGGCCCCGCCATGCCGCACTCCCCCGAAGAGAAAAAGAAGGTGCTGGCGCGCGTGCGCCGCATCCGCGGCCAGTGCGATGCACTCGATCGTGCGCTGGAAGCCGGTGCCGACTGCGCGCCGGTGCTGCAGCAGATCGCCGCCATCCGGGGCGCGGTCAATGGCCTGATGTCCGAGGTGATGGAGGCGCATCTGCGCGAGGAATTCGGCCAGCCCGCAGCCTCCGACGAACAACGCGCCGAGCGCGTGCGCGACATGAGCGCGTTGATCCGCTCGTACCTGAAATAAACGACGGCGCAACATTGCGCCGCCCATCCTGTCATTGCCTGTCTTTGGAGAAGCCACCATGAAGTCCCGTGCCGCCGTCGCCTTTGGTCCCGGCCAGCCGCTGCAGATCGTCGAGATCGACGTCGCCCCGCCGAAGAAGGGCGAAGTGCTGGTGAAGATCACCCACACCGGTGTCTGCCACACCGATGCGTTCACCCTGTCCGGCGATGATCCGGAAGGCCTGTTCCCGGTCGTGCTGGGCCATGAAGGCGCGGGTATCGTGGTGGAAGTGGGCGAGGGCGTGACCAGTGTCAAGCCGGGTGACCACGTGATTCCGCTGTACACCGCCGAGTGCGGCGAGTGCCTGTTCTGCAAGAGCGGCAAGACCAACCTGTGCGTGTCGGTGCGCGCCACCCAGGGCAAGGGCGTGATGCCCGACGGCACCAGCCGCTTCAGCTACAACGGCGAACCGCTGTACCACTACATGGGCTGCTCGACCTTCAGCGAGTACACCGTGGTGGCCGAGGTTTCGCTGGCGAAGATCAATCCGGACGCGAACCCGGAACACGTCTGCCTGCTCGGCTGCGGCGTCACCACCGGCATCGGCGCGGTGCACAACACCGCCAAGGTGCAGGAAGGCGACAGCGTGGCGGTGTTCGGCCTCGGCGGCATCGGCCTGGCGGTGATCCAGGGCGCGCGCCAGGCCAAGGCCGGCCGCATCATCGCGGTGGACACCAATCCGTCCAAGTTCGAGCTGGCCCGCGAATTCGGCGCCACCGACTGCATCAACCCGAAAGACCACGACAAGCCGATCCAGCAGGTCATCGTTGAAATGACCACCTGGGGCGTGGACCACAGCTTCGAGTGCATCGGCAACGTCAACGTGATGCGCGCGGCGCTGGAATGCGCGCACCGTGGCTGGGGCCAGAGCGTGGTGATCGGCGTGGCCGGTTCCGGGCAGGAAATCTCCACCCGTCCGTTCCAGCTGGTGACCGGCCGCAAGTGGATGGGCACCGCCTTCGGTGGCGTGAAGGGCCGCAGCCAGCTGCCGGGCATGGTCGAGGACGCGATGAAGGGCGATATCGAACTGGCGCCGTTCGTCACCCACACCATGGACCTGGACAAGATCAACGACGCCTTCGACCTGATGCATGAAGGCAAGTCGATCCGTTCAGTGGTCCACTACTGAGCCACGCCGGGCGGCAGGCTTGAGGGCCTGCCGCCCCTCGGGAGGAACCCATGGAACGCATCGAACACCGCGCCTGCTTCGGCGGCTGGCAGGACGTCTACCGTCATCATTCGACCACGCTGGGCTGCGACATGCAGTTCGCCGTGTACCTGCCGCCACAGGCGCAGACACAGGCGCTGCCAGTGCTGTACTGGTTGAGCGGGCTGACCTGCACCGAGCAGAACTTCATCACCAAGGCCGGCGCACAGCGCTACGCAGCCGAGCACGGCGTGATCATCGTTGCGCCCGACACCAGCCCGCGTGGCGATGACGTGGCTGATGCCGAAGGCTACGACCTGGGCAAGGGTGCAGGGTTCTACCTCAACGCCACCCGTGCACCGTGGGCGAAGCACTACCGCATGCATGACTATGTTGCGCAGGAACTGCCGGCGCTGATCGAGGCGAGCTTCCCCGCGACCGGCGCGCGCAGCATCAGTGGCCATTCGATGGGCGGCCACGGTGCGCTGGTGATCGCGCTGCGCAACCCGGGGCGCTACCGCAGCGTGTCGGCGTTCTCGCCGATCGTTGCGCCCAGCCATGTGCCATGGGGGCAGAAGGCGTTCCACGCCTACCTGGGCGACAACCCGGCCGACTGGGCGCAGTGGGATACGTGCGCGCTGGTGGCGACGGCCAGCGAGCGCCTGCCCCTGCTGGTCGACCAGGGCGGGGCCGACGAGTTCCTGCAGACCCAGCTGCAGCCCGAGCGCCTGCAGCAGGCCTGCGATGCGGCCGGCCACCCGCTGACCCTGCGCCTGCAGCCCGGCTACGACCACAGCTACTACTTCATCGCCAGCTTCATCGGCGAGCACGTGGCACACCACGCCCGCGCCCTCCAAGGCTGACACCCCCGGAAAAGGGGACGGAGGGAATTAAGTCGCTTTTGCCATTGTGCCGAAATCGACTTAATCCCCTCCGTCCCCTTTTTTCTGCGCTGGATCACGCCATCGTGGCGCGACGCCGCGCTATCGTGCGCGCATACGGCCTTGCGGATCGGGGGAGGCATGCCGGTAGTGCTGGCGCTGCTGTATGTGCTGTGCCATGGCTTGGTCGTGACCCTGTGGCCGGGGGCGACCGGCGTGGGCTCCTTCGTTTTCCTGACCGGTGCGCCGCTGCTGGCGGCGATGGCCTGCCTGTGGCGGGCGCGCCGCGACCGTGCCGCGCTTGGCTGGCGTGCCACGGCGCTGGCGCTGCTGCTGTGGGCCGGCGGCATGGCCTTCAACATGATCGATGCACTCGGCGCCGGCCGCGCCGATATCACGCCGCAGGCCAGCCTGTTCCTGTACGTGCTGTATGGCGTCCCGCTGGTGTTCATCCTGGCCCGCGCGCGCCGTGAGCGCCTCAGCATCAGCCTGATCGACGCCGCGATGGCGGCGCTGCTGGGCGTGTTGTTCTTCGTGCATACGCAATCGTTCGCCGCCCGTATCGATATCGACGATTCGGCGATGGCCAGCATGCAGCGCATGTTCGATATCCAGAACCTGTGCATCGCCGGGTTCGCGGTGGTGCGCTGGCTGGCCGGTGACGTGCCCGAGCGGCGCGGCTTCTTTCGGGTGCTGGCGCTGTACGCGCTGTCGTACCTGCTGGTGGCCTACTACATCAACCACTACACCTCGGGCGATTCCTTCGGTGCCTACAACGATCTGCTGATCGACCTGCCGTTCCTGCTGCTGGCGTTGCTGGCGCTGAGCCGGGCGCCGGTACCGGGCTCGGCGCCGCACCCACGGCTGGCGCGCACCGTGCAGGCTGCAGGGCCGATGATCCTGCCGTTGCTGCTGCTGGTGGTGGGCACACTGGTGGTCGACCATGCGCGACCGCTGGCGGTCAGTGGCTTCGTGGTGGCCACGCTGGGCTTCGGCCTGCGCAGCATCCTGCTGCAGACCGACCTGATGGAACGCCAGGCTGGCCTGGACCAGCTGGCGCGGCAGGATGGCCTGACCGGGGTTGCCAACCGCCGCGAGTTCGACGCGCTGCTGCTGGCGGAGTGGAACCGCGCACGGCGCAGTGGCAGTCCGCTGGGCCTGCTGCTGGTGGACATCGACCACTTCAAGGCCTTCAACGACCAGCACGGCCATCCGGCCGGCGATCGCTGCCTGCAGGCCGTGGCCGCGGTGTTGAAGGCCATCGCCGGCCGTGCCGGCGACAGCGTGGCGCGCTATGGCGGCGAGGAATTCGCGGTGATCGTGCCTGGAAGCGCGCTGTCGGGCGTGCTGGCGCTGGCCGAACGGCTGCGTGAGGCGGTGGAGGCCCTGCCGCTGCCGGAAGGGTCGGTCAGTATCAGCATCGGCGTGGGCTACCTGCATCCACCGGCCCTGGCCAGTGCCGATCAGTTGCTGGCGGACGCCGATGCCGGCCTGTATGCCGCCAAGCGGGCCGGCCGCAACCAGGTGGTGCTGCACGCGCATGTGCTCGATGACGAAGGCAGCACGCACGGCACGATGGATTGCTGAAGGCCATGGTTCCCGTGGTGCCTGCGCGTGCGCATCATCGCTGCCGCAGCCAGCCGGCCGGATCGAGCAGACGGAGCCCGACCGGTGACAACGAGCGCTGCCGTAGTGGCAGCTTCGCCGCGTGCACCGCGAATGCACAGCGTGCCAGTTGCCGGCGCAACGGCGCCAGCGTGTCATCGTCGCGGGGGCGTGCGTGCCGCCACTGTGCAATACGCAGCAGGCAGACCAGCAGGTCCAGTTCGCTGGCGGCAATGAACGGCGAGCCGGACCGCAGCAGGTCGATCGGCGCGGCCGCCGTGGCCAGCAGCGGCAGCAGGTTGATGAACGCGTCGCAGCCCTCGGGATCAAGGCCGAGGCCGCTCAACCCGGCCAGCCCATCGGCCCGCAGGTCGGGCTCGCGCAGTTGGCGTATCGCAGCGAGCAGTGCCTGCTCGCCAGGACCCAACTGGCGGCCGAATGCCCGGAAGTTGATGCGGGTAGGAAACAAGGGGGAACGGGAGGCCATGGCAGCTAGGGTTGTGGGTCGCGGGTTTCCACCAGCACGGGACAGGGCGCGTGGTCGATGGTCCATTGCCCGATCGAGGGTTCGAACAGGCGTTGCAGGCGGGACAGGTGGCGGTGGCCGATCACGATCAGGTCGCACTTCAGGCGCTTGGCCTGTTCGCTGATGACTTCGCCGGGATCGCCGGAGGGAATCTGCGCCATGGCATCGACGCCGCGTTCGCGCAGTTCGGCCAAGGCTTCGGCCAGCACCGCTTCGGCGCGCGAGCGCTGGCGGGCGGCTTCCGGATATTCGATGCGGTCGGCTTCGCTGGCATCGGCGGCCAGCGCGAATTCGGGATCGAGCACGCACAGCAGGTGCAGGCGGCTGCGTGGGCCGGCGATGGCCGCGGCCAGGTCCAGCACGCGCGCGTGCTGGGGGCCGCCGTCGAGGGCGACCAGCAGGGTAGTGAACATGGATGTCTCCTTGGCAGGCCGGGGATGGTCGCCGATGTCGCTGCGCGCACCTATGCCGTGTGGCGCAGGCAATACGTGCACTGCATGCAATCGACTTTTACTTGGAGTGTCGTAGAGTCATTCCATTTATTGGAGGCTGCCATGCCCTTGCCCGATCTCAACCTGCTGCTGGCCCTGGATATCCTGCTGGACGAAGGCAGCGTCGCCGGAGCGGCTCGGCGCATGAATCTGAGCGCGCCGGCCATGAGCCGCACCCTGGGGCGGATCCGCGACGCGCTGGGCGACCCTGTGCTGGTACGCGCCGGCCGCGGCCTGGCGCCGACCCCACGTGCGCTGGAACTGCGCGAGCAGGTGCGCGACGTGATCGAGCAGGCCCATCGGGTGTTCAACGAAGGGCGTGAGGTGGATATCCAGACCCTGGAACGTACCTTCAGCATCCGCGCCAACGACGTGTTCATCGGCAGCTACGGCGGCCGCCTGCGGGACGTGTTCCGCGAGCACGCGCCAGGCTGCACGCTGCGGTTCATGCCCGAAGGCGATACCGACGATGACGCGATGGTGCAGGGCCGGATCGACCTGTATATCAGCACTGCCGGCAAGCACACGCAGGAAACCAAGGTGCAGAACCTGTTCACCACGGCCCTGCTGGGCGCAGCGCGCAAGGATCACCCGCTGTTCGACGGCGATATCACCGCCGAACGGTTTGCCGCCTGCGACCACATCGCCGTCTCGCGGCGCGGCATCGCGCATGGGCCGATCGACGACGAACTGGCACAGCTGGGCCTGCAGCGGCGGGTGGCGATGGTCATCCCCACCTTCCATGGCGCGATCTTTGCTGCAGCCGCCTCGGACCTGGTGCTGCCGCAGATGCCCAGCGTGATGCTCGATCGCATCGCCTACATGGGGCTGCCACTGCGCATGTTCCCGTTGCCGGTGCCAGTACGCACGGTGGCGCTGGTGCAGGCCTGGCACCCTCGCATGGACAACGACCCGGCGCACCGCTGGCTGCGCCGTGCGATCAAGAGCATGTGCGACGCCGACGCTGTGTAATCGTGTGCCGACCAACGGTCGGCACCCACCCAAACCCGTGCGTCCCGCGCACGCCTGGCATTGCATCCACGCCATTTTTCGCAGCAGTGGGCCTGCCTAGACTGCGCTCCCCACATTCACGGAGCGCACGCCATGTCGCTTCACCTGCCGTGCGCCGCACGGATCGGCCCGCGCCCATGAGCGCGATCACCGTGCCACAGGCCCCGGCCGCCCCGCTTGCCCCCGCGTTCGATCGCCGCATCGTGGTCGGATTGTGCGGCGTGCTGCTGGTGGTGCTGCTGTCGGGCTTCAACGAGAACGTCACCAAGGTCGCGCTGGCCGACATCCGCGGTGGGATGGGGTTCAGTGCCGATGACGGCAACTGGATCACCGGCATCTACAGTGCCATGTCGGTCAGCGCGATGGCCTTCGCGCCCTGGTGCGCGGCCACCTTCTCGCTGCGCCGCTTCGGCCTGGTGATGATCGCCGCCTTCATGGTGCTGGGGGTGCTGTGCCCGCTGGCGCCGAACCTGCCGACTTTCCTGCTGCTGCGCGCATTGCAGGGCCTGGCCGGCGGTGCGCTGCCGCCGCTGCTGATGAGCGTGGCGCTGCGCTTCCTGCCGCCGGGCATCAAGCTGTATGGCCTGGCGGGCTACGCGCTCACCGCAACGTTCGGGCCGAGCATGGGCACGCCGCTGGCCGCACTGTGGGTCGAGCACGCCGGTTGGCAGTTCGCGTTCTGGCAGATCGTGCCGTTCTGCGTGGCCGGCATGGTGATGGTCGGCTGGGGCCTGCCGCAGGACCCGATGCGCCTGGAGCGCTTTGCCCAGTTCAACGGCGTGGGCCTGGCCCTGGGGTTGCCGGCACTGGTGATGCTGGTACTGGGCCTGACCCAGGGCGCGCGCCTGAACTGGTTCGATTCGCCGCTGATCACGGTGTTGTTGGGCGGCGGCACCGGCCTGCTGGTGTTGTTCTTCATCAACGAGTGGTTCCACCCGCTGCCGTTCTTCAAGCTGCAACTGCTGGCCCATCGCAATCTCAGCTATTCGCTGGTCACCTGCGTGGGCGTGCTGTTCGTACTGCTGGCGGTCATCTCCATCCCCTCCGGCTTCCTCGCCAGCGTGCAGGGCTACCGCCCGCTGCAGACCGCGCCGATGTTGTTGTGGGTGGCACTGCCGCAGGTCATTGCGTTGCCGCTGGTGGCTGCGCTGATGAACCAGCGTGCGGTGGATTGCCGCTGGGTGCAGGCGGCCGGGCTGCTGCTGCTGGCGGCGGCGTGCTTCATCGGCGCACACCTGGATGTGCAGTGGAACCGCGATACTTTTCTGTGGGTGCAACTGCTGCAGGTGGTGGCGCAGCCGATGGCGGTGCTGCCGTTGCTGCTGCTGGCGACCACCGGGCTGGCGCCGCAGGACGGTCCCTATGCCTCGGCCTGGTTCAACACCGTCAAAGGCTTTTCGGCGGTGTTTGCCGGTGGCGTGCTTGATGCGGTCGGACAGTCACGGCGCCACCTCCATTCCACCGCGCTGGTCGACCACCTGGGCAACCAGCCGTGGCTGCCCGCCAGCGCCGATCTGCCCGCACGCCTGCACGCCCAGGTGCAGGCGCTCACCTCGGCGGACCTGTACTGGCTGGTCGCGCTGGTGGCCCTGGGCTGCCTGCCGCTGCTGCCGTGGGCCACCCGTGTCCATCCGCCACGTGCCGTGGCCTGACCCTCACCCGTAAGGACTCCCCCATGAGCCTCAACAAGACAACCCTCAACACCGGCCTTGTGCTGGGCGTGCTGGCCCTGGCGATCGGCAGCTGGCTGCTGCTGCGCGACGGGCGCTACCAGCGCACCGACAACGCCTACGTCAATGCGGATTTCACCGTGGTCGCACCGAAGGTGGCCGGCTTCGTCAGCAGCGTCGAGGTGGACGACAACCAACCCGTGAAGGCCGGCGACGTGCTCGCCCGCATCGACGACCGTGACTACCAGGTGGCCCTGCAGGCAGCGCGTGCCGACCTGGCCAACGCGCGTGCACAGTTGGTCAACGCACAGGCCGCACTGGCCCAGCAGGGCTCGCTGATCGAACAGGCCAGGGCCAGTGTCGATGTCAGCCGCTCCGAACTGAGCCTGGCCAGCGCCGACCAGCAGCGCTACCGCGAACTGGCCCGCGATGGCGCCGGCACCGTACAGAACGCGCAGCAGGCGCAGTCGAAGCAGGCGGTGGCCAGTGCGCACCTGCAGCAGGGCCAGGCCGCACTGTCGACCGCACGCCAGCGCACCGACATCCTCAGTGCCGGCGTGCAGGCCGCGCAGGCCGCAGTACAACGCGCCGAAGCCGCGCAGGCGCGTGCCGAACTGGATCTGTCGCACACCGTGCTGCGCGCGCCGATCGACGGCATGGTCGGCCGCCGTGCGGTACGCGTTGGCGCCTACCTGACGCCGGGAACGCCGGTGGCGGCGGTGGTGCCGTTGAAGCGCGCGTTCGTGGTCGCCAATTTCCAGGAAACGCAGATGACCCGCATGCAGGCCGGCCAGCAGGTTGAGCTGAAGGTGGACGTGTTCCCGGGCAAGCCGCTGCGTGGCCACATCGACAGTATCGCTCCGGCGACTGGGGTTACCTTTGCTGCCGTCGCGCCGGAAAACGCCACCGGCAACTTCACCAAGGTGGTACAGCGCATTCCGGTGAAGATCGTGCTGGAGCCGGGCCAGCCGCTGCTGGAGCAGCTGCGTGCGGGCATGTCGGTGGAAGCCCGCGTTGACCTGGACAGCCGCGTGCGCGTGCAGAGCGCGCAGCGCGTGCAGGACCGCACGGACGGGGAGGGCGCATGAGCGCTGGCAGCGTGTTCCGAACCTTTGTTGCGGCGACCCTGTGCACGGCCCTGGCCGCCTGCACGATGGGCCCGGACTTCGTACGCCCGCAGGCGGAACTACCCAGCCACTGGCAGGGTGAGGCCGTCGCAGGTAACGCGATCGATCAGGACGCCGCCTGGTGGGCCGGCTTCGACGATCCGCTGCTGGGCCAGCTGGCCAGCCAGGTGCTGGCGGCCAACCTGGACCTGCAGCTGGCCGCCAACCGGGTGCAGCAGAGTCGCGCCGCGCGTGGCATCAGCGCCGCCGACCGTCTGCCCAGCGTCAGTGCAACCGCCAGCGGCCTGCGCGCACGCAACAGCGAGGTGGGCTTGAGCGATCCGTCCGGCAACGGCGGTCGTGAGGACTACGGGCTGTTCCAGGCCGGCATCGGCCTGAGCTGGGAACTGGACCTGTGGGGGCGTGTGCGCCGCCAGGTGGAAGCGGCCGATGCACGCGTGCAGATGGCCGAGGAGGATGCACACGCGGTGCGCATCGCGCTGCTGGCGGAAACCGCGCGTGACTATCTGCAGCTGCGCGCGACGCGGCAGTTGCGGGCGATCACCGAGGACAATCTGAGCATCGCCCACGACATCAAGCGCCTGACCGAGGCACGCCAGCGCCAGGGCGTGGCCAGCACCTTGCAGGTTTCCAGCGCAGCAGCGCAGGTGGCCTCGTTGCAGGCGCGCATCGCGCCGCTAGAACATCGCGAATCGCAGCTGCGCAATGCGCTGGCGTTCCTGCTGGCACAACCGCCACAAGCGCTGGACGCACAGCTGCAGGACGCGCGCCGTGACTGGCCGGCGTTGCCGGCGGTGGCAGTGGGTGTGCCCAGCGAACTGGCCGAACGTCGCCCGGACATCCGCCGTGCCGAAGCGGCATTGCATGCGGCGACGGCGGGCATCGGCGTGGCCAAGGCCAGCTTCCTGCCGCGTATCACCTTGAATGGCGATGCCGGATTCCAGGCCAGGCAGCTGGATGACCTGGACGGCTGGAACGCGCACCGTTTCAGCATCGGGCCGTCGATCAGCCTGCCGATCTTCCAGGGCGGGCGTTTGAAGGCCAACCTCGCATTGAGCCGGCTGCAGCAGCAACAATCGGCGTTGCAGTTCCGCCGCACCGTGCTGCTGGCCTGGCATGAAGTGGACGATGCCATCGATGGCTACGCAGCCGAGCAGCAGCGCACCGTGCAGCTGCATGTGGCGGTGGACGAAAGCGAGACCGCACTGGGTGCGGCGCGACGGCAGTACCAGGCTGGCGTGGTCGACATGCTGGACGTGCTGACCACCCAGCGCATCGCGCTGGACAACCAGGCCGCGCTGGCCAACAGCCAGGCCACCGCGGCGATTGCACGGGTGCAGCTGTACCGCGCGCTGGGCGGTGGCTGGTAATGCCGGCCGCTGGCCGGCACCTTCATGGATTCTGCAGTTGCCGGCCAGCGGCCGGCACTACCGTGTGACCGGGTAGTTGCCAACCAAGGTTGGCATCTACCCGAGCCAGGCCTCATCGCACGTCGCGCAGTTCCCAGTGGTGGCCGGCCAGCAGGCGCAGGCGCTGCTTGAACACGTCACTGTCGATGCGGGTGGTGGCGACCAGGTTGATGCGCAGGTCCTTCTGCTCGCCGGTCACGGTGGCGTCCGGGTCGGTGACGCCCCACTGCGGTTCCACCGCATCCGGGTCGGGCTGCTTGGCCTTCCAGCGCTCGAACAGCGTGCCGCTGCGCAGGGCGTCCTGCAGCTCTTCGGCGAAACCGGCGGCGCCCTGCGAATGGAAGGACAGGTCAGGGTCGTTGCCGCGGGCCTTGGACGGGTCGGGCAGGCTGATGTGGTACTGCGCAGGCATGGTGTTCTCCTTGAAGTGCGGCAAGGCTGGCACAGTCGCGGTGGAATCGATGTGCAGATTCCGGCCGTGGCCAGCGCTCATTCGAACCGATGCGGCCCATCGGCGAAGCCCACGGTGACCGCGCCCTTGCCGACGTTGACCATGCCGGTCAGGCTCATCACCGATTCGTACACGGTCACGCCATGGGTGGCGCAGACCTCTTTCAGCGGTGCATAGCCGGGCAGGCTGCGCAGCTCGTCCAGCTCACCGCCGTAGCTGACACACACGGTCGGCGTCATCAGTCCGGCACGCACGCGCTGGCCAACCACCGCGAACAGCTTCTGCACCGCGTTGTCGAAGCCCTTGATCTTGGCCACCGGCCCGGTCTCGCCGCGGTAGCCGTGCAGCACCGGCTTGATGTCCAGTGCGCTGCCCAGCGCGGCGCTGAGCAGGCCGACGCTGCGGTCGCCCTTGTGCCGCGCGCGTGCGCGCATGTAGTACAGGTCGCGGGTGACCATGTAGCCGTGCACGTTGCCGGCCAGTTCCTCCAGCCGCTCGCGGATCTGCTGAACGCTGGCGTTGCTGTCGCGCAGGCGCACCGCTTCCACCGCAGTCACCGCCTGCGCGGCGAACAGGTTCTGGGTATCGAGCACGCGCAGCGCGAACGGCGAGTTGTAGCCCGCGGCCTGCCGCACCGGCTTGTAGTCGTTGAGGATGGCGAAGCTGGCCTGCAGCGCGTTGTCGTGGATCGGGCTGCGGGTCTTGGTGATGGTCATGCAGAACACGTGGTCGTAATCGATCACCAGCTGCTGCAGGAACAGGTCACGGATCTGATTGACGCTGAAGGGGATGGTTTCCGCCTCCGCACCATGCTCGGCCACGTGCGCGTGCAGGAAGCTCAGCGTGGCCTGCTCATCGCGATGATCGGCCAGCACGGCCTCGCCGATCCGTACGGTGATCGGCAGCAGCACGATGTTGTGCGCGGCAATGAAGTCCTGCGGCAGGTCGCAGGCCGAGTCGACGACGATTCCGATGCGCATCCGCGGCTCCCCCTCCAGGCCGGTTGTAGGTTCGGAAACGTGAAATCTATCTCAAAACCGGGCGTGGCGCGCGAGGAAAACGCGCCACGCCCTGTTCAGCGGTTGCGCTGCACCGCTACCGGCAGGCTGGCCAGGCGCTGCCATTCGGGCTGCAGCAGCAGGCTTGGGTCGGCCAGCACGGCGGCCATCAGCGGGTGCGCGTCGTTGCCCCAGAACAGCTCGTCGTCGATGGCCAGGGTGGGGACCCCGAACACACCTGCGGCGATCGCGGCTTCCGTGTTGCGCCGCAGCTGCTCCTTGACCGCCGGCTCGGCGATGGCACGGTCGGCATCCTCGATGCCCAGCCGCGCCGCCGGCTCGCGCAGCGCATCCGCACTGTCGGCGGCGTTGCCGTCGCGCCAGATCCAGTCGAACAACACATCCACCGCCTGCGCGCTGGCACCGGCGGCCAGGCACAGGCGCAGCGCCGACAACGGGTTGAACGGATGGCCCGGCGGGAATCGCAGGGGCGTACCCTCGGCCTGCGCGGTCCACAGCAGCTGGCGGTAGATGAAACGGCGCTTGGCGGGAATCTCGGCCGGCCCGAGGTTGCCCAGGTGGTGCAGCACCGCACCGAAGGCAATCGGCACCGGCTGGATCTGCGCGAACTGCGGCAGCTGCTTCAGCTTCTGCCAGTGCAGGTAGGAATACGGCGAGACGAAGTCGAAGTACCAGCGCAGCGTGGCCATGGGAATCTCCTCGTGTACGGTCAGGGCTGCGCGTTGCGTTGCAGGTAGCGGTCGCGCAGCTCGGTCTGGCGCGAGCGCATCGGCATCGCGCGGCCGCCCAGCCAGACCTGTTCGGCATAGTGCGCCACATCCAGCGGGTCGCCTTCCCACAGCACCAGGTCGGCGCGCTTGCCGGGCTCGATGCTGCCGATCTGGTCGGCCACGCCGAACGCCTGCGCCGGTACCCGGGTCAGGCCGGCCAGGCCGTCGGCCCAGGGCAGGCCATGGGCGACCGCATTGCCGGCCAGCTGGCGGATCTTGCGGGCGTTGTGGGTGGCGTCGCCGCGCTGCACGAAGGAGACCGCCACGCCCGCGCGCTGCAGGCGAGCTGCATTCTCCAGCGTGGCCCCGATCTGGTCGAAGCTGGCCGGCAGGTTGGCCAGCACATCAACGAACACCGGCACGTGGGCAGCGGCCAGCTCCGGCGCCACCTGCCACGCTTCGCTGGCCCCGGCGATGGCGATCTTCACCTTCTCGCGGGCGGCCCAGCGCAGCAGCTGGTGGATGTCGGCGGCACGGTCCACTTCCACCACGATGCGGCCCTGGCCGGCCAGGTAGCGGCTCAACGTGCGGCGGCCGGCCGGGGTCAGCAGCGCATGCGGCGAGTCTGCGGCCACCTGGCCACGCGCCTCGTCGATCATCTGCTGCAGCAGCATCCACTGCGCGGCGCGCGACTGGCCGGTCAGTTCCGAGGCGGCCGCGCCGATGCGCAGGAACAGGGCACGCGGGCCGATCGGATCGATGCTGCCATCGAGCCGCATCACGCCGCCCTGGCCAGCCACGAAGCCACCGCCGGGGGTTGCCCCCAATGCGGTGAAGCCGATCCCTTCCAACCGGGTCACCGGAATCAGCACCGAGGCCGGGTTGTAGGCCAGGGTCACGTCGAACTCGGGCCGCAACGGCTGCTCGCCGATCTTCAGTGCGCTGTCGACGGTGCTCCTCTCGACCAGCACCTCTTCGATGCCGGTCTCGGTGATGCCGCCGAACAGCGCAGGGGTCAATGGGCGGCCACTGGCCTCGACCACGGTTGCGCCAGCGGGCGCGGACAGGCCGTTGCCCACCGCACGGATGATGCCGCCCTGCACCAGCACGTCGGTGTTCTGCAGGCTGCCGCGTGCGCTGGCGGTGTGCACCGTGGCGTTGCGCACCAGCAGGTCCTGCGCCTGTGCGGATGCGGAGATGCACGCCAGCACCATGGCGGTAGAGCCGAGCCATGCCCGGCTGCCATTCGCGGCTGAGTGCAGCCACTGCTTGAGCACCCTCATCAGCGCACCTCCTGGCCAAGCTGGAAATCGGAACGCGGCGTCGCCGCCGGCGCACTGCGGTCGTACAGCCGTCGGCCGTCGATGAAGACCTGCTCGGCCAGCGCGTAGGAACTGAAGGGATTGCCGTTCCACACCACCACGTCGGCCATCTTGCCGGCCTCCAGGGTGCCGGTCTGGCCCTCGATGCCCAGCGCCTTGGCGGCGTTGGCGGTCATCCAGGTGATGGCGTGCTCGGGTGTGATCTGCGGCATGCGCGCACGGCGCGCCGAGGCCATCACCTTGGCCGCCTCCTGGTTGAGGCGCTGGATGCCTTCGGGTGAATCGGAATGGACGATGGCACAGCTGTTCTTCGGCCGGTCGACCAGCGCGATGTTCTCCGGGATACCGTCGAAGGCCTCCATCTTGAAGCCCCACCAGTCGGCCCACAGTGCGCCGCAGACGCCGTCGGCGGCCAGCCGGTCAGCCAGCTTGTAGGCCTCCACGCCGTGGTGGAACGCGGCCACCTTGAAGCCGAATTCCTTGGCCAGGTCGAGCATGGTGGCCATCTCGTCGGCGCGGTAGCAGTGGATGTGCACGCGGATGTCGCCTTGGATGGCGCCGGCCAGCGTGTCCAGCTTGAGGTCGCGCTTGCCGCCGGCATCTCCGGCGCTGTCGCCCTTGTCGCTGCCGAACCAGCCCTTGCGCTTGGCCGGCTTGGGCGTGTTCTTGGCGATGTAGTCGGCGGCATCGATGAAGGCTGCGCGATAGCCGGCCACGTTGCCCATGCGCGTGGCCGGGGCCACGCCCTTGCTTTCGCCGTAGACCCGCTTGGGGTTCTCGCCGCAGGCCATTTTCAGGCCCCACGGCGCGCCGGGGAACTTCATCGCCTGGTAGGTCACCGCCGGTACGTTCTTCAGGGTCACGCCGCGGCCACCGACCAGGTTGGCCGAACCGGGCAGCACCTGCATGCTGGTCACGCCGCCGGCCAGCGCCGTGGCGAAGCCCGGGTCCTGCGGCCACACCGAATGCTCGGCCCAGACGTTGGCGGTGACCGGCGCGGTCATCTCGTTGCCGTCGCTGTGCGCGCCGACGCCCGGGCTGGGATACACGCCCAGGTGCGAGTGCACGTCGATCAGGCCCGGCGTGACCCACTTGCCCTGGGCATCGATGCGGGTGACGCCGGCGTCGGCCTGCAGCTGCTGGCCGACCGCTACGATGCGGCCCTCGCGCAGCAGCACGTCGGCGTTGTCCAGGCGTTGGCCGGTGCCGGTCAGCACGGTGGCGTTCTGGATCAGCACCGGCGCATCGGGATGCGCCTGGTAGGTGCTGGGGTAGGGGTCGGCGAGGAAGCGCGAGGCGCCCACCGCCGGTGCCGTACTCAATGAAAGCAGCGCCAGTGCCACCCCGGCGCGCAACAGCGTCGATGCCATGCAGTTCCCCTTGCTTGCGGCTTGGTCCAATCGCCGACGCTAGCCGGGGCGTGGTGGGCTTGCCAAGTGACCTTCTTCACAGGCCCGCCGCTGGCGGCTCGACGGCATCGCCGGTCTGGCCGAAAATAGCCGGTCCCCCGCCGTGCCGGACCCCCGCCCATGAAGAGCAAGCAGGAAATCGTCGACAACTGGCTGCCGCGCTATACCGGCGTGCCCCTGGACCAGTTCGGCCAGCACATCCTGCTGACCAACTTCGGCGGCTACCTGCATACCTTTTCCGAGCTGACCGGCGCCCCCGTCATCGGCCTGGACCGGCCGATGGCCAGTGCCACCATCGACGGTATCACCATGATCAACTTCGGCATGGGCAGCCCCAATGCTGCGATCATCATGGACCTGCTGTCGGCAGTGATGCCCAAGGCGGTGCTGTTCCTGGGCAAGTGCGGCGGGCTCAAGCGCAAGAACCAGCTGGGCGACCTGGTGCTGCCGATCGCCGCGATCCGCGGCGAGGGCACCTCGGGCGACTACCTGCCGCCGGAAGTGCCGGCGCTGCCCGCGTTCGCGCTGCAGCGTGCGGTCTCGACCATGATCCGCGACCTCGGCCACGACTACTGGACCGGCACCGTCTACACCACCAACCGCCGGGTCTGGGAACACGACGAGGCCTTCAAGGAGCGGCTGCGGGCGATGCGTTGCATGGCCATCGACATGGAAACGGCCACGGTGTTCGCCGCCGGCTTCGCCAACCACATCCCCAGCGGCGCGCTGCTGCTGGTGTCCGACCAGCCGATGATCCCCGATGGGGTCAAGACCGAGGCCTCCGATGCCAAGGTCAGCTCCCAGTTCGTGGAAAACCATATCCAGATCGGCATCGAGGCGCTTAAGCTTATCCGGCGCAACGGCAAGTCGGTCCGCCACCTGCGCTTCGACGAATGATGATGATGGCCTGGCGCGGCGCGCCGGCCCTGGGGAGTAGGTGATGGACGTTGCCGCGCAAGTGGTGGAATTCTGGAAAGAGGCGGGCCCTGCGAAGTGGTTCGCCCGCGACGATGCGTTCGACGCGCAGTTCCGCCAGTTGTTCCTGGATGAGCATTTCGCCGCGGCTTCACGCGCGCGCGAGCATTGGCTGGGCAGTGCCGAGGGCGCGCTGGCGCTGATGCTGCTGCTGGACCAGTTCCCGCGCAACTGCTTCCGCGGTACCGCCCATTCCTACGCTACCGATGGCCTGGCCCGGCACTACGCCATGCGCGCCATCGAGGAAGGCCTGGACCTGCAGCTGGTGCCGAAGCTGCGCGCCTTCATCTACCTGCCGTTCGAGCACTCCGAGGATCCGCTGGACCAGGACCGCTCGGTGGCGATGTTCGACGTGCTGGGTGACAAGGAATACCTGCAGTACGCCGAACTGCACCGCGACATCATCCGCCGTTTCGGCCGCTTCCCGCATCGCAACGCGGTACTGGGCCGCATTCCGGCGCCGGAAGAGCTGGACTACCTGGCCGAAGGCGGCTTCGCCGGCTAAGAAAAAGGGGACGGAGGGAATTAAGTCGTTTAAGGCATAAACGACTTAATTCCCTCCGTCCCCTTTTTCGGGGTCAAATCAGTACTTCGGCACGCCGTTGTCCACGTCTTCCGACCAGGCGTTGATGCCGCCGGTGACGTTGAACACCTTGGTGAAGCCCAGCGCACGGAACTGCTCGGCGGCCTGCGCGCTGCGGCCACCGTGGTGGCACATGAAGGCCAGCGCGGTGTCCTTCGGCAGGGCTTCCAGCGCGGCGCGGCCGTTGCCGTCGAAGCTCTTGAACGGCACGCCGACGGCGGCGATGGCGCGTTCGTCGGCCGGGCGCACGTCCACCAGGGTGATGTTGCCGGCACGCACCAGGTCGTCGGCATCGCGAACGCTGATTTCCTGCACCGGCTTGGGCGCGTTCGGGTTGTCGATGGCCAGGCCCTTGCCGCGGATGTCGTCCACCCAGTCGATGGTGATGCCGTTGGCGCGACGGGCGCTGGCCAGGTCGAACTGCACGCGCAGGCCATTGGACTCGGCGGCGATCGCGCCTTCGTCGTGCGGGGCCAGCTGGAAGTTCGGCTGGAAGCCGGCGTCGATGGTCAGCTGCAGGGCGGCGCCCGGGGCGTCGGCCAGCGCGCCCTTCAGCATTTCCACGGCGGCCGGGGTCACGGTGATGCTCGGCGGGGTGCGGTCCGGTGCGGCCAGGCCCAGCACGCTGCTCAGCTCGCCGCTGGCGGCCATCTGCAGCACGATGTCGCTGCCGCCGACCAGTTCGCCGTCGATGTACAGCTGCGGGATGGTCGGCCAGTCGCCATAGGCCTTGATGCCTTCACGGATCTCCTGGTCGGCCAGCACGTTGACGTGGGCGAACTCGACGCCGAGGTCCTGCAGGGCGCCCACGGCCTTGGCCGAGAAACCGCACTGCGGCATCGACGGCTGGCCCTTCATGAACAGCACGACGCGGTTGTCGTTGAGGATGGATTCGATGCGCGAACGCAGGGCGGGATCGAGGGACATGGACGTCGGGGTTCCGGGAATTCGAATGATCAATTCTACCCCCGGCGGCATCGCGCGGGATGAGCAGGGCAGGAACATTGCGTCGCATCGCGCCACGGCGTGGACGGGCCTGCCAGGTCCGGGGTGTCGCAGCCGGCCCTGATCCTGGCCCGGGCCGCCCCGCTGGGGGATGTCAGCCGGCGCGGCCGAGCAGGTGCGCGGCCACCGGCAGCGCCCGTTCGCTCCACAGCGCGTACATCCGCGCCGAGGGATGCAGGCCATCCTCGGCGATCATCGCCGGGTCCTCGCCCTGGGCGCGGCTGATGTCGGTGATATCGACGAAGGCCACGTTGTGCTGGGCGCTGATCACCTCGGCGGCCGCGTTGAACTCGTCGGTCTCGATCTCGATCGCGGCCAGGTCGCGGCCACTGCCAGCGCCGAACGGGGTCGCGCCCCAATCCGGGAAGGACAGCACCAGCACCCGCTCGGGGCGGCCCGCGGCGAAGCCGATCGCGCGCTGCAGCAGGGCCGCGAACTGGGCGCGGTACTCGTCCAGCGGGCGACCGCGGTACTGGTTGTTGACGCCGATCAGCAGGCTGACGAAGTCGAACGGGCCCTGTGGTGCGGCCGCATTGATGCCAGCGTCCAGCTCGTCGGTGGTCCAGCCGGTGGTGGCGATGGTCTGCGGGTCGGCCAGGTCCACGCCCTGCGCGCGCAGGGCGGCGGCCAGCTGGTGCGGCCAGCGGCCTTCAATCGCGACCGCTTCGCCGATGGTGTACGAATCGCCCAGCGCCAGATAGGACAGCGCCACCGCTCAGGCCACCGAACGGCGCGGCTTCAACGGCACGACCTTGGTCGCGTCCTCGGCACGTCGGGCCAGCACGCGGTCGATGCGGGCGAACACATCGCGCATCACCGAGGCTTCCGGCATCAGGGTCACGCGGAAGTGGTGGCGGTAGGGCACGTTGAAGCTGGAACCCGGCACCACCAGCACGCCTTCGTTGTTCATCAGGTCCAGCGCGAAGTTGTGATCGTCGAAACCCTTGGCGGCGGCGCCGACCACGGCCGGGAACGCATACAGCGCACCGGCCGGCGCGACCAGCGACAGGTGCTCGCTGGCTTCGCAGGCCTCGATCACCGCGCGCCGGGTCTCGTAGAGGCGGCCACCGGGCGTGCACAGTTCGGAAATGGTGTCCGGGCCGTTCACGGCGGCCTCGATGGCGTACTGGCCGGGCACGTTGGCGCACAGGCGCAGTGCGCCCAGCAGGTCCAGTGCTGCCCGGAAGTCGCCCAGTCGGGCATCGTCGCCGCTGAGGTGGGCCCAGCCCACGCGCCAGCCGCAGGCGCGGTGCACCTTGCTCAGGCCGCTGAAGGTCAGGCACGGATGATCGCCGGCCAGCGGGGCCACCGGCTGGAACACCGCGTCGTCGTAGAGGATCTGGTCGTAGATCTCATCGACCAGCAGCAGCAGGTTGTGGCGGCGTGCGATCTCGACCACGCGTTCCAGCAGTTCGCGCGGATAGCTGGCGCCGCTGGGATTGTTCGGATTGATCAGCACGATGGCGCGGGTGCGCGAAGAGACCAGCGTCTCGATCTCGCTCGGGTCCGGCTGGAAGCCGTTCTCCGGCGCGCAGCGGTAGTACACCGGGCGGCCATCGTTGAGGATGGTCGAGGCCGACCACAGCGGGTAGTCGGGCGAGGGCACCAGCACTTCGTCGCCGGGGTTGAGCAGGGCGCGCAGCGAGAGGTCGATCAGTTCGCTGACGCCGTTGCCGAGGAAGACACGGTCCGGGTGCGCATCGGGCGCGCCACGGCGGGCGTAGTAGCCGGCGATGGCTTCACGTGCGACCGGCAGGCCCTGCTGGTGGGTGTACGGGTCGGTGCGGCCCATGTCGTCGGCGATCGCGCGCTGCAGGTGCTCGGGCGCACGGAAACCGAAGGCACCGGGATTGCCGATGTTGAGCTTGATCAGCTTGCGGCCCTGCGCCTCCAGCTCCCGGGCTCGTCGCGCCAGTTCTCCGCGGATTTCGTAGCGCACTTCGGAAAGGCGCTCGCGGATGGCCAGGGGCTTGGGCGAGGGGGTGGACATGGGGGCTGGGCCGTCAAAAGGCATGGGGTTTCCATCCTACCGGAATTGCTGCAGTGCATGGCAAGGGCTCAGCGCCTGCCGTTGCTGGGCTGGCAGGGCATCGGGCCGGTTAGAATGGCGGCGATGACCCAGACCCCCGATTTCACCGCCCTGCAGACCATCGGCTGGCCCTGGCCGGGCCCGGCGCAGCAGGCCGACTGGCAGGCCGCGATGGCCGCCCATCCGCAGGCCCGCCCGGCGCGGGTGATCGAGCAGCACCGCACCCACTACGTGGTGGCCGACGGCCCGGATGCATCGATCAAGGCCGAGTCGCTGCCGGAATGGCAGCGCCCGCGCTTCCCCAGCCATGAGCGGCCGGCGGTGGGCGACTGGGTGCTGCTCGATGGCATCCGCATCGTCGCCCTGCTGCCGCGCCGGACCGCGATCAAGCGCGGTGCGGCCGGCGAGCATTACCACCAGCAGGTGATCGCGGCCAACATCGATACGGTGTTCATCGTCTGCGGCCTGGATGCCGACTTCAATCCGCGCCGCATCGAGCGCTACCTGCTGCTGGTTGGCGGCGGTGGTGCCGAACCGGTGGTGGTGCTGACCAAGGCCGACCAGACCGAATACAGCGAAGACGCACTGGCGGTGCTGGAAGAGCTGGAGGTGCAGGGCATCGCGCTGCATGCGATCAACGGCCTGGATGCCGACAGCGTCGCCGTGTTGCAGCCCTGGCTGGGCCCGGGCCGCACGGTGGTGCTGGTCGGTTCTTCCGGTGCCGGCAAATCCACGTTGACCAACACCCTGCTTGGCGAGCAGCGGATGAAGACCAATGCCGTGCGCGCCAACGACTCGCGTGGCCGCCACACCACCACCCATCGCGCGCTGATGCCGCTGCCGACCGGCGCCTGCCTGATCGACACCCCCGGCATGCGCGAGCTGAAACCGACCGGCGAAGAAACGCTGTCCGAGGGCGGCTTCGCCGATATCGAAGCACTGGCCGCACAGTGCCGTTTCAACGACTGCAAGCATCAGCAGGAGCCGGGCTGCGCCGTGCGCGCAGCGATCGACGCCGGTGAGATCGAAGAGAGCCGGCTGCTGAACTACTTCAAGCTGAAGGAAGAGGTGGCCGCCGCGGCCGCCAAGCTGGCGGTGCGCCAGGCCGAGACCGCGCAGGAGCGCGGCGGCAGGAAGGGCAAGGGCCAGCAGTTCCGCCCGGCGGGCAAGCCACGCCGGCGCTGAGCCCGCTTCTGGTAGGTGCCAACCTTGGTTGGCACGGATGTGTCCGAAGCCCGCCTTTGCCAGTCCTTGGTAGGTGCCGACCTTGGTTGGCACGGATGTGTCCGAAGCCGCCTGCGGCGGATGCCAGCCAAGGTTGGCAGCGACCCGGTCCTCCGCCCGTCCCAAAGCAAGGGCAGAGCGCTATAGTCCGCGCATGGAACCGACCGCGACGCTGGACCGTGACGTGGCCCACCATGCAGCGCTCGATGCGCGCCTGGTCGAGGCCGTGGGGGGCATCCGCCTGCTGGGCCTGACCAGCTGGCCGGCAACGGTACAGGCACCGTTCCTGGACAGCGTGGCGCGCGGCCAGCCGGTGCTGCCGAAGGTGGACTACCCGCGCCTGGACTTCAGTCAGGAACGCCGTGCGCTGGCCGCCATCGCGGCCGACTGCGATGACAGCCATCCATTGGGCCACTACGTGCGGCAGTCGGCGCAGAGCTGGGACCTGGCCGCGCAGCTGCTGGAAGGGCTGGGCACCGCCGCTGTCGATACCTGTTCGGTGCAGCTGTTCGGCGCGCCCGAGCAGCCGCTGCCGGGCAATGGCCCGAGCACGCGCGAAGCGGCGCGGCACTTCATCCAGATCGCGGCCGAACTGGACCACGAACTGCTGGCGCCGGAAGAGCAGGTGCCGGTGTCGGCCATTGCCCTGCAACTGCAGCTGCAGAACGACCTCGATGCCTTCTTCGAATCGCGCATCATCCAGGTGCAGCTGGATCCGGAGCTGGTCTCCAAGGCCGCTGCCGGCCCGACCCGCATCCGCCTGCGCACCAGTGCGCGTTTCAGCGCCTACGACCGCGCGCAGCTGTTCCACCATGAAGCACTGGTGCATTCGCTGACCGCGTTGAACGGCCGCGAACAGCCGGTGCTGCCGAGCCTGTCGCTGTCGTCGCCGCGGGTGACCGCGACGCAGGAAGGGTTGGCCACGTTCGCCGAGCAGATCACCGGCAGCATCGACATCGAGCGCCTGAAGCGCATCAGCCTGCGCACCGAAGCGATTGCAATGGCACGCGAAGGTGCCGATTTCATCGAAGTGTTCCGCTACTTCTGCGATGCCGGGCAGAACACCGAAGAAAGCTTCGCCTCGGCGCAACGCGTGTTCCGCGGCGTGCCGCCCAGCGGTGGCCTGGCCTTCACCAAGGACACGGTGTACCTGCGTGGCCTGGTGTCGGTGCACACCTTCTTCCGCCATATGCTGGCCGAAGACCGGCTGCAGGTCTGCCGCTGGTTGTTCGCCGGCAAGATGAGCCTGACCGATGCGATTGCGTTCGCGCCGCTGTTCGAGAGTGGCGTGCTGAAGCCACCGCGCTGGCTGCCGCACTGGGTGAGCCGGGCGAACGGGCTGGCCGGCATGCTGGCGTTCTCGCTGTTCGCCAACCGGATACGGATGGACCAGCTGGCGCCGGAATGAAATGCGTTGGCGGACCTCCCAGCGCCTGCCTGCTAACGGTGGGGAGGAGGCGGGCCACCCTGGCCAGGACACGCAAAAGCCCCTCCATGGTGCTCGATGGCGCCATCCATGGCGCCAACGGTCCTGGCCAGGGTGCCCCGCCTCCTCCAGACAGTTTCCCGCGGGCGCGGTAGCAGGTACGCCGAAGGATTGCGCTTGAAAAGCAAAGAGCCGGGCAATGCCCGGCTCTTTGCTTTTTGCTCTTGCTCTTCATTGCCTCCGCGCCGGCGCAGGGAATCGTCCAGCGCGGGTAGGCAGGCCCATGCAGGACCGTTGGCGCCATGGATGGCGCCATCGAGCCCCCAGGGATGGGTTTACGGCGTGTCCTGCATGGGCCTGCCTGCCCGCGCCATGCAGGAACACTCGATGCGCCGCAGCGCCCGCTTCTGACTTAGAACTCCGCCGCCACCGTCATGAACACCTGCCGCGGCGCGCTCGCATGGATCGCATAACGCGTGCCGTTCGGATCGGTCGGTGCGAACGAGCTCAGCTGGCCGGCATAGCGCTTGTTGGTCAGGTTGGTCGCGTTCAACGACACCCGCACGTTGCGCAGGCCCAGGCCCGGGCCGAAATCGTAGCCCGCGCCAGCGTCGAAGGTGGTCACGCCCGGCACCGACTGGTCGTTGGTGTAGGTGTAGTAGCGCTTGCCGGTGTACTTCGCGCGCAGGCTGGCGAAGAAGCCATCACGATTCCAGCTGATTTCACTGGAGGCCATGCGCTGCGGCGTATCCACGGTGATCTTGCCGGCCACCGGCACGATCGCACCGCCCGAGGTGTAGTCATCCTCGTAGGTGGTCTTGTTCCAGGACAGCGCGTTGTACCACTGCAGGCCGTCGATCGGCTTGAGGATGAAGGTCAGCTCCGCGCCATGGCTCTTCACCGAACCGACGTTGATGAAGCGCGTCACGCACTCCGGACGCGTGCCCACCTCGATGCTCGAGCACGGGTTCAGCGACAGCAGGCGGTTGTCGAACTTCACGTTGTAGGCGGCGATGGACGCCTGGTACTTCTCGCCGAAGGTACGGAAGCCGGCTTCCAGGCTCTTGGATTTTTCCGGCTCCAGCCCGGCGCTGGCCGCGAACGATTCCGGCGAGACCTGCAGCGGGCCGCCGCTGCCACCGCCGACGAAGGCAGCAATGTTCTCGGCATACGAAGCGAACAACTCGTTGTTGGCGTTGAGCTTGAAACCCAGGCCGACCTGCGGCAGCACCGATTCCTTGGCGGTCAGCGTGCCCGAGGCGATGCTGGTCTCCACGCCCGGGTTGGCGGTGGCGCGCATGCGGGTGTTCGGGCTCTTGATGCCGACGTCCACGGTCAGGCGCTGGTCCAGGAAGCGCATGCGGTCCTGCACGTAGAACTGGCGCGTGCGGATGTCGAAGTCCTGGTTGAACAGCAGGCGGTCCGGGTTCTTCAGGTACAGGTCGTCCAGGAACGGGCCGCTGATGTAGTAGAAGTTGCGCGAGACGTTATGGTCGTTCTGCTCGAACCACAGGCCGGCTTCCAGCTCGTGGATGCCCACCGTCCACGACAGTGCGGCGGTCAGGCCATCGCGGTTGATGGTGTAGTTGGTGCTGCGGATCGAGATCGGCAGCATCTTGTCGGTGCCCGGGTAGGACGGCTGGCCCGGCGCCCACCAGTGGCCCTGGCCACGGTTGTCATGGTGGTAGGCCAGCAGCTTCAGGCGGCCCTGCTCGCCCAGGCGCAGGTCGGCATCCACCGAGTACAGGTTGTCGTCACGCAGTGCGCGGCTCTGGTAGTACGCATCGTCGATGCTGCGGACATTGCCGCTGAATTTGCACTTCGAAGCGTTGAAGGTGCCCGGCGCGCAGTACGCGGCCGCCACGGCGCGGTCCCAGTCCGGCGCATAGATGTTCCAGTCATAGCCCAGGCCGCGGGCCAGCATGTCCTTGGACAGGTAGGCGTAGTTGGCCTGGCTGGCGCGCGAGGTCGCCACGAACGCACCGAAGCGGTGGTCGCCGACATTCCACACCGCCTTGGCGTTGAACTGGCGGGTGGTCTGGTTCTGGTGCGGCGCGGCCCACATGTCCTGGTCCTGGTGCACGCCGGACACGTAGGCCGAGAAGCCGTTGATGTCGCCGGTGTCCACGCGCAGGTAGCCGCGACGCTGGTTGTTGTCACCGACGGTGACGCTGGCGCGGCCGCCGAATTCGGTGGACGGGTCCATCGAGAAATACTGGATGGTGCCACCGAGGTTGCTGGTCGAGGCTACGCCCAGCGAACCGATGCCCTGCGACAGTTCGGCGCCGGCCAGGTTCTCGGCGATGATCGCGCGGGCGATGCTCAGGCCGTTGTAGTTGCCGTAGCTGTTGTCGCCCAGCGGGATGCCGTCCAGCGTGTAGCCGAGGCGGCTCTTGTCGAAGCCGCGCAGGCTGATCGTCTGCGATTCTTCGTTGGCACCGAAGGCATCGTTGGACTGCACCGACACGCCGGGCAGGCGATCGAGGATCTTCTGGCCGCTGGTACCCGGCGGCAGCACTTGCTTGTCGACCGCGGTGATGCGCTGCACCTGGCGGGTCTCGCCCTGGCCGATCACGGAGACGGTATCCAGCGTCTGCGCGCTCAGCGCGGCATCGGTGCTGGCATTGGCGCCGGTATCAGCCACGGTGGCGGCATGGGCGCTGGCGGCGGAAAGCGCGATCGCCACGGCGATCGTCAGGTGTCGGGTCTGCATGGTGGTCCGTTGCATTGGGGGTGGTCACCGGCATGCATGCGCGGTGCATGGCCACTATGCGAACGGAACATGAAACCTTCTTTACGAAAAACCAACGAACGATGCAGGACGCCCGCGCATGTCCCGCAGCCGAATGAAAAAGGGGCCGGATCCCCCTCGCACGCGAAGGTTCACCGGCCCCGCGCACTCCGTGGGGGAGGCAGTCCACGCGGTGCGTGGAAGCGGGCTCAACCCATGTACAGGCCGCCATTGACCGGGTAGTCCGCACCGGTCACGTACGAAGCCTCGTCCGACGCCAGCCAGGCCACCAGGCCAGCCACTTCCTCGGGGCGGCCAAGGCGACGCACCGGCACCGACGCGGCCAGCCGGTCCAGTACATCCGGTGGGAAACTGCTGATCGCCTGGCTGGCGATGTAGCCCGGCGACAGCGTATTGACGGTGACGCCGCGCGAGGCCACTTCGGCGGCCAGTGCACGGCTGAAGCCATGCATCGCCGCCTTCGCCGTTGCGTAGTTCACCTGCCCGATCTGGCCCTTGTGCGCACTCACCGAGCCGATGTTGATGATGCGACCCCAGCCACGCGTGGCCATGCCGTCGACCACCTGCTTGGTCAGGTTGAACAGCGAATTGAGGTTGGAAGCGATCACCGCGTTCCAGTCTTCCACCGTCATCTGCCGGAACAGCAGGTCGCGGCTGCCACCGGAGTTGTTGACCAGTACATCCACCTCACCGACTTCGGCGCGCACCTTGGCGAACGCCGCGCTGGTAGAGGCCCAGTCGGTGGCGTTGCCTTCGGACGCGATGAAATCGAAGCCCTGTTCGCGCTGCTCGCGCAGCCAGTTGGCCTTGCGCGGTGAGTTCGGCGCGCAACCGGCGACCACGGTGTGGCCGCTGCGGGCCAGGCTCTGGCAGATGGCAGTACCGACACTGCCCATGCCGCTGGTGACGTAAGCGATTCGAAGCGTCATTGCAGAAGGCTCCTTGGTAAGGGGTCAGGCGGCGAGCGGATACAGGCCGAACAGCAGGCTGCCGACCATCAGCAGCATCGAGATGGCGATGGCCCACTTCAGGGTGAACTTCTGATGGTCGGCGAACTCGACCTTGGCCAGGCCCACCAGCAGGTAGGTGGAAGGCACCAGCGGGCTGAGCAGGTGCACCGGCTGGCCGGCCAGCGACGCGCGCGCCATTTCCACCGGGGTGATGCCGTAGTTGCCGGCGGCCTCGGACAGGATCGGCAGCACGCCGAAGTAGAACGCGTCGTTGGACATGAAGAAGGTGAACGGCATCGACGCCACCGCGGTGATCACCGCCAGGTACGGGCCCCACGATTCCGGAATCACCGCCAGGAAGCTGTGCGACATCGCTTCGACCATGCCGGTGTTGTTGAGGATGCCGGTGAAGATGCCGGCGGCGAAGATCAGCGACACCACCGACAGCACGTTGCCGGCGTGGTTGACCACGCGGCGGCGCTGCTCGGCCAGGTTCGGGTAGTTGATCACCAGGGCGATGGCGAAGCCGACCATGAACAGTACCGGCATCGGCAGCACGCCGATGATCAGTGCGGTCATCAGCGCCACGGTCAGCGCCAGGTTGACCCACAGCAGCTTCGGGCGCTTGATGTCTTCGGCGTCTTCCACGGTCGGCAGCGGGTTGCTGTCGTCGGACACGCTGTTGTCCATCCAGCTGCCGCCCTTGGGCAGGGTCACCACGCCCAGCCGGCGGCGTTCCTTCAGGCCCAGGTACCAGGCCAGCAGCAGCACGCCGGCACAGGCGATCACCATCGACGGAATCAGCGGCACGAACACATCGGCCGGGTCCACGTGCAGCGCGGTGGCCGCGCGTGCGGTCGGGCCGCCCCACGGGGTCAGGTTCATCACGCCGCCGGCAAGGATGGTCACGCAGGTCATGTTCAGCGCGTTCATGCCCAGCCGCTGGTACAGCGGCAGCATCGCCGAGACGGTGATCATGTAGGTGGTCGAGCCGTCGCCATCGAGCGAGATCAGCATCGCCAGCACCGCGGTGCCGAGCACGATCTTCATCGGATCGCCCTTGACGAAGCGCAGGATCACCCGCACCAGCGGATCGAACAGGCCGGCATCGATCATCACGCCGAAGTAGAGGATGGCGAACATCAGCATCACGCCGGTTGGCGCGATCTTCTTGATGCCTTCCAGCATCATTTCGTCGATGTTGGCGCCGAAGCCGCCCAACAGGGCGAAGATGATCGGGATGGTGATCAGGGCGACGAGCGGCGACAGGCGTTTGCTCATGATCAAGTACATGAACGTAATGACCATGCCAAAGCCGAGGATGCTCAGCATCATCTGCGGACTCCTTGCGAAAACAGGACGTGGGGGAGTGGAAGGGGCCCGGGCGGCATGCCCGGGATGCCGGGTTTAGAAGTCGTACTGCAGGCGGCCGGTAACGGCACGCGTGCGGTCCACCGTGACCCCGGCCAGGCGGTCGCGGTTGCGGCTTTCGATCACGTTGAGCATGAAGCGCAGGTTGTCGCGCAGGTACCAGTTGCCGCCCAGCGTCCATGCTTCGGTGCTGCCACGGCGCAGGTCGGGCGCACCATCGAGGTGCTGCGCGCCCCACATCTGGTCGTAGCGCAGCGCCACTTCGAAGGCTCCGGCCTTGTGGCGGATGTCCTTGACCCGCGCGAAACGGCCGGTCTTGCGGTCGTAGGCACGGCTTTCGCCGGTGACGAACCAGCTGAGCATGCCGTAGGCGGCCATCACATCGCCGCGCTGGGCGCCGTCATCGAAGGTGGCACCGCTGAACTCGCCCTGCCACGACAGCGGGCCGCGCACCTGCGCGTACTCCAGCGACCACTTGTTGACGTCGGTATCGCGGCCGGCGGAGAAGTCGACCAGGGTCAGGCGGCTCTCGTCGGACAGATGGCCCGCCGGGCGCGGGCGGATCTTCAGGCCCGGAGCGCCGTTGGCACCCGGGTTGTCATAGGCTTCGCGGGCCAGCGACAGGCCCAGGTGCAGCACGTCACCGTCGCGGGGCGAGGGCGCCCAGGTGACCCGGCCGCCGGCGGCGCGGCCCTTGACCTGCCAGGCATCGATGCTTTCCAGGCTGTAGACGCTGGCGGCCCAGGTGAAATCACCCGGATTGGCCTGCCACGACGCGCCCAGCCGGTACAGCGGTGCCAGCGTGGTGCCGGCGTTGCCGCGCTCCAGGAAGCTGCCGTAGTTGGAGCTGGTGCGGTCATCCAGCGAAAAGTACTGCTTGAACTGGCCCACGGTCAGCTTGCCGGCCTTGCCGAAGCTGCGCGCCAGGTACACGTCCTTGGCCTCGACACGGTCGCCGGAGAAGTCGGCTTCCAGCTTGTAGTCGACCACGAAGAACTTGCCGGACACATCGACCCAGGCGCGGCGGATCTCGGTGTCGTCCTTGTTCGGCGTACCGCGGTTGTCGTTGTCGAAGGTGGCGAAGTCCAGGTGCAGGCGGCCACCGAGGGTGGCGGTGACCGGACGGTCGTCTTCGGCGAAGGCCGGCGCCGACAGGGCAGCCAGAGCCATCATGGCGGCAGGACGCCGCCAGGCAAACGTGAATTCCACAAACCCTCCCAGGTGCGCGCCAGGCGCGCGGCAATCGTGGGCACCGGACGGTGCGCGGCCGCAGTCTGGGTCGCCGTAGCTGTCATCGTCCTGTCAACGGTTTGTGCGCTGCAGCGTAAATGGTCGCCAGGCACGGCGCGGAGAGTGCATCCTGCGCCATGCGGTAGCATTCGTTTCCCCTCCCACCCGTGTGCCCATGCGCCTGCTGCTGGTCGAAGACAACCCGGATCTGGCCGATGCGATCATCCGTCGCATGCGTCGTAGCGGCCACGCCGTGGACTGGCAGGCCGACGGGCTGGCCGCCGCCAGCGTGCTGCGCTACCAGAGCTTCGACCTGGTGGTGCTGGATATCGGCCTGCCCAAGCTGGATGGCCTGCGCGTGCTGGCCGGCATGCGCGAGCGCGGCGACAGCACGCCGGTGCTGATGCTGACCGCGCGCGACGGCATCGAAGACCGCGTGCAGGCGCTGGATGTGGGTGCCGACGACTATCTGGGCAAGCCGTTCGATTTCCGCGAGTTCGAAGCGCGTTGCCGCGTACTGCTGCGACGCGCGCGGGGCCAGGCCAGCGAAGTGGTGCAGATTGGCGGCTTCCAGTTCGACAACGCCGCGCACCGGGTCAGCCTGGACGGCGAGGCGATCGAGCTGCCGAACCGCGAATACCGCTTGCTGGAGATCCTGGTCGGTCGCCTTGGCCAGGTGGTCGGCAAGGACGAGATCGGCAATGGGCTGTTCGGTTTCGATGACGAGGCCGGGCCCAATGCCATCGAGTTGTATGTCGGGCGCCTGAGAAAGAAGCTGGCTGGTGCCCCGCTGCGCATCACCACGGTGCGCGGCGTCGGCTATCTGCTGGAAGCCAGTGACGGCAGTGCCGACGCCGATGGTTGACGCGCGCACGGCGAACGCCGCACCGGGGTCGCTGCGGCGCACGTTGCTGCTGTACCTCGGCGCGTTGCTGGCGGTGTTCGCGGTGGCCCTGCTGTTCGCTGCGCGCGACTACGGCCAGCGCGCCGCCAACCGCTCCTACGACCACCTGCTGGTGTCTTCGGCACTGTCCATCGCCGATTCGGTGGCGCTGGTCGATGGTCAATGGCAGGTCGATCTGCCGTATGCGGCCCTGGACCTGCTGGCGATGGCGCCGGAAGACCGCGTGTTCTACAGGGTGGCCGACAACCGCGGCAACCTGATCACCGGCTACGGCGACCTGCCGGCGCCGCCGCGCCGGCCCGGCACGCAGCCGCAGCTGTTCGATGCTCCCTACAGTGGCGAGACTGTGCGTTTCGTGGTGGTCGGCCGCAGCTTCGCCGCGGCCTCGGCGCAGGGCGAGGTGCAGGTGCAGGTGGGCCAGACCCGGCGCGCGCGCGAAGCGGTCGCACAGGACATGGTCAATCGTGCGCTGCTGGCCATTGGCGTGCTGTCCGGGCTGCTGCTGGCGCTGGTGGCGTTCGGCGTGCATCGGGCGTTCCGGCCGCTGGTACGGGTGGAGCGCGAGCTGTCGCGTCGTGAACCCTCCGACCTGAAGCCATTGGACGCACGCGTGCCGCGCGAGATGGACCAGATGGTGGCCGCGTTGAACCGTTTCATGGAACGCCTGTCCAGCAGCAACGAGACTCTGCGCGCGTTCATGGCCGAGGCCGCACACCAGATGCGCACGCCGCTGGCTGCACTGCGCGCGCAGGCACAGCTGGCGCTGGACGACGACGACCCGGAAGACATGCGGCGCAGCCTGCAGGCGATCGAGCGCAATGCTACGCATATGAGCCGACTGCTCAACCAGCTGCTCAGCGATGCCAGCGTGATCCACCGTTCCCACCTGCAGCGCTTTGCTGCGGTGGACCTGGCCGAGACCGTGCACCAGGCCCTGCATGAAGCCCTGCCGCAGGCGGGCCCGGCACCGCGCGTGCAGCTGGCGATGACCGCTGAACCGGTGCTGGTGCATGGGGATGCACTGCTGCTGCGCGAGGCGATCAAGAACCTGGTCGACAACGCGCTGAAGTACGGCGGCGATGGTTCATTGCAGATTGCGTTGACCGTGGAGGGTGGCCAGGCCGTGCTGACCATTGCCGATCACGGTGAAGGCATCGCGCCCGCCGATGCCGAACGTGTGTTCGAGCGCTTCGCGCGCGGCGAAGGTGCGCCGTCCGGCGGTGCCGGGCTTGGCCTGGCCATCGTCAAGCGGGTGGTCGACAGCCACGGTGGCCGCATCGACCTCAGCAACCGCCCGCAGGGTGGGCTGGTCGCCACCATCCGCCTGCCCCGGAGCAGCTCATGATCCGTCTGTTCGCCACGGCCATCGCCCTGCTGCTGGCCCTGCCGGTGCTGGCCGCGCCGGGTGACGTGCGCCGTTTCCCTGCGCAGGGGACGGCCACCGCGCAGCTGCGCATCCACGGCACCACCGACATCGAAGTGTTCGCGGTGGTCATCGCCGATTACCAGCGCCTGCATCCCGGCACCGAGGTGGTGTACGAGGACATCATCACCCAGGACCTGTATGCGCGTTACCTGCACGACCGTGCCGGGCCAGCGTCGCCTGACCTGCTGATTTCCAGCGGCATGGACCTGCAGACCAAGCTGGTCAACGATGGCCATGCGCTGCCGCACCGCTCTGCGCAGACCGCGGCGCTGCCGGCGTGGGCGCAGTGGCGCAGCGAGGCGTTCGGGATCAGCTACGAACCCGTGGTGATGGTCTACAACACGCGCACGCTGCCGGCCGCGAAGGTGCCGCATACGCGCCGCCAGCTGCTGGACCGGCTGCGTGCAGAAGGTGCGCCGCTGCGCGGCAAGGTCGGCACCTATGACATCGAGCGCAGCAGCGTGGGTTACCTGTTGGCCACCCAGGATGCGCAGCGTGGCAGCATTGCCGGTGCGCTGCTGGGGGCACTGGGTGACAACGACGTGGTGCGTGAGGAGCGCACCGGCGTGCTGCTGGACAAGGTGGCCAGCGGCCAGCTGTCGCTGGTCTACAACGTGCTCGGCTCCTACGCGCAGGCGCGCATCGATGCAGGCGCGCCGCTGGCCATCGTCGAGCCCGAGGACTACACGCTGGTGGTGCTGCGTACCGCAGTGATTCCGCGCACCGGCCCGCATCCTGAAGAAGCGCGGCGCTTCCTCGACTACCTGCTGTCGCCGCGTGGCCAGCAGGTGCTTTCGCGCGAGGCGCGGTTGATGCCGATCGTGACCGGCAATGCGCGCAGCGATGACGCGCCGGGCCGCAGCCGCCGTCCGATCCAGCTCGGCCCGGGCCTGCTGGTGTACCTGGATGCGCTCAAGCGCCGCCAGTTCCTCGACGCGTGGCGCAGCAGCGTCGAACCGGCAGGACGCTGACACTGCTGCCTGCCCGTACAATGGCGGCATGAGCGAATACACCATCCTGATTGCCGACGACCATCCGCTGCTGCGTTCGGCGGTGGTGCAGTCATTGCGGCAGAGCCTGCCGCTGGCACAGGTACGCGAGGTGGCCAGTGCCGAGGCATTGGCCGAGGCTCTTGACGCGCACCCGGATGTGGACCTGGTGCTGCTCGACCTGACCATGCCCGGCGCGCACGGTTTCTCCGCGCTGCTGCACGTGCGCGGTTCGCATCCGGACATCCCGGTGGTGATCCTCTCGTCCAACGACCATCCGCGGGTGATCCGCCGCGCGCAGCAGTTCGGCGCGGCCGGTTTCATCCCGAAGTCGGCCCCGGCCGAGACCATTGGCGAGGCGGTGCAGGCGGTGCTCGACGGTGGCCTGTGGTTCCCGGCGATGGCCGCCGAGCGCTCCGAGGCCGACGCGCTGCTGGCCAGCCGCCTGGCCCAGCTGACGCCGCAGCAGTTCCGCGTGCTGCTGTGCCTGGCCGATGGCCTGCTCAACAAGCAGATCGCCTACACGCTGGGGCTGGCCGAGAACACGGTGAAGGTACATGTCACCGCGATTCTGAAAAAACTCGAATGCCACAGCCGCACGCAGGCAGCGGTACTGGTGAAGGCGCTGGAGCCGGAAGGCGACGCCGGCGCCGGGCTGTAGTTTCCAGCCAACGGCGCAGCCCCTCGTGGGTGGTGGGTTGGTCGCTGAAAGCAGAAGCCGCGAGTTGGCCGGTCGGGTCGGGTGCGCGGGGGACGCCGTGAATCCGTCCCTGGAGGCTTGGCAGCCGCATCCATGCGGCTGACACCCCCGCGCACCCAACCCGACCGGCCTCTGACAGATTTCGGTGGCCTGCACCCACGGAAAAGAAAAAGAAGATCAAAAGCGGGTCGCGCGCTGCGCTTGCTCGTGTAAAGCCGAGCGTGGGCTCGGCTCTACAAAAGGCGGCCTGCCAGGCTGCTTTTGCTTTTGATCTTCTTTTTCTTTTCCGTGGGTGGCAAACATCCGGAATCTGTCAGCGGCCGGGTGGGTGGGTAGTGCGGGGTGTCCGCGGCATGGATGCCGCGGCCAAGCCCCCATGGACGGGTTCACGGCGTCCCCGCACTACCCACCCACCCGGCCAGCCCTCAGCAATCCGGCTTTCCGCGACCAACCCAAACCCACCCACGAGGGGCTGCGCCGTTGGCTGGAAACTACCCGCGATGGCGGATCAGCAGCTGGCTCATCAGCGCCCGCAGCGCTGGCGGTTTCACCGGCTTGGCCATCATTCCCCAGCCGCGCTCGGCGGCCATCTCGCGCAACCCCGCATCGCGCTCGGCGGTCACCAGCACCACCGGCGGACGTGCCTGCCACAGTTCCGCAAGCGTCTCGTACAGCACCGGACCGTGGTGATCGCCCATGCGCACATCCAGCAGCACCAGCTCCGGCACGGTCGTGGTACTGGCCAGCTGCAGCGCAGCCTGCGGGCCATCGGCCAGCATCACCTCGCAGCCCCAGCGTTCCAGCAACGCACGGCTGGCCGCGCAGACGTGGGGATCGTCATCGATCACCCAGACCCGACGCCCGCGCAGCGGATTGTCCGCGGCCGGTTCCTGCACCAGCACCGGCGCCGGTGCCGTGGTGGGAATCGCGCTGGCGTCGCCGAACGGCACACCCACCGCGAACACGCTGCCCTGGCCTAGCTGCGAGCGCAGCCGGATCGGATGGCCAAGCAGGCGGCCGATGCGGTCGACGATGGCCAGGCCAAGGCCGGCACCGCGCTGCTGGCCGTCGTGCAGGCGGCGGAATTCCTCGAAGATCTCGCCCTGCAGCGCATCGGGAATGCCGGGGCCCTGGTCGTGCACTTCGATCCACAGCAGTCCATCGCGGCGCCGGCAACCGAGCAGCACGCGGCCGCGTTCGCTGTAGCGCAGTGCATTGGACAGGAAGTTCTGCAGGATGCGCCGCAGCAGCGCTTCATCGCTGACCACCACCGCATCGGTATCGACCCAGTCCACCACCAGCCCGCGCGACTGTGCGGCGATGCCGAATTCACGCGCCAGCGTCTGCAGCAGCGGCCCCAGCCGGAATGCCTGCACGCGGGTCGGCAGGCTGCCCGATTCCAGGCGAGCGATGTCGAGCAGGCTGTTGAGGATCGCGTCCTGCGCAGCGAGTGCGGCGTCGATGTGGTCGCTGGTCTGCTGCTGCGCCGGATCGCTCAGCTTGCCGCGCAGCACCGAGACGAACATGCGCGCGGCATTGAGCGGCTGCAGCAGATCGTGCACCGCCGAGGCGACGAAGCGGGTCTTGTAGCGGTTGGCCTGCTCGGCTTCGCGGCGGGCCTCGTCCAGGTCGTGGGTGCGTTCGGCGATGCGATGCTCGAGTGCGTCGGCCAGCGAGCGCAGTTCGCGCGCGGCGTTCTTGTAGCTGGTGATGTCGGCATAGCTGGTGACGAAGCCGCCGTCGGGCAGCGGATTGCCACGGATCTCCAGCACCGTGCCGTCGTCCTTCTCGCTTTCGCGCATGTGCGGGCGGCCACTGCGCAGGTGGTTGAGGCGGCGCTCGATCGCCTCGTCGACCGGGCCCGGGCCCAGCAGGCCGCGGCGCGCGTTGAAGCGGAACAACTCCTCGATGGGCCGGCCCACGCGCACCAGGTCCAGCGGGAAACGGAACAGCTCGAGGTAGCGCGAATTCCACGCGACCAGGCGCAGCTCGCGGTCGATCACCACCACGCCCTGTGGCAGGTGTTCCAGGCTGCGGCTGAGGCCACTGTCGGCGTCGGTGGCCGCCTGCAGCAGGCCATCCTGCGCGGTGCGCAGCTCCTGCGCGTGCTGCTTGAGCAGGGTTTCCAGTTCACGGCGGCTGCGCAGGCGGTGCTTGGCCAGGCGTCGGCGCTGCTGCACGAACAGCACCAGGAAGCCCAGTGCGAGCCACGCGGCGCCACCGGTCAGTGCCGCCGCGCGGCCGGCGGCGGTGGCAGCGCTGGCGTCGTGCAGCAGGTGCAGGTTCCAGCCTTCGGCGGGCAGTGCAAGGCTCTGCCACAGCATCGGCTGTACCAGGGCAGGGTCGAGCAGGCGCACCATGCGGCCACCGTCGGCCAGCACGTCCTCGGTGCGTGCGCGCAGCGGCTGCAGGGCACGGTCGGCGTACTGCCGGGCGTCGAGCATTTCGCGGCGTTCATCAGCGCCCAAGGGGCGCAGCAGGCGGTAGCGCCAGTTGTCCCGGTTGGCCAGGAACACCACGTCGTGGTCATCGCTGGCCAGCACCACATCCGGGCTGCTCAGCCATTCCTGCTCCAGCGCCGACAGCTCGACCTTGATCACCACCACGCCCAGCCGCTTGCCGTCTTCCTCGATGGCCTGCGACAGGTAGTAGCCGGGCACGCCAGTGGTCATGCCGATGCCGTAGAAACGGCCGCGGCCCTGGGCCAGCGCCTGGCGGTAGTACGGGCGGTAGCTGTAGTTCTCGCCGACGTTGGTGGTCGGCTGGTCCCAGTTGCTGGCGGCCACGGCCACGCCGTCGTGGCCGACCAGGGTCAGGGTGGAGGCGCGGGTGACCTCGTTGGCACGCTGCAGCTTGAGGTTCAGCCGCTGCCGTTCGGCAGGCGAGGGCGGCACGCGCAGGGCGTGCAGCAGGTCCGGATCAAGCGCCAGCACCTGCGGCAGCGTGCCGAAACGGTCGATGCGCTGCTGCAGGCCCTGGCCATACAGCTGCAGCTGGCGTTGCACCTGGCTGCTTTCCTCGCCCAATGCGCGGCGCCAGGCGTAATGTCCGGCGGCGACCGCACACAGCACGGTACCGCCGACCATCACCAGGATCGTCAGCAACAGCATCCGATGGCGGCTGAGCCAGTACATGGCGGCAGTCTACGCAGGGCCGGCGGGCGTGGCGTGCACGCCCGCCGGGGTCTGACGTGGAAGGGGTCAGAAGTGCATCTGCGCGCGCAGCTCGAAGATCTCCGGCGTGCTGTGCACGCCACGACGGCTGGCGTCGACCTTCACGTAGTTGGCCTGGAACTTGAAGTGGCTGGTGAGGTACCAGTTCGCACCCAGGGTCAGGTCGTGCTGGCGGCCACCGAGGATGCTGCCGTCGTCGAGGTCCAGGCGGCTGTAACGTGCCACCAGTTCCACCGCGCCGTAGTTGTGCGCGGGCTTGATGTTGGCCACCGCGCCGGCGTTGTACGGGCGCGATTCGCCGGTCAGTACCCAGCTGGCCATCGCGTACTGGCCACTGCCGGTGTAGTCGGGCAGGCCCTTGCGGGTAACGGTGGCCTGCAGGGCTTCGGCCTGCAGCGAGAACGGGCCGCGGATCCAGATGCCTTCCAGGCCGGTGCGGCGGATCTGGTCGGCGGTGACCAGCGCGCCGGAGTCGACGTAACGGATGTCGGTCAGGCCGGCTTCCGGACGTGCGCGCAGGCGTGCGCTGGCTTCGTGGTGCACATCGCGGCCATCGCTGTAGCCGCGCGGATTCTCCTGCGAGTAGGCCACGCCCAGGTGGATCACGTCACCCGGCGCCTTCACCGGCGTCCACACGGCGCGCACCGCCTGGGTGGTGCCGGGGTTGTCGCCCTGCAGGTCCTTGCCGCCATAGGCGCCGGCCTGCAGCAGGTACTGCGGGCGCTCCAGCACCCATTCCACGCCGGTGCGGCGGCCGGCGTAGAACGCCTGCACCGGCAGCGCGGTTTCCAGGAAGCTGCCGGCACGCGAGGAGGTGTTCGCATCCAGGCCGACCGGGGTCTTCATGTAGCCGAAGCGGAAACGGCCGACGTCGCGGCCGAAGAACGCCTTGCTCTCGAAGCGCACGAACACGTCCAGCCAGGTGTCGGCCTGGAAGTCGTAGTAGACCATCGCGTCGTAGACGCCCTTCTTCTTCAACGTTGCGCCGAACTCCTTGCGGCGCACGGCATCATCGTCCTCAAGGCCGCTGGCCGAGGAGAAGTCGTTGTAGTCGTAGGCGATGTTGGCGGTGGCGGCCAGCTCGGTGCCATCGCCGAAGGTGTACTTGGTCGGCCAGTTGTCGAAATCCGCTGCCGAAGCGAAGGCGGGAAGGGCGGCCAGCGACAGGGCCAGCAAGGTGGGAATCGGGCGCATGTTGGGTGCGGCTCTCTCGGATTGCGTGTGGACAGGACATCAACGGCCGCAAGGGCCGGAACTTTCGCAAGGACGCGCCCGGCCGTTCAGCCCGGGCCACCGGCCTCCCCGGGATCGGGCGGTGCGGCGCCAGTGTAGGCACCGTGGCCGCCTGAACCGGGGGGCTAGTACCAATAGGTTATCTGCGCCGGCGTGCCTGGCGCGTACAAAGGCGTCCATTGGTCGCACCCCCCGTGCATGCAGCACGGGGCCCGCGATCAGTTTCCACGGTAACGGTTCCCGGGCTGTCCCGGGGCCGTACGTGCCTGAAAACGCCCCTTCCGGAGTACGCCATGCACATCCCGACCGCAGCCCCGGCGCCTGCAAAGCCATTGCCGATCTATCGCCAGCTGTACTTCCAGGTGATCGTGGCGATCGTCCTGGGCGCCATCCTCGGCCACTACGAACCGCTGATCGGCGAGAAGATGAAGCCGCTCGGCGACGCCTTCATCAACCTGGTGAAGATGATCATCGCGCCGGTCATCTTCCTGACCATCGTCACCGGCATCGCCAGCATGACCCACCTGCGCACCGTGGGCCGGGTGTTCGCCAAGGCGATGGCGTACTTCCTGTTCTTCTCCACGCTGGCGCTGATCGTCGGCATGATCGTGGCGCACGTGGTGCAGCCCGGCGCCGGCATGAACATCAACCCGGCCGAGCTGGACCAGACCGCGGTGCACAGCTACGTCGAGAAGTCGCATGACCTGACCCTGGTCGGCTTCCTGATGGACATCATCCCGAAGACGCTGCTCAGCGCCTTCGTCGACGGCAACATCCTGCAGGTGCTGTTCGTGGCCGTGCTGTTCGGCATCGCGCTGGCGATGGTGGGCGAGAAGGGCAAGCCGGTGCTGAACTTCCTGGAGGCGCTGGTCGCCCCGGTGTTCAAGCTGGTGCACATCCTGATGAAGGCCGCCCCGATCGGTGCCTTCGGTGCGATCGCCTTCACCATCGGCAAGTACGGCGTCGGTTCGCTGATCAACCTGGCCTGGCTGGTGGGCTCGTTCTACCTCACCGCGTTCCTGTTCGTGGCGGTCATCCTGGGCCTGGTCTGCCGCCTGTGCGGCTTCTCGGTGTTCAAGCTGGCGCGCTACCTGAAGGCCGAACTGCTGCTGGTGCTGGGCACCTCCTCGTCGGAGTCGGCGCTGCCGTCGCTGATGGAGAAGATGGAGCGCGCCGGCTGCAGCAAGTCGGTGGTGGGCCTGGTGGTTCCGACCGGCTACTCGTTCAACCTGGACGGCACCAACATCTACATGACCCTGGCCGCGCTGTTCATCGCCCAGGCCACCAACACCGAACTGACCCTGGGCCACCAGATCGCCCTGCTGCTGGTCGCCATGCTCAGCTCCAAGGGCGCGGCCGGTGTCACCGGTGCCGGCTTCATCACCCTGGCCGCCACCCTGGCGGTGGTGCCGGAAGTGCCGGTGGCCGGCATGGCGCTGATCCTGGGCGTGGACCGCTTCATGAGCGAATGCCGCTCGCTGACCAACTTCATCGGCAATGCCGTGGCCACCGTGGTGGTCTCGCGCTGGGAAGGCGCGCTGGACCGCAACCGCCTGCAGCTGGCGCTGGATGGCCGCGAAAGCGAGCTGCCGCCGCCGGTGGATGCGCTGCCCGAGGCGCTGCCGGCCAAGGGCTGATCCAGGTGTGTGGTACCGCGGGGCCGATCACGACAGTGGTACGGCCCCGCGGCGTTTCAAGGCGTCCCACGGCTGTCACGCGAGGCGCCGAAGCTGGTATCAAGGTCTGGTCGCATACGGCACGGAATTGTGCGGTCGCAGCATGCCTGCGACAGGATAGCGACAGGTCCAGACGCTCCAACGGGGGTATCATCCCCTGTCCCTTCTGCCCATTCATGTAACCCACATCGATGTCCAACGAAGATTTCAAACAGGCCGCCCTCGATTACCACCGGATGTCTCCGCCCGGCAAGATCAAGGTTTCCGCTACCAAGCCCATGCTGACCCAGCGCGACCTGTCGCTGGCGTATTCGCCGGGCGTGGCGTACGCCTGTGAAGCGATCAAGGCCGACCCGCAGCAGGCCAGCGAGCTGACCGCGCGCGGCAACCTGGTGGCGGTGATCTCCAACGGCACCGCGGTGCTGGGCCTGGGCAACATCGGCGCGCTGGCCGGCAAGCCGGTGATGGAAGGCAAGGGCGTGCTGTTCCAGAAGTTCGCCGGCATCGATGTGTTCGACATCGAAGTGGATGAAACCGACCCGGACAAGCTGGTCGACATCATCGCCTCGCTGGAGCCGACCTTCGGCGGCATCAACCTGGAAGACATCAAGGCGCCGGAATGCTTCGTGGTCGAGCGCAAGCTGCGCGAGCGCATGAAGATCCCGGTGTTCCATGACGACCAGCACGGCACGGCGATCATCGTCGGCGCGGCCGTGCTCAACGCGATGGCGATCACCGGCAAGAAGATCGAGGACGTGAAGCTGGCGACCACGGGCATGGGCGCGGCCGGCATTTCCTGCGTGAACATGCTGGTGCAGCTGGGCCTGAAGCCGGAGAACATCCTGGCCTTCGATCGCGAGGGTGTGATCCACACCGGCCGTACTGACCTGGACCCGGAAAAGCAGCGCTATGCGCGCGACACCGACAAGCGCACCCTGGCCGAGATCGTCGACGGCGCCGATATCTTCCTGGGCCTGTCCGCACCGGGCATCCTGACCGCCGAGATGGTCAAGACCATGGCGCCGGATCCGGTGATCTTCGCGCTGGCCAACCCGACCCCGGAAATCATGCCGGAAGTGGCGCGTGCCGCGCGTCCGGACGCGATCATCGGCACCGGCCGTTCGGACTACCCGAACCAGGTCAACAACGTGCTGTGCTTCCCGTACCTGTTCCGTGGTGCGCTGGACGTCGGCGCGACCGCGATCAACGAAGAAATGAAGATCGCCTGCGTGCGCGCCATCGCCGCGCTGGCACGCCGTGCCGCCACCGACATGGGCTCGGCCTATGGTGGCGAGACCCCGAGCTTCGGCCGTGAATACCTGATTCCGCGCCCGTTCGACCGCCGCCTGCTGGTGGAGCTGTCGGCTGCCGTGGCCCAGGCCGCGATGGATTCGGGTGTGGCTGCGCGTCCGATCGCCGACATGGGCGCCTACCGCGACAAGCTGGCCCAGTTCGTCTACCGCACCAGCCTGATGATGAAGCCGGTCTACGACCGCGCGCGCAGCGACAAGCAGCGCGTGGTGTATGCCGAAGGCGAAGAGGAAGTGGTGCTGCAGGCGGTGCAGAACGTGGTCGATGACGGCCTGGCGCACCCGATCCTGATCGGCCGCCCGGAAGTGATCGAGTCGCGCATCGAGCGCCTCGGCCTGCGCCTGAAGATCGGCGAGAACGTTGAAGTCACCAACATCAACGACGACCCGCGCTTCAACGAATACTGGCAGTACTACCACGGCCTGACCGGCCGTCGTGGCGTGACCGTGGCCGCGGCGAAGAACCTGATGCGTTCGCGCCCGACCCTGATCGCCGCGGTGATGGTGGCCCGTGGCGAAGCCGATGCGATGCTGACCGGCATCGTCGGCCGCTTCCACAAGAAGCTGGGTTACGTGCGCAGCGTGCTGCCGCTGGAGCCGAAGGTCACCTCGACCTCGGCGATGACCGGCGTGATCAACCAGCAGGGCGTGTTCTTCTTCGTCGATACCCACGTGCAGGAAGACCCGACCGCCGAGCAGCTGTGCGAGGCCACGCTGCAGGCGGCCTACCGCATGAAGCTGTTCGGCATCGAACCGAAGGTGGCGCTGCTGTCGCATTCCAACTTCGGCAGCCATGATTCGAAGGACGCGCTGAAGATGCGCCAGGTGCGCGAGCTGCTGCTCAAGCGCAACCCGCGTCTGAACGTGGACGGCGAAATGCAGGGCGACACCGCGTGGGATGAAGCGCTGCGCCAGAAGCTGCTGCCGGGCTCGACCCTGCAGGGTCGCGCCAACCTGTTCGTGCTGCCGAACCTGGAAGCGGCCAACATCGCCTACAACCTGGTGCGTGTGTTCACCGATGGTGTGGCGATCGGCCCGATCCTGATGGGCGTGAACAAGCCGGTGCACATCCTGACCACCAGCGCGACCTCGCGCCGGATCCTGAACATGACGGCCATCGCGGCGGTGGATGCGCAGATCAGGAAGCAGCTGGAAGCGGAAAAGAAGGCGTAAGCCTTCTTTCCCACTTCCGCTGCCCACGCATTCTTTCTCTACCCCGCCTTCGGCGCGCCCCTTCAACAAGAAGGGGCTCCTGGCCGGAAGAATGATGGCGCTGGCGCGGTTGGACGTCGGCGCAGATGAAAACACCGGGCACTGCCCGGTGTTTTCATTTGTCGCAACGGCCGCCGAACCTGCCACACGCGCTACGCAACCCGGTCATTTCCCTGCAACGCCGCTGCGGCCCAATACGCCCACGCGGCCCGGCCGTGGGAAGGGACCGGACCGGCCTTCCCACCCTGGGCCCGACCACCTCCCCATCGGCGAAAGTGTCATGCGCAATCGAGTGACCCGGCGGTACTTCCAGCAGTTGTTCGCACTGTACGCAGGCTTCGTGCGGTCGCGCTGAGGCCATGATGCGTTGACGCCGGGCCGCGCCCGGCGCGCGCGTGGCGCCTGATCAGTGCCGCCTGCCGCGGCGTGCCGGGGCAGGCGCCGGTGCATCCGAGCGCGGCTTGGCGTACTGCGCCCACAGGGCCGGCAATGCCTTGCCGGTCTGCTTCTGCCACAGCGCCGGTGCATAGCGGCCCTCGCGCAGGGCCTTGTCCAGCGCCAGCACCAGGCCGGGATGCTCGGCTTCGGCCCATTTCAGGAACGCTCCGGTCACCCGGTAGCCGCTGTCGAAGTTCTGCCCCTTCTCGACCTTGCCGGGCAGCGCCCAGCCGGCGGCGGCGTTGTCCATGCCGTAGCGGTCGCGTGCATAGTCCGCGATGCCCTCCACCAGCCAGCCGGGTACCCGTGCATCGCCGTAGCCGGGATAACCCTGCACGATGTGCATCGCTTCATGGGTGACCAGGTCGATGTCGTTCGGGTGCTGCGCCAGCCAACCCGGGTTGATGGTGATCGTTGCTGCCTGGTCCTTGTCACCCACGAAGGCGATTCCGGTGTAGGCCGGATCGATCACGATGCGCACCATGGACGGCGCCGCAGGGTGGAAGTCCGCGCGTTCGCGCAGGTAGGCGAAGTAGAACGTATCGATCACCCGCTTGCGCTGCGGCGCGGCCAGGGCGCCACGTGCGTCCTGGTAGTTCAGCGTCACACCCTCGCGGGTGAGCTGCGTATCGAACGCCTGGGTCTGGCCGACGCTGGAAAAGGGCAGGGCGGCAAGGACCAGGGGCAGCAGACGGTAGCGGCGCATGAGGCTCATTGTACGGCGCCGGGCGCCAGCAGTTCGATCTCTGCCAGTGGCATCCGGCCCGGCGCCAGCAGGCGCAGGCGGTACTCGCTGTAGCGACCGGGCCGGGCGATGCGGAAAGGCCGGGTCTGGCGGGCGGACTCGAAGTCTTCGCCGCTGCGCTGGTCGAGCAGCGTCCAGCTGCCACTGCTGCTGCGTGCCTCCAGTGCCCATTCGCCGCCACGGATGCTGCCGTCACCGCTGGTCAGCGTGTACATCGTAGGGGCGCCGTCGGCCAGCCCGGTCAGCGCGATGGTCGCGCCACCGCCCAGGCCGACCGTGGTACCGGCATCGTCATCCACCAGCGCCGGCAGGGCGCGGCCATCGGCCAGCGTCGCCTTCGCGGTGTGGCCGAGCAGATCGTGCAGCAGCTGCGGACGCTGGCCACGCGCGGTCAGCGAGGGCGGCGCGTCGTCCTCGCCACTGCCCCAGCGCGAAGGCTGCGGGCCCATCACAAAGTCCAGCGTTGCCCCCTTGGCGATCAGTTCGTGCGGCACCCAGGTCCTGGTCCAGGGCTTGCCGTTGATCTTCAGCGAATGCACGTAGACGTTCTCGCGTGAGTTGTTGGCCGCGTTCACGGTCAGCACCGCGCCGCCCTGCAGTTCCACGCGTGCGTGGCGGAATGCCGGCGAACCGATCACGTACTCCGGCGCGCCCATGCGCAGCGGGTACAGGCCCAGCGAGGCCAGCACGTACCATGCCGAGGTCTCGCCGTTGTCCTCGTCACCCGGATAGCCCTGGCCGATCTCGCTGCCGACGTACAGCCGCGACAGGATCTCGCGCACGTGCTGCTGGGTCTTCCAGGGCTGCCCGGCGTACAGGTACATCCACGGGATGTGGTGCGCCGGCTGGTTGCTGTGCGCGTACATGCCCATGCGCACGTCGCGTGCTTCGGTCATTTCATGGATGGTGCCGCCGTAGGAGCCGGCCAGCGCCGGGTCTGCGGTCTCCGGCGTGGCGAAGAAGGCATCCAGCTTGGCGGCCAGCTTGTCGCGGCCCCCGTACAGCGCGGCCAGGCCCTCACCATCGTGGGCGGCGGTGAAGGCGAAGGTCCAGCCATTGGACTCGGTGTAGTCGTGGCCCCACACGCGCGGGTCGTAGCGGCTGGAATCCACACGCCAGTGTCCGTCGGCAGTGCGGCCCTGGAAGAAACCGGCGGCCGGATCGAACATCGTTGCGTAGCTGGCCGCGCGGTAGCGGAAGTAGTCGGCCTCGGTGCTGTAGCGCTCGCGCGCGGCAGGCGTGGTTGCGCGCTTGGCCAGGGCATCGGCCATGTTGGCGACGCCGAAGTCATTGAGCGCGCCTTCCATCGTCCACGACATGCCCTCATGCACGTCGGCACTGGCGTAGCCGCGGAAGGTCGAACGGTCCATGCCCTTGCGGCCAACGTGGCGGTCCGGCGGTACCACGGTCGCGTTCTTCAGTGCGGCGGCATAGGCCTCGGCCGGATCGAAGCCGCCGATACCCTTCAGCCACGCATCGGCGAAGGCCACGTCGGAGCTGGTACCGACCATCAGGTCGGCATAGCCCGGCGACGACCAGCGTGCGATCCAGCCGCCGGCGCGGTACTGCTCGATGAAGCCCTGCACCAGCTGCCCGGCATCGTCGGGCGTGAACAGCGCATAGGCCGGCCACGTGGTGCGGAAGGTGTCCCAGAACCCATTGTTGACGAACACCTTGCCATCGCGCACGGCGGCGAAGGTCCGGGTCGCGCTGCCGTCGGTGTTGTCCTCGCTGGCACTGGCCTGGTTGGCGTAGCGCCAGTCCGGTGCGGCCGCGCTGCCCACGTTCTCGTGGCCGGAATTGGGATACAGGTACAGCCGGTACAGGCTGGAATACAGCGTGGTCTTCTGGTCGTCGCTGGCATCGCCGATATCGAATCGGGCCAGGCGTGCATCCCAGGCATCCTGCGCGCGGCCGGCCACGCTCTCCAGCGTATCGGCCGCAGCAATCTCCAGCGCCAGATTGTGCCGGGCCTGTTCCACCGAGATCAGCGAGGTGGCGATGCGCATGGTCACCCGCCGCTCGCTGCCGGCATCGAACTTGATGTAGCCGGTGGGGCGGCCGGTGTCGATGCGGCCGCTGCTGCGCCACGGCTTGTCGAAACTGGCCGCCACGTACATGCGGCTGGCGCCGTTGGACAGGCCGCTGCGCGTATCGGTGTAGCCGGTCAGGGTCTGCGTGGCGGCATCCAGGGTAAGCCCGCCGCGCGCATCGACATTGTCGAACAGCAGGTTGGCGTCACCGTCTTCGGGGAATTCGAAGCGGAACAGCGCCGCATGGTCGGTCGGCGCGATCGACGCTGCGATGCCGTTGTCGAAGCGCACGTCGTAACGGTAGGGGCGCGCACCCTCGTGGCTGCGATCGAACGACAGCGCGCGCTTGCGGCGGTCGGCGTCGGGTACGCCTCGGCTGGCCGACGGCATCACCTGGAAGGTCTGGCGGTCGCCCATCCACGGGCTGGGCTGGTGGCTCAGCGCAAGCGCCTGCAGCTGCGGACGGTTCTGCGCATCGTTCTGTTCGTTCCAGCGGTACAGCCAGTTCAGTGCACCGGCATCGGTCACCGGGGTCCAGAAGTTGAATCCATGCGGCACTGCCGTGGCCGGGAAATTGTTGCCGCGCGAGAAGGTGCCGTTGGCCTGGGTGCCGCGGGTGGTCAGCACCCAATCGGAGACCCGCTGCGGCCGGGAATGTGGTTGTGCGTCCAGGCGCACGTCATCGATCCAGCCGGAGACCGGTGCACCCTCGGCACTGGCCACCTCCAGTTCGATCGCCACCACGCGACGCCCCTGCAGTGCGGATACCTCGCCCAGGCGTATCGCCTTGCGCGCCCACTGCTGCGGATACAGCGTCTTCGACTCGCCCTGCGCGCGCGCGCCGATGGCCACGCCATGCTGGTCGCGTGCAGCGCTGGACGACACGCGGCTGCCATCGTCCAGCAGCAGGTCCAGCGAGACATACGTCGAGGCCACCGTGTCCTTGCCGACGATTTCCGGAAGCACCAGCCATGACAGCGTGGTATCGGCCTCGATCGGCAGATCGGTTTTGAACAGCGCGCGCCGCCCGCTGCCGCCGTCGCTGCTGTACCGCAGTGCGTGCAGGCCGCTGTAACCGGCATTGCGCTTGGCGGTGTAGGGCGCGGCAGGACCGTTGCCGATCGAGACCTGCAACCCACCCGCCGCCGGGGTCGGGGCCGGGGCCGGCTCGCCCGGCTCAAACGAGGTCTGCAGCCCCTGTGCCAGGGCCGGCGTCGCAGTGGTCGCACAGGCCAGGGCCAGGGCGAGCGGAAGCAAGGCGCGGCGTGGATCGGACAGGGTCATGCAGGGATCTCCCGGAAGGGCTGGCGGCGGGCAGAACCCGCATCGGCGGGCACCACGGACAGCATCGCTCCGCCCGCCGGGATGGCAGTGGGAGAGGCGATGCCGGTCCGGTGGGGGCGGGCCATGCGATCGGGTCGAAGAGGGCAGGTCGGGTCGCGACCTGGCCCGATCCTGCAACAGCCGCCGCGCGCTGACAAGTGCCATTTAGTTCGATCCAAATGCGGGAAATAGCGCGGTCGGCGGTTTCCAGCGCGAACCCGCCGGATCGATTGAAGAAATTGCCCTGCCGATCCGGCCTGCGGGGCGGCGGCGTAATGTCGAGGCGGCCCGGATGCTAGAATCACAGCCCTCGCAACCCGTTCATCGACATCCGCCATGAGCCATACCGCCACCGCGCCCGCCAACGCCGAGAAGCGCTACACCGTGCACCGCAGCGACCTGCCGCTGAGCTGCCCGACCCCGGAAATGGCGCTGTGGAACTCGCATCCGCGCGTGTACCTGCCGATCGAAGACGAGCCCAACGGCGAAGCGCAGTGCCCGTACTGCGGGTCCGTGTTCGTGCTGGCCGACTAAGCGGCCGCCCCTTCGATGCGCCGATTGACCGTGGTGCAGTTGCTGCCGGCGCTGCACTCCGGCGGTGTCGAGCGCTCGACCCTGGAAATCGCTGCGGCGCTGGTCGCCGCCGGCCATCGCGCGCTGGTGGTTTCCGCCGGTGGCCGCCTGGTGCAGCCGCTGCTTGATAGTGGTGCCGAGCACCTCACCCTCGACATCGGCCGCAAGTCGCTGCTGACCCTGCGGCATCTGCCGACCCTGCGTCGCCTGTTTGCCGAGGTCGGCGCCGACATCGTGCATGCGCGTTCGCGGCTGCCGGCCTGGCTGGGCCTGTATGCGATCCGCGCCATGCCTGCCGCACAGCGTCCGCACTGGGTCACCACCGTGCACGGGCTGAACTCACCCAGCCGCTACAGCGCAGTGATGACCAGCGGTGAGCGCGTGATCTGTGTATCCAACACGGTACGCGACTACGTGCGCCGGCATTATCCGACGGTCCCCGAAGCGACGCTGCAGGTGATCCCGCGCGGCGTTGACGTCGCCCAGTTCCCGCGCGTTGCGCGCGCCGACCGTCGGCCGCGGCTGGCACTGGCCGCCGATCATCCGTGGCTGGGGCAGGTGGACGGCCCGCTGATGCTGCTGCCGGGGCGGGGCACCCGCCTGAAGGGCCACGCCCATGCATTGCAGCTGCTGGCCGACGTGCGCGCGGCCGGTGTGCCGGCCCAGCTGTGGATGCTGGGCACCGATGAACCGGGCCGCGAAGCCTATGTAGCGGATCTGCGCAGGCAGGCGGCGGCGCTGGGCGTGGTCGACGCTGTGCAGATCAACTCGCCGACCGCGCGCATCGCCCAGGCCTACGCGGCCAGCGACCTGGTGCTGCAGCTGTCGGACAAGCCCGAAGCGTTCGGCCGTACCGTGGTCGAGGCGCTGTCGGTCGGCCGCCCGGTACTGGGTTGGGACCATGGCGGCGTGGGTGAACTGCTGCGGCAGTTGCAGCCCAGTGGCGCGGTTGCGCTCGGCGATGCGCGCGCACTGAGTGAACGTGCGCTGGCCCTGCTGGCGCAGCCGCCGTCGCTGCCGGCGCGCATCCCGTTTACCCTGCAGGCCATGCAGCGTGACACCCTCCGCCTCTATGCCGACCTTGCCGGCTGACCCCACCGTTGCTCTGCGCGACGACCGCGCCGGGCGCTGGGCACCCTGGTGGGTGCTGGCGTACGTGGCGATGTGGCCGCTGCCGGGCATCGCCGAAACCGTGCTGGGACTGGGCGCGGTCTATGCTGCCGCGCGCATGGTCACGCGCCGGCTGCAGCGCCGCCCGCACCTGTTGAGCACGGCGGCCTGGGCGCTGACCTCGATCCTGTTCCTTGGTTACTGGCTGCCGCAGGCGTTCTCGGCCATCGATGCCATCGACCCGTCGGCGTCGTGGACCAAGGCCGCTGCCGGGCTGCGCTACCTGCCTTTCATGTGGCTGGTGGCAATCGCCGTGGCCACGCCGGAACGGCGGCGGCTGACCTTCGGTGGCCTGGCACTGATCACCGGCGCGTGGACGCTGGATGCACTGGTACAGGCCGTGGCCGGTACCAGCCCATGGTTCTGGTCGCTGGAACACTTGAAACTGGCGGTAAGTGGCCGCGCGTTGTGCCCCGCGGACGAAGCCGCGCTGGCTGACCGGCTCAGTGGTGCGCTCGGGCCGTGCAATCTGAAATTCGGCCAGGTGCTGGCCAGCCTGTCGCCGTTCCTGCTGCTGCCGGTCGCACGGCGCTTCGGCAATGCGGGCTGGTTGCTGGCGGCCGCCGCGCTTGGCTGCGTGCTGTTGCTGGCAGGGGCGCGTGCCGCGTGGATCACCTTCGTGCTGGTGCTGGCCTACAGCGGCGTGCGTCAGTTCGGCTGGAAGCGTCTGGCGCTGCTGGCGCTGATCGCGGTGCTGGCAGCGGGCGCGTTGACCGCCGGCGTGCCACAGCTGCGCGAACGCTTCGCGCGGACCGCGATCGCCTGGGAAGGGAGCGAAGGCGGTGTCGACCAGGCACTGTCCGGTCGCACGCGGATCTGGCAGGCCGCCGTGTGCATGATTGAAGAACATCCGATCAATGGTGTCGGCGCACGCGGCTTCCGCGATGCCTACCCGGCCTGCGTCGCCGATGAAGGTCCGGCGGTATGGGGCAACGCCCCTGCGCTGCATGCCCATCAGATCGTGCTGGAAATCCTGGCTGAAACCGGCGTGCTCGGTCTGCTGCTGTGGTTGGCGGCGGTGGCCCAGGCCTGGCGCGCATGGCGCTATGCGCCGGCCAGCGCGCGTGAGCGTGCGCGCCCGGCGATGCTGGCGCTGGCGGTGACGGTGTTTCCGCTGAACACCCACCTGGCGTTCTATTCCGCGTTCTGGGGCGGCCTGACGGTGATGCTGGCGGCCCTGTTCGCCGGCAGCCTGCTGGCGCGCGAGGCAGAGGATTCCCCGTCGCTGAAGTGACCGCGCACCCGCGCATGGCAGGAATCAATCATGGGGTCGATCAGTAGATCCACGCCATGCGTGGATGGGCTTTCCCGACCCAGTCATGGCCGGACCTCCAATACCGCTGTTCCGGCACGCCGCGCATGCTGGAAGCATGGCCAGCCCCAGACTCCGCTACGGTCGCTGTTCCCAATCCGGCAACGTGTACTTATTGACCACGGCAACCCTCGGCCGCGAACCGTTGTTCGCCGATGCCGCGAACGTGGCGATCCTGATCGACACGCTGCGCTTCGTAGAGCGCAGGGGCTTCAGCCACAGCCTCACCTGGGTGGTGATGCCGGATCACCTGCACTGGCTGATGGAACTGCGCGGGGGGAACCCTGGCTGATGGCATGGCCCTGCTCAAATCACGCAGTGGCCGCCTGTTGAACCAGCATCTGGGCCGACACGGCACGCTGTGGCAGCACGGGTATCATGATCACGCCGTACGTAGCGATGAAAGCCTTCATGAGAAGGCGATGTACATCCTGGCCAACCCGGTCCGCGCGGGCGTGGCCAGCACGTTGGGTGAGTACCCTCATGCCTGGTGCCGTTGGCCGTTGTAGGGGCCGGTACCGAAACGGAGAGCATCCACGCATGGCGTGGATCTACTTGTAGAAATCACTCCGGCCGCCCGGCTGGCGCTTGAAACGGCGGTGGATCCACAGGTACTGGTCGGGGGCCTCGCGCACCATGGCTTCGATGGCCTGGTTGACCCGCGTGGTATCGGCTTCCACGTCTTCGCTGGGGAAGTTCTCCAGCGGCGCGCCGATCTTCAGGAAGTACTTCCCGCCTTCGCGGCGGTGGAAGTACGGGATCACCGCGCAGCCGGTCATCCGTGCCAGCTGGTGGGTGGCGGTGATGGTCGAAGCGGTGTGGCCGAAGAACGGCACGAATACGGTGTCCTTGCCGCGCATGTCCTGGTCCGGCGCGTACCACAGGAAGCCGCCCTTCTTCAGGTGCCGCACAGTGGCGCGGATGTCTTCGTTGGCATACATCGCCTTGGCGTAGCGCAGGCGGCCGAACTTCACCGCCCACTCGTACACCGGGTTCTTGTGCTTGCGGTACATGCCCGACAGGTCGACGTAGTCGCACAACAGGCGGCCACACATCTCCAGGGTCATGAAGTGGCCGGAGACCAGCAGCACGCCACGGCCCTCGGCCTGCATCCGCTGCAGATGTTCCAGGCCCTCGATCTGCACCTGCGGGCGGATGCGGTCGATGCTGCCCCACCAGGCGCGGATGCATTCGAATACGCCCACGCCCAGTGCATCGAAGCTGTCGCGTACCAGGCGCTGGCGCCAGGCCTCGTCCTTTTCCGGGAAGCACAGCTGCAGGTTGACCTCGGCGGCGCGGCGGCGGCTGCCGAGCAGGCGCCAGCTGATCCAGCCGACGCCACGGCCCAGCGCGCGCTGCAGCATCCACGGCAGGCGGGCAATGGCGAAGGCGCCGAACATGACGGCGAACATCGGCCAGTTGCGGGGATCGCGCAGCGACGGGCGGACGGCAGTGGAGGCATCGGACATTGCCCCATTCTACCAACCCGGCCGCGTGTCTTTCCCAGGGGGCTCCCGTATCCTTGCCCCATGCGTAAAGACCCTGTCGAATGGATCCTGCGCGGCCTGTATTCAGCCGTGCTGTACCTGCTGCTGCCGATCACCGTGTACCACCTGGTCTGGCGCGGTTTCCGGGTCCGTGAGTACTTCCGGCGCTGGGACGAGCGCTACGCCTCCTACCCACAGCCGACCGGCCAGCCGCGGGTCTGGCTGCACGCGGTGTCGGTGGGCGAGGTCAATGCCGCCGCGCCGCTGGTGAACGCCCTGCGCCAGCAACGCCCGGATATCCGCTGGGTCATCACCACCATCACCCCGACCGGGTCTGAACGTGTGCGCGCGCTGTGGGGCGACGCGCTGGACCACGTCTACCTGCCGTACGACGTGCCGGGCAGCGTCAATCGCTTCCTCGGCCACTTCCGGCCCAGCCTGGCGTTGATCCTGGAGACCGAGCTGTGGCCGAACATGCTGTTCGGCTGCCGCGATCGCCGCATCCCGGTCTACATCCTCAATGCCCGCCTGTCGGCCCGCTCGCTGCGTGGCTACCGGTTGCTGGCAGCGCTGATCCGTCGCGCCCTGCGCACGGTCACCTGCGTCGCCGCCCAGTCGCAGGATGATGCCGAGCGTTTCGTGCAGCTGGGCGCGACCCCCGGGCAGGTGCAGGCGCTGGGCAACCTGAAGTTCGACATCGCCACGCCGGACGTGCAGGACTTCGTCGCGCAGTTCCATGCGCAGGTACCCGCTGGACGCCCGGTGTGGATCGCCGCCAGCACCCATGACGGTGAGGAGCAGGCGGTGATCGACCTGCACCGTCGCCTGCGCCAGCAGCATCCCGACCTGCTGCTGCTGTGGGCGGCGCGCCATCCCGAGCGCTTCCCGAAGGTGGAGGCCCTGGCGCGCGAGCAGGGCTGGAATGTGGCGACCCGGCGTGCGATGCAGTGGCCGGACGCCGGTACCGATGTGTTCGTCATCGATACCCTGGGCGAATTGATGCCGTTCTATGCCTGTGCGCAGGTGGCGTTCGTCGGCGGCAGCCTGCAATCGATCGGTGGCCACAACCTGCTGGAACCGGCGGCGATGGGTACCGCCGCGGTGACCGGTCCACACCTGCACAACTTCTCCGAGATCTCACGACGCATGCGTGAGGCCGGCGCCTTGCTGGTCGGCGAGGACGTGCAGGCGGTTGGCGATCTGCTGCAGCACCTGCTTGAAGACGCACGCGCACGCGAGGACATGGCGCGCGCCGGGTGCACCCTGGTCAGCAACGGTCGCGGCGCGTTGCAGCGTACGCTGGCATTGGTGGCGCCCCACCTGCCTCCGCCGCGCAGCTGAGGTCGCAGGGGATTCGATCCACGTACTGCGGATCGAATGACGTGATCGACTGCATCAATTCTGCTTAGCGGCGAGATTCCTGTCGTTGCAGGACCGGGGGGCGGTCTACCTGCGTGCCAGCGGTCACACTGCGGCGTGCACGCCACGGATTCTGATACCGCCCTTCGCCGCAGGGTGCCAGCCTGCTGTCGAACGCGCTTGGGCGGGCATCAAGGAACCTTGCGATGGATAGCGACAGTGGCCCGGGCGGCATGCGCGATGCAGGGCCGGGCATGGATCATCTTGCGGTGGTGGCCCTGACCCTGATGCTGGGTGGCAGCGTGATCGCGCTGGTGGGGCAGCACACTGCCGCCCAGGCAGGCCCCGCCATCGTGTTGAGCCTGTTGCTGGCTGCGCTGGGCACAGGGCCGCTGCTGTACTGCCTGCACATCCTGGGCCAGCAGCTGCCGGCGGCCGACGGCCTGCATGGTCTGCTGCAGGCCCGCTGGGGCAGCGCCCCGGCCGGCCTGCTCGGCGGCGCGCTGCTGGCGGAGCTGGTGGCGACCAGCGCTGGCGTGGCGCAATCCATGGCCAGTCATATGCATGCATTGCTGGTCAGCGCTGGCATCGAGGCCGGCAACGCGATGCCGGTCGCGCTGACGGCCACCCTCGGCCTGCTTCTGCTGGGCGTGACCGTGTTGTTGCTACCGAGGCGCGCGGCACTGGTGGCCTGTGCGCTGTTGACGGTGAAACTGGGCACCGGCCTGCTGTTGCTGGCGCTGGCAGCCCGCCACGTGCATTACGCGTTGTGGATTCCGTGGTTGCCGGAAGCCACGGCACCCTATCGCTTCGGGCCAGGCGGGGTATTGGCGGCGAGCGTGCCGCTGCTTGGCGTGTTCGCCTGCGCCGGCCTGGTGCTGGGATTTCCGGGCATGTGCGGCCAGGCGCGCGCGCGACAGACGCTGCTGCTTGCGGGCGTGTTGCTGCTGGCGATGCTGCTGCTGATCGCGCTGGCTGCGTTGCAGGCCGGGCTGGTCGAGTTCCCGGCATTGGCCAGTACGCGACCGCTGTCGATGGCGTTGCAGCAGCATCCGCAACTGCAGTGGATGATGCCGCTGCTGCCGCTGGCGGGGGCGGCCGGGTTGGCGGCGTTGCTGCTGGTGCTGCTGCGGGTGGCGGCGCGGTTGGCAGTGCAGCTGTGGACTGCGGCGCGCGATGCAGCACCCGGATCTACCGCACCGATGATGCGGGTCGTCGTGGTGCTGTCGGCGGCGCTGTTGGCGCTGGCGATGCCGATGGGCACATTGCCGGTGCTGCCTGGCCCGGCAACCCTGCTGGTGATGGCGGCGCTGTGCGTGGCTGTCCTGCGCGCGCAGGTTCCGCTGCCACGCGCCGTGCCGGTGCTGGCCCCCCTGGCTGCCGCGCTGTGCCTGCTGGCCGCAGTGGAGCGGATGCGTGCCTGGCCCGGCTGACGGCAGGGAGGCGCCCAATGCAGGGAAGTTTCTGTCTGCCTCGCCCACAAAAAAGCCACCCTCGCGGGTGGCTTCTTCGTTGCCGGCAAGGCGACGGCTCAGTGCGTGGTCGTTGCCGGGTTGCCCGCGTCCTGGGTCAGCAGGCGGTTGACGTCCTGCAGCTCGGCCACATCCAGTGCGCCCAGCGACTGGCTCAGCAGCAGGCGGTTCTGCAGGAAGGTGTAACGCGCATTGGCGTAATCCAGCTGCGCCGAGAACAGGATGCGCTGGTTCTGGATCACGTCCAGCACGGTACGGGTACCGACTTCCAGGCCAACCTGCGAGGCGTCGTACGCACTCTGTGCCGAGACCACCGCCAGGCGGCGGGCTTCCACTTCGCTGATGCCCTGCACCAGGGTCTGGTAGGCATTGCGGGTGTTGCGGTCCAGCGCGCGCTTCTGCTGTTCGTAGCCGTCCTGGGCGATGTCACGCTGGGCCAGCGCCTGGCGCACGCCGGACTGGGTGGCACCGCCGGCGAAGATCGGCACGCTCAGGGTCAGGCCGATGCTGTTGGTGCGCGCATCGGGCGACAGCGAGCCGGAACCGGTGCTGTCACCCCAGGTCGCGCTCTTGCCCCAGCTGCCACCCAGCGACAGGGTCGGGTAGTGGCCACCGCGGGCGGCCTGCACACCAGCCTCGGCGGCACTGACCTTCAGTTCCTGCGCCTTCAGCGCCGGATTCTGATTGGTCGCCTGGTGCACCAGCTCGTCGATGTTGCCGCGGTTGGCCGGCACTTCCGGGCGGAAGTCGGCCGGCAGGCCGCGCAGGTTGACCACCGGCTGGCCGGTCAGTTCGGTCAGGGCCTGGTAGTTATCGGCCAGGGTGTTCTGCGCAACGATGGTGTTGGCGCGCGCCTGGTCGTACTGGGCGCGTGCTTCGTGCACGTCGGTGATCGGCGCCAGGCCCACTTCCAGGCGCTTGTCGGCGAAGTCGAACTGCTTCTTCGCGGCCGCTTCATTGGTCTGTGCAGCGTTCAGCGATTCGATCGCCACCAGCACGTTGAAGTAGGCCGCCGAGGTGCGCACGATCAGGCTGTCGTTGGCCGAATCGAGGGTGAAGTCCGCCGCCTTGCTCAGCTCGCGCTGCGAACGCAGGTTGTTGATCTGGGTCCAGTTGAACAGCGTCTGGCTGCCGTCGATCGTGTAGTTGCGGCGCTTGCTGGTGATCGTGCCGGAGTTGGCGTCATGGTCCGCCTCGGTGCGCGAGCGGTTCAGCGTGGCCTGGCCGTTGATCTGCGGCAGCAGGGCGGCGCGCGCCTGCACGGCGCCTTCCTTGTCGACCAGCCGGGTCGATTCGGCGGCGGACAGCTGCGGATCGCCATTGCGCGCCATCTCGTAGACCTGCAGCAGGTCGGCGGCATGGGCGGACAACGGCAGCAGGGCAGTGGCCAGCGCAACAGCGAGGGATCGGCGGATCATTGCGGCTTCCTTGGACTCAGAGGTGGAACTGGGGTGCCGGGGCGGCACCGCGCAGGTAATCGATATCGGTTTCGAACAGCGATTCGGTGCTGCCGTCGGCCTTGACCAGCAGGGCCTCCATCGCCGGCGAGCGGCCCTGGATCACGAACAGGCGGCCACCCGGACGCAGCCACGAGGCGAACTGTGACGGCACCACGTCGACCGCACCAGTGACACAGATCACGTCAAAGCGGCGTTCGGTCTGCCATGACAGGGCATCGGCCACTTCGACACGGACATTGGTGCCCAGGCCGGACGCGTCCAGGCGGGCGCGCGCGGCGGCGGCCAGTTCCGGGTCGATCTCCAGGCTCAGCACGTCGCGCGCCAGCGCGCCGATGCAGGCGGCCAGGAAGCCGCTGCCGGTGCCGATTTCCAGCACTTCGTCACCCGGCTGCAGGTCCAGTGCCTGCAGGGTACGGCCCTCGATGACCGGCTTCATCATCTTCTGGCCATGGCCGATCGGCAGTTCGACGTCGGCGTAGGCCAGCGCCCGGTGCGCGTCGGCGACAAAGGCCTCGCGCGGCAGGCGGGCGAGGACGTCGAGCACCTTGATGTCCAGCACGTCCCAGGGACGGATCTGCTGTTCCACCATCAGTTCGCGGGCGTGGGCGTAATCAATCGTCATGAGGTTCAAATCCAGCGCAGTGGGCCGGCCATTTTACCGGTGCCGGAGGCCGGCGGCGCGCCCAGAGCATCAGCTGCCGGGTGGCCGGGGTCGCAGTGCCGGAAGTCATCGCGACCTCCGGTTCGTTCAGTTTTGGTTATCCGGCCGTCCCGGCCCCTCGTGGCGCATAGGCGCGCAGGAAGAAGTCGATGCTGGCGGTCACGTGGGTGAGAGGGTCGCACTCCACCGGTGACAGTGGCATGCCGCACATCATATGCATGTGCACTTCGCCCTTCACCAGGGTCAGGAACTGCTGGCCGGCGAGGTAGTAATCGGCAATCTCCAGCTCGCCGCGTTCGCCGCGCGCGCGCAGGAAGTCGGCCAGGGCCGCGCAGGTACGTTCCGGGCCGGCCTGCCAGAACAGCTCGCGCAGGCGTTCATCGGTTTCCGGGGCCATCATCATGCGCTGGATGGAGATCGCCGCATCGGAGGTGATCAGCTCGAAGAAGGCCAGGCCGATGCCGATCAGCTGGTCGCGCAGCGGGCCGTCCGCGTCGGCCACGAACAGGGCGTCGGGCAGCATTTCAATGCATTTGGACTGCACGGCCTCGGAGAACAGGGTCTCCTTGTCGCCGAAATGGCTGTACACGGTCAGCTTCGAGACGCCCGCCTGGGCGGCGATGGCGTCCATGCTCACGCCGGTATAGCCCTGCTCGATGAACAGTGCCTTGGCTGCTTCAAGGATCGCCGCGCGCTTGCCGAGATCCTTGGGGCGCCCGGGTCCGGCGGCCTTGGCAGCGGGCTTGGCCGACGGCTTGCGGGAAGTGGGAGAACTCATCGCAACAATACTAGACCAAGCGGTTCGATATTTATACTATACCGACCGGTTTATTAAATTGGGCCGGCAGTCGCGGCTCCCCCTTGTTGGACCCTGCGTTTTCAGGACGTTGACCGATGAAGATCGTGCGCTGGATGGGCGGTATGGTGTGGGTGGCTGCGCTGGCAGCCTGTTCGGGACAGGAACAGGCGCCGCAGGCGGCCGTGCCGGTGCTGGTGGTGCATCCCGGTGAGCAGGCCGGGCAGGCGCCGGCGGCGTTCCCGGGCACGGTGCGTGCCCGCCAGGAAAGCCCGCTGTCGTTCCGCGTAGGCGGCAACCTGGTCAAGCGCCACGTCGATGCCGGCCAACGGGTGAAGAAGGGCGACGTGCTGGCCGAGCTGGACGTGGCCGACTTCGCGCTGCAGGCCCGCGCTTCGCAGGCCCAGCTGGCCGCGGCCGAAGCCGACCTGGTGCGCGCCCGCGACGACCTCAAGCGCTATCAGGTGCTGGCCGACCAGCAATTGGTCAGCCGTTCGCAGCTGGACCAGCAGTCTGCCGCGTTCAAGGCGGCGCAGGGCCAGGCCAATGCGGCGCGTGCCAACCTCGATGTGCTGCGCAACCAGGCCGACTACGCGCAGCTGCGCGCGCCGGCCGACGGCGTGATCGCCAGCCGCGAGGCCGAAGCCGGGCAGGTGGTGTCCGCCGGCCAGACCATCTTCAACCTGGCCGCCGACGGTGGCCGCGAAGTGCTGATCGACCTGCCTGAAGCCACCATCCGCGATTACGCGGTCGGCCAGCCGGTGGAGGTGGAGTTGTGGAACCGCCCGGGCCAGCGCCTGCCGGGCACGATCCGCGAGATTGCCGCCGCCGCCGATCCGCAGGCACGTACCTATGCGACCCGGGTCAGCCTGGCGGCCGACGCATTGGCCGATGTCGAACTGGGCCAGAGCGCACGTGTCTACAGCAGCGCCGGCCGCCACGGCACCCTGCAGCTGCCGCTGGGCGCGCTGCAGCGCGGTGCCAACGGTGCCGCCAGCGTGTGGGTGGTCGATCCGGCCAACAGCACGCTGAAGGCTGCGGCGGTCACCACCGGTGCCTACGGCAGCGAGACGGTGCCGGTGCTCACGGGCGTCGGCGCGGGTGACTGGGTGGTCGCCGCCGGTGGCCATCTGCTGCGGGCCGGCCAGCCGGTGATCGCGGTGGACCGGCAGAACCGCCCGGTGCTGAAGCCGGCCGCACCTGCCGCCGCCGCCAAGGCCAAGGAGTAAGCCGGTGCGCCGCTTCAATCTTTCCGAGTGGGCGCTGGCCAACCGTCCACTGGTGCTGTTCGCGATGCTCGCCTTCGCGCTGATCGGCGCCTGGTCGTACAAGCACCTGGGCCAGTCCGAGGATCCGCCGTTCACCTTCAAGGCGATGGTGGTGCGCACGCTGTGGCCGGGCGCCACCGCCGAGCAGGTCTCGCGGCAGGTGACCGAGCCGATCGAGAAGGCGCTGATGAATACCGGCGAGTACGAATTCATCCGCTCGTACTCGCGCCCGGGCGAATCACAGGTGATCTTCATGGCCCGCGACAGCCTGCGTTCCCGGCAGATTCCGGACCTGTGGTACCAGGTGCGCAAGCGCGTGGGCGACATCCGGGCGACGCTGCCGCGCGAGATCGTCGGCCCGTTCTTCAACGATGAGTTCGGCGATACCTACGGCAACATCTACGCGCTGACCGGCAAGGGCTTCGACTACGCCGTGATGCGCGACTACGCCGACCGCATCCAGCTGGAACTGCAACGCGTGCCGGACGTCGGCAAGATCGACCTGGTCGGCCTGCAGGACGAGAAGGTGTGGATCGAGCTGTCCAATACCCGCCTGGCCACGCTGGGCGTGTCGATGCAGCAGGTGCAGCAGGCGCTGGCCGACCAGAACGCGATCACCGGCACCAGCTTCTTCGAGACCGCCACCGATCGCGTGCAGCTGCGCGTGACCGGCCAGTTCAACGATATCGAGGCGATCCGCCAGTTCCCGATCCGGGCCGGCGACCGGACCGTGCACCTGGGTGACATCGCCGAGGTGAAACGCGGCTTCGCCGACCCGGCGTCGCCGAAGATGCGCTTCATGGGCGAAGAAGCGATCGGCCTGGCGGTGGCGATGAAGGACGGCGGTGACATCCTCAAGCTCGGTGCCAACCTCGATGCCGAGTTCGAGCGCCTGCAGAAGACCCTGCCGGCCGGCATGCAGCTGCGCAAGGTGTCCGACCAGCCGCAGTCGGTGGAAGAGTCAGTGGGCGAGTTCGTGCAGGTGCTGACCGAGGCGGTGGTGATCGTGCTGCTGGTCAGCTTCTTCTCGCTGGGCCTGCGTACCGGCCTGGTGGTGGGCGTGACCATTCCGCTGGTGCTGGCGATGACCTTCTTCGTCATGCACTACTTCGACATCGGCCTGCACAAGATCTCGCTGGGCGCGCTGGTGCTGGCGCTGGGCCTGCTGGTGGACGATGCGATCATCGCGGTGGAGATGATGGCCACCAAGATGGAGCAGGGCTACGACCGCCTGCGTGCGGCCAGTTTCGCCTGGGAGTCGACCGCGTTCCCGATGCTGACCGGTACCCTGATCACCGCGGCCGGCTTCCTGCCGATCGCCACGGCGGCATCGAGCACCGGTGAGTACACCCGCTCGCTGTTCCAGGTGGTGACCATCGCGCTGGTGGTGTCGTGGATCGCAGCAGTGCTGTTCATCCCGTACCTGGGCGACAAGATGCTGCCGGACCTGTTCAATCCGCAGCCGCCGAAGCCGGGCAGCCTGTCCGCGCGCTGGCATGCCAGGCGCCAGCAGTGGGCCGACCGCTACCCGGCGCTGGCCAACCTGATCGCACCGCCGCAGCACGGGCACGATCATGACCCGTACCAGCGCCCGTTCTACCGCAGCTTCCGTCGCTTCCTCGACGCCTGCCTGCGCCGCCGCTGGTGGGTGATCGCCGCGACCATCGCCCTGTTCGTGTTCTCGCTGATGATGTTCCGCTTCGTGCCGCAGCAGTTCTTCCCCGATTCGACCCGGCCGGAGCTGATGGTGGACATCGAGCTGGCCGAGGGCGCGTCGCTGCGCTCGACCCAGGCCCAGGCCGAGAAGCTGGAAAAGCTGCTGTCCAGCCGCGACGGCATCGCCAACTACGTGTCCTATGTCGGCACCGGCTCGCCGCGCTTCTACCTGCCGCTGGACCAGCAGCTGCCGGCGACCAACTTCGCCCAGTTCGTGGTGCTGGCCAAGGACATCAAGTCGCGCGAGAGCACCCGCGACTGGCTGCTGCACGAGGTGATCCCGAAGTTCCCGGATGTGCAGATGCGCGTGACCCGCCTGGAGAACGGCCCGCCGGTCGGCTACCCGGTGCAGATGCGCATTTCCGGCGAGCACATCGAGAGGGTGCAGGCGATCGCGCGCCAGGTCGAGGCCAAGGTGCGTGAGAATCCGCACGTGATGAACGTCAACCTGGACTGGAGCGAGCCGAGCAAGGTGGTGCGGCTGGTGATCGACCAGGAGCGTGCCCGCGCGCTGGGCGTGAGCAGTGCCCAGGTCAGCCAGTTCCTGTCCAGTTCACTGGCAGGGCAATCGGTGAGCGTGTACCGCGAAGGCAACCGCCAGATCGAGATGCTGCTGCGTGGTCCGGCCGATGAGCGCAACCAGCTGGAACTGCTGTCGAGCCTGTCGATGCCCACCGCCAACGGCGGCAGCATCACGCTGTCGCAGGTGGCGACGATGGAGTACGGCTTCGAGGACGGCATCATCTGGCACCGCAACCGACTGCCGACGGTGACCGTGCGCGCCGACATCAGCGATGGCATGCAGCCGCTGGACGTGGTGCACCAGATCCTGCCGACGCTGGACGGCATCCGCGCCGAACTGCCCAGCGGCTACCTGCTGGAAACCGGCGGTACGGTCGAGGATTCGGCCCGCGGGCAGAACTCGATCAAGGCCGGCATGCCACTGTTCCTGGTGGTGGTGGCGACGCTGCTGATGCTGCAGCTGCGCAGCTTCTCGCGCGCAGCGATGGTGCTGGTGACCGCGCCGCTGGGCATCATCGGTGCGACCCTGTTCCTGCTGCTGTTCCGCGCGCCGTTCGGCTTCGTGGCACTGCTGGGCACGATCGCACTGGCCGGCATGATCATGCGCAACTCGGTGATCCTGATCGACCAGATCCAGCAGGACATCGACGCCGGCCATGACCGCTGGCATTCGATCATCGATGCCACGGTGCGCCGCTTCCGTCCGATCGTGTTGACCGCGCTGGCTGCCGTACTGGCGATGATTCCGCTGTCGCGCAGCGCGTTCTATGGCTCGATGGCAATCTCGATCATGGGTGGCCTGATCGTGGGTACGGTGCTGACCCTGGTGTTCCTGCCGGCGCTGTACGCGGCCTGGTTCCGGGTCAAGGCGGACGAATCCGGGGCGTGATGCCCCGCGTTCTGCGGCTGCACCCGTCCGCGCATGGCGTGGATGGATCTGCTCGCGGGATCTGCTTTCTGTAGAGCCGAGCCATGCTCTTCGCGCGATGATGGGATGAGTCGAGCATGGCTCGACTCTACAGAGGCATCCACGCATGGCGTGGATGGATCTGCTCGCGGGATCTGCTTTCTGTAGAGCCGAGCCATGCTCGGCTGCTCTTCGCGCGATGATGGGATGAGTCGAGCATGGCGCGACTCTACAGAAGCATCCACGCATGGCGTGGATGGATCTGCTCGCGGGATCTGCTTTCTGTAGAGCCGAGCCATGCTCGGCTGCTCTTCGCGCGATGATGGGATGAGTCGAGCATGGCTCGACTCTACAGAGGCATCCACGCATGGCGTGGATCTACTGCAACTGCAGCCCCGCCCGCAGTACCGGCAACAACCACTCGATGAACACCTGCACGCGTTGCGCGCGGTGCTGCCGGTGCGGCTGCAGCAGGGTCACCGGCAGTGGCTGCGCAACGTGCAGCGGCAGCACTTCCACCAATGCGCCCGAAAGCAGTTCGGCCTGCACGTCGTAGCGCGGAATCTGCAGCAGCCCGAGCCCAGCCACGCAGCAGGCAATCGACGCCTCGGCGCTGTTCACCCGCACCCAGCCTGGCATCGGTAGCGTGCGCAGCTGGCTGCCATCCTGCCACTCCCACGCTTCCACCCGCGCCGTGGTCGGCGAAGCGTAGTTCACCGCGCGGTGCTGCTGCAGGTCGGCAGGATGCTGCGGCTCGCCGTGCTCGCGCAGATAGGCCGGTGCGGCAACGTTGACGAAGTCGAGCTGGCCCAGCGTGCGGGCCACCAGGCTGGAGTCGCTCAGCTGGCCGACGCGGAGTACGGCATCGCAGCCATCTTCGATCAGGTTCACCGCACGGTCGGTCATGCCCAGGTCCAGCTCCACCTGCGGGTAGCGTGCGAAGAAGTCGGGCAGGGCCGGGGCGAGGATGCGGCGGCCGATGCGGCTGGGCACGTCGATCTTCAGCAGTCCCACCGGCTGCGCGTCGTCCTGGCGGAACAGTGACTCGGCGTCCTCGACCTCGGCAATCAGGCGCAGGCAACGGGCATGGAACACGTCGCCATCGTGGGTGGTGGAGACCCTGCGGGTCGAGCGCTGCAGCAGGCGGGTGCCGAGCCGCTGTTCCAGCTCTGCAATGGCCGCCGATACCGTGGATCGGGGCAGGCCGAGCTGGTCGGCGGCGCGGGTGAAGCTGGCGCACTCCACAACCCGGGTGAAGATGCGGAAGCGATCGATCCGGTCCATTGTTCGCTGGCTCTGGAAAGTTAAGTCAATGTGGCGGGCTTTATCCGCGTTTTCTGCACGATATCGTCGTCAGGGCAGGGTTGCCACCCCGGGCAGCCCCCTCCCGAGACCAACGCCATGACCGACCATTCCCTCAAGGGCAAGACCGTGCTGATTGCCGGTGGCGCCAAGAACCTGGGCGGCCTGCTGGCCCGCGACTTTGCTGCGCAAGGGGCCAGGGCCATCGTCATCCATTACAACAGCGCCGCCACCCAGGCCGATGCCGAAGCCACCGTTGCCGCCGTGCAGGCCGCTGGCAGCAAGGCCGTAGCGCTGCAGGGAGACCTGACCTCGGCCGCGGCGATGGAGCGCTTGTTCGCCGATGCGGTGGCGGCGGTGGGCCGTCCTGACATTGCCATCAACACGGTCGGCAAGGTGCTGAAAAAGCCGCTGCTGGAGATCAGCGAAGCGGAGTACGACGAGATGAGCGCGGTCAACGCCAAGGCCGCCTTCTTCTTCCTCAAGGAGGCTGGTCGCCACGTCAATGATGGCGGCCGCATCTGCACTTTGGTCACGTCGCTGCTGGGTGCGTTCACGCCGTTCTATTCCAGCTATGCCGGCACCAAGGCGCCGGTGGAACACTTCACCCGCGCGGCGTCGAAGGAATTCGGCGAGCGCGGCATCTCGGTGACGGCCATTGGCCCGGGTCCGATGGACACGCCGTTCTTCTATCCGGCCGAGAGTGCCGATGCACAGGCGTACCACAAGACCGCAGCGGCGCTGTCCGCATTCACCCGCACTGGCCTGACCGACATCGCCGACATCGTGCCGTGGATCCGCTTCCTGGTCACCGATGGCTGGTGGATGACTGGCCAGACCATCCTGGTCAATGGCGGTTACACCACCAAGTAGAGACGAAACACGCGCGATTGCGGCGAACCTGAAGCGTCGCGCCATGCTCGACGCTTCATCCTGCAGGCCGTCCACGGGCACAATAGGCGGCTGTCCTGGGCCCGGAGTGCCAGCATGTTCCCCCACACGTTCCACGCTTTCACGTTGATGTTGATTGCCTTCAGCGGCGTTGCCGCTGCAACGCCCGCAGGAACCGATGCCCAGCAGTTCCAGCAGAACCTGATTGCAGTGCTGGAATGCCGCGCGACACCGGCGGTGCGGCAGGCACTGGGCAGCCAGCTGCGGGTCGTCCGCTATGGCTCCGCAACGGAACGACCGGCGCACCTGCGTGGCTGGCGCTTCATCGCAGCCGATCACACCGAGATCGAGAGCGCGGCCACGCGCATCGAACTGCCTGCGCCCATCACCGCCAACGGCATCACCACCCGCGAGCTGCTGGCCGACGACCTCGGTCTGGGCATGTCCCTCGATGCGGTGCAGCGTGAGCGCATCGTGGCCGAGGACGGCCTGCAGATGCGGACCAGCACGCTGCACGAGCCGTTCCGGGCCTGGTGGCGACCAGCGTCGGACGTTGCTGCGGCGGCACAGGCCTGGCGGGTGATACGAAGCGAGGGCGCAGGCAACCGCCTGTCGTGTGATTACCGGGAGCGATATCAGAAACTGGACGACCAGCAGGCGGCCGACCGCCTGCGCGAGGACCTGGTAGCGGTTCTGGAGTGCCGCGCGGACGCGGCGGCCTGGCAGCGCTTTGGCGAATTCTGGACGCGTGTCAGCGCGCACAGCCCGCTTGGGTGGCCGTCGCAGGTACGCGCGATGGACGCACCTGCATGCATGGCCCGCGAAGGCGGCTCCCGTTGTGAGCGGATAACGCTCGATGCGCCGATCACCGTGCATGGCCTGGCGGTGTCGTCGGTGATGATCGAGCCCAGTTACGCGTCAGGCCATGTTGCAGCGGACCTGGGCATGGTGCCCGTCGATGATGCACTTCAGGCGGCGATTCCAGGTGCCACGGCGGCCGGGGAAATCATCTGGACCTTGCCGGCAGCACCTCTGCAGGAACGGCCGCGCGAGCGCTTCGTGGTGCGCACCGACGATGGGCGCACCTTGATGGGGTGTGCGACGTCCAAGGCGATCCACAGCGGACGGTAGCCCGACGCGTGCGCGCCGGTGCCGGGCAGTGCCCGGCACCGTCATGCATCAGCCCAGCTTCGCCAGCACCGCATCCGTCGCGGCGGCGGTACTCACCGCCTGGCCCTTGGAGGCCAGGTCGGCAGTGAACACGCCGTCGTCCAGTACCGCATGCACGGCCGCTTCCACTGCAGCGGCTTCCGTTTCCAATCCCAGCGAATGGCGCAGCAGCATCGCAGCGCTGAAGATCGTCGCGTACGGGTTGGCGATGCCCTTGCCAGCGATATCCGGGGCCGAGCCATGGATCGGCTCGTAGATGCCGACCGCGCCCGGTTCACCCAGCGACGCCGACGGCAGCAGGCCCAGCGAGCCGGCCAGCATCGAGGCCTCATCGGTGAGAATGTCGCCGAACATGTTCTCGGTCACGATCACGTCGTACTCGCGCGGCTTGGCCAGCAGGTGCATGGCCATCGAATCAACCAGCTGGTGTTCCAGTGCCACGTCCGGGAATTCTTCCCGGCCGATGCGTGCGGCCACGTCACGCCACAGGCGCGAGGTCTCCAGCACGTTGGCCTTGTCCACCGAGGTGACCTTGCCACGGCGCTGTTGCGCCAGGCGGAAGGCACTGCGCAGCACGCGCTCGATCTCGGCCACGGTGTAGCGGCACAGGTCGCTGGCGCTGTCGGCGTCGCGGGTCTTGTCACCGAAGTAGATGCCGCCGGTCAGTTCGCGCACCACCACGAAGTCCACGCCCTGCAGCAGCTCGGCCTTGATCGGCGAGGCGTGCAGCGCCGCCTCGTGGGTACGTACCGGGCGCAGGTTGGCATACAGGCCAAGCGCCTTGCGGATCGCCAGCAGGCCCTGTTCCGGGCGCACCTTGGCGTTCGGGTCGGACCACTTCGGGCCCCCCACGGCGCCCAGCAGCACTGCATTGGCGGCCTGGCAGGCGGCCAGGGTGGCGGCCGGCAGCGGCTCGCCGTGACGATCGATGGCGATGCCACCGATGTCGTGTTCGCTGAAAGCAAAGGTGTGGTTGAAGCGTTCGGCGACGGCCTTCAGGACGGCAACTGCCGCGGCGGCCACTTCCGGGCCGATGCCATCACCGGGCAGGACAACAATTTCAGCGTGCATGCTCACTCTCGTAACGTTCGATTTCAGGGACACGGCCCAACAGATACCCCAACTGGTCGACACCTTCCAGCAGGCAGGTCTGCGAGAAGCCATCCAGCGGGAAGGAGTAGATGCGGCCATCCGGGGTGCGCAGTTCGCGCGCGGCCACGTCGATGGTCAGTTCATCGTCCGGACGCTGCATCAGCGCCTGCACGTCGGCCTCGTCCAGCACGATCGGCAGCAGGCCGTTCTTGAGCGAGTTGCCGCGGAAGATGTCGGCGATCTCGCTGCTGACGATGGCGCGCAGGCCGAGGTCGGTCAGCGCCCACGGTGCATGCTCGCGCGAGGAACCGCAGCCGAAGTTGCGGCCCGCCAGCAGGATGCTGCGGCCGGCGTTGTGCGGCTGGTTGAAGGCGAAGTCGGCCACCGGCGAACCATCGGCCTGCCAGCGCCAGTCATTGAACGCATTGCGGCCCAGGCCGGCACGTTCGGTGGTGGACAGGAACCGCGCCGGAATGATCTGGTCGGTGTCGATGTTGGTCTGGCGCAGCACCACGCTGGGCGAGCTCAGGGTACGGAAACCGGCCATCACGCCACCTCCTGTGCGAACAGTTCGCGGGTATCGGCCACCTGGCCTTTCACCGCCGCCCATGCCGCGCTCATCGGCGACGCCAGCAGGGTGCGCGAACCGGGGCCCTGGCGGCCCTCGAAGTTGCGGTTGCTGGTGCTCACCGCCAGCTGGCCGGGTGCGACCAGGTCACCGTTCATGGCGATGCACATCGAGCAGCCCGGCTCGCGCCACTCGGCACCGGCCGCGCGCACGATCTCATGGATGCCTTCGGCCTCGGCCTCGCGCTTGACGATCTCCGAGCCCGGCACCACCAGCATGCGCACGCCGTCGGCGACGCGGCGGCCACGCAGCACCTGTGCCACTTCGCGCATGTCGCTCAGGCGGCCGTTGGTGCACGAACCAACGAACACCACATCCACCGGCGTGCCGGCCAGCGCCTTGCCGGCCTGGAAGTGCATGTAGTCCAGGCCCTTCTGCGCGGCGGCATCGTTGGCGGCCGGAATCGGCGCATCCACCGCGATGGCAGTACCCGGATGGGTGCCCCAGGTCAGGGTCGGGCGGATATCGGCGGCGTCGATGTGCACTTCGCTGTCGAAGCGTGCGCCGTCATCGCTGCGCAGCTGCTGCCAGCGCGCCACGGCGGCGTCGAAGTCGGCGCCCTTGGGGCCGCGCGGGGTGTTGGCGACGAAGTCGAAGGTGACCTGGTCCGGGGCGACCATGCCGGCACGCGCGCCGGCCTCGATCGACATGTTGCACAGGGTCATGCGCTGTTCCATGTCCATCGCCGTGATGGTGCTGCCACGGAACTCGATCACGTGGCCGGTACCGCCGTTGACGCCGATCACGCCGATGATGTGCAGGACCACGTCCTTGGCACCAACGCCGGGTGCCAGCGGACCGTCCACGGTGATCGCAAAGGTCTTGGCCTTGCGCTGCAACAGGCACTGTGTGGCCAGCACATGGCCGACTTCACTGGTGCCGATGCCGAACGCCAGCGAACCGAACGCACCATGGGTGGAGGTGTGGCTGTCACCGCAGACGATGGTCATGCCAGGCTGGGTGAAGCCCTGTTCCGGGGCGATCACGTGGACGATGCCGCGGTTGTCCGAGGCCATGTCGAACAGCTCGATGCCGTGCTCGGCGCAGTTGCGTGCCAGCGTGGCGACCTGCGCCTCGGAGGCGGCGCTGGCGTAGGGCAGGGTGCCGTCGGCGGCGGCCGGCAGGGTTGGCGTGGAATGGTCCATCGTCGCCTTGGTGCAGTCCGGCCGGCGCGGCGACAGGCCGCGCTCGCGCAGCTCGGTGAACGCCTGCGGTGATGTCACCTCGTGGATCAGGTGCAGGTCGATGTACAGCACGGCGGGCGCACTGTCGGATTCGGGAACCACCACGTGGGCGTCCCACAGTTTGTCGTACAGGGTGCGGGGTGCGGAAGTCATGCGTGTGCCTGGCAGAAGTACGAAGGTGCGGACATCGGGAAAGATAACGAACGGAACATGTCAGCGGCGACGGGCGAGTACCCGCAGCCGCACGTAGTCGGCCAACGGCTGGCCGGCGGCGTTGCGCGGCAGATCGGCCAGCAACGCGGTGGCGGCCTCGCGCACGGTGGCGCGGGCCTCGGCGGGCAGATCGTCCAGCAGCGGTGCAGCGAATACCCGCAACCAGCCGGCCACGCCGGTTGGCAGCGCAGTCGGGCGCGGCGTGCACTCGATCAGCTGCACCTGGAAGCCATGCTGGCGCAAGCGGTCGGCGTAGGCGTCGGCGCTGGGGAAATACCACTGGAAGGCGCTGGTACCGTGACCATGCGCCACACGCGCGGCCTGCACCGCGGCGATGATCGTGGCCACATTGCCGTGGCCGCCGAACTCGGCAACAAAGCGGCCACCCGGGCGCAGGGCACGGCGCACGCCTTCCAGAACGCGGTCCGGGCCGCCCATCCAGTGCAGGGCGGCGTTGCTGAACACCGCATCGAACTCGCTGTCGAAGGTCAGTGCGCGGCCATCCATCACCTGCGCATCGACGCCACGCGCACGCGCCGCGATCACCAGTTCCGGCGATGCGTCCACGCCGTGGATGCGTGCGCCGCTGAGGGCCAGTTCGGTGCTGAGCACGCCATCGCCACAGCCCAGGTCGAGGATGCGTTCACCGGCGCGCGGGTCGAGCAGGCGCGCCACCGCGCCGCCGAGCAGCGGCACGAAGCCGGCGTCGATCGCATAGTCCTGGGCGTTCCAGTGCTGCCCTGCAGGCAGCGCAATGGTGTCGAAGGCGCTCATGGCGGGTTCCTCAGGCGGTGGCGGGGGTGGGAATGTCGGTGCTGCTGTGGGCGGCGGCCTGGCGCTGGCGCAGCAGGCGGTTGGCAACATCCAGCCAGGCCAGCGCGGAGGCTTCGATGATGTCCTTGCTGGTGCCGGTGCCGTCGTACTCCACGCCCTCGTGGCGCACGCTCAGGTTGGCTTCGCCGCGCGCATCGGCGCCGATGCCGACGCTGTGCACGTGGTAGCTGTCCAGCATCAGCTGCACGCCGGTGGCCGCCGACAGCGCGCCGAACAGCGCATCGACCGGGCCGTCGCCCTGCGCGGTCTCGGCCACGCGGTTGCCATCGGGGTCGGACAGTTCGACCAGCGCGTTGGCGCGGCTGCCGACGTCACTGATGGTCATCGAGGCCAGGCGGTAGCCCTGCGCATTGGAGCCGCCCTGCATCAGCGTCTGCAGATCGGCATCGGTGACCACGCGCTGCTGTTCGCACAGGCCCTTGAACTGCTCGAACACCAGTTTCAGTTCGTCTTCGTCCAGCCAGAAGCCCAGCGCACGCAGGCGCGCTTCGACGGCGGCGCGGCCACTGTGGCGGCCCAGCACCATCTGCGAGTCTTCCCAGCCCACATCTTCCGGGCGCATGATTTCGTAGGTGCCACGATGGCGCAGCATGCCGTGCTGATGGATGCCCGATTCGTGGGCGAAGGCGTTGGCACCGACGATGGCCTTGTTGCGCTGCACCGGCATGCCGACCAGGCGCTGCAACAGCTGCGAAGTGCCGACGATGCGCGGGGTGTTGATCGCGCTGTCCTGCTCGTAGAAGGCCTGGCGCACCTTCAGCACCATCGCGATCTCTTCCAGCGAGCAGTTGCCGGCGCGCTCGCCGATGCCATTGACGGTGCATTCGACCTGGCGCGCACCACCTTCGATGGCGGCCAGCGAGTTCGCCACGGCCAGGCCCAGGTCGTTGTGGCAGTGCGCGCTGAAGATCACGTTGGCGGCATTGGGAACGTCGGCGACGCCGGCGATGACCTGCTGGAACATCGCGCGGATCTCTTCCGGCGTGGTGAAACCGACGGTGTCGGGCAGATTGATGGTGGTGGCGCCGGCGGCGATGGCCACGCGCGAAACTTCAATCAGGTAATCCAGCTCGGTGCGGGTGGCATCCTCGGCCGAGAACTCGACATCGTCGATGTACGAGCGTGCCAGTGATACGTGCTTGCGTACCGACTCCAGTACCTGCTCGCGGGTCATGCGCAGCTTGTGCTCGCGGTGCAGCGGGCTGGTCGACAGGAAGACGTGCAGGCGCGGGTTGGCAGCCGCTTCCAGTGCGCGTGCCGAGGTTTCGATGTCGGCCTGCAGGCAGCGCGACAGCACCGCCAGGCTCAGGCTCGGGCGGCGCAGTTCGCGGCCGATCAGGGCCATCGCCTCACGGTCGGACTGCGAGCTGGCCGGGAAGCCGGTCTCGATGATGTCCACGCCCAGTTCGTCCAGCGCACGCGCCATCACCAGCTTCTGCGGCGGGCTCATGCTGCAGCCGGGGGACTGCTCGCCATCACGCAGGGTGGTGTCGAAGATGCGGATGCGCGGGGTGGTAATTCGTTCAATGGTGGTCACAGGGAAATCTCCTCGACAGCGGGTGCGACGGCTTGCAGGGGGGAAGGGGGAGAGGCAGGGGATGCGAGGGCGCTGGCCTTGCTGGGGGAGCGCGGTGGTGTGCGGTTGGTGTCGCTGCGCCGCCGCCGTGGCTTGCGCGGCGGGCGCGGTCGGATGTCGGTGAGCAGGCCGGCCAGGACGCCGGCGTCGATATTCCCGCCGGAGACCACCGCGCACTTGCGGCGGCCGGCGACGCGGCGGCCGGCGGCCAGCGCCAGCGCGCCAGCACCCTCGGCGATGATGTGTTCTTCCAGCGCCAGCCGGACCAGGGTTTCGCGCAGTTCGGCCTCGCGCACGATCACCACGTCGTCCAGCAGCGAGGTGCACAGCCGGCGGGTCAGGAAGCCGGGGATCTTCACCCGCACGCCGTCGGCCAGCGAAGCGACGGGGGCGATCTCGCGGGTATCGCCGCGGATCGCGCGTGCCATCGAATCGACGCCTTCCACCTGCGCACCCACCACGCGAACGCCCTGCGATTTCAGCGCCAGCGCGACGCCGGAGGCCAGGCCGCCACCGCCGATTGGAACGATCACCACATCCGGTGCGTGTGCGGCCAGCTCGATGCCTACCGTACCCTGGCCGGCGATCACGTCGGCATCGTCGAACGCGGACAGGAAGCGGTAGCCATGGCGCTGCGCCAGTTCCACCGCGAAGGCATAGGCCTCGTCGTAGCTGTTGCCATGCTGGCGCACGGTGGCGCCCCAGTGGGCGACGCCGGCGATCTTGGTTGCCGGAGCGCCGTGCGGCATCACGGTGATGGCGGGCACGTCCAGGCGGTAGGCGGCCCAGGCTACGCCCTGGGCGTGGTTGCCGGCCGAGGCGCAGATCACCGGCCGGGTGTCGCCGCGCTCACGGCCGGCCAGCAACGCATTCAATGCACCGCGTACCTTGTAGGAGCCGGTGCGCTGCAGGTTTTCCAGCTTCAGCCAGGTACCGAAGCGCTCGGCATGGTGCAGCGGCGTGGGTGGCAGGAAGCGGCGCAGGCGGGCCTGCGCAGCCAGCACGTCGGCGACGCTTACGTCGCCGACATCGCTTTCCTGGCTGGCATCAGCGGCCGGCATGGGCCACCAGCGGGGTGCGGGCGACCGCCGCATGCGGGCACGGGCGGCGAAGAAGACGCCTCCGTACCGGCACCGTGGTCGCTACGGTACGGGTGTTCATACGGATGCTCCTTCCACGGCGGTGACCTGCACGGACACGCAGTCGTAGATCTTCTCGATCTGCCGGCACAGCGTTTCCGCCGGGCGCTGGCCGTCCACCACCAGCTGCAGGTGCCAGCGGCCATCGTCGGCCGCCACCGGCGCGCCGCTGATCGCACGCGGCGCGAAACCGCGGCGTTCGGCCATGCCGATCACGCGCAGCAGCGCGCCTTCGGCCGGGTGCAGCACCAGGTCAAGCCGGTAGTGCATTGGGGGTCTCCTGGCGGGCGTGGGCGGGATTGCTTTCCAGCATCGTGCTGTTGGCGGTGTTCGGCGGCACCAGCGGCCACACGTTGGCGCGTGCATCGATGGCCACGTGCAGCAGGGCCGGGCCCGGCTCGGCCAGCAGCGCGGCCAGCCCGCCTTCGACGTCGTCGCGTGCATCGATGCGGGTCGCGGCGATACCGAACACCTGCGCCAGCGCCACGAAGTCCGGGTTATCGGACAGGTCGATCTCGCTGTAACGCTCGGCGAAGAACAGCTCCTGCCACTGCCGCACCATGCCCAGCGAACTGTTGTCCAGCAGCACGATCTTCACCGGCAGCCGGCAACGCGCGATGGTCGCGAGCTCCTGCACGTTCATCATGAAGCTGCCGTCGCCGGACACCAGCACCACGGTGCGATCGGGGCAGGCGAACTGCGCGCCCATCGCCGCCGGCAGGCCGAAGCCCATGGTGCCCAGCGCACCACTGGTGAGGTGGTTGCGCGGGTGGTTGAAGCGGCAATGCTGTGCCACCCACATCTGGTGCTGGCCGACATCGCAGGCGATCACCGCATCGGCCGGCGCCAGCTCGCTCAGGCGCTTCAGCAGGGCCGGGGCGTAGATGTGCTGGCCCGGTGCGTCGTAGCGCGCGGCGAATCGGTCACGATGCTGCGTACAGCGCCTGCGCCATGCGTCCTGGTGGGCCTTGGGGGAGGGAAAGGCCGCACGCAGGGCGCGGATGGCATGGCCGACATTGCCGGGCACGGCGACGTCGGCACTGCGCAGCTTGGAGATCTCGTAGGCGTCGGCGTCGATGTGGACGACGCGGGCGAACGGCGCGAACTCGGCCAGCTTGCCGGTGGCGCGGTCGTCGAAACGCGCCCCCAGCACCAGCAGCAGGTCGCTTTCCTGCACCGCCATGTTGGCGGCGCGGGTGCCGTGCATGCCCAGCATGCCCAACGATTGCGGATGGTTGGCCGGCAGGGCGCCCAGCCCGCGCAGCGTCATCACGGTGGGGATGGCGCTGGCCTCGACGAAGTCACGCAGGTCCTGCACTGCATCGCCCAGCGCGATGCCGCCGCCGGCGTAGACCACCGGCTTTTCGGCGGCCGCCAGTGCGGCGATGGCTTCGGCGATGGCCGCTTCGGCCGGGGCCGGCGGCGGCTCGACGCTGCTCGGCACGTGCGCTGGCAGATGGCTGGCATCGGCCAGCTGCACGTCCTTGGGCAGGTCGATCAGCACCGGGCCGGGCCGGCCCTCGCGGGCGATACGGAACGCATCGGCGACCACGCGCGGCAGGTCGTCAACACTGCGCACCAGCCAACTGTGCTTGACGATCGGCAGGGTCAGGCCGAACACATCCAGCTCCTGGAAGGCGTCGGTGCCCAGCAGCGGCGTGCCGACCTGGCCGGTGATGCAGACCATCGGCACCGAATCCAGCATCGCATCGGCGATGCCGGTGACCAGGTTCGAGGCGCCCGGGCCGGAGGTGGCCACGCAGACGCCGACCTGGCCGCTGGCGCGGGCGAAGCCGTTGGCGGCCAGTGCGGCGCCCTGCTCATGGCGCACCAGGATGTGCTTCAGCGACGAATCCACCAGCGCGTCGTAGAACGGCATGATGGTGCCGCCGGGATAGCCGAACAGCGTGCGGACGCCTTCGGCTTCCAGCGCCTGGGTCAGCCAGCGCGCGCCATTGGGCGGCGCGCTGCGGTGTGTCGAAGAGTTCATGGGGGAACCTTGCAAAGCGGGTGGGGGAGGGCCGCGTGGTTACGCGGCCTGTCCTTGCAACCAGACCATCTTGGCGCGCAGTTCCTTGCCCACCTTTTCGATCGGGTGCTCCAGGTCGGCCTGCTTGAACTTGTTGTAGTTCGGCAGGCCCGCTTCGTACTCGGCCACCCAGTTCTTGGTGAAGGTGCCGTCCTGGATGTCCTTCAGCACTTCCTTCATGCGCGCCTTGGTACCGGCGTCGATCACGCGCGGGCCGCTGACGTAGTCGCCGTACTGCGCGGTCTCGGAAATGAATTCCAGCATGCGCGAGATGCCGCCTTCGTAGAACAGGTCGACGATCAGCTTCAGTTCGTGCAGCACTTCGTAGTAGGCGATCTCCGGCTGGTAACCGGCTTCGACCAGGGTCTCGAAACCGGCCTGCACCAGCGCCGAGGCGCCGCCGCACAGCACCGCCTGTTCGCCGAACAGATCGGTCTCGGTCTCTTCCTTGAAGGTGGTCTGGATCAGGTTGGCGCGGGCGCCGCCCAGGCCACCGGCATAGGCCAGGGCGTAGTCGGCGGCCTTGCCGCTCTTGTCCTGGTAGACCGCCCAGATGCACGGTACGCCGCGGCCGATTTCATACTCGCGGCGCACCAGCGCGCCCGGGCCCTTCGGCGCGACCAGCACCACGTCCAGGTCCTCGCGCGGCTTGATCATGTCGAAGTGCACGTTCAGGCCGTGCGCGAACAACAGCACCGCGCCCTGCTTCATGTTCGGCGCCAGCACGTCGTCGTAGAGCTTCTTCTGCACCATGTCCGGGGTCAGCACGGCGACCAGGTCGGCGTCCTTCACCGCTTCGGCCGGTGCTTTCACGGTGAAGCCGTCGGCCTGCGCCTTGACCTCGGTCGGGCCGCCCGGACGCAGGCCTACCACCACGTCGAAGCCTGATTCGCGCAGGTTCAGTGCGTGGGCGCGGCCCTGGCTGCCGTAGCCGATGACGGCGATCTTGGTCTGGGGCAGGTCGTTGGTGCTCATGGGGGAGGTTCCTTGCGGTGGGAAGAAAAAAGAACGGCCGGTCGTCGAGGTGACGTGCCGGCCGGTCAGGGGAAAGCGGTGGAGGAGGTGCCACGCATCGCACAGGCACAGCTACCACGAGGCGTCGTGGTGGTGCGGGTCCTGGTGTTGAAGGAGGCGTTTTTCATGGTGGTTGCGTCTGAAACCAGGTCCTGAAATGAAAAAACCCGCACCGGGGCGGGTGCGGGTTTTTGATGAGTTCCGGTGTGTTTGTTGCTTACACGCTGGCTCGTCCCGCACCTGTGGGTTGGGTAATAAGTACGAGCACAAGAATCGAACGCAGCGATGCGGCGCCGGTGTCGGCGGCTTCGATGTGGGTTCGCGGTGGCGTGTTGTGATGCAACATGTGATCGAGAGAAACACAGCCGTTTTGGCGATGTCAACCCTCGCGATAGATTTTTTTTCGGTTTCCGCTGCATCCAGCGCAATCGCTTGTGGCGCAAGGATGGTTGCCGCTGAAAGTGTTTCGGTGAACCCGAATTCACTCTTTATCAGGGCAGCTTTTGCGCGGATTCCGGCTTGTATTCGCCTTGCTGGGGGCGGACCAAGGTCCGCACCCAGCAAAGGCCTTCGCCCATGACCTCTGCCCGATACCGCGTGAAGGCCGCAGCGGCGAAGATCGGGGACCACCCTTCCATCGGAACCCGACCGTGTCCCGACGTCTTGCCCGTTCCCTGCTGGCCGCCGCCGTGCTGGCCACCGTGCCCGCACTGTCCTCTGCCGCCGACCGCATCACCGGCCACACCTTCGCCACCCGTTCGGAAGTGATCGCGCCCCATGCCATGGCGGCCACATCGCAGCCGCTGGCCACCCAGATCGCACTCGATGTGATGAAGGGCGGTGGCTCGGCGGTGGACGCGGCAATCGCCGCCAACGCTGCACTCGGCCTGATGGAGCCCACCGGCAACGGCATCGGCGGCGACCTGTTCGCCATCGTCTGGGACCCGAAGACGCAGAAGCTGTACGGCTACAACGGTTCGGGCCGCTCGCCGAAGTCGCTGACCCTGGCCGAGTTCCAGCGCCGTGGCCTGAAGGACATCCCGGCCACCGGCCCCCTGCCGGTCTCTGTGCCCGGCGCAGTCGACGGCTGGTTCGCGCTGCACGACCGCTTTGGCCGCACGCCGATGGCCGACAACCTGGCGCCGGCAATCCGCTACGCCCGCGAGGGCCATCCGGTGGCCGAAGTGATCGCCTACTACTGGGATCGCTCGGTGCCCAAGCTGTCGCAGTACCCTGGCTTCAAGGAGCAGTTCACGATCAACGGCCACGCCCCGCGCAAGGGGGAGATGTGGAAGAACCCGAACCTGGCCAGCACCCTGCAGAAGATCGCCGATGGCGGGCGCGACGCCTTCTACAAGGGCGATATCGCCCGCACCATCGGCGACTACTTCAAGGCCAACGGCGGTTACCTCAGTTACCAGGACATGGCCGACCACCATGGCGAGTGGGTCGAGCCGGTCAGCAGCAACTACCGCGGCTACGACGTGTGGGAACTGCCGCCGAACAGCCAGGGCATCGCGGCACTGCAGATCCTCAACGTACTGGAGGGCTACGATTTCTCGAAGATTCCGTTCGGCTCGCCGGAACATGTGCATCTGTTCGTCGAAGCGAAGAAGCTGGCCTTCGCCGACCGTGCGCGTTTCTACGCCGACATGGCGTTCCAGCCGGCGCCCGTGCAGAAGCTGATTTCCAAGGAGTACGCCGCGCAGCGCCGCGCGCTGATCTCGATGGGCAAGGCGTTGAAGGAAGTGCAGCCGGGCACACCGAAACAGCTGGAAGAGGGCGACACCATCTACATGACCGTGGCCGACGCCGACGGCATGATGGTGTCGCTGATCCAGTCCAACTACCGCGGCATGGGGAGTGGCATGGCGCCGCCGGGGCTGGGCTTCATCCTGCAGGATCGCGGCGAGATGTTCGTGCTGCAGAAGAACCATCCCAACGGCTATGCGCCGGGCAAGCGGCCGTTCCAGACCATCATCCCGGCCTTCATCACCAAGGGCGGCAAGCCGTATGCCAGCTTCGGCGTCATGGGCGGCGCGATGCAGCCGCAGGGTCACGCGCAGATCGTGATGAACCTGGTGGACTTCGGCATGAACCTGCAGGAAGCCGGTGATGCACCGCGCATCCAGCACGAGGGCTCGACCGAACCGACCGGGCAGGCCACGGCGATGACCGATGGCGGTGAAGTGAATCTGGAAACCGGATTCCCGTATGAGACGGTGCGTGCGCTGATGCGCAAGGGGCATCGCATCGTGTTCGCCGACGGCCCATATGGTGGGTACCAGGCGATCATGCGTGATCCGGATACCGGGGTTTACTACGGTGCGTCGGAGAGCCGCAAGGATGGGCAGGCGGCGGGGTACTGAGGTTTCCCGGCCAACGGGCTGAGCCCCCTCTGCGGTGATGGCAGCGATGCGGGGCTTGGCCGGGCGGGTGAGCTGGTCGGGGGACGCCGTGAATCCGTCCCTGGAGGCTTGGCAGCCGCATCCATGCGGCTGACACCCCCGCCCAGCTCACCCGCCCGGCCTCTGACAGTTTCCCTGGCCATCACCGCAGGAAAAGAAAAAAGAAGAGCAAGAGCAAGAGCAACAGCCGCGCGCTTTGGGTTGGGGTCGGAGCCGTTTTCCGCAGGAAAACGGCTCCGACCCCTTCTTGTTTTCCAATACACATCTTCCACGCAAAGCGTGGAAAACCAACCGTCACACGGAAACTGTCGAGGGTGGGGCGGTGTGGGTGTGCAGGACCGTTGGCGCCATGGATGGCGCCATCGAGCCCCCAGGGGTGAGGGCGCTTTGCTTGCGAAGCACTGCTTCGCAAGCGCCCGAACGCACAGCCGCCAGCGGCTGGGCCGGACCGCGGAGCGGGGTTTACGGCGTGTCCTGCCCACCCACACCGCCCCGCCAAACCAGCAGTAATCCAGAGCCGCTTTTGAATTTGACCTGGGCCGTTGCTGGAAAAAAGCGGTGCAGCCGCAGGCTGCAAAACACCCTCAATCCGAATCCTGCGCGCGTGCCGCCTCCGCCTGCGTCTCTTCCTGCGCCGCCATCTCGCGGGCGATCCACGCATCGATCATGTGCCGCTGGCGCTGCGCCTGCCGCCGCTCGCGCGTGTACTCCTGGTCCAGCACCCGGTACAGCGACACCATCACCAGCACCATCAGCAGCGCGAATGGCAACGCTGCGATCGTGATCATGCCCTGCAGCGCATCCAGGCCGCCCGCCAGCAGCAGTGCCGCTGCGATCAATGCCACCGCGATGCCCCAGGCCAGCTTGCGCTTCAACGGCGGATCGCCCGCTTCATCGGTGGACATGCTGGCCAGCACCAGCACCGCCGAATCGGCCGATGTCACGAAGAAGATCATCAGCAGCACCAGCGCGATGCAGGAAAGCAGCAAGGGCAGCGGCATGCTGTCAAACAGGGTGAACAGCACCGTTTCATAGCCGTTGCCCAGTGCCTGTACCAGATCGGCATGGCCGAAGATCTGCGCCCACAGCGCGGTGCCGCCAAACACCGCGAACCAGAAGAAGCCCAGCACGGTCGGTGCCAGCACCACACCGATGACGAACTCGCGGACACTGCGCCCGCGCGAGATGCGCGCGATGAACGAGCCGACGAACGGGGCCCAGGAAATCCACCACGCCCAGTAGAAGATGGTCCAGTCCGCTACCCATGTGCTGCCGGAGAACGGCGACATGCGCAGGCTCATGGTCACCAGCTGGTTGAGGTACGAGCCCAGGGTGGTGGTGAACGTATCGAAGATGAATCCGGTCGGGCCCAGCACCAGCACGGTGGCCGCCAGCAGCGCGGCCAGCGCAAGGTTGAAGTTGGACAGCCACTTCACTCCGCGCTCCACGCCACTGGCGGTGGACGCCATGTACAGCACGAACGCGATGGCGATGATGGTCAGCTGCAGGGGCACGCCCGCATGCAGGCCGAACACGCGCTCCATGCCGGCAGCGATCTGGATGGTGCCGAAGCCCAGCGTGGTGGCCACGCCAATCGCGGTGGCAACGACCGCTGCAATGTTGACCACGCGTCCGATCCAGCCGCGATGGTGGCGGCCGATGATCGGCTGCAGCATGTCGCTGACCAGGCCGCGGCCGTTGCGGTTGAACTGGAACCAGGCCATCGCCAGGCCGATCAGCGCGTAAATTGCCCAGGGGTGCAGGCCCCAATGGAAGAACGCATAGCGCATCGAAGCCCGCGCCGCGTCCATGCTCTGCGGGGCCAGGCCTTCCGGTGGCTTGGTGAAGTGGGAAATCGGCTCGGCGGCGCCCCAGAACACCAGGCCGATGCCCATGCCTGCGGCGAACAGCATCGACATCCAGCTGGCGCGCGAGAATTCCGGTTCGGCATCTTCACCGCCGATGCGCAGGTTGCCGAAACGACCGAAGGCCAGGTACATCAGGAAGGTCAGCGCCAGGAACACGACCAGAAGATAGAGCCAACCGACACTGCGGATGACATCGGCGAGTACCGACTGGACGACGGTATTGAACGGGCCGGGCGCGAAGCCAGCCAGCAGCACCAGGACGAGAACCAGTGCGATGGAAACGCGAAACACCATGAAGGAGCTTCTCCGATCAAGGGATTGAGGGGAGCGAGCAGAGCTTGCAGCGAGGGGCCGGCGGCGTGCAGTGCGAACCGGGCAGGGGCCGCGTCGGCGGCGAAGGAAGCATCGGTCGCTGGAGCGCGACGGACGTGCACGTTACTGAACGCGATGTCACGGTTCTGTTAATACAGAAACAACGGATCCACGCGATGCGCGGCTGCAACGGCCATGAGCTGCAGTGCTTTCTATGCTCTAATGCGCAGCAAGAAGCGGGGGTACCGCGGCCAAACGGCCACGGTTGAGACAGTCCCTTGGAACCTGATCCGGCTCATACCGGCGTAGGGAAGCTTTGCAATGCTGCCATGCCCGGACTCCGCCCAGGGACCGTCCGTGCGTGGCGGCAGTGCGCCGCCGCTTCGTCCCTGACCTTCCTGGACGATGCCCGATGAACGCACAGCTCTCTGCCCTGCAGCAACAGGCCCAGCAACTCTCCGAATCCGTGACCCGGCCCATTCCCGGCTCGCGCAAGGTCCACGTGCCCGGCTCGCGCCCGGACCTGCAGGTGCCGATGCGCGAGATCGCGCTGACCCGCACGCCGACGCTGTTCGGCGGCGAAGAGAATGCACCGGTCACGGTCTACGACACGTCGGGCCCGTATACCGATCCGGAAGTGCGCATCGATCTGTCCGCTGGCTTGCCAGCGCTGCGTCGCGGCTGGGTGGAAGAGCGCGGCGACACCGAGCAGCTCGAAGGCCTGAGTTCTTCATTCGGTCGCGATCGCGAGCATGACCCGAAGCTCGACGCGGTGCGCTTCCCCGCACGCAGCCTGCCGCGCCGTGCACGCGCCGGCGCCAACGTCACCCAGATGCATTACGCACGCCGCGGCATCATCACGCCGGAAATGGAATTCGTCGCCATCCGCGAGAACCAGCGGCTGGATGCGATCCGCGATGCTGGCCTGCTGCAGCAGCATCCCGGCGAGGCGTTCGGTGCGTCGATCCAGAAGATCATCACGCCGGAATTCGTGCGTGACGAGATCGCGCGCGGCCGTGCGGTGCTGCCCAACAACATCAACCATCCGGAAAGCGAGCCGATGATCATCGGCCGCAATTTCCTCACCAAGATCAATGCCAACATCGGCAACAGTGCGGTGTCCTCCGGCATCGCCGAGGAAGTGGAGAAGCTGGTGTGGGCGATCCGCTGGGGCGGCGACACGGTGATGGACCTGTCCACCGGCAAGCACATCCACGAAACCCGCGAATGGATCATCCGCAACTCGCCGGTGGCGATCGGCACCGTGCCGATCTACCAGGCGCTGGAGAAAGTCGACGGCCGCGCCGAAGCGCTGACCTGGGAGATCTTCCGCGACACGCTGATCGAGCAGGCCGAGCAGGGGGTGGACTACTTCACCATCCATGCCGGCGTGCTGCTGCGCTATGTGCCGCTCACCGCCAAGCGGGTGACCGGCATCGTCAGCCGTGGCGGATCGATCATGGCCAAGTGGTGCCTGGCGCATCACAAGGAGAACTTCCTCTACACGCATTTCGAAGAGATCTGCGAGATCATGAAGGCCTACGACGTGACCTTTTCGCTGGGCGACGGCCTGCGCCCGGGCTGCATCGCCGATGCCAACGATGCAGCGCAGTTCGGCGAACTGGAAACGCTGGGCGAGCTGACGAAGATTGCCTGGAAGCACGACGTGCAGACCATGATCGAAGGCCCCGGCCACGTGCCGATGCAGCTGATCAAGGAGAACATGGACAAGCAGCTGCGCGAGTGCGGCGAAGCGCCGTTCTATACGCTGGGGCCGCTGACCACCGACATCGCACCTGGCTACGACCACATCACCAGTGCGATCGGCGCGGCGATGATCGGCTGGTTCGGCACGGCGATGCTCTGCTACGTGACGCCGAAGGAGCATCTGGGCCTGCCCAACCGCCAGGACGTGCGCGACGGCATCATGGCCTACCGCATCGCCGCGCATGCGGCTGACCTGGCCAAGGGTCATCCGGGCGCGCAGGTGCGCGACAACGCACTGAGCAAGGCGCGCTTCGAATTCCGCTGGGAGGATCAGTTCCACCTCGGCCTGGATCCGGAGAAGGCCAAGGAGTTCCATGATGAGACCCTGCCGAAGGATGCGCACAAGCTGGCCCACTTCTGTTCGATGTGCGGCCCGCACTTCTGTTCGATGCGGATCACCCAGGACGTGCGTGACTACGCCGAAGCCGGCATGAAGGCCAAGTCGGAGGAATTCCGCGCCGCCGGTGCCGAGGTGTACCACCAAGGGTGATGCGCGAAGGGTCGTGCCGGCCAGCAGCCGGCACCACCGTTCATCACACCGCGTCCGGCTATCCTCCGCCCATCGCCCCGGGGAAAGGACGCCATGCCTGTTGCCATGACCACCCGCTGGCTGGCCATTGCCCGCCGCCATCCCTCGGCCTGGCTGCTGGGAGCACAACTGCTGGCGGTGCTGCTGTATCCCGCGCTGGATGACACCGCCGCCGGCCGCGCGGCGCTGGGCATGTTCGGGATGGCGGTGCTTGGCCTTGCCCTGTGGGTGGTGCAGCGCAGTCCGCTGGGCACCTGGCTGGCGCTGCTGCTGGCGATCCCCTCGGTGGTGTTCTCGCTGGCCGGCGCCCTGCTGGACCGCAGCGCGCTGCTGACCACGGCGCAGCTGCTGGAGAGCCTGCTGTACTTCTACACCGCCGGTGCGTTGATCGCGTACATGCTGCAGGACCACAAGGTCACCCGCGATGAGCTGTTTGCCGCCGGTGCGACCTTCACCCTGCTGGCCTGGGCGTTCGCGTTTGCGTTCGCGGTGTGCCAGCAGTGGTACCCGGGCAGTTTCCAGGGCACGGGCGGGGGGCCGCAGCGCAGTTGGATGGAATTGCTTTATCTGAGCTTCAGCTTGTTGTCCGGGGTCGGATTGAGCGATGTGGTGCCGCTGCATCCGCAGGCGCGGGCATTGGTCATGCTGGAACAGTTCGCGGGCGTCATGTATGTCGCGCTGGTGGTTTCACGGCTGGTCGGACTGACGATGCTCCGCCGCATGTGAAAATGAACGCCAGATAAAAATTTCGCGCCCGCAAGGGCGCGAATGATGATGCAGATTATGTGAATGCGTCGGCGAGAGAGAGCCTGAGTGTCGACCCCGTCATAGGCGGGGTAACCGGCTTAGGCTAATATCGGTACGCGTAATTGTTTTTGCGGTATGCGCCGATGCTTTGTGCGGAATCTGGCTTTTTGTTGTCCCTGCATGGGGACGGTATCGCTGGTGAAACCTGCCCAGGCCCGTCCCTACTGTATATCGGAAAATGAACAGCAGCGAAACACAGCCGCCCGAGGCCGACCGCATCCAGGTTGGCGAATGCGTCGTCACTTTGTCCTCGCGAGAGGTCGAAGTTTCGGGTGCGCGTCGTCCACGCCGGCTGACACCGAAGGCGCTGGGTGTGCTGCGCGTGCTGCTGCGGCAGCCCGGCCGGGTGGTCACCCGCGAGGAGCTGTTTGCCGAAGTGTGGCCTGACACGCTGCCGACCAACGACGTGTTGACCCAGGCGGTCACGCAGCTGCGCAAGGCGTTTGCCAACGACGACGACAACGGCCAGGCCTATATCGAGACCATCGCCAAGAGCGGCTACCGCCTGCTGGTACCGGTCCAGGTGCTGGAAGCGCCCGAGCCTGCGATGGAGATCGGCGAGATTGCCGATCCGCCGCTGACGCTGGCAGGCGCCGCGGGCGTGGTTCCTGTCAGCATTGCGGTGCCGGCACCGGGCCTGCGCCGGACCTGGCGCCAGGTCCGGCGCAAGGTGCTGCTGGCAGCAGGCCTGCTGATGCTGGCGGCGGTGATCGTGCTGACGATGCTGCTGCTGCGCCGGGCGCCAGTGGCGAGTTCGCCGGTGGATGCGGCTGTCGAGAACGGTGTCCGCGTGATCGGCAGCCCGCAGCGGCCCTACCGGTTGATCACCGCCACCAGTGGCTTCGAGACCTATCCAACACTCTCCCCCGATGGTTCCCAGGTTGCTTATGAAGGCGCCAACGAGGACGGCAAGGGTGGCGGAGCGATCAAGGTGCAGACCTCGGGCAATGCGCCCGCGCGCCAGTTGCTCGCTCCCCCGCTGGGCGCCAGCGATCGTTTTCCCAGCTGGTCGCCGGATGGCCGCGAGATCGCCTTTGCACGGTTCAGCGCCGAAGGCGGCTGCCAGGTGCTGATTGCCAGCGCTACCGGTGGCGCGCTGCGCCAGGCAACGCGCTGTGACGGCACCGAACTGCTCAGTTTCGACTGGACCCCTGACGGCCGTGGGCTGGTATTCGGCAGCATGGTCGGGCGGTATGCGCACCGCGGCATCCGTGTGCTCGACCTGGCCAGTGGTCAGTGGAATGCGGTGGATTACAGTGTCGATACAGACGACTTCGACTATGCGCCGCGCTACTCGCCGGATGGCAAGTGGCTGGTGTTCGTGCGCAACCCGCAGATGGGCGATCTGTGGCGGATGCCGGCCAGCGGCGGCGTCCCGGAGCAACTGACCAACGAAGCGGCCGAGCAGCGGGGCTGGGCGTGGGTCGATGATGGCCGCACCATCGTGTTCGGGCGGCGTGTCGACAGCGAAGTGCGCCTGTACTACCTCGATGTTGAACGCCGCACGCTGCGTGATGCCGGCCTGGACGATGCGCAGTGGCCTGCGGTGTCGCGGCATGGCGGGGTGCTGGCGTTCGTTCACCGGCGTGCGCAGTTCGGTGTGTTCAAGGTGCCGACCGAGGGCGGCAGTGCGCAGCGCCTGTTCGCTTCCAGTGGCCGCGATGGCCAGCCCATGGCGGCGCCTGACGGCCGGCAGCTGGTCTTCACCTCTGATCGTTCGGGCAGTTTCGCCCTGTGGTGGGCCGACATGCAGCGGCCGGACTCGTTGCGGCCGATCGAGGGCCTGCGGCCAGAGGGGCGGCAGGCGCCGGACTGGGCCGCCGACAGCCGCCACCTGCTGGTGGTGGGGCGCGATGAACACGGGCGCACGGTGATCTACGAGATCTCACCGCGAGATGAGCGCCTGCAGGCGTTGCCGGTGCCGGCGGAGCAGCCGCTGCAGGCCCTGTACGGTGCAACCGAGGACCAGCTGCTGGTGGTTGAACGCGATGCGGACCAGCGTACCCGGTTGAGCCTGTTCGATCGCAGTACGCAGCCCTGGCGCCGGCTGGCCAGCATCGACGGGGTATCGCAGGCCCGTTTCGATCGTGGCAGCGGGCGGGTGCTGTTCACGCGCCTGGCGGCTGGCGGGCTGTGGTCGGTCGATCCGGCACTGTCGTCGGCCAGCGTGCGCCAGATCAGCGAGGACCGGCCGAGCCGCTGGCGCTATCGCACCTGGACGGTCGCCGGCAGTGGCGCTATCGGCTACCTGGGAACCTCCACCCGGTGTGGCACGACCCTGGTCCGCATCGAGGCCGGTGTCGAGGCCCCGGAGCGTTGCCTGGATGCGCAACGGCTCAGCGCGGGCAACGGGATCAGTGCCAGCGCCGATGGTCGTGATCTGTACGTGGCCCTGGCGGTGAGCGATGGCGCCGACATCGGCGTCATGCAGCTGCCTCGGCCGGCGCCGACCTTGTTCCCGGCGTTCTCCAGGCTTTTGATTTTCAAGAAGAATTTCTCTTCGTAATTTTTTCGTGCCGTTCTCGCCACGAATTCGTGGCGATCTCGGCAGACTTTCCTGACGTGCTGCCGCCTGATTGGGCAAAACGGAGGCCTGTACTAGGCAAATCCGTGGTGCCCGCATGCGTCAACTCTCACTGGCCGATCGCGGCCAAACCGTCTCTCTCGACAAGTCCCTCGATGAAGGCACGCCCACCTGCCTCGGCGTCGCCCGGCTGGGCAGCCTGCAGACGGCGGGAAGCAGCTTCACGGTGTGGATGCAGGTGCGTGGCAGTTCCTGGGTCGAAGCCAAGGAAGGGCGCTTCCGGCTCCGCCAAGGCGAGTGGATCGCATTCGAGAAGGAGTCCCGGCCGCTGGTGCAGGCGGGCCGCAACGGGTTGTGCGTGGGCCTGAACCTGAACGTTGAGGCGCTGCGGGTACTGACCGAGATGGCCGATTGTGGCCTGTATGCCGGTCGTGGCCGCCTGAACCGCAGCGACGCTCGGGTGGGCCTGCGGCTGTGGCGCGATGCGCTGGCCAGTGGCCAGCCGGCCCATGCGCTCAGGCCGCTGCTGCTGCATCTGGCGAGCCTGCAACGTGGCTTGGCCGAGAACGTGCAGCGCTGCCCGGGACGCTCGCGCAGCCGCAAGCGCCAGGTGTTCGGGCGCATGCAACGCGCAAGGCTCTACCTGGAAGGCAACAGCCATCGCGTGGTGCGGATCGGTGAGCTGGCCGAGCTGACCAACTTCTCCAGCTGGTATCTCTCCAAGACCTTCCAGAGCCTCTACGAAGAGAGTCCTCAGTCGCTTTCGGCACGATTGCGCCTGGAACGGGCCGCCGATCTGCTGCGTGACACCGACATGATGGTGGGTGAGGTCGCCGCAGCGAGTGGATTCGACAACTGCTGCAGCTTCGCCCGCGCCTTCCGCGCCCGCTATGGCCAATCCGCATCGCGCTTCCGCGAAAACGGCGGGGTTCTGCCGCCACATTCTGCAAAGTCTCTGGTTGGGTCGCGCAAATACAGCGTCGCAACGCAATCGTAACGTGCTGGGGTGTTTTAACACGCTGCTAACACGTACCTTGGAGAGATTGATGAACGTTTGTAATCCCGCAGTGCGGCTCGGCCTGCTGCCCGCCGGCATCGCGCTGGCGCTGGCGCCGGCCTTTGCTTCCGCCCAGGAAGCGAAGGCCACGACCGACCTGGACCGCATTTCGGTCACCGGCTCGCGCATCCGCCAGGCGAGCATGGAAACCGCGCAGCCCGTGATCGCGCTGCAGCGCGCCGACATCGAGAAGCAGGGCTTCACCAGCGTCGGCGATATCGTGCAGAACCTGTCGGCGACCGGTTCGCCGGCCATCAGCCGTGCCGACGCCCTGACCTCGGGCGAAGAAGTGGGCGGCCAGTACGTCGACCTGCGCGGCCTGGGCCCGGAGCGCACCCTCGTGCTGCTGGACGGCAAGCGCATGGGCGTCAGCACCGGCGGCTACACCGATCTGGCTGCCATCCCGACCTCGGTGGTCGAGCGCATTGAAGTGCTGACCGACGGCGCCTCGGCGATCTACGGCTCCGATGCCATCGCCGGCGTGATCAACATCATCACCCGCAAGAACTTCGACGGCCTGGAAGCCAGCGTCTACGGCGGCCAGTACGGCCAGGGCGACGGCGAGAAGCAGGTCTACAACTTCGTCTACGGCCAGACCGGTGAGCGCGGTTCGATCACCTTCGGTGCCGAGTACAGCAAGGAAGATCCGGTCTGGGCGAAGGATCGTTCCTTCAGCCGCTACCCGAACGGTCGCTTCCACCCGAACCCGACCGATACGGATGCCAACGGCTGGTCGCCGGCGTCCAACCACGGCGTGCTGATTGATGACATGGGCACCCCGAAGGACGCGAACGACGACGTCTGGTACACCCGTGGCAACAACGGCTCGGGCAACACCATGGCCGATTTCCGCGAATTCGGCACGGCTGACTACACCAATGCCAGCCAGGAAATGTGGCTGCAGAACAAGCTGACCCGTCGTTCGGTGTTCGCCAATGGCAACTACGACCTGACCGACAACATCCGCGCCACCGCGAACGTGCTGTACACCAAGCGTACGGCCACCCAGCAGATCGCCGGCTACCCGTACCAGTCCGAGGTCTACGGCACCCCGCTGTCGGCCGACAGCATCTACAACCCGCTGGGCAAGGACGCGGAATTCATCCGTCGTACCTCCGAAGTGCCGCGTCAGACCGAATCCGAGCAGGAGACCTTCCGCTTCTCGGCCGGCCTGGAAGGTTCGTTCGAGTTCGGCGACAAGTTCTGGGACTGGGACGTGGGTTACGTCTACAACCAGAACAAGGGCGTGAAGACCGGCACCGGCAACCTGTTCATCCCGAACGTGCAGAATGCGGTCGGCCCGTCCTTCATGGACGGCGACGTTGCCCGTTGCGGCACCCCGGGCCACGTCATCGCCGGCTGCACCCCGTGGAACCCGCTGGCACCGTACGGCTCGACCGGCAACGGCTCGCTGGCCGATCCGGCCCTGCAGGCCTACCTGTACCTGCCGAGCCACGATACCTACACCAACACCACCAAGGCCTACAGCGCCAACATCGGTGGCTCGCTGTTCTCGCTGCCGGCCGGTGAGCTGGCCATCGCGGCCGGTTACGAGCACCGCGAAGAAAGCGGCGAGTACAACCCGGATGCGCTGCTGCAGTCGGGCCTGAGCACCGACCTGGCCGGCAAGCCGACCAAGGGCAGCTACAAGCTCGACGAGTTCTACGTCGAACTGAACGTGCCGGTGCTGGCCGACATGCCGTTCGCCAAGGAGCTGTCGCTCGACATGGCCGGCCGCTACTCGGACTACAACACCTTCGGTGACACCATCAACAGCAAGTTCGGCCTGAAGTGGAAGCCGATCGACGACCTGCTGGTGCGTGCGACCTACTCGACCGGCTTCCGCGCCCCGAGCATCTCCAACATGTACGGTGGCACGTCGCAGACCTTCGACGCCTACACCGATCCGTGCGACAGCAGCTTCGGCTCGGCCGCGCGCAACCCGTCGGTTGCCGCAGCCTGCCAGGCGGGCGGCGTTCCGGCCAACTTCCGCCAGATCACCTCCGGCGGTGCGCAGTCGACCGGCCCGGGCACCCAGTCCTACAGCGCCTTCGAGTCGGGCTCCAACCCGGAACTGAAGCCGGAAACCTCCAAGACCTGGACCGCAGGCCTGGTGTACAGCCCGAACTTCGTGCAGGGCCTGGACGTCAGCCTGGACTGGTGGAAGATCCGCATCAACAACGTGATCGCCGCCGAGTCGGTGACCTCGATCCTCAACCAGTGCTACGTGCTGGGCGTGGCGTCGGCGTGTGAGCGTTTCGAACGCGGCACCGACGGCCGCACCGTCAACCAGGTGGTCGACGTCACCCGTACCCTGATCAACGGTGGTTACCAGGAAACCGCAGGTTACGACCTGGGCGTCAAGTACCGCCTGCCGGAGTTCTCCTTCGGCAAGTTCGTCATCGACTGGAAGACCACCTACGTCGATTACCTCGAGTACAAGCGTGACAACGAGGCCGAAACCCCGGTCGAGCAGCACACCAGCTGGGCGACCGGCGATTGGGGTGCCAACTTCCGCGTCCGTTCGAACCTCAATGTCGACTGGACCCTGGGCAACCTGGGCGTGAACTGGGGCGTGCGTTACTACTCGGGCATGAAGGAGCCGTGCTCCTACGATACCGAGTGCAACCTGCCTGACTTCACCTCGGCCTATACCCTGGGCCAGCCGAGCCGCAAGGTCGGTTCGAACACCTTCCACGACGTGCAGGTGCGTTACAACCTGCCGTGGCAGGCCACTGTCTCGCTCGGTGCCAACAACGTGTTCAACCACGAAGGCCCGGTCATGTACAGCCAGCCGAACTCGAGCTTCTCCTACTACGGTGGCTTCGATATCGGTCGTTTCTACTACATGAAGTACACCCAGCGCTTCTGATCGATCGAAGTGCGACAGCAGTAATGGGAGGGCGGGCCGCAAGGCCCGCCCTCTTTATTTGTAGGGGAATTCCGAAACATGTTGGAAGGTGAGCGAAATCACGTTCCTGCCGTGTCGTAATCAACACAGTTGACGGGTCCACTTGCGGACACTTGCACATGGAGAGAGCGATGAAGAGCACGCTGTTGCACAAACTGTCTGCTGCTGCACTGATCTATGCAACATTGGTGGGTGCGGTGTTCGCCCAGACCGGTGGCGTCTGTGGGGGCGGGCTGTATTGCGAGGAGCTTCGCCAGGAATGCCTGGCTGCGGGCAAGTCGAAGGTGTTGTGCGATCTGCAATATCGTCACTGCGTGCAGGATGCCTGCGGCGCGCGCTGATGCAGGAAAGGGCGCGCCGTCAGGCGCGCCCCTTGAGTTCGCTGGGATGCAGTGGTGGGTTCAGGCGTCGCTGGGAACCAGCCCCATCAACGCATTGGCATGCTCGCGCCATAGCGGCAGCTTGTTGAGCACGCCCGCGCGCTGCAGATAGTCCTCGTCCACCGGATCGCCGTTGACCAGGGCCAGTGCAACATGCACCGCACCGGTCACCCAGAAGCTGCGCGTATTGGCGCGCTGCGGCTGCAGGTGGAAGGCCACTGCTTCAATGATCGGCATCGGCAGGCCCCACAGGCCCAGCAGATAGGCGCCCGCCTCGGCGTGGCCGGGACGCGTATCTCCCGCCAGCGATGGCTCGGAACGTTCATTGCGCACACCGGGCAGCAGCAGGCCGATGTCGGCCAGCAGCGCGGCGGTCGCGCCCAGTTCGGCGCTGGATTCGGGCAGCAGGCGTGCGGCCAGCCGCGAGGCAAGCAGCGCGCGCTGCTGCAGCGAATTGCGTTCGGCGGTCGACAGCGTCGGTGCCGAGAACACTTCGCTGGCCAGCACCAGGTCGCGCAGCGTGGCCAGGCCCAGCCGGGTCACCGCGGTGCGCAGGTCGGAGATGGTGCGGCCCTGGCTGAAGAACGCCGAGTTCGACAACTGCAGTACCTTGGCGGCGATGGCCGGATCGGCGGCGACCAGCTTGGCGACGTCAGCGCTGTCGGCATCGTCGTCGTGCTCCAGCGCCTGGGTCAGGCTCAGGTACAGGTGCGGCGGTGATGGCAGCTTCTCGATGCGGCCGATGGCATCGCGCAGGCGCGGGCTGTCCAGCACCTCGCGCAGCTCTTCCAGGCTGGTCAGCGCCTCCAGCAGCACTTCCGGCGCCAGCGGCAACGGCAGGAAGCGATGGGCAACGCCGATCAGGCGTGCCGGCGGCGGCCGGTTGCCATGCAGGGCATCCACCAGCGCGATGCGGATGGTTTCCGGGCGCAGGGTCCGGATCTGGCCCAGCAGCGTGGTGGCATTGAGGTCCGGCAGTTGCGGGCAGACGATCACCGCATCCACGCCCTGCGTGGCCACCGCGGTCATCGCGGTCTGGCCATCGGCGGCGGTCAACGGCTGCCAGTCTTCCCCAAGATCGGCAATGAATTCGGTCAGCTCGGCCGGCAGGCTGGCTGCATCCCCAACAAGCAGAATACGCACGACACATTCCCCTGGCTGTCTCGACGATGGATGTCGACGACGTGTGAAGTGACGCAATTTACCTAATACGACAGCAAGAGTGATGTGCCGTCGTCTTGAAACGTGACCCGCATCGCTCCGGCAGGGCATGCCGGAGCGATCCGGTTCAGGCTCAGGCCTTGCTGTCGAGGTGGCGCTGGTGCGCTTCGATCAGGATCTGCTTGGCCTCGGCGGCGCCGCCCCAGCCGTCCAGCTTGACCCACTTGCCCTTTTCCAGGTCCTTGTAGTGCTCGAAGAAGTGGCCGATGCGCTCCAGCCAGTGGCTGGACACCTGGGCGATGTCTTCAACGTGGGCGTAGCCGCTGAAAATCTTCGAGACCGGCACGGCCAGGATCTTCTCGTCGCTGCCTGCCTCATCGCTCATCTTCAGCACGCCGACCGGACGGCAGCGCACCACCGAGCCCGGCACCAGCGGCAGCGGCAGCACCACCAGCACGTCGGCCGGGTCGCCATCACCGCACAGGGTGCTCGGCACGTAGCCGTAGTTGCACGGGTAGCGCATCGGGGTGGACAGGATGCGGTCGACGAAGATCGCGCCGGTTTCCTTGTCCACTTCGTACTTCACCGGCTCCGAGTCCTTCGGGATCTCGATGATGACGTTGATTTCTTCCGGCGGGTTCTTGCCGGGCGAGACGAGTTCCAGACCCATGGTGTGCTCCAGGTGGGGGTGTAGACGGATAGCTGACCATTTTATGCCTTTGCCGGGCGCTGTGCAGGGGAGGGCAGCCCACGGCACCGCGCGGGGCGTCCTTACGGTCCGCCCGGGGATTGGCTGATGGGGAACCCGGCGCGGGCGGCGCAGGCTGGACCTCCATCTCCAAGGAGTGCTGCCCATGTCCTGGCATGCCCGATTCACCGCCGTCGCGCTGCTGCTGGTGTCCCTGCCGGTGCAGGCCCGAGGCCTGCACGTCGATCTGATCGACTATCCGCGACCGGAGGCCAACTGGGAGCGCGCCTATGGCCTGGAGGCGGCGCTGACGAGGGAGTTCGACGCACGCTGCGCCGATACCTGGTGTGAAGGGCAGTACAGCAATTACCAGGTACTGGAGTTTCGTTGTGCCGTGCTGGCCCATCGCGGCACGGTGCAGCGATGTGCCTGGGTCATTGCCGCCAGCGAGCTGGCGGTACAGGCCGACAGTGGCGAGATTCGCGTCGACAATGGCCGTTGGGTCTGTCCGGTGGAGTTGCATCCGGGGATGCCGGTTGAGGCGTTCCATGCCGCGCTGGACGCGCCGGGTGGCCTGGTGGGGCCCCTGCCCGGGCTCGATCACGGCCTGTTCGACGTGCTGCCCGACTGCATCCGGAATGCGCGGAGGGACGGCTGATGGGCGGGTTCAAGACGCGATGGCTGGCCTGCGGGCTGTTGATGGCGGGGGCCGTGCAGGCCGGTCCGCGCTACGTGGATGCCCGTGACTACCCCGCACCGGGCGCCGGCCACGCGCGTTTCCTCGCCGCCGAGCGGCAGCTGGTGCGCGGCTTTGACGACGTCTGTGGCGATACCTTCTGCGAGGGGGAGTATTACAACCTCAGGGCGATGCGCCTGCGCTGCTCGGTGCAACAATCCACCGGCGTGGTCGCTGGCTGCATCTGGACCTTTTCGGGAAGCTCGACCTGGGTGCAGCAGACCGGGCAGATCGATGCCGATGTCGGCCGCTATGCCTGCGCGGTGCCGCTGGCTGCAGGAACCCGGCTGGACGAACTGTTGGAGGTATGGGGTATTGGATCCGGACATGACGCGCTGCATGCCTTGCTGCCTCGAACCGCTACGAGCATCTACGACGGGCTGACCGACTGCCTGTGAGAGCCGTCAGGAATGCAAACGTGACTGATTCGCATTAACGGAGTAGCATGCGCGGCGCCTCCTTGTCCGTGATACCGGCTCCGCGCATGTCCTCCAATGCCGCCACCCTCACCGAACTGCTGATCCGCGAGCGGTCGGCGCTGCTGCGCCGCGTTCAACGCATCCTGGGGAGCGACAACGGCGCCGAGGACGTGATCCAGGCGGTCTGGTTCAAGGCCCGTGGGGTTGATGACACGCAGTCCATCGACAATCCGCGCGCCTATCTGTACCGGCTGGCGGCCAACCTGGCCACCGACCACGGTCGTGAATCAACCCGCCGCAACCGCCTGCTGGCGGACCACTATCTGTGGGGCCCGGACGAGGTGATCTCGACCGAGGAGCAGGCCATGGCGCAGGACGAACTGCAGCGCGTGCTGGATGCGGCAGGCCACCTGCCGGAGCCGACGCGAACGATCTTCCGTCTCAACCGCCTGCAGGGTCTGACCCAGGCCGAGATCGCGCGCCGGCTCGGCGTGTCGGTCACCACCGTCGAGAACCATGTACGCACGGCGCTGCAACGCCTGGCCTGGGCGCGCAGCGGTCGATGACCGTCCGATCTTGGGGTTGCCCTTCGCTGGAACGTCTTGATCACTGGACCGTGGATGCGGTCTAGTTCCCCTGCCCGCGCTTGAATGCGCCTGTCCGCCAGCCGATGAGCCCGCCGAACATGCTGCCCGCCGCCAATGACGATGCCCTGGCCGAACAGGCCCGGGGCTGGATCGCGTGGCTGGCGTCGGGCGACGTCGGCGAGGCGCGGATGCACGAGTTCGAACGCTGGCTGGCCCAGCCGGAGCACCGCCGGGCCTTCGAACACGAGCGTGCGCTGTGGCGCAGCATCGGGCCGCGTCCGCAGGCCAGGCCGGTGCATCGGCCGCGGTCGCGGCGACTGCGCTGGGCGATGGCTGCGGCGGCGGCACTGGCGATGCTGGTGGCCTGGCCGGAAGCCTGGCTGCGCCTGCAGGCCGATCATCGCAGCACGCATGTCGTGCAGGACGTGCAACTGCCCGACGGCAGCCGTGCAGTACTGGATGCGGACAGCGCGATTGCCGTGCGTTTCGACGCGCATGCGCGCCAGGTCGAGCTGCTGCGCGGACGCGCCTGGTTCGACGTCACCCCTGATGCAGAGCGGCGTTTCAGTGTGCGTGCGGGCAATGGCGTGGTCGAGGACATCTCGACCGCGTTCACCGTCGCGCGCGGCGATGGCCAGGTGGAAACCCAGGTCGGGCAGGGCAGGGTGCGGGTGGCCAGCCCGGCCGACGGTGGCTGGACCTACCTGCAGGTGGGACAGCGCGCGGTCTACGGTGAGCACAGCGGCGTGGCCCGCCTGGAAGACGTGGCAGCGGACAGCGTAGGCGCGTGGCGCCAGGGTGAGCTGCTGCTGGAGCAGGCCAGTGTCGCCGACGCCGTGCAATGGGTGGGACGTTACCGTGCCGGGCCGACCTTCGTGCGCGGTGATCTTTCGCGGCTGCCGGCGGTAAGTGCAGCCTTGCGCATCGATCGCCCGGAACAGGCGCTGGATGCGCTGGCCGCGACGGCCGGTCTGCAGGTGACCCGTCTTCCCTTCGGCGTCGCCATCGTCCAGTAGATCCACGCCATGCGTGGATGCCTTCACCCTCCATCTTCCGCAAATCTCCCTTGGGGTCGTCGCGCTCCCATCCGTCTTACTCCGCGAACGTACCCGCCGCCGCCACGTACGTCGCCGTGTCCGCCTGTGTTGCGGATGACGCCGCGCCCGCGGCACTGATTACCTGACAGGTTCCCCCATGTTCGACTCCCATCGTCCGGGCCGCGTGCTGCGCCCGTCCCGCCTGTGCATCGCATTGCTGGCCGCAGGCCTGGCCAGCGCCGCGCCGTCCGTGCTGGCGCAGAGCGCCCGCGGTGATCACGCCGTCGTGCAGCGTTTCGACATTCCGGCGCAGCCGCTGGACGAAGCGCTGCGCAGCTACATGCGTCAGTCCGGCATCCAGGTCGTCTATCCGGCCACGCTGGCCCAGGGCGTGACCTCGCGTGCGGTCAACGGCAGCCTGTCGGCCAACGACGCGCTGCAGCAGCTGTTGCAGGGCAGTGGCCTGGCAGTACGCCGGGTCAGCGCCGATGCGGTCACGCTGGAAGCAGCGACGCCGGCGCAGGCCGGCGATGGCGTAATCGTCACCGATACGCTGAGCGTGGCCGGCGACCGGGTCGATGCGGGCGCGACCAGCGACGAAGCCCGCCTGCTCGACAGCTACCGCAGCGTCGGCTCCACCACCACGCTCAACCGCACGCACCTGGAGCGCTTCCGCGGCACCTCCAACGGCGACATCGTCAAGGGTGTTGCCGGTGTCACTGCGGGTGACCCACGCGTGGGCAACGGCTTCGACGTCAACATCCGCGGCATCCAGGGCCAGGGCCGCGTGCCGGTGATCATCGACGGTGGCCAGTCCAGCATCGACACCTACCGCGGCTATGCAGGCCAGTCGCAGCGCACTTACCTGGATCCGGACCTGATCTCCAGCCTGACCATCACCAAGGGCCCCAGCCTGCAGGCCAACGCCTCTGGCGGCATCGGCGGCGTGGTCGAGATGGAGACCCTGAAGATCGGTGACGTGCTGCGCGAAGGCCGCGATTTCGGCGTGCGCGTGCGTGGTGGCCTGGCCAACGCCAGCGCCAACAACCTGCCGGCGTACAGCGCCGTGCCGCGCACCGACCGCAGCGCCACCGGCAACCAGTTCTTCAACGTCGCCGCCGCCGGTCATTGGGACCGCTTCGACCTGGTGGCCGCCTACGCCTACCGCGATACGGGCAACTACTTCTCGGGCAAGCATGGCTACGATGACTTCCCGCAGACCCGGCGCACGCTGGCACCGCTGAATCCGCCGCGTACCGAGGTGTTCAACACCTCCTCGCGCTCGAAGTCGGCGCTGCTCAAGGGCACCTGGCGCATCGACGACGCGCAGACGCTTGAGGCGGGCTACCGCCGTTACGAAGGCACCGCCGGCGAGATCATGGCCTCGCAGATCATCCGCGTTGATCGTGACCGCATCCCGCAGTGGGATCCGGGCCACGTCGACATGGACAGCTACACCCTGCGCTACCGCTTCAATCCGGACAGCGAGCTGGTCGACCTGCGCGTCAATGGCACGTACACCGATACCGACAGCGTGATGTACAACAGCCTGACCGGCATCACGCCGTGGTACTTCGACCGCCGCACCGAGTGGTATGACGCGCCCAGCTTCAGTGGCGACCCCGGCTACAAGGATGCCTACCGCAACCCGCTGCGGCAGAAGCGCTTCGGCCTGGACGCCAGCAACACCTCGAGATTCGATACGCACGCGGGTGCGTTCACGCTCGACTACGGCCTGTCCTACAGCGATGAAGACATCGCGCCGGGCAGCTCCGGGCCGGTCATGCACGACGATCTGGTCAACAATCGCTTCCTGCGCAATGCCGAGCGCAAGGAATACAGCGCCGTGGCCTCGCTGAAGTGGCAGCCTGACGAGCATTGGGAGCTGTTGGCCGGTGGCCGCTGGAACCGCGTGGATGTGCATGACCGCAACCGCCTGGCCACGCCCGACGCCTACGAGGTGCAGGGCCAGTACCGCTATACCGAGCTGCTCAACGGCAACCCGGCGCTGCCGTCGTGGCGGGCCAAGCGCATCGCGCTGCTGAACTGGTACCCGGATGCCAACGGCAACTTCACCCAGGAATCGCTGCTGGCCTCGCCGTACAAGAAGGGCACGGTGGCCGACATCGGTGGCTGGAACTTCTACGACGCGGGCAAGGCGCAGGACCTGGAAGTGCCGGTCAGCTGGAGCTGGTCGCAGCCGATCCGCCGCCGCGACAGCGCGTTCTCGCCGACTGCCAGCGTGGCCTACCGCTTCAGCGAAGACACCATGGTCTACGTGAAGTACGCCGAAGGCACCAAGCTGCCAAGCCTGTTCGAGACCACGCTGGGCCTGTTCACCGCTGCCAAGCCGGTGGGTGAACTGAAGCCGGAGCGTGCGCGCAGCTGGGAAATCGGTGCCAGCACCATCCGCTACGACCTGTTCACCGCCGGCGACCGCCTGGCGCTGAAGCTGGCCTACTTCGATACCCGCATCGACGACCTGATCACCCGCGACTACCGCACGCTGTCGGCCGGCCTGATCCGCAACGTCGACCGGTTCAAGGTGTCGGGCATGGAGTTCCAGTCCAGCTATGACAGCGGCAAGCTGTTTGCCGACCTGTCCGCGCACTACTACTTCAAGGCCAAGACCTGTGCGCCGGATATCGCCGCCGAGCGCCGCGCGTATGGCGAACAGCGCAAGAACGCGGAGCTGGCCGGCACGCCGGACTGCGTCGATGGCGGCTTCGAAGGCTCCTACACCAACACGCAGAACCCGCCGCGCTACATGGTCAACCTGACCCTGGGTTCGCGCCTGTTCGACGAGCGCCTGACCTTCGGCACCCGCGTGGTGCACAACGCCGGCCCGATCAGCAAGCTGGACAAGGAATGGAACGTCGGCCTGTCGGCGATCCAGCAGCTGTACCGGCCGACCACCCTGGTCGACCTGTTCGCCAGCTGGAGCTTCAACGACCAGCTGTCGGTGGAGGCGGGCGTGGACAACCTGACCGACCGCTACTACCTGGACCCGCTTGCCCTGGGCGTGATGCCGGCCCCGGGCCGCACCGCGCGGCTGGCGTTGACCTGGAAGTACTGATCGACTGCGCAGTGCGCTTTCGGTGGGTGCGGACCCTGGTCCGCACCGCTCCTGCGGTGTAACGGGTAGCGCCGGGCCATGCCCGGCGCTGCCCATCGCGTGCTTAGCGCCCGGTCGCGGCCTTCACCGCGTCTTCGTGCAGCGATTCGTTCAGCTCATCCACCACCGTGCTCCATGCCGCATCGGCCTGCAGCGATTCAGACAGGAACTGGCGCTGGGCGTCGTTCCAGTACGGCGCCTCGACCACTTCCACATCGGTGGCCAGCTGGTGCTCGCGGATGAAGCGGGCGATGCCCTCGGCGCTGGCCTCCAGGCCGAGCTGCAGGAACAGGTTGGTCATGCGCGGTTCGGTGGTGATCATCATCGGTTCCTGCGGGAAGAAGGGATGGTCCATTATCGGTGCACACGGCCTTGGGGAAAGCCCCGCGGCGAACGTCTACAGCACGACGACCCCCTTGGCATCCCCCATGAACGCACACATCGCCCCTGAAGACAGCCGCAGCCTGCGGCTCAAGGCCGCCACCCGCGACAGCCACGGCGCGCTCGACAAGCGCATCATGGCCGGCGACATCTTCGCCGACCGCAGCAACTTCGCCCGCTTCCTGCGCGTGCAGTACCGCTTCCACCGCAGCATCGACGCGCTGTATGCCAATCCTGCCCTGGACGCACTGCTGCCGGACCTCGGCGAGCGCCGTCGCCTGAAGCAGGTGTCACGCGACCTGCAGGACCTGGAGCAGACCCTGCCGGGTGCGGACATCGCCGCGCTGCCGGCCGACCTTCCGCTGCCGGCGGCGTTGGGCTGGCTGTACGTGGCCGAAGGCTCCAACCTCGGCGGCACCATCCTGTACAAGATGGCGGCCAAGCTGGGACTGGATCGCGATTTCGGCGCCCGCCACCTGGCCGCGCACCCGGATGGCGCTGCGCGCCATTGGCGTGAGTTCACCGCTGCACTGGACGCGGTGCCATTGAGCGCCGAGCAGGAACAACAGGTGATCGATGCGGCCGACGCCGCTTTCCGCAGCGTGCATGGCCACGTCGAAGTGGAATTCGCCTGATGTACGCCTGCCGCCTGCGGGCACCGCGCTGATGCGCTGGCTCTGGTTCGCGCTGGGTTGGGTGATGGTCGGCCTCGGGGTCATCGGCGCGCTGCTGCCGGTGATGCCGACCACCATCTTCCTGATCCTGGCGGTGGGCTGCTTCGCGCGCAGCTCGCCGAAGTTCGAGCAGCGCCTGCTGGCGCATCCGCGCTATGGCCCGTCGCTGCGGCTGTGGCGCGAGCAGGGCGCGGTCTCGCGCAAGGGCAAGGCCTTTGCCAGCGCCGGCATGGCGGTGGGCTTCGCGCTGTTCTGCTGGGGGGCACACCCCTCGTGGCGCCTGCTGCTGGGCGTGGGCCTGTTCTTCGCGGTCAGCGCTGGTTATGTGCTCAGCCGCCCGGCACCCCGCCTGGAGCCCAATCCGGTCGTGGAAGTCGACGATGCCAATGACCCGCGCACGGCCCGCCGCCGTGCCGCGACCCCCGATGCTGATGGAAACCGAGACGATGCTGCCTGCTGACCTGGCCCCCGTGGCTGCCCCTGCACTGACGCCCTGGGGCATGTACCTGGCCGCCGACGTGGTGGTGAAGGGCGTGATGATCGCGCTTGCGCTGGCATCGCTGGCTACCTGGACCGTGCTGTTGGCCAAGGGCTGGGAGCTGGCCCGGCAGGCCCGCCAGCTGCGTGCGGCGCGCGCGCTGTTGCTGCAGGCGCCGAGCCTGCCGGCCGAAAGTGCGGAGGCCAGCGCGCAGCAGGGGACCGCGCTGGCCATGCTGGAGGCCGCACGCACCGAACTGCGTCTGTCGCAGGATCTGGACAGCCGCGACGGCATCAAGGAACGCGTCGCGTCGCGCCTGGACCGCATTGAACTGGAGACCGCGCGCCTGCAGCGACGGGGCATCGGCGTGCTGGCGAGCATCGGTGCAGTGGCGCCGTTCGTGGGCCTGTTCGGCACGGTGTGGGGCATCATGAACAGTTTCATCGGCATCGCCCACAGCAACACCACCAACCTGGCGGTGGTCGCACCGGGCATCGCCGAGGCCTTGCTGGCCACCGCGCTCGGCCTGGTCGCAGCGATTCCGGCGGTGCTGGTCTACAACCATTTCAGCCGCGTGCTGGCCGGCCTGCGCGGCCTGCTCGGTGATCTGTCCGCGGCCGTGCAGCAGCTGGTGTCGCGCGATCTTGACCGCGCCGTACCACGTGCCGCAGCCGCACCGCTGCGCGCGGTGCACTGAGGCGCGGCGATGGCGATCAGGACCGCATCCGACCGCGACGACGCGCCGGAAGAAGCGCACGAGATCAACGTTACGCCCTTCATCGACGTGATGCTGGTGCTGTTGATCATCTTCATGGTGGCCGCACCGCTGGCTACCGTGTCGGTGCCGGTACAGCTGCCGGCCAGCAGCGCCAGCGCCACGCCGCCGGAACAGACGCCGGTGTATGTGACCGTGCAGTCCGACCTGTCGCTGCGCGTGGGCGAACAACCGGTGGCGCGCGATGGGCTGGCCGCTGCACTGAAGGCCGCGACCCACGATGACAGCGGACAGCGCATCTTCCTGCGTGCCGATACCCATGTGCCTTATGGCGAACTGATGGCGACCCTGGATGCGCTGCGCGCAGCCGGATACCTGAAGGTGGCACTGGTCGGGCTGGAGCAGGGCGCACGATGAGCGGACTGCGGCGCTGGGCGACCAGCCTGGCGATCGTGCTGCTGGTGCACGCGCTGCTGATCGGCGCGGCCTGCTGGTGGGCGGCGCGCGCGCCGGCGCTGACCGCCGCCGCCCCGCCTGCGGCGCTGATGCTGGAACTGGCGCCGATGGCGCAGGCGCCGCAGGTACCGCCGCGCGAGGTAGCCACTGGGCCGCTGCAGCAGCAACAGCAGCGGCAGGCGCCGACGCCGGTCGTGCGCGAGCAGCCGAAAGCACCCGTGCAGCCGCAGGGCGACCTGCCTCCGCCCAAGGCACCGGAACCAACGCCCTCGCCGGAGACCGCCGACGCCAATGTCGCGCAGACCAGCGCACCGCCGCAGGTGGCCGCTGACGCTGCCGCGCGCTATAGCGCACCGCAGACCACTGCCGGTGAGCGCAGCCGCGCGGAGGCGACCTGGGAAGGACGCCTGCTCGGGCACCTGCAGAAGCACCGCCGCTATCCGCGCCAGGCCGAGCGCCTGCGTCAGCAGGGCGTGGTCTATGTGCGTTTCGCGGTCGCCCGCGATGGCGCGGTGTCGGGCCTGAAGCTGGGCCGCAGCAGCGGCTTCGAACTGCTGGACCAGGAGACGCTGGACACCGTGCAGCGGGCCAGCCCGGTGCCGGCGCCGCCGGCCGAAGTGGCCGGCGACCCGGTGCAGGTGATGGTGCCGGTGTCGTTCTTCCTGCGCGGGCGCTGATCAGCCGTTGCTTGAGGAAGCGGTCGGAGCCGTAGAGTCGAGCTTGCTCGACTGCTCTTGCGGTGCGGGCCAAAAGCAGTCGAGCAAGCTCGACTCTACGGGTTTGCGCATGGCGTGGATTACAGCAGCGGCACCAGCAGCAGCGCCACGATGTTGATGATCTTGATCAGCGGGTTGATCGCCGGGCCGGCGGTGTCCTTGTACGGGTCGCCGACGGTATCGCCGGTCACCGCGGCCTTGTGCGCCTCGCTGCCCTTGCCGCCGAAGTGGCCGTCCTCGATGTACTTCTTGGCGTTGTCCCAGGCGCCGCCGCCGGTGGTCATCGAGATGGCCACGAACAGGCCGGTCACGATCGTGCCGATCAGCAGCCCGCCCAGTGCCCGCGGCCCCAGCAGCAGGCCGACCACCACCGGTACCGCCACCGGCAGCAGCGACGGCACGATCATTTCGCGGATGGCCGAGCGGGTCAGCATGTCCACCGCCCGGTCGTACTGCGGCTTGCCGGTACCCTGCATGATGCCGGGGATCTCGCGGAACTGGCGGCGCACTTCTTCAACTACCGCACCGGCAGCGCGGCCGACCGCTTCCATTGCCATCGCGCCGAACAGATACGGGATCAGGCCGCCGATCAGCAGTCCGATGATCACCGTGTGGTCACTGAGGTCGAAGCGGAATTCCTGTCCTGGATGCGCGGCCTGCAGGTTGTGGGTGTAGTCGGCGAACAGCACCAGTGCGGCCAAGGCCGCCGAACCGATGGCGTAGCCCTTCGTCACTGCTTTGGTGGTATTGCCCACTGCATCCAGCGGATCGGTGATGTCGCGGATCTCCGAAGGCAGCTCGGCCATCTCGGCGATGCCACCGGCGTTGTCGGTGATCGGGCCGTAGGCGTCCAGGGCGACGATCATGCCGGCCATCGACAGCATCGCGGTGGCAGCGATGGCGATGCCGTACAACCCGCCCAGCGCGAACGCTCCCCAGATCGCCGCGCACACCGCCACCACCGGCAGCGCGGTGGACTTCATCGAGATGCCGAGGCCGGCGATGATGTTGGTGCCATGGCCGGTGGTCGAGGCCTGTGCCACGTGCTGCACCGGCTTGTACTGGGTGCCGGTGTAGTACTCGGTGATCCACACGATCAGGCCGGTCAGTACAAGGCCGATCAGCGCGCAGCCGTACAGCGCCATCGGGCCGTGCACGTTGTCACCCATCAGCCCGGTTGTGATCGGGTAGAACGCAATCGCGGCCAGCACGCCGGAGACGATCACGCCCTTGTACAGCGCGCCCATGATCGAGCCGCCCGGCTTCACCTTGACGAACAGTGCGCCGATGATCGAGGCGATGATCGACACGCCGCCCAGCACCAGCGGATACAACACCGCGTTGGCGCCCGCCTCGGCTAGCATCAGGCTGCCCAGCAGCATGGTGGCGATGACGGTCACCGCATAGGTCTCGAACAGGTCGGCGGCCATGCCGGCGCAGTCGCCGACGTTGTCACCGACGTTGTCGGCGATCACCGCCGGGTTGCGCGGGTCGTCTTCGGGGATGCCGGCTTCCACCTTGCCGACCAGATCGGCGCCGACGTCGGCGCCCTTGGTGAAGATACCGCCGCCCAGGCGCGCGAAGATCGAGATCAGCGAGGAGCCGAAGGCCAGGCCGACCAGGGCGTGCAGCGCCTGTTCCATCGGCAGGCCCATGCGCAGCAGCAGCGCGTAGTAGCCGGCCACGCCCAGCAGGCCCAGCCCGACCACCAGCATGCCGGTGATCGCACCACCTCGGAAAGCGACGTCCATCGCCGCGCTGATGCCGTGGCGTGCGGCCTCGGCGGTGCGCACGTTGGCGCGTACCGACACGTTCATGCCGATGTAGCCCGCCGCGCCGGACAGGACCGCACCCACTGCGAATCCAATGGCGGTGTACCAGCTGAGGAATATGCCGACCAGCACGAACAGCACCACGCCGGCGATGCCGATGGTCAGGTACTGGCGGTTGAGGTAGGCACGTGCGCCTTCCTGGATCGCGGTGGCGATCGCGATCATGCGTTCATTGCCGGTGGGTTGGCGCAGGATCCAGCGCGCCGAGACGATTCCGAACAGGATCGCGAGAATGGCGCAGCCCAGCGCCAGTGACAGCCCGTGACGTTCCAGCATTAGACCCCTCCGCAAAATGGATGGACAAGCATCCAGTGGCGATGAACGCACCACGAGGGGGACGACGGGCTGCAGCCTGGAACCAACCCGTACCGACCTTGGAGGTCGTCCGACGTATGGCGGTGTTCAGCATTCCCTGGTGCCCGCAGTATGCGTTCGACGCACGGTAGAGTCGAGCCGCGCTCGACTGGCCTTTGCCGGCATGCCCGGTCGACAGGCCTTTGCACCCCGTTAAGCCATGCTCTGCAAGCCTGCGCACAGTCCCGAAGGAGATCCCCCATGCGCCTGTCCCTGTTGATGCTTGCCGCCCTGGTGCCTGCCGCCCCGGCATTCGCTGCGGAAACCCCGGAGCTGCAGCGTGCGGTGGGTGCCCCACAGGCGGTGGGCGCAGCGCATACACTGCGCCAGATCCCCGAGGCCTGCGCGCGGTTGGAGGGCGTGTTCACCGGCGATGCGGCAGAGCCGTACCGCTTCTCCGCCGTGCGTACCAGCGAGCAGTGCCAGCCGCGCGCGCGCTTCGTCGACTATGCCAAGGCACAGCCGAGTGCCGACAAGGGCTGGAAGCTCAACGATGTGATCCGCGTGCCCAGCGCCGCGTGCCCGGCGCAGCAGGCGGTGGTGCGGGTGTGGCGCCTGCCGTCGAGCAACAAGGTCGAGCTGGATGGACAGGGCCAGTCGCGCATCTACCTGGAAGAGGCAAAGAAGCAGGCCGCTGCCGGCAAGATTCCGCAGGTGACGATGTTCGCCGCACAGCTGCAGATGGAAGGCAAGGCCTGCAACTGAGGCCGTCCGGCAGCGCGAATCCACGCATCGCGTCGCGTGGGGTAGTGCCGGAGGCTGGCCGGCAACCGGGCATCACCCGGCCAGCGTCGCTCCCCGCGCCACCAGCAGCTCACGCAGCGCCTTGCGGTGGCAGTGCGCCTCATCCTCGCAGTAGCACCCCACGCTGATGTCGCTGTGCTGCGACAGCGCGGCCAGCAGGTCCAGCGCGTGGGCTGCAGCGGGCGCCTTCATCTCGGCCTTGTAGTGACGGAAGAACGCATTCCAGTCGGCCGCGGTTTTCGCCTCGTGCGCCTGCTTCACCAGTTCCGCGCTGGGCGACAGGGTCGGGAACCAGACGTCGTACCAGTCCTGGCGGGCGAACTCGCTGCGCGGCACGCCACGCGGCGGACGCCGCACCGTGCCGATGCGCAGTCCCTCACCGGCGACGCGTGGCATACCGAGTCGAACAACGCGCAGTGCCATGGCACACCTCCAAAAAAAGGGGACGGAGGGGATTAAGTCGCAACCGCCCCAACGCTGATGGGGGAGGGATGACGGAGGGGGGGTTACGACTTAATCCCCTCCGTCCCCTTTTTCGGTTCAGCCCTCGTAGGGCGGCAGCTTCTGCTTCACCGCCACGTTCTTCAGCGTGACGTACTTCGGCAGGCCGTCGGGGCCGTAGGGCAGCGGTGCTTCGCCCTTGATCAGCGGTGACAGGTAGGCGCGCGCCTTGGCGGTGATGCCGAAGCCGTCGCGGCGGATGAAGCCGGCCGGCATCTTCTTCTCGTGGTTGGCGATCTTCGACAGCGGTGCGGCTTCGATCTTCCAGCGGTACGGCGCGTCGCTGCTGCGCACGATCACCGGCATCACGCCGTTCTGGCCCTTCAGCGCCAACTGCACCGCAGCCTTGCCCACCGCCTGCGCCTGCTCCCAGTCGGTCTTGCTGGCCAGGTGCCGGGCCGAGCGCTGCAGGTAGTCCGGCAGGGCCCAGTGCACCTTCAGGCCCAGCTGGTCCTTGACCCGTCCGGCCAGGTGCGCCGCTACGCCACCCAGCTGCGAGTGCCCGAACGAATCCTTGCCGCCGCCGGCGTCGGCGACGAAGCGGCCATCGGCGGTGGCGATGCCTTCCGAGGCCACCACCACGCAGTAGCCGACGCGCTCGACCACCGCCTTCACCTTGGCCAGGAACACCGCCTCGTCATAGGCGCGTTCGGGCAGCAGGATGATGTGCGGGGCTTCGTCATCGCCGTTGCCGGCCAGGCCCGCCGCCGCCGCCAGCCAACCGGCGTGGCGACCCATCGCTTCGTAGATGAAGACGCGGGTGGAGGTCTCGGCCATCGCCGCCACGTCCAGCGCGGCCTCGCGCACCGACACCGCGGTGTACTTGGCGGCCGAGCCGAAGCCCGGGCAGGTGTCGGTTACCGCCAGATCATTGTCGATGGTCTTGGGCACGCCGATGCAGGTCAGGTCGTAGCCCGACGCCTTGGCCAGCTGCGAGACCTTCAGCGCGGTATCGGCCGAGTCGTTGCCGCCGTTGTAGAGGAACCAGCGCACGTCATGCGCGCGCAGCACCTCCAGCAGGCGGTCGTAACGTGCACGGTCAGCGTCCAGTGATTTCAGCTTGACCCGGCACGAACCGAACGCGCCGCCCGGGGTGTGGGCCAGCGCGCGGATGGCGGCGGCGCTCTCCTTGCTGGTGTCGATCAGCTCTTCGCGCAGGGCGCCGAGGATGCCGTTGCGGGCGGCCAGGACCTTGATGCCCTTGGCCCGGGCCTGCTCGATCACCGCAGCTGCGGTGGCGTTGATGACCGCGGTGACACCACCGGACTGGGCATAGAGGAGAGTACCGTTGCGCATGCTTCTACCTGCTCGGGGGAGGGGACATTGCAGGGACATTACCCGGATGCGGTAAAGTGGCGCTATTGCGGTGCAGCGATACCGGACCGTCCGGGACGCGAACCTTCTTTGTTTTCAACACGTTGGAGTCAGGTCAATGCGATTGGTTCTGTTGGGACCGCCCGGTTCGGGCAAGGGGACACAGGCGACGCGCCTGAAGGAAAAGCTGGGGATCGCCCATATTTCGACCGGTGACATGCTGCGCGCGGAAATCGCCGCCGGCACGGAGCTGGGCAAGCAGGCCAAGACGGTGATGGATGCCGGAAACCTGGTGTCGGACGACATCCTGCTGGGCATGCTGGAATCGCGCCTGACCCAGGCCGATGTCGCCAAGGGCTTCATCCTGGATGGCTACCCGCGCAATGTGGCCCAGGCCAATGCGATGGACGGCCTGCTGGCCAAGATCGGCCAGCCGCTGGACGCGGTGGTGCAGTTGGACGTGGCCACCGAGCTGCTGGTCGAGCGCATCGCTGGCCGCGCCCAGGAACAGGGCCGCGCCGATGACAACCCGGAAGCGGTGCGCCAGCGCCTGCAGGTCTACAACGAGCAGACAGCCCCGGTGGTCGACTTCTACGCCGGCCGTGGCACTCTGGCCCGCGTCGACGGCGTCGGTGAGCTGGACGAGATCGAAGCGCGCATCCTGGCGGCGATCAAGGCTTGATCCGGCGGGGCCGGCACACGCTTCCGGCCCCCCGGCGCAAAAAACACAGGCCTGGTCCGCGAGGATCAGGCCTGTGTCGTTTGATAGGCGCCAGCAGAGGGCTTGCTCAGGGCCCCGCAGCATGAGCTCCCTTGGGGATGGCCTCTTGGGGAGTAGGACCGGTTCGGGTACTGCGGCTGGCAGTTCGAATTGTGTCCGGGTTCACAGAACATCGCTATCGGGAATTCCCTGACAGATGATTGGAGTTTTCTCACATCCTGTGTAGGACTTGTCTTACCCAGGCGCGGACATTGGCCCTATACAGCCGTCATCGGTCACAATCCTCGGTCATGAGCAGCGTACATATCCTTGCAATCGCCGGCACCTTCATGGGCGGCGTGGCCGCCCTGGCGCGGGAACTGGGCCATCCGGTCAGCGGCAGCGACCAGGCCATCTATCCGCCGATGTCCACCCAGCTGGAACAGCTGGGCATCACCCTGGACCAGGGCTACCGCGCCGACAGCGTGCCGGCCGGCACCGATGAGGTGGTGATCGGCAACGCGTTGTCGCGGGGCAACGCGGCCGTGGAGGCCGTGCTTGACGCTGGCCAGCGCTACATTTCCGGCGCGCAATGGCTGTCCGAACGGGTGCTGCCGGGACGTGACACCCTGGCCGTGGCCGGCACCCATGGCAAGACCACCACCACCACCATCCTCACCTGGCTGCTGGAAAGCGCCGGGCGTTCGCCGGGCTTCCTGATCGGCGGCGTGGCCGAGGATTTCGGCGTCTCCGCCCGGCTCGGCCAGGGCCGCGAGTTCGTGGTCGAGGCCGACGAGTACGACACCGCATTCTTCGACAAGCGCAGCAAGTTCGTGCACTACCGGCCGCTGGTGGCCATCCTCAACAATCTTGAATACGACCACGCCGACATCTTCCCGGACGTGGCGGCGATCCAGCGCCAGTTCCACCACCTGGTGCGTACGGTGCCGGCGCGTGGCCGCCTGATCGTCAACGGCGAAGACAAGTACCTGGCCGAAGTGCTGGCGATGGGCTGCTGGACCCCGGTCGAGCGCTTCGGATTCGATCCGTCGCTGGAGTGGCATGCCGAGCTGCTGGCTGCCGATGGCAGCGCGTTCCGCGTGCATCATCGAGGCCAGGCGCTGGGTGATGTGCAGTGGTCGCTGCTGGGCCGGCACAATGTGCTCAACGGCCTGGCCGCGCTGGCGGCCGCGCATGCGGTAGGCGTGGCGCCTGCTGATGTGATCCCGGCGCTGGCGCGGTTCCGCAGCGTCAAGCGCCGCATGGAAGTGATCGGCAGCGTTGATGGCATCACCATCTACGACGACTTCGCCCATCACCCGACGGCGATCGCCACCACGCTGGAAGGCCTGCGTGCCAAGGTCGGCGATGCACGCATCGTGGTCGCGATGGAGCCGCGCAGCAACTCGATGCGGCTGGGTGCACATGCACAGGCGCTGGCGCCGTCGCTGGCACTGGCCGATGAAGTGGTGTTCCTGCATCGCCCGGAACTGGCCTGGGATGCTGCCGCGGTGATCGCCGCGGTGCGTGGCCAAGCGCACGCGGTACCCGATACCGATGCACTGCTGGCACAGCTGCAGTCCCATGCACGCAGTGGTGACCATGTGGTGTTCATGTCCAACGGTGGCTTCGACGGCGCACCGCGCCGCTTCCTCGCCGCCCTGCAGGCCCGATGAGCGTCGACAGCTCGCTGCCACTGTTTCCGCTGCACACCACGCTGGTGCCGGGCGCGGCGGTGGGCCTGCGCGTGTTCGAGCGGCGATATCTGGATCTGGTCCGCGACAGCGGCCGCAGTGGCGAGGGCTTTGGCGTCTGCCTGATCCTCGACGGCCAGGAAGTGGGCGCACCGGCGACACCGGCGGCGTATGGCGTGCAGGTGCGCATCGAAGATTTCGATGTCGGCGCCGATGGCGTGCTGCAGCTGCGACTGCGCGGCACCCGCCGCTTCCATGTCGAGCGCACGCGGGTCCGTGACAACGGCCTGGTGGTGGCCGACGTTAGTTGGTGCGAGGAGGATCCCGACGACGAACTGCGGCCACAGCATGCGCTGCTGGCCACGGTGCTCGGGCACATCATCGAACAGGCGGGCGAGGCGTATGCGCCGGCCAACCCGGCCTTGCTGGATCAGGCAAGCTGGGTCGGCTGGCGGTTGGCCGAACTGCTGCCGCTGAGCGAGCAGCAGCGCCTGCAGCTGCTGCAGCTGGACGACCCGCACCAGCGCCTGCAGCAGTTGCTGGGCTGGATGCCGTAGCAGCCTGCCTCGGGTGGGTGTGCACCTTGGTGCACACGCTGGACCATGCGTGGAATGCCATCCACGCATGGCGTGGATCACGCACCGGTACCGGTCAGGGCGTGGTGGTCTTCAACCGCAATACCGGCAACCCGGTCTCGCTGTGCACGTCCTCGCGCTGTGGCAGGCCCTGCACGGCCTCCTTCACCGCGTTCATGGCCGGGTCGACGCCGCGCAGCGGGTGCCACATCCCGATCCATTCGAAGTGGCGCTCGTAGCGCAGGGTCTGCGCGCTGCCCAGCCATAGTGGCGTATCGCCGGGCTGCAGCTGGGCCGGCGCCGGCCACAGGCGCAGTACGTAGCGCTCATCCGGCTGCGCACCCTGGCGCACCATCAGCAGCGCTTCCACCCGCGTTTCCAGCGTGGCCGGCAGTACCGGCAGCTGGTCGGCGCCGGTGTTCTTGTCCAGCATCAGCAGGGCTTCCTGCCAGCCGGCCTGCTCCTGCCGCTTCCAGCCGCGGGCTTCCAGCTGCGCCTGCAGCGGCGCCAGCGGGCCGGCCACCTGCACGTCCAGCGGCCAGCGTTGGTCATCATCGAACTCGTTGCGGCGTGCCGGCAGCGTCGACCAGTCGTGCTGCCACCACGCCTGCATGTCCATCGCCTGCGGCGCCGGCAGGGTCGGTTCAAAGCGCTCCAGCTTCACCGGGATGTGGCGCGGCGCGTACCACATCGCCGCCAGGGCGAAGACGCCGTAGAACAGCCACGCCACCGGCTTCACCCAGAACGAGCGGTTGAAGCGGCGGCGGTAGGCGATGCCCAGCACCAGCAGCCAGAACGTGCCGAACAGCATGCCGCCGATCACATCGCTCAGCCAGTGCGCGCCCAGGTACAGCCGGGAGAAGCCGATCAGGCTGACCACGATGCCCGACACCAGGTACGGCCAGACGCGGGTGCGGCCCGGCATCTCGCGCGCGATCAGCACCGCGAAGAAGCCGAAGGTGATGGTGGCCATGGTCACCGACACCGACGGGAAGCCGAAGCCGCTGCTGGCATCGACCGGGCGCACTACATCCACGGTGGCGCCGAGCAGCATGGTCAGCGCCAGGCCGAAGGCCAGTGCGGCCAGCCAGTGCGCGGCGGCCATCCAGCGCCGGCGCCAGATCAGGTAGCCCATCGCCGCCGCGGTGGCCGGCAGCAGTACCTGCCAGGCGCCCAGCGACGCCAGCGCCGCCATCGGGTAGTCGGCCAGCGGGTTGCGCAGCGCCAGCATGGCCTGGTGCACCAGCAGGTCGATCGCCAGCGGTTCGCCATGCGCGACCACCACGGTCAGCAGCGCGAACCAGCCCCAGCCCAGCACCAGCAGCATCAGCGCCAGCATCGCCAGCGGTACCGATTCGCGTCGTTTCGGGTCGAGCACGCCGACGGTATAACGGCCCAGCGTCGGGTGGCGGTTGGACCAGTCCAGCAGGCGCGCCAGCCAGTTGTCCATGCGTGCGGCCGACCAGCGGTAGCCGTACAGCACGATGGCCCAGACCAGGCCGAGGATCACCATCAGCAGGCCGACCACCACCACCAGGCGTCCGGCCACGGCGGCCACCGCGTCATACGCTTCGCCCAGCACCCAGCCGGGGGCCAGGAACAGCACCGCCCAGGAAATGCTGGCGATGCCGCTGGCCTGCATGTAGCGGCTGGCAGGCATCTTCATCATGCCGGCAATGGCCGGCACGAACGGGCGGATCGCACCGACGTAGCGTGCGATCAGGATGCTCTTGAACGCATTTCGGCGGAACAGGTTCTCGCCGCGGTCGAGCAGCTGCGGATAGCGGCTGAACGGCCAGACGCCGCGCAGGCGGTCACCCCAGCGACGGCCGATCCAGTAGCTGATGCCATCACCGGCGAACGCACCCAGTGCCGCCGCCGCCACCGCGTACGGCCCGGAGATCTGGCCCAGGCCGATGAACACGCCCACCGCGAACAGCAGCGGCAGGGCCGGCACGATGGCGCCGAGAATGATGACCGCATCGCAGAATGCGATGAGGAAGATAACGGCACCCGCCAGCACGGGGTGAGCGGCAATCCACGCGAGGGTGGCGTCGATCCATGAAGAGTCCATTGCCCGATTATAGGGGCGTGAAGGTGACTGGTTCCCAGCCGCTTCGTGACCGTTTGCAACCGGCGCCATCGCCTAGAATGTACCCATGCCGCATACGCCAGACGCTCCACCGCATGCCTTGAAGGCCGACAGCTTCGGCCGGATCCTCCTTGTGAAAGGCCCCGATGGCCCGTTCGTGCGCCGCGATCTGGGCGCCACGCCGCTGTGGCTGCGGCTGCCTGCGTGGTGGCTGGCACGCCGCGAAGCACGCGCGCTGCAGCACATCCATGGCATGCCTGACGTACCGCAGCTGTTGGCCTGGGATGGCCGCCACCTCGACCGCAGCTTCATGGCCGGCGATGCGATGTACCAGCGTCCACCCCGCGGCGACGTGGCCTGGTTCCATTCGGCGCGACGGCTGCTGCAGCACCTGCATCGGCGTGGCGTGGCCCACAACGATCTGGCCAAGGAAGCCAACTGGCTGGTCACGGAGGATGGCCGTCCGGCGCTGATCGACTTCCAGCTGGCGGTGATCGGCGATCCGCGCTCGCGCTGGATGCGCCTGCTGGCCCGCGAGGACCTGCGCCACCTGCTCAAGCACAAGCGCATGTACTGCCGCGAGTCGCTCACCCCGGTGGAGAAGCGCGTGCTCAAGCGCACTTCGTGGGTGCGCAAGCTGTGGTTCGCCACCGGCAAGCCGGTCTACCGCTTCGTCACCCGGCGCATCCTGCACTGGGAAGACAACGAGGGTCAGGGGCCGAAGCCGTGAGGACATCGCAGGTGGTGACCGCTGCGCCGAGCGCGGGCAACGTGCTGCGTGCGCAGATGGCCGGTGCCCACTTTGTACATGCCTGCCAGGCCAGCACACAGCGCGAGGGTCGAACCGCGTTGCAGGCCTACCGTGACATGGCGGCGAGCATTCCCGGCTGGTTCGACGGGCTGATGGCGCTGCGCAACCGTGGCATGCGCCTGCTCGGCATGAAGGACCTGGGTTCGCTGCGCGCAGTGCAGGACATCGAGCAGCCGCGTCCGGGGCAGCGGCTGGGCATCTTTACCCTGCAGTCGCTGGATGCTGATGCCATCGTGCTGGAAGACAACGACCGCCACCTGCGCGTGCAGCTGGCCCTGCATTGGCAGGGCGATGTGCTGGAAGTGGCGACGGTGGTGCACACCCACAACGCGTTCGGGCGCCTGTACATGCTGCCGGTAGCCCCGGTGCACCGGTTGATCGTGCCGCACCTGCTGCAGAAGCAGGTCCGCGCGTATGGGTAGGTCCACGTCATGCGTGGCTGCGCCGGGCAGAAGCGTGTTGTAGAGCCGAGCGATGCTCGGCTGTATCCAGTGAGCCGAGCATGGCTCGGCTCTGCGGAGGCGAGTGACCTTACGGTGCCGCCGGCACCACCTGTTGACCGATGAAGTTGCGCTTGGCGTCGAAGTCGTAGGCGATCTGCAGCTGGCCCACATCCGGGCAGGCGTGGCAGTCGCGCAGCGGTGTGCGGTACAGCAGGCGGATGCCGCCGTTCTCCAGCGGCGTGGCTCCAGCCGACTGCGCCGGTGCGAACGGCGTCGCCTGCGGGTTGGCCTTCAGCAGTTCCTGCACCGTCGGGTCTGCGCGCAGGGTGTCGTCCAGCTGCACGGCATCCACATCGATGCGCTTGCCACTGGCGTCGACCAGGCGGGTGCCTTCGTTGGTGTTGGCGCGGAACGGGTACTCCACCGTGGCCACGCCCAGCCCGTCACTCTCGTGCCAGGCGGTCACGTAGGCCAGTTCGCCGCCGGTGGACAACTGTTCGGCGGCGGTGATCGCATCGGCGCTGGCGCCACCGGCATGCATCGCATCGCGCAGGCAGTCACGCGTGGCCGCATTCTCGCCCTGGCGGCAGGCGTTCAGGTCGCCATCCCAGACCACCGCCTCACTCCAGCGCATCCTGCCATCCGCAGCGGCCTTGGCTGCGCTGGGCGCGTCACCGGCGGGCGGCTCCTTGCCGGGTTCCGGCGAACGGCCCTGGCAGGCGGTCAGCAGGGCGAGCCCCAGGGCAGGCAGCAGCAGGCGGGAACGGCGCATGGCGTGGACCTCGTGCGTTGTCTGGAGTCCCGAGTATCGTCAAGGCCGGGTGAACTCCGCGTCGGCGCGGCATACTAGCCGCTCATTGCATACGCTGGAGTGTGGAACGTGGGCAGTCTGCAGGGCAAAACGCTTTTCATCACCGGAGCCTCGCGTGGCATCGGCCTGGCCATCGCGTTGCGCGCCGCGCGTGACGGCGCCAACGTGGCGATCGCCGCCAAGTCGTCGGTGCCGAACCCGAAGCTGCCGGGCACCATCCACAGCGCGGCCGAGGCGGTTACGGCGGCCGGTGGCCAGGGCCTGGCCCTGAAGTGCGACATCCGTGAGGAAGAGCAGGTGCAGGCAGCCGTCGCCGCCACCGTCGACACCTTCGGCGGCATCGACATCCTGGTCAACAACGCCAGCGCGATCTGGCTGCGCGGCACGCTGGATACGCCGATGAAGCGCTTCGACCTGATGCAGCAGGTCAACGCGCGCGGCAGCTTCCTGTGCGCGCAGGCCTGCCTGCCTTACCTGCTGCAGGCGCCCAACCCGCACATCCTGACCCTGGCACCGCCGCCCAGCCTGGAGCCGAAGTGGTGGGCGCCGCATACCGGCTATACGCTGGCGAAGATGGGCATGAGCTTCGTCACGCTCGGCCTGGCCGCGGAGTTCGGCCCGCAGGGCGTGGCGGTCAATGCGCTGTGGCCGCGCACGGTGATCGCCACCGATGCGATCAACATGATTCCGGGCGTGGATGCCGCCGGCTGCCGCACGCCGCAGATCATGGCCGACGCCGCGCATGCCGTGCTGGTGCGCGAAGCGGCCGGTTTCCACGGCCGGTTCCTGATCGATGATGAGGTGCTGGCGCAGGCCGGTGTCACCGATCTGTCGGGCTATGCGGTGGATCCGTCGCGGCCGTTGCTGCCGGACCTGTTCCTGGATTGAGCGTGACCCGTTGGAAGAGGCCGAGGGCTGCGACCCTCGGCCTGCTGCGCTAGAATGCGCAGTTGTAATCGTTTTCAACAAGGAAGTGAACGCATGTCACGCACTCTTTCCCACGCGGCGCTGGCCGCGTCGCTGTTATTGATCCTGGGCGCCTGCGGTGGCAAGGCGCCGGCAACCGCGGGTGACGCTGGTCCTTCCGGCAAGCCGGAGGCGAGTACCGCGACCTCCGACCCACAGCAGCAGTTGACCGCAAAACTCAACGCCTACATCGGCTGCTTCAACGCGCTTGATTCGAAAACACACGGCAGCATCGAGTCCTACACGCGCTGGATCAAGGACGTCGACGCCGGCCCGAGCGGGCGCGAGACGCAGGTGTACGGGCCGTTCGAGATCAGCGACTACGACATGAAGCAGTGCGACGCGCCGGTGACCGAAGCGATCGCTGCCAAGCCGGCCCTGGCCGATCTTGATGCCGCTGCCGGCCGGTATCAGCAGGCGCTGAAGGCACTGGTGCCGCTCAGCAAGGACGCGCACGACTACTACGATCGCCAGGACTACGAAGACGACCAGTTTGCCAAGGGCAAGCAGATGCATGCGCCATTGATGGCCGCGTTCAAGGACTTCGTGGTTGCCAGCGAAACGTTCAACACTGCACTGGAGCGCCACAACGACGCTGCCCAGCGCGAGCAGCTCAAAGCACTGGAACAGGCCGAGGGGCGCACGCGCGAGTACTACCGCCTGGCGATGATGCTGGAAGCGAAGGCGATCGTGGAGCTGATGACCGATGACGGCTTTGATCAGGCCGCGGCCCGCGAACACCTGGATGCCTTCAACCGCATTTCCGATGAAGCACACGCCAAGGTTGCCGACCAGCAGCCGGGCAAGACGGACTGGGAAGGCTTCGAGCGTGGAGCCGAGAATTTCCGCCGCGAAGGCAAGGAGCGGCTGCAGCGTGTCAGCGAGAACAAGCCCTACACCGATTTCGAACGACGCATGCTTGATTCGCCCTCGATGGCGCCGCGCGGCTCTGCCAGCAAGCTGATGCAGGAATACAACACGCTCGTTTTCCAGAGCAATCGCCAGTAACCGAGGCGGTCATCGCGTCATTTTGTCGTAATCGAACACGTCGATTGCGACTTGACCCATGACGGGGCTCCGAAGGGCGGCCTCTTCCGGCGCTGCCGGGACGGGTGTGGGCGCGATGAACCACGATGACTGCAGTTTTTACTTGTTCAAGGAACTGATTTGAACGCATCCACACGCATGCTTCCGTTGTTTCTGCTTGGCTCGCTGGCAGGCCTGACCGGCTGCAACAAGCCGGCCGGGCTGGCTGTGGCCGACCCCGGGCTGGTAAAGGTCAATGCCTATATCGAGTGCTACAACGGCGTCGAACAGCCCGTTCACGAAGGCTTCCAGACCTACACCGGCTGGATGAAGGATCCCGAGGCCGGCCCGACCGGCAAGGAAGCGCAACCGCGCTCGCCCGGCAAGGTGCTGTCGCACCGGGTCGAGTATTGCGGCCAGGCGATGACCGACGCGCTGGCGAAGACCCCGGCACTGCCGATGGATGGCCCCGCGCGTGACTATCAGCAGGCATTCCAGGCCCTGAATGCCCTGACCGAGCGCGCCGATGGCTACTTCACCCGCGAAGACTACCGTCGTGATGGGGGCGAAGGCATGCGCGCGCAGCATGCGCCGCTGATGCAGGCCTATGCCGCCTTCTTCAAAGCCAGCGAAGCGATGGATGTGGCGCTGGAGAAGAACGAGAACGAGCGCCGCGCCGCGGAGCTGAAGCGGATCGAGGAAAGCGAGGGCCGCTCGCTGGCCTACTACCACCTGCGCATCCTAGGCGATGGCAAGCAGCTGGCCATGGCGTTCCAGGGGGACGCGCCGGACCTGGCGGCATTGCGCAAGCAGCTGGCCGAGTATCAGGCGCTGGTGACCGAAGTGCAGAACGGCGGTGTCGGCAAGGACGACCCGATGTGGGGCCATGTGCAGCGCTCGGCCGACAAGCTGGTGCGTACCGCAGGCCGCGGCGTCGAGCGCCTGGAGCAGGGAAAGCCGATCAGCGCCGAAGCGCTGGCGGCCGAGCGCAAGGCCTCGGGCAGCTGGCTCACCACCGATCCTGAAGGCGCGCAGTCGACGATCCTGGACGCGTACAACGACCTGGTGACCACCAGCAATCGCCTGCGTTGAACGGCGTCGCGCGGCCACGCACCGCGTGGATCCGCCAAGGGCAGCGCCGGGTCATGCCCGGCGCGCGCCTTCAATGGCTGAACGCATCCGGCAGTTCACCACCGCACCTGCGGCAGTGGCGGGCATCCGGCTCGTGGCCTTCCAGCCCGCAGTGCGGGCAGCCGCGGGCATCGCGGCGTGCGGCCAGCTCGGCTTCGCGCATGGTGCTGGCCAGTTCGGCGGTGTAGATGCCGGTGGGCACGGCGATGATGCTGTAGCCGATCAGGATCAGCACCGAGGTGACGAAGCGGCCGAGTACGGTCTGCGGCACGATGTCGCCGAAACCGACCGTGGCCATGGTCACCACCGCCCAGTACATGCTGGCCGGAATGTTGCTGAAGCCATGTTCCGGCCCTTCGATCACGTACATCAGCGCGCCGGCGATGATGGTGATGGTGATCACCGTGAACAGGAATACCAGCACCTTGCGCCGGCTGCGCCACAGCGACGTCATCAGCACGCCGCTTTCCTCGATGTAGCGGGTCAGCTTGAGGATGCGGAACACGCGCAGGATGCGCAGCGCGCGCACCACCAGCAGGCTCTGCGCGCCGGGAATGAACATCGACAGGTAGGCCGGCAGGATCGACAGCAGGTCGATGATGCCCCAGATGCTCACGGCGTAACGCAGCGGGCGCTTGACCACCGCCAGCCGCAGCAGGTACTCGGCGGTGAAGATGATCGTGAACGCCCATTCCAGGATGTACAGGCCGGTGGACCATTCGGCATGCAGGTGCTGCACGCTGTCGATCATCACCACCAGGATGCTGGCGATGATCGCCACCACCAGGATCAGGTCGAAATTGCGCGAAGGCCGCGAGTCGTGGCGGTAGATGATGTCGAACCACCGACGGCGCCAGCCGGTCTCGGTGGCGGGGTTCAGCTGGGGGGCGGAAAACGGTCGCATGGGCGCATTGTGCCGCAGGGGTTCCGGCGCGAGAATGGGGATTCCTGAACCCTGCCGACTGCCATGACCGCCGCTACCGATCCGCTGATCTCCCTTTCGCACTACTACCTGCCGGTCTACAAGCCCCGCCAGGTGGTACTGGAGCGAGGCCAGGGCGCCCGCGTGTGGGACAGCCAGGGCCGTGAGTTCATCGACCTGGCCGCCGGCATCGCCGTGTGTGGCCTGGGCCACAACGACCCGGACCTGGTGGCCGCGCTGGTCGAGCAGGCCGGCAAGCTCTGGCACACCAGCAACGTGTTCTACAGCGCGCCGCCGCTGCACCTGGCCGAAGAGCTGGTGAAGGCCAGCCGTTTCGCCGAGCGCGTGTTCCTGTGCAATTCCGGTGCCGAAGCCAACGAAGTGGCGATCAAGATGGTCCGCAAGTGGGCCTCCAGCCAGGGCCGCCCGGCCGACAAGCGGGTGATCATCACCTTCCGTGGCAGCTTCCACGGCCGCACCCTGGGCGCGGTGACCGCCACGGCCCAGCCGAAGTACCAGGAAGGCTACGAGCCGCTGCCCGGTGGCTTCCGCTACATCGATTTCAACGATGAAGTGCAGCTTGAAACCGCAATGGCCGCCGGTGACGTGGCGGCGGTGATGCTGGAGCCGATCCAGGGCGAGGGCGGCGTGATGCCGGCCAAGTCCGGTTTCCTCAAGCGCGTGCGCGAACTGTGCGATCAGCACAACGCACTGCTGGTGCTGGACGAGATCCAGGCCGGCATGGGCCGCACCGGCACGCTGTTCGCGCACTGGCAGGACGATGTGGTGCCGGACATGGTCACCCTGGCCAAGGCGCTCGGCGGTGGTTTCCCGATCGGTGCGATGCTGGCCGGCCCGAAGGTGGCCGAGACCATGCAGTTCGGCGCGCACGGCACCACGTTTGGTGGCAATCCGCTGGCCGCGGCGGTCGCCCGTGTGGCCCTGCGCAAGCTGGCCTCGGCGGAGATCGCCGCCAACGTCAGCCGCCAGTCGAAGGCGCTGCGCGATGGTTTCGCCCGTATCAACGACGAGTTTGGTGTGTTCAGCGACGTGCGTGGCCGTGGCCTGATGCTGGGCGCGGTGCTGAGCAAGGACTTCGCCGGCCAGGCCGGTGCCATCCTCGACCACGCCGCCGAGCAGGGCCTGCTGACCCTGCAGGCCGGCCCGGACGTGCTGCGCTTCGTGCCGTCGCTGAACATCACCGACGAAGAAGTGGCCGAAGGCCTGAAGCGCCTGCGCGCAGCGATTGCCGCGTTCATCGCCGCGCGCTGATCCTTGGCTGTAGAGCCGGGCCGATGCCCGGCTCTACAGGATTGCGTAGCGCTTCAACACCTTCCCCAACCCGCGCCCGTCGCGCACCGTTTCGGCGTGCAGGCCGGCCGCGCGCGCGCCGCGCACGTTGGCGAAGAGATCATCGAGGAACAAGGTGTGCGCAGGCGCAACCTGCAGTGCCTCGAGCACGCGCTGGAACACCCTCGGCTGCGGTTTGCGCAGGCCGAAATCGGCACTGCAGAACACGCGGTCCCGCAGCGCCGGGAACAGGTCCGGCAGCAGGGCCGGCAATGCCTCCACCATCAGCGCGCCGTTGTTGGTCAGTACCGCCATTGGTAGTTGCAGGGCCTGCAGCCGCTGCAGCACGGCCGCCTGCGGATGGCTGGCGGCCTGCCGTGCGGCCACCCAAGCGGCCACATCGACCGTCCTGCCCAGAAGCCCGCCCAGCTGCGCCAGATAGGTTGGGCCATCCAGTGCGCCACGGTCATGCGCGGCGTCCAGCCCGCTGTCGTACAGCGCGGCCTGCACGGCCTGCGGGGAAACGTCCAGCGCCTGCGCCAGGTGCAGCACGCGCTGCGCGCGCTGGTACTGCACCAGCACGCCATCCACATCCAGCAGCAACAGATCGATCCGCATCGGCCGAGCATGCCATTGCCATGGATGCGCGCAAACCCTGGAGCGTGCATGCGACAGACGGTCGCAGACGGGAGCGCATGGGCCTGCCTAGAATGACGTTTGAATCCGCAGGAGATGCAGCGATGAAGGCTTGGACGGTGGCGGTTGGACTGGGTGCGCTGATGCTGGCGCCATCGGCGATGGCGCGGGTCTGTGCGGTGAGCATCGACAGCACCGACCAGATGAGCTTCAGCAGCCGCGAGATCAAGGTTGCCGCCGACTGCAGTGCGGTGGACCTGACCCTGCGCCACACCGGCAAGCTGGCCGCTACCGCGATGGGCCACAACTGGGTGCTGACCCGCACGGCCGACTACCAGCCGGTGGCGATGGCGGGCATGCGCATGACCCTGGCCGACAGTTACCTGCCGAAGGCCGACAAGCGCGTGCTGGCCCACACCAAGGTCATTGGAGGTGGCGAGACCACGCGCGTGCGCTTCTCCACCCAGGGCCTGCAGAAGGGCGGCGACTATACCTTCTTCTGCTCGTTCCCCGGCCACTTCGCGATGATGAAGGGCAAGCTCGTCTTCGGTTGAAAAAAGGGGACGGAGGGGATTAAGTCGTTTGTGCACAAACGACTTAATCCCCTCCGTCCCCTTTTTGTGCCAACCAAGGTTGGCACCTACCGGGGCAGCACTCAGCCCTTGGCGGCCTTGAACGCCACGCGTGCAGCGGCCAGCGTCGCCTCGATCACGGCATCGTCGTGGGCGCTGGACAGGAAACCGGCCTCGTAGGCGGACGGTGCCAGGAACACGCCCTGTTCCAGCATCGCGTGGAAGAAGCGGTTGAACGCCGGGATGTCGCAGGCGGTGGCCTGCGCATAGGTCTCCACCTTCTCGCTGGTGAAGAACAGCCCGAACATCGCCCCCACGCGGGTGGTGGTCACCGCCACGCCAGCGTCAGCGGCTGCCGCTTCAAGGCCCGCGCACAGGCGCGCGGTGCGCTCGGCGAGGTCGGCGTGGAAGCCTGGCTGCTGGACAAGTTCCAGCATCGCCAGGCCGGCGGCCATCGCCACCGGATTGCCGCTGAGCGTGCCAGCCTGGTAGATCGGCCCGGCCGGGGCGATCTGCTGCATCAGCTCGCGGCGACCGCCATAGGCGCCCACCGGCATGCCGCCGCCGATGATCTTGCCGAAGGTGGTCAGGTCCGGGGTGATGCCGTAGTGCGCCTGCGCACCGCCAAGGGCAACGCGGAAGCCGGTCATCACCTCGTCGAAGATCAGCAGCGCGCCATGCTTCGTGCACAGTTCGCGCAGGTGCTGCAGGTAGCCCTCGCGCGGCGGGATGCAGTTGGCGTTGCCGACCACCGGTTCGATGATCAGGCCGGCGATGTCGTTACCCTGCTGTTCGAACAGGGCGGTGGCCGCGTCGAAGTCGTTGTAGGGCAGGGTCAGGGTCAGCTCGCTCAGCCCGGCCGGTACGCCCGGCGAGGTCGGCACGCCCAGGGTCAGCATGCCGCTGCCGGCCTTGACCAGGAACGAGTCGCCGTGGCCGTGGTAGCAGCCTTCGAACTTGACGATGCGGTTGCGGCCGGTGGCGCCGCGCGCCAGGCGGATCGCCGACAGCGTGGCCTCGGTGCCGGAGTTGACCATGCGCACCATCTCGCACGACGGCACCAGGCGGGTGATGGTCTCGGCCATGGTCACCTCGGCCGCGCACGGCGCGCCAAACGAGAGGCCGTTGTCGATGGCCTTCTTCACCGCCTGGCGTACCGCCGGGTGATTGTGGCCGACGATCATCGGGCCCCAGGAACCGACGTAGTCGATGTAGCGGTTGCCGTCGACGTCGTACAGGTAGGCGCCGTCGGCGCGCTCGACGAAGAACGGCTCGCCGCCGACCGACTTGAACGCGCGCACCGGCGAATTGACGCCGCCCGGCAGCAGCTGCTGGGCGCGGGAGAACAGGGCGTGGGACTTGTCGTGGTTCATGGGGCTTTCCTGGGTGTTACGCGAACTGGGCGAGGAGGGCGTGCTGGGTTGCGACCGGGTCTTCGGCGGCGAACACGCTGCTGACCACGGCGACCAGATCGGCGCCGGCGTCGATGATGGGACCCACATTGTCCGGGGTCAGCCCGCCGATCGCCACTCGCGGCACGCCCAGTGCGGCGCTTTGCCGCAGCAGGTCGGGGTGGGCGCGGCTGCTGGTGATCTTGGTGGTGGTGGGGAAGAAGGCGCCAAAGGCCACATAGCTGGCGCCGGCGGCCACGGCCTTTTCTGCATTGGCCAGCTGGTCGTAGCAGGAGGCGCCGATGATGGCCTCGGCCCCCAACAAGGCACGCGCGCTGGGGATGTCGCCGTCGGTGCCGCCCAGATGCACGCCGGCCGCGCCGACGGCCTTGGCCAGCACCGGGTCGTCATTGATGATCAGCGGTACGCCATGGGCAGCGCACAGGCCCTGCAGCGCCGTGGCCTGTTCCAGCCGCAGGGCGTCGCTGGCGGTCTTGTTGCGGTACTGCAACCAGGTGGCGCCGGCGGCCAGCAGCGGCGCGGTGCGTACCAGCAGGCGTGCGCTATCGGGTTCATCCGGGGTGATCAGGTAGACGCCGCGGGGCGCCGGAGAAGCTGAAGTCATCGATGGCTACCGGTGCGTGGGCCGCGATGGGACAATGGCGGCCCGTGAATCCAGCCCCGATTATCCGATGAGTGATGCCACCCCCACCACCTTGCGTACCTGGATGTGCGTGGTCTGCGGCTTCCTGTACAGCGAAGCGGACGGCCTGCCGGAAGAGGGCATCGCGCCGGGCACGCGCTGGGAGGACATTCCCGAGACCTGGACCTGCCCGGATTGCGGGGTGACCAAGGCCGATTTCGAGATGGTCGAGGTCGACTGACCGGACCGTTGGTCCACACACCGGTAAATCAATGCAGCCGCGGCATCGGTCCGCCGAGGTCGATCAGCTTCTCGCGCAGCCACTGCGCATCGCTGGCCTCGGGGTTGCGCTTCAGATACTGGCCCAGGTCATGACGGGCACCTGCCAGGTACTCCAGCTGCAGGTAGGCCAGGCCGCGGTCGCGCAGGGCGTCGTCCTGTTCCGGGGCCAGCTTGAGCAGGCGATCGGCGCTGCGTGCAGCGCGGTCCCACTCGCCGGCTTCGGCATAGACGCCGTGCAGGTTGCGCAGCATGCGCATCAGGATCGCGCGCGCCGGCGCCGGGTCGAGGATCTGCGCCAGCACCTGGTCGTCGGGCATCTGCCCCCCCAGGTGTGACTTGGCCCGCTCGCGCAGTTCGTCCACGTCCAGTGGCCGGCCACCGTTGAACGGGTCCATCACCAGCACGCCGTCATCCACCGGCAGGCGCACCAGGAAGTGGCCGGGGAAGGACACGCCATCAAGCGGAATACCCAGCCGGCGCGAGACTTCCATCTGCACCAGGGCCAGCGAGATCGGATTGCCCAGGCGCCGCTCGAACACCTGGTTGAGGTAGCTGTTGCGCGGGTCGTAGTACTCGTCGTGGTCGCCGCTGTAGCCCAGCTCGTCGAACAGGTGGCGGTTGATCGCCGCCATCTTCAACGGGCTGTTGTCGATGGCCTCCACTTCCGAGCGGAGGTGGTCGACATGGCTCTGGATCAGCGCGTCGTAGGTGGACGGCTGCAGATCGGGGTATTCATCGCGCGCGATCAGCAGCGCGGTCGGCAACAGCGGCAGCGCCTCGTCTTCGAGGTCGGCCAGTGCATCCCAGTCGGGGAGTGTGATCCGGTCCTGCATGAGCACAGACTGGCGTCATTCGTGGACGGTTTCAAGCGGTGCCGCGTGAAAAATTCAGGGGTCAGATCCCTTTCGCGTGCGAAAGGGATCTGACCCCTGCAGGGTTGCCGGCCAGCGGCCGGCACTACCGCGGGTGCCGGCCGCTGGCCGGCCGCATCGTTTACTACTCGATGCCCGGGCCGAAGGTCAGCGCGGTGCCGTCCTTCAGCTTCAGCTTTTCGGCCTGGCCGGCGTTGAGTTCCAGCACGTAGCGTGCCGGGCCGCCGCTGGGGTAGGGCGGGCACATGTCGCCGGCCGAGCACGGCGGCACGTCGCGCTGCTGGCTGACCAGCTTGCGCTCGTTGTCGAAGTACAGGATGTCCAGCGCGATCTTGGTGTTCTTCATCCAGTACGCCTGCATCTCTTCGCGGTCGTGGACGAACAGCATGCCGTGGTCGGCCGCCATCTGGTCGCGGAACATCAGCCCGCGCGCGCGGGTTTCATCGTTGGTGGCCAGCTCGACCTGGTAACGGGCGCCATCCAGCTCGACCCAGTGGCGGGCCGCGTCGGTGGCGCAGCCGGCCAGGGCCAGCAGCGGAAGCATCAGCAGCGAACGCAACAGCGACATCGTCAGGATCCTTGGAAGGGTCAGAGCACGACCGGCGGCTCGCCGCCGACGATCACCACGTCGGCGCGACGGCGCGCGAACAGGCCGACGCAGACCACGCCCGGCAGCTGGTTGAGCTCGCGCTCGAGCTTTTCCGGATCGGTGATCTGCAGGTTGTGGATGTCCAGGATCTGGTTGCCGTTGTCGGTGACCACGCCTTCGCGCCAGGTCGGCTGGCCGCCGGTCATGTCGCGGATCTGGCGGGCGACCAGGCTGCGCGCCATCGGGATCACTTCCACCGGCAGCGGGAACCCGCCCAGCACCGGCACCTGCTTGCTCGGGTCGACGATGCAGATGAAGCGCTCGCTGGCCTCGGCGATGATCTTCTCGCGGGTCAGCGCGGCACCGCCGCCCTTGATCAGGCACTTGTTCGGGTCGCACTCGTCGGCGCCGTCCACATACAGCGACAGGTTGCCGCTGTGGTTCAGCTCGATCACCTCGATGCCGTGCTGCTTCAGGCGCGCGGTGCTCTGCTCGGAACTGGACACCGCGCCCTTGATGCGGTGCTGGATGCAGGCCAGCGCATCGATGAAGTAGGCCACGGTGGACCCGGTGCCGACACCGACGATCATGCCGTCTTCGACGTATTCGATGGCTTTCTCGGCGGCCAGGCGCTTGGCTTCGGACATGGGAGAACTCTCAGGCAGGGAATCAGGATTTCTTTTCCAGCGACAGCAGCAGCTTCCACTGCGCGGCGGTCACCGGGAACACCGACAGGCGGTTGCCCTTGGCAACCAGCGGGAAGCCTTCGCCGAGCTCGTCGGCGTGCAGCTTGATCTCGTCCAGCGCGATCACCTGCTTGAGCTTGCGGTCGAAGGCCACGTCCACCAGCATCCAGCGCGGGTTCTCGCGCGTGCTCTTGGGGTCGTGGTAGTCGGATGTCGGGTCGAACTGGGTATCGTCCGGATAGGCCGCGCTGGCCACCGTGGCCAGGCCGACGATGCCCGGCACCTTGGTATTGGAGTGATAGAACAGGATGCCGTCGCCGACCTGCATGCCATCGCGCATGAAATTGCGCGCCTGGTAATTGCGCACCCCGTTCCAGGGTTCGACCTTGACCTTGGCCAGGTCATCGATGGAGAAGGCGTCCGGTTCGGACTTCATCAGCCAGTAGCGCTTGCGGGCGGTCATGCGTTCACGGGGGCAGCGGAGGGAAACAGGGTGCCGCCTTCGGTGCAGATCGCATCCACCGGCACGTCCCACGACGCCACCGGCAAGGACTCGACCTGCTGCACCGCGAACGCCGCACCGACCAGCCAGGGCGGCGCCGGCCGGTCATGGCGGAAGGCGAAGCTGCGATCATACCAGCCACCTCCCATGCCCAGCCGCCGGCACTGCGTGTCGAAGCCCACCAGCGGCGCCACCACCAGCGCCATCTGCGCCGGTTCCAGGGTGTCCTGCAGTGCGATGTCCGGCTCGGGAATGCCGTAACGGTTGCTGGTCAGCGGCTGCCCCGGCCGCCATGGCGCGAAGCGCAGCACGTCGCCGGCCAGCACCGGCAGGCAGTAGGTGAGGCCTTCGGGCAGTTGCAGCTGCCAGCGGTGCAGGGCGATTTCGCCGTCCAGCGCCCAGTAGCCGGCTACGGCGCCTTCGCGCGGGGCGAACGGCAATGCCAGCAGGGCATCGGCAAGTGATTCGGCGGCGGCGATGCGCTCAGCGGCGGAAAGGTCGCGGCGGCGTTGCCGCAGGTCGTGGCGCAGGGCCTGGCGCGGGTCGGTCATGGCAGCGTGCGGCAAGGATCAGCCGCCATTGTGCCGCAAAGAACAAGGGCGACGCCCGAAGACGCCGCCCTTGCTGGAATATTGCATTCTCCGCAATGTCGATGCATGCGAAACGACCTTGAACCCGGGGGCTCAAGTGGGAACGCTGGAGAACCATCGGGCTTCCCGCTACAAGGCGGACCTGCACTCCCGGCGCTGTCGCGCTCCCGGTGTCGTTCTTAAGGGACAAGGCGAATGTTTGCACATGCCGTCGAGTACCGCAGAGAACGCGTGGCCATTATAGCCAGCGCGCAGGATCTGGATAGGCCGTTCGTCGGCAACAGTCCGTGCCAATTCAGATATGCGAAAAGGGGACGGAGGGAATTAAGGCGTTTCCAGCACGGAAGGGGCGAATACGCCTTAATTCCCTCCGTCCCCTTTTTCTATGGGGTGCCGTCGATGGCGCGGTCCAGGCGCCGGTTCAGGTCGGCAAGCGTCTGCTGCAGCGCCACTGCCTGGCGGGCATTCTCGTCGCGCAGCAGTTGCAGTTCATGGGCCAGGTTCAAGGCGGCCAGTACCGCCACGCGGTCTACGGCGGCCATGCGGTTGCTGCCGCGGATCTCGCGCATGCGGGCATCGAGCAGGCGCGCGGCGGCCATCAGGCTGTCGCGTTCATCGCCACCGACGCCCACGGTGTATTCACGATCGAGGATGCGGACACTGACCGGTTCGGCGCTCATGTGTGCTGCTCCAGGGATTTGAGCCGGCTGATCATTGCTTCCACCCGCGAGCGTGCCTGCTCGTTCTTGGCCAGCAGCGTGGAACGCTCGGCCACCAGTTGTTCCTGCTGGTGGCGCAGGCTGCGGTTCTCCTCGGCCAGGCGCTGGTTGCGTTCAAGCAACGCCTCCACGCGGGCGGCGAAGTCCTGCAGCTGGGCAAGGGGATCGGCGGGTTCCATGCGGGCACGATAGGCAAGCCGGGCAAGGGCGGTCAAGCGTTGTCGCAGCAAGGCTGGACGGCCACGGGGAGGAGGCCGCCGGATTGCTACACTACGGGGTCTCACGGGCGCGCCGGCGCGCCCCGGGTTTCCTTTCCGAACGAGCCGCACGATGACTGAACTTCCCTCCGTCGACGACGTTAACCGCGCCAGCCAGGAACTGGGCCTGGGCGCTACCGCTGCCGAGCTGCACGGCGCGCTGTGCGGCTGGCTGGCCGCCGGCGGCGCCCCCGGCAACGACTGGCCGGCGCGCGTGCTGGCCGACGACAACCTGCCGCCGGTGGCCGCCGACAGCGTGCTGGGCCAGCTGCTGCAGGTCACCATCAAGCAGCTGGAAGACCGCGACTTCGCCTTCGAGCTGTTGCTGACCGACAGCGATGACGTGGCCGCGCAGGCCGATGCCATGTTCAGCTGGACCCGCTCGTTCCTGGGCGGTTTCGGGCTGGGCAGCGGCGGCCGTCGCCCGACACTGTCCGAAGAGGGCGAAGAAGCGCTGACCGACATGGCCAGCCTGGCCCGTGCCTCCAGCGAGGATTTCGAGGCCGGTGGCGATGATGACGACGACGCCCTGTCGGAGATTGAGGAATTCATCCGCGTGGCGGTGCTGCTGCTGCACGGTGACGTGGTGCTGGCCTCGCGCCATCGGCAGCGCCTGAACTGATGGATATCAAGCAGCGCACCGGCATCGCGGCCGGCGAATACAAGCGTCGCCGCCGCCAGCTGATGGACATGGCCGGCGAGGACGCGATCCTGGTGCTGCCGGCTGCGGCGGAGAAGGTGCGCAGCCTCGATACCCATTATCCGTTCCGGCAGGATTCGGACTTCCAGTACCTGAGTGGCTTCCCCGAGCCGGAAGCGGTGCTGGTGCTGATTCCTGGTCGTCGCCATGGCGAGGCCATCCTGTTCTGCCGCGAGCGTGATCCCGAACGCGAGGCCTGGGACGGCAGCCGTGCCGGCCAGGAAGGCGCGGTGGCGCAGTTCGGCATGGACGATGCCTACCCGATCGACGATCTGGACGACATCCTGCCGGGCCTGCTGGAAGGGCGTTCGCGCGTCTACTACCACTTCGGCCGCGATGCGGATTTCGACCTGAAGCTGATCGGCTGGGTCAACCGCGTGCGCTCACAGGTTCGCCATGGCGCGCAGCCGCCGCATGAGTTCCTGGAGCTGGGCCACCTGCTGCACGAACAGCGCCTGTTCAAGTCCGGTGCCGAAGTGGCGCTGATGCAGCATGCCGCGCAGATCAGCGTGCGCGCCCATCTGGCGGCGATGAAGGCGGCCAAGGCGGGAATCCACGAGTACGAGCTGCAGGCCGAGCTGGAACGCGTGTTCCGCGCCAATGATGCCGTTCCGGCGTACTGCAGCATCGTCGGTGCAGGCCGCAACGGCTGCATCCTGCACTACCGCGACAACAACGCGCGGTCGCGTGATGGCGAACTGGTGCTGATCGATGCCGGTGCCGAGTACCGCGGCTACGCCAGCGACATCACCCGCACGTTCCCGGTGAACGGCCGCTTCAGTGCCGAGCAGCGCGCGCTGCATGACCTGGTCGGAGAGGCACAGGCCGCGGCACTGGCGCAGGCAAAGCCGGGCGTGCCGTACGAGGCCGGTCACCTGGCGGCGGTGCAGACCCTGACCGAGGGCCTGCTGCGGCTGGGCCTGCTGAAGGGCACGCTGGAAAAGAACCTGTCCGAAGGCCTGTACCAGCGCTTCTACCGGCACAAGACCGGGCACTGGATCGGGCTGGATGTGCACGACGTGGGCGATTACCGCCTGGCCGGTGATTCGCGCCTGCTGGAGCCGGGCATGGTGTTCACCATCGAGCCGGGGTTGTACATCGGCGTGGACGACACGACGGTGGAGCCACGCTGGCGCGGTATCGGCATCCGCACCGAGGATGATGTGCTGATCACCGATGACGGCCATCGCGTGTTGACCGAAGGCCTGGCGCGCAGCGCTGACGAGATCGAAGCGTTGATGGCGGGGTAAGGGTTTCTTGGCAGGGCTTGCAGCCCTGCACCTGCTGAAACGCAACAGCAACGGCAGAAGCTGATATTCCGTGGGATGGCGGGGCGGTGTGGGTGGTCAGGACACGCCGTAAACCCATCCATGGGGGCTCGATGGCGCCATCCATGGCGCCAACGGTCCTGCCCACCCACACCGCCCCACCTCTGACAGGTTCACGCGGCGGTTGGTGGGTGCCGACCGTTGGTCGGCACATCTGTCAGATATCGAATGAATCATCCACGCATGGCGTGGATCTACTGGCCACTGCGGCTGTTGGTAGGTGTCGACCTTGGTCGGACACGCAGCGAGCGCAGCAAGCGACCCGCCTTGGACAGGTTCACGCGGCTGTTGGTGGGTGCCGACCGTTGGTCGGCACATCTGTCAGGTATCGAATGAATCATCCACGCATGGCGTGGATCTACTGGCCACTGCGGCTGTTGGTAGGTGTCGACCTTGGTCGACACGGAGCGAGCGCAGCAAGCGACCCGCTTTTGATTTTCATTTTCTTTTCCGTGGTTGGACGCGCGCAGGAAACTGTCAAAGGCCGGGCGGGTTGGGTTGGCAGGACCGTTGGCGCCATGGATGGCGCCATCGAGCCCCCATGGATGGGTTTACGGCGTGTCCTGCCAACCCACCCCGCCCGGCCAAGCGCGGCTTTTGCTCTAAGCATCCAACCACGAGGGGCTCAGCCGTTGGCCGCAGCAAACTCCGGCCGCGTCAGATTGTCCGCCTCGCCCTCGGTGCACAGCACTTCGTCCTCGATGCGGATGCCGCCATACGGACGGAAGAAGTCCACGCGATCCCAGTTGATCGCATCGCCATGGCCTGCGTCCTTCACTTCGTTCAACAGCATGTCGATGAAGTACAGGCCCGGTTCGATGGTCACCACCATGCCCGGCTCCAGCACGCGGGTCAGGCGCAGGTAGGGATGCCCCGCCGGGCGCTCGACGCGGCCGCCTTCGTCGCTGGCCGCGAAACCGGCCACGTCGTGCACCTGCAGGCCGATCAGGTGGCCGATGCCGTGCGGGAAGAACGCGGCGCTGACGCCGGTCTCCACGGCGGTCTGCGGCGACACCTTGATGACGTCGAAGTCCTTCAGTACGCCCATCAGCGAGAGATGCGCGTCCACGTGCAGCTGCTTGTAGTCGAAGCCGGCGCGCACCGCCGCGCACATCTGCTGCTGGGCGGCATCGACGGCGGCGATCATCGCGGCGAACTCGTCGTGGCCATGCGCGGCGTAGGTGCGGGTGATGTCGCTGGCGTAGCCGTGCGCGCTGGCGCCGGCATCGATCAGGAAGCTGCGCAGCGGCTGCGGCGCCTTGCGCCCCAGTTCGGTGTAGTGCAGCACGGCGGCGTGTTCGTTCAGCGCGACGATGTTGCCGTACGGCAGTTCATTGGCATCCTGGCCGACGGCCTGGCAGTAGGCCATGTGGATGCTGAATTCGTCGGCGCCATTGCGGAACGCGGCCTCTGCGGCACGATGGCCACGCACGCCCAGCACCTGTGCCTGGCGCATCAGCGCGATTTCATACGGCGTCTTGTAGGCGCGGTGCCATTCCAGGTAGTTCAACACCGGCGCTGGGTTGTTCGGTACGAATGCACCCAGCGTGCTCTGCGGCTCGCCGAGGATCGCGCAGCGCGACGGGTCGGCCGGCAGCAGCGCCAGCGCTTCTTCGGGCGTGCGGATGATGTGGATGTCGAAGTGGTCCACCCACCAGCCGCTCGGTGCATCCGGCACCACGTGCCAGTAATCGAAGGGCTGGTGGAAGATCACCGCCGGGCGCTTGCCGGGCGTGAACACGATCCAGCTGTTCGGCACGCGGGTCAGCGGCAGCCAGGCCTTGAACTGCGGATTCACCGCGTACGGGTAGTCGCGATCGTCGAACACCTGGTAGTGCAGGGTGCCACTGGGCACTACCAGGTGATCGAAGCCGCCGCGGGCCAGCGCCTGTTCGGCACGTCGGCACAGCACGGCCAGGTGGTCGGAATACAGGGCGCCGGGGTCTTGCTGGATCATTGCGGTGGCTCGACACGGAAAACGGCCCTAGATTCTGCCGCATACCGCGAAAAACCGCTGTGCCGGAACCGGCACTCAGGCCGTCGAAACCGGTCCCTCGTCGCTGTCTTCGCCCACCCATTGGCGCAGCAGCTGCCGATGTTCGCGTGACAGGGTGAGGAAGCGGAAGCCGGTCCAGCTCTGTCCCGGCACGTGCGCCGGTTCACTCCACAGCAGGTGCACGCCCACGTCGATGGCTTGCTGGTGGCCATCTGCCATCGGCAGCGGGAATCGCAACTGGTACAGCGCATCCTCGCGCAGCGGCACGCTGGCCAGCATCAGCATGCCGGTTTCGGAGACGTTGCCGAGGCGGCCCACCACGCTGTCGCGCATCTGGTCGGTGACCGGCACCAGGTCCGAGACCTGGCGGCGCGGTGCGCGACGGGTGTCCTGTGGCGGCTGGGTGTTCATGCAGGGGTTTTCCGGGTGTGGCCAGCGGCCAGGGCGCGCAGCGCATCGAGGCTGGCCTGCCAGGCACGATCGACCAGGCGGCCCTTGTCTTCGGTGACCAGCTGCGCGCGGCCCGCGCTGAGCTGGCGGGCAAGGGTATCCAGGTCGGTATCGGCGATCTTCTGTCCGCGTGGATTGACCATCAGCGCGTGGCCGGTCAGCAGGCTGTACCAGGACAGGCGCTGGCGGCGCAGCGTGCCATCGCCGGTGTCGATGTCGAACCAGCTGCCGAACGGCAGGGTGGACAGCTGCTGGTAGGCGGCTTCTTCGGCACTGCTGCGTGGCTCGGCGGGCGCGCCTGCGCTGGACGTGCCGGCATGCTCGCCCAGTCGCGCGCGCGCTTTCAGGCGGGCGCTGAGTTCGGTACGCGAGGTGCTCTCATCCTCGCCGCCGGGCGTGGCCAGGCGACGCGCGACGGCGGCGGCCTCCTCGGCGTGGTAGCCGACCTGCACCAGTGCCGCTTCCACCTCGGTGGCCAGCGCAGCGTCGGTGCCACCGGCAGCGTCCGCGGTCTGGGCGGTCACCGCCGCGATGCGCTGGGTCTGCTGCAGGCGTTCCTGCCACTGCGGTGAATCGTCACCATGGCGCAGGCGGGTCAATGTCAGGGCGTCGGCCCACGCCTGGCGCAGCAGAGTCTGCACGAAGCGTGGCGGCGCCTGCGTATCGCAGCACTGGTCGATCTGTGCACTGGCCTGGCGTCGTGCCAGGTCCAGGCGTTCCTTGCCGCGCGCGGCCTCAACGTGGCGGCGCTCGGCCAGCTCGGCGCGATGGGCGGCCGCGCGCTGGTGCTGCTGCACGTCTTCATTTGCGGCAGCGAAGGCCTCGGGTGTGCGCGCATCCTGGCCGAGCAGCCCCTGCACGCTCTGCGCCATGCGCTGCAGCAGCTGGGGGTCGACGTCATCATCGCCGAGCCAATGGGCACCGGCTTCGGCGATCTGGTTGAGCAGTTCGCGGGCGGGGTGCTCGTCACGCACGAAGAAACCAGGGTCGGCCATGGCCGCGCGCGCCAGCGGCACCTGCAGGCGCGCCAGCAGCGCGGCCGGTACCGGGTCGGGACGTTGCTGCTGCTGTACCTGCTGCATCAGCAGGCGCAGCAGGTCGAGATTGTCGCGGTCGTGGCTGCCCAGCTGGGCCTGCGCGCCATGTTCGCTGCGCAGCTGGGCGACTACTGCGCTCTGCAGGTCGGCAAGGCCGGTGGCGGCACTGGACTGGGCCTGCAGGCGTGCGAGCACCGCATCCACGGCGGCGCTGGGTACCGCAGCGGACGGCGTGGGCGCGGTACTGGCGTGCCGGGCCTGCTGCAGCAGGTCGTGCAGCGCACTGCCGGTGGAGGTGGTCAGCCCAGGCACGGCGGTGTCGCGGCCACCGGCGTCGCTGACCGCCTCCTGCACCAGGTTCGACCACGAGCCTGACGGTGCCGATCCGTTCCAGCCGGTCAGCGGCGCTGCCGGGGCGCGCTTGGCCGGCTGCGTCGCGCGGCCACCGCCGACGGAGTGGGTGATGATGCGTCGCGTGCTCGACGAACGCGCCAGGTAGGGCGTGTAGACCAGGCCGGGCAGAACGCCGTGCTGGGCCAGCAGCGCATTGGCGCGGTCTAGCACATCGCCCAGCCGTTCCAGCACCTGGCGTTCGAAGCTGCGATACAGCGCCAGCTGTACGTCGGCGCCGAGGGCGTCCTGCTCCGCGAGCCGGCGCACCATCGCGCACAATGCCTGCGGCGCCAGCGGCAGCGCGTCGGCCTCGAATGCCGGCGCCGCCGCCAGCACGCCCAGCCGTTGCCCGAGCAGGTTCAGGGCATTGGTCGAGCGCAGGGTTTCGCGCCGGATCATCTCGGTCAGCAGCAGGTCGCGGTCGACGTCATGCTCGGCCACCAGCGACAGCCCCAGCATGCCGGGCAGCGGCGGCGGGGTGGCCCCGGCGGGGGCTGCACTCGCAGGTTCGCGCAGGCGCGCCAGGGCCTCGGCAACGGCATCCAGCATGCGGTCGGGGAAGTGGCCGGCAAAGGCATGCAGTTGGCCGCGCTGGGCCATCAGTTCGGCCTGCTGCAGTGGATTGCGCGCGCGATCGGCGTCGTGCAGCAGGGTCTGTTCCAGCGCTTCGACGGTCAGGATCAGCGGCGCGGCCAGGGTCTGCCGGCACAGGCCGATCAACGCGCCCAGCAGTTCGCGCACCCGCGGCGGCAGGTCGGCCGCGGCCAGGCGGGCCTTGTCGGCAGGGGTGGGGGAAAAAACAGCTGACATCGGCGAGCGGTACCCGGATTCCCGCGGATCGATCCTGTGAATCTACCGTGTCGGCCGATGTCGGCGCTACTTTAGGGTGAATGTGAAATGCATCTGCCGGGCATGGCCCAGATGCGCGGTAGTGCCGGCCGCTGGCCGGCAACGCGATCCGCACCGGATTGCCGGCCAGCGGCCGGCACTACCCGTTACGGCGGAGGCCTTACTCCTCCAGGAACAGGCTCACCACATCGTTGGTGAAGCGGCGGCCCAGCTCGGTTGGCTGCACGTGGCCGTCCGCCATGTGCAGCCAGCCGCGCTGCACGGCGTCAGCCAGCGGTGCGTCCAGCACACTGCGCGGCAGGCCGGTGCGCGACTCGAAATCGCGCAGGCTGAAACCTTCATGCAGGCGCAGCAGGTTCAGCATGTACTCGAACGGCAGCCGCCCGGGTGCGATGACATCGTCACCGCCGAACGAGGCAGGGGTGCCTGCGCTGTCGAGGTAGGCCTGCGGATGTTTCAGTTTCCAGCGTCGCAGCACGTGCTCCTCGGCGCCGGAACTGATCTTGCCGTGCGCGCCGGCGCCGATGCCCAGGTAGTCGCCGAAGCGCCAGTAGTTCAGGTTGTGCGCACTCTGCCGGCCAGGGCGCGCGTAGGCGCTGACCTCGTACTGGCCAAAGCCGGCCTGTGCCAGCAGGGCCTGGCAGTGTTCCTGCATGTCCCAGGCGTTGTCCTCATCGGGAATGCCCTGCGGCGGCCGTGCGAAGAAAACGGTATTCGGTTCCAGGGTCAGCTGGTAATGCGAGATGTGCGCCGGCTGCAGTGCGAAGGCGCGCTCCAGATCGGCCTCGGCGCCGGCCAGGGTCTGTTCCGGCAGCGCGTACATCAGGTCGATGTTGAAATTGTCGTAGCCCGCGTCCTGCGCCATCTTCACCGCGCGTTCAGCCTCGCCACTGTCGTGGATGCGGCCCAGGCGCTTGAGCATCGCGTCGTCGAAACTCTGGATGCCGAAACTGAGGCGGTTCACGCCGGCCGCGCGGTAGCGGTCGAAACGGCCGTGTTCGGCGGTGCCCGGGTTGGTTTCCAGGGTGATCTCGGCATTGGGCGCGAAGCGCAGGCGCGCGCTGGCCTGTTGCAGGAAACGGTCGATCGCTTCCGGCGGGAACAGGCTGGGCGTGCCGCCACCGAAGAACACGCTGTGCACCACCCGGCCCCAGACCAGCGGCAGGTCCTGGTCCAGGTCACGCAGCAGGGCGTCGATGTAGGCATCGAACGGCAGCTCGCCCTTGGCCTGGTGCGAATTGAAATCGCAGTAGGGGCATTTGCGCACGCACCACGGCAGGTGCACGTACAGCGACAACGGCGGCGGCACCAGGCGCGGCGCAGTGTCGTGGTCGCCCGGGCAGGTTTCGCCGGGCAGGTGGTTGCAGTGGTCGTGGGGGTGCGGCATGGGCTTCATCGGTAGTGCCGGCCGTTGGCCGGCTTCCCTTGGGTAATCAGGAACGAATCAATACAGCGTGGCCAGCTGCTGCTTGAGCTGCTGCAGGGCGAGGGCGCGGTGGCTGATGGCGTTCTTCAGGGCCGTCTCCATCTCCGCGGCGGTCAGGCCGTGGGTGGTATCCAGGAACACCGGGTTGTAGCCGAAGCCGTTGCTGCCGCGCGGTTCGCGGGTGATCTGTCCTTCCCAGCGCCCTTCGCAGATCAGCGGCTGCGGGTCGGTGGCATGGCGCAGCAGGACGATCACCGCGTAGAAGCGGGCGCCGCGCTGGTCGTCGGGCACTTCGGCCATCGCGTCCAGCAGCTTGGCGTTGTTAGCCGCGGCATTGGTCGGTTGGCCGGCATAGCGCGCGCTGTACAGGCCCGGTGCACCGCCGAGGGCATCGACGATCAGGCCCGAATCATCGGCCAGCGCCGGCAGGCCGGTCGCTTCGCAGGCCGCGCGCGCCTTCAGCAGCGCGTTCTCGACGAAGGTCAGGCCGGTTTCTTCCACGTCGCCCAGGCCCAGCTCGGCGGCCGAGGTGATCTGCAACGGCAGGTCGGCGAGGATCTCCTGCATTTCCACCAGCTTGCCGGCGTTGTGGCTGGCCAGTACCAGTTTCTTCATTGGCGGGGCTCCAGCAGGTCCCAGGTGTTGCCGTACAGATCGCGGAACACCGCGACCGTTGCATAGGGCTCTTCGCGCGGTGCTTCCAGGAACTCGACCCCGGCGGCCAGCATCGCCGCGTGGTCGCGGTGGAAGTCGTCGGTGTTGAGGAAGAAGGCGACCCGGCCACCGGTCTGGTTGCCGATGCGGCTGCGCTGTTCCTCGTTGCTGGCGCGGGCCAGCAGCAGGGCGGCGGCGCTGCCGTTGGTCGGCCCGACCACCACCCAGCGCTTGCTGCCCTGGTCGATGTCTTCCAGCAGCAAGAAGCCGAGCTTGCCGGTGTACCAGGCGATGGCTTCGTCGTAGTCGGCCACCACCAGAGTGGTCAGGGCGATACGGCGGTTCATGCCGACAGCGCCGCCTGCTGCGCGTCCAGCAGTTCGCGCACGCCCTTCTCGGCCAGGCCCAGCAGGGCGTCCAGTTCATCACGGCGGAAGGCATGGCCTTCGGCGGTGCCCTGCAGTTCGATGAAACCGCCACCGTCGTTCATCACCACGTTCATGTCGGTATCGCAGTCGCTGTCTTCGGCGTAGTCCAGGTCAAGCACCGGGGTGCCGCGGTACACGCCCACCGACACGGCCGCGACCGCGCCCAGGATCGGGTTGCGCTTGATCTCGCCGCGCTTCATCAGCACGTTCACCGCATCGACCAGGGCCACGTAGGCGCCGGTGATGGCGGCGGTGCGCGTGCCACCGTCGGCCTGCAGCACGTCGCAGTCGAGGGTGATGGTGCGTTCGCCCAGCGCGTTGCGGTCCACGCAGGCTCGCAGGCTGCGGCCGATCAGGCGCTGGATCTCCAGCGTGCGGCCGCCCTGCTTGCCACGCGCCGCTTCGCGGTCGCTGCGGGTGTGGGTGGCGCGCGGCAGCATGCCGTACTCGGCGGTCACCCAGCCTTCGCCCTTGCCGCGCAGGAAGCCCGGCACGCGGTTCTCGACACTGGCGGTGCACAGCACGCGGGTTTCACCGAAGCACACCAGCACCGAACCCTCGGCATGGCGGGTGAAGCCGCGTTGGATGACGACCGGGCGGAGCTGGTCGGGCTGGCGGCCGCTGGGGCGGGAATCGGACATGGTGCAGGTTCCGTAATGGCGTGGGAGTACGCCGCCATGCCCGCGGCCTTCACGGGGCGGGCAAGGGGGCTCAGGTGAGGGCGCTAGGGTACCATTCCCCCTTTGCACGCACCGGACACAATCCATGATTCGAAGCATGACCGCCTATGCCGGCGGCGAGCGGGTCACCCCGTGGGGCACGCTGGGCTGCGAGCTGCGCTCGGTCAACCACCGCTTCCTGGAGGTCGGCACCCGCCTGCCCGAGGAACTGCGGGCGCTGGAGCCGCAGCTGCGTGAACGCATTGCAGCGCGCCTGAGCCGCGGCAAGCTGGATCTGGTGATGCGCCTGCGCGCGCCGGAAGCGGCGGGCAGCCTGCAGGTCAATGAGGTGCTGCTGGGGCAGCTGGGCCAGCTGGCACACCGGCTGACCTCCGATTTCCCCAACCTGCAGGTCAGCTTCACTGAACTGCTGCAGCTGCCGGGCGTGACCCAGGGCGAGGCCACCGACGCAGCGGCGTTGCAGGCCGAGGCGCTGTCGCTGCTTGATCAGGTGCTGGACGGCTTCGTTGCCGCCCGCGAGCGCGAAGGCGACAAGCTGTCCACGGCCATTGCCGAGCGCGTGGATGGCATCGAGCGCATCGCCGCCGAAGTGCGCACCCTGATTCCGGCCATTCGCGACGGCCAGCGCGCCAAGTTGGCCGCACGCCTGGCCGACCTGCCGCACCCGGTCGATCCCGGCCGCGCCGAGCAGGAACTGGTGCTGTGGCTGCAGAAGCTGGACGTGGATGAGGAACTGGACCGCCTGGGCAGCCACATCGTCGAGATCCGCCGCGTGCTCAAGCAGCGCGAGCCGGTCGGCCGCCGCCTGGACTTCCTGCTGCAGGAATTCAACCGCGAAGCCAATACGCTGGGCTCGAAGTCGGTGGACAGCCGCACGTCCAATGCCGCGGTGGAACTGAAGGTGGTGATCGACCAGATCCGCGAGCAGGTGCAGAACATCGAGTGAGACGGCAGGGGCGCCTTCGGGCGCCCCTCTTCGGTCCGGCACTCAGGCCACGCTGACGCCCGGCGATCCCGCGTTCAGGCGGCCCACCACGGCTGCCTGGGCGAACCCTGCATCGTGGAAACAGGCCAGCACCGCATCCACCGCTTCCGGCGCGCACGACACCAGCAGGCCACCACTGGTCTGCGGATCGGTCAGCAATGGCTGCCAGTGCGCCGCCATGCCTGCGGCGAAGCGCACGTCGCTGCCATACGAGGCCCAGTTGCGGCTGGAGGCACCGGTCACGCAGCCTCGCTGCAGCAGGTCCAGCACCTGTGGCAGCAGCGGCACCTGTGTGCTGTCCACCTCGGCGGCGACGCCGCTGGCGCGGCACACTTCCAGCAGATGGCCGAGCAGGCCGAAGCCGGTGACGTCGGTCATCGCGTGCACACCGTCCAATGCGGCCAGCGGCACGCCAACGCTGTTCAGGCGGGTGGTGGAATCGACCATCTGCCGGTAGCCGTCGGCATCCAGCAGTTCCTTCTTCAGCGCCGACGAATACACGCCCACGCCCAATGGCTTGCCCAGCACCAGCACATCGCCGGCGCGAGCATCGGCATTGCGCTTGAGTCGGTGTGGATCGAGCACGCCGATCGCGGCCAAGCCGTAGATGGGCTCCACCGAATCGATGCTGTGGCCGCCGGCAACCACGATGCCGGCGGCGGCGCAGGCGCGTTCACCACCCTGCAGGATGCCGCGGATGGTGTCGTGTGGCAGCACGTTGATCGGCATGCCGACGATGGCCAGCGCGAACAGTGGCCGCGCACCCATCGCATACAGGTCAGACAGCGCGTTGGTCGCAGCGATGCGGCCGAAGTCGAACGGGTCGTCGACGATCGGCATGAAGAAATCGGTGGTGGCGACGATCGCCTGGCGATCATCGAGGCGATACACCGCCGCGTCGTCGCTGGTCTCACGCCCGACCAGCAGTTCGGCCGGTGCGGGAAGCGCCGGAATCCCACGCAGCAGCTCGGAAAGCACACCCGGCGCGATCTTGCAGCCGCAACCACCACCATGGGCCAGCGAGGTCAGGCGTTGCCGGGCATCGGCGGGTGAAGGGGCGGGGGACTGCGCGTGCGTGGCCATGCCGACATCTCCTGCGGAAACACCAATGGCGGAAGGCAGCAGGAGTCGAACCTACCAGGGAACGATCGACGCCCCCTACTGGGTTTGAAGCCCAGCCGCATGCCCGGATGCGCATGCCTTCCAAAAGTACGGCGATGCCGGGGCGCTCAACCGTGGGGGGCGTTCCATTGCAGATCGCCGCGCGGCCGATGCTGGTCACCGACGCGTCGAGTGTAGCCAACGCGATTGAAGAACTCCAAGATCTGGATGCTGCGCTTGCGGCCCAGGCCGATGGCATCGCGGAAGGCGGCCGCATCCACGGTGCCCGTGGCCTGTGACAGCTGCGCGATGATCGCAGCGAGTTCGGCGATGCGGGCCGGTGCATAGAACAGGTCCGGTACCACCTGGAACAGTTCGCCGCGCGCTGCGGCGCGACGCAGGATGGCGCGGACGTCTTCTTCGGCGAGGCCAAGCCCGTCGGCCAGGGTACGCACCCACGGCGGATCGAAACCGCCGGTGTGCAGCTGTGGCAGTACGCGATCGATCAGCTGGCGTTCGCGTTCCGGTGGCGCGTGGTCGTGGCCGGGCAGGCGCCACCAGGCCCCCACGCGCTGCACGCTGCCGTGGTCGAGCAGATCCTGCAGCAGCGCGTTCCACAGGCCGGTCGCCAGCGCAGGAAGGGTACTGCGCTGCAGGCGTCCGCTGTCGACACCGGGTTCGTCCGGTCGTCGCTCGTGCCAACCCCGCAGCGAGGTGATCACCTGCTCGCCAAGCGCCTGCCAGTGCCGGGCGAGGATGATCACCGTGTCATCCCGGGTGTTGATGCGCCGCGCGTCCGCGGGCAGGTCGATGCGATCGGCGGCACGTCGGCAGTAGCGTTGCAGGGCGGTAGCGGGAATGCCGGCAGGCGCCTGTTGCAGCAGCGGGCCAGGCCCGGCGCCGGCCGCCAGTTGCTCCAGCGCCGCCAGCCACGCAAGCCGGGCCGGGCTGCGCCGCCGCCGTTGCGGGGGCTCCGGGTCAAGCACGATGCCGCCTCCCAACGTGTGGGTGGCCGCCGAGTCGCGGGCGATGAAACGGTCGCCGCACATCGCGCAGACCGGTACATCGAACACCAGCTGCACGAGCTGTCCGTTGCCGTGGTCATGATCCTCCAGCAGCACCGCATGGGCCTGCCGGTGCATCGTGCCCCAGTGGATGTGCAGGGGCGCCCGCTCGCGCAGTGGCAGCGCCAGCGCGGAAAGCCGCAGGCGCACGTCGACCCGGGTGGTGGCCCGCATCGCACGCGGATCGGCAATCCAGTCGCCACGATTGATGTCGTCGCGGGCGATGGCCGCCAGGTTCAGTGCGCAGCGCTGCCCGGCCATCGCGTGGTCGCTGGCCTGGTTCTGCGCATGGATGCTGCGCACGCGCACGTCGGTGGCAGCCGGCATCAGCTGCAGATGCTCGCCTGCGGCGGCGATGCCGCCGTGCACCGCGCCGGTCACCAGCGTGCCGTGCCCGGCCAGCGAGAACACGCGATCCACCGGCATGCGGAACAGTTCACGGCGCAGGGCGTCCTGGCGCGCGTTGGCATCGCCCGCGGCCCACGCGTGCAGGTGGGCGCGCAACGCGTCGATGCCTGCATCCCCGGGTGCGGTGCTGTTGCAGGCAAACACAGGGGCATCCTGTAGTGGCGTGCCGGCCAGCAGCGCGGCGATCTCGATCTCGACCCGGGCGATGCGCGCGGCATCCACGCGGTCGATCTTGGTCAGTGCCACCACGCCGCGGTTCACACCCAGCAACTGCAGGATCGCCAGGTGCTCGCGGGTCTGCGGCATCACCCCATCGTCGGCAGCGACCACCAGCAGGGCGACATCGATGCCGGTGGCGCCGGCCACCATCGTGTGCACGAAGCGCTCGTGGCCCGGCACATCCACGAAGCCCAGCGTCGCGGCGGGGCCCTGCGCGTCGGTGCCTTCAAGGGGCACGTACGCGTAACCCAGCTCGATGGAGATGCCGCGCGTGCGTTCTTCCTGCAGACGATCGGTCTCGATGCCGGTCAGGGCGCGTACCAGGCGCGTCTTGCCATGGTCGATATGCCCGGCGGTGCCGACGATCATGCCTGCAGCGTGCTCCATTGGGCGAGGAAGTCCGCTTCGTCGGCAGGTTCCAGGCAACGCAGGTCCAGCCACAGCGCATCATCGGCGATGCGACCCAGTATCGGCCGAGGCAGCTGGCGCAGGCGCGTGGCCAGGCGATCCAGACCGCCACGACGGGCTGATGTGATCCGTAGCCCGGCGCTGGCCAGCTGCGCCTGCGGTTGCGCGCCGCTGCCAATCTGGCTGTGCATCGGTGCCGGTTCAACGCTGTAGTCGGCCGTCATCGCGGACCGCATCGGCGGCAGCAGGCGCTGCGCCTGTGCGTCGATATCCTGTTGCGTGCGCGACAGCAGCCGCAGGGTCGGCAGCCGTTGTGCCAGCAGCTCGGGTTCGCGGTACAGGGCCAGCACCGCTTCCAGTGCGGCCAGTCCCATCTTGCCCATGCGCAGTGCCCGCTTCAGCGGGTTGCGGTTGATCCGCGCAATCAGGTCGGCGCGGCCGGCGATGATGCCGGCCTGCGGCCCGCCCAGCAGCTTGTCGCCGCTGAATGAGACCAGATCCGCACCGGCGGCCAGCGCCTCCTGCACGGTTGGCTCGTGCGGCAGGCCGAAGGTGGCCAGGTCACACAGGCTGCCACTACCCAGGTCCACCACCAGCGGCAGGCCATGCTGATGCGCGATTGCCGCCATCGCCGCGGTATCGACCTTGGCGGTGAAACCCGTAATCGCGTAGTTGCTGGCGTGCACTTCCATCAGCAGCGCCGTGCGCGCGCCGATGGCGTTGGCGAAATCGGCCGGGTGGGTGCGGTTGGTGGTACCCACTTCCAGCAGCCGCGCGCCAGCACTACGCATCACGTCGGGAATGCGGAAGGCGCCGCCAATCTCGACCAGCTCGCCGCGTGAAACCACCACCTCGCGACGGTTGGCCAGGCTGTTGAGCAGCAGCAGGACCGCCGCCGCATTGTTGTTGACCACGGTGGCGGCTTCGGCGCCGGTCAGCTCGCAGACCAGCGCCTGCACCCGTGCATCGCGGTCGCCACGACGGCCGCGGCTGATGTCGAACTCCAGATCGACCGGCGCGGTCATCGCGCGGATGACCGCGTGCACGGCGGTTTCGGGCAACAGGGCGCGGCCGAGGTTGGTGTGCAGTACGGTGCCGGTCAGGTTGAACATCGGCTGCAGGTCCAGCCGCGCATCGACGGCCAGTGCGGCTTCGAGTGCGGCGACCAGCGCTGGCTCCTCGACGGCGTGTTGCAGCTGCGCGGCTGAAAACCCGCCGGCGCTGATGGTGTTGCGGAGCACCTGCAGGTGCGAACGCAGCAGCTGGGTGATGCGGCTGCGACCGTGGCCGTCGATCAGCGCCGCCAATGCAGGCAGGCGCAGCAGCCGGTCCAGCGAGGGCAGGGCGGTGGCCGATGCCGGGGTCGTGGCTGTCATCGCCTCAATCGCCGTCGGATTGCCACAGCAGCGGATTCTGGCTGGCGCGCACATAGCCTTCCTCGCCCAGCAGCAGGTCCAGCGACAGCGTGCCGAGATCATCGGCGACCGGTTCCAGCGCCGGGTCCTTCTCCAGATACAGGATCTTGCGGTAGCTGTGGCAGTGATCGCAGGTCTCGGCACGTACGGCGCTTTCACGTACGGCTTCGCCGCTGTCGCCGTCCACATCGGCCAGGGCGCGGTAGGCGATATCCTTGCCGGCGGCGCCGCACTGGCTGCACTGCACGCGCACGTAGTGCCACTGGCAGGCACACAGCGAGCACGACAGGTAGCGGTAGGACGCGTAGGGCGGCCGTGCCTGCACTACGCTGGCCACCGGCAGAGTGCCGCACAACGGGCACAGCCCCGGCGCATCGGCCAGCGGTTTCAGGTCGGTCGGTCGGAAGCTGTCGGCCAGCACTGCCCAGTACACCTGCAGCGCGCTCATCACCAGCAATGCAGCCACCGCATCCAGCGAAGGCGCGTCATCACGCTCCAGCACCGCATGCGCCTGTGCATCGAGCCATGCGTCATCGGCAGCGGCAACGCGCTGCAGTTCCTGCCGGGTTTCCGCCGGCAGCCCGGCCTCATCGGCGCAGTGCCTGCACAGCGTGCGCAACCAGTCGCGCCAGTGCCCATCCAGCTGCAGCGTGTTGGCCGGCCGCAACGGCATCCCGGCGCCGGCCGCCGCACTCGATTGCTGGGAACGCGCCTGCGCCTGCAGGGTCTCGCGTTGCTGCGGCGTCAACTCGTCCAGCAGCGACTGCTGCGCATCGGCCAGGGCCGCCAGCAGCTGCAGATAGCCGCCGATGGCGCTGTGCGCAGCCAGGCTGCGCAATCGCGCCGCACGTCCGGCGAACAGCGACGCGGTATCGGGCAGGATGATGCGCGGAACATCGCGCGAGGCCAGCGTCTCGATCTCACCGGGTTCAAGGATGCGTTGCGCCATGCCGGGCCAGCCATGAAGAACCAGCCTCCATCCTCGCCGTTGTCGGCGCTGGCGTCCAGCGCTTCAAAGTCAATGCAGTCGAGCAATGCAGTCGAGCATGGCTCGACTCTACAAAAGCCGATTTCGATCATTGCCGTTCATTGTGTCGACCAAGGTCGACACCCACCAACAGCAGCGGGAAACCCACAGCACCGGGAAAATGTCGAAGGCGGGGCACTGTGGGTTTGCGGGGTGTCCGCGGCATGGATGCCGCGGCCAAGCCCCCAGGGACGGGTTTACGGCGTCCCCGCAAACCCACAGTGCCCCGCCATCCCACGGAGAGCCGCTGTTGCTGTGGCTTGCAGCGGGTGCAGGGCGGCAGGCCCTGCCACTAGCCCTCTTCCCGCCGCCCGCGCAGGATGTCCCGGAACCACTGCCGATGGTGCTTGTACGCCCACCCATAGGTCACCTTGCCCTGGGTCATCGCCCGCACCGAACCCTTGATCCAGATCGCCGCATAGATATGCACCACGATCGCGCAGACCAGCACCCAGCCGAACAGCGCATGGGCCAGCACCGAGAAGCGGATCACCCCGATCGGGAAGAAGTGGCTGAAATACTGCCGCCAGATCACGAAGCCGGTCAGCAGCAGCGCCGACAGGCAGCCGATGATGGCCCAGAACAACAACTTCTGGCCGGCATTGAAGCGGCCGACCGGCGGCAGCTTCTCGTCCTCGTTGCGCAGCACATCGCGCATGCCGCGCAGCCACGCGCGGTCGTCGGCAGTGGGCAGGTTGTCGCGCCACATGCGGAAGGCCAGCAACGCGAAGCCGATCACCATGGCCAGACCGATGAACGGGTGCAGGATGCGCGTCCACGGCCCGCCGCCGAACAGCTGGGTCAACGGAAACAGGGCAGGGTGGAACAGCGCCAGCCCGGACAGCGCGGTCAGCACGAAGCAGATCGCCACGATCCAGTGGTTGATGCGGGTCGGCGCGCGGTAGCGGATGATCTGCCGCGGGTGCGGTGCGTACTTCATGGCCGCTGCTCCTCTTCGATCTTCTTCGCCTCGTGTTCGGCCGCTTCCTCTTCCTCGTCGTTCACCGTGTTGCGGCCGATGCCGATGTAATGCAGGAAGCCGACAAAGGCGGTAGCGGCGATGGCCAGCACGCCCAGCGGCTTGGCCACCCCCTTCCACACTTCCACCATCGGGCTGATGCGCGGGTCCCTGGGCAGGTCGGCGTACAGTTCGGGCTTGTCGACGTGCTGCAGCACGTACATCACATGGGTGCCGCCGACGCCCTGAGGGTCATACAGGCCGGCGTTCTCGTAGCCGCGTGATTTCAGGTCCTCCACGCGGCCGGCGGCATGCTCGGTCATCGCCTGCTTGCTGCCGAAGGTGATCGCGCCGGTCGGGCAGGTCTTCACGCAGGCCGGCTCCTGGCCCACCGCGACGCGGTCCGAGCACAGCGTGCACTTGTAGGCCTTGTGGTCCTTCTTGGAAATGCGCGGTACGTCGAACGGGCAGCCGGTGACGCAGTAGCCGCAGCCAATGCAGTTCTCTTCCTGGAAGTCGACGATGCCGTTGGCGTACTGGATGATCGCGCCAGGCGACGGGCAGGCCTTCAGGCAACCCGGATCGCTGCAGTGCATGCAGCCTTCCTTGCGGATCAGCCACTCCAGCTTGCCCTTCTCATCCTCGTACTCGCGGAACTTCATCACCGTCCACGACTGTTCGCTCAGGTCCGGCGGGTTGTCATAGCTGCCGACGCAGCTGCCGACCTCGTCGCGCAGGTCGTTCCACTCCATGCAGGCGACCTGGCAGGCCTTGCAGCCGATGCACTTGCTCACATCGATCAGCTTGGCGACCTGGCCGGTGTGCGCACCACGCGCCTCCGGCGAGGGCGTGGTGGTGGCCGAGCGGCGGATGATGTCCAGCGATTGCAGTGACATGACGTGTCTCCTACACCTTCTCGACCTTGACCAGGATGCACTTCGACTCGGGCGTCTGCGAGTTGCCGTCACCGATGGCGTTGGTCAGCGTATTGGCGATGTAGCCGGGCTTGGCCGCACCGAGGAAGCCCCAGTGGATCGGTATGCCCACCTGGTGCACGGTCTTTCCATCGATCTGCAGGGCTTTGATGCGCTTGGTCACCATCGCGACGGCTTCGATATGGCCGCGCTTGGAACTCACGCGCACGCGGCTGCCGTTGTTGATGCCCAGCTCGTCGGCCAGCGCCGCGCCGATCTCGACGAACTGCTCGGGCTGGATGATGGCGTTGAGCTTGCCGTGCTTGGTCCAGAAGTGGAAATGCTCGGTCAGGCGGTAGGTGGTGGCCACATGCGGGAACTCGTCCGGCGAGCCGATCTGCGCACGGTCGCTGGCAAACACGCGCGCGGCCGGGTTGTTCAGCGTCTGCGCCTGGCCGGGGCTGAGCGGGTTGCTGCGCAATGGTGTATCGAACGGCTCGTAGTGTTCCGGGAACGGGCCCTCGGCCATGCCGGCCTTGGCGAAGAAGCGGGCGATGCCTTCGGGGTTCATGATGAACGGCCCCATGCCGCCGGCTGGATCTTCGTCGGCCTTGAAGTCGGGCACGTCCACGCTGCCCCAGTTCTTGCCGTTCCACGCCAGCAGCGTGCGTCGCGGGTCGAATGGCTGGCCGGCCACATCGCACGAGGCGCGGTTGTACATCACGCGGCGGTTGGCCGGCCACGCCCAGGCCCAGCCCAGCGTATTGCCGATGCCGGTCGGGTCGCTGTTGTCACGCCGCGCCATCATGTTGCCAGTCGGGCCCCACGCGCCGATGTAGATCCAGCAGCCCGACGAGGTGCTGCCATCGTCGCGCAGGTCGCCGAACGCGGCCAGCTGCTCGCCGGCCTTGCGCACCAGCCTGGTCGGGTCCTTGGGATCGAACACGTCCACCAGTGCTTTGCCGTTGTATTCCATCGCCAGCTCTTCCGGCGTCGGCACCTCCGGGTTGGAATACTTCCAGGCCAGATCACGCACCGGCTCCCACCATGCGCCGCCGTCCTTCTCGTACATCGCCTTGATGCGATGGAACAGCTCGGACATGATCTCGATGTCGCTGCGTGCTTCGCCCGGCGGGTTGGCGCCCTTCCAGTGCCACTGCAGCCAGCGCGAGGAGTTCACCACCGCGCCGTTTTCCTCGGCGAAGGAGGTGGTCGGCAGGCGGAACACTTCGGTCTGGATGGCGCGGGGATCGACATCGTTCAGCGCGCCGTGGTTCTGCCAGAACGCAATCGTCTCGGTTTCCAGCGGGTCCATGCTGACCATGAACTTCAGCTTGGAGAACGCGCTGATCAGCTTGCCCTTGTTCGGCGCCGAGGCCAGCGGGTTGAAGCCCTGGCAGATGTAACCGTGGATCTTGCCTTCGTTCATCAGCTCGTACGCCTGCAGCATGTCGTACGGCTTGTCGAGCTTGGGCAGGTAGTCGAAGCACCAGTTGTTGTCGGCGGTGGCGGCGTCGCCCCACCACGATTTCATCAGGCTGACGTGGAACTTCGGATAGTTCTGCCAGAACGACATCTGGTTGGCGCGCAGCGGTTTCTGCGTGCGCTTGGCGATGTAGGCGTCGTAGTCCTGTTCGTCCTGTTTCGGCAACGTCAGGTAGCCGGGCAGCAGGTCGGACATCAGGCCGATGTCGGTCAGGCCCTGGATGTTGGAATGCCCGCGCAGCGCGTTCATGCCGCCGCCAGCCACGCCGATGTTGCCCAGCAGCAGCTGCACCATGGTGCCGGCACGCACGTTCTGCGCGCCCACCGAGTGCTGCGTCCAGCCCAGCGCGTACAGGATGGTCATCGCCTTGTCCTTGCCGGCGGTGGACGCGATCATGTCCCAGACCTGGCGGATGCTGTCGGCCGGCGTACCGCAGATGCGTTCGACCATTTCCACGGTGTAGCGCGCGTAGTGCTGCTTGAGCAGGGTATAGACGCAGCGCGGGTCCTTCAGCGTCGGGTCGCTGCGCACGAAGCCATCATCACCATAGACGTAGTCCCAGCTGGAGCGGTCGTAGCTGCGCTTCTCTTCGTTGTAGCCCGAATACAGGCCGTCCTTGAAGGCGAATTCGTCCTTCACCAGGAACGACATGTCGGTGTAGTTCAGCACGTACTCGTGCTGGATGCGGTCCTCGGTCAACAGGTAGTTGATCAGGCCGCCCAGGAACACGATGTCGGTGCCGGTACGGATCGGCGCATACACGTCGGCCACCGCGGCCGAGCGATTGAAGCGCGGGTCGACCACGATCAGGCGGGCCTTGTTGTGTGCCTTCGCTTCGGTCACCCATTTGAAGCCGCACGGGTGCGCCTCGGCGGCATTGCCACCCATGATCAGGATCAGGTCGGCATTCTTGATGTCGACCCAGTGATTCGTCATCGCACCACGGCCTAGCGTCGGGGCAAGACCTGCCACCGTCGGGCCGTGTCAGACACGTGCCTGGTTGTCGAATGCCAGCATGCCGAGGGAGCGCACGACCTTGTGGGTCAGCACCGCGGTTTCATTGCTGGTGGCCGAGGCCGCCAGCATGCCGGTGGTCAGCCAGCGGTTGACCGTCTGCCCGGCCTCGTTCTTCTGCACGAAGTTGGCATCACGGTCTTCCTTCATCAGCCGCGCGATGCGGTCCAGCGCATCGTCCCAGCTCAGCCGCTTCCATTCGTTCGAGCCCGGTGCGCGGTACTCGGGGTAGAGCAGGCGCGACTTGCTGTGGATGATGTCGGCCAGGCCGGCACCCTTCGGGCACAGCGTGCCGCGGTTGACCGGATGGTCCGGGTCGCCTTCGATATGGAAGATGCTCGGCTCGGCGTTCTTGGCGCCATCGCCGAGGCTGTACATCAGGATGCCGCAGGCCACCGAACAGTAGGTACAGGTGTTGCGGGTCTCGGTCGCGCGGGTCAGCTTGTACTGCCGGACCTCCGCGAGCGCGATGCCGGGCGCGAAGCCCATCAATGCCAGGCTGGAGCCCACCAGGGTTGTCCCGGTGACCTTCAGGAACTGGCGGCGACTCATCGAGGGCATGCCGTTCTCCTTGGATGGCGGGGCGGCACGCAGACCACCCGGCTGTCGGTAGGTACGGCCCGGTTATAGCACAGGCCCCCGGATGCCCATGTGGCACAAGGTCCGGCCGCCTCGCCAAGGGGCGCGAAAAGGGGCGGCTCTGGTAAAGTTGCGTGCCCGCACCCCGGGGAGCCGTCTGCCGGGCCTGGTTCCAGGATGTTCCGCGCAGCCTCCGCCGTCCTGGCGCGATCCTCCGCGCCGGATCTGGAACATCGAGGAAAAATTTTGCGAAATCAACCAGTTGGGTTCCGTGCATGAGCGCCCCGTCACCTTCGTCGGACGCCGTCGCGCGCGGCACGCTGTACATCGTTGCCGCCCCCTCCGGCGCCGGCAAGAGCAGCATCGTCAACGCCACGCTGGCGCGTGATCCGCAGATCGCCCTGTCGATTTCCTTCACTTCGCGTGCGATGCGCCCGGGTGAGGTGAACGGCCAGCACTACCACTTCGTCAGTGCCGAAAAGTTCGAGCAGATGATCGCCGCCGGCGATTTCTTCGAGCATGCCTGGGTGCACGGCGACTGGAAGGGCACCGCCCGGCAGTCGGTGGAGCCGCAGCTGGCTGCCGGCCAGGACGTGCTGCTGGAAATCGACTGGCAGGGCGCGCAGCAGGTGCGCCAGCTGGTGCCGGGCACGGTCACCGTGTTCATCCTGCCGCCGTCCAAGCAGGCGTTGCAGGACCGCATGCGCAAGCGCGGCCAGGACAGCGAGGCGGTCATCGCCCAGCGCCTGGGCGCGGCGCGTGACGAGATGCTGCACTTCAACGAGTTCGACTACGTGATCGTCAACGAGGTGTTCGACACCGCCGTGGACGAGCTGTGCGCCATCTTCACCGCCAGCCGCCTGCGCCGGGAGGCCCAGAAGGTCCGCCACGCCGGCCTGATCCAGGCCCTGTTGACCCCCGATCCGGGCGCAACTGACTGATTCCAAAAGAATCGGATGGGGGTTGGCTTGATTTTGTCCAGCCCCTGCCAGTACACTCCGTCCCCTTTCCCTCATTCGACTGAGCGGCCGACCGGTCGCCGGGAGCCCGTATGGCCCGCATCACCGTAGAAGATTGCCTGGAAGTCGTTAACAACCGTTTCGAACTGGTCATGATGGCTTCCAAGCGTGCCCGCCAGCTCGCCAACGGCGTGCAGGCCACGCTGGACAACAGCGAGACCGAGGACAAGCCGACCGTGCTGGCGCTGCGCGAAATCGCCGCCCGCAAGATCGACAACGCGCTGATCGACGAAGTCGAGAAGGCCGAGCGTGAGCGCGCCGAGCGCGAAGCGCTGGAGTGGGCCGCCGCGGAAGTGGTCGCCGACGAAGACATGTCCAAGAACGACGATTGATCGCATCGATCAGAGTCATTGCTGGATAGCCGAACAGCCCGCCCCGCGCGGGCTGTTTCGCATTCAGGATTTGCCGTAAACGTCGCGCTGGAATAGGCTTCGGGCATGAACCCAGGCCCCACTGCCAAGGTCGCCGCAGCCGCCACTGCCGCCGTACCCGACTACGTCCTCCAGCTTGAACGCGCCGCCCATTACCTGCCGCCGGAGCAGCTGCCGCTGCTGCGCCGTGCCTGGGAAGTCGGATCCGCCGCGCACGCTGGGCAGACGCGCAAGTCGGGCGAGCCCTATATCACCCATCCGGTGGCCGTGGCCCAGGTGCTGGCCGAGCTGGGCCTGGACGTGGAAGCACTGATCGCCGCGATCCTGCACGACACCATCGAAGACACCCCGCTGACCCGCGAGGAGCTGGCTGCCGAGTTCGGCGAAGCCGTGGCCGAACTGGTCGACGGCGTGACCAAGCTGGACAAGCTGAAGTTCCGTGACCGCCAGGAAGCGGCCGCCGAGAGCTTCCGCAAGATGCTGCTGGCGATGTCGCGCGACCTGCGCGTGATCATGATCAAGCTGGCCGACCGCCTGCACAACATGCGCACGCTGGGCGCGCAGAGCCGCGAGGCACGTGGCCGCATCGCCCGCGAGACGCTGGAGATCTACGCACCGATCGCCCAGCGCCTGGGCATGAGCCTGGTCAAGAGCGAACTGCAGAACCTCGGGTTCAAGGCGCTGTATCCGTGGCGCCATGCAATCATCGAAAAACATATCCGCAGCCAGCCGGTGGTGCGCCGCGAAGCGATGGCGCAGGTGGAAGTGCAGCTGTCGCAGCGCCTGGCCAAGGAAGGGATCGAGCATCGGCTGATCAGCCGCATCAAGACCCCGTGGAGCATCTACAACAAGATGCGCGACGAGAACAAATCCTTCGACCAGGTGATGGACGTGTTCGGCTTCCGCCTGGTCGTGCGCAGCGTACCCAGCTGTTACCACGCGCTGGGTTCGGTGCATGCCACCTTCAAGCCACTGGATGGGCGCTTCCGCGATTTCATCGCCATTCCCAAGGCCAACGGTTACCAGTCGCTGCATACCGTGCTGTTCGGGCCCTATGGTTCGCCGATCGAGGTGCAGATCCGCACCGAAGAGATGGACCTGATCGCCGAACGCGGCGTGGCCGCGCACTGGACCTACAAGTTCGGTGGCGACTCGCCCAACAGCGCACAGAGCCGTGCCCACGCCTGGATCGTCGAGCTGATCGATTCGCAGCGCGCCGCCGGGTCCTCGCTGGAATTCCTCGACAACGTCAAGGTCGACCTGTTCCCGGACGAGGTCTACCTGTTTACCCCGAAGGGCAAGATCCTGGCCCTGCCGCGCAACTCCACCGCGCTCGATTTCGCCTATGCCGTGCATACCGACGTCGGCAACATGGCGGTGGCCTCGCGGGTGGACAAGAAGCTGGTGCCGCTGCGCACCAAGCTGGTGTCGGGCCAGTCGGTGGAAATCATCACCGCGCGCTCGGCCACGCCGAAACCGCAGTGGCTGGAGTTCGTGGTCACCAGCAAGGCACGCACCGCCATCCGCCACCAGCTCAAGCAGCTGGAACACGAAGATGCCGTGCAGCTGGGCCATCGCATGCTCGACCGTGCGCTGGAAGCCATGGATTCCTCGCTGGAACGGCTGCCGAAGGGGCGCCTGGATGCGTTCCTGGCCGAGCATCGCTTCCCGCGCCTGGAGGCCCTGCTGGCCGAAGTCGCGCTGGGCAACTGGATGCCGACCCAGGCCGCGCAGGCACTGATGGCCTACGCCGAACTGCGCGGTGGCCCGCATTCGCGCCACCACTCGCAGGAAAAGATCCTGATCAACGGCAGTGAGCGTGGCGTGGTCACCTTCGCCGGCTGCTGCCAGCCGATTCCCGGCGACGAGATCATGGGCTACCACACTGCCGGCAAGGGCATCGTGGTGCACCGCATGGACTGCCCGAACCTGGCCGAACTGCGCAAGTCGCCCGAGCGCTGGGTGCCGATCGGCTGGGACACCACCGTCTCCGGCGACTACGATACTTCGCTGGTGGTGGAAGTGGAGAACGGCACCGGCGTGCTGGCGCAGCTGGCGGCCGCCATCGCGCAGAGCCACTCCAACATCGAGCGCGTGGACTACCTGGACCGCGACTTCAACGCCGCCGTGCTGGCGTTCAACATCCAGGTGCGTGACCGCAACCACCTGGCCGAAGTGATGCGCCGCCTGCGCCGCCTGTCGGTCGTGCAATCGGTACGCCGCCAGTAACGCGAACCCGGTAGTGCCGGCCGCTGGCCGGCAACCGCACGATGCCGCCCGGCGTCCATCGGGTTGCCGGCCAGCGGCCGGCACTACCCTCATCTGTGCAGGGTCAAAGCCGCCCCCACCCGGTACAATCACCGCTCTGTTTCCCCCAAGCTCCGGAGCGACCCATGTCCCGCCAGATCATCAACACCGAAAAGGCTCCCGCCGCCATCGGCCCGTACTCGCAGGCCGTGCGCGCCGGCAACACCGTGTACTTCTCCGGGCAGATCCCGCTCGACCCGGCCAGCGGCGACATCGTCGGCGCCGGTGATGTCGAAGCCCAGGCCCGTCGCGCCTTCGACAACCTCAAGGCCGTGGCCGAAGCCGCTGGCGGCTCGCTGGACAAGGTCGTGCGCCTGGGCCTGTACCTGACCGATCTGGGCGAGTTCGCCAAGGTCAACGCGGTCATGCAGGACTACTTCCAGGCGCCGTACCCGGCCCGTTCCACCATCGAAGTGTCCGGCCTGCCGAAGGGCGCCAACTTCGAGGTCGACGCGGTGATGGTCATCGACTGACCGCCACGTGGCACGCAAGGCGGCGGTCACCCCGGTCCTGTCACCGTCCGGCGAAGCATCCCTGGCGATGCTCGCTGGCGTGGGCCCGGCCGTGGCCGCCAAACTGCAGGCGCGTGGCCTGGCCACCCTGCAGGATCTCTGGCTTCACCTGCCGCTGCGCTATGAAGACCGCACCCGGCTGACCCGCATCGAAGACCTGCGCAACGGCGTGCCGGCGCAGGTGGAAGGACGGGTGGTCGCGGTCGAACGCGGCATGCGCTACCGGCCGATGCTGAAGGTGGCAGTGGAGGACGAGGGGCAGGGCACCCTGGTGCTGCGCTTCTTCCATTTCCGCCAGCAGCAGGTCGGCCAGTTCGCGGTCGGCAACCGGCTGCGCTGCTTCGGCACGCCCAAGCCCGGCCATCTCGGCCTGGAGATCGTCCACCCCAGCTACCAGGTGCTGGGCCGCAATGACGATCCCGAACTCGGCGACCGCCTCGACCCGGTGTATCCCACCGTCGAAGGCGTTGGCCCGATGACCATGCGCAAGCTGATCGGCCAGGCCCTGGACCGCCTGCCCGAGGAAAGCACGCTGGAACTGCTTCCCAGTGGCTGGCTTGACGGTCTCAAGCTGCCCTCGCTGCGCAGCGCGCTGCTGACCGTGCACCGGCCGCCGCCGGATGCCGACCTGGCCGCGCTGGCGGCAGGCACCCATCCGGCGCAGCGTCGCCTGGCGATGGAAGAGCTGCTGGCGCACCACCTCAGCCTCCGTCGCCAGCGCATCGCATTGCAGGCGCATCACGCGCCGCCGCTGGCCGGCCCCGGCAAGCTGGCCAAGGCACTGCTGAAGCAGCTGCCGTTCGCGCTGACCGGTGCGCAGGCACGCGTGTTCAAGCAGATCCGCGAGGACCTGTCGCGGCCCAGCCCGATGCTGCGTCTGGTGCAGGGCGACGTCGGTTCCGGCAAGACCGTGGTTGCCGCGCTGGCGGCGATGCTGGCGGTGGAGCAGGGCAAGCAGGTCGCATTGGCCGCGCCCACTGAACTGCTGGCCGAACAACACCTCAACAACCTGCGCGGCTGGCTGGAACCGCTTGGCGTGCGCATCGCCTGGCTGGCCGGCAAGGTCACCGGCAAGGCGCGCGCCAAGGTGATGGAACAGGTCGCCAACGGCGAGGCGCAGGTGGTGGTCGGTACCCACGCGCTGATGCAGGACGCGGTGGTGTTCCAGGACCTGGCCCTGGCCATCGTCGATGAGCAGCACCGATTCGGCGTGCACCAGCGCCTGGCCCTGCGCGACAAGGGCGCGGGCGGCAACAGCGTGCCGCACCAGCTGGTGATGACCGCAACGCCGATTCCGCGCACGCTGGCGATGTCCGAGTACGCGGATCTGGACGTGTCGGCCATCGACGAACTGCCGCCCGGCCGCACCCCGGTGCAGACCGTGGCACTCAACAACGACCGTCGCCCCGAGCTGATCGAGCGCATCGCGCTGGCTTGCCGGGAAGGGCGGCAGGTGTACTGGGTGTGCACGCTCATCGAGGAAAGCGAAGAGCTGGATGCCACGCCCGCGCAGGCCACCTACGAATCACTGCAGGCGCTGTTGCCGGGCGTGCGCGTCGGGCTGGTGCATGGCCGCCTGAAGGCGGCCGAGAAGCTGGCGACGATGGTGGCGTTCAAGGCCGGCGAGATCGACCTGCTGGTCGCGACCACCGTCATTGAAGTGGGCGTGGACGTACCCAATGCCTCGCTGATGGTGATCGAGAACGCCGAGCGGCTGGGCCTGGCCCAGCTGCACCAGCTGCGTGGCCGTGTCGGCCGTGGTTCGGCCGTGTCGCGCTGCGTGCTGCTGTACCAGGCGCCGCTCTCGCAGATGGCGCGCGAGCGCCTGCAGACCATGCGCGAAACCAACGATGGTTTCGTCATCGCCGAGAAGGACCTGGAGCTGCGCGGCCCCGGCGAACTGCTCGGCACCCGCCAGACCGGACTGGCCGGATTCCGCATTGCCGACCTGGCCCGCGACGCCGGCCTGCTGCCCGGCGTGCACGACCTCGCCGAACGCCTGCTGGCCCAGCAACCCGCGTTGGCCGACCGCGTGGTGCAGCGCTGGATCGGCACCGCCGTGCGCTACGCCTCGGCGTAATGCCGCTCAGGTGGGTGTCGACCTTGGTCGACACATCCACGCGGCGCGCGTGAGTCGAGCATGGCTCGACTCTACAGAGAGCCTTTTCGATGAATTCGTAGATGTGTCGACCAAGGTCGACACCCACCAACAGCAGCAGAAATCTGTCGAAGGCGGGGTGGGTCCGGTGGCGGGGGTGTCCGCGGCATGGATGCCGCGGCCAAGCCCCCAGGGATGGGTTTACGGCGTCCCCCGTCATCGGACCCACCCCGCCATCCCCCAGGAAACCAGCTTTTGCCGTTGCTCTGGCGTTTGTCGTTGATTCGGCGGGTGCAGGGCGCAGCCCTGCCAGAACCCCCGTCCCCCCGTACTTGCAACGGTCATCATCCCGGTCCACACTTCGTTGCCGATCTGAAGACGGCAACGATGACCCACAAGATCCCCCTGTTGATCGACACCGACCCCGGTGTGGACGACGCCCTGGCCCTGCTGATGGCCTTTGCCGATGAACGGCATGACGTGGTCGCCCTGACCATCGCCGCCGGCAATGTCGGCCTGCAGTACACCGTCCGCAACGCCCTCAAGCTCTGCGACATCGTTGGCCGCGCCGACGTGCCGGTATTTGCCGGCAGCCCGGATCCGCTGCTGCATCCCTCCGTCGACGCTGCCCACGTGCATGGCCGTGATGGTTACGGCGACGTGGATCTGCCGCCGCCGAGCCGCCAGGCCGAAGCCGAGCACGCTGCGCTGGCCATCCTGCGCCTGTCGCACGAACACGCCGGCGAACTGATGCTGGTGATGCTCGGCCCGCTGACCAACCTGGCGCTGGCGCTGAAGCTGGACCCGACCCTGCCCCAGCGCATCAAGCGCATCGTGGTGATGGGCGGCGCGGTCACCTGCCACGGCAACATCACCCCGGCCGCCGAATTCAACATCGCGTTCGACCCGGAAGCGGCGCATGTGGTGTTCACCTCGTTCAAGCACCTGCTGGTATCGGACTGGGAGGCCACCGTCGCCCATGGCCTGCCGCTGCAGGATGCCGAGAAGTGGCTGCAGGCCGATTCCGATCGTGCCCGCTTCTACGAGCTGATCTCGCGCAAGACCCGTGGCCTGTCCGAAGACAGCAAGGGTGGCCGCTGGTACACCGCCGACGCGGTGGCCATGGCCTGGGCGTTGAACCCGGAAGGGCAGTTGCAGGTCGAGTCGCGGCCGCTGAACGTGGAACTGAACGGCACGTTCAGCCGCGGTGCCACCATCGTCGACTGGAACCGCCAGACCGGCCAGCCGGACAACTGTGATCTGCTGATGGCCTACGACCAGCAGCGTTTCGAGGCCCTGGTACGCCAGGCCCTGGGCGCGGACTGACGTCGATGTCCCGGTACCGGTTGCCCCGGGCGGCAACCGGTGCTTATAATGCCGCTCTTGACCACCAGCCCATTTACGGTGTGAGCCCATGAAGGCCGATATCCATCCGAACTACCGCGACGTCGTCTTCCATGACGTCACCTCCGATTTCAAGATCCTGACCCGCTCGACCATGGCGACGAAGGAAACCATCCAGTGGGAAGACGGCAACGAATACCCGCTGGTCAAGGTTGAAATTTCCTCGGCTTCGCACCCGTTCTACACGGGCAAGCACAAGGTCATCGACACCTCGGGCCGTATCGACAAGTTCCAGAAGCGCTACGCGCGCTGATCTGTCGATCCAGCTTCGAACCGACGGCCGCGCTCTGCGCGGCCGTTTGTTTTTCCCCACCGCCTGCCCAACGGGCGTTTGGATGGACGGAACACTGCGTTCGTGTGACAACGCTTTTGCCGATCCGGGCCGCTCAATGGCCGGGTTCTGGCCGCCTGTCGTCTACGACTTCTGTCTAGCGCCGGGCAAATGCTGCTGTGCGATAATGGCGTGATCCCCGGCACAGGCCGAGGACGTCATTCACGTGCCTGACCAATGCGCTTGGGCAGGCGCCTTCCCATGAAGGAGCGCACACAGTGTCCGATCTTGATCAGGTCACGCTCAACGCCGGCGATAAGTCCGTCGTTCTGCCCGTCATCAAACCCACCCTTGGCAACGACTGCGTCGACATCGCGAAGCTGACCAAGGAAACGGGGTATTTCACCTACGATTCCGGCTTCACCGCGACGGCCAGCTGCAAGTCCGCCATCACGTACATCGACGGCGACAAGGGCGTGCTGCTGTATCGCGGCTACCCGATCGAACAGCTGTCGGAAAAGTCGAGCTACGTCGAAGTGGCCTACCTGCTGATCAACGGCGAGCGCCCGAGCGCCGAGCAGCTGAAGGCCTTCACCGACGAGCTGGCGGCCGAAGCCAATGTCGATGAGTCGATCAACACCCTGATCGGCAGCTTCGCCAAGGATGCCCACCCGATGGCCATCCTGACCGCCGCCATCGCGCAGCTGTCGGGCATCTACCACGCCTCGCTGGACCTGTCCGACGCCGAACAGCGCCGCCAGGCTGCCGTGCGCCTGATCGCCAAGGTGCCGACCCTGTCGGCGCTGATCTACCGCCACGGCAAGGGCCTGCCGGCCAACAAGCCGGACACCTCGCTGGATTACGTCAGCCGCTTCCTGAAGCAGACCTTCGAGTCGGCCGACGGCCAGTACGAGCTGAACCAGGACGTGGTCAAGGCGCTGGACCTGCTGTTCATCCTCCACGCCGATCACGAGCAGAACGCGTCGACCTCGACCGTGCGCCTGGTCGGTTCGACCGGTGCCAACCCGTATGCGTCGGTCGCTGCAGGCGTCACCGCGCTGTGGGGTCCGGCCCACGGCGGTGCCAACGAAGCCGTGCTGAAGATGCTGGAAGAGATCGGCACCGCCGACAACGTCGAGTCCGCCGTGCTCAAGGCCAAGGACAAGGCCTCCGGTTTCCGCCTGATGGGCTTCGGCCACCGCGTCTACAAGAACTTCGACCCGCGCGCCAAGGTCATCGGTGAGATGACCGGCAAGGTGCTCAAGCAGCTGGGCGTGCAGGATCCGCTGCTGGACGTGGCCGTGAAGCTGGAACAGGCCGCGCTGCAGGACGAGTACTTCGTCGCCCGCAAGCTGTACCCGAACGTCGATTTCTACAGCGGCATCATCTACAAGGCGCTGCAGATCCCGACCGAAATGTTCACCGTCATGTTCGCCCTGGGCCGTACCTCCGGCTGGGTGTCGCATTGGCTGGAACAGCAGGTCGATCCGGAAATGAAGATCGGCCGTCCGCGCCAGGTCTACACCGGCAGCGACGTGCGCGACTACCAGGGCTGATCGCCCGCAGTAGGTTGTGCTGAAGACGCCCCGCATCCGCGGGGCGTTTTTTTTATGCGTCGCTATGGCTGGCGCCAACCTTGGTTGGCATATGTCCGGCACAAACCATCCACGCATGGCGTGGATCTACCGACGCCCGCGCTCTGGTAGGTGCCAACCTTGGTTGGTACGCATTCGGCCCAAACCATCCACGCATGGCGTGGATCTACCGATGCCCCCGCTTTGGTGGGTGCCAACCTTGGTTGGCACGCTTTCGGCCCAAACCCTCCACGCATGGCGTGGATCTACCGACGCCCGCGCTTTGGTGGGTGCCAACCTTGGTTGGCACGCTTTCGGCCCAAACCCTCCACGCATCGCGTGGATCTACCGGGCTCGACGGGCGTTGAACCAGCACCGCGCCAAGACCGCGTGATTCAAGGGTCTCATCCGCTTCACAACGGCTCGCGCAGCCTCAGGACGCCAGCTGCATTCGCAGCCCTTGAAATGGAGCGTCCATCCCGATGAGTACCCGATTTGATCCACCCGAGCGCGGACCGCTCGGCCCCGACGTTGCGACCGTCGTCACCGCCCCCATCGTTCCGCCCGCCAGCGAAAGCGCGGTGTCCTGGGGCGCGATTTTCGCTGGCGCCGTCGCTGCCGCCGCACTGTCCCTCATCCTGCTGATTCTCGGCGTCGGCCTCGGCCTGTCGTCGGTGTCGCCGTGGTCGTTCGAAGGTGTCAGCAAGGAAACCTTCGGCTGGTCCAGCATCGCCTGGCTCACCTTCACCGCGCTGGCTGCGTCGGGTCTGGGTGGCTACCTGGCCGGTCGCCTGCGCACCAAGTGGACGCTGATCCACGGCGATGAAACCTACTTCCGCGACACCGCGCACGGCTTCGTGTCGTGGGCCGTGGCCACGCTGCTCACCGCCGGCCTGCTGACCTCGGCCATCGGTGGCGTGCTGGGTGCGGGCGCCAAGGTTGCTGGTGCCACGGCCGGTGCAGCCGCGTCGACGGCAGGCGTGGTCACCGCAGCAGCAGGTACCGCGGCTGCAGGCAATGCGCAGGAAGGCGACCTCAACTACTGGGTCGATTCGCTGTTCCGCAGCGCGGCTCGCCCGGCGCCGGGCGCACCGGACGCAGGCGCGCCGCCGGCACCGGGTGCGATGAACGATCCGGCCGCACCGCCGCCGCCGGCCGTACCGAACGCCGGTCCGCGTCCGGCCGGCATGACGCCGCCGCCGCGCCCGATGGCGGGTGGCCCCGGCGGCGATCGCCGCGAGGTGCGTGCGGAAGTGAACCGCATCATCGTCAACAGCCTGCAGGGCGATGGCCTTGACCCGGCCGATACCCAGTACCTGTCGCAGCTGATTGCCCGCGAAACCGGCATGAGCGAAGCCGAAGCGCAGGCCCGCGTGACCGACGTGCAGACACGCATGCGTGCGGCGCTGGAGAAGGCCAAGACCACCGCCAAGCAGGCCGCCGACGATGCGCGCAAGGCAACGGCGTACGCCGCGTTGTGGCTGTTCATCACCCTGCTGATCGGCGCCTTCTTCGCCAGCCTCAGCGCCACCTGGGGCGGCCGTCGCCGCGACCTGTAATTCCTATTGCTTCAGGAGAACGGATATGAAGATGTTGCTGCTGTGGCTGCTGGGCGTTCCGATCCCGCTGCTGATCCTGTACGCGATCTTCTTCTGATGATTGCGTAGCGCGTGAATCCTCAGGCCGCCGCAGGGCGGCCTGAGCCATTCTGGACTGGGTGTTTCATGATGTTTGCGCAGAGCAATGAGAAATGTTGCAAAAACAGGTTGAGAGATATTGAGTAATTCGCAAACCTTGAGCGGCTTCAAGAATTCTCAACAACGTTCAGCGTTTTAGGAATGCTTGAATGGTTTGTGGGGCAATGGATTCCTAACATTCTCTCCGTCGCCCGCAACCACCTCCGCGGGCGGCGCTTCCCTCCTCTTTCAGGGGAGGGAAGCTTTCACGTTCCCTGTCCGAGAGAGACACGCCCCATGAACGCCATCCTCAAGAAAGCCGCGCTCGCTGCAGCGCTGGCTACCGCTTCACTGTCTGCGCATGCAGTCGAAACCCGAATCTCAGTCTATGCCAATGTCGATTCCACACTCGCCTTCCAGCAGGAAGACGGTACTGCGCTGCCGGATACGATTACCTTGAACTACCACCCCGAATTGACCGGCACTGGCGGACGTGTTGGTGGCCTGCAGGAGTGGAAGCTGGCGACGCGCATCTTCACCAACGACGAAGACAAGGATATTGAAGTCAGCCTGCGTACTGCGCTGGAGCTGGTGCCGACGCTGGGCTTTCCCGGCGCCACGCAGGTGCCGATGACCGTCAGCCTGGACGACGTCGAGCTGACCACGGCAAGCCAGGACTTCAAAGCTGCCGATCTCTTTGATGGCGCAGTTCCGGGTGTGTCGAAGCCGCTGGATCTGAAGATCACACAGACCACCCCGGGCCCCCTTGCTGCTGGCACGTACAACGGCATGGTCGCCATCGTGATGGCCCAGAAGACCGGCACCCCGTAAGCAATCCGCCGGCCTGTGCACACAGGCCGGCCTTCCAACGCGATTTCCCCCAATGAACTTTCCCGCACCCGCCGTGACCCGGCTGGCGATGGCGCTCGCCCTGGCGTTGGCGCCAATGCTGGCCCACGCCCGCAGCGTCCCCGCTGGCTTTGAAGATCTGGTGGAAGGCCAGACCGAGCAGCTGGATGTCAGCCTGTTCGGCCAATCGGCCGGGCTGTCGCCGGTGCGGGTGACGCTGGACGAGGTGCAGCTGCTGGAGCCGCAGCGCGTGGCCCAGGCGCTGGGCCTTTCCACGGAAGCGCAGGCCGCACTGCTGCCGGCGCTGTCGCAGCCGATGCCCCGCAACAGCCATCTGGCGTGTCGCTTTGGCGGCGCTGCGGCCGGCTGCGGCTACATGGCACCGCCGGAAGATCCCGCTGATGTGCGCGCGCTGTATGACGAAGGCGAAGGCGTGCTGCGACTGTTCATTGCCCAGCAGTGGATCCCCGGGCAGACGCCGGATGCGCATCGCTTCCACAACGTCACCGCCAACGCGGAGAACGCCTGGCTGCACCGGCAGACCTTCAACATCAGCGGCGGGCGCGACTATCAATCATTGAGTGCGCAGGGCGCAGGCACGCTGGGCTTGTTCAAGCGCGGCCACGTAGCAGGCGAGTGGAACTACAACCGCCAGCACTACCGCCGCAGCGGCAGCCGCGATGATTTCCAGCTGGACAGCGCGTATTACCGCCACGACCTCGGCCAGGAGCACTACCTGCAGATCGGCCTGATGGACCGGCGCAATCTGTCCAGCACCCAGGGCGGCACCTTTGCGTTCGGCATGCTGCCGCTGGACCGCTTCCGTGGTATGCGTGCCGGCACCACCTACGCCTATGTGGATGCCGACGGTGCGATGCAGGCCTCGCCGCTCACCGTGCTGCTGGCACGCGATGCGCGCGTGGATGCCTTCGAGGGCGAGCGGCTGCTGCAGACCTTCTATCTGCAGGCCGGCGTCAATCAGCTGGATACCCGCAGTTTCCCGATGGGCAGCTACAGCGTCACCCTGCGCATCTACGAAGACGGCGTGCTGGTGCGCAGCGAGGATGCGCCGTTCGACAAGGGCGGTGACTGGACCGATACGCGCCTGCAGTGGTTCGTGCAGGGCGGGCAGCGCGACGAGCGCCGCAGCCGCAGCGGTGACGGCGAGCACGCGCTGCAGGCAGGTGTCCGCTTGCCTCTGGCGCGCGACCTGGCGCTGACCGCAGGCGTAGCCGACATCGCCGGTTTCAGCTATGGCGAACTGCGGCTGGACGTGCGCCGCCAGTTCGCGACCCAGGATCTGCGCGGTGCCTTCAGCGTGCTGCGTGGCAGTGATGGCAGCAGCGGCCAGCAGCATCAACTGTCGTACCGCCGGCGTGCCTCGTGGAATCTGTACCAGCAACGCATGCGCGGCAATGCCTGCCGCTTCCAGGATGACGGCCGGGACCGCCTGGGCTGCAGCGACTCGCTCAGTGGCTCGATGTCGCTGCCGTTGGCCGGAGGCAGTGCCTACGTGGGCTATACGCGCCGCCAGACCTGGCGCCCCGCGCAGGCGTTGCCTGGCTTTGATGAAGATCCCCTGGAGGGCCTGCTGCCGTGGCTGCCGCCCGACCCGCTGCGCCCGCGCCGCGAAGCCCAGCGCAGCCGCACCTGGCAGGCCAGCTACAGCCGTACTGATCGCTGGGGTGAGTTCAGTGTGTCCAGCCGTGCCGGCATATGGCAGCAGCACAACGACGGCAACACCAACACGCCCTCCAGCCGCGACAGGGGCGTGTTCCTCAGCTTCGCCCTGAGCCGCCTGCAGAACGGCGAGCGTGGCAGCTCGCAGCGCCGCTACGCCGTGGATGCGCGCCAGCCCGAACACCAGCGCCCGGACGTGACCTACAGCGTGGCGCAGAGCCTGCGGCAGGAGGTGGATGCCACCTACCGCGAAGCGAACGCCGAACTACGTGCCACCAACAATGAGCGCTACAGCGCAACCGTGGGCGGCCAGCTGCAGAACCCCTGGGGCCAGACCGGCATCACCGTCGGCGGTTATCGCCAGCCGGGCCGCAGCGAGTTTTCCTACAGCGCCAACCATGCCTCCAGCTTCGCGCTGAGCCGTCGCGGTCTCTACTGGGGCGGCGGAGCCACCGCCGATGCCGGCCTGGCCGTGCAGGTGGACGACACCGACGACTTCGACCTGCGTGGCGTGGCTGCCGAACTGCAGGTGGGGGGCTCGCGCCGCCAGCGCCTGAATCTGGGCGAGCGCCGGCTGATGCCGCTACAGGCCTACCAGTCGCACCGTGCCGACCTGCAGGATGCCAGCACCGTGGATGGCATCGCCTCGGTGCGGGTGAGCGGCGTATCCGGCATGCGCCCGTTGTTCCTGTCGCCCGGCCGACTGGTTCGGATGCCGGTGCCGATCGAGGTGACCTACACCTTCGTCGGCAGTGCCCGCGATGTCGCCGGACTGCCATTGGGCGGCGCGCGCATTCTCAACGCACCGGTCGCCGGCACCAGCGCCAACGGCGGCTTCGTGGCCGACTTCCCGCGCAGGGAAAAGATCCTCTACCTGCTGCAGGACGACCGCCTGCTGCAGTGCCCGCTGCAGGTGCGCGAACGCCGCAGCGTGGTGCTGCTGGTGGGCGCGGTGCAGTGCGAGCCGCTTGCGGTGGCGCAGCTGCCGGCGGAGATCCGCCAGCAGGCACGGGTGACCCGTCTGCTGCAGGAACAGGCCTTGATCGCGGTTGTACCGCAGACCGCTGCTACAGGAGAAACGCCATGAACCGGCGTGTGGTGTTTGCTTGGATGTTGGTGAGTGCGTTGGCCGTGGTGGTGCCGAGGGCCTTTGCACAGCGGCCGCCGCAGATGGATCCGCCGACCGGCGTGATCACCCAGGACATCGTGATGAGTTGGGATCGCTCGGCGATACCGGCAAGTATCGAGTTGTGGCCGGAACGAACATTGATTGCGCATGATCATCTTGATCTATCGAAGCAGTATGGCGCGCTGTTCTTTACGTGTGCGTCCGCGAGCGACTCTGTGACGGGGCGGTGCGCGGTTGAGGATACCCACGCTACCGACGTAAGCGTACTCAGCACAGTGCCGACTTCGATGGCGGAGCAGCGGAGTGGTCTGCGACAGGACACCGAGGTATCTGCAGGCTTGCAGCGCATCGATATAAATGGTGCCTGCTCGGCTGGGTATTGGAGCGCGGAAATTCAAACGGCACATTCGTCTTTCGGACATGATTGCTTTGGCACCCCGCCTGTTGGAACGGGCGGGATTCTGAAGTTGGATAGCCGCAGTCTCCAGCGCCTCACCGCAGGCCACTGGACGGGCACCCTCGAACTTCGCTTGCGCCGCCCGCCATCCGAGCACCTTGCCACCTACGTCTTCAACTTCGATTTCACGGTCACCGATTACGACGCGGTCTCGATCTACCTGCCGGCCTTTGAGTACGGCAACGCCCACGTCAACCTGGATCTGCGTTACGACCCGATCGCCAGGGTGATCGGCGGACGCAAGGACGTCGATATGTGCCTGTACGACGGCGTCGGCTCAAGTAGCGAGTACCTGGGCGTTACCGTGCGCGACGCCGGCCCTCACCCGGCCGGCGGTGATGGCTTCTCGGTCTGGCATCCGGACACCACTGGTGACGAGAGCGAGCGCGTGGACTTCGACGTGCTGCTCGACTACGCCGGCAACAAACGGCGCATGCGCAATGGCGTCGAGGAGCAACTGCACGGCGTGGACAGCGTCGCGCTACGCCCGGTGAAGCTGCCCAAGCTCGATCAGCCAGTGTTCTGCGTGCCCACGCCGTTGACCCTGCTCACGCCGCAGTTCCCTTCCAGCAGCAAGCGCCAGGGCGTCTATACCGGCGAACTGAAGGTCGAACTGCGCGTGCCCACGGCTCGCCCCTGATCTCCTCCACGGAATCTCCCATGAAAAAGATTGTTCTCTCCCTGCTGCCGTTGGGCCTGCTGGTTGCACTGCCTGCTCAGGCCAACCTGACCATCCATCCCATGCGCACCTCGATTGAAGGAAAGCGCAGCGCGCAGATCCGCGTGTATTCGCAGTCCAACCAGCCGCAGTACGTGCAGGCCGCGCTGCGGCGCATCGACAACCCGGCCAGTGAGAACGAGCGCGAAGTCGAGGTGGAGCCACACGAGGCCGCCATCACCATCACCCCAGGCAAGTTCGCGCTGTCTGGAGGTGGCAATCGCCTGATCCGCCTGATCCCGCTGCAGAGCGTGGAAAAGGAAACCGCCTACCGCATCTATTTCGAGGGTGTACGCGGGCCGGAAGAGATCGAGCGCGAAGGCGAGGGCACATCACAGGCCAACGTGGGCGTCAGCCTGGTCTGGGGTGCCCTGGTGAACGTGCTGCCCGCCGATGGTGAGGTGGCGCTGCGCCTGCAGGGCAACACCCTGCACAACACCGGCACGCTGCGCGTGGGCATCACCAGCGTGGCTGAGTGCAGCAGTGCCGGCGCCTGCACCGCCCACGACGTCTCGCACAGCCTGTACCCGGATGCCGCGCTGGAACTCCCGTTCCAGCCCAAGCCCGGCAGCACCCTGCAGCTGCGCTATCGCCTCACCCGCGACGGCTACCGCGAGCACGTGCAGACCGTCGCCGGCTCGGCAGGCTGATCCGATCCCATTCCTGGCGCGCGCCGGTGCGTGGGCCATTTTTTCCCGTGTTGTTAAGGAGCTTCAATGAACCGCATCTATCGACGTATCTGGAATGCCACCCGGCGCTGCTGGGTGGTGGCCAGTGAACTGAGTTCACCGCGCGGAAAGCCGGCACAGACACGGGTGCTGATATCAGCGCTCCTGTTGACGGCAGCCAGCACTGCCTCTGCTGCCAACCATGTGGATAACGCTGAGGTATCCATAGAGGAGCCAGAACGCCTTGAAGTACAGAAGGAGCGCATTCTGCTGATGTCGGCTCCGCCCGTGAATGCAATGGTCTCGGCCGCCATCGCACCACGCGGACTGAACTACCAGATGGCGATTGTCACCAGTGGCAACTACGCCGATGCAGTGGTCAGCGGACAAGACACGCTCGCGCTGGGCTCGCGCGCTCGAATCAGCGGTACCGAATCCACCGCAGTGGGAAACTACGCCACGACCAGCGGTGGTTACGCATCCGCGTTCGGGCACGAAGCTCAGGCCACCGGCAGCCATAGTACAGCGGTGGGTCGGTCTTCGCGTGCCACCGTCAAAGGTGCAACAGCGCTCGGCCAGGATGCGCAGGCAAGATCGGAGAATGCAATCGCGATCGGCAGCGGTGCGTATGCCAATGACACGAACTCTGTTGCAATTGGCGCGAACTCTTTGAGCTCCGGTTCCAATACGGTTTCAGTAGGCAGGAGCGGGGGGGAGCGTCGGATTACAAATGTACGTGACGGCAGCAACGGCACTGATGCGGTGAACGTGAATCAGCTTGCCAACACCAATCGCAACGTCGCCACGGCATACGATATGGCGAGTACCGCCAGGAATACGGCAACGTCAGCGCAGACGACGGCGAACGCAGCGCAGACCAAGGCCACCACAGCACAGAACACGGCCAACACTGCGCAGACCACGGCCAATACTGCGCAGACGAAAGCCAACACCGCGCAAACCACTGCCAATGGTGCCAAGACCAGTGCCGATACGGCGCTCGGCAAGGCCAATACCCTCTCGGCGTTGCTCAGCCAGACGGCCAACAACGGCAACGTACGCATCGGCGGTGGCAACAGTGGCACGACCCTTGACGTTCGCAACAGTGGGAACAACAACCGCCAGATCACAGGCGTGGCCAAGGGAAAGGTCGATTCCACCAGTTCTGATGCCGTGAACGGTCAGCAGCTGAACGAAACGCATGGTGTCGCTTCAAGCGCTGCGTCTTCCGCAAAGGCGGCGATGAGCAAGGCGGAGGCTACAGCCACCCAGCTGGGTAGCGCTACGCTCGCGATTGGCCAGAGCGCGGACGCCAGCGCGACATACGGCACTGCGGTTGGCGGCAACGCCAGCGCAGGCGATTACGCCGTGGCCATCGGCAACCAAGCGCAGGCCAAGGAAATGTACTCAACGGCACTGGGCCGCTCTGCCAATGCGGGATCAAGGGCCGCGACTGCGCTGGGCAACAGTAGCGCCGCGGGCGGGTCGGGCAGCACGGCCGTCGGCTACACGGCCAAATCCGCAGGCACCAATGCGGTCAGCCTTGGCTATGACGCCAAGGGCACTGGTGCGTACTCTTCGGCGCTCGGCGCATCTGCAAGTGCCACGCATAGCCGGTCGGTTGCACTGGGTAGTGGTTCAGAAACCACCGGTATTGACCAGGTGTCTGTGGGTAATGCCACTGTGCAGCGCAAGATCGTCAACATGGCAGATGGCCTGGTCGCCTCTGGCAGCATGGAGGCGGTGACGGGCAACCAGCTGTTTGAGACTCACGCCACGGCTGTAAGCGCAAAGACTGCTGCTGATGCCGCACTGGGCCAGGTGAAGGCCTCGACCTATCTGACGGCACACGGAGTTGCGGGCAACGACTCCAACAAAGCGCAGGCGACGGGAGCCGGTGCACTGGCCAGTGGCATCTACACGGAGGCAAAGGGCAGTTCAGCCCTTGCAATGGGCAACTCGGCCAAGGCGCTGGCCAACAACGCGATTGCGCTGGGCGCAGGCGCTTCCGCCCGCCATGCGGGCTCGGTCGCGCTGGGTTCCGGATCGCAGACCACCGCTGAGGATCAGGTCTCCGTGGGCAGTGCCAGCAAGGGGCGCAAGATCGTCAACGTCGCAAAGGGCGACGTGTCCGATACCAGCAACGAGGCGGTGACCGGCGCACAGCTGTTTGCTACCAACGAGATGGCCCGTGGTGCTGAAACCCTGGCTCAGGGCGCGGTAACCGCTGCGGACAATGCGGTGGCCAAGGTTACGGTGCTGGAGGGGTTGGTGCGTGAAGATGGACCGTCGGGCAGTGTTCGCTTGGGTGGGAGCAACTCCGGTTCCGTGCTGGATGTTCGTAACAAGAGCGATGGCAAGCGGAAGATCACTGGGGTTGCGGAAGGCGCGCTTGTCGCTGGAAGTGCGGATGCTGTGACGGGCGGGCAGTTGGCGGCAACCAACGCTAACGTGGCTGGTGCTGAGAGGTCGATTGCCGATGTGGCCGCGCGCGTTGAGGGCGCATCCAGGCATGTTGCGGTGGGCACCCCCATTGATGATGAAAAGGCTCAGGCGGGGCGCCTCGGCGTTGCGATCGGTGACTCCGCATATGCAGCGCCATCAAAGGATGGAGCTGTTGCGCTTGGCAGCTACGCTCGGGCGGAAGGAGAGGACTCAGTAGCGCTGGGGCGGGCGTCGTGGGTGCAGGACGCGGCAAGCCGTGGATTTGCGCTCGGCTCCCGTTCAGTAGTTGAGGAAGTAGGTGGCCTGGCGCTAGGCTCCAGTAGTTCAGTCAGGAAGGGCGCTGCGAACGCAGTTGCTATTGGTGCGGGCTCAAGTGTGTCGGAAAGCGAGACGGTGTCATTCGGCAACGGCACGCTCAAGCGGCGTCTGATCAATGTTGCTCAGAGCACTGTGGATGACAGCGCCGCCACCGTAGGCCAGCTGAAAGGCACTCTCGCCACCCTCGGTGGCGGCGCGAAGCTGGACGCTTCTGGCAACGTGACCGCCCCCACCTACACCGTGCAGAACACCCGCCAGCACACTGTAGGCGACGCACTCACCGTCCTCGATGGCGCGGTGGTGCGCACTTCCTCCCGGATGGACCGCGTCGAAGGCCAGCTTCGCTCAGTCTTCCAGGACACCGCCACCGCCCGTGCCGATGGCTTCAACCAGCTCACCCTTGCCGGTGCGCAGGGCATGGTCATCTCCAACGTGGCCAACGGCCTGATTGCTGCGGGCAGCCGCGAAGCGGTCAACGGCGGCCAGCTGCACGCGGTGCAGCAGCAGCTCAGTGGCCGCATCGACGGGCTGGAACAGCGTGTAGACGGCCAGGGCCCGGCGCCGCAGTCGCGTGCCATGGCGCTGGCATCCACCGAGCAGGACGCAGTGGTACCCACGCCGCCCGCCACGCAGGACGACAAGGTCGTCGCCGATGCCGGCAACGCACCGAAGTCCTCGCCCGCGCCGCAACCCAAGGCTGAAGCGCCGGAATCGCCCGAATCGCCGAAGCCGCAGGTCGACACCGCCGAGCTGGAGAAGATGCTGGCCCGCGCCAACGATTACAGCGATGGCATCGCCCGCGAAGTGGATGCGCGCCTGAACAAGATGGACAAGCGCTTCAACCGCATGGCGGCGATGAGCAGCGCGCAGACCGCGATGGCGATGAACACCGCCGGCCTGGCCACCTACAACCGCCTCGGTGCGGGCGTGGGCTATGCCGAGGGCGAATCGGCGATGGCCGTGGGTTACCAGCGCGTGTTGAACGACAAGGGTTCGGCCACCTTCAGCCTCAATGGTGCGTTTACCAACAGTGGTGAGCGTAGCGTGGGCGTGGGTGTGGGTATCGGCTGGTAAGCCATGGAGCCCCGGCGTGGTGCGCGTAGCGAGCCCTGCCGCGCCGGGGCGCTTGCCGAGGAGAAGGCGATGTACGGATGGGTACGCCAGTTCATCAACTATCGCAGCTTCTACCTGTGGCGCGCGCGCTATCGGTACTACACGCGCAATGTGGACGGCTGGATGCTGTCCAGCGCGCTGTGCCTGGCGTGCCTGGCGATGGTGCTGTGGTACTGCTGGCGGGTGGCGAGCGTGCCGCCCCCACGCGTGCATCCCGAAGCGGCAGCGCTGCGCGTGGAGAACATCACCCATGAGGCCATCCGCCGCATCGTGCGGGTGCGGCACGGTGGCAGCGTGCCTGGCGAGATGTTCAGCACGCCCGAAGAGGTCCGCGCCGGCACACTGCGCACGCTGCAGGTGCGGCAGCTGCTGGACAGTGCAGAGGCATGGCAACTGAAGGCCCACCTGCTGGCCGACATGGCCGACTACATCACCGCCACCGGAAGCTGTTTCCCCTACGAGTGCTGGCGGGTGATCCATCGCCTGGAGCTGCTGCGGACGGCGCAGGCGGAGAACGCGGCGATCAACGAGGCGCTGGCGTCGGTGCTGGCCGAGCCGTTGGACAGGATGCCGAACCTCGATGGCGGTGAGCGCACGCGCGTGCAGAGCGCCTGGTCGGATACGTTCGGAGATGCCTACAACCAGACCTGGTTGCTGGGGGATCTGCAGGCCATGCACGCACGGATGATGCTGGAATACCCGCAACGGGCGGGCGCGCCGTGGCTGGCGCGCTTGCTGACCGGGGATGCGGAAGAGCCGCACCTGTACCCTCTCTAGCGTCGAGCCATGCCCGGCTGCTTTTTGGTCGGGTACCCGGATATCCGAAGCAAAGTGCGGACCGACGGTCCGCACCCACCATAGGCCGCGAGAGACTGCGGCCCCCTTATCCGCCGATGTAGGCGGTGATCTCGGCCTCGGCCAGCACCTGCCGCAGCTGTGCCACGGAGGCACGCCGCATCGGCTTCTCGTCCACCGGCGACAGTGGCGCCTGGCGCAGGGCGTCATAGGGCAGCACCGCCAGGTCGAAGGTCAGCTCTTCGGCACTGAATACCCAGACCGGCACGTCGAGGCTGCGCTCGCGGTCCATGCGCAGCCGGCGCGTGCGCGATTCGGCGGGAATGCCGTGCTCGTCCAGGAAGCGGTGCACGGCCTCCGGGTCGTCGCTGTGCAGGTGCAGCTGCACGGGGCTGTTGGCGTCGGCGGTGCCCTCCAGCACCGGGCCGGCCAGGCGCGGGGCGAAGCCGTGCAGGAACTCCAGGGCGCGCATCGCGGCTTCGCGGCGGCGCTGCAGTTCGTTGCCATGCTGCGGCCCTGAGAACAGCCGCTGGTACTCGCGCAGGGCGTCCTCGATCTCGGTGTTGCGGGGCAGGGAGGCATCGTCGTGGATGCCGAGGCGGCTGGCGGCCTTCAACTTGGCCTGGTGGTAGTCGCGGATGCCGCCTTCGGCCATCAGGCGGGCGGCTTCGTGGGCGAGGCGGTGACGCCGCTCGCGGGTCTGGCTGGCAGCATGCTGGCGCGCGCGATGCATGCGATGACTCCTGTTGCGACCTGGCTACAGACTAGCGCACGGATGTGACATCTGCGTGGGTATTTCGCGGAGGTGCCAACCAAGGTTGGCACCCACCAACGCTCTGGTAGGTGCCGACCTTGGTCGGCACGGGGCGCCAACCAAGGTTGGCAGCTACCAGGGGCGGCATCTGTGCCAACCCAAGGTCGGCACCCACCCGGACCCTTCCTCAGAAGATATCGAACGCGGCGGCGTCGGCCTGCGGCGTATTGAGGTTCAGGTCGTAGTCGGTCAGGCGGTCCATGTCTTCCACCTTCACCCACTCGGTCGCGCCGTTGAGGGTGGCCTGGACCATGCCGCTGGGCGGGTCGTTCTGCGCGATCGGGGTGTCCTTCAGCGCGGTGCGCATGTAGTCGATCCAGATCGGCAGGGCGGCCTTGCCACCGTATTCGCGGTAGCCCAGCGAGCGGAAGTCGTCGCGGCCGACCCACACGGTGGTCACGTACGGGCCGCCGAAACCGGAGAACCAGGCGTCGCGGTGGTCGTTGGTGGAGCCGGTCTTGCCGCCCACGTCCTCGCGGCCGAGCACCTTGGCCTGGACGCCGGTACCGCGCTGGACCACGTCGCGCATCATCGACACCAGCTGGTAAGCGGTGCGGGCGTCGATCGCACGCGGGGCGGTGCGGGCATCGGGGTTGGCCGGTACGGCAGCGGTTTCGGTCTTGGCTTCGGCCTTGGCTGCCGCAGCGGGGTCCACCTTCGGTGCCGGGGCACCGAAGTTGAAGCCGTCCACGACCTGGTTGACCGGCTGGTCGCTGCTGCCGGCGCACTCGCGGCAGGCCAGCGCCGGGTTTTCCTTGAACACCAGGTTGCCGTCACGGTCGTTGACCTGGTCGATCAGCCAGGTGTCCACGCGCGAACCGCCATTGGCGAACACGGCGTAGCCACGGGCCACCGACAGCGGGGTGAGCGAGGCGGTGCCCAGCGACATCGACAGGTTCGGCGGCAGTTCCGATTCGGCGAAACCAAATTCGCTGATGTACTTACGCGCGTAGTCCACGCCCATGCCGTCAAGCAGGCGCACCGAGACCAGGTTGCGCGACTGCACCAGTGCTTCGCGCAGGCGCATCGGGCCGCGGAAGCCGCCGCCGTCGTTCTGCGGGGCCCAGGTCTTGCCGCGGCGGTCGCGGAACACGACCGGGGCGTCGAGCACGATCGAGGCCGGGTTGTAGCCCTTGTCGAAGGCGGCCGCGTAGACGAACGGCTTGAAGCTCGAGCCCGGCTGGCGACGGGCCTGGGTGGCACGGTTGAACTTGTTGCCGGAGAAGCTGAAGCCACCGACCAGCGCCTTCAACGCGCCGCTGTGGGCATCCAGCGAGACCAGCGCGGACTGGCCGCGCGGCAGCTGGTCCAGCAGCCACTCACCGTCCTTGGCGCCGGCACGTACGCGCACGATGTCGCCGCGCTGCACCAGCTTGCCCGGGGTCTTGTTGGTCCACTTGGCGGCGCCGGCCGGCAGCACGATCTCGCTGCGGTTGGCCAGCACCACGGTGGCGCTGCCGTCGGCGCCGGTGCTGGCGACGATCGCCGGCAGCAGGCCGGACTGGCCGAACATGCCGCGCAGGTGCTCGGCGAGGGCGGCGGCATCTTCGCCGGCCCCCACCTGGACCTGCTTCTCCACGCCGTGCCAGCCGTGGCGGTGGTCGTACAGCAGCAGGCCATCGCGGACGGCCAGGTTGGCGGCGGTCTGCAGGGTCGAGTCGATGGTGGTGGTGACGTGGTAACCCTTGTTGACCACGTCGCCGCCGAAGCGGGCGATCATTTCCTGGCGCACCAGTTCGGCCACGTAGGGGGCATCGACCTGCACCGGCGGCTCGTGCGCGCTGGCATGCATCGGCACTGCCTTGGCGGCGTCGGCCTCGGCCTGGGTGACGAACTTCAGGTCGGCCATGCGCTGCAGCACGTAGTTGTCGCGGCGCTGGCGGGCACGCTCCGGGTTGGAGATCGGGTTGCCGGAAGAGGGGAACTTGGGGATGCCGGCCAGCGAGGCCATCTCGTCCAGGTTCAGTTCGCCCAGCTTCTTGCCGTAATAGAACTCGGCGGCGGCGGCCACGCCGTAGGCGCGGTTGCCGAAGAAACTCTTGTTCAGGTACAGCTCGAAGATCTCGTCCTTGCTCAGCTCGGACTCGATCTTCCGCGCCAGCAGGATCTCGGCCAGCTTGCGGGTATAGCTGTACTCGGAGCTGAGGAAGAACTGGCGGGCGACCTGCTGGGTGATGGTCGAACCACCCGGCACGCGCTTGTCGTTGGTGGTGGCCAGCAGCCACACCGCGCGGCCGATGCCCATGTAGTCCACGCCGCCATGCTCGTAGAAGCGGGCATCCTCGGTGGCCAGGAACGCCTGCTTCAGGCGCTCGGGCACGTCCTTCATGGTGACCGGGGTACGGCGGGTCTCGCCGAACACCGCCATCAGCTTGCCGTCGGCGGCATAGACGTACATGGGCTCCTGCATCTCCACGTCGCGCAGGGTCTGCACGTCGGGAAGCTTGGAGGATACGGCGTAGTACAGACCGCCCACGGCGGCCGCGCCGATCAGCGCCAGGACCAGGACAATCAGGAAGATCCAGCGCAGCCAGCGGCGGAGTCGAGTCATCGGGTTCAGATTCCGATTGCGAATTTCGTGGTCGCAGAGTATAGATTACGCAAGGTGGCGGCTGGGGTCGGCACTGGGGAGCGCAAGGGGAACTGCCAGGGGCTGCAACGTGAATCCGTGAGGGACTTCACAGCAGGGCCGTTGCCATTTGCTAAGAATACGTTATTAATGCTCGGACGCAGGTCTTGTGTCCAAGTGCCCGTCGGCAGGGGAGAAACCGTGGGGCTCATCCCAAAAAGTCAGTCGCCGCTTGTAGGCGTCGACATCAGTTCGACTGCGGTAAAGCTTTTGCAGCTGTCCCGCAGCGGCAATCGTTTCCGTGTGGAACACTATGCTGTGGAACCACTTCCGCCGAATGCGGTGGTGGAGAAGAACATCGTGGAGGTGGAAGCGGTCGGTGAGGCCATCCGCCGGGCGATGAACCGTTCAGGCAGCAAGGCCAGACTGGCCGCTGCCGCCGTCGCCGGGTCGGCGGTGATCACCAAGGTGATCCCGATGCCGGCCGAGCTCGACGAGAACGACATGGAAGCCCAGATCGAGCTGGAAGCGGTCAACTACATCCCGTATCCGATCGAGGAAGTGAACCTGGACTTCGAGGTGATCGGGGCGATCCCGAACAACCCCGAGATGGTGCAGGTGCTGCTGGCCGCGTCGCGTTCGGAGAACGTGGAGCTGCGCCAGTCGGCGCTGGAGCTCGGTGGCCTGCAGGCCAAGGTGATGGACGTGGAGGCCTTCGCGGTCGAGAACGCCTACGCCCTGGTCGCCAGCGAGCTGCCGGTGTCCATCGACGGTGTCGTCGCGCTGGTCGACATCGGCGCGACCATGACCACCCTCAATGTCCTGCGCGGCGGCCGCAGCCTGTACAGCCGCGAACAGGTGTTCGGTGGCAAGCAGCTGACCGACGAGATCATGCGCCGCTATGGCCTGAGCTACGAGGAAGCCGGCCTGGCCAAGCGCCAGGGCGGGTTGCCGGAAAGCTACGAGATGGAAGTGCTGGAACCGTTCAAGGAAGCGACGGTGCAGCAGATCAGCCGCCTGCTGCAGTTCTTCTATGCAGGCAGTGAGTTCAACCGCGTCGATCACATCGTGCTGGCCGGCGGCTGTGCCGTGCTGGGTGGCCTGCCGGAGATGGTCGAAGAACAGTTGGGCGTGCCGACCGTGGTCGCCAACCCGCTGGCACAGATGACCCTGGGCCCGAAGGTGAACGCGCATGCGCTGGCCCAGGATGCCCCCGCGCTGATGATCGCCACCGGTCTGGCGCTGAGGAGCTTCGACTGATGGCACGCATCAATCTATTGCCCTGGCGCGCCGAGCGGCGCAAGCAACGCCAGCGTGAGTTCTACGCAATGCTGGGCATGGCTGCGATCGGTGGCCTGCTGCTGTCGCTGCTGATCTGGTTCTACTACGACCGCCAGGTGAGCGGCCAGATGGATCGCAATGCCTATCTGTCGGCCGAGATCGAGAAGGTCAAGGAACAGAACAAGGAGATCGACCGCCTCGATGCGCAGAAGGAACGCCTGCTGGCACGCAAGAAGGTGATCGAGGAACTGCAGGCCAAGCGCTCGCAGATGGTCCATCTGTTCGATGCGCTGGTGCGTACGATTCCCGATGGCGTGGTGCTGACCGCACTGAAGCAGGAAGGCGACGTGCTGACCCTGGAAGGCCGTACCCAGTCCAACGCCCGTGTTTCGGCCTACATGCGCAACCTGGACACCTCCGGCTGGATGACCAATCCGGAGCTGTCGATCATCGAGGCGCGTGAGCCGGAGAAGGACAAGGACGGCAAGACCGGTCCGGTCACCGACATCAAGGCACTGCCGTACGTGTTCGTGGTCAAGGTGAAGCTGCCGGCACAGAGCGAAGAAGTTGCGGCGACGCCGGGCCTGAACGCAGATGGCACGGTTGTTTCGGCACCCTCGGCTGCGGTGACCCCGCTTGCCGCAGGCCCGGACGCCGCCACACCTGCCACGCCTGCCGCCCCGGCTGCGGCTCCGGCCGCGAATGCGCCAGCACCGGCTCCGGCCGCGCCTGCCGCGACGCCGGCCACCGCACCGGCCAAGCCGAACCAGCCGGCAGCACCGGCTGCCAAGCCGGCGCCGAAGCCTGAGGGAAGCCGCCTGGCGCAGCCGCCGCAGGCCTTCATCGCGCTGCTGCAGGGGGACCGCGCATGAGCCAGAAGATCGATCTGAAGAACCTCGATTTCAACGACATCGGTAACTGGCCGCAGAAGGCCAAGATCGTCTTCTGCTCGGTGCTGGCGCTGGTGATCATGTTCCTGGCGTGGATGCTGCTGATCAGCGGCAAGCGCGAGGAACTTGCTGGCCTGGAATCGAAGGAAGTCGAGCTGCGTTCCGAGTTCACCAAGCAGCAGGAACGCGCGGTGAACCTGGCCCCGCTGAAGCAGCAGCTGGCGCAGATGGAGCAGGTGCTGCAGCAGATGCTGCGGCAGCTGCCGAGCAAGACGGAAATGCCCGACCTGATCATCGACATCTCGCAGACCGCGTTGTCCAGCGGCCTGGCCAACGAGCTGTTCGAGCCCGAGCAGGAGCAGGTCAAGGAGTTCTACGCCGAGAAGCCGATCAAGCTGCGGATGGTGGGCAGCTACCACCAGTTCGGCGCGTTCGTCAGCGGCGTGGCATCGCTGCCGCGGGTGGTGATCCTGACCATGCACGACATCAACCTCAAGCCCAAGGACAAGTCCAAGGGCAACGTGCGTAGCGGTGCGCTGGAGCTGTCCGGCACGGTCAAGACCTATCGCTACCTGGACGAGACCGAAGTGCAGGCGCAGCAGGCTGCTGCCGATGCCGAGGCGAAGAAGAAGGGCAAGGGGGGCAAGAAGTGATGCGCACGTACATCGCACGCGGTGCAATGGCGTTGGCGGTCCTGTTGCTGGCCGCCTGCGGCCGCGGCGTGACCAGCACGCCCGGCGACGCCCCCAACCTGGAAAAGTGGGTGGAAGGCGAGCGGGCTCGGCCGGCGCAGCCGCTGGAGCCGCTGCCGGTGATGCAGCAGTTCGAGACCTTCGAGTATTCGGCGCAGGGCATGCGTGACCCGTTCACCGATGCCTGGACCAATCCGCAGCAGGGGAATGGCGGATTGCGTCCGGATCCGAACCGGCGCAAGGAGCCGCTGGAAGGCTTCCCGCTGGACGCACTGGACATGGTCGGCACCATCGGCACGGGTGCAGGCGTCGTCGCGCTGGTGATGGGGCCGGACAAGGTGACCTACCGGGTGCGCCCGGGCGGTTACCTGGGACAGAGCGACGGGCGGATCACGGCGGTCTTTGAAGACCGCGTGGAGCTGATCGAACTGGTGCCGGATGGTGCGGGCGGCTGGCTGGAACGGCCGGCAACGCTCTCGCTTGAAGATCAATGATCGTTTACTGGGGATAGCACGATGACCTTTCACCAAGCCAAGGGGCTGCGTCCCATCCGGCGCTCTACCTTGAACCGTGTCAGCGCGTTGGGAGTCGCGCTGATGCTGGCCTGCGCTCCGGCGCTGGCTGCCACGCCGGCGGAAAAGCCGGCCGGCGCCACCGTGGCCGCGGCCGTCGCACCGACAGGCCTGTCGGTGGCGAAGATTGATTTCAAGCGCGGCGATGATGGTGCCGGTCGCCTGATCGTCCAGTTCGACGGGCAGGGTGCGGTGCCGGACCTGCGCACGCAGGGCAACAGCGTGGTGGTCGATGTCGGCAACGCCCGGTTGCCGGCCAACCTGCAGAAGCCGATGAACGTCACCGACTTCGCAACGCCGGTGCAGCGCATCGACGCCAAGCCCTCCGGCGCGGGTACCCAGCTGGTCCTGAGCACCGGCGGTGCGGTGGATTCGCTGGCCTACCAGAGTGGCAACGAATACGTGGTCGAGATCAGCCCGCGTCAGGCGCCGGCGGCAGTCGGTGCGGTCACTGCGGGCAGCGTTGCGCAGGCCGCCAAGGCCGTGGGCCAGCGCGGTTTCACCGGCAAGCCGGTGACCTTCAACTTCCAGGACGTGCCGGTGCGCACCGTGCTGCAGTTGATCGCCGAAGAATCCAACCTCAACGTGGTGGCGTCCGATTCGGTGCAGGGCAATGTGACCCTGCGCCTGGTCAACGTGCCGTGGGACCAGGCGCTGGACATCGTGCTGCGGGCCAAGGGCCTGGACAAGCGTCGCGACGGCAGCGTGATCTGGGTTGCGCCGCAGGCCGAGCTGGCCAAGTTCGAGCAGGAGAAGGAAGACGCGCGCATCGCCATCGAGAACCGCGAAGACCTGGTTACCGATTACGTGCAGATCAACTACCACAGCGCCACGCAGATCTTCAAGGCACTGACCGAAGCCAAGGGTATCGGCGGCGGTGGCGGCAACGGCAGCAGCGGTGGTTCGGCGTCGCAGGAAGACAGTGGCTTCCTGTCCTCGCGTGGCCGCATCGTGGCCGACGAACGCACCAATACGCTGATGATCAGCGACATCCCGAAGAAGATCGCGCGCATGCGTGAACTGATCGGCGTGATCGACCGGCCGGTCGACCAGGTGCTGATCGAAAGCCGTATCGTCATCGCCACCGATACGTTTGCCCGCGAGCTGGGTGCCAAGTTCGGCATCAGCGGCAGCCGCGACAACGTGTACTTCAGTGGTGACCTGGAATCCAACCGCAAGACCCGCCAGTCGCAGGCGGATACCTCGGCCGCCAATGCCAAGGCCTATCGCGATTGGGAAGCGGGTGGCAGCGTTGGACCGGCACCGGTGCCGCTGCTTCCGGCCATCACCCGTGGCCTGAACTTCAACCTGCCTGCCGCTTCGACCGCCACCCCGGGCTCGTTGGCGCTGTCGATCCTCAATGCCGGCTACCTGCTGGACGTGGAGCTGTCGGCGATGCAGGAAGAGGCGCGTGGCGAAGTGATCTCCAACCCGCGCGTGGTGACCACCAACCAGCGTGAGGCACTGATCAAGCAGGGCAAGGAAATCGGCTACGTCACCATCAGTGGTGGCGGTACCGGCGGCGTCGCCACGCCCAACGTGCAGTTCAAGGAAGTGGTGCTGGAGCTGAAGGTGACCCCGACCATCACCAACGACAACCGCGTGTTCCTCAACATGCAGCTGAAGAAGGATGAAGTGGAGCGCCTGATCCAGCTGCAGGGCTATGGCACCGTGCCGGAAATCAACCGCCGTGAGGTCAATACCGCGGTGCTGGTGGACGATGGCCAGACCGTCGTGATCGGTGGCGTGTACGAGTTCACCGACCGCAGCAGCGTGAGCAAGGTCCCGTTCCTGGGCGACGTGCCGTTCCTGGGCAACCTGTTCAAGAAGCGCGGCCGCAGCAAGGACAAGGCCGAGCTGCTGGTGTTCGTCACGCCGAAGGTGCTGCGCGTGGCCAAGCAGAACTGAGCCGGTAGCACCTGTTGCAGGAAGAAGGGCCGCCTTGTGCGGCCCTTTTTCGTTGAGACCGGTCACGCGGTGCGCGAAGGGCTGTTCAGCCGTTCTTGATGTCAATCGCAGGGCACCCTGCGATGATGTCGGGAACCCGTGCCGTCCTGCGCCGGTCAAAGGCCCCCATGAACCTGCCTCCGCCGATGCCCGAAATCGTCCCGCCGCCGCCCGCGCCGGCCAGCTCCCGCCTGCACGCCGCCTTCAGCCAGCTGCGCGATGCGCTGTCAGCCGAAATCGTCGGCCAGTCCGCGCTGGTCGAGCGCCTGCTGATCGCGCTGCTGGCCGACGGCCACCTGCTGGTGGAGGGTGCGCCGGGACTGGCCAAGACCACGGCGATCCGTGCGCTGGCAGCACGTCTGGAAGCGGACTTCGCGCGCGTGCAGTTCACCCCGGACCTGCTGCCGGCCGACCTCACCGGCACCGAGATCTGGCGTCCGCAGGAAGGCCGATTCGAATTCGTGCCCGGCCCGATCTTCCACCCGATCCTGCTGGCCGATGAAATCAACCGTGCGCCGGCCAAGGTGCAGTCGGCGCTGCTGGAGGCGATGGGCGAACGCCAGGTCACCGTCGGCCGTCATACGTACGCGCTGCCATCGTTGTTCCTGGTGATGGCCACGCAGAACCCGATCGAGCAGGAAGGCACCTTCCCGCTGCCGGAAGCACAGCTGGATCGCTTCCTGATGCATGTGCGCATCGGCTACCCGGACCAGGCCGCAGAATCGGAGATCCTGCGGCTGGCCCGCGAGCGTGCCCGTGGCGCATTGGGCGAAGCCGCGCCGGCGCCGGAGAAGCTGCCGATGCAGGATGTGTTCGCGGCCCGTCGCGAAGTGCTGGACCTGCACATGGCGCCCGCACTGGAACGCTACCTGATCGAACTGGTGCTGGCTTCGCGCGATCCGTCGCGCTACGACGCCGGCCTCGGTCGCCGCATCGCGTGGGGCGCAAGCCCGCGAGGTTCCATCGCGCTGGAACGCTGCGCTCGTGCGCGCGCCTGGCTGGCCGGCCGCGATTTCGTCACGCCCGATGACGTGCGCGCGGTCGCCGCTGATGTGCTGCGCCATCGCGTGCTGCCCAGTTATGAAGCCACTGCCGAAGGCTGGGATGGCGAGCGCCTGGTGCAGGAGCTGCTGGCCCGGGTGCCGGCACCCTGAGCCTACGCATGACCGATCCATCCCCGGAATCCGCATCCATCGCCAGTGAGGGCGACGGGCTGCGCCCACAGTTGGCCGAACTGGTCGCGCTGCGTCGCCTGGCACAGCGACCGCCGCCGCCACGCCGCGGCCGTGCCGGCAATGCCGGGCAGGCGCCGTCGCCGCTGCGCGGGCGTGGCATGGAGTACGCCGAATCACGCGAGTACGTGGCCGGTGATGATGCACGGCATATCGACTGGCGGGTGACCGCGCGCACCGGTCGTGCCCACACCAAGCTGTTCCAGGCCGAGCGCGAGCGGGTCAGCCTGATCGTGGCCGACACCTCGCCGGCGCTGTATTTTGGCACTCGGGTACGCTTCAAGTCGGTACAGGCTGCACGCGCGGGCGCCGTTGCCGCCTGGTCGGCGCAGCGTCGAGGCGATCGCGTGGGCGCCCTGCGTGGCAGCGACCGCGAGCCACCGGTCGCACCCGCAGGCGGGCCGCGTGGTGTACTGCGCGTACTCGATGCGCTCACCCGCTGGTACGCGCAGCCTCCCGCCGATGATCTTGGCCTCGAGCGCGCACTGGACCACGCCAGTCGCGTGCTGCGCCCCGGCGCGCGCATGCTGGTGCTGGCCGATCCGCAGCAGGCGGCGCGTATTGCGCCGGTGCGCTGGAGCGCGCTGGCCCAGCACCATGACCTCAGCTTGATTCTGCTGGTCGATCCATTGGAACTGCAGCCGCCATCGGCGGCGCTGCAGTTCCAGACCGCGCAGCAGCGCGTTGGACTCGACCTGCGCCGCAGCGACGTGCAGGCGCATTGGCACGCGCATTTCGTCGAGCCGCTGCAGGAACTGCGGCGCCAGCTCGGCGCACGCCGCGTCGATGTGCAGGTGCTGTCCACCGATGCGCCCAGCGATGCGTGGCTGGCCCCGGCGCCGACCGAGGTGCCGGCATGAGCGCCAACCTGCCGCTGCGCGACGTGCAGCTGCCGCCGGCCCCGTCGTGGTGGCCACCGGCACCGGGCTATCTGATGATCGGTGCGGCGGTGCTACTGCTGCTGGTGGTCGTCGCATTCGTGTGGTGGCAGCGTCGCCGCCGTCGGCAGCGCTGGTTGCAGCAGTTCGACAAGGAGCTGGCGGCCTGTACGGACGCCGCGGCGGAACTGGCGGCGATCGCCGGCCTGCTGCGCCGTGCCGCGCGCCAGGCACGGCCAGGCAGTGAATCGTTGCGCGACGACGCATGGTGGCAGCGCGTGGACCCGCAGAACACGCTGTCTGACGCACGGCGCAGCCTGCTGGCCGAGGGCGCCTATCGGCCACGCGTGGATGCCAACGAAGCAGCGGCCGTGCGCAGCTGGTCCCGCGCGCGCTATCTGGCAATGCTGCTGGAGCGTCGGCGATGAATCTGCTGGCGAGTTACTGGCCGTGGCCGGACCTGCAGCTGGCATGGCCGCTGGCGCTGCTGGCGTTGCCGTTGCCGCTGCTGATGTACGCGTGGAAGCGTCGCGCTGACCCCGGCGCGGCGCTGCGCGTGCCGTATGCCGCCAGCGAACTGGAAGCGCTGACCGGTGGTGGCCGCGTCGACGTGTCCTGGCTGCGTACCCTGCTGTTGTGGTTGGGCTGGTGCGCGCTGTGCGTTGCGCTTGCCCGTCCACAGCAACTCGGTGAGGCCATCACCCCACCGCAGCAAGGCCGGCAGATGATGCTGGCAATGGACGTGTCCGGCAGCATGAGTGAAGGCGATATGGTGCTGGGCGGGCAGGCCGTGGATCGCCTCACTGCAGCCAAGGCGGTGCTGGCCGACTTCCTCGACCGCCGCGCCGGTGATCGCATCGGCCTGCTGATCTTTGGTGACCGCGCCTACACGCTGACGCCCCTTACCGCCGACCTGGCCAGTGTGCGCGACCAGCTGCGCGACAGCGTGGTCGGCCTGGCCGGCCGCGAAACCGCCATCGGTGATGCCATCGGCCTGGCGGTGAAGCGCCTGCGCAGCCAGCCCGAAGGCCAGCGCGTACTGATCCTGCTGACCGACGGTGTCAGCAATGCCGGCGTACTGGAGCCGCTGCGCGCGGCCGAAGTTGCCCGCGCCGAGGGCGTACGCATCCACACCGTCGCGTTTGGCGGCGACGGCAGCATGCGCGTGTTCGGCATCTCCATTGCCGCCGACCAGGATCCGGTCGACGAGGCCACATTGAAGAAGATCGCGGGCATGACCGGCGGCCAGTTCTTCCGCGCACGCGATACGGCACAGCTGGCCGGCATCTATGCCGAACTGGACCGGCTGGAGCCGATCGCTGCGAAGGGACCGAGCCTGCGCCCGCGCGAGGAACGCTATGTCTGGCCGCTGGGCCTGGCGTTGTTGCTGGGCGGGCTGGCGTGGCTGTGGCCGGAGCGGCGCCGATGATCGCGTTGGCGTCGAATCTTCCCGACTGGAACGCGCTGCATTTCCTGCGCCCGGAATGGCTGTGGGCCCTGCTGGCGCTGCCGATGATCCTCGCGCTGACGCTGTACCGGCAGCGGCGCAGCGATGCGTGGCGGCAGGCGGTGGATCCCCACCTGTTGCCGCACCTGCTGGCGGCAGGCACGCGTCGTCGTACGCGCCTGCCGTGGGCGCTGCTGCTGGGCTGGACGCTGGCCTCGCTGGCGATGGCCGGGCCAAGCTGGCGGCAGCAGGCGCAGCCGATGTTCCAGGCCAGCGCACCGCTGCTGGTCGTACTGGATCTGTCCAGCCGGATCACCGCCACCGACCTGCCGCCGTCGCGGCTGCTGCAGGCGCGGGCCAAGCTGGGCGAGCTGCTGCGCGCGCGCAAGGGCGGCCAGGTCGGCCTGGTCGTGTATGCCGATGACGCCTATACGGTGGCGCCGTTGACCGATGACGGCAGCAATGTCGCGCTGTATCTGGATGCTTTGTCACCCGAGGTGATGCCGCGCGATGGACAGCGTGCCGATCGCGGTATCGACTGGGCGGCGCAACTGATGCGACAGGTGGCGGCGCTGCAGGGACAGATCCTGCTGGTCACCGACCAGGCCGACAGTGAGGCCGCGCTGGCCGCGGCCCAGGCACGCGGCCTGGGCCTGCAGGTTTCGGTACTGGGGCTGGGTACGCCGGCCGGTGCGGCCTATCGCGATGGCAATGGCCAGATCCGCCAGGCGGCGCTGGATGAGGGCAGCCTGCGCGCTGTGGCCACCGCAGGTGGCGGGCGCTATGCACGCATCGCTGCCGACGATAGTGACCTGCGTGCGCTGGGGGTACTGGATGCACGCCAGGGCACGGCGGCGCAGCGGCCGGGCGAAGGCAAGCAGTGGCGCGATGAAGGCTTCTGGCTGCTGCCGCCGTTGATGCTGCTGGCGCTGCTGGCATTCCGCCGCCGCGCGATGCTGGCCGCGGTGCTGGCCGTTGGCCTGCTGCCCTGGATGGGGGATGTGCAGGCGCAGGCGCCAGCAGCGCCCGCACCGCCGCCCGTGCAGGGCACCCTGTGGAAGCGTGCTGACCAGCTGCAGCACCAGCGCCTGGCCGAAGGTGTGCAGGCGTACCGTAACGGCGACTTCGCCGGTGCACGCAAGCAGTTCGAAGGTATCGACAGCGATGCCGGCTGGTACAACCTGGCCAACGCACTGGCGCGCCAGGGCAACTACGATGAGGCCATCGCCGCTTACGACCGCGCGCTGGCGCTGCACCCGGGCATGGCCGATGCAGTGGCCAACCGTGCCGTGGTCGATGCCGCGCGCAAACGCACGCAGTCGGGTGGCCAGGGCCAGGGTCAGGATCAGCGGAAGCCACAGCAGAGCGGCCCGCAGAAACAGCAGAACGATTCGCAGGGCAAGCAGAATCCGCCAGGCCAGCAACCGCAGCAGGGGCAGAAAGACCCCGGGCAGGGCCAGCCGCAATCGGGGCAGCAGGGCCAGCCCAGGCAGGGCGAGGACACATCCACGTCGAGCCCGCAGCCCGGCGAGCGCGGCCGCGATGGCCAGCAGGCAGCCCCGCAGGTGGAAGATGCCAAGGCGCAGGCGCAGGCCGACGAGCAGCAGCGCCAGCGCATGCAGCAGGCAATGCAGCAGGCACGTGAAGGCAAGGGCGAACAGGATGGCAAGCCCGTGCCAGGCAGCGAAGGCACCACCCCGCGCCAACGCGAGGAGCAACAGGCCGTGGAGGCGTGGATGCGACGCGTACCTGATGATCCGGGCGCGCTGCTGCGAGCCAAGTTCCAGCTGGAAAACGAACGCAGGAAGAGGGAAGGGCGATGACGCGGGTGATCAACATGCACGGGCGCTGGCCCCGGCAGGTACTGGCAGCGCTGCTGCTGTGGCTGCCGCTGCTGGCCTGGGCGCAGCCGCGCGCCTGGCTGGACCGCGATCGCATTGCAATGGGCGATACGGTCACCCTCAATGTCGAGAGCGATCAGGGCGCGCCAGACTTCACGCCACTGCGTACCGACTTCGATCTCAGCGCGCAGACCAGCAGCCGCCAGGTGGAGTGGAGCAACGGCAGCATGCAGCAGCGCAACCTGTACGGCGTGGCGCTGACGCCGCGACGCAGTGGTGCGCTGGTGGTTCCAGGCCTGCAGGTGGGCAGTGTGCGTACCGCGCCGCTGACCCTGCAGGTGGACGCGGCCGCCGTGGCGGGCCCGGACAGCACTGCGATGGCTTTCATCGAGATGGTTGTCGATGACGAAACGCCATACGTGCAGCAGAGCGTGGGCGTGGTGGTGCGGTTGTACTTTGCTTCGCAGCTGGCGTCGGGTGAACTGGTGCTGGATACCCCGGCGGGCGCGTCATTGCAGCGCGTGGGCGATGACCGCACCGATGTGCGCCAGGTCAACGGGCGCCGCTACAACGTGGTCGAGCGCCGCTTCCTGCTGATCCCCGAGCGCAGCGGCGCATTGCGGTTGGCCGGTGCGCGCTTCAGCGGGCGCAGTGCCGGTGGCTTCTTCGACGACTTCTTTGGCGGGGGCGACGGCCGCATGAATGCCACCGGCGCCGACCGCACGTTGCAGGTACAGGCACAACCGGCGCAGGCGCCGCAGCCGTGGCTGCCGCTGCAGAGCCTGCAGTTGCGCTATACCAGTGCGCCGACCAGCGCCCGCACCGGTGAGGCCGCCAACGTGGTGGTCGAAGCGGTTGCCGACGGCGCGACGCGCGCGCAGTTCACCGATCTGCCGGTGCCGGATGTCGGCGCCAATGCGCAGGTGTTCGCCGAACCGGCACAGTACGAAGAGACCTTCAACGGCAGCACGCCACGCCTGAAGATCACCCGCCGCTATTCGATCGTGCCGCGGCAGCCGGGTTCGCTGGTGGTGCCCGGCCCGCGCCTGCCCTGGTGGGATGTGCGCAGCGGCAAGGCACAGGAAGCAACGCTGCCGGACCTGACGCTGACGGTTGCGGCGGGCAATGGCGGCGGCAATACCTCGCCGGCTCCGTTGCCGCCGATCGACACCGACGCCGCGCTGCCCGGCACCGATGGCCAGGACAGCCGCATCGCGGCCACCGACCCGCGCGCCAGCGGCATGGCCGAGCGCCCATGGCCCTGGATGGGCGCGGCGATCGGGCTGGCGCTGCTGTGGCTGCTGACCCTGCTGTGGGGCTGGCAGCGTGGCCGTCGCCCGCGTGCAGCGGCGCCTGTCGCAGGCACGTCCGCTGTGCCGACTGTGCCGACTGTGGCGAGCGGACGTGCCGGCCTGGCCGAACTGCGCCGCGTGCTCGATGGCGAGGGCTTCGACCAGGTGGAAGCACAGCTGTGTGCGATGGCCGGTGTCGAACGTATCGAGCAGGTCATCGCGCGTCTGGACGATCCGGAGCAGCGCCAGGTGTTGCAGGACCTGCAGCAGGCGCGCTGGGGCGGGCAGGGTGATCCGGCGGCGCTGCGTACGCGCCTGCGCACGGCCTTCCGTGACGGACCGCACTGGTCGGCAGCTGCGGGAGCCGCTGACACTGGCCTGGCGCCGCTGTATCCACCGCGGCGAACCTGAACCGGCGCCGCTTGCGCGCTTTGTTAGAGTGCATTCATTTTTCGAGGAAACCCGCGTATGACAGCAGCTGCTGCCGACAAGAAGAAGTTGCCCCTGCACTGGAAGATGGGCATCGGCTTTGCGATCGGCCTGGTCCTGGGACTGACCGTGCACGCCCTGGGTGGCAGCGTCGAGGGTCTGCAGGGCGGTGCCAAGTGGGTAATGGACTACGTCACCACCCCGGCTTCGGGCCTTTTCCTCAATCTGATCTTCATGCTGATCGTGCCGCTGATCTTCTCGGCGCTGATCATGGGCGTGTCGGAGATGGGCGACATCCGCGCCCTCGGCCGTATCGGCTGGAAGACGCTGGCCTATACCGTGCTGCTGTCCGGCATTGCGGTGGGCATCGGCCTGGTGCTGGTCAACGTGCTCAAGCCGGGTGCCGGCGTCGACCCGCAGGTCGCGGCGATGATGCTGTCGGAGAACGCCGAACGCAGCAAGGAGATCGTGGCCGGCATCCATGGCACGCCGAAGGGCATGGACATGCTGCTGTCGATCGTGCCGAGCAACGTGCTGCAGGCCGCGTCTGACAACGGCGCGATCCTGTCGCTGATGTTCTTCGCGCTGATGTTCGGCATCGGCATGGTGCTGACCGACAACGAGAAGGTCGCCCCGCTGCGCCGCGCCATCGAAGGCGTGTTCGAAATCTCGATGACCCTGATCAACCTGGTCATCCGCCTGGCTCCGTACGCGGTGGCCTGCTTCATGTTCAACCTGGCCGCGCTGTTCGGCTTCGAGCTGATCATCCGCCTCGGCGCCTACGTGGGCGTGGTGGTGCTGGCGTTGGGCCTGCACATGATCGTGACCTACGGCACCGCCGTGTGGCTGTCGGGCCGCTCGCCGCTGTCGTTCTTCCGCGATACCCAGGAAGCGACGGTGATGGCGTTCTCCACCGCCTCCAGCAACGCCACCCTGCCGACTGCGCTGCGCGTGGCCGACCAGATGGGCCTGCCGCAGCGTGTGTCGCGCTTCGTGCTGACCGTGGGCGCCACCGCCAACCAGAACGGCACCGCGCTGTTCGAGGGCGTGACGGTGATCTTCCTGGCCCAGTTCTTCGGCGTGGACCTGAGCATCGGCCAGCAGTTCATGGTGATGGCGGTGTGCATCCTCGGTGGCATCGGTACCGCCGGCGTGCCGTCGGGCTCGCTGCCGGTGGTGGCGATGATCTGCGCGATGGTCGGCGTGAACCCGCTGGGCATCGGCCTGATCCTGGGCGTGAACCACTTCCTGGACATGTGCCGCACCGCGCTGAACGTGACCGGCGACCTGGCCCTGACCACGCTGGTGGCCAAGGGCGAGTCCCACGACGGCCCGGCGCTGGGTCCGCAGCAGGACTGAGCCCAGATTCCCGCCCCTGGGCTCCGGGGGCGGTAGTGCCGGCCGCTGGCCGGCAACTGCATGATCTTCATTGAGTTCTGCGCAACTACCGGCCAGCGGCCGGCACGACCGGGTAAGCTGGAACTGACCCCTGCCCGGTGACTATGGGACAATAGGCCGCCCGCACGTCCGCGGCCGCCTCCCGATTCCGACAGAACCATGACGCAGCCTACCCGTCGCCAGTTGGCCAACGCCATCCGCTTCCTTGCCGCCGATGCGGTTGAAACCGCAAAGTCCGGCCACCCCGGCATGCCCATGGGCATGGCCGACATCGCCGAAGTCCTCTGGAACGACTACCTCCGCCATAACCCGAGCAACCCGCACTGGTTCAACCGCGACCGTTTCGTGCTGTCCAACGGCCACGGTTCGATGCTGCAGTACGCGCTGCTGCACCTGAGCGGTTACGACCTGCCGATCGAGCAGCTGAAGCTGTTCCGCCAGCTGGGCAGCCACACCGCCGGCCATCCGGAGCGCCACGAGACCCCGGGCGTGGAAACCACCACCGGCCCGCTGGGCCAGGGTTTCGCCAACGCCGTGGGCTTTGCCCTGGCCGAGAAGCTGCTGGCACAGCGTTTCAACCGCCCGGAGCTGGAAGTGGTCGACCACCGCACCTGGGTGTTCATGGGCGATGGCTGCCTGATGGAAGGCGTCTCGCATGAAGCGGCGTCGCTGGCCGGCACCTGGGGCCTGCACAAGCTGGTCTGCTTCTGGGACAACAACCACATCTCCATCGACGGCAACGTCGAGGGCTGGTTCACCGACAACACCCCGGAGCGTTTCGAGGCCTATGGCTGGAACGTGGTCCGCGATGTTGATGGCCACGACCCGGACAGCATCAAGGCCGGCATCGAGGCCGCGCTGTCGCAGAGCGACAAGCCGACCCTGATCTGCTGCCGCACCACCATTGGGTTTGGTTCGCCGAACAAGGCGGGCAAGGAATCCAGCCACGGCGCACCGCTGGGCAAGGACGAGCTGGAAGCCACCCGCAAGCAGCTGGGCTGGGAATACGGTCCGTTCGAGATCCCGCAGGCGATCTACGACGGCTGGCGCGCCAATGGCGCCGGCACCCTGCGCCAGGCCGAGTGGGAACAGCTGTTCGACAAGTACGCCAGTCAGTATCCGGCGGAAGCGTCCGAGCTGACCCGCCGTTCGCACGGCGAGCTGCCGGCCGACTTCGTTGCCAAGGCCGATGCCTACATCGCCCAGGTGGCCGCTGAAGGCCCGACGATCGCCTCGCGCAAGGCCTCGCAGCTGGCCATCGAAGCCTTCGCCCCGCTGCTGCCGGAAATCGTCGGCGGCTCGGCCGACCTGGCGCACTCGAACCTGACCCTGTGGAAGGGCAGCAAGTCGGTCGCCAGCGACGACGCCAACGCCAACTATGTGTACTACGGCGTGCGCGAGTTCGGCATGACCGCGATTGCCAACGGCCTGGCGCTGCACGGTGGCTTCATTCCGTTCGACGCCACCTTCCTGGTGTTCAGCGACTACGCCCGCAATGGCGTGCGCATGAGCGCGCTGATCCCGGCCCATGCCATCCACGTCTACACCCACGACTCGATCGGCCTGGGCGAAGACGGCCCGACCCACCAGCCGGTGGAGCACTTGGCCTCGCTGCGCTACATCCCGAACAACGATGTGTGGCGCCCGTGCGATGCGGTCGAGTCGGCAGTGAGCTGGAAGGCCGCGATCACCCGCCAGGATGGCCCGAGCTGCCTGGTGTTCAGCCGCCAGAACCTGCCGCACCAGCCGCGCAACGCCGAGCAGATCGCCCAGATCGAGCGCGGCGGCTACGTGCTGGCCGATGCCGCCGGTACCCCGGACGTGATCCTGATCGCTACCGGTTCGGAAGTCTCGCTGGCGACCGAAGCCAAGGCCCAGCTGGATGCGGCCGGCCTCAAGACCCGCGTGGTCTCGATGCCGTCCACCGACGTGTTCCTGCGCCAGGATGCGGCCTACCGTGAATCGGTGCTGCCGAACGCGGTGCGCAAGCGCGTGGCCGTGGAAGCCGGCGTCACCGGCTTCTGGCGCCAGTTCGTCGGCCTGGACGGTGCGGTGATCGGTATCGACACCTTCGGCGCCTCGGCCCCGGCCGACCAGCTGTACAAGCACTTCGGCATCACCACCGCCCACGTGGTGGAAGCGGCGAAGTCGCTGTAAACCGCCTCGCGGTGCAACAAGGGAAAGGCCGGCACACGCCGGCCTTTTCTTTGCCGCAAAAAAGGGGACGGAGGGAATTAAGTCGTTTGTGCACAAACGACTTAATTCCCTCCGTCCCCTTTTTTTCAGGCGGTGCGCGCCAGTGCCAGGCGCAGCAGGCGTGCGTCCAGGCGCTCGGCGAAATCCTTCGGTGCCTGCAGGTCCATGCGCTGCAGGTACACCGCATCGCCATCACCGGCCGGTTGGCGCAGCGCTGCCCAGACGGTGCGCAGCTTGTCGCCACGGGTCTGCGTATTGGCCTTCAACCAGCCCAGCGCCTTCACCAGCACCTGCTCGATCTCGTTGAAGTCGCTGCCCAGCGGATAGTCCGGAAGGCTGCCATCGGCGCGGAACGGTGCCAGTGCCGCAGCCAGTGACTGCGGCGTGTTGCGCTGCAGGCGTTCGGGATCCGGCGGCGTGGCCCTCAACAGCTTGCGCGCGGCATGCGCCTGCTGCAGCAGGCCGGCCTGGAACCGTGCCTCGGTGATCGCGGCCATCGCCTGCACGCAGTCCTCGTCGGTCAATCCGCGCAGATCGGCAATGCCGTATTCGTTGAGGTAGATGTCGCGCAGGTGGCGCGGGATGGTGGTGTGGCCATAGTTCCAGCGCACGTTGGATTCGCGCTGGCCCTTGTCGTCGCGCGCGGCGCGGAACATCAGCACGCTGCGGGCTTCCGGCAGGGCATGTGCCATCGCCACGAAGTTGTACTGGCCGCCCACGCCGGATACCACGCGGCCGTCATCCAGCGCATCCGACACCGCCGCGCCCAGCGCGGTGGCCATCATGCAGGAGTTGAAGAAGCGCGCATGGCGGCGCTGCAGGCGCTCCAGCATCTCGTTGCCGCCGTACAGCTGGTTGATCTCGCTGATGCGACGCATGCCGATCGCGCGGCATTCGTCTTCCGGCAGGGTGCGCAGCCATTCGTAGAACTCCGGCGAGCCGAGGTAGAACGCGCCGTGCAGGTACTCGCCCTCGGCAGCCAGCGTGGCATGGTCGATCGACAGCGTGCTGCCGTTCTCGATGCGCTGCATCAGCGCGAGATCGTCGTGCACCTTGCGCTTGATCACCCCGGTCTGCACCAGGCGGCGGAAGCCCTCGTTGAGCATCTCGCTGCAGCCATACAGGCCTACTTCGAACGGATCCAGGCCACCAATCTCCTGCACCAGCGGGTGGCGGGCCAGCTGTGGATCGAGTGCGTGCAGCACGCGGCGGTAGCGTGCGTTGTCGGTATGGCGCAGCACCAGTGCGTGGCTGAGTGCATCGGCCAGCGTGCCGATGCCGATCTGCAGCGTGCCGCCATCGCGCACCAGGGTGCTGGCATACAGGCCAATGGCATAGTCGGCATCGGCAACCGGCTGGCGCGGCAGGCCGAACAGGGCCGGGTACGGCGGCGGCGGGGTGATCACCAGATCGAAGAACGACACATCGACCGTGGCCGAGCCGCCCAGGTAGGGCAGCTGCGGATCGATCTCGGCGACCAGCAGCGGGCGCGGCAGTCCGCGCGCGGCGATGGCATCCAGCGTGTCCTGGGTGATGTCGTTGTTGCATGACAGCGAGAGCCTGCGGTCATCCGGGCGCATCGCCACCTTCTGCACGATCACCTGCGGCGCGCGCTGGGCGACCGCATCGGCGGCGTGGGTATAGTTCAGGCTGGTATAGCTGGACTGCGCCTGCCGCGAACCGAGCAGGGCGCCGGACTGCATGTAGAACTCTTCCACCTGCACATGGGACGGCAACGCGTCGCGCGCGATCGCATCGGCATAGGCCAGGCGCGGGAAATCGTCGCCGAAATGGCGCTGCGCGAACGGGGCCATGAAGCGCGCTTCCAGGCCATTGCCGCGCGCCTTCGGCGGGTTCAGCGACAGCGCGGTATACAGCTGCAGTGGCCGCGACGGATCCTGCTCGACGCGTGCATACAGCGCATTGAGCAGCCGATGCGGCTTGCCCAGTGCCAGTGGCGCCCCGATCCGCAGCGGCCCGTCCACGCGCGCAAACAACCAGTCGACGGCGGCGTCCAGGTCGGTGAGGTGTTCGGTCATGCGCGGTGGTCCTGCGAGTAGGGGAGTGCTGGCATTACAGCATGTCGGGCTTGAACCGCCGTCGACGCGAGATTTCGGCGCCAGACACCATGAACTGCCCATCGCCCCGGTAATGCACCGTGCGCGGCAGCTTTGGGCGTGGTGCAACATGGGCCCGCACGATTTCCCAGATGAACAGGTTGCTTGATTCCACCTGGCTGTCGTCATGAAGGCGGCATTCGAAGCACGAATGACATTGCCCTACCAGAGGTGCACCGACCTCGCGCGCGGGCTGTGCATCGAGCCCGAAACAGGCGAACTTGTCGACCTCGCGGCCGCTGCAGTTGCCGATGTCCACGACCGTATCGAGCAGCTCCACGCCGGGAACATTGATCACGCACTCGCCGCTGCCCCGCGCCAATGCGTGGCTGTGGTTCTCGTGCCACAGGTAGGTGGCGACCAGCGAAGGCGAGAAGCCCATCACCATGTGCCAGCCCATCGTCATCAGGTTGCGCTGGCCGCGCCACGCGGTGCTGACCAGCACGATCGGGCCGGGTTCGAGGAAGCGGCGGGCCTGCTCGACCGGGAAATCTTGCTTGGGCAGCGCTTTCATCCGGGGCCTCGGGCGGGAGGAACCGATGCTGGCGCAGCCGGGATGAACCTGGAGTCGAGGGGCTTGACATGAGGCTCGATTACGCGCGTAATCAGTTCGTCGATTACGGATGTAAACCATGACCCCGATCAGCGAAGCCGAAGCCGTTGTGATGGAGGTGCTGTGGCAGCAGGCACCGCGTAGCGCCGACGAGGTGGTGGCCGCACTGGCCCACCGCGACTGGGCCGAGCCGACCATCAAGACCCTGCTCAACCGCCTGCTGACCAAGGGCGCAGTCGCCGCCGAGCGCGATGGCCGGCGCTATCTTTACCGGCCGCTGCTACAGCGCCAGGCGTGGGTGGAGGCACAGAGCCAGGACTTCATCGGCCGCGTCTTTGAAGGCCGCGTGGCACCGCTGGTGGCGCACTTCAGCGAACGCGGCCAGCTGAGCGCGCAGGACATCGCCGAACTGAAGAAGCTGATCCAGGAGCTGGACCATGACTGAGCTGCTCGACGGACTGTGGCAGGCCAGCCTGTGGCTGGCGGTGGGCGTGGTCGTGCTGGCCACGCTGCGGCCGTTGCTGGTGCGGCTGGGGGGCGCTGGGTTGGCCTATCGCAGCTGGTGGTTGCTGCCCCTGCTGATGGTGGCGCTGCTGCTGCCGCTGCCCCGGGTTGCATTGCTGCAGCAGGTGCCGACGCTGCCGCTGAAGGTGATGCCCGGCGCCCTCGAGGGCGCGAGCGGTCATGCGCTGCCATGGGCCGGTCTGCTGCTGGTGGCCTGGGCACTGGGGATGGGCGTCTGCCTGCTGCGCGAGCTGCGTGCGCAGCGGCGCTTCGAGCGGCATATGGGCCCGCTGCGGCTGCGTGCCGATGGCAGCTGGCAGGCCAGCGGCGATCCCGGTCTGCCGGCGCTGGTTGGCCTGTGGCGGCCACGCATCGTGGTCGGCCCGGCGTTCGACCAGCAGTTCAGCGCACAGGAGCAGGACCTGATCCTGCAGCACGAGCGCAGCCACCGTCGCAATGGTGACCACTGGGCCAATGGTGCGCTGCTGCTGATGCGCACGGTGTTCTGGTTCCACCCGCTGTTGCCCTGGGCCGCAGGCCGTTTCCTGCGCGAGCAGGAACTGGCCTGCGATGCCCGCACCATGGCCCCGCAGCCCGCGCTGCGCGGCCTCTACGCCAGCACGCTGCTGAAGGCGCAGCTGGTCCATCCGGTTGCGCCCGCGGTGTGCCATTGGCGCAGCCAGCCCGTGTTGAAGGAGCGTATCGCCATGTTGAAGCAGTCCAAGCGGAAGGCATTGCCGTGGGTGTCGGGCCAGGTGCTGGTGGTCGGGGTGTGCCTGGGAATGGGAGCGGTGGCGTGGGCCAGCCAGGGCAGTACGGCGGGAGCGCCGAGGATCGGGGTCGAGCCGTTTGAACACGCTCAGGAGGACGCAGCCAGGGCCGGGTTGGACAGGCCCATCCAGGTCGACAAGATGCCGCCGCCGTCCTATCCGAAGTCTGCAATCGAACAGCGCCAGGTGGGCGTGGTGAACCTGCGCGTGGAGGTGGATGCGCAGGGGCAGCCCACCGAGGTGCGCGTGCTCAGCGCCACCAATCCGGGCGTGTTCGATGCCGTGTCGATGGCGGCTGCGCGCAGCTGGACCTATCGTCCGGCAATGAAGAACGGCAAGCCGGTGGCCGCTGCCGTGCGTATTCCGATCACCTTTGCGATGGACGACACCGAGGACACCCAGTGAAGTCTGCATCGCTGCTGCTGGCCGTACTTCTGGTGGGATGCGTGAGCCAGCAACGCCTGACCACGGTCGATACCCGCAATGAGAGTGTCGGCCACCAGCGGCTGCGGCCGGAGGCGGCGGGCGACAGCGGACAGGTGCAGGCGTATTCGCTGGGCGCCAGTGAGGGCTACCGGATGCCGCAGCTGTACGCGGCACCGGACCCGGAGGTCGGTGATCGTGATCCGCGCGCGGAGCTGGCACCCACCACCATCTGCCTGCAGGTGGTGGTGGACGCCGATGGCGGTGTGGAACGCAGCCTGCCATTGACCGATCGTGCTGAGTGCACAGCCGGGGCTGCACCTGAGAACGCGCCCTTGTTGCAGGCGGCTCAGGACGCGGTGGCGATGTGGAAGTACTCGTCCGCGGCGGTCTGCCATTTCGCGGCTGGCAAGGTGCCTGCCGACCGCGGGGATTGCCGGGGCGCCGAGCGCATCGAGCCGGTGGCGGTCACCCTGCAGTACGCCTTCACCTTCGAGATCGTGAAGGGCCAGCATGTGGTGCGGATGCAGGGCAAATGAGGCGCGTGACGCCTGACGGAATCCGGTAGCGCCGGGCCAGGCCCGGCGAGCACCGCAGCGTCGATCAGGCCCCGCCCTGGATGTTGGCCTTCACGGCCGGCTGCATCAGCTTGGGTTCTTCCAGCGTGGCATCGCGGGCCTGGCGCACGCTGACGAACTCCGCCTCGGCCACACCATCGTGCACGTGGATGTTGTGCGCGCGCTGTTCGCCGATGGTGGTTTCGTTGGCGAAATCACGGCCGCCCGGGCCATAGTCGTGGCAGACGAACACGCGGGTGGCATCGGGTAGCGCCAGCAGGCGCTGGATCGAGCGGTACAGCTGCGCGGCATCACCGCCCGGGAAATCGCAGCGGGCGGTGCCGCCGTCGGGCATGAACAGCGAGTCGCCGGTGAACAGCGCATCGCCGATCAGATAGGCGATGCTGTCGCTGGTGTGGCCGGGCACGGCGATCACCTGGCCGCGCAGTTCGCCAAGCGCAAAGGTTTCGCCATCGCTGAACAGGTGGTCGAAGATTTCATCGGCCGCCGGCAGCTGCAGGCCATAGCGCGGTGCGAAGGTGGCCTGCACCGCGCGGATGCCTTCGCCGATCGCCAGCGTGGCCTGCGGGAAGTGCTGCTTGAGCCGGCGCCCGGCCGACACATGGTCGGCGTGGGCGTGCGTTTCCAGCAGCCAGCGCAGCTGCAGGCCCTGCTGTTGGAGGGCCTGCAAGGCAGCGTGCAACGGCGATTCGCTGCTGGCGTCAGTATCCGGGTCGTAGTCCAGCACCGGGTCGATCAGCGCTGCCTCGCCGCTGGCCGGGTCGCTGACCAGGTAGCTGAAGGTGTTGCTGTCACGGTGGAAGAACGACTGCACCTGGACTGACATTGGAACGCTCCTCAGCGCGTGCCGAGCACGCGGTTCAGCAACTGCGCCAGGTTTTCACCGGCCAGTCGCAGCTGCGCTTCGGCCAGCGGCCGATAGCGCTCGGTGTATTCATCTCCGATCTTACGTGAGGCCGGATAAACGCCAGCCTGCATGGAGATGCGGCAGCTGGCCTCGGCCCACGTCTGCGGGTCGCGCTGCGGGTTGGACTGGCGCGCCAGCTTCGGCGCGCGCTGGCTCTGCAGCAGTGGCAGATAGCCGGCGTCGTCCAGCTTGCGGGTATTGAGCATGCCGCTGTCCCACAGCGAGTGCAGGTTGGTACCACGGTTGCCGAACTGCAGCTGGAAATCGTTGCCGCCCTTGTCGTGGGCATAGCCGGCATGCATCGGCTGGTGGATGTCGCCGACCAGGTGCACGACGAACTTCAGTGCCTGCAGGCGCTCGCCGTCGGTCAGGCTGCGGTCGCCGAGGATGGCGCTCTGTGCCTTCAGCGCCTCGACGATGCAGTTGCCGTTCTTGCAGTGCTTCGGGGCTTCGTAGTGGCAGTTGTCTTCGGCGATGTTGACGTAGTGCCAGCCGGCCGAGCGACGGCCGAGGCCCGGGTCCTTGGCGCGCAGCTGGTCGGCCCAGGGCGCGACGCTGGCCAGGGTGGCGCCCGGTTCGGTGGCCAGCAGGCGATCCACTTCGGCGCGGGCGGCAGGGGTGAGTCGGGCGTCTGCGACTTCGGCGACAAGGCGGTGGCCTTGCGCGCCCCAGGCATGGGCGGGGGCGGAGACGGACAGCAGGGCCGGCGCCAGGGCGGCGGCAAGGAAGAAGGAGTGCAGGGCTTTCATGCGCACATTCTAGCGGGGGGAGGTGGATTGAAGAGCGGCGCGTTCCTGTTCCGAAGTGGGAGTACAGCGGGAGGGGTTTACGGCGTGTCCCGGCTCCGCTCCCCGCCTTGCCCCAGCTCCGGAGCCGCTTCAGTCCCAGCAACAAAAAAGCCCCGGCGATCACCGGGGCAACATGCTGCGAGGGTTTTGCGTGTAGCGGGGGAGCGGGGGCGAAGCCCCCGCGCTCAACACACCGCTTAGAACTTGAAGACGTAGGACGCGCCGTAGACCAGCGGATCGATGTTGACCGTGCCGATCTTCTCGCCGTTCAACTTCACCTTGCTGTCGATGTCGATCCAGCGCATGTCCACGCGCAGGGCGCCCTTCTCGCCGATCGCGAAGTCCACGCCCGCATGCGCGGCCAGGCCCCACGAATCCTGCAGCTTCAGGCGGCTGTCCTTCAGCGCACCGGTGGTGTCTTCGCTGAAGAAGGTGGTGTAGTTCACGCCCGCACCGATGAACGGCGACACCTTGCCCTTGCTGTTGAAGTGGTACTGCAGGGTCACCACCGGCGGCAGCTGCTTGGTGCTGCCGACGCGGCCGAGGCCGTTGATGTTGATGTCGTGCTTGAACGGCAGCGCGGCCAGCACTTCGATGCCCAGGTTGTCGGCGATGAAGTACTCACCGGTGATGGTCGGCTTGACGTCGTTGTCGACGTCGACCTTCAGCGTGCCGCCGGCCAGCCAGCCGTTGTTCGACTTCGGCGCCACCTGGTGCACGCCGGCCGAAACGGTCCAGTCGCCCTTGGACTGGGCCATGGCGGGGGCGGCGGCGAGGGACAGGGCGGCGGCCAGGCCGGCCAGGATCAGGGGGGAGGTCTTGCGCATGGGGGGATCTCGTTGCTGGGTGGATGGGCCCAGTGTCGGCCTCACGCCGCGCTAACGCTTTGATCCGGATCAAATCCTGTCCGCCGGCCCTGTCCCGGGGGCGTTGGCCCACGGTGGCCAGCCCCGGTTTGCTAGACTTGTGGGCCCTATCCATCCCGCCGCACCTGTCGCGGCCGCAGGAGCTTGAGAACATGGCAATCAAGGTTGGTATCAACGGTTTCGGTCGCATCGGGCGCAACGTCCTGCGCTCGGCGGTGCTGAACTTCGGCGACGACATCGAAATCGTGGCCATCAACGATCTGCTGGAGCCGGACTATCTGGCGTACATGCTCAAGTACGACTCCGTGCACGGCCGCTTCAAGGCCGAGGTGTCGGTGCAGGGCAACGACCTGCTGGTCAACGGCAAGAAGATCCGCCTGACCCAGGAACGCGACCCGGCCAACCTGAAGTGGGACGAAGTCGGCGCCGACGTGGTGCTGGAAGCCACCGGCCTGTTCCTGACCAAGGAAACCGCGCAGAAGCACATCGATGCGGGTGCCAAGAAGGTGATCATGTCGGCCCCGTCGAAGGACGACACGCCGATGTTCGTGTACGGCGTAAACGACAAGACCTACGCCGGCCAGGCGATCATTTCCAACGCCTCGTGCACCACCAACTGCCTGGCCCCGCTGGCCAAGGTCATCAACGACAAGTGGGGCATCAAGCGCGGCCTGATGACCACCGTGCATGCGGCCACCGCCACCCAGAAGACCGTCGATGGCCCGTCCAACAAGGACTGGCGCGGCGGCCGTGGCATCCTGGAAAACATCATTCCGTCGTCCACCGGTGCGGCCAAGGCCGTCGGCGTGGTCATCCCGGAACTGAACAAGAAGCTGACCGGCATGAGCTTCCGCGTGCCGACCTCGGACGTGTCGGTGGTCGACCTGACCGTCGAATTGGAAAAGGAAGCCACCTACGCCGAGATCTGCGCTGAAGTGAAGGCACAGAGCGAAGGCCCGCTGAAGGGCATCCTGGGCTACACCGAAGACAAGGTGGTGGCCACCGATTTCCGCGGCGAAACCTGCACCTCGGTGTTCGACGCCGATGCCGGCATCGCCCTGGACGGCACCTTCGTCAAGCTGGTGACCTGGTACGACAACGAGTGGGGCTACTCGAACAAGTGCCTGGAAATGGCCAAGGTCATCGCCGCCAAGTAAGGCCGGTGTAGATCGAAGACGGACCCCGGCCTGGCCGGGGTTCGTCGTTTATGGGGCCAGCCCTGTCGTAGCATGGGGCGGTCGACCGCTGCCGCTGGGGCGCGGGATCGCAATGGAAGCACGCAATGGAAGCACTGATAGCCCTGGTCGTACTGGTCCTGCTGGCCATCCCGCTGCTGCTGGTAGTGGCACTGGTGATGATTGCCGGCCTGCGCCGTCGTGTCGCCGCGCTGGAAAGCGCGATGGCCGCCACGCCTGCTGCTGCCAGGCCGGCCGTCGCCACGCCCGCGCCTGAACGGCCGGTGGTCACGCCCGCGGCCAGTGCCGATCCACCGTTCCTGCGGCCGGTCGCTGCGGCTGCACCGCAACCCCCACAACCGCCGGTGCGAGAGGCTGCGCCCATCGAGGCGCCTGTCCCCCGTCCTGCTGCGCCGCCGCCGGTACCGCCGGTGCCGGTGCAGCCGCCGTTGCCGCCGGAACCTGCGCTGCCGAATTTCATCGAGCGCGGCATCGGTGCGGTCAAACGCTGGTTCACCGAAGGCAACGTACCGGTCAAGATCGGCATGCTGGTGCTGCTGGCCGGTGTCGCCGCACTGCTGAAGTACGTCAGCGACCAGGGCTGGTTGGTGCTGCCGATCGAGCTGCGCCTGGCCGGCGTCACCGTCGGCGCGTTGGGCCTGCTGGCGTTCGGCTGGCACCAGCGCGAGCGCCGGCGGATGTTCGCGCTGGCCCTGCAGGGCGGCGCCATCGGCGTGCTGCTGCTGACCATCTTCGCGGCGTTCAAGCGCTTCGAGCTGATTCCGCCGGGCTTCGCCTTCGCCAGCTCGATCGCGCTGGTGGCCGGGCTGTGCGTGCTGGCGGTGGTACAGAATTCGCGCACGCTGGCGGTGCTGGGCATCCTCGCCGGCTTCATGGCGCCGCTATGGCTGTCCACTGGCAGTGGCAACCACGTGGGCCTGTTCAGCTACTACGCGGTGCTCAACGCGGGCATCTTCGCCATTGCCTGGTTCCGCCCGTGGCGCGCGCTGAACCTGCTGGGCTTCGCCTTCACGTTCGGCATCGGTACGTTCTGGGGCGTGCTGCAGTACGCGCCGGACAAGTTCAGCAGCACCGAACCGTTCCTGCTGCTGTTCTTCGCGTTCTACCTGCTGATCCCGCTGCTGTACGCGCGTCGCCAGCCGGCCGGGCGGCGTGACCTGGTCGATGGCAGCCTGGTGTTCGGCACGCCGCTGGTCGCATTCTCGCTGCAGGCGGGCATGTTGCACGAGCAGCCGATGACGCTGGCGCTGTGCGCGCTGGGCCTGGCCGCGATCTATGCGGTGCTGGCGTGGGCGCTGATCAGGCGGGCGTCGTACACCGTGCTGGCGCAGTCGCATGCGGTGCTGGCAGTGGGCTTTGCCACGCTGGCGGTGCCGCTGGCGCTGTCGGCGCGCGCCACCGGCGCGGTATTCGCGCTGGAAGGTGCGGGCCTGGCATGGCTGGGGCTGCGCCAGAAGCGATGGTTGCCACAGGTGTCCGGTGCGCTGTTGCAGATCGGCGCTGCATTCGCCTTCGTGGCCGGCGGCGATCATTGGCACGAGGACCTGCGCTTCCTGATCAATCCCACCGCCATCGGCGCGTTGCTGCTGGCCGTGGCCGGCTTTGCGTCGGCCTGGAGCTACCAGCGCCGGTCGCGCCACGAGATCGCGCTGGTCTACTACCTGTGGGGCCTGTTGTGGTGGCTGGGTGGCCTGGTGCATGAGATCACCCGCTTCTTCCCGTACCGCACCGAAGTGGATGCGCTGCTGGTGCTGGTGGCGGTCACGGCATGGCTGGCCGCCGAAGCACAGCGCCGCCAGCCGGCCCGTGCGCTGGGCGTGACGGCACTGGCGATGCTGGCGTTGGGCTTCCCGCTGGCCCTGTTGCAGAGCGATGCCCACCACCAGCCGTTCGCCGGCTATGGCGCGCTGGCCTGGGCGTTGTTCGCGGTGCTGGGCGTGCGCACGTTGCTGTGCCTGCGCCAGGGTGGCAACACCGTGGCACGCATCGCGCAGTTCCTGTGGTGGCTGCTGTGGCCATCGCTGCTCTCGCTGCTGGCCCTGTGGGGCGGTGGCGAAGCGGGTCTGGCACAGGGCTGGACGACCCTGCTGGTCACGCTGCCGTGGCTGCTGATGGCAGCGCTGTCGTTGTGGCGCTGGAACATGCTGCGCTGGCCGCTGGGCGAAGCGTTCGACCGCGTACGCACGCCGCTGCAATGCGTGCTGTTCGGCCTGCTCTCGATCGGCTGGCTGCTGGGCCAGCTGTTGCCGGGCGACGCTGCCCCGCTGCTGTGGCTGCCGGTGCTGAATCCGGCCGAGCTTGCGCAGTGGCTGAGCCTGCTGCTGCTGGCGCGATGGCTGTACAGCGATCAGGCGCCGCAGGCACTGCTGAACATCCGCATGCCGTTGCTGTCACTGGCCATCTTCGTTGCGCTGACCAGCGTGGTGCTGCATGGCGTGCATCAGTGGGGCGGCCTGTCGTGGGACGCGTCGATGATGCGCTTCAGCCTGGCGCAGACCAGCCTGACCGTGTTGTGGAGCGTGCTCGGCGTGATCGCCTGGGTCTGGGGTTCGCGCCGCGGCCAGCGCGTGTTGTGGATGGTGGGCGCCGTGCTGATGGGGGTGGTGCTGGCCAAGCTGGTCATCGTCGATCGCCAGCACCTGGGCAACCTGCTGGGCATCGCATCGTTCATCGCCTACGGCCTGCTGTGCACGGTCGTGGGCTATCTGGCACCGGCTCCGCCGAGCGCGGCGCCGTCCGTGGAGGAAAAACAATGAGGAAGTGGAGCAGGGCGCTGCTGCCGGTGATGTTCGGCATGCTGGCTGCCGTCGTGGCGCAGGCTGCCGATTACCGCAGCCAGTACGCCGAACAGTGGCCGCTGACGCTGTCCAGCGCACAGTCCGGTGCATACAGGGTGGTCCTGGAACCGGCGATCTATCGCCGTGCCGGCGCTGCCGACCTGGGCGATCTGCAGGTGTTCAATGCGGCGGGGCAATCGTTGCCCTCGGCGCTGCTGGCGCCGGATCAGCCGCTGGCACAGCCGCCGGTGCAGCGGGAGCTGCCGTGGTTCGCACTGCCGCCGTTGGCCGAAGCACAGCGCAACGATCTGCAGCTGCTGACCGAACGCGATACCGATGGCCGCGTACGCCGGGTCGAGGCGCGCGTCGGGGGCGGTGCGGTGACGAACGGGCAGGGCGGTTGGCTGATCGACGCCAGCGTGCTCGGCCAGCAGCCGGTGGCGGCGCTGGTGCTGGACTGGGCCGATAGTGGCCAGCCCTTGCAGGCGCAGGTGCAGCTGGATGCCAGCGATGATCTGCAGCACTGGCGTGCGGTCGGGCGCGACATTCCGCTGGTGGACCTGCAGCGCGCCGGCAAGCGCCTGCTGCAGCGCCGCCTGCAGGTGGACGGTGAGGCACGCTACCTGCGCGTGCTCGCACAGGGCGATGCACGCCTGCCGACCCTGCACAGCGTGCTGGCTGAACTGCCGCCTGCCCCGGCCACGCTGCCGTGGGAATGGCTGTCGCTGGAGCCGGTCTCGAAGGGCAAGGGCGAATACACCTTCGAACTGGACGGGCGCTTCCCGGTCGCGCGTGCGGACGTGGCCAGCGCCGACAACAGCCTGGTGCAGTGGACGTTGTTCAGCCGCGACGATGAAAGCGCGGAGTGGCAGCGTCGCAGTGCGCCGTGGATCGCTTACCAGCTGCAGCAGGGCACGCAGGGCCAACGCCAGCAGTCGGCGGCCCAGTCGCTGGGGGGCGTGCATCGCGACCGCTACTGGAAGCTGGTCGCGAATCCTGCCGAAACAGCTACCGCGCCTACGCTGCGCCTGGGCTACCAGCCGGAGGTGCTGGTGTTCCTGAGCCAGGGCGCGGCGCCGTATGCCCTGGCCGTCGGCAGTTCGACCGCGCGCCGGATGGAGGCGCCGATCGGTGTGCTGATCGAGGAACTGCGTCAGCGCAATGATCCGTCATGGCAGCCGACGCTGGCGCGGCTGGAGGGCAGCCCGGAGCCGCTGGCCGGTGATGCGGCACTGAAGCCGCAGCACGATTGGAAATCGTGGTTGCTGTGGGCGTTGCTGGGGCTGGGTGTGTTGGTGGTGGGTGGGCTGGCGGTCAGCCTGCTTCGGCAGAAGCCAGCGCCTTCGGCGTAGTTGCCGGCGAACGGCGCAGCCCCTCGTGGGTGGCCGTAGCGTCGGTAGAGTCGAGCTTGCTCGACTGCAAAGCTGCGCTTGGCCGGGCGGGTGGGCTGGGCAGGGGACGCCGTGAACCCGTCCCTGGGGGCTTAGCCGCGCCATCCATGGCGCGGATACCCCTTCCCAGCCCACCCGCCCGGCCTCTGACAGTTTCCGGGTGCGTCCACCCACGGAAGAGAAAAAAGAAGAGCAAAAGCAAAAGCAGCTTGGCTGCGCGCTCCTTGTAGAGCCGAGCCCATGCTCGGCTCTCCATTTTTTTCCCGACACCAGAAATCGTTCCTGCTTCTGCCTTTGCCATCCGCTCTGCCTCATGAACCTGTCGAGGCCGGGGCGGTGTGGGCTGGCAGGGGTGTCAGCCGCATGGATGCGGCTGCCAAGCCCCCAGGGACGGGTTTACGGCGTCCCCTGCCAGCCCACACCGCCCCGGCCCACCCACAGCGTTACAAGGCGCCAGCGCTCTGGCTGTTGCTGTTGCCCTGCGCCTCTGCCTGCCGCAGGCATCGGCCCTCCCACCACCCGCACCCGATACAATGGCCGTCTGCCGTACACCGGCACCCCGTCCCCGAGCCAAAGAGTTGCCCATGTCCATCGTCCGCATGACCGACCTCGACCTCTCCGGCAAGCGCGTGCTGATCCGCCAGGATCTGAACGTGCCGATCGAGAATGGCCGCATCACCTCCGAACAGCGCATCACCGCTTCGCTGCCGACGCTCAAGCGCGCGCTGGAGCAGGGCGCGGCGGTGATGGTCACCTCGCACCTGGGGCGCCCGAAGGAAGGCGTGTGGAGCGAGGCCGATTCGCTGGCGCCGGTCGCCGCACGCCTGTCCGAGCTGCTCGGCCGCGAAGTGCCGCTGGTGCGCGACTGGGTCGATGGTGTCGACGTGCAGCCGGGCCAGCTGGTGCTGCTGGAAAACTGCCGTATGAACGTGGGCGAGGGCAAGGATGACGAGGCCCTGTCGAAGAAGTACGCCGCGCTGTGCGACGTGTTCGTGATGGATGCGTTCGGCACCGCGCACCGCGCCCAAGCCTCGACCCATGGCGTGATCCGCTTCGCTCCGGTCGCCGCCGGTGGCCCGTTGCTGATGGCCGAACTGGACGCGCTGGCAAAGGCGCTGGATGCTCCGGCCAAGCCGCTGCTGGCGATCGTCGCCGGCAGCAAGGTCAGCACCAAGCTGGAACTGCTGGCCAACCTGGTCGGCAAGGTCGATCAGCTGATCGTCGGTGGTGGCATCGCCAACACCTTCATCGCCGCCGCCGGCTACAACGTCGGCAAGTCGCTGTACGAACCGGACCTGCTGGACACCGCGAAGAAGATCGTGGCCGATGCCAAGGCGCGTGGCGCCGACATTCCGCTGCCGGTCGACGTGGTCACCGCCAAGCAGTTCCTGCCCGATGCCGTGGCTGAAGTGAAGGCGGTCGACGCCGTGGCCGAGGACGATCTGATCCTGGATATCGGCCCGCAGACCGCGGCGCAGTACGCGCAGCTGATCGAAAAGGCCGGCACCGTGGTCTGGAACGGCCCGGTCGGTGTGTTCGAGTTCGAGGCCTTCAGCAAGGGCACCGAAGCGCTGGCCCGCGCCATCGCCAGCTCGAAGGCGTTCTCCATCGCCGGCGGTGGTGACACCCTGGCCGCCGTCGACAAGTTCGATATCGCTGGCGATGTCAGCTACATCTCCACCGGCGGTGGTGCCTTCCTGGAGTTCCTGGAAGGCAAGACGCTGCCGGCGGTTGCCGCACTCGACGCGCGCGGCGCATGAGCGTCGACCCGCGCAAGGATGTCCTGTTCTTCGACCTGGACGGCACGCTGATCGATTCGCAGGTGGGTATCACCGCCTGCATCGCCTACGCGCTGCAGAAGATGGACCATCCGGTACCGCCGCAGGAGACACTGCTGGGCTGGATCGGTCCGTCGCTGCGCACCACCTTCGCGCCGTTGTTCGTTGAACCGGCGCGGGTGGAACAGGCGGTGGGCTACTACCGTGAGCGCTTCGACGCCGAGGGCTGGCGCGAGCACACGGTGTACCCGCAGGTGGAAGACACCCTGCGCACGCTGCATGGTCGCGGCCACCGCCTGGCGGTGGTCACCGCCAAGAACGAACCGCATGCGCGCCGCATCCTTGCCCACCTGCCGTTCGGCGGGCTGTTCGAGGAGATCATCGGTTCGACCCTGGACGGCTCGCGCAGCCACAAGCCGGAACTGGTCGGCGAGGCGCTGCGCCGGCTGCAGGTGCAGCCCGCACAGTGCTGGATGATCGGCGACCGCCGCATGGACATCGAAGGCGCGCGTCACCACGGCCTGCGCAGTGTCGGTGTACTGTGGGGCTTCGGCGGCGAAGCGGAACTCACCGACGCCGGCGCCGGCCAGTTGGCCCATGAGCCGGCACAGCTGGAAACCCTGCTGGCCTAGCTCCCTGTAGAGCCGGGCACGGGCTCGGCTCTACAGAACGCCCTGCGCCAGCGTATGTCCGGACCATGTCCGTTCCATGACCCGCGAAGTCAGGCAGCACAAGGCTGTAACCGTATACATGCGGCGTGAAGGATGTGCTAATTTCCGTTCTTTATCGGGAGAGGCCCCTTCACCATGTTCGAGCGTCAGCGTCGCACCAAGATCCTTGCCACCCTCGGCCCGGCCACTGATCCGCCGGGCGTGCTGGAGGATCTGTTCCGCGCCGGCGTCAACGTGGTGCGCCTCAACTTCAGCCACGGCGATCCGTCCGGCCAGGCCAAGCGTGCCGCCGAAGTGCGCGCCGCTGCGGCCCGCGTCGGCGTGGAAGTGGGCATCCTGGCCGATCTGCCGGGCCCGAAGATCCGCATCGAACGCTTCGCCGAAGGCAAGGTGCAGCTGAAGGCGGGCGACCGCTTCGACCTGATCGCCAGCGAGAACGCCGGCCCCGGCAGTGCCAGCCAGGTCGGCGTCAGCTACCTGGGCCTGCCGCAGGACGTGGGTCCGGGCGACGTGCTGCTGCTCGATGATGGCCTGATGCAGTTGCAGGTGGTGGAGGTGCAGGGCGAGCGCATCATCAACACCGTGCTCAACGATGGCGCGCTGTCCGACCGCAAGGGCCTGAACAAGCAGGGCGGCGGGCTGTCGCTGGGTGCGCTGACCGAGCGCGACAAGGAACTGATCGGCATCGTTGCCAAGATCGGCGTGGACTTCATCGCCGTGTCGTTCTGCCGCAATGCGCAGGACATGAATGATGCACGTGAGATTGCCGAATCGCACGGCTGCTATGCCGCGCTGGTCTCCAAGATCGAGCGCACCGAAGCCATCGAGAACCTGGAAGAGATCGTCGAAGCCAGCGACGTGGTGATGGTGGCGCGTGGCGATCTGGGCGTGGAGATCGGCGACGCCGAACTGCCCGGCCTGCAGAAGAAGATCATCAAGGCCTCGCTGGCGCAGAACAAGGTGGTGATCACCGCCACGCAGATGCTGCAGTCGATGGTGGAAAGCCCGATCCCGACCCGCGCCGAAGTGCTGGACGTGGCCAACTCGGTCATCGACGGTACCGATGCGGTGATGCTCTCGGCCGAAACCGCCGCCGGTGCCTATCCGGTCAAGGCCGTGGAAGCGATGGCACGCATCTGCCTGGGCGCCGAGCGCCAATTCCAGACCGAGACCGACTTCAACGCCTCGCCGCGCAACCTGGAGCGTGCCGACCAGGCCATCGCCATGGCCACCATGTTCCTGTCGCAGCACGTGGGCGTGCGCGCGATCGTGGCGATGACCGAATCCGGCGGTACCGCACGCTACCTGTCGCGTTTCCGCGCCAAGGCGCCGGTGTTCGCGGTCACCCGCCACGACGGTGCCCGTCGCCAGATGGCGCTGATGCGCGATGTCTATCCGATCAATTTCGACAGCCGCGGCCTGACCCCGCGCGAAGCCGCACGCGGCAGCATCCGCCTGCTGGTGGAATCGGAACTGCTGCAGGCCGGTGACCGCGTGGTGTTCACCAGTGGCGAGCACATGGAAACCCTGGGTGCGACCAACACCCTGCGCCTGCTGGAAGTGGGCGAAGACGGCCGCGCCAGCGGCCTGGGCGATCTGTAAGAGACGCACCGCATCGGGCCGGAACCCTGCGCGGGTCCGGCCCCCGGGGCCGGACGTCAACGTGGCTCTGGCCCGGTCGTGGCAGGTCAACGCCTGTCCTGCGCGGACATTGGAATCGTTTCCAGCCTGGCCTGCACGTCGGGGCAACCAGTGGCGGGGCTATACTTACGTTTTTCCCGCACCCGCCACAGGAAGTACATGAGCATCGAACAGCTGGCTGAAACCGCCCAGGCCATGGTTGCCCCGGGCAAGGGCATCATCGCGATCGACGAATCCACCGCTACCATCGCCAAGCGTTTCGCTGGTGTCGGTATCGAGAACACCGAGGAGAACCGTCGCGCCTACCGCGAACTGCTGCTGACCACGCCGAAGCTCAACGAGCACATTTCCGGCGCCATCCTGTACGACGAAACCATCCGCCAGTCGACCAAGGACGGCGTGCCGTTCGCCAAGTACATGGCCGACCACGGCATGATTCCGGGCATCAAGGTGGACAAGGGTGCGCACCCGCTGGCCGGCTGCCCGGGCGAGCTGGTGACCGAAGGCCTGGACGGCCTGCGCGAGCGCCTGCAGGAGTACTACAAGCTGGGTGCGCGCTTCGCCAAGTGGCGTGCGGTCATCAACATCGGTGAGAGCATCCCGTCGGGCACCTGCATCGAGTCCAACGCCCACGCGCTGGCCCGTTATGCCGCCCTGTGCCAGGAATGCGGCCTGGTGCCGATGGTCGAGCCGGAAGTGATCATGGACGGCGACCACGACATCGAGACCTGCTACGAAGTCACTGAAGCCACCCTGCGTTCGCTGTTCGATGCGCTGTACCAGCAGAACGTGCTGCTGGAAGGCACCATCCTGAAGGCATCGATGGTCATCTCGGGCAAGGGCTGCGACGAGCAGGCCGACGTCGAGGAAGTGGCCGAGTCGACCGTGATGTGCCTGAAGAGCACCGTGCCGGCGATCCTGCCGGGCGTGGTGTTCCTGTCCGGTGGCCAGAGCGACGAGCAGTCCACCGAGCACCTGAACGCGATGAACCAGCTGGGCAACCTGCCGTGGCCGCTGAGCTTCTCCTACGGCCGCGCCATGCAGCAGGCTGCACTGAAGCTGTGGGCCAAGGACATGAAGGGCAACTACGCCGCTGCCCAGAAGACCGTGTACGAGCGCGCCAAGGACAACGGCCTGGCCGCGCTGGGCAAGTGGAACGGCTGATCGGTTCCATCGCTGGATGAAAAGGCAGCGCCGGCATCACGCCGGCGTTTGCTTTTGCGGGTATCTTTTCCGCCCCCGCGTACCCGGCCGGTGCGTGGGCATTACATGGAAGGCCAAGGAGAAACAACATGCGTCTGGCAGCACTTACACTGACCGTTGCCGCGGTCCTGGTCGCCGGCGGTTGCAACCGCATCGGTGCGGGCATGGATGCGGGCAAGGCCGCACCGCTCGAATTCGACAAGCCGGTGTCCGGCGAGATCACCACGCGCAGCGGCATCAATTTCAACGACGGCAGCCATCACCAGCTTTACCAGATCAAGCTGGACGACAAGGACCTGGTCGGCCTGAAGCTGACCGGCAGGCTCAGCGGTTCGATCGCCGTGTTCAACAACGGCAGCCTGGTATCCACCAGCACTACCGTCTACGAGCGCGAAGGCGACGTCTCGCTGGCATTCCGCGCCAACGGTGGCGGCACCTACCAGGTGGCGGTCAATGCCGATGGCCCGTCCGCTTTCGGTCCGTACCGCCTGCGTGCCGAGAAGCTGAAGCCGTATGACGGCAAGCCGCTGGTGGGTAGTGGCGAAATCGTCGACATGCTGGATGGCGACGCGCAGGACTACACCCTGCAGGTGGAGAAGGAAGGCCTGTACGAGATCCGGCTGGTGTCGGATGTCTTCGATCCGGTGCTGAAGGTGTCCGGCCAGGGCGTGGATGCCGAGAACGACGATGGCGGCGACAGCACCAACTCGCGCCTGAGCCTGTCGCTGAAGCCGGGCAAGTACACCCTGAGCGCGCGCGGCCTTGGTGATGGCGTCAATGGCATGTTTACCCTGTCGGCCACCCGCATCGAACTGCCGGGCAATCTGGTCGAGCGCGATGGCACGCCACTGCCGACCTCGGGCAGCGCGTACACCATGCTCGACAACGAAGGTCGCCGCCGCTTCCTGCTGACCCTGGACCGTGCGGCCGACGTGCGCCTGGATGCGATCTCCAGCCAGGTCGACACCGTGCTGCGCGTGGTTGGCGCCAATGTCGAACTGTCCGACGACGATGGTGGCAATGGCACCAACGCGCGTCTGCAGGAAACGCTGCCGGCCGGCCACTACACCGTTGACGTGACCAGCCTGAACAACGGTGCCGGCCTGGTGGAAGTGCGCGTGCAGGTGGATGGCGCAAGCGCCGAGGGCGCCGCTGCCTCGGCGGCACGTGCCGCTGCCGACGCGGCGGCCGTCGCCGACGATGACGCTGCAGTGGAAGCGGCGAGCCGCTGAGGCAGATCCAACCCCTGTGTGGATGACATCGACGATGCAACGGAAAAGGCCGGGCAATGCCCGGCCTTTTCCTTTCCGCGGAATAGTGCGGCTCAATGTGCGGCAGCGAAGCCTGTATCGCCCAGCGGCGGCAGCAGCGGGCTGCGCGACTCGTTCTCCATGCTCTGCCCGGCTGCCGCCAGTGCCTGCTGGTAGGCCTTGGCCGTGGCGGTGTTGAACGCAACCAGCACGATGCGCATCGGCTGTGCATGGCTGCGCTGCCACGCCAGCGTTTCGGTCACCGCAATCTGCGCGGCCTGGTACAGCGGATAGCCGTACACGCCGCAGCTGATTGCCGGGAACGCGATCGACTGCACGCCCAGGGATTCCGCCAGCTGCAACGACTTCCAGTAGCAGTTGGCCAGCAGCGCCGGTTCGTCACGCTGGCCGTCGTGCCAGACCGGTCCCACCGTGTGCAGCACATGCCGCGCCGGCAATGCGTGGGCGCCGGTGGCGCGCACTTCGCCGGTCGGGCAACGCACGCCCGGGCGAAGCTCCGGCAACTGTTCGCATTCGGCCAGCAGTGCCGGGCCGGCGGCGCGATGGATCGCACCGTCGACACCGCCGCCACCGAGCAATGTTTCATTGGCCGCGTTGACGATCGCATCCACCGCCAGGGTCGTGATGTCGCCCTGCCAAACTTCGATCTTCATGCGTCCGTCTCCTGCCTGTGAGGTGATCCGCGCAGCATCTGCGCCGGCTGTTCCCACGGTAGGGGACAGGGCATCGATACTGCGTCATGACCGTCTCACGCGCTGCGATCCGACGGCCTTCACGCACGATGGCGGGCGGCGCCTTCATGCAGGCTGAAGCAGGTGGGGTTTGTGACGGGCGGCAGCGCCGGGCCATGCCCGGCGTTATGCGTCACGGCAGCCCGGCCAGCCAGTCGTCGTCAGACCCTTCGTTCACATCGGCAAACAGCGGCGTGGAGAAGTAGCGTTCACCGGTGTCCGGCAGCATGGCCAGGATCACCGAGCCCGGTTCGGCACGCGCGGCCACATCCAGCGCGCTGGCCACGGTGGCGCCGGCAGAGATACCGACGAAGATGCCTTCCTCGGCGGCCAGGCGGCGCGCGGTGGCGATGGCGCGGTCATCTTCGACCGACACCAGTTCATCCACCACATCGCGGTTGAGCACGTCGGGCACGAAGTCCGGCGTCCAGCCCTGGATCTTGTGCGGCTTCCAGTCATCGCCCTTGAGCAGAGCGGCGCCGGCCGGTTCGGTGGCGATGATGCGGGTCTGCGGGCGCGCGACCTTCAGCACTTCGCCCACACCGGTGAGCGTGCCACCAGTGCCCCAGCCGCTGACGAAGTAGTCCAGCCGCTTGCCGGCGAAGTCGCGCAGGATCTCGGCGGCGGTGGTGTTGCGGTGATACGCCGGGTTGGCCGGATTGGCGAACTGGCTGGCGAGGAACCAGCCATGCTCTTCGGCCAGTTCGCGCGCCCTGCGCACCATGCCGCTGCCACGTTCGGCGGCCGGGGTCAGGATCACCTTGGCGCCATAGGCGCGCATCAGCTTGCGGCGCTCCACCGAGAAGGTCTCGACCATGGTGGCCACGAACTTGTAGCCGCGCGCGGCGGCGACCATCGCCAGCGCCACCCCGGTGTTGCCGGAGGTCGCTTCCACGATCGTGTCGCCGGGCTTGAGCAGGCCACGTGCTTCGGCATCGAGGATGATCGCCAGCGCCAGGCGGTCCTTCACCGAGCCGCCCGGGTTGAACGACTCGACCTTGGCGTAGAGGCTGACCTGCGGTGGCGCCAGGCGCTGCAGCTTGACGATGGGGGTGTTGCCGACGGTATCGAGGATGGAGTCGTACAGGGCCATGGAAGCGCTCCGGAAACGGGGCCACGCCGGGCTTCGGCGGGCGAAGGGGGAGGGCTGGCTGTTCAGGCCAGCGGCTGCCGGCTGACCGTAGCGCCGGCATATGACGCCCGGAAATGACCAGATGCCTTTCTTAAACAACCTTTGGTTATAAGCTGGTGACGGCAATAGACCCTAGAGTGGACCTCCGCCCCCTTGCGCCCCCGCCTCCCATGACGCTGACCCAGCTGCGCTATCTGGTTGCCATCGCCGACGCCGAGCTGAACATCACGCTGGCCGCCTCGCGCGTGCACGCCACCCAGCCGGGCCTGTCCAAGCAGCTCAAGCAGCTGGAGGACGAGCTCGGCTTCCTGTTGTTCGTGCGCAAGGGGCGCAGCCTGGAATCGGTCACCCCGGCCGGGACCGAGGTCATCGCCCGCGCCCGCGCGGTGCTGGCCGAGGCCAACAACATCCGCACCTATGCCGCCAACCAGCGCCGCGAGAGCCAGGGCCAGCTGATCCTGACCACCACGCACACCCAGGCACGCTTCGTGCTGCCGCCGGCGGTGGCGGCGATCAAGCAGGCGTATCCGCAGGTCAGCGTGCATCTGCAGCAGGCCGGTGAAGCCGACGCGCTGGACCGCTTGAACCAGGGTGACGCCGATATCGCCATCATCAGCACGGCCGGTGGTGAACCGACCGATGGCATCGCCGTGCCGTTGTTCCGCTGGCGGCGTCTGGTGGTGGTGCCCAAGGGCCACCCGCTGGATCGTGCCGGCCGCGCGCCGGACCTGGCGGCGCTGGCCCGGCAACCGCTGATCAGCTACGAATCCTCGACGCGGCCGAATTCCTCGCTGCAGCGAGCCTTTGCTGCCCACGGCCTGGTGCCGGACCTGGCGCTGACCGCGCTGGATGCCGATCTGATCAAGACCTACGTGCGTACCGGGCTGGGTGTGGGCCTGTTGGCCGAGATGGCGGTCAGTTCCAATGATGAAGACCTGCGCTCGTGGCCGGCCCCGGCGCCGATCACCGAGTGCATCGCGTGGGCGGTGCTGCCGCGCGACCGCGTGCTGCGCGATTACGCGCTGGAGCTGGTGCATGTGCTGGCCCCGCAGATCGATCCGCGCGACCTGCGTCGGGTGCTGGATGGCAACCAGGCTGCGGCGTGGCCGGTTCCCCCGACCTGGGAGTCACTGACCCAGACCATCACGGTCTGAGGGGTGGGTTTTCGGCAGGGCTTGCAGCCCTGCACCCGCAGAATCAACGGCAACGGCAACGGCAACGGCAACGGCAAAAGCTTGCATTCCGTGGGATGGCGGGGCGGTGTCGGAGTGCGGGGACGCCGTAAACCCATCCATGGGGGCTTGGCAGCCGCTTGCTCGTGCGCGCGTTCCTGCGCACACGGCAAGACCGGGGTTGGGCGTCCTGCCCAACCCGCCCGAGGCATGCCTCGGGCCCATGCGGCTGACACCCCGCACTCCGACACCGCCCCACCTCTGACAGATTTCTACGACTGTCGGTGGGTGTCGACCTTGGTCGACACGGTGGATCCACGCCATGCGTGGATGCTTTTTGATTCCAATTCGAAATATTCGATTCCGATGGAGATTCATCCACGCATGGCGTGGATCTACTGCAGATCGCGGGAAACTGTCGAAGGCGGGGTGGGTCCGGTTGCGGGGGCGTGAGCCGCATGGATGCGGCGACCGAGCCTACATGGACGTATTTACGGCGTCCCCCGCAACCGGACCCACCCCGCCATCCCACGGATTGCGCGCTTTTGACGTTGACGTTGACGTTGATTCTGCGGGTGCAGGGCGCAGCCCTGCCGATACCCCCCTCCTGCGACGGTTCGTCGCACGGGCATCCCTGGACCCGGCTCTACACTAGCGGGGTGACCCGCCTGTCCCGCCCGCAGCGCCTTCTGCTCCAGCTCGCCGTCCTGGCGACGCTGCTGATGGTGCTTGCGCCACTGGTCAGCCGCGCGCTGCAGGCACCGCCGATGGATCATGCGGCAATGGCGGGCATGGACCACGCCGCCATGGGCCATGGCATGCAGGACATGGCCATGCCCGGGCACGATCACCACAGCGCAGCGCCGGCAACGCCCAGCCGCCCGGCCGACCCGCACGCCATGCATGGCGAAGCCTGCGAATACTGCGTGCTGGCCATGCGCCTGCTGCCGTGGCTGGCGGTGCTGGTGCTGCTGTTGCCGCTGCTGTGGCGGCCGCGGCTGGTGTTCCCGTGGTCGCAACGCGTGCTGCCCGCCGCGCGCTGGCCTGCGCATGCCGCGCGTGGCCCGCCGCGCCTCTCCATCGTCCGCTGATGTCCCTATCGAATCTGCCGCACGACGCCTGACCGGGCGCCGTGCGCGCGTGCGTACCCTGGAGCTGTTCCGATGAAAATGACTTCCCGCCCAGCGGGCGCCTGTGCGCGCCTGCCGGTTGCCCTTGGCCTGGCCGTGGCCGCGTCACTGGCCCACGCCGCGCCCGCCGACGAGGCGCGCACCCTCGACACGATGGTGGTGACCGCCGCCGCACCGTCTTCACCCCTGCACTGGGTGACCGATCCGCGCCTGCCGCGGCAGCCGGTACCGGCCAGCGACGGTGCCGATTACCTCAAGACCGTTCCCGGCTTCTCGGCCATCCGCAACGGTGGCACCAACGGCGACCCGGTGCTGCGCGGCATGTTCGGTTCGCGCCTGAACATCCTCAGCAACGACGGCAACCTGATCGGTGCCTGCCCGTCGCGCATGGACAATCCGCTGTCCTACATCTCGCCCGAAAGCTTCGACCGGCTGACCATCATCAAGGGGCCGCAGAGCGTGCGCTGGGGCGCCGGTGCCTCGGCTGGCACCGTGCGTTTCGAACGCGATACGCCGCGCTTCGAGGAACCGGGCCTGCGCGCCGACGCCAGTGCACTGGTCGGTTCGCGCAACCGCAACGACCAGGTGCTGGACCTGACCCTGGGCAACCCGACCGGTTACGTGCGCGCCAGTGGCAACCGTTCCGAAGCCGATGATTACAAGGATGGCCACGGTGATGTGGTGCCGTCGAAGTGGCGCAAGTGGAACGGCGACGTGGCCATCGGCTGGACGCCGGATGCCGACACGCTGCTGGAGATCTCCGCCGGTGCCGGTGATGCGATCGCGCGCTACGCCGGGCGTGGCATGGACGGCGCTGCCTTCGAACGCACCAGCTACGCCGCGCGCTTCGAGAAACGCAACCTGCCCGGCGCCTGGGACACGGTGCAGGCCAACGTGTACTACAACGAGGCCGACCACGTGATGGACAACTACACGCTGCGCACGCCGAATCCGCACAGCATGATGCCGATGCCGATGGCCTCCAATGTGGACCGCCGCACCCAGGGCGGCCGGCTCAGTTCCGAATGGCGCTGGCAGGACGTGCAGCTGGTGGCCGGTGTGGATGGTGAGGACAGCCGCCATCGCGGTCGCATGGGCACGGGCCGCGGCACCTACCGCCAGGCCGCCTGGGAGACCGATGCCAACTTCCGTCGCTATGGCGCGTTTACCGAGCTGACCCTGGGCGCCGGCACCGATCAGCGCTGGATCAGTGGCCTGCGCATCGATCGCGCCAGCGTGCGTGACGAGCGGCAGTCGATCCGCGGGATGATGGGGAACATGCCCAATCCGACCGCGGGCCAGCGTCGCAAGGAATGGCTGGGCAGCGGCTTCCTGCGCTACGAACAGGATCTGGCCGATGGCCTGACCTGGTATGCCGGCCTCGGTCGCAGTGAGCGCATGCCCGACTACTGGGAGCTGTTCTCGCCCGACCATGGCCCGGCTGGCGCGCTGAACGCGTTTGCCGGCATCCAGCCCGAGCGCACCACCCAGCTCGACGTCGGCCTGCAGTACAAGGGGCCGCGCGTGCAGGCGTGGGTCTCTGCCTATGCCGGGCAGATCCAGGACTACATCCTGTTCACCTACCACGGCAGCGGCATGATGGGCATGAGCCAGGCCAGCAACGTCGACGCACGCATTGCCGGCGCCGAGGCGGGGCTGGAAGTGAGCGTGGCCGAACAGTGGAAACTGGGGGGCACGCTGGCCTACGCCTGGGGCGAGAACCGCGACCAGCAGCGTCCGCTGCCGCAGATGCCGCCTCTGGAAGCGCGCCTGAGTGCGAACTGGGAAGGCCAGCGCTGGAGTGCCGGTGCGCTGCTGCGCGCGGTGACCCACCAGCACCGTGTCGCAGATGGCCAGGGCAATGTCGTCGCCCAGGACCTCGGACCGAGCGCCGGCTTCGCAACCTTCGCGCTCAATGCCGCCTACCGTTTCAGTTCGCAGCTGCAGCTCAGCGCGGGCGTCGACAATCTGTTCGACCGGGCCTACAGCGAGCACCTGAACCTGGCCGGCAGCGCCGACTTCGGCTTCCCGGCCGACCCGGTGCGCATCAACGAGCCGGGCCGCAGCGTGTGGATGAAGGTGAATTACCGGTATTGATCCCTTCGTGGCATCGGTAGCGCCGGGCAATCCCCGGCGCTGCAGGCGCGGCTGGATACACCCCGACACATGCCGACACTGCCCGCGGCAGCCTTGCACGGAACGGGTTCAAGGCGCTATCGCGGCCCTGGTTCCACGCCGGTAAACGCTTGGCACATACCGCTTTTGCAGGCGCTTGCCTACACTCGGCGGCCGTGGATCAATCAGGACCGTTCATGTTGGCTCGTATCGCTTCGACCCTGGCCCTTGGCCTCAGCCTGGCCGTGCTGGCCGGGTGCGCAGGCAAGCAGGAGGCCGCCGCGCGTCGGCAGGGCGAAGCGGTGCCGGTGACCGCGCAGGTGGTGCAGCCCACGCAGTGGAACGACACCCTGCAGGCACTGGGCACGGCCAAGGCGCGCGAGTCGATCAGCGTCACCGCCAAGGTCAGCGAGATTGTCGAGAAGGTGCACTTCGAAAGCGGCCAGCACATCGCCGCCGGTGCACCGATCGTGACCCTGCGTGGGCAGGCCCAGGAAGCGGCGCTGGTGCAGGCGCAGGCCACCTTCCACGAGGCCGACCAGCTGTACAAGCGCCAGCGCGAACTGGCCACGCAGCGCCTGGTGTCCAGCGCCACGCTGGATACGCAGAAGTCGATCCGCGATGCCGCTGAAGCGCGCGTGGCGCAGATGCAGTCGGACATCGGTGACCGTCGCGTGCGCGCGCCGTTCGCCGGCGTGCTCGGCATCCGCCAGGTCAGCCCGGGCACGCTGCTGACGCCGACCACGGTGATCGCCACGCTCGACGACATCGAACACATGCACATCGATTTCCAGGTGCCGGAAGTGGAACTGGCCGCGCTGGGCGTGGGTGACAAGGTCAGCGCCACCAGCGTGGCCTGGCCGGGCCGTACCTTCGAGGGCGTGGTCAGCACCATCGACGCGCGCATCGACCCGGCCACCCGCGCGGTGACCGTGCGCGCCGACTTCGCCAACGGCGACCACGCGCTGCGCCCGGGCATGCTGCTGGACGTGCGCCTGTTCCACCCCGAGCGCGCAGCGCTGGTGGTGCCGGAAATCGCCGTGGTGCAGGTCGGGCGCGATACCTTCGTCTACCGCATCAAGGCCGACGACAGCGTCGAACGCGTGGACGTGGTCACCGGGGCGCGCCGTGCCGGCGTGGTCGAGATCAAGCAGGGCCTGGAGGCCGGGCAGCGCATCGTGGTGGATGGCACCGGTAAGCTGCGCCCGGGCCTGAAGGTCGCTGCCAAGGACGCCGCACCGGCCAGTGGTGCCAAGCCGGCTGACGCGCCGGCGCCGTTCGCCGCCGAGGGCCACGGCGGATGAAGCTGTCCGACATCTCCATCCAGCGGCCGGTGTTCGCCGTGGTGATGAGCCTGTTGCTGCTGGTGCTGGGCGTGATGTCGTTCACCCGCCTGACCCTGCGCGAGCTGCCAGCCATCGATCCGCCGATCGTCTCGGTCTCGGTGGACTACACCGGCGCTTCGGCGGCGGTCATCGAAAGCCGCATCACCCAGGTGCTGGAAGATGCGCTGGCCGGCATCGAAGGCATCGATACGATCAACGCACGCAGCACCAACGGCCGTTCGCAGGTCAGCATCGAGTTCACCTCCAACCGCGATATCGAAGCGGCGGCCAACGACGTGCGCGATGCAGTCAGCCGCGTCGCCGACCGCATGCCGGAGGAAGCGCGCCCGCCGGAGATCGCCAAGGTCGAGAGCGATGCCGACCCGATCATCTGGTTCAACATGGTCTCCTCGACCATGGACACGCTGGAACTGAGCGACTACGCCGACCGCTACGTGGTCGATCGCTTCTCCAGCCTCGATGGCGTGGCCCAGGTCCGCATCGGTGGCCGCCAGCGCTACGCGATGCGCATCTGGCTGGACCGTGACCAGCTGGCCGCGCGCGGCCTGACCACCGGCGATGTGGAAACGGCGCTGCGCAACGAGAACGTGGAACTGCCGGCCGGCCGCATCGAATCGACCGACCGTGATTTCACCCTGCGCGTGGAGCGCAACTACATCAAGCCGGAAGACTTCGCGACCATCCCGCTGGGCAAGGGCCGCGACGGCTATGTGGTGCGCATGGGCGACGTGGCGAAGATCGAGCTGGCCTCGGCCGAACGCCGCGCCTACTACCGCAGCAACGGCGAGCCGGGCATCGGCCTGGGCATCGTCAAGACCTCCACCGCCAACTCGCTGGACGTGGCCCGCGTGGCGCGCGCGGAAGCCGAGCGGGTTGCGTTGACGCTGCCCAAGGGCACGCAGATCTTCGTCGCCTTCGACAACACCACCTTCATCGAGGCAGCAGTGGATCGCGTGTACGCCACGCTGGTCGAGGCGATGATCCTGGTGCTGGCGGTGATCTGGCTGTTCCTCGGCAGTTTCCGCGCCGCACTGATTCCTGCGGTGACAGTGCCGGTCTGCCTGGTGGCCGCCTTCATCGCGCTGTACGCGTTCGATTTCTCGATCAACCTGCTGACCCTGCTTGCGCTGGTGCTGTGCATCGGCCTGGTGGTGGACGATGCGATCGTGGTGGTGGAGAACGTGCAGCGCCGCATCGACCTGGGCGAACCGCCGCTGGTCGCCTCCAAGCGCGGTACCGCGCAGGTCGCCTTCGCGGTGATCGCCACCACCGCCGTGCTGGTGGCGGTGTTCCTGCCGGTCGGCTTCCTGGAAGGCAACACCGGGCGCCTGTTCCGTGAACTGGCGGTGGCGCTGGCGGCGGCGGTGGCGTTGTCCGCTTTCGTCGCGCTGACGCTGACGCCGATGATGGCCTCCAAGCTGCTCAAGCCACACACCGGGCAGGCGCCTCGCGGCCTGCATGGCTTCGTCAACCGCAACCTGGAGCGCCTGGCCGGCGCCTATGGCCGTGTGCTGGACCACCACGTCGACCGCACCTGGGTCTACCTGCTGGTGATGGTGGCCGCGCTGGCCGCCAGCTGGGGCCTGCTCAGGCTGCTGCCCTCGGAGCTGGCCCCGGCCGAAGACCGTGGCTCGTTCCAGATCATGATCGATGGCCCGGAAGGCGCCGGCTACGACTACACCGTGCAGCAGGTGCAGCAGGTGGAAGCGATGCTGGCCCCGCACGTGGGCGCGGACAAGCCGATCGTGCGCGCCAACCCGCGCGTGCCTGGTGGTTGGGGCGCCAGCGAGGAGATGCACACCGGCCGTGTCAGCATCTTCCTGCAGCCATGGCGGCAGCGCAGCGAAGGCACGCCGGACGTGGCCAACGAACTGCAGAAGGAACTGGACACCATCCGCGGCGTGCGCGTGCGCACGCAGGTGGGCGGGGGCCTGGTGCGCAGTGGCGGGCAGCCGTTCCAGATCGTGCTGGGCGGGCCGGAATACGCCGAAATCGCCCAGTGGCGCGACCGTATCCTGCTACGCATGGCTGACAATCCCGGCCTGGTCGGCCCGGACTCGGACTACAAGGAAACCCGGCCGCAGATGCGGGTGAACATCGACCGCCAGCGTGCGGCCGACCTCGGCGTGCCGGTCACCGCGATCGGTTCGGCGCTGGAAACCATGATGGGCTCGCGCCGCGTCACCACTTTCGTCGACAACGGCGAGGAGTACGACGTGCTGGTGCAGGCCGGCCGCGATGGACGCACCAGCCCGGCCGACCTGGCCGCGATCCGCGTGCGCGCCACCTCCGGCGAACTGGTGCCATTGTCCAACCTGGTCACGCTGAGTGAAGTGGCCGAGGCCGGCACCCTGAACCGCTTCAACCGCCTGCGCTCGATCACCATCACCGCCGGCCTGGCGCCCGGTTATCCGCTGGGCGAGGCCATCGCCTGGGCGCAGAACGTGGCCCGCGAGGAACTGCCGCAGTACGCGCAGGTGAACTGGAAGGGCGAGTCGCGCGAGTACCAGAGCGCCGGTGGCGCGGTGCTGCTGACCTTCGCCATGGCGCTGCTGGTGGTGTACCTGGTACTGGCCGCGCAGTTCGAGAGTTTCATCCATCCGCTGACCATCATGCTGACCGTGCCGTTGGGCGTGCTCGGCGCGCTGGTCGGGTTGTGGGTGAGTGGGGGTACGGTGAACCTGTTCAGCCAGATCGGCATCGTCATGCTGGTCGGCCTGGCCGCGAAGAACGGCATCCTCATCGTCGAATTCGCCAACCAGCTGCGTGACGATGGGCGCACGGTACGCGAGGCGATCATCGAATCGGCGATGGTGCGCCTGCGCCCGATCCTGATGACCTCGATCGCCACCGTGGTCGGCGCGGTCCCGCTGGTGGTGGCCGGTGGCCCGGGTTCGGCCAGCCGTGGCACGATCGGCATCGTGATCATCTTCGGCGTGACCCTCTCGACCTTCCTGTCGCTGTTCGTGGTGCCGGCGTTCTACGCGCGATTGGCGCCCTATACGCGTTCGCCGGAAGCGGTGAAGCGCGAGCTGGAGAAGCAGGAAGCCGCGTCGCCGTCGGTGGGCGGCCATGCCTGACCCGGCACAGCGCCTGTACGGCGACGGCTTCGTGCTGAGGCCGTGGTGCAGCGACGACCTGGACTCGTTGCTGCGCCACGCCAATGACGCCGAGGTGTCGCGCGGCCTGCGTGATCGCTTCCCGTACCCATACACCCGCGAGGATGGCGAGGCGTTCCTCGCCGGCCGTGTACTGGCGCCCGGAACGTTCAACCTGGCCATCGAGATCGACGGCCACGCCTGCGGCAGCATCGGTGCCCAGCAGGGCAGCGCCGAGCGCGCGCATATGGCCGAGCTGGGCTACTGGCTGGGGCAGGCCTACTGGGGCCAGGGGCTGATGACCCGCGTGGTCGGCCTGTTCGCACCGTGGGTGATGGACGAACTGCGCCTGTTCAGGCTTCAGGCCGGGGTGGTCGATTTCAACCTCGGTTCGGCCCGGGTGCTGGAAAAGAACGGTTTCCAGGAAGAGGGTATTGATCGCTGTGCGGTCTACAAGCGTGGCGTCCTGCACGACCTGCGCCGCTTTGCCCGGGTACGCATGCAGCTGCCCTGAGCGGCGAATTCCTTCTGGCGCTACCGCAGCGGCCTTCGATCAGGGAGAATCGACCGGTCCCCTCCAGCCGACGGGACGTCCTTACAACCCGCCGACTGGAGAGAGCGCGCGTGGAAGCTACCGTACATTTCATCAACAGCATCATCTGGAGCAAGGCACTGATCTTCATGTGCCTGGCCGCCGGCCTGTTCTTCAGCCTGCGCACCCGCTTCATGCAGATCCGTGGTTTCCTCGAGATGTGCCGCCTGACCGTGTCGGGTGAGAAGTCCGACGCCGGCGTGTCCTCGTTCCAGGCGCTGGCCATGTCGATGGCCGGCCGCATGGGCATCGGCAACATCGCCGGCGTGGCCACTGCCATCGCCTTCGGCGGCCCCGGTGCCATCTTCTGGATGTGGGTGATGGGCTTCCTCGGCGCGTCCACCTCGTACGTGGAATGCACCCTGGCGCAGATCTACAAGACCAAGGATGCCGAAGGCCGCTACCGCGGTGGCCCGGCCTACTACATCGAAAAGGCCATGGGCCTGAAGTGGTACGCGCTGGCCTTCGCCATCGCCACGATCATTGCGGCCGGCTTCCTGATGCCGGGCGTGCAGGCCAACGCCATCGCCGACAGCATCATCAACGCCTGCCGTGGCACCGCGCTGTGCGGCCCGCTGGACGGCCAGGCCTTCGGCATGGAATCGGTGCAGGCGCTGAAGCTGGGCATCGGCATCGTGGTGGCACTGCTGCTGGGCGTGGTGATCTTCGGTGGCGTCAAGCGCATCGCCAATTTCGCTGAAGTGGTGGTGCCGTTCATGGCCGCCGGCTTCATCCTGATGGCCATCGTCATCATGATCATCAACTACGATCGCGTGCCGGAGATGTTCGGCATCATCTTCAAGAGTGCCTTCGGCACCCACGCCGCGTTCGGCGCGATGATGGGCCTGGCGGTGGAGTGGGGCATCAAGCGCGGCATCTATGCCAATGAAGCCGGGCAGGGCTCGGGTCCGCACGCGGCAGCCGCTTCGGAAGTCTCGCACCCGGCCAAGCAGGGTTACGTGCAGGCCTTCGCCATCTACTTCGACACCATGATGGTGTGCACCGCCACCGCGTTCCTGATCCTGGCCAGCGGCACCTACAACGTGTACTCGCCGGCAGGCGCCAGCGCCCCGCCGATCTTCCAGGGCCTGGCCGGCATTCCGGAAGGCGCAGGCTATGCGCAGGCCGGCGTGGAAGCGGTGCTGCCGGGCTGGGGCTCGGCCTTCGTCTCGATCGCCATCTTCTTCTTCGCCTTCACCACCATCATGGCGTACTACTACATGGCCGAGACCAACCTCAGCTATGTGAACCACAACAAGAAGCGCCCGCTGACCGTGCTGGTGCTGCGCCTGGGCATCATCGGCATGGTGGTGTTCGGTGCGTTCCACAATGCGACCCTGGCCTGGGCGCTGGGTGACATCGGCGTTGGCCTGATGGCCTGGCTGAACATCATCGCCATCCTCATCATCCAGAAGCCGGCGATGCTGGCCCTGCGTGACTACGAACGACAGAAGAAGCTGGGCCTGGATCCGGTGTTCGACCCTGATGCCCTGGGCATCAAGAACGCCGATTTCTGGCGCCAGCGCAAGCAGGAGAGTGTGTAAGTGAACAACCCTTGGAACAACCGCCGCCCGTCCGCCCGTCCGCCGCGCGCAACACCGTTGCCGCGCCCGGAGGTGCCGGCCACGGGCGGTGGTGGGCGCGGCGGCAGCGACGAGCTGCGCCTGTACGGCCTGAATGCCGTGCTGGCCGCGTTCGACGCGCGGCCGCAGGCGCTGCGCAAGCTGTATCTGCTGGAGGCGCGCATTCCGCGCCTGCAGCCGCTGCTGAAGTGGTGCGTGGCCAACCGCGTGGGCTATCGCGTGGTCGAGGACGGCGATCTGAACAAGCTCGCCGGTACCACCCATCACGAAGGCGTGGTGGCCGATGTGCTGCGCGCACCGGCACTGCCGTTGGCGCAGTGGCTGCAGCAGGTCGGTGACGGCCCGGCGCTGGCGCTGTGGCTGGACGGCGTGGGCAATCCGCACAACCTCGGCGCGATCCTGCGCTCGGCAGCGCACTTCGGTGCCAAGGCGCTGCTGCTGCCCGAAAGCAGCACGCTGGCGCTGTCCGGTGCCGCCGCGCGCGTGGCGGAGGGCGGTGCCGAAGCGGTGCCGCTGGTGCAGCTGCCGGCCACCGCGCAGGCGATGGCACAGCTGCGGGATGCCGGTTTCGGCCTGGCCGCGACTCTGGTCGAGGGCGGTGACGATGTGTTCCGTGCGTCGCTTCCGGCGCGGCTGGTGTATGTGATGGGCGCCGAAAGCGAAGGCATGGACCGCAGCCTGGCAGGCGAATGCGACCTGCAGGTCTCGATCCCCGGCAGTGGTGCGGTGGAGAGCCTCAACGTGGCCTCGGCCACGGCCGTGCTGCTGGCGCAGTGGGCGAGCCGTCGCGACGGCTGATACTGCCGCGATACAGTCTCCTCGACGATCTGGACCCGGCCCTTGTGGCCGGGTTTTCTTTTGCGCGGTGCGGGAACAGGCGTGTCGCGCTGCGGGGCTGGCGCGCCAATCACTTCACCGCGTGTCGCATCAAGCACACTTGATCGATGATCAGATGTTTTTAGTAATTGTCTCATTGTCGAGCCATATCCCGCATCGCACGGTGGACGTCCATCCAACGTCGAACAGGAGTGGTTCCCATGCATCGAGTCAAACACCCCACGATGCGCGCATCCCTGCTGCTGGCCCTGTGTGCGCTCGCCGCACCGGCAGTGCAGGCCGATGAGCGAAGCCTGGACGGCATCAACTTCACCGGACCGCTGATCACCCCGAATCCGGCCGGCCTGCCGCAGGGCAACTGGTACATCGAGCCCTATCTGGTGCGGGTCGACAGCCGCGACCACTATGACGACAACGGTGACCGTCGCCGCAGCGCCGAGCGCAGTGGCGCGTGGGCAACCGTGGTGCCGATCATCTATGGCTTCAGCGACCGGGTGATGGGCCAGGTCAACCTCAGTGCGACACGTTCGGAATCCGGCAGTGCACGCAGCAGTGGATTCCGCGCCGGAGACACCACCGCACGGCTGCAGTACCTGTTGCAGGCGCCGAACGCCGATGGCACCCGCCCCGCCATCTCGGTCGCGCTGGTACAGCGCTTCAGCACCGGCAGCCATGACCGCATCACCGGCAATCCGCTCGATGCGCAGGGCGACGGCGTGCAGCGCACCACCGCTGCCCTGGGCGTGCAGCAGGTGGTGTGGCTGGGCAACGACCGCCCGCTACGGTGGCGGGCCCAGTTCAGTGCCGGCCCCGCTCCCTCGCGTACCGCCATTTCCGGCACCAGCGTCTACGGCACCGACGACAGCTTCCAGGGCCACATCGCGCGTGGCTCGGTGCTGGGGCTGTCGGTGGGCGCCGAGTACAGCTTCAATTCGCGCTGGGTGGGGGTGATGGAAATGTCCGCCAGCCGCGAGACCGGCCAGCGGCTGAGTGGTTTCGCACGCAACGACGCCGGTGTGATCGAACGCATCGATCAACGCCGCCCCGCCAGCCGCAGCGTCAGCCTGGCGCCTGCCGTTGAGTATCACTTCAGTCCCTCGCTGGGATTGATTGCCGGCGTCGAGTTCACCGTGGCCGGGCGCAACACCGGCCGCATCGTCAGCCCCCAGGTTGCCCTCGGCATGTTCTTCTGAGGATCCGCCGATGAGCATCGAATCCATCGTCAATGCGATCCTGGGCGTGGTCTGGAGCCCCTACCTGGTGGTGCTGTGCCTGCTCACCGGGCTGTACTTCAGCGTGCGTACCCGCTTCATCCAGCTGCGCGCGCTGCCGGACATGCTGCGCCTGGTGTTCCGCCACGAACGCTCCGAGTCCGGGGTATCACCGTTCCAGGCACTGTCGATCTCGCTGTCCAGCCGGGTCGGTGTGGGCAACATCGCCGGCGTGGCCATGGCCATCGCCTTCGGTGGCCCCGGTGCGATCTTCTGGATGTGGGTTGTTGCCTTTCTCGGTGCCTCCAGCGCCTTCATCGAATCCACCCTGGCGCAGATCTACAAGGACCGCGATGCCAAGGGCCAGTACCGCGGCGGGCCGGCGTACTACATCGAGAAGGGCCTGGGCCAGCGCTGGTATGCAGTGCTGTTCGCGCTGGTGACCGTGCTCGCCGGCGCCATGCTGGCAGGGACCCAGTCCAATGCCATCACCAGTGCGGTGAACGAAGCCTGGGATGTGCCGGTGATGACCACCACCGTGGTGCTGCTGGTGGTGCTGGGCATCATCCTGATCGGTGGCGTGCGGCGCATTGCACGGGTAGCCGAATGGGTAGTGCCGCTGATGGCCGTGGCCTACCTGATGGTTGCCGCAGTGGTAATGGTGCTCAACGCGGAAAAAGTGCCCGGCGTGATCATGCTGGTGTTGAACAGCGCATTCGGCGTGGACGCGGCCTTCGGCGCGATGATCGGCACCGCCATCCAGTGGGGCGTTCGCCGCGGCGTGCTGTCCAACGAGGCCGGCATGGGCAGTGGAGCGCATGCGGCCGCTGCCGCCGAAGTCTCGCATCCGGTCAAGCAGGGACTGGTGCAGTCGTTCTCGGTCTACATCGACACGATGGTGGTGTGCAGCGCAACCGCATTCCTGATCCTGTCCACCGGCCTGTACAACATCTACGACCCGGCGGTGAACGGCGTTCCCGATGAGGCCCGCCTGCTGCTGGCCCATCTGCCGGGTGTCGAGGCCGGGCCGCGCTTCGTGCAGCACGCCGTGGAATCGGCGCTGCCGGGCTTCGGCCGTTCATTCGTGGCGCTGGCGATCCTGCCATTCGCGTTCACCACCATCCTGGCGCTGTACTACATGGCCGAGACCAACGTCAGCTACCTGTGCCGGGATCGTCCTTCCCGGTGGGTGATGGGGGCATTCCAGCTGCTGTTCCTGGCAGTTGCCGGTTACTCGGCCGTGAACAGCGCAACGGTGGCGTGGTCGCTGGGCGATATCGGGGTGGGCCTGATGAGCTGGCTCAACATCATCGCCATCCTGCTGCTGCAGAAGCCGGCGTTGGCGGCATTGCGCGACTACGAACAGCATCGGCATGCCGGTACGGAACCATTGTTCAATCCACGGCGGCTGGGCGTGCGCAACACCCGTGTGTGGGAGGCCTGACAGGATCGGGTCAGATCCCTCGCCAAGGCGAGGGCTCCTGACCCGCGCCACGCCCTGTGGGTGCGCCATTGCCCGGTGGGTGCGAACCTCGGTTCGCACCGCTCTTCCCGCTGCGCTCGCCGGGCATGGCCCGGCGCCAGCGCATCATTCGTTCGGCGGCGTGGTCGCCTTGGCCTCGCTGCCGAAACCACCATCAGCTTCCGCGGCCAGGTACGCGAATACCGTGTAGGCAGCCACGTTCTGCGCCAGTGCCTTCGGGTCGATCTTGTCCAACGTGTCGTCGGCGGTGTGATGCAGGTGGAAGTAGTCCGAGCCATCCTGCGCCAGCCACGCCCACGCACCGCCCTTGGCCGCCAGCGGGCCGACATCCGGCCCCGGGCCGCCCTTGTCGGCCTGGTACTCGATGCCCAGCGGCTTCATCACTTCGGCGATCTGCCGGGTCGCTTCGCGCGAGCCTTCCGGGTTCGGCGAACCGGTGTTGAAGGCATAGATGCGGCCGGCACCGAAGTCGCTCTCGGCTGCCAGCTGATGCAGGGCCACGTCCTTGGCGTGCGCTTCGGCGTAGGCCTTGCCGCCGTACAGGCCCTGTTCCTCGTTGGCGAAGGCGATCACACGAATGGTGCGCTTCGGCGCCTGCTTGAGCTGGCCGATCAGGTGCCCGGCCGCCATGGTGATGCCCACGCCCGCGCCGTCATCGACCGCGCCGGTGCCCAGGTCCCACGAATCCAGGTGACCGCCGATCACCACCACTTCCTTCGGCAGGCTGCGCCCGGTGATCTCGCCGATCACGTTGTACGAGGTGGCCGTGCCATCCCAGCCGCAATCCAGCGCCACCTTCACCGTGGTGCTGCCACGAGCCAGCAGGCGCGCCAGCTGATCGGCATCGGGCACCGACAGTGCTGCCGACGGCACCGGCGTCAGGCCTTCATCGAAGCGGGTGATACCGGTGTGCGGCACGCGATGCGAGTCGGTACCCGCCGAGCGCATCAGGAAGCCGACTGCGCCCTTGCGGATCGCCTCCGACGGGCCCTTGCTGCGGATCGCGCCGCCACGGCCGTAGTCGCGGCCATCGCGGAACGGCAGCATCTGGTAGTCAACGAAGGCGATCTTGCCCTTCAGCGAGCCGGCCGGAGCCGCCTGCAATGCGGCCAGATCGGCAAAGCGCACCACCTCGGCTTCAACGGTGCCGCCCGGGCTGCCGCCCAGCGCGGTGATCTGCAGCGGCTGCGGGTTCCTGCCGGTCACGGCAGCATGTTCGCTGCGGCGTTCCCACTTCGGGAACGTCACCGGTTCCTTCCATACCTTGTCGAAGCCGAGTGCCTTGAACTTGGCTTCGGCCCAGGCCACGGCGCGGGCATCGGCTTCGCTGCCGGCGATGCGCGGACCGATCTCGGTGGTGAGCGATTCGACCACCTTCCAGCCGGTGTCGTCGGCCAGTGCCTGGTCGCGCAGTTGCGCGGCGGTGGCCAGCGAGGCGGGGGGCAGGGTGGTGGTGCGCGGCGCCGCGAAGGCCGGGGCGGCCAGCAGGGCGAGGGAGGATGCGATGGCAAGCACACGGCGACGCATGGACAACTCCGGGAAGGGACCTAAGCCTTGGAGCTTAACAGTCGTTCAGGCGTGCGCATGGGCGGGAGGTCATGGCTGGCGCGAACGCTGTTTTCCGCCACGTCCGGCAAAACGAAAGCCCCGCCGGGGCGGGGCTTTCGTGCGGTCGCGGTAGTGCCGGCCGCTGGCCGGCTCCCGCATGTTCCGATGTTGCCGGCCAGCGGCCGGCACTACCGTTCTGCGATCTTATTTCTTCAGGCTGTCACGGATCTCGCGCAGCAGCACCACTTCCTCGGCCGGTGCGGCCGGGGCGGCTTCCTGCTTGCGCGACAGGCGGTTGATCGTCTTCACCACCAGGAAGATGGCGAACGCCACGATCACGAACTGGATCAGCGTATTGATGAAGTCGCCATAGCCGATCACCACCGCCGGGATCTCCTTGCCGTCGGCACCGATGCTGGCCGGTGACAACGTCCAGGCCAGCTGCGAGAAGTCCACCTTGCCGATCAGCAGGCCCAGCGGCGGCATGATGATCTTCTCGACCAGTGCGGTCACGATCTTGCCGAAGGCCGCGCCGATCACCACGCCGACGGCGAGGTCGATGACGTTGCCGCGCATCGCGAATTCCTTGAACTCGGTGAGCATTCCCATTGTTGTTTTTCTCCGGTGGGGGAAGTGGACAGCGCGCAGGGTAACGCAGGTGATGTCAGCCGGCGATCACGCCGTGGCGCTCGGCCACGTTTTCCAGGCGGGCACTGAAGCGGTCGCCGGGCTTCAGCGCAGCCACCCCGGACGGGGTGCCCATGAACACCAGGTCGCCGGCGCGCAGCTGCCACAGCTTGGACAGCTCATGCAGGATCTCCGGCACGTTCCAGATCATCTGCTCGAGCAATGCCTGCTGCCGCACTTCGCCGTTGACCTCCAGCGACAGGTTCAGCGCGGCCAGGTCGCCAACCTCCGCGGCGTGCACGATCTCGCTGATCGGCGCGGAGGCATCGAAGCCCTTGGCCGCATCCCACGGATGGCCCTTGTCCTTGGCGGCCGCCTGCAGATCACGGCGGGTCAGGTCCAGGCCGACGGCATAGCCGTAGACCAGTGCATCGGCATCGGCCACGGCCAGCTCGCCGGCCGGCGCGTCACGGCCGATGGCCACCACCAGTTCCACTTCGTGGTGCAGGTTGGCGGTCGCCGGCGGATAGGGAATGGCATCGTCATGGCCGACCACGATCGCATCGGCCGGCTTGCTGAAGAACATCGGGCGGCCGCGGTCATCGGTGGCCGGCACCGCCGCGCCCATTTCACGGGCATGGTCGGCGAAGTTGCGGCCCACGCAGTAGATGCGGTGCACGGGGAAACTGCCGCCGCCCACGACCGGCACACGCGGCAGGGCTGCAGCAGGGATCACATCGGAGACATCGGACATGCGGGCATCCAGGAAGGGCGTGCCCGCAGTCTAGAACGCATGGCGCCCGCCGTCAGCGGGCGCGTAAGGCATGGATCAACGCGAGGCCGGCAACACCGGCTTGCGCACCACGCGGTACTCGCCCTCGACTACGGTCGGATCGACCGGACGGGCGGTGCCCGGCTTGCGCGAGGCCAACAGCTTCCACGCCAGGCCGACCAGGATCATCGCCGCACCGACGAACACGCCGATGAACACCATCGCGGCCAGGATCGCCAGGCCGAGCAGGCCTACGGCAACGCGCACCAACGGATGACGCGGCTTGCGCGGCGCGAACAGGGTGCGGAACTGGGTGAAGGCGGATGCGCGATTGAACATGGCGGCTCGATAGGCTGGGATCAGCGAAAACAGAGTATCGGGACGCGCCACTGTCATTGAGTGAAAAACTCGTTAAATATAGCCTGTGCTTATTACGAATCAATGACTTGCGTTCATCCTGCAGCCAGTCACCTGAGCAGGCGTGCGACAATGCCGCTTTACTGTCCGAGCCTTCGCCATGACTGCCGCTGCTGCCCTGATCGCCCTTGATGCCATTGCCGATGGCGCGTTTGCCGAGGTCGAAGCGGTGGTCGATGGCGATGCCGAGTCGGTGCTGCTGTATCGCGACGGCGCGCAGGTGCGTGCCTTCCTGAACATCTGCCCGCATGCCGGCCGTCGCCTGGACTGGGCGCCCGGGCAGTTCCTGAAGAGCCGCGAAGGCCATCTTGTGTGCGCCGCGCACGGTGCCTCGTTCGCGCTGGACAGCGGCGACTGCATCGCCGGCCCGTGCAAGGGCGACCGCCTGCGGGCGGTGCCGGTGGACGTGCGCGACGGCCAGGTCTACCTGGCCTGAGGCAACCGGCGTGCGAACCAAGGTTCGCACCCACAGGATCAATGGGTATCCAGAGATTCATCCACGCATGGCGTGGATCTACCGTGTCGACCAAGGTCGACACCCACCAGAGCAGGATGCCGCTCTGGCAGACCGCGGAAATCTGTCGGACCCATCCCGCCATCCCACAGGAAGCCAGCTTTAGATGTTGACGTTGCTTCGGCGGGTGCAGGGCGCAGCCCTGCCAACAAACCCAACCCTCAGAACATCAGGTTGATCATCAACACCACCACGCAGGTGTAGATCAGCGACAGTGGGCCGCCGACCCGCCACATCTCGCGCGGGGTGTAGTTGGCCGGACCGGTGATCATCGAGATCACCGGATTGGAGGCCGTCATCAGGTTGTTGGACGCCGACAGCGCAACGATCAGCGCGAATGCGGTCGGGCTGCCGCCGGCAGCCAGCGCCAGGTTCACCGCGATGGGGACCATCACGATGGTCGCGCCCACATGGCTGATCACCAGCGAGAACGCGGTGGTCAGCAACGCCAGCGCCACTTCCAGCACCCACAGCGGAATGCCGGTAGGCAGCTTGTCGATGGTGTGGCCGGCCACCCACGCCGCCGCGCCACTGGAGTCCATTGCCCAGCCCAGCGGAATCAGCCCGGCCATCATGAACACCGTCTTCCAGTTGATCGAGGCATAGGCCTCGTCCATGCGCAGCACGCCGGTCAGCAGCATGCCCGCCACGCCGGTCATCAGGGTCAGCGCCACCGGCAGCTTGCTGGTCAGCGCGATCAGGATGGTCAGCGCGAAGATCGCCATCGCGATCTTGAACTTGTGCGGGCGCTGCTCGCCGGTCGGGTAATCGGTCACCACCACGAAGTCGCGGCTCCTGGCGGCCTGTGCCAGGTCGGTCCAGATGCTGTGGAAGACCAGCATGTCGCCCGCACGCAGCTGCACGTCGCGCACGTCTTCGCGGATCACCTGCTTGTCGCGGTTGATCGCCAGCAGGCTGATGCCGCGCTCCTTGCGCAGGCGCAGGTCGGCCGCGCTCTTGCCGATCACGTTCGAGGTCGGCGGCACCACGGCCTCGGAAATACCGGCGCGGCTGGGATTGAACAGGTCGCCCAGGTGCTTCAGGCGCGAGGACATGCGCAGGAACTGATTCTGCGCGAAGTCGCTGATCTGCTGGCGCGGGCCCATCGCACCGAGCACGCTGCCGACCCAGATGCGCATCTCCGCCGGCGGCGCCAGGCGGGTGTCGTTGCCGGTCTTCAGGGCCAGCAGCAGCGGTGCATCGTGCAGGTTCTCCGCCTCGCCCAGGGTCATGCCGACCAGCGGGCTTTCGGCGCTGACCACCAGCTCGAACACATCGCCTTCGATGCCATAGGTCTTGGCAAAGTAGCTCTCGGTGCGCGCCGGGGTGACCCCGTCGTTGACCAGATTCTCTTCCTCGATCAGCTTGCGGTCGCCGTAATAGCGGAAGTACAGCAGCGAGGCGATCAGCAGGGCCACGCCGATCGGCAGCGGCGCGAACATGCGCAGCGGCTCGATGGTGGCCAGGCCCGAGGGCAGGTTGTTGTTGGCCGAGGCCAACAGGTCGTTCAGCAGGATCAGCGGCGAGTTGCCGACCATGGTCAGCGCGCCGCCCATCACGATCGCCGCCGAGATCGGCAGCAGCAGGCGCTGCAGGGTCAGCCCCGTGCGCGCGGCCAGCCGCGAGGCAACCGGCAGGTACAGCGCCATCACCGACGGGTTCTGCATGAAGGACGAGTTCAGGCCGGCGATGGCCGTGGTCATCATCAGCAGCCGCTGCTCGACGCCATGGCCGCGCCGCAGCAGCCAGGCGGCCAGCCGGTTCAGTGCCCCGGTGCGGTCCAGGCCCGCACCGAGGATGGTGGTGGCGATGATGCTCATCACCGCGTTACCGGAGAAACCGCCGAAGATCTCCTCCGGCGCGATCAGCCCGGTGACACCAAGCACCACCAGCACCACCAGCGCGACCACGTCGGCGCGGATGCGCTCGAACAGGAACATCGCCATCGTGAAGCCGACCAGCCCAAGCACGAGCTTCATGTCGTTGGTCAGCGTCAGCGCGGTATCCATGTGGGGCGCGGCGTCCTCAGGCGATCGTCAGGTGCGGTCGTACAACAGGTCCCAGACGCCGTGGCCGAGCTTCTGGCCACGGGTCTCGAAGTGGGTCTGCGGGCGCCAGTCCGGGCGCGGCACGCTGCCGCGCGGGCCGGCACGGTTGACCAGGCCGGCGGTGGCGTCGAGCACATCCCACATCTGCTCGGCGTAGTCCTCCCAGTCGGTCGCGCAGTGCAGGCGGCCACCCGGGCGCAGCTTGCGCACCAGCAGTTCGGCGAACGCCGGCTGCAGCAGGCGGCGCTTGTTGTGGCGCTTCTTGTGCCACGGGTCCGGGAAGTAGATGCGCACTTCATCCAGCGCGCCGTCGGCGATCTCGTTCTGCAGCACTTCCACCGCATCGTGGTGGTACAGGCGCACGTGGTCGGCGTTGTCGTCGGCCAGCGCGTTCAACAGCCGGCCCACGCCGGGGGCATGCACCTCGATGCCGATGTAATCGCGCGACGGGTCATGCTGGGCCGCGAAGCGCAGCGCGGCGCCGTTGCCGAAGCCGATTTCCAGCACCTTGTGCGCCGGGCGGCCGAAGGTGGCGTCCAGATCGCGCGGCTGGCCGTTGTAGTCGATGCCGAAACGCGGCCAGCGTTCGTCGAACGCACGCTGCTGGGCGGGAGTGAATCGGCCCTGGCGCAGCACGAAGCTGCGCACTTCACGGCGGCCTTCGCTGACGGTGAAGGGCTTGGGCGGGGCCTTGGAGCCGGCGCTGTCGAAAGGATTGGTCATCAGCCGATCAACCCATCCAGCGGGGAGGAGGCGCTGGCGTAGCGCTTGCGCGGGATGCGCCCGGCCAGGAACGCCTCGCGGCCAGCTTCGACCGCCTTGCGCATCGCGCTGGCCATCAGAATCGGGCTGCGTGCACCGGCGATGGCGGTGTTCATCAGCACGCCGTCACAGCCCAGCTCCATCGCGATCGCCGCATCCGAGGCGGTGCCCACGCCGGCGTCGACGATGATCGGCACCTTGGCGTCTTCGATGATCTGCAGCAGGTTGTACTTGTTCTGGATGCCCAGGCCCGAGCCGATCGGCGCGGCCAGCGGCATCACCGCGGCGCAGCCGATCTCTTCCAGGCGCTTGGCCAGGATCGGGTCGTCGGAGGTGTAGACCATCACCTCGAAGCCATCCTTGACCAGCTGTTCGGCGGCCTTGAGGGTCTGCACCACGTCCGGGTACAGCGACTTCTGGTCACCCAGCACTTCCAGCTTGGTCAGGTTGTGGCCGTCCAGCAGCTCACGGGCCAGGCGGCAGGTGCGCACGGCGTCCTCGGCGGTGTAGCAGCCAGCGGTGTTGGGCAGGATGGTGTAACGGTCCGGCGGCAGCACGTCCAGCAGGTTCGGCTCGCCCGGGTTCTGGCCGATGTTGGTCCGGCGGATGGCCACGGTGACGATCTGGGCGCCTGCAGCCTCGGTGGCCAGGCGGGTTTCTTCCAGGTCCTTGAACTTGCCGGTGCCGGTCAGCAGCCGCGAGCCATAGGTCTTGCCGGCGATCACCAGCGAATCGGGGGAGACATGAACGTTCATGGCGCGATTATCGCTTATCCGCCTGAAGATGGGGTCACGCAACCAAAGGTAGTGCCGGCCGCTGGCCGGCAGATGTGAGGCGTCAGGCCGCGTCGGATTGCCGGCCAGCGGCCGGCACTACCCGGAATGGTTTCAACCGCCGCCGAGCGCGTGCACGATCTCCACCACGTCGCCCTCGGCCAGGACATGCTCGCCATGGCGGCTGCGGCTGACGATCTCGCCGTTGACCTCCACCGCCACCCGGCGCTGCAGCAGCTGCTCGGCCTCAAGCAGATCGTGAAGGGTCGCCGAAGCGGGCAGGGTACGGGGTTCGCCATTGAGCTGGATGTTCATCAGCGCATTGTCGCTGATAGCCCTCCGGGATCGGAACCGTTGCAATCTGCGCCAGATGCCACGTCCTGCACAGCACGCTGGCGCAGGGCCGGGCGACAATCCATGCGGCGGCGCAGCGTGAGCAAAAGGCGGCGCGGTGAAACCATTCACCGTGCGCCGGCGTACGTCCGCCGGGTCCTCAACGATTTCCCCACAGGAGTTCTTTACATGCTGCTCAGCAAACGCCCGATCCGCTCCCTGATGGCGGCCGCGATCGCGCTGGCCGCGGTTCCGGCCATGGCAGGCGAATCCCCGTATACCCACGCGGTGTTCTTCGGCGACAGCCTGACCGACGCCGGCTACTTCCGCCCGCTGCTGCCGCCGGGCGTGCAGCCTGTCACCGGCCAGTTCACCACCAACCCGGGCTGGGTGTGGTCGCAGCAGGTGGCTAACTACTACGGTGTCAACGGCGCGCCCAATGGCAACGGCCAGAACGGTGACAACTACGCCGTGGGCGGCGCCCGCGTGTCGGTGGAAGGAAGCGGCGCCCTGGGTCCGATTCCCTCGCTGAAGTCGCAGGCTGCTCGTTACCTCGCCGCAAATGGCGGCAAGGCTGACGCAAATGCCCTGTATACCGTGTGGGGCGGCGCCAACGACCTGTTCGCGGCGGCGGCAGCGCCGGCACAGGCGCAGGCCATCATCGGCGCGGCGGTCACCGACCAGATCGCCCTGGTCGGCGCGCTCAAGCAGGCGGGTGCGCAGTACGTGCTGGTGCCGAACCTGCCCAACGTCGGCCTGACCCCGGCCTTCCGTGGCCCGAACGCCGGTGCCGCCACCGCGCTGTCGGCCGGTTACAACAAGGCCCTGTACGGCGGCCTGAAGCAGGCCGGCATCGAGTTCATTCCGCTCGACACCTTCACCGTGCTGGGCGAAGTGGCCGCCAACCCGGCCATGTACGGCTTCACCAACGTCACCAGTACCGCCTGCAAGATCGATCCGACCAATCCGACGCAGAGCATCCTGACCTGCAACCCGACCAGCTATGTCAGCCCGGATGCGGCCAATACCTATCTGTTCGCCGATGGCGTGCATCCGACCACGGCCGGCCACCAGCTGCTGGGCCAGTACGCGGTCTCGGTGCTGGAAGCCCCGCGTCTGCAGCAGGTACTGAGCCACTCGGCACAGACCATCGGCCGTTCGCGCGCCGACCAGGTCAGCATGCACCTGGGTGGGCGTCCGGCCGACGGCCTGTCCTGGTGGGGCGGCGTACGCGGCGATCTGCAGCGCTACGACCACGCCGACCTGTACGACGGCCTGGCGCCGGCCGGCCTGTTCGGTGTCGACTGGGCGCGTGACGGCATGGTGTTCGGCGGCTTCGCCGGCTTCGGCCGCCTCAATGCCGACTTCGGCAACAGCCGCGGTGACTTCACCCAGAAGGACACCACCGCCGGTCTGTTCGCCGGCTGGTATCACGACCGCATCTGGGTCAACGGCCAGGTCAGCTACACCTGGCTGTCCTATGACGTGAACCGCAAGGTCCAGCTGGGCCCGGCCACCCGCGAGCACGGCGGTTCGCCGGACGGCAGCAACCTGACCGCAGCGCTGAACGCCGGTTACGAGTTCGGCACCGAGGGCGGCTTCCGCCACGGCCCGATCGCCTCGGTGATCTGGCAGAAGGTGAAGATCGACGGTTACACCGAAAGCGCCGCGGCCGGCACCCTGGCCACCGCGCTGGGCTATGACCGCCAGAACGTCGATTCGACCGTCGGCCGCATCGGCTGGCAGGCCCGCTTCGACGGCGGTGCGGTCAAGCCGTACGCGCAGCTGACCTACGACCACGAGTTCGAAGACAACAAGCAGGCCAGCGCCTGGCTGCAGACCCTGCCGGAATTGGGCAGCTACCGCGTGCCAGGCCTGAACTTCGACAAGAACTACGCCACCGTCGTACTGGGTGCCCGTACCGAGATGTTCGGCCTGCAGAGCAACTTCGGCGTGAGTGCTTCGGCCGGGCAGAAACGTGCCCAGGACGCGACGCTGTTCGCCAACTTCAGCGGCAGCTTCTGATCCACGCGTCATCCCGGGCACCGTGCGGTGCCCGGGATGCCTGACAACAGCGCCGGACCGTGTCCGGCGCATGCGGCGCGGCCGACCATTGCGCAACACCGGCCCCAGCGCATAGACTTTCCACCGCAACGCGGGCGTAGCTCAATGGTAGAGCTGTAGCTTCCCAAGCTACTGACGTGGGTTCGATTCCCATCGCCCGCTCCATCGCACCTCCTTCTTTTGCACTGCAGATACGGGCTTTTGATGCCCGCTTTCGTGTGCCTGTCGATCCAACCTTGTGAGCGGCGTGCGGCATCACTAGAGTGAATGCTCCTTCACGCCGGATGATGACGTTGGGACAAGGAATGAGGATGCGGGCCATCTCACGATGGAACGCGGTTCTGCTGGCTCCAGTGCTGGCACTGGCACTTGCAACCACAGCGTGCACGGACAGCACAGCCCCTTCTGAAGCCGGAGATGCAGCGCGCGCCGCAATGGCCCCTGCCATCTCCGCCACAGGAGTCGCGAACTCCGGCATGGCGGCCAAGGGAAATGCGCCCGCCGCCTATCAGAAGTACTACGCCGCGCGGAACGTTCAACCGCTGATGGCGGACCTTGAATTCCTGTCCAGCGGCGGCGACGCAAACGCGAGTTTTGTACTCGGCCGCATTCATGACGACTGCGCCGTCATTCTTGATTGGGGTTCGCTCGCCGGGTTGGACATCGCGCAGGAGAAGAAGATCGCACTCCAGCGCAGCACAGCGTGGTTCAAGGCGCGGTGCGAGGGTATGTCCAAGGACGTTGTGAGTGGCATTCGCAATGCGAGACGCTACCAGGCGCTGGCAGTGAAGCAGGGGAGCCTCGCTGCACAGATCGAGCAGGCGGCGCCAGGGCTTCACCTGGCGGATCAGCATCTGTCGGTGCAGGACCACAAGACGTTTGTCGAAGCCGTGCTCATGCAGGATGACGGCGAAGCCTACATGGCGCTTGCGGCAACCATGGGGGAAGCGGCCTCCCACCGCATCCAGGAAATGAAGCCCTACAAGGTGGGCAGTCCCGTCGAGGAGGCCGCGTGGATGCTGGCGGGCTGCCGGAAGGGCGTGCCGTGCGGCGCCGATTCGCCCATCGTCCAGCGCATGTGCCGTGCCGGCGTGTGTGGTTACAACTCGCTTGAGGAGCTGTACAGCCATGGGGCGCTTGCGCCCGAGCAGATGCAACAGGCGCGCGCACGCATGGACGAGATCATTGCACTGTCGAAAGGTGTCTCCGGCGACGATGGCTCCATCGCCGGAGACGTTGCCGCGGGGCGGCCGATCAGTCGGAATTGAAGCCGGGCGCCAGCGGGCCAGGCAACGTGTGTTCCGGCCACGGCATCAACAAGGTGCAGGCGTCATACAGGCCGCAGAAGTCCTGCCGCAGGTCGGCCGGTACCCAGCCTCCGTAGCTGACCTCGGTCGAGTCGCCGTTGCAGGCATAGGTGACATCGATCCAGCGGGTGTTGGTATGTGAGGCAGCCCCCTGGTGCTGGGTTCTGCCGGTGCAGTAGCGCAGGCTCTGGCCAATCAGTGTGTTGTTGGCGTCGAAATAGAGCCGGGAGACTGCATGGGTGGGCGCGGCATGCACTTCGGTGGCGCCCCCCATCAGGCCAAACAGCAACAACAGCGGAATTCCCATTCGCATCTGTGGTTCTCCTTGGGTTGTGTAAGCCGGCCGTGTTCCTGTCCTGTGGCCGGCGTCGCCATCTTGGCACAGCCTCTGCAGCGGTGCTGGCGCCGGCCGGTGCGACATCATCCGTCCGCCACACGCGCGCGCTATGCTGCGCGCCTGCCGCCCGATCCCACCGCGATGAAGCTCGCCATCCTGTCCCGCAACAGTTCCCTGTATTCCACCCGCCGGCTGGTCGAGGCGGCGCGCGCGCGCGGCCACACCGTGCGTATCCTCGACCCGCTGCGCTGCTACATGCGCATCGCCGCCGATGGCTTCTCGATGCACTACAAGGGCCGGCCGATGACCGGCGTGGACATGGTCATCCCGCGCATCGGTGCCTCGATCACCCGCTATGGCACGGCGGTGCTGCGCCAGTTCGAACTGATGGGGGCGCGCACGCCCAATCCGTCCGATGCGATCCTGCGCTCGCGTGACAAGCTGCGCGCGCACCAGCTGCTGGCCGCCAAGGGCATCGACATGCCGGTCACCGTGTTCGGCGACAACCCCGACGACACCGTCGACCTGCTGTCCATGCTCGGCCCGCCGCCGCATGTGGTGAAGCTCAACGAAGGCACCCAGGGTCGCGGTGTGATCCTCACCGAGAAGGCCAGCGCCTCGCGTGGCATCGTCGAGGCGCTGCGCGGGCTGTACGCCAACTTCCTGATGCAGGAGTTCATCGGCGAGGCCAAGGGCGCGGACCTGCGCTGCTTCGTGGTCGGCGACCAGGTGGTGGCCTCGATGCAGCGGCAGGCGCCCGAGGGCGACTTCCGCTCCAACCTGCATGCCGGCGGTACGGCGGTGGCGGCCAAGGCCAGCCGGGCCGAACAACAGGTCGCGGTGCGCTCGGCCAAGGCGCTGGGCCTGTCGGTATGCGGGGTGGACCTGATCCGTTCCGCGCGCGGCCCGCTGGTGCTGGAGGTCAACTCAACGCCGGGGCTGGAGGGCATCGAAGCGGCGTGTGGGGTGGACGTGGCCACGCGCATCATCGAGCACGTGGAGAAGCTTAAAAAGCCCTGATTATTCAGTTGCTTATAAATCTCATGGGTTGGTGAGGCGAGGTTTAACATGCCTTTAATCGCCCCCGGCGTAGCCTTCAGCGAACCGCAGCTCTGCCTCTCAGCAGGATCGGTATCGGGATACAACTTCAGACCCAGGCGGGGGCACCGCCTGGGTCTTTTTTATGGGCCGGGCGCGGCGCTTGTGGAGGCGCCGTGACGGCCGTAGAGTGGCCTCCATCGTTCCTGGATGGATCGGAGGCAAGCGATGTATCGCGTCACCATGATCGCGTTGTTGCTGGGGCTGGCAGGCACGGCTGTCGCCAAGCCGGAAAAAGCCGTTGTACAGATGGACCGGCAGATGCCGGTGGCCGAACAGGTCCGGAAGGTCGAAAAGGCCCTGGACGACGGCGACTACAGTGAGATCTCCGCGGATGACCGCGCCCAGGTACGACAGGCACTTGCACGCATTACCCAGCGGATGGGGGACCACCAGACGCTGCAGGAACTGCCGCCGCAGGTCCAGAACGACGTCTTCAATGACCAGGAACGGGTCAATACCCTGCTTGCCCGGGCCCATGATGACAGCCGGCAGGTCTGCCAATACACCCGTACCACCGGCAGCAACATGCCCAAAAGCCGCTGCATGACCGTGGCCGAACGGCGGCGCATCGAGGAGAAGGGCAAGGCCCTGCTCCATGACCAGCGCACCTTCACCGACCTCTCGCCTCCCGGCAACCGCTAGGCCGTCCGCCGCCCCTGCGCTTGGCACTTGCTGGCGTGAAGGCGGTGCGAATACAGTCAGCGATCCATTCAAACAAGGATTCGTTTGTCATGAAGTCCCTCCTGATGTCAGCGGTGCTGTTCTCGGGGCTGACCCTGGCCACCGCCGCCTCCGCGTCCAAAGAGGCCGGTGAAGTCTTCATCCCCGGCAAGCCGCTGCAGCAGCAGATCGAGCGCATCGAAATCGAACTCAACGATGGCGAGACCTACAGCGAATTGAAGCAGACCGACCGCAGCCGCGTGCGCGAGGCGCTGGTGCGCATGCGTACGGCCGTCGAGCAGCATCCGAACCGCGATTCGATGCCTGAACAGGTGCGAACCGACGTCTTCAACGACCAGCAGATCGTGAACACGGTTTTGACACAGGCGCGTGAGGATAGTCGTCTAATATGCCAACGTGAAAAGGCGACGGGTTCGAACCGGTCTACGACGCAGTGCACCACCGTCGCCGAGCGCGCCCGGCAGAAGGACAGGGCACAGCGTGATATGAGCCAGGCCCAGCGCACCGGCAAATTCGTCAATTAGAGGTGACAGTGAGAATTCTGGTAATCGAAGACAACAGCGACATTGCGGCCAACCTGGGTGATTACCTGGAGGACCGCGGGCACACGGTGGACTTCGCGGCTGACGGGGTCACCGGCCTGCATCTGGCCGTGGTGCACGAGTTCGACGCGATCGTGCTGGATCTCAACCTGCCCGGCATGGACGGTATCGAAGTCTGCCGCAAGCTGCGCAATGAAGCGCGCAAGCAGACCCCGGTGCTGATGCTGACCGCGCGCGATTCGCTGGACAACAAGCTGGCCGGCTTCGATTCCGGCGCCGACGACTACCTGATCAAGCCGTTCGCACTGCAGGAAGTGGAAGTGCGTCTGAATGCCCTGTCGCGCCGCGGCAAGGGCGTGCAGACCCGCGTGCTGGAAACCGGCGACCTGGAGTACAACCTGGATACGCTGGAAGTGCGTCGCCAGGGCAAGCTGCTGCAGCTCAACCCGACCGCACTGAAGATCCTGCAGGCGCTGATGGAAGCCGCCCCGGCCGTGGTGACCCGCCAGGAGCTGGAAACCCGCGTGTGGGGCGAGGAACTGCCCGACTCCGATTCGCTGCGCGTGCACATCCATGGCCTGCGTGCGGTGGTCGACAAGCCGTTTGAAGTACCGCTGATCCAGACCCGCCATGGCATCGGATACCGCATCGCCACCCCGGAAGCCTGATTCGGTGGCAGCGAAAGGGGAGCGTCGGCGCACGCCTTACCGGCGGCGCCTGCGCAGCCGCATCATCGTCTCGTTCGTGTTGTTGGGCTTCTGCCTGACAACACTGTTCGCGTTCGCCACCAACTGGGCCCGCATGCGGGTGGAAAACCAGTTGGTGGAAGACGTGATCAACCACAACATCGAAGAGTACGCGCGTCGCTTCTACGAGCACCCGGGGCGCAACCCCGCTGTGCCGGTGCAGCAGATTCGCGCATACGCCTACTCGGCAGACAAGTTCGACAAAGCGCGCGAGTCCTGGCCGCAATGGGCCGATCTGCAGACCGGTAACTACAACCTGAGCGGCACCGACGAGCAGGGGCAGCCGTATGCCTACAAGCTGGCGGTGCGCAAGAGCGATGACGCCTGGTTCTTCCTTGCCTATGACATGACCGACAGCGTGCGCGGTGGCAAACAGCTCAACCGCGCGCTGGTGCTGTCGGTGCTGGTGTTCAGCGTGCTGTCGCTGGTGCTGGGCTGGTGGTCGGCGTCGAAGGTGATGAAGCCGGTCTCGGACCTGGCGGCGCGGCTGCGTGCCTATCGCGGCGGCACCAGCGATCCCGAACCGCTGGCGCCGCGCTTCCCCGACGATGAGGTGGGGCAGCTGGCACAGGCGCTGGATGATTACTCGTCGCGGTTGACCGAGGTGGTGCAGCGCGACCGCGAGTTCAATGCCGACGTCAGCCATGAACTGCGCACGCCGCTGGCGGTGATCCGCGGCGCCACCGAGCTGCTGCTGACCCGCCCCGGCCTGGATGAGAAGGTGCTGCAGCGCCTGCAGCGTATCCAGCGCGCCGAACAGCAGTGCAGCGACCTGATTGGCGCGTTGCTGCTGCTGTCGCGCAACGAGCGCGGGCAGGGCACCAGCAACGTGGCGCGGGTGGCCGAGCAGCTGCTGGATGCGCACCGTGCACAGCTGGGTGGCAAGCCGCTGGAACTGGCGCTGGAAGGCGAACGCGATCTGGTGATCGACGCGCCGGAAGCGGCCTTGTCGGTGGCCCTGGGCAATCTGATCGGCAATGCCGTGAAGTACTCGCAGGATGGCGAAGTGCGCGTGCACGTGAGCGCCAACGCGGTCTCGGTGACCGACAGCGGCCCGGGCCTGAGCGAAGAAGACGCGGCCAAGCTGTTCCAGCGTGGCTATCGCGGTACCCATGCCGGCCATTCGCAGGGCGGTGGCATCGGCCTGTCGATCGTCAGCCGCCTGTGCGATCTGTACGGCTGGCAGGTAAGCGTGCGCCCGGGCGGCGAGCGCGGTGTGATCGCCACCCTGACGTTCTCGCCGAAGCCGTTGTAAAGGCCCTTGCTTTGGTAGGTGCCGACCTTGGTCGGCACGAACCCTGCCGACGTTGCATCGCGCCCTGTGTCGCTTGTGCCACCGCATCACCCTCGCAAGGCCATCGATGCTCAGGCCCATCACGACACCATCGTGATCGTTACCGCGCCTGTTGCGTGTTCCAGTGCACGCATCCGCACGCTCGCGCCGCGCCTGCAACTTTCCTTGCAGACCAGCGCGTGCAGAGATGGCTTGATGGCGTGGCCGGGGCAGGTGCCCTGGCCGGGATTGGCGTCCTGAAAAAAACTCTCAACTCAAGCGCTCCGGATGGGCTGTGGACCATCATGGAAAATGCATCCTCTGCCTTTGCTTTGGCGGACGGTGCGTGGGGATTCATCAGAATCCGCTGGAGTCTTTTTCCTCGCGCTTGAGTTGTTGGGTCTCCGGTACGCCAACCCGCACCGTCCGCCACCCCGCATCTGCGGGTGGCCCGCCGACTGCGAGGAACACCACGATGTCTACCCGCCCGCTTTTCCCACAGCTGCACGCCCTGATCGGCGAAGCCGCCGACCTGCTGCCCACCGACGTCGCCGAGCGCGTCGAAGATCTGCTCGATGATCCCAAGGATCTGCTGCCCGCCCTGCTGGCCCGCATGGATGGTCGCGACGGCGCCGACGGCCGCAGGCTGGAAGTGCCGGGTGCCAGCCCGGCGCAGGCAACCACGATGGCAGGCCTCAGCCGCACGCTTGCTGGCCTGAACACCCTCATCCAGATACTCCACGCCGCCGAAACCGCGCGCGAGCAGGGCGGGTCCCGACAGCAGCTCGATCCGGATGTGGTCGATGGCCTGCTGCTGGGCGCCCGCGAACTGGCCCGCTACGCGCGCCTGCAGCTGGAGTAGAGCCACGTCACGCGTGAATCCGCGTTCCGGTAGTGCCGGCCGCTGGCCGGCAATTGAGTCGTCCAGTAGATCCACGCCATGCGTGGATTCGCTTCGGTAGTGCCGGCCGCTGGCCGGCAAACAGGCCTCAGCTCTCGGCCAACCTCAGATACCGCGCATGCAGCTGTTCCACCTGCACCTGCAGATCCTCCGGCGGCCCATCATTGGCCACTACGTCATCGGCCAGCGCCAGCCGCTGCGCACGGCTGGCCTGCGCGGCAATCATCCGGTCGGCCAGTGCAGCGTCGATACCATCGCGCTGCATCAGCCGGGCGTGCTGCACGGCCTCGGGGGCATCCACCAGCAGCACCCGGTCCAGCCATGGGTAGGCCTGCCGCCCGCCGACCTCGGTCAGCAGTGGAATGGCGGCAATCGCATAGGGGCTGGTGGCCTGCTCGCACTGCTCTTGCATCAGCAGGCGGATGGCCGGGTGGGTGATGGCTTCCAGCGCCACCCGTTCGGCCGGGTCGGCGAAGACGTGGGCGCGCAGGCGCGTCCGGTCCAGGCTGCCGTCGGCCAGCAGCATGTCAGCGCCGAAGCGTTCGGCGATGCGGTCCAGCGCCGGGCTGCCGGCGGCCACCACCGCGCGCGCGGCCAGATCGGCATCGGCCACCACGATGCCCAGCGCCTCGAAGCGCCGGGTCACCTCGCTCTTGCCGGCGGCGATGCCGCCGGTCAGGCCAACCACATACCGGCTCATGGGGAATCCCCTCAGCGCAGCCCGCTCAGGACCAGATACTGCTCCACCAACGGCCCGCCCCACATGAAGTACAGCCAGCCGGCGATGGCCAGATAGGGCCCGAACGGGATGGGGGTGGCGCGATCACGGCCCCGGCTGTACAGCCAGATCGAGCCGATGATGGCGCCCAGCACCGAGGACAGCAGGATGATCGGGAGGATGCCCTTCAGCCCGCACCAGGCACCGAGTGCCGCCAGCAGCTTGAAATCGCCGTGGCCCATGCCTTCCTTGCCGGTCAGCTGCTTGAACAGCCACCAGACTGCCCAAAGCGACAGGTAGCCCAACGCTGCGCCGATCAGCGCAGGCTTGGCCGGCATGTACAGGTTGTCGATGCTGCCTATCAATCCCAGCCACATCAGGGGCAGGGTCAACTGGTCCGGCAACAACTGGGTGCGCAGGTCGATGCCCGACAGGGCGATCAGGAAGCAGGTCAGCACGATGGCACCGAAGCCCTGCCAGCCGAAGCCGAACTGCCAGACGCAGGCCAGCACCAGCAGCGAGGTCATGGCCTCCACCAGCGGGTACTGCAACGAGATCGGCGCCTTGCAGTGGCGGCACTTGCCGCCCTGGATGATCCAGCTGAACAGGGGGATGTTCTCGTACCAGCTCAGCTTGTGCTTGCAGTGCGGGCAGTGCGAAGGCTCGACCACGATGCCCGGTGGGGGCGGCTCGTAGTAGTCGGGTTCCTCCAGGACCTCGCGCGCATCGCGCTTCCACTGCCACTCCAGCCGCTTGGGCAGGCGCAGGATGACGACGTTCAGGAAACTGCCCAGCAGCAGTCCCAGGGCGGCCGCGGCGGGGTAGCCGAGGCCGGGATGCTGGTCGAGAAAAGCCATGTATGTGTTATCCGACGACGGAAGCGAGCTTGAAGATCGGCAGGTACATGCCGATGACCATGCCGCCGACGATGGTACCAATGATCACCATGATGATCGGTTCCAGCAGGCTGCTCAGGGCGTCAACGGCATTGTTGACCTCCTGCTCATAGTACTCGGCCACCTTGAACAGCATCGCATCCAGGGCGCCGGCCTCTTCGCCGATACCGGTCATCTGGATGACCATGTGCGGGAACAGGTTGCGCTGCTTCATCGCCACATTCACGGGGTAGCCCACCGAGACATCGTCTCGCATGCGCAGCACGGCCTCCTCGTACACCGTATTGCCGGTGGCGCCGGCCACGATGCCCAAGGCCTCCACCAAGGGGACACCTGCTTTGAAGGTGACGGCGGTGGTGCGGGCAAAGCGCGCGATGGCACTGTTGTGCATCAGCTGCCCGATCACCGGTACCTTCAGGACCAGTCGGTCCATGTTGTGCTGCAGTTTGGGCGAGCGCTTGTAGGCGGCGATGAAGCCGAAGATGGAGCCGATGATGACGATCAGTATCAGCCACCACCACGACACCATGAACCGGGACAGGTTGACGATCATCTGCGTGAAGGCCGGCAGGTCCGCGCCGAAGCCCTTGAACACGTCTTCGAACTGCGGCACAACCCATACCAGCAGGATGCCGCTGACGATCAGTGCGACTGCCAGCACCATGGCCGGGTAGAACATCGCCTTGCGGATCTTGCCCTTCAGGGCTTCGATGTTCTCTTTGTAGGTAGCGACGGTATCCAGCACCGTCTCCAGTACACCGGCGCCTTCACCAGCCTTGACCAGATTCCGGTACAGCTCATCGAACTGAACCGGGTGCTTGCTGACCGCCTCGTAGAGCGACGAGCCGCCTTCGATATCGGTGCGGAGCGAGTCCACCATCTTCTTCATGCGCGGGTTCTTGTGCCCGCTGCCGATGATGTCCAGCGCCGATACGATCGGCACGCCGGATTTCATCATGGTCGCCATCTGGCGGCTGAAGAAGGCGATATCCTTCGGCGATATCCTGCTGCCTGCCGCACCGAAAAGCGGTTTGGGCTTGACCTTGACCTGGCCCGGGTTGATGCCCTGTCGGCGTAGTTCGGCCCTGAGCAGATTGGCGTTCTTTGCCATCTGCTCACCTTTCATCTTCACTCCGCGTTTGTCGGTCCCCTCCCAGACAAACGGCTGCAGCTCCGTGGTGCTGCGCGCCACGGGCTCCTTCTTGATCGCACTGCCACTGACAGACATATAGGCTCCCCAAGACCCGCCATCCCCAGCGGGCGTCTAGCCGTCGATGGTAGCCGGTTCATGGCCGTCTGGGCAGTTGGAAGGCGGCCCCAAGTGCGATTTCGTGCCGAGTGCCGGCCAAAGGTGACGCACTGCGTCACATTGCCGCGTCCATCGCAGATTCGGATATGGGGGGTTCCCATCCGCAGAATTGCTGCCATCATGGGCGCGGGGAAATCCAGGGGGAGGCGTGCCGGGGTTGGCACGCAACCTGCGTTGATCCACCCGCAGGGGGCAGGACCCGCTCAACCGGCCGCTGGCCGGACCGAACCTGTCCGCTGAAATCAACCACCACTATCTTGGGGATGTACCACAATGAAGAACCAGAAGGGCTTCACCCTTATCGAACTGATGATCGTCGTCGCGATCATCGCCATCCTGGCCGCCATCGCTCTGCCGATGTACCAGGACTACGTGGCCAAGTCGCAGGCCACCGCCGGCCTCGCCGAAATCACCCCGGGCAAGACCCAGGCCGAAGTGCTGCTGAATGAAGGCAAGCCTTTCGACAAGACTGCAGCTCAGCTTGGCCTGAAGAACTCGGATCGTTGCACCATTACCGTTGATGGTGATTCTGGCGCTGGCACCGCTTCGATCACCTGCGCGCTTGCTGGTAATGCAAAGGTTGCCAAGGGCTCGCTGGTCCTGGCTCGTGCTGCGGATGGCACTTGGTCCTGCACTGCCAACACTCTGGATGCCAAGTACATTCCGGGTGGCTGCAATGAGGCTAAGGCGCCGTAATCGGCTCGCCATCAGTCACACGTACAGGGGCCCCGCGATGCGGGGCTCTTGTTTATGGGGGCTGCAGCGTGCGGCTTTCGTGCCTGAAGTTGAAGCTTTGACAATCTGTTTTGGGGACAGACTCGTCATGAAACATCCAGATCAAGAGGGATTCACCCTCATTGAATTGATGATCGTCGTCGCGATCATTGCGATTCTTGCCGCAATTGCTGTTCCTCTCTATCAGGACTACATGGCCAAGGCACAGGTTGGCGCAGCGTTGGCAGATGTGCGTCCCGGGAAAACCACCATGGAACACGTGGCCCAAGACAGCAGGGATGCCAGCGTTGTAACGGCAGCCTATATCGGCTTGGTGCCGACACAGCGCTGCCCGACGATCGAAGCGAAGCTGGACAGTGCGGGTATCGGCAGCATTACCTGCACGCTGCAAGGTGGTAGCGCGGTGCAGGGCAAGGATCTGATCCTCCGCCGTGCGGCGGATGGCATCTGGAGCTGCGATGGCAGTGCCTTCGAAGCGCGGTATCGTCCGGCAGGCTGTTGAGTGAAATCCGGCCCGCCAATGGGATGTTGGCGGGTCGTTGACGGGGCTATCATGCCCGGGGGAGTCAGGATCATGCCTGCCGGGCCGGAAGGTTCAGGCATGGCAGTGTTGCTTATGGATGGGCAATGCCGACGGTCACGGGGCCGTGGCAGGTTCTGCTGCCCGGTGCTGCGCCTCTGGAAGGTGCGTGGTACCGCCAGACCCATGAGCCAAGGATTCATATGAATGCTGTAACCACCGCCAACCTCGTCGGCATCACCGGCCTGGCCCGCCGCCTGGTCCAGGACGGCGCCCTGGATGAAGCGGGCGCACGCGATGCCATGGCCAAGGCTGCTGCCGCACGCCAGCCCCTGCCGACCTGGTTCGCCCAGAACAGGGTGGTCGGTGCCGCGCAGCTGGCTGCGGCCAATGCGGTCGAGTTCGGCATGCCGCTGTTCGATGTCTCCACCTTCGACGCCAACCAGAACGCGATGAGCCTGGTCAGCGAGGAACTGCTGCGCAAGCACAACGTGCTGCCGCTGTTCAAACGCGGCGGCAAGCTGTTCGTCGGTACCAGCAACCCGACCCACTCGCTGGATGAGATCAAGTTCCACACCAATCTGGTGGTGGAACCGATCCTGGTGGATGAAGACCAGATCCGCCGTACGCTGGAGCAGTGGCATGCCAGCCACGACACGCTCGGTGACGCGCTGGGCGGTGACGACGATGGCATGGGCAACCTGGATGTAGCGGCGGGTGACGAGGACCTGGGCACCGGCGGTGATTCCGGCATCGATGCCAAGGGCGACGACACCCCGGTGGTGAAGTTCGTCAACAAGGTGCTGGTCGATGCCATCCGCAAGGGCGCCTCGGACATCCACTTCGAGCCCTATGAAGACGACTACCGGGTGCGCCTGCGCATCGACGGGTTGCTGAAGATGGTGGCGCGCGCGCCGGTGAAGTTGAACCAGCGCATCGCCGCGCGCCTGAAGGTGATGGCGCAGCTGGACATCGCCGAGAAGCGCGTGCCGCAGGACGGCCGCATCAAGCTCAACCTGTCCAAGACCAAGCAGATCGACTTCCGCGTGAGCACGCTGCCGACCCTGTTCGGCGAGAAGGTGGTGCTGCGTATCCTGGATGGCAGTGCGGCCAAGCTGGGAATCGACAAGCTGGGCTACGAGCCGGACCAGCAGAAGCTGTTCCAGGATGCCATCCACAAGCCCTACGGCATGGTGCTGGTGACCGGCCCGACCGGCTCGGGCAAGACCGTGTCGCTGTATACGGCGCTGGGCATCCTCAATGACGAGACGCGCAACATCTCCACCGCCGAAGACCCGGTGGAAATCCGCCTGCCCGGCGTCAACCAGGTGCAGCAGAACAACAAGCGCGGCATGACCTTCGCGGCGGCGCTGCGCTCGTTCCTGCGCCAGGACCCGGACATCATCATGGTCGGCGAAATCCGCGACCTGGAAACGGCGGAGATCGCGATCAAGGCGGCGCAGACCGGCCACATGGTGCTGTCCACGCTGCATACCAACGATGCGCCGCAGACCATCGCGCGCCTGATGAACATGGGCATCGCGCCGTACAACATCACCAGCTCGGTGACGCTGGTGATCGCCCAGCGCCTGGCGCGCCGCCTGTGTGGCAACTGCAAGCGCCTGGCCACGCTGCCCGAGCATGCGCTGCTGGCCGAGGGCTTCACCCAGGCGCAGCTGGATGCGGGCATCCAGTTGTACGAGGCGGTTGGCTGCGATGAATGCACCGAGGGCTACAAGGGCCGTACCGGCATCTACCAGGTGATGCCGATGACCGATGAGATCGCCACGATCGTGCTGGCCGGTGGCAACGCGCTGCAGATTGCCGAAGCGGCGCAGCAGATCGGCGTGAATGATCTGCGGCAGTCGGCATTGAAGAAGGCGGCTGCGGGCATTACCAGCCTGGCCGAGATCAATCGCGTCACCAAGGATTGAGGTAGATCCACGCCATGCGTGGATGCCGCGATGCATGAGGTTGCCGGCCAGCGGCCGGCACTACCGCTTGGGTCTGCGTTCGTGATCGGGATTGCGTGGTCCCGGCTCTACTCCATTCCCAGCTTCTTCAGCTTGTAACGCAGCGCACGGAAGGTGATGCCCAGCTGCGCGGCGGTGCGGGTCTTGTTCCAGCGGTTCTCTTCCAGCGCGCGCTGGATGGCGCTGCGCTCGAGCTGCTCGATGTAGGAGGGCAGGGCGGCGCTGCCCGGCTGCAGGTCGGCCACCGCCTCAGCGGGGGCGGCACTGCCGGGCGCGCGCGGCGCGTGCTGCGGCAGGCGCAGGTCATCGGCACCGATGCAGTCTTCCTCGGCCAGTGCCAGCGCACGTTCCAGGATGTTCTCCAGCTCGCGCACATTGCCGGGGAAGGCGTACTGGGCCAGTGCTTCCAGTGCCGACGGCGCCAGCAGCGGGGTAGCACGGCCATGGCTGCGGGCCAGCCGCGCCAGCACCGCGGCAGCCAGTTCCGGCAGGTCCTGGCGGCGCTCACGCAGCGGCGGCACCTTCAGTTCGATCACGTTGATGCGGTAGTACAGGTCGTGGCGGAAGCGCCCGTCCTCGACCAGTTCCGCCAGGTCGCGGTGGGTGGCCGAGAGAATCCGCACGTCCACTGGTTCCTCGTTGGGCGCACCGACCGCGCGCACCGATTTTTCCTGGATCGCGCGCAGCAGCTTCACCTGCATCTGCAGCGGCAGTTCGGCCACTTCGTCCAGGAACAGGGTGCCGCCATGGGCAGCCTGGAACAGGCCCGGCTTGTCGGCGTGTGCGCCACTGAAACTGCCCTTGCGATGGCCGAAGAATTCACTCTCCATCAGCTCGCCGGGGATGGCGCCGCAGTTGACCGGCACGAACGGGCCGGCCGCACGCGCACCCTGGGCGTGGATGGTGCGCGCGACCAGCTCCTTGCCCACCCCGGACTCGCCCAGGATGTAGACCGGCGCCTGGCTGCGCGCGACCTTGCCGATGGTGGTGCGCAGCACGTCCATGGCCGGCGAATCGCCAAGCAGGCGCGCGCCCTGTTCGGCACTGGGGCCGGGCGCGGGGCGTTCGGTGTTGTTGAGTTCCAGTGCGTGCTTGACCAGGCCGCGCAGCACCGAGATGTCCACCGGCTTGCTGACGAAGTCGAAGGCACCGGCCTTCAGCGCTTCCACCGCCAGATCCATGCTGCCGAAGGCGGTGATCATCGCCACCGGCGTGCGCGGATAGTGCTGGGCGATCTCGCTGACCAGTTCGATGCCGTTGCCATCCGGCAAGCGCATGTCGGTGATGCACAGGTCATACGGATTGCTGGCCAGCAGTTCACGTGCTTCGGCCAGGTTGGCGGCGGTACTGATGCGCAGCCCCATGCGGCCGAGGGTCAGTACCAGCAGTTCGCGGATGTCGCGTTCGTCGTCGACGACGAGGGCGCTGCGGGTTTCGTTCATGGGCGTGAAAGATAAACGAGGGGGCTGGATGCGACAAATGTTTGACGCACGGAATCGGAATCAGGTGGGCAACAGTGTGTGCGGACCGGGCAGCACCAGGCGGAAGCAGGAGCCACCGGCCGGCACCGGGATGTAGTCGAGCCGCGCCTGGTTGGCCCGGCACAGCTCGCGGGCGATATACAGGCCCAGGCCGGTGCCGTGCTCGGACGTGGTGAAGAACGGGCGGAACAACTGCGCGGCCACGCTCTCCGGAATGCCCGGGCCGCGGTCCATCACGTCGATCACCGCGCTGCGCTCGTGCTGGGCCACGCGCAGGCGCACCCGCGCCGGCTGCTGGCCGATGCGCCCGTACTTGAGCGCGTTGTGCACCAGCACGGTCAGCACCTGGTACAGGTGGCGGGTATCGACCTGGGCCATCACCGCGCTGTCATTGATGATCGGTTCGATGCTGTCCGTCTCCAGCGTCTGCCCCTGCTTGTACTCCAGCACGAAGCGGCGCACGAAGGCAGCCAGGTCCACGTTCTCGGGCGTGGCACGCTCGCGTCGGGCCAGCCCCAGCACGCTTTCGACGATGCCGTTGGTGCGCTGGCATTGCTGGCGGATGATCTGCAGCAGTCGGCGGTCGCTTTCGTTGAAGCCGGTGCCTTCCTCGAGCAGCTGCACGGCATAGTTGATGGCCGCCAGCGGGTTGCGGATCTCGTGGGCGAGGCTGGCCGAGAAGCGGCCCATCGCCGACAGGGTGAGCGATTCGGCGCGGCGGGACACCACGCTGGAATCGTCCAGGAACACCAGCGCCAGGTCGCTGCCGGCCAGCAGGCGGGCGAAGCGTGGCTGCACTTCCGGCTGGTCGGGGTTGAGCTGCAGCGGCAGTTCGTCCTGTGCCCAGCCATTGCGCCAGCGCTGCAGGCGGCGGGTCAGTTCCGGCGCGGCGCTGGCCAGGTCCAGGCGCCCGCTCTCGCCATTGCCGTCACTGTCGCCCAGCAGCATCGAGGCGGCCTCGTTGGCCAGGGTGATGCGGTTGTCGGCGTCCACCACCAGCACGCCGGTGCGCATGCGGCGGATGATCAGTTCGTTGATCTGGAACAGGTTGGCCACTTCGTCGCCGCGCTGGTTGGCCAGCTGCTGGTTGCGGCGGGCGCGGTTGCCGACCTGGTAGCTGATGAAGGCCAGCGCCAGGTAGCTGGTGGTGAACATCGCCAGCTCGGCCAGGGTGCGGGTGGGGTCGCCGCCTTCCAGCAGCTTCCAGGTGTATTCGACGCCGGTGGCGAGGCTGGCGGCCAGCGCCAGGCCCAGGCCCAGGCTGAGTGGCAGCAGGGTGGCGGCGGCGGCGATGTTGAACAGCAGCGACATCGAGATGCCGGCGCTGGCACCGGGCAGGGCATGTGACAACAGCGTGGCGGCAACGATGTCCACCAGCACGCCGCTGACCACGATCGGCCGCAGCCAGCGTTCGTTACGGCCGATCACCAGGGCCAGCAACGACAACGCCAGATAGATGACCGCGACCACATCGGCCAGCCGCGGGTGATGGGCCTCGCCGACCAGGCCGGACAGAGGGCTGTAGAGCAGGGCGGCGATGACGGTTGCGATCAGCACCCGGTACAGCGCGAAGAAATACAGCTCACGCCGCGGGATCGATTCGATGCGGTCGATCAATGAAGCACTGGGTGACACGCCGGAACTCCCCTTCTGGCTGCCTGGGTCTGGAATCTGCGATGCACCGGTCCGGCGTCCCCTGAAGCCGGGCCGGCGCGTCGCTTCTATGTGGCCCGTGGTGGAAGCGGTCGAGCAGGCTCGACGCTGCACACCCTGGCTGACCAGTATAGGGCCCCGCAAAGCGTGCCGTGGGCGTGGCCCGGATCGCGCATTTGGCCGCCCGCGGACACCGGTGGCCAGCGCGGGCCCGGGCGCAACTGCCTGAATGACGGTGGAAATCTGGCCGGGTCTGGCGTTTTGTACAGACTTCTTTGCGCCCCGGCGCTGGCTCGGCCACAATAGTGGGCCCGCCGCGGTCCATGCCGGCGCCCCGCCGGGGCCCTGAGGAATTGCGTGCGGTCGTTCCTATTCCCACGGTGACGCATGAATTTCCACGAATACCAGTCAAAACAACTGCTTGCCGAGTACGGCATCCCGGTCCCGGCCGGCAAGGTCGCTGCGACCCCGGACGAAGCGGTTGCCGCTGCCAACTCCCTGGGCCAGGGCCCCTGGATGGTCAAGGCGCAGATCCACGCTGGCGGCCGCGGCAAGGCTGGCGGCGTCAAGTTCTGCAAGACCACCGACGACGTGAAGGCCGCTGCGGCCAAGATGCTCGGCACCAAGATGGCCACCTACCAGACCGCTGGCGTTGAACTGCCGGTCAACCTGGTGCTGGTGACTACCGCCGGCGAGATCGTCAAGGAACTGTACCTGTCGGTGCTGGTCGACCGTGGCACCAAGACCATCACCTACATCGCCTCTTCGGAAGGCGGCGTGGAAATCGAGCAGGTCGCTGCTGAAACCCCGGAGCTGATCCACTCGCTGAACGTCGACTTCGTCGAAGGCGTGCAGGGTTACCACGGCCGTGATTTCGGCTTCAAGCTGGGCCTGACCGCCAAGCAGGCCGGCCAGTTCGCCAGCATCATGGTGAACCTGTACCGCCTGTTCAACGAAAAGGACCTGGCGCTGGTTGAAATCAACCCGCTGGCCATCCTGGACGACGGCAACCTGTACGCGCTGGACGGCAAGTTCGACAGCGACGACAACGCCGCGTTCCGCCAGAAGGCGCTGGTCGCCATGCGCGACAAGACCCAGGAAGATCCGACCGAAGTGATCGCTTCGGAACTGGACATCAACTACGTCACCATGGACGGCAACATCGGCTGCATGGTGAACGGCGCCGGCCTGGCCATGGCCACCATGGACGTCATCAAGCTCAACGGCGGCGAGCCGGCGAACTTCCTGGACGTGGGCGGCGGTGCCAACAAGCAGCGCGTGATCGAAGCCTTCAAGCTGATCCTGTCCTCGGACAAGGTCGAAGGCATCTTCGTCAACATCTTCGGCGGCATCGTCCGCTGCGACATGATTGCCGAAGGCATCATTGCCGCCGTGAAGGAAGTGGGCGTCAAGGTTCCGGTCGTGGTGCGCCTGGAAGGCACCAACGTGGAAGAAGGCAAGCAGCTGCTGCGTGACAGCGGCATGGCCATCATCCCGGCTGACAACATCAACGATGGCGCCAAGAAGATCGTTGAAGCTGTCAAGAACGCCGCCTGATACCGACACCAAGGAATTCCAATGTCTGTTTTGATCAACAAGAACACCAAGGTGATCGTGCAGGGCTTCACCGGCCAGCAGGGTACCTTCCACGCCACTCAGATGATCGAGTACGGCACCCAGGTTGTGGGCGGCGTGACCCCGGGCAAGGGTGGCACCACCCATATCGACCTGCCGGTCTTCAACACCGTTGCCGACGCCGTGCAGAGCACCGGCGCCAACGCTTCGGTCATCTACGTGCCGCCGCCGTACGCGGCTGACGCGATCCTGGAAGCCGCTGCTGCCGGCATCAAGGTCATCGTCTGCATCACCGAAGGCATCCCGGTGCTGGACATGCTGCGCGTCAAGAACGTGCTGACCCGTTCGCATCCGGACACCGTGCTGATCGGGCCGAACTGCCCGGGCGTCATCACCCCGGGTGAGTGCAAGATCGGCATCATGCCGGGCCACATCCACCAGCCGGGCAAGATCGGCATCGTGTCGCGTTCGGGCACCCTGACCTATGAAGCGGTCAAGCAGACCACCGAAGTCGGCCTGGGCCAGTCCACCTGCATCGGCATCGGTGGTGACCCGATCAACGGCCTGAACTTCGTCGACTGCCTGAAGCTGTTCAACGAAGACCCGCAGACCGAAGGCATCATCATGGTGGGCGAAATCGGCGGTGACGCTGAAGAAGCCGGCGCCGAGTACATCAAGAACCACGTGAAGAAGCCGGTCGTCGGCTTCATCGCCGGTGCGTCGGCTCCGGCCGGCAAGCGCATGGGCCACGCCGGTGCGATCGCCTCGGGTGGCAAGGGCACGGCGGAAGGCAAGTTCGCCGCCATGGAAGCCGCTGGCGTCGTCACCGTGCGTTCGCCGGGCGACCTGGGCGCTGCCATCGCCAAGCTGGTGAAATAAGAGTGTTGCCGGCCTCGGCCGGCACGCTCTTGTAGAGTCGAGCCATGCTCGACTTGCTCCAACAGAAAGGCCGCCTCCGGGCGGCCTTTCTGCGTCTGGCCCCGGCCATCCAGGCAAGCCCATCCACGCATGGCGTGGATCTACTGGGCAGGGTGCGGACACGGTGCGGCGCTACAATGGGCGCATTGCAACCACAGGCTGGATTCCCATGGCTTCGATCCGCATCGCGATGGCGCAGTTCGACTTCCCGGTCGGCGATGTCGCCGGCAACACCGAGCGCATCATCGAGATGATCGGCCAGGCGCGCGACGAGTACGGCGCCGAGCTGGTGATGTTCCCCGAGCTGGCCGTGAGCGGTTACCCGCCGGAGGACCTGCTGCTGCGCCCGGGCTTCCTGTACGAGTGCGAGCAGGCGATGGGCCGCATTGCTGCCGCCTGCCGTGGCGTGACCGCTGTGGTCGGCTGGCCGCAGGCCGCCGGCGCGGTGGTCTACAACGCCGCCAGCGTGCTGCGCGACGGCCTGGTCGAGCAGACCTACCGCAAGCGCGAGCTGCCCAACTACGCGGTGTTCGACGAGCGTCGCTACTTCGATGTGGACCCGGACGGCGGCAGCTGCGTGTTCGAGGTCAATGGGGTTCCGGTGGGGCTGCTGATCTGCGAGGATTTGTGGTTCGCCGAACCGCTGGCCGATACCGTGCGCGCCGGCGCGCAGCTGGTGGTGGTCCCCAATGCGTCGCCCTATGAGCGTGGCAAGCACGCCCAGCGCGACGCTGTGCTGGCCGCGCGTACCCGCGAGAGCGGGGCGGCGATCGCCTACCTCAACGTGGTGGGGGGGCAGGATGCGCTGGTGTTCGATGGCGCCTCGGTGGTGGCCGATGGCGACGGCACCGTGCACCCGGCGGCCGCTGCCTTCGTCGATCAGTGGCTGGTGGTGGACTATGACGGCCAGAGCCGCCGGTTCCTGCCGCACGTGTGGATGGACGACGGCGACGAGAGCATGGACGCGCTGGCCTGGCGTGCGGTGACGCGCGGCATCCAGGACTACTGCCGCAAGAACGGCTTCAAGAAGGTGTGGCTGGGCCTGTCCGGCGGCATCGACTCGGCCCTGGTGCTGGCGCTGGCGGTGGATGCGATGGGCGCGGAGAACGTGACCGCCGTGCGCCTGCCGTCGCGCTATACCGCTGGCCTGTCCAACGACCTGGCCGCCGAGCAGTGCCAGGCGCTGGGGGTGACGCTGGAAGCGGTGTCGATCGAGCCGGCGTTCAAGGGCCTGATGGAATCGCTGGCGCCGATGTTCGAAGGCACCACGCCGGACGTGACCGAGGAGAACCTGCAGTCGCGCAGCCGCGGCGTGATCCTGATGGCGCTGGCCAACAAGTTTGGCGGCCTGCTGCTGACCACCGGCAACAAGAGCGAGTACGCGGTGGGCTACGCCACCATCTACGGCGACATGTGCGGGGGCTATGCGCCGCTGAAGGACCTGTACAAGACCGAAGTGTTCGGCCTGTCCAAGTGGCGCAATACCGTGGGTGGCGCGCCGGTGATCCCGCCGGCGGTGATCAGCCGCCCGCCGTCGGCCGAGCTGCGCGAGAACCAGCTGGACCAGGATTCGCTGCCGGCCTACGACGTGCTGGACGGCATCCTGTACCGCTACATCGACCAGGAACAGTCGCGCGGGGAGATCGTGGCCGCCGGCTACGATGCGGCCGTGGTCGACCGCGTGCTGCGCCTGGTGCGCATCAGCGAGTGGAAGCGGCACCAGGCCGCGCCGGGGCCGAAGGTCTCGCGCCGCGCCTTCGGCCGTGAGCGTCGCTACCCGATCAGCAACGGCTACAAGGGCTGAGGCAGGGGTGCCGGGCGTGGCCCGGCCGATGGCTGGAGCCGGCCGCTGGCCGGCTGTTCCATGACCCTCGGACAGGCCATCGGGTTGCCGGCCAGCGGCCGGCACTACCGCTACAAAAGAAGAGGGCCCCTTGCGGGGCCCTTTCTCTTATTTCTTTTCCAGTCGCGCGTTGCGCTGGCCGGTGCTGGCGGACTTCTCGCCGGCGAACGGGTTCAGCTTGCGGATCATCCACGGGTACTTCGGCCACTTGCCTTCCAGCCACGGGTGGTCCGGCTGGTTCAGCTGCAGGACGCGGCGGGCGTCGTCGGCCAGGGTCTTGTTGCCCAGGTGGGTGTAGGAATCGGCCAGGACGGCGACGGCATCGTACTGGAACGCGCTCTGCGGGTAGGTTTCCAGCAGGTAGTTGGCGCGGCCGGCCGCCGAGACCCAGGCGCCGCGGCGCATGTAGTACAGGGCGTTGTCCAGCTCGTGCTGGGCAAACACGTCACGCAGTTCCAGCATGCGGCTGCGCGCATCGGCGGCGTAGCGGCTGTTCGGGTAGCGGTCGACCACGATGTTGAAGTCCGAATACGCCTGGTGCGGCGTGGACAGGTCGCGGCGGCTGGCATCCAGCGACCATACGCGGCGCAGGAAAACCGTACTGCGGTTGGAGTTGGCAAGACCGCGCAGGTAGTACAGGTACGCGATGTTGCGGTGGGTCGGGTAGGTACGGATGAAGCGGTCGATGCTGGACACCGCATCGTCGTGCTTGCCGGCCTTGTACTGGGCGTAGGCGGTTTCGATCATCGCCTGCTCGGTATAGGGACCGTACGGATACTGGGCCACCAGGCGGCGGAAGCTGGTCTCAGCACCGCTCCAGTTGCCACCCTGCATCAGCTTGTGGCTCTTCTCGTACAACTGTTCGACCGGCGTCCCTTCATCGGGGCGATCGCCCTTCTTGGCGCCACGGTGGCAGCCGGTGGCGGCGATGACCAGCACCAGCAGCAGGGCGGTGAGGCGGACGGGCGCGGAGAGCATGGCGGAGCGTCGGATCATGGGGTCGAGGCGGGACGCGGCTGGAATACGAAGGGTCGATGATAGCCTAGTGTCCTGTCCAGCGACTGAAACCGGCCGCCGGGACCCCAAAATTTCAAAGAATGCCCCCTGCCATGTCTGAACAACCCTCTGAATCGGCCCGCCAGGCCATCGTCCCCGACACCGCGGCCGGCCGTCGTTTCGACGCCGTCGTGGCCGAACTGTTCCCCGAATACTCGCGTTCGCGCCTGACCGAGTGGATCAAGGCGGGCGACGTCCTGCTGGATGGCGCCCAGGTGCGCCCGCGCGACCCGCTGCGCGGCGGCGAGGTGGTCACCCTCACGGTGGTGCTCGAGACCCAGACCGACGCCCAGCCGGAGGACATCCCGCTGGACGTGCTGTTCGAGGACGAGCACCTGCTGGTGATCAACAAGCCGGTCGGGCTGGTGGTCCACCCCGGCGCGGGCAACCACAGCGGCACCCTGGTCAATGCCCTGCTGTTCCGCGACCCGTCGGTGGCGGTGCTGCCGCGCGCCGGCATCGTGCACCGCCTGGACAAGGACACCAGCGGCGTGATGGTGGTGGCCAAGACCCTGGAGGCGCAGACCGCGCTGGTCGAGCAGCTGGCCGCACGCGACGTGCACCGCCAGTACCTGGCCATCGTGATGGGCGCACTGGTGGCCGGCGGCACGGCCGATGCGCCGATCGACCGCCACCCGCGCGACCGTCTGAAGATGGCCGTGCGCGAGGACGGCAAGGAAGCGATCACCCATTACCGCCTGCGCGAGCGTTTCCGTGCGCACACCGCGCTGGAGTGCCGCCTGGAAACCGGCCGTACCCATCAGATCCGCGTGCACATGGCGCATGTGCGCCACCCGATCATCGGCGACCCGCTGTACGGCGGCGCGCTGAAGCTGCCCAAGGGCGCCAGTGACGAGCTGGTGGCCGCGCTGCGCGGCTTCAAGCGCCAGGCCCTGCATGCCGAAACCCTGGAGTTCACGCACCCGATCACCGGCGAGCCGGTGCGCAACACCGCGCCGGTGCCGGAAGACATGCTGCACCTGATGAAGGTGCTGCGCGAAGACAGCGAAGCCTTCGCCGCACGCGAGCGGGACCGCTGGTGATGGCGGCCGCGCTGCCGTTGCTGCAGGCCGACTGGCCAGCGCCAGCAGGCGTCCATGCGCTGACCACGCGCCGGCATGGCGCGGGCATCTCGCCGGCACCGTTCGCGCAGTTCAACCTGGGCAACCGGCACGCGGCCGATGGTGATACTCCGGCCAATGTCGAGCACAACCGCCAGCTGCTGCAGCAGGGGCTGGCGCTGCCGTCCGCGCCGCATTGGCTGCGCCAGGTGCACAGCAGTACCGTGCTGCGCTTCAACGCTCCACCGGTGCCGGGCGCCAGTGAGCCGGTGGCCGACGCCGCGGTGACCTCGGTGCCGGGCGTGGTGCTGGCGATCCTGACCGCCGATTGCCTGCCGGTGGTGTTCGCCGCTGCCGATGGCAGCGAGGTGGGCGCGGCCCATGCCGGTTGGCGCGGGCTGGCCGACGGCATGCTGGAGGCCACCGTGGCCGCCCTGCAGACCCCGCCTGCGCAGTTGCGGGCCTGGCTGGGACCGGCCGCCGGGCCGGCAGACTACGAGATCGGCGAAGAGGTCTTCCACGCTTTTGTCGGGCATGACCCGGCTGCGGAGGCGGCTTTCGTGGCGACCCGGCCCGGGCACTGGAAGGTGGACCTGTTCGCCCTGGCCCGCCAACGGCTGCAGGCCGCCGGCATGGACCCGGCGCAGGTGCATGGCGGCACGGTGTCGACCATGGCCGACCCGGACCTGTACTCGCACCGGCGCGACCGTCGCACCGGGCGCATGGCGACGCTGGCCTGGATCGCGCGCTGAGTACGCCCCTGTTCGCGCGCGTGCTGGGGCCGGCCTTTGCCACCCTGGCAGCACCGGTACAGGCGCTGCATACCGCTGCGCTGCCCTGCCGCTACGTGGGGCAGGCGCGGATCGAGCGCGGACGGCACTGGCTGGTGCCGCTGCTGGCCGCCCTGGCGCAGTTGCCGAGGGAAGGCGAGGCACTGCCGACCGAAGTGGTGTTCAGTGCACACGGGCAGGGCGAACGCTGGGCGCGCCGGTTCGGCCGCTGGCCGATGGTGTCGCGGTTGTGGGCGCACGAGGGCCATCTGCGTGAGCAGCTGGGCGCGGTGCGTTTCGAGTTCGACCTGCAGGCCCGCGAGGGCGGCATCGATTGGTCGGTGCGCCGGGTGTGGGCGTTCGCGGTGCTGCCGCTGCCCACGCGCTGGTTCGGCGGCGTGCGCTGCCGCGAAGCAGGGCAGGGGCAGCGTTACACTTTCCGGGTTGATGTGACCTTGCCCTGGGCAGGAGCCCTGATCCGCTATGAAGGCTGGCTCGAACCGCAGTGAGACCGCCGCCGACGGCGCGGTGATCGTGTTCGACGGTGTCTGCGCGCTGTGCAACCGGTGGGTGCGCTTCCTGCTGCGTTTCGACCGCAAGGGGCGTTATCGCTTCGCGGCGATGCAGGGCACCCGGGGCAGTGCGCTGCTGCGCGCGCATGGACTGGATCCGCAGGACCCCAGGTCATTCCTGCTGCTGGATGCGCAGGGCGCATGGACCGACACCGATGCGATCCTGCGCGTGCTGGCCGGGTTGGGCGGCGCCTGGCGCCTGAGCGGTGTGCTGCAGTGGGTGCCGCGACGCTGGCGCGACGCGGGCTACCGGGTGCTGGCGCGCAACCGTTACCGCTGGTTCGGGCGCCACGACGCCTGCCTTCTGCCGGCGCCGGAACAGGCCGCGCGCTTCCTGGACTGAACAAAAAGGGGACGGAGGGAATTAAGTCGTTTATGCATAAACGACTTAATTCCCTCCGTCCCCTTTTTTCAGTCGAGCAGCCGGTAGCTGATGCGTCGATTCAGTGCACGACCGTGCTCGCTGCGGTTGTCGGCGATCGGCTGCTCCTGCCCGTAGCCGGTGGGAACCAGTGCGGCCGAGCCCACCCCTTGTTCCTGCAGTGCCTGGGCTACGGCGTCGGCACGCAACTGGCTGAGCTGCTGGTTGCTTGTGGCCGAACCGGCGCTGTCGGTGTGCGCGGCGACCTCCACGCGTGCACCGGCCGGGATTGCGCGCAGTGCGGAGGCAACGGTGCCGATCGTCTGCCGCGAGTCGCCGGTGAGCGTGGCGGTGCCGGCGTGGAACTTCAGGGTGGTCCGGTTCAGTGCTTCAATCCGCTGTGTGGGATCGGCGTGCGCCGGCAGCTGCGCCAGCGCAGCCAGTCCCGGTCCCCACAGGCCCGTCATGTCCAATGCCGCGAAGTCCTGGCGCAACCTGTGCGAGATGGCCAGCCGCTGCGCGTCCTCCATCAGCGAGGTGTCGATGCGCAGCTGCGATCCAGCGAATTCCAGCCGCAGTCCATCGCCCTGCAGCTGCGGAAGATCGGCAATCAGGCGATCCAGCCAGCGCGGCGCGCGTGCGCGTGGGTCCAATGTGATCCCGCCCTGCACGTTCTGCCGGCCGTGTACCGCCAACAGCGCGCTCCAGATACGGCGGCGATCCCCCTCGGTGGGCAGGTTGCCGTGCACCTGCATCTGTGTGCCGTGTTGCTGCAGGGACAGGTAGGCGTCGTGTTCGAGTGGAATGTCCGGCACCGTCCACAGGGGCGTGCGGGCCTTCAGCTGCAGCCACGTGGTGAGGCCGAGGACAACGACGATGGCCAGCAGCCACAACAGGCTGCGCACGGCCATCCCATACATCGCGCGCGATGGCACCGTGCCGGTCATGCGCCGGGGCGATGGGCCCGCGATGCTGCGATGGACAGGGGGGGAAGGCACCAGGCCGCCGGGCGCATCCATCAGCGTGACCACCCCGGGCAGAAGATGGCAGGCGACCACCCTGAAAGCACCGGGTGACATGCCACAGCGGTGCGCGATCATGGCCAGCGTATGTGCCCCCAATGCGCGTTCGAGCTCACTGGCGACGATGGGCAGCCGCAACGTTGCAGGTTGCCGCCAGGAATGAAAACGGGAGGCCAGGCCTGCCTGTTCAAACCGCTGCTGCAGACCGTCCAGGCCCCGGTGATGGGACGTTATCCAGACGCTGATGACTTCCACCATCCAGCGGGTGCGATGGCCCAGCTCCAGGCGTGTTGCGGCATCTTCGATGAAACGGTCGTACGCAGACATGCAGTGACTCCCCGGAATGTGATGTGCGTCGCGCCGCGCAGCAGGCGCGACGGATTGCGATATCTCTGGGGGCGCCACTCTGGGGAGCGCGCGTCAATGCATGGTGAAAGGCTGGCGGTGGTGCATCTTTCGTTCCGGCGGGCGACGCGACAGGGCGTGCGGCAGGGCACGATGAGGCCTTGTGCGACGCGAGCCTTGCGTGCCTGCCCGGGACGGCTGGGACGGGCAGGCGCGCCATTCTGCTGTTCGGCGAATGGTTTCAGGTGCACCTACTTTCGGGCTTAAAGCGACAATCTGCGAGCGCACATGGCGCTCTTCTGTCGCTTCATGGCTGGACTGGTGGCGCAATCCATCAGTTCTCCAGCGCGTCCAGGTAACTGCGCCGCCAGTGGTTGATGTCGTAGGTGCGCAGGTGGTCCATCATCGCGTGCCAACGTTCCTTGCGCCTGCGCAGCGACATCGTCGCCGCGGTGGCGATGGCATCGGCGACGCCGTCCAGGTCGTGCGGATTCACCAGCAGCGCCTGTTTCAGTTCATCGGCGGCACCGGCCAGCAGCGACAGCACCAGCACGCCGGGATCTTCCGGGTCCTGCGAGGCCACGTACTCCTTGGCCACCAGGTTCATGCCGTCGCGCAGGGGCGTTACCAGGCCCACCGCCGCCGCCCGGTAGAAGCCGGTGAGGGTGGCATGGGTGAAGTTCTGGTTGACGTAGCGCAGGGGTGTCCAGTCCGGCTCGGCGTGACCGCCGTTGATGTGGCCGGCGATCTGTTCCAGCTGGCTGCGCAGTTGCCGGTACTCGGTCACGTCGCCACGCGAGACCGGGGCGATCTGCAGGTAGGTCAGCGAGCCGCGCTGGTCGGGATGACGCTCCAGGTAGCGCTCGAAGCCGAGGAAGCGTTCGGGCAGGCCCTTGGAATAGTCCAGGCGGTCGACACCGATCGCCAGCTGGCGGTCTCGCAGGCTGTTGCGCAGATTCTTCACTGCGGCCTTGGTGGCGGCGGTGCCGGCCTGGCGTGCGATCAGGTCGGTGTCGATGCCGATCGGGAAGGCAGCCGCGCGGAAACGGCGCCCACCGGGGGCTTCCAGTTCACCGTTGTCGAGCACGCGGCCACCGCCGAACAGGCGCAGGTAGGTCTGGAAGCGATCGGCATCGCGCTGGGTCTGGAAGCCGACCAGGTCGTAGGCATACAGCGCGGAGAACAGGCGCAGGTGATCGGGCATCGCCTGCAGCAGGTCGGCCGAGGGCATCGGGATGTGCAGGAAAAAACCGATGCGGCAGCCGATGCCGCGTTCGCGCAGCAACGCACCGAGCGGGATCAGGTGGTAGTCGTGGATCCAGACGATGTCGTCCTCGCGCAGCAGCGGAGCGAGCTTGTCTGCGAACAACGCGTTGACCTTGTGATAGGTCTCACGGGTGCCACGGTCGTAGTCGACCAGATCCAGGCGGAAGTGCAGCAGCGGCCACAACGTGCGGTTGGCGAAACCGTTGTAGTAGCCGTCAACTTCGCGCTTGCTCAGGTCCAGGGTGACGAACTCGATGTCGCCGTCCTTCTGCGTGTGCAGCGTGCCACTGCCCTCGCGCACGCTCTTGCCGCTCCATCCGAACCACATGCCGCCGCGTTCCTTCAACGCGGCCAGCAGGCCGACCGCCAGGCCGCCGGCACGGTTCTCGCCGGGCACCGCCACGCGGTTTGAAACCACTACAAGGCGACTCACGATGCCTCCTGCCAGGACCGCGACAGGCGCATCGCGGCCGTGATCAGGCCGACGTGCGAATAGGTCTGCGGGAAATTGCCCCAGGCCTCGCCACTGTCGAAGGCCAGGTCCTCCGACAGCAGGCCCAGATGATTGCGCTGTTTCAGCAGCGTTTCGAACATCGCGCGCGCCTCGTCCAGGCGCCCGATCGCGGCCAGCGCGTCGATGTACCAGAACGTGCAGATGGTGAAGCTGGTTTCCGGCTCGCCGAAGTCATCCGGGGCGACGTAGCGATACAGCGAATTTCCGTGCTTGAGGTCGCGGCCGATGGCGTCGACGGTGGCGATGAAGCGGGCGTCCAGCGCATCGATGAAACCGATGTCGGCCAGCAGCAGCAGCGAGGCATCCAGGCGATGGCCACCGAAGGTATCGGTGAAGTGGCCCAGCTCCTCGCTCCAGGATTCGGCCATGATGCGCGCGTGGATGGTGTCTGCACGTTCGCGCCAGTAGCGGGCGCGGTCGTCGCGCTTCAGGCGCACGGCGATCTTGCACAGGCGGTCGCACGCCGCCCAGCACATCGCGCTGGTGTAGGTGTGCACCTCGGTGCGGCCGCGGAACTCCCACAGGCCCGCATCGGGTACGTCATGCAGGGCAAAGGCCTGTTCACCCAGGGGTTCCAGGCGGGCGAAGGTGTGCGCGTCGCCCGGGTCCTGCAGGCGGCGGTCGAAGAACAGCTGCGTGGAGGCCAGCACCACGCTGCCGTAGACATCGTGCTGGCGCTGCACCCAGGCCAGGTTGCCACGGCGCACCGGGCCCATGCCGCGATAGCCGGACAGGCTGGGCACTTCGTCCTCATCCAGCTTCGCCTCGAAGCCGATGCCGTACAGCGGCTGCAGCGTGCCGTCGGTGGTGGCCAGGTTGAAGATGTAGCCGAGGAACTGTTCCATCGTGCGCGTCGCGCCCAGGCGGTTCAGCGCACGCACCACGAACGCGGCATCGCGCAGCCAGCAGTAGCGGTAGTCCCAGTTGCGCACGCTGCCCGGCGCCTCTGGAATGGAGGTGGTCATCGCCGCGATGATCGCGCCGCTGTCCTCGTACTGGCAGAGCTTCAGGGTGATCGCGCTGCGGATCACCGCGTCCTGCCATTCCAGCGGAATGGACAGGTAGCGCACCCACTCGCGCCAGTAATCGCGGGTGCGCTGGAAGGCTTCCTGCACATAGCCGCTGATCGAGCGGTTGAGTGATTCATCGACACCCAGGATCAGGTGGATGGGATGGTTGAGTACGAATGGCAGGCCCTCGCGAACGAAGCGCACCGGCACATCGGTGGTCAGCCGCAGCACATGCTCGGGCAGGATCCAGCGCACGTGGTTGCTGCCCCAGGTGGATTCCGGCACGCGTGCACCCCAGTCCGCCAGAGGCCGCGCATGCACGGTGATGCGTGGGCTGCCGGCCAAGGGGCGCACCTGGCGGATCAGGCTGACCGGGCGGTAGAAACGGTCGTTCTGGCGCCAGCGCGGGGCGAAATCGAGGATTTCCAGTTCACCACCGTGCGCGTCGCGCAGCACGGTGCGCAGGATCGCGGTGTTGGTCAGGTACTCCTGTTCGCTGCTGGCGAAATCTTCCAGTTCGATGGCGAAGTCGCCACCGGTCTGCTGGTTGGGGCCGAGCAGCGCGCAGAAGGTGGGGTCGCCGTCGAAGGTGGGCAGGCAGCTCCAGACAACGCGGGCATGTTTGTCGACCAGGGCGCCGAAGCTGCCGTTGCCGACCACGCCCAGATCAAGATCGGGTTGGGTCATCACGCGGTACATCTCGTCGGTTGCGGCCGTGGGGGGGCCGGGTCAATAGGCATTCTCACGCAGCCAGGCGTGCACGCTGCGTATGTCGGGCAGCGCGAACACCGCCGCGCTGGGTTCACGTTCGCCCACCAGTACGCTCCAGCCATGCTGGCCGTTGGCGGCATCGAAGCCGAATTCGTCGGTGAGGTCATCGCCGAGGAACACCGGCAGGCGGCCGCGGAAGGGCAGGTACTGCATCATGCGGCGCACCGCGCGGCCCTTGTCGGTACCCACCGGGACGAACTCGACCACATGGTCGCCCGGTTGCAGGCGATAGCTGGTACGGCCGCGCACGTGGCGGTCGGCGAAGGCACGCACCTCGCTGGCCGCGTGCGGAGCGCCGCGCCAATGCAGCGCCAGGCCGACGCCCTTGTCTTCCACCAGTACGCCGGGATGGCCATGGGCGAAACGCATCGCCTGCTGGTGCAGTGCATGCAGCCACTCGGCGGTGTCATCGTCATGTGCGTCGCGCAGCACGCGACCATCCTCGCCGCGCAGCTCGTGGCCATGCAGGCCGGCGGCAGGCAGTTGCAACGGTGCAAACAGCTGGTCCAGCTGTTCGAGCGGACGACCACTGACCAGTGCCACGGCACCTTCCAGGCGGTCGCTGATGCGGCCGATGGCTTCACGCACATCCGGCAGCAACTGCACGGCGTCCGGGCGTGCAGCGAATTCGATCAGGGTGCCATCGACATCGAGGAACAACGCACAGGCGTCGTCCAGCAAGGGCGGTGGCGGACGCAGGGGGAGCGGTTCAGCCATGACGCCCAGCTTGCCAGCGCAGGCGTGTACGTGGGGTCGAGGTCAGGCTACGGCCTTGCTTCGGTGGGTGCCGACTGTTGGCCGGCACTGCAGGTCGGCCTGCATGGAACCCGGGCAGTGCGGACCAACGGTCCGCACCTACCCAAGGCAATCACCCGCAGAGCAATCACACCCCAGGCAATCAGAAGGTATAGCGGACGCGACCGTAGTAGTACGCGCCGTTGCTGCCGATCGGCGACAGCACGTCATACGGCAGGTTGCCGAAGTAGTGGATATCGCTGTTGGATCGATCCGGGTAGTTGTCGGTCAGGTTCTGGCCGCCGATGGCCACGCTCCAGCGCGGGTTGATGCGGTACTCCACTTCCGCATCCAGCTGCCATTCGGCCTGGTAGGTCTGGCGCGGGATGTAGCCATCACCGAAGTTGAACACGCGGGTAGCGCTGCCATAGCGGTTCACCCGCGTGCTCAGCGACCAGTGGTCGTTGCTCCACGCCGCCGAGACGCTGCCACGCGTACGCGGCGTGGCGTCGGTGAGCGTGTTGGTCTCTTCAATGCCGAACAACACGTAGTCCGGGTTCAGTGCACGCAGCTGTGCCGGCGTGGCCAGCACGTTCTTCAGCGTGGTCTTCGTGTACGCATAGGTGCCGGTCAACAGCAGCTGGCCATCGCCCAGCGACTGGCGCCAGTTGCTCACCAGTTCCGCGCCGCGGGTGCGGGTGTCGGCGGCGTTGACGAAGAAGCTGGCGCTCTGCAGGCCGCTGACACCGTAGTTGGCCGCCACGTAGTCGGTCAGCGCATCACCGGTGATGCTCTCCGACAATGCGATGCGGTCGTCGATGTCGATCTGGAAGAAGTCCAGCGACAGGTCGAAGTGCTCGCCGATGCGGCTGGTGAAGCCCAGCGAGGTGTTGATCGACTTTTCCGGCTTCAGGTTCTGCGCACCCAGGCCGCGCGCGATTGGATTGTTGACCGACAGCAGGCGGCCCTGCACCAGCTGGCCGCCTGCGTTGTAGCCGGTGGAGGTGGATTCGTAGCCGATCTGCGCCAGTGACGGTGCACGGAAGTTGTTGGAGATCGCGCCGCGCAGCGCGAAGGCCGGCGTGAATTCGTAGCGCAGGCCGAGCTTGCCGGTCAGTTCGCCGCCGAAGTCGTCGTTATGCTCGTAGCGCGCAGCCAGGTCGGTGGAGAACTTCTCGCCGAACTGGCTGGACAGGCTGGCATAGGCGCTGGCCACGTCGCGCGACAGGTTTGCCGCGTCCTGCGGGGTCAGGCCGCCACCGGCCTGCGAACCGGTCGGGCGGTCGGTGTAGGGGCCGGCAGCGTAGCTGGCCGGGTCACCCGGGCGGGTCTGGTAGCGCTCGTGGCGCGCTTCCACGCCCAGGCCGAGCGTGTGGCTGATGCTGTCGCTCTGGGTGAACACACGGCTCAGGTCGAGGTTGCCCACGGTCTGCGCGTACTCGTAATCAGCGGTCTTGAAGCGGGTCGGGCTGGTCGGGCCCAGCGACGCGTTGAGCGAATCACGCAGGCGGTAGGTGAAGTCGTTCTGGCCGTAATCCAGGCTGCCGTCATAGCTCCACTCTCCCCACTGGCCGCGCACGCCGGCCACCGCCTGCACATCGCGGTTTTCGCCTTCGGAGATCGGCCGGTAGCCGTTCGGATAGACCTGCTTCCAGTTGGCATCGCCATCGGGATAGCGGAAGTAGTTCGCGCCTTCGGTGTCACGCTGGTTGAAGGTGCCGAACGCGTAGAACGTCGAGGTCTGGCCGACCGGAATCTCGGTGTTCAGCCACAGGTTGATGTCCTTGCTCTTGCCATCGCCCAGCACGTAGTTGCGCTTGCCCTGCAACGCCAGGTTGTCCGGGGTCTGGTCCCACGGCGGAATCTGGTCGAAGCCGGCGCGGTTGGTGCCGTTGCGGTGCTTGTACTCGAGGCCGACGCGCAGGAAGCCACCGTCCTGGCCCAGCGCGGTGCCGACCTTGGCACTGATGTTGCCGGTCTGGCCATCGGTGAGGGTGCGTCCGATCGGCTTGAGGTCGGTGTGGTTGGCGCCGTAGCTGGCTTCGATCTCGCCGCCGTCGCCGCCGTTGTCGAGGATCACGTTGATCACGCCGGCCACGGCGTCCGAGCCGTACAGCGCTCCGGCGCCGTCACGCAGCACTTCGATGCGCTTGATCGCGCTGACCGGAATCGAGTTGAAGTCGACCGGGGTGGTGCCCTTGCCGATCTTGCTGTCGGTGTTGACCAGCGCGGTGTGGTGGCGGCGCTTGCCATTGACCAGGACCAGCACCTGGTCCGGCGACAGACCGCGCAGCTGCGCGGCGCGCACGTGATCGGCGCCGCCGGAGTTGGACTGGCGCGGGAAGTTGAACGACGGCAGCAGCGCCTGCAGCGCGCTGCCCAGTTCACCGTTGACCACGCCGGCCTTGCGGATGTCCTCGGCAGTGAGCACGTCAACTGGCGAGGTGGATTCGAGCACGGTGCGGTCGGCGGCACGGGTGCCGGTGACGATCACCGTATCGAGGTTGGTGGCGTCCTGGGCCAGGGCCGGGACGGCGGCGGAGGAAAGCGCGAGGGCGATGGCGAGGCCGAGCGGCGACGCGGGCAGGCGGGCGGACATGGGGGCTCCAGCAACAACGACGACGGGGAAGGGGGAGATAGTTTCACTTACATCCATCCGGATGAAGCGATATATTATCTTCGCGTGATGACCGCTGCCGATGCAAGCCCCTGCCGGTCCGGCATGAGCTGATGCCCCGCCGGCATCAGCACGCCGGGCCGGAGGCGCTGTACGCTGCCGGCTCGCCTTGCCCCCCCTCTTGTCCGGAGCTGTACCGATGAAACACCTTGGCCTCGTCTTTGCCGTGCTGCTGGCCACCAGCGGCTGCGCCAGCCTGTCCTCGCAGGCGCCCAGTGCGTATGCCACGGCCACCACCGCCGAACTGCAGGGCGATGCGGCGCGCCCGTCCGACGGCCACGGCTGGGTGCGCAGCGAGCTGTATTTCGGCGTGGGCGAAGAGCAGGGCGCAGGCAGCCGTCCGCAGGCCGACACCATCAGCGAGGCGCAGTGGCGCGCGTTCCTGGACAAGGAAGTGACCCCGCGCTTCCCGGATGGCCTGACCGTGTTCGATGCCTACGGCCAGTGGCTGTTCCGCGGCGATGCCTCGCCCAACCGCCTGCGCACCAAGGTGCTGGTGGTGCTGCACGAGGACACCCCACAGCGCCGGGCCGACATCGAGGCGATCCGCCTGGCCTGGAAGCAGCAGACCAAGCATCAGTCGGTGCTGTGGTCGCGGCAGCCGGTCGAGGTATCGTTCTGAGTTGAAGGTGCCGCCGCGGTGCCGCAGGGAGCGATGATGGATTACAGGGAGTGGGTGCTGGGCGTGGTGCTGGCAGGCGTGCTGGCCCCGGCCGCGCAGGCGGGCGGGGACGGCAGCGAAACGCTGCGGTTCCAGCTGGCCGCCCACGTGCAGGCGCACGCCGATCCGCAGCAGGATGGCAGCATCGCGGTGCAGCTTTCGCCGTCGGGCAAGCGCCAGGCGCTGGCGGGCGCAGCGGACGCCGACGGCAATTCGAAGTGGGGTCTGGAGGACGTCGACTTCGATGGTTACCCGGAGTTGATCGCACGCGCATCGGTGGGCATGGTCAATGAAGCGGTGGCGGTGTACCGCTTTGATCCGGCAAGTGGCGGGTTCCGCGCGCTGCAGGCTGAAACCCACGGCAAGGACAGCTGCGGTGACCTGATGGGGCTGACGGTCGATCGTGCGAGCCGCACCCTCACCAGCAGCTGCCGCAGTGGCCCGATGTGGTACGCCGACCAGTACCGGTTTGCAGGTTCAAAGCTCTATCTGTACCGCGCCGAGAGCGTCTTGATGCTGGGCGACACGCTGAACGCCGCGCTGCGTTGGGAGCAGAGCGACGAGCAGGGCCCGCTGGCGGTCTGGCGGACCTATGACCCCGCTGGAAAGGTGCTGGAGACCGCCATCGCCGATGGCCTGGGCGCACCGCCTGGCGGGCCGCTGCGTGGTCAGCAGGCGACCGTGGTGCCCGCGCGCCTGTTCCTGTTCGACAAGCCCGGCGCGTCCAGCACCCAGCGTTACCTGGTGCAGGGCGACCGTGTGGAAATGCTGGATGAACAGGATGGATGGATGAAGCTGCGCTACCAGAATCCGAAACACGGTGCGGTGCTGGGCTGGATCAACGTCAGCGATTGAAAAAAGGGGACGGAGGGAATTAAGTCGTTTGTGCCGCAAACGACTTAATTCCCTCCGTCCCCTTTTTTTGCGGAAGCATCACTTCACTGGGTCTAGCCTCGGACGTTCCCCCGTTCGAGGATGTATCCGATGAGCAAGCGCGTGGCCGAAATCGTGGTGGACACCCTGCAGCAGGCCGGTGTCCGCCGCTGTTATGGCATCGTGGGCGATACGCTCAACCATGTGACCGATGCGATGCATGGCAGCGAGATCGCGTGGGTGCATGTGCGCCATGAAGAAGTGGCAGCGTTCGCAGCAGGCGCCGATTCGCTGGTGAGTGGCGAACTGACCGCCTGCGCCGGCTCCTGCGGCCCCGGTGGCCTGCACTTCATCAACGGCATCTTTGAGAGCAATCGAAATCGTGCGCCGATGGTGCTGATCGCCAGCCAGATCGTCACCAGCGAGCTGGGCATGGAGTTCCCGCAGGAAGTGGATTTCAAGGCGGTCTATGGCAGCTGCACGGTGTTCTGCGAACAGGTGCACAGCCCTGCGCAGGCGCGGCGCGTGGTGGCACTGGCCTGCCAGGCCGCGATCAGCCGCCGAGGCGTGGCGGTGGTAATCCTGCCGGCCGACATCAGCGAGGCCGAAGTGAAGCACGATGTGCCGTTTTCGGTGCATTACACCCAGCCGGTGCTGCGCCCGTCCGACGCTGAACTGCAACGCATCGCCGAGCTGCTGGGGCAGGGCAAGCGCATCGGCATCTATGCCGGTGCAGGCTGCCAGGGCGCACACCCGCAGCTGCTGGAACTGGCGCGGCGGCTGCAGGCGCCGGTCGCGCATACCTCGCGGGCCAAGGACTTCGTCGAGCCCGACAACCCCTACAACATGGGCATGACCGGGATCTTCGGCATCGAATCGGGCTTCCACACGCTGATGGAGTGCGACACGCTGCTGCTGCTCGGTGCCGATTTCGCGTGGGGCCAGTTCTATCCGGACAAGGCCACGATCATCCAGGTCGATCGTGACGGCAGCCACCTGGGCCGCCGCCATCCGGTGAACCTGGGCGTGGTCGGTGACATCGCGCCGACGCTGGACGCCTTGTTGCCGATGCTGCCGCCACGCGAGGACAGCAGCTTCCTGGACGAATGCATCGAGCGCCGCGACAAGGCACTGAAGAAGCGCGAACAGGAAGAGCAGCCGGGCGAGGGCGAGTTGATCCATCCGCAGCACCTGACCGCGTTGCTGTCGAAGTACGCGACGGACGACGCGCTGTTCACCGCCGACGGTGGCTCACCGATGGTGTGGGTACTGCGGCATATCCGGGTCAACGGCCGCCGCCGCACGCTGACCAGCCTGTTGCACGGCACGATGGCCAATGCGATGCCACAGGCGCTGGGCCTGCAGAAGGCGTTCCCGGGGCGGCAGGTGATCTCGTTGTCCGGCGACGGTGGCCTGGCGATGCTGCTGGGCGACCTGCTGACCGCCGTGCAGGAAAACCTGCCGATCAAGGTGGTGGTATTCAACAACGGCTCGCTGAATTTCGTCGAGCTGGAGCAGAAGGTGGAAGGCCTGCTGGACAACTACACCGACCTGAAAAACCCGGATTTCGGCCGTCTGGCCGAGGTGATCGGCTTCCATGGCCGAACCGTCACCCGCAGCGAGGATCTGGAGGAAGCGGTGCAGGACTTCCTGTCCCAGCGCGGCCCGGCGTTGCTGGATGTGCATACCAGCCGCGCGGAGCTGGTGATGCCGCCGCAGATCGAGGCGAAGCAGGTGGCGGGTACTGCGCTGTATGCGGCCAAGGCGGTGTTGAACGGCCGCTTCGACGATGTGAAGCATCTGCTGGTGGACAACTTTCTGAAGAAGTAGGGTGGGCGATGCAGGGCTGCGCCCTGCACCCGCTACGAGCCGGAGCCAGAGCAGAAGCGGGTTTCCTGAGGGATGGCGGGGTGGGTCCAGTTGCGGGGGACGCCGTAAACCCATCCCTGGGGGCTTGGCCGCGGCATCCATGCCGCGGACACCCCCGCAACCGGACCCACCCCGCCTTCGACAGTTTTCCGCGATCTGTCGGTAGATCCACGCCATGCGTGGACAGCGTGGAAATGATCGAATTGTTCGTGTAGAGCCGAGCCATGCTCGGCACAGAGCGAAGCGACCCGCTTTTGCTTTTGATCTTTTGATTCTCTTCCGTGGCTGGCACGCGCAGGAAACTGTCAGGGGCCGGGCGGGGTGGGCTGCGCAGGACCGTTGGCGCCATGGATGGCGCCATCGAGCCCCCAGGGACGGGTTTACGGCGTGTCCTGCGCAGCCCACCCCGCACGGCCCACTACGATAAGGCTGCTTTTGGCGACCCACCCCCAGCCACGAGGGGCTCCGCCGTTCGCTGGAACCCATCATTCCATGACGGAATTGGCGCGCCGGCCCCGCTGGGCCTACCATCGGCGGTCCCCACCCCCACCGCCCCTTCCATGTCCGCTCCCGCTTCCGCCGCACCGCGTCGCTGGTTCGTTGCCGGCGACTTCAACGGCTTCTTCGGCCTGGTCGTCGACAACCTCTCCATCCTCGGCTTCATCGCCATGGCCCTGGTGGGGATCTTCCAGTTCCCCGCCGAGGTAGTGTTCGGCCGCATGTTCCCCGGCACCGCCTTCGGCGTGCTGGTCGGCAACCTGCTGTACACCCTGATGGCGCGGCGGCTGGCTGCGCGTACCGGCCGCGACGATGTCACCGCCATGCCGCTGGGCCTGGATGCGCCGACCAGCATCGGCATGGCCCTGCTGGTGCTCGGCCCGGCCTTCATCGCCTTCAAGCAGCAGGGCCTGGACCCGCATGCCGCCGGCATCGCCACCTGGCAGCTGGGCATGGCCGCGCTGGTCATCATGGGCGTGCTGAAGTTCGTGCTGTCGTTCTTCGGCGAAGCGGTCACCCGCGCGCTGCCACGTGCCGCGCTGCTGGGGTCCATCGCCGGCATCGCGCTGGTGCTGATGGGCCTGCTGCCGCTGCTGGAAACGCTGCGCTCGCCGCTGGTCGGCTTCACCACGCTGGGCCTGCTGCTGTACGTGCTGATCGCCAAGGGCAAGCTGCCGGTGCGTGGCCCGGGCGTGCTGCTGGCCTTCGTGTTCGGCACCGTGCTGTATTACGGCCTGGGCCTGGCCGGGTTGGGCGCGCCGGGCTTCCATGTGCCGGCGTGGGTGCCGCCGCAGGTGGTGCTGCCACTGCCGACGCTGGGCTTCCTCGAGGGCCTGCCCACGGCGATGACCTACCTGCCGCTGCTGCTGCCGTTCGGCCTGCTGATGGTGGTCGGCGGCATCAACGTTTCCGAAAGCGCACGCGCGGCCGGTGATGACTACCGCACCCGCGACATCCTGCTGGTGGAAGCGGTGGCCACGCTGGTGGCCGGTGTCTGCGGCGGCGTTGCGCAGACCACGCCGTACATCGGCCAGCCGGCCTACAAGCACATGGGTGCACGCAGCGGCTATACGCTGCTGACCGGCCTGTTCGTGGGCATCGGCGGCATGCTCGGCATCATCTCCGGGCTGGTGCAGTGGCTGCCGCTGGCAGTGCTGGCACCGATCATCGTGTACGTGGCCATCGACATCACCACCCAGGCGTTCCAGGCCACGCCGCGCCACCACACCGGTGCGATGGTGTTCGGCTTCCTGCCGTCGGTGGCGTACCTGCTGGCGATCAAGGCGCCGGGCTGGATCGCGCCGGACCAGCTGCCGCAGTTGCTGACCAAGCTGGACGGCCACGGCCTGCCGGAACTGGCGGTGATCTTCACTCTCGGCAACGGCTTCATCATCACCTCGATGCTGTGGATCTCGGCAGTGGCGGCGATGGTTGATGGTCGCCTGCGCCGCGCCTGCGGTTTCCTGCTGGTGGCTGCGCTGTTGACCCTGTTCGGCCTGATCCACTCGGTGGACCCGCGCGGTGGCATCTACCTGCCGTGGGACCTGGACGGGCTGGCGCGCATCATCAGCTGGCAGTTCGCCGGCGCTTACGTGGCGCTGGCGCTGCTGCTGGGGCTGTTGTCGTTGCAGAAGCAGGCGGTGAAGCCGCTGGGCGGGGGCAGCTGACCGCACGGTGATGCCGGCCAGCAGCCGGCACTACCGTTCTGCGTCGAGTTCCGGGTAGTGGCGGAAGATGCCGTTGGTATTGAACGCCAGCCGCCGTTCCGAAGTGAGGTAGGCGGCGATGTTCGGCCGCTTCGCCACACGCTCCTGCAGCGCACGCAGCAGGGGCAGGGTGGGCGCCAGCGCCTGCATCCGCCGCGGGAACATGTAGTCCAGCCCGCTCAGCAGCTGGAACAGCGACAGATCCACATAGGAATGCTCGCGCAGGGCATGGCGGCCGCCATTGGCGGCCAGTACCTGTTCGAAATGGCCGAGGAACTTCGGCAGTCGTTCGCCACGCAGTGAAGCCGCACGCGCCTTGGCCTCGGTCTTCTGCTCTTCGTAGTATTTCGATGCGGCGATCGGATGGTGGGTGTCATGCACCTCGGCCACCAGGTCGGCGATGGTCAGCTGCAACTGCAGCGCCTGCATCCGCCGCGACGCGGCCTGCGGCACCAGATCCAGGGTCGGGCCGAGAAAATCCAGGATGGCCGCCACCTGCGCGATCACCTGGCGGCCCGCCTTCAGGAACGGCGGTGCGAACGGCAGTGCTCCCTCGCTGTTTCCATCGAGGAACGGCTGCATCACCGCATCGCCATGCACCCGCGCCATGTCGATGTAGTCGGCGCCGGCATCTTCCAGCGCCAGCCGCACGAATTCACCCCGGCCCTGGATGCCGGTCCAGTAGTACAGCGCGTACTGCATGGCAGCGTCTCCGCACGACAAGACCCCCAGCCTCGCGCACGCTGTGCAAAGCAGGCGTGAGCGTGGCGCATGCGCAGGCGCCAACCCCAACGGCAGCGGAACAGGCGGGGAACCCATCGCAATCAATCCGGTCACACCTTGTCCATGCAGGTGAACAACGAGGGACTGCATCATGCAGAGTGGAAAGGCGGTATGGCCCTGGGTGCTGGGCGTGGTGGTGATCGGTGGCGCGGGGGGCTGGTTGTTCCGCGATCAGCTGAAAAGCCTGGCAGACGGTGTGTCGGTGCCGGTGCAGTCCCCTCCCGCCAGCAGCGGTGCACCGCCACAACCGAAGGCAGCCACAGTGCCCGCGTCAGCCCCCCCGCCGATCAAGCATCCGCTGGATACCGGGGCCGCCGCCGACCCGGCGCTGCCGAAGCTGGCTGACAGCGATGCCGCCGCCTGGGGCGCGCTGAGCCAGCTGTTCCAGGGCGAGGGGCCGTTGACCCTGCTGCTGCGCGACCACCTGATCCAGCGCCTGGTCACCCAGGTCGACAACCTGGACAAGCCCAGCGTGCCGCCGACCGCACTGGCTGCGCGCCCGCTGCCCGGCAGCCTGCAGGTGGAACCCGGTGAAGGCGGTGAGCGCATCGCCGCCGGCAACGCGGCGCGCTATGCGCCCTATGTGCAGGCGTTCACTTCGCTGGACCCGGCGGCAACGGCGGCTGCGTACAAGCGCTTCTATCCGCTGATCCAACAGGCCTACGTCGATCTTGGCCGGCCCGAGGGCTATTTCAATGACCGCCTGGTCGCGGTGATCGACCACCTGCTGGACACGCCGGAACTGGCGCAGTCGCCGCAGGTGGAACGCGATGAACGCGGCCGCTACCGCTTCGTTGATCCGACCCTGCAGTCGAGGTCCATCGGCCAGAAGGCGCTGCTGCGCATGGACCCGGCACAGGCACGGGCGGTCAAGCAGCAGCTGCAGGCGATCCGCAGCGCGATCACCCGCGGCTGAAGGCTGAAGGCTGAAGACGGCAGGGGCAGGTGTCATCGCCAGCGTGATACGGTCGGGGTCAGGTAGACAGGAGTGACCTCGATGCATCGAATGTGGTTGGGCGTGAGTGCGTTGTTCGCCACGACAGTGGCCTCGGCTGCGGCCGTCGAGACGCGCGATGGCGAACTGGGCGATCCCTACGGCTACACCCGCAGCGTGCGCCTTGCCGAACTGACCCGGCTGCAGACGTTGGGCAAGTCACCCGGTGTGAAGGGCAAGCTGGGCCAGGCAGGCTTCTACCGCGTGCGTGGCGAGCTGGACCGCTCCAGCCAGGCGGCCCAGGAGTGCCTGAAGGCCGTGGCCAGCGAGGCGGCCGACAGTGTGAAGGGGGTCGAGTACCTGTGTTCGGCCACCCTGGCCGGCAATCTGCTCCTGCGGGGCGATATCGCGGGTTGGGCGACGCAGATGCTCCAGGTCCGCACGCTGATGGAGCGCGATATCCGCCCCATGCTGAGCCCCAGGCTGCGCGACATCCATCTTGCCGGCCTCAGCGAGCCGCATTTCGAGCGGTTTACCGCATGGCCGCGCAACGCGATGGCGGCGCAGGCACCTGCCCGCGACATCCGTGTCCCCCTACAGTTGGACAACGAACTGCCGACGCTCAGCCTGAAGCTGCGCACCGCAGCCGGTGAACGCGAGCTGCGCGTGCATCTGGACAGCGGCGCCGCACACTCGCGCATCGGCCGAGCGCTGGCGACCGAGCTTGGCTTGACGCTGACCGAGGGCTTCATGGCGGTCGATGGCAGGCCTGGCACGTTGTATGCGCTGGCGGCACCGGTCGAACTGGACATCGGTGGTGTCGCCGTGCGCGATGTGTCCTTTGCGGTACTGGGCCAGGACGACCTGCCGCGCATCGGCCTGGACGTGCTGCGTGCGTTGGGCCGGGTGCGGGTCAACAAGGATGCGCTGGTGATCCAGGCCACGGCCAGTCCGGTGCCGTGCACGCGGCGGATGGCCACGCTGTCCTCGCTATGGGCGGATGCGTACGACGTCCGCTATCCGATCCGCGCTGGCAAGCAGAACGTGCTGGTCAAGGTGGATACCGGCTTCAATGGCGCCTTCCAGGCCCGCGGAACGTTGCCGGCCACCCCACCCGCGTCGGCGATCCGGCGCAAGAACGTGATCACCACCGAAGGCAGCGAAGACATCCAGTTCGTGGAGGCGACCACGCCGGTCATGATCGGGGAGGAAGTGCTGAACCTGCCGATGGACCTGGGGCTGTCGCCCGGGCCCAACCCGCTGTTCAACCCGGACTGGCGCGTGGGCTTTGCCGCGACCCAGCGCTACAGCCTGTACATGGATGTTGAAGGCACCTATGGCTGCCCGGTGGCCGTTGCGGCGGCGCCACCGCTGTTGCCGCCCAAGCCGGCTCCCACGCTGCCTGCAGGCGGCTGATCCGCGGCTACAGGCTCTGCAGGAACGCCTCGATGTCCTGCAGATCCTGGCGGCCCAGCCCGCGCGGCCGCAGCAGTGGATCCGGCTCCGGGAATGGCGCCGCATCAGCCGGCAGCGAGCCCGGTGCGCGCGGGCGCGCGCCGCCCACGTTGTAGAACGCCAGCACGCCCGACAGGCGCGGGATCAGGCCGTTGTGCATGTACGGTGCCGTGTTGGCCACGCCTCGCAGCGAGGGCGTGCGGAAGCGCCCGCTGTCGGCCGGATCGCCGGTGACTTCGTAGCGGCCCAGATCCTGCCGCGGGCGGCCGTGGAAATGCAGGCCCAGGTTGTGGAAGCCGTTGTCGGTGAGTGCTGCCCCGCTGTGGCAGTTCATGCAACCGGCCTGCGTGCGGAACAGGTGCAGGCCGCGCAGCTGGGCGTCGTCCAGTGCTCGCGTATCGCCGCGCAGGAAGCGATCGAAGCGGCTGTTGCGCGGCGACAGGCTGCGCTCGAACGCGGCGATGGCCTGGCCGAGCTGCGCGGCATCGATGCGCGGCTGCGCGAACACCGCGACGAAGTCAGCGCGATAGGTCGCATCGCGGCGCAGGCGACGCACGGCGCCGCCGGCACTGAACCCCATCTCGATGGGATCGGCGATGGGATGCAGCGCCTGCGCTTCCAGCGTGGCCGCGCGTCCATCCCAGAACAGCGGTGCCACGTGCGCGCTGATCGCAACGCTGGGCGCATTGCGGCGGCCGGGCTGGCGATCATGACCGAAGGACACGCGGCGACCATCGGCCCAGCCCAGGTCCGGATCGTGGCAGCTGGCGCAGGCCAGTTGCCGCGACTTCGAAAGAGCCGGATCGAAGAACAGCCGCCGTCCCAGCGCCACCTTGGCTGGCGTGGAAGGATTGTCCGGTGGATCGACGGGCGACGGCAGCGGGGCCAGTTCCTGCCAGAGGACGCCGGCTTCCACGTCGGGCGCGGGCCAGCCTGCGCTGGGCCCGCTGTACAGGGCGCGCAGGCAGGCGCCCTCCCAGCGTTCCGCCTTGCCCGGAGCCGGCGCGCAGACCGGCTGGGAAGGACGTGGCTGTGCAGCGCTGGCCAGCACGGCGCTGAGCAGCACCACCATCCAGCCAAGCCTGCGGCGGCGCGCGGGCTTCAGAACCGGTAGCCCACTTCGAGCCAGAACGAGCGTCCCATTTCGTAGTACGGCGCGCGGCTGACGCTGCTGGATACGCCATTCACCGCGCGCCGATCCAGCACGTTGAACACATCCACGTTGGCGAACACCGTGCCCATCGTCGACAACGGCTGCTCCCAGCCAATGCGCATGTCCCAGATCAACGAGGGGGCAAACCGCCGTCTTTCCCAGACCGCAACACTCTGGCCGTCATGGACATCCTTCAGTCCGGTGTCCCGTATCGCGCGATAGCCGGCCCGGTAGCGCAGCGTATTGCCCCAGGTCAGCCGAGCTGCCGGGATATGCGTGGTGGTGGCCAGTCGCGCGGTCCATGGGCGGTTGAAGTTGTCTGCCGGACGATCGCGGTAGCGGATGTAGCTGCCGTCGTAGCGGATGATCGGATTCTCGTAGTACGCGGTGCTGAAGTCGTCCTCGTAGTCGGGTGCAGAAGAGCGGCTGTCGGTCCAGTCCAGCGCCAGCAGGCCCGTGGTGCTGGTTCCGCCGAACTGCAGGCGGTGCAGGGGGCGCACGGTAAGGCTGATGATCTGTGTCTCGCTGCGGCCGTCGTTGCTCCAGGTTTCGTAGTGGGTGGCCAGCGAAGGGTCATCCGCGCGTTCGTCCTGCACCCGGCTGCTGGAACGCACGACCTGGTCACGCCCCTTGCGGTTGACGACCTTGCCGAGGAACTCCCAGCCCTTCCATTGCTGCTTGACGCCCAGCATCAGCTCATCGTCGTAGGCGATTCTCAGGCGATCGAAATGCAGCCCGTTGGCGGTCTGCGTACCTGCGGTCCACTCGCTGTCGAGGGTGGGGCGGCGCTGGTTCCTGTATTGCAGCCGATCAAGGCCATCGCGCAGCCGCCACGTGGCCGCGTTACGGCCGTAATAGCGGTTGGCGCCCGCGATCAGCTGAGTGTCGCCGGCGGTGTCGAGATCCAGTGACATCGCCAGGCGCGGTGCGACCGTGGTGTGCTGCATGTAGCTGTCATGGTCGATGCGCAGGCCGGGGCGCAGCGACAGGCGCCCCGCGCGGATGCTGTCTTCGGCGTAGGCGCTCCAGCTGTCGATCTGGAAGTCCAGCCGGCCGCGCGTGTAATAGGTGCGGCTGGTGAAGAACTGTCCGGGCCAGTTGCTGGTGTTGGCGCGGCCGGTGCGGGTCAGGCCAATCCAGCAGGTCTGCGTGTCGGTGATGCCGGCCTTGTTGGTGCAGCTGGTGGTGCGCGCCGGCGAGACATAGATGTAGGTGTCGTCCAGGCGCTCGTAGTCGACATCCTGGTGCTGGTACTGGACGCCTGCCGCGAAACGATGCTCCATGCCCAGCCAGCGCTGCGGTGCCAGTATCAGATCGGCACGGTACTGGAGCGTCTTCTGCGCCTGGTCAATATCGCCGAATTCACCTTCCAGCGAGCTGCCTGAGGTTCCCCAGTCCTTGCCCTCGGCCCAGTACCAGCTCATGTAGTCCGCAGACTGTGGATGGCGGGACTGCTCGGTAGAACTCCAGCCCACCTGCTGGGTCAGAGTGCCCCATTGCGGCGACCACGTCGCCTTGAGCATCGCCTGGCGGCCGCCGCCAATGATGTCGATGCCGGCACCGGGGACGTTGGAGCGGAAGTAGTGGGATTCCTCCGGCGCACGGGTAAAGCTCGCCTCGATGTCGAGCGTGTCGCTCGCTTCCCAGATCGCCTTGACGAACAGATTGTCGATGCTGCGCCGCTGGATCTGTTTCTCCGGATGCGCGTCGTCGACCAGGTGCGACTGCAGGTTGTAGGTGGGAATGGTCGAGCGTTTGCGGGTGAAACTGGCCAGGACGCCGATGCGGTCGGTCAGATAGCCCTCCAGATCGGCGCGCGTGGTGGTCTTCTTGAATTCCGGCTGCCCGTCATTCGCGCCGGACGCCTTCTGGTAGCTGTCTGCGACGGCGGCGTCCAGGTGGTAGCGCGTCCACGAAGATCGCGAGGACTGGGTGGACAGGCGGCCGCTGAAGGTGCGTGATGGTCGCCGGGTGCTGGCTTCGACAACGCCGCCGTTGAATCCACCATAGGCGGCCGAAACGTTGCTGTCATGCACGGTGACGTCTTCCAGCAGGCTGCTGTCCAGTGCCAGCGCCTGCGAGCCACCTGGAACGGAGAACAGCCGGTACACCTCCGGATCCGCGCCAGGGTCGATGTCGTTGTTGAAGTTCATGCCATCGACGATGAACGCGTTCTGATAGAACTTCGCACCATTGATGCTGATTTCCGCAGGACGGATCTCGCCGGGGCTGAAGCTGCCCTGGTCGGCATTGTCGAACTGCACGGCGGGATGGATGCGCAGCAGCCGGGTGATGTCACCGTTGCCGGCGGCCTGCGCCGCGACGTAGCTGCGGTCCAGTTGCAGGCTGCCTCCGAAGGTCGAACCGGTGTCCTGGCCCGGCACGTGCAGGGTACTGGTGCGTCGTGCGCCTGCCGAGAGCTGCGCACGCTGCAAGGTGTAGCTGCCATCGGCGCGGCGCACCGCGCGCAGCCCGCTGCCGTGCAGCAGTGCGTCGAATCCTGCGTCCACGTCCAGCCCCGTGGCAATCGGGGGAGCCTGGCGGCCACGGGTCAGCGCGGGGTCGAAGGACAGGGCCACGCCATGCTCGGCGGCGAACGCGCCCAGTGCACTGCCCAGCGAGACGGTGCTGCGCTGGACGTGCAGGGATTCATCGGGCGGTGATTGAGCCAGCGCGGGTGTGGCGGCGAGCGCGGTGGCGAGGAGGCTCAGTCGAAGCCGGGGCAGGTTCACGGTCATGGGGAGGAAAGTGAGGGGTTCATACCCTCTGCCACGCGACGCGCGGAAAAGTGTCAGCCGCGATGCCCCGCAGCCGACACGTGGATCCACAGCCCCTGCTCGATCCGCAGCGCATGGGTGGCGGCAAGCATCGACAGGCTGCGCTGCAGGTCGTCCAGCGGGAATGCGCCGGACACCGGCAGGCCGGCGATGCGCGGGTCCACGCGCAGCCAGCGGTGCTGGTAGCGCCCCAGCTCCTGCAAGACCTGCTGCAGCGGCATTGCATCGGCGACCAGCATGCCCCGGACCCACGCGTCAGCGCCGGGCGGCGCAGGCATGGGCCGTGGCAGCCGGGCCAGGTTCCAGCGCACCTGCTGCCCGGCGTCGACCTGGCGCTGTTGACCCGGTGTGGAGATCCGCACCGCGCCGTGCTGGACGACCAGCAGGGCGTCCTCCCCGAACAGGCGCACGCTGAAACGGGTGCCAAGTGCCTGCAGCGTGCCGTAGGGGGTCGTGACCCGGAACGGCCTCGCCGGGCGTTGTGGATCAGCGGCTGTCTCCACCAGCATCTGCCCATGGCGCAGCCGCAGAAGGCGCGCATGCGCATCGAATGCGATGTCGACCGCAGTGCCGGTATCCAGGTGCAGCACGCTGCCATCGTCCAGCACCTGCTGGGCGCGCTCGCCCACGGCCGTGCGCGCACTGGCATCCCACGCTGCGTCGTCCCACAACCGCCAGGCCAGCCATCCACCGAGTGGCGCCACCAGCAGAGCGGCGACGCTGCGCAGTACGGCGCGGCGCCCAGCCGACGCGGGCGGCTGCAGGGTGCGCTGGGCCAGCGCTGTGGGCACCTGAGCGGTCAGCGCCAACAGACGTTCCGCGCGCTGCCAGGCGTGGGCGTGTGCCGGATCGGCATCGTGCCAGCGTTGCCATTGCGCGCGCTGCGCCGCGCTGTCGTCCTCGTGCAGGCGCATCAGCCAGTCGGCGGCCTGTTCCAATACGCGCGGCGGAAGGGCCGGTGCGGCGGCGGTCTCAGCCGGCATGCGCCAGGCAGCCCAGCAGCGCCCGCTTCATGTGCCGCTTCACCGTCGACAGTGACAGCCCCAGCTGTTCGCTGATGGCCTCATAGCGAAGCCCATCGAACTGCGCCAGCAGGAACACCCGGCGTGCCATCGCGGGCAGGCCGTCGAGCATCGTGTCGATCTGCTGCAGGGCCTCGCGCACCAGCGCCTGCTCTTCCAGTGAGGGCAGCACCGGCTCTGGAAACTGCGCCAGGTACTCCAGGTAGGCGCGCTCCAGTGCCTGGCGCCGGAACCAGTTGGCGGCCAGCCCGCGCGCGACCGTGGTCAGGAACGCACGCGGCTCGCGCAGTGCGGCCAGGTCGCGCCTCTGCAGCAAGCGGGCGAAGGTGTCCTGGGTGAGGTCATCGGCCACATCGCGATTGCCCACGCGACCGCTCAACCAGCCCTGCAGCCAGGCGCGGTGATCGCGGTACAGCACGCCCAGTTGTTCGTGGTGGGGAGGCATGGACGGGGTGCGCGGCCTTGATCGAAATGAGAATGATTCGCAAGTATCGCATCCGTGATGCGCCGATTCCAGTGCCACGTGCGCACTGGCTTGCGCAGGATCAACGCGGCGGCAACATGCGGTGCGGCATGCTGGCCGCGGGCTGACTGGCCTCCGGATGCAGTCGCAGTCACCCTTGAAACCGGGTGGGGCAACCGCATCTTTCCAGCATCGCCGGCAGTGGCCGGCCCTGATCACCGATGAGGTTCTGCAATGCGGATGGACAAGCTCACCTCGCGTTTCCAGCAGGCGCTGGCAGACGCACAGTCGCTGGCCGTGGGCCGCGACAACAGCATCATCGAACCGGTTCACCTGTTCAGTGCGCTGCTGGACCAGCAGGGTGGCAGCACGCGCCCGCTGCTGGCCCAGGCCGGGGTGAACGTGCCGGTACTGCGCGAGCGCCTGACCGAGGCGCTGGACGCGCTGCCGAAGGTGTCCGGCCAGGCCGGCAACGTCTCGATGGGCAACGACCTTGGGCGCCTGCTGAACCAGACTGACAAGCTGGCCCAGCAGCACGGTGATGCCTTCATCGCCAGCGAGTGGTTCGTGCTGGCCGCGCTGGAGGATGGCGGCACGCTGGGCATGGCGCTGCGCGCCGCCGGTGCCGACAAGGCGCGCCTGCAGACCGCCATCGACAAGCTGCGTGGCGGCGAGAACGTTCAGTCGGAGAATGCCGAAGAGCAGCGGCAGGCGCTGGAAAAGTACACCATCGACCTGACCGCGCGCGCCGAGAGCGGCAAGCTCGATCCGGTGATCGGCCGTGACGAGGAAATCCGCCGCACCATCCAGGTGCTGCAGCGTCGGACCAAGAACAACCCGGTGCTGATCGGCGAACCCGGCGTGGGCAAGACTGCCATTGTCGAAGGCCTGGCCCAGCGCATCATCAATGACGAGGTGCCCGAGGGCCTGCGCGGCAAGCGCGTGCTGTCACTGGACATGGGTGCGTTGATCGCCGGCGCCAAGTTCCGCGGTGAGTTCGAAGAGCGCCTGAAGGGCGTGCTCAACGACCTGGCCAAGAGCGAAGGCCAGATCATCCTGTTCATCGACGAGCTGCACACCATGGTCGGTGCCGGCAAGGCCGATGGCGCGATGGATGCCGGCAACATGCTGAAGCCGGCACTGGCGCGCGGCGAGCTGCACTGCGTGGGTGCCACCACGCTGGATGAGTACCGCAAGTACATCGAGAAGGATGCCGCGCTGGAGCGCCGTTTCCAGAAGGTATTCGTGGGTGAGCCGTCGGTGGAGGACACCATCGCCATCCTGCGTGGACTGAAGGAGAAGTACGCGGTCCACCACGGCGTGGAGATCACCGACCCGGCCATCGTCGCCGCTGCGACGCTGTCCAACCGCTACATCACCGACCGCCAGTTGCCGGACAAGGCCATCGACCTGATGGACGAGGCCGCCTCGCGCCTGCGCATGGAAATCGACTCCAAGCCGGAGGAACTGGATCGCCTGGAACGTCGTGTGATCCAGCTGAAGATCCAGCGCGAGATGCTGAAGAAGGAAAAGGACGAGGCTTCGCGGCAGCGCCTGGCCGATCTGGAAAACGACATCGATGCGCTGGAGCGCGAGTTCTCCGACCTCAATGAAATCTGGAAGTCGGAGAAGGCCGCGCTGCAGGGGGCAACCAAGATCAAGGAGCAGGTCGAGCAGGCCAAGCTGGAGCTGGAATCGGCGCAGCGCCGCCAGGATTTCGCCAGGATGAGCGAGATCCAGTACGGCCTGCTGCCGCAGCTGGAAAAGCAGCTGGTCGCTGCGCAGGAGGCCGAACACAAGGACTTCAAGCTGGTGCAGGACCGGGTCACCGACGAGGAAATCGCCGAGGTTGTGTCGCGCTGGACCGGCATTCCGGTCAACAAGATGCTCGAAGGCGAGCGTGACAAGCTGCTGCGCATGGAAGAGGTGCTGCACAACCGCGTGGTCGGCCAGGAGGAAGCGATCAAGGTCGTCTCCGATGCGGTGCGCCGTTCGCGTGCGGGCCTGTCCGATCCGAACCGCCCGGCCGGCTCGTTCCTGTTCCTCGGCCCGACCGGCGTGGGCAAGACCGAGCTGTGCAAGTCGCTGGCCGAATTCCTGTTCGACAGTGCCGACGCGATGATCCGCATCGACATGAGCGAGTTCATGGAGAAGCACAGCGTCGCCCGCCTGATCGGTGCCCCTCCGGGCTACGTGGGTTACGAAGAGGGTGGTTACCTGACCGAGGCCGTGCGTCGTCGCCCATACTCGCTGATCCTGCTGGACGAAGTGGAGAAGGCGCATCCGGATGTGTTCAACATCCTGCTGCAGGTGCTGGACGATGGCCGGCTGACCGATGGCCAGGGCCGCACCGTGGACTTCCGCAATACCGTCATCGTGATGACCTCGAACCTGGGCTCGCACCAGATCCAGGACATGAGCAGTGATGACAGCCCGGAGGCCTACACGCAGATGAAGGCGGCGGTGATGGGCGTGGTGCAGGCGCACTTCCGCCCGGAGTTCATCAACCGCCTGGACGACATCGTGGTGTTCCACCCGCTGGACAAGCAGCAGATCAAGCAGATCGCGCGCATCCAGATGCGCGGCCTGGAGAAGCGCCTGGCCGAGCGTGGGCTGAAGCTGATGGTGTCCGATGCAGCGTTCGACCTGCTGGGCAACGTCGGCTTCGATCCGGTGTATGGCGCACGCCCGTTGAAGCGCGCGATCCAGGCACAGCTGGAGAATCCGCTGGCACAGAAGATCCTTTCCGGCGCCTTCGTCAACGGTGACACCATCGAAGTCGGCAACGACGGCGGTCACCTGGTGTTCGCCAAGGCGTGAGTCCATCGGGGCGCTGCCTGAGCGCAGCGCCCTGTTTTCCGTGAGCAACGCCGGGTCGGGCCCGGCGCGCCCTCAGAAGCGGTGCGTGTAGCCGCTCATCAGGCCGAACTGGTTCGGCTTCTGCACGATCGGGCTGTCGGCGGCGTCGCCGAGCAGGCGCGTGCCTTCGGCCGAGATGTACCAGTTGCCGTTGCGGCCCACGCGATGGCTCCACTTCAGGCCGAGGCCGGCGCTCACCAGGCCGGCTTTCGGCGTGTGCCGGGCAAAGCCGGTACGCGCGGCCTGCTCCGGGCTGACGCCGTACCAGGTCTGCATGTAGCCGCGGTTGCCATACTCGGTGGAGACGCTTCCGCTGACCACGCCACCGGCCAGGTCGAACAGGGGCAGGGCCAGGCTCAGGTGCATCTGCTGGGTGGCCAGGCCGTTGTCGCCACGGTCTTCGTCCTTGCGCGTGAATTGCCAGGTGCCGCTCAGCACGGCTTCTCCCAGCGTATAACCCGCCGAAAGGCCGACCAGGGGACGGGTACGGATATCACCCATGCCGCGCAGGACGTCGGAACCGCCGAGAGCGGAGTCCTTGTCACGGCGGCTGCCGCTGGCGCCGATGTAGGCGCGCAGGTGGGTATGCTCGCCAATGGCCGTGCCCCAGCCGATGCCGCTGGTGCCCAGAAACCAGCCGCCGGGTGACCGGGCGTCGAAGGACAGCATGGGCGAGGCCTGGAAGTCCTTGCTGCCGCTGTAGCGCGGGGTCACGCCGGCACCGGCGGCCACCTCGAAGGTCCAGTGGTCATCCTTGGCATGGGCGATCGGGGCGGCGAACAGCGGCAGCAGGGCCAGGCAGAGCAGGGACGGGGTACGGTGACGCTGGGACATGGGCACTCTCGACAATGGGAGGAATGCAGCACGCGCATCCGGCGCGCGCTGCAGGGTCGACAGCGTGGCGATTGGCCGTCGACTGATCCGTCCGCAGTTGTGCGGGAGTTGTAAGCAACTGTAATCACGCCTGTTGGCGTTCAGCTGGCAGCCAGCGGCCAGTGCATTTCCAGGCGAGCGCCGCCCAGCGTGGCGCGGCTGATGCGCAGTTCGCCACCGTGACGCGCCGCGATGCGGTTGACGATGGCCAGGCCCAGGCCGAAACCACCGGTATCGCGGCTGCGACTGTCATCCAGCCGGGTGAACGGGCGCATCACTTTTTCGCGGTCGGCCTCGGCGATACCGGGGCCGTCGTCATCCACGCGCAGGCAGGCGCGGCCGCCTACGCCCACCAGCGAGACTTCCACCTGCGAACGCGCGTGGCGCAGCGCGTTGCCCACGAGGTTGCTCAGTGCCAACTGCAGCAGGCGCGGTTCGGCATCCACCCGCGGCAGCGCGCTGGGCTGCACATGCAGTACCAGGCCCGCCCGTTCGGCGTCGCGGCGCGCATCGGCCAGGCAGGCCTGCAGCCAGTCGTTGGCCTCGATGCGCTGCAGCGGCTCTCCTGCACTGGGGTGCTCCAGGCGTTCATAGGCCAGCAGTTCGCTCACCAGCCGGTTGAGTTCAGCCAGGTCGCCGTGCAGTCCCTGCGCCAGATTCGCGCGACGCGCGCGATCGTCGCTGTCCTGCATCAGGTCCAGCCCGAATGCCACGCGTGCAATCGGCGTGCGCAGTTCATGCGAGATCGCGTGGGTCAGGTCACGCTGGCGCTGCACCAGCTCGGCCACGCGCGCGGCCATGCGGTTGGAATGGTCGACGATGACCCGGATCTGTGAGCGCGGCGACACCTGCGCCCGCGCCTGCAGGTCGCCGGCGCCGATGCGGTCGGCATGCAGGCGCAGCGCTTCCAGGTCGCGCCACAGCAGCCGGACCCAGGCATACAGGCTGGCCCCGACCAGCAGCAGGATGCTGAGGTAGGCGGCGATGGACATGTAGGTGGTCATCAGCACCTCGCCGGGCAGGCGCAGGTGCAGCCAGCGGCCGCCGGCATCTTCGATGGGCAACAGGATCTGCTGGTAACGATCGCGGACGATGAAGCCCTGTGCCTGCAGATGGGCCTGCTCCTGCGCGTCGAGCACGGGAGGCGTCTCCAGCAGGGTCAGCGCAATGCCATAGTGAGGTTGCCACTGCTGCACGCGCGCGCGCTGCTGTGCAGCGTCCAGGCCGGCCAGCCCGGTGCGCAGGGCATACACCTGCCCGCGCACCTGCTCGGCGAACACACGATCCTGTACCGGTAGGTAGATGCCGTCCAGGATGTGGTTGAGGACGAACACCGACACCAGGAAACAGGCACTGGTGACGAACCACAGCCACAGGAACAGGCGCTTCATGCTGACCAGGCCGAGGGATTGAACTGGTAGCCGCGGCCCCACACGGTCTTGATCCGCCGGGGTTCGCGTGCGTCGTCGCCAAGCTTGCGGCGCAGCTTGCCGATGCTGACATCGACGCTGCGGTCCAGCCCATCGAAGCCGATGCCGCGCACCGCCTGCAGGATCTGGTCGCGCGACAGGATCTGCCCAGGCTGGCTGGCCAGCAGCCACAGAATCTCGAATTCGGTTGTGCCCAGTTCCACCGGCTGACCGTGCAGGTGTACTTCGCGCTGCATGCGGTCGATCAACAGTTCGCCATGCATCAACCGGCACGGCGTACCGGAAGTGCTGCTGCCATGACGGCGACGCAGCAGGGCGCGCAGGCGGGCCAGCAGCAGGCGTGGTTCGACCGGCTTGTGCACGTAGTCGTCGGCGCCCGATTCCAGCCCCAGTACCTGCTCGATATCGTCCTCGCAGGCGGTCAGCATCAGGATCGGCACATCGGAAAAGCTGCGGATCTGCCGGCACACATCGATGCCGCCCAGGCCCGGCAGCATCAGGTCCAGCACCACCAGTTCCGGTGCATGCTGGCGGCACGCCGCGCCGGCCAGGTCGCCGCGGGCAACGTGCTGCACGGCAAAGCCATGTTCGCGCAGATAGTCGCTGACCAGCTCGGCCAGGCGGCGATCGTCTTCCACCAGCAGGACCAGGGTCGGCGCGCCGCTGGCGGCGGGTGTCCAGGGAGAGGGCTGCATGCGTATTGGGCCTCCATGCCCGGGCAGGATCGCCCGGCGGCGAAGCCTAGCAACGGGCCATGACGGCTGCCTGAATCGCGGCCAACCTGATAACCGGCGGTATGGGCGTCATCGCCAGCGGCATTCAGCGACTGGCCGCGCTTGGCCTATGTTGGCGGTTTCCCCGGATGGAGCCTGGTGCAATGAGCGACCCGCAGTGGCAACTGGAAACCCTGGCCGTGCACGGCGGCTACCGTCCCGACCCGACCACCCGCGCGGTAGCAGTGCCGATCTACCAGACCGTGGCCTATGCCTTCGATGACACCCAGCACGGTGCCGACCTGTTCGACCTGAAGGTGCCGGGCAACATCTACACGCGCATCATGAACCCCACCACCGACGTGCTGGAGCAACGCCTGGCCGCGCTGGAAGGCGGTATCGGCGCATTGGCACTGGCCTCGGGGCAGGCCGCGATCACCTACGCGATCCAGACCATCGCCGAGGCCGGTGACAACATTGTGGCGTCCAGCGCGCTGTACGGTGGCAGCCTCAACCTGCTGGCGCACACGCTGCCGCAGTACGGCATCCAGGCGCGCTTCGCCGATCCGGCCGATCCTGCTGCGTTTGCCGGGCTGATCGACGAGCGCACCAAGGCGGTGTTCGTCGAGTCGATCGGCAACCCGCGCGGCAACGTCACCGACATCGCGGCGATCTCCGACGTCGCGCATGCCGCCGGCGTGCCGCTGATCGTCGACAACACCGTGGCCACCCCGTTCCTGCTGCGCCCGTTCGAGCACGGTGCCGACATCGTGGTGCACTCGCTGACCAAGTACCTGGGCGGCCACGGCAACAGCCTCGGCGGCGCGATCATCGACTCCGGCCGCTTCGACTGGGCGGCGCAGCCAAAACGCTTCGCCCGCCTCAACCAGCCCGACCCGAGCTACCACGGCGTGGTCTACACCGAAGCGCTGGGGCCGGCCGCCTACATCGGCCGCGCGCGGGTGGTGCCGCTGCGCAACACCGGCGCGGCGTTGTCGCCGTTCAATGCGTTCCTGATCCTGCAGGGTATCGAGACCCTGGCCCTGCGCATGGAGCGCATCAATGCCAATGCGCTGGCTGTGGCGCAGTTCCTGAAATCGCACGCCAAGGTGGCCTGGGTGCGCTACGCCGGGTTGGCTGACGACCCCGAGCATGCTGGCGCGCAGCGCTATCTGCGCGGACACGGCTCGGGCGTGCTGACCTTCGGCCTGCCGGGCGGCCGCGAAGCCGGCGCGCGCTTCCTCGATGCGCTGAAACTGTTCACGCGTCTGGTCAACCTGGGCGATGCCAAGTCGCTGGCGACTCATCCCGCCTCGACCACCCACCGCCAGCTGGACGCGGCCGAGCTGGCCAAGGCCGGCGTCAGCGAGGACACCGTGCGGCTGTCGATCGGCATCGAGCACATCGCCGACCTGCGCGCGGACCTGGAGCAGGCATTGGCCAACGCCTGATAGCCGCACGCTTGGTTGTCATCGCCACAGGCGATCACCACGGGCGCTGCGATGCGCTACGGTGGGATTGCCTCTCCAAGGCAGTGGCAACGTGGCGATCCAGATCCCCGGTCGATGCGGGTCGACCGGGGATTTTTTTGTGCCGCCGTGTCGACCAAGGTCGACACCCACCAACAGCAACTGGACACACCCCGCCATCCCACGGAATGCCAGCTTCTGCTTTTGCCGTTGCCGTTGCCGTTGCTTCGGCAGGTGCAGGGCTGCAAGCCCTGCCGCCCCCCTCACACCACCGGAACGCTGTGCTGCCCCAGGTTCCGGTACGGCGGCGTCGACATGATCATCTCCGCCAGCGAATAGGCCAGCTCGCGCTCGGCCATCACCGTGCCATCGGCACCGTGTTCCAGCAGATGCTTAACCTCGGCATCGCTGTGCGCACGCGCCAGCAGGGTCAGGTCCGGATTGATCGCGCGCAGCTTGGCCAGCGCCTCGCCGGCTTCCAGCGGCTGCGGAATCGCCAACACCGCGATCTTCGCGCGCTCCGGGTGGGCCTCGGCCAGCACCCGATCAGCGGCGGCGCTGCCACGGATCGCCGCCAGGCCCTTGGCGTGGGCCTGCTCGACGTGCTCCTTGTTGTCATCGATCACCAGCACCGGCACGCCACGGTCACGCAGCACCTGCGCCAGTTCGCTGCCGACCCGGCCGTAACCGATCACGATGGCGTGGTCATGCAGGTCCCGGGACGGGCCAGTGGCTTCTTCCGGCTCGGGCGGCTGTGGCAACTGCTCCTGCTTGGCCTGCCAGCGGTCCAGCAGGCCGAACACCAACGGGTTGAGCATGATCGAGACCAGCGCGCCGGCCAGGACCAGCGACTGGCCTTCCTTCGGCAGGATCTGCAGGGCCACGCCGAGGCCGGCGATGATGAAGGCGAATTCGCCGATCTGCGCCAGGCTGGCCGAGATGGTCAGCGCAGTGCTGGTCGGGTGCCCGAAGGCGCGCACGATGAAGAATGCCGCCGCTGACTTGCCGAACATGATGATCAGCACCGTGGCCAGTACCTGCCACGGGTGTTGGATGAGGATGTTCGGGTCGAACAGCATGCCGACCGAGACGAAGAACAGCACCGCGAACGCATCACGCAGCGGCAGCGAATCATGCGCGGCCTTGTGGCTCAGTTCCGATTCGTTGAGCAGCATGCCGGCGAAGAACGCGCCCAGCGCGAATGAAACGCCGAACAGCATCGCCGAGCCGAACGCCACGCCCAGCGCGATCGCCAGCACCGACAACGTGAACAGTTCGCGCGAACCGGTGCCGGCAATGCGTTCCAGGATCCACGGAATGACCCGGCGCCCGACCACCAGCATCACTGCCACGAACAGGCCCAGCTGCACGAAGGTCCAGCCGATATCGGCCAGCACGCTGCCCAGCGAGTGCGATTCCTTGGCCGCGTCGGGGCCGAACACGCCGGCCATCACCGGCATCATCACCAGCGCCAGCACGCAGGCCAGGTCTTCCACGATCAGCCAGCCGACCGCGATCTTGCCGCGCATGGTTTCCAGCAGGCGGCGTTCCTCCATGGCCCGCAGCAGAACCACGGTACTGGCGGTGGCCAGCGAGAATCCGAAGATGACGCCATGGATGGCGGGCCAGCCCATCAGCGAGGCCACACCCCAGCCGAGCAGCGTGGCCACCGCGATCTGGCCGATGGCGCCGGGAATGGCGATCGCCTTGACCGCCATCAGGTCCTTCAGCGAGAAGTGCAGGCCAACGCCGAACATCAGCAGCATCACGCCCAGTTCGGCCAGCTGGTTGGCCAGCGCCTGGTCGGCGACGAAGCCGGGAGTGAACGGGCCTACACAGATGCCAGCAACCAGATAACCGACCAGCGGAGACAAGCGGAGCTTGTTGGCCAGCGCGCCGAAGATGAAGGCGAGCCCCAGGCCAACGGCCACGATGTTGATCAGGTCGGTGTCATGGTGCATCGGCTCTCGCAGAAATCGGGGGGATGTCCCGATTTTCACCGATGAGGCCAGATACGGCAAACCCGCCGGCCACATGCCGTGGCCGGCGGGTTTGCCCACGCATTTCTCCTCCACCCCCGCCTTCGGCGCGCCCCTTCAACACGAAGGGGCTTTGCTCCAGATGCGGCGAGGGGTTGCCGGCCAGCGGCCGGTACTACCGCTTACCAGGTGTACTTGATGCGGCCGTACACATACGCGCCGTTGAAGCCGAACGGCGAGTAGTTGCTGTAGGGCAGCATGCCGAAGGTGGAGTTCTGCAGGTCTTCGGTGCGGTCCGGGTACTTGTCCAGCAGGTTGTCCGCGCCCACGGTCAGGGTCCAGTTGCTGCTCGGCTTGTAGCTGGCCGAGGCATCCACCACCCAGGCGTCGCCGTAGGTCTGGTCGCGCAGCGCGGTGGCCGAGTTGCGCACGGTGAATTTGCCGTAGCGGGTTGCGGCCAGGCCCAGTTCCCAGTGGTCCGAACGCCAGGTGCCGCTCAGGATCGCCTTGTCGCGCGGGTAGCTGTCTTCGATGCGGCCGATTTCATCGCGGCCGATCAGCGACTGGGTCAGGCCCAGCGTGCCGAACACTGCCGGGGTGCCGCCGACGCGACGCACTTCGGTGTCGTTGTAGCTGTAGGCCGCGGTCAGTTCCAGGCTGCTGGCTGCGAAGGGCACGGTGTAGCTGGACACGAAGTCGACACCCCGGGTGCGCGTATCCAGGCCGTTGGTGAAGTACGAGAACGCGGTCACCTGCGCCAGGCCGAGGCTGGTCAGCAGCGCGCTGCTGGCGGCGTTGGTGGTGATGCTGGACGACAGCGCGATGCGGTCATCGATGTCGATCTGGTACGCGTCGACGGTGATGTACAGGCGGTCGACCGGCTGCAGCACCAGGCCCAGGCTGTAGGAGGTGGAGGTCTCGGCCTTCAGCGGCGAGGCACCCAGTGCCTGCGCAGCGGCGCTGGTGGTCGGGAAGGTGCCGCGCTCGACGAACACGCCGTTGGTGAACTGGCTGGTGACTGCCTGGTAGCCCTGCTGCGCCAGCGACGGTGCACGGAAGCCGCTGGAGGCGGTTGCCCGCAGCGCGACCTTGTCGGTGAACGCATAGCGCGCCGACAGCTTGCCGGAGAAACGGTCGCCGAAGTCCGAGTAGTCCTCGTAGCGGCCGGTGATGCCGGCCGAGAACTTCTCGGTCAGGTCCGCTTCCAGGCCGGCGTAGACCGCGTAGTTGTGGCGGTCGGCATGCACCTCGTTGGTCGGGGTGAAGCCGCCGAAGCCCTGCGCGCCACTGCCGGTGTACGAGTTCAGCTCACCGGGATTCTGGTCCCACTTCTCCTTGCGGTACTCACCGCCGAAGGACAGCGTGACCGGATAGGCCAGGCCCCAGTCCAGCGACTTGGTCAGGTCGGCGTTGAAGATGTCCTGCTGGTACTTCAGCGTGCCGTCGTAGAACGAGCGCGGGCTGGTCGCACCCAGGCTGTAGTTGATGCTGTTGCGGGTGTGGAAGTCCAGGGTGTTCTCGCCATGGTTCAGGCTCAGGTCCCAGGTCCAGCCGTTGTCGGTGTTGCCCTTGACCCCGGCCACCAGCGAGCGGTCCTTGGAGTACTGGTTGATCTCCGGCACGAAGCCGTCCGGGTAGGTCTGCGCCAGCAGCGCGCTCTGCCCGTTGTGGTTGCGCGAGCGGTAAAACGCGAACGAAGTGATGTCGCGGTTGCTCAGCAGCGCGCTGGCGTAGCCGGTCACGTGGTCGCTGAAGTCGAAGCTGGCGTTGGCCGAGGCGGCGGTGGCATCCACGCGCGGGTCGCCGACGATGAAGGTGGTCTGGCCGATGCTGGGGAAGTTGCCGGTGTTCGGGGTGGTGCCGCGGTACGGGCCGGCGCGGTTGCTCTCGTCCTGCTGGCTGATCTGGCCGGCCACGTGCACGCGGCCGCGGCCATTGCCGAACTCGACGCCGGTGTCGCCGGACAGCTGGTACTTGTTGCCGTCACCGGCCGAATACTGGCCGTAGTCCACCGCCAGGCTGCCACCGCGGCCGCTGCCTTTGAGCACGATGTTGATGACGCCGGCGATGGCGTCCGAGCCGTACTGCGCCGAAGCGCCGTCACGCAGCACTTCCACGCGCTCGATGGCAGCGATCGGGATCGCGTTGATGTCCACCGCCGACGAGCCACGGCCGATGCTGCCGTTGACGTTGATCATCGCCGAGGTATGGCGGCGCTTGCCGTTGACCAGCACCAGCACCTGGTCCGGCGACAGGCCGCGCAGCTGCGCCGGGCGCACGCCGCTGGTGCCGTCGGTCAGGGCCGGGCGCGGGAAGTTCAGCGAGGGCAGGGCGCGCGACAGCGCGGTGGCCAGTTCACCGGTGCCGGTGGACTGCAGGATTTCCGGGGTGATGATGTCGATCGGCGACTGTGATTCGGCGACCGTGCGGTCGGCCACGCGGGTGCCGGTGACGATCACCGTGTCCAGGGTGTTGGCGGCGGTGCCGGCCTGCTGGGCAGCGGCGACGAACGGAGAGCCACCGAGTGCGACAGCGACGGCGGCGGCGATCAGGCGGGTCTTGCGGGTCATCGGGATGGGGCTCCGGTTGGCGGGGGCGGCACCGGAATCGACATCACGGGGGTGAGGCGGACGGCGGTTGTTGCGGTGCGCAAGACAGGAATTAACGGGATATTCAGTGGCTGTCAAATGCCGGTCATCGAAAAAAACGTTGCAGCAGCAACTATTTAGCTCGCACAGGCACAGGCGGGGAGGGGAGCCCGGGAGGCGCGCGGCGAGGACGTGGGAGAGAGGAACGTCGGCCGCCGCGCATCCCGGGACGCGTCAAGTATTCGTTAACGCTAGAATTGCGTCGCAGGAACAGTGCTCACCAGCACATTCCATCCGGTTATATGGACCCCTCCCCCGATGATTTCCCTTCGTAATTTCGCCTTGCGCCGCGGCGAGCGGCTGCTGTTGTCCAATGTCGACCTGACCCTGCACGCCGGTTACCGGGTGGGTGTGGTCGGCCGCAACGGTGCTGGCAAGTCCAGCCTGTTCGCGGCGGTGAAGGGCGAGCTGGAGGCGGACAAGGGCGACGTCGACCTGCCCGGCAAGGTGCGCATCGCCAGCGTGGCCCAGGAAACGCCGTCGCTGCCGGATCCGGCGCTGAGCTTCGTGCTGGGCGGTGATACCGAAGTGGCCGCGGTGCTGGCTGCCGAGGCCGACGCCACCGCCCGCGAGGACTGGGAAGCGGTCGCAGAGGCGCATACGAAGATGGCCGAGCTCAACGCCTACGACGCCGAAGCGCGCGCGGGCAAGCTGCTGCACGGCCTCGGCTTCCCGGCCGAGACCCACCACCGCGCGGTGTCCTCGTTCTCCGGCGGCTGGCGCGTGCGCCTGAACCTGGCCCGCGCGCTGATGATGCCCAGCGACCTGCTGCTGCTCGACGAACCGACCAACCACCTGGATCTGGACGCGGTGTACTGGCTGGAACAGTGGCTGCTGAAGTACCCGGGCACCCTGCTGCTGATCTCGCACGACCGCGAGTTCCTCGACAACGTGGCCACCCACACCCTGCACCTGCACGGTGGCGGCGCCAAGCTCTACCCGGGCGGCTACACCGATTTCGAGCGCCAGCGCGCCGAACAGCTGCGTCAGCAGCAGATCGCGCACGAGAAGGAACAAGCCGAACGCGCGCACCTGCAGAGCTTCATCGACCGCTTCAAGGCGCAGGCCAGCAAGGCCGCGCAGGCACAGAGCCGCATGAAGCGCCTGGCCAAGCTGGCCGGTACCGAAGCGGTGCGTGCCGAGCGCGAGTTCCGCATCGAGTTCGCGCCGCCGGCCAAGCTGCCGTTCTCGCTGATCCGCCTGAATCACGTCGAGGCCGGCTACGGCAAGGACGCGGTGATCCTGCACAACGTAGGCTTCGGCCTGGAAGCGGGCCAGCGTATCGGCCTGCTCGGCCCGAACGGTGCGGGTAAGACCACCCTGGTCAAAACCCTGGTGGGCGAGCTGGCGCCGATCGTCGGCGAGCGCATGGCCCACCCGGACCTGAAGATCGGCTACTTCGCCCAGCACACGGTGGAGTCGCTGCACGAAGGCCAGTCGCCGATGGAGCACTTCCGCGAAATCGCGCCGGATGCACCGAACCAGTCGTTCCGCGATTTCCTCGGCAAGTGGAACTTCCCTGGCGACCGCGCGTTCGAGCCGGTCGATGGCTTCTCCGGCGGCGAGCGCGCGCGCCTGGCACTGGCGCTGATTGCCTGGCAGCAGCCGAATGTGCTGCTGCTGGACGAACCGACCAACCACCTTGACCTGGAAATGCGCGAAGCGCTGGCCGAAGCCCTGGCCACCTTCGAGGGCGCGATCGTGATGGTCTCGCATGACCGCCACCTGATCGGCCTGGTCTGCGATACCTACTGGCGCGTGGCCGATGGCGTGGTCGAGCCGTTCGACGGCGACCTCGATGCGTATGCCGCGTGGCTGCGTACCCGTCCGCAGGCGCAGGGCACCAAGGCGCGCATGGAACAGGTGGAAGAGCCGGTGGTGGTCAAGACCGCACCGGTGGCGCAGGTGGTGCAGAAGAAGCCGGTGAACCCGCACAAGCTGGCCGCTGCCGAAGCCAAGGTGGCCGAACTGGAAGGTGCACTGGCCGAGCTGGACCGCCAGCTGGCGGACCCGGCCAACTACGCCGATGCCACCCGCATGGCGGTGATCGGCCGCGACCGCGAAACCGCGGCCGCGCAGCTGGAAAAGGCCGAAGCGGCGTGGATGGAGCTGCTGGAGTCGTAACTCCGCAAAAAAGGGGACGGAGGGAATTAAGTCGTTTATGCACAAACGACTTAATTCCCTCCGTCCCCTTTTTCATCCCTGCGCCTGCAGCCATTCGCGGAAGCGCCTGGCGGGCTCACGCTCGGCACGCGAGCGCAGCCGGGTCAGCCAGTAGCGGCCCAACTCCAGCGTGGTGGCGAACGGCTGCAACAGCCGTCCTTCGGCCAGTTCCTGCTCGAACATGCGCAGCGGCAGCAGGGCCACGCCCGCGCCCCCGGCGGCGGCCATCGCCACCGTCAACGAAGAATCGAACACCGGCCCGCGCGCTTCCACGCCACTGACCCCGGCCGCCTGCAGCCAGCGCGGCCATTCGTCGCCGCGGTAGGAGCGCAGCAACCGCAGCGTCGCCAGATCGCGCGGTTGCTTCAGCCGTCGTGCCAGTGCCGGTGCGCACAGCGGCGCGAACGGCGCCTCCAGGATCGCGGTGCATGCCTGGCCCTGCCAGTCGCCGTCGCCGAAGCGGATCGCCAGGTCCAGGCCTTCGCCGGCCAGATCGATGCGGTTGTTGTGGGTCTGCAGGCGCAGCTCGATGTCCGGGTGCGCGGCCTCGAATGCGGCCAGCCGTGGCAGCAGCCAGCCGGTGGCGAAGGTGCCGACCACGCCCAGCGTCAGTACTTCGCGCGCCGGTCCGCCGGTGTAGCGCGCAATGCTGGCCGAGATGCGTTCGAAGGATTCGTTGAGCACCGGATACAGCGCCGCGCCCTCGTCGGTCAGCGCGACACCACGCGGCAGGCGATGGAACAGGCGGATGCCGAGCCGATCCTCCAGGCCACGGATCTGATGGCTCAGCGCCGCCTGGCTGACGCACAGCTCCAGCGCGGCACGGGTGAAGTTCTGGTGGCGGGCGGCGGCTTCGAAGGCGCGCAGCGCGTTCAGCGGCAGGGTAGGGTGCAGCATGGCGCAGCCGTGAGCTGGGGTGATGGGTGATCCTAACGCTTCACTGGCCGGTTTCGGGAAATTAAGGGGTTAATTGCGACAGGCATGAATAAATCTCATGTCAGATGCTGATTTTTTGCGCTGGTCGCCCCCGCAGGCGGCGTCAATAATCGAGCGGTCACCAGGAGAACCCCCATGCTCGCCCGTCGCCGATTCCTGCAGTTCAGTGGTGCTGCCGTTGCTTCCTCGCTGCTTGCCCCTGCGCTGGCGCGGGCCGTTGTACCTGCGTCCGGCACATCCGGCGCGAACGCCGCCATTGCCGGCGCCGCCGATTTCGCCGCCCTGGAAAAAGCCAGTGGCGGCCGCCTGGGCGTGACCGTGCTGGACACCGGTAGTGGCCGTCGCATCGGCGGGCATCGGCAGGACGAACGCTTCCCGATGTGCAGCACGTTCAAGTCGATGCTGGTGGCCCACGTGCTGAGCCTGGCGGATGCAGGCCGCGTTTCGCTCGATACCCGCGTACCCATCGCCGGGAAGGATCTGCTGTCCTACGCCCCGGTGGCACGCCGCCATGTGGGCAAGGACCTGACGGTGCGCGACCTGTGCCGGGGCACGCTGACCACCAGCGACAACACCGCGGCCAACCTGCTGCTGGACGTGGTGGGCGGGCCGCCGGCGCTGACGGCATTCCTGCGCGGGCAGGGCGACAGCGTTACCCGCAATGACCGCAACGAGCCGGACGTGAATCTGTTCGCGAAGGGAGACCCGCGCGATACCACCAGCCCGGCCGCGATGGCCACCAGCCTGGCCCGCTTCGCGGTGGGCAATGGCCTGCAGCCGGCATCGCGCCAGCAGTTCGCCGATTGGCTCATCGACAACCAGACTGGCGATGCCTGCCTGCGCGCCGGGCTGGGCAAGCGCTGGCGGGTGGGCGACAAGACCGGCAGCAACGGTGATGACACGCGCAACGACATCGCCGTGCTGTGGCCGCATGCGGGCGGCCCGGCGTGGGTGGTCACCGCCTATCTGCAGGGCGCATCGGTCGATGACGACCAGCGCGCAGCGGTGCTTGCACGGGTGGGGGCGCTGGCCGATGCGATGATCGGATGAGGTAACCGGGGTCATTCGAAAATGGCTTGCCGGATCGGTCGGGCACGCGCATCCTGCGCGCGTTCGAACGCCACGGAAGACCCCGATGAGTCATGAGTTGATCTACCTGCTGCTGATCTTCGCGCTGCTGGTGATCCCACGCGCGCTGCAGCGCTTCAGCCTGCCGGCGCCGCTGACCTGCCTGCTGTTCGGCATCATCGGCATGCTCTGGCTGGGTGACCAGGCGCATGACGCGGTGATTGGTCTGCTGGCCACGCTGGGCATTTCCTCGCTGTTCCTGTTTGCCGGCCTGGAAGTGGATCTGCGGGCGCTGCGTCGTGGCATGTGGCCGCTGCTGGCGCATCTGGTGATCCGTACCGGCACGCTGTTCGGCGTGGGCTGGTTGGCCTGGCGCTATGCGGGGCTGCCGTGGCAGGCCGCGGGCCTGCTGGCGCTGGCGCTGCTGACGCCGTCCACCGGCTTCATCATGGATTCGCTGTCGCGGCTTGGCCTGAGCGAAGACGAGCGGTTCTGGGTGACCAGCAAGGCCATCGCCGGCGAACTGCTGGCGCTGGCGGCCTTGTTCATCGTGCTGCAGGCCGGTGACCCGGGCCATATGGCGCTGTCCAGCCTGGCCCTGCTGGCGATGATGATCGGCCTGCCGCTGCTGTTCATCGCGTTGGGCCGCTGGGTGGCACCGCACGCGCCCGGCTCGGAATTCTCGCTGCTGGTGATGGTCGGCATGGTTGCGGCCTACATCACCTACCTGCTGGGCGTGTACTACCTGGTCGGCGCCTTCATCGCCGGCCTGGTCGCGCGCCTGCTGCACCAGCGCATGCCGCTGCTGGCCTCGCACGAGAACCTGCACGCGCTGCGCCTGTTCGCCTCGTTCTTCGTGCCGTTCTACTTCTTCAACGCCGGCACCAAGGTGCCCAGCGAAGCGCTCAGCTTCGAGGCGCTGGGGCTGGGCATCGTGATCACCCTGGTGGTGTTGCCGCTGCGCATCGGCGTGGTCTGGCTGCAGCGGCGGGTGATGTTCGGCGAGAGTTTCCGCAGCAGCCTGCGGGTCTCGCTGGCGCTGGCGCCGACGCTGATCTTCACCCTGGTGCTGGCGGCGATCATGCGCGAACGCTTCCAGATTCCGGCGGTGCTGTTCGGTGCGCTGCTGCTGTACGCGGCCCTGACCACGCTGCTGCCGTCGCTGGTGTTCCGTACGCCATTCGATGTCGATCCGGTGGAACAGGAGCCGGCAGGCGAGGGCGAGTCCGCACCGGTAGCGGCCACCGAAGTCATCCACGCCGAGCCCCTGAAGGCGCCGCTGCCACCGCAGGGCTGAGCCGCAGCCACGCGCAATGGCTTGCACTCGCGTGCGCCAGCGCAGACACTGCGCGCCCGTGAAGCGCGCCCTGCCGTGGGCGGCCACCGACAGGAGCAACAGGCGTGACCCAGGAAAGCAACCCAGACCGCAGCCTCCTGCCAGGCAAGATCCTGTTGTGGTTTTCGGCGATCACGCTGCTGATCCTGCTGGCCTGCAGCTGGTCGATGCCACCGGTCGATGCCTCCGGTTTCCGGCAGACGCAGACCGCGCTGTCGATCGACTGGTTGCTGCGCGGCGGTCCCTGGCTGGACTACGTGACCCCGGTGCTGGGGGCGCCCTGGTCGATTCCCTTCGAGTTCCCGCTTTACCAGTGGCTGGCAGCCCTGTTGTCCAGCATCACCGGCATGAGTGCCGACAACAGCGGGCGGTTGGTGTCCACGGTCTTCCACGTCGGCAGCATCTGGCTGGTTTACCGTACGCTGCTCGCCTGGCGCCCTGACCGCACGCTGGCGCTTTGCGTGACGGGCGCGTTCGCTGTCTCGCCGTATGCCCAGTTCTGGGGGCGTTCGGTGATGATGGAATCCAGTGCCGTGTTCTTTGGCCTGCTCTTCGTCTGGGCGATGGCACAGCTGCGCAACGGGCCGCGGGTCTGGGTGGGGCTGGTTGCCATCTGCGCGGCAGTGCTGTCGGCGGCCATCAAGGTCACCTCATTCTTCGGTTTTGCCGCGTTCGTCGCGCTGGTCTTCCTGTGGCTGGCCGTGCGTGAACATGGCTGGCGCCCGCAGTGGCTGCAGCAGCATTGGCGCCTGATGTTCTGGGGGGCGCTATCCGCGTTTGCCGTGCTGGCCACACTCAGCCTGTGGCTGCAGCATGCCGATGCGCTGAAGGCGCAGTCCGCGCTGGGCCGGCAGATCACCTCTGACGCACTGTCCACCTGGAATTACGGCACCCTGCAGCAGCGCCTGGACCCGGCCACCTGGTGGGGCACGGTGTTCAAGAAGCGCTTCTCCGGTGCGATCGGCTCCAACTGGATCTTCCTCATCTTCATCATCGCCGGGCTGTGGCAGAAGCGCACGCGCGCGGCGGTGGGGATCCTGCTGCTGGCCTACCTGGCGCCGTTCCTGGTCTTCACCAACCTGCACATCGCCCATCCTTACTACCAGGCGGCCAACATCGTGTTCGCCACATCGATCATCGGCCTGGTGCTGTGGTCGACGGTGCGGGCGGCCGAAGCGGCGGGCAAGCCGCGACGTGGTGTCGCGCTGGCGATCTTCCTGTGCGTTCTTTCGGTGGGATTTGGCCTGGTGAAGTCCCTGAAGGACATCAAGCAAGCGCGCGAGCCGACACCGGTATCGCAGATCGCAGAGGCCATCCGTACCGGCACGACCGAGCAGGGCGTGGTCGTCGCGTTCGGGCAGGATTGGTCCTCCGAACTGCCGTACTTCTCCGGCCGCCGTGCCGTGATGATTCCGGACTGGGCATCGGACGCCGTGCTGGCATCGCTGGCTGCAGATGACGCGGCACTGGGTGGGCTGCCGCTGGCCGCACTGGTCAGCTGCCCCAACGCGATTGCGAGCAGCCCCGAACGTGCGCAATGGCTGGCCGGGATCACCCGTCGCTATGCTGCCGGTGGCCAGAAGCAGGACGTGGGCGGCTGCGAGGTCTGGCTTCACCGCTGAGGTGCCACGGTCGTTCCGCGCGGTTTGCGCCCATCGGCGCAGGCCGTTAGGGTTGAGGCATGAAACTGCCTGCCGTGGTCACTGCTTCCGCCCTCCTGCTCGGCCTCGCGGCCTGTTCGCAGCGCTCCGATACGGTCGCCCATGATCTGGCGACCGCACCGGCCGATGCCTTCATGGCGGCCATTGCCGCGCACTGCGGCCAGGCCTACGCCGGCAAGGTGGTGGAGGACACGCCGGCACCCACCGGCAAGGACCCGTTCGCGGGCCAGCGCCTGGTCATGCACGTGCGTGGCTGTGCCGACCCGGCGCACGAGCTGCGCATCCCGTTCCATGTGGGCGACGACCATTCGCGCACCTGGGTGCTGACCCGTACGCCGAATGGCCTGCGCCTGAAGCACGATCATCGCCACCAGGACGGCAGCCCGGATGCGATCACCCTGTACGGCGGCGACAGCACGCCGCCGGGAACCGCCGAGCGCCAGCAGTTCCCGGCCGATGCCGATTCAGTGGCGATGTTCCGTCGGGCCGACATGCTGGCCTCGACGTTCAATACCTGGGCGATGGAAATCGACCCCGACCAGGCGTTCGTCTACGAACTGACCCGTCCCGACGGGCGCCGTTTCCGCGTGCAGTTCGACCTGAGCAAGCCGGTCGGCCTGCCGCCGGCACCCTGGGGTGACGAGAAGGCACCCCAGTAGCACCAGGTCACGCGTGGATGCCCGGCCGGCGCTCGCCACGCAGGGGCGCGCCCGCGCCCAGTTCCTTATCGCGTTCCAAAGCGCGCGCGGCAGCCGTTGCTCACCCACACCTGCCCGCGCGCGTAGCCCCAGCTGCGGCCTTCCTGGCAGGCGCTGCCGGACAGCTGCTGCTGCAGCACCGGCCGGCCCTGGCGGTCATCCCAGTCGCAGGTCTGCGAGCGATTGTTGTTGCTGCTGCAGGTGACCGAGTAGTTGCTGTTGCCACCGCCCCAGCCACCGCCGCCGCCGCCCCAGCCGCGGGCCTCGGCGAATTCGGCGCGACAGCCGTTGCTGACCCAGACCGCGCCGTTGCGCACGCCCCAGGTGCGGCCTTCCTGGCAGGGGCTGCCGGACAGCTGGCGCACCAGGCGGGCATTGCGCCAGCCGACCGGGCAACTGCGCTCCCGGTTGTTCTGGCTCTCGCAGCGGATCGTCTGGCCCGAGCCGCCATTGTTGCCGCCCCAGCCACCCCCATTGCCGCCGCCCCAGCCGCCACGGGCCTCGACGAACTCAGCACGGCAGCCATTGGTGACCCAGATGCTGCCGTTGCGGCTGCCCCAGGTGCGACCCTCCTCGCAGGCCGAGCCGGACAGCTGGCGGACCAGCTGCGCGCCGCGCCAGCCGGTATTGCAGACCCGTTCGCGGTTGCTCTGGCTCTCGCAGCGGACCACGCCGTTCTGCGCGTGTGCGGCGGGCGCGGGCAGGGCCACGCTGGCAAGGCAGCCCAGGCTGAGGGTCACGGCCAGGCTGGCCAGGGACGGCATGTTCATGGCAACTCCCCATACGGTAGGTGGTGCGCGACTATAAGGACCAGACGGATAAAGCCGGTGTGACTGAGCACATTTGCCCCGGCCGGGGCCTCGGCCGCAGAATACGAGGCTTTCCGGCCCCCATCCGGTGCCGGCGTTCTCCAGCGGAGCTTCCCCCATGCGTACCCACTTCTGCGGCCTGGTCGATGAGACCCTGATTGGCCAGACTGTCACCCTCGCCGGCTGGACCGACGTGGCCCGTAACCAGGGCGGCGTCTGCTTCATCGATCTTCGAGATCATGAAGGCATCGTGCAGGTGACGGTGGAGGTGGACAACGCCGAAGTGTTCGCCGTGGCCGCGTCGCTGGGCTACGAGGACGTGCTGCAGGTGGAAGGGGTGGTGCGTGCCCGCCATGCGGTGAACGACAAGATGCGCACCGGCAAGGTGGAAGTGATCGCCACCGCCATCACCGTGCTGAACAAGGCCGCGCCGCTGCCGTTCCACGCCCATGAGAACCCGGGCGAGGAAACCCGCCTGAAGTACCGCTACCTGGACCTGCGCCGCCCGGAAATGCAGCGCATGCAGCGCACCCGCATCAAGCTGGTGCAGGCGCTGCGCCGCCACCTGGACGAAAAGGGCTTCCAGGACATCGAGACCCCGATCCTGACCAAGGCCACCCCGGAAGGCGCGCGCGACTTCCTGGTGCCGGCGCGCATGCACCCGGGCGAGTTCTACGCCCTGCCGCAGAGCCCGCAGCTGTTCAAGCAGATCCTGATGGTGGCCGGCTTCGACCGCTACTACCAGATCGCGCGCTGCTTCCGCGACGAAGCCCTGCGTGCCGACCGCCAGCTGGAATTCACCCAGCTGGACATGGAGTTCGCCTTCGTCCGCGAACGCGACGTGCAGGATTTCGTCGAGAACATGATCCGCGCCATCTTCAAGGAAGTGGTCGACGTCGAACTGGACGCCAGCTTCCCGCGCATGACCTGGGCTGAAGCCATGCGCCGCTACGGCTCGGACAAGCCGGACCTGCGCATCGCGCTGGAACTGATCGATGTGGCCGACCTGGTCAAGGACAGCGAGTTCCCGGTATTCACCGGCCCGGCCAATGATGCCGAGGGCCGCGTCGCCGCGCTGCGCATCCCGGGCGGCGCCTCGCTGTCGCGCAAGCAGATCGACGAGTACGCCGCGCACGCCGCCAAGTACGGCGCCAAGGGCCTGGCCTACATCAAGATCGCCGACAACGGCGAAGTCAGCTCGCCGATCCAGAAGTTCTTCAGCGAGGGCTCGTTCGCTGCGCTGGTCGCCCACGTCGGCGCCGGCAACGGCGACATCGTGTTCTTCGGCGCCGGTGGCTACAACAAGGTTTCCGACTTCATGGGCGCGCTGCGCCTGAAGGCCGGCAAGGACTTCGGCCTGGTCGCCGACGGCTGGGCGCCGCTGTGGGTCACCGACTTCCCGATGTTCGAGTGGGACGAGGAAGAACAGCGCTACGTCGCCCTGCATCACCCCTTCACCGCACCGGCCGTGGACGACATCGCCGACCTGCGCGCCAACGCCCGTACCGCCGTCTCGCGTGGTTACGACATGGTGCTAAACGGCAATGAAATCGGCGGCGGTTCGATCCGTATCCACCGTCCGGACATGCAGAGCGCGGTGTTCGAACTGCTCGGCATCGGCGCCGAAGAGGCCCGTGCCAAGTTCGGCTTCCTGCTCGACGCGCTGAACTACGGCGCGCCGCCGCACGGTGGCATCGCCTTCGGCATCGATCGCATCGCCGCGCTGATGGCCGGCACCGAATCGATCCGCGACGTGATCCCGTTCCCGAAGACCACCGGTGCACAGGATCTGATGACCGACGCGCCGTCGCCGATCGTCGACGTGCAGCTGGCCGAAGTGCACATCCAGGTTCGCCCCAAGACCAACTGATCAGGAGATCCAGGCAATGACCGAGTTTGCGTTTTCGCTGGAGTGGGAAAAGCTGGGCAATGAAGGCTCCGAGGCCAACCTGGTCACCGAGCGTGCGCGCGTGTTCGGGGGTTGGCTGGTCCGTGTCGGTACCAACCCGGCGGCGATGGCCCTGACCTTCGTCGCCGACGGCGAAGGCCGTTGGGATGGTGAGGACTTCGGCGTCGAGGATTACGAGGACGACGAAGAGGAAGAGTACGACGAGGACGAAGAGGGCGAGGAAGAAGAGGACGAGGACGAAGAGGAATACGAGGAAGAGGACGAGGAAGACGAAGCCGCCGAAGCGCCGGAAAAGGCTTGACCCGCGCTTCACCCTGACGTCAACTTCCTGCATGTATTCCATCCGCCGCGCCACCGTGGACGACGCGCCGACCCTGTCGGCGCTGGCCGCCCGCACGTTCACCGAGACCTTCGGCCATCTGTACCCGCCGCAGGACCTGCAGGCCTTCCTCGACGAGGCCTACACGGTCGAGCGCCAGCGCGTGATCCTGGCCCACCCGGATTACGCGGTGTGGCTGCTGGAACTGGACGGGGAGGCGGTCGGCCATGCCGCCGCCGGCCCCTGTGGCCTGCCGCATCCGGAGGTGAAGCCGGGTGATGGCGAACTCAAGCGCCTGTACCTGATCAAGACCCAGCAGAGTTGTGGCTGGGGCAGCCGCCTGCTGGAAACCGCGCTGGCCTGGCTGGAGCACGAAGGCCCGCGCACGCTGTGGCTGGGCGTGTGGTCGGAGAACTTCGGTGCGCAACGCTTCTACGCCCGCTACGGGTTCGAGAAGGCCGGCGAGTACCTGTTCCCGGTGGGTGACACCCAGGACCTCGAATTCATCCTGCGCCGCGCGCCGCGCGCGGCCTGACGTTCACCGCCGCTTGCTGCGCGCGCGTGTTCAATTGCAGTACGTTCCTGCCCCGCTGACCGCCAGGCTGTTTGCATGACTCCCCCCGTATTGCTGCTGCATGGCATCTGGAATGCCCGTGCCTGGGTCGGGCCGCTGGCCTGGCGCCTGCGCGCGCGCGGTTTCCAGGTGCACGCCTTCGGTTATTCCTCGGTGTTCGGCGGCCCCGACGTGGCCGTGCCACAGCTGTTGGAGCGCCTGACCGACGCCGGGCCGTTGTCGCTGGTCGGCCACAGCCTGGGTGGGTTGCTGGCGCTGGAAGCCTTGCGCCGCCAGCCGCAGCTGGATGTTCAGCGCGTGGTCTGCCTGGGCTCGCCGCTGCGTGGCAGCGGCACCGCGCGGTCGCTGTCCGACCATGGCTGGGGCCTGGCGCTGGGGCGCAGCAGCGAGCTGCTGCTGGATGGCCTGCCGGACTGGCAGGGCAAGGCCGAGGTCGGGCTGATCGCCGGCTCGGTGCCGCATGGGCTGGGTAGCCTGCTGGGCGCGATGGACGACGCCTCCGATGGCACGGTGGCGCTGGCCGAGACCCGCCTGCCGGGCCTGTCCGACCATTGCGTGGTGCGCACCAGCCACAGCGGCCTGGTGGTATCGCCGGATGCCGCGCGGCAGACCGCGTATTTCCTGCGCCACGGCCAGTTCGACCACAGCCGCGACGCCGCTGCTGCATGATTGAGTGGGTGCGGCCTGCTTTGGTGGGTGCCACCGGCTTGCTTTGGTGGGTGCGAACCGTTGGTTCGCACGCTCTCCGCTCTCCACCGGGCATGACCTGGCGGCATCCTCCGCCCTAGACACGGTTGCAGCGCGTGATCAGGTAGAATCCGCGCCTTGATCCTGAAGCAGCCAGACGGTAGCACCCATGGGTAGAGGCCCCTCCATCGAAGCCCGCAAGAACGCGTCCGACGCGAAGCGTGGCAAGATTTTCACCAAGATCATCCGCGAGATCGGCGTGGCCGCGCGCGGCGGTGGAGGCGACCCCAACAACAACCCGCGCCTGCGCGTGGCGATGGACAAGGGCCTGGCCGTGAACATGTCCAAGGACGTGATCGAGCGCGCCATCAAGAAGGCCACCGGTGAGCTGGAAGGCGTCGACTACGAGGAAATCCGCTACGAGGGCTATGCCCCGGGCGGCGTGGCCGTCATCGTCGACTGCCTGACCGACAACCGCGTGCGCACCGTGGCCGATGTCCGCCATGCGTTCAGCAAGTGCGGCGGCAACATGGGCACCGAGGGCTCGGTGGCCTTCATGTTCAAGCGCCTGGGCGTCATCAGCTTCGCCCCGGGGGCCGACGAGGACGCCATCACCGAAGCCGCCATCGAGGCCGGCGCCGATGACATCGTGGTCTACCCGGACGACGGCTCGATCGACGTGGTCACCAGTCCTGACGCGTTCAACGCGGTCAAGGACGCGATGGCCGCCGCCGGTCATGTCGCCGGCCACGCCGAGATCACCTTCCGCGCGGACAACGACATCAAGGTCGAGGGCGAGGTCGCCCTGCAGGTCAAGAAGCTGCTGGACATGCTCGAAGACCTGGACGACGTGCAGGACGTGTACTCCAACGCCGAACTCGGCGCCGACGCCTACGCCTGAGCCGTCCTGACGGCCTGGGCGCGGGCCGTTGAACGGTCACCGCGGACAGACATGAGCCCATACGCCTGCCAGCGCTTCCCGTTCCGTCCCGCCAGGAGTGCGGCATGACCCGCATCCTCGGCATCGACCCCGGTTCGCAGCGGACCGGGGTCGGCATCATCGATGTCGACGCCGCCGGCCGCGTCAGCCACGTGCACCACCAGCCGCTGGTGCTGCTGGGCGCCGACGACTTCCCGCAGCGCATGAAGCTGCTGGTGCTGGGCCTGGCCGACCTGTGCCGGGAATACCAGCCCAACGAAGTGGCCATCGAAAAGGTCTTCATGGCGCGCAACCCCGATTCGGCGCTGAAGCTGGGCCAGGCCCGTGGCGCGGCGATTTCCGCCGTGGTGCTGCGCGACCTGCCGGTGCACGAGTACGCCGCCAGCGAGATCAAGCTGGCGGTGGTCGGTCGCGGTGGCGCCGAAAAGCAACAGGTTCAACACATGGTCGGGCTCATGCTCAACCTGAAAACCAAGCTGCAGGCCGACGCGGCCGACGCGTTGGCGGTGGCGATCACCCATGCCCACGTAAGGGCAACGGCCAACCGCCTGGGGCTCAGCGCCCGCCAGGCGTGGGGCCGCAAATGAGGAGCTGCACGCAATGATCGGTCGACTGCGCGGCATCGTCGCCTACAAGGCGCCGCCGTGGCTGGTGGTGGACGTGAACGGGGTGGGCTACGAGCTGGAGGCGCCGATGAGCACCTTCTACGACCTGCCCGAGCTCGGCCGCGAGGTCACCCTGTATACCCATTATTCGCAGAAGGAAGACAGCGTCTCGCTGTACGGCTTCCTGCGCGAGGGCGAGCGGCGCCTGTTCCGCGACGTGCAGAAGGTCAGTGGCATCGGCGCGAAGATCGCGCTGGCCGTGCTGTCCGGGGTGACCGTCGAGGAGTTCGCGCGCATGGTCCAGGCCGGTGACATCACCGCGTTGACCCGCATTCCGGGCATCGGCAAGAAGACCGCCGAGCGCATGGTGCTGGAACTGCGCGACCGCGCCGCCCAGTTCGGCGCGGGCGGGGCATTGCCCACCGGCAGTGGCCCGGCCCCGGCCGACCCGCTGTCCGACGCCACCGTGGCGCTGCAGCAGCTGGGCTACAAGCCGGCCGAAGCGGCGCGCATGGCGCGTGACGCCTTCAACGAGGGCGACGAAGTGGCCACCGTGATCCGCAAGGCGCTGCAGTCGGCACTGCGCTGAGCCGTCCTTCTTTTCCCCAACGAACCGCCTGAGCCCCGCCAGGAGTCCCATGTCCAGCAGTCAAACCCCGCACGCAGCCGCCCCCGGTGGCCACGGTCACGCCCCTCCCGCGGGAGGCATGGCGCTGATCATCGGTGCGATCGGCGTGGTCTTCGGCGATATCGGTACCAGCCCGCTGTACACCCTGAAGGAGGCGTTCTCGCCGCACTACGGGCTCAACAGCGACCATGACACCGTGCTGGGCGTGCTGTCGCTGGCGTTCTGGGCGCTGAACATCGTGGTCACGCTGAAGTACGTGACCATCATCATGCGCGCCGACAACGACGGCGAGGGCGGCATCATGGCGCTGATGGCGCTGACCCAGCGCACATTGCGCAACGGGTCGCGCTCGGCCTATGTGGTCGGCATCCTCGGTATCTTCGGCGCCTCGCTGTTCTTCGGCGACGGTGTGATCACCCCGGCGATCTCGGTGCTGGGTGCGGTTGAAGGCCTGGAGGTGGCCGCGCCCGGGCTGCATGCCTTCATCGTGCCGATCACGGTGGTGGTGCTGCTGATGGTGTTCGCCGCGCAGCGCTTTGGCACCGAGAAGATCGGCAAGGCGTTCGGCCCGATCACCTCGGTCTGGTTCATTTCGCTGGCCGCGATCGGCATCTACAACATCGTGGACGCGCCGGAAGTGCTCAAGGCCTTCAACCCGTGGTGGGCGATCCGCTTCTTCATGGAGCACAGCTGGCACGGCATCTTCATCCTGGGCGCGGTGGTGCTGGCGGTGACCGGTGGCGAGGCGCTGTACGCCGACATGGGCCACTTCGGCGCCAAGCCTATTCGCCACGCCTGGTATTTCTTCGTGCTGCCGTGCCTGGTGCTGAACTACCTGGGGCAGGGCGCACTGGTGCTCAACCACCCCGAGGCGCTGAAAAACCCGTTCTTCGAGGCAGTACCGCCGTGGGCGCTGTACCCGATGATCATCCTGGCCACGATGGCGGCGGTGATCGCCTCGCAGTCGGTCATCACCGGTGCGTTCTCGGTCTCGCGCCAGGCCATGCAGCTGGGTTACATCCCGCGCATGCGCATCAAGCACACCTCGCACGACACCATTGGCCAGATCTACATCCCGGGCATCAACTGGGGCATCGCGGTGATGGTGATCGGCCTGGTGCTGGCCTTCCGCAGCTCGTCGAACCTGGCCGTGGCCTACGGCATCTCGGTATCGGCCACCATGCTGATCGATACCCTGCTGCTGGCGCTGGTGGCGCGTTCGCTGTGGCCGAAGGCGCGCAACTGGATCCTGCCGCTGTGCGTGGTGTTCTTCATCATCGACCTCGGCTTCGTCATCGCCAACGGCGCCAAGCTGCTGCAGGGCGCCTGGTTCCCGGTGGTGCTGGGCATCTTCCTGTTCACCATGATGCGCACCTGGCGCCGTGGCCGCGAGCTGCTGCGCGATGAAATACGCAAGGACGGCATCCGCCTGGATACCTTCCTGCCCGGCCTGATGCTGGCGCCGCCGGTGCGCGTGCCGGGCACCGCGGTGTTCCTCACCGCCGACCCGACCGTGGCCCCGCACGCGCTGATGCACAACCTCAAGCACAACAAGGTGCTGCACGAGCGCAACGTGTTCCTGCACGTGGAAACCCTGCCGATCCCGTATGCGATGGAAGGGCAGCGGCTGAAGATCGAATCGGTGGGCGACGAGTTCTACCGGGTCTACGTGCGCTTCGGCTTCATGGAAACCCCGGACGTGCCGCTGGCGCTGATGCGCTCGTGCGACCACGGTGGCATCTACTTCGACCCGATGGACACCACCTTCTTCGCCAGCCGCGAGACCATCGTCGCCACTGCCAACCGTGGCATGCCGATCTGGCGCGACAAGCTGTTCGCGCTGATGCACCGCAACGCCGCGCCGGCGACGGGGTTCTTCCGGATTCCGGGCAACAGATTGGTGGAATTGGGCGCCCAGGTGGAGATCTAGGGCCGCTTCCTTCCTCGATACCGCCATGCTTCCATCCACGCATGGCGTGGATCTACTGTGTCGACCAAGGTCGACACCCACCAAGAGCAGCCATGTCATCCCGACAGATCGCGGCGATCTGTCGAAGGCCGGGTGGGTCCGGTTGCGGGGGTGTGAGCGGCATGGATGCCGCGACCAAGCCCCCATGGATGGGTTTACGGCGTCCCCCTCAACCGGACCCACCCCGCCATCCCGCAGGAAACCGGCTTTTGAAGTTGACGTTGCCGTTAGCGGGTGCCGGGCGCAGCCCGGCCGAAATCCGTACTTTTGCCGCATAATCAGCACATGACCGACGACCGCATCATCGGCGCCGGCGCCACCCGCGAGGATGACGCCGCCGACGCCAGCATCCGCCCCAAGCGGCTAGCCGACTACCTCGGCCAGGTGCCGGTGCGCGAGCAGATGGAAATCTACATCCAGGCGGCCAAGGGGCGTGGCGACGCGCTGGACCACGTGCTGATCTTCGGGCCGCCCGGCCTGGGCAAGACCACCCTCAGCCACGTCATCGCCAACGAGCTGGGCGTGGCGCTGCGGGTCACCTCCGGCCCGGTGATCGAGAAGGCCGGTGACCTGGCCGCGCTGCTGACCAACCTGCAGCCGCACGATGTGCTGTTCATCGACGAGATCCATCGCCTGTCGCCGGTGGTGGAAGAAGTGCTGTACCCGGCCATGGAAGATTTCCAGATCGACATCATGATCGGCGAGGGCCCTGCGGCCCGTTCGATCAAGATCGACCTGCCGCCGTTCACCCTGATTGGCGCCACCACCCGCGCCGGCCTGCTGACCGCGCCGCTGCGCGACCGCTTCGGCATCGTCCAGCGCCTGGAGTTCTACAGCGTCGAAGAGTTGACCCGGATCGTGCGCCGCTCGGCCAGCATTCTCGGCATCGACTGCACCGCCGATGGCGCTGGCGAGATCGCGCGCCGCGCGCGTGGCACGCCGCGTATCGCCAATCGCCTGCTGCGCCGCGTGCGCGACTATGCCCAGGTCAAGGCCGGCGGCCACATCGACGAGGCTGTCGCGCAGGCCGCGATGCAGATGCTGAAGGTTGACCCGGAGGGCTTCGACGAGCTCGATCGGCGCCTGCTGAAGACCATGGTGGACTACTTCGATGGCGGCCCGGTGGGCATCGAATCGCTGGCCGCGGCGCTGTCGGAGGAACGTGGCACGCTGGAAGACGTGGTCGAGCCGTACCTGATCCAGCAGGGCTTCCTGGTGCGCACCGCGCGCGGCCGCATGGCCACCCACAAGGCTTACCGGCACATGGGCCTGAAGCCGAAGAACCCGCCGCAGGACCTGTTCGCGGAGGTTCCCGATGTCGGTTGAGCCGCGATTCAGTTGGCCGACACGCATTTACTGGGAAGATACGGACGCTGGCGGGGTGGTCTACCACGCCCGCTACGTGGCCTTCATGGAACGGGCCCGGACCGAATGGATGCGTGCGCTGGGCTACGGCCAGGAGCGCATGCGCGCCGAGCACGGCATGGTCTTCGCGGTGCGCTCGATGCAGATGGATTTCATCAGGCCGGCACGGCTGGATGACACCCTGCAGGTGAGCGCCACGCTGGTCCAGCTGAAGAAGGCCAGCATGGTCTTCGACCAGCAGATCCTGCGCGACGGCGAGCTGCTGCTGTCGGCCCAGGTCCGCATCGCCGCACTGGAAGCGGCCAGTTTCCGCCCGCGCGGCATGGACGAATCCGTCCTTGCGGTGCTGCAACCCCACCTCCACCCCGAATCCGAACACTGAGGAACAACGGATGATCGCAACGCTCCTGGCCCTGCAGGCCACGGTCACCGAGGCACTGCCGGCCGACGTCAGCAACGCCGCGACACAGACCCTTGCCCAGGCCACCACCGGCGGCGGCATCAATTACCTCGAACTGATGGCCAAGGCCAGCCTGCCGGTGAAGATCATCGTGCTGCTGCTGCTGGTCGGCTCGTTCGTCAGCTGGGTGATCATTTTCCGCAAGGCCCGCGTGTTCAAGCAGGCCACCCGCGAAGCCGACGAGTTCGAGAACCGCTTCTGGTCCGGCGCCGACCTGGGCAAGCTGTACAGCTCGGCCACCGACCGCAGCCGCAACGTCGGCGGCCTGGAGGCGATCTTCGAAGCCGGTTTCCGCGAGTACACCCGCCTGCGCGACAAGCGCCGGCTGGACGGCCGTGCGCAGCTGGAAGGCGCGCAGCGTGCCATGCGCACCACCTACACCCGCGAAGTGGACCAGCTCGAGCGCAACCTGGAACTGCTGGCCAACATCGGTTCGACCGCCCCGTACGTGGGTCTGGTCGGTACCGTGTTCGGCATCATGGTGACCATGCACGACATGATCAGCAGCGGCGCGCAGGCCGGCATCGCCGCCGTTGCGCCGGGTATTTCCGAAGCACTCTTTGCCACCGCCATCGGCCTGTTCGTGGCGATTCCGGCGGTGTGGGCCTACAACCGCTTCACCACCCGCGTGGAGCGCATGTCGGTGCGGTTCGAGACCTTCGCCGAAGAGTTCAGCTCCATCCTGCAGCGCCAGAGCGCTGGCGACGAGTAAGCGCCTGACCCGGGAGTCCAAGCCATGTCCGCTGCCATCGGTCGCCGCAAGCGCCGCAAGCTGAAATCGGAAATCAACGTCGTTCCCTACATCGACGTCATGCTGGTGCTGCTGATCATCTTCATGGTCACCGCGCCGCTGCTCACCCTGAGCTTCGACGTCGACCTGCCGCAGTCCAACGCCAAGGCGCTGGAAAGCAAGCAGGACCCGGTGATTGTCTCGGTGCGCCAGGACGGCCAGCTCAGCCTGAAGCTGCCCGACGCCAAGGAACCGGCCGCGGTGTCGGCCGAGGAACTGGAAGGCCGCCTGGCCGGCATCGCCGCCCAGGACAAGGGCGTGCGCGTGATCGTCGCCGCCGACCGTGCGGTGGCCTATGAAAAGGTCATCGCCGCGATGGATGTGATCAAGCGCGCCAAGGTAGACAAGGTAGGCCTGGCCACCGATGCACGCTGACGCCCTGCCACCTCCGCATCAGCGCGAACCCGGCTGGGGCCTGCCCCTGGCACTGGCGCTGCTGGTGCACCTGCTGGTCGCGCTGGTCTTCATCGTGGCCTGGCTGTGGTCGCCACAGCGCAACACCGATGCCGCCGCCGGCGATCCCTCGGTCGAGGCCAGCCTGGCGCTGTCCGCGTCCGAAGCATCCGCTGCGCGCCAGGCCCTGCGCCAGTCCGAGAAGCTGGAAGACCTGCCGCCGCCGGTCGCCGAACCGATCCCGGTGCCTGAAGACACCATCCCGCCGCCGCAGCCCATTCCCGAGCCGCGCCCGCAGGACGCGCCGACGCCGCAGCAGCAACAGGCGCAGGAGCGTGTCGCGCAGCCCGATACCAAGGACCAGGAAGCGGTGAGCGCGCTGGCCATCTCGCAGGAGAAGGCCAAGCAGGAACAGGAAGCCAAGCGCCGCCAGGAGCAGATCGACCTGACCGAACGCAAGCGCCAGGAAGAAGCGGAGCAGAAGCTGCGCCTGGCCAAGCAGCAGGAAGCGGACGAGAAGAAGAAGCAGGCCGAGCAGGAGCGCGTGGCGGCTGACAAGGCCGAGGCCGAGAAGCAGAAGAAGATCGCCGAGATCCGTGCCAAGCGCGAGCAGGCCGAGAAGGAAGCCAAGCTGGCCGAGCAGAAACTGCGCCAGGTCGCCGCCGCGCGCAATGCCGCCGGCAGTGCGGCCGCCGGTGCCAGCGGCGCATCCCAGCCGGCTGCCGGCGGTGGGGGCAACAGCGAAGATCTGTCCGCCAAGTACGCTGCGGCGATCCAGGCCAAGGTGCTGTCGCAGTGGGTGCGTCCGGATACGGTGCCGCTGGGCCAGCGTTGCCAGATCACCATCACCCAGATTCCGGGTGGCACGGTGATGCAGGCCAAGGTGAGCCCGAACTGCCCATACGACGAGGCCGGCAAGCGTTCGATCGAGGCCGCCGTGCTCAACGCGCAGCCGCTGCCGTACCGCGGGTTCGAGTCGGTATTCGCACGCACGCTCAACTTCACCTTTACCGCCCAGGATCGCTGAGGCGGGCAGGGCGGCCCCCGGGCCGTCCGTTGCCCCTGCCGCCGCGAAGTTGGCCGCGACGTTAACGGTATGTGAGAGCACGGGCTGGAACTGACCCGGAATTCACGTACCCTTGGTTCATGATTGCGAAGCGGTTCACTTCCGCTTTGCTATCCCTCGTTCCGGTTTCCCCCTATTGAGCGCTCCATGAAAAAGATGCCTCGCTGGCTTGCCGTGTTTGCGGCCCTGTTGCTGCCTTTCGCTGCCGTCGCGCAGCAGAAGGGGCTGGATATCGACATCATCGGCGGCAATGCCTCCGCACTGCCGATCACCATCGTGCCGATGCCCTACCAGGGTTCGGCGGCTGCACCGCAGACCGACGTCGCCGGCGTGGTCCGCGCCGACCTCGAGCGCTCCGGCCAGTTCCGCACGCTGCCGGAAGCGCAGATCGTCGAAAAGCCGGTCCGCGGCGGTGACATCCAGTTCGCCACCTGGCGCGCGCTGAAGCAGAACTACATCGTGGTCGGCCGCGTGCTCGACGCCGGTGCCGGCGCCTACCGCGTCGAGTACGAACTGTTCGACGTGCCCAAGGGCGAGCGCCTGCTGGGCCTGGCGATGACCGCGCGCGGCAATGCCATGCGCGACGTCGCCCACCAGATGGCCGATGCCATCTACGAGAAGATCACCGGTGTGCGCGGCGCCTTCTGGACCCGCATCGCCTACGTGACCGCCAGCGGCAAGGGCGACGCCATGCGCTATGCGCTGATGGTGGCCGACTCCGACGGCTACAACCCGCAGACCATCGTGCGTTCGGCCGAGCCGCTGCTGTCGCCGTCGTGGAGCCCGGATGGCGGCAAGCTGGCCTACGTCAGCTTCGAGCGCGGCAACTCGGCGATCTACATCCAGAACATCGCCACCGGCGCACGCGAGCTGGTCACCAGCTTCCGTGGCATCAACAGCGCCCCGGCGTTCTCGCCGGACGGCCGCAAGCTGGCCCTGACCCTGTCGCGTTCGGGTAATCCGGAAATCTACGTGATGGACCTGGGCAGCAAGCAGCTGACCCAGCTGACCAACCACTTCGCCATCGACACCGAGCCGACCTGGGCACCGGACGGCAGCGCGGTGTACTTCACCTCCGACCGCGGCGGCCGTCCGCAGGTCTACAAGGTCGGTGCGGGCGGCGGCAGCGCCGAGCGCGTGACCTTCCAGGGCAACTACAACGCCAAGCCCACCGTGTCCTACGATGGCAAGAAGATCGCCGTGGCACAGGGCTCGGGCAACAGCTACAAGATCGCGATGATGGACAGCTCGCTGGGCTCGCCGCGCTGGAGCACGCTGTCGCCGGGTTCGCTGGATGAATCGCCGAGCTTCGCGCCCAACGCAAGCATGGTGTTGTACGCCGCCCGCGAAGGTGGCCGTGGTGTGTTGTATGCCGTTTCGGCCGATGCGCGGGTTCGCCAGCGCCTGGTCCTGGCCGATGGCGATGTGCGCGAACCGGCATGGTCCCCATACCGTACCCAGCGCTAAAAGAGTGTTAACATTTTGCTGTCTTGAACCCCTCATCGGCCTAGGAGCCACAAAGGTATCGCCATGAACAAGTCCACCCGCGTTCTGCTTGTTTCCCTGCTGTCTGTGGCCGTCCTGGCCGGTTGCTCGAAGAAGGTGAAGGAAGAGCCGGCAGCCCCGGTTGATACCGGCACCTCGACCACCACCCCGACCGGTCCGTCCACCTCCGGCCTGTACGGCCCGGGCGACCTGGACACCGACGCTTGCCTGCGCCAGCGCGTTGTCTACTTCGACCTGGACAAGGAAGACGTGAAGCCGGAATTCCAGGCCATCATGGCGTGCCACGCCAAGTACCTGCGTGACCGTCCGTCCTCGCGCATCACCCTGCAGGGCCACACCGACGAGCGCGGTTCGCGCGCGTACAACCAGGCCCTGGGCGAGCGTCGTGGCAACGGCGTCAACTCGGCCCTGCAGGCCAACGGTGGCTCGGCTTCGCAGCTGACCGTCGTGTCCTACGGCGAAGAGCGTCCGGTCTGCACCGAGTCGAACGAGTCCTGCTGGTCGCAGAACCGTCGCGTCGAAATCGTCTACACCGCGCAGTAATCCATGCGCATTGGCATCAAACTGATGCTGGTCGTTGCGGCAGCCCTCGTGGCTGCCGCACCGGCGCATGCACAGCGACAGAGCCTGGCTGATCGTGTCGGCGCGCTCGAGCAGCAGATGTACAACAACAGTGCCAACCAGGACCTGTTGAACCAGATCAATCAGCTGCGGCAGCAGGTCACCAGCCTGCAGGCCTCGATCGAGCAGTTGCAGCACGACAACGCCCAGCTCAAGCAGTCCGCCCAGGACCAGTACCTGGATCTGGACAGCCGCCTGAACCGGTTGGAAGGGGGCAACGCCGCCCCGGCCCTGCCGCCCGTTCCGGCGAGTGCGCCGAAGGCCGCTCCGGCCCCGGCAACCCCAGCAGCAGCGGCCACTTCCGAGCGGCCGCCTTCGGTCCATGGTGATGCGGGCAGCCTGGCCGCCACCGGCGACGAGCGCACCTCGTACAACGTGGCCTTCGAATCGCTGAAGGCCGGCAAGTACGACGATTCGGCGCAGCTGTTCCTGAGTTTCCTGCAGCTGTACCCGAATGGTGTCTACGCGCCCAACGCGCTGTACTGGCTGGGCGAGAGCTACTACGCCACCCGCAATTTCCCGATGGCCGAGACCCAGTTCCGTGAACTGCTCTCACGCTATCCGACCCACGACAAGGCCGCTGGCGGCCTGCTCAAGGTCGGCCTCTCGCAGTATGGCGAGGGCAAGGTCGACCAGGCCCAGCAGACGCTGGAGACCGTTGTGGCGCAGTACCCCGGCTCGGACGCCGCGCGCACCGCGCAGGACCGCCTGCAGTCGATCCGGCTGGGCAAGCAGATCCGCTGATCCGGCGTACAATACGTTCCCTGTAGAGCCGAGCCCCCGCTCGGCTGTTTGCGTTTCCGGTTTCCGTAAACGCCGGCCAGGCCATGCCGCCCGGTCGCTGCTGTAGAGCCGGGCCATGCTCGGCTGCTTTCGTTACCGGCCACGGTAGCCCACCCGCCACGTGCCCCACCAAGACGTACCCGCCATGACCGCCGTTACCCCGTCCAATGCCGTCGCCACCCCCAGCGACATCGTGCAGTCGCCGCTGCCACGCCTGAAGATCACCGAGATCTTCACCTCGCTGCAGGGCGAAGCCGATACCGCCGGCTGGCCGACCGTGTTCGTGCGCCTGACCGGCTGCCCGCTGCGTTGCCAGTACTGCGACACCGCCTATGCCTTCCACGGCGGCACCTGGTGGGACATCGACGACATCGTGGCCGAGGTGCTGGCCCAGGGCGTGCGCCATGTCTGCGTGACCGGTGGCGAGCCGCTGGCGCAGAAGCGCTGCCTGGTGCTGCTGCAGAAGCTGTGCGATGCCGGCATGGACGTCTCGCTGGAAACCTCCGGCGCGCTGGACGTCAGTGCGGTGGACCCGCGCGTATCGCGCGTGGTCGACATCAAGACCCCGGGTTCGGCCGAAGTGGCGCGCAACCGCTGGGACAACCTGCCACTGCTGACCGCCCGCGACCAGATCAAGTTCGTCATCTGCAGCCGCGAAGACTACGACTGGGCCAAGGCCCTGCTGGCCGAGCAAGAGCTGGTGAAGCGCTGCACGGTGTTTTTCTCGCCCAGCAAGGGCGAGATCACCGCGCGCCAGCTGGCGGACTGGATCGTCGAAGACCGGCTGCCGGTGCGCTTCCAGATGCAGTTGCATAAAATCCTGTGGAACGACGAGCCGGGCCGATGAGCCCGGGCAGCGTTCCCTGATGTAGCTCCGGCGCGGGACAGCGTGCTGGCTTTCCCCTCCCAACCGGACGTTTTACCCATGAAGAAGGCAGTCGTGCTTCTCTCCGGCGGCATGGATTCAGCCGCCGTCATCGCCATGGCCCAGGAACAGGGCTTCGCCGTGCATGCACTGAGCGTGCGCTATGGCCAGCGCCATACCTCCGAACTGGATGCCGCCGCGCGCGTGGCCAAGGCGCAGGGCGTGGTCGCGCACAAGACCGTGGACGTGGACCTGCGCAGCATTGGCGGCTCCGCACTGACCGACGACATCGACGTGCCCGAGGCCGGCGGTGCCGGCATCCCGGTCACCTATGTGCCGGCGCGCAACACCATCATGCTGTCGCTGGCCCTGGGCTGGGCCGAAGTGCTCGGCGCCAACGACATCTTCTGCGGCGTCAACGCCGTGGACTACTCCGGCTACCCGGACTGCCGCCCCGAGTTCGTGGCTGCGTTCCAGGCACTGGCCAACCTGGCCACCAAGTCGGGCGTGGAAGGCGCCGGCATCAAGGTGCACGCACCGCTGCAGTTCCTCAGCAAGGGCCAGATCGTCAGCGAAGGCGTGCGCCTGGGCGTGGACTTCGGCTTGACCGTGTCCTGCTACAACGCCGACGCCAACGGCGCCGCCTGTGGCCACTGCGACGCCTGCCGCCTGCGCGCGCAGGGCTTCGCCGAAGCCGGCGTGGCCGACCCGACGCTGTACGCCTGAGATGGTGGGGGCGATGCCCCCAATGGTGGGTGCCAACCTTGGTTGGCACTGTGCGCGGGGCATGGCCCGGCGCGGCCGGGGAGGTCTGACTCTGGTAGGTGCCAACCTTGGTTGGCACTGTGCGCGGGGCATGGCCCGGCGCGGCCGGGGAGGTCTGACTCTGGTGGGTGCCAACCTTGGTTGGCACTGTCCGCCAGGCACAGCCCAGCGCTACCGCTGCCGCTGCCGCAACCACCCCGACGCTTCAATAAACCCTCGCACCGCCCCTGCATCGGCGTAGTCCAACTCGATCATCCGCGCGATCGCCGCCTTCTCATCCGCTTGCTGCCGCATGTACTCCTGCGCGATGCGATACCCGGCGTAATAGCCCACATCACTCACCCCGAACGGGTTGCGGGCGCTGTTGTACAGCCAGTTGTCCAGGTCATCGCCGTCCATCTCGGCGATGAAGCGCGTGCGGATGGCCGCTTCATGCGCTGCACCGTAGCCATAGAAGGGTAGTGCCGGCCGGCGCCCGCTGATGCGTTCGGCCACGTACTCCGCCACACCTTCGCGTACCGCGTACTGGGCCAGGCTGCCGGTGGTCTCGCGCTGCTGGGTATGCACGTATTCGTGCAGGTTGTTCTGCGCGTTGTTCGCCCCCGGACGGCTGTCGTAGAAGATCCGCAGGCGGCTGCGCATCGGCTCCGGCAGCTCGCTCACGTCCACGCGCTCGTCGCCCAGCGCCATCTCCGCGCCGATCAGCACCTTGTCGCCCAGCGTGGTGCCACCGGTGCGAAGCACGCCCATCGCATAGGTGATGGTGGCCGGGCGCAGCGCCGGGTAGAGCGCCCGGAACGCGGCCAGATCCCGCTCCAGCGTGGCACTGGCCTGTTGTGCGTTGGCGGTCAGCGGTCGCACCGAGGCCCAGAAGCGCGGCCACGCCTGCATGGCCTCGGCGTACTCGCGGGCGGTGTAGTGGCGCACCTGCATCAGTGCATGCAGGCCAGGGCTGCCCGGATCGATGTAGCGCTGCTGGACCAGCGCGACCTGGCGTTCGGCGTCGGGCTCGGCGCGCACCGCGTCAAAGGTGGCCCAGAAGCGGGCGATATCATCGGTGACGACCTGGGAAGGGGCGGCCAGGGCCGCACAGGGCAGCAGGGCGGCAAGCAGGCTGACGATCAGGCGCATCCATGGCTCCGGGGAAGGATCACAGATGGGATGCGACGGTGGCCCCAAAGGTTTAAGCCCGCTGGTAGTGCCGGCCGCTGGCCGGCAACCCCGACACACCAGGGTTTCGCGCGACCTGCCAAAGTAGGGTAGAATGCCCACCCCGCCGAAAGGCTGGGGCAGTGCAATGGGCCGTTAGCTCAGTCGGTAGAGCAGAAGACTTTTAATCTTTTGGTCGAAGGTTCGAATCCTTCACGGCCCACCAATTGCACCAATGGCCCAGGTCATTCGAAAAGGCACCGCCAAGCGGTGCCTTTTTTGTGCCGCTCGTCCAGGGCAACTACTTCGTCCGCGCAGTCTTCGCTTTAGCCGCCGCCGCGTCGGCAGCCTCCTGTGCGGCCGTTGCTGCCGCATTCGCAGAACGTGCCGCCTCCGCCTTTGCCGCCTCGAAATAGGTGAGCCGCTGCAGACTGGTTCTGCGTTCCAGTTCCATCGCTGCGGCGAAGCTCTCCGGATGCTTTGCAGCACAGGCCTCCTGCACCAGTTGCACGGCACGATCGGACAGCCCGGGCTGGATGTTGCCGAGCAGGCAGTCGGCATACGGTACGGGCGCGGCCGGACTGGCGGCCAGCGCGGCGATGAGCACGGCATTCAACATGCAAACCTCCTTGTAGGTTTCGAAGGGACTGGCGAACAGTCCACCCCAAGTATGGACCGGTTATGGGTGCAACGGCGGCTACGCCGGGCGGATATCCCGGCACACCAGTTCCGCCAGCCCGCGGCAGGCGAAGAACAACCCATCGATCACCCCTTCATCCAGATGGCGGTCGGGCGTGGCGATCGACCGGCAGCGTTCGGCGGCATGCAGCATTTCCGCCACCGTCAGCATGCCGACGGCGGCACGCTCCGCGCGTGCCATCGCTTGATCACGGCCGGGCGGCAGATTGGTTTCCGGCCAGAGCAGGCCGTCGGCGCCGTCGCCATCGCGGATGCGCTTGAGGCATCCCCAGAACGTGCTGAGATCCGGCGCGGGGTTGTCATCGTCATTGACGCTGTCGGGGGTGCAGTAGGGCGCTTGGGGCGGACGTCGGGTCATCTCGGATTCATCGGCTCTTGGGCAATAGCGCCACCGTGCAGGACGGGTGGCGGACGGTGCATGGCTGCAAGCCGGAAGACATCACGCAGTAACCGGCGGGTCCAAAGACCCCCACGCACCGCCCGCCATGAAGGCCGACGGATCACCCGCCGGCACAGTCCGGAGATAGTGCCGACGGATGAGCGCAAACAACAGCGTGAATGTCATTACGGGCTTGCAGGCCCGGTGCCACCCGTTGTCGGTGGCGCTGCATAGTGGTTACGCCCGCGCGCGGATTTCAATCTGAAATGTGGGAAAAAATTCCTGCCAACCGCAGCGCGACACTATTGTCACAGAGGGCTCCGATGCAGCGAGCGACAGGGCGCGACGTATCTGTTCTGCTGGCCTGGCGAATCGCGTTGTGGAATGGCGCAAACCACGTCGGATAACGCATTTGCTGTGAACCGGCGCGTGTAAAGCTGGCTGCACTTCCATGCTCCGTAGCAGCGGCGCGAGCGCGTCACGCGGCAAAGTTACTGTGCGAACGCGACATATTCGTGCAGGTTCCCTGTAGAGCCGAGCCATGCTCGGCTGCGGTTCGCGTGGGGTGCTGAGCCGAGCGTGGGATCGGCTCCACATTGATTCATCCATGCAGGGCGTGGATCTACGCATCTGGCAGGGATGTTGAGCGTGCCGAAGCCGCCGATCCCTGTGGCGGAGCGCTATGCTCGGCATCTTTCCCAGGATGGGCCGCCCATGCGCTTGATCGTGCTGTCGCTGTTGTTGTCTGCCGTCTCTGCCGCGCCGTTGATGGCCGCCGAGCCGGTGCCGTCCGCGCAGGCCACTGCAGCAACCCCACTGGTCATCGGCGAGACCTTCACCATCCAATCGAAGGCGCTGGGCGAGACCCGCCGCATCAATGTCTATCGCCCGCAGCCGTGGGGCCTGGACCCAAAGGCGCCGCTGCCGGTGCTCTACATGCCCGATGGCGGTATCGGCGAGGACTTCCTGCACGTGGCCGGGCTGGTGCAGGTACTGAGCGGCAACGGCAGCATGCGTCCGTTCCTGCTGGTCGGCATCGAGAACACCGAACGCCGCCGTGACATGACCGGCCCCAGCAAGGATCCGCAGGACCAGAAGATCGCGCCGCGCATCGGCGGCTCGGCAGCCTACCGCGCGTTCCTGCGCGATGAACTGATGCCGCAGGTGCGCCAGCGCTACCCGACCACCGACGAGCGTGCGCTGATCGGCGAATCGCTGGCCGGCCTGTTCGTGGTCGAGACGCTGCTGCAGGAACCGACGCTGTTCAACAGCTACATCGCGCTGGACCCCAGCCTGTGGTGGAACCGCGGCACGATGCTGGCATCTGCGGCCAAACAGCTGCCGGCGGTGGCGCGTGCGCAGCCGCGCGTGTTCCTCGCCAGTAGCGGCCAGCCGGAACTGGCCAAATCCACGGCACAGCTGGCAACGCTGCTGGAACAGGCCTCGCCGTCGCCGCTGGTGAAGTACCTGCCACTGCCGGAGGAAACCCACGCCACGATCTATCATCCGGCGGCATTGCAGGCGCTGCGCACGCTGTTCCCGGCACCGCCGCCGGCCTCGCCTTGACCGCACTGGCACCGCGTCGCCCGCCATGCAAGGATGCGGCAGCGGCGCCATCCGGCGCGCCGCCCGCAACGGGAGCGTGTGGATGCAGCGTGTGCGTGGATGGAGTGTGGCGGCCTGCCTGGCCGTGAGTGGCTGTGCGATGTCGGTGGCACCGCCGGCAACGCAGAGTGAAGCGAACGAAAGCGCGGCCACCGCTGCGCCGGGTGTGGTGTTGCCGGATACCGAAGCGTTGCGCGTGCACGATCCGGTCGGCCGCGATTATCCGGTATGGGTGGCGTTGCCGGCCGACTACGCCGCGCATCCGGAGAAGCACTACCCGGTGCTGTATGTGACCGACGCGCTGTACAGCTTCCCGCTGGTGCGCAGCGTGCGCAACATGGTGGGGCAGAAGGGCGTCAACCTGGAGGATTTCATCCTGGTCGGGCTGCCGCCGCAGGAAGGCCTGACCTCCAAGCAGAGCCGCTCGCGGGACTACACGCCCAGCGATCCGGCGCGCACCGATCCGCGTGACTACAGTGATGACGTCAGCTATGGCGGCGCCGCGCATTACCGCGATTTCCTCGCCGAGCGCGTGCTGCCGATGATCGATGCGCGCTACCGCACCGATCCGGCACGGCGCGCCTATGCGGGCCATTCCTACGGCGGCCTGTTCGGCGCCTACGTGCTGACCACGCGTCCGGACATGTTCCGTACCTACATCCTGTCCAGCCCGTCGCTGTGGTTTGACGACCATCTTGTACCGCGCCTGCAGGCCGAGGCCAGGGCGCCGACGCAGCCGACCACGGTGGTGCTGTCAGTGGGCAGCTTCGAAACGGTCAAGCCGGAACCGCGCTACTTCACCCGCAACGACATGCTGCGCCACAACGCCGACTTCGCCGAGCAGCTGCGCCGCAGCGGGCGTTCGGTGAAGGTGGAGAACATGGTGATCGATGACGAGGACCACTTCACGGTCTACCCGGACATGATCACCCGCGCGTTGTTGAAGGTGTTTCCGGGTACGGGGCCATACAGCAGCGGTTGATCGGCGGTTGCAGCCACGCCGATGAGACGCGGATTCAGTAGATCCACGCCATGCGTGGATCAATGCCTCAGGCCGCCTGTGCGTCCGGCCCGGTCAGCACGCCCACATCGGCGTGCCGGAAGCACAGGCGGATGGCATCGAGCAGTTCGCTCATGTTGTAGGGTTTGGGCAGGAAATGGATGCCGTCGCGCAGCTGTGGCAGCACGCGGTGCTGATCCATGCCCGAAGTGACCAGGATCGGCAGGTACGGATAGAGGTCGCGCACCTGGTTGGCGGCTTCAATCCCGCTCACGCGGCCCAGGTTGACGTCGGTGAACAGCAGGTCGAAACGCTCACCGGCGGCCAGCAGGCCCAACGCGGCTTCGGCCGAGCTGACGCCCACCACGTGGCAGGCCTGGCTTTCCAGCGCCAGCCGGCTCAGTTCGCGGGTTTCCTCCGCGTCCTCGATCAGCAGGACGCGGGGCTCAACGTGGCGCTTGGACAGCAACATGACGCGACAACTCCGGACAGCAACGGTGAAAAGGCGCGCAAGTATGCGCAAGCCGGTAGTGATCCCGGCGTGCACGGCAGGCTAAGTGGGCGTTACAGGCGCGCCGGGCGCCGACGACGCCTGTGCCAGGCCAGCGCGGCCACCGCCAGCAGGGCCGTGCCGATGCGCAGGCTGGTGGCCTGCCAGCCCAATGCAATGGCGTCATCGAGGCTGAACACATTCCAGGCCAGGTTCATCGAAACGTGCAGCACCAGGCCGCACCACAGGGTGTCGCCGTCGAGGTGGTCGAGCCAGGCGAAGATGAAGCCACCGAAGGCGATCACCGCACCGATGAACAGCGCGGTGCCACCGCCCTCGAAACCGCCGAAGCCGAGCCAGTGCACCCAGCCGAACAACAACGCCTGCGGCAGTGCGAGCACGGGCCACGGGCCGCGCACGATCTTCACCAGCAGGATGAAACCCAGGCCGCGGAACAGCACCTCTTCAGCCACGGGGAACAGTACCGCGAGCATCGTTGCGTCCAGGACGGTCAGTGCGGTGTTAGGTGTGCCCAGCAGGGCCAGGCCGAGCCAGCAGGGCAGGCTGGCCAGCAGCACGCACAACGGTCCGCTCCAGCCGTTGCCATGCAGCCCGAGACTGGCCAACAGGCCCATGCCGCGGGGGCGCAACAGCGCGGCCAGCAACAGCGCCAGCAGTACGGCCAGTGCATTGTCGAGCAGGCTGCCGCCATAGGGGATGGGCAGCGCAGGAATCGGCGCACCAATGGACGCGGCGATATCGCGCAGGTTCAGGCCAAGGCCAACGCCCAGCAGCACCAGCAACAGGCGCACCGGGTTGGGCAGGCGGGACAGCATGGTCATGCGCGCACTCCCTGCGGGACAAGGCCGCAGTGTCGGGCCGGCCGCTTCCGCCGGCACGCGCCGGAAGTCCCTGTGCCATCGGTCATGTGTTGCCGCACAGTCATCGCAGGGCAGGTACAGTCGATGCCAGACCGAGAGGAGCAATGCCCATGCTGTGCCCCGTATGCACGACCCAGACCCTGCAGATGGCCGAACGCCATGGCATCGAGATCGATTACTGCCCGGGTTGCCGTGGCGTGTGGCTGGACCGTGGCGAGCTGGACAAGATCATCGAGCGCGCCGGTGCCGGAGCGGCGGTGCCGCCACCTGCGCCTGTGCAGCAGCCGGCTTCCACGCCGCCGCCGGTGATGCACCGTGACACGCGCCATCTCGGCCAGCGCTACGAAGACAACCGTGGCCAGCAGCATGGGCACGGCTACAAGAAAAAGAAGAAGGACAGCTTCCTGTCGGAGCTGTTCGACTTCTGAGCAGTTCGCTCTTCGTAGAGTCGAGCTTGCTCGACTGGCTGTTCCGACAGTAGTCGAGCAAGCTCGACTCTACGGGGCCGTGATCACGGCCGACACAGGATGAACTCGCGGTCGTGGGTGTCGCCGACGATGAATTCATACTCGCCCACCCTGCTGCAGCCATAGCGTGCGTAGAAGCGCTGCGCACCGAAGTTCTCTTCCCACACGCCCACCCACAGGGTGCGGCGCTGCGGGTGGTCCAGCCACGCCATGAACGCGTCCATCAGGCGCGCGCCATGGCCGCCGTTCTGGTACGCGCCCAGGATGTAGAAACGCTTCAGTTCAATGTCGCCCTCGCGTGCCTCGGCATGCGGCAGGGTGTTGGCACCGGCGGCCAGGTAGCCGACCACGTTGTCGCCATCCATCAGCAGCCATACCGCACTGCGTGGGTCGGACAGCTCGGCGCGCTGGGGGACGCTGCTGTAGTGCGCCTGCAGGAAATCGTGCAGTTCCTGCGGCGGGTACGAGTCACCCCAGGTCTCGTTGTAGGTAGTGATGGCGATGGCCGACAGCGCTTCGACATCGGCCAGGGTGGCGCGGCGGATCTGCAACGACATGGTGGAGCCTGCATTGGAACGTGGCGCAGTGTAGCCGGCCCCGGCGGCTGCCGGGGCTGGCGGTTGCTCACACTCCGCTGCTCAGAACCACATGCGCACGCCGGCCACCCAGCGCGTGTCGCGTGCGTGGTCACCGGCGTAATCGGCGGTGTCGCCAAACGTGCGTTCGTGGCTGATGCCGATGTACGGCGCGAAGCGACGGCTGAACTCGTAGCGCAGGCGCAGGCCGGCTTCCACCTTGTTCAGGCCGCGGCCGATGCCGTACTGCGGTTCGTCCTTGGCTGCCACGGTGGCTTCCAGCAACGGCTGCAGGATCAGGCGATTGGTCAGCAGCACGTCGTACTCGACTTCGGCCTTGGCCAGTACCTGGCCGCCGGAACCCATGTACAGCGTGGCCGAGCTCTCGAACTTGTACGGCGCCAGGCCCTGGATGCCGAGCGCGGCCCAGGTACGCGAGTCGGCCGGCCGGAAGTCCTGGCGCACGCCCACCAGCACGTCCCACCACGGCGACACGCTGCGGCCATACAGCGCTTCCAGCGATGACGACTCGGTGCGGCCACGGCTGCGTTCGCCATCGGTGCGCAGCCACAGGCGGTTGATGTTGCCGCCGATCCAGCCGGTCGCTTCCCAGGCCTGGCCGTTGCTGCTCTTGCCGTCCCAGTGTTCGAGGCGGTCGATCAGCAGCAGGCTGTTGATCTCCGGCGCATGTTCCATCGCGCCGTGTGCGATCGGCGGGAAGGCGGCGGCGCGGTCGGCGTCGGTCGGGAGCGGGATCGGCTCGCGTGGCTCGGTCGGAGCGGACGTGCCGTGGCCCATCGCGACGTGGTCCATCGTTGAATGATCCATCGAGGAATGGTCCATCGAGGAATGGTCCATCGTCACCGGCTGCGTCGCACCGTGATCCATCCTCGAATGATCCATCTTCGAGTGATCCATCTTCGAATGATCGACCGGTTCGACTGGCGTCTTCGCTGCCTTCGCGGGCGCATCCATCGCGGCCATGTCATGCCCGGCGTGCGACTGCGCGAACACCGGCAGTGCAGCCACCAGGCCCAGCGCCAGCAGGCTGGGGGAAAGCAGTGAGCGGCTCATTCTTCGATCCTCACTTCGCGCATCATGCCTGCTTCCATGTGGTACAGCAGGTGGCAGTGGTAGGCCCAGCGACCGAGTGCGTCGGCGCGCACGCGATAGCTGCGGCGGGTGCCCGGCGGCATGTCGATGGTGTGCTTGCGCACCTGGAATTCGTTCTGCGCGTTTTCCAGATCGCTCCACACCCCGTGCAGGTGGATCGGATGCTGCATCATGGTGTCGTTGACCAGCACGATGCGCATGCGCTCGCCGTAGTTCAGCCGCAGCGGCTCGGCGCTGGCGAACGGGATGCCATCGAACGACCAGGAGAATTTCTCCATGTGGCCGGTCAGGTGCAGCTCGATCTCGCGGCCTGGCTCACGCCCATCCGGGTCCTCGAACAGGCTGCGCATCGCGCCGTAGGTCAGCACCTGGCGGCCGTTGTCGCGCAGGCCGATGCCGGGGTCGTCCAGCTTCGGCTCTGTGGCTGAGCTCTGCATGTCCACCAGCGGGTTGTTGCGCTCGCTGGCCGGGTGCCTGGGTGCCTTGTTGGCGGCTTCGCCAGAGCCATGTGCGCCGTGGCCCATGCTGGCACCGCAGCCGCCTTCCATGCTTTTCATCGCGGCCATGTCGTGGCCAGCGTGGCCGCCCATGTCATGCCCTGCCATGCCGTGCCCCATGTCGGACATCGTCAGCAACGGGCGCGGGTCACGCGCCGGAATCGGTGCCTGCAGGCCATGGCGCACCGCCAGCGTGCCGGCGGCAAAGCCGGTGCGGCCCATGTCCTGGCAGAAAAGGGTGAACGCATCCTGGCCAGTGGGCTCCACCAGCACGTCATAGGTCTCGGCCGGTGCGATGCGGAACTCGTCGATGCTGACCGGATGGATGTACTGGCCGTCGGCGGCGACCACGGTCATCTTCAGGCCGGGGATGCGCACGTCGAAGTAGGTCATCGAGGCGCCGTTGATGAAGCGCAGCAGCACCTTCTCGCCGCTGCGGAACAGCCCGGTCCAGTTGCCGGCCGGTGCGGTACCGTTCATCAGGTAGGTGTAGGTGTGCGCGTTGATGTCGGAGATGTCGGTCGGGGTCATCCGCATCCGGCCCCACATGCCCCGGTCGGACAGCGCGGCCGACCAGCCATCGCGCTTCACGTCGCGCAGGAAGTCCGGCAGCGTGCGCTTGTAGTAGTTGTCGTGCTCGGCGAGCTTCTTCATGCGCCGGAACAACGCGCCCGGGTCCATGTCGGTCCAGTCCGACAGCAGGATCACGTGCTCGCGGTCGTGGTGGTACGGCGCCGGTTCGGCCGGGTCGATGATCAGCGCGCCGTACAGGCCAGCCTGCTCCTGGAACATCGAGTGGCTGTGGTACCAGTACGTGCCCGACTGCTTGAGGTCGAAGTGATAGTGGTAGGTCTCGCCAGGGCCGATGCCGTTGAAGCTCAGGCCGGGCACGCCGTCCATGTTGGCCGGCAGCAGGATGCCGTGCCAGTGGATCGAGGTCGGGTGGCGCTGCAGCGTGTTGCGCACGAAAAGGTCCACGCTCTGGCCTTCCCGCCAGCGCAGGATCGGTGCCGGCAGCGAGCCGTTGACGGTGATCGCCGGGCGGGTGCGGCCGGTGAAGTTGGCCAGCGACTCGCCGATGGACAGTTCGACGCGGGTGTCGCTGAGCACGGCGGGGGCGCCGGCCAGGCGCGGCGTGGACGTGGCGGCGGCGAGCGCGCGCTGCGGCACGCCGACGGCGGCGATGCCGGCGACGACGCCACCGGCTGCCAGGCCCTGCACGAACAGGCGGCGCGACGGCATGGGTACGGCGCCCGGGCCGGGGGGGATGCGGGTATTCATGGTGGTGACTCCAGACACGGATAGATGCCGGCAAACAGCCGGCTCTGGTGCGCAGCGCGCACGGTACGCGTGGAATCAGCCGATGGGAGGGCGCGAAATCGGTGGTAGGGGCGGCGCCGGGCGGCCATTGGCCGGCATCGGTTGCGGTGCCAGCGACAATGCCGGGCCAGCCAGGTACGGCAGGGGTTGCACCACCAGCAACGGGTGCTGCGCGCAGCTGCGCACGCAGTCCTTGATCTGGCAATGGGCGTCGTGGGCGGGGGCCTTGGCCTGCGGAGCCTGTTCGGCCTGCACGCCGGCGTGGTGGTGGCAGTCGGCCTCGCCGTCTTCGGCGGCCACGGCCACGGCATGGGCCATCCGGCCCATCTCCTCGTGACCACTGGCCATGGCCGCGTTCAGCCCGTTGAGCAACAGGCTGAGCATGAGCACGACACGGAGCAGGGTCGAAGCGAGGGACATGGCGTCAATTTAGCCGCAAGCGGGCGCGGATGCACTTCCGGCTGAACAGCCGGTTCAAGGTTGGAGCAGCACCAGGGTGGGCATCGCCAGGTTGGCCCGGCGTTACCCTTCCTCGCGCACGATCTCCACCAGGCGCGGGCCGTAGCGGCTGAGCTTGGTGCCGCCGATGCCGCCGACCCGGGCCAGTTCGTCCAGGCTGGTCGGACGCTGCTCGGCGATGTTGCGCAGGGTGCTGTCGTGGAAGATCACGAAGGCGGGCACGTTCTGTTCACGCGCCAGTTCGGCGCGCAGGCCGCGCAGGGCGTTGAACAGGGCCAGGTCCTGCGGCAGCACCGACAGCCCGGTGCGCTGCGCGCTGCGTTCGCGGCCGCCGCTGGTGCCGGCGGCATCGCGGCGCATGCTGATCTGGCGGCGGCCGGTCAGCACGGCGCGGCTGGCATCGGTCAGGCGCAGGCCGCCGTGGCCCTCGCTGTCCACTTCCAGCAGGCTGGCGGCCACCAGCTGGCGGAACACGCTGCGCCAGGTGCGCGCATCGAGGTCGCGGCCGATGGCATAGGTGCTCAGCTTGTCGTGGCCCTGCTGCTTGACCTTCTCGTTCTCGCTGCCGCGCAGGATGTCGATCAGGTGGCCGACGCCGAAGCGCTGGCCACTGCGGTAGACGCAGCTCAATGCCTTCTGCGCGGGGACGGTGGCGTCCCAGGCGGCCGGCGGGGTCAGGCAGTTGTCGCAGTTGCCGCAGGGCTGGGGGTAGGTCTCGCCGAAACCGGCCAGCAGCACCTGGCGCCGGCACTGCATGGATTCACAGTAGCCCAACAGGTGGTCGAGCTTGGAACGCTCCAACTGCTTGCGCTCCTCGCTGGCTTCGGACTGCTCGATCATCTGCTTGAGCAGCACCACGTCGCCCAGGCCATAGCACAGCCAGGCCTCGGCGGCCTCGCCATCGCGGCCGGCGCGGCCGGTTTCCTGGTAGTAGCCTTCCATCGACTTGGGCAGGTCGGTATGCGCTACAAAGCGCACGTCCGGCTTGTCGATGCCCATGCCGAAAGCGATGGTGGCGCACATCACGATGCCGTCTTCGCGCAGGAAGCGGCGCTGGTTGTTGGCACGCACTTCCGGCGGCAGGCCGGCGTGATAGGGCAGGGCATTGAAGCCCTGGCTGCAGAGGAATTCGGCGGTCTCTTCAACCTTGCGCCGTGACATGCAGTAGACGATGCCGGCCTCGCTGCGATGGCCGCGCAGGAAATCGGTCAGCTGCTTGCGGGCGTTGTCCTTCTGCACCACGGTGTAGCGGATGTTGGGGCGGTCGAAGGAGCTGACGAAGTGGCGGGCTTCGGCCAGGTCCAGGCGCTCGGCGATCTCGCGCTGGGTGGGCGGGTCGGCGGTGGCGGTCAGCGCAATGCGCGGAATGTCCGGCCAGCGTTCGTGCAGGACGGTGAGCTGGCGATATTCCGGGCGGAAGTCGTGGCCCCACTGCGACACGCAGTGCGCTTCGTCGATGGCGAACAGGGCAATGTGGCTGCGCGACAGCAGCGACAGGAAACGGCCGGTCAGCAGGCGCTCGGGCGCGACATAGAGCATGTCCAGTTCGCCGGCCAGCAGTTCGCGCTCGACGCGACCGGCGGTTTCGGCGTCCAGGGTCGAATTCAGGTACTCGGCCCGCACGCCCAGCTGGCGCAGCGCCTCGACCTGGTCCTGCATCAACGCGATCAGCGGGGAAATGACAATGCCGCAACCGTCACGCAGCAGGGCCGGCACCTGGTAGCACAGCGACTTGCCGCCGCCGGTGGGCATCAGCACCAGGGCATCGTGACCGGCAGCCACGTGCTCCACGATGTCCTGCTGCGGACCACGGAAATCGTCGTAACCAAAGACGCGTTGGAGCAGGTCGTGCGCGGGACGGGAAGCCATCCGGCTAGTTTACCCCGACGGGGGTGTCTCGGCAGGGCTGCGCCCTGCACCTGCAGAAGCATTCAAGCCAAGGCAACGTCAACGGCAACTGCCGGCTCTGGGGTGTCTGCTGGTTGGGCGGGGCGGTGTGGGCTTGCAGGACACGCCGTAAACCCGTCCATGGGGGCTCGATGGCGCCATCCATGGCGCCAACGGTCCTGCAAGCCCACACCGCCCCACCCCCGACAGTTCCCCGCGCCTGTTGGTAGGTGTCGACCTTGGTCGACACATCTTTCAGATATCGACAAACGAAATGGGGTCAGAGCCGTTTTCCTGCGGAAAACGGCTCTGACCCCAGGCTTTGCCGACAGATCGCGGAGAACTGTCGAAGGCGGGGTGGGTCCGGTGGCAGGGGTGTCCGCGGCATGGATGCCGCGGCCAAGCCCCCATGGACGGGTTTACGGCGTCCCCTGCCACCGGACCCACCCCGCCTACCCACAGGAAGCCAGCTTTTGCTGTTGCTGTTGCCGGCCAGCGGCCGGCACTACCGCGGGTGCAGGGCGCAGCCCTGCCGAGCCCCCCAAACCCTTACTGGAGCAGGGAACGCAGCATCCAGGCGTACTTCTCGTGAGTCTGCAGGCGCTGGGTCATCAGATCCTCGGTCGGGGCATCGTCACCCTTGGCCGCCACGTCCAGCACTTCACGTGCCGTACGGCAGACCGCTTCGTTGGCGACCACCAACTGGCGTACCATTTCACGCCAGTCCGCACTGTCGGTCAGGCCCGGTTCCTCGGCGATCGAGGTCAGCGCAGCAAATTCCCGGTAGGAGCCCGGGGCATTGAAGCCCAGCGCGCGGATGCGCTCGGCCACGTCGTCCAGTGCCGCCCACTGCTCGGTGTACTGCGTCTCGAACATGGTGTGCAGCGAGTTGAACATCGACCCGGTCACGTTCCAGTGGAAGTTGTGCGTCTTCAGGTAGAGCGTGAACGCATCGGCCTGGAAGCGCGACAGACCGTCGGCGATCTTCTTGCGGTCGCCCTGGGTGATCCCGATATCGATGTTCGGTGCCGACGGTGCCGCCGCTGCAAGCTTCTGCTTGCCGGTCTTGGCCTTGGTCGTGCTCTTGGTCTTCGCCATGGGGTTCCTCCTTGTGGAATCGTTGGCCTTCACAATAAACCGGTCGTGATGACTGGTCGCTTTCAAAGTTTTGAACGAACCGATTGATGAACTCTATCGATAAAAATCCATCGCCCCGCCTGCGCCAGCAGCGTGCCGCCATCGACGGCGCCATGAGCCGCGACCGGGGCCGTCTGCTGGGAATGCTCTCGCGTTGCCAGGCCAAGCCACAGGATGCGGCGCTGGCTGCCACCTTCGAGCAGGCCTTGCAGGCATCGGTGCAGCGCCGGCAGATGCGGGCGCAACAGCAGCCATCCATTACTCTGGACCCGCAGCTGCCGATTGCGCGTGAAGCCGACGCGATCATCGAGCTGATCCGCGACCACCAGGTGGTGGTGATTGCCGGCGAAACCGGTTCGGGCAAGACCACCCAGCTGCCGAAACTGTGCCTGGCCGCAGGTCGTGGCCAGGCCGGCATGATCGGTTGCACGCAGCCGCGACGGATTGCCGCACGTGCGGTGGCCAGCCGCGTGGCGCAGGAACTGCAGAGCGAACTGGGCCAGCTGGTCGGCTACCAGGTGCGCTTCAACGACAAGGTCAGCGACGACAGCCGCATCAAGTTCATGACCGACGGCATCCTGCTGGCGGAGATCGCCAGTGACCGCTGGCTGTCGAACTACGACACGATCATCGTTGACGAGGCGCACGAACGCAGCCTCAACATCGACTTCCTGCTGGGCTACCTGAAGCAACTGCTGCGCAAGCGCCCGGACCTGAAGCTGATCGTCACCTCGGCCACCATCGACACCGGACGATTCGCCGAGCATTTCGACAATGCGCCGGTGATCAGCGTCGAGGGCCGCACCTTCCCGGTGGAAGTGCGTTACCGCGCGCTGGAAGGCGAGGGCGAAGACCAGGGCGAGCGCACCGTCAACGATGCCATCGTGTCGGCCATCGACGAGATCACCCGCCTGGATGCGCGCGGCGACGTGCTGATCTTCCTGCCTGGCGAACGTGAGATCCGTGACGCGCACCAGTCGCTGGAGCGCCGCAAGTACCGCAATACCGAAGTGCTGCCGCTGTACGCGCGGCTGTCCAACCAGGATCAGGACCGGGTGTTCAACCCCGGCCCGAACCGGCGCATCGTGCTGGCCACCAATGTGGCCGAAACCTCGCTGACGGTCCCGCGCATCCGCTACGTGGTCGACCCCGGTTTCGCCCGCGTCAAACGCTACAGCCCGCGCAACAAGCTGGACCGCCTGCACATCGAGCCGATCTCGCAGGCCAGCGCCAACCAGCGCAAGGGCCGTTGCGGTCGTATCGCCGAGGGCATCTGCTACCGCCTGTACGCCGAAGCTGATTTCCTGGCACGGCCGGAGTTCACTGATCCGGAAATCCGCCGCTCCAGCCTGGCGGGTGTGATCCTGCGCATGCTGCAGCTCGGCCTGGGCCGCATCGAGGACTTCCCGTTCCTGGAAGCACCCGATGAGCGTGCGGTGGCCGATGGCTGGCAGCAGCTGGCCGAGCTGGGCGCGATCGATGCCGAGCGGCGCATGACCACCGTCGGCAAGCAGATGGCACGCCTGCCGGTGGACGTGAAGCTGGCGCGCATGCTGGTCGCCGCGCAGGCCGCCGGCTGCCTGCGGCCGATGCTGGTGATCGCCTCGTTCCTGGGCATCCAGGACCCGCGCGAACGCCCGCCCGAAGCCCGTGGCGCGGCCGACAGCGCGCATGCGCAGTTTGCCGATGGACGCTCCGAATTCGTCGGCGTGCTGCGGCTGTGGGATGCCTACCGGCAGGCGCATGAAGACCTGACCCAATCGAAGCTGCGCGACTGGTGCGGCCGTCATTTCCTCGGTTTCCTGCGCATGCGCGAGTGGCGCGAGCTGCATCGCCAGCTGCGCCTGCTCTGCGAGGAGCTGGGCTGGAAGGAAGAGGCCAACGAGGCGTCGATGGCGCCGCTGCTGGCCGGCAGCAGTGCGCCGGCGCCGGCGCGTGATGACGCGGCGGCAGTCAAGGCCACCCGTGGCCAGTTGCACCGCGCCGCGCGGCTGGCCCGCGAGGGCAAGGCCGAAGCCGCGTCGGTGCCGGTGGCCGTGCGTGCGCAGAAGGAACAGGCACCCGCCGGGGGTGGTTTCAGCGAACGCGCGCGTGCTGCGGCCTACCAGACCCTGCACCGCGCACTGGTGGCGGGCCTGCCGACGCAGATCGGCCACCGCACCGAGAAGGGCGATTTCCAGGCCCCGCGCCAGCGCCGGTTCCTGCCGTTCCCGGGCTCGGCGCTGTCCAAGCGGCCGCCGCCGTGGCTGCTGGTGGCCAACCTGCTGGATACGCAGAAGGTGTGGGGCATGACCCTGGCCGCGATCGAGCCGGACTGGGTGATCGCCGAACTGCCGCACCTGCTGCTGCGCAAGCACTTCGATCCGCACTGGTCGCGCGCGCAGGGCCAGGTGCTGGCGTCCGAGCAGATCAGCCTGTTCGGCCTGGTGCTGGCGCCGAAGAAGCCGGTCCACTATGGCCGCATCGAGCCGGGCGAAGCGCACGATATCTTCGTGCGGCAGGCGCTGGTGACTGGCGAGATCAACACCCGCGCCAGCTTCGTGGCCGACAACCAGAAGGTGCTGGAGGTCGCGCGCGAGGAAGAAGCCAAGCTGCGCCGCGCCGGCATCGTTGCCGACGAGGACTGGCAGGCGCGCTGGTACCTGGACCGGGTGCCGCCACAGATCCATTCGGCGGCGGGCCTGGACACGTGGTGGAAGGGGCTGGCGCCGGAACAGCGCAAGACCCTGCACTGGTCGCTGGCCGACCTGCTGCCCGGCGAAGGCAGCGAACAGGAGCGCTACCCGAAGTACCTGGCGCTGGGCCAGGCGCGGTTGCCGCTGCATTACCGCTTCGAACCGGGCGCCGACGATGACGGCGTGACCCTGGACGTGCCGCTGCACCTGCTCAATGCACTGGACCCGGTGCAGCTGGGCTGGCTGGCGCCGGGCTTCGTGGTGGACAAGGCCTCGGCGCTGATCCGCAGCCTGCCCAAGGCGATGCGCCGCAACTATGTGCCGGCGCCGGACTTCGGCCGCGCGTTCTTCGAGGCGTTCCCGCAGCCCAGCGCCGATGCCCTCACCGGTGAGCTGGCACGCTTCCTGTCACGCGCAACCGGTGCCACGGTGACCGCGCTCGATTTCGAGCCCGGTGCGATCGAACCGCACCTGCACATGAACCTGCGCCTGCGCGACGAGCACGGCAAGGTGCTGGCCACGTCGCGTGACCTCGATGCGCTGCGCGCGAAATTCGGTGGTCGTGCCGGCGACGCCTTCGCGGCGCGTGCCGGGCGCGAGATGGCGGCCGATGGCCTGCGCACGTTCCCGGCCACGCCGATTCCGCTGCAGGTTCCCGGCGAAGCGGGTGTGCCGGCCTATCCGGCATTGCTCGATGAAGGTGACAGCGTGGCGCTGCGCATCTTTGCCGATCGACAGCAGGCGCAGGAGGCCCATCCGCTGGGCGTGCGCCGCCTGCTGGAGATCGCCCTGGCCGAGAAGGTGAAGCAGGCGCGCAAGCAGTTGCCGGTGGGTGCCAAGACCGGCCTGTTGTACGCGGCCATCGAATCGCAGGAGCGCCTGCGCGGCGATCTGGTCGATGCGGCGATGAATGCCGTGCTGGCCGAAGGCCTGGAGGACATCCGCGATGCGGCGGCTTTCGAGCAGCGTCGCGACCACGCCGCCAAGGCGCTGTTCGGCGAGGCGATGTCGCGGCTGAAACTGGCCGAGTCCATCCTGGCGCTGGTGGCCGAGCTGAAGCCGATGCTGGAGGCGCCATTGATGGGCTGGGCGCGCGGCAACCTGGACGACATGGAAGCGCAGCTGGCCGGACTGATCCACCCCGGCTTCCTGCGCGACACGCCGGCCGACGCGCTGGCGCAGTATCCGCGCTACCTGAAGGCGATGATCCTGCGCACCGAGCGGGCCAAGCGCGATCCACCGCGCGACCAGGCACGCATGCTGGAGCTGCATCCGTTCCTGGATGCACTGCGCGATGGTGAGGCACAGGGCCTGCGTGAACGCCCGCAATGGCAGGCACTGCGTTGGGACCTGGAGGAACTGCGGGTGTCACTGTTCGCGCAGGAGCTGGGTGCGCGCACCGGCATCTCGGCGAAGAAGCTGGCGCAGCGGGTAACCGCACTGCGCCAGGCGTGAGTCCGATCCGGTAGAGCCGAGCCGGTGCCCGGCTCTACCTCCAGGACGCGCCGTTACTTGGTACGGCGGACCTTGGGCTGGGTGTTCACGCCGTCAACCTTCATGTACCAGACGCCCATCACCCCGGGCTTGATGCTTACCCGGGGCGACGCCTTGCGCACACCGGCCAGGGTCGTGGCATCGGTCTGTTCCCATTCCTGGCCGTTGTCCAGCGCGTAGATGCGGCCCTTGCCGAAGCCGCGGAACTCGCCCTGCAGCACGCCGGTGATGGGTTCGCTGCTGCCGAAATCGAAGAAGCCCCGGTTCTTCACGATCACTTCCTGGCGTCCTTCCTCGCGCGCCTCCTCGCGGACGGCGGCCACGGCCTGGGTGGTGGCCGCCTCGACCTTGCCCTGCAGCCAGCGGTTGAGCGTGGCCAGTTCCGCCGCATCCAGCTTGTCCAGCCCGGCGGCCTTGAACTCGGCGGGCGACATCTGCTGCTGCAGGTCGCCTTCCACCACGCGCTGGGCCAGCGCAGGCGCCGATACGGCCAGCAGCAGCGCGGCGCAGGCCAGCAGTCGTGGATGGAGGTGCGGAACGATCGAGGGCATGGCGGGACTCTCCTGGGTTTGCCCGCGAGTGTAGCGGCATGTCCACATGCCGGGCGATGGTGGCCGCGGCGATTGTCCCTGAACGGCGCCGGCGCTAGTGTAGGGGCCTCTGTCTTGCCTGCTCGATGCTGTGAACCGCGCTTCCGTCCCCGGCCTGGATGCCTTGTTGAACCGTCCCTCGGCAGCGGTGCTGCCCGCTCCGCTGCGCCAGGCCCTGCGCGGGTACTGGGATGCCCCGGAGTGCGACCACCAGATGCGCGCCAGCTGGTCGGTGCTGGGTGACACCCTTGATGCGCTGTCGATGCTTTCAGCCGACGAAGGTGCAGTGGTCGCAGCCCTGCTGTTCGACCTTCCCGGGTTGCGTGCCCACCTGGACGCGTTGCCGCTGGGCAACCACAAGGCGGCGGTGATCGGCCTGCTCGATGGCCAGGACGCGGCTGATCCGGTATGGGCGCTGCACGCTGGCCGCGAGGCCGGGCGCAACAGTGAGGGCCTGCGCCGCCTGCTGCTGGCGATCATCCGCGACCTGCGCGTGGTGCCGATCCTGCTGGCCCGGCAACTGGCGCGGATGCGCGCGGCCGACAAGCTGGATGACGAACAGCGCCGCGCGCTGGCCCAGCTGACCCGCGATATCCATGCACCGCTGGCCAACCGGCTGGGCATCTGGCAGCTGAAGTGGGAGCTGGAGGATCTGGCTTTCCGCCATCTGGAGCCTGAGACCTACCGGCGCATCGCCCGTGAGGTGGATGAGACCCGCATCGCGCGCGAGCGCTACGTCGAGAACGTCAAGAAGGTGCTGTCGCGCGAACTGGTCGCGCAGGGCATCAAGGCCGAGGTCAGTGGCCGCCCGAAGCACATCTACAGCATCTGGCGGAAGATGCAGAAGAAGCGGCTGGCGTTCGACCAGCTGTACGACATCCGCGCGGTGCGGGTGATGGTCGACGACGTCGCCGCCTGCTACGCCGCGCTGGGCGTGGTGCACGCACTGTGGGCGCCGGTGCCGAGCGAATTCGATGACTACATCGCTCGTCCCAAGGCCAACGACTACCGCTCGCTGCATACCGCCGTGGTCGGCCCGGAAGGGCGCACCATCGAAGTGCAGATCCGCACCCACGAAATGCACTCGCAGGCCGAGCTGGGCGTGGCCGCGCACTGGAAGTACAAGGAAGGCGGGAAGGGCGCGGAGAAGGCCTTCGACCGCAAGATCACCTGGATGCGGCAGCTGCTGGAGCAGGCGCAGGACGGGCAGGGCAACGAACTGGCCGGGGCGCTCGATGCCGAGCTGACCGAGGACCGGGTCTATGCGCTGAGTCCGAAGGACGAGGTGCTGGACCTGCCGCAGGGCGCAACGCCGCTCGATTTCGCCTACCAGGTGCACACCATGGTCGGGCACCGTTGCCGCGGCGCCAAGGTCAATGGCCGCATCGTGCCGCTGACCTACCGCCTGCGCAGCGGCGACCGCGTCGAGATCCTGACCGGCAAGGAGGCCGACCCGCGCCGCGACTGGCTGATGCCGGCCAATGGCTTCCTGGCCAGCAACCGCTCCCGCGAGAAGGTGCGCAGCTGGTTCCACAAGCTGGACCGTGCGCGCAACGTGCAGGCCGGGCGTGAGCTGCTCGAGCGCGAGCTGAAGCGGCTGGGCCTGCAGCATTCGGATCTGGCGGTGGCGGCGAAGAAATTCCACGCCGACAGCGTCGATGACCTCTACATCCAGGTGGCGCTGGGCGACACCGGGCCGAACCAGGTCAGCCGCGCCCTGCTGGAAGCCGAGCGCGCGGCCAGCCAGCCTGCAGCCGCGCCGGCATTGCCGCGCCCGACCGCGCGCCGGGAGAACCTTGGCAAGTCCAAGTTCACCGTGCAGGGCGTGGGCAATCTGCTGGTGCAGCTGGCGCGCTGCTGCCAGCCGGTGGCGGGCGAGCCGATCGTCGGCTACCTGACCCGTAGCCGTGGTGTCACCGTGCATCGGGCAGACTGTGCAGCGCTGGCCCGCCTGGCCGCCACCAGCCCGCAACGCATCCTGCCGGTGGAATGGGGCCAGGCCGGTGGCGGCTACGAAGTGGACGTGGTGGTCACCGCGGTTGATCGCCGCTGGCTGCTGAAGGACATCACCAACCTGATCGCCCAGGAAGACGCCTACGTGCTCGACATCCACAGTGACAACGTGCGCAACAGCGGCCGTGCCCATCTGCGCCTGCGGTTGAAGGTGAGCGACTACGGCCAGCTGTCGACCCTGCTGGGCAAACTGGACGCGCTGCCCGGCGTGAGCGAGGCACGTCGCCTCGGCTGAGCTTCACGCTGCCCCGGCTACCCTGCACGCATGGAACGCGAGCCCCCGCATCGCCCGCATGGCGCTGAACATCCTGCGCTGGACCGCGTCCGCCGCGAAGGCCGTTGGTGGTGGCTGCAGGCACGCCACGCGCGCCGGGTCTGGCGCTGGGCGCTGGTCGCCGCGCTGGCCGTGTTCGTGCTGCTGGTGCTGCTGCGCAAGCCGCTGGCCGACTGGTTCTGGGATGAACCGCAGATCGAACAGTTGCTGGCCGAGGGTGACCACGCACTCGCCGCGGGCCGGTTGAGCGCGGCCGATGGCAGTGGCGCACGCGAGCGCTACCAGGCGGTGCTGGCACTGGACGGTGATCGGCCGCAGGCGCGCGAAGGCCTGGCCCGAACGGCTGCGGCGGCACTGCAGCAGGCACGCGACAGGCTGCAGAACAACGACCTCGACGGCAGCGCGCAGGCGCTGGCGTTGGCCCGCGAGCTGCAGGTGCCGCAGAGCGAAGCCGAAGCGGTTGCCCGCCAGCTGCAGGCGCGACGCAACGCGGGGGCTGGCATCGGCGCGCTGCTGGCACAGGCGCGCAATGCCTTTGCGGCGGGGCGGCTTGATGATGGCGACAGCAGTGCATTGCCGCTGTTCCAGCGCATCCTGGCAGTGCAGCCGGACAATCTGCCGGCGCTGGAAGGGCGCGAGGATGCCCTGAGCGATCTGTTGCAGCAGGCACGCACGCTGGCCGGGCGAGGGGAGCTGGCCGAGGCGGCTGCGATCGTGCAGCGCGCCCGCCAGTTCGATGCCGGCCATGCCGACCTTCCGGCCAGCCAGGAGGCGCTGGCACGTGCGGTGGACCTGCGCCTGAGGCAGGCGCAGCGCGCGTTGCAGCGCCAGCAACTTGAAAATGCGGCGAAGGGATTCCTGGCCGTGCTGGCGGTGGCGCCGGAGGATCCCACGGCCCTGCGTGGCCGCGAGCAGGTGCTGCAGGCCGTGCTGGCGCGCAGCCAGAGCCAGGCCGATGATTTCCAGTTCGACGCAGCACAGCGTGATGCAGCGCTGGCCGAAGCGCTGGGCGCGTCGGCTGCGGCGCGCCAGCTGCTGGCGCAGCGCCTGCAACGTGCGCATCAGGCGCAGCGGTCGTTGCAGCAACCGGCGGCCAGCAACGCGCAGCGCGAGCGGCTGTTGCGCGAGCTGCTGCGCAGGATCGAGCGCGCCGAGCGCGCCGGGCAGTGGATCAGTCCGCCGGGACACAGCGCGTTCGACGCGCTGCGTGAAGCGCAGGCCCTGGCGCCGCGCGATTCCCGGGTGAAAGCCGCCGCCGCGCGCCTGCTGCCCGCCAGCCGTGCCTGCTTCGATGACAACCTGCGGCAGAACCGGGTGCAGGCCGCGGGTGCCTGCCTGCAGGCCTGGCAGACCCTGTCGCCCACCGCGAACGGCCTGCCTGCTGCCCGTCAGCGCCTGGCACAGCGCTGGCTTGCGATCGGCAGCGAACGGCTTGGCAACGGCGACCTGGATTTTGCCGCGCATGCCGCCGGACAGGCGCGGGTGCTGCAGCCGGAACTGGCGGAGCTGCCGGCATTCGAAGACCGCCTGCGTCGCGCCGGTGGACGGGCGGATTAGGCGAAGAACACGCGCTGCACGGTCGCACGAGCGGCATCGAGCGAAAAATGCTCGGCGACATTGGCCAGGCCGGCATCGGACAACTGCTGCCACAGATGCGGGTCCTGATACAGGCGGACCACTGCATCGGCGAAACCGAGCGCGTCGTCAGCCACCAGTACATCCCGGCCCGGATGCAGGTGCATGCCTTCCACTGCGCAGGTGGTACCGACCACCGGCTGGCCATGGGCCATGCTCAGGTTGATCTTGCCCTTCACTCCAGCGCCGAACCGCAGCGGCGCGATGGCAATGCGTGCGCCGTCCATGTAGGGCGTGATGTCTTCGACGAATCCGTGCATCTCCACGCCGGGCTGGCGTGCGGCCAGCGCCAGCAACGACTCCGGGGCTGCGGCGCCAATGCAGTGCAGGTGGACCTCCGGCAGCCGGGCGCGGATGTTGGCGAAGACCTCGCCGATGAACCATTCCATGCCATCCAGGTTCGGCGGGTGGCGGAAGCCGCCGACAAACACCAGGTCGTGGCGCTGCTCGAACACGGCACCTGCACCGGCAACCTCGTGCAGGTTGGAGATCAGCTCCACCTGCACCCGTGGTGCATCGGCCTGCAGCTGCTCACGCTCGGCTGCACTGACCAGCACGGTGATGTCGCACTGCTCCATCACTGCCAGTTCGCTGCTGCGGGTACGCTCGGCAGCGCGCAGGAGAGTCGCGTCGCCGGCTACCTCGGCACCGCGGCGTTCGCGCAGGTAGTGCAGGTCGACGGTGTCGAACACGGTGCGTGCCTGCGGGGCGTAGCGCTTGAGCAGCGGCAGGCACTCATGGGCGACGTGGTGACGTACCAGCATTGCCACGTCGAAACGCGATCCGTGGCTGCGCAGCCAGCCGGCCACGCCGTCCAGGAAGGGCGCATACCAGACTTCCACGCCCATCCGCTGCAGCGCTTCGGTCGCCACACCGGCATGCTCGCGCCGGGTCGGTACGAATACCACGTGGGCACCGCCCTGCAGCAGCAGGCGGATCAGGTTGACCTGGCGCAGCGACCCGGAGTCGCGATCCGGTTGTGGAACTTCCTCGTCCAGGATCAGCACCTGGCGCCGGCCGCGCAGCAGCAGCGCCGGAGACGGTACTTCGCCGACCGCCGGATGGCGGGCCAGTTCGCTGGCCCAGCGGGCGGCAAAGATGGCCTGGTTGCGCACCTGGTAGGCCTTTACCCCACTACCGGTGTCGGTGCCGTTGCTGGTGCCCTCGTCGTGGATCACCCGGCTGGCCGGCTGCACCAGCACGCGCAGGCCCTGGGCACGCACGCGGAAGGCCAGGTCGGTGTCCTCGTAGTACGCCGGTTTGTAGCGGGTATCGAAGCCGTCCAGCTGCTGCCAGAGGGCGCGCGGCAGCATCAGCGCCGCACCCGAGCAGTAGTCGACATCGCGCAGGCTGGCAAAGCGCGGATCATCGGCGGCCTCGAAGCGGCCGTAGCTCCAGCCACTGCCATCGGCGAAGATCACCCCGCCCGATTCCTGCAGGCGGCCATCCGGGTACAGCAGCTGGCTGCCGACCAGGCCGGCGTCGGGCGTGTTGTCGAAGGTGTCCAGCAGGGCATCGAGCCAGCCCGGCTGCGGCACCGTGTCGTTGTTGAGCAGCACCACGTAGCGGCCACGGGCACGCGACACCCCATCATTGCAGGCTTCAATGAAGCCGCCGTTGTGCTCGCGCACTTCATAGCGCAGCCCGGCCACCTGCGGCATCCATTGCACGGTGGCGTCGCTGCTGCCGTCATCCACTACCAGGATCTCGCAGGCTGCCGCCGGCGGGTGCGCCGCCAGGGCGCGCAGGCAGGCCAGGGTGTGCTCGACGTGGTTGTAGACCGGGATGACGATGCTCACCTCCGGCGACTCGCTGAACGGCACCGTGAAGGGGGCAAACGCCTGTGCCGGCGGCAGGTACAACGGCGTGCGCGGAGCAGGAACGGCGCGCTGGGTATGAACGCGGATGCGCTGCCAGGTGGCCCGCCAGCCACGGGTGCGCAGGCTTGCCAGGCTCCGCCGGGCCAGGCCCGTCAGGCGGTTGATCAGGTATCGGATCTCGGCCAGCGACATCACCATCCGGTTGCAACTCCAGCTTAAGCAGGGGGACCCGGGAGAATTCGCCAGCCGCAGCGGCTGGGGTAGACTCGCCAGACCCTACATTCTCGCATTCCCGTGCCCCGACGCTACGATTCCGACGACATCGACGATTTCGACGACGACGACCAGCAGGACAACGGTCCGCTGTGGCGGCGCCGGCTGATCACCTGGAGCATGGCTGCGGTCGCGTTGGGATTGGGTTTCCTCATTCCCTACACGCTGTACCTGAACCAACAGGTGACGCAGCGTTTCGGCGAGCTGCGCTGGCAGATCCCGACGCGTGTGTACGCGCGCCCGCTGGTGCTTGCGCCCGGCAAGGCAATGGATGCGGCCACCCTGAAGACCGAGCTGGCCGCTTCGGCCTACCGCGACGACGGGCAGGGCAAGGAACCGGCCACCTATGCGGTGAACGGCGGTCGCTTCGTCATCTCCAGCCGCGGCTACAACGACGTCGACGGCCGGGTTGCCCCACGCCGGGTGGAGCTGTCGTTGGCCGATGGCGGCGTGGCCTCGCTGCGCGATGCAGACAACCGCAAGGCGCTGAAGGCTGCGCGGCTGGATCCTGCGCGCATTGCCACCCTGTACGGCCAGAAGCAGGAAGAGCGCCGCCTGATCCGCATGGATGAGGCGCCGGACCTGCTGGTGACCGGCCTGCAGGCGGTGGAGGACAAGGATTTCAACCGTCACCACGGTATCGATCTGTCCGGCATCGCGCGCGCGGTGTGGGTGACCATCCGCTCCGGTGGCCAGAGCCGCCAGGGCGCGTCCACGCTGACCCAGCAGCTGGCCCGCAGTGGCCTGCTCGGCATCGGCAAGGAACAGACAGTCACCCGCAAGTTCAACGAAGTGTTGTACGCGCTGATCATGGAAGCGCGTTACGACAAGCGCACCATCTTCGAGGCCTACCTCAACCAGGTGTACCTGGGCCAGCGTGGCAGCCAGGCCATCCACGGCATGTCCTCCGGCGCCGAGTTCTGGTTCGGCCGTGACCTGTCGTCGCTGGAAACCGAGCAGATCGCGCTGCTGATCGGCCTGGTCAAGGGGCCGTCCTTCTACGACCCGCGGCGCAACCCGGAACGCGCGCTGGACCGCCGCAACTTCGTGCTGGGCAAGCTGCACGAGGCCACGTTGATCGACGATGCCGAGTACCAGCGTGCATTGAAGGCACCGCTGGGTGTGCCGAAGACACCGGGCCTGGTGGCGGCCAACCGCTTCCCGGCCTACGTCGACCTGGTCCGCCGCCAGCTGGGCCATGACTATCCGGAATCGGCGCTGCAGGGCGCCGGCCTGAGCGTTATGACCGGCATGTCGCCGTCGGCGCAGGCCTACGCCGAAGGCGCGGTGACCCGCACCATCAAATCGCTGGAGAGCAAGCGACGCCCCGAACTGCAGGCCGGCATGGTGCTGACCGACGTGCACAACGGCGATGTGCTGGCGGTGATCGGCAGCCGCGAGGTCTCCGAGGTCGGCTTCAACCGCGCGATCGAGGCACAGCGTCCGGTCGGTTCACTGCTCAAACCGTTCGTGTACCTGCTGGCGCTGGCACAGCCGGATCGCTACTCGCTGGCCAGCTGGGTCGATGATTCCCCGGTGACGGTGCAGCTCGGCCGCGGCCGCAACTGGACCCCCGGCAACGCGGACAACCGCAGCCACGGCACCGTGCGCCTGATCGATGCACTGGCCCATTCCTACAACCAGGCCACCGTGCGCGTCGGCATGCAGGTCGGTCCCGAGCGCGTGACCCAGCTGATCCACGTGCTGGCCGGCATCAAGGCCGAGGCCAATCCGGCGGTGATCCTCGGCTCGACCGACCAGAGCCCGTATGCGATGGCGCAGCTGTACCAGTTCCTGGCGTCCGGCGGCGAGATCCAGCCGCTGCACGCGGTGCGTGGCGTGCTCGATCCGCAGGGCAAGCTGCTCAAGCGCTATGACAAGACCCCGGCGCCGGCACAGGAGGGCGACTCGATCGCCGCCAACCTGATCAGCGTCGGGCTGCAGCAGGTGGTCGCCAGTGGTACCGCGCAGCGCCTCAACGCCGACGGCCTGGGCCGGCTGCAGCCGGCCGGCAAGACCGGTACCACCAATGATGGCCGCGACAGCTGGTACGCCGGTTACACCGGCGATCATCTGGCGGTGATCTGGATCGGCAACGACCAGAACGAGCAGGCGGGCCTGTACGGTGCCACCGGTGCGATGAGGGTGTGGTCGGGTGTTTTCCAGCGCCTGCCAAGTGCTCCGCTGCGTGTCAGCAACAAGGGCCTGGACTGGCAGTCGGTGGCACCCACCGGCATCAACAGTACCGATGAAGGCTGCCCGGGCGCGCGTCGCTTCCCGTTCGTGGTGGGCTACGCGCCGGCCTATGCACCGTGTGCGCCGGCGGTATCGCCGGATGGGCAAGGCGGAGCCGAGGGCGAAGGCGGGGGCTGGCGCAGCTGGTTCGGCCTGGACCGCAAGCCGGAAGCTCCAGCGGAACCCGCCGCGGCACCCGCTGCCGCCACACCTCCTCCAAGCCGATGATGCCGATGAACATGCGATCCCTGCTGCAGCCCCTGGCCCTGAGCGGTCTCAGCCTCGCCCTGGCCGCCTGCGTGAGCAGCGCACCACCGGTGGCCAAGCCGCCGGTTGATACCACCACCCCCGCGCAACGCCTGGCCGCCGTGGACGCGGCCGCGGGGCCGGACGACAAGGAACTGTCGGTGCAGCCACTGCGCGATTCGCAGGTGGAAGACCTGCGGGTGACCGCGCAGGCGCAGCGACAGGCCAATGATCTGGCCGCCGCGGCCAGCAGTCTGGACCATGCGCTGGAGATCGTGGCGGGTGATCCGTCGGTGCTGCAGGAACGTGCCGAGCTGGCGCTGCTGCAGGGCCAGTGGGCGCAGGCGGAGACGTTCGCACGCAAGGCGATCGATCTGGGGTCGAAGACGGGGCCGCTGTGCCGCCGGCACTGGGCCACGATCGAGCAGTCGCGCCTGGCGCGCGGCGAGAAGGAGAATGCGGTGTCGGCGCATGCGCAGCTGGAAGGCTGCACCGTGCCGGGGATCAAGCGGTACTGAGTTTCCTGCCAACGGCGCAGCCCCTCGTGGCTGGCTGCTTGGCCGCGTAAGGCAAAAGCCGTGCTTGGCCGGGCGGGGTGGGTTCGCGGGGGACGCCGTGAACCCGTCCTTGGGGGCTTGGCCGCGGCATCCATGCCGCGGACACCCCCGCGAACCCACCCCGCCCGACCTCTTACAGATTCCGTGCGCTGCCAGCCACGGAAAAGAAAAAGAAGATCAAAAGCGGGTCGCGCGCTGCGCGCGCTCGCTGTCATTTCTTTTCTTCTTCCCCCGCTTCCTCCACCGCTTCTGACATCCAAGTCGAGCAAGCTCGACTCTACGAAGCATGTCCCTCCGTCACCGGGAAACTGTCGAGGGTGGGGCGGGAGGGGCAGGCAGGACCGTTGGCGCCATGGATGGCGCCATCGAGCCCCCAGGGATGGGTTTACGGCGTGTCCTGCCTGCCCCTCCCGGCCCGCCCAGCACGTAGAAGCCCAGAGCCATGAACAAGCGACGTTGCCTTTGCCTTTGCTTGTGCTCTGGCTTGAAACGGGTGCCGGGCAGCGCCCGGCCGGGTATCCTTTGCCTCTGATGTCCGACCTTGTCCATGCCAGCCGCGAAGCCCTCAGCGACGGCGGCGCGCTCGCCTCGCACCTGGATGCCTTCGTCCCGCGTCCGGCCCAGTTGCGCCTGACCGAGGCCATCGCCGATGCGTTGCAGCAGCGCGATCTGCTGCTGGCCGAGGCCGGTACCGGTACCGGCAAGACCTTCGCCTATCTGGTGCCGGTGCTGCTGTCCGGGCTGCGTACCATCATCTCCACCGGTACCCGCGCGCTGCAGGACCAGCTCTACCACCGCGATCTGCCACGCGTGCGCCAAGCGCTCGGCGTCGGCCTGCGCAGCGCGCTGCTGAAGGGGCGTGCGAACTACCTGTGCCGTTATCGCCTGCAGCAGGCGCGTGGTGAGCCACGATTCTCCAGCCCAGAGCAGGCGGCGCAGTTCCAGCGCATCCTGGCCTGGTCCGGCCGCTCCGAATTCGGTGACATCGCCGAGCTCGACGGGCTGGCCGACGACTCACCACTGCTGCCGATGGTCACCTCCACCGTCGACAACTGCCTGGGCACCGATTGTCCGTTCTGGGACGACTGCTTCGTAGTGCGTGCGCGGCAACGCGCACAGGCGGCCGATGTGGTGGTGGTCAACCATCACCTGCTGCTGGCGGACCTGGCATTGAAACAGGATGGCTTCGGCGAACTGCTGCCAGGGGCGCAGGCGTTCGTCATCGATGAAGCGCATCAGCTGCCCGAGTTGGCCGCGCAGTTCTTCGGCGAGGGGTTCGGCATGCGCCCATGGCAGGAGCTGGGCCGCGACTGCCTGGCCGAAGCGCGAGGCGTAGGCGGTGCGCAGTCGGCCCTGCAGGAGCCGGTCGACCAGTTGCAGCAGGCGCTGCTGGCGTTGCGTGCAGCGATGGAGGGCCTGCCATCGCGCGGCACACAGTGGCGGGCACTGGCAATGCCGCAGGTGCGCGACGGCTTCGATACGGTGATGGCGGGGCTGGTGACGCTGGAGCAGGCACTGCAACCACTGCGCGAAGCTGCCGCTGGCCTGGATGCCTGCCATGCGCGGGCGCGCGAAGCGGTCTCGCGGCTCAGCCGCTGGCTGGGCGATGACGAGCCCAGCCTGGATTTCGACACCGACCCTGCGGACGTGGCGGGTGCGGCCGATGTGCTCTGGTACGAGCTGACGCCGCGTGGTTTCCGCTGCCAGCGCACGCCCATGGATGTGTCCGGCCCGCTGCGCGAGCACCGTGAACGCAGCCGGGCAGCATGGATCTTCACCTCCGCCACGCTGACCGTAGGCGGTGGCTTCGATCACATCGCCACGCGACTGGGCCTGGACGATCCGCATACCCTGGTCCAGCCGAGTCCGTTCAACTGGCCCGAGCAAGCGTTGTGCTACCTGCCCGAAGGGCTGCCCGATCCGGCCGCGCGTGGCTTCGGCACCGCGTTGATCCAGACCCTGCGGCCGGTGCTGCAGGCGTCGCAGGGCAGGGCATTCCTGCTGTTCGCGTCGCATCGCGCCCTGCGCGAGGCCGCCGAAGCGCTGCGCGACGGGCCGTGGCCGTTGTTCGTGCAGGGCGAGGCGCCGCGCGCCACGTTGCTGCAGCGCTTCCGCGAATCGGGCAATGGCGTGCTGCTCGGCTCGGCCAGTTTCCGCGAGGGCGTGGACGTGGTCGGCGAAGCGCTGAGCGTGGTGATGATCGACAAGCTGCCCTTCGCCGCTCCGGACGACCCGGTGTACGAGGCGCGGCTGGAGGCGATCCGCAGCCAGGGCGGCAACCCGTTCCGCGACGAGCAGCTGCCGCAGGCGGTGATCGCGCTGAAGCAGGGCGTCGGCCGCCTGATCCGCAGCGAGAGCGACCGCGGGGTGCTGGTGCTGTGCGACCCGCGCCTGCTCAACCGCGGCTATGGCCGGGTCTTCCTCGATTCGCTGCCGCCGTTCCGGCGCACCCGCAGCCTGGCCGATGTGCAGGCCTTCTTTACGCCACAATGGGCACCCGGGGCCGATGATGCCGTTCCGGCCACCGCTGCGGCGGGCCCGGATCTGGCGCCCGGCGCCACGTTTCCCCTGTTCTGACCTGATCCGATGAAACTGCTCGCCTTTGAAACCGCCACCGAAGCCTGTTCCGTTGCCCTGCATGTCGATGGGCAGGTGCTGGAACGTTTCGAGATCGCCCCGCGCCGGCATGCCGAGCTGAGCCTGCCGTGGGCGGAGGCGCTGCTGGCCGAAGCCGGCATCAGCCGCCGCCAGCTGGACGGCATCGCGCTCAGCCGGGGCCCCGGTGCGTTCACCGGCGTGCGCCTGGCCATCGCCATTGCCCAGGGCATCGCGCTGGCGCTGGACCGCCCGCTGCTGCCGGTGTCGACGCTGCAGGTGCTGGCGCTGCGGGCGCCGGCAGAAGAAACGCAGATCCTGTCGGCGATCGATGCGCGGATGGGCGAACTGTACGTCGCACGCTTCGAACGCGTGGACGGCCTGCCGGTCGCACGCGATGCCGAACGCGTGTGCGCACCGGCTGCGGTGGTGCTGCCGGAAGGGCTGTCGGCCTACGGCATCGGTACCGGATTTGGTGCGGCCGAGGGCGCTCTGGTGGCACAACTCGGTAACAGCCTGCGTGGCTTCGACGCTACGGCGTTGCCGCGGGCATCGGATGTGCTGGCGCTGGCGGTGCCGGCCTTCGCGCGCGGCGAGGCCATTGCACCGGAGAAGGTCGAACCGGCGTACCTGCGCGACAACGTGGCGCTGACCCTGGTCGAGCAGCAGGCCGCGCGCGAGGCGAAGGCGAAGGCCAACGGCTGAGCCCCTCGTGGCGGGGTTGGTTGATCGCGTAAATCAAAAGCCGCGCTTGGCCGGGCGGGGTGGGTTCGCGGGGGACGCCGTGAACCCGTCCCTGGGGGCTTAGCCGCGCCATCCATGGCGCGGATACCCCCGCGAACCCACCCCGCCCGGCCTTTGACAGTTTCCGTGTGCGTCCGCCACGGAAAATCAAAAAAGAAAATCAAAATCAAAAGCCGATCGCTTCGCTCGCATCCACGCGTGGCGTGGATGTGTGTCGACCAAGGTCGACACCCACCAACAGCGATGAGGCGCCGCGATCTGTCGGAGGTGGGGCGGTGTGGGCTTGCAGGACCGTTGGCGCCATGGATGGCGCCATCGAGCCCCCATGGGTGAGGGCGCTTTGCTTGCGAAGCACTGCTTCGCAAGCGCCCGAACGCACAGCCGCCAGCGGCTGGGCCGGACCCCGGAGGGGGGTTCACGGCGTGTCCTGCAAGCCCACACCGCCCCGCCAAGCCCAACATCCCGACCGCTGCTGTTGACGTTGACGTTGACGTTGACGTTGCTTCGCAGCGGGTCCCGGGCCGCAGGCCCGGGCAGCAAAACCCTACCGGTCGTCGTGCAGGGTGCCACCGGGCAGGAACACCCACGTGCGGGTGACCTGCAGGATGTCGATCTCGTCGTCGGTCTTCGGCAACGGCGGGAACGGCTGCGCCAGCTTCACCACCCGCAGTGCCGCCTCATCCAGCAAGGGCGTGCCACTTGAACGCAGGATCCGGCTGCTTTCCACGCTGCCATCGCGGCGCACGCCCACGCTGATCACCACCTGGCCACCGAGGCGGCGCTGCCGGGCCTCGTCCGGATAGTTCAGATTGCCCACCCGCTCGGCACGGTCAACCCATGCGCGCAGGTAATTGGCATAGGCATACTCACGCGTGCTGGCCGACACGAACTTGCGGTTCGGACGCTTGGCGTACTGCGCCGAACGCAGGTGCACCTCGGCCGCCAGCCGCGCCATTTCCACGTCGCGCTGCTCGCGTGCGCTCAGCGGCGCATCCGGTTCGGGCTGCTCCGGCGTGGGCCGCGCCTGTGCCTGCGCCACCGTGTCCTGGCCATTGCGGCTGCTGACCACGCGTGCCTGCGGCGGCGGCGCCGGCGCGGCCGATTGCTGCTGCTGTGGCACCGGGCTCACCCCGGCCTGCGCCTGCGGCACGATGCCGGCCTGGTTGTCGCGCGGGCGCTGTGCACGGTCATGCTCGCCGCCGCCTTCCTGGCTCGCCGCGGCCAGAAAGTCGGCCTGCTTCGGGGTCAGCGCGGTGCGGGTCTGGCTGAAGATCACCTCCAGCGTCGGTACCAGCGGCGCATCGCCCTTCACTGCAAAGCCCACGCCCAGGATCAGCAGGGCGTGGACCACGACCGACAGCGCGATGGTCGCTCCCAGCCGCTGCGCTTCGCGCGGTGGCGGGGGCAGCACGGCAGGTGCGGCAGCCATCAGCGCAGGCCGGCCTCGAGCGCGTCGAACAGGGTGCCGGCGATGTTCAGGCCGTACTGGGCGTCCAGTTCGCGCACGCAGGTCGGGCTGGTCACGTTGACTTCGGTCAGGTAATCGCCGATCACGTCCAGGCCGACGAAGCGCATGCCGCGGCGCTTCATTTCCGGTCCGACCTGGGCGGCGATCCAGCGGTCGCGCTCGCTCAGCGGGCGGCCCTCGCCGCGGCCGCCGGCGGCCAGGTTGCCGCGGAACTCGTCACCCTGCGGAATGCGCGCCAGGCAATAGTCGACCGGCTCGCCGTCGACAAGCAGGATGCGCTTGTCACCGGCCGTGATGTCGGGAATGAACTTCTGGGCCAGCGCCAGCTTTCGGCCGCCGTCGGTCAGCGTTTCCAGGATCACGTTCAGGTTCGGATCGCCCTGGCCGCTGCGGAAGATCGAGCGTCCACCCATGCCGTCCAGCGGCTTCAGCACGGCCTGGCCGTGTTCCAGCGCGAAGGCCTTCAGCGCCTTGGCGTCCCGGCTGACCAGGGTCGGCGGGCAGCACTGCGGGAACAGCAGGGCGGCCAGCTTCTCGTTGTAGTCGCGCAGGCCCTGCGGGTTGTTGACCACGCAGGCGCCGGCCGAGGCCGCCACGTCCAGTACCTGGGTGTCGTAGATGTACTCGGCGTCGACCGGCGGGTCCTTGCGCATCAGCACGATCTGGCCGGGCCCGAACTCGGTACGGCTGAACGTGCCCAGCTCATACCAGCCGGACGGGTCGTCGCGCACCTGCAGCGGTGCGGTCTGGGCCACCGCCACACCTCCTTCCAGGGCCAGGCCGCCCGGGCGCACGTAGTGCAGGGCATGGCCGCGGCGCTGGGCTTCCAGCAGCATGGCGAACGTGGTGTCCTTGGCGATCTTGATGTGGGCGATGGGGTCCATCACCACGATGACGTTCAACGGCATGGGCGCACCTGTCAGGCAAGGCGTTGATGGTAGCGGCAACGCCGGTCGCGCGCCTCCCTGCCGTACTGCAACGCAGCGTCCGCCCGGCGGCGGCGCAATCATTGCGAACCCCGTCACGTTCAGCCGGCTGCCACCCCCTGCGCCGTGGGCTGGCCTTGAAGCGGGCGCGGAAAGTGCGATATAGATACGCTTTCGTAGCGGCCCCCGCCAGAGATCGGGCCGTGCGCTTGGGGATAGGCAATGACTGAAAACACGACTGCGGGCGGGGAACTCGCAGGACTCCGGGTGATGGTCATCGATGATTCGAAGACCATCCGCAGGACTGCGGAAACGCTGCTCAAGCGCGAAGGCTGCGAGGTGGTCACCGCCACCGACGGCTTCGAAGCGCTTGCCAAGATCGCAGACCAGCAACCGCAGATCATCTTCGTCGACATCATGATGCCGCGCCTGGACGGGTACCAGACGTGTGCGCTGATCAAGGGCAACCAGCTGTTCAAGGCGACCCCGGTCATCATGCTGTCGTCCAAGGATGGCCTGTTCGACAAGGCGCGGGGACGCATCGTCGGCTCGGAGCAATACCTGACCAAGCCTTTCACGCGTGAAGAACTGCTGGGTGCCATCCGCACATACGTCAACGCCTGACCAGGGGGGAAAGGCACAATGGCTCGTATCGTTCTGATCGAGGATTCACCGACCGACCGCGCGGTGTTCACCCAGTGGCTGCGCCGTGCCGGCCACGAGGTGCTGGAGGCGGACAACGCCGAGGATGGACTGCAGCTGGTCCGCGACCAGGTGCCGCAGCTGGTGCTGATGGACGTGGTGTTGCCCGGCATGAGCGGCTTCCAGGCGACCCGGGCGATGGCCCGTGACGCAGCGATCAAGCACATCCCGGTGATCATCGTCAGCACCAAGGCGATGGAAACCGACAAGGCATGGGGCCTGCGCCAGGGCGCGGCCGATTACATCGTCAAGCCGCCGCGCGAGGATGAACTGATCGCGCGGATCAACGAACTGGTGGCCTGATGCGCTCGCCCTTCGACATCCTTGAAGCCTACGAACGGCGGAGCCTGGCCCATGCGGTGCAGCTTCCCGAACGGCAGTTCGCGCTGGACCTGTGGCGTGGCGTCGGTTACCGCGTCGGCCAGCGCCGGCTGGTATCCGATTTCCGCGAAGTGGTGGAAATCGTGCCGATGCCGCCGGTGACCCCGGTGCCATGTGCACAGCCGTGGCTGCTGGGCGTGGGCAACCTGCGCGGCAACCTGTTTCCGGTGGTCGACCTGAAATACTTCCTGGAAGGCACACGCACCGTGCAGCAGGAAGGCCAGCGCGTGCTGATCATGCGCCAGGCCGGCGGCGACGTCGCGCTGACCATCGATGAACTGTTCGGCCAGCGCAGCTTCGAACTCGACCAGCAGATCGCGGCCGGCACGCTGGCCGAAGGGCGCTACGGCCATTTCGTCGACCGCGCCTTCCATGCCGACGGCCACGACTGGGGCGTGTTCTCGCTCTCGCTGCTGTCGCGTACCCCTGAATTCCGGCAAGCCGCGGCCTGAGGCCGGGCATCGCCCCCTGCATTGAAGATCGAGGTTGAACGATGAGTACTGCTTCGGACGCCACCAAATCCGGCAAGCTGCGGCTGGGCGGCAGCAACCTCTGGCTGTTCCTGCTGCTGGCATCGATGATCCTGTTCGGCGTCAACACAGGCGTCGCCACCTGGCAGGGCAGCCGCCTGGCGGACGCCGGTTCCAAGGCCGCCGACCTGCAGGTGCTGTCACAGCAGCTGGCCAACCAGGGCCGTGACGCCGTCGGCGGCAACGCGCAGGCGTTCACCGCCTTCAAGGCGACCCGCAACGCAATCGAACAGAACGTATCGACCCTGCAGGGGCGCTACGGCAAGGAGCCGGGCGTATCCGGTGCCATTGCCACGCTGGGTGAAACCTGGGCGCCGCTGGGCAAGCAGGCCGGGCAGCTGGTCGCCAGTGAGCCGGCGGTGCTGGCCCTGGCCGGCAACGCCAACAACTTCACCGGGGCGGTGCCGGGCCTGCAGGCCCAGCTGAACGAGCTGGTGCGCGCGATGTCCGCCTCCGGCGCTCCGTCGGCGCAGGTGTACAGCGCGCTGCAGCAGGTGGTGGTGGCCGGCTCGATGGCCCGCCGCGTGACCGAAATGCGGGCTGGTGGCAGCGCCGCGGCCACCGCCGGTGACGCGCTGGCCCGCGACATCACCGTGTTCTCGCAGGTGCTCGACGGCCTGCGCAACGGCAACGACGAACTGGGCATCACCGCCGTACGTGGTGCCGCCGCCATCGCCGCTCTGGAACAATCGCAGCAGAAGTGGGAGGCGATGAAGCAGGACGCCGACGCGATCCTGGCCAGCTCGCGCCAGCTGTTCGCCGCGCAGTCGGCCGCCACCGCGCTGGGCCAGGGTTCGGCGCACATGCTGGATGACAGCCGCAAGCTGTTCGAAGCGTTCTCCTCGTTCGGCTCGGTATCCGATACCCGCCTGTTCCCCAACTTCTGGATCGGCGTGGTGTCCGGCGCGCTGTCGCTGATCGCGATCATCGGCTTCGTTTCCACCAACGTGCGCAGCCGCTCGCGCGAGCAGGAACTGCGTTACCAGACCCAGGTGGAGTTCAACAGCCGCAACCAGCAGGCGATCATGCGGCTGCTGGATGAAATCTCCTCGCTCGGTGAGGGTGACCTGACGGTGAAGGCCTCGGTGACCGAGGACATGACCGGCGCCATCGCCGACGCGATCAATTACGCGGTCGACGAGCTGCGCCACCTGGTGACCACCATCAACGACACCTCGGCCAAGGTCGCGCTGTCCACCCAGGAAACCCAGGCGACCGCCATGCAGCTGGCAGAGGCGGCGGGCCACCAGGCCAATCAGATCACCTCGGCGTCGGACCGCATCGGCGAAATCGCAGCGAGCATCGAGCAGGTGTCGCGCAACTCGGCCGAATCGGCCGACGTGGCACAGCGCTCGGTGGTGATCGCCGCCGAGGGTGCCGGCGTGGTGCGCGAGACCATCCAGGGCATGGACCAGATCCGCGACCAGATCCAGGAAACCTCCAAGCGCATCAAGCGCCTGGGTGAGTCGTCGCAGGAAATCGGCTCGATCGTGGAACTGATCAACGACATTTCCGAGCAGACCAACATCCTGGCGTTGAACGCCGCCGTGCAGGCCGCCTCGGCGGGCGAGGCCGGTCGCGGTTTCGCGGTCGTGGCCGACGAAGTGCAGCGCCTGGCAGAACGTACCTCGGGTGCGACCCGACGCATCGAAAACCTGGTGCAGGCGATTCAGGCCGACACCAACGAAGCGGTCACCTCGATGGAACAGACCACCGCCGAAGTGGTGTCCGGTGCGCGCCTGGCCGAGGATGCGGGCACTGCGCTGACCGAGATCGAGCGCGTGTCCAATGCACTGAACACCCTCATCAAGAACATCTCCATCGCCGCCCAGCAGCAGTCCGCGGCCGCCTCGGACATCACCCGCACCATGGGCGTGATCCGGCAGATCACCGGCCAGACCTCGCAGGGTGCCGGGCAGACCGCCGAATCGATCGGCCACCTGGCGCAGCTGGCGGCCGACCTGCGTCGTTCGGTCGCCGACTTCAAGCTGCCGGCGTGACGCGGGCAGGGCGGCGAGCAAGGAACCCCTCGATGAAGCATTTCCATTTCCCACGCCAGAGTTCGCGCGGCTTCCGCGCGGCGGCGACCGGAGCGCATCCATGAGCAGTCTGCGCGATGCGATGAGCCACGCGGCGCTGGGCTGGGTCAAGCCCGAGCTGGACGAGACCCTGCGCCAGGTGCGCAACGAGGTCGAGTACTACGCGGAAGACCCGAGCGATGCCAGCCGCATGCGCATCTGCGCCGGCTTCCTGCACCAGGTGCAGGGCACCCTGCGCATGGTCGAGCTGTACGCCCCGGCGATGGTGGCCGAAGAGCTTGAACAGCTGGCCAATGCCATTGGTGCGGGCCGCGTCGCCGATCGTGACGAAGCCTGCGCGACGCTGATGCGCGGCAGCGTGCTGCTGCCCGATTACCTGGAACGCCTGCAGAACGGCCATCGCGATATTCCGATCGTGCTGATGCCGCTGCTCAACGAGATCCGCGCCGCGCGTGGCGAGGACGGCGTGCATGACAGCGTGCTGCTGGCGTTCGCACCGGACAGCGTCACCGCCACCGAGGCCGAGCTGGACCATGCCCGTGGCAGCCTGAGCGGGCGCAACCGCGAACTGCTGGATACCGTCGGCAGCGCGGTGAAGGAAGAACTGCTGCGCATCAAGGACGCGCTGGACCTGCACCTGCGTACCGGCGGTGCACCGGAGCAGCTGCAGACCCAGGCCAACGAACTGGGCGCGGTGGCCGATACCCTGGGCATGATGGGCCTGGGCGTGGCCCGTGGCGTGGTCGTGCAGCAGCGCGACGCGCTGCGCGGCGTGGTCGAGGGCCGCCAGCAGATCGACGAGAACCTGCTGCTGGATATTGCCGGCGCGCTGCTTTACGTGGATGCCTCGCTGGACGACCAGGTGGCCCATCTGGGCGCCGGCGGCAGTGGCGAGGACGACCCGAGCGCGGTCGAGAACCGGCGCACGGTGGAAGTGCTGGCGCATGAAGCGATCGCCAACTTCGCGGCGGCGCGCGAACACTTCGTCGCCTTCATCGAAACCAGCTGGAACCATGCCGAGCTGCAGGATGTGCCGCGCCTGCTGGGCGATGTGGCCGGTGCACTGCGCATGCTCGACCTGGGCACGGCTGCCGACTACCTGCGCGGTGTGCAGCAGTACATCGAGGCCGAGCTGATCGGACGCCAGCGCGTGCCCAGCGGTCGTCAGCTGGACACCCTGGCCGACGCCATGGCCAGCCTGGAGTACTACCTGGAAGCGCTGCGCGACCGCCGTCCGGGTCGCGAGGACATCCTCGACATCACCCGCAGCAGCCTCGAGGCGCTGCGCTACTGGCCGCTGCCGGACCGCAACGCGATCGAGCCGGCACCGTTCGCGGCACAGCCGGTCCAACGTGAGCCGGTTGCGCTGCAGGCCGAGGCCCTGCAGCCGGAGCGCATCGAGATTCCGGTGCAGCCGGCCGCGCCTGCGGCAGGCACCGTGCCGGTGCCGCTGCCGGACTTCACTTTCGATCCGCCACCGGTCGCACCCGCGGCAGAGGCTGTCGACAGCCGCCTGATGTTCGGCGCGCTCGGCTCTGCCGCGATCGACGCCGCTGCCGCGCCGCTGTCGCTGCAGGACGACGTGGAGACGCCGCTGGTCTTCGCCGCTTCCAGTGCGCCCGCCCCCGACGTCCCGCAATGGGATCTTGCGCCGTTCCATCCGGATGCCGACCCGCTCGCATCTGCCGATGATGAGCGCAGCCCGACCTTTGCCAGCTTCGATCCGGTCAGCTTCGAACAGGTCGATGCAGGGCAGGGCGCTGCGGCACAGTGGACGCTTCCGGAGGCCATGCCGTCGGCGCTGGTGGAGACGGTCGCTGTCGACGCCGACGACGGCGCAGACAGGACGCCAGGTATCGACCCCGATGCGTTCGCAGCACCCGTGTTCGATCCAGTGGCCGCCGAGCACGACGCCATTGTGGCCGACGACGACGTGGTGTTCCGCTTCGACACCGACGCGTTGGACAACGCCGACGATGTGCTGTCGCTGCATGCGATGGAGACGTTGTCGCTGGACGACGATGCCGGGCTGCACCCGTCGCTGGAGATCGTCGATGCCGGCCCGGCAACGCTGTCGGACGAGGTTCCGGTGGTCACCGGGCTGGACGTCGCGCCTGCGGATGCACCCGCAGTCTCGGTGATCGACATCGACACCATCGCACCGATCGATTTCAGCGAAGCCGACGCGCAGTTCTTCGCCGAGCTGAGTGTGGCCGCCGCAGACTTCAATCCGCAGGCCGTGGCTGCACCGACCGTTGCCGAAGCGCCCGTTGCGACGGAGGCCGAGGCCGGTTTCGAAGCAGGCTTCGACGATGACGCCGAGAACATCGACGAGGACATCCGTGAGGTGTTCCTGGAAGAGTTCGACGACGAACTGGCCAATCTCGGCACCTTGCTGCCGGCATGGCGCATGCAGCCGGACAACATGGACCGGCTGCGGCCGATCCGCCGCATCTTCCACACCCTCAAGGGCAGTGGCCGCCTGGTCGGTGCACGCACCCTGGGCGAGTTCGCGTGGAAGATCGAGGGCATGCTCAACCGCGTGCTCGATGGCAGCCGCCCGGCCTCGCCGGCGGTGCTGGCCATGGTGGACAACGCGCATGCCGCGCTGCCGCAGCTGAACGCCGCGCTGCGCCACGGCCAGCGCATCAGCGTGGATCTGCAGGCCATGCAGGCCATCGCCGATCGTGTCGGCGCCGGTGAAGAGACCTACTACGTGCCGCTGCCGGTTGCAGCCGCACCGGTGGCAACCGTGCTCGAGACCGGGGCGGAAGGCGAGGACGAGATCAGCCGCATTCTCGAAGCCGAAGCGAGCGCGTCGGTACACGCCGACGCTGAAGCGGTGCCCGAGGCCGTGGGCACGCCCGCCAACATCGACAGCGTGCTGCGCGAGATCCTCGAAGCCGAAGTGGAAGTGCACCAGGCGACCCTGCAGGACTGGCTGCGCTCGGCGCAGCAGGCACCGCAGCCGGTCAGCGACGCGCTGCTGCGCGCGGTGCACACCATGAACGGCGCCTTCGCGATGACCGAAGTGCCGGAAATCACCGCCGTCACCGGTGGGGCCGAGTCCTACATCAAGCGCGCACTGGCCGCCGATGTGGTGCCGGGTGACGAAGGCGTGGCCGCACTGGATGCGACCGCGCAGGCGATCACCGCGACCATGGAAGCCTTGCAGGCCGAGCAGCCGCGGATCGCACCGCAGGAAGCACTGGTGCAGCGCCTGCTGGCGCTGGCCGGCGAGCTGCCGGAAGCGCGTTGGCCGATGGTCGGGCTGGAAGAGGAAGACGACGATCTGGCGCTGGAGGCCGAAGCGGCGTCTGACGCCGCGGCCGATACGCACGCTGCCGCGGTGCCGGATGCTGCCGCAGCCGGGGCTGACGAGCCCGTGCTGGAACCGCTGGCCGCCGAAGTGCAGGCAGCGGAGAGCACGGACATGATCGGCACGGGCCTGGAGGCCGCTGAGCTGACCGGCAGCGATGATCTGTCGCGCTACTTCGATGCCGGATGGCCGGCGGTGCCGGCTGAGGGCGAAGCCGCCAGTGCGGATATCGGGTCGATTGAATCGATCCAGCCGGTCGTGAGTGCGCCGGTTGCAGCGGCGGCCGAAGCGTATGTTGCACCGACGCCGGTCGCCGAAGCCGATCTGACCGCCGCAGACGATCTGTCGCCGTACCTCGACGCCAGCGCACTGCCGGTGGATGACCGCGACACCGATGAACTCCCTGCGGCCGCAGAAGTTGTCGCAATCGACCTGAATACGCAGTCGTCCGCCAACGTACTGGACAGCGAAGACCGCTTCATTGACGAAGCTGCTGCACTGCCACTCGACAGCGGGCTGTCCAGCCTGCAGGATGAAATGGCTGCGCCGGGTTTTGCAGAACCGGTCACACTGGCAGCCGCGCTCGAGGCCGGCCTGCACGTGATCGACGAAGAGCAGACCCTGGACGACGACGGGCAGTGGCCCGTGCTCGGCCTCCAGGCCAGCGAACTCGCGCCGGGCGAGGCAGATGCCTTTGCCGAGGATGCGGACGTCGGCGGGGAGGCGGCGGTCGGTGAAGGAGAGAGCGCCGACCAGCCGTCCCCGGCGACGGTGGATGAGCCCCCCCAGGTGGATGCCGCCGCGCCGGTGCGCTTCTTCGAACTCGAAGACGCACCGGGCCAGGCGACTGCGCCTGCCGCCACCGAGCCGGTCGAGATCGACGGCGCGCCCAGTGCGCCGACCCATGATGAAGTGGTTGCCGGGGAAGAAGGCACGGACAGCGCCGATGCACTCGACTTCAGCGTGTATGACCGCGAGCTGGTCGACATCTTCGTCGAGGAAGGCAAGGACCTGCTGGATCATTGCGATGGTCTGATCAGCGAACTGCGCGATGCGCCGCAGGACCGCGAGGTGCTGGCCGGCCTGCAGCGCGACCTGCATACCCTGAAGGGTGGCGCACGCATGGCCGGCATCAATGCCATCGGCGACCTTGGCCACAGCATCGAGTCGCTGCTGGAAGCGGTGGCCGCCGGTCGCACCGAGATCGAGCGCCGTGATGTGCAGCTGCTGGAGCGTGGCTTCGATCGTCTGCACCAGCTGCTCACCCGTACCGGTGCCCATCGCGTGGTCGAGCCGGCGCAGGACCTGGTCGAGGCCTTCGACGTCCGCACCACCACCGATATCGCTGCCGCCGCGGCGGCCGTCCATGCGATCAGCGTGGGCGAGAGCGTACCCGCGCCGGCCGACGGGCCGTCGACCGCCGTGGTTGATGCCCCATTGTCGGCACCGCTGCCGATCGAAGGCGGGGTCGACGAGGATCCGCTGGTCCGTCCGCAGCAGGAACAGGTGCGCGTGCGCGCGGACCTGCTCGACCGCCTGGTCAACCACGCTGGTGAAGTGGCGATCTACCGTTCGCGGCTTGAACAGCAGCTCGGTGCCTTCCGCGGCGCCATGGGCGAACTGGAGCGCACCAATGCGCGACTGCGCGACCAGCTGCGCCGCCTTGACCTGGAAACCGAGGCGCAGATCGTGGCCCGCTACCAGCGCGAGCAGGACCAGGCCGACCAGAAGTTCGATCCGCTGGAGCTGGACCGCTTCTCCACGCTGCAGCAGCTCAGCCGCGCACTGAACGAGTCAGCGGCCGACCTTGGCGGCCTGCAGGGCGTGCTCGACGACCTGTCGCGCCAGTACGACTCGCTGCTGCAACAGCAGTCGCGCGTCAGTTCGGAACTGCAGGATGGCCTGATGCGCGCGCGCATGGTGCCGTTCGACGGCCTGGTGCCTCGCCTCCGTCGCGTGGTCCGCCAGTCCGGCATGGACACCGGCAAGCAGGTTCACCTGACCCTGGAAGGCACCCACGGCGAACTGGACCGCAACGTCCTTGATCGCATGGTCGCGCCGCTGGAACACATGCTGCGCAACTCCGTGGCCCATGGCCTGGAAGCACCGGAACAGCGCCGCGCCGCCGGCAAGCCGGAGGAAGGCGAGATCGCCATCCGCCTGCACCGTGAAGGTTCGGAAATCGTGCTGGAAGTGGCCGATGACGGCGCCGGCCTGGACCGCGAGGCGATTCGCCGCCGCGCCATCGACCGTGGCCTGCTGGCCGCCGATGCGCAGCCGAACGAGCAGGAACTGGACAACCTGATCTTCGCTTCCGGCTTCACCACCGCCGACCAGGTCAGCCAGCTGGCGGGCCGCGGCGTGGGCATGGACGTGGTGCGCAACGAAGTGCGCCAGCTCGGTGGCTCGGTCGACATCCAGTCGGTACGCGGGCAGGGCGTGCGCTTCACCCTGCGCCTGCCACAGACATTGGCCGTCACCCAAGCAGTGTTCGTGCAGATCGGCGAAACCACCTTCGCGGTGCCAGTCGCCTCGGTCAGTGGTATCGGCCGCCTGTCGCGCGAGCGCTTTGAAGCGGCCGACAGCAGCTACCGCTACAGCGGCGAAGACTACCCGCTGTACGACCTCGGCACCCTGGTCGGCCAGGCCCCGGCGCGTGCCGATGGCCAGGACCAGGTACCACTGCTGCTGGTCCGCGCCGGCGACCTGCGTGCCGCCGTGGCGATCGACCAGGTGCTGGGCAACCGTGAAATCGTGGTCAAGCCGGTCGGCCTGCAGATTGCTTCGGTACCAGGCATCTACGGCGCCACCATCACCGGCGATGGCCGCGTGGTGGTGATCCTCGACGTTGCACCGCTGGTGCGTCGTTTCCTGGCCAACCCGACGCTGCCGGTGCTGGCCAACGCACCGCGCCAGGAGCGCCAGGTGCCGCTGGTGATGGTGGTCGACGACTCGCTGACCATGCGCAAGGTCACCGGCCGCATCCTCGAACGCCACAACTTCGAGGTCAGCGTTGCCCGCGACGGCGTGGAAGCGCTGGAGCGCCTGGAAGAGCGCGTGCCCGACCTGATGCTGCTGGACATCGAGATGCCGCGCATGGATGGCTACGAGCTCGCCACCGCCATGCGTGCCGACCCGCGCTACAGGGAGGTGCCGATCGTGATGATCACCTCGCGTAGTGGCGACAAGCACCGCCAGCGCGCCTTCGAGATCGGTGTCCAGCGCTACCTGGGCAAGCCTTACCAGGAACTGGACCTGATGCGTAACGTGTACGACCTGCTGGGGATCGCCCGTGTCCGTGAGTGAAGTCCATCCGGCCCCGGCCGTCGCCCTGCTGGCCCGCCCGGGTGCGGCGCGTGAGCGCCTGCGCGAGGCACTGTCGCACGCCGATGTGCAGCTGGTGCTGGAAGACGACCCGAACGGCCTGGAGCCACAGCAGCTGCAGGACGCCCGTCCGCAGATCGTGGTGATCGCCCTGGAGGCGGCCATCGAGGATGCGCTGGAGCGCCTTGAGCCCGTGCTGTCCGCGCCGGGCCTGACCCTGGTATTCGACGAGGCCGAACTGGCGGCGCGCCGGGATGGCTGGGACGCGCAGCGCTGGGGCCGGCATCTGGCGGCCAAGCTGCATGGTCACCAGCAGGTGCTGCCGCCCGGCGCCGAGGAAGAACCCAGCCTGCAGCTGGAGCCGGGCCATCCGTCACCGGCCCCTGCGCCGCAGGAGGAAGCCCTGCAGCCGCACCTGGAGCAGGCCCTGAGCTGGGCCGACGCCGTGCCGGCTGACACCCTGTACTCGCCACCGGCGCACCTGCATGAGCCGGTCGCCCTGGAGCAGGCGCTGGCCGCGTTGCAGCCGGTACTGCCCGAGCCGCTGGAGGTATCGCCGCTGCCGTCGCCTCCGGTGGCCGCACCTGTGGCCGCGGCCGCACCGCCTATGTCGTTCGACCACACGGCATGGTCGCTGGTCGATGATGTGGCGGATGCTCCGGCCGCCGCCGCCCAGAGCGTTGCGGTGGAAGCGCCGTTGCCTTCGTTCGATACCGATCACCTGAGCCTGGTCGACCTCGATGCTGCAGCACCGGCCGGCGCGCGCGCCGGTTCGCTGCTGGTGCTGGCGGGTATCGGCGGGCCGGATGCCCTGCGCCGCCTGCTCGGTGCGCTGCCGCCTTCGCTGAGCGTACCGGTGCTGGTGCACATGCGCCTGGATGGCGGTCGTTACGGCAACCTGGTCAAGCAGATGGCGCGCGTGTCGCCGTTGCCGGTGCAGTTGGCCGAAGCCGGCCAGCGCGCCGTACCTGGTGAAGTACACGTGCTGGCTGACGACATCGGTGTGCAGGCGGCCAGTGACGGCCTGCATTTCCTCAGCGATGCCGCCGGTATCTCGATTGCAGCGCTGCCGGCCGAATACACCGCGCTGGTGCTGCTCAGCGGCGCCGACCTGGCCCACGTCGGACCGGCGCTGGACCTCGCCGCTGCCGGGGCCTGGGTGGCCGGGCAGGTGGGCGAGGGCTGCTATGACCCGGCGGCGGCCACGGCCGTGGTTGCCGCCGGCATGGTTGCCGGTGAACCGCAGGAACTGGCGCAGGCCATCGCCGCGCGCTGGGGCGAGCAGGATGACAACGGAGAGGCACCATGAGTTACGCCAGCAATGATGAGATCCGCGGCGTCCTGATCCAGGCCGGCAGCGAACGCGTGCTGCTGCCCAACGCCACGGTGGCGGAAATGATGTCGCGCGTGCCGGTGCAGCCGATCGCCGATGCACCGCGCTGGCTGGTCGGCGAGATCGGTTGGCATGGCTGGCAGGTGCCACTGGTATCGTTTGCGCGGCTTTCCGGGCTGGGCGAGGAAGCCGTGGGCGGCCACAACAAGGTGGTGGTGCTGAAGGCGCTGTCCGGCAACGCGCAACGCCCTTATTACGCGCTGCTGACGCAGAACTTCCCGCAGCTGATCTCGGTGCCGCGTGACGGCCTGCTGGCCGATGCCTCCGAGGAAACCCTGCCGCAGATCGTGCACATGCGCGTGCTGCTGGGGGAGCAGAGTGCGCTGCTGCCGAACCTGGACGCGCTGGAAGCCGCGTTGGATTCGCTGGCGGCCTGATCGGGAATCCGCCGGGCAATCTGAATTCCCGGTAGTGCCGGCCGCTGGCCGGCAACCGCATGATCCCGTGGATGCCGGCCAGCGGCCGGCACTGCCACGAATCAGCCTTATCCCAGATCGCCCAACCGCGCCTGCAGTGCCGCGATCGCGGCCAGGCCGGCGGTTTCCGTGCGCAGGATGCGCGGGCCCAGCTGCAATCCCTGGAACCCGGCCGCCGCCAACTGGTCTCGGTCACGCGGCGACCAACCGCCTTCCGGACCGATGGCAATCACGATGCCGCCGATGGGCGCGGCATCCAGCGTCGACAGCCGATGCGCGCCCTGCGGGTCCAGTGTCAGCCGCAATGTATCGGCAGGCAGTGCCGCCGCAGCCTGCGCCAGTGACAGCGGCGAACCGACCTGCGGAATGCGCGCACGCCCGGACTGGCCGCAGGCCGAAGTCACCACATTGTTCCAGTGCGCCACGCGTTTCTCGGCGCGGGCCGCATCGAGTTTCACTTCGGTGCGCTCGGCGTTGACCGGAATGATCGCTGCCACGCCCAGTTCCGTGGCCTTCTGCAGGATAAGGTCCATTTTCTCGCCACGGGCGATACCCTGCAGCAGGGTGATGGCCAACGGTGATTCGTTGGCCACTCTCTCCACTGCGTCGATGCGGACCTGAACCTCGCGCTTGCCGGCCACGGTGAGGGTGGCGCTGTAGTCATGGCCGTCGCCGTTGAACAGCACACAGGCATCGCCTTCGCGCAGGCGCATCACCCGCACCAGGTGGTTGGCGGTCTCTTCCGGCAGGGTCAGGGTCTGGCCGCTGTGCAGCGCCAGGTCGATGGGGCAGCGGGTCACGCGCATGCAATCGCCTCGTCAATCGCTGCCAGCGTGGTATGTGCCAGCAGCTCCAGTTGTTCGTCGTCCACGCAGTAGGGTGGCATCCAGTACAGCACGTCGCCCAGCGGGCGCAGCACCACGCCACGCTTCAATGCAGCCTTGTAGGCGTGCAGCCCCAGCCGCAGGCCCGGGTCGAACGGCGTGCGCTTGTCGCCGTCACGCGACAGCTCGAACGCCACCACCATGCCGGCCTGGCGCACGTCGGCCACGTGCGGGTGGTCGGCAAACGGTGCCGCCAGCGTGCCCATCACCGAAGCGATCCCGCGGTTGCGGGCGATCACATCGTCGTCGCGGAAGATGTCCAGCGTTGCCAGGGCGGCCGCGCAGGCCAGCGGATTGCCGGTGTAGCTGTGCGAATGCAGGAACGCGCGCTCGCGCGAGTCATCGAGGAAGGCGTCGTACAGGGCCTGTGTTGCCAGCACCGCGGCCAGTGGCAGGAAGCCGCCGGTCAGGCCCTTGGACAGGCACATCAGGTCCGGCATTACCCCGGCCTGTTCGCAGGCGAACAAGGTGCCGGTGCGGCCGAAGCCGGTGGCGATCTCGTCGGCGATCATGAACGCACCATGTGCATCACACAGTTCGCGCACGCGCTGCAGGTAGACCGGGTCGTACATGCGCATGCCGCCCGCGCACTGCAGGCGCGGCTCCAGGATCACCGCGCAGATCTCGCCCGGGTGCTGGTCGAACAGCGTGGCCAGCCCATCGGCGGCGTGGCGCGCACGTTCGGCCGGGCTCTGGCCCGGCTCGGCCAGATAGGCATCGGGCGAGGGCGCGAACAGGCCTTCGGCCAGCAGCGGCGCATAGACACGGCGGTACAGCGGAATGTCACCCAGCGCCAAGGCGCCCAGGGTCTCGCCGTGGTAGCCGTTCTCCAGTGAGATGAAGCGGGTGCGGCGGGACTCACCGCGGTTCTGGAAATACTGGAACGCCATCTTCAGCGCCACTTCCACGCCGGCCGAACCGTTGTCGGCGTAGAACACCTTGGACAACGGCTCGCGGCCAGCCTGGGTCGGTGCCAGCGCCAGCAGGCGCTCGGCCAGGATGATGGCCGGTTCATGGCCGAAGCCAGCCAGCATCACCTGCTCCAGTTGCATGGCCTGCGCCGCAATGGCGCCGCCGATGCGTGGCTCGGCGTGGCCGAACAGGTTGGTCCACCAGCTGCTGACCGCATCCAGGTAGCGATTGCCGTCGTGGTCGATCAGCCATGCGCCTTCGCCGCGGGCGATCGGCACCAGCGGCAGGGTGTGCGGATGCTCGCGCATCTGCGTGCAGGGGTGCCACAGCACCTGCAGGTCGCGCTGCCGCCATTGGCGGGCCAGCGGGGAGGGGGTTGGGTCTGCTAGCATTTCGGGCTCATGAACATGTTGCTGCCTGCACATTCTATCGGCCCCGGCGCAGACGCCGGCCGCCGCGGAGATTCCGCATGAACGATGACCGTGCCGGCCGTCGCTTGCCGATCATCCATCGGATCACCGATGAGGAAAACGGCCCCTTCCAGCGCCAGCATCTGGACCTGGAGTTCTCCAACGGCGAGCGCCGTCGCTTCGAGCGCCTGGTCAGCCGTGGCCATGGTGCGGTGGTGGTGGTGCCGATGCTCGACGAGGAGACCGTGCTGCTGGTACGTGAATACGCGGCTGGCATGCATCGCTACGAGCTGGGCCTGGTCAAGGGCCGGATCGACGCCGGCGAGACGCCCGAGCAGGCGGCAGACCGCGAGCTGAAGGAAGAGGCCGGCTATGGCGCGCGCCGGGTCGACGTGCTGCGCGCGATGACCCTGGCCCCGACCTACATGAGCCATCAGTCGTGGCTGGTGGTGGCACGCGACCTCTACCCGGAGAAACTGCCCGGCGACGAGCCGGAGGAACTGGAAGTCGTGCCGTGGAAACTGGCCGAGCTGGACCAGCTGATGCTGCGCGAGGACTTCTCCGAAGGGCGCTCGCTGGCGGCGCTGTTCATCGCCCGCCAGTGGCTGCAGGGAGCGCGATGATCAAGCTGACCACGGACCTGCGCGAGACGGCCATCGCCATCGCCCAGGAAGCCGGACACGCCATCATGCAGGTCTATGCCGATGGCTTTGACGTGCAGTTCAAGGCTGACGACAGCCCGGTCACCGCGGCCGACCTGGCCGCCAACCAGGTGATCGAACAGGGCCTGCAGCAGCTGACCCCGGACCTGCCGATCCTGTCCGAGGAATCGGCGCAGGTGCCGTGGGAGCAGCGTCGCCACTGGAGCGCGTACTGGCTGGTCGACCCGCTCGACGGCACCCGCGAGTTCGTCAAGCGCAACGGCGAGTTCAGCGTCAACATCGCGTTGATCTACCAGGGGGCGCCGGCCTTCGGCGTGGTCCTGGCCCCGGTCACCGGCATCCTCTGGCATGCCATGCGTGGCGAGCTGGCCTACCGGCGCCAGGGCCTGCACGACACCGTGCTGCGCACGCGTACGCCGGCCATCGCGCCGCTGCGGGTGGCCGCCAGCCGCTCGCACCGTTCAGCGCAGACCGAGGCGCTGCTGGCCCGCATGGGCCGCATCGAGACCATTGCCCAGGGCTCGTCGCTGAAGTTCTGCCGGATCGCCGAAGGCGGCCTGGACGTCTACCCGCGGCTCGGCCCGACCTCCGAATGGGATACCGCCGCCGGCCAGTGCGTGCTGCACGCCGCGGGCGGCGCGGTACTGTCGGCTGCGACCGGCAAGCCCTTCCGCTACAACCGCCGCGAAACCCTGTTGAACGGCGATTTCATTGCCCTTGGTGACACCAGCCTGCCGTGGCGCGACTGGTTGTCCGATTGACCCTGGAGGCCGCATGAGCGCGCATGACACCCCCACCCAGCGCAGCGCTGCCAGCACCGAACTGGAGCGCCTGCTGTCGATCATGGCGCGCCTGCGCGATCCGCAGGGCGGCTGCCCGTGGGACCTGGAGCAGAACTTCGCGACCATCGCGCCGTACACCATCGAGGAAGCCTACGAGGTCGCCGATGCGATCGACCGGGGCGACCTCGACGATCTCTGTGACGAGCTGGGCGACCTGCTGCTGCAGGTGGCGTTCCATGCGCGCATGGCCGAGGAGCAGGGCGCTTTCGCCTTTGCTGACGTCGCCCGCGCGATCAGCGACAAGATGCAGCGTCGCCATCCGCATGTGTTCGCCGACGTCAGCGTCGATGATGCCGATGGGGTGATGCGCAACTGGGAGGCGATCAAGCGCGCCGAGCGCGCCGCCAAGGGCGAGCAGGACACCTCCGCGCTGGCCGGCATCTCGCGCGGCCTGCCGGAATGGCAGCGGGCGGTGAAACTGCAGTCGCGTGCGGCCAAGGTCGGTTTCGACTGGCCGGGGCCGCTGCCGGTGCTGGACAAGGCGGCCGAGGAGCTGCAGGAACTGCGCGAGGAATTCGAACGCGGCGACCTTGCCGGCAACAAGGCGCGGCTGCAGGAAGAGCTGGGCGACCTGCTGTTCGTCTGCGCGAACCTGGCCCGTCACGCCGAGATCGACCTCGGCGCCGCGCTGCGCGGGGCCAATCACAAGTTCGAGCGTCGCTTCCGTTCGATGGAAGCGCAGGCCGAAGCGCAGGGCAGCACGTTGGCGGCGATGGACCTGGACGCGCAGGAAGGCTTGTGGCAGCGCGCCAAGGCGGCGGAAAAGGCGTGAAGACACTCGCCCTGTTCCTGCTGACTGCGCTGGCCGAGATCGTGGGCTGCTACCTGCCCTGGTTGTGGCTGCGCAAGGGCGGGAGCGTCTGGTTGCTGCTGCCGGCGGCGGCCAGCCTGGCCCTGTTCGCGTGGCTGTTGACCCTGCATCCGACCGCCAGCGGCCGCGTCTATGCCGCCTACGGTGGCGTCTACATCGGCACCGCGCTGTTCTGGTTGTGGCTGGTCGACGGCATCCGTCCCAGCCGCTGGGATCTGATCGGTGCAGCCCTGTGCCTGGCCGGCATGGCGGTGATCATGTTCGGGCCGCGCACCCCTTCTGTGTAGCGTCGAGCGTGCTCGGCTGCTCCGGCCTTCTGTAGAGTCGAGCCATGCCCGGCGGATTCCGCTCTTCTGTAGAGTCGAGCCATGCTCGACTGCTTTTGCGAGGGCCAGTCGAGCATGGCTCGACTCTACAAAGGCGGCGCCACCGGATCATGCACTGCCGCTTTCCCTCCCAGGAAGGCGCATGATGGCGGTGACCACGGCCCCGGAGCACGTGCATGTCCCGTTTCGCCAGCTTCCGCGAGTTCTATCCGTTCTACCTCAGCGAGCACCGCCATCCGGTGTCGCGCCGGCTGCACTTCATCGGCAGCTGCGGGGTCCTGCTGCTGCTCGCCGCAGCGATCCTGCGTGGACAGCCGGCTCTGCTGCTGGCCGCGCTCGCCTGCGGTTATGGATTCGCCTGGGTCGGCCACTTCTTCTTCGAGAAGAACCGCCCGGCCACCTTCCGGCATCCCCTGTATTCGTTCGTGGGTGACTGGGTGATGTTCGCCGACATCCTGCGCGGACGGGTGCCCTGGTAGCCCTGGCTGTGCATGCCGCCTTCACGCGCTATGCTGGGGCCTGGACGTCATAGATAAGGAAAGCGCGATGTTCCCCACCATGTTCTTTACCGTGGTACTGGCCTTCGTGGCCGTGGTCATTCTGTTCAAGGCAGTACGGATGGTGCCGCAGGGATACGAATGGACCGTCGAGCGCTTCGGGCGCTACACGCACACCATGACCCCCGGCCTGCACTTCCTGATTCCGATCGTCTACGGCGTCGGGCGCAAGGTGAACATGATGGAGCAGGTGCTGGACGTACCCAGCCAGGAAGTGATCACCAAGGACAACGCGGCCGTGCGCGTGGACGGCGTGGTGTTCTTCCAGGTCCTGGACGCGGCCAAGGCTGCCTACGAGGTGGCCAATCTGGAAGTGGCGATGATCGCCCTGGTGCAGACCAACATCCGTACCGTGATCGGTTCGATGGACCTGGACGAATCGCTGAGCCAGCGCGAGGTGATCAACGCCCAGCTGTTGAGCGTGGTCGATCATGCCACCAACCCCTGGGGCGTGAAGGTCAACCGCATCGAGATCCGCGACATCCAGCCACCGCGTGACCTGCTGGATGCGATGGCCCGGCAGATGAAGGCCGAGCGCGAGAAGCGCGCGCAGATCCTCGAGGCAGAAGGCTCGCGGCAGTCGGAGATCCTGCGCGCCGATGGCGAGAAGCAGGCCACCGTGCTGGAAGCCGAGGGTCGCCGCGAGGCCGCGTTCCGCGATGCCGAGGCGCGCGAGCGCCTGGCCGAAGCCGAGGCCATGGCCACCAAGGTGGTGTCGGCGGCGATCGCCGAGGGCGACGTGCAGGCGATCAACTACTTCGTCGCCCAGAAGTACGTGGAGGCGTTCAAGGAACTGGCGAGCTCGCCGAACCAGAAGCTGGTGCTGATGCCGATGGAAGCCAGTGGCGTGATCGGTTCCATCGCCGGCGTGGCCGAGCTGGCCAAGCAGGCGCTGGCGTCCCAGGGCAATGCACCGGCGGGCAAGCGACCCCCGCCGATCGGGGGCTGACATGCGCTGGGAAGTCGTAGGCTGGGGCGCACTGGCATTGCTGCTGTTTGCCGCCGAGGCACTGGCGCCAGGCGCGTTCATGTTGTGGATCGGCATCGGCGCGGCGGCCGTGTTCGTACTGGTGGCCGTGTTCAGTGGCATTCCCCTGTTGTGGCAGGTGGTGGCGTTCGTGCTGCTGAGCATTGTTTCGATCCAGTGCTACCGGCGCTGGGGCAGGGCGAGGGCGCGGCCCAGCGATGCGCCGTTGCTCAACCGCCGCGCCGAGCAGCTGGTCGGACGGGTGGTGCCGTTGCAGCAGGGCATCGTCGGCGGGCAGGGCCGGGTCAGCATCGACGACGCGTACTGGCAGGTCAGCGGCCCGGAACTGCAGGCCGGCAGCCTGGTGCGGGTGGTGGCGGTGCAGGGCAGCACGCTGCAGGTCGAGGCAGCAGACCGCCCCCTGTAGCCGCTGCGCTGCGGCGCGCCTGCGGGCGACCGATCTGGGATAATGGGGATTCTTGTTTCCTCTGCTGCCGGACCCGGTCATGACCCAGAAGACGCTGCTCAACGATACCCACCGCGCCCTTGGCGCCAAGATGGTCGATTTCGGGGGTTGGGACATGCCCATCCACTACGGCTCGCAGCTGGATGAGCACCACCTGGTGCGCCGCGAGTCGGGTGTGTTCGACGTCAGCCACATGACCGTGGTCGACCTGCGCGGTGACCAGGTCAAGCCGTTCCTGCGTCGCCTGCTGGCCAACTCGGTCGACAAGCTGAAGGTGCCGGGCAAGGCGCTGTACTCGTGCATGCTGAATCCGCGCGGCGGCGTCATCGACGACCTGATCGTCTATTACCTCGGCGACGACTTCTTCCGCATGGTGGTCAACGCCTCCACCCGCGAGAAGGATCTGGCCTGGCTGCGCGAGCAGGCCGCGCCGTTCGGCGTTTCCGTCGAGCAGCGCCCGGATCTGGCCATCCTCGCCGTGCAGGGTCCGCAGGCGCGCGACATCGTGATCGGCCTGGCCCGCGAAGCCGACCGTGCAGCGCTGGCCAAGCTGGGCCGCTTTGCCGCCCTGCAGGTGCAGTCTGACGAGGGCGTCGAGCTGTTCGTTGCCCGCACCGGCTACACCGGCGAGGACGGTTTCGAAATCCTGCTGCCGCAGGATGCCGTGGTCGCGTTCTGGAACCGCCTGCTGGCCGCGGGCGTGAAGCCGGCGGGCCTCGGTGCGCGCGACACGCTGCGCCTGGAAGCCGGCATGAACCTGTACGGCCAGGACATGGACGAAGAGATCAGCCCCTATGAAGCGGCACTGGCCTGGACCGTGTCGCTGGACGAAGGCCGCGACTTCATCGGCCGCGACGTGCTGGAAGCGCAGAAGGCTGCCGGCACCGCGCGCCAGATGATCGGCCTGGTGATGGACGAGAAGGGCGTGCTGCGCCACGGCCAGGCGGTGACCACCGCCAGCGGCCAGGGCGAGATCCTGTCCGGCACCTTCTCGCCAAGCCTGGCCAAGGGCATCGCGTTTGCCCGCGTGCCGGCCGGCGAACTCGGCGAGGTCACCGTCGATATCCGTGGCCGGCAGGTGCCGGTGCGCGTGGTCAAGTTCCCCTTCGTGCGCGAAGGCCAGGCCCAGCCCGGCGTGCTTGCCGACGCCTGATCCGAACATGCCCGCCGTCACTGACAGCAGTGGCGGCCGGTTGGTTACACTAGCCCCGTTTTTTCCACCCCTGCATATCTCTGGAGCAGTCCCATGAGCGAGATCCCCGGCGACCTCAAGTTCCTCAAGTCCCATGAGTGGGCCCGTGTCGAAGGCAACGGCCGCGTCACCGTCGGTATTTCCGACCACGCACAGGGCCTGCTCGGTGACCTGGTCTACGTCGAACTGCCGGAAGTCGGCGCCGACGCCAAGGCCGGCGAACAGATTGCCGTCGTCGAGTCGGTGAAGGCCGCCTCGGACGTCTACAGCCCGATCAGCGGCAAGGTCGTCGAGGTCAACTCGGCGCTGTCCGACAAGCCGGAAACCATCAACGAAGATGCCTACGGCGAAGGCTGGATGTTCGTGGTCGAACTGACCAACGCCGAAGAGGTCAACGAACTGCTGGACCCGGACGCATACGCCGAAGCCCTGGAAAACGAAGACCACTGAGTCGTCGCTTCCGGGTTCGGACACGGCCACCTTCGGGTGGCCGTTTTTGTTTTGGCGAACGCGTCGGACTCATGACGCAGGGTTCGCTGCGCACCCTCGGCGCGGCATCAGCGGGCCTGTGGGCGGTACCGACGGGCATGCGCAGTTTTGCGCAAATCCGCGTTTCCACCCTGCGTCGGCACGTCCGGATGTGAAAACTTTTCGCCCCCCGTTGCGGTGCCGTTGTGCTGGCGTTGGCGCTGCCGACGACCGCTGTTGGCGATGTACACCGGTCATTGCCAATCTCATGCATGCATCTGCGCGGAGTGCTTATTTCAAGTGGTTTTTGTACAACGCATGCGTTGCTGGTGTTGTCGCCGGCGCGCGTGCATCGTGCTTTGCGGGTCGTTGCGGGCGGAGCGCAACGGCCGTGCAGGTGCCACCGGGAATGGCGCGGATGTGAAAATTTTTCGCGGGGGTTGTTGACAGTAAAAAAAACCGTGATTAGGTTTCGCCTCAGCAGACCTTGCCTGCCCAACCGAGTGCGCAGAATCAATCGTCCGATGCGAAGCAGCCCCTTCAAGACCACCGCGACCCTGATGACGGTGGACATGGCCCCGCTTCCCCCGGAGAAATGCAAGGCACCTCCCGTTCCGATGCCCGCTCCGCCGATCGAGGCGGGCATTGCCGCATCCGTAACGGCGCGCCTGACGCGCCGGCGGTCCCCGCACGCAGCACCCGCGGGTTTGATCCACCTGGGCGTTTCAACTCCCTATCACTGACGAGGAGCCATCCCATGGCAACCAAGAAAGCTGCGAAGAAGAAGCCCGCCGCCAAGAAAGCGGTGAAGAAGGTCGCGAAGAAGGCCGCTGCCAAGAAGGCAGTGAAGAAGGTCGCGAAGAAGGCGACCGCCAAGAAGGCAGTGAAGAAGGCTGCGAAGAAGGTCGCCAAGAAGACCACTGCGAAGAAGGCAGTGAAGAAGGCGGCGAAGAAGGTAGCCAAGAAGTCCACTGCCAAGAAGGCCGTCAAGAAGACCGCGAAGAAGGCCGTCAAGAAGGTAGCCAAGAAGGCCACCAAGAAGACTGCCAAGAAGGCCACTGCCCGCAAGCCGGCCAAGAAGGTCGCCAAGAAGGCAGTAAAGAAGACTGCAAAGAAGGCGGTGAAGAAGACCGCCAAGAAGGCAGTCAAGAAGACCGCGAAGAAGGCGACCAAGAAGGCTGCCCCGAAGAAGGCAGCGAAGAAGGTTGCCAAGCGCAAGCCGGCCGCCCGCAAGAAGAAGGCCGCTCCGGTCGCTCTGCCGGCAACCCCGGCGCCGCTGATCTAAGTATTTCCCGATAGCCGTACCCTGAAACCCCCTTCCCTGTTGCCCAGCAGGGAGGGGGTTTTTTTATGGGTGCTCGCTGGCGTGGGCAACGGTAGAGTCGGCTGTCAGTCGACTGCGTCCCCGCACTTGCAGGGTCGAGCGTGCTCGACTCCACCGATCATCGGCAGTCGGGCACGGCTCGCTGCAGACGAACAAAAAGGGCGGCCCGCAGGCCGCCCCTCATGCTTACGGCACAGCTCGCCAGATCAGCGCGGAGAGGCCACCGCGCGGTTGCTCGAAGCACCCTTGCCCTTGCGCTTGTCCTGCTGTGCGGGGCTCGCGCCCTCGGCCATCAGGTTGTCGCTGCCGAAGTCGGTGTCCACGTCCAGCCAGCGCTGCGCCGGCAGGCCGAGCGCGGAATCGAGCACGGTCGGCAGCAGGCCACTGGGCAGGCCGCTTTCGCCGTTCCACATGATGGCGATGCCGAGATCGCGTTCCGGCACCAGCGCGACCAGGCCGCGGTAGCCCTGCACCGCGCCGGCATGGAACACCACGTCGTGGCCGGCGTAGTCGAAGGTGCGCCAGCCCAGTGCGTAGCCGGCAGAATGCAGGCGCTCGCGGCGCCAGCCCGAACGCATCTCGCCGGGGGTGTTGATCAGGCTGGAGTGCAGCGTGGCCAGCAGCGGTGCCGGCAGTACGTCCGGGCGGTGCCCGGTGTGGGCCAGCAGCCACTGCGCCATGTCACTGGCGCTGGCGTTGACGCCGGCGGCCGGGGCGACGCGGTAGTAGGTCGGCTTCGGCGTCAGCGACACCCAGCCGTTGCGGCTGCGCACGTGCGGACGCGCCCAGCGCGAGCTCGCCTGGATGCCGGCCAGGCCGAGGCTGGCATCGTTCATGCCCAGCGGCTTGAAGATGCGGCGCTCGACCGACTGCTCGTAGAAGCTGCCCGAGGCGGCATAGACCACGTCGCCGATCAGGCTGAAGGCCACGTTCTGGTACGCGTAGCAGTCGCCCGGCAGGCACTTGAGGCTGGTATTGGCCAGCTTCTGGGTCAGCGCGTAGTACTCGGCGTTGCCTTCGATGTCGCGGTCGTAGGCGTTGTACGGCAGGCCGACGCGATGGCTGAGCACGTCGGCGACGGTCAGGCGATCGGTGGCCTCCGGTGAATTCAGGCGGAAGCCTGGCACGTAGTCGGTGACCTTGCTGTCCCAACGCAGGGTGCCGTCGTTGACCAGCAGGCCGGCCATGGTGCCGGCGAATGCCTTGGACAGCGAGGCCAGACGGAACACGGTGTGCGCATCGACGGGCAGCGGATTGTTGACGTCGGTGACGCCATAGCCGCGTGCGCTGAGGATGCGGCCGCCCTGCACGATCGCCACCGCCATGCCCGGCACGCGCTCGCCATAGGTGAGCTGCTGTGCCATCGACTCGATGTTGGCGACATTGAAGCCTGCGGCCGGCGCCTGCACCTGCGGCACCAGGCCGGTGCGGTAAGCCGCCGGCTGGGTGTGGGCGACGGCGGTGGCGGCGGCCGATTCGATGTTGGCCGGCATCGGTGGCAATGCCGGCGGGGTCTGCGCGGTGGTGGACAAGGCAACGGGCATCAACATGCCCAGCAAACCGGTGGCCGCCGAACGGATCGGACGACGCAGGCTGTTCTTTTTCATCGGTTGGACCCGTGCGCGACTGCTGATGGCGATTCTAGCGCCGCTTTTCCCCTGTGCACAAACAAAGCGAAGATGAATGCGCATCTCGTTGAAAAAGTTGAAATTTTGACGCCAGGAAATCGTGTGTCGCAGCGTGTCATCCGGACCCTCCGCAGACCTGGCTAGATGTCCGACCGCGGTCGCCTGCTGGCGATGTTGCAGTGCATTGGCTAACGTACGCGCTTCACCGCGCCCGGAGCCTGCGATGCCACTGTCCAACCGCCGTCTGTGGGCGAGGGACGCCGCGTGAGCGCGGCATCGGGCAAGGGGCCGCTGGAGGGCCTGATCGCGGCGCTGCGCGAGTCACCGGCGCTGTGGTGGTCCTTCCTGTATTTCTTCTGCCTGCTCAGCGGTTACTACGTGCTGCGTCCGGTGCGCGAGGCGATGGCGGCCTCGGCAGACCTGGAAACGGTGTTCCCGCCGATCCTGATCGGCTGGTTCGACCGTCATGGAATCGCGTTGAAGGACTTCGTCCTGCAGTTCCTGTTCACCTGCGTGTTCGTGATCATGCTGGTGATGCAGCCGGTGTACGGCTGGCTGGTCAGCCGTTTCCCGCGCCGGGTGTTCCTGCCGGCGGTGTATGGCTTCTTCATCGTCACCCTGCTGGGGTTCTACGCGCTGTTCGACAGCGGGGTACCTGGCCGGGGCATGGCCTTCTTCCTCTGGGTCATGGTGTTCAACCTGTTCGCGGTAGCGGTGTTCTGGAGCTTCATGGCCGACGTGTTCTCCAACGTGCAGGCACGCGCGTACTACGGCTACATCGGCGCAGCCGGCACCGTCGGTGCCTTCCTCGGCCCCATCATCACCAGTGCGCTGGTGCAGCGCGTGGGTATCGCCAACCTGATGCTGGTCTCGGCCGGCTTCCTGCTGGTGTGCCTGCTGTGCATCTGGCGGCTGCGGCACTGGGCGGTGCTGCGCGAACGCGAGCAGCAGCTGGTGTCGGGCGAGCAGCCGATGGGCGGCAGCGTGCTCGATGGCCTGAAGCTGATCGTGCGTGAGCCGCTGCTGCGCTGGCTGGCGGTCATGGTGGTGTTCGGGGTGGGCGTGGGCACGCTGCTGTATAACCAGCAGGCCAGCATCGTGCGTGCGGCCTTCACCGACCCGGCGGCCAGTACCGCGTTCTTCTCACGCATCGATCTGGCGGTGAACGCGCTGGCGCTGTTGATGCAGCTGGGCCTGACCCGCTGGCTGCTGTCACGCCATGGCATTGCGCCGGCGCTGCTGATCCCGGGCTTCGCGATCCTGATCGGCTTCTCGGTGCTGGCTGCCTCGCCGATGCCACTGATGGTTGCGGTGGTGCAGGTGATGACGCGCGCCAGTGAATTCGCGCTGGCCAAGCCGGCGCGCGAAACCATCTACACCCGCGTGGACCGCCAGTGGCGCTACAAGGCCGGCGCGGCCATCGATACGGTGGTTTACCGTGGTGCGGACCTGAGCTTCACCTGGGTGCACAAGGCGCTGTCGTTGTTTGGTTCGCATGTGGTGTTCATCGGCGGTGTCCTGGTTGCCGGCTTCATGACCCTGGCCGCGTTCGGCGTGCTGCGCGAGGAAAAGAAGCTGCCGCGCGACCGCTGAGCCGGTCCGGTTTTTTCGAGGAGAGGAACGATGTTGATGATCGCGCTGTTGCTGACCGTGCTGGTCGCGGTGCTGCACCTGTACTTCCTGGTGCTGGAGATGTTCCTGTGGACGCGCCCGCTGGGCCTGAAGACCTTCCGCAATACGCCGGAGAAGGCCGAGACCACGCGGGTGCTGGCGGCCAACCAGGGGCTGTACAACGGCTTCCTGGCGGCAGGGATCGTGGTGGGGCTGGTGATCGATCAGCCGGTGCTGGTGACGTTCTCGCTGGCCTGCGTGGCGGTGGCGGGGTGCTATGGCGCGTACAGCGTGAGCCGTCGCATTTTCATGATCCAGGCGGTGCCGGCGATCCTGGCGTTGGTGTTTCGCGCGGTAGCGTAGTTTCCAGCCAACGGCGCAGCCCCTCGTGGGTTGGTCGCGTAGAGCGGGTCATGTGTTGGGTGTGGCGGGTGGGCCGTGCAGGGGACGCTGCAAGTACGTCCATGTAAGCTCGATGGCGCCATCCATGGCGCCAACGCCCCTGCACGGCCCACCCGCCACACCCCTGACAGTTTCCGTGCGCGGCCAGCCCACGGAGAAGAAAAAGAAGATCAACAGCAACAGCAACAGCAAAAAGCGGCCGGAGGGCCGCTTTTGCTTTTGCTCTTCTTTTTTCTCTTCCGTGGCTGGACGCCGCAGAGATCTGTCAGAGGCCGGAGGGGTGGGGCCGGGCGGGGTATCCGCGCCATGGATGGCGCGGCTAAGCCCCCAAGGATGGGTTCACGGTGTCCCCGCCCGGCTTCACCCCTCCGGCCCAACCGATAAACCGCTTTCAGCGTCCACCCACGAGGGGCTGCGCCGTTCGCGGGAACCTCACTTCGCCGGCGACATCCACATGTCGATGACCGCGCTGAACACCTCCGTCCCCGCACGGTCGCGCACGCTCACCGTCACCGGCAGTGTGTAGCCTTCAGCGGCCGCCACGATCGGCTGTGCCGGCAACGCCACCGCCTGCAGCGTACCGCGTGCCTTGGCCAGGTACTGCACCTGCATGCCCTTCGGAATCCAGCGCATGCCCTTCGGCAGCGAGGCATCCACCATCAGCCCGGCGGTCAGCTCGGCCAGATTGCACATCGCGATCGCGTGCACCGTGCCGATGTGGTTGCGCACGCTGCGGCGGTCGGCCAGCGTGCCTTCGCAGCGGCCATGCTCCAGGCGGGTGATGCGCGGCGCGATGCTGGCGAAGTAGGGCGCCTTGAAACACACCGCGCGCGAGAACAGCCAGCTGCCGGCGGGCCAGCGCTGCAGGCGGCGGTAGAGCGAGAGCAGGGGTGTGGACATGGTGGGATTCCGGTCGGCGGATAAAGCGACGGCGGGCCGAGGCCCGCCGTCGAAGACAACGCGTGTCGCGGGCGGTCAGGCCGCCTGCGAATGCGGGTCCTTGTGCTGGCGGTCGTAGTAGCTGGCCGCGCGCAGTTCGTGGGTGTCGAAGTCGTCCACGGTGATGGTGTCCAGCGTCAGGGTGCGCAGCTCTTCCAGCAGGCTGCGCTCGTCCTGGGTGATCACGCCTTCGGCCACGGCTTCGTCCAGCTGCGCCTTGAAGTCCAGCGCCTCGATGCCCTTGCTCTTCAGCGCCTTCAGGAACTTGCGCTCCACCGGCTCGGCCATGATCGCCTTGCTCAGGTAGCTGTTGATGCGGCCACCCGGGTTGTTCTCGCACGGGGTCAGGAACACGCCATCGGCCAGGCGGTCACGGGCTTCGTTCGGCGCCATCAGCAGCGCGGCGACGCGGCGGCTCAGGCGGTCGCCCGGAGCCTCGGCACGACGGCCCAGCGGGAAGATCAGCGCCCACATCAGCCAGCCGATCGGACGGATCGGGAAGTTGCGCAGGGCGGCCGACAGCGATTCCTCGATCTTGTGCACGCTGTCATGGAAGGCCCAGGCCAGCAGCGGCTGGTCGGCCTGCGGTGCGCCTTCGTCGTGGTAACGCTTGAGCATGGCGCTGGTCATGTAGACATGGCTCAGCACGTCGCCCAGGCGGCCGGACAGCGATTCCTTGAACTTCAGCTTGCCGCCGAGGGTCATCATCGAGATGTCGGCCATCAGCGCCAGGTTGGCCGAGTAACGGTCCAGCTTGCGGAAGTAGCGGCGGGTGTAGTCATCGCCCGGAGCGGCACCGAAGCGCGCGCCGGTCAGGCCGAACCAGAACGAACGCACGGCATTGGAGATGCCGAAGCGGATGTGGCCGAACAGGCTGCGGTCGAACTCCTGCAGGCCGGCACGGGTGTCCGGATCCTGCGCCGCCTTCATTTCCTTCAGCACCCACGGGTGGCAGAGGATCGCACCCTGGCCGAAGATCAGCAGGCTGCGGGTCATGATGTTGGCGCCTTCCACGGTGATCGCGATCGGCGCAGCCTGCCAGCTGCGACCGGCGAAGTTGCGCGGGCCCAGGATGATGCCCTTGCCGCCGATCACATCCATCATGTCCGAGATCACTTCACGGCTCATGGTGGTGCAGTGGTACTTGGCGATGGCCGAGGGTACCGACGGCACGTCGCCACGATCGACCGCCGCAGCGGTGGCCTGCGACAGCGCGCTGATCTTGTACGCCTTGCCGCCGATGCGGGCCAGCGCTTCTTCCACGCCCTCGAAGCGGCCGACCGACAGGCCGAACTGCTTGCGGATTCGCGCGTAGGCGCCGGTGACGGCCGCACCGGCCTTGGCACCGCCGCTGGCGGTGGAGGGCAGAGTGATCGAGCGGCCCACCGCCAGGCACTCGTTGAGCATGTTCCAGCCCTTGCCGGCCATCGCGGCGCCACCGATCAGCTGGGTCAGCGGGATGAACACATCCTTGCCCTTGATCGGTCCGTTCTGGAAGGTCGAGTTGAGCGGGAAGTGGCGACGGCCGATTTCCACGCCGGCGGTGTCGCGCGGCAGCAGGCCCAGGGTGATGCCGATGTCGCGGGTGTCGCCGATCAGGCCATCCGGGTCGTACATGCGGAAGGCCATGCCGATCAGGCTCGCGACCGGGGCCAGGGTGATGTAGCGCTTGTCGAAGGTCAGGCGCACGCCGAGCACCTGCTCGCCGTTCCACTCGCCCTTGCAGACGATGCCGTAGTCGGGAATCGAGGTGGCGTCGGAGCCGGCGAACGGACCGGTCAGGCCGAAGCACGGCACCTCGCGGCCATCGGCCAGGCGCGGCAGGTACTGGTCCTTCTGTTCCTGGGTGCCGTAATGCACCAGCAGTTCACCCGGGCCCAGCGAATTCGGCACGCCGACGGTGGAACTGACCACCGAGGACACCGAGGCCAGCTTCTGGATCACCTTGTGGTGGGCCAGCGCGGAGAAGCCCAGGCCGCCGTATTCCTTCGGAATGATCATGCCGAAGAACTTGTTCTTCTTGATGAAGGCCCACAGTTCCGGCGGCAGGTCGGCATGGACATGGGTGATTTCCCAGTCGTTGACCATGGTGCACAGCTCTTCGACCGGGCCATCGAGGAAGGCCTGCTCTTCAGCGGTCAGCTGCGGCTTGGGGTAGTTCAGCAGGATGTTCCAGTCAGGGTCACCGGTGAACAGCTCGCCTTCGAAACCGACCGAGCCGGTTTCCAGCGCGATGCGCTCGGTCTGCGACAGCGGTGGCAGCACCTTGCGGAACACCTTCATCATCGGGGCGGTCAGCAGCGGCTTGCGGATGAACGGCAGCAGCAGCGGCACGGCGATCACCGCCAGCACCGCGGCCGCGACGATCGTGGCAGTCTGGTTGACGTAGGGAATGAACCAGCAGGCGACCAGCAGGGCCACGCTGATCAGCGTCCAGGTAACCAGCCGCATGCGGTGGTAGGCGACGAACGCGCCTGCCAGCAGCAGGGCGAGGAAGGGAAGAACGATGCTCATGAGCGTGCTCCGGTGACGTGCTCGTTTGTGGCGGACGAAGCTGCAGCATCCGCTGCGGGCAACACGTCCAGATAGTCCAACACAGTAGCGGTAAAGGCGTCGTTGTCATCGCCGGCGACCATATGCGTGGCCTGCGGCAGCTGTACATGGCGCGCGTGCGGCGCCAACGCGAGGAATTCGGCCACGGTCTGTGGCGTGACCAGGTCGCTGCGGCCGCCGCTGACCAGCAGCAGGGGGCATTTCACCTGGCGTGCGGCTTCGGCCAGCGCATCCTGGTGCTGCTCGCTGTCGCGGGCCAGCTCGGCCACCAGGCGCGGATCCCAATGCCAGCGCCAGCGGCCGTGGCCGTCCTCGCGCAGCAGCGCACGCAGCGACTGCTCGGATTTGCGCGGGCGGTGCGGCATGTAGGCCGAGATCACATCGGCGGCCTGGGTCAGCGACGCGAAACCGTCCGGGTGGGCCGTCATGAACGCAAGGATGCGTTCGACACCGGCGGTATCCCAGCGCGGGGTGATGTCGACCAGCACCATCGCCGAGAACAGGCCGGGCCAGCGCGATTCGGCCAGCAGCCCGAACAGGCCGCCCATCGACGCGGCAACCAGCACGGGCGGGCGCGGTTGCTCGCCGGCCAGGACGATCAGGTCATCGGCGAACTGTTCGCCGTGATACGGCAGGTCGGCGGCATTCCAGTCCGAATCACCATGGCCGCGGGCATCGTAGGCCAGGGTCTGCAGGCCGGCCGCGTTCAGTGCGCGCGCAGTGGCATTCCAGGCGTGGCGGGTCTGGCCAAAGCCATGCGCGAACAGCACCCGGCCGCGGCGGCCGTGGTCACTGGCGGTCGCCGCCAAACGCGCGCCATGGGCAGCGTCCAGGCGCAGGTCATGGAACGCAGCGGGAGTAGGGGACGTAACCATACCGGATAGTATGGATTGCCTGAGGGGGAAGTCAATACTGCAGGGTATGGTGCACTGCGGCAGGGGGGCCGGCAGGGCCCGTAACGGTTTCCACCGCAACGGCGTACTGCAACGAACCCCGGCGTATGGTTAAATCAGCCCATGAATCAACCTGACGCTTCCGCCGGCGAACCGCGCGCCGGCCGCAACAGCCGCCTGAGTGCCGAAGACTGGGCCCAGGCGGCCCTCGACCTGATTGCTGAACAAGGTGTAGGTGCCGTCGCGGTGGAACCGTTGGCACGGCGCCTGGGTGTGACCAAGGGCAGTTTCTACTGGCATTTCCCTTCCCGCGATGCCCTGCTGCAGGCGGCGCTGGAACGCTGGGAACTGTTCGAACAGGAGCAGGTGTTCGGCAGCCTCGAGGATGTGCCCGATCCGCGCGTACGCCTGCGCCAGCTGTTCCAGATGGTGGCGCACGAAGTGCAGCCGCACATCATCTACAGCGAACTGCTGAAGGCGCTGGATCATCCGATGGTGCGCCCGGTGATCGACCGCGTGTCGCAGCGTCGCCTGGACTACCTGATTGCCTCGTTCCGCCAGGCCGGGCTCAGCTCCACCGATGCGCGGCATCGCGCGCGCCTGGCCTATGCCGCGTATGTCGGCTTCCTGCAGCTGTCGCTGCAGCTGCAACAGCCCAAGCAGGCCCGTGAGGATTTCGAGGCCTATGTCGAGCACCTCATCGAGACGCTGATTCCGAACGGTTGAAGATCGCCGTAGCTGGTCACGAGAAAGCCGCGGCACTGCCGCGGCTTTTTTCTTGCGTGCCATCCACGTATGGCCGGCGGCACAAAGAACAACGGCCCCTTGCGGGGCCGTTGCTGCATCAGCCGATCAGTGGATCGATCAGAACTTCTGCTTGTACTGCATGTACATGTAGCGGCCCGGCAGGTCGTACTGCGGGTCGAACATGTTGGCGCGGACCGAGTAGGACACCGGCGGGTTCTTGTCCCACACGTTGTTCAGGCCGACCATGATGGTGCCCTTCCACGGCGTGTTGTAGCGGAACTGGACGTCGTGGTAGGTGGTGGCGCCGATGTGGTTTTCGCGGTTGTCGGGATCCGAGCAGTAGCTGCGCAGTGCGCCGCCCAGCGAGCAGACCTCGGTCATGCCCGACTTGTAACGCAGGCCATAGTTGACGCCGAAATCACCGTAGGACCAGTCGACGTACAGGTTGGAACGGACGCGCCAGTACGGATCCTGGTCGAGGTAGCGACCCTGGCGACCTTCAACCGGGGAGTCCTCGGTCGACTTGGTTTCCCACTTCGACAGGTAGGTGCCGTCCAGGCTGACGGTGAACTGGCCGAACGAGGTTTCCGGCAGGCGGTACAGGACGCCCAGGTCCCAGCCTTCCACCTTGTACGACGCCAGGTTCATCAGCGGCATGTCGACGTTGGTGATGGTGTAGCGCTCGTTGGCGGTGCCGTAGTTCGGATCACGCGTGATCAGGCCGCAGTAGGCTGCCTGCTGCTGTGCGGTACCACCGTAGCAACGATCCATGATGTCGCCGATCGCCGGACGGGTGATGGCGTCTTCGATCTTGATCTGCCACCAGTCCAGGGTGACGTTCAGACCGGTGACGAAGCTCGGGCTCCACACCAGGCCCAGCGTCTTGCTGGTCGAGGTTTCCGGCTTCAGGTTCGGGTTCGACTTCCAGGTGAACGGCTCGACCGTCTGCAGCGGGCCAGGCTCGCCATCGGTGTTCGGCTGGACGAAGTTGGCCGGAACGCCCTGTGCAATACACTGGGCAAGCACGGCGCCGGTCGGGTTGTTGGCCCGGGCGCACGGATCGGCGTAGGTCTCGAACGAGTCGGTGTCACCGCGGTACAGATTGTTGATGCTCGGTGCGCGGAAGCCTTCGGAGTAGTTACCACGCACCATCAGGTCATCGATCGGCTTCCAGCGGAAACCGAACTTGTTGTTGGTGGTGTTGCCGAAGTTGCTGTAGTCCGAGAAGCGCGAGGCGATGCTGAAGTCCAGCAGCTTGGCGCCCGGCAGGTCTGCCAGCACCGGGATCGACAGTTCCACGTAGAACTCGTCCAGGTCGTAGGCACCCTTGGTCGGTGCTGCACCGTTGCCGGTGCTCAGGCCCGAGGCGATGAAGGCGTCCGGATCGAACTGGCCGCTTTCCTTACGGCCTTCGTAGCCGGCAGCAAAGCTCAGCGCACCGGCCGGCAGCTGCACGATTTCGCCGGAGATGTTGGCGTAGTAGCTCTTCGACACCAGGCTCGCCGAGTCGTGCGCGGTGAACGAGGTGTAGTCCAGGGCGCCCTGCGAGATCGAGCCCAGGCCACCGAGCGGATTGATCGGCACGCAACCGGCAATGACGGCACCTGCCGAGTTCAAGCAGACCGGGCTGCCATCGCGGATGGCCGACGGGCCGTACGCTTCTTCCAGGCGCTGTACATTGAACAGGCCGTAGGTCAGATCGTTCTGGTCGGTCTTGTCGTAGCGGTAGCCGACATCCCAGTCGAAGTTGCGACCGGCGAACTCGAAGAAGCCTTCGAAACCACCGTAGAAGTGCCAGTTCTTGACGTTCTGGTTGAACGAACGGCCGCCGGTTTCATTGAAGCGACGGTTCACACCGGTGAGCTTCTGGCCATACGGGTTGTAGATGCTGTCAGCGGACAGATCCATGCCGGTCACCGGCATCGCAGCCAGCAGCTGCTCGGACTTGCGCTCGTTGTACATCGCCTCGGTGCGGAAGGTGACGTTGTCGGTGATGTTGTACGAACCGACGGCGAACAGCGAGGTACGCTCGTTCGGGGTCAGCAGGTAGTTGTCCGGAGCGGTGTTGTAACCATGCTGGTTGGAGACGAACGGCGTTTCCACACCATTGATGATGACGTAGCGCTGATCATTGCGGACATAGGAGCCCGGAATACCGGTGCCGCTCTGGCCGCTGAAGAACGGCGGGCCACCGGCGGAGATCTTGCGATCACCGGCCATCACGGCCTTCTCGTCAACGTAGGACACGCCCAGCACCAGCGAAGCGCGATCGGTGGTGGTGCCGATGGTGAAGTCGGCCGCGGTGCGCTCGCCGTCGCCGGCGCTGTACTGGCCCTTGTAGACGTTGGCTTCAGCACCATCGAAGTTCTGCTTGGTGATGATGTTCACCACGCCGGCGATGGCATCCGAACCGTAGATGGTCGAGGCGCCGTCCTTCAGGACGTCGATGCGCTCGATCATCGCGGTCGGGATGGTGTTCAGGTCGACGCTGCCATCCAGGCCGGTGGTCCAGCGGCGGCCGTTGACCAGCACCAGGGTGCGCTCGGAACCGAGGTTGCGCAGGCTGACGCCGGCCGAGCCGTCACCGCCGTTGTTGAACGTACGGTTCAGGGCGGCACCGTTGGCGGCGACGCGCTGCAGGATGTCGGCGACCGAGGTCACGCCCTGCTTTTCGATGTCGGCGCGGGTCAGGCTGAGCACCGGCTGCGAGGTTTCGATGTCGGTGCTCTTGATGCGCGAACCGGTGACCGAGATGCGGTCCAGGTTGGTCGCTTCCTGAGCCTGGGCGGTGGCAGTGGACGCCACACCGGCAACGAGCGCGACCAGGACGGCGTCGCGCAGCTTGTTGGACTTGAAGTTCATTGGCTCTCTCTCTCCAAGAAATCTTGGCTGGGTGATTGCCTGCGTACGGAGCGAAAAGGCGCTCCAAAAAACGCGAGGCTGAGCCGATAGTACTGGTGCGTTCCCAAAAATTAAAGGTGTGTTAATACAGGTCGTGGCAGGCCTGAATGCGATGGGGGCAGGTCATTGACGTCATTGAATTCAATGACTTGAGGCCGCTCCAGCCCAGCTCGCCAGCCTGGCGTTAGTTTCATGTGAAAGAAAATATTTCGGTTGTTGCAGTGTGCAGGCGAAAGAATTCTTTCCGTCCATCGGCCATTCAGGATTGCTGCGGCGCAAAAAAAGAACGGGCGCCCTGCGGCACCCGTTCCCATTCAACGCCCGGATTGTGAGCCCCGCCGGTGCTGTCCGGTCAGAGATCCTGCTCGTAGCGGACGTACGGCACGGTGCCGTCATCGTTGCTTTCATTGCGCGGCGAGAACGGATTCTTGCCGCGGCTGATCACGTTCTCGGCGCCCACGGTGAGCTGGCCGGACCAGGGGGTACGCCAGGTCAGCCCGATTCCCAGGCCTTCCCATTTGCCAGGCTTGCCCGGCACGTCGACGACACGCCCGATGATGCTGCCGGTGAAGTTGCCGTAGCCGGCGCCGATGCTCAGGCTCTTGCTGTCCCAGCGATCGACGATGGCCGGTGAGGCATCGGCCAGCGGTACCAGACGGGCCTTGGCATAGGTGCCGGCGATGGAGACGAAGCCCTCGCGGCCGATGTTCTTCTGCGCGAACACGGTCAGGTCGTTCTGCTCGGCGCGCAGCGAAGGGGTCTTGTTCGGGCCTGACAGCCAGGCCGGCAGGGTTTCACGGCCGGTACCGGCGGTGATGCCCAGGCGGCTGTTGCCACGGTTCAGTGCGGCGGTGCCGGTGAAGCGGCGGCTGTTGAGGTCGTCATCGTCGCCGAGGCTGGCCAGCATGCAGTGACTGGCCAGGCCGCTGATGCTGGTTCCGCTGCTGCTGTTGCAGAGCAGGCCCAGCGAATCGCCGGAGGACAGACCGAAGGCGGCATCCAGCGAGTTGCGGCCAAAGTGCCAGCGGGCGCCGGCCGCCTGTTCGCCGGTGGGTTCCAGATACAGCAGGGCCTCGACCTTGCCGCTGCCCTTGTTCCACACCGGCAGCACGGTACGGGTGTCCTTGCTCTGCGCATGCGCGCCCGCGATCGCGCCAAGGGCGATCAGCAGGGCCAGCGGTAGACGCAGGAAGGTACGCATCGGACCAGTTCAGACAGGGATGAACAACGGAAGTTCCCGCGGAAACGGGAACTTGATCGTAGGGCGTTTATGAATTCTTAACAAGCCTTGATCCCCCCAGATGCAAGACCAGCCGATTACTGAAGCCGTTCAGGTGCCGGCACAGTCCCCTCGGCACCGTGGAACAGTATGCCGAACTCCGTCAAAGGAAAGTGATACTCGCGTCCGCAGAATTCGCAGCGCACCTCGACTGCGTTGGTGGCTTCGGCGGCGGCACGGGCCTCGTCCTCGCCCAGCGACTGCAGCATCGATGCGACCCGTTCACGCGAGCAGGAGCAGGCGAAGGACAGCGGCTTGCTGCCCATCAGCTCGGGTTTCTCCTCGTGGAACAGGCGGTGCAGCAACTGCTCGGCCGGGGTGGCCAGCAGTTCGGCCTTGCCCAGGGTCTCGAACAGGGCGCTGGCGCGGGCCCAACCGTCCTCGTCGCCTTCGTCGCCCGGCAGCTTCTGCAGCAGCAGGCCGGCGGCACCGTTGCGGTCGGCGGCCAGCAGCAGGCGGGTCGGCAGCTGTTCGGACTGGCGGAAGTAGTCCTCGAAGGCTTCGTCCAGTTCCGGTGCGGTCAGGCCGACCAGGCTCTGGTAGCGCTGCGGTTCGCGCGGATCCAGGCCCGGGTTCTCGATGGTGATCGCGAGCAGGGCGTCATCGCCCAGGCTGGACAGGTCGCGCGGCGCGTCGGCACCGTCGCTGAGCTGGGCGATGCCGCGCAGGGTACCGGCGGCGGTGCATTCGGCGAACAGGGTGCGCAGGGCGGTGCTGCTGCGCAGCTGGATCGACAGGCGGCCATCGATCTTGGTGTGGCCGGTGAACAGTGCCGAGGCCACGCAGGCCTCGCCAAGCAGCTCGGCAGCGGTATCCGGGTACTGGGCGTGGGACAGGATTTCCTGCCAGGTGGCCTGCAGGTGCACATGCACGCCGCGGACGCCGGCGTCGGGCAGCAGGAAGCGGATCAGGGAATCGGGGTTGGCGGTCATCGGCTCACATCGCGCGTAAACGGAGGCGGTTGCCGGATAATGCGCCGACAACCAGACAGAAGAAGGATGCACCAGTAATGGGGGCAGCGGGAGAGCAGCACAAGGTCGAGGCCGGGGCGGACGTCCCTCGCCGCAGGCGCTGGCGCTGGAAGCGGCTGCTGTGGCTGCCGGTGCTGCTGGCCGCCTTCAGCTGCCTGCAGGTACTGGTACTGCGGTTCATCGACCCGCCCGGGTCCATGGTGATGCTGTGGCGCTACGGTGAGGCGCTGGGTGAGGCCGACTGGTCCTATCGGCTGCATTACCAGTGGCGCGACCTGGACCAGATGGCGCCCAGCCTGCCGATCTCGCTGGTGGCGGCCGAAGATCAACGCTTTCCCGACCACAATGGATTCGACCTGCAGGCCATTGAAAAGGCGCGCGACCACAACGCAAAGGGAGGGCGCCTGCGCGGCGCCAGCACGATCAGCCAGCAGGTGGCCAAGAACCTGTTCCTCTGGCAGGGCCGCAGCTGGGTGCGCAAGGGCCTTGAGGTCTGGTACACGGTGCTGATCGAAGCACTTTGGCCGAAGGAGCGCATCCTGGAGATGTACGCCAACATCGCCGAGTTTGGTGATGGTGTGTATGGCGCACAGGCAGCGGCGCAGAAATTCTGGGGCAAGGACGCGGCTCGGCTGAGTCCGGCCGAAAGCGCGCGGCTGGCGGCGGTGCTGCCGGCACCACGGCGCTACAACGCGGCGGCGCCAGGGCCGTATGTCCAGCGGCGTGCGGCATGGATCCAGCGCCAGGCGCGGCAGCTGGGTGGGGCGGCGTACCTGTCGGAGGAGTGAGGGGGCGGCCTGCCGGGTCTGCAGGTGGCGGCCCGCATGCGTGCCGGCAACGTACAATCCGGGCATGACCCGTGAACGGCTTACTTTTGTCATCGCCGCCTACAACGAGGCCCTGGCACTGCCGTTGCTGCATCCGCGGTTGTGCGCGGTGCTGGATGGCATGCCCGACATCGAAGGCCACATCCTGTATGTGGACGATGGCAGCCACGACGACACCTGGCCGGTGATCGCCGGCCTGGCCCAGGCCGATGCGCGGGTCTCGGCGCTGAAGCTCTCGCGCAACTTCGGCAAGGAGGCCGCGCTGACGGCCGGCCTGGACCTGGTGCGCGAGGGTGCGGCGATGATCCTCGATGCGGACGGCCAGGACCCACCGGAGCTGGTGCCGCAGTTCGTCGCGCGCTGGCGTGAGGGGCACGACAACGTCTATGGCACGCGCATGGCCCGCGATGGCGAGGCCTGGGTGAAGCGCGCCACGGCGGCGATGTTCTACCGGGTGATGGGGCGCCTGTCGCGCACACCGATCCCTGCCGACACCGGGGATTTCCGCCTGTTGTCGCCCCGCGCGCTGAGCGCACTGCGCGAGATGCGCGAGCGCCATCGGTTCATGAAGGGCCTCTTCAGCTGGGTCGGGTTCAAGCGGGTGGCCGTGCCCTATCACCGCCACGCGCGCGTGGCCGGCACCAGCAAGTTCAGCCTGTGGCGGCTGTGGAACTTCGCCCTGGAGGGCATCACCGGTTTCTCTACCGTGCCACTGCGGGCCGCCACCTATCTGGGGCTGGCAACGGCGGCGGTGGCCTTCGTGTTCGGCCTGTGGGTGATCGTCAAGGCGGCGCTGTATGGCGACCGGGTGGCAGGTTGGCCGACGATGATGGCGGTGATCCTGTTCCTGGGCGGGGTGCAGCTGATCGCGCTGGGCCTGATCGGCGAGTACCTGGGACGGCTGTATGAAGAGTCCAAGCAGCGCCCGCTGTACCTGGTTGACGCGTGGCTAGCATCGGCCGTGGCAGACTCGGCCCTGCAACCCACCCTCGGAGGGCAGGCGGATGACCACGGTACGGCAACTGTTGGACGGCAAGTCTCCTGAAGTACATGCGGTCGCGCCGGATGCGGCGGTGATCGATGCGATCCGGTTGATGGCGGAAAAGGGTATCGGCGCGGTGCTGGTGATGGATGGGCCGCGACTGGTCGGGATCCTGTCCGAGCGCGACTACGCGCGCAAGATCGTGCTGCGCGATCGTTCGTCGCGGGATACGGCGGTGGCCGAGATCATGACGGCGCAGGTGGTGACGGTGTCGCCGGGCGAGCAGGTGGAGCACTGCCTGCAGCTGGTGACCGATTACCGCATCCGCCATCTGCCGGTGGTGGAAGGCGCGCAGGTGCTGGGGGTGATCTCCATCGGTGACCTGGTGAAGTCGGTGATCGATGCACAGCGCAGGGAGCTGGATCAGCTGCAGCAGTACATCGTGGCGGGATGAGTTTTTCGCTGGCGGGCCTGCGGCCCGCCGGCCCGCTTTTCAAACCAGAGCCAGAGCCAGAGCGCGAGAGCAGCGCCTTCCTGGTACGCCGGGAGGCTGAGGGCATGGGCGTGCAGGACACGCCGTAAACCCATCCATGGGGGCTCGATGGCGCCTTGCTGGTGTGCGCTGTCCTGCGCACACGGCAAGACCGGGGTTGGGCGTCCTGCCCAACCCGCCCGAGGCATGCCTCGGGCCCATGGCGCCAACGGTCCTGCACGCCCATGCCCTCTACCTCGGGATACATTGCAGCGAGCGCGGTGAGATTCGCCGCAGACGATCTGCTTTTGGTAGCTGCCAACCTTGGTTGGCAACAGCTTTTGACTTTGCTTTTTTCTTTTGACTTTGAATTTCCGCTCTCGTTCCGCGCGCGCGGGAAACTGTGCGGAGCCGGAGCAAGGCGGCAGGCAGGACCGTGAGGCGCATGGATGCGCCGACCGAGCCTACAGGGACGTATTTACGGCGTGTCCTGCCTGTCGCCTTGCTCCGGCTCTACGCGCGGAGAAAAGAGGCGCCGCGAACAACGCTTCTACTTCGCATACTGCCCGCCGCAGTCGGCATCCTTGCCCGGTCCCAGTTCAATGGTCGCCAGCAGCGCCGCCGGCGGGGCGATGCTGCCCAGCGCCAGGGCCACCGCGCCACGAATGCCCAGCGCCTTGAAGTCCGGCCGGAACGAGGGGTCCTTGAACGTGCCACTGATGTGCAGTGGAGAGCGCAGCACCAGGATGCTCTTGTCCTTCGGGCGCGGCTTCAGCAGCAGGTCGAGGGTCTCGTCGCGCAGGCTGACCGTGCCCTCGCCAATGATGATCGTGTCGGTGGTATCCACCGCAAGAGCCTGGCTGGTCATCAGGCCGTCGCGCACGCCGAAGTCGGCGAAGGCGCAGCGCAGGGGAATCTGCTTGTCACCGGTCACCAGGAACTTCAACGACTCGGTGACATCCAGCCCGGCCAGCTCCATCACCAGGTTGCCGACATGGCCGCGACCCATCGCCAGGCCGACCTTGCCGCTGCTGCTGCCCAGCATCGCGGCGATCGAGTTGCCACGGCCGGTCAGGTCGACTTCGCCGCCGATGCCGCCCTTGGCCTGCTCGGCCAGTTTTGCATCCGGGAACAGCTGGCCCAGCTGCACGCCGCGCACGCTGGCTTTCAGCGCGGTGCTGATCTGTGCCTGGCGCGCGTCCATGCGGATCGTGCTGCGGATATCGCCGCCGGCCACGCCGAAGTTCAGCGGATCCAGGCGCAGCACGCCGTCATCCAGCAGCAGGTGCGCATCCATGTCGTCCAGCGGCAACGACGGCGCGTTGATGCGGTGGGCCTTCCAGCGCACGTCGGCATCCATCGCACGCAGCTTGCCGAGGTTGTACGGCGTGTCGGGCAGTACCCGGGCACGCGCGGCGATGCGCGCGGCCTCGGCCCTCTGCTCGGCGTTCGCGGTCTCGCCGCTGCCGGTCTTCGGTGGTGCACCGACGAAGCCGGCCAGATCGTCGAAGTCCAGTCGCCTGGATTCCAGCGTGGCAGTCAAACGCGGGCGTGCGCCGCCGACGTCGAACTGCAGGTTGCCACCGAGATCGCTGTCGCCGACCTTGCCGGTGAACTGCTCGTAGCGCCAGGTGTCGTGGTCGCGCTTGAGGCGGCCATTCAACGCGTACGGCGGCGAGGACGGAATGGCGATGCCGAGCAGCGGGTACAGGTCGGCCAGGTCCTGGCCACTGAGTGCGAACTGCAGGTCGAACACGCGCAGCTGGAACGGATTGGTAAGTGTGCCGCTGGCCACTGCGTGGGTTGCCCCGGCGCGGCCATCGAGGTGGATGCGGAACGGATGGTCGCTGTCGGTCAGCTGCAGCGGTGATTCGGTGCCGCCGCGCAGGGTGAACGGATTGCCCTGCCAGCGGCCCTTGCCCTGCACCAGCAGCGGCGGTGCGGCATCGGCCTGTTTCGGCTGGCCGCTGCGCACATCCAGTCGGATGTCGGTGCGGCCGAGCGCATCGAGGAACTGCAGGCGGCCGTCGTCGATGCGCAGGCGCTTGAGCTGGGGGCCTGGCCCGCCAGTGCTGTCGCCGAGGAAATCCCAGTTGCCCGGCTCGCCCTTGCGCGGCGCCGTTTCCAGCAGGACGTCCGGCCGGGTCAGGCGCACTTCTGGCAACTGCACGCTGCCACGCAGCAGCGGCCACACCCGCACGTCGATCTCGACGCGGTCGGCGCTGGCCATGTCAGGCTGCTTCGCCCAGCTGGCATTGGCGAAGGTGATCGCGTCGGCGCGGATCGTGCTGGTGCGGCCGAGATCCACATCCAGGTGGCCGATGTGCAGTACCCGGCCGGTACGCGCCTGCACGGCGCGTTCGACCGGCCCCTTGAACCAGTTCCAGTCCCACAGTGCGATCAACAGCAGGACCGCCGCCAGCAGGAAGATCAGGATCGTCAGCCAGCGCCGGCCGCGCGGGCCGGGTCGGCGGAGGCGCCAGCGGGAGGTGCGCGATGTGGCGGGGGAGGCGGCAGCATTCACGCTGCCATGGTTGCCCCCTCATCGTGGACGGGGCGCGAAGCACCCATGTGCGCGGTGTGCACAACCCGCGCGCGGGCCCTGTCTTACAACACCTGCATGGTGACCGCGACGAAGTGGCAGACGCTGCCGCCGATCACGAACAGGTGCCAGATCGCATGCGAATAGGGGATCGATTCGCGGTGGTAGAAGTAGGTGCCCAGGGTGTATGACAGGCCGCCGGCCAGCAGCCAGCCCAGCGTCCAGCCGTCGATCGAGGCCAGCATCGGCTTGACCGCCACGATCACCAGCCAGCCCATGGCCACGTAGATGGCGGTGGACAGGCGCTTGAAGCGGCCGGTGTAGAACAGCTTGAACACCACGCCGGCCAGGGCCAGGGTCCAGATCGCCGCGAACAGCCCCCAGCCCCACGGACCGCGCAGGCCGATCAGGGTGAACGGGGTATAGGTGCCGGCGATCAGGACGTAGATCGCGCAATGGTCGAACACCTTCAGGCGGCCCTTGGCGACCGGGTGCTGGATGGCGTGATAGAGGGTGGAGGCCGTATACAGCAGCAGCAGCGCGATGCCGAACACGATGGCGCCGGCCAGCTGCCAGCCGTCACTGTAGATGGCGGCCAGGGTGATCAGTACCGCGCCCGCGCCGAGGGCGAGCACGGCGCCCAGGCCGTGGGTCAGGGCGCTGGCGATTTCTTCGCGGATCGAAGCAACGGAAGTCGTGGACATGGCGTAGGCATCGTTCGCGGGGAGGGGGACCCGCACCCCCCTATCATCGCCGCGATGGGCGGCGCATGCACGCCCATCACCGTATGGTCGGTGAATCCCCGCGTTGCGCGGATGCGCCCGCGATCAGTAGATCCACGCCATGCGTGGATGAACCGCCGCGGGCCTCCTTGCGGTTCAGCCGGCCGACACCGTATGCGCCGCTTCGCGGGTGGCCGAGAAGCGCACATCCGGCGAACGTTCCTGCGCCAGCTGCAGGTTGACCCGGGTCGGCGCCAGGTAGACCAGGTGGCCGGCCGCATCCAGGGCCAGGTTCAGCGCGTTCTTCTCGCGGAACTCTTCCAGCTTCTTCTCGTTGCTGCAGTGGACCCAACGTGCGGTGGTCACGCTGACCTGCTCGAAGGTGGCTTCCACGCCGTACTCGTCCTTCAGGCGGTAGGCGGCCACGTCGAACTGCAGCACGCCGACCGCGCCCAGGATCAGGTCGTTGCTGGTGAGCGGGCGGAAGAACTGGGTCGCGCCTTCTTCGGACAGCTGGGCCAGGCCCTTCTGCAGCTGCTTGAGCTTGAGCGGATCGCGCAGGCGGGCACGGCGGAACAGTTCCGGGGCGAAGTTGGGAATGCCGGTGAAGGTGACCGCTTCGCCCTCGGTGAACGTATCACCGATGGAAATGGTGCCGTGGTTGTGGATGCCGATCACATCGCCCGGCCAGGCTTCAGCGGCGATCTCGCGGTCGCTGGCCATGAAGGTCAGCGCATTGGCCAGCTTCATTTCCTTGCCCGTGCGCACATGGAAAGTCTTCATGCCGGCGCTGAAACGGCCCGAGCAGACGCGCATGAACGCCACGCGGTCGCGGTGCTGCGGGTCCATGTTGGCCTGGATCTTGAACACGAAGCCGGTCAGCTTGTTTTCTTCCGGTGCGATGATCCGGCCGGTGGTGGTGCGCGCCTGCGGCGGCGGGGCGTGCTCAACGAAGAAATCCAGCAGCGGCTGCACGCCGAAGTTGTTCACGCCCGAACCGAAGAACACCGGGGTCTGCTTGCCGGCGCGGTAGGCGTCCAGGTCGAAGGGGTGGCTGGCGCCCTGCACCAGTTCCAGTTCGTCGCGCAGGTCGGCCAGCATCTGCGCACCGATCTTCTCGGCCAGGCCGGGGGCATCGATGGACGGGAAAATGGTCGAGTCCTGGCGGGTGAAGTTGCGGCCGGGTTCGTACAGGTGCACTTCGCCGGTCAGCAGGTGCACCACGCCCTTCAGGCGCTGGCCCATGCCGATCGGCCAGGTCACCGGGGCGCACTGGATGCCGAGCACGGTTTCCACTTCATCCAGCAGCTCGATCGGGTCCTTGCCCTCGCGGTCGAGCTTGTTGATGAACGTCATGATCGGGGTGTCGCGCAGGCGGCACACTTCCATCAACTTGATGGTGCGCTCTTCCACGCCCTTGGCCACGTCGATCACCATCAGCGCCGAGTCCACCGCGGTCAGCACGCGGTAGGTGTCCTCGCCGAAGTCGGCGTGGCCGGGGGTGTCGAGCAGGTTGACGATCTTGCCTTCGTACGGGAACTGCATCACCGAGGAGGTCACGGAGATGCCGCGCTCCTTTTCCAGTGCCATCCAGTCGGAGGTGGCGTGGCGGGCGGCCTTGCGGCCCTTGACCGAACCGGCCATCTGGATCGCGCCTCCGAACAGCAGCAGCTTTTCGGTCAGCGTGGTCTTGCCGGCGTCAGGGTGGGAGATGATGGCGAAGGTGCGGCGACGCGACGCTTCGTTGGCGACTTCGGACATGGCAGTGGCGCCCGCCCGGGGCGCTTTTCAAAGAGATAAGCGCCCGATTATACCGGCCGGCGCCGGTCAGCGCCCGGTGCCGCCGTCGGCGTCGCCCTGGCGGGCGAACTGCAGCTGGCCCTGCGCGGTGAAGATGCGCACCGGCACCGAGCGCAGGCCCATTCCTCGGTTGACCTGCACCACGAAGTGCAGGTGCGGGGCACTGCTGTAACCACTGTTGCCGGACAGGCCGATCGATTGCCCGGCCTGCACCGCCTGGCCGCGACGCACGCGCATGCCACCAGCCTGCAGATGGCCATACAGGGCCATGCTGCCGTCGCTGTGCAGCACGCGGATGAAATTGGCGCGGGCAGCATCGCGTTCGCGATCCTGGCCGTTGCCCTGGAAGCCATCCTGGATCTGCATCACCGTGCCTTCGCGCGCGGCCAGCACCAGGGTGCCCTGCGGCAGCGCGAAGTCGACCGCCTCGCGGTTCTCCTCGTCATCGTGGCTGAACCGGCCCTGCGGTGCCTGGTCCACGCGCAGGCGGGCGGCTTCGAAGGGCAGGCGATAGGCGACATCTTCGGCCTGTGCGGCCGGGTTGCCTGGCACCGACTGCAGGCGCAGATCGAGCATGCGGCCATCGACCGGCGCGGGCAGATGGCCGACCACCAGGCTGCTGTCACCCTGCAGCAGTGATTCGACCGGGAGACCCTCGACCGGATGTCCCGGCGCCGCGCGCAGTTCGATCTGCAGCGGCCCCGCCAGCCCGTTGTCGATCCGCGCCTGCCATTGTTCGCCCACCGGCTGCAGGCGCAGTCGAGCCATCGGCGTGGCATCCCGGGCCGATTCCCCAGGGATGGCGGGGGCGGCCTTGGGCACCAGACCCCAGCCCTGGCGCCAGTCGGCTGCATGGGCCGTCGCGCTCGCCAGCAGGCACAGCAGCAGGCAGGTCAGGGGCAGGCGTGGCATCCGTGGTTCCGGTCAAAAGGGGCCGCGGGGACTGTATCCGATCCTGAACGGGACGACCGGGACGGCCTTCGCAGAGTCTATCTGTAAATATCCATCGCTTTATCCGTATGAAGGGATTGACAGTACTGGAAAGGGCTGGCATCGTGGCCCCACCATCGAGACCGGCAGAGGGACAGGCCCTTTGAAGCCGGGGCAGCCCGCAGGCGCGCAAGCGACTGCGTAGGTGCCAAATCCTGCGGGGACCGTGGCGTCCACCGAAAGATGGTTCGAACCATGCACCCCACGTGCATCTCGAACGCGGGCCCCGCGAAGGCTCGATGGCCGATTCCCCAACCGGATCCCGCCATGAGCTTCGCCGCCAGTACCGCGCTTCGCCCCGAACCCTTTGTCCCCGTCAGCGTGCCGGTCGATGACCGCGTGCATGCCGAGCGCGGTGAGTTCGCCGCGGTGCTGTCGATGCGCCACGCCGGCCCCAGCCCGGTGCGCCTGCGCTATGAGTGGGTCGGCCCGGCGAGTGCGCCGGTGGTGGTGCTGGCCGGTGGCATTTCCGCCCACCGCCATGTGGCGTCCAACGCACAGTTCAGCGAGAAGGGCTGGGCCGAGGATCTGGTCGGCAAGGGCCGCGCGCTGGACCCACAGCAGCTGCGCGTGCTGGCCTTCGACTTCATCGGGGCAGATGGCGCGCTGGACGTTCCGATCGATACCGCCGACCAGGCCGATGCGCTGGCGCTGCTGCTGGATCATCTCGGCATCCGCGCGCTGAAGGCGTTCGTCGGCTATTCGTATGGCGCGCTGGTCGGCCAGCAGTTCGCGATCCGCCATCGTGCCCGCGTGCGCCAGCTGGTGCTGGCCAGCGGCGCACATCGCCCGCACCCGTATGCCGCGGCCTGGCGCGCACTGCAGCGCCGCGCCGTCGCGCTCGGCCAACTGCAGTGCGGCGAAGATCACGGGCTGGCGCTGGCCCGCCAGTTCGCCATGCTCAGCTACCGCACCCCGGAAGAATTCGGCGAGCGCTTCGATGCCGCGCCGGAAGTGATCAATGGCCGCGTGCGCGTGGCCGCCGAAGACTATCTCGACGCCGCCGGGGCGCAGTACGTCGCGCGCACGCCGGTGACCGCCTACCTGCGCCTGTCCGAATCGATCGACCTGCACCGCGTGGACCCCGCCGCGATCCTGCCGCCGACCGTGGTGGTGGCCGTAGAGGGCGATCGCCTGGTGCCGCTGGCCGATCTGGTCGGCCTGGTCGAAGGACTGGGCCCGCGCGGCAGCCTGCGCGTGCTGCGCTCGCCCTATGGCCACGACGCCTTCCTCAAAGAAACCGATCGCATCGACGCGATCCTCGCCACCGCCTTCCGTACCTCTGGAGAGTCCGCATGAGCCTGCACGCCAACGAGCCGTCCTGTAGCCGTACCACTGCCGCTGTCCGTGCCGGCATCGATCGCGATACCGCGCATGGTGCGGTCACTCCGCCGATCGTGTTGTCGTCGAACTTCAGCTTTGAAGGCTTCGGCAACAAGCGCCAGTACGACTACACGCGCAGTGGCAACCCGACCCGCGACCTGCTGGGTGAAGCGTTGGCCGAGCTGGAAGGCGGCGCCGGCGGCGTGATCACCGCCACCGGCATGGGCGCGATCAATCTGGTGCTGAACGCGCTGCTGCAGCCGGGCGACACCCTGGTGGTGCCGCACGATGCCTACGGCGGCAGCTGGCGGCTGTTCAACGCGCTGGCGAAGAAGGGCCACTTCGAACTGGTCACCGCCGACCTGACCGATCCGCGTGCGCTGGCCCAGGCGCTGGCCAGCCAGCCGAAGCTGGTACTGGTGGAAACCCCGTCCAACCCGCTGCTGCGCATCACCGACCTGCGCTTCGTCATCGATGCCGCGCACAAGGCGGGCGCGCTGGTCGTGGTCGACAACACCTTCCTGTCGCCGGCCCTGCAGCAGCCGCTGTCATTCGGCGCGGACCTGGTGCTGCATTCCACCACCAAGTACATCAACGGCCACAGCGATGTGGTCGGCGGCGCAGTGGTCGCGCGCGATCCGGCACTGCACGAGCAGCTGGTGTGGTGGGGCAATGCGCTGGGCCTGACCGGCTCGCCGTTCGATGCGTTCCTGACCCTGCGCGGCCTGCGCACGCTGGATGCGCGCCTGCGCGTGCACCAGGAAAATACCGCCTCGATCGTTGCCCTGCTGGACCAGCATCCGGCGGTCGGCGCGGTGTACTACCCGGGCCTGGCCGATCACCCGGGCCATGCCATCGCCGCACGCCAGCAGGATGGCTTCGGCGCGATGCTGTCGTTCGAGCTGGCGCACTGTGCCGGCGACGATCCGCACGCGGCGGTGCGCGCGTTCGTTGATGGCCTGCGTTGTTTCACCCTGGCCGAATCGCTGGGTGGCGTCGAGAGCCTGATCGCGCATCCGGCAACCATGACCCATGCGGCGATGACCGCCGAAGCGCGTGCGGCGGCCGGGATCAGCGAAGGGCTGCTGCGCCTGTCAGTGGGCATCGAGGCCGAGCGTGACCTGCTGGCCGATCTCGGCGCGGCGCTGCAGCGCGCCGAAGCGGTGATCGATGCCGCTGCACGCCGCAAACAGGTGGTGGACGCATGAGCGCACTGGCCGCTGACATTCCTGCGCTGGGCGCGGGACGCCTGGCGTTGCTCGGCACCGGCACGGTCGGTTCGGCGTTCGTGCAGCGCTACCAGGCGCTGCAGGCACGCGGGCTGGAATTGCCCAGCGTGCAGTGGCTGGCCAATTCGCGCACTGCGCTGGAGATCGATCGCGACCTGGCGTTGCCGCTGGAACTTGCACGGCGAGCACCGCGCGATGGCCAGAGTTCGCCGCCGTGGGCGAGTGCGGAAGGGCTGGAGCGTGGCGACGTAGTGGTTGACGCGACCGCCAGTGAAGACGTGGCCGCACGGCACGTGCAGTGGCTGGCACGCGGTGTGCACGTGGTGACCGCCAACAAGCTGGGGCGAGGCGCGCAGCTGGCGCGCGCGCAGGCGATTGCCGAAAGCTGCGCCGACAGTGGCGCACGCTACGGCGACAGCGCCACCGTGGGCGCAGGCCTGCCCCTGCTGAGCAGCCTGCGCGCGCTGGTGGCCGGCGGTGACCATATCCATGCCATCGAGGGCGTCCTGTCCGGATCGCTGGCGTGGTTGTTCCATCGCTATGACGGCCAGTCACCGTTCTCGGCCGCAGTGCGCGAAGCACTGGCGGCTGGCTACACCGAGCCGGATCCGCGCCTTGACCTGTCCGGCGAGGATGTACGCCGCAAGCTGCTGATCCTGGCCCGCAGCAGCGGATTGGCGCTGGATGCGTCGCAGGTGCAGGTGGATTCGCTGGTGCCTGAGGCACTCGCTGCGTTGCCGCTGGAAGATGCCGTGGCCGCACTGGAACAGCTGGATGCGCCGCTGCAGGCACGCTGGCAGCAGGCGCGCGACAACGGCCGCGTGCTGCGTTTTGTCGGTCGCGTCGATGGCCAGGGTGCGCAGGTAGGCCTGCGCGAGCTGCCTGCCGATCATCCATTGGCGCAGGGCGCGGGCACCGACAACCGCGTGGCCATCCACAGCGATCGCTATCAGCGCCAGCCGTTGTTGATCCAGGGACCGGGCGCGGGCGCGGAAGTCACCGCCGCCGCGTTGCTGGACGACGTGCTGCGCATCGTGCGGTAAGGGATCGCCGGGCATCGCCCGGCGCGCCCCCTCAGCGCGACTTCAACGCCTTCAACAACGCGGCGTTGAACTGCTTTGGATCCTGTACCTGTGGCGAATGCCCCAGCTCGGCGAACTCGACCAGCGTTGCGCCGGGGATCGCCGCCGCCGCGGCCTTGCCCAGCGCCGGGTAGTTGCCCAGCGTTGCCTTCAGCGCCGGTGATGCGCGGTCGCGGCCGATCGCCGTGCGGTCCTTCTGGCCGATGAACAGCGTGGTCGGTACCTGCACGCGCTTCAGTTCGTAGACCACCGGCTGGTTGAACACCATGTCCGAGGCCAACGCCTGGCTCCAGGCAACGGCCTGCTTGCCCGGCCCTTCGTACATGCCCGACTGCATCCGCGCCCACGGCTCGTAGTCGGGTTTCCACTGACCATCGTAGTAGACGTCCAACTGGTAGCGCCGGATGCTGTCGTAGCTGGTTTTCAGTTCGCCGGCATACCACTCGTCGACGCTGCGCCACGGTACGCCCAGCGCCTTCCAGTCTTCCAGCCCGATCGGGTTGACCAGCGACAGGCTGCGCAGGTCCTGCGGGTACATCAGCGCATAGCGCACCGCGAGCATGCCGCCCATCGAATGGCCGACCAGGTGCACCGGCACATCACCCAGCTGCAGCTGCTGCAGCAGGGCGTGGGTGTTGGCGGCGAGCTGCGCGAACGTGTACTGGTAGCGCTCGGGCTTGCTGGATTTGCAGAAGCCCACCTGGTCCGGTGCGATCACCCGGTAGCCTGCGGCCAGCAGCGGCGCGATGGTCTGCTGCCAGGTGGCCGCGCAGAAGTTCTTGCCGTGCAGCAACACCACCACCCCGATGGCACGTCGTTTGGGCAACACATCCAGGTAGGCCATTTCCAACGGCTGCTGCTGCGATTCCAACGCGAAGGTCTTCACCGGATAGCCGTAGTCGAAACCTTCCAGCCGCGGACCATAGGTCGGCGCGGCCAGGGCGGACAGCGGCAGGCAGGCGAGCAGGGCGGCAGCGAGCAGGCGCATGGCGTTCTCGGGGGCGAGGGAGCCCCCAGCGTAATGCATCCCGTCATGCGAAGCCGAGCATGGGCCCGGCTCTACACCTCAACACTCGATGACGTTCACCGCCAGGCCACCGCGGCTGGTTTCCTTGTACTTGTCCTGCATGTCGCGGCCGGTATCGCGCATGGTCTTGATGACCTTGTCCAGCGACACCTTGTGCTTGCCGTCGCCACGCATGGCCATGCGCGAGGCGTTGATTGCCTTCACCGCGCCCATCGCATTGCGCTCGATGCACGGAATCTGCACCAGGCCACCGATCGGGTCGCAGGTCAGGCCGAGGTTGTGTTCCATGCCGATTTCCGCGGCATTCTCGATCTGGCTGGGGTTGCCGCCGAGCGCGGCGACCAGGCCGCCGGCCGCCATCGAGCAGGCCACGCCCACTTCGCCCTGGCAGCCGACTTCGGCGCCGGAAATCGAGGCGTTCTCCTTGTACAGGATGCCGATCGCCGCTGAGGTCAGCAGGAAGTCGAACACGCGCTGCTCGTTCGCACCCGGGCAGAAGCGGTCGAAGTAGTGCAGCACCGCAGGCAGCACGCCGGCGGCACCGTTGGTCGGCGCGGTCACCACGCGGCCACCGGCGGCGTTTTCCTCATTCACTGCCAGCGCGTACAGATTGACCCAGTCCAGCGTGGTCAGCGGATCGCGCATTGCTGCTTCCGGCTTCGACGACAGTTCGCGGTACAGCGCCGGTGCGCGACGGCCGACCTTCAGGCCACCCGGCAGCACGCCTTCCTCACGGATGCCGCGCGTCACGCACGACTGCATCGCGCTCCAGATCTCGCGCAGCTGGGCGCGGATCTCGTCCTCGCTGCGCCAGCACTTCTCGTTCTCGAACATCAGCTGGGCGATGCTCAGGCCGCTGCGCGCGGTCTGCGCCAGCAGCTCGTCGCCACTCTTGAACGGGTAGGGCAGTGGTGTCTCGTCGGGCACGATGCGGTCATCGGCCGCGTCGTCCTGGTTGACCACGAAGCCGCCACCGACCGAGTAGTAATCGCGGGTGGCGATCACTTCGTCGTCGGCGTTGTACGCGGTGAAGCGCATGCCGTTGGTGTGGTACGGCAGCTTCTGGCGCTTGTTCATGCCGAGGTCGCGCTTCTCGTCGAAGGCGATCTCATGCTGTCCCATCAGCTGGATGCGCTTGCTGCTGCGGATGCGCTCCAGGGTGGCCGGGATGATGTCCGGGTCGATCAGGTTCGGCCGCTGGCCTTCCAGGCCGAGCAGGATCGCCTTGTCGGTGCCGTGGCCGCGGCCGGTCAGCGCCAGCGAACCATAGACATCGGCGCGGATGCGCGCGACCTCGTGCAGGCGGCCCGGATCGAGCAGCCAGCGATGGATGAATCGCTCGGCGGCCTTCATCGGCCCGACGGTGTGCGAGGAACTCGGACCAATGCCGATCTTGAAAACGTCGAACGTGCTGACAGCCATGGATGCCAAACTGCGGGTACCGGACAAGCCGCTATTCTAGCGGCTTGCCGGGCCATCCGATGGCTGCGGCGCAGCATTTCCGCCACGGGAGCCGAACCGGTGTTGACCCTGATCCAGCGTGACGATTGCCACCTGTGTGACCTGGCCCTGGCCGAACTGGCCAAGGCGCGGGCACCGGAGTTCGAGTCGGTGTTCCTGGACGACCAGCCTGCGCTGGAGGCGCGCTATGGCGCGCGGGTACCGGTGCTGCGCGACGAGGCGGGGCAGCGCGAGCTGGACTGGCCGTTCGATGCGGCCACGCTGCAGGCCTGGCTGGCCGAAGGTCTTCTGTAGAGCCGAGCCATGCTCGGCTGACGCGCGCAGCGCGACCTGGGCCGCAGCCGAGCATGGCTCGGCTCTACAGGATGCGGCCGGGACGGTGCCCCGGCCCATTGATCATTTCGCGTTGAACTTCACGATCGTGCTGATCGCGGTCTCGTCCGGAATGGTCTTGGTGTCGGCCCAGTCACCGCCGCCCACGCCGAAGTCCAGGCGCTTCACGGTGGCCTTGCCGGTCAGCACCGGCTGGGTGCCCGGCTTCCAGGTGAAGGTCAGGGTGACCGGCTTGCTGACGCCGCGCAGTTCCAGGGTGCCATCGGCGGCGAACTGATCGTTGCCCACCGCGCGGAAGCCCTTGGCGGTATAGCGTGCGGTGGCGAACTTGCCGACGTTGAAGAAGTCGGCGGTCTGCAGGGTCGAGTCGCGGTCGCTGTTGCCGCTCTTGGCACCGGCCAACGGGATCACCACGTCCAGCGAGCCGGCGGCCGGGTTGGCCGGATCGAAGCTGAGCTTGGTGGCGAAGCCCGGGAAGCTGCCGGTGAACACTTCACCGTCGTACTTGGTGGCAAACACCAGGATCGAACCGGCACCGGGGGCCTGCGCGTAGTCGGCGGCGAGCACCGGGGCAGTGGCCAGCATGCCGGCCAGGGCGGCGGCCACGGCGGCCGGGGTGGTCAGTTTCAGGGTCATCGGTCAGTCCTTCTGAGGGGAGGCGAGCCAGCCGCGCGGCAACATGCGGGACAACGTCGCATCGCGCTGGAACAGGTGGTGGTAGAAAGCAGCGCCGGCGTGGGCCAGCACCACTGCGATCAACAGCCAGAAGCCGTATTCGTGGATGGCATGGGACACCGCGACGACCTGCGGGTCGGGGCCGCTCAGCTTGGGTACGTCAACCAGCCCGAACCAGCGGAACGGGCGCAGGCCACTGGCCGAGTCGTACAGCCAGCCCGACAGCGGAATGGCGAACATCAGCACGTACAACAGCACGTGGGTCGCACTGGCGATGCGCTCCTGCCAGCTGGGCACACCCGGCACCGGCTTGGGCGCGCCGGCATACAGGCGCCAGCCGAGGCGGAACAGCACCAGCGCCAGCACGGTGATGCCGATCGACTTGTGCGCGGTGTAAACCCAGAAATACTTCGGGGTCTTGGGCAATTCACCCATGGTCAGGCCGACCACGCCCAGGGCGAGGATCAGCAGTGCGATCAACCAATGCAGGATCTGGCTGACACTCCCCCAGGCGGCGGGGGTGTTCTTGGCGGTCATGAAAGGTCCTCTAGCGGGCCGTCTTGGGGTCGGAGTGCGGAACGGGAGCGGGAGTTCCCGGGGCGTCGCTGCGGTCGAGAGTGGCTTCAGCCTCGATCCTCAGCTGTACTGCATCACCGATGACGCCCGGCCAGGCGGTGATGCCGAACGCGCGCCGGCTCAGCGTGGTGCTGGCGGAAAAACCGGCGGTGCGTCGAAATGGGGGAAGCGGATAGCGCTTGATGGCATTGAGGGTCACCTCCAGCGTGACCTCCTGGCTGACCCCGCGCAGGGTAAGCGTGCCGATCACGTGGGCACGCTTGGCATCGATGGGCTCGACCCGGCTGGAGACGAATCGCGCGTTCGGGAATCGTTCGCCGTCGAGCAGGCTGCGGGCCAGCGTGGCCTGGTTCCACTTGGCGTCGCCGAGGTCCAATCGCGACACGGGCACCTCGACGTCCAGCGTGGCTTCGCGCCAGTTGTCGGGATCGAACTGCAGGCGGCCTTCACTGCCCGAGACCGTGCCCATGGCCTGCGAGTAACCCGCGTGGTCGATGCTGAACAACACCCGCGTATGCACCGGATCGAGGCGGTAGGTGTCTGCATCCGCCCAGGCGGGGGCGGTGGCGAGCAGCATCGGCAGCAGGGCCAGGCAGGGACGCATCGATGGCGGGCTCTGGAAGGGGGACGTTGCGATCATACGCACAGGCCCCTGCCAACGATGCGTGCATGGCTGCAACAGTTCGTGGTGCCATTGCCCGTGGAAACAGGCTGTTGCAGTCATGAACGCGGGCCTGTGTGACAATCGGGCCAGGACAGGGGGTTCAGGATGAAGAGCGGCTGGCGCCTGTGGTGGCGGGGCATCGCGGGAATGGGACTGCTGCTGATGGCGTTCGCCGCAGCGGCTGCGCCCCTGGAAATGGCGGAAACACCGCGCCTGCGCCGTTTCGGCGCGGCCGAAGGCATGCCCTCGCGCATGGTGCTGGCGCTGGCCGAGGATCGCCAGGGCCATGTCTGGGCCGCCACCGATGGCGGCCTGGTGCGTTACGACGGTGCCAGCCTGCGGGTCTGGGAGCATGATCCGGAACAGCCGGGCTCGCTGCCGGGCAATGAGATCGAGACGCTGCTGGTCGATCCGCTGGACCGCGTATGGGTAGGCATCAACGGCAAGGGGCTGGCGCGCCTGGATGCCGACCGTGAGCACTTCAGCACCTTCGATGCAGTGAACGGCCCGTGCCTGGGCCAGTTCTGGACGCTGGCCTACGCCGAGAACGCCTTGTGGATCGGTACCAGCAGCCAAGGGGTCTGCCGGTTTGGAGAGGACGGCAGCCTGCGCTTCTTCAAGCATGATCCTGCGCGCGCGGACGGCCTGCCCAGCAACACCATCTACAGCGGCCTGGTCGATGCGCGCGGGCGCCTGTGGATCGGCACCGAGGCCGGCGTGGCACGCTGGAACGGCCATGGATTCGAGCCGGTGGCGGCGCGGGAACTGGGTACGTTGAGCGTGCTGCGGATGAGCCGTGATCCGGATGGCTCGATCTGGATCGGCAGCCAGAACGATGGTCTCTATCGCATCGATGCGCAGGACCGGGTCAGCCGCCCGCGTTGGGCCGACAGTGCCCGCCTGCGTTCGGCACTGGTGCTGGCCGATCGCCAGGGCGGCTACTGGGCGGGTACGTCCGACGGTCTGCTGCGCGGAGATGCCAGCGCGTTGTGGCGGCTCGGCGGTGACCGTGGCAGTGGTTTCCTCACCGCCCAGAGCGGGGTGCTCGATCTGCTGCAGGACCACGAGGGCGGATTGTGGGTGGCGCTGCTGACCCAGGGCCTGGCCTACCTGCCGCCGGACTGGCGCCGTTTCTCGATCTGGAACCAGCTCGATGGCAAGCCATTGGACAGCCAGTATCTGCTGAGCGCGGCCAGCGACGGCCAGACGTATTACGTGGGCTCGGCGCACGGCGTATACCAGCTGGATGCCCACGGCACGCTGCGCCTGCTGGCCAGCGACCGCGAAATCGGCAGTGGCGCGGTGTGGTCGGTGCTGCCGCGGCCGGACGGGCGCCTGTGGCTGGGCCGTGCCGGCCGCATCAGCGTGTACGACCCGGCCAGCCGCGCGCTGCAGGACTGGCGAATCGACGGTGGCGCCGACCTGCGCCAGCGCATCGATCTGATGCGGCAGGCCCCCGATGGCACGGTCTGGCTGTCGGTGATGAACCTGGGCCTGCAGCAACGCAGCGCCGATGGCCGGGTGCTGCGCAGCTACCCGCTGGAGGATTTCCGCAAGGCGGCCGATTCACCGATCGAGCAGATCCGCTTCGATGCCCATGGCAAGGCGTGGGTCATGGGCGAGATGGGAATCTGGCGCGAGCAGGCGGGGCGCTTCGAGGCGGTGCCAGGCGTTTCCAGCGGGCTGATCTTCGATCTGGTGTGGGTCGACCCGCAGCAGCTGTGGCTGGCCCGGCAGGGCGCGCTCGAACGCTACCAGTGGGATGGCATGAGCCTGCGCCTGATCCAGCGCGTTGATGGAAGTGCCGGCGTGCCGCCGGTCAGCATGGGCGGCCTGGCGCTGGCCGACGACGGCCGGGTGTGGGCGACCACGCCGCGCGGTCTGTTGCGCTGGGATCCCAAGGCGCGACGGCTGCAACTGTTCAATGAACGCGATGGCCTGTCCGATGCCGAGTTCACCAGCCGGCCCCCGGCAGTGAATGCCGATGGCCGCGTCCTCGCCGTGGCCCAGACCGGCCTGGTCGCGTTCGATGTGAATGCCGTTGACGTCGCACTGCCCGCGTCGTCGCTGGTGATTGCCGAGGTGCGCGTGCGCCGTGATGATGCGCGCGGCTGGCAGCCCCTGCCGGACACCGGCACGCTGTTGCTGGGGCCGGATGATCGTGACCTGCAGATCGACGCACGCTTGCTGTCGTATGCCAATCCGCAAGGCAACCGCTACCGCTTCCGGGTGCGCGGCTATGACCAGGACTGGGTGGAGCAGGGCGGGGATGGCCAGCGCACGCTGTCCCGGCTGCCCACCGGCAGCTACGTCATCGAAGTGCAGGCGGCCACCGCCAATGGCGCATGGACGCCTTCGCAGCAGTTGAAGGTGAAGGTGCTGCCGCCGTGGTGGCGCAGCGGCATGGCGATCTTCGGCTACATCCTGATCGGTTCACTGCTGCTGCTCACCCTGGCCTGGTCGATCAGGGTCCGCCTGCGTCGCCGCCAGCAATGGCAGTTGACCGTGCACAAGCAGGAACTGGCCGAGCAGGCTTCGCAGGCCAAGAGCCGCTTCCTGGCCACGCTGGGTCATGAGGTGCGCACGCCGATGACCGGTGTGCTGGGGATGAGCGAGCTGCTGCTGGCCACGCCGCTGGACCCGGTGCAGCGCAGCTATGCCGGCTCGATCCAGCAGGCCGGAAGCCACCTGTTGCGGCTGGTCAATGATGCGCTGGACCTCGCGCGCATCGAGGCCGGACGGCTGGAGCTGGACCTGCGTCCGTTCGATCTGGCCGGCCTGCTTGACCAGGTACAGGTGCTGATGCAGCCCATGGCCAGGCAGCGCAGGCTGGATTTCCAGCGTGGCAATGATCCGCAGGGTCCGATCAGCGTCAGTGGTGATGAGATGCGGGTGCGCCAGATCCTGCTCAACCTGCTGGGCAACGCGATCAAATTCACCGAGCGCGGCCATGTCGGCCTGGCCGTGCGCCTGGAGGACAACGGCGGGGGCGTCTGTTTCGAGGTATACGACAGCGGGCCGGGCATCAACGCCGAGCAGCAGGAACGCCTGTTCCACCGTTTCGAGCAGGCTGATGGCCCGCGCACGGCCTCGCGCTATGGCGGCAGCGGGCTGGGCCTTGCGATCTGCCAGGAGCTGGCGGTGGCGATGGGCGGGCGCATCGACGTGGAAAGCTCGCCGGGCAAGGGCGCGCGCTTCAGGGTACGGTTGCCGCTGCCCTGGACGCGGCAGGCGGCCGCCGCAGCAGGTGAAGTTTCGGCATTGCCGGTACTGCCGCCACTGCGCATCCTGCTGGTGGAGGACGATGCCACCGTGGCCGAGGTCATCGCCGGCCTGCTGCGCAGCCGGGGGCATGAGGTCGTGCACGTGCTGCACGGCCTGGGGGCCTTGTCCGAGATCGCCACCGACGGCTTCGATGTTGGCCTGCTCGACCTCGATCTGCCGGCCTTGGATGGCACCGCGATCGCCCGCCAGCTGCGTGCGCTGGGCTATGAGCTGCCGCTGGTGGCGGTGACGGCGCGTTCCGATGCCTATGCCGAGTCGCAGGTCCTCGCCGCCGGGTTCGATGGTTTCCTGCGCAAGCCGGTCACTGGCGACATGCTGGTGGCGGCGATCGTTCAAGCTCGCGCCAAGCGACAGGACATGCCCTGAAAGCGTCGGCGGCAGGCGTGAACGACGCGACTTTCGGTTTACCATGCCGACGCCCGCGGCGCGGGAATCATCAGGGCAGCGTGAGGAGGCAATCGGTGGTGTATCTGCGGGCGGCCATGCTGCTGCTGATCCTCCTGTGCTGCCTGTCACCCGCTGCCGCGCAGCCCGTGCCACCGAGTCCGCGCCAGGTGACGGTGTTTGACGGCCTGCCGTCCAATACCGTCAACCGCATGGCCGAAGACCGCTACGGCTACCTGTGGATCGCCACCAACGACGGTCTGGCCCGCTACGACGGGCGCAACTACCGGATCTGGCGTTCGGAAGATGGATTGCGCGACAACCGGATCTGGTCGGTGCTGGTCGACGCGCGCAACCAGCTCTGGATCGGTACCGAGAATGCCGGCCTGGTGCGGATGTCGGCCGACCGCCGCCAGCTGCACTTCTACGACCGCAGCAGCCAGCCGCTGATGGGGACCAATACGGTCTGGAGCCTGGCGGCCACGCCGGACGGTTCGGTCTGGTTCGGCACCCACGAGGGAGGGCTGTACCGGCTGGACAACCAGGATCGGCTGCAGCGCTTCCTGCCGGAGGCCAACAATCCGCGCAGCCTGCCGGCCGCATCGGTTCCGTATCTGGCAACCCTGGCCGACGGCAGCTTGTGGATCGGTACCAAGCATGGCGTAGCGCGCTGGACCGGAACCGACTTCGAACGTGTCGGCACCGACGTCATCCCCAGCCTGCTGATCAATGGCCTGACCGCCGAGCCCGACGGCAGCCTGTGGATCAGCACGATGGCCGGTGCCACCGTGCGCCGCCCCGACGGTCGCTTCGAGACACCGCCGTGGAAGCTTCCGCAAGGGGAGCAGGTGCTGGGCATGATGCTGCGCGACGAACAGGGCGGCTACTGGCTGGACACCCGGACTGGCCTCGGCCGTGCGGTCGATGGCCAGTACCAGGCCGTGCCGTTGTACAGTGCGGTGGCGCGTGGCCCGGTACGGCCGAACTGGACCGGCGCCTACGAGGACCGCGAGGGCGGAATCTGGCTGGCCAGTACCAACGCCGGGCTGTGGCACCTGCTGCCCCGCTGGTGGCAGTTCTCGGTGCTGTCACGGCTGGAGGATGACCCCAGCTCGCTGCGCAACGCCTTCGTCCTGGGTACCAGCCCGTCCAGCAATGGCGGCATCTGGACGGTCGGCAGCCATGGTGCCCTGGACCGCTTCGACCCGAAGACCGGCAAGGTCGAGCAGCACCGCACCTGGGTCAATGGCATGCACTGGCTGAGCTCGGTGCGCGAGGATCGGCGCGGGCAGGTCTGGATTGGTTCCAACGATGCACTGCTGCGTTATGACCCGAAGCTGCGTGATCTGCGCCGCTGGGGGCGGGATGCGGGTGCCGATGCCACCATGGAAGGGGTTATCGAATCGATGATGACCTGCGATGGCGACAGCCTGTGGCTGATGCTGTCATCCGGCCTGCAGCAGCGCGACCTGGACGGGCGCCTGCGTCGCCAGCTGGACAACGGCCAGCGTGGCCTGCAGCAGGGCCAGCTCAACCTGGATGTGGAATGCGGGCCACAGGATCACATCTGGCTGGCCAGCAGCCGTGGCCTGCTGCAGTGGTTGCCGGAAAGCGAGCGCTTCCAGCCGGTGCCGGGCGCCCCGGCGACCGCGATCCACGCGTTGCATGTGGGCCGCGATGGCCAGGTGTGGCTGTCCGAGGATGGCCGGCTGTCGCGCTATCGCTGGAGCCAGGGGCGGCTGGAAAGGCAGGCGGTGGTCGGCGCCGAGCAGGGCTATCCGGCGATCTCCGCGTCGGGGTTGGTGGTCGACGCGCAGGGCGTGGCGTGGGCCACCAGTGCGCGCGGCCTGGTCCGGATCGGCACCGACGGCCAGAGCGTGCGCCTGTATGGGGTGCACGATGGCCTGCCCAGCCAGGAGTTCCGCGAGCACACCCTGGTGATGTCGGGTGACGGCCACCTGGTGGCCGGAACGCCGGCCGGCGTGGTGGTGTTCGATCCGGAACAGGTACGGCCCTCGGTGCGGCGTGCGCCATTGGTGATCGAACGGGTCGAGGTGCGCCGCAACGAGCAGGTGCTCGACCTGACCCATGACGCACCGCTGCAGATCGCCGATGGCGATCGTGACCTGCGCATCGTCGCGCGGCTGCTGTCGTTCGCCGATTCAGCGTCCAATACGTACCGCTACCGCCTGGCCGGCTACGATCCGGATTGGGTTGAAGTCGGACCGGCCGGTGAGCGCCTGTTCTCGCGCCTGCCCCCGGGCAGCTATCGGCTGGAAGTGCAGGCACGCTCGGCCGACCATGTCTGGTCGCGGGTGCAGAGCCTGGAGTTCCGCGTGCAGCCGCCGTGGTGGCGCAGCCTGTCTGGCCTGCTGGTGCTGGCGTCCTTCGCGTTGCTGCTGACCAGCTGGTTCGCCTGGTTGTACCGGCGTCGCCTGCAGCGTCGTCATGCCTACCAGCTGGCGCTGCACAAGCAGGAACTGGCCGAGCAGGCTTCGGCGGCCAAGACCCGCTTCCTGGCCAACCTCGGCCATGAAATCCGCACGCCGATGACCGGCGTGCTGGGCATGAGTGAACTGCTGCTGGCGTCGCCGCTGGACCCGCAGCAGCGGGGCTACACGCAATCGATCCGGCATGCCGGCGAACATCTGCTGCACCTGGTCAACGATGCACTGGACCTGGCACGGATCGAGTCCGGGCGACTGGAGCTGCAGCACAAGCCGTTCGCGCTGAGCTGCCTGCTGCAGGATCTGGCCGCGCTGATGGGGCCACTGGCTGCGCAGAAGGGCCTGCGCTTCACCCTCGACAACCAGCTGCCGCCTGGCCTGCAGGCCACTGGCGATGCGATGCGGGTGCGCCAGATCCTGCTCAACCTGCTCTCGAACGCGGTCAAGTTCACCAGCCGTGGCACCATCACGCTGCACGCGCGCAGCGATGGCGAGCTGCGCGCGCTGCATTTCGAGGTGCGCGACACCGGCCCCGGCATCAGCCAGGAACAGCAGCAGCGCCTGTTCCGGCGCTTCGAGCAGGCAGACGGTGCACGTACCGCCGCACAGTACGGTGGTAGCGGCCTGGGCCTGGCGATCTGCCGCGAACTGGCGCAGGCGATGCAGGGGCGCATCCAGGTGGAAAGCCAGCTGGGCCGCGGCACCTGCTTCGGCGTTACCCTGCCGTTGCCGATGGTGGTTGATGCCAGTGCCGAAGCCGAGGGCGGAACGCACCGCGAGGAGGCTGCGAACATGCCGCCGCTGCGGGTGCTCCTGGTCGAGGACGACGCGACCGTGGCCGATGTGGTGCGCGGCTTGCTGAGCGCACGAGGCCATGAGGTAACCCATGCGGGTCATGCGCTGGCGGCGCTGCGCGAGATCAGTGCCGGCGATTTCGACGTCGGCCTGCTCGACCTGGACCTGCCGGGCCTGAGCGGATTCGAGCTGGCCCAGCACCTGCGCAACCAGGGCTACATGCTGCCGCTGCTGGCGGTGACTGCGCGTACCGATCCGGATTTGCAGCAGCAGGTTGAAGCGGCAGGTATTGGCGGCTTCCTGCGCAAGCCGGTCACCGGCGAACTGCTGGTGGAAGCGATCGCCCGGGTGATGGGCAGGTAGGGATTCGGCAGGGCCCGCGGCCCTGCACCCGCTACCCGCCGGAGCAACGGCAACAGCCGAAGCAAAGGCGGGTTTCCTGTGGGATGGCGGGGTGGGTCCGGTTGCGGGAGACGCCGTAAACCCATCCATGGGGGCTTGGCCGCGGCATCCATGCCGCGGACACTCCCGCAACCGGACCCACCCCGCCTTCGACAGTTTTCTGCGATCTGCAGTAGATCCACGCCATGCGTGGATGACTCTCCATTGGAATCGAATATTTCGAATTGGAATCGAAAAACATCCACGCATGGCGTGGATCTACCGTGTCGACCAAGGTCGACACCTACCCACAGCCGCCGGAATCTGTCAGAGGTGGGGCGGTGTCGGAGTGCGGGGTGTCAGCCGCATGGATGCGGCTGCCAAGCCCCCATGGATGGGTTCACGGCGTCCCCGCACTCCGACACCGCCCCACCACCCCACGGAATGCTGCTTTGGCTTTGGCTTTGGCTGTTGCCGTTGCCGTTGCCTGCAGCAGGTGCAGGGCCGCAGGCCCTGCCGACCCCCTCACTCCGCTACGTGCTCGACCTGTCGTGGCTCCGGCTTGGTGTCCGGCAACTGCCAGAAAATCATCGTCGACGTCAGCGTGATCGCACCCACGCACAGGAACGTGGCATGCAGCGCGGCGGTGGCACTGTTGCTGTCCAGGTGGGTGCCGAATGCAGCCAGCAGGCTGCCCGCCGCGGCGGCGCCGAAACCGGCGGCGAGCATCATCACCATCGACAGCAGGCTGTTGCCGGAACTGGCGAACTCGCGGTCGAGGTCGCGCAGGGTCACGGTGTTCATCACGGTGAACTGCAGCGAATTGACCGCGCCGAAGAACGCCAGCTGCAGCAGGCGCCACGCCAGGTGCTGGCCCGGTGTCATCAGGATGAAGCTGGCCATCGCCAGCCCCACCAGCACGGTGTTGACCATCAACACGCGGCGGTAGCCGTAGCGCTCGACCAGCTTCACCGCCAGCTTCTTCGACACCATGCCCGCCGCAGCGACGGGCACCATCATCAGGCCGGCGTTCATCGGGCCCAGGCCCAGGCCGACCTGCAGCAGCAGCGGGATCAGCATCGGCATGGCACTGCTGCCGATGCGCGAGAACAGGTTGCCAAGGATGCCGATGCGGTAGCTGGGCACGCGGAACAGTGCCAGCGAGAACAACGGCGCGGTGGAGTTGGCGGCATGCAGCCAGTAACCCACCAGCGCAGCCAGGCCGGCAACGGTCATCAGCATCACCAGCGCGTGCGGGGTGCCGAGGCCGGAGATGCCGTCCAGCGCCAGCGACAACACCACCATCGCGAAGGCCAGCATGACGTAGCCGCGCAGGTCGAAGCGGGTGCGATGGCTGGCGTAGTGGTCGGGCATGATCTTCATCGCGGCGATGAAACCGATCACGCCGATCGGCAGGTTGATCAGGAACACCCAGTGCCAGGACGCGATCTCGACCAGCCAGCCGCCCAGGGTCGGGCCGATCAACGGGCCGACCAGGGCCGGAATGGCGATGAAGCTCATCGCGCGCAGGAAATCCTCGCGCGACACTGAACGCATCACCGCCAGGCGACCGACCGGCAGCAGCATCGCGCCGCCGATGCCCTGCAGCACGCGCGCACCGACCAGCTGGTGCAGGTGCTGGGCCAGCGCGCAGGCCAGCGAACCGAGAGTGAACAGGATGATCGCCACCAGGAAGGTGCGCCGCGTACCATAGCGGTCGGCGATCCAGCCGGAGGCTGGAATGAAGGTGGCGACCGCCAGCGCGTAGCTGAACACCACCGACTGCATCTGCAGCGGGCTTTCGCCCAGGCTGGCTGCCATCGCCGGCAAGGCGGTGTTGACGATGGTCGAATCCAGCATCTGCATGAAGATCGCCAGCGACACCAGCCACAGCAGGGGGCGGTGGCGGGTGTAGTTCGATGACGATGTGGACATGGCGTGCGGCCGGTGCAGCGTGGGGGATGCCATGATCGCGCAATGCGGGTCACGGCGCGATCAACATCGCGCCGTGGTTGCCTGCGCAGTGCTCAGCGCTGGCTGTGCGCGTGCACCGCGTCGACCAGCACCTGCACGTGTGCCGGGTCCATGTCCGGTGACATGCCGTGGCCGAGGTTGAACACATGGCCCTCGCGCGAACCGCCATTGCCGGCGGCGTAGGTGTCGAGCACGCGCGCGGCGGCCGCGGCGATGGCATCGGGCGAGGCGTACAGCGTGGTCGGGTCGAGGTTGCCCTGCAGGGCAACGCGGCCACCGGTGCGGCGCAGGGCCTCGTCCAGGTCCAGCGTCCAGTCCAGGCCGAGTGCATCGGCGCCGGTCTGCGACAGCGCTTCCAGGTGCAGGCCGGTGCCCTTGCCGAACAGGATCAGCGGGGTACGCTCGCTGCCTTCGCCACGGTCCAGGCCCTGTGCAATCCGCTGCAGGTAGCGCAGCGAGAACTCGCGGTACATCGCCGGCGACAGCACGCCGCCCCAGGTGTCGAACACCTGCAGCGCCTGCGCACCAGCCGCGCGCTGCGCGCCGAGGTAGGCGATCACCGCCTCGGTGGTCACTTCCAGCAGGCGGTGCAGGGCCTGCGGGTGATTCAGCGCCATCGCCTTGATGCGCGAGAAGTCCTTGCTGCCGCCGCCTTCCACCATGTAGCAGGCCAGCGTCCACGGGCTGCCGGAGAAGCCGATCAACGGCACCTGGCCGTCCAGCTCGCGGCGGATCAGACGCACCGCGTCCATCACATAGCCCAGGTCCTGTTCCATGTCCGGCACTGCCAGCCTGGCGATGGCGGCTTCATCGCGCACCGGGTGGCGGAATTTCGGGCCTTCGCCTTCGACGAAATACAGCTCCAGGCCCATCGCATCGGGAATGGTGAGGATGTCCGAGAACAGGATGGCCGCGTCCAGCGGGAAGCGGCGCAGCGGCTGCAGGGTGACTTCGCAGGCGATCTCCGGGGTCTTGGCCATGGCCAGGAAGCTGCCGGCCTTGGCCCGGGTCGCGCGGTATTCCGGCAGGTAGCGGCCGGCCTGGCGCATCAGCCAGACGGGGGTGCAGTCCACCGGTTCGCGGCGCAGGGCGCGCAGCAGGCGATCGTTGCGGAGAGGGCTGGTCACGATGGGCATTCCTTGGGCGAAAGTTGGCAGCGGCGTCAGTCGCCGTGCGAAAGGATCTGGAAGCCGCGATGCAGTTCGGCATCACGGGCCTTCTCGAAGGCATGGCGTGCTTCATCGGCCTGCAGGAACAGCTCGCGTCGAAGCTGCGAGCGGCCACCGACGCGACCGCTCTCGCGCAGCAGTTCCCAACCGCCGAACAGGTCCGGCTGCAGGCTCAGGCGCAGGAAGCGCGGTGCCTGCGCACCGGCATCGGGATGTTGCAGGTAGACGTGCATGGCGCCGATTGTAGCGGGGCACGGGTGACCCCTGTCGCAACGCCGTAGTGCCGGCCGCTGGCCGGCAACGTCAGCAACGGGGAAGCCGGCCAGCGGCCTGCACTACGGCGTTGCGCGGCAGGATTGCCGGCCAGCGGCCGGCATTACCGGACCGACAGCACCTTCAGCACCGCTGCCTCATCCACGTCCGGCACCACTTCGGCACGGCCCATGCCCCGCCACAGCACCAGGCGCAGCCGGCCGGCCACGTTCTTCTTGTCCAGCCGCATGCGGCCGAGCAGGGCCTGCGGGTCCAGCCCGGCCGGGATTGCCACCGGCAGGCCGAGGCGTTCAAGCAGTGCCTGCAGGCGCACGCGGTCGGCGTCTTCGGCCAGGCCGAGATCGGTGGACAACTTCGCCGCCAGCACCATGCCCACCGCCACCGCTTCGCCGTGGTTCAGCGCATCGCGGCCGGGGGCCGAGTAACCCTGTTCGGTCTCGATGGCATGGCCGAAGGTGTGGCCGAGGTTGAGCAGGGCGCGCTCGCCCTTCTCGAAGGGATCGCGTTCGACAATCGCGGCCTTGTGCCGGCAGCTGCGCGCGATGGCGTCGGACAGCACGCCGTCTTCGCCAGCGACCAGCGCCTCGGCATGGTGCTGCAGCCAGTCGAAGAAGGCGGCATCGCCCAGCGCACCGTACTTCACCACTTCGGCCAGGCCGGCACGCAGTTCGCGTGGTGGCAGGGTGGCCAGCACGTGGGTATCGGCGATCACCGCGCGCGGCGGATGGAAGGCGCCCACCAGATTCTTGCCGGCCGGAATGTCCACCGCGGTCTTGCCGCCCACCGACGAGTCGACCATCGCCAGCAGGGTGGTCGGCAACTGCACGCAGTCCACGCCACGCATCCAGCACGCCGCCGCGAAACCGGCGAGGTCACCGACCACGCCGCCGCCGAGCGCGAATACGCAGGCATCGCGGGTGGCACCCAACGCGGCCAGTGCTTCGATGGCGCGGCCGAATTCGGCCAGGGTCTTGGAGGCTTCGCCCGCAGCCAGCACGTGTTCGCCGATGATCAGGTCGGGGCGTGCCGCCAGCAGCGTCTGCTTCACCGAGGCCAGATAGCGCGGCGCGACTTCGCTGTCGCTGAGCAGCAGCACGTGGCGGCCGCGCACATGCGAGGCCAGCGCGGCGCCGTCGGCCTGGGCGCCAGCGCCGATGGTGATGGTGTAGGGGCGGTCGCCGCCAACGGCGACCTGCAGCAGTGCGGGGGAAGTCATGCGGTCAGGTCCTGGCGCTGCCATTGCGTGGCCAGCTTGACCACCAGCTGGGCGGTCGCGTCGGCAGCGGTATACGGGTCGGTGTCGAGGGTGAGGTCGGCCAGTTCGCGGTACAGCGGGTCGCGGTGTGCGGCCAGATCGTGCAGCACCTGCTCGCGGTCCGGACGCTGCAGCAGCGGCCGGCCCTTGTCGCGGGCCAGGCGTTCCAGCTGCGCGGCCACGCTGACCCGCAGGTAGACCACGAAACCGCGCCGGGCGATCAGCGCACGGTTGTCCGCATCCAGTACGGCGCCGCCGCCGGTGGAGACCAGTTGGCCTTGGCCTTTCAGCACGTGGGCCAGGGCCTCGCGTTCATGGCCGCGGAAACCGGCTTCGCCGGAGTGCTCGAAAATGGTGGGGATGCTGGCCCCGGCGGCATCGACGATGGCCTGGTCGACATCGACGAAGTCCAGCGTGAAGCGCTCGGCCAGGCGGCGGCCGATGCAGGTTTTGCCGGCGCCCATCGGGCCGATCAGGATCAGGTTCGGAGCAGGATTCATGCCCTCTGATGCTAACACCTCCGTGCCCCGGCCTTTACGTTCTTCACGTCAGGGTAGGCATTCCTGCGGGGTCTCCCGCGCCAGCCGGAGTACAGGCCATGACGGTCGCCAAGGTCATCGAAATCACCGCCTCCTCGCCGAAAAGTGTGGAGGACGCGGTGCGCAGCGGGCTGAAGAAGGTTTCCGAGACGGTCAAGGGCATCCAGGGCGCCTGGGTGAACGAGACCAAGGTGGTCACCAACGGCAGCGGCGAGATCACCGAATGGCGGGTCAACCTGCGGGTGACCTTCCTGGTGGAATAGGTGGCCTCAGCGCACGCCCTGGACCTGGCGCTGGCCATCCAGCACCACCACGTGGTCGGCCAGGGCGGGCAGGGCCTGCAGCGCCTGCCGGCTGACCCGTTCGTAGTACTGCACGAAGCGCTCCAGCTGCGGCCGGCTCATGCCGTGCCGGCCCGGCTGTGCCGCCTGCAGATTCTGTTCCTGCTGCCAGCGCCAGCGCGGTACCACCGAGAAGTCCGGTGGCTGCAGGAACCACAGGCGGTCGCAGCGCTGCCACAGCGCCGGGTAGTCGCGGGCCAGCGCCTGGTTGCACCAGCGCCGCCAGCGGCCATCGGCATCGGCCTCGCGTTCCAGCGCGTTCAGTGGCGCGTCCAGCGCGTCGTCATCCTGCGCGGGCGTGCCGAGGAACCAGCCTTCGAATACCAGCAGGTCCAGCGGTTGTTGCAGGCGTGGCCACTGCGCCTCGGGCAGGCGCTCATCGGCCAGCTTGTCGAAGCGTGGCATCGCGAAGGGCTGGCGCGCGGCCACGGCGTCGAGCACGGCGTGGGCCAGTGGCAGATCGTGGGTGCCGGGCGGGCCACGGGTGATCAGCAGCGGGTGTACCTGGCGGGTCAGCCGCTGGCGCTGCGCACGGGTGAGGTAGACATCATCGATCGACAGCGTGGCCGCGTTCAGGCCGCGCGTCTGGGCGCGGGCCACCACCTGCGCGGCCAGCGTCGATTTGCCGCTCCCCTGCAGGCCGCTGATCGCCAATACTGGAACCGCCGTGCCGCTGCCCAGCACATCGTCCAGAACCTGCTCGGCCAATGTTTCGGGGAATCCTTTCACCTGGGGCATATACGCAGCAGCGACCATGCCGCCACAATAGCCCAAACCGTGTGAGAAGAACGCAATCATGAGCGACCTGTACGCCGAAGCCCTGTCCACGTTTGCCGGCCTGTTCGAAGAGGCCAAACAGAGCCGCGAGGTCGAGCCGAACGCGATGACCGTGGCCACCGCTGATGTCAACGGTCGGCCGTCGGCGCGTACCGTGCTGCTGAAGGCGTTCGATGAGCGCGGCTTCGTGTTCTACACCCACCTGGACAGCCACAAGGGCCAGGAGCTGCAGGCCAATCCGCAGGCCGCGCTGCTGTTCCTGTGGCGCAGCCTGCGCGAAGCCGGCATCCAGGTGCGCATCGAAGGCCGTGTCGAGCAGGTCGCCGACACCGAAGCCGATGCCTATTTCGCAAGCCGCCCGCGCATGAGCCAGATTGGCGCGTGGGCTTCGCAGCAGTCGAAGACGCTGGCGACGCGTGAGGAATTCGACGCGCGCGTGGCCGAGATCGAAGCCCGCTTCGAGGGCAAGGACGTGCCACGTCCGGAAGGCTGGAGCGGCCTGCGCGTGGTGCCTGACCGCATCGAATTCTGGTACGGCGCACAGTTCCGCCTGCACGAGCGCTGGTGCTATGAGGCCGGTGCCGAAGGGCGCTGGAGCAAGCGGCTGCTGTATCCGTGAATGACGCGGCCCGGCTGACGTGTGCTCTGTAGGGTCGAGCCATGCTCGGCTGCTTTTGTAGAGTCGAGCTTGCTCGACTGCTCTATACCCAGTCGAGCAAGCTCGACTCTACGAAAGCGGGTTGTCGTATTCGGACTGCCCCGCTTCATCTGCGAGCAGGCTGCCAACCGGCACACTCCGATGGATTCCCTCGACTTCCGGAGTTGCCATGCCGTTCTGGCGTTGCCTGTTTGCCGTGCCATCACCGCGTCGTGGCGTGGAAGCGTTCCTGCTGCTGCTCGCCCGTATCGTCGCCGGGGTGATGTTCTGCGTGTCCGGCTGGAACAAGGTGTTCACCGATGCGGGACGCGAGCGGATGGTGCATACGCTGGTCGATGCGGGTATCCCATTCCCTGTGCTCAGTGCGCCTGTGCTCGGCGCAATTGAGTGGATTGCGGGTGGCCTGCTGGTGTTGGGCCTGCTCAGCCGACCGTCGGCCCTGCTGCTGGCGGCGATCTGCGCGGTGGCGGCACTGACCGATGGCATTGCGCGCATTCCGGCCGGGCTGAGCGTGCCGGACTGGCTGAGCTGGTTCTTCTACCTCAGCGAAGTGCCGCTGGGTGTGCTGCTGCTGTGGATAGCGGCAGTGGGCAGTGGCCGCTTCGCTTTCGACGCGCGGGGTTCGGTGAGTGCTCCTCGTCGGTAGATCCACGCCATGTGTGGATGCGGTGCTTGACGGAAGAGCAGTGCGAACCAAGGTTCGCACCCACCAGGCGTCGGTTCGAATCCATCGGGCATCGGTTCGAATCCACCAGACAACGAATGGTTACAACCCCTCCGCGCGCAGCCAGCGCCACAGCGTGGTGCGTGACACGCCCAGTGCCTGCGCCATGCCTTCGCGGTCATTGCGGTGTTCCTGCAGCACGGCTTCCAGCTGCGCACGCGGCGGGCGCTTGCCGTTGTTTTCGACGTGGAGCGTGGCGACGCCTTCGCTCACCAGCTCGGGCGCCAGCTGCAGCAGCCGTGCCGCATCGATCGGTTCTTCGCCCGGCTGCCAGTGGATGCGCAGGCGATCCACCAGGTTGCGAAGCTCTCGCACGTTGCCGGGCCATTCGGCGGAGGTCAGCGTGGTCATTGCAGCCTCGTCCAGCGGCGCGTCGATGCCACGCAGCTGGCGGAAAAAGTGCTGCGTCAGCAGCGCAATGTCACTGCGCCGCGCGCGCAGCGAGGGCAGGGCGATGCGCAGCGCGGCCAGCCGGTAGTACAGGTCGCGGCGGAAGCTGCCAGACGCCGCGCGCTGTTCCAGCGACTGCAGGGTGGCAGCGACCACGCGCAGGTCCACCGGGGTCGGTTCGGTGGCGCCCACGCGCAGTACTTCGCGTTCTTCCAGCACCCGCAGCAGGCGGGTCTGCAACGGCAGGGGCAGCTCGCCGATTTCATCCAGGAACAGGGTGCCGCCATCGGCCGCCTCGACCAGACCGACGCGGCCGCCACGACGCGCGCCGGTGAAGGCGCCATCGCTGTAACCGAACAGCTCGGCCTCCAGCAATGATTCGCTGATCGCACCGCAGTTCAGTGCAACGAAGCGTCCACGACGGCCACTGGCCGCATGCAGCTGGCGTGCCACCAGTTCCTTGCCGGTGCCGGTTTCGCCGGTGATCAGCACGGTGCTGTCGTGCGGCGCGTACAGCGCGATCTGTGCGCGCACCTGTGCCATTGCCTCGCTTTCGCCAAGCAGCTCATGCGCATCGCTGCGCGGTGCGGCACGGCGGCGCGGGGGCGGCCGGTGGCCAGCGGAGCGGGCCAGGGTCTGGGTCAGTTCCAGTGCGTGCTCGAATGCCTGTCGTACCGAATCGGCGGAGTACAGCAGCACGCCCGGCAGGCCGGCCTGCTCGGCATGGTCGATGGCCATGCCGGTGCCGACGATCACCTCGATGCCGTTGGCGCGCAGGTCGGCGATGCAGTCGCGCGCGTCCTCGCGGGTGACGAAGCGGCGATGCTCGATATCCAGGCCGAAGCTCTGCTGGAAGTTGCTGAACACCGGTACGTCACTGGCGTGGGTGACCAGGCCGATGCGGCTGGCGATGCGCCGTGCACGCGCCAGTGCCTCCATCAGGTCGAAGCCGTTGGCCTGGATGGGCACCAGCGGCAGGTCGAGCCGGCCACGCAGCCAGGCGGCGTTGGAGCCACCGGCGATGACCACGTCGCAGTGCTCGCGGCGCAGGCGCTTGCCGATCACGTCCACCGCCTCCTCGAAGCCGAGGTTGATCTGTTCAATGCGCGCGCGACGGTCGAACTCGGGGATGACGTCGCCGAGCAGGCCGGTCAGGCGCGAGACGCTGACCGTCCAGATCACCGGGCGGCCGGGGTCGGTGTCGGCATGGCGCAGGGGCGAGCGGGGCAGGTACATGGTGGCGGCATGGGTGAACGATGTTTCATGATACATCTGTTCCAATGTTTCATATGTTTCACTTCTGCGCCATGGTCATGCCTTTGAAATCAACCGCTTGCAGCTTGGCACGGTGCTTGCGCCTACCCCTCCGTTATTCAACCTGGATTGCCGCATGACCGCTTCCACTCCTTTCTCCGCCGGTGCCCGCTTCCGTGAGGCGCTGGCTGCCGAATCGCCGCTGCAGGTGATCGGCGCGATCAACGCCAACCATGCCCTGCTGGCCAAGCGCGCCGGCTTCCGCGCCATCTACCTGTCCGGTGGCGGCGTTGCCGCCGGCTCGCTGGGCCTGCCGGACCTGGGCATCAACACCCTGGAAGACGTGCTGGTGGACGTGCGTCGCATCACCGACGTCTGCGACCTGCCGCTGATGGTCGACATCGACACCGGCTTCGGCCCGAGCGCGTTCAACATCGCGCGCACCGTGAAGTCGCTGATCAAGGCCGGTGCGGCGGCCTGTCATATCGAAGACCAGGTCGGCGCCAAGCGCTGCGGCCACCGCCCGGGCAAGGAAATCGTCTCGCAGGGTGAAATGGTCGACCGCGTGAAGGCCGCGGCCGACGCCAAGACCGATCCGGACTTCTTCCTGATCGCACGTACCGACGCCATCCAGGTGGACGGCGTGGACAAGGCCATCGAGCGCGCCATCGCCTGTGTCGAGGCCGGTGCCGACGGCATCTTCGCCGAGGCCGCCTACGACCTGGACACCTACCGCCGCTTCGTCGATGCGGTGAAGGTGCCGGTGCTGGCCAACATCACTGAATTCGGTGCCACCCCGCTGTTCAGCCGCGATGAACTGGCCTCGGCCGGCGTCGCCATCCAGCTGTTCCCGCTGTCGGCGTTCCGTGCCGCCAACAAGGCCGCCGAGAACGTCTACCAGGCCGTGCGCCGCGATGGCCACCAGCGCAACGTGGTGGAGGCCATGCAGACCCGCGAGGAACTCTACGACCGCATCGGCTACCACGCCTTCGAGCAGCAGCTCGATGCCCTGTTCGCCGCCAAGAAATAAGCAGTACCCTGCACCATCAGTTTTCGGAGGGAAAACATGAACGATACGACCGCAACCCCGACCTTCAAGCCGAAGAAGTCCGTCGCCCTGTCCGGCACCGCCGCCGGCAACACCGCGCTGTGCAGCGTCGGCCGCAGCGGCAACGACCTGCATTACCGCGGCTACGACATCCTGGACCTGGCCAACACCAGCGAGTTCGAGGAAATCGCCTACCTGCTGGTGCACGGCAAGCTGCCGACCCGCGCCGAGCTGGTTTCGTACAAGGCCAAGCTGAAGTCGCTGCGTGGCATTCCGGCTGCGGTCAAGGCCGCGCTGGAGGAACTGCCGCCGTCGGCGCACCCGATGGACGTGATGCGCACCGGCGTGTCGGTGCTCGGCTGCGTGGCACCTGAGAAGGACGACCACAACCACCCGGGCGCGCGTGACATCGCCGACAAGCTGATGGCCTGCCTCGGCTCGATGCTGCTGTACTGGTACCACTGGAGCCACAACGGCCGCGCCATCGATGTGGAAACCGACGATGACTCGATCGGTGGCCACTTCCTGCACCTGCTGCATGGCGAGAAGCCGCAGGATTCGTGGGTGAAGGCGATGCACACCTCGCTGATCCTGTACGCCGAGCACGAGTTCAACGCCTCGACCTTCACCTGCCGCGTCATCGCCGGCACCGGCAGCGACATGTACAGCGCGATCTGCGGTGGCATCGGCGCGCTGCGCGGCCCGAAGCATGGCGGCGCCAACGAAGTGGCGTTCGAAGTGCAGAAGCGCTACGACAACCCCGATGAGGCCGAGGAAGACATCAAGGCCCGCGTCGAGCGCAAGGAAGTGGTGATCGGTTTCGGCCACCCGGTCTACACCGTCTCCGATCCGCGCAACAAGGTGATCAAGGACGTCGCCCGCGAGCTGTCCGAAGAACAGTCGAGCATGAAGATGTACGACATCGCCGAGCGCCTGGAATCGGTGATGTGGGACATCAAGAAGATGTTCCCGAACCTGGACTGGTTCAGCGCCGTCAGCTACCACATGATGGGCGTGCCGACCGCCATGTTCACCCCCCTGTTCGTGATCGCCCGCACCGCCGGCTGGAGCGCGCACATCGTCGAACAGCGCATCGACGGCAAGATCATCCGCCCGAGCGCCAACTACATCGGCCCGGAAGACCGCGACTTCGTCGCCATCGACAAGCGCGTCTGATCCACCTGCTGTATCCATCCGGCCGGCCCTGTGCCGGCCGGGTGCTTTCGCCGCCGCACCGCCGGCACCCGGCCCGCCTCAAGCACTCCGCCAGCCCATGAATACCGATTACCGCAAGACCCTTCCCGGCAGCGCGCTGGACTATTTCGACGCGCGTGCCGCCGTCGATGCGATCCAGCCCGGCGCCTATGCCACCCTGCCGTACACCTCGCGCGTGCTGGCCGAGAACCTGGTGCGCCGCTGCGATCCAGCCACGCTCAGTGACTCGCTGAAGCAGCTGATCGAGCGCCGCCGCGACCTCGATTTCCCGTGGTTCCCGGCCCGCGTGGTCTGCCATGACATTCTCGGCCAGACCGCATTGGTCGATCTGGCGGGCCTGCGCGATGCGATCGCCGACAAGGGCGGCGACCCGGCCAAGGTCAATCCGGTGGTGCCGGTGCAGCTGATCGTCGATCACTCGCTGGCGGTGGAGTGTGGTGGTTACGACCCGCAGGCGTTCGAGAAGAACCGCGCCATCGAGGATCGCCGCAACGAAGACCGTTTCCACTTCATCGACTGGACCAAGCTGGCGTTCCAGAACGTGGACGTGATTCCGCCCGGCAACGGCATCATGCATCAGATCAACCTGGAGAAGATGTCGCCGGTGGTCTACGTGCAGGACGGTGTGGCCTTCCCCGATACCTGCGTGGGCACCGACAGCCACACCCCGCACGTGGATGCGCTGGGTGTGATCGCGATCGGTGTAGGCGGACTGGAGGCGGAGAACGTGATGCTGGGCCGCGCCTCGTGGATGCGCCTGCCCGATACCGTCGGTGTCGAACTGAGTGGTCGCCCGCAGCCAGGCATCACCGCCACCGACGTGGTGCTGGCGCTGACCGAGTTCCTGCGCAAGGAACGCGTAGTCGGTGCGTGGCTGGAATTCTTCGGCGAAGGTGCTGCCGCACTGACCATCGGTGATCGCGCCACCATCTCCAACATGTGCCCGGAATACGGCGCCACCGCCGCGATGTTCTACATCGACGCGCAGACCATCGACTACCTGCGACTGACCGGCCGCGAGGAGTCGCAGGTGGCGCTGGTGGAGAACTACGCGCGCACCACCGGCCTGTGGGCCGATGACCTGGCCACCGCGCAGTACGAGCGCGTGCTGCGCTTCGACCTGTCCAGCGTGGTGCGCAACATGGCCGGCCCGTCCAACCCGCACAAGCGCGTGGCCACCGCCGAGCTGGCCGAGCGCGGCATCGCCGACGAAGCCAAGCTGGAAGCGGGCAAGGCCGAGCAGGCGCAGGGCCTGATGCCCGATGGCGCGGTGATCATCGCCGCCATCACCAGCTGCACCAATACCTCCAATCCGCGCAACGTGATCGCCGCCGCGCTGCTGGCGCGCAATGCGAACGCGCGTGGCCTGCAGCGCAAGCCGTGGGTGAAGTCGTCGCTGGCGCCGGGTTCCAAGGCCGTGCAGCTGTACCTGGAAGAGTCCGGCCTGCTGCCGGACCTGGAACAGCTGGGCTTCGGCATCGTGGCGTTTGCCTGCACCACCTGCAACGGCATGAGTGGCGCGCTGGACCCGAAGATCCAGCAGGAAATCATTGACCGTGACCTGTACGCCACGGCTGTGCTGTCGGGCAACCGCAACTTCGATGGCCGCATCCACCCGTACGCCAAGCAGGCCTTCCTGGCTTCGCCGCCGCTGGTGATCGCCTACGCCATCGCCGGTACTGTCCGCTTCGATATCGAGAAGGACGTGCTGGGCGTGGACGCCGACGGCAACGAGGTGCGCCTGAAGGACATCTGGCCGAGCGACGCCGAGATCGACGCGGTGGTGAAGGCTTCGGTGAAGCCCGAGCAGTTCCGCAAGGTCTACAACCCGATGTTCAACGTGCGCGTGGAGCACGGCGCAGCGGTCAGCCCGCTGTACGACTGGCGCCCGCAGAGCACCTACATCCGTCGCCCGCCGTACTGGGAGGGCGCACTGGCAGGCGAACGCACGCTGGCCGGCATGCGCGCGCTGGCGGTGCTGCCGGACAACATCACCACCGACCACCTGTCGCCGTCCAACGCGATCATGGCGTCGAGTGCCGCTGGTGAATACCTGGCGAAGATGGGTTTGCCTGAAGAAGACTTCAATTCGTACGCCACCCACCGCGGCGACCACCTGACCGCGCAGCGCGCCACGTTCGCCAATCCGAAGCTGTTCAACGAGATGGTGCGCAACGACGACGGCAGCGTGAAGCAGGGTTCGCTGGCGCGCGTGGAGCCGGAAGGCAAGGTCATGCGCATGTGGGAAGCGATCGAAACCTACATGGACCGCAAGCAGCCGCTGATCATCATCGCCGGTGCCGACTACGGCCAGGGCAGCTCGCGTGACTGGGCTGCCAAGGGCGTGCGCCTGGCTGGCGTGGAAGCGATCGTGGCCGAGGGCTTCGAGCGGATTCACCGTACCAACCTGATCGGCATGGGCGTGCTGCCGCTGGAGTTCAAGCCGGGCACCACCCGGCTGACCCTGGGCATCGATGGCACTGAAACCTTCGACGTGGTCGGCGCGCGCACCCCGCGCGCCGAGCTGACCCTGGTCATCCATCGCCGCGATGGCCAGCAGGTGATCGTGCCGGTCACCTGCCGCCTGGACAGCGACGAGGAAGTGGCGATCTACGAGGCCGGCGGCGTGCTGCAGCGCTTCGCCCAGGACTTCCTGGAAGGCGCCAAGGTGGCGTGATGCCGGGCTGAATGCCTGCCCCTCGGAGATCGGGGGCGGGCTTGTCCGACATAAGGGCAGGGCGCACACTGACTTGGCAAAAACTGCCAATGGAGAGTTTCATGGCCACCATGAACATTTCGCTGACCGACCCGCTCAAGCAGTTCGTGGACGAGGAAGTGCGCGAAGGCGGCTACTCCAGCACGTCGGACTATGTGCGCGACCTGATCCGCCAGCGGCAGCGCAGCAAGGCCGAAGAACTGCTCAAGCAGCTGATTGCCGAGGGGCTGGCGTCGGGGCCTTCGGCGCCTCTGCCGCCGGATCACTTCGACAAGCTGCGCGAGCGTGCACGGAACCGCAAGTGAAACCCTCGCATTGGTCCCCTGCAGCGGTTCGAGATCTTGACCAGGCAGCAGGCTGGTATGCAGATCAAGGCGGGGAAGTGCTGGAAATCGGCTTCATCGATGCGGTGGAATCTGTTGTAAAGCTGATCGAGGCCCACCCCGGTGCCGGTTCCGCACTGCATGCGGGTCTGTTGCCCTCGCTGCCAGCACCATTGCGTTTTCATCCGGTTCGTCGCTTCGACGGCTACCTGGTCTACTACGTGGAGCTACCTGCGCACGTTTCCATCGTGCGTATCTGGAATGCTTCGCGGGGCATGGAAGCACTGTTCGAAGACGAGGAGCTCAACCCCGATATTGGTTCGTCGCAACCAGGATACTGATCCATGACCTTCCTACCGCAACTCCGAATTCCCGCCACCTACATGCGCGGCGGCACCAGCAAGGGCGTGTTCTTCCGCCTGCAGGACCTGCCCGACGCCGCGCAGGTGCCGGGCGCTGCGCGCGACGCACTGCTGATGCGTGTGATCGGTTCGCCCGATCCGTATGGCAAGCAGACCGATGGCATGGGCGGTGCCACCTCCAGCACCAGCAAGTGCGTGATCATTTCCACCGCATCGGTGCCGGACCATGATGTCGACTACCTGTACGGCCAGGTCTCGATCGACACCGCCTTCGTCGACTGGAGTGGCAACTGCGGCAATCTCAGCACCGCGGTTGGCCCGTTCGCGATTGCCAACGGCCTGATCGATCCGGCCCGCGTACCGCGCGACGGCCTGTGCACCGTGCGCATCTGGCAGGCCAACATCGGCAAGACCATCATCGCCCACGTGCCGATGCGCGATGGCCAAGTGCAGGAGACCGGTGATTTCGAGCTGGACGGCGTGACCTTCCCGGCGGCCGAAATCCAGCTGGAATTCATTGATCCCTCCGACGACGGCGATGCCGGCGCGATGTTCCCCACCGGCAATCTGGTGGACACCCTCGACGTACCCGGTGTGGGCAGCTTCGAGGTGACGATGATCACCGCCGGTATTCCGACCATCTTCCTCAACGCCGCCGATCTGGGCTACACCGGCACCGAGCTGCAGCCGGCGATCAACGAAGACAAGGCAGCATTGCAGAAGTTCGAAACCATCCGTGCGCATGGCGCGCTGCGCATGGGCCTGATCTCGAAACTGGAAGACGCCGCCACCCGCCAGCACACGCCGAAGGTGGCCTTCGTGGCGCCGGCACAGGACTACGTGTCGTCCAGCGGCAAGGCCATTGCGGCCTCGGCCATCGACCTGCACGCGCGCGCGCTGTCGATGGGCAAGCTGCACCACGCGATGATGGGCACCGCCGCCGTGGCGATCGGCACCGCGGCGGCGATTCCAGGCACCCTGGTCAATCGTGCCGCCGGTGGCGGCGAACGCGAGGCGGTGACCTTCGGCCATCCCTCCGGCACGCTGCGCGTGGGCGCGCAGGCCGGACGCGTTGACGGCCAGTGGACGGTGACCAAGGCCATCATGAGCCGCAGCGCCCGCGTATTGATGGAAGGCAAGGTGCGGGTGCCGGCCGAATAGTGCTCTGGTAGCTGCCAACCTGGGTTGGCATGGTGCACGGGCAACCATGCACCGCAACGAGGAGATCAATGATGTCCAGCAACGCGCCCCCATCCAACGAACGTGCAGCGTGGGATGCGCTGCTGGTGGACATTGTCGACTACGTGCGCGACGCGCGCATCGACTCACCGCTGGCGTTCCAGACCGCGCATCACTGCCTGCTCGATACGCTGGGCTGTGGGCTGGAAGCGTTGTCCTTCCCGGCCTGCAGCAAGCTGCTCGGGCCGCTGGTGCCGGGCATCAGCGTGGTCAACGGCGCGCGCGTGCCGGGTACGCACTACGTACTGGACCCGGTGCAGGCCGCCTTCAACCTCGGCGCGATGGTGCGCTGGCTGGATTTCAACGACACCTGGCTGGCCGCCGAATGGGGTCATCCGTCGGACAACCTCGGCGGCATCCTCGCCGTCTGCGATTGGCTGGGGCGCAACGCACAGGCCCTGCGTCGCCCGCCGCCGACCCTGCACGACGTGCTGCTGGCGATGATCAAGGCGCACGAGATCCAGGGCGTGCTCGCGCTGCAGAATTCGTTCAACCGGGTCGGGCTGGACCATGTGGTGCTGGTCAAGGTGGCCACCACGGCGGTGGTCGCGCACCTGCTCGGGCTGGATCGCGAACGCATGCTCAATGCGCTGTCGCTGGCCTGGGTCGATGGCCAGGCGCTGCGGACCTATCGTCATGCGCCCAACACCGGCTCGCGCAAGAGCTGGGCGGCAGGCGATGCGACCAGTCGTGGCGTGCGCCTCGCCTTGATGGCGGCCAGTGGCGAAATGGGCTACCCCAGTGTGCTGAGCGCGCCGACCTGGGGCTTTGAGGCAGTGTCGATGCACGGCCAGCAGCTGACGCTGGGGCGGCCGCTGGGCAGCTATGTGATGGAAAACGTGCTGTTCAAGATCAGCTACCCGGCCGAGTTCCACGGCCAGACCGCGGTCGAGGCCGCGATCGCGCTGCACCAGCAGCTGCGCGCGATGGGGCGCCGGGTCGAGGACATCGCGCACATCGCGATCCGCACCCAGGAAGCCTGCATCCGCATCATCGACAAGCAGGGCCCGCTGCACAATCCGGCCGACCGCGACCACTGCGTGCAGTACATGGTCGCCATCGCGCTGCTGCATGGGCGGCTGGTGGCCGAGGATTACGAGGACGACGTTGCCGCCGATCCGCGCATCGACGCGCTGCGCGCGAAGATGGCCTGCCATGAAGACCCACGGCTCAGCGCCGATTACCTGGACCCGGACAAGCGCAGCATCGCCAACGGCCTGAGCGTGCGTTTCACCGATGGCAGCGAACTGCCGGAGGTGCTGGTGGAGTACCCGCTCGGTCACGCCCGGCGCCGCGAGGAAGGGATCCCGCTGCTGATGGACAAGTTCCGCCGGCACCTGGCCCACCGTTTCCCGACCGTCCAGCAGCAACGCATCCTGGCCGCGTCGCTGGACCCGGTGGCACTGGCGGCGATGCCGGTGACGGACTACGTGGACCTGTACCTGCCGGGGTAGGGGCGCTTCGCTGGATCTGACGCCGCGCCTGCTTGCCGGGCACGTGGCTGCACCCGCCTTGGTAGGTGCCAACCTTGGTCGGCACGGGCCAACGCCAACCAAGGTTGGCGGCTACGAGGGGTGCGGCCGGGGTTTCCGACCGCCGGGGCGTCAACACCTTGACGCGGCTTGCCTATAATGGCCGCCTCGATCAAGGAGTGACGACATGAGCGGTCCGGCGCGGCGGAAGCGGTGGGGATGGGCGGCGGCGGTACTGGCAGGAGGCCTGTTGCTGGGCCTGGCCGGCTGCCGCAACGACAGCGGGCAGTTGCCCAAGACCAGCGGTGAAGCGATCACCGCCAAAGCCGAGCAGGTGAAGGAATTCACCCTGCTGCGCGCCTACCCGGACCAGAAGAATGACGGCCTGTCATTGGCGCTGGAGTTCTCGCGCCCGCTGGTCGGCACCCAGGACTTCGACAAGCTGGTGCGCTTCGAGGAGAAGGTCGGCACCGATGACAGCAGCTGGACGCTGTCCGACGACGGCCTGACCCTGCGCTATCCGTTCGTCGAGGCCGGCAAGGAGTTCAGCCTGGTGGTCTCGGCCGACCTGCTGGCCGCCGATGGCAGCCGTCTCGGCAAGGAACTCAAGCAGAAGGTATTCAGCGGCGAACTGAAGCCGGTGGTCGGTTTCGCTTCGCAGGGCAGCGTGCTGCCGGCCAAGGACAGCCGCGGCCTGCCGGTGGTCTCGGTGAACGTGCCGGAGGTCGACGTCGAATTCCTGCGCGTGCGCGAGAAGGACCTGCCGACCTTCTTCAGCCAGTACCAGCGCGGCGGCCGCCGTGGCAGCTGGGAACTGAGCAGCGACTATGAGCGCAGCCCGATCAACAAGCTGGCCGAGCCGGTCTACGTCAACCGCTTCATCCTCGGTGGCAAGCAGAACGAGCGGGTGCTGACCTACCTGCCGACCCAGGACATCAAGGAGCTGCAGGAGCCGGGCCTGTATTTCGCCCTGCTCAAGCGCACCGGTGACTATGAAGGCGAGTTCGATACCGCGTTCTTCTCGGTCAGTGACATCGGCCTGCATACGCGTGCCTACAAGGACAAGCTGTTCGTGCACACCGCTGGCCTGAAGGACGGCGCGCCGCTGAAGGGCATCGACCTGCGCGTGCTCGATGCCAAGGGCGAGGTGGTGCTGAAGGGCAGCACCGACGGCAACGGCAATGCGCTGCTGAACTACACCCTGGATGCCACCCATGTGCTGGTCGCCAGCAGTGGCAAGGACACCAGCTTCCTGCCGTTCAACCAGCCGGCGCTGGACCTGAGCGAATTCGCCGTGGCCGGCCGTGACAATGCCTGGTTCGACGTCTACGCGTGGTCGGGCCGTGACCTGTATCGCCCGGGCGAAACCGTGCGCCTGTCCGCACTGCTGCGCGACAACGATGGCAAGCCGGTCAAGGCGCAACCGGTGTTCCTGCGGCTGAAGCAGCCCGACGGCAAGACCTTCCGCGAGACCCGCCTGCAGCCGGGCGACCAGGGCTACATCAACTTCGAGCAGGTGATCCCGGCCGAGGCGCCGACCGGGCGCTGGCAGGTCGAATTCCGCACCGATCCGGCCAGCAAGGAAGCGATCCAGGGCATGACCCTGCGCATCGAGGAGTTCCTGCCCGAGCGCATGAAGCTGGACCTGGACAGCGCACAGAAGACCCTGAAGCCGGGCGAAGAGCTGCGCCTGCAGGCCAACGGCGCCTACCTGTATGGCGCGCCGGCCGATGGCAACCGTTTCACCGCACGCATGGCGGTGGCGGCCGAACAGAAGCCGGTGGACGGCCTGCCGGGGTATTTCTTCGGCGACCCGACCCTGCAGCTGCCGCGCGAAGCCAAGGACGTGGTCGATACCACGCTGCCGGCCAATGGCCAGCTGCGCGAGGACGTGGCATTGCCGGAAGAGGCGGCCAAGGCCAAGGCGCCGATCGCGGTGGTGCTGTCCGGCAGCCTGTATGAAACCGGTGGCCGCACGGTCACCCGTACCCTGAAGCGGGTGATGTGGCCGGCCAACGCGCTGGTCGGCGTGCGCCCGCTGTTCAACCCCGATGATGGCGCCGATTCCAACGGCAATGCGCGCTTCGAGCTGATGCGCGTGGACGCCGCCGGTAACCCGCAGCCGGCCAAGGGCCTGAAGATCACCCTGGTGCGCGAACTGCGCGACTACCACTGGACCTTCAACGACAACCGCTGGGACTACGATTTCACCCGCCGCTTCGAGAACAAGGAAACCCGCACCGTCGACGCCGGCAGCAGCGCGGTCGCCTTCGATTTCCCGGTGGAGTGGGGCGAATACCGGGTGGACGTGTTTGATCCGTCCACCGGCCTGACCAGCCGCTACCCGTTCCGCGCCGGATGGAGCTGGGGCGATGACAACCGCGGCCTGGACGCACGCCCGGACAAGGTCAAGCTGGGCCTGGACAAGACCGGCTACAAGGCCGGTGACACGCTGGAAGTGACGGTGACCCCGCCGCACGCCGGCAAGGGCATCCTGATGGTCGAGACGGACCGCATGCTGTACGTGCAGGACATCGAGGCCAAGCCGGGTTCGACCTTCAAGATTCCGGTCACCGCCGACTGGGAGCGGCACGACGTCTACATCACCGCGCTGGTGTTCCGGGGCGGCAGTGCGCCGAGCAAGATCACCCCGGCCCGTGCGGTGGGCGTGGTGCATGTGCCGATGGACCGCAAGGGCCGCACCGTGGCCGTCGGCCTGGTCGCGCCCAAGCAGATGCGCCCGGAGCAGGACCTGCCGGTAACGGTCAGCGCACCTCAGCTGGCGGGCAAGACCGCGCACGTTACCGTGTCGGCGGTGGATGTGGGCATCCTCAACATCACCCGCTTCCCGGTGCCGGACGCTGGCGCGCACTTCTTCGCGCAGCGTCGTCTCGGCATTGATGCCTACGACATCTACAGCCGGGTGATCGAGAGCTTCGACGGTGGCGCCGGCAAGCTGAAGTTCGGCGGTGACATGGCCCTGCAGGCATTGCCGCAGGCCAAGCGCCCCACCGCGCGCGTGCAGACCGTGGACCTGTTCTCCGGCCCAGTGCAGCTCGACGCCAAGGGCATCGCCCGCATCCGCCTGAAGGTGCCGGACTTCAACGGCACCCTGCGCGTGTCGGCACTGGTCTACAGCGATGACCAGTACGGCAAGCGCGACGTGGAAACCGTGGTGCGTGCGCCGATCCTGGCCGAGGCCAGCATGCCGCGCGTGCTGGCGCCGGGCGACCGCAGCACCGTGACCCTGGACGTGCAGAACTTCACCGGCAAGCCGGGCCAGTTCAACGTGAAGGTGGAAAGCGAGGGGCCGCTGAACCTGGGCGAGGGCAGTCGCAGCGTGCAGTTGAATGCCGATGCCAAGACCACGTTGAGCTTCCCGCTGTCGGCACGCGAAGGCCACAGCGTGGCCAAGGTGCGGGTGCGCGTGGATGGCAACGGCTTCAAGGCCGATCGCCGTTACGAGCTGCCGGTGCGTGCGGCGTGGCCGCAGGTGCTGCGTTCGCAGGTGCGCACGCTCGATCCGCTGGCCGCGGTCAGCCTCGACAACAGCCTGACCGATGGCCTGATGTCCGAGTCGGTGAATGCGCGGCTGCTGGTCAGCCCGCTGCCGCCGATTCCGTTCGCCAGTGCGCTGCAGGGCGCGTTGAATTACCCCTATGGCTGTGCCGAACAGACCACCAGCAAGGGCTACGCTGCGCTGATCCTGGACCAGGCCACGTCGTCGATGCTCGGTGCCGACGGCCTGGATGCCAAGACCCGCCGCGAGCGCATGGAAGGTGCGTTCGGCCGCCTGGCGTCGATGCAGGTGGCCAACGGCAACTTCTCGATGTGGGGTGACGACGGTTACGTGAACCCGTGGCTGACCCCGTACATCACCGAGTTCCTGCTCGACGCCAAGGACGCTGGCTTCGCGGTGCCCGACAACGTGCTGCAGAAGGCGCTCAACCGCCTCAGCGAGGACCTGCTGTCCGGTGGCAACCAGTTCTACGGCCAGGATGATCGCGAGAAGCTGAAGTTCGCCAACCAGGCGTATTCGGGCTACGTGCTGGCCCGGGTGAACCGCGCGCCGCTGGGTACCCTGCGCACGCTGTACGACAACGAGCGCAGCAAGGCGGTCGGCGGCCTGCCGCTGGTCCACCTGGGCGTGGCGTTGTCGCTGCAGGGCGATGCCAAGCGCGGCCAGGCCGCGCTGGCCGCGGCGTTCGCCAAATCCAGCAGCGAACGCCCGTCGTACTTCGGTGACTACGGCAGCGCGATCCGTGATGACGCGCTGATGATCGCGCTGACCCACGAGAACAAGCTGGCCAAGCCGGCCTGGGACGCACGTGCGGTGGACCTCGGCCGTGGCCTGGACGCGCGCCGCAATGCTGGCTGGATGTGGCTGAGCACGCAGGAACAGGTGGCCATCGCCCGCCTCGGCAAGGCCCTGGCCGCCAACCAGAAGGCGCTGGTGGCCGGTGAGCTGGTGATCGGCGGCACGAGCGAGGCGATCGGCGAGCGCAAGCTGTTCGGCCGCAACTTCAGCGCCAGCGAACTGGCCAGTGGCGTGCGCTTCACCCCGCAGGGCCAGCCGCCGATGTTCGCCAGCATCGACGTGGCCGGCATCCCGCGCAGCGCGCCGGCACCGGACAACAGCGTGCTCGGCATCGAGCGCAGCTACTACGGCACCGATGGCAAGCCGTGGTCGCCGCGTCCGCTGAAGGAAGGCGAAGCGCTGATCGTGCGCGTCACCGTCACCGCCGATACCACGATGCCCGATGCGTTGCTGACCGACCTGCTGCCGGCCGGCCTGGAGATCGAGAACTTCAACCTGGGCGACGCCAAGCAGTGGGCCGATGTGGTGGTCGACGGCATCACCATCAGCGACCGTGGTGAAGCGGCCGATACCAAGCACGAGGAGTTCCGCGACGACCGCTATGTGGCCGCGCTGAAGCTCTCGCGTGGCAGCAAGGCCAGCGTGTTCTACCTGGTGCGTGCGGTGACCCCGGGTACCTACTCGGTGCCGCCGCCGCTGGTGGAGGACATGTACCGCCCGCAGCTGCGTGGCGTCGGCCGCAGCAACCCGACCACGATCACGGTGGTGCAGCCGTGACCGCGCGGACGGGCCGCGACGGCGCGGCCCGTCCCACTGGCAACCTGCAATGAACCGCACGATGACGACCCGGCTGGCGGCCCTGCGCCGCTGGCTGCGGCCGCTGTGGCCGTGGCTGCGATGGGGCACGGCCGCCACGCTGGCGCTGCTGCTGGTGCTGGATGTCGCCTTCCCGCCGCCGCTGCCGAAGCAGCGCGATACCAGTAGCCTGGTGGTGGCTGCCGACGGTACGCCGCTGCGTGCGTTCGCCGATGCCGAGGGCGTGTGGCGCTATCCGGCGTCGATCGAAAGCGTCTCGCCGTTGTACCTGCAGGCGCTGCTGACCTACGAAGACCGCTGGTTCTGGCGGCATCCGGGCATCAACCCGCTGGCGATCCTGCGTGCCAGTGGCCAGCTGCTGCGCGGCGGCCGCATCGTGTCCGGCGGTTCGACCCTGACCATGCAGGTCGCACGCATCCTCGACCCGCACACGCGCACGCCGTGGGGCAAGCTCAAGCAGATGCTGCGCGCGGTGCAGCTGGAAGTGCACCTGAGCAAGCGGCAGATCCTGGCCCTGTACCTGGAGCGCGCGCCTTACGGGGGCACCATCGAAGGCGTGGAAGCGGCCAGCTGGGCCTACCTGGGCAAGCCGGCGGCGCAGCTGTCGCACGCCGAGGCCGCGCTGCTGGCGGTGCTGCCGCAGGCCCCGAGCCGGCTGCGGCCGGACCGCCACCCGGAAGCGGCGCAGAAGGCACGCGACAAGGTGCTGTCACGCATGGCCGAACTGGGTGCGTGGACGCCGGACGAGGTGGAGGACGCGCGCATCGAGAACGTGGTGGCACGCTCGCTGCGGCCGCCGCTGCACGCCGCGCTGCTGGCGCAGCGCCTGCATTCGGCGCATCCGGGCCAGGCACGCATCCAGAGCAGCATCGACATCGGCCTGCAGCGTACGCTGGAAGAACGCGTGGCCAGCTATTTCTCGACGCTGCCGGAGCGCACGTCTGCTGCGCTGCTGGTGGTCGACAACCAGACCCTGCAGGCGCGCGCCTATGTCGGCACCCTGGCGTTCGGTGACCGCCAGCGGCTGGGCCACGTGGACATGGTGCAGGCCTGGCGCTCGCCGGGCTCCACGCTCAAGCCGTTCCTGTATGCGATGGCGCTGGATGATGGCCTGATCCATTCGGAAAGCCTGCTGGTCGATGCGCCGCAGAGCTTCGGCAGCTATCGCCCCGGCAATTTCGACATGGCGTTCAACGGGCCGATCGGCGCTGCCAGCGCGTTGCGGCTGTCGCTGAACGTGCCTTCGGTGGACCTGCTGCAGCGGGTCGGCGCGGCGCGCTTTGCCGCGCGCCTGTCGCACGGCGGCATCCAGCTGCGTTTCCCGCCCGGCAGCACGCCCAACCTGTCGTTGATCCTGGGCGGCACCGGCGCGCGCCTGGAGGATCTGGTCGGCGCGTTCGCTGCGCTCAACCGCAACGGCATCGCCGGCCGCGTGCGCTACACCGATGACGAGCCGATGATCGAGCGCCGCCTGGCCTCGCCGGGGGCCAGCTGGATCGTGCGCGAGATGCTGGAGTCGAACCCGCGCCCGGGCTACAGCATCGGCACCTTCGACGTCGGTGGCCGCCCGCGCGTGGCCTGGAAGACCGGCACCAGTTATGGCTACCGCGATGCGTGGGCGATCGGCAGCACCCGCCACTACACCGTGGGCGTGTGGGTGGGGCGTCCGGACGGCACGCCGCTTCCCGGCCAGTACGGCGCGGTGACCGCCCTGCCGCTGATGTTCGAAGTGGTGGACAGCCTGCCGCGCCAGCGCGGTGACTCGGCTGCCGCACCGATGCCGGCCAGCGTCAGCCAGGAAGAGATCTGCTGGCCGACCGGCGAGCGGGCCGAAGGCCTGCCGGCCGCACTCTGCCAGCGGCGGATGCCGGCCTACCTGCTTGAGGGCGCGGCACCGCCGACCTTCCCCGAGCGCGAAGCACGGCGCTGGCAGCCGGGCCGACAGCGCTACCTGGCCGATGCGCGCAGTGGCCTGCGGGTGTCCGCCGATTGCAGCGCGCCCCATGAAGAAGTGGCGCGTGAGATCGCGCGCTGGCCGGCGCTGCTGTCGCCCTGGCTGTCCAAGGCCACGCGCGAGGCCTCGCAGCTGCCGCCGTTGTCGCCGGATTGCCGTGATGATGGCCGCGAGGCCAGCGTCGCACTGCACATCGACGGGCTCAATGACGGCGCCACGCTGGCGCGCGCGCCGAATGCGGAGCATGGCGTGCGCCTGCAGCTGCGCGCACTGGGCAGCGAGCAGGCGGTGGACTGGCTGCTGGATGGTCGCTGGGTCGCGCAGACCCGTGGCGCGCAGCTGATGCAGCGTGAGTTCGCCGAACCGGGGGCACATACCCTGACCGCGTTGGCGGCCGATGGGGCATGGACGCAGGTGCGATTCAACGTCCTGCGGTAGGTGCCGACCTTGGTCGGCACTCGGTGCAACGCCAACGACATCGCGTGCTCTGGTAGGTGCCAATGTTGGTTGGCACGCGGCAAAGGCGCCCACCAAGGTGGGCATCTACCAGATCATTCCCCGATCCACCCATCCAGCAGGTCGGCGAACTCGTCGGCGTGTTCCTCTTCCTGCGCGAGGATCTCTTCGAGGATGCGCTTGGTGGTGGTATCGCGGTCGCCGATGAAGTTGATCATCTCGCGGTAGCTGTCGATGGCGATGCGCTCGGCCACCAGGTTTTCACGGACCATGTCGCGCAGGTCGCTGCCTTCCTTGTACTCGGCATGCGAACGCGCGGTCAGCGTATCGGGATTGAAATCGGGTTCGCCGCCGAGCTGGACGATGCGCTCGGCCAGCTTGCCGGCATGAGCCTGTTCCTGCTGTGCATGTTCGAGGAACTCTGCTTTCACCGCGTCGGCCAGCATGCCCTTGGCCATGAAGTAGTGCCGGTAGTAGCGCAGCACGCACACGTATTCGGTGGCCAGGGCATCGTTGAGCAGCTTGATCACCACCTTGCGGTCGGCGCTGTAGCTGTCGGTGATCGCACCATCCTCGATGTTGCGGCGGGCGCGGTCACGCAGGGTCTTGCGGTCACTGATGCCGGGAATCTTCGCGGCGGGCTTGGGGGCTTTGGCTGGCTTGCTGGACATGGCTGGCCGTTTCCTCTTGCGGTTGGTAGTCAGGTGGGCAGGTGCTCCAGCACGTACTCGGCTGAAGAGACTTCGAACTGGCCGGGCTGTTCGATCCAGGCTGCGCGCACCACGCCGTCGACCACGTACAGCGCGAAGCGGCGCGAGCGGATGCCCATGCCCGAGGCGCTGGCATCAAGTTCCAGGCCGAGCGCGCGGGTCAGTTCGGCATTGCCATCGGACAGCATCAGCAGGCCGTCAGGCACGCTTTGGTCGGCGGCCCAGGCCTTCATCACGAAGGGGTCGTTGACCGCCATGCAGTAGACGTCGATGCCGCGCTGGCGGAACGCCTCGAATTTCTCGACGTAGCCGGGCAGGTGTCGGGCCGAACAGGTCGGGGTGAACGCACCGGGCACGGCAAACAGCACCACCTTGCGCGCGTCGAACAGCGAATGCGTATCGAGCGTTTCGATGCCCTCGCGGATGCGCTTGAGGGTCACTTCCGGGATGCGGTCGCCAACGTGGATGGTCATGGTGAACTCCTTGCAGGGGCAGGCTAGTGGCCCGCATGGGACAGCGACGTCAAGACATTGGAAAACCGGTGTGCAGGCCCCATCTTCAGGCTTTGCCGCATAGCCTGGGGCATCGGGATGGCAGCCGCATTGCGCAGGATCAGTCGGCCTCACCGCGGCCGCACGATGGGCGGCGTAGCATCGCCGGCGCGTAGAATGAACCCGGGGCGGCGCCACCGGCGCGGCCGAAGCGAATCGAGGTAGCTGGATGGAATTCAAGGATTACTACGCCACCCTGGGGGTGGAACCGAGCGCGGGCGAGGCGGAGATCAAGACCGCCTACCGCCGGCTGGCACGCAAGTACCACCCGGATGTCAGCAAGGAGGCCGGGGCCGAAGACAAGTTCAAGGCGGTCAACGAGGCCTACGAGGCGCTGCGCGATCCCGAGAAGCGCGCGGCCTATGACCAGCTGCGCGCGCAGGGGTACCGCCCGGGCGAGGAATTCAACGTGCCGCCGAACTATGGCGGCGCCGGTGGCTTCAATTTCGAGGAAGTGTTCGGCGGTGGCGGCCCCAATGGCGGCTTCAGCGACTTCTTCGAGAGCCTGTTCGCACGCCAGCGTGGCGGTGCCGGCCCGGGGCCGGGCTTCAGCAGCCAGGGCCATGCGCCCAACCGCGATACCCGCGCCAAGCTGTCGGTCCCGCTGGAGGCGGCCTACAACGGCGACAGCCTGCGCATCACCGTCAACGGCAAGCAGCTGGACGTGCGCGTGCCCAAGGGCATCCGCCCGGGCCAGGTGATCCGCCTGGCCGGGCAGGGCAACCACGGCGGCAACCTGCTGCTGGAAGTGGAGTACGCCGCGCACCCGCAGTTCGAGGTCGATGGCCGCAACATCCTCTATACGCTGCCGGTCACGCCGTGGCAGGCAGCGCTGGGTACCAGCCTGAGTGTGCCGACGCTGGGAGGTACGGTGGAACTGAAGATCCCGGCCGATTCCGATGCCGGGCGCAAGCTGCGCCTGCGTGGGCGTGGCCTGCCGGGCAATCCGGACGGCGACCAGATCGTCGAGATCGAGATCGTGGCCCCGGCTGCGACGGACGAGGCGCAGAAGAAGGCCTACCGGAACCTGGCAAAGGCATTCGGCGAGTCAATCTGAAGGTGGCGCCGGGCCACGCCCGGCGACTTTGATATGTAGAGTTGAGCCATGCTCGACTCAGCAAAAACGTGCCGACCAAGGTCGGCACCTACCAGGGCGATGTGCCGACCAAGGTCGGCACCTACCAGGGCGATGTGCCGACCAAGGTCGGCACCTACCAGGGCGATGTGCCAACCAAGGTTGGCACCTACCAGGGCGATGTGCCAACCAAGGTTGGCACCTACCGGAATGTTTCAGCCCTGCCCGGCGAACACCCGCTCCAGCACCTCGGACAGTTCGTCTTCCGAGAACGGCTTGGTGATGTAGGCCTTGGCGCCCTGGCGCATACCCCACATGCGGTCGGTGTCCTGGTCCTTGGTGGTCACCAGGATCACCGGAATGTGCCGGGTCGCCTCGTCGCGGGCGAGGGTGCGGGTGGCCTGGAAACCATTGAGGTTGGGCATCACCACGTCCATCAGGACCAGGTCGGGCAGCTCGGCCTTGGCGGTTTCGACCCCGGCGGCGCCATCGGTGGCGGTCAGGATCTGGTGCCCGAGCTTCTCGACGATGCGCTGTATCCCCAACAGCTGCGACGGTGAGTCGTCGACAATCAGAATGCGTGCCATGTTGTTCCCCATGTAATGCCCGCAGTGTAGTGCGGGCACATTACCGGCGGGAGGGGCGCGCATGCCGTCCGTCGCCTGCCTGCGACGTTCAGTCGATCCGCACCACGGTGCGGCCCAGTGAACCACCGGCCAGCATCCGCTCGAACACCGCTGGCAGGCCATCAAGGCCGACCTCGGCGGTGCAGATGCGGTCCAGGTGCTGCGGCTTCCACTCGTTGCCCAGGCGTGCCCACACCTCCTCGCGCAGCCTCCGCGGTGCATTGGCCGACGAAACGCCCAGAAGCGACACGCCGCGCAGGATGAACGGCATCACCGTCATGTCCAGCGTGGGGCTGGCAGCCAGGCCGGCGCTGACCACGCTGCCATAGGGCACGGTCTGTGCCAGCAGGCTGGCCAGCATCGGGCCGCCGGCATTGTCGAGGCCACCGCCGAAGCGCGCCGACTGCAGCGGGCCGGTGTCGGCCAGCGCCGCGCGCGGCAGCACCTCGCTGGCACCGATGCCGCGCAGGAAGTCGGCCTGGTCCGGCTTGCCGCTGATCGCGTGCACGCTGTAGCCGGCACGGCTGAAGATCGACAGCGCCAGCGCACCGACGCCACCGCTGGCGCCGGTGACCGCCAGCGGGCCGAGGTCCGGGGTCTGCCGGTTGTCCTGCATGCGCAGCAGCGCCAGCGCGGCAGTGAAGCCGGCGGTGCCCAGCACCATCGCCTCGCGCGGGCTCAGCCCGGCTGGCTGGGCAATCACCGCGCGTGATTCCAGCCGCACGTATTGGCTGTAGCCGCCGTCACGGGTCTCGCTGAGGCCGCAGCCGGTGGCCAGTACCGCGTCGCCTTCACGCCAGTCCGGGTCGGTGCTGGCGACCACGGTGCCGGCCACGTCGATGCCGCCCACCAGCGGGAAGCGGCGCAGGATCTTCCCTTTGCCGGTGCCTGCCAGCGCATCCTTGTAATTGACCGAGGACCAGTGGGCGCGGATCAGCACCTGGCCGGGGTTGAGGTCGTCGACACTGAGCTGGGCCAGGCCGCTGCGGTAGCCGGCGTCGTCGTTTTCGATGCGGAAGGCGGTGAACGGGGTGGTGGGGGCCATCGGCGCTGCCTGACTTCGAGGAAAACGTCACCTTACCCGGTTGCCCCCCTTTCGATCCTGCCGATCCGCCCCATCTTGTATGATCGGTAATGGTTTCACGGCTGGCGCCGCGGGAAGGGCCCGCGCCGCAGCCCACATCTTGATGGAGCGTGCATGGCCTGGAATACACCCGGCGGCAACAAGGGCGGACAAGGCCCCGAGGACAATCGACGCGGGCCGTTCGGGTCGCGCGGCGGTGGCAATGGTGGTGGCTGGGGCGGACTGCCCGGGCCGCTGAAGGACCTGTTCGACGGCGGCATCGTGCGTTGGATCGTCGCGGCCGTGGTGCTGCTGGTGCTGTTCTCCAGCTTCCAGCTGATCGGCGAACAGCAGCGCGGCGTGGTGCTGCGCTTCGGCCAGTTCTCGCGGATCCTGCAGCCCGGCCCGAACTTCAAGCTGCCGTGGCCGATCGAATCGGTCACCAAGGTCAACGCCACCGAGATCAAGACGTTCTCGATCCAGGTGCCGGTGCTGACCCGTGACGAGAACATCGTCAACGTCTCGCTGAACGTCCAGTACCGCATCGACGACCCGCAGCAGTACCTGTTCGGCACCGTTGATGCCAACCAGGTGCTGGAGCAGTCGGCGCAGAGCGCGGTGCGCGAGGAAGTCGGCCGCGCCGACCTCAATGCCGTGCTGAACAACCGTGGCCCGCTGGCCGTGGCCGCCGAAGAGCGCCTGCAGGCGCTGCTGAAGGCGTTCAAGACCGGCTTGACCGTGACCGGCCTGACCCTGCAGGACGCCCGTCCGCCGGAAGAAGTGAAGCCGGCCTTCGACGAGGTCAACGGCGCCCAGCAGGTCAAGGAACGCCTGATCAACGAAGCCCAGGCCTACGCCGCCAAGGTCGTGCCGGAAGCCCGAGGCCAGGCCTCGCGTGCCCGTACCACCGCCGAGGGCTACAAGCAGGCCGTGGTGTCCAAGGCCGAGGGTGACGCGCAGCGCTTCAGCCTGTTGCAGGCCCAGTACAAGGACGCCCCGGAAGTGACCCGCAAGCGCCTGTGGCTGGAGACCGTGCAGCAGGTGCTGAGCGAGAACCGCAAGGTGATCGGTGGCGATGGCCGCCAGCTGATCTACGTGCCGATGACCGGCGATACCCGTCCCAGCACCTCGGCCCCGGCCGCAGTGGCGAACCCGGACGTGGTGATGCCGTCGCTGCCGGGTGCAGCGGCGGAAGCTTCCCGTGATCCGGGCCGGCCGGTGGGCCGCCCGACCGGGCGACCGAGCGGCCGTGAGGAGGGCAGCCGATGAAGAGTCCAATCTGGATCGCCGTGATCGTGGCGGTGGCGCTGGGCCTGCTCGGCTCGGTGTACGTGGTCCGCGAGGACCAGACCGCCATGGTCCTGAACCTGGGCAAGGTGGTGCGTTCGGACATCAAGCCGGGCCTGCATTTCAAGGTGCCGGTGGTGGAAACGGTGAAGGTCTTCGACCGCCGCTTCCAGGTGCTCGACACCGCGCCGGCGCGCTACTTCACCGCCGAGCAGAAGGACGTCAGCGTCGACTTCTTCGCCATCGGCTACATCTCCAACGTGGGTGACTACTTCCGTGCCACTGGCGGCGATCCGCGCATCGCCAATGCCCGCCTGGCCCCGATCATCACCGACTCGCTGCGCAACCAGATCAACTCGCGCACCCTGCAGCAGCTGGTATCCGGTGATCGCAGCGAGCTGATCGCCGAGCAGCTGAAGGGGATCAACGAAGCCGTGGCCGGCCTGGGCATGCAGATGATCGACCTGCGCATCAAGCAGGTGGACCTGCCGACCGACAGCCAGGTGATCAACGACGTGTACGAGCGCATGCGCGCGCAGCGCAAGCAGGAAGCGGCCAAGCTGCGTGCGGAAGGCGAGGAACAGTCGCTGACCATCCGCGCCCAGGCCGACCGTGACAGCACCGTGCTGATCGCCGAGGCCGAGCGCGATGCACAGCGCCTGCGCGGTGAAGGCGATGCCGATGCCGCCCGCATCTACGGCAAGGCCGGCTCGGCCGACCCGTCGTTCTACGCGTTCTACCGCAGCCTGGAGGCCTACCGTGGCTCCATGACCGACGGCAACGGCGTGATCGTGCTCGACAAGAACGACCCGTTCCTGCAGTACCTGAAGAACGACCGCTGAGGTCGCAGGGCATTACCCCACGGGGCCCGGCCAGATGCCGGGCCCCGTGCTTTTTCCGGAGTCCCCCCATGAAAGATCTGTTCGCCGCCGTCTGCCTGGTGGCGGTGCTGGAAGGCCTGTTCCTGTTTGTTGCCCCGTTCGCCTGGAAGCGCATGGCCGAGCGCCTGCTGGACCTGCCCAGCCCGGCCCTGCGCAGCTTCGGCGGGCTGGTGCTGCTGGCCGGGCTGAGCCTGCTGTGGTGGGCCCGGCACTGAAGGCCCGGCACGGCCGCCTGCGTTCACATGCGTGGCCCGGCTCTGGTAGATGCCAACCTTGGTTGGCATTGCCGGCCAGCGGCCGGCACGACCGGGCGGGGCGGCTGACCGGCCGGTAAAGCCGCCCGTCGGAAAGGTGGCACCCGACCCCGGAAACCCGGATAATGCACAAAAGCCGGACGGGCCTCCCCGTTCGGCTTTTTCCGTGTCTGGGCCTTCCATCGTCGGCGCTCCCCGTTTGGAGCTGCCATCCAGGTGCTGGCCAGCCCCGCCACGGTTTACCCGTCCGCGGCCCCGATGGCCGCAACAAATCGAGGAGCCCGTCATGGGTCAGTCTGTCGTAGTGTTGGGTGCCCAGTGGGGCGATGAAGGCAAGGGCAAGATCGTCGATCTGCTCACCGAGGAAATCGGCGCCGTGGTGCGCTTCCAGGGCGGGCACAATGCCGGCCACACCCTGGTCATCAATGGCAAGAAGACCGTCCTGCACCTGATCCCGTCGGGCATCCTGCGTGACGATGCGCTGTGCCTGATCGGCAACGGTGTGGTGATCTCGCCGGCCGCGCTGCAGAAGGAAATCGCCGAGCTGGAAGCCTCCGGCGTGGAAGTGCGTTCGCGCCTGAAGATCTCCCCGGCCGCGCCTCTGATCATGCCGTACCACATCGCCCTGGACCAGGCGCGCGAACGCGCTGCCGGTGGCAAGGCGATCGGCACCACCGGCCGTGGCATCGGCCCGGCCTACGAAGACAAGGTGGCGCGTCGCGGCATCCGCATCGCCGACCTGCATTACCCGAAGCAGCTGGAAGAACTGCTGCGCACCGCGCTGGATTACCACAACTTCGTGCTGACCAAGTATCTGAACACCGATGCGGTCGACTTCCAGAAGACCTTCGACGAAGCGCTGGCCTTCGGCGAGTACGTGCAGCCGATGAAGTCCGACGTGGCCGGCATCCTGCACGACCTGCGCAAGCAGGGTAAGCGCGTGCTGTTCGAAGGTGCGCAGGGCGCACTGCTGGACATCGACCACGGCACCTACCCGTACGTCACCAGCTCCAACACCACCGTCGGTGGTGCGCTGGCCGGTTCCGGCGTCGGCGCCGATTCGATCGACTACGTGCTGGGTATCGCCAAGGCCTACGCCACCCGCGTCGGCGGTGGCCCGTTCCCGACCGAGCTGGACGACGAAGTCGGCCAGGGCATCCGTGACCGCGGCGCCGAGTACGGTGCGTCGACCGGTCGCCCGCGTCGCTGCGGCTGGATGGACATCGTCGCGCTGAAGCGCGCCGTGGCCATCAACGGCATCAGCGGCCTGTGCATCACCAAGCTGGACGTGCTGGACGGCATGGAAAAGCTGAAGGTCTGCATCGCCTACGAATACAACGGCAAGCGCACCGAGTACGCGCCGCTGGACGCGCAGGGCTGGGAAGACTGCACCCCGGTCTACCTGGAGTTCCCGGGCTGGACCGAGAACACCCACGGCATCACCAACTGGGATGACCTGCCGCCGGCCGCACGCGCTTACCTGCGTTCGCTGGAAGAGCTGGCCGGTTGCCCGATCAGCATCGTCTCCACCGGCCCGGACCGCGACCACACCATGGTCCTGCAGGATCCGTTCGCCTGAGGTAACGCTGTTCAACTGAAAAAAGAGCGCCGCGACTCCCTGTAGGGTCGCGGCGCTTTGTTTTGGGCCGGTTTCATCTGTTGGCAGTCCGTGCGGGCTTCAGTAGTGCCAGCCCATGGCTGGCAGAACCGAAGCCACCAACATGTCGCGTCCAGCGCGCCAAATCGGCCGAACACGTCAAATTCTCCCAAGCCACACATCCCTCATGCTCCCCGCATACAACTTCTTGTAAGCGATAAACGTCACACGCCATTCTGAAGTGAGGGTTGCTCGCGTCACCGCACGTCGCTCTCGTCCGCGCATCAGCACAGTCGCGGCTGTTCCTGTCGCATCCACCATTCCCCGCGCATGCAACACTTCGCCCTGCGCTCTCGATTCATCCGAACCTTTCGGATTTTTCTCATTGAATCGAACATGCAGGCGTAGACACCATGGCGCGCCACCGGAAAAGGGTGGCCGGGCGTGCAAACCCGAGATAGGTGTTACTTACGCTTGCCAGCCGGCACCGTCCTGAAGCGGTGCCGGCTGGCAATCCGTCGGCCTTTATGGCGGGCGGTGCGTGGGGGTCTTCGGACCCGCCGGTCATTGGTAACTATCTATCCCGGTTTGCAACCCGCACCGTCCGCCACCCGCTTCCGCGCGGTGGCGCTGTTAAGTACAGCCACGGAAGCCGACGCCATGACCAGTCGCAAGACCCCGCCGTTCCATGTTGTTGAGCCCATCAACGACGACGCCAATCCCGCCGACGATCTCAGCACGTTCCAGGGCTGCCTCACCCGCATCCGTGATGGCGAAGGTTCCGATGGCATGTTGTGGCCGGAGGAGGCCCTGTCCGACGGACGACGTCAGTCCCTGGCGCGGATCGACCGTGCGGCCGTGGGCATCCTCACCGCGGTGGAAATGCTGCACGCGGCCAACCGTTGCGCCAGCATGGCGACGCCGCGCAGGCACCTGGACGAAGGTGTGGTGGAAGGGCTGTTCTTCGCCTGCCGCGAACTTGCCGAGCTGGTCTGCAGGGAAGTCAGGCCGGCCTGACTCCTTCCGCATGTGCGATGCCCGGCCTCGCCATATGGCGAGGTACCGGGTGGGTTCACGCGCTGCTTTACGCCGGCACTGTGGGCACGTGCAGTTCTGCGCTACGTTGTGGCCAATGCCAGCAGGGATGCAGCGCGATGACCGGAGGTTCGGCATGAAGGGCGAGACGGTCGCACGGGTGGCCCTGTGGCTGCTGTGGAGCCTATGGGCGCTGGCCTGCATCGTGCTGCTGCTGGGCGCAGCCGCCAACTATCTGGCCTCGCGCACGCAGACCCTGTCACTGGTGCTGCAGCCGGGCGCCTCGGCCGAGATCACGGTCTACCGTTTCATCGATGATCCGCTGCGCCTGCGACTGCGCTATGCCGATGACGGCGCCAATCCTTTGGTTGACCCCGCGCTGCGCCTGCGCGCTGAAACGCCGACCGATCGCAACGAGTTCCGCGCGGACACGCGCTCAGCTGCAGAAACGACCGAGGTCATTCGTGCACTGGAATCGGTCGAGCCCGACCGCTTCGCCGCCTCGTACTTCGGCTACGGCCGCGGTGATGCATTGCCGCGTGGCCGTTCCTGGCTGCGGCTGACCGTGCTGGCGGTCGACCCGGCGCTGGCTGGCCGTGCGGCCTCGGTGGACCTGCTGCCGCCGATGGACGTGCTGAAACTGACCGACCTGGACTACCTCTGGCTGTGGCCGTTCTTCTTCTGGCAGCCGGTGGCGCTCCTTTTACTGATTGCCGGTGGCGGACTGGCGGCTGCCAGCATCGCGCTGCGGCGCTGGCGAAGCCGTCCTCCACCCCGGTAGCGCCGGGCCATGCCCGGCAGTGCACTTGCCAGATACCCAATATGGGTAGGATCGTACCCAAATCGGGCATCACTGCGACTGGCTCTGCCACGCGGCAGACGCGCTAGCCTCCCGCCCGCAGCAGCGGGTATGGATTGATCGACTCGCCTTTCCACCATTGCCTCTCCGGGCCCAGCACATGCACCTCGAAATGCAGGTGTGGGGCCTCGGCGCTGGCATTGCCGGTGCTGCCGACGTAGCCGATCACTTCCCCGCGCTTGATCACCTTCTTTTCCGCCAGCCCATCGGCATAGCGTTGCAGGTGGGCGTAGTAGTAGCACCAGCGTCCGCTGGGTTCGAACTGGTAGATCGTCAGGCCGCCGCGCTTGCTGTCGAACAGCTTCTCCACGGTGCCATCAGCCACGGCCAGCACCGGCGTACCGGCGTCGGCCATGATGTCGATGGCATCGTGCACGCGACCCTCGCTGCGCGCATCGGTGAAGGTGTCGCGCAGCTGAGAGGGCAGTACGCCCTGCACCGGCAGCAGCAGACCGGTTGGCGTGCCGCTCGCGCTGGCCGACGGTGCCACCGATGCGGAAGGCGCTGCATCCACCTGCGGAGCTGCTGGCGCCTTCACCGGCGTTGCAGCCACTGTGGGGTGCGGGGCAGGCTGGGCAACGGCCACCGGCTGAGCCACATCCCGACGCAGCCACCAGCCTGCACCCAGGCCCAGCAGAACGCCCAGTACGATCAGCTGCGAAAGGCGCATCGCTTCACTCCTGCATCACCACGGGCACCGAGGTATCCACTGCATCGGCCACGCGTAGCGCATCCCAGTTGGTCATGCGCACGCAGCCATGCGATTCGGTCTTGCCGACATGGCCGGGTTCGGGCGTGCCGTGCAGACCGTAATGCGGCTTGGACAGGTCGATCCAGACCCGGCCCACGGGATTGTTCGGGCCCGGCGGCAGCGTGGCCTTCTTCTCGCCCTTGCGTGCATCCCAGAACAGCTTCGGGTTGTAGTGGAACGGCGGGTCGCGGTAGACGCCGAGGATCTTCCACTCGCCGATCGGCAACGGGTCGTGCTGGCTGCCGGATGACACCGGCACCTGCGCGATCACTTTGCCTTGCGCATCCAGCAATTGCAGGGTGGAGTCGGATTTGTCGACCACGATCTTCGCGGCCTTCGGCAATGCGGCCGGTGCGATGTTGGGGACCTGGATGCGGCTGCCCGCCTTGGCCAGATCGACGCCCGGATTGAGCACCTTCAGCAGCTCAGGGGAGGCGTGGAAGCGCTCGCCGAGGGCTTCGGCCACGCTGCCGTAGCCCAGCGATTTCAACTTGGCCTGTGCGGCCGGTCCTTTGGGAATCGTCTGGAACGGGCCGGCGACATCCTCTGCGGTCAGGGTGTAACTGGCCAGCGGCCCAATCGTATCGGCCTGCAGCGCTTTCCAGGTGGCGTCATCCAGCTCACCCGTCACGGTCAGCCCGCGCGCTGCCTGGAAGCCGGATACCGCCCGGCGCTGGTTGCTGCCCACTTCACCATCGATCTGGCCAGGGGAGAAATTCGCGCGATCCAGCAACACCTGGGCGTGCAGAGCGGAGCGCGGCGCGATATCCGGCCCGGCCCTTTCGGCGATGGGGGCGGGCAGGCCGGGAGGTGCGACCTGCGCAAAGGCAGCAGGCGCCAGCAGGGTGAGGGACAGCACAGCGACGCGGGCTGAAAGCATGGACGGCTCCAAGGGAATGCCTGTCCACCATGCCAGCGGAGCACGAGCAGCCCGCGTGAAAAACCTGACCCGCACCTGAGCCGTATGCCTTCACGCAGCCCTGGCAACTCCGTGCGTGCGGTTGGCGCGCATGGCGAAGGCATGCCGCTCACCATAGCGCCTGATCACGTCCAGCAGAGGAAGGGTCACCACCGCCAGCGGTGGGTTCCAGGCAGGCGAGCTGCGGATGTCAATCCGCTGCGCTTCGCCTCCGGGGAGCCAGAACTCCAGGGTGATCGTTGGCGATACCTGCTCCCGTGCAGCAAGGTGACGGTGCAGCAGAAGTCCATACAACTCGATGTTGTCCAGGTCCTTCTGGGCCTTCTCGTTCAGGGCGGGCGCCTCCCCGTCTTCTTCGCTGCGGCTGCGCTGGTGCCAGCCGGGTGCGATGGGGTAGTACTTGAAATCGACCACGGCGTACGCGGAGCCGCGTTGCAGCAACAGGTCGGGACGGCGGCAGATTCCGTTATGGGCGAACATTGAACGCCGCCGCTGATCCCAGGTGTCGCGGTGCTCGATGGCCATGGGGTGGGACGGGAGATGAGTACTGTCACAGGTAACGATGGAAGCGCCGTGCGTGTCGCCGGCCTGTTGCAGGGCATCATGCAGGCACATGGATTCCCAGACAGGCCAGAAATCCCGCATGCCCCAGACCTGGCCCTGCTGCACACTACCTGCGAGTGCGGGATGAAGGTAGCGTTCCAGTGCCGCGTACAGCGCAAGGAACTCAGTGCTGCGCAGCGTTGCCTGCCTGTAACACGTTCTCAGGAGTTGCTGGAGTCGCCGCTGCAGCAGCTCCTGTGCCCATGCATCACCTTCATGCAGTGAGTCGCCCTGGCGCAGATGACGATGGCGGAAGTCCGTTGCGCGCTGTACGGCATCCATGGTGAAGCGTCCCCAGATGATGCCGGGATCGATCTGCAGCAGGTTGCGATAGAAGTCGTCGGCGAGGAAGAAGTACAGGCCGACGATGTCGGCGGTCCCGCGTTCGCATACGCTCCGCCGGGTGGGGAGCTTCGGGAAGAAAGGGGCATCGTCGTCGCTGAACAATGCATGGTGAAGCTGGCGGTCAGCGTACTTCAGATTGCCATCCTGCCGCCGTGCCATCTGCGAGCGAAGCGACAGCAATCGCAATGGATTGGACCGGTTGAACAGTGAGTCGATGGCATAGGCGTCGACGAACGAAGCGGGGGCCGCTGCAAGTCCCCGTCCGAGCGTATCTGCCTCAACGCCATCCTGCTGTGGTGCATGCCCGGGACGTGATTGGACATTCCTGAAGGCAGCGAAAGCCAGGTAGAGCATACGGAATGCGTCGCGGGGTGTGGTGCAGGTTGGCATGCCGTGTGGCACGCGCAGCTCGGTGCGTCCATCTTCCACGAACAGGCCCACGGCATTGGACCCGGCCGCGACGACGCTGACGTCATGCAGCTGCATGCAGCTCTTCCGAAACAGTGAAGCTGCGGATGAATTCATCGCGCCGGGCAGCAAACTGTCCGAAGGTCCTCAGTGATTCCGGGGGAATGCGCAGCCATTCTGCGAGCGGGGATTTGTCCCTCTCGAAGACGTTGTCCCACAGGTAGAGGAATAGCTTCCCCTCGATATCACTGGCGGCGATATGGTAGGTAATGGGGTGGACTTCCTGTGTCACGGCAAGCGCTTCGACGAAATCTTCGATGAGCATCCCGTCCTTGGTCTTCTGGAAGTTTATCTTTGACTTGTAGTAGGGAGATGAGCCGCTGATGGCAAAGGCAATGGCCTTCAATTTGCGCTTGCCGGACTCGTCAAAGCCCGAGAGCGTGTCGATTGCCTTCAGGGTCTCGGCATTGCAGGACTCGCGGAGCTCGCAGAACGCATCGTCGAACCACTGGCTGTAGTCCGCGCCCTGCTTGCTCTTCGCAGCCCCTGGGGCAAGCCTTTGCAGTTCGGCAATCGATGCAGCGTGCGTCTGTTCCAGCGTCGCAGGCGGTGTCGTCGCAGCGACGGCCCGCGCCTTGATGAACCAGGGGCCGATCAGTTTGTCGTCGAGATTCGGCGAAGCGCATTTGTCGATGATCATCGCGTTGAGCGCATCGACCAGCGTTTTCCACGTGACCGATGGATGCCCTTCGATGATCGCATTCGCCTGCGCAGCAGGAACCGCATTGAACTCGGCTGGACTGAACTCGAAATTCCAGCGGCGCTTGAATGCGGAATCCATGAAGAAGATCGACTCGTCGCCGGTGTTCATGGTCCCGATCAGGTAGAGATTGGCCGGAAGCCTTAGCATGCGCTCATCTTCGATACGTCCGATCAGCGCGGAGGAATCCTTGGCATCGCGATCTGCAAGCTCGCCGATCTCATGGGTCAGTGCCTTCACCGTCAGTCTCGAGGCACAGACGGAATAGCTGGATTGTCCGTCATCGTCACGGTCCAGCAGCTGGAAAATGTCGCCGAAGATTTCCGCGCAGTTGCCGCGGTTGATCTCGTCAATGAGCAGGACAACGTTGCGAGGGGGCGAACCGGCCGTGGGATGCTCTGAACGGTGGAGGGCAAGTGCCAGCGCACGGATGAACGGACCGGCGTGCACTTCGTAATGGACCTTGTTGCCCTCGGACAATGGCAACAGGCGGGAGACGAAATCCCCGTAGCCAAACTCGGCGTGGAACGTCACGGGGATGACCTCGCTCGCGTCGATGCCGAGCATCGGAGTCTTCTCATGCCGGGCCTTGTAACTCTTGCTGGTTCCCGGTGGGCCGAAAATGATCAACTGGTGGGGGAAATCCTGGCGCATCAGATGTATCCATTCATCTCCAAGGGTCGATTCGATTCTAAGGGCGCCCGCTGCAGGCAGGCACCCTTGGCAGCGAGGGGGATAACTTTAGGGTTGATTGCGCCAGCAGTTGCCGCCATCACCTCTCTGAACCGCACCCGGACGGACGCGGCAGCCCCCCATCAAGGCGCATCGGGCTGCTGCCGATACGGGCGCATCCCCCCGTTTTGGATGTACCGATGAACTACTTGAGGAATGTCAGGGTTGCCTGGCGTCTTGGGCTGGGCTTTGGCCTGTTGTTGCTGCTGGTTGCCGCCGTGGTGGCCACCGGCGCCACCGCCAGCGTCGTGCAGAAGCGCGCGATGCAGCAGGTGGTCGATGTCAGCGTGGCCAAGGTGCGCCTGCTGTCGCAGATGCTCGATGCCAACAACCAGATGATGGTGGTGCGCCGCGAGATGCTGATCCGCCAGGGCGACGACCGTGGCCACGACGAACAGCGCATCGCCGATCTGGTCAAACGCTACGAGGCCAGCTGGAGCGCGTACCAGGCGTTGCCCAGTGATGCCGCGGGCAAGGCCATTGCTGAAACCATTGCAGCCAAGCGCGCCATCGCCCGCCCGCTCAACAAGCAGACCAGCGAGTTGATGGAGCAGGGGGACTATCCCGGCGCCGTGGCGCTGACCCTGGGGCCGGTGCAGGAAGCGGCCAACGGCTGGAACAAGGCGCTGTCCGACGGTGTGGACTTCGAAGAGAAGGAAAGCCGCAGCGCCGCCGCCGAGGCGATCCGCCTGGGTGAGCGCAGCCTGCTGCAGCTGCTGGTACTCGGCGGCGTTGCATTGCTGGTTGGCATCGCTGCCTCGGTGATGATCGGCCGCAGCCTGACCGGTCCGCTGGCGCGCGCAGTGAACCTGGCCGAGCGCCTGGCCAAGGGCGAGCTGGATCAGGAATTCCGGCTTGGCGGTCGTGACGAATTGACCCAGCTGGGCCAGGCCATGGCCAGTGTGCGGCAGAGCGTGCAGGCCGCGATCGGCGCACAGCTGCAGATGGCCGAGCAGCACGAGGCGGGCGCGATCCGCTATCGCATGGATGCCAGCGCGTTCCCGGGTGATTTCGGACGCATGGTGCAGGCCACCAACAGCCTGGTCGAATCCCACGTGCAGGTGGAATTGCTGATGGCCGAGGTGATGCAGCGCTACGCCATCGGCGACCTCAGCCGTGACCTGCCGGACTACCCGGGCGAGAAGGGCGCGCTGACCCGCACCCTGGCTGCGGTGAAGCAGAGCCTGATGGCGATCAACGCGCAGATCGATGAGCTGGCCCGTGCCGCGCGCGCTGGCGACTTCAGCATGCGCGGCGATGCCGCTGCGTTCCAGTACCAGTTCAAGGCAATGGTCGAGCACCTCAACGGCATGATGGCCAGTTCGCAGGCCAGCATCGCCGATGTCTCCGACGTGCTGCGCGCGATCTCGCACGGCGACCTGACCGCACGTATGGACGGCGAGTACGACGGCGTATTCGCCCGCATGCGCGACGATGCCAACACCACCACCGCGCAGCTGACCGGCATCGTGCGTGGCATCCAGGTGGCTGCCGACAGCATCAACAACGCCGCGCAGGAACTGGCCGCCGGCAACAACGACCTGTCGCGCCGCACAGAGCAGCAGGCGGCCAACCTGGAAGAGGCCGCTGCATCGATGGAGGAACTGACGTCCACCGTGCGCCAGAATGCCGAGCTGGCCCGCCAGGCCGACAGCGAAGCACACGCGGCCGGTGCCGCGGTGCGTGAGACCGAGCAGGCGATGGCGCAGATGGCCTCGGTGATGGGTGAGATCGACCAGTCCTCGGCACGCATTTCCGAGATCTCCACGGTGATCGACGGCATCGCGTTCCAGACCAACATCCTCGCGCTGAACGCTGCAGTCGAAGCCGCCCGCGCAGGTGAGCAGGGCCGTGGTTTTGCCGTGGTCGCCAGCGAAGTGCGCACGCTCGCACAGCGTGCTGGTGTCGCCGCCAAGGAGATCAAGGAACTGATCGAGGACGCCGCTGCCAAGGTGAAGAGTGGCCTGGCCGTGACCGTTGAATCCGAAGCCGCGATCGCCCGCGTGGCCCAGGCCAGTTCGCGCACCACGCAGTTGATGAGCGACATTGCCGCGGCAAGCAAGGAGCAGGCAGCCGGCATCGAGCAGGTCAACCAGGTGGTGGTGCAGATGGATCAGGTAACCCAGCAGAACGCCGCGCTGGTGGAAGAAGCCACCGCTGCCAGCCGTGCGCTGGAAGAGCAGGCACATGCGCTGACCACCTCGGTGTCGGTGTTCAAGGTGGAAGGCGCAGCAGCTTCCGTCGTGCCGCGTCGCGCGGCCTGAGCAGGTCACGTCCGTTGAAAATGTGCGGCCGCAGAGTACTGCGGCCGCGTTTCAGCGGATGGCTCGCGATCAGCCACTGGCGCGGGCGCGCGCGGCCTTCTTCGCCGCCGCCTTGCGCACACTCTTCTTCGCGGCACGGGTCTTGGCTGCCTTCTTCGCGGCAGCACTACGTGAAGCGGCGGTGCTCGCCTTCGTGGCCGGCGTCTTCTTTGCCGTCGCCTTGCGAGCCGGTGCTTTCTTTGTGGCGGACTTTTTCGTGGCCGTTCCGGCGGTCGTCTTCCTGGCGGCGGTCTTCTTCGCAGGCGCTTTCTTCGCCGCGGTCTTGCGGGTAGCCGTCTTCCTGGCTGCCGACGTCGTGGCCGATTTCTTTGCCGGTGCCTTGCTGGCAGTCTTCGTGGCACTCTTGCGCCCACTGCCGCTGCGCTTGCCACCCCCATCCTGCTTGTTCACCGTGGCCCAGGCAATGCGCTCGGCGGTGCCTTCGCTGGCGCCACGTGCGCGCTCGCTGTCCTCGATGTGCTCGGCCTGGCGCTTCTGCTTCTCGGTATAGGCGGTCTTGTCACCACGGGGCATGGCAGGGTCTCCGGTGGGGGCTGGCCCCCACGGTGGCCCTGGCGGCGTTAAGCGCAAGTCCCGCAAGGGTGATCGCACCGGCAAGGCCGCCTCGGCTATGCTTGCCGCATGCGAGTCGAGCCCGCCGACATCGAAGCCCTGTTCGACGCCATTCCGGATGTGCTGTTCTTCATCAAGGACCGCCAGGGGCGTTACACCCACGTCAACCAGACCATGCTGCGGCGGCTGGGCCTGCGCGCGCGCAAGGATGTGATCGGGCGCACCGCGGCCGAGATCTACCCGACCGGGCTCAGCGCGGACTACGTCGACCAGGACGCCCGCGTGCTGTCCGGCGAGGTGATCGAGAACCTGATGGAGCTGCACCTGTTCGCCAACCGCGAGCCGGGCTGGTGCCTGACCTGCAAGCGCCCGCTGCTGGTCGATGGGGCCATCGAGGGCCTGATCGGCATTTCCCGCGACCTTGGCCAGAAGGACAGCCTCGGCACCCAGTACGAGCAGCTGCGGCTGGCCCTGGCGCATCTCAACGCGCACTACGCCGAGAACGTGCGCATGCAGACCCTGCTGGATATCACCGGTTTCTCGCTGTCCAAGCTGGAGCGCAGCTTCCGCAAGGTGTTCCAGATGACCCCGCAGCAGGTGCTGACCCGGCTGCGGATCCAGATGGCCATGCACCTGCTGCATGGCGACGACAGCATCGCCTGCATCGGCCAGGCCTGCGGTTTCAGCGACCAGAGTGCGTTCACCCGCAAATTCAAGGCTGAAACCGGTTTCTCACCGCGTGCCTATCGGGCCCGAATCGGTGGCAACGTCGGCGAGCCGGCCCTGGCCTGAGACGCCTGCTGCGCTGTGCCTATCCCCACGGGCATGGGACAGGGTAAGGTGTCGCCCCTGTAGCCCGCCGCCAGCCCCGCCGATGCCCAATTCGATTCCGACCGCTTCGCCGTCCCGCCTCGGACATTCGCTCAAGCCCCGCCAGCTGATCATGATGGGCCTGGGCAGCGCCATCGGCGCCGGATTGTTCCTCGGCTCGGGCGTGGGTGTGCAGGCGGCCGGTCCGGCGGTGCTGGTGTCCTACCTGGTGGCCGGCGCGCTGGTGATCATCGTGATGAACGCGCTGGGCGAGATGGCGGCGGCCAAACCGACCAGCGGTGCGTTCTCGGTGTACGCCGCCGACGCCATGGGCGCCACGGCCGGCGCCACCGTCGGCTGGCTGTGGTGGGTGCAGCTGGTGATCGTGATCGCCGCCGAGGCGGTAGGTGCGGCTGGCCTGCTGGCCACGGTCTGGCCATCGATACCGGTACCGATGGCGGCGCTGGCGTTCATGCTGTTCTTCACCGCGATCAACCTGCTCGGGGTGAAGAACTTCGGCGAGTTCGAGTTCTGGTTCGCGATCCTCAAGGTGGTGGCGATCCTGGCGTTCATCGCCATCGGCGTGGCGCTGCTGATGGGCTGGCTGCCACAGGTGAACTCGCCGGGCCTGAGCAATTTCACCGAACACGGCGGCTTTGCGCCGAAGGGCCTGGCCGGTATCGGTGCGGCGCTGCTGGTGGTGGTGTTCGCCTTCGGCGGCACCGAGATCGTGGCCGTTGCGGCCGCTGAGACCGAAGACCCCGAGCGCAGCATCGCCCGTGCCATCCGCACCGTGGCCTGGCGCATCCTGGTGTTCTACATCGGCTCGCTGAGCGTGATCATCGCGGTGGTGCCGTGGACCAGCGAAGCGCTGAAGTCGCCGTTCGCCGCGGTGCTGGACATCGCCCGTATTCCGGGTGCGGGCACCGCCATCACCCTGATCGCGGTGATTGCGCTGCTGTCGGCGCTCAATGCCAACCTCTACGGTGCCTCGCGCATGATGTATTCGCTGGCGCAGCGCCGCGAAGCCCCGGCCGTGCTCGGCTGGACCGATCCGCGCCAGGTGCCGGTGGTCGCCGTGCTGGCCAGCGTGCTGTTCGGTTTCGCCGCCACGGTGATGGAACTGCTGTTCCCGGACCGGGTACTGCCGGTGCTGCTGAACATCGTCGGTTCCACCTGCCTGCTGGTGTGGACGCTGTCGCTGGTCTCGCAGCTGGTGCTGCGTCGGCGCGCGGATCGCCTGGGCACGCGCCTGCCGTTCCGTATGGCCGGTTTCCCATGGCTGACCTGCTGCGCGCTGGCGATCCTGGCGCTGATCTTCGGCCTGCTGCTGAGCGAATCGCATACCCGCCTGCAGTTCCTGTCGATGGTGGCACTGACCGCCACCATCGCCGCTGGCAGCGCCATTGCGCGGCGGATGCGCGAGGCGTGATGGAAGCTGCCGGCCAGCGGCCGGCACTACCACGGGGGCTGCACATCCGGCGTGCGATGCTGGTCGCGTGGGCCGTCACGGGCCCGTCGAACAGGAGTTCCGCATGCTGCGCAGCCGTCCGTTCCTGATGTTCACCGGCCAGGCCGAAGCCGCCCTGGCCCTGTATGCCGAAGCCTTTGCCGATTTCCGGTTGCTGGCCCTGCAGCGCCACCCGGAGGGACCCGGTGCCGGGGTGCCCGGGCAGGTTCGCCAGGCCATCTTCCTGCTCGGCGGCACCCACTACCTGTGTTTTGACAGCCTGGACGTACACGACTTCACCTTCTCGCCCTCGATTTCGCTGTTCGTCGAGTGTGCCGGCGCCGAGCAGTTCGAGCGCGCGGCGCGCGTGCTGGGCGAGGGCGGCCATTGGCTGATGCCGGTGGGTGACTACGATTTCAGCAACCGCTATGGCTGGGTGCAGGACCGCTTCGGCGTGTCCTGGCAGCTGAGCCTGGGGCAGATGCCGGACCCGTGACCGGATCTTTGTGGGTGTGGACCTGGGTCCACACGCCCTTATGAAAACGGCCCGCTTGCGCGGGCCGTTTTCATTTCCGATGGATCGAAGGCTTAGGCCTCGACTTCATCGTCCTTGTAGGCATCGACCGGGATGCAGGCACACATCACGTTCTTGTCGCCGTACACGTTGTCGACGCGCGCCACCGGCGGCCAGTACTTGCTCTGCTTCAGGCTGGCCAGCGGGAAGGCGGCCAGTTCGCGCGGGTAGGCGTGGGTCCACTCGCTGGCGGTCACTGCGGTGGCCGTGTGCGGTGCGTTCTTCAGCGGGTTGTCCTCGCGGTCCAGGCGGCCGTCTTCGATCGCGCTGATTTCCTCGCGGATCTGGATCATCGCGTTGATGAAGCGATCCAGTTCGTGCAGCGATTCGCTCTCGGTCGGTTCGACCATCAGCGTGCCGGCCACCGGGAAGCTCAGGGTCGGGGCGTGGAAGCCGAAGTCGATCAGGCGCTTGGCCACGTCCTCGGCACCGATGCCGCTGGTCTTTTCCAGCGGACGCACGTCGAGGATGCACTCGTGCGCCACCAGGCCGTTGCGGCCGGTGTACAGGGTCTTGAAGTGCGGGGCCAGGCGCTTGGCGATGTAGTTGGCGTTGAGCTGTGCGACCTGGGTGGCCTTGCGCAGGCCTTCGCTGCCCATCATCGCGATGTACATCCAGCTGATCGGCAGGATCGAGGCGCTGCCGAAGCTGGCCGCACTGACCATGCCGACCGGGCCGTGGTCACCCAGCTTGCCCGGCAGGAACGGGGCCAGGTGCTCCTTGACCGCGCACGGGCCGACGCCCGGGCCGCCACCGCCGTGCGGGATGCAGAAGGTCTTGTGCAGGTTCAGGTGCGAAACGTCCGAACCCCACTTGCCCGGCTTGGCCACGCCGACCAGTGCGTTCATGTTGGCACCGTCGGTGTACACCTGGCCGCCGTGCTGGTGGATGATCTCGCAGATCTCCACCACCTCTTCCTCGAACACGCCGTGCGTGGACGGGTAGGTCATCATGATCGCGGCCAGGCGGTCGCTGTACTTCTCGGCATTGAGGCGGATGTCCTCGACATCGACGTTGCCGTTGGCGTCGGTCTTGGTCACCACCACCTTCATGCCGCACATCTGCGCCGACGCCGGGTTGGTGCCATGCGCCGAGTCCGGAATCAGGCAGATATCGCGATGACCTTCGCCGCGCGAGCGGTGGTAGGCACGGATCGCCAGCAGGCCGGCGTACTCGCCCTGCGCGCCGGAGTTCGGCTGCAGGCTGACCGCGTCGTAGCCGGTGCACTCCACCAGCATCGCTTCCAGCGTGTCGATCAGTTCCTTGTAGCCCAGCGCCTGGTCGGCCGGCACCAGCGGATGGATCTGCGAGAACTCCGGCCAGGTCACCGGGATCATCTCGGCGGTGGCGTTGAGCTTCATCGTGCACGAGCCCAGCGGGATCATCGTGCGGTCCATCGCCAGGTCCTTGTCGGCCAGCGAACGCAGGTAGCGCAGCAGTTCGTGCTCGCTGTGATGGGTGTTGAACACCGGGTGGGTCAGGAATGCGGACTGGCGCTGCAGGCCGGCCGGGAGCGCATCGGCGGTGCTGGCATCCAGTGCGTCGATGTCGGCCTGCGCACCGAACACGGCGGCCAGCGCCACCACATCGGCACGGGTGGCGGTCTCGTCCAGACTGATGCCGACCGAGTCGCTGTCGATCGCGCGCAGGTTGTAACCGGCGGCGCGGGCCTTGGCGTGGATCTCATCGGCATGCACGCCGGTGACATGCAGGGTGTCGAAGAAGTCGCCACCGACCTGCACGCCGGCCGTGCGCAGCGCCGCGGCCAGGATCGAGGCCAGGCGGTGGGTACGGCGGGCGATGCGGGTCAGGCCGTCCGGGCCGTGGTAGACGGCGTACATCGACGCCATCACCGCCAGCAGCACCTGCGCGGTGCAGATGTTGGAGGTGGCCTTCTCGCGGCGGATGTGCTGCTCGCGGGTCTGCAGGGTCAGGCGGTAGGCCGGGTTGCCCTGCGCATCCACCGACACGCCGATCAGGCGGCCCGGCATCGAACGCTTGTAGGCGTCACGGCAGGCCATGAACGCGGCGTGCGGGCCGCCGAAGCCGAACGGCACGCCGAAACGCTGGCTGTTGCCGACTACGATGTCCGCGCCCCATTCGCCGGGGGCGGCCAGCAGGGTCAGTGCCAGCAGGTCGGTGGCCACGGCCACCAGGCCGCCGCGCGCGTGCACGGCTTCGACCAGCGCCTTGTAGTCGCCGACCTGGCCGAAGGTGTCCGGGTACTGCAGCAGCAGGCCGAAGGCTTCCGCTTCCAGCGCTTCGGCCGGGGTGCCGACGCGCAGCACGATGCCCATGGGCTCGGCGCGGGTACGCAGCAGTTCCAGCGTCTGCGGGTGCACGGCGTCGTGCACGAAGAAGGTGTCCGACTTCGACTTGGCCGAGCGCTTGGCCAGGGTCATCGCTTCGGCGGCGGCGGTGGCTTCGTCCAGCAGCGAGGCGTTGGCGATTTCCATGCCGGTCAGGTCGGCGCACAGGGTCTGGAAGTTGATCAGCGCTTCCATGCGGCCCTGCGAGATTTCCGCCTGGTACGGGGTGTAGGCGGTGTACCAGGCCGGGTTTTCCAGGATGTTGCGCAGGATCACGTTCGGCGTGTGGGTACCGTAGTAGCCCTGGCCGATGAAGCTGCGCAGCACGGTGTTCTTGTCAGCGATCGCACGGATCTTCGCCAGTGCCTGCACTTCGGTCATCGATTCCGGCAGTGCCAGCGGTGCGGGCGACTTGATCTTGGCCGGCACGATGGCATCGGTCATCGCATCCAGCGACGCGTGGCCGACGACGTCGAGCATCTGCGCGATCTCGGCATCGTTGGGGCCGATGTGGCGCTCGACGAACGCGGAATGGTGCTCGAGCTCACGCAGGGAAGGGGTGTTCTGGGACATGGCGAAGGATCCGTCAGGAAAGGGCACACGCACGGGCACAAGCCGCCGGTCGGCGGTCTGCGGGGCGCCCCTCTGTCCTTTTGCCTGAGAGTTTGGAAGTGCGGCTGGCCGCAGCTTCGTGCCCCTTCGGCGCCGGATCGAACCGGTCTCTCCAGAGTTGTGTTACGGGTGGTATCGGGCCTGAGCGATTACGGGCGTTGCGCCTTCGGCAGCGGTGTTCCGCTTCTCCCACCGTGTTGCCCGCCGATTATAGCCCGTCGCGGGCCCGTGGGCCGCCCCCGGCGGGTGCAGCCGCGCCTGAATGGCCGATGGCCCGTCCGTGCGTTTTGTGCACTGCTGCATGGCATCGGGCGCAATCCCCACCTATGATGGGCGGATACCCGAATTCATCTGGCGCCGTCCCTGCTGCAGGGGGACCGGCGCCCGCCGTGCGTGCCGCGCATGGCCCTGCCGGACGCCTTCCCCATGACCGCCGCTGTTGCTCCTTCCACCCGCCGCATGGCCCTGCTGCTCGCCGGCCTGGCCATGTTCGGTCCGTTCTCGATCGACACTATCTTCCCGGCCTTCCCGCAGCTGGCCCAGCGCCTGGCGGTGGACGAGGTGGCGGTGCAGCAGACCATCAGCGTGTACCTGCTGTTCTACGGCCTGATGAGCCTGGCGCACGGCCCGCTGTCCGATGCCTGGGGCCGCAAGCGGGTGATCCTCGGCGGCCTGGTGGTGTTTGTCGGCGCCTCGGTCGGCTGTGCGCTGTCCACCGACCTGACCACGCTGCTGGCGTTCCGCGCGCTGCAGGGCCTGTCGGCGGGTGTCGGCATGATCGTCGGCCGCGCGGTGATCCGCGACCTCTACCACGGCCATGACGCGCAGCGGCTGATGAGCCAGGTGTCGATGCTGTTCGGCATCGCCCCGGCGATCGCGCCGATCATCGGCGGCTGGATCCTGCTCAGCGGCGCCGGTTGGCCACTGATCTTCTGGTTCCTGGTGGTGTTTGCGCTGGTGCTGCTGGCGGCCACCGCACGCTACCTGCCGGAAACGCATCCGGTCGAGGCAAGGGTGCCATTGTCTCCGCGGGTACTGATGCGCGACTACGTGCGCATCGGCTTCAACCCGCGTTTCCTGCGCCTGGCCCTGGCCGGCAGCATCGGCTTCGGCGGCATCTTCCTGTACATCTCCTCGGCGCCGGTGTTCGTGATGCAGCATCTGCATCTGGGCGAGGGCGGCTTCGCCTGGCTGTTCATCCCGACCATCGGTGGCATGACCACCGGCTCGTTCCTGTCCGGGCGCATGGCCGGGCACACCACGCCCACCCGTCAGGTCGCCATCGGTTTCGCGCTTTGCGCACTGTCGGTACTGCTGAACGTCGGCTACGTGGCACTGGCGCCGCAGTTCGTGCTGCCGTGGGCGGTGCTGCCGATTTTCCTGGGCGGCATGGGCATGGCGCTGATCTTCCCGATCCTGGCGCTGGCGGTGCTGGACATGTACCCGCATCAGCGAGGCCTGGCGTCTTCGCTGCAGGCTTTTGCGCAGCTGATGATCAGCACCGTGGTGGCGGGCGTGGTATCGCCGCTGCTCAGTGCCAGCCCGTTGCACCTGGCACTGGGCCAGGCGGCCTTTTTCGCCGTCGGATTCGTGTTCTGGTACTGGGAACACCAGCGTGAACGCGTGGCGCAGGCAGCCTGCACGGGCCATTGAGCAGCGCGCAGGGGTAGGGCGGGGCGCGGTGCCTGCACCCCTTGCGGCGGAACACCACCGGATTAGGCTGGGGACTCCAGCCAGCCGGTGCAGGGGTGCACGACAGCCAGCCGATCCAATGTCGTTGCATGAGGTTCCCCCATGGCTGCGCAGCAGACCTACCGCCTGTTCGAGGTGGCGCTGAAAGAGCGCCGCGTGCTTTCCCCCTCGCTGGACCGCATGGTGTTCACCGGTGCCGACGTGGCACGGATGAAGACCGAAGGCCCGGACCAGCGGATCAAGGTGTTCTTCCCCTTGCCCGGCCAGGACCTTCCGCAGGTCCCCAGCGGCGAGGACTGGTACCCGCGCTACCGGGCCCTGCCTGACGACCAGCGCCCTCCGATGCGCACCTACACCATCCGCCAGCTGCGCGCTGAGCAGGGCGAGGTCGACGTCGATTTCGTCATCCACGGCGTGACCGGGCCCGCCTCGCGCTGGGCCATGCATGCACGCCCGGGCGACCGTGTGGTGCTGCTGGCTCCGGATGCCGACTGCGCCGACAGCAGCGAAGGCTGGGAATGGAAGCCGCCGGCCGGCGTGGGCCAGGTGCTGCTGGTGGCTGACGAGACCGCGTTGCCGGCCGTGGCCGGCATCCTGGAGGAACTGGCGGGCATGGCCGATCCGCCACGCACGCTGGCCCTGCTGGAAGTCGCCCAGGCCGGTGATGCGGTGCCGTTGACCGCGCCGGCCAGCGCCGAACTGGTCTGGCTGCCGCGCGGGCAGGCGGCCTACGGGCAGCCCCTGCTGCAGGCGGTGCAGGAACGCCTGGCAGCGGCCTCGAGCGTGGCCGCCGGTGATGAGCTGGAAGAGATCGACGTCGATGCGCAGATCCTGTGGGAGCAGGCCGATGCCAGCGTGGCGGGGCCGCTGTACGCCTGGGTGGCGGGCGAGGCGGGGGCCGTGATGGCGATCCGCCGGCATCTGGTCCGCGACTGCGGGCTGGACCGCCGCGCGATCACCTTCATGGGCTACTGGCGGCACGGCAAAGTACTGGACTGATCGTGCGGGATCGAACGTGCGTGAAGTGGCCCGGCGGGCGGGGTGCGCTATCCTTGCGCCCCCCTCGCCGCGGTACCGCACCATGTCCACCAGCTCCAAGACCCGCCGCGACCAGCGTCGTCGCCAGGAAAAGCAGGCCGCCAACAAGGCTGCTGCCCAGGCCTCGCCGGTGGAGCCGCATGCCGAACTGCGCGATGCACAGCGCACCCTGCTGGCCGGGGTCGTGCGCCGCGACGGCGAATGGGTGCTGGGCATGGATGGCCGTATCGCCGGCCACAGCGAGAGCGCTGCGCAGGTGCTGGCGTTGATCATGCAGGCCGGTGAACTGCACGAGCGCAACGGCACGCCGGTGCGCCTGATGTACTCCGATGCGCTGCGCGATGCCGCGCAGGCCGAAGCGAAGGAGAAGGGCCAGACCTTCGAGGAATTCAAGGCCGAGCTGGCCGCAGCGATGGCGGCGAAGAAGAACAGCTGACAGGCATTTCGGTAGCGCCGGCCGCTGGCCGGCTGCCCGTTGGGTCTTCATCGCGTAGTTGCCGGCCAGCGGCCGGCACTACCAGAAAGGGGCGGATCCTCGCGGATCCGCCCCTTCTTTCATTTCGCCGCCGGGGCCGCGTTGGCCTGCCAGCCGCACATCTGGCCTTCGTTCTGCTGCTTCAGCCACTCGTTGACCGGGGTGAAGTACTCGATCATCGGGCCGGCATCGAGCTTGTCGGTGCCGGTCAGTTCCTTCAGCGTGGCCTGCCACGGCTGGCTGGCACCCTTGCTCAGCATCGCCCAGTACTTCTGGCCGGCTTCCTTGTTGCCGTAGAAGGTGCACTCATGCAGCGGGCCCTTGTAGCCAGCCGCATCGCACAGGCCCTTGTAGAACTGGAACTGCAGGATGCGCGCCAGGAAGTAGCGGGTATACGGGGTGTTGCCCGGCACGTGGTACTTTGCGCCCGGGTCGAAGAACTCTTCGCCACGGGTGCTGGCCGGGGCCACGCCCTGGTACTTGGCCTTCAGGTCCCACCACGCCTTGTTGTAGTTGTCGGCGGTGATCGAACCGTCGAACACGCCCCAGCGCCAGCGGTCGATCATCAGCCCGAACGGCAGGAAGGACACGCCCGACAGCGCCATGCGCATCTGGTTGTTGATGACCGCCTCGCGACTCTCGGTCGGCGCATCGACCAGGCCGATCGAGCTGAGGTACTTGGGCGTCATCGCCAGCACGATGGTGTCGCCGATCGCTTCATGGAAGCCATCGTTGGCACCGCCCTGGAACAGCGGCGGCAGCGGGTTGTAGGCCAGGTCGTAATAGATGTGGCCCAGCTCGTGGTAGATGGTGGTGAAGTTCTCTTCGTTCGGCTTGATGCACATCTTGGTGCGCACATCGCCTTCCATGTTCATGTCCCAGGCGCTGGCGTGGCAGACCACGTCGCGGTCATCGGGCTTGATGAACTGGGTCTTTTCCCAGTACGACTGCGGCAGCGAGGGCATGCCCAGCGACACGTAGAAGTCCTGCGCGCGCTCGGTCATCTGCCTGGCGGTACGCAGTTCGGCCTCGCGCTGCGCCTTGTACTGCGCGGCCACGTTGGCATCCTTGCCGGCCTTGGCCAGCGCGGCGCTCAGGTTGCTCTGGTACTGCTTTTCAAGCGCTGCGGTGATGTCCAGGCTGCCGGCACCCGGGTACGGCTCCAGCTGGTCCCACAGGTTCGACCAGTCCTGCTGCCACATGTTGCCCAGCAGGTGCGCGGCAATCAGGCCATTGCCCACTTCGGCCTTGTCCTTGCCGTAGGTCTTGTCCAGCTTGCCGCGCGCGTAGCAGTGCAGCTGCTCGTACATCGGCTTGACCTGTTCCCACAGGCGGTCGGTTTCCGGGCCGATCTGCTCCGGCGGCATGTCGTAGCCGCTGCGCCACATCTGGCCAGCATCGGTGAAGCCCATGCCCTTGGCACCTTCGTTCACCAGGCCGACGAACTTCTGGTAATCGCCGCGCATGCTCTTGGTGGTGCTGTGCCAGCCCTGCCAGGCATCGAGCTGCTTGTCGTAGTCGCGGCTGCGCGCCAGCACCTGCTCCAGTTCGCCCAGCTGGCGACAGGAGTTCGGATCGTTGGCGTCGGTGCAGTACTTGCCGGCCCCGTAGCTGCCTTCCATGCGGGTGGCGATCTGGGTCAGCTCAGCCAGCTTGGCCGGGTCACGCGGCGCCGGCATCGAGGACATCAGCTTCAGCAGGTGGATCGCGCGCTTGCTGTCCTCGCTCATCGGCTTGCCGTCGAACTTGGCGGCCTGCTCGATCCAGCTGTTGAGCTGGGTCAGCGAGCGTTCGTTGGCCTTGGCCGCGATGCGTTCGGAATCGCTGTTGATGTAGGTGGAGGACAGCCACTGCGCCGAGGTCATCTCCGGGTAGGCGGCCTTGAATTCGGCATTGATGCGGGCCACGAACTGGTCGGCGGTTTCGCCGGCCGGTGCGCTGGGGCTGGCGGTCTCGGTGCCGGGCGACGGTTCCTTCTTGCAGGCGACCAGGGCCAGCGTGGCGGCGGCGATCGCCGAGGCCAGCAGGAGATGGCGGTGTTTCACGGGCGGTCCTTGGGTGGTGAACGACGGCCGAAGGCTAGTGGGCAGCCGCTGCCACCGCAAGTGGCGGAAGTCGGTAGGGTTCGGCAGGGCTGCGCCCTGCACCCGCAGAAGCAACGGCAAAGGCCGAAGCAACAGCAGAAGCGGGCTATCCGTGGGATGGCGGGGCGGTGTCGGAGTGCGGGGACGCCGTGAACCCCGCTCCGCGGTCCGGCCCAGCCGCTGGCGGCTGGGCGTTCGGGCGCTTGCGAAGCAGTGCTTCGCAAGCAAAGCGCCCTTACCCATGGGGGCTTGGCAGCCGCATCCATGCGGCTGACACCCCGCATTCCGACACCGCCCCACCTCTGACAGATTCCGTGTGCTGTCGGTAGGTGTCGACCTTGGTCGACACATCTGTCAGATATCGAAAATCAAATTTGAATCAGATCTGCCGTGTCGACCAAGGTCGACACCCACCAGAGCAGACTGCCGTTCCAACAGATCGCGGAAAACTGTCGAAGGCGGGGTGGGTCCGGTGGCGGGAGTGTCCGCGGCATGGATGCCGCGGCCAAGCCCCCAGGGATGGGTTCACGGCGTCTCCCGCCCCCGGACCCACCCCGCCATCCCACGGAATGCACGCTGTTGCTGTTGCTTCGGCCGTTGCGGTTGCCTCTGCAGGTGCAGGGCTGCAAGCCCTGCCGAACAACCCTCACCCTTCGCAGTTGGCGAACACGTCGCGGTCGCGCTCGTACAGCGAGGTCTTCACCTGCATCAGGCCCAGCACCGACGGGAACAGGTTGTCGTGGTCGGCGTACGCCGCCGAACGCTTGCGCACGCACTGCAGGTCCAGTCCACGGCTGCTGGCGAAGCCCGGTGAGAACCACATCGTCATCGGCACGCGGGTCTGCTCGGCCGGGGCGATGGCGTAGGGCACGCCGTGCAGGAACAGGCCCTTCTCGCCCAGCGACTCGCCGTGGTCGGACAGGTAGATCATCGCCGTGTCGTAGTCCTGCAGGCCCTGCAGGGTGCCGATGGTCTTGCTCAGGAAGTGATCGGTGTACAGCACGGCATTGTCGTAGCTGTTGGTGATCTCTTCGCGCGAGCAGCGGCCGATGTCACGGGTGTCGCAGGTCGGGGTGAAGCGGCGGAATGCCGGCGGATAGCGCTCGAAGTAGGCCGGGCCGTGGTTGCCCAGCTGGTGCAGCACCACCACCCGGTCACCGGGCTTGGCGCGCACCTGGGTGGCCAGGTCCTGCAGCAGGATCTCGTCCATGCAGCGGCCATCGGCACACAGCCCCGGCGTGGTCGCGTCGGACAACGACTGGAAGTCCAGGCCTTCGCACACGCCCTTGCAGCCGGACTGGTTGTCACGCCACAGCGGTGCGATGCCGGCACGGTTCAGCACGTGCAGCAGCGACTGGTGCGCGCGGATCTTCTTCTCGTCATAGTCGTGTCGCCCCCATGGCGAGAACAGGCACGGCAGCGAGACTTCGGTGCTGGTACCGCACGAGTGCATGTCCGGGAAGTTGATCACCGGCGCCTGCGCCAGTTCCGGCGTGGTGTTGCGGCCGCCGTTGAGGCCCCAGTTCTGCGCGCGCACGGTCTCGCCCATCACGATCACCAGCAGGCGCGGCTTGCTGGCCGGTGCACGCGGGGTGGCCTTGGCGTCGGTGCCGATCGGCAGCTTCGGCGCGCGCTGCACCGGATTGTCGCCACGCAGTGCACGCGGCATGCCCAGCAGCACGTTGGCCGGCGTGGCGAGATAGCGCACTTCACGCTGGTTGCGCATCAGCGCCGAGACGTCCTGGAACGAGATCAACGCGCCGCCGACCGCGGTCACTGCGGCCACCACCAGGAAGCCGAGGCGCCACAGCAGGCTGCGGCCCCAGCTGCGGCGGCGCAGCTGCACCCGCCACAGCACCACCATCGGCAGCACCGCCAGCAGCAGCACCGGCCACACCAGTGACACCGTCATCAGTTCGCGGCTTTCCTTGGGGTCGGTCGCCAGCACGTTGCGCAGCATGTCCGCATCCAGGTAGATGTGGTAACGGCTCATGTAGTGCGCGGCGAATGCAGTCACCAGCAGCAGCAGGCTGATCACCACCTTGGCATTCCAGCGCCAGACCAGGATGCCGAGCAGTACGCCGTGCGTACCCAGCAGCAACAGCAGCAGCGAAAGGGCGTAGCGCAGGCTGCCCGGATGGCTGGCCATCGCGCTGTGCCAGAACAGGCCGTTGCCGGCCACCGCGAAGAACAGGCTGGTCAGCGCGATCAGTGCTTCGGTGGACAGCTGCGGCCGCCAGCGGAGGAGGCTTGCCAGGGCCGGCAGGCGGGTAGAGCGTTGGACCGATGCGCTCATGCGTTTGCCTCCTGGCGGTATGGACGGTCCAGCTGACGGCGGATCAGGACATACAGGCCCAACGAAAGCAGCCAGCACGTCAAGGCCGTGGCAACGTCATGCGAAAGGAAGTGCGCCCCGCGCAGCTGCTGGCTGATGCCGAACACCAGGCCGCTGCCCAGGCCGATCCACAATCCGGCCCAGCGCCACGACGGCCGCCACAGCAGGGCGAAGAAGTACAGGCAAAGCCAGGCGTAGCCCGCGCTGGCGTGCCCGGCCGGGAAACACGCCTGCGGCGCCATGCCGGCCGGGCGCAGGGTGAACAATCCGATGAAGGGCTGGTGGCCGCCATAGCGCAGCAGGTCCCACGGGCATTCCATCGGTATCAGCGACTTCAGCAGGGAGATCACTCCGGTGCCCAATGCCATGGCAGCAACGACATAAAGCAGCGCCCAGCGCAGGGTCCGGTCACGGCCCTTGCGCCAATGGTGGAAGCACAACAGGATCGCTACCAGCGCTGCTGCCGTGCTCATCCACTTGCCGGCCTTGTGGACGAGCGTGCGGGTGACCCAGGCGTCCTGCAACGCCCAGTGGCCACCCTCAAGGCGGAACAGGTGGTCGGCGACCCACTGATCGCCGCCGAAGCCCATCAGCAGCGTGAACACGGGCAGGCCGATGGCGACAGGCAGCCAGAGGTGAGTTACGGCAAATCTTGACGCCAGCGGCGATGTCGCAAGCGGCGCTACCGAATCAATGGGACGGACGGGCATGCTGGGAAAGGGCGGTTCGGGAATCCGCGGCCATGCTCGTCACCTGGATGTCGGAGAAGGGTCGGACGCTCGTTCGTGCCGGGTTAATGCTTGCCCGGCACGAGCCAACATTCAGTCTTCTTCGGCGGTCGACCCGGCCCGCTCGGCATGGCATTGCGGGTCCCAGGCGGTACCCGGAAGCAGCTGCCAGCGATTGCGGTTTGCCACGCCGATATCGATCACTTTGGCCGGGTCCACGCAGGGGCTCATCGCATCGTCCAGCACCAGCAGCCAGCGCTTGTCCGGCGCCTCGGCCAGCCACGGGCCCGCATCGTGCCACTGCTCGGCCCACGGGCGCTTGAAGCCGAACTCGCGCACCGGGCGGTCGGCCTGCAGCAGGTTCTGTTCACGCCAGGCCACCAGCGCCAGTTCGGCATCCGGGCCGATCCGCGCGCCGACCCGGCGCATCAATGCCGAGGCCGAGGCGTAGGGGTCCAGCGCCGGGATCAGCACCAGCCCGTACAGCATCCACAGCATGCCGTGGGTCAGCAGCACCAGGGTCGCTGCGCGCCGTACCCTCAGCCATACGATCAACGTGGCCAGGGCGATGGCGAAGGTCAGCAGACCGTCGCCGAGCACCGGCAGCAGGGTGTCAGGCATGGCCCGGCGCTCCAGCTGCGCCAAGGCCCACGGATGTTCGGTCATCAGCATCACGCCAAGCACGCCGGTGGCCAGCATCAGCACCACGCTGTAGCCGAACAGGTAGCGGCGCACGCACAGCCGGCGCAGCAGGCCTGGCAGCAGCGGTGCGACGGCCAGTGCCATCGCCGGCAGCATCGGCAGCAGATAGACCTCGCGCTTGCCCGGGCTGGCACTGAAGAACACCAGCACCAGCAGCGCCCAGCCCAGCAGCAGCCACTGCCGGCGGTCGCCACGGCGCAGGCGGCGCCACCACGGCTTGAACAGCAGCGGCAGCAGCAGGCTGCCCGGCAGCCACAGGGTGAGGATCACCTGCAGGTAGTACCAGACGGGCTGGCGGTGATGCCAGGCGTTGGCGTAGCGGGTGCCGGTCTGCTTGAACAACAGCTCATGCGCATAGGCCTGCAGCTCGGCGCTGGGCGCATGCAGCAGGGCCCAGCCCAGCGGTGCCAGCCACACCCCCACGCCCAGCAGGAAGGCCGGGATCAGCCAGAGCAGGCTGGCCGGGCGCGGGCCCTCCACCACATGGCCGCGGCGACGCTGGTACAGCCACCAGCCGAACCAGGGCAGCACCATCAGCAGCGGCAGGAAACCCACGCCCTTGGTCACCGTGCCGACACCGGCGGCGAAACCGGCCAGCCACAGGGCGGGCAGGTTGCGGCGCTCGCACAGGTGGCGCATCAGGCCCCACAGGGCCACCGTGGTCATGCCCACCAGCACCATGTCGATCTGCGCGCGCTTGGCCATCAGGCCGAACTGCAGGGTGCAGAACAACGCAGCCACGGCGTACAGCGAATGACGGGGTGACCACAGGCGCCGCGCCAGGTCCGAGACCAGCCACAGGTTGAGCAGGGCGCCCAGCAGCGAGGGCAGCAGGAACGACCATTGCCAGCTGCCCACCACCTCGTAGGCCGCCGCCTGCAGCCACATGAACACCGGCGGCTTCTCCGCATACAGCTCGACGCCCCGGTGGGGCAGCAGCCATTGCCCGCTCTCGACCATGGTGCGGGCAGCCAGCACGAAGCGGGGCTCGTCCGGTGGCTGCGGCTGGCGCATGCCGATACCGGCCGCCAGCGCGGCAATGATCAGCAGCCACAGCAGGGGCAGGCGCCAACGACGGGGCAGGGCTACGGGCACGGCGGGCTCCGGGAGCAAAACAGCCATTCTGAGGCGGCAGGGGTGGGAAAAGCGTCGGAGGTGGCCAAGGCGACCGCATTCCGACATGGGCAGCGCTACCATGTTACGAACTTCCGTGGATGTTTCGTGCATGCGTCTGTTGGTGATCGAGGACAACCGCCAGCTGGTGGCCAACCTGTTCGACTATTTCGAGTCGCGCGGGCATGTGCTGGACGTGGCCCCGGATGGCATCACCGGCCTGCACCTGGCCGGCAGCCACCCCTACGATGCGGTGATCCTGGACTGGATGCTGCCGCGCATGGAGGGGCCGGAGGTGCTGCGCCGCCTGCGCGCCGAGCACGCCTCGGAAGTACCGGTGATCATGCTGACCGCACGTGACGAGCTGCCGGACAAGATCGCCGGCTTCCGCGCCGGTGCCGACGACTACCTGACCAAGCCGTTCGCCCTTCCCGAGCTGGAGGTGCGGCTGGAGGCGCTGCTGCTGCGTGCGCAGGGCCGCAATCCGCGCAAGCGGCTGCAGGTGGGCGACCTGGTGCTGGACCTGGCCACCCTGGAGGCGCAGCGCGGCAGCCAGGTACTGCATCTGTACCCGGCCTGCCGCAAGCTGCTGGAAGTACTGATGCGTGCCAGCCCCGGTGCGGTCACCCGCCAGCAGCTGGAATTCGCTTTATGGGGTGACGAGCCACCGGATGGAGACCTGTTGCGTTCGCATGTCTACGAACTGCGCCGCAGCGTCGATGGCCCGTTCGCTGACAAGCTGATCCACACCCTGCCGCGGGTCGGCTACCGGCTGGCGGTGACTTCGGCCAACGATCCGGCCAGGGATGACGATGAAGGCGCGTAAGCCGGGACCGCTGTACCGGCGCGTGGTGTGGTGGTTGCTGGGCTACCTGGCGCTGTTGTCGATCGCGGTGTTCAGCGTCGGCAACTACGTGCACGAGCACGCCGAGCATGCGGCCTGGCGCGCGCTGCTCAACTCCGAACTGGACAGCATCGTCGACCATACCGAGCACGAGCCGCATTACCGCTGGCAGGACTCGGACACGCTCAGCCTGTTCCGTTTCGATGAAGGCAACATGCCCGAGAGCGTTCGCACGCTGCACCCGGGGCTGCACGATGGGGTACCGATCAAGGGGCGGCAGACCGCCGTGATGGTGCGCGACACCGGCTCGATGGGGCGGGTGGCGCTGGCGCTGGACATCTCCGACTTCCATGACCTGGAGCAGTTCGCCACGCGCTGGGTGATGCTGGCCGGGGTGATCATGATCTTCGTCACCGTGCTGATGGCTTCGTTCGGCATGGAGCGGATGGTGCGTCCGCTGAGCCTGCTGGCCCAGCATATCGGCGCGCTGCGGCCGGGTGTGCAGGGGCAGCGCATCAACGTGGACCCGCGCGGCAGTTCCGAGCTGCATACCATCGCCGATGCGTTGAACGACTACCTGGACCGCAACGAGCAGTTCGTCGAGCGCGAGCGGGTGTTCATCAGTACCGCCAGCCATGAACTGCGCACGCCGATCGCGGTGATGACCGGCGCCGCGGAACTGGCACTGGAACAACCGGGCCTGCCGGATCGGGCACGCCAGCAGATGCAGCGGGTGCTGCGTACGGCGCAGAACGTGGAACAGCTGATCGAACTGCTGCTGGTGCTGGCGCGTGACCCGGCGCGGTTGGCCGCACGGGCCGAGCGCATCGCGCTGGACCAGCTGCTGCCGGAGATTGTCGACGACCATCGTCACCTGCTGGGTGACAAGGATCTGAGCATTGGCATCCAGGCCGCGCCGGTGGATATCGTTGCGCCGCTGGCGGTGGTGCAGGCGGCGATCGGCAACCTGCTGCGCAACGCCATCGAGAACAGCGGGCGCGGGCACATCGAGCTGCATCTCAGTCCTTCGGCGGTGCTTACCCTGCAGGATCCGGGGCACGGCATGAGCCCGGAAGAGATCGCCGCGATTCATGCGCGCATGGCCCGGGGCGACCGCGCCGACCGCGGTGGAGGCATCGGCCTGGACCTGATCGCGCGTCTGTGCGAGCACCTGGGATGGACCCTGCGGCTGCAACCCTGCGAAGCGCGTGGTACGCGCGCCACCCTGGATTTCAGCGCATCGCGCCCGAGCTGATCGGGCTGTCGTGGTGGATGCCAACCTTGGTTGGCATGCTGTGCGTGTCACCGCCTGTCCGGGCGCGCCACGTGCTGGTCGATCAGGATCACATTCCCATCAGGATCGGCCAACTGCAGGTAGCCGGTACCCTGGCCCTCAGGGTCGGTACGTACTGCCAGCGCGATGCCCTTGGAGTCCAGCTCGGCCTGGAGTTCACGTACGTCCTGGAAGTGCGGCAGTTCCTGCTTGTGCTGGTCCCAGCCGGGATTGAAAGTCAGCAGGTTGCCCTCGAACATGCCCTGGAACAGTCCGATCACCGTGCCGTTGCTGCGCAACACCAGCCAGTTCTGTGCCGGATCACCACCGGTGACCGAGAAGCCCAGCGCTTCATAGAACGCACGGGAGGCGGCCAGGTCCTTCACTGAGAGGCTGACCGAGAAAGCGCCGAGCTGCATGAGGAGGCTCCCGGAGAGGATGGGGTCGTGGTCGGCACTGCAGCATGACCCGGCGTGAAGACAATGTTAATCTCGACCTGCGCCGCCTTATGCGGCGCTTTTTTTTCCGCTCTTTCGATCGACAGAGGATCCCATGCCGACCGAACCCGCTACTGCCCTGATCAGCAACGACATCGTTGGACTGGGCCTGATTGCCGCCACCCTGGCCCTGATCTTCTGGGCTGCCAGCGGCCCGACCCCCTTGCTGAAGAAGATCTTCGCCTGGGTGCCGGCACTGCTGCTGTGCTACTTCATCCCCGCCATCTACAACACCGCCGGTGTCATCGACGGCCACAACACCTCGCTGTACAACCCGGTCGCACGTGATGTGCTTCTGCCTGCCGCGCTGGTCCTGCTGACCCTGTCGATCGACCTGAAGGGCGTCATCAAGCTCGGTCCGAAACTGCTGATCGTGTTCTGTGCCGGTACCGCCGGCATCATGCTCGGCGCCATCGTCTCGTTCCAGCTGATGAAGCTGATCCACCCGGAAACCGTGGCCGGCGACACCTGGGCCGGCATGGCCGCACTGGCTGGCAGCTGGATTGGCGGCGGCGCCAACATGGTCGCGATGCGCGAAGTGTTCGGTACCGATGCCACCACTTTCGGACAGTTCGCGGTGGTCGACGTGGCCTGCGCCAGCCTGTGGATGGCGATCCTGTTGTTCCTGGCCAACCGTGCGCAGCAGATCGACACCCGCAACGGTGCCGATACCCGCGCCATTGACGAGATGAAGGCCCGCATCAGTGCCTACGAGGCGCAGAACGCGCGCATTCCCAGCATGACCGACCTGATGGTGATCGTCGGCGTGGCGCTGGGCGGCGTCGGCCTGGCCCATGCGATCGCGGCGCCGTTGTCGGGCTGGTTCAAGGCCAACGTCAGCTGGGCCAGCCAGTTCAGCCTGGACAGTCAGTTCGTGTGGGTGATCCTGCTGTCCACCGCAATGGGCCTGGGCCTGAGCTTCACCCGCGCACGCCGGCTGGAAGCAGCGGGTGCCTCGCGGCTGGGCACGGTGTTCCTGTACTTCCTGATCGCCTGCATCGGCATGCAGATGAACCTGCTGTCGCTGCTGGATCGTCCGTGGCTGTTCCTGCTGGGTGCGATCTGGATGGCCACGCACGTGCTGGTGCTGTGGATCGTTGCCAAGCTGCTGCGCGCACCGTTGTTCTTCTTCGCGATCGGTTCGCAGGGCAACATCGGTGCGGCGGCATCGGCCCCCGTGGTGGCGGCGGCTTTCCACCCTACGCTGGCCCCGGTGGGCGTGCTGCTGGGCACGGTGGGCTATGCCACCGGTACGGGCCTGGCGTATGTCACCGGCTTGATCCTGAAGTGGATGGCCACCGGCTGAGCCGGGCCACACCTGGCATCGCGATCCCGTGTAGAGCCGAGCCGATGCTCGGCTCTTTTTTTGCAGGCCGCAGGCGGAACTGTGCGGTACATACCGGATCGTATGGTGGCCACGACGTAGCGTAGACAGCACCTGTCGCTCCTCCGCAGCGACGTTGCCTGGGGGCTGGAATGACGCATCGACGGATGATTGGGGGGACCACGCTGCTGGCACTGCTGTTGGCCAGCGCCGGGGCAGCGGCGCAAGCCGATGTTGCCGCGCGTGGCGGTCAGATACAGGCCGTAACCGAGGCCAGTGCGCGTGAGGTGGCGGGATTGATTGCCCAACCCGGCTTCGCCGAGGCCGTGCGCACCACGCTGGCGGCTTCGCCGGAACGGGGCGTGGCACTGGATGCCGTGATGGAGCGCTTCGACCCGGGCGTCCGCACCCAGGCCAGCGTCTCGCTGGCCAGCAACGATCAGCAGCTGCGCCAGGCCAAGGGCTTGCCAGCGCAGGGCGAGGGGCTGCTGCAGCTGCGCGCCTACGTGCCGGACGGCCAGTCGCTGGCTGACATCGCGCCGCGCCAGTTGTGGGTGGCCAGCCTGCCACGGGGCAATGATCGTGACTGGACCACGCTGACGGCCTACGACGCGCGGGGCCGCGCGCATGTGCTGGACGCGAAGCAGGCACCGGCATTCCCGGTCTTGATCGTCGATGTCGATACCCGGCGCTCGGTGCAGGAGGGCATGGCGCTGGTCAACGCCGGCCTGCGCGCACGGGGCTTGCAATCGCCCGAGCGCATCCAGCTGTCGGCCGATGGCGCGCGTGCATCACTGGACATCACCCGGCTGGACCGCATCCGCCTGGCCGACGACCAGGAGCCGTGGGCACTGGGCGCGGCAGAGGTGTTCGCGGTGGTGTCCGGGCTGCAGATCGGCAAGGCGGAGCCGGAGATGGCCACGGTCGACATGCCCTACCTGGACTATGACAAGACCGACTACACGCCGCAGCAGGCGCTGGTCCTGTGGGGCAACTATCGGTTCAACGCCGCCAACGTGCAGTTGTTCGAGGATGACGGTGACACCAACTACCAGGACCTGCTGGTGGCGTTGAGCAACGGTGTGAAGGCAGCGCTGGGTGCGTTCGCACCGGAGTATGCGGTCATTGCCGATATCGCCGGCGCGATCCTCAAGGCGATGCCGTCGTCGTGGTTCTCCAACGACATCGATTACCTGGACAGCTTCTATCTTGTCCAACGCGGGCAGGCGTACACCGATCGCATGGGAGCAGCGAACAACGCCAAGGTCACGCTCACTCCCATTACCCTGGTGGAGTAGGCCAGCAGGGCTTGCAGCCCTGCACCCGCTTCAATCAACGGCAACGTCAAAAGCCGAAGCGGCATTCCATGGGTTGGCGGGGCACTGTGGGTGTGCGGGGACGCCGTAAACCCATCCATGGGGGCTTGGTCGCCGCATCCATGCGGCTCACACCCCGCACACCCACAGTGCCCCGCCTTCGACAGGTTCACGCGGCTGTTGGTGGGTGCCGACCGTTGGTCGGCACATCTGTCAGATATCGATAAACAAAATGGGGTCAGATCCGTTTCCTTCGGGAAACGGATCTGACCCCGCATGTGTCTCGCCGTCACCGGCAATCTGTCAGAGGTGGGGCGGTGTGGGCTTGCAGGACCGTTGGCGCCATGGATGGCGCCATCGAGCCCCCATGGAAGGGTTTACGGCGTGTCCTGCAAGCCCACACTGCCCCGCCAACCAAACAGAAACCCAGAGCCGACGCTCTTGCAGTTGCAGTTGAAGTTGAATCGGCGGGCGGCGGGCTGCAAGCCCGCCACCCACTTTCACCTCAGCAGCAGCGCCCGCCATTGCGGCCGCCATATCGCGCTTCCTGCCGCTCGCGGAAGAACGTCTTGTAGTCCATCGGCTCCTGGTCCGGATGCTTCTCCAGCATGTGCCGGACATAGTTGTCGTAATCAGGAATGCCACAGCACAGGCGAGCGGTCTGCACCAGGCGCCGCCAGATGCGGCGGTGCGCCTGGTACTGGCCGGCGGGAACCAGTTGCGTGCTCATCACAGATCCACCATTTCATGCGGCTTCAGCGCCACGTACGGGGTCTCGCGGTCGCTGCGCTGCGGGTTGCGGCGCGCCGCCAGGATGGTCTTGATCGAATACACCAGCACCGCCCCAACCACCAGCAGGAACAGCGCGGTCAGGCCGGTGTTGACGTAGGCGTTGACCACGATCTGCTTCATCTGCGCCACCGACTTGGCCGGCGCAGTGATGGTGTCGCTGGCAAGCGCCGCCTGGAACTTGTGCGCCTGTGCCAGGAAGCCCTGTGCCGGATTGCTGTCGAAGATCTTGATGAAGCCGGCGTAGGTGGTGCAGATCAGCAACCACACCGCCGGCACCGCAGTGACCCACGCGTAGCGGTCACGCTTCATCTTGAACAGCACCACCGTGCCCAGCATCAGCGCGATACCGGCCAGCATCTGGTTGGAGATGCCGAACAGCGGCCACAGCGTCTGGATGCCACCGAACGGATCGACCACGCCGGTGTACAGCAGGTAGCCCCACAGTGCCACGCAGCCGGCGGTACCGATGATGTTGGCGGTCCACGACTCGGTCTTCTTCAACGCTGGCACGAAGTTGCCGAGCAGGTCCTGCAGCATGAAGCGCCCGGCACGAGTGCCGGCGTCCACCGCGGTCAGGATGAACAACGCTTCGAACAGGATCGCGAAGTGGTACCAGAACGCCATCATCGCGTCGCTGCTGCTTGGAATCGCCTGGTGCAGGATCTGTGCGATGCCCACTGCCAGTGTTGGTGCGCCACCGGCGCGGTGCAGGATGGTCGGCTCACCGATTGCCGCTGCCGTGGCGGTCAGCTGTTCCGGGGTGATGGTGAAGCCCCAGGTATTGGTGATGTAGTGCGCGGCCGACGCCACATCCGGGCCGATCACCGCCGCCGGGCTGTTCATCGCGAAGTAGATGCCCGGATCGATGATCGACGCCGCCACCAGCGCCATCACCGCCACGAACGATTCCATCAGCATGCCGCCGTAGCCGATGTAACGCATGTGCGCCTCATTGGCCAGCAGCTTCGGCGTGGTGCCGGAGGAAATCAGCGCGTGGAAACCGGAGACCGCACCGCAGGCGATGGTGATGAACAGGAACGGGAACATGCCGCCCTTCCACACCGGGCCGTCACCGCTGGCGGCGAACTGGGTCAGCGCCGGCATCTTCAGTTCCGGCATCACCACGAGGATGCCGATGGCCAGCGCGATGATCGTACCGATCTTGAGGAAGGTCGACAGGTAGTCACGCGGTGCCAGCAGCAGCCACACCGGCAGCACCGAAGCGACAAAACCATAGCCGATCAGCATCCAGGTGATCTGGGTGCCGGTGAAGGTGAACGCCGGGCCCCAGGTCGGGTCGGCCGCGACCTTGCCGCCGAACCAGATCGCGGCCAGCAGCAGGATCAGGCCAACGATCGAGATCTCGCCGATCTTGCCGGGGCGGATGTAGCGCATGTACACGCCCATCAGGATCGCGATGGGCATCGTTGCGATCACCGTGAACATGCCCCAGGGGCTCTCGGCGAGTGCCTTGACCACCACCATCGCCAGCACCGCCAGGATGATGATCATGATCAGGAAGGCGCCGAACAGGGCGATGGTGCCGGGCACCTGGCCCATCTCCTCGCGCACCAGGTCACCCAGCGATCGTCCGTTGCGACGGCTGGACAGGAACAGGACCATGAAGTCCTGCACCGCACCGGCCAGCACGACGCCCACCACCAGCCACAGCAGGCCGGGCAGGTAGCCCATCTGCGCGGCCAGCACCGGGCCGACCAGCGGTCCGGCGCCGGCGATGGCGGCGAAGTGGTGGCCGAACAGCACGTGCTTGTTGGTTGGCACGTAGTCCAGGCCATCGTTGTTGATCACCGCCGGGGTGGCCCGGGTTGGATCGAGCTGCATCACCTTGTTGGCGATGAACAGGCTGTAGAAGCGATAGGCGACGAGGTACAGCGACACCGCCGCGACGACGATCCACAGGGCATTGATGTGTTCGCCACGACGCAGCGCAACGGTGCCCAGACAGAACGCGCCGAGCAGGGCGAGTACCGCCCAGCCCAGTTTGGAAAACCCTTTCATGAGGTGCTCTCTCCCGGAAAGACAGACAAAGAGTCCTGCTTGCCCTCGACACGGTCAATTGGCACAGGACGAATCTGCGGTAGTACTTTGGTCGTACGAAGGGAATGCTGCCGTGCAGCGAACATCAGCGATGGAACAATCGGTTGCGGAGCCGTCCATTGGCGTACGGCCGTGTGGCGTCCATCTTCAAGGGCATCCATCCAACAGGAGTCGCCATGAGCTTTCCCGAACCGGTCCGCGTACTGCGCACCATCCGTGGCATGCCCACCTCCGATGGTGCCGGCGTGCGCCTGACCCGCGTCATCGGCGGCCCGACGCTGCCCGACCTGGATCCGTTCCTGCTGCTCGATGAATTCGGCACCGACCGCGCCGAGGACTACATCGCAGGTTTCCCCGAGCATCCGCACCGTGGTTTCGAGACGGTGACCTACATGCTCGACGGGCGCATGCGGCATCGCGACAACCACGGCAACGAAGGCCTGCTGACCCCGGGCAGCGTGCAGTGGATGACGGCCGGGCGCGGCCTGGTGCATTCGGAGATGCCTGAACAGGAAAGCGGGCAGATGCGCGGTTTCCAGCTGTGGGTGAATCTGCCGGCGAAGGACAAGATGACCGAGCCGAAGTACCAGGAGTTCGCGCCCGAGCGCATTCCGGTGGTGCAGCCGGCCGCCGGCGTAGAGGTGAAGGTGATTGCCGGCAGCGTCGACGGTACCCGCGGGCCGATCGTGCAGCCGGCCACCGATCCGCTCTACCTGGACATCACGCTGGCGCCCGACCGTGCCTGGACCTACGCACTGCCGGAAGGGCACAACGCGTTTGCCTATGTATTCGAAGGTGCGTTGACGGTAGGCGAGCAGGACGCCGCGCGTGACGTGGCGCGCCAGGAACTGGCGGTGCTGGGCGGCGGTGAACAGCTGCACATCTCGGCCGGCCGTGATGGCGCGCGGTTGATCCTGGTGGCCGGCCGTCCGCTGCGCGAGCCGGTGATGCGGCACGGTCCGTTCGTGATGAACACGCGGCAGGAGCTGATGCAGGCCTTCGTCGATTTCCAGGAAGGCAAATTCTGAGGTAGTGCCGGCCGCTGGCCGGCAGCAGCCTCGGACGAAGGCGGATCGGAGTGCCGGCCAGCGGCCGGCACTACCGTCGGATCGGGCCGCATTGCGGGGATGCTGCCAGGCAGTCATCCCCATCACGGTCAGCGCCCGGCGGCCACGGCCGACGGCGTCAGGCTCATGCCCTGCGCCAGCTGCTGCAGCGAGCCCAGTTCCTGCGGGCTGTCCGGATACAGCGAAATCTGCGCGTAACGCCCTTTGTCGAGCTTGACCACGCTGATCCGCCGCTCGGCATAGCCGGGCGGCTGCTGGCCGCCGAGGTCGGGCTGGTACCAGTAGAGTGATTCACCGCCGAAGCTGCCCTTTTCCTGGCGCAGCGAGCGGTTCAGTGGAATGGACGGATCACGTGCGCTGAGCATCAGGCTCAGCACTTCGCGGCCGTCGCCGGTGCTGGCGCGGCAGACCAGGAAATCGGCCTGCGCCTGCTGCTGCCATTGCAGGCCGCTGCTGGCGGGCAGCGACGGACATTCGGTGGGAGCCTGCGCGGCGGCCTGGGCCACGGCGAACAGCAGGCTCGACAACACTACAGGCGCGAACTTCATGCATCCCCCAAGGTGGTGTGTCGTTTGGCGCCGCCCGATGGATGGGGGCGTTGGCATCCCATCCCCGGATGCCACCCCGCCCGGCATGTGCACGGACGGTCAACTCAACCTTAACGGAACGTGAGCGATCGCACAAATTGCGGTTACAAGCGTAACCATTGCGGCCGATGGTCGGCCGCAATGGTCTGCACAGGCCTCAGCGGTCGTTGCCGATCCACTTGTAGATGATGCCGCCGATCGCGCCGCCCAGCAGCGGGGCGACCCAGAACAGCCACAGCTGGCTGACCGCACCGCTGCCGGCGAAGAACGCCACGGCAGTGGAGCGGGCCGGGTTCACCGAGGTGTTGGTGACCGGGATGCTGATCAGGTGGATCAGGGTCAGCGACAGGCCGATCGCCAGCGGCGCGAAGCCGGCCGGTGCCTTGCCATGGGTGGACCCCATGATCACGATCAGGAACACCGCAGTGAGCACCACTTCGCACAGGAAGGCGGCTGCCACACTGTAGCCCCCGGGCGACAGCGCGCCATAGCCGTTGCTGGCAAATGCGCCGGCCTGGCTGCCATCAATGGCGAAGCCACTGGCACCGGAGGCGATCTGCAGCAAAATGAAGCCCGCCAGCAGGCCGCCGGCGACCTGGGCGATGATGTAGGGCACCAGGTCCTTGGTCGGGAAGCGGCCACCGGCCCACAGACCGACGCTGACCGCCGGATTGAAATGCGCGCCGGAGATGTGGCCGAACGCATAGGCGCCAGTCACCACGGTCAGGCCGAAGGCCAGCGCCACGCCGAGGAATCCGATACCCAGCGGATTGCCGTCACCGCCGAACTTGGCGGCCAGCACCGCGCTGCCGCAGCCACCCAGAACCAGCCAGAACGTGCCGAGGAACTCGGCGGACAAGCGTTTACCCATGCTCATGTGTTGCACTCCTTTGACGGTGAAAGTGTGATTTATGTCACATTTCAGTGATCAGCGGGTGACTGTAGCGTCAACGCCGGGTGCAGGGATACACCCTGGCGTGTGTGCAACACGCGATGTTCAGTATTGCGGCAGCGGGATGAACTCCTTGTCGTCGCCCGGAATGGTGCCGAAGCGGCCGGCTTCCCAATCGTGCTTGGCCTGCTCGATGCGTTCCTTCGAGCTGGACACGAAGTTCCACCACAGGTGGCGCGGGCCATCCAAAGGCTCACCCCCGAACAGCATCGCCTTCACCGGGGTTTTTGCGCGCAGGCGGCCGACCGCGCCGGCTTCGGGAATGATCAGGTGCTGGGCGGGCACATCCACGCCATCCAGCTGCGCGTCGCCTTCGAGGATGTACAGCGCGCGCTCGCGGTGGCCGTTGTCGATATCGATCTCCGCATCGGGGTCGAGGTCGATCGCCACGTTGAGCGTGTCGGCGAACACTTTCACCGGCGATTCTTCGCCGTAGGCGCGGCCGGCGATGACCCGCAGCCAGGCACCCTTGCGGCGCTGCTCGGGCAGGGTGGCAGCGGCGTGGTGGTAGAACGCCGGTTCAATCTCTTCATGCGACTTCGGCAATGCGACCCAGGTCTGCATGCCGTGGATCGGGTTGTCGTGATCGCGGTCGGGCTGCGGCGTGCGTTCGGAATGGGCAATGCCGCGGCCGGCGGTCATCCAGTTCACGTCGCCCGGTCGGATCACCTGGTCCGAGCCCAGCGTGTCGCGGTGGCCGATGGCGCCCGACCACAGATAGGTGACGGTGGCCAGGCCGATATGCGGGTGCGGGCGCACGTCGATGGCCGTACCGGGATGCATGAGTGCCGGGCCCATCTGGTCGACGAACACGAACGAACCGATGCTGCGTGCCTGCAGGGTCGGGACGGCGCGACGGACTTCGAGTCCGCCGATGTCGTGCACGCGCGGGGCGATGATGGTGGTCATGCGGGCGTTCTCGCTGGCAGGGATCAGGTGGTCAGCATCGCATGCAGCTGTGACGGGGGCATGCCCCGTATGGGTAACAGGTTGTTCCGTAGAGTCGAGCTTGCTCGACTGGGGTTCCACCCAACGGCGCAGCCCCTCGTGGCTGGACGCGCAATGCGTATCTCGTGTTTGGCCGGGCGGGTGGGTTGCGCAGGACACGCCGTAAACCCATCCATGGGGGCTCGATGGCGCCATCCATGGCGCCAACGGTCCTGCGCAACCCACCCGCCCGGCCTCTGACAGTTTCCGTGTGCGTCCAGCCACGGAGAAGAAAAAAGAAAATCAAAATCAAACGCCGGTCGCTTCGCTCCTGGTGTCGACCAAGGTCGACACCCACCAGTTCGTAGTGATCCACATCGGAATCGAGATTCACCGACCGTCACCGGGAAGCTGTCAGGGGTGGGGCGGTGTGGGCAGGCAGGACCGTTGGCGCCATGGATGGCGCCATCGAGCCCCCATGGATGGGTTTACGGCGTGTCCTGCCTGCCCACACCGCCCCGCCCAACAAACAGAAAAGCCAGAGCCGCTTTGGCTCTGGCTTCTGCTGTGGAACTTGACGTTGCCTCTGCGGGTGCCGGGCCGCAGGCCCGGCCGATCAACTCACACCACCGGTTCGCGCAGGGCGGGGTTGTCCCAGCCCGGACGCGGGGCGAAACGATCGCCATGGCGCTGCTGCAACGCCTTCAGACGTTCGACGATCGCATCGGCACCCACCGCACGGATGTGCTGGATCGGACCACCGCGGAACGGCGCGAACCCGGTGCCGAAGATCACGCCCGCATCCAGCAGGTCCGCATCGGCCACCACGCCTTCGTGCAGGCAGGCCACCGCCTCGTTCAACAGCGGCAGGATCAGGCGGTCCTCCAGGTCGGCCGGTGCCTGGTAATCGCTGGCCACGTCCGGCTTCTTCGGCTTGCCGTTCTCCCAGGTGTAGATGCCCTGGCCATCCTTCTTGCCGCGCTTGTCCGGTTCCACCGTCTGCAGCGCAGCCGGAATCTGCAGGCCGAGGAACGGCGCCAGCTCGCGGCCGACACCGGCAGCCACGTCCAGGCCCACGGTGTCGATCAGCTCAATCGGGCCCATCGGCATGCCGAACTTCACCGCGGCCTTGTCGATCACCGGGCCCGGAATGCCTTCGGCATATGCGGTGGCCGCTTCCAGCATGTACGGGAACAGCACGCGGTTGACCAGGAAGCCCGGGCTGCCGGCCACCGGCACCGGGAATTTGCCCAGTGCCTTGCAGAACGCGGCCAGGCGGCGCTCGGTCTCCGGCGCCATGCCGTCGTGATGGATGATTTCCACCAGCGGCATCTGCGCCACCGGGTTGAAGTAGTGCAGGCCGGCGAACTGCGCCGGGCGCTGGATGTGGTCGCGCAGTTCCACCAGCGGAATCGAGGAGGTGTTGGTGGTCAGCAACGCGTCGTGCTTCATCTTCGGCTCAAGCGTCTGGTACAGCGCACGCTTGGCCTCCGGGTTCTCGATGATGGCCTCGATCACCAGATCGGCCTCGGCCACGCCGTTGCCTTCCAGGTCGGCACGCAGGCGCGCGGCCACCGCCGGGCGCTTGCTGTCGTCGCGCACCTTCTTGGCGAACAGCGCCTGTGCCCGCTCCATGGCCGGGTCGATGAAGCGCTGCTCGCGGTCCTGCAGGGTCACTTCGAAGCCCTTGTAGGCGGCCCACGCAGCGATGTCGCCGCCCATCACGCCGGCGCCGACCACGTGCACGTGGCGGATGCCGGAATCGCCGCCGCCCAGGCCCTTCAGGCGTTCGGTCAGGAAGAAGATGCGGATCAGGTTGCGCGCGGTCGGCGTGCTCGCCAGCTTCACCACGGCGCGGCGTTCGGCATCCAGGCGCGCCTGGATCGGCTTGCCGCCGCTGCGCTGCCAGGTGCTGATCAGCGCGTACGGCGCCGGGTACTGGTCCTTCTTGGCCTTGCGTGCGACCTGCTTGACCATCTGCGGCGCCAGCAGCGTGCGTGCCAGCCAGGTGTTGGTGGCCCACGCCGTCGCGCGCTGCCTGAACGGGCGGGTGGTACCGGACAGGGCCAGCGCCACCGCGGTGTCGAGCACCACCGCCGGCGCCACCACCTTGTCGACCAGGCCGATCCCACGCGCGGCCGAGGCCGACAGGGTGCGGCCGGTCAGCATCATGTCCATTGCCGCCGGGGCGCCGACCAGCTGCGGCAGGCGGGCGCTGCCGCCCCAGCCCGGGAAGATGCCCAGCTGGGTCTCGGGCAGGCCGATGCGGGTGCTGCTGTCATTGGAGGCCACGCGGTAGCGGCAGGCCAGGGCCAGCTCGGTGCCGCCGCCGAGGCAATGGCCGTGGATGGCCGCCACGGTCGGGCAGGGCAGCTCGGCCAGTTTCTGGTAGGTGGCCTGGCCACGGCGGATCGCATCGTTGACGGTGCCGCGGCGGTCGAATTCCTGGAATTCCTTCAGATCCGCGCCGGCAATGAAGCCGGCCTTCTTCAGCGACTGGACCACCACGCCCTTCGGCGGGTCCAGCGCGATGCGCTCAAGCAGGTCACCCAGTTCCAGCAGCACGTCCTGCGACATCGCGTTGACGCTGCTGTCCTGGCGATCCAGGGAGAGAACCACCACGCCGTCGTCGCGGATCTCGGGGTGCCAGTGGCTGAAGCGGAGACCATCGAAGCCTGAGAGCATGGACGTTCCATCCGGTTGTGTATGGAGAAGCGGCTATGATCCAGAGGTTGTTTCCCCCGCGTCAAATCCCAATAGCAGGGGAGTGGCGACCCCGGATCCATGGCCGTGGACCGGGACGCTAACGGAACGGTGGTTAAAAGCTGGTGCGGCGCCGGGTGATCGGCGACTGAACTTTTCCCGGGATTGGCAGTCTCATTGCCCGACGTCGGTTGGGCTGACAGGAGTGCGGCCCCTCATGGCCGAGGTTGATACACCACAGGAGCTGGATCTGGAACTGGTCCGGCGTGTGCAGCGCGGTGAGAGCGCGGCGTTCGATGTCCTGGTGCGCAAGTACCAGCATCGGGTCGTGGCCCTCGTCGGTCGCTACATCGCCGACTGGAGCGAATGTCAGGACGTCGCCCAGGACACTTTCATCCGTGCGTACCGCGCGATCGGAAGTTTCCGTGGTGATGCCCAGTTCTCAACCTGGTTGCATCGAATCGCCGTGAATACCGCCAAAAACTACCTGGCTTCACACAATCGACGGCCGCCGACCGACGACATCGACATCGGTGACGCCGAACAGTTCGACAGCGGTACGCGCCTGCGCGATACCGACACGCCCGAACGCGAGTTGATGCGCCAGGAGCTGGAACAGACGGTGATGAAGGCCGTCAACGCGCTGCCGGAGGAACTCCGGTTGGCGATCACCCTGCGCGAGGTGGAAGGCCTGAGTTACGAGGATATCGCGCAGAAGATGGGGTGCCCGATCGGCACCGTGCGTTCACGGATCTTCCGGGCGCGCGAGGCGATCGACACCGAACTCCGGCCGCTGTTGGACATCGGCAGCGCCACCCGTGAGAAGAGCCGCGTATGACCAGCAATCTGACCAGTAATCCGTTCAACGAATCGCAGAACCATCAATCCCCTGCCGGGCAGCGCCTGGACCAGCGCCACCGCGAACAGCTGTCGGCCCTGGTCGACGGCGAGCTGGGCGCCGATGAAGCGCGCTTCCTGTTGCGCCGCATGGAGCACGATCCGGAGCTGGCGGGTTGCCAGGAGCGCTGGCAGCTGCTGGGCGACGTGATGCGCGGGCAGGCCCCGGCGCTGGCCCCGGCCGGCTTCAGTGCCACCGTGTCCGCTGCCATCGCCGCCGAACCGGCACCGCAGGCCGAGCCGCGCCGCCAGGCGCGTCGCAGCGGTTGGCGGGCCTGGGGCGGTGGTGCCGCACTGGCCGCCTCTGTCGCTGCCGTGGCCCTGTTCATGGGCGGCGAGAAGCTGCAGGAGGCCACCCCCGGCGAGCCGCTGGCACCGCAGGTGATTGCCAGCCAGGCTGAACTGGCGCCTGCGCCGAGCGGCCAGTCGCCGGTCACCGAGGCGTCGGTGGATACCGCTGCGATGGCCGTGGCGGCTGCGCCGGCGGTGGCAATGGCTGCCGCCAGCCGCCGCCAGGACACCCGTCGCGCCAGTGCGACCCGTAGTCAGCAGGCCGCGCGCGTCGCCCAGCGTGATGACAGCCCGCTGCGTGCAGTGGCCTCCGCGCAGGCGCCGTTGACCCCGACGGTGCCCGCCAACGCCAGCCGCAACCTGCCGTTCGGCGAGGTGGGAGCACTGCAGGCGCGACCGTGGCCCCGCTCCAGCCTGGCCCCCGCGGCGGGTGGCGCGCTCAATGCCAGCTTCCCGGCCCACGCCGGTGGTGCTGCGTTCTACCCGTTCGAGCCGCGCCTGCAGGATGACCTGCCGGTGCCGCCGCGCCCGCGCGACTGAGCCGCGCGCTTTCACGCCCCGCCGTCGGCGGGGCCCGTATTCCTCTTTCCACCCGATCCGGAGGTTGCCGTCCGATGACTCCCCGACTCCGCACGCAGGCCATCGGCCTGTTGGCCCTGACCCTTCCCTTGATGGCCTGCGCACAGGCGCCGGCGCCTGTGGCGCAGACCCAGCCCGCGCCGGCCGCGGCGCCGCGGGCGCCCGCGCAGCCGCTGGTCACCGGCCTGCCTGACTTCACCCACCTGGTCGAACAGGTCGGGCCGGGCGTGGTCAACGTCGACACCACCATCGTGCGCAACAACCGCCAGGCCTCGCGGGGCCCGATGGGCGGCGACGATGACATGCCCGAGTTCTTCCGCCGCTTCTTCGGCCCGGACTTCCCGATGCCGGGGCAGGGGCCGGGTGGCCAGGATGGCGGTCCCAGCATCAAGGGCCGCGGCATGGGCTCGGGTTTCATCATCTCGCCTGACGGTTATGTGCTGACCAACTACCACGTGGTGGCCGATGCCAGCGAGGTGAAGGTGAAGCTGGGTGACAGTCGCGAGTTCAACGCCAAGGTGGTGGGCAGCGACCAGCAGTACGACGTGGCCCTGCTGAAGATCGACGGCAAGAACCTGCCGACCGTGCGCGTGGGGGATTCCAACACCCTGAAGCCGGGCCAGTGGGTTGTCGCGATCGGCTCGCCGTTCGGTCTCGATCACTCGGTCACCGCGGGCATCGTCAGTGCGCTGGGCCGCAGTACCGGTGGCGCCGACCAGCGCTACGTGCCGTTCATCCAGACCGATGTGGCGATCAACCAGGGCAACTCCGGCGGCCCGCTGCTGAACACCCGCGGTGAAGTGGTCGGCATCAACTCGCAGATCTTCTCCGCCTCCGGTGGCTACATGGGCATCAGCTTCGCGATCCCGATCGACCTGGCGATGAGCGCGGTCGAACAGATCAAGAAGAGTGGCAAGGTCACCCGCGGCCAGCTGGGTGCGGTGGTCGAACCGATCGATTCGCTGAAGGCGCAGGGCCTGGGCCTGCCGGACAGCCGCGGTGCGCTGGTCAACCAGATCGTGCCCGGCAGTGCCGCCGAGAAGGCCGGCGTGCAGATCGGCGACGTGGTGCGCTCGGTCAACGGCAGTCCGGTCAACAGCTGGTCGGACCTGCCGCCGCTGATCGGTGCGATGGCGCCGGGCAGCCGGGTCACCCTCGGCGTGATCCGCGACGGCAAGCCGCGCGACCTCAGCGCAACGCTCACCGCACTCAGTGAAGATGGCCAGGGCAATGCCCGCGCGGCCGCCACGGCCAAGCCCGATGCGGCGCCGCAGGCCGGGGCCAATGCCCTGCTGGGCCTGGACGTCAGCGACCTGACCGCGCCGCAGCGCAAGCAGTTCGGCCTGGACGGCAACGAGGGCGTGCGCATCACCGGGGTCAAGGGCCAGGCGGCGCGTGATGCTGGCCTGTCTCCGGGCATGGTGATCCTGCAGGTCGGGCGCACCCCGGTTGGCAGCGTGGAGGGCCTCAACCGCGCGCTGTCCAGCTACAAGAAGGACGATGTGGTGATGCTGCTGGTGCGTACCGGCAACGGCAACAGCGCGTTCGTGGCGGTGAAGGCCGGCCAGTAAGGCCTGCCAGGGCCGCTGCTGCGGCGGCGGCCATCTACCCCGAAGCCCCGCCCCGGCGGGGCTTCGGCCGTTCCGGGCCGGCCCGACGAGGCGGTTTTCGCGGCGAGGCGCCGGGCATGCGATAATCGACCGTTACCCTGACGACGCCGCGCGCCGCCGCCACCTATGTCTTCTGATTCGATGCGGAACATCCGCAACTTCTCCATCATTGCCCATGTCGACCACGGCAAGTCCACGCTGGCCGACCGCATCATCCAGCTCTGCGGTGGCCTGCAGGCCCGTGAGATGGAAGCGCAGGTGCTCGACTCCAACCCGATCGAGCGCGAGCGTGGCATCACGATCAAGGCGCAGTCGGTGTCGCTGCCGTACCTGGCCAAGGACGGGCAGACCTACCACCTGAACTTCATCGATACCCCGGGCCACGTCGACTTCTCCTATGAAGTCAGCCGCTCGCTGGCGGCCTGCGAGGGCGCGCTGCTGGTCGTCGATGCCGCCCAGGGCGTGGAAGCGCAGTCGGTGGCCAACTGCTACACCGCGGTGGAGCAGGGCCTGGAAGTGGTGCCGGTGATCAACAAGATCGACCTGCCCACCGCCGACATCGAACGCGCCAAGGCCGAAATCGAGGCCGTGATCGGCATCGACGCCTCCGACGCCGTGCCGGTCAGCGCCAAGACCGGCCTGAACGTGCAGGACGTGCTGGAAGCGATCGTGCACCGCATTCCGCCGCCTACGCCGCGCGACACCGAGAAGCTGCAGGCGCTGATCATCGACTCGTGGTTCGACAACTACCTGGGCGTGGTCTCGCTGGTGCGCGTGATGCAGGGCGAGATCAAGCCCGGCGACAAGCTGCAGGTGATGTCCACCGGCCGCAACCACCAGGTCGACAACGTCGGCGTGTTCACGCCGAAGCGCAAGGTGCTGCCGGCGCTGCGTGCCGGTGAAGTGGGCTGGGTCACCGCCAGCATCAAGGACGTGCACGGCGCGCCGGTCGGCGACACCCTGACCCTGGCCGGCGACCCGGCACCGAAGCCGCTGCCGGGCTTCCAGGAAATGCAGCCACGCGTGTTCGCCGGCCTGTTCCCGGTCGATGCCGAGGATTACCCGGACCTGCGCGAAGCGCTGGACAAGCTGCGCCTGAACGATGCCGCGCTGCGTTTCGAGCCGGAAAGCTCCGAGGCGATGGGCTTCGGCTTCCGCTGCGGCTTCCTCGGCATGCTGCACATGGAGATCGTGCAGGAGCGCCTGGAGCGTGAATACAACCTGGACCTGATCAGCACCGCGCCGACGGTGGTGTATGAGGTGCTGAAGACCGATGGCTCGATCATCAACATGGACAACCCGGCCAAGCTGCCGCCGGTGAACCAGGTCGAGGAGATCCGCGAGCCGATCATCCGTGCCAACGTGCTCACCCCCGAAGAGTACATCGGCAACATCATCAAGCTGTGCGAGGAAAAGCGCGGCAGCCAGATCGGCATCAACTACCTGGGCAGCCAGGTGCAGATCAGCTACGAGCTGCCGATGGCCGAAGTGGTGCTGGACTTCTTCGACAAGTTGAAGTCGGTCAGCCGTGGCTATGCCTCGCTGGACTACCACTTCGTGCGTTTCGACGCCGGTCCGTTCGTGCGTGTGGACGTGCTGATCAACGGCGACAAGGTCGATGCGTTGTCGCTGATCGTGCACCGCAGCCATGCCGATCGCCGTGGCCGCGAGCTGTGCGAGAAGATGAAGGACCTGATCCCGCGCCAGATGTTCGACGTGGCCATCCAGGCCGCGGTCGGCTCGCAGATCATCGCCCGTACCACGGTCAAGGCCATGCGCAAGAACGTGCTGGCCAAGTGCTATGGTGGCGACGTTTCGCGCAAGAAGAAGCTTCTGGAAAAGCAGAAGGAAGGCAAGAAGCGCATGAAGCAGGTCGGCCGCGTGGAAATCCCGCAGGAAGCGTTCCTGGCCGTGCTGCAGATGGACAACAAGTAAGCCCGCACCGGCCCCTGCGGGCCGGTCGTCTGGTGACGTTGCAAAGGACCCTGAATGAAACTGTTTGAGATCCTCCTGGTCGTGCTGACCCTGGCCTCGGGCCTGATCCTGCTCGCGGACAAGCTGTACCTCGCCAAGCGCCGCGCCCAGCGTGCGGGCCTGCTCGATTCCGAGCCGGTGCTGGTGGACTACTCGCGTGCGTTCTTCCCGGTGCTGGCGATCGTGCTGATCGTGCGCAGCTTCATCGCCGAGCCGTACAAGATCCCGTCCAGCTCGATGATGCCGAACCTGCTGATCGGCGACTTCATCCTGGTCAACAAGTTCTCCTACGGCCTGCGCCTGCCGATCAGCAACACCAAGATCGTGCCGTTCGGCGAGCCGTCGCGCGGCGACGTGGTGGTGTTCCACTTCCCCGGCCACAGCGACAACGACCCGGCCAAGGGCGAGAACTTCATCAAGCGCGTGATCGGCGTGCCGGGTGACACCATCGTCTTCGAAGGTGACGGCGTGATCCTCAATGGCGAGCCGCTGAAGTACGACAACAAGGGCATCTATGCCGGCCACAAGGGCCAGGGCGAGGGCGCCAACCTGCTGGTCGAGCACCTGCCGGGCCGCACCCACACCGTGCTGGAGACCGACTATCCGCGCGGCCAGGGCCAGTGGACCGTGCCGGCCGGCAAGTACCTGGTGATGGGCGACAACCGTGACAACAGCGACGATGGCCGATTCTGGGGCCTGCTGCCGGAGGAAAACCTGCGCGGCAAGGCCTTCCTGATCTGGCTGAACTGCCAGGGCTGGTTCTGCAAGGATGGCTTCGAGCCGTCGCGGATCGGCTCGAGCATCAACTGATCGGGCATCACCTGAGTATTTTCACATCCAACGCGTATCTGGGGAGAACGCAATGAAGACGATGAACACGCAGCGCGGCATGACCTTGACCTCGTTCCTGACGGTCCTGATCGTGGTTGGCTTCTTCCTCTACATCGGCATGAAGCTGTTCCCGATGTACCAGGAGTACTACGCGGTGCGCTCGGCGATGAAGAGCCTGGCCAACGAGCCGGGCGTGGGCAACATGGAACCGGCCCGCATCCAGGACCTGTTCTTCAAGCGCCTGTACATCAACTACTCGGACAACGTGAAGCCGGCCAATGTGAAGTTCGATCGTCGCGACAATGGCTGGACCCTCAAGGTCAACTACGAAGTACGTCGTCCGCTGATCGGCAACCTCGATGTGGTTGGCAATTTTGATTCTTCCCAGGACCTGACACGAAGCGGTGCCCAGTAAATTCATCCAACGTGGCGACCTGATCGGTCATCCCTTCCGCGATGCGGCCCTGCTCAAGCAGGCGCTGACCCATCGCAGTGCGGGTGCGCCGCACAACGAGCGCCTGGAGTTCCTCGGCGACAGCATCGTCAACATGATGGCGGCCGAGGCGTTGTACCGGCGCTGGCCCAAGGCCGACGAAGGCGCGATGACCCGTGCCCGCGCTGAGCTGGTGCGTGAAGGCGCGCTGGCGGTGATCGGGCGCAGCCTGGAGCTGGGCGAGCGCCTGACGCTGGGCCCTGGCGAAATGAAGTCCGGCGGTCATCGCCGCGACTCGATTCTGGCCGACGCGGTGGAAGCCGTGGTGGCCGCGATCTACCTGGATGCCGGCTTCGAGGCCTGCCGGGCGGTGGTACTGCCCTGGTTCAGCGCGTCGATCGAGGCACTGCCGGCCTCCGGCCGGCCCGAGAAGGACCCCAAGACCCGCCTGCAGGAATGGCTGCAGGCCCGACAGAAGGCGTTGCCGCAGTACGAACTGGTGTCAGAATCCGGTGACGACCACGCCAAACACTTCCGGGTACGCTGCAACGTAGCTGACCCGGCCGTCAGCACCGAGGGCGAAGGCGCCTCGCGGCGGCTTGCCGAACAACAGGCGGCTGCGGCCGTCCTAGAACAACTGGATTCCAAGTGAGCGAACAAACTCCCCATCATTGCGGCAGCGTGGCCGTCATCGGCCGCCCGAACGTGGGCAAGTCGACCCTGACCAATGCCCTGGTCGGCGCCAAGGTCAGCATCGTCTCCAACCGCCCGCAGACCACGCGCCATCGCCTGCTGGGCATCGCCACGTATCCGGAAGGCCAGCTGGTGCTGGTCGACACCCCCGGCCTGCACAAGGTGCAGAAGCGGGCGATGAACCGGGTGATGAACCGCGCCGCGCGTGGCTCGCTGGAAGGCGTCGACGCCGGCCTGCTGGTGATCGAAGCCGGCCGCTGGGACGAAGAAGACAGCCTGGCATTCAACGTGCTGCGTGATGCCGGCATCCCGGTGGTGCTGGTGGTCAACAAGATCGATCGCCTGAAGGAAAAGGGCGCGCTGCTGCCGTTCCTGCAGCAGGTGACCGAAGGCCGCGATTTCGCCGCCGTGCACCCGATCTCCGCGCAGAAGCGCAATGGCCTGGAAGCGCTGGTGCGCGACGTGCTGAAGCTGCTGCCGGAAGCCCCGCCGATGTTCGGCGAGGACGAGATCACCGATCGCAGCCAGCGTTTCCTGGCTGGCGAACTGGTGCGCGAGCAGCTGATGCGCCAGCTCGGCGAAGAACTGCCGTACGCCACCACGGTGGAGATCGAGCGCTTCACCGAAGACGGCAACCTGCTGCGCATCGGTGCGGTGATCTGGGTCGAGCGCGAAGGCCAGAAGGCCATCGTGATCGGCAAGGGCGGTGCGCGCCTGAAGGAGATCGGTGCCAAGTCCCGCCTACAGATGGAGCGCCTGTTCGGGGCCAAGGTGTTCCTGGAAACCTGGGTGCGCGTGCGTGAAGGCTGGTCCGATGACGAGGCCGCGCTGAAGGCCTTCGGCTACGAGTAAGCCGAACCGGTCGCTTCGATGATGATCGAGGACGACACCGGCTTCGTGCTGCATGCACGGGCCTATCGCGAGACCAGCCTGCTGGTCGAGGTATTGAGCGCGCAGCATGGCCGCATCGGCCTGCTCGCGCGCGGTGTTTCAACGGCGAAGGGGCAGGTGCTGCGCGCCGCCCTGCAGCCGTTGCAGTGGATCCGTTTCAGTGCCCAGCAGCGCGGCGAGCTGGCGCAACTGCGCGCTGCCGAGGCGCTGGATGCCGCGCCGCGATTGGTCGGCCAGGCGATGCTGGCCGGCTTCTACCTGAGTGAACTGACCCTGCGCCTGGCCCCTCGCCAGGACCCGTTGCCGGAGCTGTACCTCGCCTACGGTGAGGCGCGCGCGCGGCTGGCGGTCGGTGCCGGCCTGGCCTGGACCCTGCGTCGTTTCGAACGCGAACTGCTGTCCGCGCTGGGCCTGGGTTTCGAACTGGACAGCGCCAGCGACGGCCAGCCGGTCGACCCGGCTGCACGCTATGCGTTGGACCCGCAGGAAGGGCCGCAACGACTGCTGAGTGAGCGTGGCGGCGAGCGCCAGGCGGCAGCCACGGGCTCGGCGCTGCTGGCGCTGGCGTCGGATGAAGAGCCCGATGCGGCCGACCTGGCCAGCCTGCGCCTGCCGATGCGGCGGGTGCTGGCCCATCACCTGGGGCCACGTGGGCTGAAGTCCTGGGAACTGCTCGAGCAGCTCGCCCCCAGGCGTTGAGGGGTGTTCGGCAGGGCTTGCAGCCCTGCACCCGCCGAATCAACGTCAACGTCAACTGCAAAAGCTGGCTATCCGTGGGTAGGCAGGGTGGGTCCGGTTGCGGGAGACGCCGTAAACCCATCCATGGGGGCTTGGCCGCGGCATCCATGCCGCGGACACTCCCGCAACCGGACCCACCCCGCCTTCGACAGATTTCCGCAATCTGCAGTAGATCCACGCCATGCGTGGATGAATTTCCATCGGAATCGAATATTTCGAATTGGAATCGAAAAGCATCCACGCATGGCGTGGGTCTACCGTGTGTCGACCAAGGTCGACACCCACCCACAGCCGCCGGAATCTGTCAGAGGTGGGGCGGTGTCGGAGTGCGGGGTGTCAGCCGCATGGATGCGGCTGCCAAGCCCCCAAGGGTGAGGGCGCTTTGCTTGCGAAGCACCGCTTCGCAAGCGCCCGAACGCACAGCCGCCAGCGGCTGGGCCGGACCCCGGAGGGGGGGCACGGCGTCCCCGCACTCCGACACCGCCCCGCCATCTCACGGGATGCCCGCTCTTGATGTTGAATTTGACGTTAGCTTCGGCAGGTGCAGGGCGCAGCCTGCCGAACACCCCTCAGTGCAGCAGGGCAGCCACCGCCGCACGGAACCCGTCCTGGGCCTGCCCAGACTCCGGCGCGTGATGCAGCTGGCGCACCGCCCGGCCCAGCCGTGCCGCACCCACGAAGCCGCAACTCGCCTGCAACCGGTGCAACTGGCTGCGCAGTTGCCGCTCGTCATGCTGGTGCACCGCCTGCTCGACCGCGTCGCGCACGCCGGGCAACTCCGCCAGGAACAGTTCTCGCAGCGCGATCAGGTGGTTGCGCTGGCCATTGAGTGCGGCCAGTGCCGCGGTCTCGTCCCAGTCCTGCACCTGCAGCTCGACCGCTGCCGGGGCCTGGGCCACGAAGATTCCCGCCGGGCTGTTCACCAGGGCCCGACGCACCGCCTTCAGCAGCTGGTCGCGGCCCAGCGGTTTGACCAGGGTGTCGCTGAAACCGGCCTCGCGCAGCCGGGCGTGAATGGAGGTGTCGCCGTCGGCGGTATGCGCCAGCGCCGGCGTATCGGGGTGTGAACGGCGCAGTTCGCGCAGCAGCTGCGCACCGTTGCCGTCGGGCAGATTGACGTCGATCAGCCACAGGTCATGCGCGCCGGGCTCGGCGCTGGCAAGGGCGCTGGCCAGTGAGTCTGCGGTGTCCACATCCGCTGGTAACGTTTCCAACGCCGCCTTGAAAAAACCGCGGCTGATGATGTCGTCCTCGACAAGCAGGAAGCGGGGCCGGCTGGTCCGCGGGGTCATCTGCATCAGGGCTGCCTCCATGTCAGCTGGGCCAATCATCAAGCACGACGGCGACGGGCGCAAGCGGGGCCGGGCCCTGCCGGTCAGGATCTGCGACAATACGCCCCCATTTTTGCCCGCAGCCTGTCGCCACGTGGCCCGATCCCGCTCCCGCATCGACCGTACCCCGTTCCAGACCGAAATCCTCGACCTCAGCCATGATGGTCGCGGCGTCGCCCGCCGTGAAGGCGAGGGCGGCAAGGTCACCTTCATCAGCGGCGCCTTGCCGGGCGAGGTGGTGATGGCGGAACAGACCGCCCGCAGCCGCCATTTCGACGAGGCGCGCACGGTACAGGTGCTGCAGGCCTCGCCGCAGCGTGTCACCCCCAAATGCCCGCACTTCGGCACCTGCGCCGGCTGCGTGCTGCAGCATCTGGACGAAGACCAGCAGATCGTCGCCAAGCAGCGCGTGCTGATGGACAACCTGGAGCGCATCGGCCATGTGAAGCCGGGCAGCGTGCTGGCGCCGCTGGTCGGCGAGAGCTGGGGCTACCGCCGCAAGGGCCGCTTCTCGGTGCGCCGGGTCGAGAAGAAGGACAAGACCCTGGTGGGTTTCCGTGAACAGGACCCGCGGTTCGTGGCCGACCTCAGCCAGTGCCTGACCGTGATTCCGGAGATCGGCACCAAGGTCGAGGCCCTGTCCACCTTCATCGAATCGCTCGATGGCAAGCGTGACATCCCGCAGATCGAATTCATCGCTGGCGACCAGGCCGTGGTGCTGACCGTGCGGCACCTGCAGCCGCTCAGCGATGCCGACCGCGCCGCCTGGGCCGCCTTCGGCCAGCAGCATGGCTTCGTGATCTACCTGCAGTCCGGCGGCGTGGACACCGTGCAGCCGCTGGACGGGCAGGGCGTGCCGCTGTCGTTCCGGCTGGCACCGTGGGATGTCGAGCTGGCATTCCGCCCGCTGGACTTCATCCAGGTCAATGCCAAGCTCAACGAGAAGATGATCGCCCACGCCCTGGACCTGCTGGAACCGGGTGAGGACGAGCGCGTGCTGGACCTGTTCTGCGGCCTGGGCAACTTCACCCTGCCACTGGCCCGTCGCGTGCGCGAAGTGGTCGGCGTGGAAGGCGATGCCGGCCTGGTCGCGCGTGCCCGCGAGAATGCCGAGCGCAACGGCCTGGCCAACGCGCAGTTCTTCAGTGCCGACCTGACCCAGGACCAGCGCAGCACCGCGTGGATGCGCCAAGGCTTCGACAAGCTGCTGCTCGACCCGCCGCGCTCGGGTGCGATCGAAGTGCTGCAGCAGCTGCCGCTGAAGCAGTTCAAGCGCATCGTCTACGTCAGCTGCCACCCGGGCTCGCTGGCGCGCGATGCCGGCTATCTGGTCAACGAACAGGGCTTCACCCTGGTCAGCGCCGGTGCCATGGACATGTTCCCGCACACCGCACACGTGGAAAGCATTGCGGTGTTCGAGAAGCGCTGACGGGCTGTCATGCCCATCGCGCATAATGGCGCGATGGGCATCGAAATCGAACGCAAATTCCTCGTCAGCAGCGATGGCTGGCGCACCGCCGCGCACCGGGTGATCCCGATGGCGCAGGGCTACATCAACGACATGGGCGCGCTCGACCGCGGCACCCAGAACGCTTCGGTGCGCGTGCGTATCGAGGGCGACCACGCCGCGCTGAACCTGAAGTCGCGCACCATCGGGCATACCCGGCAGGAGTTCGACTACCCGATCCCGGTGGAAGACGCGCGCGCGCTGCTTGCACTGTGCGTAGGCGGGCTGATCGACAAGCGTCGCCATCTGGTGGACCACGCCGGGCTGACCTGGGAAGTGGACGAGTTCCTCGGCGACAACGCCGGCCTGGTCGTGGCCGAGGTCGAGCTGGACAGCGCCGACCAGGTCATCGACCTGCCGGACTGGGTGGGTGCCGAAGTGACCGACGACGCCCGCTACTACAACGTCGCCCTCGCCAGTCACCCCTATTCACAGTGGTGAACCCCCAAAAAGGGGACGGAGGGGATTAAGTCGTCTTTACCCCGCCTGTGCGGAAAGCGACTTAATCCCCTCCGTCCCCTTTTTTCGAAGGCCGTGGCCCCCATGTGGTGGGGATGAGAATCGACATCTACTCCGACGTGGTCTGCCCCTGGTGCTGGATCGGCAAGCATCGTTTCCAGCAGGGCGTGCAGTTGCTGGGCGCCGATGCGCCTGAACTCGACATCCATTGGCAGCCGTTCCAGCTGGACCCGGACGCGGATGCGAAGCCGGTGCCGCTGCGCGAGGCCTATGTGCGCAAGTTCGGCGGTGTCGAGCGCACCGAGCAGATCCTCAACCAGACCCAGACCACCGCGCGTGCCGAAGGCCTGCCGATGGACTTCAGCCAGGGCCAGGTGCGGGTGACCACGCTGCCGGCCCACCGGGTGCTGTGGCTGGCCGGCCAGCATGGGGTGCAGGACGCGGTGGGCGAGGCGTTGTTCCGCGCCCATTTCGAGCTGGGCCAGAACCTGGCCGACAGCTCGGTACTGGTCAAGGCTGGCGTAGCCGGTGGCCTCGACGCGGGCGAGATCACCCAGATGCTGGCCTCCGACCGCGGCCTGGCGGAGGTCGAGGCAAAGCTGCAGGAAGCCCATGCACTGGGCATTTCCTCGGTGCCGACCTTCGTCATCGACGGCCGTTGGGCCATTTCAGGCGCACAGCCGCCCGAGGCGTTCGCCAACGCGCTGCGCCAGATCGCGGCCGAGCAGGGCGCATCCGTGTCCCCGGCGGAGGGCGACGAGGCCTGCGGCCCGGACGGCTGCAAGGTCTGATCAGCCCCGAAAAAGGGGACGGAGGGGATTAAGCCGCAATCGGCCCTCACGAGCTGGAAACGACTTAATCCCCTCCGTCCCCTTTTCGCGACCACTGCGCCTGTCGGCCGGTTCTGCGACAATGCGGCACTGCGCCATGCGGGCGCGCGTTGTGGAGATCGACCATGCTGCTGATCGGCGTTGCCGGCACCGAACTGACCGCCCAGGAACGTGACTGGCTGCAGCACGATGCCGTGGCCGGGGTGGTGCTGTTCAAGCGCAACTTCGCCTCGCGCCAGCAGGTGACCGATCTGAGCGCGGCGATCCGCGCCGCCGCCCCGCGCCCACAGCTGATCTGCGTGGACCAGGAAGGCGGCCGCGTGCAGCGTTTCCGTGAAGGCTACAGCGATCTGCCGCCGCTGCAGGAGATCGGCGCGCTGTACGCGACCGATCCGCAGCGGGCGCTGGCGCTGGCCGAGCAGCACGCCTGGCTGATGGCCAGCGAGGTCCGCGCCAGCGGTGTGGACCTGAGCTTCGCGCCGGTGGTCGACCTCGGCCGTGGCAACCGCGCCATCGGCAACCGCGCCTTCAGTGAAGACCCGCAGGTGGTGGCCGCGTTCACCGCCGCCTACGTGCGTGGCATGCACGCCGTTGGCATGGCGGCCACGCTCAAGCATTTCCCTGGCCACGGCACGGTGCTGGAAGACACCCACGTGGACACCGCGATCGACCCGCGCGCGCTGGACGAGCTGCGTGCGCAGGACCGGGTGCCGTTCCAGGCCGGCATCGCCGCCGGTGCCGACGCGGTGATGATGGCGCACGTGATCTATCCGCAGGTGGCACCGGAACCGGCCGGCTATTCGCCGCGCTGGATCCAGGACATCCTGCGCGGCGAGCTCGGCTTCCGTGGCGTGGTGTTCTCCGACGACATCGGCATGGCCGCCTCGCACAGCGCCGGCGGCGTGCCGGCGCGCGTGCATGCACACCTGGACGCCGGTTGCGATGTGGTGCTGGTCTGCCACCCGGAACTGGTCGATGAAGCCCTGCACGCCGTGCAGGGACGCACCCTCAATACTGCTGCGCTGCTGGGGCTGCTTGGCCGCGGCGCGCTCGGCTGGGACGGCCTGCTGGCCGATGCCCGCCATGGCGACACCCAATCCCGTCTGCTTGAAACCCTTGGAAGAACCGTCTGATGCCCAACCTCACCATTTCCCAGGCCCTGGCCCAGGCTGACCTGCTGGTCGACCGCCCCACCATCGACAAGGCCATCGCTGGTATCGCCGACGCCATTGCGCGCGATTACAAGGGCGAGGTGCCGCTGTTCCTGTCGATCATGCACGGCGCGCTGCCGTTCGCCGGCCAGCTGGCGCTGGAACTGGGCGCGCGTGGCCAGGACGTGCAGTTCGATTACCTGCACGCCACCCGCTACCGCGGTGAAACCACCGGCGGCGACCTGGTCTGGAAGCACAAGCCGGCCACCTCGCTGTTCGGCCGCCGCGTGCTGCTGATCGACGACATCCTCGACGAGGGCTACACCCTGCAGGGCGTGCGCACCTGGTGCCTGGAGCAGGGCGCGACCGACGTGCGCATCGCTGCGATGACAGTGAAGAAGCACGACCGCGCGCTGCCGGACGTGGTCGCCGACTACGCCGGCATCGAACTGCCGGACCGCTACGTGTTCGGCTTCGGCATGGACGTCAACGAAACCCTGCGCTGCGTGCCGGCCATCTACGCGATGAAGGAATAACGACGCCGCCGCCCGCGGCGCGTGTTCTTCTGCCGCCGGCATCCTTGGGTGCCGGCGTTTGTCTTTTCATGGAGTGCTTCGAATGCAACAGATCGCCCTGGCCGTGATCGGCGGTACCGGTGTCTACAACCTGGCCAAGCTCGACGACGTGCAGACCCACGAGGTCGACACCCGCTTCGGCCGTCCGTCCGGCCCGGTGCGCGTGGGGACGCTGCTCGGCCATCGCGTGGCGTTCCTGGCGCGGCATGGTGAAGGCCACTCGCTGCCGCCGCACAAGATCAACTACCGCGCCAACCTGGCGGCGCTGCAGCAGCTGGGCGCGCAGCGGGTGCTGGCATTGAACACGGTCGGTGGCATCACCGAACACTTTGGTCCGCGCGTGCTGGCCTGCCCGGACCAGATCATCGACTACACCTGGGGTCGCATCAGCACCATCTGTGAAGAAGAAGGCACCGACGTGGTCCACGTCGATTTCGGCCATCCGTACACGCCGATGCTGCGCAGCAAGATCCTGGCCGCCGCGAAAGTGACCGGTGTCACGGTCCATGACGGCGGCTGCTACGGCGCCACGCAGGGCCCGCGTTTGGAAACCATCGCCGAAATCGCCCGCATGCGCCGTGATGGCTGCGACCTGGTGGGCATGACCGGCATGCCGGAAGCCGCACTGGCACGGGAGTTGGGGCTGGATTACGCCTGCCTGGCCATCATCGCCAACTGGGCCGCCGGCTGTGGAGATGGCGAGGAGATTACGATGGCCGAAGTGCTGGCCAACGTGCAGGCGGCCAGCAACGGACTTCCGGAACTGGTGGGCGAATTGGCACGGGGGTGATTGTCTTCCCCGAGCAAGCTTTGCATACTCAGCTTGTGCGCGGGTTCAGCGTACACCACCCATTCATTGCATAAGGTCTCGCATCACCATGCCGAACGGTACCGTCAAGTGGTTCAACGACGCCAAGGGATTTGGCTTCATCTCGCCGGAGGATGGCAGCGCCGACGTGTTCGCGCACTTCTCCGCCATCAACTCCAAGGGCTTCCGCAGCCTGCAGGAAGGCCAGCGTGTCACCTATGACGTGACCCAGGGCCCGAAGGGTGCCCAGGCTTCGAACATCACGCCGGCCGAGTGATCCACTCGACAGTGCGTTGAAAACCCCGCTCCGGCGGGGTTTTTTTTGCGCAGCTGTCCGCATTCCGGTCGTCATCTGCCGGCCTCGGGCACAATGCAGGCATGAAGGAACGACTGCGCATCGCCGTGATTGGCTACGGCACCGCTGGACAGGCCTTGTCCATCCTGCTCACCCGTGATGGTCATGAGGTGGACATTTTCGAGCGCGTGCCCACGCCGGGGCCGGTCGGCGCAGGCTTCCTGCTGCAGCCCAGTGGCCTGCAGGTGCTGTGGCAGATGGGCCTGCTCGACGCCGTGCGCGCGCATGCTGCACCGGTGCACCGCCTGTACGGCGATACGCCGTGCGAGCGCGCTGTGATGGACATGCGCTACGACGGCCTGGACGCGCGCCTGCATGGGCTGGGCATGCAGCGCGGCGCGTTGTTCTCGTTGCTGGATGAAGCGCGGGACGGCGCAGGGCAATTGCATGCCGGCATCACGATTACCGGAGTGGATTCCGAACAGGGCCGCCTGCGCGACGGCGAAGGCCGCACGCATGGCCCGTTCGACCTGGTGGTGGCTGCGGATGGCGCAGCGTCGTCGCTGCGCGGCACCATTGGCACGGGTGCCGGGCTGGATCGCGTGTATCCGTGGGGCGCGCTGTGGTGCCTGCTGCCGGCCGAAGACTGGCCACACGTACAGGAATTGCGCCAGCGCTACGTGGCCGCGCGCAAGATGATCGGTCTGCTGCCGGTGGGCACCTGTCCGGGTGACGACACGCCGCGCCTGAGCTTCTTCTGGAGCCTGCCGTGTACCGATTTCGAGCGCTGGCAGAACGAGGGCATGCCGTCCTGGCTGGAGGAACTGCACACGCTGTGGCCGCAGGCCGCTGCGCGCTTCACCCACCTGCGTGATGCCGGCCAACTGGCGCGCGCGGTCTATCGCGATGCGGTGATGTCGCGCTGGCATCAGGGGCGCTTGGTGCTGGCCGGTGATGCCGCACACGCGATGAGTCCGCAGCTGGGGCAGGGCGTGAACATGGCGCTGCTCGATGCGCTGGCGCTGCGCGATGCGGTGCGCATCCATGGTAGTGGCACGGCCGCGCTGCAGGCCTACCAGGCGCAGCGGCGCGCGCACGTGGCGGTGTACCAGCGTTGGAGCCGATGGCTGACGCCGTTGTTCCAGTCCGACCGCGATGCCTGGGCGAAGGCGCGTGATGTGCTGCTCGGCCCGATGGGGCGCCTGCCTGGCGGTCGCAGCCACATGCTGCGCGTGCTGAGCGGCACGCAGCATGGCTGGTTCGGTTCGCTCGCGCTGGAACCTGCCTTCATCGAGGCGCTGGGCAGCGCAGCCCGAGCGCCTCGCACTGCCGCTGCAAGCGCAAGCGTGTGAAGCAGACCGTCACGTGAATTAACGGTTGCCTCACTGTGGTTGTGCGACAAGAGGGGAGCACGCGATAGCCGCGTCGCCCGTTTTCCTTTCCGTGATCAACATCGCGCGTGGCCCGGGTGGCGCCGCCGTTGCGGCCTGCTGCGGCCCGGACGTGCCGCCGGATGTTGAAGAGGAGGACGCCATGTTGTTCGCGGTCGAAGAGCTGGAATCGGAAATCTGCAAGCTGCGCGGCCTGTTGCAGATGCTGCACGAGGACCAGCCCGACGTACTGGAGGACGTGTTCGAGTTCCATGTCGGCAGCCTGATCAGCCATGCATCACCGGAACACCACGCACGCATCCGCGCCTGCGCGCAGGAGATGCTGGCGGCGATCCAGGCCCTGCCGCGACGACGTGACGATGACACGGCGGATTTCCGCCTGATGCCGGCGCTGGGCCTGCGCCCGGCCTGATTCAACGCGCGGGCAGTTGCACCAGGCCGCCGTCGACGCAGGCGATCATCTGCTCGCCGCGGATGGGCACTGGCACGATGCCAGCGGTGAATGCGGAGAACGCGGGCAGGATCGTCATCCGCTCGCGCAGCCAGAATGCAGGAAATCGCCGCCGCAACGAGGGCAGTGCGACCTGCGGGTGCAGATGCCCTGCGATCACGTGCATCGCCGCGTCCGGCACCGGCTCATGGCGAAGCAGGAACGGCGCCAGCCCGATCTCATCGTGGATCTGTACCTGCAGCTGCGCGTGCGGCAGCTGCCGATCGTGATTGCCACGCAGTACGTGAACGTCCAGCCCGGCATTGCGCTCGCGCCAGCCCAGCCATTGCTGGTACCAGGCCGCGCGATGCGCGGGCCCATGCAGGATGTCGCCGAGAATCCACAGTTCGCGGCAGGCGCGCGTGTCCAGCAGTGACTGCACGCGTTGCAGGTCGTTGGCGGTGCCGCCGCGGGGCAGGGCGATGCCGGCACGACGGAACACGTCGGCCTTTCCGAGGTGCAGGTCGGCGATCAGCAGCGCCTGCCGCGCCGGCCAGTACAGCGCACGCGCGCCGATCAGAACCATGGTTTCACCGGCAAGCTGCACGGGCAGTTCATCGGCCATGGCGGCGTTCCAGTTGCTGTGCCGCGCGCTGCACGCGTGTGCGCCAGTCTTCGTTGCTGAACTGCCCGCGCAGACGCTCGGCCCACAAGGGAAAGCCCAGTGGCGTCAGCGACGCTGGGCGCTGCACTGACAGCGCCTGCGTACTGATGCGTGCCAGCACCTGCTGCAGGCCACGCAGGTCCAGGCTGTCATGCAGCACCTCGTGTTCGGCCAGCGCCAGCAGTAGATGGTCCGGATCGTGTTCGCGAAGCACGTCGTACAGCAGGCCCGCCGAGGCCTGCAGCTGGCGAAGCGAACGCGGCATGCCGCCGGGCAGGCTGGGCACCAGCAGGCCCGCCACGCGTGCGATGCCGCGGAACTGTCGGCGTGCCAGCTCGCCCAGGTTCACGGCTGCACGCAGATCGTCCAGCAACCGATCACCGGTGAACAGTGTGCGCCACTGCGCTGTGTCCAGATCGATGGCCTGCGCCGGTGCCAGCACCAGGCCATGGTCGTTCACCGCATAGCCGATGCTGTTGCGCTGCAGGCGCGTGCAACGCAGCGCCAACAGGGCCGCCAGTGCCTCGTGCACGTGACGGCCGGCAAAGGGATAGACGAACAGGAACTGGCCGTCGCGGCGGCGTACGTCCTCCACCAGCAGATGATCGGGCGCGGGCCGCGCCGACATGCGTTGCTGCAGGGCCAGCAGCGGAGCCAGCCATCGTGATTCCGCACTGTCATCGGCGCCGGACAGGACCGACTCCAGTTCGCGGCCCAGCGCCATCGACAGCGGCAACTGGCCGCCCTGCCAGCGCGGCACGACACCGTCACCGCGCCCGCGTGCCAATCGCACGAAGGCGGTCATGTCGCGCAGCTGCACCAGCTCCAGCAGGCGCCCGGCGAACTGGAAGCGATCTCCACGGCGCAGGCGGCTGGCGAACTGTTCCTCGACCGCGCCCAGGCCACCGCCGCGCAGGAACTGTACCCGCACGCTGCCATCGCTGCTGATGGTGCCGATCGAGAGCCGATGACGCAGCGCCTGGCGACGGTCGTGCATGCGATAGCAACCGTCGTCATCGCGCACCACCTTGTGGAAGTCGGGGTACTGGGCCAGCGCCTGGCCGCCCTGCACGACGAATGTCAGCACGGCCTGCCACTGTTCTTCACCGAGCGTGGCAAAGGCGTGGGTGCGCCGTACCTGCGCCAGCAACGCGTCGCTGTGGAATCCACCGGCCAACGCGCGGCTGACCGCATGCTGGGCCAGCACATCCAGCGACAGTGTCGGTGGCCTGCGCGCCTCGACCACGCCCTCAGCCAGTGCACGGCGCACGGCGGCGTACTCGGCCAACTCCAGCGCGTGGCTGGGTATGCAGAGGATGGCGCCGCCGGCTCCGGGTCGATGGCGTGCGCGTCCAGCGCGCTGGCGCAGGCGTGCCACGCCCTTCGGGCTGCCCAGCTGCAGCACCTGTTCAACCTCGGGGAAGTCCACGCCCAGGTCGAGGCTGGAGGTCGCGACCACGCAACGCAACGTGCCCGCACGCAGGCCATCTTCCACCTGCTGGCGCAGCGCTGGATCCAGCGAGCCATGGTGCAGTGCCAGCGTATCCGGGTCTTCCGGCCAGACTGCCGCCAGCGCCTGATGCCACAGTTCGGCCTGCGCGCGGGTGTTGGTGAACAGCAGGCTGCTGCGCGCCTGCAGCAGTGCCTCCAGTACGCGCGGCAGCTGCGCCAGGCCGAGATGCCCGGCCCACGGGAAGCGCTCGCCGGGCTCGGGCAGCAGGCTGCGCACGCTGATCGCGCGCGGGCGTACGCCCTGCACGATCGGTGCATCCGGCTGGCCAGGCAGCAGCACGTCGCGCGCCTGCTGCAGATTGCCCAGCGTGGCCGACAGCCCCCACAGCTGCAGTGCAGGCGCGGCCTCGCGCAGCACGGCCAGGTTCAGCTGCAGCAGGACGCCCCGCTTGTTGCCCAGCAGTTCGTGCCACTCATCCACCACCACGCAGCGCAGCTGGCGCATGCGCGGCAAGGTATCCGGATAGCTCAGCAGCAATGCCAATGATTCCGGTGTGGTCACCAGCACGTCGACGCGGCCCTCGCGCGCCTGCCGCCGCTCGCGGTTGCTGGCATCACCGCTGCGCAGGCCCACCCGCCATCCCAGGCCGAGCCCGTCGACCACCGCCTGGAGGGCGCGCGCGGTGTCGCTGGCCAGTGCGCGCAACGGGGTCACCCACAGCACCTGCAGCGGCCGTACCGCGCTGGCACGCCGCGGCGATGCGGGTGGGTCGATCATCGCCTGCAGCAGCGGCCCACCGAACATGGCCAGCGTCTTGCCGCTGCCGGTGGGCGTGTTCAGCACGCCCGATTCACCGGCCAGGTAGTGCCGCCACATCGCGCGCTGGAACGGCAGTGAGCGCCAGCCGCGCGCCGCGAACCAGTCCTCCAGCCGACGCAGCGCCTGGCTGCGGGTCATCGCGCCAGCACCTGCAGCGTGGCCAGCTGATCGGCCTCGCTGGCCGGCTTGTCGTGGCGCCAGCGCAGGATACGCGGGAAGCGCACGGCAACGCCCGACTTGTGCCGTGAACTCGGGTTGACCGCTTCGAAGCCCAGTTCGAAAACCTGTTCGGCGCGCACGCTGCGTACAGGTCCGAAGCGCTCGCGCGTGTTGGCGCGGATCCAGCGGTCGAGTGCGAGGATTTCCTTGTCGTCCAGGCCCGAGTAAGCCTTCGCCACCGGCACCAGGGTGTCGCCATCCCAGACCCCGAACGTGTAGTCGGTGTACAGCGTGCTGCGGCGGCCATGGCCGGCCTGCGCATACAGCAGCACGGCATCGATCGTGAGCGGATCGACCTTCCATTTCCACCAGTCGCCGCGGCGTCGCCCGGCCTGGTAGGGCGAGCCACGTCGTTTCAGCATCAATCCTTCCACGCCGCGTTCGCGCGCCAGCTCACGCATCGCGGCCGCATGCGCCCAATCATCGGCGGCGACCTCGGGCGACAGTTGGATGCGGGTGTCGCCCAGCCCGCCGATGACCTCTGCCAGCCGCAGGCGTCGCTGCTGCAACGGCAACGCGCGCAGATCCTCTCCGTCGAGTTCAAGCAGGTCATAGGCGAGCACGCGTACCGGCGTGTTGCGCAGCGTGGTAGTGCCGGGCTTGCGACGCTGGATGCGGGTCTGCAGCGCAGTGAAGGCGCGCGGCAGGTCGCCGCTCTCGTCCCAGGCCAGCAGCTCGCCATCCAGTACGCACCCATCGGGCAGGGCCAATGCAGCCTGTTCGATCTCAGGGAAGCGACCATCCAGCCGCTCCTCGCCGCGTGACCACAGGGCTGTTTCGCCGCGCCGCCGCAGCAGCTGCAGGCGGATGCCGTCCCACTTCCATTCCAGCATCCAGTCGTCGATCGGGCCGAGGCGGTCTTCCGGTTCGCCTTCCAGCGGCGAGGCGAGGAAGAACGGGTAGGGCTGCTGCCGGTCCAGTGGCAGCTCGTCCGGTGACAGCAGCTGGTCCAGCAGCCCGGGTGAAGGGACCCATTCGCCGAGCATGCGCTGGGCGATGCGTGCGATGTCCAGGCCCGACCATTCGGCCAGCGCCTGCTGCACCAGTCGCTGCGAAACACCGACACGCAGTGCGCCGGTCAGCAGCTTGTTGAACACCAGCCGTTCGCTGCTGCACAGCTGCTGCCAGCCAGCAACTACTGCTGCGCGGCGTACCGCCTCGTCCTGGTTGGCCACGGCCAGCAGGTGCTGTTCGATCCATTCTGCGAGGGGCCGGTCGGCAGCCGGTTGCGCCGGATCGTCCAGCAGCAGGGTGAGCGTTTCGGCCAGGTCACCGACCTGCGCATAGCTGTCTTCGACCAGCCACGGTGGCAGACCCGATTGTTCGGCAATCCAGGCGCGCAGCTCGCCGCTTGCAGCGATCTTCCTGCGCGCGCCGCCGACCTTGCCGCCGCTGAGCAGGTACAGCGCCCACGCCGCATCATGCGCACGTGCCTGGCGGAAGTAATCGACCAGCGCAGCACGCTTGTCCAGCGTGGCGGTGCTGCGGTCCAGCCGCTGGTAGAGCGCGGCGAAGGCTTTCATTCCTCGCTCCCGAAGTCGGTACGGAAAGCTTCGGCAGCGACCCCGCGCTCGCGCAGGAAGGGGATCAGCGCGTCGGTGTTGCCATGGGTGGCGATCACCCGCTGCGCGCCGGTCTGTTCGATGGTCTGCAGCAGCGCAGGCCAATCGGCATGGTCGGAAATGACGAAACCTCGATCGACATTGCGCCGGCGCCGATTGCCGCGCAGCTGCATCCAGCCGGACGCGAAGCCCAGCTGATGGCGTCCGAAGCGCCGCATCCACGGCGTGCCCGCAGCCGAGGGCGGCGCAAGGATCAACTGGCCGGCTGCATCCGGCTGGCGGCCCTGCTCGGCGACGGTGTGCGTCTCCAGCATCGGTACGCCGGCCTGCCGGTAGACCGCTACGCCGTTGGCAATGGCGCCATGCAGCCAGGCCGGACGATCATCCAGCGGCAACAGTTCGGCCAGCACCCGCTGTGCCTTGCCCAGTGCGTAGCACAGCAGGATCGCGGCCTCGCCACGCTGTTCGCATTCGCGGCGCCACCCCAGGATCTCGGCAGCGACTGCCGGCGTGTCCGGCCAACGGTAGATCGGCAGCGCGAAGGTGGCCTCGGTGATGAAGGTATCGCAGGGCACGACTTCGAACGGCGTACAGGTCGGATCAGGCTGGCGCTTGTAGTCGCCGGACGCCACCCAGACCTGCTGCCCGTCATCGATCCGGACCTGCGATGAACCCAGCACATGCCCGGCCGGATGCAGCGATACCTGTACCCGCCCCAGCCGGAACGGCACGCCCTCGGCATGTGCCTGCACCGGCACGTCACCCAGGCGCCAGCGCAGGATCGGCAGAGTCCCTTCGCTGCAGTGGTATTCACCCATGCCCGGGCGCGCGTGATCACCATGGCCATGGGTGATGACCGCGCGCGGCACCGGCCGCCAGGGATCGATGTGGAAGTCACCGGCGGCGCAGTACAGCCCCTCCGGGCGCAGGACCACCAGATCGTCGTTGCCTGTCATGCAGCAACTGTGGCGGCTGCCTCGTGCACGGGGTGAGAACCGGCCTGAACGCGGGCTTGGCAGGCGATGCGGCACAATCGGAGCGCACACTTCTTGCCGCCAGGACGGACCGGATGAGTGGACCCAGCATCAGCAGCAATGCCCCCTTTGAAACCCATGTGGTGCTGAACCAGCCGCCACCGTTCGCCGGCCGCCAGCTGTGGACCGATGATGTGGCGTTGATGGACGCGGTGCAGCGGGAGGGCGCCGGCGGCTTCGCGCCGCGCCTGGCGGTATACGGCGCGCTGGCCGGTGACGAACTGTACCGGCTCGGCTTCGATGCCAACCGTGATCGGCCACGACTGCGTACGCATGATGCGCAGGGCCATCGCATCGATACCGTGGAGTTCCATCCGGCCTACCACCAGCTGATGGGCACGGCGAAGCAACATGGCGTGGCTGGGCTGTCGTGGCACGAGCCGCAGCCCGGCGCACATGTCGCGCGCGCGGCCCTGAGCTACCTGCATCACCAGGCCGAGGCGGGCACCAGCTGCCCGTTGACCATGACCCACGCCGCAGTGGCGGTGCTGAGCCCGCACCCGCATCTGGCCGAGTGGGCGCGCAAGGCCGCTGCGCCGGTCTACGACCCACGCGACGTGCCGGTGGCGGACAAGGCCGGCATCACCCTGGGCATGGGCATGACCGAGAAGCAGGGCGGCTCGGACGTGCGGGCCAACAGCACGCGCGCCGAACCGATCGATGGCGAGCGCTACCGCCTGGTCGGCCACAAGTGGTTCTTCTCCGCGCCCATGTGCGATGGCTTCCTGGTGTTGGCACAGGCACCTGGCGGGCTGACCTGCCTGCTGATGCCGCGCCGGTTGGCCGATGGTGACCGCAATGCGTTCCGGCTGATGCGCTTGAAGGACAAGCTGGGTGACTGGGCCAATGCGTCCAGCGAAGTCGAGTTCTGTGGCGCACAGGCGTGGCGCGTGGGCGAGGAGGGGCGCGGTGTGGCCACCATCATCGGCATGGTGATGATGACCCGCCTGGATTGCATGCTGGGCGCTGCGGCGGAGATGCGCATGGCATTGGCACAGGCACTGCACCATGCGCGCCATCGACGTACCTTCGGCACGCTGCTGGTCGATCACCCGCTGATGGCCAACGTGCTGGCCGATCTGGCGTTGGAGTCAGAAGCGGCCACGGTGTTGTCGATGCGTATCGCGCGCGCGGTGGATCGTGCCGGCGTGGATGGCAACGAAGCGGCACTGGCGCGGCTCGGCACGGCCCTGGGCAAGTATTGGGTATGCAAGCGTGCGGCCGCGTTCGTCAATGAAGCACAGGAATGCCTGGGCGGCGCCGGCTATGTGGAGGAATCGATGCTGCCGCGGCTGTACCGGCAGGCACCGTTGAATTCGATCTGGGAGGGCAGCGGCAACATCCAGTGCCTGGACGTGCTGCGCGCGCTGGCACGTGAGCCCGAGGCGATGGTGGCGCTGCGTGGCGAGCTGGCCGCGGTGGCCGATCGTGATGCGCGCTATGCGGCCGCCCTGCAGCGCTGGGCGGCGGCACCGCCGCCGGAAGAATCGCAGGCGCGGATGTTCTGCGAGCGCACAGCGCTGCTGTTGCAGGCGGCGCTGCTGTTGCGTGCACGCAGTCCGATGGCCGAGGCATTCGTGCGCAGCCGGTTGGAAGGGGAGCATGGGCTGGCATTCGGGACGCTGCCGGTGGGGCTGGATCTGTCGGGGATGCTGGCGCGCGCGTTGCCGTAGGCGGCGTCCAACGGCGGAGCCCCGCGTGGTGGACGCTGATATCGGCGGTGGCCGCGCGAGTGGGTTGCGCAGGGGACGCCGTGAACCCGTCCCTGGGGGCTTGGCCGCGGCATCCATGCCGCGGACACCGCTGCGCAACCCACTCGCGCGGCCTCGGACGGTTTCCGTGCCGTCCACCACGGAATCAACAGAAAGAGCAGAGAGCGGAAAGCAGAAAAGCCGCGGCAGTGCCGCGGCTTTTCCTGTGGCGCCGAGCGCATGCCCGGCTGCCGGTATGCCTCAGTGCTTGGCTTCTTCCTTGGCGGCGTTGGCCTTCGCGTCATTGGCGACATCGCGGGCCTTGTCGGCGACCTTCTGGGCGGCGTTGGCGGTGGCGTCGCTGGCGTGAGCCGCGGCGTCGGTGGCAGCGTCCTTGGCCTTGTCGGCGGCATTGGCGGTAGCGTCTGCGGCCTTGTCCAGCGCCTGCTGGGTATCGGCAGCCGCCTGTTCGGAGGCGGCGGCGGTCTTGTCGGCGGCTTCGCGGGTGGCGGCGGCGGCCTTGTCGACAGCGTCGCGGGCGGCAGCGCCAGCGCTGTCGGCGGCCTGCTGTGCGTCCTGCTTGGCCTGTTCGGCTTCCGGGCCCTTGCAGGCGGCCAGTGCCAGCAGCAGGGAGGCGGCCAGCAGGGTAGTGGTGATCGGACGAATCTTCATGGCGGACTCCGGTGCTGCAATGGATGGGGACGCCAGCCTATTCATGCCGTTGTGAAGACGGGGTGGCGATGCACTGGCTCAACCGCCGGCATCGGCGCAAAGAAAAAGCCGCTGGCGAACCAGCGGCTTTTCCAGAACAGCGTGAAGAAAGAAGTTATTACTTCTTGGCTTCTTCAGCAGCGTCCTTGGCCTTCTCGGCGGTGCCTTCGGCAGCCTTGGCAGCGTCGGCAGCAGCGCCGGCAGCAGCGTCGGTGGCAGCAGCGCCAGCCTGGGCAGCGGCGTCAACCGAAGCGTCAGCAGCGGTGGCGGCGGTGTCAGCGGCCTGCTGGGCAGCGTCGGCGGTCTGGGCGCCAGCAGCGGCGGCCTGGTCGGCAGCAGCCTGGGCTTCGGTGGCGGCTTCGTTGGCCGAAGCAGCGGCGTCCTGGGCAGCTTCCTGCTTCGAGCAGGCGGCCAGGGCCAGAGCCAGGGACATCGCGACCAGCAGCTTGTTGATGCTCATTGTGTGAATCCTCGTCGTTAGAATTAGGCAACGCGCATGCTGCGCGCCGACAACATGATGACAAGCCAATATTGGGTGTCAAGCGATCCCGCATTCATTTTTGCGAAATCATCGTTAAATCTTTTTAAATCAATTCGATGGCAATTGCCGTCGCTTCGCCGCCGCCGATGCAGAGGGTGGCAATGCCGCGCTTGCCACCGCGCGTGCGCAGCGCGTTGACCAGGGTCACCACCAGGCGTGCACCCGAGGCACCGATGGGATGGCCCAGGGCGCAGGCACCGCCATTCACGTTGAGCTTGTCGTGCGGGATGCCAAGCTCACGCATCGGCGCCATCGCCACCACGGCAAAGGCTTCGTTGATTTCGAACAGATCGACCTGGTCCAGCGACCAGCCGGTCTTGGCCAGCAGCGTGTGCAGCGCGCCGATCGGCGCGGTGGTGAACCATTCCGGTTCCTGCGAGTGGGTGGCGTGGCCGACGATGCGGGCCAGCGGGGTGATGCCACGCGCGGCAGCATCTTCCTCGGTCAGCAGGACCACGGCGGCCGCGCCATCGGAAATGCTGGAGGAACTGGCGGCGGTGACGCTGCCGTCCTTCTTGAAGGCCGGACGCAGGGTCGGGATCTTGGCGATGTCCGAGCGGCCCGGCTGCTCGTCGATGGCGACCTCGATCTCTCCCTTGCGGGTGGCGACCTTCACCGCGACGATTTCATCGGCGAACGCGCCATTGGCCTGCGCGGCCTGCGCACGCTTGACCGATTCGATGGCGTAGGCGTCCTGCTCCTCGCGGCTGAACTGGTACTTGTCCACGGCGCATTCGGCGAATTCGCCCATCGCCTTGCCATCGTAGGCATTGACCAGGCCGTCGTGGGCCATGTGGTCGACCGCCTGGAAGTTGCCGAAGCGGTTGCCGGTGCGCGAGTTCGGCAGCATGTGCGGCGCGTTGGACATCGATTCCATGCCGCCGGCGACCACGATGCTGGCCGAGCCGGCCTTGATCAGGTCATGACCGAGCATGATGGTCTTCATGCCCGAGCCGCAGACCTTGTTGAGGGTGGTGGCACCGGTGGACAGGGGAATGCCGGCGGCAATCGCCGCCTGGCGCGCGGGCGCCTGGCCGAGGTTGGCCGGCAGCACGCAGCCCATGAGGACCTCGGAGACGTCGCCGGCCGGAACTCCCGACTGCTCCAGGGCGGCGCGGATGACGGCCGCCCCCAGGGTCGGGGTCGGCACGCCATTGAACTGGCCGAGGAAGGAGCCGATGGCGGTGCGCTTGGCGGCGGCGATGACGATGTTGGACATGGCAATCTCGTTGATGCGTAAGCAATGTTCGGAAAGGAGACCGGAGGCCGTTGGAAGCGCCCCGGTTTCCCGGCAGACTGCGTGGGGGTCGGCCCAAGTATAGAGGGTCGCGGAGGGCCGTCGCTGGGCGCGGCCGCATGCCAGCCAGGATCACGGCCGGCCAACGTTCATGGGAAGGAATCGATGGAACGCACGACGATGGTGAAGTCTGCCCTGGGTACCGCGCTGGCCATGGCGCTGACAGCATGTGGCGGAGGTGGAGGCGGCAGCAATGTGCGCATCGATCCACCGCCGACTACGCCGCCCACCACGCCGCCGCCCACGACCCCGCCCCCCACGACGCCGCCGCCGGCCAAGCCGCAGGAGCCGGCCTTCGATGCGCATCTGTCAGTCACCAACGCGCGGGCCGCACAGGCGGCCGGTCTGACCGGGCAGGGCGTGCGCATCGGCATCGTTGATTCAGGGGTGCAGCGCAATGCGGTGGCGCTGAACGGGCGGGTGCTGGCCAACCTCAACTACATCGATCCGGCCAGGAACAACCTGGCGGTCGACGATGTGGTTGGCCACGGCACGGCGGTGGCCAGCCTGGCCGCCGGTGCAGCGGTGGGAACGTGGCCGGGAGGCATCGCGCCGGGGGCGCAGATCGTATCCGCGCGGATCATTTCCGACACGCCGCCAACCGATGACGGCAGTGGGCGCGGCAATGCCTTCAGCGGTCCGCTCGGCGTGGCGCAGGTCCACCAGGACCTGATCAGCTACAACGTGAAGGTGATGAACAATTCGTGGGGCGGCCTGTACTGGACCGACCTGCCGACCACCGCGCAGGTGGCGGCCGAATACCGCCCGTTTGTCATCAACCACGGCGGCCTGGTGGTGTTCGCTGCCGGCAATGATGCACGCACCGAACCCAGCAGCCTGGCCGCGCTGCCCAGCCAGAAAGGCGTGGCCGGCACGCTTCCGGCGGCCGACCTGGAGCGCGGCTGGCTGGTTGCGACCGCGGTTGATCCCTACACGCCGGGCGCACTGGCCAGCTATGCCAATGCCTGCGGCCAGGCGGCCCGCTACTGCCTGGCGGCGCCGGGCAGCGCGGTCTATCCCGACGCCAGCGGCGGCAGCTATTACTGGAACTACGGCACGTCATTCGCCGCGCCGTTGATCTCCGGTGCGGCGGCGCTGGTCTGGCAGCGTTTCCCGTACTTCAACAACGATCTCGTGCGGCAGACCCTGCTGGGCACCGCCAAGGACATCGGCGCGCCCGGCGTGGACCCGGTGTTCGGCTATGGCCTGCTCGACATCGGCCGAGCGATCAATGGCCCGGGGCGCTTCGACTGGGGGGATGTGGTCGCCAATGTGGATGTGGCCTCGACCGGCTCGCTGTGGAGCAACGACATCGTCGGCAGTGGCGGCCTGGTCAAGCAGGGCAGTGGGACCCTGGTGCTGGGCGGCAACAACAGCTACACCGGTGCCACCCGCATCGAGCGCGGCATCCTGTCGCTGCAGAACGGCGGTGTCATCCGTTCCAACGTGACCATCCTCGGCCAGTCCGACCCGGACTCGACCGGCCTGCAGTTCAACGGCGGCACGCCGCGGGTGATCGGCAACGTGGTCAACGGCAGCAGTGTGTTCCTCACCACCGGCAACACCACCGCTACCATCGAAGGTGACTACACGCAGCAGGCCGGCGCACAGCTGATGATCGCGCTCGGTGCCAATGCGCTGCAGGTCACTGGCAACGCGAGGATCGACGGCGGCGTGCGCGTGCATGGCTTCGTCTCCGGCTACGTGCCACGCGACGGCAGCCGCCAGGATCTGATCCATGCCGCAGGCGGCCTCAGCGGCACCTTTGCTGCACCGGCTACGTCCAGTGGCCTGCAGGGCCTGTCACTGCTGCAGACCAGTTATGGCTATGACAGCAACACGGCCTGGTTGAACCTGGCCCAGGTCAGTGTCACTTCTGCCGCCAGTGGACTGAGCGCCTCTGCGCAGGCTGCGGCGCAGCGCGTGGACGGCGCGTTCAACGCGCTGGATCGCAGCGGTGGCCTGCAGGGTTCGCCGTTCGGCGCGGCCGCCGGCGCGCTGCAGTGGACCGGCGGTGGTCGTGATGGCCTGGCCGCCAGCCTGCAGAGCCTGTCGGGGCAGGCGCATGCGCGGGCCGAGGCGGCCACGTTCGACAGCATCGACATGTCACGTCGCGCGATCGCCGAACGTTTCGATCGGGTGCAGGCGGCACCGCGGCTGCGCGGCACCTGGCAGAGCGCCTTGGGCGAGGCCGGGCAGGGCAGCTTCGCCGGCAACAGCGCCGACAGCCGCGGCTGGATGGCTGGCCAGGATCTGGCCTTGGGCACCAACGGGCTGATGGGCGTGGCCTTCGGCGAGACCCGCAGCAACGGTGGCAGCAGTTTTGATGGCGATCGCGGTCGTGATCGCCAGGCGCAGGCGCAGTTGTATGCCGGCTGGAATCTGGGGCGTGGCTATGCGCTGGCCCAGTTCGGCAGCGGTCAGTTCACCCGTGCGCTGGATCGCCAGCTGCTGCTGGGTGCCGGCGCCTACGGTGTCTCTGCGCGCTACGGCGGGCGCTTCAGCAGTGCCAGCGTGGAAGGCGGCTATCGCTTCGGCCGTGCCGGTGCGTCGCTGACGCCTTACCTGGGCGCCAGCACCACGCGCGTGGAGACCGACGCCTTCCAGGAGATGGGTGGTTTCGGCTTCGGCCTGCGTGGCGATGCCAACCGCGTGCAGCGCAGCCAGATGCTGGCCGGTGTGCGCGGTGAGCGTGGATGGGGGCGATGGACGCTGCGCGGTCATGCCGAGTGGCAGCAACGGCTCGATGGCGCCGATGCGGATTGGCAGGCCAGTTTCGTCGGCGTCGATGCCTGGGCGCCACTGGCGGGCTGGAACACGTCGCGTGGAAGTGCGCTGTTCGGCGTGGCGCTGGAATCGTGGTGGGGCCGCAATGGCCGCCTGAGCCTGGGCTTCGACCAGCGTGTCGGTGGCGAAGGCGCGCGGCAGGCGGCCCTGCGCTACAGCACCGGGTTCTGAGTGATCGGTCGCGCCGGGCCAGGCCCGGCGCGACCCTCCGCAGGCTCAGCCGCCGCGCAGGTTGCCCAAGCGCGGGGTACTGCGGCCCAGTGGCATCTTCAGCTTGCCGATCGACAGGATGCGGCTTTCGGCGATGCGGTCGGCGGCACGCTGCGGCGCGATGTTCTCGCGCTGCGACAGTTCGAAGATGCGGGAGAGGTTGTGGTAGATGCTGCGGATCAGGCGCATCGCGCGTTCGCGGTTGTAGCCGTCGATCTCCAGCGACACGTTCATCACGCCACCGGCGTTGACCGCGTAATCCGGCGCATACAGGATGCCGCGCGCATGCAGCTCGTCGCCGATTTCCAGGCTCGACAGCTGGTTGTTGGCGGTGCCGCAGATGATCTTGGCCTTGATCCGCGGCAGGGTGTCGGCATTGATCGCGCCTTCCAGTGCGCACGGCGCAAACACATCCGCGTTGACCTCGTGGATCTCGTCCGGCTTGACCGCTTCGGCGCCGAAATCGCTGACCGCACGATCGACCAGCGCACTGTCCAGGTCGGTGACATACAGCTTGGCGCCGCGGTCGCGCAGCAGCTTCACCAGCTCCATGCCGATGTGGCCCAGGCCCTGCACCGCGATGCTGGTCTTGCCTACTTCTTCATGCCCGAACTTGAAGCGCATCGCCGCCATCAGCGCCTGCAGCGCACCGTAGGCGGTGAACGGCGCCGGATCGCCGGAGCCGCCATGGACCTGGTGCACGCCGGTCACGAACTGGCTCTCCAGGTAGATGTTCTCCATGTCGTTGACGTCGGTACCGACGTCCTCGGCGGTGATGTAGCGCCCGCCCAGCGAATCAACGTAACGGCCGAAGGCGCGGAACAGCACCTCGGTCTTGTCCACCTTCGGGTCGCCGATGATCACCGCCTTGCCACCACCGACATTGAGGCCGGCCAGCGCATTCTTGTAGGTCATCGTCCGGCTCAACCGCAGCACGTCGGCCAGCGCCTCGTCGGTGCTGGCGTAGGGGCGCATGCGCACGCCGCCTAGGGCCGGGCCCAGGGTGGTGTTGTGGATGGCGATGATCGCCTTCAGCCCGGCATCGTGGTTGTGGCAGAACACCACCTGTTCATGGCCGGTGGTGGCGAGGGTTTCGAATAGCATGGCATCTCCGATGGCGCGAACAGCGGCGAACTGCGGCGAACGGCCAGTGAACGGTAGGGTCCCAAAAACAAAAAAAGCGACGTCGTCGGTGCAGGGGGACGGGTCGCGCGGCGCCATTCTAGTCCATTCCTCCGGCTGCTGCCGTCGACATCGGCGGGCTTCTGGTTAAAGAAGATGAAAGCGCGGCCGATGCTGCGACGACGGCGGGTCGCCGGATTCATGTGAAGAGGCAGGACGGTCAGTGACGGCAAAGGCAGCACAACGACAGGGCGGGCGGCGATGACGCCGGCCTGGTGGCGATCGCTGCGCGCGTGGCTGGCGCGCTCGACCGGAGCGGCGCCGTCGCGGTTGGCGGCAGCGTCGCGGCAGGCGGTGGCTGCCGCCGCGGCCAGCCTGCAGGGCGAGGCCCTGCCGCCGGGTGAGATCGCCGCGCACCTGCAGCGCGGCCTGCATGCGCTGGCGCTGTATCCGCGGCTGGCCGGCGAGCCCACGCCGGTCCAGGACCCGGCGCTGGGCGAGGCGGTGGCGCGCGCGCTGCAGGATCGCGACTGGGCGGCCCGGCACCTGCCCCGCCGCCCGCAGCTGCTGCCGCAACTGATCCAGACCGTCAACGACGACGCGGCCTCGGCGCGGGTGATGGCGGCGATCATCGGCCAGGACCCGGTGCTGACCGGCAACCTGCTGCGCATCGCCAACAGCCCGGCCTACAAGGTGCACGAGCGGCCCGTGGAAAGCCTGCAGCGGGCGGTGACCCTGGTCGGCACCGAAGGCGTGCGCCAGATCATCAGCGCGGTGCTGGTGCAGCCGGTGATGCAGGTGCAGTGCGAGGTGTTCCCGCAGTTCAGCACGATCATCTGGGAACATGCGTTGCTGGCTTCGCGCGCGGCCGCCGACCACGCACGCACGGTCACCTTCGGCGATGCCTTCGCCGCGCAGTGGCTGGGACTGGTGCAGGGGCTGGGCGCTGCGCTGGTGATGCGCCAGCTGCTGCAGGAAGCGCAGGCGCGCGGCGAAACCGTGGAGCCGACCCTGGCCCTGCAGCTGCTGCAACAGTGGTCGTTGCCGCTGGCACAGCGCGTGGCGGCGGCCTGGGAACTGCCCGAACCGGTGCACCAGGCACTGGCACGGGAAGCGGACGGACCGCTGGCCGATAGTCTGCGGCTGGCCAGCGCCGCTGCGGCTGCCAGCCTGCTGTGCCGGCACGGACATGCCAGCCAGAACCGCATGCTGGCCCTGCTCGAACAACTGCCGTCGGCACCCCCGCATACCCTGCGCTGGATCTGGCGGCGCCTGCACGGGCGCAGTGTGGAAACGCGGGATGAGGCCGGGCAGGAGGCATCGCCGTCGCCCTGAGCGCTACAGCTGCGATTCCACCGGCAGCCAGCTGATCACCCGTGCAGTCCAGCGCTTGCCCAGGCTTGCCCCGGGTTCGGCCTCCACCCAGTGCGGCGGCGGCTGCCGCTCCAGCCAGCGCAGCGCATCGTCGTGGCCCAGGGCCAGCCACCAGCTGTGCGCAGGGCTGGCCAGGCGCAGGTACTCGTCGCGCAGCTGCGCACCCAGCACCGGATCGTCGAACAGCACGCCCATCTCGGTATTGAGATAGGCCGAGCGCGGATCGAGGTTGAACGAGCCGACGAAACCGCGGCGGTCATCGACCACGAACGCCTTGGTATGCAGGCTGGCCCCGCTGCTGCCAAACAGGCTGGTATCCGGCTGGCCGTGTGCCTTCAGTTCGTACAGCTGCACACCGGCCTTCAGCAATGGTACGCGGTAGCCCATGTAGCCGCCGTGCACCGCAGCCACGTCGTTGGCGGCCAGCGAGTTGGTGACCACGCCCACCTGGGCGCCGCGCGCAGCCAGTCCCGAAAGGCCCTCCACGCCATCGCTGCCGGGCACGAAGTAGGGCGAGATCAGCAGTGCGCTGCGACGGGTGGTTGCCAGCTCGTCGCTGAGCGTAGTGACCAGCCAGTGGCGGCGATCATCGTCGCGGTGCTTCATCGGCGGATCGGAGGCGATGCGCACGTTCGCGCTCCAGTGCAGGGGCTCCGGCGCAGGCCGCTGCAGGCCGCGCGATGCGGCTACGCGTTGCAGGTAGGGCTGCGCCCTGGCATGCAGCGCGTCCAGGTCCGACTGCCGCACGAGTTGCCGCAGCTGTTCATCGCTGTAGGAGGCCAGCGCGGAAATCGGAATGGCCGTGCTGCTGTTCCAGTAATCGTCGAAGATCCGGTTGGCCTGCTGCACGGCCGGTCCGGCCACCACCAGGTCAAGATCCTGGAAGTTCACATCGTCGCGTGCACTGAAGTATTCCTCGCCGATGTTGCGGCCACCGACGATCGCGATGCGGCCATCGGCGATCCAGCTCTTGTTGTGCATGCGGTGGTTCACGCTGAAGGCGCGTTGCACCAGCTCCAGCGTGCGTGCGATGCCACTGCGGTTGCGGAACGGGTTGTACAGGCGGATCTCGATGTTGGGATGCGCATCGAGCGCCATCATCAGCGCATCCTTGTCCCTGGCGTTCATGTCGTCGAGCAGGATGCGCACGCGCACGCCGCGCTCGGCGGCGTCATACAGCGCCTTGGCCATCAGGTGGCCGACCAGATCGTCGTGCCAGATGTAGTACTGCAGGTCCAGGCTGCGCCCTGCGTGCGTGGTGATCATCGCGCGGGCCGCGAACGCATCCATGCCATCGCTGAGGAAGGCCACGCCGGACTTGCCGGGATGGGCCTCCTGCAGTGGCACGATCTGCTGATCGATGCGGGTCTGCGCCGGCTGCAGTGGCAGTACGTGCGACGACGCGCCCTGTGCCTGCGGTGTGAGATGGTCGGCCAGCAGCAGGCCGGACAGCACCAGCAGCAACACGGCGGCGACGATGATCGCAGCGACACGCAACAGGCGTCGCCACAGGGGCTTGGGCGGACTCATGCCCCGATGGTAGATCCACGCCATGCGTGGATGAAAGCCGGAAGACCCATTGCAATGGATCCACGCCGTGCGTGGATGGCTTCTTCAGGCAATGTCATGCCATGCGTGGATGCGGTCAGAACCGCTCGTCACTGCCCAGGTAGCGCCACTGGCCCGGCGGCAGCGGCCCGAGTGCCACGCGCCCGATACGCAGGCGACGCACGGCTGCGACCTGCAGCCCGGCGGCGGTCACCGCCACGCGCAGGCCCTTGGCGGTCAGCCCCTTGCCGGCAAAGCGCAGGCGCTGTTCGCTCTGCCAGCTGACCTTGGCGCCGCCGGATTCCTGCTGCAGCCGTGCCATCAGCCACGGCCCACGCTCGGGGCCACCCTCGGCCACTTCGATCAGGTACTCCTGCTCGGTGCGGCCCAGGTTGCGCTGCAGATGGGCCAGCGTGGCAGGATCCTGGCTGACCACCACCAGGCCGCTGTCGCTGGCAGGCAGTGCGGCGGCCAGCTGCAGGCCGTGGAAATGGCGCTGCAGCGGACGGATGCCGCTGGCATCAAGCTCGCTGCGGCTGTCACTGCTGACCAGCGCGCACAGGGTCTCGGCGGCGACGCCGGCCGGCTTGTGCAGCAGCATGCTGACCCGTTCGGCCTTGTCATCGCTGGCCTGCTCGGCCACCACGATCACCGCGTTGTCGTCGACCGGGCGCTGCGGCTGTTCCACCACCTCGCCATCGACCGTGACCCAGCCACCCTCGATGTAGCGCCGGGCTTCGCCGCGCGGGATGCCGAGCAGGGCGGACAGGCGTTTGTCGAGACGGATCGGTTCCATGGCGGGCAGGTCGGTCAGGTCGGGCAGGGGGCGCGCAGTGTAGCTGCTGCGGCCGCTCAGCGCTGGCCGCGGTTGACCAGCTCGGTCAGGTACAGGCGGGTATCGAACTCCAGCTGCAGGTAGTCCGGCTCCATGTGCTGGCACAGCTGGTAGAAAGCCTTGTTGTGGTCGGCTTCCTTCAGGTGGGCCAGTTCATGCACCACGATCATGCGCAGGAATGCCGCCGGCGCCTGGCGGAACACGGTAGCGATGCGGATCTCGCGGCTGGCCTTGAGGCGGCCGCCGTGTACACGGGAGATGGCGGTGTGGGTGCCCAGCGCGTGCTTGATCACCTCCAGCGTGTTGTCGTAGCAGACCTTGTTGAGCGGCACCGACTTGCGCAGGTAACGGTCTTTCAGTTCCTGCGTGTACTCGTACAGCTGGCGATCGCTGCGCACCTCGTGCGGGTCCGGGTAGCGCTGCTGCAGCCAGGGCCCCAGCTTGCCCTGCGCCAGCAGTTCGCTGACCTGGGCGACCAGGGGCTCGGGATAGCCGGTGAGGTACTTCATCACTGCCATGCAGGGGCGGCGGGGCGTCGGTAGAATGGGGCCTCCAAGATTACACGCGGTACGCATCGACCATGGCAAAGCCCAACGCGCTGCAGGAACAATTGCTCAAGGCCGGCCTGGCCAAGAAGTCGCAGGCCAGTGCCGCAGCGAGCGCGCAGGCCAAGGCCCGCCAGGGCAAGGCCGAATCGACCTCGGCCGAGGTCCAGCGCGAAGCTGAACGCGCCCGCGCCGAGAAGGTCGAGCGTGACCGCGCACTGGCTGCCGAGCGCAATGCCCAGGCCAGGCAGGCTGAACAGAAGGCCCAGGCCAGGCAGATCATCAGCGCCCACGCCGTGCCCCACAAGGGCGATGACGAATACCGCTTCAGCGACGGCGCGGCGATCCGCACCCTGCTGATCGACCCCAAGCTGCGCAAGGCACTGTCGGTGGGCGTGCTGGTCATTGTCGCGCACGGTGAAGGCTATGCGCTGCTGCCGCGTGCCGCCGCCGAGAAGGTGCGTGAACGCGCCCCGGAAGCGATCATCGTCGACCACGGCCAGCCGGGCTCGACCGCCGAGATCTCCACCGGCAACGCCGAGGACGACGCCTACTACGCCCAGTTCCAGGTGCCGGACGACCTGGTCTGGTAAGCAAAAAGGGGACGGAGGGGATTAAGCCGCAATCGGCTCGATCGAACCCGTCCGCGTTCTGTTCGTCTTCCTGAAGAGCGGCCGAGCACGGCTCGGCTCCACATGAAGGCCTGTCTTTTTGCCGGCGTGTATCGTCCCCATATCAGGCGACACACCTGCGGAGGATGGCCATGGCCACCGGTTGGGCGGGAGATGGTGCGGTCCAGGACCAGATCGACGCTACCGTTGATGATGCGATTGCCCGCGCGCGGCGCCAGCTGCGCCAGGGTCCGGGTCTGGAACACTGTGAGGAATGCGACGCGCCGATCCCGTTGGCGCGGCGCCAGGCCGTGCCTGGGGTGCGCCTGTGCGTGGCCTGCCAGCAGGCGCTGGATGATGAGCAACACGCGCACAGCGGCTACAACCGGCGCGGCAGCAAGGACAGCCAGCTGAGGTAAGGGTTTTGTTGCAGGGCTGCGCCCTGCACCTGCAGATGCCTCAAGCCAAGGCAACAGCAAAAGCAAAAGCAATAGCTTGCGTTCCGCGGGTTAGCGGGGCGGTGTCGGAGTGCGGGGACGCCGTGAACCGTCCATGGGGGCTTGGCAGCCGCTTGCTCGTGTGCGCGTTCCTGCGCACACGGCAAGACCGGGGTTGGGCGTCCTGCCCAACCCGCCCGAGGCATGCCTCGGGCCCATGCGGCTGACACCCCGCACTCCGACACCGCCCCACCTTCGACAGGTTCACGCCGCTGTTGGCAACGGCGGCCGTTGGAACGCGCGGCTGTTGGTAGGTGTCGACCCTGGTCGACACGACTTTTCTGTCAGATATCGAATGAATCATCCACGCATGGCGTGGCTCTACTGTGTCGACCAAGGTCGACACCCACCAGAGCGGAACGCCGTTCCGGCAGCTCGCGGAAATCTGTCGAAGGCGGGGTGGGGCCGGTTGAGGGGGCGTGAGCCGCATGGATGCGGCGACCGAGCCTACATGGACGTATTTACGGCGCCCCCCTCAACCGGACCCCCCCCGCCAACCCACGGAATGCCGGCTTTTGCTGTTGTTCTGGCGATTGACGTGGATTCGGCGGGTGCAGGGCGCAGCCCTGCAAAGAAAAACCCCCTCAGCCGTCGCCCTGGATCCCGCCGGGGGCCTGCGCCGGGTCGCGCCAGCGACGCACCGTGCGCTGGAAGAACAGGTTGTTCGGCAGCTGCAGCACCGTGCCTTCGTGGCCGTCACCGGTTTCCTGCAGCGTCGTGTAGATCAGGTTCACGTCGATCACCCGGCCCTTCAGCCCAGGTTTCTCGCCGTTCTCCAGCACCTCGATGTAGTCGTGCAGGCGGAACGGACGGGTGGTGAAGATCAGCAGCGTGCAGAAGATGTTGGACAGCACGCTCCAGGCCGCGAAGAAGGCCACCGCGCCCACCGCGGCGAAGCCGGTGAAGGCGGTCCAGAGCACTGACGGTTTCGCGCCGAGCAGGCTGAGGATGTACAGCAGGGCACTGAAATAGACCACGAAGCTGGTGATCCGGCGTGCGCCCATCACCATTTCCGGCGGCAGCGTGTAGTGCTCGGCGAAGCGGCGGATCAGGCGACGGGCGAGCAGCCGCAGCAGCCAGGCGACCAGCAGCACCAGCACGATCTGCAGAGCAACGCCGGCGTAGTTCAGCCAAGGGTGAGTCCAGGGCGGCAGGTGGTCCTTCAGCGACAACATCATGGGGCGACTACGGCGGGGGGAACGGCCCCCGATGTTACCCGGCGCGTGCGGCGGATTCGACCGTGGGCGTCCAGGCCAGGCAGACCAGCTCCTTGCGATGCTGCTGCAGGCAGGCGCGGCCGTTGTCGGGGCGAAGCTGCAGCGACAGGCCCAGCACCTGCAACAGGACGCAGGCGGCGATCACCAGCAGGGCGGCGCAGGATGGGCTGGACATGGCAGGACTCCCGGACGGCGTTTTCACGAAGGACCTTGCATGGATGCAGCGGCCGCCGAAAAGGTTGCAGGGAATCGATCATCATCCGGCTCTAAACCTTTTTCCGGGCCGGCGCATCCAAGCGATATGCTCGACACCACCATGCCCGCGCCGCCTGCCGCCAACGACACCGTCGACGAACCCGCCTTGGTGCGGGCGGCGGCCGCTGGCGATACCGCCGCGTACGAACTGCTGTACCGGCGCCATGCGCCCCGCGTATTTGCCGTGCTGTGGCGGCTGTGTGGGGGGCAGCAGGCGCGTGCCGAAGATGCGCTGCAGGAAGCCTTCCTGCAGGCCTGGAAGGCGCTGCCGGGGTTCCGTTTCGAGAGCAGCCTGTCGACCTGGCTGCATCGGCTGGGCGTCAATGCCGCCCTGATGGAACTGCGTGGGCGCGCGGCCGGGCAGGACCACGACAGTCTGGAGGAGGTCGACGGCGGATTGCAGGAACTGGCGGTGCATGACCGCTGTGCCGGCACCGAGCGCGACCTGGAGCGCGCGCTGTCGACGTTGCCACCACGGGCACGTGCGGTACTGGTATTGCACGATATTGAAGGCTGGAAACACCAGGAAATCGCCGAGCAGCTGCAGATGGCTGTCGGCAGTTCCAAGGCACAGTTGCATCGTGCGCGCGGTTTGTTGCGTGCACGGCTGGGAGACATGACATGACGACACACGACTACGATTCCGATTCCGCGCTGCTGGCACGCCTGCGTGCCCTGCCCAGTGAACGCAGCGTGCCCGCCGATGGCTGGGAGCGACTGTCGAGCCGGCTGCCACCGCGTGAACCAGCGTCGGCACCTGCAGCGGATGGCAATGTGGTGGCCCTGCCCATGCGTCCGAGGCGGCGCTGGTGGCTGCCGGTGGGCGCGGCGCTGGCGGCCAGCCTGGCGGTGTATGCGGTGGCGCCATGGCGCCATGCGCAACCCGGCATGCCGGCGCCGTCCGCGCTGCAGTTGCAGGCCGCGGCGATGACCGAGCAGTACCAGCAGGCCGTCGCTTCGCTGCCCGATGGCCGCGCACCGGAATGGCAGCCGGCCCTGCACGAACTCGATGAAAGTGCCGCGCAGATCCGCGCCGCACTGGCGCAGGACCCACGTGCGCCGCACCTGCTTGGCCAGCTCAAGCGCACCTATGCGCTGCGTCTGGAACTGACCCGGCAGGCGGCCTATGCCGCCGAGTCCGGCCTGGCAACCTGAGGAGACCCCCATGACCCGAACCCTGATTTCCTGCTGTGTGGCGCTGTTGCTGGCACCCTCGCTGGCGCTGGCCGACACCCGTATCGACGAGCGCCACACGCTGGCCGCCGGCGGTCGCATCGAACTGAGCAATGTTGCCGGCAAGGTGACCGTGCGCGGCTGGGACCGCAACGATGTGCAGCTTACCGGCACGCTCAGTGACGGCCTGCAGCTGCGCCAGGAGAAGAGCGCCAATCGCGTGCGCTGGGAGATCGAGTACCCGCGCCGCAACAACAACGGTGGCGCCACCCTGGTGCTGAATGTGCCGCGCTCGGTGGAACTGCTGCTGAGTACGGTCAGCGCCAGCCAGGACATCAGCGGCATCGACGTACGCCGCCTGCAGGCCGATACGGTCAGCGGCAGCCTGAGCGCGGCCGGGCGCAGTGGCGACAGCAAACTCAACACGGTCAGCGGCAGTGTCAGTGCACGCCTGCAGACCCCGAAGCTTGACGTCAATACGGTCAGTGGTCGGATCGAGGCCGGTGGCGGCGTATCCGGTGATATCGGTGCGCAGACCGTGTCCGGCCGGGTCGAGGTGGACGCCGGGCGCGTGCAGCGGCTGGCGGTTGAGACCGTGTCGGGCAGCATCGAGCTGGCAGCGGCCGGGTTGGCACCGGGTGGCCGCATCAATGTCGAATCGGTGAGCGCTTCGGTCACGCTGAGCCTGCCGCGCACGGTATCGGCGCAGCTGTCGGTGAACAGCTTCAGCGGTTCGATCAACAGCGATGCCGGGCAGGTGGAGCGGCCGCGCTACGGGCCGGGCAGCCACCTCGACACGCGGCTGGGCGGCGGTGATGGTGACATCCGCATCCAGTCGCATTCGGGCAGTGTGCAGGTGCGCCTGGATCGCTGAGCGCGGTCCGGCAGGCCGCGGCGGCAGCGCCGCCGCGGTCGGTACTGGGTCAGCTGGCTTTCTTCAGCGCCCAGGTGGTGCCGAGGACTTCGATCTTGCCACCGGCCTTGCGGAACGCAGCCAGGTCCGAAGCGATCGAATCACTGCTGACCACGGTGCTGGCGGTCGCGCCCTTGCGTTCGCTGCGGATGCTGTTGCTGGCCTTCGCGGGGGTCTTTGCCTTGCGGGGCATGGTTGCTCCTGTCAGGTGGAAGGGGAGGAAAGCGCCCAGGCATCAGCCTGGCGCAGGTAATCCTGCCGCTCGCGGCGGCAGTCATCGCCGCCCATCGAAAACTGGCGGCAGATCGCCGGGCGCTGCGAATAGATCGTGCAGCGCAGGTGATAGGGATCGATCGCCGCGCACCAGCCTTCCTCGTTGCGTGCCATCACGGCACGGCCGTGGGCATCACGCGAAAGGAACTGGCCAGGCACGTGGTCGCCGGGCTGCAGCAGCACGGGCAGCCGGCAACAGACCGCGTCACAACGGCGGCAGTCGATGGGTGCAGGTGCTGCGTCAGGTTGTAAGGCCTCTGGGGCCTGGCGGGTGCCCAAAGCGGGTCTCGATGGCGGCTCCGGTGGTACGCGGACCATGAACGAGCCAGGAAGGCATGGCCGCTAGGCCCGCAGGGCGGGCCGGGCTGCACGGAAGACACGCACCGGCGTGGCCGGCGGAAGGTGCAGCTGGGTTCTAGCCGACCAAGAGTAACTTAGACCGCGTAACGTTTTGTTAATCCTGGCTGGCTGCCGCCAGCGCAAGGCCCTGGACCACCCCCAGCGAGGGGTCGCCGTGGACCATGCGGGCGCCCGGGAAGGCCTCGGCCACGGCCTGGCGCAGGTAGCCGGCACGGGACATGCCACCGGTCAGGAACACCGCGTCCGGATCGCCACCGATGTCGCTGCGGACCTGGGCCAGCAGCTCGCGGATCTGCTCCAGGTACCCATGCGCGGCGGAGGCCAGGCCGTCGGCGCTGCTGTCGGCATGCAGGTCGCGCGCGATGTAGTCCAGCGTGCTGCGGTGTTCACTGGCGGCGCTGAGGGCGATCTTGGCGCGTTCGACATCGCGGTACAGGCGCGCGGTATTGCCGGTGTCCTGCAGGGCCTGCAGGCGGTCGCCCCAGGGCGCGTCCACATGGTCGTACTTGTGCAGGCGGAAATCGCGCTGCCGGGTCATGTCCTGCACGGTGGCCGCCTCCACGTAGTGGTGGGCCGGTACGCGGGTGATGCCGCGGCCGAACAGCGGCATGTAGCTGGACAGGCTCAGCGCCAGGTCGATGTCGGTGCCACCGCGGGCGATACCCCAGGCGCGGTGGATGCGCGGTGCGTCGTCGCCGCCGACTTCGGCATGCGCGATGTCGGTGGTACCGCCGCCGATGTCGACGATCACGGCCTGGTGCCGCTCGCGGCTTTCGGCGTGGTAGTGCATGGCCGCCGCCGCCGGCTCTTCGAGAAAATCGATCTGGTCGAAGCCGGCCTGGGTGGCGGCCTCGCGCAGGATGTCCAGCGCCTGGTCGTTGCCGGCCGCGCCGATCGAACTGCGGAACTGTACCGGGCGGCCGAGCAGGGCGGCACGCAGCGGGCGGCCAAGCTGGGCGCTGGCGGTCAGGCGGATGTGTTCAAGGATATGCGCGGCGATACCGGTGATGGTCTGCCTGGCGCGCGGGTGCAGGTTGTAGCCCAGCATCGACTTCGGGCTCTGCACCAGGTTGCCTTCGTGTTCCTCGAAGTACGCTTCCAGTGCCTCATCACCGTAGACCGCGTTCTGCAGCAGGTCGCTGGCACTGCGTTCCTGACCGGCCCGGGCTTCCATCCACTCGCGGCGCAACGCGCGCAGGGCTTCGCGGCGCAGCGCCTGTGGCGTGCGTTCCTGGCCGGCGGCACGCGCTGCGCGGGCGGCGCTGTCGATCATCTGCTGCAGCTGGTGTTCCTGGCCGTCGTCGAGCTGGAAATCGTCCGGGTCGGGCACCACGCCGGGGAAGTACACGCTGGTGCGGAACTGCTCGGCGTCGCCGAAGCGGATCGGCAGCAGTTTTCCCTCATGCACGATGGCGGCGGCGGAGTTGCTGGTACCGAAGTCGATGCCGAGGCGCATGGGGAATTCCGGGGACGATCAGGGGCCGCGCACTCTGCTGCAGTTCGCGGCCGACTGCAAGTTCCAGCGTCCTGCCGTGAAGGAGGGCTGCCGCCGCCCCTCCCGGCGGAATGGGAAAAAGGCCGGCCGGTTACAATGGCGGCTGTTGATTCATTTTGAGGTACTTGCCGATGTCGTCCGCCCCCGCCTGCCCGCAGTGCACCCTGGAAAACACCTATGCCGATGGCGCGCTGTGGATCTGCGCCGACTGCGGCTTCGAGTGGACCGCCGAGGAAAGCGCCGGTTCGACCCTGGTCGTGCGTGACAGCAACGGCAACACCCTGCAGACCGGCGACACCGTCACCGTGATCAAGGACCTGAAGGTGAAGGGCTCCTCGATCCCGCTGAAGCAGGGCACGGTGATCCGCAACATCCGCCTGGTCGAGGACGATGCCGAGCACATCGAAGGCAACTCGGACAAGATCAAGGGACTGGTCCTGAAGACCTGTTTCCTCAAGAAGGCCTGACCGGACCTCAGCGCCTGGCCTGCTGCGCGCGCCAGCGCGCCAGGCTGTCCAGCTTGGCCTGGTAGCGCGCCTGCTCCTGGGCCCCGCCCAGTTCCTGCGCGCGCAGCATTTCGCGATCGGCGCGCTTGAGCTGGCCGGCCAGGAAATAGACCCGCGCCAGCCCGAAGTGGAACTGGTGCGCGGTGTCATACAGGCGCACCGCCTGGCGGTAGTAGCGGATCGCCGCATCCAGCTGGCCCGCACGCTCGGCCTTGGCGCCCAGCATGTACTGCGCGAACGGGTCCTCGCGCTGCACCGACGTCAACCGACGTTCCAGCGCCAGCGCCTGCGCGGTCAGGCCCAGGCTGCGGAACAGGGCCGAGGCATTGGTCAGCGCGGCATCCTGGCGTCCATCCAGCTGCAGCGACCTGTCCAGCGCCTGTCGTGCGCCTTCGTTGTCGCCTGCGCGATGGTCGAGCACGCCGACGTTGTTCCAGACCGGAGCGAACCCGCTGTCCTGGGCCAGCGCCGCGTCGAAGAACGCGCGTGCGCCCACCAGGTCACCTTCGGCAAGGTACTCGGCGCCGCGGTTGTTGTAGAAATGCGCCAAGGCCCGCGCACGGCTGACCGGAACCGGCCCGCGCCGGTCGTAGAGCACGTTGCGGTCGAGGTCGACCGTACCGAAACGCCCGCCGACGTCGACGCCGGCGTTGACGTGCCCGACGTTGTAGACCACGCCGTTCTGCTGGTCCTGGTACCACGACACCACCTGTCCCACTTCCTGCACGCGGGCCTGGATGCCGGCTTCGCGGGCAAGCGTCACGAACAGCAGGGTGAAGGCCAGGCAGTTGGCCTGGCGGTGCTGCCAGATCTCGCTGACGGTGTAGGTCGCATTGGCGTCGTACTGCAGGTCCAGCCCGTGCTGGTCGAAGATCATTTCCACCAGCGACTGCAGGCGCTGGTCGCGGGAGTAGCTGCGCTGGATCACCTGCTTCTGCAGCATCGCGCGCAGGTCCGCCGGAATGGCGAACACCTCGTCCGGTGTCGGCACGCGCGGGGCCGACACGGTGATGGTCGGAGTGGTCACCACCGCTGCAGGTGGCGCCGGGTCCGCGCCGAAGGCCGGCGCACAGAGGGCGAGCAGCGAAAGGGCCAGGCAAGGGACGGAAGGGCGGTACATGACAGCTCCCGGCAGCGGCGGGCGCTCCCGCCTGTGGCGAGTGTAGACCCAAGGATGTTCCGCTGCAGCGACCGTTGGTCGGCGCCGCGGTTCATCCACAACCGGTGTGGACCAGCGCTCGACAAAGCTGTGGACAACCACGCCGAGGCCACGCCCGGCAAGCGTTGTGAGTGCGTGGTGAAAAAACAGCCAGCTTGCCCGCCGCCAACGCAGGCGGGATGATCCGGGCATGGACTTCCAACCTCTGACGCTTGCCCCGGCGCAGTGGCAGGCGCTGCAGGACAGCTATGCAACGCCGCCACGCGCCTACCACCACTTTGGCCACGTGCGTGCCGTGCTGCAGCACTGCCAGCAGGTGGCTGATGGCCCGGGCTGGCAGCAGCCGGCCGAGGTCTATCTGGCCGTGCTGTACCACGATGCGATCTACCAGGCCGGGCGCAAGGACAACGAGGCACGTTCGGCACAGTTGGCCTTGCAGGCAATCGCGCAGGCACCGGAACTGGCCGCCGTCGATGCGGCCCGGGTCGAGCAGCTGATCCTGTTGACCGCCCGCCATGGCGAGCTCGGCCCGGGTGATGTCGATGCCGAGGCCGCGCTGTTCCTGGACTGCGACATGGCGATCCTGGCCGCGCCGGAACCGGTGTTCGCCGCCTACGACCGGGGCGTGGCCGAGGAGTACACGGGCGTGGTGCCGGGCTTCCTGTACCGGGCCGGGCGCCGGCGTTTCCTGCAGGGCCTGCTGCGCGCGCCACGCATCTTCCTCAGCGACTTCTTCCACCAGCGCCTGGATGCCGCGGCCCGCGACAACCTGCGCCGGCAGCTGGGCCGCTGAGCCCGCCCGGTACACTGGGGGCTGTTTCCACCGATCACCGTTTCCGACCGTGTCCGTCCCTGATCCCGATCCCCGTCCGCTGCCACCGGAAGAGCCTGGTCCCAATGAATGCTGCGGCAGTGGCTGCCCGCTGTGCGTGCTTGACCTGTATGCCGATGAGCTGCAGCGCTACCGCAAGGCGCTGGCCGAGTGGCAGGCGCGGCATCCGGAAGCGGCGCCATGAACCGCGCGCGTCCGGCGGCGATGCTGGCACTGGTGGCGTTGCTGCTGTTCATGGCAACTGCACTGTGGACCCAGTTCGCGCGCACCGACCTGGACTGGGTGCGGGCCACGCTCAGCCTCTACCTGCATGGGCCGTGGGGGCTGGCATTGCGCGCTGCGTACTGCCTGCTGGCGCTGGCCATCGCGGTGCTGGGCATCGCGCTGTATCGCGGCAGCATCGGCCCGCGGCGCAGCGGGGCCGCGCCGCTGCTGTTCACCGTGTCCGCACTTGGGCTGGCCACCGTCGCCATCGGTGACAGCTGGCTGCCCGAGGCAACGCCGTTGCTGGCACCGTTCATCCATGGGCTGGCGGCCAACACCGCGTTCCTGTGTGCCAGCGTCGGCATGCTGCTGCAGGCCTGGTACCTGCGCCGCGAACCGGGCTGGCAGTCCGCCGCCCGCCTGCTCTGGGGCTGGGCGTGGCTGGCGTTCGTGCTTCTCTGGCTGCACGTGCTGTGGCGCGCTGGGCCGCCGCGTGGGCTGGGACAGAAGGTTGTGATTACGGTGATCGTGGGCTGGCTGCTGTACCTGGCGCTGGCGTTGTACCGCCGCAGCCGCCGCCCCGCGCCCTGCTGAACCCCCAACGGCCTGCGCCGGTACGTGCCGTGCACGCGGTGGCGGCGTATCGTGTGCGCATTCCATCGGGGCTGCGATATGAAGCGTGCAGGGCTGGGCAGGGCAATGGGTGTGGTACTGGCGCTGGCTGCGCTGCCGGCGATGGCGGCAGCCAACGTGCAGCAGTTCAGCCACGGGCGGTTCGAACAGATTCCGGTGCACATGCCGTCGGGAACGCCGCAACGGGTAGTGATCTGGTTCCATGAACCTTCTGCCGGCGGTGATACCAGCCGTTTGCCGATCGAGGCCCTGCGTGCCGATGGCGCGATGGTCGCTGCCGTGGATATCGCGCATCTGCGCGGGGTGCTCAAGCGAGAGGGTGACCCGAGCTGCTCGTTCGGTTCCGGTGACGTCGAGAACTTCTCGCGCTGGCTGCAGGCGTCGCTGCATCTGCCCGGCTATCACCTGCCGCTGGTCGGCGGCGATGGTGAAGGTGCCGAAATGGCCTACTCGCTGGCGGCGCAGGCCGATACCCAGGTATTCGCCGGCCTGCTCACCACCGGCTTCTGCCCGGACCACAGCCACGAGCGCATGGTCTGCGGCGATGGCGTGAAGCGCAACAGGTTGCAGCCCGCCGAACTGAACTTCCCGTGGTTGAGTGCGGCCGGTGATCACGGCTGCAAGGTGGGCGAGGCCAGTGGGTTCGTGCAGCAGGTCGCGATGGCGCGCGAGTTCAAGCGCACCATGCGCGGTGATGCCTCGCCGGGGCTGGTGGCTGCGGCGCGGGTGATGGGGGCGCAGGCAGGTGTCAGCCTGGCGCCGCCACCGGCCGCGTTGAAGGGCTTGCCGGTGGTGGAAGTGCCCGCCGCCGGCAACGGCGACACGCTGGCCGTGTTTGTCTCCGGCGACGGTGGCTGGGCCGGCCTGGACAAGGACGTGGCGTCGTCGCTCAACGAGCACGGCGTGGCGGTGGTCGGCATCGATTCGCTGCGCTACTTCTGGAGCGAGCGCACGCCGAAGGGCTTTGCTGCGGACCTGCAGAAGATCATCGACCACTACCGCCAGCAGTGGCACCGCGACAAGGTCATGCTGATCGGATTCTCGCAGGGCGCCGACGTGTTGCCGGCCACCATCAACCAGCTCGACGCCGATACCCGCGCAGCGCTGGACCGTATCGTGCTGCTGTCGGTCGGCAAGAAGGCCGACTTCGAGTTCCACGTCAGCAACTGGCTGGGCGGCGGCGGTGACGGCCTGCCGATCGCGCCGGAAGTGGCGAAGCTGCCGGCTGGCAAGACGTTGTGCGTGTATGGGCAGGACGACGATGACGCGTTGTGCCCGGGCCTTCCCGCCAACGATGGCGTGCAGAAGGTGAAGCTGCCGGGCGACCATCACTTCAATGGTGACTACGACCGCCTGGCCGAGGTGATCCTCAAGGGTGGGGCGTAACGCCGGGCCAGGCCCGGCGGTAGGGGGCCTCAATTCCGCCGCGGATCCAGCGAGATCAGGCGCGTGGCATCCAGCAGCGCCGCCGGCAGGTGCATGCCGCCGGGTGCTGCCAGATAGCGCGGCCGCCACTGCGGGTCGAACTTCGACTTGAAGCGGCGCAGGCCACTGAAGCCATAGAAGCGTTCGCCGTGCCGCGCCAGCAGGCCGGCCAGCCGGTTCCAGCGGCCGGCCAGCCGATGCTGGGCCAGGCCGGACAACGGCGCCATGCCCAGCGAGAAGCGCGCGTAGCCCTGCGCGCGGCCCCACAGGAACAGCTCGATGAAGAGGAAGTCCATCGTGCCCTTTGGCGCCTCGTTGACATGGCGCATCAGGTCCACCGACAGCTCGGCGCCGGCCGGTGCCTGCCACAGGTTGGCGAATGCCACGATCTGGCCTTCGGCCTCGACCAGTGCGACCGGGAAGCGCGCCAGGTAGTCCGGGTCGTAGCTGCCCAGCGAGAAGCCCTTTTCATCGCCGGCCTTGTCGTCCAGCCAGGCGTTGGAGATGGCATGCAGGCGTGGCAGCAGGCTGGGAATCTCCTCCACTGGCGCCACCCGGAATGACAGGCCGCTGCGCTTGCCGCGGTTCCAGGCCTGGCGCAGGTCGGCACGTTCGCGGCCTTCCAGGCCGAAGTCGTGCAGCGGCACGATCGCTTCCTCGCCCAGCTTGACCAGGCCCAGGCCGAGGTCAAGGTAGGTCTGCCAGTAGGTCTCGCCCACCTGGTAGAACACCGGGCGCAGGCCCAGCCGGTCGGCTTCCTCGCGGAAGCGCCAGATCAGTGCGCGGGCGACCTCCGGCGGTCCGACCGGATCGCCCATCGCGATCAGCGAACCGCCATAGCGCTGCATCATCACGAAGCCCTGCTTCGCATCATCGCGCAGCACCGCCTTGTCGGCGGTCAGCACCAGGCAGGCCTGGGTATCGGTGGCACCGGCCAGTACCGGCGCCAGCGATTGCAGCGTGGCTTCATCGGCGGCCGGCAGCGGGCTGCGGGTGCTGTGCAGCAGCCGCGCCAGGCCGAACATCACCAGCGCGATGGCCACCAGCAGCAAGGCTCGCAGCGCGCGCGGCGCATTGCCGGACACCGCGAATTCCCACCACAGCTCGTTCTGGTATTCGACATGGCTGTAGGTGAAGAACAGCAGCCAGGTGACCGCCACCAGCACCAGCCCGAGGTTGCGCAGCCATGGCCACGACCAGGCCTCGTCCAGCAGTGCGCCCTGGCGGTAGAACTCGCGGCGCGCGGCCCACAGCGCCATCGCCACCAGCAATGCGGACACGGCGATCAGCGGCTGGCCGCCGCGCAGCCACAATGGCAGCGGCGTGATCACACACACCGCCATCGCCAGCATCCACGCCGCGTGGCTGCGCCGGGACAGGCCCTGGCCGATCAGCAGCAGGGCGACACCGCTGAGGCTGCCGATCAGGTGCGAGGTTTCCAGGATCGGCAGCGAGGCGTTGACCAGATGGCGCCGTGGCGTGGGCAGTGTGCCGTCGATGACCAGCGCCGCGCCGATGCTGAACGCCGCCAGCGCGATGATCTGTGGCAGCCAAGGGCGCAGCGCGTTCCAGCCGGCGCGGGTGGCGCCGGCGCTGGCCTGCAGCGGTTGCCGTAGGGCAGGGGCCAGCGCGAGCAGGGTGGCCAGCACCAACGGCAGCACGTAGTAGGTGACACGGTAGATCAGCGCGGCGGCCAGCACCGCCGCCGGTGCGACCTGCGGCAGCAGCTTCAGCAGGCTCCATTCGAACACGCCGAGGCCGGCGGGGACGGTCGAGACCAGTCCAGCCAGCACTGCAACCAGGTACAGGCCGACGAAGCCGGGCAGGCCGGTGGGCGTCGAGTCCGGCAGCAGCACGTAGAACGCGGCGCTGGCCAGCACCAGTTCGATCACGCTGAGCACGGTGACGCCGATCATGGTGCGGCGGTCGGGCAGCCACAGGCCATGCCCGAACACGCTGAACTGACGGCCTTCGCGTCCGACCAGCAGCAGCATCGCCAGATAGGCGAACAGCGCGATGATGCCAACCACGCGCACCGCGTCCGGATTCAACGGCAGTGCCAGCGCCGCGGCTTCAGGCTCCATGCACAGCGCCACGCTGATCAGCAGCCAGGCACCGAACACGAAGCCGAGCGTACTCATCAGCACCACCTGGCCGATCTGCGCCAGGTCCAGGCCGGCGGTGCGGTAACCGCGCAGGCGCACCGCGCCACCGGTCAGCGCGGCGAAGCCCACGGTCTGGCCCAGCGTATGTGCCAGGAACGCGGTGATGCCGATGCGTGCCGGATGCACGCGGATGCCGCTGCGGCGCAGGCCGATGGCGTCAAAGCCGATCAGGCAGGCGTAGCTGGCAAGGCCCAGCACCACGGTAAGCGCGATCTGCGTACCGCTGAGTTGATGGAAGGCGTGGCGGATGGCGCGGTAGCCATTCTCATCGAACTCGTTGGCCAGCCCATGCAGGGCCAGCGCCAGGATCAGCAGCGGGATGACGATGGTAAGGACCCGCTTCCATGCCGGGGTGGAGGAAGCGGTGGCGGGGTCGGTGGTTTCGGTCATCGGCGCAAGGGTGCGTCAGGGAGGGCGAGGGCGGTGTCAACGCGGGCGTGGCGCATCGTGCGCCTGTCGCGGGCATTTGACCAGCGGGCGTGTCGGAGCCCGGTAGTGGCGTTGCGCGGCACGTCTGCGTGCACCCATCGTTGACCGCTTTGGAGGACAATGCAGGCCTGATCACCCGCAGGAGCCACGCCCATGATGGAGCGTTACGACGTCGGACCGCGCATGTCCGAAATGACCGTGTACAACAAGGTCGCCTACCTCTCCGGCCAGATTCCGGAGGACACCAGCCAGGACATCACCGGTCAGACCCGGCAGGTGCTGGCGGAAATCGACAAGCTGCTGGCGCTGGTGGCCAGTGATCGCCAGCACGTGCTGCGCGCGGAAGTGTTCCTGGCCGACATCGCCGACTTCGAGGGCATGAACAAGGCGTGGGACGAGTGGGTGGTCGAGGGTGCGACCCCGGCCCGCGCCACGTTTGAAGCCAGGCTGGCCCACGCCGAGTGGAAGGTCGAGATCGTGGTGACGGCGGCGGTGCCGTAACCATCGTGCAGGCTCAGATCCCTTTTCCTCTGGACAAGGGATCTCAGCCTTGTAGCGGGTGCACCAGCTCGATGCAGTCCACCGGGCACGGCGGAATGCACAGCTCGCAGCCGGTACACAGATCGGCGATGACCGTGTGCATGTACTTGGCACCGCCGACGATGGCATCCACCGGGCAGGCCTGGATGCATTTGGTGCAGCCGATGCAGTCGGCCTCCACGATCAACGCAACCTGCGCGGCCTTGTGCTCGCCGCGCGAGCGGTCAAACGGGATCGCCGGCAGGCCCAGCACCTGGGCCAGTGCACGCGCGCCGGCGTCACCACCCGGTGGGCAGCGGTCCACGCCCGCCTCGCCGCGCGCCATTGCCTGCGCGTAGGGGCGGCAGCCCTCGTAGCCGCATTGCCCGCATTGGGTCTGCGGCAGCAGGCGGTCGAGGCGTTCGGTCAGGGGCGGGGTCAGGCTCATGCGTGGCGAAGGCTGCGCGTTGGGTTACTTCAGGGGTTTGCCACGGAACCAGCGCTCGTGGGCCAGTGCCAGCATCGGCTTGTCTTCGGAACTGTCGCCGTAGGCATGGATGCGCACGTAACGCGACAGATCGAACTGGCGACGGATGTGCTCGACCTTGCGCGGGCCGCAGTCGCCACCGGCATAGCGACCGGTCAGGCGGCCGTCCTGGCTCTCCAGCCGGTTGCAGATCAATTGCAGGCCCAGCTGCTCGCACCACGGTTTCAGGTACAGGTCCAGCGAACCGGACACGATCACCACGGTGTGCTGCTGTTCCTTGTGCCAGCGGATCTGCTCCAGCATTTCCGGGCGCACCACCTCGGGCAGGAATTCGCGCGAGAAGCCGGCGGCCAGCGTGGTGATGTCGTCGCTGTGGCGGTCGATGAAGGTCAGGCGGGTGACGCGTGCGCGGATGCGTTCGGCCGAGATCAGTTTCAGCTTGTACGCCACCAGCCACGGGCCGACCTTCCACCACGCCTGCGCCAGCTGTTCGGCGGTGGCGACGCGGCGCAGGAAACGGCCATAGGTATCGCAGGTGGTCACGGTGTGGTCGAAGTCGAACAGCGCCAGTTCCATTCCGTTGCCTCCCATCGCATTGCCCCCGTAGCCGGTGCTGACGGCGGGCGCGGCCTGGCCACGCCCGCTGCAGGCATCAGCGGACCGGCATGCCCGGCTGCGCGCCGCTGTCGGCGTCCAGCAGCGCCAGCGCGCCGCCGTCGAAACCGGCCGACAGGATCATGCCTTCGCTCAGGCCGAAGCGCATCTTGCGCGGGGCCAGGTTGGCGATGAACACCACGCTGCGGCCAACCAGCTTCTCCGGTTCACCGTAGCTGCCGCGGATGCCGGAGAAGATCTGGCGCTTGCCCAGCTCGCCGGCATCCAGTTCAAAGCGCAGCAGCTTGTCCGAGCCGTCCACGAGTTCGCACACCAGCACCTTGCCGATGCGCAGGTCGAGCTTGGCGAAATCATCGATGCCGATGTAGGCCGGCGCGCCGGCGCTGCTTGCTTCGTCCTTGGCCGGCGCCGGTGCGGCCGGCTTGGCGGCGTCGGTCTTGGCGGTGGGGGCGGCAGCGGCGGCCGGCTGCAGGGTGTCCTTGGAGGCGTCGATCATGGCGTCAATCTTCTTCGGGTCGATACGGGTGAACAGCGGGGTGTAGTCGGTGATGCGGTGGCCCAGCAATGGCTGCACCAGGTCGGTCCAGTCGTTCACCGGCGCGGCCAGGAAGGCCTCGGCCTGCGCGGCGGTGGCCGGCAGCACCGGCTTCAGTGCGGTGACCAGCACGCGGAACAGGTTCAGGCCCTGGCTGCACACCGCCTGCAGCTGCGCATCGGCGCCTTCCTGCTTGGCGATCACCCACGGCTTGACGTCATCGATGTAGCGGTTGGCTTCGTCGGCCAGGGTCATGGTCAGGCGGATCGCCGCAGCCGGGTCGTTGCGCTCGTAGGCCTCGCGGATCGGCGCCAGGCCATCGACGAAACGCTGGTACTGCGCCGCATCGGGCAGCTGCGCGGCCAGCTGGCCGTCGAAGCGCTTGCTGATGAAGCCGGCGCAGCGGCTGGCCAGGTTGACGAACTTGCCGACCAGGTCGGCATTGACGCGGGCGATGAAATCACCCAGGTTCAGGTCGAGATCGTCGACGCCACCGCCGGACTTGGCCGCGTAGTAGTAACGCAGTGCTTCCGGTTCCAGGCCGGCGTCGAGGAAGGTGCGGGCCATCACGAAGGTGCCGCGCGACTTGCTCATCTTGGCGCCGTCCACGGTCAGGTAGCCGTTGACGTGCAGGCGGGTCGGTGCGCGATGGCCGGTACCGTGCAGCACCGCCGGCCAGAACAGACCGTGGAAGTTGACGATGTCCTTGCCGATGAAGTGGTGCAGCTCGGTGCTGGTGCCGGCACGCAGGTGCGATTCGAAGTCTTCGCCGAGCTTGCCGCACAGGGTCTGGAAGCTGGACAGGTAGCCGATCGGCGCGTCCAGCCAGACGTAGAAGTACTTGCCCGGCTGGCCGGGAATCTGGAAACCGAAGTACGGCGCGTCGCGCGAGATGTCCCACGCGCGCAGGCCGCCTTCGGCATTGAGCCACTCACCCAGCTTGGCCTTGACGCCCGGCAGGGCGACGTCGCCGGCCAGCCAGTCGCGCAGGAATGCATCGAAGTGGCCGACCTCGAAGAAGAAGTGCTCCGAATCGCGCATTTCCGGCGTGGCACCGGAGATGACCGAACGCGGTTCCTTCAGGTCGGTCGGCGCGTAGGTGGCGCCACACACTTCGCAGTTGTCGCCGTACTGGTCGGGGCTGCCGCAGTTCGGGCAGATACCCTTGACGTAGCGGTCGGGCAGGAACATGCCCTTGGCCGGGTCGTAGAACTGCGCAACCGAACGGCGGCTGATGTGGCCGGCCGCTTCCAGCTTCAGGTAGAACTGCTCGGTCAGCGCCTGGTTGGCCGCCGAGTTGGTCGAGTCGTAGTGGTCGAAGGCCACGCCGAAGGCAGCGAAATCACGCTCGTGGCTGGCCTGGATGTTGGCGATGAAGGTTTCCGGGGAGACCCCGGCCTTTTCCGCGGCCAGCATGATCGGCGTGCCATGGGTGTCGTCGGCGCAGACAAACCAGGCCTTGCCGCCGCTCATTCGCCGTGCACGCACCCAGATGTCGGCCTGGATGTAGCCGACCAGGTGGCCCAGATGCAGCGGGCCGTTGGCGTAGGGCAGGGCGGTGGTGACGAGCGCGGTACGGGTCATGGTCGCGGGGTGAAGCCGAGGGGAACCGCAGAGTATCGCATGCCCGCAACGAGGTGACCCGGCCGGGGCCGGGTCACGGGGGTGAAGCGGGCCAGGGCGCTTATTCGCGCTGCCAGGTCTGCGCGCGGCAGATGAAGGCGATGCAGCCGGACACGTCCAGCTTGGTGCCACCCGGCTGCAGTTCCATCTTCGACTTGTAGGTCTTGCCGTTGGCCGGGTCGAGGATGGTGCCACCGGACCACTTGTTGGCGCCGTCGGCCTTCAGGTTCCAGAGGATGGTCATGCCCTTCACCGGCTTGTTCTTGTTGGCGCCTTCACAGCCGTCGCAGACCGGGTTGGGACCCTTGTCCGAGTGCAGGATGTCGACCACCTTGCCGGTCAGGGTGCCATTGGCGGCCTGGGTGATCTCGACGATCGACTTCACCTTGCCGGTCTTGTCGTCGATGGTCTTCCAGCGGCCGGCGGCGCCGTCGGCGGCCTGCGCCGAGAGCGCGGCCAGGCACAGCGGCAGCGCCAGCAGCAGGGTCTTGAAGGTCTTGCGCATGGTCCCCTCCCAGGGTTCATTCCGGCACGATGCCGGTATGGGTCGACTGTATACCCATTCGGCGGGGTATGGGGAAGGGGGCTTTGCAGGGCTTGCAGCCCTGCACCTGCTCAATGCAACGGCAACGGCCAGAGCCAGAGCGGCATTCCGTGGGATGGCAGGGCACTGTGGGTTTGCGGGGACGCCGTAGACCCGTCCATGGGGGCTTGGTCGCCGCATCCATGCGGCTCACACCCCGCAAACCCACAGTGCCCCGCCTTCGACAGGTTTCGGCGATCTGTCGGCACCGCTGCTGTGGGTGGGTGTCGACCTTGGTCGACACGGATCCATGCCATGCATGGATGAATCACGATTGAAAAATGCTCAACCGACTTCGTACAGCTCCAGCGGCAGGTCGTCGGGGTCAGCGAAGAAGGTGAAGCGGCGGCCGGTGTATTCGTCCACGCGGATCGGTTCGCAGGCCACGCCATGCGCTGCCAGGCGCTGGATGAACGGCTCCAGCGCGGCCACCCGGAACGCGAGGTGGCGCAGGCCCTGGGCCTCGGGGCGGCTGGGGCGCGGCGGCGGTGAAGGGAACGAGAACAGTTCCAGCTGGCCGCCGTCGGGCAGGGCCAGGTCCAGCTTCCAGGAGTCACGCGCGGCACGGTGGTTCTCGGCCAGCACGCGCAGGCCGAGGATGCGCACGTAGAAATCCTTCGATCGCGCGTAGTCGCTGCAGATCAGTGCGGCGTGATGGATGCCCAGCAGGGCGTCGGAAGCAGCCGTCATTGCAGGGTGTCCAGCCAGCGCTGGGCGATCTTCAGCGCCAGCGGATAGGGTTCGGGATCGTTGCGGTTGGTCAGCACGATCACGGTCAGGTGCTTTTCCGGGTGGCGAACGATCACGTTGCGGAAGCCGATGCTCTCGCCGCTGTGCCATTGCACCGCGCCATTCAGCCGCCAACCGAAGCCGTAGTGCGGCACGTCAGGTTCGGTGGTCGTGGTGGCCGGGCTGAACATCGCGCGGCGCGAGGCCTTGGACAGCAGGCGGTCGTCATACAGCGCGGCATCCCAGCGGGCCAGGTCGTCCAGCGAGGAATAGATGCCGCCATCGCCGAGTACGGCGCTGGTGGTGCTCTGGTCGGTGCGCTGCCAGTGGCCGTCGATCCGGCTGTAGCCATAGGCACGTGCCGCCACCGCATCGACACTGTCCTGGTGGGCCACGGTATGGGCCATGCCCAGCGGCGCGAAGATGCGCTGCTGCAGGAAGGCTGCGAAATCCTGGCCGGAGGCGCGGCCGACGATCAGTGCCAGCAGCGCGTAGCCGCTGTTGCTGTACCGGTACTGCGTGCCGGGCGCGAAGTTCAGGCGGTCTTCGCGCGCGAGCAGGGCCAGCACGTCGGCATCGTGCACCTGGCGCGGGTCGGCCGGGTCCATCAGGTCTTCGTAGTCGAGCAGGCCGCTGGTGTGCGACAGCAGCTGACGCAGGGTGATGGCCGCCGCAGCCGGCGGGAGCTCGGGCAGCCACTGCCGGGCCGACTGGTCCAGCCCGAGCCGGCCGTCTTCCACCAGCAGCAGTACCGCCGCTGCGGTGAACTGCTTGCTGACCGAGGCCAGCCGGAAGTTGCTGGCCGGGGTGACCGGGGTGCCGTCTTCCACCACCGCCAGGCCGTAGCCGCGGCGGAATACCGGCTGCCCGTCATGCAGTACCAGCACCGCGGCACCGGGCACCTGGCCGTCGTAGGCCTGCATCAGGCCATCGATGCCCGCATCCGGTGGGGTCAGCACCGGGGCGGCGGAGCTGGCTACGGGCAGCAGGCCCAGCACGGCGACGAGCAGGACGACGGCAGGGCGCATGACGGCTCCGGTCGGGTCAGGGTGAAGGGGCGGGCGTGGCGCTGGCCGGCTGGGCCATCCAGCGTTCCATCTTGCGGTCCAGCACGTCCAGCGGCATCGAGCCGTCCTTCAGCAGTTCGGCGTGGAAACGACGCAGGTCGAAGGCCGCACCCTGGCGGGCCCTGGCCTTGTCGCGCAGCGCCACGATGGTGGTCAGGCCGGCCACGTTGGACAGCGCCTGTCCGGGCTGGGCCATGATCCGCTCGACTTCGGCGTTGGCGTCATCGCTGCTCATGTCGACCGTCTTTTGCAGGTAGGCCACGGCCTGCTGCTTGCTCCAGCCCTGTGCGTTCACGCCGGTATCGGCCACCACGCGCGCAGCACGCAGCAGGCGCGAGTACAGGTAGCCGATGCGGTCGTAGGGATCGGTGTAGATGCCGAGGTCTTCGCCCAGCGTTTCGGCGTACAGGCCCCAGCCTTCGACGAAGGCGAGATCGCCACCGAGGCGGCGGAAGCGCGGCAGCTTGGCCAGTTCCTGCTGCAGGCCCAGCTGCACGTGGTGGCCCGGGATCGCTTCATGCAGGTACTGCACCGGCACGTTCCAGCGCTTGCGGCTTGGCAGGTCACGGGTGTTGATGTACAGCACGCCTGGTTGTTCGCCTGGCGACGGCTGGTAGGCCGCGGCGGCGGCGGTCAGCGCACGCTCCGGTTCCACCGCGCGCACTTCCAGCCCGGATCTGGGCAGCGTATCCAGCACCTGCGGCAGGCGTGCGTTGACCTGCTGCTGTACCTGCCGGTAGCGGTTGATCAGCGCGTTGGCATCGCCGTACTGGAACTGGCGGTCGTTGCGCATGCTGCGCAGCAGCTTGGCCGGGGTACCGCGCAGCTTGGCATCCTTCATCACCGTGGCGATCTGGGCCTGCAGTTCCTGCACGCGCTGTTCGCCCAGCGCATGCAGCTGCGCAGCGGTCTGGTCGCTGGCGGTGGTCTGCACGATCAGGTTGGCGTACCAGGCCTGGCCATCGGGCAGCGCGCCCAGGCCGCTGCTGGCGCGCGTGGCCGGCAGGTACTCGGTGGCGATGAAGCCGCGCAGGGCACGGTAGGCCGGCATGATGCGCAGCTCGATCATGCGCTTGTATTCGGCGCTGATGCGCGCTTTGTCCTCGGCCGGGATGGTGTTGGGCATGGTACGGATCGGCGACCAGAAGATGCTCTCTTCGGCGGTCGGCTTGATCACCGCATCCAGCTGCGGCAACACCTTTTCCATCAGGTCGCGTGGCTGCACCACGCCGGCCTTCATGCCCTGGCGCATGTTGTCGATGGCCTGGTCGAACAACTCGGGAATGCCGAGCGAACGGCGCGACCAGGTGTCGTAGTCCTGCACGGTGTTGAACGGCTGCGCGCCGGCACCGGCACCGAGGATCGCCATGATGCTGCCGATGTTGTAGTACTGGCTGATCGGCATCATCCAGCTCGGGTAGCGCTCGGCGGCCAGCGAGGCGCGTGCGTCGCGCACGAAGATCTCGTAGCTGAGCAGGTCCTGGCCCTGCAGGCCGTCACTGCCGAGTTTTTCGACCTTGGCCAGCCATTGCGTGGTGAAGTCGTGCGACTGCTGGCGCCAGGCGGCCGACAGGATGTTGGGCAGCTGGTCGTTGTAACGCGGCTCGCCCTGGAAGGTCGCCTGCAGCGGGTTCAGCCGCATCGAGGCATCCCAGTATTCGTCGTACAGGCGCTCCAGCTGCACCTGCTTGGGCACGGCGCGCGCGGGGGCGACGGGACGCGGCGTGGCGCGGCGCGCCGAACTGCCGCGGGCCGGCGCGGTGGCGCGGGCGGGCTTGGCCTTGGGCTTGGCCGCCTGGCGGGTCTGCGCGGCGGCAGGGCGGCTGGCCTTCTTCTTCGCTGCTTCGGCCGACGGTACGGCACTGAACAGGAACAACGCGGCGATGGCGGCGGCCAGGACGCGGGTGGGATGCGGCATCAGGAGCTTCCGTGGAACACAGACCGTGGAGCTTGCACGATCCGGCCGCGTACGGCCAGCGTGAAGGCGCAGTCAGCTGGCGGTCGCTGGGGCTTCAGTCAGCCGCCGCGGCAGCGCGCAACGCGGCCGCGCGTTCAACGCCCAGATAACCGGTGATCGCACGTCGCATCAGGTACAGCAGGGGGATCAAGGCGATCGCAAAACCCATCTTGTAGATGTAATTGACGCTGCTGACGGCCAGGAACAGCGAGGTCGGCCAGTGCTGCGGGCCGAGCACGAAGGCGATCCAGATCACCACGAAGCTGTCGACCACCTGCGAGATCGCGGTCGAGCCGGTGGCACGCAGCCACACATGGCGTTCGCCGGTGGCCTGGCGGATGCGGTGGAACACCGCCACGTCAATCAGCTGGCCGAGCAGGAATGCCACCAGCGAACCGGCGATGGTCCACATGCCCTGGCCGAACACCGCAGCAAATGCGGCCTGGTAGTCCGGCACGCCGTGAGCATCCATCGAGGTGACCCACCAGCTGGCCGGCGCCAGCGAAATGGCCGCAAAGGCGAACAGGAAGCCGTAGCTGATCAGCACCACCGCCAGCCACGAGATGAAGCGCACGCCGCGCTTGCCGAAGAACTCGTTGATGGTGTCGGTCATGATGAACACCACCGGCCACAGCAGGGTGCCGGCGGTGAAACTCAACGAGCCGGTCTGGCCGAACAGGTTCCAGTTCAGCGGATCGATGCCCAGCGTGTCTTCCAGGGCGAAGATCTTCACCCCGATCAGCTCGGCCAGCACTGCGTTGCCGCAGAAGAACGCGGCCAGCACGATGAACAGCAGGACCGCGCGGTCCTGCAGCGGGCGCTCGATCGGCGCCGGAGTCATTCGGCGCGATCGCCGGCGCGGGTGAACGGCACGCTGGACGGTGCCACGGCGCCGCCGGAAATGATGAAGCTCATGGCCTGGTCGACGGTCCAGTCGGTCGGGGTCAGCAGCTCCACCGGCACGATCTCCAGATAGCCCGATGTCGGGTTCGGCGTGGTCGGCACGTACACCGCGGCCAGTTCACGGTCAGTGCCGTGTTCCTTGATCACGCGGGTAACCAGCCCGACCGATTTCATGTCACGGTGCGGGAAGTCGATCAGCACCACGCGCTGGGTGCTGCCCGGCTCGGTCTGCAGCATGTCCAGCAGCTTCTTGGCGCTGTCGTAGATGATGCTGGCCAGCGGAATGCGCTTGATGACCGCACCCACCCAGCGCAGCAGGCGCTGGCCGAGCACGCGGCGGCTGGCGACGCCCACCGCCAGGATCACCAGCAACGTGGCCAGCAGGGCGATGGTGTCCTGGATCCATTCGGCGTGCACCCAGCCGAGGTAGTGCGGGAAGCTGGTCGCGATCTGCTCGGACAGCGGCACCACCAGCGGGCTGGAAATACCCGACAGCAGTACGAACACGAACTTGACCACGACCCAGGTCAGCCAGATCGGCAGCAGGGTCAGCAGGCCGGTCAGGAACAGGCGCTGCAGGGAGGGGCGGGGAACCAGGGCGGGGGCTTCGAGCGACATGTGCGCATTGTAGCGGTCACCGCCGGTCGATTACGCTGGGGAATCGACTGCGGCAACGGCACATGGAAGGGACGCTGTGTTGAAGATCCTGCGTGGGTTGGGTTGGACCCTGATGGGCCTGCTGGTGCTGGCCATTGTCGTGTGGTGTGCCTCGCGCATGTGGCCCATCCCCGAATCGCGGCTGCAGGCGCAGCAGCGGTTGGAGACCCGCCTGCCGGCACCCGGGCGCAATGGCTATGCGCTGTTGTGGACGCTCGCTGTTGACGGCCTGGATGCCCGCCAGCGCGAGCAGGCGCTGGCTGAAGACGTGCGGCGCTGGGACGCCGAACCGCATGGCAATAACGTCACCCAGCCCCAGCTTTCCAGCCGCCCTGACGCACTGCACCCGCGTGCATCCGCCAGCTGCGGCCCGGCTGCCGGCGGCTGCCTGGCGCAGGTGCGCGCCGATCCGCAGCGGTTTGCCGAAGCCCACGCCGGCCATCATCTGCTGCATGCGCGCCTGGAGCAGTTGGCCGAGGCAGACCATTTCGTATCGCCGTTCCAGCCGAAGGGCGAGGGCATTCTGGTGCCCCTGCCGACCTATGGCCTGGTGGTGGACGTCACCAGCGCCCGCGCGCTGGCCTACGTACAGGGCGATGTTGATGGCGCCCTGCGCGGCAGTTGCCTGGGGCTGCAGCTGGGACGCCGGTTGGTGCCCGGTGGAAGCTCTCTGGTCGAGAGCATCGTCGGGGCCAGCCTGGTCCAGGCCAATGCACAGCTGCTGGCCGACATGCTGGTCGAACTTCCGGCCGACCACCCGCTGCCAGCAGAATGCGCGCGGGCGATGCAGCCGATGCGGGCCGACGAGCAGAGCCTGTGCCGGGCAATGCAGGGTGAGTACGCAATGAGCCGGGCGGCGATCGAAACCTCGTCGAGGGAATTCGGCGGCGTTCTGGTTCTTGACCGCAGCAGCACCCTGGCACGCGTGGCCGGCAATCTCGGTTGGGCCTGCGGCGCGGCGGCAACGGCGGCACTGGAGGCGGATCGTCCGTTGCCCGTGCCGGCACCGCCACAGCGTGACTTCGGTTGCCTGTCGAACATCATGGGTTGCGTGCTGACGGATATGGCCGCACCGGCCTATCCCGCCTATTCGTCGCGCACCCAGGACGCCGCTGCGATGCTGCGATTGCTTGGGGCGCAGCGCTGGTTGCGGCAGCAGGCCGATGATCCGGCAGACGCGCTGCAGCGCCTGCCGGCGCAGTTCCGCTCGCCGGTGCGCGCACCGCAGCTGTCGGCCGATGGCAGCCGCCTGCAGGTGCCACGTCGCTCGCCGTCGCGCAGCGCTGCTGACAGCCCCTGGCTTTCGGTACCGCTGCAGGCTTCGGCCGTCGCGGGGGCAGCGGCGCGCGACTGACGCTCAGCGTGCGTGTGGCTTCAGCCGCAGATAGACCTGCTTGCGCACCTGCGCGACTACTTCACCCTTTTCATCAACCACGTCGTTGCTGAACCAGCGCAGCACCTTTTCGCCGCTGGCCGCTTCGGCGCGCAGTTCGTCCAGCAGCGCGTCATCGATGCGGAACGAAGTGCGCACGATGCCGCGGCCGGGCTTGAGGAAATCGATCGCACCGGCGCGGTCCCACACGTAGTAGTCGCGGCCGAGGATGTGCAGCAGGCCGAGCATCCAGAACGGATCGGTCATCGCGAACAGGCTGCCGCCGAAGTGGGTGCCGACGTAGTTGCGGTTCCAGGGCCGCATGCGCAGTTCGACGTCGATCTGCCGGTAGTCCGGCGAGACCCGGGTGACGTGGATGCCGGTGAACAGGAACGGCGGCCAGAGATTGATGCCGAAGCGGAACAGGCGGGCGTTCATGCGGGTCCAGGGGCGCAGGGCGAGATCCGCAGTCTAACCATTCGCATGCGTATGTTGCACCAGCTGACGGATCATCGCGATTCTGGCGTGACGGCAGCCGAGAGTAGAGTCGAGCTTGCTCGACTGTTTCCAGCGGGCCTCAATCGAACGAGTTCAGACAATGTCTGATCGCCATTTCGGGGTCTCCTGATAGGTATGGCCGTGAACCGCGGTCCATGCTGCCCGTATGCCCAGTCCAGCCTTGTTGCGCGGCCGATGCTCCACGGTCGGATGCTTCTACGTAGTCACCACTGTCACTGCCGGACGCCAACGCGTCTTTGCAGACCCGCGATGCGTGGATGCCTTGACTGATGAGCTGCGAGGCAGCGACTGCAAGGGGATCACGCGGTCATTGGCTTGGGTGGTGATGCCGGATCATCTGCACTGGGTTCTGCAGTTGCGCGAAGGTACGCTTGGCCGTTGCATGCAATCACTCAAGTCCAGGGTGGCGATCGCGGTCAACGCGCACTCCGGTGAAGGACGCCCGGTGTGGCAGCGGGGCTACTACGATCACCTGATCCGGAATGAGGAGGATGTCCGGCAACAAGCGCTGTATGTCATGGCCAACCCTGTACGTGCGGGTCTGGCATCAACCCTGGGGGAGTATCCATTCGCATGGTGTTGTTGGCCGCTCGAATGATGGGCGCGCAGTCGAGCAAGCTCGACTCTACAGGCAGAGTGCAGATGATGCCTCACGCGCCGTCGATCACAAACCCGTCGCGGCCATTGGCCTTTGCCTGGTACAGGGCGGTGTCGGCGCCTTCGACGAAATGATGCGGTTGCAGTTCTCCGTCCGGCACGCGGGTGAACACACCGATGGTGAGGGTGACCCGCTCGCCGCCGCCATCACCCGGGGACGGCAGCGCCCGTACGCAGGCGATCAGGTCGTCGATCACCAGGCGCGCACCTTCGGCCGGTGTATCCGGCAGCACCAGCGCGAATTCGTCGCCGCCATAGCGCGCAGCCATGTCGCGCGGGCGCCGCGCATGCGCGCCGATCAGGCGGGCGACATCGCGCAGCACGCGATCACCCACCTGGTGGCCATGGAGGTCGTTGTGACGCTTGAAATGGTCCACATCGATCAACGCCAGGCTCAGCGGCTTGCCACTGCGTCGTGCGGCGTCGCATTCCTGCTGCAATGACTGCTCGAAACGCAGGCGATTGCCGAGGCCGGTCAGCGCATCGCGGTTGGCCTGGCGGTGCCAGGCCGAGATCCGCCAGATCGCCCAGGCCAGAAGCACCAATAGAATGCCCAGCATCGCGGTGGCCGGCGCCCACCACAGATCGCTGCTGCGCAGCAGCAACCAGCTCAGCAATGGGGCCGCCGGCAACGACGCCAGCGCCGCAAGCCAGGGCAGGCGCAGGCCGAGCAGTAGGACGCACAGTGCGACCAGCACCGCGCTGATGGTCTGTTGCCATGCCGAGGGCAGCACATCGATCTGCTTGTGCTGCAGCAGCATCGAGGCGATGTTGGCCTGGTACTCGCTGCCGCTCATCCAGAATTCGCGGGTGGTCGGTGTCAGCAGGCGCGGCGCGATGCCGCTGGCGGTCATGCCGACCACGATGCGGCGGCCCTGCAGCATCGCCATGTCGACGTGGCCGTCGAGTACATCGGCGTAGGACACCTGCGGCAGTCGCTCCGGCGGGCCGGCGTAGCGCACGCGCACATAGTCGTCGCGTCGCCATTGATAGGGCGAGCCGACTCCCGGGTCGGGGTCGGGCAGGCCGTGCACGGCGCCCGCCGGCAGGTCGGCCAACGCCAGGCCCAGCGCCGGCCAATGTGGCTGGCCGATGCCCGCGTGCAGGTAGAGACCGCGGGCGACGCCGTCGCCATCCACTTCGACATCGGTGTGGCCGATGGCTGCGGCACTGGCCGCGATCTGCGGGATCGGCAGCATTTCCTCGGCCATGCGGTCACCCGCGGCGGGCGCGGCCAGTACCGGCAGCACCACCCGGCCGTTACGGCGGATGGCGGCCGCCAGCGCGTCGTCATGGCGGCTGTCGCGCCGATCCGGTTCGGACAGCATCAGGTCCAGGGCGACACGCTCGGCGCCGGCATCGGTCAACCGGTCCAGCAGGCGCGCGTGTATCGAGCGCGGCCAGGGCCATTGGCCGATGCGTTGCAGGCTGCCTTCGTCGATGGCCACGATCAGCACGCTGGGGTCGGGGCGGTAGTCCCAGCCACCGACCAGCGCGTCGTAGGCGGTCTCGTCCTGCCGCCACAGCCATTGGCCCTGGCTGGCCAGCACGGTCAGCACACCGGCCAGCAGGGCCAGTGCGATCCGCTTGCTCCACGGCAGTGGCGAACGCCTCACAACAGCAACCAGAGCAGCACGGCGCCGCCGCCTGCGCCGTAGCACAGGCGGCACGCCAGCTTGATCTGCTGGGCGGGCGAAAACTCGCCGGCATGGCCATCGTCGTCGATGTACTGCACGCGCACATGCAGGGTGCCGCTCCACGGCCGCTTGAAACTGACCTGCGGCTCGGCCACGGTTTCGTCGACCAGCGGCGCCTTGAAATCGCCATGGCGATCGACCTGCACCCGGTAGCGCTGGCCTTCGCTGCCGGCCTGCCAGCGCAGGGTCAGTTCACCATGAGCCGCTTCCGGCGGTTGCAGCGCAGGATCGACCGGTTCATTGCTCAGCTGCAGTGGCAGTGCCTGGCCGTAGCGGCCCTGGTGGCCATTGCCATCACGCGACGCGACCCGCCAGAAGTACTGGCCCGGGGGCAGTGGCTGCGCCAGGCGCAGGTCGGTGCCATGGCTCGCCTGTTCCTGCAGTGGCTGCTGGAACGTGGGATCGGAGGCGATCTGCAGCACACTGCTGCGCGCGCCCGGGGCCTGGCTCCAGCGGAAGCGCGGGCGGTCGCTGTTGATCGTCTGCCCGTGCAGCGGCGATACGGTGATCGGCGGTGGCGGCTGGTCGCTGAGTTCAAAATCGGCGCTGGCGTCGAGGCCTTCCACGCCCTGCGCATCGACCGCGCGCAGCAGGATGCGCAGCTGGCCCGGCGGCAGGTCGCCGATCGCCAGGCGCGTATCGGTGGTGGTGGCGGCGAACAGCAGGATTTCCGGTGTGGCTGCCTGCACCACTTCCACGCGGTAGTGCGCGGCACCCGCAACGGGCTCCCAGGCAAGCAGCGTCGGCAGCGGCGCCAGGCGCAGTTCGTCGTTGCGCAGCTGCGGTGCCGGCAGCAGCGGGGAGACCGTGTCAGGTGCGGCGTCGGCGCTGCCGATGAGCGTGGCCTGGCCCGGCCGGACCAGGCGCTGTCCGTGGGTGTTGCCGACCTGCACCTTGCCCTGCAGGACCTCGGTCGCACCGACCTGGCCGGCGTCGCCGGCGCTGACCCGGAACACGGTGCCGCGTACGCTGCTGGTCGCGGTGGGCGCATCGATGATGTAGCGCGATGCCGGGCCGCGGGCGGGCGTGACGCGATTGCTGGCGCGGCCCTGCTGCAGGCGCAGGCGGGTGTCCACCATGCCGGTGTGGCCATAGCGGCTGAGCTGGTCCAGGCGCAGCCGCGAGTACTCACGCAGCTGCAGGCGCGAGGCGTCGGCGAACTCGAGAGTGACGCTGGATTCGCCTTCGGTCTGCACGGTGTCGCCGATACGCAGCTGCTCGCCCGCCAGGATCGCGCGCGTGGCGCTGCCATCGGCGCCGGACAGCTCGACCTTGCCGCGAACCGACAGCACGCGGGCCGGCGCAGGCTCGGTACGCAGCCAGCTGATCGGGAAGCGCAGCAGCTGGCCGGGCGGCAACCGATAGGGATTGTCGATGCGGTTGTGCTGCTGCAGCTGTTGCCAGCGTACCGAGGGCTTCAGGTACAGGCCGCCCAGATCCCACAGGGTATCGCCGGGGCGGACCCGGTAATTCCAGTCCTGGGCGCCGGCCACGCCTGGCAGCAGCAGGAGGAGAAGGGCACACAACAGGGCGCCCTGGAAGCGCTTGGCGAACGACAGCGAGCGGACGAAGGTCACAGTTTGCAATCCCGGCAATGCGGAGGTGCAGCTGCAAGACCCCATGGCCCCGACCTCATCCCCCCGAACGGATCGTGGCGGCCGAACGGCCGCCATCTCGCGCATTATTGCCCGCGTTCAGTGCAGGGATTCTGAACGAAGAGGGCTCCCGTTCAGAACAGCAGAGAGGCCATCCTGCGGCGGTACTGGCCAACGAGGTCCTCGTCGGAGATCACATTGAAGGCGTCGATCAGGGCCTTGCGCGGCAACCCTTCCTCGAAGGTGCGATCGATCCGCAGCATTTCCAGGAACTGTGCCAGTGCGGCCTCATCGTGGCCGCCGAGCAGCAGCTGCACACCTCGCAGGTGGCGCGCCTTGAGATCGTTGCCGTCGGCGGCGATGCGCGCCTCCAGCACTTCGGCCGCGGGGGCGTCCTTCAGCGCGGCCGCAAAGGACAGGCGGGCACGGGCACGCACGGCGCGGTCATCGGTGGCCAGGTTGGCGGGCAGGCCGTCGATCAGCGTGCCGGCTTCATCCACGCCGCCGATCTGCAGCAGGGCCAGGGCCAGGTCGAGCTTGAGCTCATCCTTGTCCGGCTCGGCGGCGATCTGCGCGCGCAGCACGTCCACCTGCGCCTGCGGATCCAGTGGCGCTTCGTCCTCGGCGGCGGCATCGCCGATGTCGGCGGGCACGATGCCATGCTGGGCGAGGAACTCGCGCAGCTGGCCTTCCGGAATCGCGCCGGGGAAGCCGTCCACCAGCTGGCCACCCTTGACCAGGAACACGGTCGGTACCGAGCGGATCTGGAACGCCGCCGCGATCTGCTGTTCCTGGTCGACATCGACCTTGGCCAGTTCGAAGGCGCCGTTGTATTCGGCTGCCAGCTTTTCCAGCATCGGGCCAAGGGTCTTGCACGGCCCGCACCAGGTGGCCCAGAAATCGACCAGCACCGGCGTCTGCAGCGACTTCTGCAGGACTTCGGCCTCGAAGGTCGCGGTGGTAGCGTCGAATACGTAGGTCGTCTCGGTCATGGGGGAGGCATCGTCTGGCATCTGGAGACCGATTCTATGGTGACGATCGATGTCAGACTCAACCCTTGGTGTCGCCCCGGACCGCCGCCCTTCCAGGCAGGAGAGGGCGGGCGCGGGGCCTGCCCTCGATGCGCTGGCGGTTACTTCAGCTCATCACAGCGCACGTGATGCACGATCCAGCGCCCGGTCTTCAGCGGCAGGGTCGTTTCGGAGATGCGGGCCTGATACAGCTCAGCTGCGGTGCGTGCGTCGGGCGCCTTGATGGTGGGGCCCCCGAAGAAGTTGCTGCTCGGCGGTGCCGTGGCGCTGGGTGCGCCGATCCAGGCCGAGCACTGGAACTCGCCGGCGTGGGCCGTGGCGGCCAGGCCCAGGCTGAGCGCGCCGGCGACGAGGATGCGATGGATCATGGGAGGTCTCCCTGCATGGCGGGACTGCCATGCCCCGAGCATCGCGCGCGGCATGCCGGCGCGGATATCGAATGATTCTGAAATGTGCCGCCGCTTGAATGTGCCGCCGCTTGGCGCCCCGCATCGTTGCCGCGACAATGGCCGGTCTTCCGCTTCTTGGTGAATCCGCGCGATGTCCGTGCTCCGGCGTGATCGTTGGTGGGGGCTGCTTGCTGCAGCCATCTTCGTCCTGGCCGTGGTGGGCTTCGGCGCGGCGCTGGACGGCTACGCGCAGGCGCGCCACCCGGTGGCTCTGCTGGGCGCACGGGGCGTGCCGCATGCGCTGGGGTTCAATCTGCTGGGCTTCGTGCTGCCCGGCGTGCTGGCCGCGGTGGTCGCCGAGTGCCTGCGCCGCCGCCTTCCGGCCACGGCCGGCTGGGCGCCGCGGGTGGGCAGCCAGATGCTGCTGCTGGCCGGCCTGGCCTTTGCGGCGATGGGGCTGCTGCCGCTGGACGTGGATGACCTGCATGGACCGGCCAGCCAGCTGCACGCCAGCGCCTGGATGATCTGGGTGCTGGGATTTGTTGCCGGCGCCCTGCTGCTGGGTATCTCCCACCTGCGCCAAGGTCTTGGCAAGGCCCTCGGTGGGGTGGCGGTCATCTGTGCCGTACTGGCGGCAATGGCGGCCTTTGCCCTGCAGGGCGTGCTGCCGGCACCGCTGGCGCAACGCGTGGCTTTCGCCTGCTGGGCGGTCTGGCTGGCCCTGGCCCTGCCTCTGTCGCGGCCTCGCTGAGACGCTCTCCGCGCACGGGCGGCGCCTGCACGCGGCAGGCAGGATTGGAGACGTTTGCCGCACTGCGGTACGCTGTACCGCTTTGCCGCCGCATCCGCGTGTTCCATGACCAGCGCTGAAACCAACGCCTACGACCCGCAGCAGGTTGAATCCGCCGCCCAGCAGTACTGGGACGCCACCCGTGCCTTCGAGGTCGACGAGACTTCGGACAAGCCGAAGTACTACTGCCTGTCGATGCTCCCGTACCCGTCCGGTGCGCTGCACATGGGGCACGTGCGCAACTACACCATCGGTGACGTGATCAGCCGCTACAAGCGCATGACCGGTCACAACGTGCTGCAGCCGATGGGCTGGGATGCGTTCGGCCTGCCGGCGGAAAATGCCGCGATCAAGAACAAGACCGCGCCGGCGGCGTGGACCTACAAGAACATCGACCACATGCGCAGCCAGCTGCAGTCGCTGGGCTATGCCATCGACTGGTCGCGCGAGTTCGCCACCTGCCGTCCGGACTATTACGTCCATGAGCAGCGCATGTTCACCCGGCTGATGCGCAAGGGCCTGGCGTACCGTCGCAACGCGGTGGTGAACTGGGACCCGGTCGACCAGACCGTGCTGGCCAACGAGCAGGTGATCGACGGCCGCGGCTGGCGTTCCGGCGCCCTGGTCGAGAAGCGCGAGATCCCGCAGTGGTTCCTGCGCATCACCGACTACGCCCAGGAGCTGCTGGACGGCCTGGACGAGCTGGACGGCTGGCCGGAATCGGTCAAGACCATGCAGCGCAACTGGATTGGCCGTTCCGAGGGCCTGGAGATCCAGTTCGACGTGCGTGACGTGGACGGCGGTGTGCTGGATCCGCTGCGCGTGTTCACCACCCGCCCGGACACCGTGATGGGCGTGACCTTCGTGTCGATCGCCGCCGAGCACCCGCTGGCGCTGCACGCGGCGAAAAACAATCCGGAACTGGCGGCGATGCTGGCCGACCTGAAGCAGGGCGGCGTGTCCGAGGCTGAACTGGAAACCCAGGAAAAGCGCGGCATGGACACCGGCCTGCGCGCCCTGCACCCGGTCACCGGCGAGCAGGTGCCGGTCTGGGTCGCCAACTTCGTGCTGATGGGCTACGGCACCGGCGCGGTGATGGCTGTCCCGGGCCATGACCAGCGCGACAACGAAGTGGCCAACAAGTACGGGCTGCCGATCAAGCAGGTGATCGCGCTGAAGGATGCGCGCACCGAAGAAGAGCGCAGCTGGGACGGCAGCCGCTGGCAGGACTGGTACAGCGACAAGAGCCGGCAGACCGAACTGGTCAACTCGGCCGAATTCGACGGCCTGGACTTCCAGGGCGCCTTCGAAGCCCTGGCCGAACGATTCGAGCGCAAGGCCCAGGGCCAGCGCCGCGTCAACTACCGCCTGCGCGACTGGGGCGTGAGCCGCCAGCGCTACTGGGGCTGCCCGATTCCGGTGATCTACTGCGCCAAGTGCGGTGCCGTGCCGGTGCCGGAAGAACAGCTGCCGGTGGTGCTGCCGGAGGACGTGGCGTTCTCGGGCACCGGTTCGCCGATCAAGACCGACCCGGAATGGCGCAAGACCACCTGCCCGGAGTGCGGCGGTGCGGCCGAGCGCGAGACCGATACCTTCGACACCTTCATGGAGTCGAGCTGGTACTACGCCCGCTACACCTCGCCGGGCGCGCGTGATGCCGTCGACAAGCGCGGCAACTACTGGCTGCCGGTCGACCAGTACATCGGCGGCATCGAGCACGCGATCCTGCACCTGATGTATTTCCGCTTCTATCACAAGCTGCTGCGCGACGCGCGGATGGTCGACAGCAACGAGCCGGCGCGCAATCTGCTGTGCCAGGGCATGGTGATCGCCGAGACCTATTACCGCCCGAACCCGGATGGCTCGAAGGACTGGATCAACCCGGCCGATGTGGAAGTGCAGCGCGATGAGCGTGGCCGCATCACCGGTGCCACCCTGATCGCCGATGGCCAGCCGGTGGTGGTCGGTGGCACCGAGAAGATGTCCAAGTCGAAGAACAACGGCGTGGACCCGCAGGCCATGGTCGGCAAGTACGGCGCCGACACTGTGCGACTGTTCTCGATGTTCGCCGCGCCGCCCGAGCAGTCGCTGGAGTGGAACGAAGCCGGCGTGGATGGCATGGCCCGCTTCCTGCGCCGCCTGTGGGCCCAGGTGCAGAAGCACGCCGCCGACGGTGCCGCCCCGGCGCTGGACGCCGCTGCGCTGGATGCCAACCAGAAGGCGCTGCGCCGCAAGACCCATGAAACCATCGGCAAGGTCGGCGACGACTACGGCCGCCGCCACAGCTTCAACACCGCCATTGCCGCAGTGATGGAGCTGATGAACGCGCTGGCCAAGTTCGAGGACGGCAGCGGGCAGGGCCGGGCGGTCCGCCAGGAAGCGCTGCAGGCCATCGTGCTGCTGCTGAACCCGATCACCCCGCACGCCAGCCATGCCCTGTGGCAGGTGCTGGGCCACGGCGAGACGCTGCTGGAAGACCAGCCGTTCCCGCAGGCCGACGCTGGCGCGCTGGTGCGCGATGCGCTGACTCTGGCCGTGCAGGTCAACGGCAAGCTGCGTGGCACCATCGAGGTGGCGGCCGATGCCGCGCGCGAGCAGGTTGAAGCGCTGGCCCTGGCCGAGCCGAACGCGGCCAAGTTCCTGGAAGGCCTGACGGTGCGCAAGATCATCATCGTTCCGGGCAAGATCGTGAACATCGTCGCCGCCTGATGTACCCCGCACCGGCCACCTGCGTGGTGGCCGGTGCCTTTCCGGTGCCGGGTCATGCGCTTGATGGCCCTGCATTCACGCGGCTTCGGGCAGGCTGTGTGTTGCCGTGATCGCCCGGCTCCGCCAGACTGTCTACATGACCCGAATCCTGCTTGCCCTTGTTCTTGCCCTCGGCCTTGCCGGCTGCGGTTTCCATCTGCGCAGCAAGCTGATGCTGCCGACCGACACCGCGCCGGTGAAGGTAGTCTCCACCGCGCCGTACAGCGAACTGGTCAAGCTGCTCAACCGCAGCCTGCTGGCTTCTGGCGCCAAGCTGGCCGACGAGGACAGCAAGCAGCCCAGTACCCAGCTGCAGGTGCTCTCCGAGCGCTGGGGCGACCTGCCGATCGCCATCGATTCGCAGGGCCGTGCGCAGGAGTACAGCCTGCGCTACGCGGTGATCTTCATCTTCCGTCGCGAGGACGGCAGCGATCTGGTGCCGCAGCAGGTGATCGAGCTGTCGCGTGACTACGTGTCGCCGCCGACCGACGCCACCGGTACCACCACCGAGCGCGAGATCCTGGCTGATGAGCTGCGCCGGGAAATGTCCGCATCGATCATCCGCCGCATCGACAGCGTGGTCCGCGCCGAGCTTGAAAAGGGTGGCAGCCTGTCGGCACCGAAGGCCAAGCCCGTCGAAGGCGCGGTGCCGGCCGAGCCGGTTCCCGCAGCCAAGCACTGAGCGGCGAAGGACGATGGAACTGCGTCCGGAGCAGCTGGCCAGCCAGGGCGCTGATGTTGCACTGGCGCCGGTCTATCTGATTGCCGGCCCGGAGACGCTGCGCGTGCTGGAGGCGGCCGACGCCATCCGCGCGCGTGCACGCGGCGCCGGCATCGGCGAGCGCGAAGTGTTCGACGCCGATGGCCGCGATTTCGACTGGAACCAGCTCGACGCCAGCTTCAATGCGCCGAGCCTGTTCAGCGCACGTCGCCTGGTCGAGGTGCGCCTGCCCAGCGGCAAGCCGGGCAAGGACGGCGCCGAGGTGATCAGCCAGTTCTGCGCCAACCCGGCGCCGGACGTGGTGTTGATGATCACCGCCAACGAATGGAGCAAGGCCCACCAGGGCAAGTGGGCCGAGGCGGTCAACCGCATCGGCGTGCTTTCGGTAGCCTGGGCGATCAAGCCGCACGAGCTGCCGGACTGGATCGAGCGCCGCCTGCGCGGCAAGGGCCTGCGGGCCGACCCGGCCGCCGTGCAGCGACTGGCCGAGCGGGTGGAAGGCAACCTGCTGGCCGCTGCGCAGGAGATCGACAAGCTGGCATTGCTGGCCGATGGCCAGCCGCTGGATGTGGAACGGATGGAATCGCTGGTGGCCGATGCCGCCCGCTACGACGTGTTCCGTCTGCTGGAGGCGACGTTCTCCGGCCAGCCGCCGGCGGTGCTGCGCATGCTGGCCGGCCTGCGCGGCGAAGGCGAAGCGGTGGCCGCACTGATGCCGATGGTGATCCGCGAGCTGCTGGCCGGTGCCGGCCTGGCCCGGGTGCAGGCGCGGGGCGGCAACCTGGCCGCCGAAATGAAGTCGCGTGGCATCTGGGAGTCGCGCCAGGCGCCCTACAAGCGCGCGCTGCAGCGCCACCCGGAAGGCAAGCGCTGGGAACGCTTCGTGGCCGAAGCCGGGCTGGTCGACCGCATCGCCAAGGGGCGGGCCGACGGCGATGCCTGGCTGGCGCTGGAACGCCTGCTGGTGGCCGTGGCCGAACCGCGTGCCGTGCGCCTGCTGGCGCGGGCCTGAGCGATGAGCCTGCGGATCTATTACGGGGGCACCTTCGATCCGGTGCACCTCGGGCATCTGGCGATCGCGCGTGCCGCCCGCGATGAACTGCAGGTGGCGGTGCGCATGCTGCCGGCGGCCGACCCGCCGCATCGCGCGGTACCCGGTGCGACCGCCGAGCAGCGCTGCACCATGCTGTCGCTGGCCATCGGCGACGAGCCCGGCCTGCTGCTGGACCGCCGCGAGCTGGACCGTGCGGCGCGTTTCCCCGGTCGCCCGTCCTACACCGTCGATACCCTGCGCGAGCTGCGCGCTGAACTGGGACCGAGCCGGCCGCTGGCCTGGCTGGTCGGCGCCGACAGCCTGCTGGGCCTGCCCAGCTGGCATGAATGGGAGGCCCTGTTCGGGCTGGCCCATTTCGTGGTGGCCGAACGACCGGGCAGCCCGCTGCGGGCCTCGGTTGACGGCGTGCTGGGCCGTGCCCTGGAAGGGCGCTGGGCCGACAACGAACAGGCGCTGTTCGCCAGCCCCGCCGGCCGCATCCTGCGCCTGCACCACCCGCTGCGCGCCGAATCAGCCAGCGCAGTGCGCTCGCAGATCGCCTCCGGCGGGCCCTGGCGTGCGTTGTTGCCGCCCGCCGTGGCCGACTATGTTGCCGTCCACGGGCTGTATCGCCCCTCCACGCCGTGAATGCCGCAGCTGCGGCTTGCCCGTATAATCGCCCCCACGTTTATCGAGTCGATCCACTTTGAGCAACCAGACCCAGCCCCAGACCATCAAGGTCGATCTGCCCAGCCCGCCGCCGTCCGTGCCTGAACTGCTGGCCAGCGTCCGCCAAGCCACCGAAGACCTGAAGGCCAAGGACCTGGTCGAGATCGACGTGCGCGGCCGGTCCAGCGTTGCCGATTACATGATCGTCGTTTCGGGTACTTCGACCCGCCACGTCAAGTCGATTGCCGACGAAGTCGTGCGTTTCGCCAAGAACATCGACGTGATGCCGCTCGGCGTGGAAGGCGAGCGCGAAGCCGAGTGGGTGCTGGTGGATCTGGGCGACGTCATCGTCCACGTGATGCTGCCGCGCGTGCGCGAGTTCTACGCGCTTGAGCGCCTGTGGACGGTTGGCGACCAGCCGCCGCCCAGCGACGACGAAGTGGCCTGAACCACGCAGTGCTGCACCCTTCGACGGCGCCGATGGCGCCGTCGACGTTTTGGAGATGCCATAGATGAAAGCGCGCCTGATCGCCACCGGTGAACGCGCACCCAGCTGGGTCGCGCAGGGCTTCGCCGAGTACCAGAAGCGGCTGTCGCACTGGCTGCCGTTCGAGCTGGTGGAAATCGAGCCTGGCCTGCGTGGCAAGGGCCGCGATCCGCGCCGCGCCACCGAAGATGAAGGCAAGCGGGTGATCGCTGCATTGCCGAAGAATGCATACGTGGTCGCGCTCGACGTGCCGGGTCGCCAGCTCAGTTCCGAGCAGCTGGCACAGCGCCTGGAACACTGGCGTGGGCAGGGCAGGGACCTGGCCTTCCTGATCGGTGGCCCGGAAGGACATTCGCCTGAAGTCTCGGCATTGGCCGATGAGAAGTGGTCGATCGGGCCACTGACGCTGCCGCACATGCTGGTGCGGCTGGTGGTGGCCGAGCAGCTGTACCGTGCTGCTGCGATGATTGCCAATCACCCCTACCATCGCGCGTGAAGAGTGGTTATACTAGTCGTCTGCCCGAATAGCTCAGCCGGTTAGAGCACTTGACTGTTAATCAGGGGGTCGTTGGTTCGAGTCCAACTTCGGGCGCCACCTTGAAAAACCTGCATCGCGAGATGCAGGTTTTTTTTTGTGCCGGGTAGAGTCGAGCTCGCTCGACTGCTCTGTTGACCGGCCACGACAGTCGAGCAAGCTCGACTCTACAATGCAGCGTCATCGACCAAGGATGTTGATCGTGCGCGCACTCCTGTTGCTGGGCTCGCTGCTGCTTGTGGTGTTGCCGTTCGCCTCGGCGAAAGCGGAACCTCCCACCTGGCACCCGCCACAGGGCGCCACGGAACTGCCGTTGTGGCCGGATGGCAAGGCGGCGGTGCCGCCGAAACTGAAGGGACCCGAGCAGCTCAGTGAGGCGATCTCCGAAGCCAGTGGCGAACGCTGGATGATGCTGCAGAACGTGGCGGTGCCGACCCTCACCGTATTTCCGCCGAAGGGGCCGGGCAATGGCACTGCAGTGATGGTGGTGCCGGGCGGCGGTTACCGCGTGCTTGCGATGGATCTGGAAGGCAGCGAGATCTGCCAATGGCTGACCACGCAGGGCATCACCTGTGCGTTGCTCAAGTATCGCGTGCCGGCGTCGGGACCGAACTGGGACCGCGACTGCAACTGCCGCGACAACCCATCGGTGCCGATGGCGCTGCAGGATGCACAGCGTGCGATGGGAATGCTGCGTGCGCAGGCCGCGCGCTGGAAGATCGACCCGAAACGCGTCGGCGTGATCGGCTTTTCCGCGGGTGGCCATGTGGTGGCTGGCCTGAGCACGCATGCGCGGCGCAGCTACACGCCGATCGATGCGGCGGATGCACAGCCGAGCCGACCTGATTTTGCGATGGTCATGTATTCCGGGCACCTGTGGGCAGGGCACGGCAAGGGACTGTCACTGGTCAAGGACATCGTCGTGGATGACAAGGTGCCGCCAACGTTCATCGCACAGGCCACTGATGACCGTACCGATGACGTGCGCGAATCACTGGCCTACTACCGTGCCTTGATCGATGCGGGCGTGCCGGTGGAAATGCACCTGTTCGCACGCGGCGGCCATGCGTTCGGCCTGCGCAGGCAGGATGCACCGGTCGCGGCATGGCCTCGCCTGGCCGAGCGCTGGATGCAGGACATCGGCATGCTGCCGGAACGCCCGTAGTAGAGCCGAGCCCATGCTCGGCTACAGGGTCAGCTGGCCTTTCGAGAACGCCACCAGCGTGGCGATCGCCACCAGCAGGATCGCGCCGAACAGCACCCACTCCCAACGCGTGAACACCCGCTCGCCGCGCTGGCGCCGGGTCAGCGCGAACAACACCACGCCGGGTACGTACAGCAGCACCGACAGCAGCAGGTTGTCGAGGCCGCCGGCATACACCAGCCACAGCGCATAGGCACTGGCCAGCAGTGCGACGCCGAAATCGCGCCAGCGCACGCCCGGCTCGCCTGCGTAGGCGTGCCCGCGCCAGGCCAGTTGCACGCCGAACGCGGTGGACAGGAAATACGGCACCAGGCTCATCGACGCGGCCAGCAGTACCAGCCCGGTGTAGCTGCCCGCATTGACCAGCACCAGCAGCAGGAACAGCTGGATCAGGCCGTTGCTCAACCAGAGCGCGTTGGCGGGCACGCCGCGTGCGTTCTCGCGGCCCAAGAACGCCGGCATGGTGCCGTCACCCGCTGCGGCATACAGCACTTCGGCGCACAGCAGCACCCAGGCCAGCAGCGCACCGAGTACGGAAATGATCGAACCGATGATGATCACCGTGGCGCCCCACTCGCCGACGATGGCACGCAGCACGTAGGCCATCGAGGGATTGGGCAGCCCGGCCAGTTCAGCCTGCGACAGCACGCCCATCGACAGCAGGCTGACCAGTACCAGCAGCAGCCAGACACCGAGGAAGCCGATCACCGTGGCGCGGCCGACGTCGGCGCGACGGGCAGCACGTCGCGAGTAGATGCTGGCGCCCTCGATGCCGATGAATACCCACACGGTGACCAGCATCATGCCGCGCAGCTGCTGGCCGAGGTCGCCGAGTGCAGGCGTACCGAGGAAATCCGCGCGGAACACATCCAGACGGAACGCGCCTGCCGCGAGCACCAGGAACAGCGCGATCGGCAGCAGTTTGGCCACCGTCACCAGGCCGTTGACGATGGCCGCAGTGCGCAGGCCACGCAGCACCAGTAGATGCACGGTCCACAGCAGCACGGACGACGCGGCGACCGCGGCCGGGGTGTTGCCTTCACCGAAGACCGGCATGAAGTGGCCGAGGCCGCTGAAGATGAGCACAAAGAAGCTGGCGTTGCCAAGCACCGACGCGACCCAGTAGCCCCACGCGGCGGAGAAGCCGATGTAGTTGCCGAAGCCCTCGCGTGCATACGCGTAGATGCCGGTATCCAGGTCCGGCCGGCGGTTGGCCAGCGCCTGGAACACGAAGGCCAGCATCAGCATGCCGGCGCCACTCACCGCCCAGCCGATCAGTGCGGCGGCCGGCCCGGCGCTGCGTGCGACGTTCTGTGGCAGTGAGAAGATGCCGGCGCCGACCATCGAGCCGACCACCAGTGCGGTCAACGCGGGCAGGCCCAGCCGTTGCGATGTCGCGGCCATGGAGATCCCCTGCGGCAGTGATGCCGCGTGCACACGGTAGCGGCGTGCCCGTGAACATGCCTGCAAGGGCCAGCAAGACGAAGGCCCGGGCAGATGCCCGGGCCTTCGAAGGTGCTGCATGCAACGGCGATGCCGCTGTTACTTGAACGTGTACTTGAAGCCGACGGTGTAGTAACGGCCCAGCGCACCGGAGAAGTGCATCGGGTTGTAGTTCACCGCGCCGTAGGTGGTCGGATCGAGCGGGGCGATGCGATCGAACACGTTGGCCACCGAGGCATTGAGTTCGAACGAGTCGTTGATGCTCCAGCGACCGGACAGGTCCATCGTGGTGAACGAGGAGATCTTCGTCACCGGCGTGCCATCAGCGTAGAAGGCCAGGTAGCTGCCACCACGGCTGTCGATGTTGTCCATCTTGCTGATGTAGTTGACGATGCCGCTGACGCTCCACGGGCCCTGCTTCCAGGTGGTGCCGAAGTTGACCTTGTCCTTCGGCGTACCGATGCAGTTGGTGACGTCGCAGTTGCCGTGGGTGCCCACGTAGTCAACCGTGTCGCCGCCTTCGGTGCGCTCGAACTTCAGGATATGGCTCCACTGCAGGTCCAGCTCCAGCTGGCCCGGGCCGATCTCGAAGGTCTGGCGGATATCGGTGTCGATACCGCGCACACGCGACGAGCTGGCATTCACATAGCCGGTGTTGACCGCCAGGATGGTGCCGCTGTTGGCCACGCCATTGAGATTGTTGCTGTCGCGCAGCACGTTGCCGGCAAGAATCGCCGCTGCGGTGCTGCCCTGCACGATCTCGTTGGTGCGCTTGATCTGCCAGGCGTCAACCGTCATCGACGTGGTCGAGGTCGGCTGCAGCACGATGCCGACCGAGTAGCTCTTGGACTCTTCGGGCTTCAGCAGCTTGTTCGGCTTGGTGATGATGGCCACCGAGTTGGCACCGCATTCGCTGGCCGCGCCGCCGCTGATCTGGCAACGCACCGGATCGACCGCAGTGGAGAAGGCGGCCAGGCCACCATCGCCGTTCTCGGCCGGGTTCGGCGCGCGGAAGCCTTCGGCATAGCTGGCGCGCAGGGCGATCCAGTCGGCCGGGGTCCACTTCACGCCCAGCTTCGGCGTGGCCTTGCCTTCACCGCTTTCGTACTTGTCGTAACGCAGCGCGCCGGACAGTTCCAGCTGCTCCAGTACCGGTGCCGACAGTTCAACGTAGCCGGCGTAGACGTTCTGGGTGCCGTCATAGGCCGAATAGCCCAGGCCGATGATGTCGCCCTGGTCGGTGTAGGTCTGCGGGGTCAGGCTGTTGCTGGTCTTGCGCCACTCGGTGCCGATCGCCAGGCCCAGCGGGCCACCCTTGAGGTCCATCAGGCTGCGCGACACGGTGAAGTCGAACATGTCCAGGCTCGACTTGGCACGCGCGCTGATCTTCGGCGAGATGTAGTCGTACAGTGCCTGCGAGTTCTTGCCGGCATCATCACCGATGCGCCACACGCCACCGGCGCAGTTCGCATTGCCCAGTGCGCACTGCACGGCGCTGTAGCGCAGGAAGCCGGTGCGCTCGTTGGTCAGGTCGGTGCCCGAGTGCAGGTAGGCGGTGTCGTAGCTCCAGTCGCCCCAGTTGCCCTTGATGCCGACCAGGAAGCGGTTGAACTCGTTGGTGTTGTCGGTCACGCGCGGGCCGACGTCCCAGGACGAGTAGCGCACACGGACCGGCGTACCCGGGGTCGGGTTGTCCGGGTGGTTCGGGCCCAGCACGGTGGCGCCAGGGCCGGAGTTGGCATTGACCGGGCCGCCCGGATAGCCCCAGCCGCCCGACACGCCGGACGGGGTGTTGCTGAAGATGGTTTCCTTCTTCGAGTAGCCGATCTCGGTGTAGATCTCGCCGCCCTCACCGAAGGCGAAGCTGGCGCGGCCGAACACGTTGACGTACTTCTCTTCCGGAATCAGGTCGCGGTACTGCTGTGCCGGATCCCACAGGCAGCCGTCGGCGGCGATGCTGGCCGGGGTCTGGCCACCGATGGTGGTCAGGCCGGTGCAGCCGGGCAGCGGCACCAGGTGGCCGGTCGGATCGAGGTAGGAACCATTCGGGCCTGCGCCACCGGAAGTGCCGCCACGGGTATAGGCACCGCCGAGGAACTGCGCGGTCTTGTCATAGCCCCACTGCCGGGTGTCGCCGGTACCGATCCACTTGCGGTTCTTGCGGTCGCTCAGCTTGATCGCGTCGGTCTTGCCGACGTCCAGGCTGAAGAACGCATTCCAGCCATCGGTGGCCAGATCGCCGGTACCGGCGGTCAGGGTCGCCTTCCTGGCGTCGCCATCGCTGTCACCGGACAGGCCATAGGAGCCACGCAGGATGACGCCCTGGAAGTCGCTGCGCAGGATGATGTTGACCACGCCGGCGATGGCATCGGAGCCATAGATCGCCGAGGCGCCGTCCTTCAGCACTTCCACGCGCTCAACGGCGTCGAGCGGGATGGTGCTCAGGTCGGTGAAGACCTTCTGGCCGTCATCGGCCAGGCCATAGGTCGCCATGCGACGGCCATTCAACAGTACCAGCGTCGAGCCGGCGCCCAGGCCGCGCAGCGAGATGCCCGCGCCACCACCGGCAAAACCGTTGCCGAAGGTCTTGGGAATCGAACCGGCGCCATCGGCGGTGATGGTCTGCAGGTACTCGGCCAGCGAGGTCTTGCCGGTGCGGTCGATTTCCTGGCGGGTCACCACCTGCACCGGGGACGGTGTTTCGGTGTTGGTACGCGGAATGTTCGAACCGGTGACCGTGATGCGGTCGAGGTTGGTGGCCTTTTCCTGCGCGAAGGCGGAGGTGGAAGCCATGGTGCCGACCAGCAGCAGGGTGCCGCCGGCAAGGACGTGGGTGATGGACGATGCCAGGGTGCAGCGGCGGCGGCTGGCGGGCCGTTGGATCAGGTGTTTCACAGCTTCTCTCCTAACTGGAAAACCGTAGCGTTGAGGGCTGTCTCCGGTACTGTCCGGGACGGATCAATCTAGGTTTCCGGCAGGTGACGAAGTAGTGAAATTTTGCTTAATTCGTAACGCCTGACTGCGGGCTTTGCCGAGTCTGTCCTTTCGCATGTGAAGGCCGGCCCGGAAGGTAGCCGGGCCGGCCCTGAAAGCTTCAGTCCGGCAGCGAGAACTGCACCGGTACCAGGCCGATGGCTGGTACCGCTACTCCGTCACGCTGTGCCGGTTCAAAGCGCCAACGCTTGAGCACCTGCTGGCGTGCGGCCTGGTCCAGGCTGCGTGAGCCACTGCTGCGCTCGATGCTGACCGCGACCGGTTGGCCGTTGCTGTCGACCTCCACCCGCAGCAGCACCGTGCCCTGCTCGTGGTTGCGCAGTGCCGGCACCGGATAGGACGGCGGTGGGGCGCTGCGGTATTGCAGCTGGGCACCGGCCAACGGTGTCGAACGGTCGATGCTCGGGGCCGACTGCACCGGTGTCGATTCGGCGGCGGGCGTGATGATGCCCTGTGCCTCCTCCAGCGTGGCGGTCGGCGTTGGCAACGGCGTTGTTTCCTTCGGCACACTCTGCTGCTTCGGCACGACGTCCACATGCTGCGGCTCCACGTACTTGGGCGGCGGCGGCAGCGGCTTGGGCAGTTCCTTGGGAATCAGCCGCACCGTGGTGGTGTCACGCGGCAGCGTGGTGATGGCCTGGTAGGTTGCCGGGATCAGCAGCAACAGGAAGGCCAGCAGATGCAGGGCGATGGCCGCGCTCCAGGCGGCAACGCGGGCGGGGTCGAAGTGCGGGGATGCTACGGGATACGTACGAACCATGGTCCACCTCCATGCCAGTGACGAAGTCCTCAACGCACCAGGGCCCGTGGCGGGGTTGCCGCACGCGGCTGGCAGTGCATCAGTAGCGCGGCATGGCGGCCACTGCCTAGAGGCAGGGGCTGGATCGTTGGGCTGGCCTTCAGCCAGTCCCGGCAGCAGGCATGAAAAAGGCGGGCCCCGTTCGGGACCCGCCTGGTCCGGCACGGGCGGCGGCGATCAGCGGCCCAGTTCGAACACCACGTCCAGGTTGACCGACACGGTCGATTCACCCGGCGCGACCGGGGTGGCCTTGTCCATCGCTGCCCCGGCGGCCATGGCACGCATCATCGGCATCGGGCGGTAACCGCCACCGGCGTTCTCGGAGATGCTGACGATGCGACGCACCTGCAGGCCTAGCGACTTCGCATAGGTCTGGGCACGCGCCTGCGCCTTCTTCAGCGCGGCCAGGCGGGCTTCGTCGTACACCGGCTCGGGCTGGTCGATCTCGAAGCTGGGGCCGTTGATCTGGTTGGCGCCCTGCGCCGCCAGTGCGTCCAGCACCTTGCCGAGCTTGGCGATGTCGCGCACCTTCAGGCTGACCGTGTTGCTGGCCTGGTAGCCGGTGATCTTCGGTGCTTCGTTGTCGGCATAGCGGTACTGCGGGTTGAGGCTGACACCGCTGGTCTGCACGTCGCGCTCGGCAATGCCGGCGGCCTTGATCGCGGCCAGCACCTTGTCCATCTGCTGGGCGTTCTGGCGCATGGCGCTGTTGCCGTCGGCGGCCTGGGTAACCACGCCGGCCGACAGGGTGGCCACGTCCGGCACGCGGGTGGCCTCGGCGTTGGACGAGATGTTCAGCAGGGTGCCTTCCGCGGGGGCGGCGATCGACGGCGACGGCGGGGCAGCATGGGCGGTCATCGAGGTTCCAAGGGCGAGGGACAGGGCGAGCAGCAGCGGGGTGGCGGTCAGGCGCATGGAGAACTCCTTGTTGTGCCAGTGAGGGTGGTGTCGTAGCGATGAACGCGCTGTGAGCCCGTTCGGGGTTGAACGCGTTCCGGAACGGGTTGCCGACGATTCAGGTGGCGGCCTCAGGTTATGCTGTGCCGATGCTCTATCTTGCTTCCCGCTCCCCCCGACGCAACCAGTTGCTGGCCCGACTCGGACGCCCCTTCCAGGCCCTGGACCTGGAGGTCGTCGAGCAGCGCGCTGCGGCTGAAAGTGCCGAACAGTATGTCTGCCGGGTCGCCGCCGACAAGGCGCGCGCCGGGCTGGCCCGGGTGCTGGCCGATGATCCGCAGGCGCGGGTGCTCGGTTCGGACACCGAAGTGGTGCTGGACGGTGAAGTGTTCGGCAAGCCGGTCGATGCCGCCGATGCGCGGGCGATGCTGGCGCGGCTGGCCGGGCGCACCCACCAGGTGATGACCGCCGTGGTGGTGGTCGGCGCGCAGGGGCTGGACAGCGAGCTGGTTGTTTCCGAGGTGACGTTCGCGGCGATCGACGCCACCGACATCGCCGCCTACGTGGCTACCGGCGAACCGTTGGACAAGGCCGGTGCCTATGCCATCCAGGGCGGCGCCGAACGCTGGATCGAGCACCTGTCCGGCAGCTACTCCGGCGTGATGGGGCTGCCGTTGCTGCACACCGATCGTTTGCTGGCGCGCTGCGGCGTGCCGGCCCCCATTGCCGATGCCGCCAGGGAGGCTGCAGATGTCTGAGGAAATCCTGGTCAATGTGACCCCGCGCGAGACCCGGGTCGCGGTGATCGAAAACGGCATGCTGCAGGAACTGCACATCGAGCGCGGCTGGCGCCGGGGTGTGGTCGGCAACATCTACAAGGGCAAGGTGCAGCGGGTCATGCCGGGCATGCAGGCCGCCTTCGTCGAGGTCGGGCTGGAGCGCGCCGCGTTCCTGCACGCCAATGACGTGGTGCGCCCGGCCCCGGTGGCCAGCGCCGATACCGAGAACACCACCCTGCCGCCGCCGGCCAGCGTGCCGATCGTCGAACTGCTGCGCGACGGCCAGGACATCGTGGTGCAGGTGGTGAAGGATCCGATCGGCACCAAGGGCGCGCGCCTGACCACGCAGATCAGCATTCCCTCGCGCTACATGGTGCTGCTGCCGCAGTCCAAGGTAGTGGGCGTGTCGGCCCGCATCGAAGACGAGACCGAGCGTGCACGCCTGAAGGCGCTGGTGACCGAGCTGTCGGCCCAGCATGGCGGCTACGGCTACATCGTGCGCACCAATGCGGAAGGCCAGCCGGCCGAGGCCATCGCCGAGGACATCGCCTACCTGTCGCGGGTGTGGAACGTGGTCGAGCGCCGCGGCCGCGAAGCCGCCTCCTGCAGCATCATCTATGAAGACCTGAGCCTGCCGCTGCGTTCGGTACGCGACCTGATCCGCAAGGACGTGGACAAGGTGAAGGTGGACTCGAAGGAGACCTTCGGCCAGCTGCAGGCCTTCGTTGCCAAGTACATGCCGGTGCTGGCCGAAAAGCTGGAGCTGTATTCCGGTGACCGCCCGATCTTCGACATGTTCGGGGTGGAGGATGAGATCGGCCGCGCGCTGGACAAGCAGGTGCCGCTGAAATCCGGTGGTTACCTGGTGATCGACCAGACCGAGGCGATGACCACCATCGACGTCAACACCGGTTCGTTCCTCGGCCAGCGCAACCTGGAAGAGACGGTGTTCCGCACCAACCTGGAGGCCGCGCAGGCGGTGGCACGGCAGCTGCGGCTGCGCAACCTGGGCGGCATCATCATCATCGATTTCATCGACATGGATGATGCCGAGCATCGCCGGCAGGTGCTGCGCACGCTGGAGAAGGCGCTGGCCCGCGACCATGCCAAGACCACGGTGTACGACTTCTCGCCGCTGGGGTTGGTGGAGATGACCCGCAAGCGCACGGTGGAAAGCCTGGAACGCCAGCTGTCGGAAACCTGCCCGCAGTGCAGTGGCCGGGGCAGCATCAAGACCACCGAAACGGTGACCTACGAGATCTTCCGCGAGATCACCCGCGCGGTGCGCCAGTTCGATGCCGCGCGCCTGCTGGTGATCGCTTCGACCAAGGTGGTCGCGCGCATCACCGACGAGGAATCCTCGGCGGTGGCCGAGCTGGAGGAGTTCCTCGGCAAGAGCATCCGCTTCCAGGCGGACGAGCAGTACCTGCAGGAGCAATTCGATGTCGTTCTGCTCTGATCCTCGCCGGCCGCAGGCCGGCGGCGGCCGATGAGCGCGCCGCCGCGCCTGCGACTGCGAAGGATCCGCCGTCATTTCATTGCCGCGTGTGCGGTGGGCCTGGTCGGGCTTGCGTTGCTGGTGGGCAGCATCAGCCAGCTGCTGCCGCTGGCCGAGCGTCATCCCGACAGGGTTGCTGCCTGGCTGAGTGAGCGGGCCGGCCAGCCAGTACGTTTCGACCAGCTGCAGACCGCGTGGACCCGTCGTGGTCCGTTGCTGCAGCTGAAGGGCCTGCGCATCGGCGCCGGCCAGGGCCTGGCGATCGGCGAGGCGGAAGTGCTGGTGTCGATGTACAGCGGGCTGCTGCCGGGCCGTTCGCTGACCGAGTTGCGCCTGCGTGGCCTGGCGCTGGACCTGCAGCAGGGTGAGGACGGCCGCTGGTCGGTGCGCGGCCTGCCGCAGTCAACCAGTGGCGGTGACCCGCTGGATGCGCTGCGCCGACTGGGCGAACTGCAGGTGATCGAGGGCCGCCTGGGCGTGCATGCACCGGATCTGGGCATCGATACCACGCTGCCGCGCATCGATCTGCGCCTGCGCGTCAATGGCGACCGCCTGCGCGTGGGTGTGCGCGCCTGGGCGCAGGCCGACGCACTGCCACTGACCGCGGTGCTGGACGTGGACCGCGTGCGCGGCAACGGCCAGGCCTGGCTGGGCGCCGATCCAGTTGATTTCCATGCGTGGTCGCCGCTGCTGGCCGCCGGCGGCGTCCGCCTGCGCGAAGGCAAGGGCGAGCTCAACCTGTGGCTGACCCTGCGTGATTTCGCCCCGGTTGCGCTGACCACCGATTCGGACCTGCGCGAGGTACGCATCGATGGCGCACCGATGCCCGACGTGGCAGTGCCGCAGTTGCAGCTGCAGCGCCTGCAGGCACGCCTGCGCTGGCAGCGCCAGGCCGACGGCTGGGCCTTGCAGGTGCCGCGCCTGCGCCTGAAGACCGAAGACGGCGAACAGCAACTCGACGGTCTGCAGCTGCAGGTCGGCAGGCAGCTGCGGGTGAGTTCCGGCGATGTGCAGGCCGGCACCGCGCTGCGCGCGCTGGCGCTGAGTGATCGCCTCGACCCCGGCCTGCGCCACTGGTTGTTCCTGTCCCGGCCGCAACTGGATGTACGTGAGCTGCAGCTGTCCGGCCAGCGTGATGGCCCGCTGTGGGCGCAGGGTGAACTGAAATCGCTGGGCTTTGCCAGCGTGGGCCACTCGCCGGGCCTGCGTGGCCTCGGCGGGCGCTTCGAGGGCGATGCCGATGGTTTCAGCCTGCAGCTGCAGCCGCGCCAGCAGCTGCAGTTTGACTGGCCAACCGGATTCGGCGTGCGCCATGACCTGCACCTGGCGGGACAGGTGGTGGGCTGGCGCGACGAAGCGGGCGGCTGGCGCATCGGCACCGCGGCGATGCGCGTGGAAGGCACCGACTATGCCGCCGACGTGCGCGGTGGTGTCTGGTTCCAGGGCGACGGCACCCGGCCATGGCTGCAGCTGGCGGCCAAGCTGGACGACGTGCCGATGACCGCGGCCAAGCGCTTCTGGATCCATTCCAGGATGAGCAAGGGCGCCACCGACTGGCTCGACATGGCACTGGCCGGTGGCCAGGTGCGCAACGGCGTCGGCCTGGTCAGCGGTGACCTGGACGACTGGCCGTTCGACAACAACGATGGCCGCTTCGAGGCCACCGGCCACATCACCAACGGCGACATCCGTTTCCAGCACGACTGGCCCCTGATGAGCCAGGTCGACGCCGACATCGCCTTCATCGGCCCCGGCTTCGACATGCATGGGCGCGGCGACCTGGCCGGCGTGGCGGTACAGACGTTCGAGGCGGGCATTCCGGATTTCGGCCAGCAGCCGCTGTACGTGCGTGCCGACGCCCAGAGCGAGGCCGGCAAGCTGCTGGCGATGCTGCGGCAGAGTCCCTTGCACAAGGACTATGGCGACACGCTCGACAACCTCACCGCTGCGGGACCGGCGCATGTGACCTTCGACCTGCTGCAGCCGCTGCACCTGGATGAAGGCGAGGGCCACCTGCAGGGTACGGTCGACCTCAACGGAGTGAAACTGGTCGACAAGCGCTTCCAGCTGACCTTCGACAACATGCATGGGCAGGCCCGTTACGGCAACGGCGGTTTCGATGCCGAGGAACTGGCGGTGCGTCACCTTGGCCAGGACGGTCGGCTGAGCCTGCGTGCCGGCAGCTACGTGCGCGACAGCAAGCTGGCGTTTGAATCGCTGCTGTCGGCCAACCTTGATGCGGGCGTGCTGATCGACCGCGCGCCTGAAATGGCATGGCTCAAACCCTACATCGCAGGAACCTCGCCGTGGACCATCGCGGTCAACCTGCCCAAGGTTGCACCGGGCGCGCCTGCGCCGCCCAGCGAACTGCGGCTGAGTTCGGATCTGGTGGGGACCCGCCTGGACCTGCCTGCGCCGCTGGACAAGCCGGCCGGCGAACCGCTGGCGACCACGGTGGCCGCACAGCTGCCGATGGGGGCCGGTCGCATCGACGTGGCCTTTGGCCAGCGCCTGGCGCTGGCTGCGCGAAGCCACAACAACCGTACCGGCGTGCAGGTCACCCTGGGCAGCGATCATGTCGATCGCGAGCCACCGCCGAGCGGGCTCGCCGTCAACGGTCGCAGCCCGACCCTGGACGCACTGGAGTGGATCAGCCTTGCGCGCGGAGGCGGTGAGGATGACGGCATGCCGCTGCGTGCGGTGGATGTGCAGGTCGGCAAGCTGATGCTGATCGGTGGCGTTTTCGAGCAGACCCGCCTGCAGCTGCAGCCGGGCGCGCAGGCGCTGGACGTGCGCCTGGACGGACCTTCGCTGGCAGGTCGCCTGAGCGTGCCCAACGCCGAGGGCGGCACCATCAGCGGCCAGCTTGAGCGGGTGTACTGGCAGTCGCTGCCGGCGGCCGCGGGCGCGCCTGCTGCGCCGGCGCGGGTGCAGGCCGGTGCCAACGACATGGACCCGGCCAAGCTGCCGCCGTTCGCGCTGGACATTGCCGACCTGAAGTTCGGCAAGGTGGTGCTGGGGCAGGCGGTGCTGCGCACGCGCCCGCTGGCCAATGGCCTGAATGTTGACGAGCTGCGCTTCCGTGCACCCGACCAGGAAATCGACATCAACGGCCGTTGGCTGGGCCGTACCGGTGGCGCCCGTACCGAGCTGACCGCGCAGGTGCGCAGTGAAGACCTGGGCGGCCTGATGCAGAACCTCGATTACGGCGGCCAGCTGCGTGGCGGCTCCGGGCAGGCGCAGCTGCAGGCCTCGTGGAGTGGCGGTCCCTCGGACTTCCAGCTGGCCCAACTGCAGGGCCGGCTCGATCTGCACGCGCGCAATGGCCAGCTGCTGGAGCTGGAGCCCGGCGCCGGCCGCGTGCTCGGCCTGCTCAGCGTGACCCAGCTGCCGCGGCGCCTGATGTTCGATTTCCGCGACTTCTTCTCCAAGGGCTTCGCGTTCAACCAGGTCGACGGCAGCGTGCAGTTCGGCCAGGGCATGGCCCGTACCGACAAGGTGCTGATCGAAGGCCCCGCAGCGAACATCACCATCCGCGGTCAGGCCGACCTGCGCAACCAGCAGTTCGACCAGACCATCGACGTCAACCCGCGTGCCGGCAATCTGCTGACCGTGGTCGGCGCGGTGGCGGGGGGGCCGGTGGGCGCGGCACTCGGTGCGGCCACCAATGCGGTATTGTCCAAACCGTTGGGCGAGATCGGCGCCCGTACCTACAAGGTGACCGGCCCATGGAAGGAGCCGAAGGTGGAAGTGATCGAACGCAGCCGCGACAAGGCGCCGCCCGCTCCGGCACCCGGCATTCCGCCGACCGTCACCGACCTGCCACGCTCGCGCTGAGCGTGGCTTTCCTGTTCACGGGGCTTGCCTCGGCGCCCCCGCATCCCCAGATCGAGAGCCATGACTGATATCGCCCTGACGCTTGCCCAAGACCGCCTGCTGCGCCCCGGTGGCCTGGATACCGCTGGCCTGGAGCGCACCTTCGGCCAGCTGCTCGGCCCCGGTGTCGACTTTGGCGACCTCTACTTCCAGCACGCCCGCCGCGAGAGCTGGAGCGTGGAGGACGGCATCGTCAAGGACGGTGCCCATTCCATCGAGCAGGGCGTGGGTGTGCGGGCGATTTCCGGCGAGAAGACCGGCTTCGCCTACTCCGATGACATCCATGCCGATGCGCTGCGGGTAGCGGCGCAGTCGGCGCGCGCGATCTCGCGCGAAGGCGGCGCGCAGTCCGGGCGCTCGCTGCTGCGTGGCAATGCGCGTGCGCTGTACCCGGCGCTGGACCCGATCGACGGTATCGGCAACGAGGCCAAGGTCGAGGTGCTCAAGCGCCTGGACGGCTATCTGCGTGCCGCGGACCCGCGCGTGAAACAGGTGATGGTCAGCCTGTCCGGCGGCGTGGATACCGTGCTGATCGCCCGCAGCGACGGCGTGCTGGGCGCCGACGTGCGCCCGCTGGTGCGCCTGAACGTGCAGGTGATCGTCGAGCACAATGGCCGCCGCGAGTCCGGCTATGCCGGTGGCGGTGGCCGCTATGGCTATGCGGAACTGTTCGCCGACGGCCGGCCTGAAGCGTTTGCGCGTGAGGCGCTGCGCCAGGCGCTGGTGAACCTCGAAGCGGTACCGGCGCCGGCCGGCGTGATGCCGGTGGTGCTGGGCCCGGGCTGGCCGGGGGTGCTGCTGCATGAGGCGGTCGGCCACGGCCTGGAAGGCGACTTCAACCGCAAGGGCACCAGCGTCTATGCCGGCCGCATCGGTGAACGCGTTGCGGCGCCGGGCGTGACCATCGTCGACGACGGCACGCTGGAGGGCCGCCGCGGGTCGTTGAACATCGACGACGAAGGCCACCCGAGCCAGTGCACCACGTTGATCGAGGACGGCATCCTGGTCGGCTACATGCAGGACAGCCTCAATGCCCGCCTGATGGGCGTGGCACCGACCGGCAACGGGCGCCGCGAATCGTTCGCGCACCTGACCATGCCGCGCATGACCAACACCTACATGCGTGCCGGCCAGCATGACCCGCAGGAAATGATCCGCTCGGTGAAGAAGGGCCTGTACGCGGTCAACTTCGGCGGCGGCCAGGTCGACATCACCAGTGGCAAGTATGTGTTCTCGGCCACCGAGGCCTACCTGATCGAGGACGGCCGGATCACCACGCCGGTGAAGGGCGCGACCCTGATCGGCAATGGCCCGGAAACCATGCAGAAGGTGCGCATGGTCGGCAACGACCTGGCCCTCGACGAAGGCGTGGGCATCTGCGGCAAGGATGGGCAGAGTGTGCCCGTGGGGGTCGGCCAGCCTTCGCTGTTGATCGAGGGCATCACCGTCGGCGGTACCCAGGCCTGAGCCGGGCGATGGCCAGCGCCACCGCCCACGCCGGCGCGGACTCAGTCCTCGTCGGCTTCGCCGGTCTCCACGCCGGTGTCTTCGTCATCGGCGGTCTTCAGGCCCAGCGCGGCCGGCAGCATCAGGCCGCGCAGCACCTGGAAGATCTCGCGGTAGGCACGCGGCGGCTTGTTCTTCGCTTTCTCGGCCTGGGCATTGCGAACCAGCGTGCGCAGCTGCTGGCGGTCGGCCTGCGGGTAATCGTTGAGCAGTGCGGCCAGCGCTGTGTCGCCTTCGGCCAGCAGGCGCTCGCGCCAGTCTTCCGCGCGATGCATCATCGCCACTTCGCGGCGGCCGGTTTCGCTGTTTGCGTCCAGCGCATCGCGGATGGCGTCAAGCGTGGCGTCCTCTTCGCGACGCATGTGCTTGGCCAGGAACGCCAGCTGGCGCTTGTGGGCGATGTGGGCGGTGATCCGCTTGCACTCGGCGATGTGCGGCAGCAGGTCTTCCGGGATCGGCAGGCGCGCCAGCTGGGCCGGGGTCAACGACACCAGTTTCTCGCCCAGGGCCAGGACATCGAGCGCGTCGCGCCGGTTCTGGCTGCGGCTCTTGTCGTGGAATTCACCGGTTTCTTCGTCGCGTCCGCGCATCGTCCCTACCTGATCTCAAAAAAAGTCGCCCGGCGTGATGCCGGGCCCAACCTGTACAGGATAAAGCATTGAACGTGATCGCCCCTGAAGTCGCCGTCGGCGACGACAGCCCGGCCCGCCTGGAACGGCTGGCCGACCTCTCCCAGCAGCTGCTCGACCGCGCCCGCGCGCTGGGTGCCAGCCAGGCCGAGGTCAGCTGCAGCGAGGACCGGGGCCTGGAGGTCAATGTCCGCCTCGGCGAGGTCGAGACCGTGCAGTCCACCCGTGACCGCGGCATCGCGGTGACGGTCTATTTCGGCCAGCGCAAGGGCAGTGCCAGCACCGGCGACCTGAACGAGGCCAGCCTGGCGGCCACGGTCGAGCAGGCCTGCGCGATCGCCCGGCACACCGAGGACGACCCGGCTGCCGGGCTGGCCGAGGCGGCGCTGATGGCCCGCGACTTCCCCGACCTGGACAGCTGGCACCCCTGGGCGCTGCAGGCTGACGAAGCGGTGGACCTGGCCCTGGCCTGCGAGCAGGCCGGTCGCGGGGCCGATGCTCGCATCAGCAATTCCGACGGTGCCTCGGTGTCGAGCATGCAGAGCGTCTCGGTCTATGCCAATTCGCATGGCTTCATCGGCCGCGAGCGCGGAACCCACCATTCGGTTGGCTGCGCCCTGATCGCAGGCACTGGCGATGGCATGCAGCGTGATGGCTGGTACACCGGCGGCCTGGCCCGCGAGGACCTGGAGGCAGCCGACAGCGTGGGCCGCCGCGCCGCCGAGCGTACCGTGGCCCGGCTGCAGCCGCGTTCGCTGCCAACCGGCAGCATGCCGGTGCTGTTCTCCCCGGAAGTGGCCCGCAGCCTGGTCGGCCACCTGCTGTCGGCGGTATCCGGCGGCGCCCTGTACCGGCAGGCCAGCTTCCTGCTCGACAGTGTCGGCCAGCGGCTGTTCCCGGAGTGGATGCAGATCGAGGAGCTGCCGCACCTGCGCCGCGGCCTGCGTTCGGCCGCCTTCGACGGTGACGGCGTGGCGACCCGTGCTTCGGCCCTGGTCAGCGACGGGGTGCTGCAGCGCTACGTGCTGGGCAGCTATTCGGCGCGCAAGCTGGGCCTGCAGACCACCGCCAATGCCGGTGGCGTGCACAACCTGCAGCTGGCCGCCAACGCCGGCTCGTTGCAGGAGATCGCGCGCCAGATGGGCGACGGGCTGCTGGTGACCGAGCTGATGGGGCAGGGCGTGAACGGGGTGACCGGCGACTACTCGCGTGGTGCCGGTGGCTTCCGCGTCGAGAACGGCGAGATCCAGTACCCGGTGGACGGCATCACCATTGCCGGCAACCTGCGCGAGATGTTCAGCAGCATCGAGGCGGTCGGCAGCGACGTCGACCCGCGCTCACACATCCGGACCGGTTCGATCCTGCTGGGACGGATGACCATCGCCGGTAATGATTGATGGCATTGATGGCGTAAGCTATGCGCGCCTGACGCGACCAGCTTGGTGCTGGTGGGTCAAGACCACCCAATGAAAAGGAGTTTTGTCGTGAGTGAATTCGATAACGTCCCGCCGCCGCCGGCCACCACTGACGCGCCGGCCGACCAGCGCACCATGGCCCTGGCCGCGCACCTGCTGGGCATCTTCACCTGGTTCATCGGCCCGCTGATCATCTGGCTGATCAACAAGGATGACGCCAGCAAGGCCTTCGTGACCGACCAGGCCAAGGAAGCGCTGAACTTCCAGATCACCATCACCATCGCGATGCTGATCTGCATCGTGCTGACCATCGTGATCATCGGCGGCATCCTGGCCCCGATCGTCGGCATCCTGAATCTGGTGTTCTGCATCATCGCCGCGGTCAAGGCGAACAACGGCGAAGCCTACCGCTACCCGTTCGCGCTGCGCCTGGTCAAGTAAGATCGGCCACATGCGGAACTGAAAACGCCCGGCATTGCCGGGCGTTTTCATGTGCGGAGAGTGACGGGCGGTACCTGGCGAGCGCGCAGCAATCAATGATCGCGTTCGACCGCCAGCGTCGCCAGCGCGCGCAACGCATCGGCTTCCTCGCCATGGCCGGCCAGGATCGACTGCATGCGTGCGGCGAGTTCGCGCAGCTGGGCCTTCGCACCGTCCATGCCAAGCAGGGCGGGGAAGGTGCTCTTGTCCTGTGCCTGGTCCTTGCCGGCAGTCTTGCCCAGCTGTTCGGAACTGGCCTCGACATCGAGGATGTCGTCACGCACCTGGAACGCCAGGCCGAGTGCATCGGCGAAGCTGTCGAGCTGGGCCAACTGCGGTTCGTGGGCCTGACCACACAGCGCACCCATGCGCACCGCGGCGCGGATCAGCGCCCCGGTCTTCAGGGCATGCATGCGGGTGAGGGCCGCCAGTGTCTGCTGCTGGCCGGTGGCATCGATGTCCAGGGCCTGGCCGCCGCACATGCCGGCGGCGCCGGAGGCGTGGGCCAGCGTCTGCAGGCAGGCCACGCGCAATGTGGCCGGCAGCGGTGCATCGGCCAGCAGGCCGAAGGCACGGGCCTGCAGGGCGTCGCCAGCGAGGATCGCCGTGGCTTCGTCAAAGGCGATATGCGTGGTCGGCTTGCCACGACGCAGGGCGTCATCGTCCATCGCCGGCAGATCGTCATGCACCAGTGAATAGGCGTGGATCAGTTCGACCGCCATCGCGGCGGCGTCCAGCGCTTCCGGCTGCGCACCGAACAGGTGGCCGCTGGCATACACCAGCAACGGGCGCATGCGCTTGCCGCCGCCCAGCACTGAATAGCGCATGGCCTGGTGCAGGCCCTGCGGTGCCTCGGCAGGCGAGGGCAGTGCGGCGTCGAGCTGGCTTTCAATACGGTCGCGCCAGCGCGCGAAAAGGGCCTCAGCCGTCATGGCTGGGCGGGTCGAACGGCTCGGCCGCTTCCGGCTGGGCCGGATCGCTGAGCAGGCGCACGCGCAGTTCGGCCTGCTCCAGCGCCTGCTGGCACTGGCGGTACAGGCCAACGCCACGTTCGTAAGCACTGAGCGAAGCTTCCAGGCTCAGCTCGCCGGTTTCCATCTGCTCCACCAGCTGCTCCAGCGATTCGAGCGACTGCTCGAACTGGGCGACCGGGGAGGCGTTTTCGGGGGACTTCTTGGCCATGCGGCAAGTGTGGACGGGCCGCGCGCGGGGGTCAATTCACCAGCCGCCGGGACGCCACTGCAGTTGCGCCCCATGGGCCTGCAACCAGGCCTGCAAAGGTGCGGCGATGACCACGTCGGCGGCAGCAAGCAACTGCGGGCCATCGAAGATCAGCGGCAGCTGTGCGCGTCGCCAGGGCGCGAGGTGTTCCCGTTGCAGGCAGTCCTTCAGCGCGTGCGAATGCTGGCGTCCGGGCAGCTGGATGCGCTCACCACCCACGCGTGCGCGGACCTGCAGCGCGTGTTCGAAGGCCGCGGCGCCCTGCAGGCGCAGCTGGCCGCCATCGGGCAACGCCAGGGGCATGCGTCCATCCCACTCGGCCTGCCAGTCGCGAGGCAGTACGGGCAGCCGGGCAGGCAGCAGGTAGGCGTGGTCGCGCCATTGCTGGATCGCATGATCGTGCCACCCCACGCGCGCCTGGCGGTCGTTGTCGGCCGGCAGCAGTTCGGCCAGTGCCTGCTGCAGGACCGTGGCCGGCAACGGCGCCGCGCCATGGCCCAGCACCCAGGCCCGCAGCACGCGTGCGGCGCGTCCGGGTGAAATCTGCCGCAGCAGCTGCAGCGACAGCACGCGCGGTGCCACCTCCAGATGCGCGATCAGCTCGGCGTCTTCTTCATCAAGCAGCTCACGGGTCTGCGCGCAATGCGCCGCGCTGCCGGCCAGCGCCGCGGCCGCATGTGGCCAGCGCTGGCGCAGCAGCGGCAGCACCTGCAGGCGCAGGAAGTTGCGATCAGCGTGGTCGTCGGCGTTGCTGGGGTCTTCGACCCAGTGCAGCGCGTGTTGCCGGGCGTAGTCGAGCAGTGCATCGCGCGGTACCTGCAGCAGTGGTCGCCACAGGGAGTGCCTGCCAAGGCGGCTGTGTGCGGACATCGCAGCAAGGCCATCGACGCCCGAACCGCGCAGCGCGCGCAGCAGGAAGGTTTCGGCCTGGTCGTCCTGGTGCTGCGCCAGCGCCAGCGTTTCACCGTCGCGCAGCTCGGCGGCGAACGCCGCGCGTCGCGCCTGTCGCGCAGCACCTTCGAGGCCTAGGCCTGCGGTGTCGTCGATTCTTACGTGGTGCACGGCCAGTTCGATGCCCAGCGCCGCGCATTGCTGCCGGCAATGCAGCACCCAGTCATCCGCATCGGCGTGCAGGCCGTGGTGCACGTGTACTGCGCGCAGCGGAGTGCCGGAGGTCTGGGCGCAGCGCCACAGCCAGTGCAGCAGTACGGTCGAGTCGACACCGCCGCTGTAGCCGACCAGCAGCGGCGCATCCAGCGGAACAAGGGCAGGGAAGGCAGTCACGGCCGCAAGTATAGGGTTGGTCGGCAGGGCTGCGCCCTGCACCCGCTACGATCCAGAGCAACAGCAACAGCAACAGCAACAGCAACAGCGGGTTTCCTGAGGGATGGCGGGGTGGGTCCGGTTGCGGGAGACGCCGTAAACCCATCCATGGGGGCTTGGCCGCGGCATCCATGCCGCGGCCCCTCCCGCACCCGGACCCACCCCGCCTTCGACAGTTTTCCGCAATCTGTCGAATCTCATTCGATCAATTTCGATGTCTGATGGATCTCGACGATGAATGATGTGGATGTTCGATCCGTCATCGGGAACCTGTCGAAGGTGGGGCGGTGTCGGATTGCGGGGTGTCCGCGGCATGGATGCCGCGGCCAAGCCCCCAGGGATGGGTTCACGGCGTCCCCGCAATCCGACACCGCCCCGCCAAACCCACAGACAACCCAGAGCCGGCTGTTGCTGTTGCTGTTGCTGTTGCTGTTGCTCTGGCTTGCAGCAGGTGCAGGGCGCAGCCCTGCCGAAAAAACTACTTCACTCGACGGCCCGAGCGGTCGATGCGGAAACGCTCTCCGCCTTCCATCGGCGTGTGCCCATCACCATCCGGCGTGCCGCGACGGCAGCCGTTGCAGACCTCGGCCACGCCATCGCGGAACGGCCAGCCGAAATCGAAGGTGCCCGGCACCACCTGACGGAACTTCAGGTCGAAGTAGCCCACGCGGTTGCCGACGCGGGCCCGCAGCAGGCCCTCCTGCGGCGTCTCCGGGCCGTTGTCCCAGGTCAGTACCGGCAGGCTGCGGCCCTTGCGGTTGACGTAATGGAAACCCTGGTCGGCATACACCACGGCCAGGCCGTGGTCGTCGAAGTTCAGGTCTTTCAGCGTGTCGGGGTGGATCCTGGGCCGGTGATCGACCACCTCGCAGTCGGGCAGCGGCCACAGGCCGTGCTCGTCGGTCAGCAGTTTGCAGGCCGGCGCCTGCGCCAGCGCGCTGGAACTGGCCAGCATGCCGAGCAGGACCAGCGACCGCGCGAGGCGGTCGCTGGTGGGGGCAGGGCGGGCCTGCCGCGCGATCACTTGGCCTCGGCCTTGCGTTCGAAGGTGGTCGGCACCGGCAGCTGCACCGGCACGCCCTTGTCGTCGCAGGTGCCGGCCTGGCACAGGCGTTCGCGCAGGGCCGGGGTGGCCTGCACGATCATGTGGTAGATCGCGTTCTGTTCCAGCGTGCCGCGGATCGCCTTGCTGCCCGGTCCGCGTGCCCAGATGCCGACGTCCTCGCCACCGTGCGATTCAGCCTTCATCGGCACCAGCGCTTCCTGCATGTAGTCCGGATGCTCGGTGTCGACCTCACGCAGGTTCGGGCGACCATTGGCCGGTTCGAAGCTGCTCGGGTTGTGCGGGTAGCGCTTGGCGCCGGCCGGCTGCTGGTTGCTGGCGCCGGTATGGCCCGGGCCGTTGGCGTAGGTCAGGGTGGTGTACGGCTGGCCGCTGCCGTCCAGCGCATAGTCCAGCTTGCCGGCACCGTCTTCGCCGCCCTTGTCCTTCACCTTGCCCAGGATCGGGTTGCCGCGTGCCGGGTAGCCGACGAAGTTCAGGGTGTGCGAGTGGTCGGCGGTGACGATGATCAGGGTGTCGTCGGCCGAGGTCAGTTCATTGGCCACGCGCACCGCGTCGGACAGGGCTACGGTCTCGGTCAGGGCACGGTAGGCGTTGCCGCTGTGATTGGCGTGGTCGATGCGCGCGCCCTCGATCATCAGCACGTAGCCTTCCGGGTGCTTGGCCAGGTTCTTGATCGCCGCGGCGGTCAGTTCGGCCAGGCTCGGCTCGCCGCCCGGATCCTGCGGGCGCTCGTACTCGTAGCGCATGTGGTCCGGCTCGAACAGGCCGAGAATGGCCGGCGCGTTGGCGGCGGCCGCCAGCTGCTTGCTGTTCCAGACATAGGCACCCTGCGGATGTGCCTGCTGCCATTCCTGCACCAGGCTGCGGCCGTCCAGGCGCTGGCCGACCTTGTCGTCGTATTCCGGATCGCGCTCTTCCACGGTGGTGAATTCACCGCGACCGCCGCCGAGGGCGACCAGCGGGCCACGGCCATAGCGCGAGGTCGACAGCAGCTGCTGGGCGATGTCCTTGCAGCCGGCCGCCTTGGCCGCTTCGGTCAGGTCGGTGTCGTTTTCCCAGTTGCGCTCGGGCGAGTTCGCGTAGGTGGCGGCGGGGGTGGCGTGGGTCAGGCGGGCGGTGGACACCACGCCGGTGGCCAGGCCGGCGCTGTCGGCCAGCTGCAGCCAGGTCAGCAGGCCCTTGGACAGGCTGTCGGCGCAGTCGGTGCGGCTGCCGGCGCTGACGCCGATCGCACCCATGTGGGTCTTCACGCCGGTGGTGATGGCGGTCATGGTGCCGGCCGAATCCGGCGTCTGCGAATCGGTGTTGTAGGTCTTGCTGAACGCCGTGGCCGGGAAGCGCTCCCAGGACAGCAGGTTTTCTTCGCCCGAACCGCCCTTCTGCTGGCCCTCGTAGATGCGCGAGGCGGCCACGGTGGTCAGGCTCATGCCGTCGCCCAGGAACAGGATGACGTTCCTGGCCTTGCCGGACATCGCGCCGTTGGCGGCCGCCTGGGCGGCGCCGCTGCGGTACCACCACTGCGGGGTCTCACCGGCCGGGTGGGCGACGGGATCGACAGCGACCTTGAGGCCGGCCGGGGCGGACGCGGGGGCAGTGCTGGCGCAGGCGCCCAGCAGCAGGGTGGTGGCGCAGGCGGCCAACAGGGAGACGGAACGACGCATGGACGCTGGGATCTCACAAACTGTAACGGGACGTTCATTATGCCCGGCCCCGCAAGGCACGCCGATGACACACTGATTTGCCGGCCGGGCGGTCGTTCTGCCGGCCGCCTTGGGCTATCGTTCCAGCATCCCTTCTTCCCCTCTGGATTGCCTATGAAGCTGGTCTCTGCCTGGCTGCGGATTCCATTCTGGCAGCGCGTGGTCGGTGGCTTCGTGCTCGGTGCGCTCGCCGGCTGGGCGCTGGGCCCGGCCGCGGAAACGTGGTTCGGCCCGCTCGGCGAGCTGTACGTCACCCTGATCAAGATGATCGCGGTACCGCTGGTGTTCTTCGCGGTCATCAATGCGATCTCGTCACTGCACGGCCAGAAGTCGGTTGCCGCGCTCAGTGGCCGCACTTTCCTGTGGTTCGTGATTACCGCCGCGCTGGCGGTGTGCGTCGGCCTGGGCGTGGGTACGGTGCTGCAGCCCGGCGCCGGTGGCCTGCAGCTGTCGATGGCCAGCAACTATGTGCCGCGCGAAGTGCCCAGCGTGGTGCAGGTACTGCTGGACGTGGTGCCGGCCAATGTCTTCTATGCGCTGTCCGGCATCGGCACCAAGGTCAATGCGGCCGGTGAAACCGTGCTGGCCGCCGGTCGCGGCTCGATCCTGCCGGTGATCTTCTTCGCCGGACTGGTGGGCTTTGCCATCGTCAAGCTGGGCGAGAAGGTGACCGAGGCGCGCAAGCTGGTTGGCCAGATGAGCGACATCATGATCCAGGTGACCCGCTTCGTGCTGGAAGTCACCCCGATCGGTACCTTCGGCCTGATCGCCGGCCTGGTTGGCAGCTACGGGTTCGAGAAGTTGTTGCCGCTGGGCCATTTCGTGCTGGCGCTGTACGTGGCCTGCGCGCTGCACATCGTGGTGGTCTACAGCGCGCTGCTGCTGGCACACGGCCTGAACCCGCTGAAGTTCTTCCGTGGCGCGGCACCGGGCATGCAGGTGGCGTTTGTCAGCTCGTCCAGCTTCGCGGCGATGCCGGTTGCGCTGCGCTCGATCACCCACAACCTGGGCGTGAACAAGGACTACGGTTCGTTCGCGGTGCCGCTGGGGGCCAGCATCAAGATGGACGGCTGCGGCGCAATCTACCCGGCGCTGTGCGCGGTGTTCATCGCGCAGTACAGCGGCGTGCCGCTGACCCCGGAACAGTACGTGGTGGTGCTGATCGCCTCGGTGCTGGGCAGCTTCGGCACCGCCGGCGTGCCGGGCACCGCGGTGATCATGGCCACGGTGGTGCTGAGTGCAGCCAACCTGCCGCTGGAGACCATCGGCTACCTGTATGCCATCGACCGCATCCTGGACATGATGCGCACGATGACCAATGTGACCGGCCAGATGCTGGTGCCGGTGATCGTGGCCAAGGAAACCGGGTTGCTGGATCAGGCGGTGTACGACAACCCGTCCGGCAATGTGGGCGTGGATGACCCCGACCCGACACCGCCACGCGGCTGAGGTTGCGTAGCGATATGAAAGGCCCGCCCTGACCCGGCGGGCCTTTTGCTTGGCGGGTGGCTGATGCGGTGCCGGGCAGAGGGTAGGCCCTGGTAGATCCATGCCATGCATGGATGAAGGCAGTGCCGACCAAGGTCGGCACCCACCACCGTGCGCGCCCAACAAAAAAGCCGCTGCAGGGCAGCGGCTTTCTCGTGTCAGGCGGCGCGGTCGCGCCAACCGGTCAGATCAGAGATCGACCCGGCGGGCCTGCATGAACTTGTTGCCCCAGTAGCCACTGAGCAGGGTGTCCACGCGCACGTCCTTGCCCGAGCTCGGGGCGTGCAGGAAGCGGCCGTCACCGACGTAGATGCCGACGTGGTCCACGCGGCCCTTGCGGCCGAAGAACACCAGGTCGCCGGCAGCCAGCGCGGTGCGGTCGTTGATCAGTTCGGCGTTGTCATCGTGGGCCATCTCGCGCGAGACGCGCGGCAGCTCGATGCCGAGGGCGGAGCGGAACACGTAGCCGACCAGGCCGCTGCAGTCGAAACCGCTGTCCGGGTTGCTGCCACCCCAACGGTACGGGGTGCCCAGCAGGGTCATCGCACGGCGCAGCAGCGACTGTACCTTGCCGTTGTCGGCGGCGGTACCGACAACGCTGCCATTGGCGGCGCTGCTGGTGTCGTAGTTGGCGAGCAGGCGGCTGAGATCGCCGGCCACCACGGCCGAGCGGTCCATCAGCGGAATGGTGTCGTTGGCCGCCAGGTGCGGCAGCAGGGCAGCCAGGGTCGCGCTGGCGGCGGCATCGACGCGGCTGCGCTGCGGAGCGGCAGCCTCGGCCTTGGCGGCCGGTCGGGCGGGGCTCTCGGCCACCGGGGCCGGAGTCACATCGGAACGATTCGGAGCAGTCTGCGACCAGGCCGGAAGGCTGGTCAGACACAGTGCCAGGCCAAGCAACAGCGGGCGGGCACTACGTGAAGATACGGAAGTCTGGCCTTCGCTTTTCAGGTCGTCAGTCGTCACGCGTCGGTCACAGGAAAAAAACGATGGGGCATCATGCCTTGTAAAAGCGTCAATAAGTTAAAAATTCCGTTAGTAATCCGTTAGTTCCATAGTGATGTGCGTCACATTTTTGAACATATCGCCTGTTCATTTTAGCGAAGGACACGTTTCGCGCCTGTGTAGTGGTCCTTCCAGTAGGGGCCGCTGAGCGAGTCCAGCCGGACCGTGCCGCCGGTGCTTGGGGCGTGCACGAAACGTCCTTCGCCCACATAGATGCCGACATGGGTGACGTTGCCGCGGCTGCCAAAGAACACCAGGTCGCCGGTGGCCAGGCGCTGCGGGTCGATCTTCGGGCCCTGTACCGCCGCCAGGTCGCGCGAGGTGCGCGGCAGCTTCAGGTCCAGCATCTCGCGGTAGACATAGGCGACCAGGCCGCTGCAGTCGAAGCCGGAATCGGGGGTGTTGCCGCCGTAGCGGTAGGGCGTACCGACCAGGCTGATGGCACGCATCAGCACCGAGTTGGCGGCCTCGGGATTGTCCGGCACGGTCTTCGGCCAGTGGGCGGTCGGCGGGGGAGCCGAGGGCCGGGTGGCCTTGCCGCCGCCACAGGCGGTCATCAGCAGGGGCAGGGCCAGCAGCAGGGCCGGGGCGAGGAGCCGGCGCAGGCCGGACGAAACTGGCGTGATGTGCATGATCTCCGGATAATGCGCCACCTTGGATTGGCCGTCATGATGGCGGCGTCCCCGCCGGGCGACAACCCGCCCCAACCCGCCTGCCTCCGGCAGATCCAGACAGAGTTGCGCATGAAGATCGAAAAAGACCGCGTTGTCCGCTTCCACTACACCGTTTCCGAAGTCGGCCAGGAGCCGATCGAATCGTCCAAGGACCGCGGCGAGCCGCTGGCGATCCTGATCGGCCACGGCAACATCATTCCGGGCCTGGAAAACGCCATGATGGACAAGGAAGCCGGCGCGGCCTTCAGCGTCGACGTCACTGCTGCCGACGCCTACGGCGAGCGCCGCGAGGGCCTGTCCCAGCGCGTGCCGAAGAAGCACTTCGGCAACACCAAGCTGGCCCCGGGCCAGCAGGTCGTGCTGCAGACCAACTTCGGCCCGCGCGCGGTGACCGTGCAGAAGGTCGGCATGAGCGTGGTCGACGTTGACCTGAACCACCCGATGGCCGGCAAGGACCTGCATTTCGACGTGGAGATCGTCGATGTGCGCGAAGCCGGCCAGGAAGAGATCGACCACGGCCACGTCCACGGCGACGGTGGCCACCACCACTGATCGCAGCGCGATCGTGATGGCAGCAGCGGCCCGCTTCGGCGGGCCGTTGCGTTTCTGGAACACGGCGCGGGCATCCATGGCGCGTGGGCCGGCGGCATAATGGCGGACCTGCCCGACGGATGCCCCGTGAACGCCGCTTCTCATCCCTTGCAGCCGATGGCTTCCGCCGAACGCATCGCCGTGCTGGACATCCTGCGTGGTGCCGCGTTGCTGGGCATCCTGCTGATGAACATCGAAGCCTTCAGTGGCCCGCTGGACCTGGCGTTCACCGGCATCGACGTGCACTGGCAGGGCATCGACTACTGGGCCGATGCCTTTGTCTATGTGTTCGTGCAGGGCAAGTTCTTCACCCTGTTCTCGCTGCTGTTCGGCGCCGGCTTCGCGGTGATGGCGCAGCGCGCCGACGTGGCCGGGCGTGACTTCACCCCGTTCTACCTGCGCCGCAGCGCCGGACTGCTGCTGATCGGCCTGTGCCACGCGCTGCTGGTCTGGTCCGGTGACATCCTGGTGATGTATGCGCTGATCTCGCTTCCGTTGCTGGCCTGCCGCGAGGCGCCGCGCAGTTGGCTGCCGTGGATGGGCGTGATCGTCTATCTGGGCGGCGCGGCGATGATGCTGCTGGTCGGTGCGATGGTGTCGATGGCCTCGGCCGACGAGGTGCAGGGCATGCTCAGCGAAGCGCAGCAGAGCATCGAGCTGCAGCGGCAGGTGTACGGGCAGGGCAGCTGGGGACAGGCCACCGTGCAGCGCTTGAGCGAGTTCGGCACCTCGATGGGCGCGCTGCTGATCACCGGCCCGGAAGTGCTGGGCATGTTCCTGATCGGCAGCTGGTTCGCCGGCAGTGGCGCGCTTGCTGCGCCGGAACGCTTCCCACGCCTGTACACCTCGCTGCGCTGGATCGCGCTGCCGCTGGGCCTGCTGGTCACGTTGATCGGTGTTGCCTGGAAACCGTACCTGGCACCGGGCACGTACAACCTGCCGGTGACGGCGGCGATGGCGCTGGTGACCGTCGGCGGCCTGCCGATGTGCCTGGGCTACCTGGCGTGGATCGTGCACTGGCGCACGCGGCTGGCGTGGCTGGCGCCGGTCGGCCGCATGGCCTTGACCCACTATCTCGGCCAGTCGCTGCTGTGCACCTGGATCTTCTACCACTACGGACTGGGCAGGTTCGAGATGATGCCGCGCAGTGTGCAGCTGCTGTTCGCGCTGCTGCTGTTTGCCGTGCAGGTGGGCGTCTCGCACGTATGGCTGCGCCACTTCCGTTTCGGGCCCATGGAATGGCTGTGGCGTGCGATGACCTACCGGCAGTGGCCGCCGATGCGGCGCGGAGCCGGGCTGGGCTGATCGATGTCGAGGGCGCGCGAGGACGTGATCGTGGTCGGTGCCGGCGCCATCGGTCTGGCCACTGCGCTTGCACTGCGCGCGCACGGCCGGCAGGTGCGCGTGATCGAGCGGGGGCGCGTCGGAGGGGCGACGTCGCATGGCAACTGCGGCACGATCACCCCCAGCCACGCACCGCCACTGGCGGCGCCCGGGGTACCGCTGCGCGCGTTGCGCTGGATGCTTGATCCGCGCGCGCCGCTGTACGTGCGTACGCGGCTGGATCCCACGCTGTGGCGCTGGCTGCTGCAGTTTGGTGCACGCTGCAACGCCCGCGACTGGCTGCAGTCCACGCGTGCACGTGGTGCGCTGCTGGATGATTCGCGGCAGCGCCTGGCCGAGTGGGTGCAGGCACATGCGCTTGACTGCGAATTTGATGCGCGCGGGCTGGACTACGTGTTCGGCGATGCACGCAACTTCGACCACCATGTGGCCGAATGCGCGGCGCTGAACGCACAGGGCATCGCCACGGCCTGCATCGGTGGTGCCGACTATGCGCGCGCGAATCCGGCCTTCCACGATCGCCTGGCCGGTGCGATCCATTTTCCTGGTGATGCGCAGCTGCGGCCGGATCGCTACACCGCCGAGCTGGCACGCGTGCTGCGCGCGCAGGGCGTGGTGATCGACGAGCAAGTGGACGTGCAGGGATTCAGCGATGACGCACAGGGTGTACGCGTGCAGGCGGATGGGCAGTTGCTGGCCGCGCGCGAGCTGGTACTGGCCACCGGGCCGTGGTCGCGGCACTGGGCACGGCAGCTGGATCTGCGCGTGCCGATCCAGCCTGGCAAGGGCTATTCGCTGACCTGGTCGCGGCCGGCGCAGGTGCCGCAGCGGCCGGTGGTGCTGAAAGACCATTCCGTGTTCGTGATCGCCTGGCGCGAAGCACTGCGGCTGGGCGGCACCATGGAATTCGCCGGTGCCGATCCAAGCTTGCGCGCGACCCGCCTGCGCGCGCTGCAGCAGGCCGCCGACCACTACCTGCGCGCGCCATGCGGTGCGCAGCTGCAGGAGCAGTGGTGCGGTTGGCGACCCATGAGCGTGGACGACGTGCCGTTGATCGGCCGTGCGCCCGCGCATCCTCACGTCTGGCTTGCAGCGGGGCATGGCATGCTCGGCATCAGCATGAGCGCCGGCACCGGCCAGCTGATCGCCGATCTCGTCTGCGGCCGTAGCCCAGCGATCGATCCTGCCCCTTACCGACCCGAGCGATTCCGATGAGCACTGCACCCTATGATTACGACCTGATCGTCCTTGGCGGCGGCTCCGCCGGCCTGGCCGGTGCGATCCGCGCCGCGCAGCATGGCAGGCGGGTGGCAATGCTGGAGCCGGGCGAACTCGGCGGTACCTGCGTCAATGTCGGCTGCGTGCCGAAGAAGGCGATGTGGCTGGCGGCCGACCTGCACGAACGCATCGGCCTGGCCAGTGCGATGGGCTTCGATGTCGAGGCCCGCCCGGCGCTGTCGTGGAAGGAACTGGTGATCCATCGCCAGGCCTACATCAGCAACATCCACACCAGTTACCACAAGCGCCTGGACGAAACCGGCGTGGTGCGCATTCCGGCGCGCGGTCACCTGCTCGATGCGCATACGGTGGCCTGCAGCGATGGCGTGCGCTACAGCGCCGAACACATCCTGATCGCCACCGGCGCGCATCCGTTGCGGCCGGACATCCCGGGCGCCGAACTGGGCCTGGTGTCTGATGACTTCTTCGATCTGCGTGCGGCACCGGCCGAGGTGGCGATCATCGGCGGTGGCTACATCGCGGTGGAACTGGCGGGCCTGCTGCAGGCGCTGGGCAGCCGGGTCAGCCTGCTGGTGCGTGGCAAGCGCCTGCTGGAGCGCTTCGATTACGAGCTGACCGATCAGCTGGCCGAGAACCTGAAGCAGCAGGGCGTAAGGATTCATTTCGATTACCGCCTGCGCGAGCTGCAGCGCGATGGCGAGCGGGTGCGCGCCTTCGGCCACGACGGCCCGCTCGACAGCGTGTTCGATGCCGTGTTCTTCGCCACCGGCCGGCGCGGAAACAGTCGTGATCTGGGGTTGGAGGCACTCGGCATCGGCATCGGCGAACACCAGCAGGTGCAGGTGGATGAGTGGCAGACCACCCGCGTGCCGAGCGTGCACGCCGTGGGTGACATCGCCGGCAAGGTCGGCCTGACCCCGGTGGCGGTGGCGGCATCGCGGCGGCTGATGGACCGCCTGTTCGGTGGCCGCCCGCAGTCGAAGATGGATTACGAGAATGTGGCCAGCGTGGTGTTCTCGCACCCGCCGTTGGGCGCGGTGGGCATGAGCGAAGAGGAAGCGCGCGCGCGTTTCGAGCAGGTGAGCGTGTACCACAGCCGCTTCCGTCCCATGCTGCAGGCGCTGGCCAACGGCACCCAGCGCAGCCTGTTCAAGATGGTCTGCGTCGGCCCGGAGGAACGGGTGGTGGGCATCCACCTGCTGGGTGAAGCGGCTGATGAAATCCTGCAGGGCTTCGCGGTGGCGGTGAAGATGGGCGCGACCAAGGCCCAGTTCGATGACACCGTGGCGATCCATCCGACCTCGGCCGAGGAAGTGGTGCTGATGCGCTGACCCGGGCCGTTGTAGAGCCGAGCCATGCTCGGCTGCCGTGCGAAAGCAGTCGAGCATGGCTCGACACTACAGAAGGCGGCATTCGGGCACGCTCAGCGCTACCGGGGCGGGCACCGGTCGCCCCCATGCGACAATGGCCGCCCCCACGCCTTCCCGGGCCGCCCCGCGCGGCCCGCCGTCGTCCTGATGTCCAATCCCGCTTCCCGTATCGCTACCGCCTCCCCACGCATCGCGCTGGGGGGCATTGGCCTGGCCGCGATCGGCGCCATCGCCGCCTCCGGCAAGGCGATCATCGTCAAGCTCGGGCTGCGCCACGGCGTGGATGCCACCACGCTGCTCGCGCTGCGCATGCTGATGGCGCTGCCCTTGTTCGTGCTGATGGCGCTGTGGGCCGCGCGCCGGGCCGAGCCGTTGTCATGGGCCGACCGCGCCCGGGTGCTGTGGCTGGGTTTCACCGGCTACTACCTGTCCAGCCTGCTCGACTTCCAGGGGCTGCAGTACATCAGCGTGACCCTGGAACGGCTGATCCTGTACTTGAACCCGACCCTGGTGCTGCTGATCAACGTACTGCTGGCGCGCCAGCGACCGGGGCGCTGGCAGATCGGCGCGCTGGTGCTGAGCTATCTGGGCGTGCTGCTGGCGTTCGGCCATGACCTGCAGCGCGAGGGCGGGCAGATCATCGTCGGCAGCCTGCTGGTGCTGGGCAGTGCGCTCAGCTACGCGCTGTACCTGTTCGGCAGCGGCCAGGTGGTCGCGCGCATCGGCGCGGTTCGGCTGACCGCCTATGCCAGCTGTGTCGCCAGCGTGCTGGTGCTGCTGCATTTCGCGGTCACCCATCCGCTGCCGCTGCTGTGGCAGGCGCCTGCGCCGGTGCAGTGGCTGTCGCTGGTCAACGCGACCGTGTGCACCGTGTTGCCGGTGCTGGCGATCATGCTGGCGGTGCAGCGCGTGGGTTCGTCGCTGGCCGCACAGGTCGGTATGCTGGGCCCTGTTTCCACCATCGTGATGAGCCTATGGCTGCTCGACGAACCGATGGGGCCGGCGCAGATCGCCGGCACCGTGCTGGTGCTGATCGGCGTACTGCTGGTGACCCGCCTGCGGCGCTGACGCCGGAGCAGGCGCGTGCGCGCATCCTGGCGGTGATCCGCGCCATCCCGGCGGGGCAGGTGATGGGCTATGGGCAGGTGGCGATGCGCGCCGGCCTGCCCGGGCGGGCCCGGCTGACCGCGCGGATCCTCGGCCAGAACGACGACCCGGACCTGCCCTGGCATCGCGTGCTGCGCTCGGATGGGCGCATCGCCATGGAAGAAGGCTCGGCCGGCTGGCGCGAGCAATCGCAGCGGCTGCGCGCCGAAGGCGTGGTGGTGGAGAACGGCCGGGTGCGGATGCCGGCCACCGATCCGGCCGCGGCGCTGGATGCGGCGGTGTGGGGGCCGGGCTGAGCGCGGCTGGCGACTGAACAGGCCGTGCCTGCAGGTGGCCAACAAGGCAGGGTGCTGCGGCTATGATGGAGGCCGTTCCATGCCGGTGCTCCCATGTTCCCGCGACTGCCAACCGTCACCAAGGCCCTGCTGATCGCCAACGCGATCCTGTTCCTGCTGCAGCAGCCATTCCTGCTCGGCATGCAGACCTTCGAACCGTTCATGCTGCAGCCGTTGCAGCAGGGCTTCGATGCGTTCTCGCCGGGCGGCAACTTCCAGCCGTGGCAGCTGCTGACCTATGGCTTCCTGCATGGCAGCTTCGGCCACCTGTTCTTCAACATGCTGGCAGTCTTCATGTTCGGCGCGCCGCTGGAGCAGACCTGGGGCGAGAAGCGCTTCCTGCTGTACTACCTGGTCTGCGTGGCCGGTGCCGGCGTCTGCCAGCTGCTGGTCGGGACGCTGCTGGAAAACCCGGCGACGGTGCTGGGCGCCTCCGGCGGCGTGTTCGGCCTGCTGCTGGCCTACGGCATGCTGTTCCCCAACCAGCGGGTGATGCTGCTGTTCCCGCCGATCCCGATGAAGGCACGGACCTTCGTGATCCTGTTCGGTGTGGGTGAACTGGTGCTGGGCATGACCGGCTGGCAGCCGGGCGTGGCCCACTTCGCGCACCTGGGCGGCATGCTGTTCGGCTGGCTGCTGATCCGCTACTGGCGCGGGCAGCCGCCGTTCAACAAGCGCCGACCGCCGGGCCCGCCGAATCGACCGAACCACCTGCGCAGCGTGAAGTGAGGCGCTATGCGCCCCACTTCACGCGGGTAGGTGCCGACCGTTGGTCGCACGCCTTCATAGATCCTGCAACACCACCTGCGCGGCATTGTGCCCCGGTGCGCCTGTGACGCCGCCGCCCGGATGGGTGCCCGAACCGCACAGGTACAGCCCGGGCAGGGCGCCGCTATAGCCGGCCTGGCCGACCATCGGCCGTGCCGAGAACAGTTGGTTGGCACTCAGTGCACCGTGGAAGATGTCGCCACCGATCAGGCCGAAGATCCGTTCAAGATCCAGCGGTGACAGCACCTGGCGGCCCAGCACGCTGCCGGCGAACCCAGGCGCATAGCGTTCAACGGTGGCGATCATCATGTCGGCCACGGTGTCCCGATGATCATCCCAGTGACGCCCGTCGGGCAGCACCGGAGCCACGTGCTGGCAGAACAGGCTGGCCACATGCTGGCCAGGCGGTGCCAGCGAATCGTCCAGCGTGCTCGGAATCAGCATCTCCACGATCGGTTCGCGTGACCAGCCTTCGCGGCGCGCATCCAGCCAGGCGCGGTCCATGTAGTCCAGGCTGGGCGCCATGATGATGCCGGCGCTGAGGTGATCGCCGGGGCCGGGCAGGGCGCGGAACTCCGGCAGCCGCGACAGCGCTACGTTCATCCGGAACGTGCCGGAACCGCAGCGCCAGTTCGCCATGCGTTCGCGTGTGGCGGGCGGTACGTGCGCCGGTTCCAGCAGATGTTCGTACAGCAGTTTCGGGTTGACGTTGGCGATCACCGCGCGTGCGCGCAGGGTTTCGCCGTTGGCCAGTTCCACGCCCACCGCGCGGCCCTGCTCGATCAGCACGCGCTGCACGCCGGCCTCCACGCGCAGTTCCGCACCTGCCGCGCGCGCCGAGGCGGCGAGGGCTTGGCTGATCGCGCCCATGCCACCCATTGCGTGGCCCCAAGCGCCCTTTACGCCGTTGCACTGGCCGAACACGTGGTGCAGCAGCACGTAGGCACTGCCCGGGGTATACGGGCTGGCGTAGTTGCCGACGATGCCATCGAAACCGAACAGCGCCTTGATCGGCTCGCTCTCGAACCAGCGGTCCAGGTACTCGGCCGCCGACAGCGTGAACAGGTCCAGCAGTTCCTGCCGCAGCGAGGGATCCAGCGTCGACAGTTCGCGCCCGAGACGACCCATCTGCCACAGTGCGGGCAGGGCACGCCAACCACCTGCAACGCCAATATCCGGCGGTGCGCGCAGGGCCCACGCGCGCAGCACGTCGGCGAAGATCTCCAGACGTGCCTCATATTCGGGCAGGCGCTGCGCATCCCGCTCGGAAAACTTTGCGACTTCGCCCTGGGTGCGGCCCGGTGCCGACAGCAGATAGCGGCCATCCGGCAGCGGCAGGAAGTTGTTGGCCGGGCGCGCGACGATGCGCAGCCCATGCGCATGCAGTTGCAGGTCGTCGATCACCTTCGGCTGCAGCAATGACACCGTGTACGACGCGACCGAGTTGCGGAAGCCCGGATGGAATTCCTCGGTGACCGCCGCGCCGCCGAGAACGCCCCGGCGTTCCAGCACCAGCACCTTCTTGCCGGCGAGCGCCAGATAGGCCGCGCAGACCAGGCCGTTGTGGCCGCCACCGATGAGGATCGCATCCCAGGTCATCAGCACCTCGGAAAAAGGGGACGGAGGGGATTAAGTCGTAATCGGCACCTGAGCACACACTCGTGCAGGAAGCGACTTAATCCCCTCCGTCCCCTTTTTTGATTGCTGCTTCGATGGTGGCGATGTCGATCTTCTTCATCGGCATCATCGCGTTGAAGGCGCGCTTGGCCAGTGCCTTGTCCTGGCTGGTCACCGCTTCGATCAGCATGCGCGGGCTGATCTGCCAGGAGATGCCCCAGCGGTCCTTGCACCAGCCGCATTGGCTCTCCTGGCCGCCGTTGCCGACGATGGCATTCCACAGGCGGTCGGTCTCGGCCTGGTCTTCGGTCTGGATCTGGAAGGAGAAGGCTTCGCTGTGCTTGAACGCGGTGCCGCCGTTGAGGCCGACGCAGGGAATGCCGCAGACGGTGAATTCGACGGTAAGCACATTGCCTTCCTTGCCGTCCGGGAAATCACCCGGGGCGTGATGCACGGCGGTCACCGCGCTGTCGGGCAGGATGCTGGCGTAGAAGGTGGCGGCCTCGAGCGCGCCGTTGTCATACCAGACGCAGATCGTGTTCTTGTGTGCCATGTCAGGGCTCCACGATGGACGAAGCAGCAGCGATAGCATGCCCGGTGTTAATCCCGGATCGTGCTGCACCCGCAAAAAAAAAGGGCGCCCGAAGGCGCCCTCTGCGTTACCGGTTCATCAGCAGGCTCAGCGCCAGACCTTGATCTGCTCGGCCTCGCTGCGCTGCATCGGCTGGCCGGCCTTGCAGCTGAAGGTGGCACCGAAGGCCGGCAGGTTGGCCAGCGTGCCGTTGCTGCGCCACAGGCCCGGCGCGCGGATGTCGGCGGTCAGGCGGCGCACGGCCTCGTTCGGCGACAGCTGCTGTGCCCACAGCGTCGACCAGGCGCGGAAGAAGCCCTGCTGCTGTGCCTGCTTGGCCTTCGGCTCCTGTGCGGTATACGCCGCCCAGGCCAGTTCCAGGCCGGCGATGTCGGCCAGGTTCTCTTCCTGGGTGAGCGTGCCGTTGACCTTGGCCCCCTTCACGCCCGGGAAATCGTAGGCGCTGTACTGCGCGGCCACGCGGTTGCCGAGCAGGGTCCAGGCGGTCTTGTCGGCCGGGGTCCACCAGCTGCGCAGCTCGCCCTTGGCGTCGACCAGCGCACCCTTGGCATCGATCGCACGGGTCAGTTCGTGACCGACCAGGCCACCGAAGCTGCCGAACTTGTCGGCGGCGTCAGCCTTGGCGTTGAACACCGGGCCCTGCAGGATCGCGGCGGTAACGATCAGGCGGTTCTGCGCCAGGTCGTAGGCCAGCGACGGCTGCTGCGGCAGCACGTCCCAGCGACGGTCGGCGTTGCCCTTGCCGATGCGCTTCATTTCCTCGCGATGGCGCCAGGTCGAAGCGATCAGCATGTTGCCGCCGAACGAGCCACGGCCCATCGGCTGCACGCTGTAGTCCAGGTCGCGCAGCGGGGTGCCGATCTCGATCTTCAGCGCGGCCAGCTTGGCCTGCGCTTCGGTCTTGGCTTCGGCGCTCATCCAGCTGCTGTTCTTGACCGCTTCGATCTGCACTTCGCGGACCTTGTCGACGATCCACGCTGCCTGGCGACGGTCTTCGGCCGACAGGTAACGCGCGGCGTACTCGCGGCCGACCATCGGGCCGGCGGCCACGTTGATCGCATCCAGCACGTCTTCCCAGCGCTGCGGCGGCAGGGTTTCGCCACGCAGCACGCGGCCGCGGAATTCGAACTCGGCGTCGCGGTAGGCCTTGGACAGGTACGGCGCCATCGAGTCACCCACGCGCCAGCGCAGGTAGGCCTTCCACTGGTCCGGCTTGAGCTTGGTGACCATGCCGTCGAGCTGCTTGAACAGGCCCGGGTCGGCCAGCGAGACCAGGTCGTCATCCACGCCCTGCGCCTTCAGGAAGGCATCCAGCTGCAGGTTGCGGTAGCGGCTGTTGAGCTCCTTGGTGGAGATCGGCGCGTAGTTGTTGAACGGATTGTTGATGCCGGCCAGCGACTGCGCATTGCGTGCCAGCTCGGTTTCCAGCGCGATCACCGACTGCGATTCGGCATCCAGCTTGGCGGCCGGGGTGCCGGTCAGCGCCAGGATCTGCTTGACGTAGGCGCGGTAGCGACCCATCAGCGCCACGGTGTCGGCGTCGGTGCGGGTATAGAACGCCGGGTCCGGCAGGCCCATGCCGCCCTGCATGAAGTAGCCGATGTGGCGATCCAGCGCCTTCAGGTCCACGTCGGGGCCGAAGTTGAAGGCCACCGGAATGCCAACCTGGTGCAGCGCGGCAATCGACGCCGGCACGTCCTTGGCCTTCTTGATGGCGTTGATGCGGGTCAGCAGCGGGGCGATCGGATTGGAACCGTCGGCTTCCACCGCGGCTTCGTCCAGGCCGCTGGCCCAGAAATCGCCCAGCAGCTTCTGCACGTTGCCCTGCGGCGACTTCATCGCGGCGTCGAGCAGCTCGCGCTGCTGCTGGCGGCTGCGATCGACCAGCTGTCCCAGTGCGGTGGTGGCGCCGGTCTGCGGTACGGGGTTGGCCTTCAGCCAGCCTGCGTTGGTGGCGTCGTAGAAGTCGCTGCACTGGGCACTGACAGCCGGGGCGCGTGCGGCCTTCTTCTTGGCGGCGGCGAACGCATCGTGGGTCGGGACCAGGGTCGCCAGGCTGATGCCCAGGGCGATGGCAAGCGGACGGAAGTTGGGCATGTGGAACGAATCCGTGATGGATTGAGGGCGCGCGCACTATAGCAAGCCGCGCATCGACGCGGCATGCACGCATCACGCTGCGTTCGCAGGGCGCCGCCCAAAACAAAGGCCCGGGAAATCCCGGGCCTTTGCAGGTCTGCCGCAGCGTCAGCCGTGGCTTACCAGATCACCACCTGCTGCTCGCCAGCGCGGGCCATCGGCGAACCGGCCTTGCACTGGAACGCAGCGGCGAAGGTCGGCAGGTTCGACGGCGCACCCATGGCGCGGAACTGCGCCGGGGCATGCGGGTCGGTGGCCAGGCGGACCTTGGCGTTTTCCGGGGTGTACTTGGTGCGCCACACGGTGGCCCAGTTGAAGAAGAAGCGCTGGTCGCGGGTGAAGCCGTCGACCTTCGCATCTTCCTTGCCGGCGGTGGCCTTCTGCAGGGCGTCGTAGGCGGTGGCCAGGCCACCCAGGTCGGCGATGTTCTCGCCCAGGGTCAGGTGGCCGTTCACGGCCTGGCCGTCGACCTTGTACTGGTCGAACTGCTTGACCAGCTTGCCGGTCAGGCCTTCGAAGTTCTTCTTGTCGGCCGGGGTCCACCAGTCTTCCATGTTGCCGGTCGGCCCGAAGCGCGCGCCCTGGTCGTCGTAACCATGGGTCATTTCATGGCCGATCACCGCACCGATGCCGCCGTAGTTCAGCGCGTCGTCGGCCTTCGGATCGAAGAACGGCGGCTGCAGGATGGCGGCCGGGAACACGATCTCGTTCTGCAGCGGGTTGTAATAGGCGTTCACCGTCTGCGGGGTCATGCCCCACTCGGTCTTGTCCACCGGCTTGCCGATCTTGGACAGGTTGAACTTGTAGTTGAACTCGCTGGCCGCGCGCACGTTGCCCAGGTAGCTGTCGCGCTGGGTCTGCAGGCCCGCCCAGTCACGCCACTTGTCCGGGTAGCCGATCTTCGGGGTGAAGGTTTCCCACTTGGCGATGGCCTTGGCCTTGGTTTCCTCGCTCATCCAGCTCAGGCCCTGGATGCGTTCCTTCAGCGACGCAGCCAGGTTCTTCACCAGCTCTTCCATCTTCGCCTTGGCTTCCGGCGAGAAGGCGACCTTCACGTACAGCTGGCCGAAGGCTTCGCCGGCATCGTTCTCGATGGTGCCCAGCACGCGCTTCCAGCGCGGCTTCTGTTCCTTCTGGCCGTTGAGGGTCTTGCCGTAGAACTCGTAGTTCTCCTGCACGAAGGCGTCGGCCAGGTACGGCGAGGCGCTGTCCACGGTGTGGAAGCGCAGGTAGGCGCGCCACACCGACGGATCGGTGTCGCCCAGCGCCTTGCTCACTTCTTCATGGAAGGCCGGCATGGCCAGCGAGAACTTCTCCGGCGCGGCCACGCCCTGCGACTTGAAGAACTCGGTCCAGCTGAAGTTCGGGGTCAGCTTGTCGGCGTCGGCCAGGGTGACCGGGTTGTAGAACAGTTCGACGTTGCGCGACAGCTCGACGCGCGACTTGGAGGCCTTGGCCAGGCGGGTTTCGAACTTGACCACGTCCTCGGCCTGCTTGGCAGCATCGGCCGCGGCGACGCCGGACAGTTCCAGCACCTTGGCGACGTGCGCCTGGTAGGCCTTCAGCTTGTCGGCGTTCTTGGCATCGGTGTAATAAGTGGTGTCCGGCAGGCCCAGGCCGCCCTGGCTGGCGTAGGCCATGTTCACGGCCGAGTTCTTGAAATCGGCTTCGGCGCCGAAGCCGAACAGCACGTTGTCGCCCTTGGCCGCGCTGGTGCGCAGGTAGTTGGCGATGGCGGCCTTGTCCTGCAGGCCGTCGATCGCGGTCAGGTCGGCCTTCAGCGGCTCGATGCCCTGCGCGTTGATCTTGGCTTCGTCCATGCCGGTGGCCCACAGGTCGCCGACAATCTTCTCGATGTGGTTCGGGTTCTTCACCTGCGCGACCTGCTCGGCCAGCTGGTGCTGCACTGCCACCGAACGCTCGTCGAGGATGGTGAAGGCGCCCCAGCTGGTGCGGTCGCCCGGGATTTCATTGGCGGCCAGCCACTTGCTGTTGACGTAGTCGCCGAAGGCGCCACAGGCGTCCTTGCTGGTATCCAGGTCGCTGGGCTGGAAGGCGTTGTAGGCCGGCAGCTTGCTTTCGTCCAGGGTGTAGTGGGTGGCTTCGGCGGCAGCCGGCGTGGAGGCGGTGGCGTCCTTGGCCGGGGCTTCAGTCTTGCCGCAGCCGACCAGCGCGGCCGAAACGGCCAGGGTCAGCAGCACGATCTTGGGAGTACGGGTCACTTGAATGGCCTCCAGGCCGAGTGAGTCAGGGAAGGGCCGCGGGGACGGCCGTGGGCCGAACGATACGCCGCCGGCCTGCCCCGCAAGGGTGTCGAAGGTCATGGCCGGGCGCAAGGGGCCGGGTTCGTGGCCCGGAAAAGACAGACCCGGCAAAAGCCGGGTCTGTCGGTACTGCGGTCAGGCTGGGATCAGAAGCGGTACTTCAGGCGCACGAACGGGGTGCGGCCGAAGTAGTCGTACTGCGTTGCGAACGGAGCAACGTTGCCGTAGCGGCTGGTGGTCGCACCGGTGGAAACCTGCGGCGGAGTGGCGTTGAAGACGTTTGCCACGCCGGCCAGCACTTCCCAGTCGGCCTGCTTGTAGCTCACCGAAACCGTGTGATAGATGCGGGATTCGGCGACCAGGTCGCGGTAGGAGTTCGGGCGACCCTGGTAGGTGAACACCGGATTGAGGTTCTTGTTCTCCGTCTTGCCCACGTACTGGGTCAGCCAGTTGTAGGTCCAATCGCCACGCTCCAGGCTCAGGCCCAGGTTGGAGACAATCTTCGGACGGCCGATCAGGCCCAGCTGGTCCGACGAGGACAGGCCGCTGGCCTCGGCACTGTCGAACAGGTTGGCAACGTCTTCGACGGTGTAGGTGACCTGGTTGTCCAGCGAGAACTTGCCGAAGCTGAATTCATGCTCCCAGTTCAGGGTCATGTCCCAGCCGCGGGTGCGCTGCTCGTTGATGTTCAGGTACTGGGCATACACCTCGGTGATCGAGTTGGCGTCAGTCCCGGTGGTGGGATTGCGCTTCATGAGATCGCAGTAGCGGTTCGGGAAGGTCGTGGAACCGTAGCAGCCCGAAACGATGTCATCCGCGCCCAGCGAGGTGATCTGGCCCTTGACCTTGTAGTCGAAGTAGTCGATCGCAATGCTCAGATCGGTGAACGAGGGAGTGAACACCAGGCCAACGCTCTTGGCGGTGGAGGTTTCCGGCTTCAGGTTGCCGGCGCCGCCACTGGTGAAGATCGTTGCGCTTGAACCCGCTCCGACGTAGTCATCCGGAATGCCGGCGGCGCCACAGTTCGCGCGGATGTTGGTGTTGTTGCTCTCGCCCCAGCGGATGCACGGGTCGATGGCGCTCTGCGGCTGGAAGCCGGTCTGGTTGCCCAGGAACAGCTCGTACAGGCCCGGTGCGCGGTACGAGGTACCGATGGTGCCGCGCAGGCGCAGCGACGGGATGATCTGCCAGTTCAGGCCGGTCTTCCAGACGCTTTCGGTGCTGCCGGTGGAGTCATAGCGGAAAACACGACCGGAGGCATTGAGGCTCAGCGACTCGATGCCGGTAATGCCCTTCAGCAGCGGAATGTCGAGCTCGAGGAAGGCTTCCTTGACCTTGTCATCACCCTTGGTGACATCGGCCGTGCTCGAACCCCACAGGTCCTTGTAGCCCTCGCCCGGCTGGTCGTTGATCTTGTAGTAGCGATATTCCAGGCCGAACGCTGCGCCCACCGGACCGGCCGGCAGCTCGAACAGGTTGCCGGAGAAGATGGCGTTGACGGTGGCCTGGTCGTAGGTGGTCTTGCCACGTGCAGTGATGCCCAGGATGCCGACCAGTTCGTCGACCTTGGCGCCACTCAGGTAGCCCGGGTCGAAGTAGTTGGCGGCCGGCGTGGTGCCGGTACCCGGACGACCGAGATCACCGGTGATCGAGTTGCGGATGCCGAGGGTCGAGTACTTGCCGCTGGAGCGGCTGTAGTTCGCGTTGACTTCCCAGCCCCACGACTCGGTGCCCTTGAACAGGCCATCCAGCTTGTTGGCAATGTAGAAGTAATCGACCTCAACGCTCGACGCCGACTTGAACGGCATCACCGGCTGGGCCTTGGTGGTCGTGCCCGGGATGTAGACCGTCGGGAAGAACTGGCGCCACTGGAAGTTGTCCGTGGTGCGGTTGTTGTACAGGAACTGCGTCTTCCAGTTGAACGAGTCGAAGCCGAAGTCGGCGGCGACGTAGACGGACTTGCGTTCCTGCTTGTTGATGATGTTGCCTTCACCCCAGCGCGCGAAGTTCTGCGGCTCTTCGTAGTACGCAATCGGGTTGTTGGCGTAGGTCTTGTTCGCACGCGGGCGGTAGCCCGGGAACGGACCGACGGTGGTGCCCTCCGGGCTCGGCACGTAGCGGACGGCGCCGACATCGATCACGTTCATCAGCATGTTCTGGCAGCCGGCGAGGTCGGTGCCCTGCAGGATCGAATGATCCTGGCGATCGATGTTGTTGCCGTTGCCATCGGTGATCAGGTCACGGCTGCACTTGAAGAAGTCGCGATCGCCGCGGGTCAGCTCGTTCTGCTTGTACCACTCGACGGCGGCGACGATGCTGCCCTTGTCGAAGTTCCAGCCATTGGCGAGCGAGGCAGAGAACACTTCGCCACCGCCTTCGGTGGGAACGCGGCCGGTGAAGGTCATTTCCGGACGATCGAAGTGCTTCTTGGTGATCAGGTTGACCACGCCAGCCACTGCATCGGAGCCGTAGATGGACGAAGAGCCGTCCTTGACGATTTCCGCGCGCTGCAGGATTGCTGCCGGCAGGACGTTGAGGTCGAACGCGCCGACCGCGCCACGGGTACCCGCGGGACCCGGTCGCTGGCCGTCCAGCAGGATCAGGGTGCGGTTGGCACCCAGGCCGCGCAGCGAGAAGGTCTGGACGCCGGTGCCGCCGTCGACGACGTAGCCGCCGAACTGGTTGGTGATCTGGGTTTCTGCGGCGCCGATGGCGGACTTCTGCAGGAACTCGCTGACCGTCGCCTGGCCCTGGGCGGCGTTGCGCTCGGTGTCGATGGTGAACACCGGCGAGGTGGTCTCGTAGTCGGCGCGACGGATCAGCGAGCCCGTGACCGTGACCTTGTCAAGATCGGTTGCCTTCTTGCTGTCACGCGAGGGGCTTGACGCCGCCGCTTCCGTTTTGCCTGCGTCCTGGGCCAGAACCGGAGCTGCCTGGAGGCAGGCGAGCACTGCCAGGGCGAGCGGCAGGCGGCTTGGCGTAATGAGGCGGTTGACGATGGTCATGCTGTTGGATCCCCACTTGTTATGCTTCGGTTAATGGAGTGTATGTGCCGCGTAAAATAAATGCAACGTGAATGATGTCGTGGCGTAACTTGTTGTTGCTAATGGTGAATTCAGGAATCGGGCATGAAAAAACCCCGCCGCCCTGGGGCAGCGGGGTTGTCGGATACCAGACGCTGGAGGTCAGCTCCGGTCAGAGGCCGCCCGGGCCACAGTCCTTGGCAAGGAAGTCGGCCATCAGCGGCAGCGTTGCCCGATAGTGGCTGGGGTACCACGGCATGCTGTGCGGCATGTCCGGAATGAGCTCGAACTTTGCCGGCACCTTGTCCTTGACGGCGTTGTAGAAGTTCCTGGCGTGGAAGGACGGCGTGCGTACGTCGCGGTCGCCGACGAAGGTCAGCAGGGGAATGTTGGCCTTGGCAGTGTTCTGCATCGGGTCCATGCCCTTGACGGTCTGTCCCTGCAGGATCCGTTGCAGCCTGTTCTCGCTCCAGGAGACACCCAGCCGCGCGAGGTCGGTGACCGGCGCGCCTGCGATCGCGCATTGGAACGGAGAGGGCGCACGCACGGTGGCGGCGGCCGCTGCAAAGCCGCCGTACGAATAGCCGAAGATGGCCAGGCGATCCTTGGCGGCGATGCCCTGCTGCACAAGCCAGGCCGCGGCATCGTCGTTGTCATCCTGCATCGACAGTCCCCACTGCTTGTCACCGGCGCGCCAATGCTCGCGGCCGAAGCCGGTCGATCCACGGTACTGCGGCCGGATCACCGCATAGCCCCTCGAGGTGAAGAAAGGCACCCAGCCCGAGACGTCCCAACCGGTATAGTCGCGCGCCCACGGGCCGCCGTGCGGATGCACCAGCGCCGGAAGCGGTGCGTCGCCCTGTTTCCAACCGGCCGGAAGATCGACGATCGCCGGAATCGTGCGGCCGTCGCGCGCGGTGTAGGTAATCCAGCGCTGTTCACCGATCTGCTTGCCGTCGATCCAGGGGCGCTCGCTGCCCAGGGCCGTGACCTGCTTGCGGTCGCTCAACAGGCGGTAGGTCGTGGGCTGGTTGGCCGCGCTGGTGGTGAACAGCACGCGTGACAGATCATCGTTGTAGCCGGAGATGGCGACGTAGGCGTCTGGATAAGCCTGCTTCAGGCCGTCGTACAGGCTCTTCATCAGCGGGTCCACATACACCGCTTCGCGGCGCGGACCGTCGACGTAGAAGCCGAGTACCTGATTGAAGTTGCTCGGCTTGGTACCCAGGATCAGGCCACCGATCGGGTATTGCGGATGGGCCGCCAACGGTTCGTTGTCGAACGCGCGCTTGGCCGGGTCGTACAGGCGGGCCTGCACCTGTTCGGAGAACTTGTCGGTGAGCACATACAACTTGCCCGTCTGGTCGTCGATGCCAACCACATCCATGGTGTAGCGGTCGCTCAGGCGGGTGGTCAGCGCATCGTGCTTCTCGAACTGGCCGCTGCTCTTGTTCTTCACCAGGATCTGTTGCTCGTACTCGTTTGAACCGGCGGGCTCGATCTGGGTACGGGTCAGCAGTTCACCGTCGCGGGGGTGGAACAGGCCCGGCGAGGAGCGGGCATCGCCGCGGAACAGCAGGGAGGTTTCACCCGTGCGCAGATTGAACAGGTAATAGTTCGACGACAGCGTGGACTGGTTGATCTGCGAAATGATCACCCTGTCCGGGTCCAGCGGCAGCGAGTGCACGAGCGAGGCCGTGCCTGCGATCTCCAGGCAGCGCTGGGTCTGCTCACTGATGCCAAGCTTGCGCGAGCTGTCGGCAAAGGCTTCGTCGAACTTGGCCTGGTGCGTGTCGGTCAGGTAGGCCTTGGTCAGGAAGGTCTTGGTCGAACCCACGGCGTTGCCTTCGCCGCAACCGGCCAGCTGGGCCGTCAATTCCTGGCGGCCGATGACCAGGCTGCGCCCGGCCTTGAGGGCACTGGCGGCGATGAATTTCATCCGGTCGCCCGAGGGCGTGATCGCAACCGGGCTGCTGCCAGGGGATTCCAGGTTCCAGTTGGCCAGCGCGGTGTCGCCATTGTTGCTGCCGGGCGCGGCGATGATGGCGACCAGCTGCTTGCCGTCCGGACTCATCGAGACGGATTGGATCGAGGGGATCTTGGCAAAGTCCTCGACCGGCAGCGGGACAGGCGATGCCATGGCCTGGCTGGCGGCGAGCGCCAGCGCGGCCACTAGGGCGGTGCGGGTTGCAGCGGGGTGGTTCATCTTCGGGACGTCCTTGGCGTTGATCCATCAAGATGACCTGAAGATGAACGAGTGTCCTGATTCCGTCAACTCCGCGTGAATGGCCGGGGTGTACCGTCCGGCCCCTTTAAGCACGGACGCCCCGCCGGGGCGGGGCGTCCACCGCGCGGGCGAGGTTACTTCGCGCCGAAGTCGTACTGCGCCTGCACGTAGATCGCGCGCCCGTAGGCGTTGTACAGGGAGTTGTTGTACGGCACATCGATATTGCCGGCGTAAGAGTGCTGCTGGTTGTCCGGCACCTTGTTGAACAGGTTGTTGACCATCAGCGAGAGCGTCAGGTTGTCCATCGCGCGGTAGTTCACGCTCAGGTTGTACGTGGTGTACGAGCCCCACTTGCCGGCCTTGTAGCCGGAGGTCGGGTCGACGTAGTCGTAGCCGCGGCCCAGGTAGGCCATGTAGTTCGGCGTGCGGCCGATGTAGTTGAAGTACAGCGTGGTGGTGAACCTGTCGATTGCCCAGCCCACAGAGCCGTCGGCCCGGACCTTGGCATAGGAGTCGTACACCCACATCGCGTACGGGTTGCCCAGCAGGTCCAGGAACGGGTCGTTGAGCTGCGGCTGCAGTTCACGCTTGAGCATGTTGGTGTAGTTGCTGGAGAACTGCAGCGAGCCGAAGCGGCCGATGTCCTGCACGTACTTGAAGCTGGCGGTTACCGCTTCCAGGTTCTGCCGCGCAACGTTCAGCTTCGGCGTGTAGATCTCCTCCAGCGCGCCGGTGGCGTCGCGGGTGACCCAGTTGGCCACCTCGTCGCAGGTGGCGCCGGCGGTGTTGGTCAGGCCGTTGCGGCAGTAGTACTCGGCCAGCAGCAACTGGTCGGAACTGAGGGTGTTGACCTCGTTCTTGATCTTCCAGTTGTAGTAGTCCAGCGACACTGACAGATTGCTGATCGGCGCCCAGACCAGGCCGGCGTTCCAGACGTCGGCGGTGATCGGCTTCAGCTCCGGATTGCCCGACTGCGTGCCGAACACCGACACGCTGCCGTAGCGGCAGTCCACCGTGTTGGACGGATCGAACCCGAGCTGGCCGCAGCGGTAGTAATCCTTGGAGCCGTTGGCGTAGTAACCGCTCTTGCCCTGGAAGGCGTCGGGCAGGGAGGGGGCGCGGAACGCGGTGCCGTACTTGCCGCGGACCAGCAGGCTTTCAAACGGACGGAACTCCAGGCCGATGCTGTAGGTCGGCTTGTCGACGGTATGGCCGGCGATCTTGAAGTTGTCGTAGCGGCCGGACGCAGTCACCGTCAGCATGTCGTGCAGGGGCAGGCGCAGTTCGCCGGTCACCGCATAGTTGCTGCGGTGGCCGTTGCCGGCCACGGCGGTGGTGGCGAACACCGTGCCGTCGGTCAGGCGCGCATCCGGGGTGTAGGTCCAGCCTTCGCTGCCGCCTTCGACCACGGCGGCGAAGCCAGCGTCGCCACCGGGCAGCTTGAACAGCGAACTGTTGGTGAGCTGGGCGCGGGTCTGGGTCTGCCAGGTGCGGCTGCGGCTGGTGGTGAAGCCGGTGAAGCTCTGGAAGGCCCCCTGCGGCAGCTTCGAATAGAAGGCACCCCAGTTCGGGTTGTAGATGTTGTAGCCGTCGTCGGTCTCACCCAGCACCGGGCCCAGCACGTTGTCGGCGAACCAGTTGTTGATCGGGTCGTTCCAGCGCGCGTAGCCACGCTCGTTGAGCTTGTATTCGCCGCGGGTGATGCTGGCCTCGTAGTCCCAGTTGCTGCCGATCGCACCGCGTGCGCCCAGTGTGACCTGGTAGGACTTGCTGCGATCGGTATTCATGATGTCGCGGTAACCGCCACCACCGATGTCTTCGGGGGCGAACACGCGCTGCAGGCCAAGATAGCGGCCACTGGACTGATCGAAGAACGGACCCATGCTGATGTCCGTGCCCCAGTAGTTGTAGCCGGAACCGGTGTTGTACTTGACGGTCTCGTAGCTGTAGAGCACATCGCCGAACAGCTGCAGGTTGTCATTCACATCGTAGGTCAGCGCCGAATAGAACTGGCTGCTTTCCTTGCTGTTCTTGATCGTCTTGTAGCCGGCACCGAACGCCGAGCCGCAGGACTGTCCAGCCCGGCGCGTGCCCAGGATGGTGGTGCCGTCGAACTGCCCGGCAACGCCGGCGCAGTTGCCCGGGTCCATCATCAGGAAGTCATCGGTTTCCGCGTCGAAGACCAGGAAGTCGTTCGAGGGCAGCTGGCGGGTGTAGCCGCGCGGATTGTTCTGCCTGGTGATGTCGCGCTGGTAGCCCCAGATCGGGTTGGTCTTCTCGTACTGCACGTTGATCAGTGCGCGGAAGCGATCATCGCGGCTGTTGAAGCCATTGGCCCCGCTGACGCGGAAGCTGGCGCCGCCGCCATCGGAATAGCCGCCGCCCCGGACATTCAGGGTGCCGCCGTCCATCCGCTCCTTCAGGATGATGTTGACCACGCCGGCGATGGCGTCCGAGCCATACAGCGAAGACTGGCCGCCCGGCAGGACTTCGATGCGGTCGACGATATCGATCGGGATGCCGCTGATGTTGTTGAACGCGTCGCTGCCGTTGTACAGCGCCGGGTAGGACAGCATCGGCCGGCCATTGATCAGGTACTTGGTGTAGCCCGGATTCAGGCCGAACATCCCGGCCGCTTCGGCGCCCTGGGTGAACGATGCGGAGGTCTGGCCGCCCTGCAGGCCACCGGTGGTCAGCGAGGACTGCTGCAGCACTTCGGCAACGCTGGAGAAGCCGCGTGCCTGGATCGCCTCGGCGCTGATGGTCAGCACCGGAGTCTGGTTTTCGATCTGGGTCTGCGGGATCAGCGAACCGGTGACGGTGACCCGGTCAAGGTTGGTCGCTGCACTCTTGCTGTCCTGCGCGAGAGCGGCGGTGCTGGCGCTGGCGAGGAACAGGCCGCTGAGCACGGCACAGGTGAGCGGATGGCGTGGGAACAAGAAGCGACTGCGAGACATGCGATTACTCCGTGTGATCGTAAGAGCGCGTTTCCCCTTCCCGGGGCTCGGTTTTTGTCCGGCCGCTCCTGCAGGCCTGCGGCGCGGTGTGCCTGAAACCTAACATGGGCTTAATCTGGAATGCACAGAGGTGTAACCGTAATTGATTGGTTTGGTCACAGTTTTGTGAGTGTGTTCTTTGAAAACAGCTACTTGCGGATATTGTCCGGTTTTGCCAAATCTGGCGGAATGAATGAACGTAAAATGAGTCGTCATTAACAATCGAGACGCTCTTTCATTTTCTGCCCGGTTACTCCAGGCAAAAAAAAGGCCCCGCCGAAGCGGGGCCTGGTCCAGACACGAAGTCCGGAAAACGACGGGATTACTTGCCGAAGTCGTACTTCATCTGGGCCTGGATGGAGCGGCCGTAGATGCTGTAGAAGGCACTGTTGTACGGGGCGCCATCGGTGCCCTCGTAGCTGTAGCGCTGGCCGGTCGGCATCTTGTTGAAGACGTTGTTGACCATCAGCGACAGGGTCAGGTCTTCCTGTGCGCGGTAGGCGAAGCTCATGTTGTACGTGGTGTACGAGCCCCACTTGCCGGCCTTGGCGCCGTAGCGGTTGGTGTAGTCGTAGCTGCGGCCCAGGTAGGCGACGTAGTTCGGCGTGCTGCCGACGTAGTTCGCGTACACCGTGGTGGTGAACTTGTCGATGTTCCAGGCTACCGACAGGTCGCCACGCACCTTGGCGTAGTTGTCGTAGTAGTACATGTTGTACGGATCGCTCAGCAGGTCGATCTTCTTGGCACCCGGCAGCGGCTGCAGCTCACGCTTCAGCATGTTGGTGTAGTTGCCGGAGAAGTTCAGCGAGCCGAAGCGGCCGATGTCCTGCTGGTACTTGGCGCTGACCGCCACCGCTTCCAGGTTCTGGCTGGCGACGTTCAGCTTCGGGGTGTAGACGCGGGTGATGGCGCCGGCGTTGTCACGGGTGATCCAGTTGGCAACATCCTGGCAGCTGGCCGAGGTGTTGTTGGCGGAACCGGTGGCGCAGGCGTATTCGGCCAGCAGCAGCTGGTCGCTGCTCAGGGTCTTGACCTCGTTCTTGATCTTCCAGTTGTAGTAGTCAACCGACAGCGAGAAGTTGCTGACCGGTGCCCACACAATGCCCGCGCTCCACACATCGGCGGTGATCGGCTTCAGGTCCGGGTTGCCGGACTTTTCGCTGTAGACCGAAGTGTTCTTGTAGTAGGGGCAGCGATCGTCGTTCAGCGCGAAGCCCGCCTGGTTGCAGCGGTAGTAGTCGTTCTGGCTGGACGCGTACGAACCGCTCATGCCCTGGAAGGCATCGGACAGGGTCGGTGCGCGGAACGCGGTGCCGTACTTGCCGCGGAACAGCAGGCTTTCCAGCGGACGGAACTCGATACCGATGCTGTAGGTGGCCTTGTCGACGGTGTTGTCGGCGATCTTGAAGGCGTCGTAACGGCCCGACGCGCTGACCGTCACCATGTCGTGCAGCGGCATGCGCAGCTCGGAGGTCACCGCGTAGTTGCTGCGATGGCCTGCACCGGCCACGGCGGTGGTACCCCACACGTTGCCGTCGATGAACGACTGGTTCGGGGTGTAGTTCCAGCCTTCGCTGCCGCCTTCCAGCACCACGGCCAGGCCTGCATCACCACCCGGCAGGCTGAACAGCGAGCCGTTGGTCAGCTGCACGCGGCCCAGGTTCTGCCAGGTCTTGCTGTGGTGGGTGCCGTAGCCGGTGAAGCTGCCGAACTCTTCCGGGGTGATCGGCGAGTAGAACGCGGCGTAGTTCGGGTTGTAGATGCCGAACTTGCCACCGGTCGTCGGGTCGGTGTAGGTGCCCAGCTGCTGGCCCAGGACGCGATCGGCGAAGAAGCCGTTGATCTTGTCCTTCCAGCGCACGAAGCGGTCCTGGTCCAGGCGGTATTCGCCGCGGGTGAAGCTGGCGCTGTAGTCCCAGTCACCGAACATGCCCTTCGCGCCCAGGGTGACCTGGTAGGAACGGCTGCGGTCCGCATTGAGGATGTTGTTGTAGTCGCCGACGCCGATTTCTTCCGGCGCGAAGGCGCGCTGCAGGTTCACCACCTTGCCCAGGCTCTGGTCGTAGAAGCCGCCCATGCCGGACTGCGTGCCCCACCACAGGGCGCTGGAGCCGGAGGTGAACTCGGTCTTTTCCTTGCTGTACAGCACATCGGCGAACAGCTGCAGGTTGTCGTTCACGTCGAAGGTCATGGTCGAGTAGAACTGACCGCTGTCCTTGGCGTTCTTCAGCGTCTTGTAGCCGGCGCTGTAGATCGAGCCGCAGGATTCGCCCTTGCCTTCACGGAAGCCGACGGTGGTGGTGCCGTCGTACAGGCCCGCGACGTTGGCGCAACGGCTGGGGTCCATCATGTAGTACTTGCCGCCGCCGGTGACCAGGAAGTCATTCGACGGAGCCTGCGGGCTGAAGCCGGCCGGGTTGTTCTGGCGGGTGATGTCGCGCTGGTAACCCCAGATCGGGTTGCCCTTTTCGTACTGCACGTTGACCAGTGCGTTGAAGCGGCCATCGACGGCGGTGAAGCCGTGGGCGCCGCTGATGCGCAGGTTGCTGCCGCCACCTTCAGTGTAGGTGCCGCCACGGACGGTCATCGTGCCGCCGTCCATGTGTTCCTTCAGGATGATGTTGACCACGCCGGCGATGGCGTCCGAACCGTACAGGGAGGACTGGCCACCCGGCAGCACTTCGATGCGCTCGACGATGTCGACCGGAATGCCGCTGAGGTTGTTGAACGACTCGCTGCCGTTGTACAGCGCCGGATACGAGAGCATCGGGCGGCCGTTGATCAGGTACTTGGTGTAGCCCGGGTTCAGACCGAACATGCCGGAGGCTTCGGCGCCCTGGGTGAAGGCACCCGAGGTCTGGCCGCCCTGCAGGCCGCCAGTGGTCAGCGACGACTGCTGCAGCACTTCGGCAACGCTGGTGAAGCCGCGTGCCTGGATGTCTTCGGAGGTGATGGACATCACCGGGGTCTGGGTTTCAACCTGGGTCTGCGGGATCAGCGAACCGGTGACGGTGATCTTGTCCAGGTTGGTCGCCTTGTCCTGGGCCATTGCCGGGGCGGCGGCCATCAGAGCGGAAATCAGGGCGACGGCGAGCGTGTTGCGACGTGCGGTGTTGCTTACGTATTTCATGTAGTTCCAATAGAGAGCAGAAACAAAATCGGCACTGCGCATGCGCCATCGTGCGCGCTGGAAACCAGCCCCGCAGCCCAAAACAGTGCTTCAGGAACGTAACATGAACTTAACAATCTGTGCACGAATCTGTAGCAATCCTGAATTTCAGTCAGGCTACGTCCAGCTTGTATGATGTTGGGTTATCCCCCCTGATTCCGCTGGTGCCCGTTGTGAACAGTTCTCTCCGCCGTCCCCATGCCAGCCAGGTCCAGAAGGGACTGACGCCGCATGCCCGCATCCGCAACGTGATCGCGGTTGGTTCGGGCAAGGGCGGTGTCGGCAAGTCGACGACCGCGGTCAATCTGGCGGTTGCGCTGCAGCAGCTGGGTGCGCGCGTCGGCGTGCTGGATGCGGACATCTACGGTCCCAGCGTGCCGGCCATGCTGGGCCTGTCCGGTCGCCCGGAAAGCCCCGACAACAAGAGCATCGAGCCGCTGCGCGCGTTTGGCGTGGATACCATGTCGATCGGCTACCTGATCGAAGAGGACACGCCGATGATCTGGCGCGGTCCGATGGCCACCTCGGCGATGACCCAGCTCTTCAACGACACCCTGTGGGATGACCTGGACTTCCTGCTGATCGACCTGCCGCCGGGCACCGGTGACATCCAGCTGACCCTGACCCAGAAGATCCCGCTGGCCGGTGCGGTGATCGTCACCACGCCGCAGGACATCGCCACGCTGGATGCGAAGAAGGCGCTGAAGATGTTCGAGAAGGTCGAAGTACCGGTGCTGGGCATCGTCGAGAACATGGCCGTGCATACCTGCAGCAACTGCGGGCACGTCGAGCACCTGTTCGGCGAAGGCGGTGGCGAACGCATGGCGGCGCAGTACGGCGTGCCGCTGCTGGGCTCGCTGCCGCTGCAGATCGGCATCCGAGAGCAGGGCGACGCCGGTACCCCGATCACCGTCGCCCAGCCCGATTCGGTGCCGGCCCAGGCCTATCGCCATGCCGCACAGCGCCTGGTCGAGGAAGTCGGCAAGCGCCCGCGCGCGTCGATCCCGATCCTGTCTTCGCTGTTGTAAGTGCCCGCGCAGGGGCCGCCGGCCACGTCCGGCCCCCTGCTAGAATCCTCGCGCCCCCTCGCATCCCCAGGACAAAGCATGAGCATCAAGAGTGACCGTTGGATCCGCCGCATGTCCGAGCAGCACGGCATGATCGAGCCGTTCGAGGCCGGGCAGGTGAAGCAGGCCAACGGCGAGCGCATCGTCAGCTATGGCACGTCCAGCTATGGCTACGACGTGCGCTGCTCGCGCGAATTCAAGGTGTTCACCAACATCAACTCGACGATTGTTGACCCCAAGCATTTCGACCCGGGCAGTTTCGTGGATATCGTCGGCGACGAGTGCATCATCCCGCCGAACAGCTTCGCGCTGGCCCGGACCGTCGAGTACTTCCGCATCCCGCGCGACACCCTGGTGGTGTGCCTGGGCAAGAGCACCTACGCGCGCTGCGGCATCATCGTCAACGTGACCCCGCTGGAGCCGGAATGGGAAGGCCACGTGACCCTGGAATTCAGCAACACCACGCCGTTGCCGGCGCGCATCTACGCCAACGAAGGCGTGGCCCAGATGCTGTTCTTCCAGGCAGCATCCGATGACGTCTGCGAGACGTCGTACAAGGATCGTGGCGGCAAGTACCAGGGCCAGACCGGCGTGACCCTGCCGCGGACCTGATGACGGTGGGTTGTTGGTGGAGCCGGGCCATGCACGGCTCCAGCTCTGCCTGAAGGAAGGCGGCGCAATGCGCCGCCTTCGTCATTTCCCGCGACCGAACAGCATGGCGATGCCGACGCCCACCAGCGCCACTGGCCACCAGGTCAGCAGCAGCTTGGACAGGTTCAGGTGCGTCCAGCCGAGGTTGCTGGCGAGCATGAACAGGCCGATCAGGATCAGCAGGACGGCGGCAACGAGGTTGAATCGCATCGGGTCGGAAACGCTCAGGACTGGGCTGGATATCCTAGCCGTTCCTTCCAGTAGGCGACATGCTGGTCCAGCGCGCCTGGCTCGTAGCGGTGCGCGGGGCCGCTGCCCCAGACCGGGCCCGGCCACGCGGGGTCGCCGTCATGGCGGCCGATCACATGGAAATGCAGCTGGCGCACGATGTTGCCCAGCGCGCCGATGTTGATCTTCTCCACGCCGTCGGCGCCCTTCAGGGCCTTGCAGGCGCGGTTGAGCTCGGTGCGCAGCTTGTCCTGCTGCTCGCCGTCCAGCTCGATCCACTCGGTCACCCCGGCCAGGCGCGGTACCAGCACCAGCCAGGGGAATCGTTCGTCGTTCATCAGCCGCACTTGCGACAACGGTCCTTCGGCCACCAGCACGCTATCGGTGGCCAGGCGTGAATCGAGTTCGAAATCGCTCATCCAAGATGCTCCGAGAAGAAGTCCAGGGTGCGTTGCAGCGCCAGGGCGGCGCTGTCTGGATCATACGCATGTCCGACCTCGCGGTTGAAGGCGTGATCGGCCGGATAGACGTAGGTGGCCATCTGCGGCAGCTTCTCGCGGTGGGCCTGGACCGCGTCCGGCGGGATGCTCTTGTCCTGGGCGCCGAAGTGGAAGATCACCGGGGCCTTGGGCGTCTCATCGAGGAACTGGACGTTGCGCGCACCGTAGTAGCTGACCGAGGGCAGGCCCAGGCGCACTGCCGACAGCATCGCCACGGTGCCGCCCCAGCAGTAGCCGACCGTGCCGACCTTGCCGTAGGGGGCCAGTCGGGTTGCCGCGGCGCGGACCACTTCCAGTGCCTTCTCCATGCCCAGCGCGTTGACCCGTTCCAGGCCCTGTTTCACGCCGTCGGCGTCGTAGGGCAGGGCATCCGGATCGGCCTCGGCACCGTCGACCAGGTCGAAGAACGACGGCGCCAGCACCGCGTAGCCCTCGGCGGCGAAGCGCTCGGCCACGCTGCGGATGTGCGGGTTGGCGCCGAAGATTTCCTGCACCACCACCAGCCCGCCAAGCGGGGTGCCTTCCGGCAGGGCCTGCCAGGCCCGTACCGGGCCGTGATGCGTATCCAGGGTGATCCACTCGGCCATCGTCATCTTCCTCGTTGCAGGGAACAGGACTGCATTGTCGGCGCTGCGCGGGTTAGCGGCGTGTCAGCGGCTGTGCGGGATCGGGCGGCTGGCCGTTCAGAGCGCCGCGCCCAACCCCGGTATACTGGCGCCCTTTCAGGCCCCGGCCCCCAGGAACCCCTGCCACGCCGGCAGGGGCCCAGGCCCCCAGAGTCCCGCGATTCCATGTCCCAGCTGAACCCCAAAGTCGGCTTCGTCAGCCTTGGCTGCCCGAAGGCCCTCGTCGATTCCGAGCGCATCCTCACCCAGCTCCGCTCGGAGGGCTACGACATCGTCCCGTCCTATGATTCGGCCGACGTGGTGGTGGTCAACACCTGCGGCTTCATCGATTCGGCGGTGACCGAGTCGCTGGATGCGATCGGCGAGGCGATGAACCAGAACGGCAAGGTCATCGTCACCGGCTGCCTGGGCAAGCGCCCGGAACAGATCCGCGAGGCGTACCCGAACGTGCTGGCGGTGTCCGGCCCGCAGGACTACCAGAGCGTGATGGAAGCGGTGCACGAAGCACTGCCGCCCAAGCACGATCCGTTCGTGGACCTGGTGCCCGACTACGGCATCAAACTGACCCCGCGCCACTATGCCTACCTGAAGATTTCCGAGGGCTGCAACCACAAGTGCAGCTTCTGCATCATCCCGTCGATGCGCGGCAAGCTGGTCTCGCGCCCGGTCGACGAGGTGCTGCGCGAAGCCGAGCGCCTGGTGCGTGGTGGCGTGCGTGAACTGCTGGTGGTGTCGCAGGACACCTCGGCCTACGGCGTGGACGTGAAGTACGCCGAGAAGATGTGGCGCGACAAGGCCTACCAGACCCGCCTGAAGGCGCTGTGCGAAGGCCTGTCCGAGCTGGATGCGTGGGTGCGCATGCACTACGTCTATCCGTATCCGCATGTGGACGAAGTCGTGCCGCTGATGGCCGAGAACCGCATCCTGCCGTACCTGGATATCCCGTTCCAGCACGCCAGCCCGCGCATCCTGCGCCTGATGAAGCGTCCGGGTGCGGTCGAGAAGACCCTGGAGCGCGTGCAGAACTGGCGCCGCATCGCGCCGGACATCACCGTGCGTTCGACCTTCATCGTCGGCTTCCCGGGCGAGACCGAGGCCGAGTTCGAAGAGCTGCTGTCGTTCCTCGACGAAGCGCAGCTGGACCGCGTGGGCGCGTTCGCCTACTCGCCGGTCGAGGGGGCCACTGCCAACGATCTGCCCGACGCCGTGCCGGAGGAAGTGAAGCAGGAACGCCTGGCGCGCTTCATGGAGAAGCAGGCGCAGATTTCCGCCGCGCGCCTGGAAGCCAAGATCGGCACGGTGCAGCAGTGCCTGGTCGATGCCATCGAAGGCGACATTGCCGTGGCCCGTTCCAAGGCCGATGCGCCGGAGATCGACGGTCTGGTGCACATCCAGAACGCCGACCAGGTGCCGCTGCGCGTGGGCGAGTTCGTCGATGTGGAGATCACCGAGAGCGACGAGCACGACCTGTACGGTGACGCGCTGGCGGCCGCCACCCGCCCGGCGTTCGATCTCAAGATGCTGTGACCGCCGCCGCCGGTGACAGCGGCGGCTCCCGGCGCTTCGTGCCGCCGCCACGTGCGGCGGTCGATCCGCAGGCATTCAGGCATCCGTTGTTTGGCGGGCTGCAGGACTTCCATGATCTGCTGGACGGCACTGCATGGCCGTCCATCGCTGCGCTCGATGCACGGCTGGCGCTGCCTGGCCGACAGCTGCTCGAGCAGGACGCTGCGCTGCTGGCCGACGGCCTGCACTACGAGGTGCGTATCGCGCAGGGGCGCATCGCCACCCGCGCCGACAACTGGCATGACCTGTTCAATGCACTGGTGTGGGCCCGTTTCCCGCAGCTCAAGCAAGCACTCAACGCGCAGCAATGCCGGCACGTCGAGGCGATGCCGCCGGGCCAGCGCAACCGCGCGCAGGCGGCACTGACCCAGTTCGACGAAACCGGCGTGATCGTGCGTGTGTGCGATGACGCGTTGCTGCGCGCTTGGGATGGGCATGACTGGCCTGCATTGTTCGAGCCGACGCGCTGGCAGAGCGGTGACATCGCCATTGCTGCGGTATTCGGGCATGCGCTGATGGAACAGGCACTGCTGCCGGGGCGATTGCTGGTTGGCAAGTGCGTGGTGGTGCAGGGTGACGACGATGATGACGCCTGCGTCGCAGCGGTGGCCGCGGCCATCGGCGAGGGCAGGGCGATCACCGATCCGGCGCAGCTGCGGCCGCTGCCGCTGGCGGGTATCCCCGGCTGGCATGAAGGGCAGGATGCCGCCTTCTACGCAGACACCGGCTACTTCCGTCCGCTGCGCGCAGGTCGCGCGTACCCGCCGCCGTTGCACGCGGCCCAGTAGAGTCGAGCTCGCTCGACTGCCCCGTTGCGTAGCGTCGAGCTTGCTCGACTGGCTGCAGGTGTAGTCGAGCAAGCTCGACTCTACAACGGTGCGTACTCCACGCCGATCACCGCAAACGTGAACTGCCCGCCGGGCAGCTCCACCGAAAATTCATCATCCAGCCGCTTCTTCAGCAGTGCCCGCGCCAGCGGCGAATCGATGCTGATCCAGCCCAGGCCGGCGTCGGTCTCGTCCGGGCCGACGATGCGATAGCGGCTGGTGTCGCCGCTGTCGACATTCTCCAGCTCCACCCAGGCGCCGAAGAACACCGCCTGTGGGTCGGTCGGGGTGGTGTCGACCACGCGCAGCGCTTCCAGCCGCTTGGTCAGGTAGCGCACGCGGCGGTCGATCTCACCCAGCTGCTTCTTGCGGTAGGTGTATTCGGCGTTCTCCGAGCGGTCGCCCTCCGCAGCGGCCGCCGCCAGTGCCTTGACCACCTCCGGCCGTCGCACCCGCCATAGCTCGTCCAGTTCGGCCTTCAGCCGGGCGTGGCCGGCGGCGGTGATCAGGGCGGTACTCTTTTCTGCGGGGGGACGCCAACGGGACATGCAGTACGACTTCTCTTGCGATAGGAAACGGGCGCGTCGCACCAGGCCTGGCGCGACGCGCGGAAACAACAGGTGACCCTCAGCGCTTGCCGCCGAAGATGCCGCCCAGGATGCCACGCACGATCTGGTTGCCCAGCTTGGTGCCGACGGTGCGCGTGGTCTGCTTGGCCATGGTCTCGATCATGCCCTGGCGGCGCTTGGTGCCGAAGATCGCGTCCTTGATCGACTGGCCGAAGCCTCCTTCCTGCGCCTCGTCCTGCTCGCGGCTGCGTGCGGCAGGGGCCTGCGCCTGCTCGGTCGCCTTCTGCGCGCGCTGCGCCAGCAGCTCCGCTGCCGACTCACGGTTGATCGCGGTGTCGTAGCGGCTGCCGACCGGGCTGCCGGCGCGCACCTGGGCGCGTTCGGCGTCGGTGATCGGCCCCATCCGGCAGCGCGGCGGCGCGATCATCGTCTGCTGCACCGGCATCGGTATGCCCTTGTCCTGCAGCGTGGAGACCAGCGCTTCACCGGTGCCAAGCTGGCTGAGCACCTTGGCCACGTCCAGTTTGGGGTTCGGCACGAAGGTTTCGGCCGCGGTCTTCACCGCCTTCTGGTCACGCGGGGTGAACGCACGCAGTGCGTGCTGCACCCGGTTGCCGAGCTGGCCGAGGATGTTGCCCGGTACGTCGTCGGGGAACTGCGAGCAGAAATACACGCCCACGCCCTTGGAACGGATCAGGCGCACGACCTGCTCGATGCGCTGCACCAGTGACGGCGGCGCATCGTCGAACAGCAGGTGCGCCTCGTCGAAGATGAAGACCAGCTTCGGCTTGTCCAGGTCACCCACTTCCGGCAGCTGCTCGAACAGTTCCGACAGCAACCACAGCAGGAAGGTGGAATACAGCTTGGGTTTGAGCACCAGCTGGTCGGCGGCGAGGATGCCGATCATGCCGCGGCCGTCGTGATTGACCCGCATGATGTCGGCGAGCTCCAGCGCCGGTTCGCCGAAGAAGTGCTCGCCGCCATCCTGGGCCAGGCGCAGCACCGAGCGCTGGATCGCGGCGATCGACTGTGCGCTGACCAGCCCGTACTCGGTGGAAATGTCCTTGCGTTCCTCGGCCACCAGGCCGAGCAGGGCACGCAGGTCGTCCATGTCCAGCAGCAGCAGGCCACGGTCGTCGGCCAGCTTGAACACGATGTCGAGCACGCCGGCCTGGGTGTCGTTCAAGTCGAGGATGCGCGACAGCAGGGTCGGGCCCATTTCGCTGACGGTGGTGCGTACCGGGTGGCCGAGCTTGCCGTAGAGATCCCAGAAAATGGTCGGGCTGGCGGCCGGGGCATAGTCGGCCACGCCGATCTCGGCGGCACGCTGCAGCAGGTTCTCGGCGCCGGTGCCGGGCACGGCCAGGCCGGACACATCGCCCTTCACATCGGCCAGGAACACCGGCACCCCCAGCCGCGAGAAGCCTTCGGCCAGGGTCATCAGGGTCACCGTCTTGCCGGTGCCGGTCGCGCCGGCCACCAGGCCGTGGCGGTTGCCAAGTTTTGGCAGCAGGGTGACGGCAATATCGTCGGTAATGCCTTTGCCGAGCAGAATCGGATCCATGGTCCAGCCCTTGTAGTGAATAGCCCAATGTTAACGGGCAGGGGTGACGGTCCGAAGGTCCGGCTTGCCCCGACCTTGGCGGCGCCGCTACTCTGCCTGCCTGTTTCGCACACAGTGCCATCAATGCCCGTTCCTGTCCTGATTTCCCGCGGTTGGCCGCTGCTGGCCCTGGCCGGCCTGGTTTCCCTGGCGCCTGACGCCCATGCGCAACGGGTCTCGGCCCGGGACAAGGTGAAGGTCGATGCGCTGCAGCAGCGCATGACGGCCGCCGAGAAGCGTTACAGCGACGCCCTGCTGCTGGTCGCCAATGCCGACCCCAAGGGCAGCAACGAGGCCGACGCCGCGCTGGAGGACATGGAAGATGTCCTCAACGACTGCGTGAAGCAGAAGGGCTGCCAGATGGGCACCCTGCTCGCCAGCTACAAGCGCCTGCTCAAGCATGACGCCGATGCGGCGGCCAGCGATGACGTGGCCGACGAGGGCGGCGACCGCCTGGAAGCCGATCCCGACCATATCGGTCCGCTCACCGCCGATGTACCCGAGGCGGCCCGCGCCGCCGCACTGCTGAACGACAAGCGGCACGCCTTCGACACGATGGTCGAGTACAACCCGGCAGTGCAGGCCGGCATCCGCCGCTGGCTGACCGACATGCGCCCGGCGCTGCTGACCAGCTATGAGAACTACCAGAACCTGCGCGCGGTGATGTGGCCGGAGTGGGAAAAGCGCGGGCTGCCCGAGGCGCTGCTGTTCGGCATCATGGCCAAGGAATCCAATGGTCGCGTGCATGCCTCCTCGCGTGCGGGTGCCGCCGGCCTGATGCAGTTCATGCCGGCTACCGGCCGCCGCTTCGGGCTGGGCCCGGACGGCACCGGTTTCGACACGCGTTTCGATGCGCGCAGCGCCGCCGAAGCCAGTGCCAGTTACCTCAACGAGCGCCTGCGCGAACTCAACAACAACGTGGAAATGTCGGTGGCCGCCTACAACGGTGGCGAAGGCCGCGCCGCGCGGGTGTTCAAGCAGAGTGCTGGCCAGAGCTTCTGGACCGACAGCGTCTACAACCAGTTCCCCGGCGAGACCAAGGACTATGTGCCGATGGTGATCGCCGCGGCCTGGATCTTCCTGCACCCGCAGCAGTACGGCGTGGAGTTCCCGAAGATCAGCGCGCAGCCGGCCACGCTGCGCCTGGCCAAGTCCACCACCATCTACGAACTGACCATCTGCCTGGGCAGCCACGGTACCCGTGATGGCTACATGCGCGCGCTGCGCAACCTCAACCCGCGCTATGAAGCCGATGGCTGGATTCCGGCCGGCACGCTGATCAACGCCACCACCCGCATCGCCGGCCTGTACCAGCGCAACTGCGTCAGTGGCCCGCGCGCGGACCTGGCCCGCACCCTGATCACCGCCGACCTGAACGCGGCGATCAAGCGCCCGACCGCGGCCAGCTACACCGGCAGCGTGGCGGTGGGCGGCGTGGTGCCGGTGGCCGACGCCGCAGCCTCGACCAGCGTGCCGACGACCCCGGTGGCGGCGGTGGCGACCCCGCGTCCGGCGCCCGCCCGGGCAAAGCCGGTGCGCAGCCACAAGGTGGGCAAGGGTGAGACCCTGGGCGCCATCGCGGCGAAGTTCCAGTGCGACGTGCCGACCCTGGCCCGCGCCAACGGCCTGAAAGCCCCGTCCTACAGCCTGCGCCACGGCCAGACGCTGAAGCTGCAGGGCTGCGACAAGTAATCCCCACGACCCCTGGAACCCGCATGGACCTCGAAGACACCCGCAACCTGTTCGCCAACCTCCGCGAGAACACCGACTGGGACATCAGCGGCCCGTTGCTGTGGGGCTATTTCTTCGTTCACTCGACCGCCGAGCCGCTGCAGGCCCTGGCCGACCACCTGCAGGCGCAGGGCTACACCTTCGTCGAACTGTTCGAGCAGGAGCCGGAAGAAGGCGACGCGCCGTTCCATGTGCTGCACGTGGAGCGCGTGGAGATCCACGACGAAGCCTCGCTGGACCGCCGCAACCAGGAATTCGCGGCCCTGGCCACGGAAAAGGGCGTGGAAGACTACGACGGCATGGACGTCGGCCCGGCCCCGGCCCTGCAGTAACGACAAAAAGGGGACGGAGGGAATTAAGTCGTTTATGCATAAACGACTTAATTCCCTCCGTCCCCTTTTTGTCAGCGCAGCGTCGCCAGCGCCTGGCCCAGCTGCACCGGGCTTTCGGCGCCCAGCTGCGGGGCGAACTCGGCCACGCCGGGCGGCAGCAGCACGATCACGGTCGAGCCATAGTTGAAGCGCGCCATCTCGGCGAAACGCTCCAGCTGGATGCCCTGGCCGCGGTAGTCCTTGCGGGTGATGCGGTCGCCATAGGCCGGGATCTCTTCGCCGCTCCACACCGTTTCCACGCCGGACACCAGCAGCGCACCGACCATCACGCTGACCATCGGGCCGAAGCTAGTGTCGAAGTGGCAGACCAGGCGCTCGTTGCGCGCGAACAGGCGCGGCACGCCGTTCACAGCAGCCGGGCCTACGCTGAACAGGCGGCCCGGCACGTGCACGGTCTCGCGCAGGGTGCCGGTCCAGGGCATGTGCACGCGGTGGTAGTCGCGCGGCGACAGATAGACGGTGGCATACAACCCGTCGTTGTAAGGCTTGGCATCCTCGTCGCTGCCCAGCAGCTCGGCCGCGGTGAACGACTGGCCCTTGGCCTGGAAGATGCGGCCGGCCTCGATCTTCCCCAGTTGGCTGATGCGGCCGTCGGCCGGCATCACCAGGCTGCGCGGATCGGCATCGGCCACCCGCGCGCCCGGCTTCAGCGCACGGGTGAAGAACTGGTTGAAGGTGGCATAGCTGCGCGGGTCCGGGTTGGCCGCCTCATCCAGGTTGACGTTGAACTTGCGGGTGACGGTATCGATCAGCCAGCGCGAGACGCGCGGATCGTCCGAGTACGCCAGCGAGCGCGCCATCGAAGACAACAGTCGGTGGGGCAGGGCGTACGTCAGGGCGGTGGTGAGACTCATGGGGCGGTTTTCTCGGTCAGCTTCTGCAGGTCGCGGGCGATCGCCGGCGCGTTGAACGGGGGGCGCACCAGGCCGGCGAGGCGGCCCTGCGGGTCGAGCACGGCCAGGCTGGCCGAATGCTCGACGGTGTAATCCTCGGGGTTCTCGTCAAAGTGCTTGCCCGGAACCTTCTGGAACACGAAACCCAGCGAGGTGGCGAAGCGCTCCAGCGAGGGCACATCGGCGGTGGCGGCCAGGGTGTCCTTGTGGAAGCCGTGCACGTACTCGCCCAGGCGCGTGGCGCTGTCGCGGTCGGGGTCGACCGAGATGAACAGCACGCGCGGGCGCAGGCTGTCGGGCAGGGCTTCCCACTGGTTCTGCGCGCCGGCCAGTTCGGCCAGGGTGGTCGGGCAGACGTCCGGGCAGAAGGTGAAGCCCAGGAACACCAGCGTCCAGTGGCCCTTCAGCTCGCCGGGGATCAGGCGTGTGCCATCGGACTGCGCGAGGTTGAAATCGGGAAGCGCACGCGGCTGCGGGTACAGGGTGATCGCTTCGGTGGCCGGGGCGTTGGCCGGCGGCTTCGGCGCGAAGACCTGTTGCGCGGCCAGCAGGCCGAGCCCCGCCGCCAGGGCGATCAGCAGGATGATGCCGGCGTTGCGATTGAACATGGGGGCTCCCGCGCGAAATGGGCTCCATCATACCGGCTGCGGCCCGATCGTTTCCGCCGCAACGGATGCCGCCACGGGCGCCAGCCCCTATAATCGGGGGCCACTTTGCCCGCAGTACCGCCATGACCGCTGAAACGGCCGCCGAACTCCACACGATCATCGATCTGATCCGCTACGGCACCAGCCGTTTCAATGAAGCCGGGCTGACCTTCGGGCACAGCTACGACAACGCGCTGGACGAGGCGACCCAGCTGGTGCTGCACAGCCTGCATCTGCCCCACGACCTCGGCCCGGCCTACGGCCAGGCGCGCCTGCTGCAGGCCGAGAAGCTGCGCGTGCTGGAGCTGTTCCAGCGCCGCATCGACGAGCGCATTCCGGCCGCCTACCTGACAGGTGAAGCCTGGTTTGCGGGTTTGAGCTTCAAGAGCGACAAGCGCGCGCTGGTGCCGCGCTCGCCGATCGCCGAACTGATCGAGTGCGGCTTCGAGCCGTGGCTGGCCGGCCGCGACGTGTACCGTGCGCTGGACCTGTGCACCGGTTCGGGCTGCATCGCCATCGCCATGGGCCACTACTACCCGAACTGGCAGGTGGACGGCGTCGACCTGAGCGACGACGCGCTGTCGCTGGCTGAAGAGAACCGGGAGCGGCTGCAGGCATACAACGTCAACCTGGTGAAGTCGGACCTGTTCAATGGCCTGTCCGGCCGCCACTACGACCTGATCGTCACCAATCCGCCGTACGTCACCAACGACGAGACCGATGCGCTGCCGAAGGAATACTCCTACGAGCCGGACATGGGCCTGCGTGCCGGCGACGACGGCCTGGACCTGGTGCTGAAGATCCTGCGCGACGCCCCGCTGCATCTGAGCGAAGACGGCCTGCTGATCTGCGAAGTGGGCGAATCCGAACAGCATCTGATCAAGCTGCTGCCGGAAGTCGACTTTGCCTGGATCGAGTTCAAGGTCGGCCAGATGGGCATCTTCGCGGTCGAGTGCCGCGAGCTGATCGCCCACAGCGCGCGCATCACCGAACTGGCGGCGCAGCGCCCGTGAGTTCCAATTCGTTCGGCAAGCTGTTCACCGTCACCACGTTCGGCGAGTCGCACGGGCCGGCCATCGGCTGCGTGATCGATGGCTGCCCGCCGGGGCTGGCGCTGGACGCGGCCGAATTCGCCCACGACCTGCAGCGCCGCGCCACCGGCAAGAGCCGGCACACTTCGGCGCGTCGCGAGGCCGATGAGGTCGAGATCCTGTCCGGCGTTTACGAGGGTCTGACCACCGGCACCCCGATCGCGCTGCTGATCCGCAACACCGACCAGCGCAGCAAGGATTACGCCAACATCGGCCAGCAGTTCCGCCCGGGCCATGCCGACTACAGCTACTGGCACAAGTACGGCATCCGCGACCCGCGTGGTGGTGGCCGTTCCTCGGCGCGCGAGACCACCATGCGCGTGGCTGCCGGCGTGGTCGCCAAGAAGTGGTTGGCCGAGCGCTTCGGCGTCACCGTGCGTGGCTACCTGTCGCAGCTGGGCGATATCACCCCGGCCGGTTTCGACTGGTCGGCGGTGGAAGACAACCCGTTCTTCTGGCCGCACGCCGCGCAGGTGCCCGAGCTGGAGGCGTACATGGATGCGCTGCGCAAGTCCGGTGATTCGGTCGGTGCCTGCGTGGACGTGGTCGCCGACAACGTGCCGCCGGGTTGGGGCGAGCCCATCTACGGCAAGCTCGACGGCGAACTCGCCGCCGCGCTGATGAGCATCAACGCGGTGAAGGGCGTGGAGATCGGCGACGGTTTCGCCAGCGCCGCGCAGAAGGGCACCGAGCATCGTGACCTGCTGACCCCGCAGGGCTTTGCCAGCAACCATGCCGGCGGCATCCTCGGCGGCATCTCCACCGGCCAGCCGGTGGTCGCTTCGATCGTGTTGAAGCCGACCTCCAGCCTGCGCCTGCCGGGCCCGTCGCTGGATACGGCCGGTAACGTGGTCGAGGTGGTCACCACCGGCCGCCACGATCCCTGCGTCGGCATCCGTGCCACCCCGATCGCCGAGGCGATGGTGGCGATGGTGCTGATGGACCAGGCGCTGCGCCATCGTGCGCAGTGTGGCGATGTCGGCACGATCACCCCGCGCATTCCCGGGCAGATCGATGGCTGACACGCGGCCGACGGTGTGGGTGAGCCAGCCGCTGATCGATGCGGCCATCGCGCCGCTGCGCGATCGCGTGCAGCTGCGCGTCACCGACACTGTTACCGCCTGGTCGCCCGAGCAGATCGCCGCGCAGCTGGCCAGCGCCGACGGCGCGATCATCACCCTCAACGAGCGCATCGGCGCGGCCCAGGTGGCCGACGCGGCGCAGCTGCAGGTGATCGCCAATGTGGGCGTCGGCTACAACAATCTGGATGTCGATGCGCTCAGTGCGGCCGGCATCCTCGCCAGCAACACCCCGGACGTCCTGACCGAGACCACCGCCGATCTCGGTTTCGCCCTGCTGATGGCCACCGCGCGCCGCATCACCGAATCCGAGCGCTGGCTGCGCGAAGGCCAGTGGCAACAATGGTCGTTCCAGACCATGCTCGGTGCCGACATCCACGGCAGCACGCTCGGCATTCTCGGCATGGGCCGCATCGGCCAGGGCATCGCCCGCCGCGGCGCACACGGTTTCGGCATGAAGGTGCTGTACCACAACCGCTCGCAGCTGCCGGCCGACACCGAAGCGGCACTGGGTGCCTGCTACGTGGACCTGGATACGCTGCTGGCGCAGTCCGACCATCTGCTGCTGGTGCTGCCGTACACCCCGGCGTCGCATCACCTGATCGATGCCGCCGCGCTGGCGAAGATGAAGCCGTCGGCCACGTTGGTGAACATCGCCCGTGGCGGCCTGGTCGATGAAGTCGCGCTGGCCGATGCGCTGGCCAACGGCCGCCTGGCTGCAGCGGGTCTGGATGTGTACGAGGGCGAGCCGAAGGTGCGCCCGGAGCTGTTGGCACTGCGCAACGTGGTGCTCACCCCGCACATCGGCAGCGCCTCGCTGGCCACGCGAACGGCGATGGTACAGCTGGCCGTCGATAATCTGGTTGCCGGGCTCGGCCTGGACGGCGGCCCGTCGCGCATGCCGAGCGCGATCAACGCTGACGCGGCGATGGCCGCGCGCGTGGCTCTGGGCAAAAAAACCGGGAAACGATAGGGAACCTCCGCGCGTCCCGCTTGAGGAGGTTCCCCGAACCCTGCTGTCGTGCGTGATTTTTCCCATCCCCGTTTTCGTGAGAGTTTCCCCCCATGAGCAATGCACAGCGCAGTTTCCACGTCGCCGTCGTCGGTGCCACCGGCGCGGTTGGCGAGACCATGTTGTCGATCCTTGAAGAACGTGATTTCCCGGTGGGTACCCTGAGCGTCCTGGCCTCCGAGCGTTCGGCTGGCGGCGAGATCGAGTTCAACGGCCAGAAGGTCAAGGTGCAGGATCTGGCCACCTTCGACCCGAGCGGCGTCGAGATCGCCCTGTTCTCGGCCGGTGGCAGCGTATCGAAGGAATACGCGCCGAAGTTCGCCGCCGCCGGTGCGGTGGTGATCGACAACTCCTCGGCCTTCCGTTACGACGACGACGTGCCGCTGGTGGTGTCCGAGGTCAACCCGGACCAGGTCGCCAACCGTCCGCGCGGCATCATCGCCAATCCGAACTGCTCGACCATGCAGATGCTGGTGGCGCTGGCGCCGCTGCACCGCAGGTACGGCATCGAGCGCATCAACGTCTCCACCTACCAGTCGGTGTCCGGCGGCGGCCGCTCGGCGATGGAAGAGCTGGGCAAGCAGACCGGCCAGCTGCTCAGCTTCCAGGAAATCGATCCGCAGCGCTTCCCGGTGCAGATCGCCTTCAACCTGATCCCGCACATCGACGACTTCCAGGACAACGGCTTCACCAAGGAAGAGATGAAGCTGGTCTGGGAAACCCGCAAGATTCTCGGCGACGACAGCATCCTGGTGAACCCGACCGCGGTGCGCGTGCCGGTGTTCTACGGCCATTCCGAGTCGGTGGCGATCGAGACCCGCGACAAGGTAACCGTGGCCGAAGCGCGTGCGCTGCTGGAGCAGTCGCCGGGCATCGAAGTGGTGGATCGCCACGAAGCGGGTGGCTACCCGACCCCGGTTACCCACGCTTCGGGCACCGACGCGGTGTATGTCGGTCGCATCCGTGAGGACCTGTCGCACCCACGCGGCCTGAACCTGTGGATCGTCTCGGACAACGTGCGCAAGGGCGCGGCACTGAATGCCGTGCAGCTGGCCGAGCTGGTCGCCGCCGAACAGCGCTGAGCAGCGCGGTTGCCTCACCGGTAGTGCCGGCCGCTGGCCGGCATTGCCGTGATCCATGGGTTGAAGCGATTGCCGGCCAGCGGCCGGCACTCCCTCAAGGATCTTTGCGGTGGGTGCGGACCTTGGTCCGCACGCTTTATAGTGTCGCCCATGAATAAACGGGCCAGGGGCGCAACGCGCCCGCTCAGCTATCTTTCCGCCGCGCTGCTGGCCCTGGCCAGCAGTTCGGCGCTCGCCCTGGGGTTGGGCGACATCCGTGTCCTGTCCAGGCCGGGCCAGCCCTTGCTGGCCGAGATCCCGGTGGTCTCGGCCGACCCGTCCGAGCTGGAAAACCTGCGGGTGGCGCTGGCTTCGCCGGTCACCTTCGAGCGCGTCGGCCTGCAACGGCCGACCGGCCTGGTCAGCGAACTGCAGTTCGAACTGACCCGCAACGCGCAGGGCAGGGCGGTGGTGCGGGTGACCTCGCAGGCGCCGGTCGAGACGCCGTCGCTGAGCTTCCTGATCGAGGCCGACTGGGGCCAGGGCCGGCTGGTCCGCGAATACTCGGCGCTGGTCGATGCCCCCTCCAGCGCGCTGGCCGTGGCCGAGCCGGAGATCGTCGCACCGGCCGGCACCCTGTCCAATACCATCACCCGCGAGCCGGCAACGGCACCGGCACCGGTGGCAGAGGGGGCAGGTGCGCCGCCGTCCGCGCCTGCGCCCACGCCGGCACCGGCACGACCGCGTGCGGCGCCCGCGCCGGTTGCGGCTACTCCGGCCGATGGCAGTGTCACCGTACAGCGTGGCCAGACGTTGTCGCAGATTGCCAGCGCAGTGGCGCGTGGCAACCAGGTCAGTCGTGATCGCGCGATGATTGCCCTGCTGCGCGCCAATCCCGAAGCCTTCATCCGTGGCAACGTGAACCTGCTCAAGCAGGGCGCGGTACTGCGCATGCCAGGCAGCGATGCGCTGGCGGCGGTCGATGCTGCCGAAGCGGCTGCACTGGTGCGCGAGCATGCGGCGCAATGGCGGCAGGCGCGAACCGTGCCGCAGCCGGCAGGTACGGTCGCAGCGGTGGCCAAGGCAGAAACCGCGAACGCCGCGTCCCCGTCGGGGGCCAGCGGCGCACGGCTTGAAATCGCTCCGGCGCTGGCGTCCGACGCCGCGAACGCGGGTACAACCACCGGCACCGCAGCCGGCAGTGAGGGTGACATGATGGGCAACGAGCAACTGCGCCAGGCGCGTGAGGACATCGCTACCCGCGATGCCGAGATCGGCGAGCTGAAGCAGCGCGTGGCCGATCTGGAGAAGCTGAAGGAACAGCAGCAGTCGCTGATCGCGATGAAGGACAACGACCTGGCTGCGGCGCAGCAGCGTCTGGCCCAGGCGCCGGGCAGCCGCGACGCGGCAACGCCGTGGTACTGGCTGGGCCTGCCCGTGCTGTTGCTCGCTGCGGCGGCGGCCTGGCTGCTGCGCCGGCGCAAGCCGTCGCCGTTGCCGCCGCTGCGCGAAGAAGGCGATGCCACTGGCCTGGCTGCGGCGGTGCCGGCGGGTGCGGCGCTGGATACGCTGGCCGAGCAGTCCTCGTGGTCGTCGGTGGTGGACGACGGTGGCCGCCAGGAGCCCGCCATGCCGGCCTGGGCGACCGCAACCGAGGTGCAGGAGGACGTGGCTGCCGAACCGACCGCCGACGTCGCCGCCCAGGCTGACTGGCAGGCGCACACGCTGCGCGATGACGAAGTGGTGGAGCTGCCCGAGGCCGTGACGGATCTGCCGCGCTGGGACGAGCCGGTGCCCACGCAGGACACCCCCGTGCCGGATGAGCCGGTCGCGCAGGCGGTCCCTGACGAGATCGCGGTGCCCGACTATGCGCTGCATGCCGAGCAGCAGCCGCAGTTCCGTGGCGTGTTCGACCTGCCGGCCGAAGCGCATGAGAGCCCGGCGCAGGCCGATGCTCCACACCACGAAGACACCCCGTCGACTGCGGCTGCAGCCGACGGCGACGCAGGTTGGGCGCCGCGTGCCGGCCAGGAACGGCTGGAACTGGCCATCGCCTATCTGGACCTGGGCGATGCGCAGACCGCGCGTACCCTGCTGCTGGAAGTCGCCGAGGGCGGTGATCTGCACAGCCAGGCACAGGCCCGCGAGCTGCTGGCGCGCCTGCCGTGACCGAACCCGCCGACAAGGACCGTGCCATGAGCCGCGAGCGCCGCATCGACTACGTTGAATTCGCCTCCACTGATCCGGCGGCCAGCCGTACCTTCTTCGAGAAGGTGTTCGGCTGGTCGTTCGTCGACTATGGCAGCGACTACACCGCCTTCGACGATGGCCGCCTGCAGGGCGGCTTCTTCCGCGGTCAGCCGCAACGCGCCAGTGACACCGGCGCACCGCTGCTGGTGCTGTATGCCGACCACCTGGCCCCGGTCGAGGCGGCGGTGCGTGATGCCGGCGGCGGGATCGTGCGCCCGGTGTTTTCCTTCCCCGGGGGCAGCCGCTTCCAGTTCGTCGAGCCCGGTGGCAACGAACTGGCGGTGTGGTCCGAACGCGACCCGGCGTGAGCGCCGCCCCACCTGCAGCATCGAGGTAGCACATGCGTTACGCGCTTGGCGTCGAGTACGACGGCAGCGATTTCAGGGGCTGGCAGAACCTGGGCGAAGGTGGCCCCAGCGTGCAGGCCAGCCTTGAACTGGCCCTGTCGTCGGTCGCCGATGCGCCGTTGCAGGTGGTCTGCGCCGGCCGCACCGATGCCGGTGTGCACGGCCAGTGCCAGGTCGTGCATTTCGACACCGACGTGGTGCGCGATCCGCGCGCCTGGATGCTCGGCACCACCACCCGCCTGCCGCGCTCGATCGCGGTGCGCTGGTGCGTGCCGGTGGCCGATGATTTCCACGCCCGTTTTTCCGCGCGCGCGCGCCGCTACCGCTATCGGCTGCTCAACCGCGAAGTGCGGCCGGCGCTGGGCCGCCAGACCCTGAGCTGGGAGCGGCGGGCGCTGGACGAGGCCCTGATGCATGCCGCCGGCCAGGCGCTGCTTGGCGAGAACGACTTCAGCGCGTTCCGATCGGTGCAATGCCAGGCGTTGCATGCGCGGCGTGAACTGCAGTCGCTGCAGATCAGCCGCCAGGGCGAGGTGATTGAAGTGGCGGTGCAGGGCAATGCATTCCTTCATCACATGGTCCGCAATATCGTCGGATCCTTGATCCTGGTGGGCAGCGGCGAAAAACCGGTGGACTGGATCGCCGAACTGCTGGCCGGGCGCGATCGCACCGTAGCCGGTCCCACCGCACCGCCGCAGGGCCTGGTGTTCCTTGGGCCCCTGTACCCCGACAACTGGCATCTGCCCGCCGAGGTCACGCTATGAGCCGCTCCTACTACCGCACACGCATCAAGTTCTGTGGCATGACCCGGGCCGGCGACGTCCGCCTGGCCGGTGAGCTGGGCGTGGACGCAGTGGGTTTCATCTTTGCCCGCGAGAGCAGCCGCCGGGTCGCCCCGGCCGAAGCGCGCGCGATGCGCCAGGCGATCGCGCCGATGGTCGACGTGGTGGCGCTGTTCCGCAACAACAGCAAGGAAGAGGTGCGCGAGGTGCTGCGCACGGTGCGACCGACCCTGCTGCAGTTCCATGGCGAGGAAGACGAGAGCTTCTGCCGCAGTTTCAACATGCCGTACCTGAAGGCGATCGCCATGGGCGGGCGCGAAGAGGTCAATGCCCGTACCCTGCAGCTGCGTTACCCCAGCGCCGCCGGCTTCCTGTTCGACAGCCACGCGCCCGGCGGCGGTGGCGGCACGGGTGTCGCATTCGACTGGGGCCGCATCCCGACCGGCCTGCACCGCCCGTTCCTGCTGGCCGGCGGCCTGAACCCGGACAACGTCTATGACGCCGTGCTGGCCACGTTGCCATGGGGCGTGGATGTCTCCAGCGGCATCGAGCTGGAGCCGGGCATCAAGGATGGCTACAAGATGCGCACCTTTGTCGAGGAAGTACGTCGCGCGGACTGCACCGTTCTGGAGTGATCAGGGAAAGCGGCGGGCTGGCCCAGGTCAGCCCAGCTGCGAGCTGACCCAATCGGCCAGCGCATCCACGCGCGCATCGGCCAGACCTTCCGGCCGCGCCAGCACCCAGAAGCCGCCAGTGGCGGTAAACCCCCACGGCGCGATCAACCGCCCCGCCGCCAGGTCCTCGGCCACCAGCGGCTCGGGCGCGATCGCCGGGCCCAGCCCGGCTACCGCTGCCTCCAGCAGGTAATACAGATGCTCGAAAGCGGTGCCCAACTGCAGCTTCGATGCGTCCAGGCCATGTGCCTGCGCCCAGGCCGGCCACGCCTGCGGTCGTGAGCTGGTGTGCAGCAGGGTTTCCTGCAGCAGTGCCGAGGGTGGGGCATGCCGCAGGCGTTGCGCCGCGGGGTGGGAGGGGGCCACCACCACGCCGACCCGTTCCGGCGCCAGTTCGCGCACCTGCCAGCCGCGCGGCCACGGCCCCTGCGCCAGCAGCAGGACCGCATCCAGCGCGGCCTGGGCCTCGGTGAAGCTGCCGTCCAGTGCCGACCACTGCAGGCGCACGCCGGGCAGGGCGGCCTGCAGCGCGGGCAGTCGCGGGATCATCCAGCGCGCCAGTACGCTGCCGCTGCAGCCCAGCACCAGTGCCGGGGATGCCGTCGGCCGCCGCAGTTCACGCACGCAGTCTTCAATGCCGGTGAACGCCTCGCTGCATGCCACCTGCAGGCGGGTGCCTGCGGCGGTCAGGCGCAGGCCGCGACCGGCACGCTGGAACAAGGCCATGCCCAGATGATCCTCCAGCAGCTTCAGCTGCCGGCTGACCGCACCGTGGGTGACATGCAGGTCCTGTGCGGCGCGGCCGACCCCGCCCAGGCGGGCGGTGGCCTCGAACGCGCGCAGCGCATTGAGCGGCGGAAGCGATGAGCTGCTCATGTGAGATTTCCTGACAAGATGCGCCAGATAATATCCATTTTCCGGTCACGACCCGTGCGCTAGAGTATCCACCTGTCTTGAACCACCGGTCGTCTCCATGTCTGCCTCCCCCATTGCCGACTACCACGCCTTCCCGGATGCCCAGGGCCACTTCGGCCGCTACGGTGGCAGTTTCGTTGCCGAAACCCTGGTCGGCCCGCTGCAGGAACTGGCCCAGGCCTATGACCAGGCCCGCCAGGACCCGGCATTCCAGCTGGCCTACGACCGCGACCTGGCCCATTACGTGGGCCGGCCGAGCCCGATCTACCACGCCCAGCGCCTGAGCGACCATGTCGGTGGCGCCCAGATCCTGCTCAAGCGCGAGGACCTGAACCACACCGGCGCGCACAAGATCAACAACACCATCGGCCAGGCCCTGCTGGCGGCGCGGATGGGCAAGAAGCGCATCATCGCCGAGACCGGCGCCGGCCAGCATGGCGTGGCCAGCGCCACCGTCGCCGCGCGCCTGGGCCTGGAATGCGTGGTGTACATGGGCGCCACCGACATCGAGCGGCAGAAGATCAACGTCTACCGCATGAAGCTGCTCGGCGCGACGGTGGTGCCGGTCACCTCCGGCTCGGCCACCCTGAAGGATGCGCTCAACGAAGCGATGCGCGACTGGGTGACCAACGTGCAGGACACCTTCTACATCATCGGCACCGTCGCCGGTCCGGACCCGTACCCGCGCATGGTGCGCGATTTCAACGCCATCGTCGGGCGCGAAGCACGCGAACAGATGCTGGCCGAATACGGTCGCCTGCCCGATGCGATCACCGCCTGCGTCGGCGGCGGCAGCAATGCCATCGGCCTGTTCCATGCGTTCCTCAACGATCGCCAGGTCGAGATCGTCGGCGCCGAAGCGGCAGGTGATGGCATCAGTACCGGTCGCCATGCCGCGTCGATCGCCGCCGGTCGCCCGGGTGTGCTGCATGGCAACCGCACCTACGTGCTGTGCGACGACGACGGCCAGATCATCGAAACCCACTCGGTCTCGGCCGGCCTGGATTATCCGGGCGTCGGCCCGGAGCATGCGTTCCTGGCCGATACCCGCCGCGCGCGTTACCTCGGCATCACTGATGAAGAGGCCCTGCAGGCGTTCCACCTGCTGGCGCACACCGAGGGCATCCTGCCCGCACTGGAATCCAGCCATGCCCTGGCGCAGGCGATCAAGCTGGCGCGCGAGCGTCCGCGCGACCAGATCGTGCTGTGCAACCTGTCCGGCCGCGGCGACAAGGACGTGCATACCATCGCCGCGCGCGAAGGCCTGGTGCTGTGAATTGCATGCTGCGCCATGGCGGGGCATGGGTGCTGGCGGTCGGCCTGGGCGGCTGCGCGCCACCCGATCCGCCGGTGCTGGCGCCGGCGCCGGCATCCCCGGCGGCGATCGCCCCGGCACGCCAGGTTGCCAGCAACGACGATGCTGCAGCACACCGGCCGATCGAAGACGCACCGTTGCCAAGCGCAGACGATGCTGCCGGTGGCGACAGTGCTCCAGCGGTGGTTTCGGTGGCCCTGGACCATGCCGGCGAGGTGCTGATCGGCCAGCCTTTCAGTGAACTGCAGAGCGAGGGGCAGTGGCACTCGGCCGGGCTGAGCGAGGCAACCTCCGGGCGCTGCGAGTATTACGAGCGCGGCACGCTGCCTGAAGGCGTGGCGATGATGGTGCAGGACGGTGACGTGGTGCGTTTCGACCTGGCCCCCATCGACGATTCGGGCCAGGTGGTGGTCCAGCCGGGGCCGTTCGGCCTGCACCTGGACATGCCGCGCGCGCAGGCCCTGCAGCGGCTGCCCAAGGGCGTCTCCGTCCAGCCCTATGGCAATGACGTGGAGGCCGGCGAGACCCTGCTCTGGCAGGACCCCGGTTCCGACCTGGCGATCCGCGTGGAGATCGTCGACGGCACCGTATCCCGAATGTACTGGGGCGCCAGCGGCGCCGTTGACCTGATCGAAGGATGTACCTGACATGTCCGTATCCCGACTTGATGCCTGTTTCCAGCGCCTGCGCGAGCAGCAGCGCAAGGCGTTGATCCCCTTCATCACTGCCGGCGATCCCTCGCTGGAGGCTACCGTGCCGGTCATGCACGCACTGGTCGAGGCCGGCGCCGATGTGATCGAGCTGGGCGTGCCGTTCTCCGACCCGATGGCGGATGGCCCGACCATCCAGCGCAGCTCCGAGCGCGCGCTGGCGCGCGGTGCCGGCAGCCGCTACGTGCTGCAGGCCGTGGCGCAGTTCCGGGAGCGTGATGCGCAGACCCCGGTGGTGCTGATGGGCTACCTGAATCCGGTCGAGATCCATGGCTACGCAGCGTTCGCCGACGCCGCGGTGAAGGCCGGCGTGGATGGCGCGTTGCTGGTCGATCTGCCGCCGGAAGAAGCCGGTGAAGCACAGCAGGCCTTCGAGGCGGCTGGCCTGGCGCTGGTGCTGCTGGCGTCGCCGACCACCAGTGAAGCGCGTGCCGACAAGCTGCTGGCCCTGGCGCGTGGCTACCTGTACTACGTCAGCTTTGCCGGTGTCACCGGTGCGTCCGAGCGTTTGGACAGTGATGCCGCCAGCGCGCGCCTGCAGGCACTGCGCGAGCGCGCCTCGGTGCCGGTGGTGGCAGGCTTCGGCATCAAGGATGCGGCCAGTGCCGTGGCGATGGCGCGACAGGCCGACGGCGTGGTGGTGGGCAGCGCACTGGTGGCGGTGCTGGCAGAGGCGGGCTCGGCGGAAGAGGCCGCGCAGCGCGCCGGGGCCTTCCTCGCACCGTTGCGACAGGCGCTGGACGGGTAACGGTCGTGCCGGCCACTGGCCTGCATCCTCCGCACCCGCCTGCGTACAGGGGCTGCGGGCCAGCGGCGGGTACCACCCGGACCTAAACGTACGTCCCAGCATGGTTTTTTCCTGCTGGCCCGGGCACCGCAAGGGGTGCACGGGCGGGGGCAGCGGAGCTAGACTGTCCGCCTTTGCGGCCCGCGGGCCGCCCTGAACGGAAGTGTCCTCCCGCATGAGTTGGCTCAGCAAGTTGATGCCGTCCGGCATCCGCACCGACAACACCCCCAGCAAGAAGCGCAGCGTCCCCGAGGGCCTGTGGGAAAAGTGCAGCAACTGCGGCAGCGCGTTGTACCGTCCGGAACTGGAAGAGAACCTGGAAGTCTGCCCGAAGTGCGGCCATCACATGGCGATCCGTGCGCGTGCGCGGCTGGCGGCCCTGTTCGACGCCGACAGCACCACCGAGATCGGTGCGCGCCTGGGCCCGACCGACCTGCTCAAGTTCAAGGACCAGAAGAAGTACAGCGAGCGCATCAAGATCGCGCAGAAGAATACTGGCGAGTACGACGCGCTGATCGCCATGCGTGGCCTGCTCAAGGGGCGTGCGCTGGTGGCTTCGTCGTTCGACTTCGCCTTCATGGGCGGCTCGATGGGTTCGGTGGTCGGTGAGCGCTTCGCGCTGGCTGCCGAAACCGCAGTCGAGATCGGCGCCCCTTACGTGTGCTTCTCGCAGAGCGGCGGTGCACGCATGCAGGAAGGCCTGTTCTCGCTGATGCAGATGGCCAAGACCTCGGCCGCGCTGGGCAAGCTGCGCGAGGCCGGCCTGCCGTACATCTCGGTGCTGACCCATCCGACCACCGGTGGCGTATCGGCATCGTTCGCGATGCTGGGCGACATCAACATCGCCGAGCCGCAGGCGCTGATCGGCTTTGCCGGCCCGCGCGTGATCGAGCAGACCGTGCGTGAGAAGCTTCCGGAAGGTTTCCAGCGCTCGGAGTTCCTGCTGGAGCACGGTGCCATCGACCAGATCTGCGACCGCCGCGAAATGCGCGACCGCCTGTCCGACCTGCTGGCGATGCTGGGCCGTCAGCCGGCGCCGGAGGTGGTTTGATGGGGGGCCGCAAGTACTTCGGTACTGATGGCATCCGTGGCCGGGTTGGCCAAGGCGTGATCTCGGCGGACTTCGTGCTGCGCCTGGGCAATGCCCTGGGGCGCGTGCTGGTCGCCCAGCGCGGCCAGGACGGGCGGCGGCCGATCGTGCTGATCGGCAAGGACACCCGCATTTCCGGCTACATGTTCGAAGCGGCACTGGAAGCCGGGCTGGTCGCCGCCGGTGCCGACGTGCAGCTGCTCGGCCCGATGCCGACTCCGGCGGTCGCATTCCTGACCCGCACGTTGGGCGTGGATGCCGGCATCGTCATCAGCGCTTCGCACAATCCGCACTACGACAACGGCATCAAGTTCTTCTCCGCCCAGGGCGAGAAGCTCGACGATGCCACCGAACTGGCGCTTGAAGCGGCGCTGGATCTACCGTTCACCACCGCCGAATCGGAAAAGCTGGGCAAGGCGGCGCGGGCGCGCGAGGCGGTCGGTCGCTACATCGAGTTCTGCAAGGCCAGCGTGCCGCGCGCCTTCGATCTGCGTGGCCTGCGCCTGGTGCTGGATTGCGCGCACGGCGCCACCTACCAGATCGCACCGCTGTTGTTCCGTGAGCTGGGCGCCGAGGTGATCGGCATCGGCGCCGAACCCAATGGCATCAACATCAACGCCGGGGTCGGGTCCACCCATATCGACAACCTGGCGGCCAAGGTCCGCGAGACCCGCGCCGATCTCGGCATCGCCTTCGATGGTGACGGTGACCGCGTGCTGATGGCCGACGACCAGGGCAATCCGGTTGACGGCGATGACCTGCTGTACATCCTGGCACGTGCGTGGAAGGCCGAGGGTCGCCTGCATGGTCCGGTGGTCGGTACGCTGATGAGCAACTACGGCGTGGAGAAGGCCTTCGCCGACCTGCAGATTCCGTTCGTGCGCAGCAACGTCGGTGACCGCTACGTGCACCAGGCGCTGATCGAAGGCGGTGGCGTGCTGGGTGGTGAAGCCTCGGGCCACCTGCTGTGCCTGGACCGGGCAACTACTGGCGATGGCATCATCAGCGCCCTGCAGGTGCTGGTGGCGCTGCGCAGCAGCGGGCAGACCCTGCGCCAGGCGCTGAAGGGACTGGTGCGGGTGCCGCAGAAGACGGTCAACGTGCGGCTGGGCAATGTCTCGGCCAAGGCCACGGTGCAGGCCGACAGCGTGCAGGCCGCACTGGTCGTCGCGCAGCAGTCGGTGGCTGGTCGTGGTCGTGCGTTCCTGCGCCCGTCCGGTACCGAGCCGGTGGTGCGGGTCACGGTGGAAGCCGATGACGCAGCGCTGATGCAGGAGACGCTGGATCGTCTGTCAGCTGCGGTCCGTGAAGCCGCTGCCTGAGTCCGGCGGCCGTACAACCTGACACCACGACATGGCCGCCTTTGCGGCCATGTCGTTTTCCAGCGAGGGTGACTGAACCGATCGCGACCGGTGATCACGTTCAGCTGTGGCTGTGCGCTTTGTGACATGGCGTGAACGATACGCGGCGTATTCCGGGGATCAGGGTCTCGTGCATGCATGCATGCAGGCGCCGCGCAGACCGGGACCCGGTCGGAGCCGTTCGTGCTCCATCCTTTCACTGTTGTTGCAAGGACCATGACCATGAACACTTCATTGCGCTGCAGCCGCTGCCTGCTGGCAGGTGCGCTGCTGGTGCTGCCGTTGCTGGGTGGCGTCTCCATTGCGAGCGCCGAACGTCGTCCCGAAGGTGGGCCGCACATGTCCGCCCCGCGCGAGGAGCCGATGCGCGCGCCGTGGGGCTACCCAAGGATGGAACGCCCGCGCGAGCTGGGCAATGCACGGCCGGCGTTCCGCGAGGGGTACCGGCACAACTTCCGCGCCGACCATGCCTTCCGCATCGGGCCCTACCATCCACCGGTGGGCTATGCGTACCAGCGCTGGCATTACGGCCAGTTCCTGCCGCGTCCGTACTGGATCGACGACTATATTCTCAACGACTTCTGGCTGTTCGGCCTGGACATGCCGCCGATGGGCTACGAATGGGTGCGCTACGGGCCAGATGCGCTGCTGATCAACACCGGCAACGGCGAGATCGTGCAAGCCGTATACGGGCGTTTTTTCTGAGGCCGTCGCGGGCCTCCCGCGCCGCAGCGGGCGGGGGAGGCCCTTGCGCTCAGGGCCCCGGCACCATCTTCTTCTGGCGCGCCTTGAAGCCATTGAACAGCGGTGCGATCAGCGGGTTGTAGCTCTGCGCGATGCGCTTGCGCAGCCAGCTGGCCGGGCGGTTGCGGATCGCAAACCGGTAGATGCGTTCCGGATCGCCGCCCACCACGTTGCGGCCGAACGGGTGGGTGGTGTGCAGGTAACGGAAACCCTGCTCGCGTGCCACTTCAATGTGGTCCTGGTCGAAATCGCCGTAGGGCCAGCACAGCGTGTCGGATACTTCGCCCAGCTTTTCCTGCAGCACGTCGCGTGAGATCGCCAGGTCGTGGCTCAGGCCGGCGCGGCGCTGTGCACGGTCGAGGTCGTCGCGACGCAGCCAACGGGTATGGGTGTGGGTGTGGCAGTGCACTTCGAAGGTGCCGGCGGCGATGGCTGCACGCGCTTCGCTCCAGCGCATCATCACATCATCGCTGCGGTTCTGTTCGTAGATCGCCGCTTCGCAGCCACGGTGGTCCGGGGTGGCGGGCAGCGACGCTCCGGCGATGCCGGCGTGCGGCCGCTCCGGGCCTTCGCCCATCCAGCCGGTGACCACGAACACCACCGCGTGCATGCCGTACTTCTGCAGGATCGGGTGCGCGTAGACCCAGTTGTCCAGGTAGCCATCGTCGAAGGTGATCACGATCGACTTGCGTGGCACCGGCTTGCCGGCCAGGAAACCGGCGTACTGGTCCAGCGTCAGCGAGGTCCAGCCGTTGCCGGCCAGCCAGGCGATCTGGCTTTCGAAATTCTTCGGCGACACGGTGATCATGCCCGGCGATGGGCTCACGTGGTGGTGCATCAGCACCGGTACGGTTCGGGCATCAGCCATGTCCCAGCTCCTTCAGCCACTGGTGGTAATAGTGTTCGGTGGTTTCGCCGTGGCCATCCGGGGTGAAACGGTGCGCGCTGCGCATCCAGTCCCACCCGGCGCGGCCCATCTGCCGTCGCCGTTCCGGATCGTCCACCAGCAGGCGCAGGGCGCCGGTCAGGGCTGCATTGTCGCCCAGCCGGGTGAGGATCGCATTGCTGCCGTCGACCACCATCTCCGGTACGCCACCGACGCGGGTGGCCACGATCGGTACGCCGACGTAGGCCGCTTCCAGGAATACGGTACCGGCGGCCTCCTTGTGCGAGGCCAGCGCGAAGATGTCGAACCCGGCCATCAGCCGGCAGGCCCCATCGCGGTAGCCGAGCAGATGCACCTGCGCCTGCAGTCCATGCGCGTCGCGCATCGCCTGCAGTCGATCCATCACCGGCTGGCCGTCACCCACCACCACCAGATGCACGTTCGGGTTGGCCTTGCACAGCGGCACCATCGCCTGCAGCAGATCGGCGTGGCCCTTGGGCTCGCGGAGCACCGCCACGCATCCCACCACCACGTCCTGTTCGCCGAAGCCCAGCTCGGCGCGGACTTCGGCGCGTACTTCCTGCAGTCGCTGCCACGGGTTGTCCAGGTGGATGTCGCTCCAACGCGGCGGCACCGCGATCGGCGGCACGATACCGATGTGCTCGGCTGGAATGCCGCGGTCGGCCAGCAGCTGCTTGACGAAGCTGCTGACCGTCAGCACCCGGTGCGGGAGCCGGGTATAGGTCAGCAGTGAATTGACCGGGCTCATCAGGTGGCGCGAGCGCACCACCAGCGGGGCTCCGCCCAGGCGTGCACCGGCGGCAGCGATCAGTGCGTCGCGGCGGCTGGTCGTGTTGACCACGTCGTAGCGTTCGCGGCGTACCAGCCGCGACACCGACCAGATGCCGCGCAGCAACCGGGCCAGGCCGCCCATGCGCAGGGTGTGCACGGTGAAGCCATCATCGCGTGCCAGGGTGGCCAGCCGCGCATCGGGCTGGCACAGCAGCGACACCGCGTGGCCGCGTGCGCGCATCACCTGCATGTGGCGGAAGATGTAGATCTCCTGCCCGCCCATGCCTTTGGCGGCTTCGGTGTGCAGGATGCGCAGCGGACGGTTCATGCGGGTCGATCCTTGAGGCTCAGCGGTTGCGGAAGCGGGTCAGCGCTTCCCATGCAGTGCGGACAGCGCCCGCATCGGGGGGCTGCTGTGGCAGCGGGCGGTAATGCAGGTCCAGCGCGGTCGCGTTGCCGAACTTGTCGAACACGTAGATGGCATCGCCATCGCGCACCGCGCGCTGCGACCAGCTTTCGACCACCAGCGCGCGCCTGCCCTGCGGTTCGGCCAGCAGGTCGTGGCCGGTGCTGTAATCGGTCAATGCGTTCTCGCAGCCCAATGCATGGCGCATCAGGGTCGGTACCCAGTCCTCGTGTGAACTGGTGCGTGATTCACGACCGCTGGCCTGGCCCGGCCAATGCAGTACGAAGGGGACCTGCAGCTGATAGTCGGAGAAGTTGCCGTTGTGACCCCAGTAGTTCAGCTTGAGGTCGTTGAATTCCTCGGCATGGTCGCCAGTGACCAGCACGATGGTGTCTTCGGCCAGGCCTTGCGCGCGCAGATCATCAAGCAGCGTGCCGATCAGGCTGTCGGCATAGTGCACGGCGGTGCGGTAGCGGTTGAGTTCCGGCGTCGGGTCATGCTCCGGGCCGAATTTGAGGAAGTCGATGTCCGCAGCCATGGGCGTCGCCACCGGCGGGTAGCCGTCGGGCATGTGGTAGGGCGCGTGGGTGGAATCGAGGAACACGAAGCCGAACCACGGGCGCTGCGCGGCCTGGCTGGCGCGGATGTCCTGCTGCAGTGCGCTGATGATCGCGCGGTCGCGGCCGTCGGACTTCAGTGCCGATGGGCCCTGGTGCAGCTGGTCGCGCACATCGGCGAACACGGTGCGGTCGAATTCCGGGCTGTACAGCGGCGCACTGCCGTACAGGTGCAGGTCGTAACCCTGCTGGCCCAGCACCTGGAACAGCTGCGAGCCGCGCTGTTCGTCAAGCATGCTCGGCCAATAGCCGCCGGGCAGGCCGTAGAGCAGCCCGAACAGGCCATAGCGGGTGGCATTGCCGGTGCTGAAATGGTGGTCGAACACCCGCGCATCCTGCGCCAGCGCCGACGTGTTGGGCATCAGCTGCGGTGTCAGCACATCGCGGCGCAGCGATTCCAGTACCACCATCAGCACGTTGGGGCGATGTGGGCTCTGGCAGCGCAGCGGATGCAGCGGGTACAACAGCTGCGCATGGCGCGGGTCGGGCAGGCCTGCCTGCTGCTGGCTGACCACGCCCAGGCGCCGCATGAAGCTCTTGGCCGTGATCGGCTGTGCCCACGGCAGGTAGTTCCACTGCGCGATCACATCGCGGTCGCCCCGGGCGTCGTAGTAGGCCGTGGCGACCTGGCCACCACCCATCAGCAGCGCCACCACTGCCCAGGCCTGCAGCACCCTGCGCCGGCGTGGCGCGGCCGGCAGCAGTTTCCAGCACGCCCAGGCCAGCAGGCCCTCGGCGGTGAACACCGCGGCAGCCAGCAGCACGACCTGCAGCCAGGTCTTCCAGGACAGGGCAACCTGGTCCTGCAGGGCGCCGCCGAACACCATGTTCACGACCATGGCATTGAGGTGGAAGCGGTACAGGGTGAAGACCTTGGCGTCGACCAGCAGCAGGCACAGCCACAGGCCCTGCAGCAGTACGGCGCTGATGCTCAGCGTACGCGCACTGCGCGGCCACAGGCCCAGCAGCAATGGCAGCAGGCCGGCCAGCGCGCCGAAGGCGAGCAGGTGGCCGGGCAGGGCGACCGCCAGATAGGCCAGGCCGGCGCCGCCGCCCGGATTGTCACGCAGCGGTACATTGCCCAGCGCGATCGCGGCGGCCAGCACGGCATTGCCGGCGACGAACAGCGACCACCACGCCAGCCGGCGCCAACGCCGGGCGGAACCTTCTATGGCGGGGACGGCAGAGGCAGCTGCGGGCATGGCGGGGCAGGGTCAGGGCGCGCGGGAGGGGAGCGGGGTCCACGTGACGGAAGCGTTACTCCGCGCGCGGGTCGCGCATTGTATCGGTTTGTTTCCTTGTATCGAGTGGCGTCCCCCGGGCGATCTGTCACAATGTTCAGGCGGGCCATGAATGCGTTGGCCCCCTCAGACCCAACGACAAGCCAGGAACCGCTGTGAGCCAGATCCCCACCCTCGACATCACCCGTTTCGACAGCGACCGCGAGGCCTTCGTGGCCGAGCTGGGCGCGGCCTACCGCCAATGGGGATTCGCGGGCATCCGCAACCACGGCATCCCGCAGGCCGACATCGACGCGGCCTACGATGCCTTCAAGGCCTTCTTCGCCCTGCCGGACGAGGTCAAGCGCAAGTACCACGTGGCCGGCAGCGGTGGCGCCCGCGGCTACACCCCGTTCGGCGTGGAGACCGCCAAGGGCTCGAAGCATTTCGACCTGAAGGAGTTCTGGCACATCGGCCGTGAAATCGCCGACGATTCCAAGTACCGGGACGTGATGGCGCCGAACCTGTGGCCGACCGAGGTGGAAGGTTTCCGTGAGCGCGGTTACGGTCTGTATCAGGCGCTGGACAACCTGGGTTCGCGCGTGCTGTCGGCGCTGGCCCTGCACATCGGCCTGCCGGAGGACTTCTTCGCCGACAAGACCAACTTCGGCAACTCGATCCTGCGTCCGATCCACTACCCGCCGATCACCACCGACGACATCCCGAACGTGCGCGCCGGTGCCCACGGCGACATCAACTTCATCACCCTGCTGGTCGGCGCCAGCGCCGCCGGCCTGGAAGTGCAGTCGCACGAAGGCGAGTGGGTGCCGTTTACGTCAGACGCGGACACCATCGTGGTCAACATCGGCGACATGCTGCAGCGCCTGACCAACCACGTGTATCCGTCCACCATCCACCGCGTGGTCAATCCCCCGGGTGAGCTGGCGCGCCAGCCGCGCTACTCGGTGCCGTTCTTCCTGCACCCGAACCCGGACTTCCTGATCGACGTGCTGCCCTCGTGCGTCACCCCGGAGAACCCGAGCCGCTACCCGGAGGCGATCACCGCCCACGGCTTCCTCGAGGAGCGGCTGCGCGAGATCAAGCTGAAGTAACAGGAAGTGAAGGCCGCCGAAAGGCGGCCTTTTTCTTTGCAGGGCTGCGCCCTGCACCCGCAGAGGCCAAAGCCAAAGCCAAAGCGGCTCTGGGTTTCTGCGGGTTGGGCGGGGCGGTGTGGGTCGGCAGGACACGCCGTAAACCCATCCCTGGGGGCTCGATGGCGCCATCCATGGCGCCAACGGTCCTGCCAACCCACACCGCCCCACCTCCGACAGTTCCCCGGTGACGGTTGGTGGGTGTCGACCTTGGTCGACACGATTTCGCGCCATGTGTAGATGAGATCTGTCAGGTATCGAGGAGGGGAGGGAGCCCGGCTTCTGCCTTTGCTCTTCTTTTTTCTTTCCGTGGCGGGCGGAACCGCCGGAATGTGTCAGAGGCCGGGCGGGTGGGGCTGCGCAGGGGCGTGAGCCGCATGGATGCGGCGACCGAGCTTACAGGGACGTACTTGCAGCGACCCCTGCGCAGTCCCACCCGCCCGGCCAAGCCCCAGGTCCAACCGGGCTCTCTGCGACCCACCCAACCCCAAACCCGCCACGAGGGGCTGCGCCGTTGGCTGAAAATCCATGTAACCGCTTACACGGAAACGGATTTTTGCCGTAGCGGGTATCATGACCGGCTGACTTCACACAGGAGCCACCCGCTCATGCGCCGCAAGATCGTCGCCGGAAACTGGAAGCTGCATGGCAGCCGTCAATTCGCCAATGAACTGCTGGGGCAGGTGGCCGCCGGGCTGCCGCTGGAGGGGGTGGACGTGGTGATCCTGCCGCCGCTGCCGTACCTGGGCGAGCTGGTCGAGGACTTCGGTGACACCGGCCTGGTGTTCGGTGCGCAGGACGTCAGCAGCAACGAGAAGGGCGCCTATACCGGTGAGGTCTGCGCCGCCATGCTGCACGAGGTCGGTGCCCGCTATGGCCTGGTCGGTCATTCCGAGCGCCGCCAGTACCACCACGAAAGCAGTGAGCTGGTCGCGCGCAAGTTCGCCGCGGCCCTGCATGCTGGCCTGGTGCCGGTGCTGTGCGTGGGTGAAACCCTGGAGCAGCGCGAGGCGGGCCAGACCGAAGCGGTCATCGCCAGCCAGCTGGCGCCGGTGCTGGAGCTGGTCGGCGCGGCCGGTTTCGCCCAGGCCGTGGTGGCCTACGAGCCGGTCTGGGCGATCGGCACCGGCCGCACCGCCAGCAAGGAGCAGGCGCAGCAGGTGCACGCGTTCATCCGTGGCGAAGTCGCGCGCATCGATGCTAGAATCGCTGATTCACTGCCCATTGTTTACGGCGGTAGCGTGAAGCCCGACAATGCCGGGGAACTGTTCGCGCAGCCGGATGTCGATGGTGGGCTGGTCGGCGGCGCCTCCCTGGTGGCCGCGGACTTCCTGGCCATCGCAAGGGCGGCGGCCGCGAACTAATCCTAGAAGTATTGTCCGAGGGCGGTTTCCAATGCTGATGTTGATCCTCAATGTCGTCTACGTGCTGGTCGCTGTGGCCATGATCGCGCTGATCCTGATGCAGCGTGGCTCGGGTGCGGCGGCGGGTTCGGGCTTTGGTGCCGGTGCCTCGGGTACGGTGTTCGGTGCGCGCGGCGCCTCGAACTTCCTGTCCAAGTCGACCAAGTGGCTGGCCGTGGTGTTCTTCGGTATCAGCCTCTTCATGGCCTGGTATGCCGGTCACGGCACCCGCCCGGCAGCCGACCAGGATCTGGGCCTGATGTCCGCCCCGGCGGCCAGTGCCCCGGCGGCTCCGGCCGGCGAACTGCCGGCCGTTCCGAAGGCCGATGCGGTCCCGGCCGCCCCGGTTCCGGCCGCGAATGTGCCGGCCAAGGCGGAATCTTCGAATTCTGGTGAAGAAAAGCCTTCGGAAGGCTCCCAGAAAGACTGAAGCCGGTTACAATACGCGGCGCATCGGGAAGATAGTCTGATGTGATCGTTTGCCCAGGTGGCGGAATTGGTAGACGCACTACCTTGAGGTGGTAGCGACGCAAGTCGTAGGGGTTCGAGTCCCCTCTTGGGCACCATTTGTAAGTAAAGCGGGTTCGTCTGGCGCGCAAGGCGCCAGGCAGATTCCCGTCCACTCCCCCATGCCAAAGCGCCTGCAGGCGCAGCGGCAGAGGCAAGAGAGAATCGCTGTGCTGGCCGAATATTTGCCGTCTCTGCTGTTTCTGATCGTTGCCACCGGTATCGGCATTACGCTGATGCTGGTTGGTCGATTCCTCGGTCCCCGCCGCCCCGATCTGGAAAAGCTGTCGCCGTATGAGTGCGGCTTCGAGGCCTTCGAAGACGCGCGCATGAAGTTCGACGTGCGCTACTACCTGATCGCGATCCAGTTCATCGTCTTCGACCTGGAAATCATCTTCATCGTGCCGTGGACCCAGGTCTTCATGGAGCTGGGCGCGCGTTCGCTCATCACCATGGGCCTGTTCGTCGGCATGCTGTTCCTCGGTTTCATTTACGTCTGGAAGAAGGGAGCGCTGGAATGGGAGTGATTCAGACTCTCGATGGCCTCATGAACAACCCCACGCCGGAAGGCCGGGTTGATGACATCCTGCGGCCGGAAGGCGACAACCCGCTGCTGGAAAAGGGCTTCGTCACCACCAGCGTCGACGCACTGCTGAACTGGGCACGCACCGGTTCGATGTGGCCGATGACCTTCGGCCTGGCCTGCTGCGCGGTCGAGATGATGCACGCCGGCGCCGCGCGCCTGGACCTTGACCGCTACGGCGTGGTGTTCCGCCCGTCGCCGCGTCAGTCCGACGTGATGATCGTGGCCGGTACCCTGGTCAACAAGATGGCCCCGGCGCTGCGCAAGGTCTACGACCAGATGCCGGACCCGAAGTGGGTCATCTCGATGGGTAGCTGCGCCAACGGCGGTGGCTATTACCACTACTCCTATTCTGTCGTGCGCGGCTGTGATCGCGTGGTGCCGGTGGACGTCTACGTCCCGGGCTGCCCGCCGACCGCCGAGGCGCTGGTGTACGGGATCCTGCAGCTGCAGAAGAAGATCTGGCGTACACAGACCATCGCCCGCTGACCCCTTCACCTGACAAGAGCGCGCCAAGCCCCCATGGCAGAGCAAGCATCCTTCATCGACCGACTCTCCGCACGTTTCGCAGGTGCGAAGGTCATCGTGGTCGAACCCCGCGGCGAAGTGACGCTGGAAGTGCCTGCCGCCGAGTGGCACGCCACCGCCCTGGCGCTGCGTGACGAGTTTGGTTTCGAGCAGGCCGTGGATCTCTGCGGCGTCGACTACCTCGGTTATGGCTCCGACGAATGGGACACCGCCGACGTGTCCTCGCAGGGCTTCAGCCGTGGCGTCGAAGGCAAGGCCCAGGGCCGCTTCGCGTGGGGCGAGTTCCCCACCGAGGAAAACGGTGCCGACGGTGCCCGCCCGCAGCACATGCCGACCCAGCGTTTCGCCGTGGTCGCGCAGCTGCGTTCGTACCAGCACAACCTGATGATGCACCTGCGCTGCTTCGCTCCTGACGAAGCGCTGCCGGTGGTGTCCTCGCTGACCGGCATCTGGCCGGGCCTGAACTGGTTCGAGCGCGAAGCGTTCGACCTGTACGGCGTGATCTTCGAAGGCCACCCGGACCTGCGCCGGATCCTGACCGACTACGGTTTCGTCGGCCATCCGTTCCGCAAGGACTTCCCGCTGATCGGCAATGTCGAAGTCCGCTACGACGAAGAAAAGAAGCGCGTGATCTACGAACCGGTCACCTCGGTGGAGCCGCGTGTCGGCGTGCCGCGCGTGATCCGTGACGACGCCCGTCTGCAGACCGCAGAAGGTGAGCGCGCGCAGGAGGCAGTGAAGTGAGCCACGTACACCAGGCCGGCGAAGCCTTCGCCAGCAACGCCGCCGAAAGCCGGCAGGAAATCCGCAACTACACCATGAACTTCGGCCCGCAGCATCCGGCCGCTCACGGTGTGCTGCGCCTGATCCTGGAAATGGACGGCGAAACCATCATGCGCGCCGACCCGCACGTGGGTCTGCTGCACCGTGGTACCGAGAAGCTGGCCGAGTCCAAGCCGTTCAACCAGTCGATCGGCTACATGGATCGCCTGGACTACGTGTCGATGATGTGCAACGAGCACGCCTACGTGCGCGCGATCGAGACCCTGATGGGCATCGAGGCGCCGGAGCGTGCGCAGTACATCCGCACCATGTACGACGAGATCACCCGCATCCTCAACCACCTGATGTGGCTGGGTTCGAACGCACTCGATCTGGGTGCGATGGCGGTGATGCTGTACGCCTTCCGTGAGCGCGAAGAGCTGATGGACTGCTACGAAGCGGTCTCCGGCGCGCGCATGCACGCGGCGTACTACCGTCCGGGCGGCGTCTACCGCGACCTGCCGGACCACATGCCGAAGTACAAGGAATCGCGCTGGCACAAGGGCAAGGCGCTGAAGCAGCTCAATGCTTCGCGCGAAGGCTCGCTGCTGGACTTCCTGGAGAACTTCACTGTCGAGTTTCCCAAGCGCATCGACGAATACGAAACCCTGCTGACCGACAACCGTATCTGGAAGCAGCGTACCGTCGGCATCGGCGTGGTCACTCCGGAACTGGCCCACCAGTGGGGCATGACCGGCGTGATGCTGCGCGGCTCGGGCATCGCCTGGGACCTGCGTAAGAAGCGTCCGTACGCCAAGTACGATGCCGTCGATTTCGACATCCCGCTGGGCAAGGAAGGCGACTGCTACGACCGCTACCTGGTCCGCGTTGCCGAAATGCGCGAGTCCAACCGCATCATCAAGCAGTGCGTGGCGTGGCTGAAGGCCAACCCCGGCCCGGTCATGGTGAAGAACTTCAAGGTCGCTCCGCCCAAGCGCGAGGACATGAAGGACGACATGGAAGCGCTGATCCACCACTTCAAGCTGTTCAGCGAAGGCTATTGCGTGCCGGCCGGCGAAACCTATGCAGCGGTGGAAGCGCCGAAGGGCGAATTCGGCTGCTACCTGGTCTCCGATGGCGCCAACAAGCCGTTCCGCGTTCACCTGCGCGCACCGGGCTTCGCCCACCTGTCCTCGATCGATTCGATCGTGCGCGGCCACATGCTGGCCGACGTGGTGGCGATGATCGGTACCTACGACCTGGTGTTCGGCGAGGTTGACCGGTAATGCCGTCCGCCACGCCAACGCCCGCTGCAGGCAGCCGGCGCAAGCCGGCGCCGCAGTTTCTGCAATTTCACGTTATGCATTTCGCTGAGGTCGGCCGATGAAGGCGACAGGTAATTTCGAGGCGGCGCGCGACGTCGACCCGATGGTAGTGCTGAGCGACAAGACCCGCGCTCACATCGATCACTGGCTGTCCAAGTTCCCGCCGGACCGCAAGCGCTCTGCCGTGCTGCAGGGCCTGCATGCGGCCCAGGAGCAGAACGAGGGCTGGCTGACCGACGAACTGATCGCCGGCGTGGCCAAGTACCTCGACCTGCCGCCGGTGTGGGCCTACGAGGTCGCCAGCTTCTACTCGATGTTCGAGACCGAGAAGGTGGGCCGCAACAACGTGGCCATCTGCACCAACATCAGCTGCTGGCTCAATGGCGCCGAGGACATCGTCCGCCATTGCGAGAAGAAGCTGGGCATCAAGCACGGTGAATCGACCCCGGACGGCCGCGTCTACCTCAAGCGCGAGGAAGAGTGCCTGGCCGGCTGCGGTGGCGCGCCGATGATGGTCATCAACGGTCACTACCATGAGCGTCTGACCCTGGAAAAGGTCGACGAGCTGCTGGACGGGCTGGAGTAAGGGCATGGCACATCACCACGAATCCAAGGGTCCGGTCGGCCCCGCGCCGCTGCCGCACCAGGTGGTCTACACCACCCTGCATTACGACACCCCGTGGTCGTACGAAAGCTACCTGAAGACCGGTGGCTACGCCGCCCTGCGCAAGATCCTCGAAGAGAAGATCCCGCCGGAGCAGGTCATCGAGATGGTCAAGGCGTCGGGCCTGCGCGGCCGCGGTGGCGCCGGTTTCCCGACCGGCCTGAAGTGGTCCTTCATGCCCAAGGGCAACATGCAGAAGTACATCCTCTGCAACTCGGACGAATCCGAGCCGGGCACCTGCAAGGACCGCGACATCCTGCGCTACAACCCGCATTCGGTGGTGGAAGGCATGGCGATCGCCTGCTACGCCACCGGTTCGACCGTGGGTTACAACTACCTGCGCGGTGAGTTCCACCACGAGCCGTTCGAACATTTCGAGCAGGCCCTGGCCGATGCCTATGCAAATGGCTGGCTGGGCAAGAACGTGATGGGCTCGGGCGTGGACATCGACATCTACGGTGCGCTGGGCGCCGGCGCGTACATCTGCGGCGAAGAAACCGCGCTGATGGAATCGCTGGAAGGCAAGAAGGGCCAGCCGCGCTACAAGCCGCCGTTCCCGGCCAACTTCGGCCTGTACGGCAAGCCGTCGACGATCAACAACACCGAAACCTATGGTTCGGTGCCGGCGATCATCCGCAACGGTCCGGAGTGGTTCAAGGGCCTGAGCCTGACCGCCAACGGCGGCCCGAAGTGCTTCTCGGTGTCCGGCTGCGTGCAGAACGGCGGCAACTTCGAAGTGCCGCTGGGCACCACCTTCGACGACCTACTGGAAATGGCCGGTGGCCTGCGTCCGGGCCGCACCCTGAAGGGCGCGATTCCGGGTGGCGTGTCGATGCCGGTGCTGACCGCAGCCGAGCTGAAGGGCCTGCCGATGGACTACGACACCATCCGTGCACTGGGCTCGGGCCTGGGTTCGGGCGCCGTCGTGGTGCTCGATGACAGCGTCTGCTGCGTCAAGTTCGCCTGCCGCATCAGCCAGTTCTTCCACAAGGAATCCTGCGGCCAGTGCACCCCGTGCCGTGAAGGCACCGGCTGGATGCATCGCGTGCTGGAGCGCATCGTCGCCGGCAAGGCCACGATGGAAGACCTGCACCAGCTGAAGGCGGTGGCCGGCCAGATCGAAGGCCACACCATCTGTGCGTTCGGCGAAGCGGCTGCATGGCCCATCCAGGGCTTCCTGCGCCAGTTCTGGGACGAGTTCGAGTACTACATCGTCAACGGTCATTCGATGGTTGACGGCAAGAAGGTGGAGGCAGCCGCTGCATGAGCGCGCAACCCGTAAATCCGAGCGTCCCACCCGATCACGTCACCATCGAGATCGATGGCAAGTCGCTGGTCGTGCCCAAGGGCTCGATGATCATCCAGGCCGCCGACAAGGCCGGCATCTCCATTCCGCGCTTCTGCTACCACGAGAAGCTGCCGATTGCCGCCAACTGCCGCATGTGCCTGGTGGACGTGGAGAAGTCGCCGAAGCCGGCGCCGGCCTGCGCCACCCCGGTGATGGACGGCATGAAGGTCGCCACCCGCAGCGAGAAGGCGCTGAAGTTCCAGCGTTCGGTGATGGAGTTCCTGCTCATCAACCACCCGCTGGACTGCCCGATCTGCGATCAGGGCGGCGAGTGCGAGCTGCAGGACGTTTCGCTGGGCTATGGCCGTTCGGTCAGCCGCTTCAACGAGCGCAAGCGCGTGGTGCCGGACGAGGACATGGGCCCGCTGGTCGCCACCGAAATGACCCGCTGCATCCAGTGCACGCGCTGCGTGCGCTTTACCGCCGACGTGGCTGGCACCTATGAACTGGGTGGCATGTACCGCGGCGAGAACCTGCAGATCGGTACCTACGACGGCAAGCCGCTGACCACCGAATTGTCCGGCAACGTCGTCGACGTCTGCCCGGTCGGTGCGCTGACCAACAAGGTGTTCCAGTTCCGCGCCCGTCCGTGGGAACTGACCGCACGTGAGTCGCTGGGTTACCACGACGCGATGGGTTCGAACCTGTTCCTGCACGTGCGTCGCGGCGAAGTGCTGCGCACCGTGCCGCGCGACAACGAAGCCGTCAACGAATGCTGGCTGTCCGACCGTGACCGCTACTCGCACCAGGGCCTGTACAGCGAAGACCGTGCGGTCAAGCCGCTGCGCAAGGTCAATGGCGAGTGGAAGGAAGTGAGCTGGGCCGAAGGCCTGGCCGCGGCCGCCGAAATCCTCAAGGCCCACCAGGGCGACGACCTGGGCGTGCTGGTGCATCCGTCGACCTCGAACGAGGAGGGCGCGCTGCTGGCCCGCCTGGCCAAGGGCCTGGGTTCGAGCAACATCGACCACCGCATCAACAACCGCGATTTCTCCGACGCCGCGACCGCCGAAGTGTTCGGCCTGCCGCTGGCGGAAATCGAAGGCGCCGATCGCATCGTCGTTCTGGGCAGCAACATCCGCCACGAGCTGCCGCTGCTGCACGCCCGCCTGCGCAAGGCGCAGACCACCCATGGCGCCAAGATCCACGTCGTCAACCCGGTGGACTTCGACTTTGCCTTCAGCATCGCTGGCAAGCAGATCGTCGCGCCGTCGAAGTTCGTCGACGCACTGGCCAACGCCGAGCTGCGTTCGGCAGTGCAGGGCGGCAACAACACCGTGCTGATCGTCGGTGGCATCGCCGAGAATCACCCGCAGGCTGCCGCGATCCGCGCCGCTGCGCGTGACTTCGCAGCCGCCACCGGTGCCAAGCTGTGCCGCATCCCGCAGGGCGCCAACGCCGTTGGCCTGACCCGCGCTGGCGTGCTGCCGGCCGGCAAGGACGTCGCCGCGATGCTGGCGCAGCCGCGCCAGGCCTACGTGGTGTACGGCCTGGAGCCGGGCCTGGACTTCGCCGATGCTCCGGCTGCGCGCAAGGCGCTGGTCGGTGCCAAGGTGGTGGCCTTCAGCCAGTTCGCCTGTGTCTCCACCCGCGACGTCGCCGATGTGATCCTGCCGATCGGCGCGCTGCCGGAAATCGACGCCACCCTGACCAATCTCGATGGTCGCGAGCAGTCGGCCCGTGCCGGCGGCAAGCTGCCGGGCGAGGCGCGTGAAGGCTGGCGCGTGCTGCGCGCACTGGGCGGCGAAATGGCGCTGGCCGGTTTCGACTTCACCGACCTGGCCGGCCTGCGCGCCAGCCTGGCCCCGATGTCGGTCAACGTTGCCGCTTCGGCACAGCCGGCCGTGGCCGGCGAAGGCCTGGAAGTGGCTTCGACCGCCGCGATCTACCGCACCGATGCGGTGGTCCGTCGCGCGCCGGCGCTGCAGTCGCATCCGCTCAACAACGCCCCGCGCATCGTGCTGAACGCTGAAGATGCCGCTCGCCTGCAGCTGCAGGAAGGGCAGATGGCCAAGGTCGGCACCGATGCCGGCAAGGCCACCCTGCCGGTGGTGGTCGACGCCCGCGTCGCTGCGGGTTCGGTCTGGATTGAATCGGGCCACGGCGCGACCGCGCCGCTGGGTGCCGCTCGCGTAACGGTGGTGGCTGCATGAACGAATTGCTGTTGAACGCGGTCGACCCGCTGCACCAGTGGCTGCTTGGCCTGGGTGACATCGGCGCGCTGATCTGGATCATCCTGAAGATCCTGGTGATCACCGTTCCGGTGATCATCTCGGTGGCCTTCTACGTGGTCTGGGAACGCAAGCTGATCGGCTGGATGCACGTCCGCCACGGCCCGATGTACGTGGGCATGGGCATCTTCCAGGCCTTCGCCGACGTCTTCAAGCTGCTGTTCAAGGAAGTGGTGCAGCCGAGCAGCGCCAACAAGGCGATCTACCTGCTGGCTCCGCTGATCACCCTGGCCCCGGCCTTCGCGGCCTGGTCGGTGGTGCCCTTCGATTCGCAGATCGTGCTGTCCAACGCCAACGCTGGCCTGCTGTACCTGCTGGCGATGACCTCGCTGGGCATCTACGGCATCATCCTGGCCGGTTGGGCCTCCAACTCGAAGTACGCGTTCCTGGGTGCCATGCGCGCCTCGGCGCAGATGATCAGCTACGAAATCGCCATGGGCTTCGCCCTGGTCGGCGTGATGATCGCCTCGGGCAGCCTGAACCTGAGCAACATCGTGATGGCGCAGGCCGGCAGCTCCGGTTTCTTCGACTGGTTCCTGCTGCCGCTGTTCCCGCTGTTCGTCATCTACTGGGTGTCGGGCGTGGCCGAAACCAACCGCGCGCCGTTCGACGTGGTGGAAGGCGAGTCGGAAATCGTTGCCGGCCACATGGTCGAATACTCCGGCGGTGCCTTCGCGCTGTTCTTCCTGGCCGAATACGCGAACATGATCCTGATCAGCTTCCTGATCTCGATCTTCTTCCTCGGCGGCTGGCTGAGCCCGGTCCAGGGCTGGGTCAACTTCGGCGATGTCTCGCCGCTGGTCGACTGGATCTGGAAGGGCGGTGCACCGTGGCTGTTCGTCAAGGTGTTCTTCTTCGCCAGTGCCTACATCTGGTTCCGTGCCAGCTTCCCGCGCTTCCGCTATGACCAGATCATGCGCCTGGGCTGGAAGGTCTTCATCCCGCTGGCCATTCTGTGGATCGCGGTTACCGCCGTCATGGTGTTCTTCGGCGTGATTCAAAAGGGCGTCTAAAGTGATGAACAGGATTACCCATTACTTCAAGAGCCTGCTGCTGCTCGAACTGCTGGCGGGCCTCTGGCTGACGCTGAAGTACAGCTTCAAGCCGAAGTACACGATGATGTACCCGATGGAGAAGTTCCCGCAGTCGCCGCGCTTCCGTGGCCTGCACGCCCTGCGCCGTTATCCCAACGGTGAAGAGCGCTGCATCGCCTGCAAGCTGTGCGAAGCGGTGTGCCCGGCGCTGGCCATCACCATTGACTCGGCCAAGCGCGAAGACGGCACCCGCCGTACCACGCGCTACGACATCGACCTGTTCAAGTGCATCTTCTGCGGCTTCTGCGAGGAAAGCTGCCCGGTGGACTCGATCGTCGAAACCCACATCCTCGAGTATCACTTCGAGAACCGTGGCGAAAACATCGTTACCAAGCCGCAGCTGCTGGCCCTTGGCGATCGTCTCGAAAACGAGATCGCCGAGCGTCGCGCCGCCGATGCCGCTTACCGCTGAGGTCGAGAGATGGATTGGGTAAATATCGCTTTCTGGGTGTTCGCCATCGCGGCAACGGTTTCGGCCGGTGCGGTGATCAGCGTGCGCAACCCGGTTCACGCCGTGCTCTGCCTGGTGCTGACCTTCTTCTCCATCGCCTGCGTGTGGCTGCTGGTGGGCGCCGAGTTCCTCGGTGTGGCCCTGGTGCTGGTCTACGTCGGCGCGGTGATGGTGCTGTTCCTGTTCGTGGTGATGATGCTGGACATCGACCCCACCAAGCTGCGTGAGGGCTGGGTGCGCTACCTGCCGGTCGGCCTGATCGTTGCGGTCGCGATGCTGGTGCAGATGCTGATCCTGATCGGCGTCAAGGCGCGTTCGGTCACCCCGTTCCCGGCCGACAACGCCGCCGCGGTCGCCGCCGACAGCTCCAACGTCACCTGGCTGGCGCGCACGCTGTTCACCGAGTACCTGCTGCCGTTCGAATTCGCTGCCGTCATCCTGACCGTGGCCGTCGTCGCCGCCGTGATGCTGACCCTGCGCCGCCGTACCGGCGTGAAGAGCCAGAACCCGGGCGAGCAGACCATGGTCAAGGCCGGCCAGCGCCTGCGCATGGTCAAGATGGGCGCCGAAGCACCGGTCGTGCACAGCAACAGCAAGCCGGCCGCCGGCGAGGAGACCCAGCCGTGATTACCCTTGGCCACATGCTTGCGCTCGGCGCGGTGCTGTTCGCCATCAGCCTGGCCGGCATCTTCCTCAACCGGAAGAACGTCATCGTCCTGCTGATGTCGATCGAACTGATGCTGCTGTCGGTGAACATCAATTTCGTCGGCTTCTCGCGTCAGCTGGGCGATCCGTCCGGCCAGCTGTTCGTGTTCTTCATCCTGACCGTCGCCGCCGCGGAAGCCGCCATCGGCCTGGCGATCCTGGTGACCCTGTTCCGTACCCGCCGCACGATCAATGTCGGCGAAGTCGATTCGCTGAAGGGCTGATCCACAGATGGAAATCACTCTCTCCAAGAGTCTGTTGATCGCAGTGGTGCTTGCACCGCTGTTCGGCAGCATCATCGCCGGCCTGTTCGGTCGCCAGGTCAAGCGCTTCGGCGCGCAGACCATCACCATCCTCGGCGTCGCGGTTGCCTGCGGCCTGTCGATGTACACGCTCTACCAGCTGCTGTGGGGCGGCGCGCAGCCGTTCAACCAGAACATCTACACGTTCTTCGAAGTCGGCCAGTATTCGGCCCACGTCGGCTTCATGGTCGACAAGCTGACCGCGATGATGATGGTGGTGGTGACCTTCGTGTCGCTGCTGGTCCACATCTACACGATCGGCTACATGCAGGACGATCCGGGCTACCAGCGGTTCTTCAGCTACATCTCGCTGTTCACCTTCTCGATGCTCACCCTGGTGATGAGCAACAACTTCCTGCAGCTGTTCTTCGGCTGGGAAGCGGTGGGCCTGGTGTCGTACCTGCTGATCGGCTTCTGGTTCAAGCGCCCGACCGCGATCTTCGCCAACATGAAGGCGTTCCTGGTCAACCGCGTCGGTGACTTCGGCTTCCTGCTGGGCATCGCCGGCGTGCTGTGGGTGTTCGGCACCCTGGACTACTCGCAGGTGTTCTCGCAGGCCGGCATGCTGGCTGACCCGCGCGCCCAGCTGCAGATCTGGGACGGCACGATCCTCGGCATGCAGCTGCTGAACGAGCCGGTGATCTGGTCGATCGCCACCGTCATCTGCATCTGCCTGTTCATCGGCGCCATGGGCAAGTCGGCCCAGGTCCCGCTGCACGTGTGGCTGCCGGACTCGATGGAAGGCCCGACCCCGATCTCGGCACTGATCCACGCCGCGACGATGGTGACCGCCGGTATCTTCATGGTCACCCGCATGTCGCCGCTGTTCGAGCTGTCGCAGACCGCGCTGAACTTCATCCTCTTCATCGGTGCCACCACCGCGTTCTTCACCGGCCTGATCGGCATCGTGCAGAACGACATCAAGCGCGTCGTCGCGTACTCCACGCTGTCGCAGCTGGGCTACATGACCGTGGCGCTGGGCGTGTCGGCCTATTCGGCCGCCGTGTTCCACCTGATGACCCACGCCTTCTTCAAGGCCCTGCTGTTCCTGGGCGCCGGCTCGGTCATCATCGCGATGCACCACGAGCAGGACATGCGCAAGATGGGCGGCCTGCGCAAGTACATGCCGATCACCTTCGTCACCATGTGGATCGGTACCCTGGCGCTGGTCGGTACGCCGTTCTTCTCGGGCTTCTACTCGAAGGACACCATCATCGAGGCGGCCGAGATCCACGCCCACATGCAGAACAGCTGGGTGGCCACCTATGGCTACTGGGCGGTGCTGGGTGGCGTGCTGGTGACCAGCTTCTACAGCTTCCGCCTGCTGTTCATGACCTTCCATGGCAAGGAGCGCTTCCGCGACGCGCATGATGACCATGGCCACGGCCATGACGATCACCACGCCGCAGATGCGCACCATGCCGATGCCCACCACGGCGATGCCCATGACGACCACGGCCATGGCCACGGTCCGCATGAGCCGCATGAAACCCCGTGGGTGGTGACCCTGCCGCTGATCCTGCTGGCCATCCCGTCGATCGCCATCGGTTTCTTCAGCATCGGTCCGATGCTGCATGGCACCGACTGGGCCGGCCACCACGCCCACGCGGCGATCCAGGGCCAGGTCAACACGTTCTTCACCGGCATCGTCGACTTCTACGATCCGGCCAAGAACACCGTTGCCTTCCTGGGTGAAGAGTTCCACGGGCCGGTGGCGTTCGCGCTGCACGGCATGATGCTGCCGCCGTTCTGGCTGACCCTGGCGGGCTTCCTGCTGGCTGCACTGTTCTACCTGTGGAAGCCGGACCTGTCGGGCAAGGCGCGCAAGACCTTCGCCCCGCTGGTGTCGGTGCTGGAAAACAAGTACGGCTTCGACAAGCTGTGGATCGATGGCTTTGCCGGCGGCAGCGTCAAGCTGGGCAAGGTCGCACGCTGGATCGACAGCAACATCGTCGACGGCGTGGTCAATCTCTCGGCACGTGTTGTGGACGTCGCAGCCGGTGTGCTGCGTCGTACCCAATCCGGTTTCCTCTATCACTACGCCTTCGCGATGATCATCGGCCTGATTGCCCTGCTGGGCGTGCTGATGCATTACCTGCGTTGATGACCTGTACGGAATAAGAAGACGTGTCGAACTGGCCTCTACTCAGTGTCCTCATCTGGCTGCCGATCCTCGGTGGCGCCCTGATCCTTGCGATCCGTGATGCGCAGACCGCCCGCTGGGCGTCGCTGGGCGTCGCGGTGCTGACCTTCGTGGCGAGCCTCTCGCTGCTGAGCGGCTACAACGCGGGCATCGACGGTCTGCAGTTCGTCGAGACCCATGCGTGGATCCCGGCGTACAAGATCGGCTACAACCTGGGCGTGGACGGCATTGCCGTGGCGCTGATCCTGCTGACCACCCTGGTCAGCGTGCTTGCCCTGATCGGTGCCTGGAGCGCCATCGACAAGCGCGTCAACCAGTACGTGGCCGCCTTCCTGATCCTGGAAGGCGTCACGGTCGGTATCTTCTCGGCCACGGACGCGATGCTGTTCTACGTGTTCTTCGAGGCGATGCTGATCCCGATGTTCCTGATCATCGGTGTCTGGGGTGGCCCGCGCCGCATCTACGCCGCGCTGAAGTTCTTCCTCTACACCTTCCTCGGCTCGGTGCTGATGCTGGTGGCACTGATCTACCTGTACCTGAAGGGCGGCAGCTTCCAGCTGGCCGACCTGTATGCGCTGCCGCTGTCGGCCAAGGAACAGACCTGGATCTTCTTCGCCTTCCTGATCGCCTTCGCGGTCAAGGTGCCGATGTTCCCGGTCCACACCTGGCTGCCGGATGCCCACGTGGAAGCGCCGACCGCCGGTTCGGTGATCCTGGCCGCCATCGCCCTGAAGATTGGTGGCTACGGCTTCCTGCGCTTCAACCTGCCGATCGTCCCTGACGCATCGCAGGAATGGGCCTGGCTGGTGATCGCGCTGTCGCTGATCGCGGTGATCTACGTCGGCCTGGTCGCCCTGGTGCAGGACGACATGAAGAAGCTGATCGCGTATTCGTCGATCGCGCACATGGGTTTCGTCACCCTCGGTACCTTCATCGCCCTGTGGCTGGTGCGTGAAGCCGGCAACGCCGATGCGGCCCGCCTGGGCCTGCAGGGCGCCATGGTGCAGATGATCTCGCACGGCTTCGTGTCCGGCGCGATGTTCTCCTGCGTCGGCGTGCTGTACGACCGCATGCACAGCCGCCGCATCGCCGATTACGGCGGCGTGGTCAACGTGATGCCGTGGTTCGCCACCTTCGCCATGCTGTTCTTCATGGCCAACGCGGGCCTGCCGGGTACCAGCGGCTTCGTCGGCGAGTTCATGGTCATCCTGTCGGCGTTCCAGCGTAATCCGTGGATCGCGCTGGGCGCGGCCACCACTCTGATCATCGGCGCCGCCTACACCCTGTGGCTGTACAAGCGCATCTTCTTCGGCGAAGTGGCCAACAGCCACGTTGCCGAACTGAAGGACATCAACGGCCGCGAATGGCTGGTGCTGGGCGTGTTCGCCATCGGCGTGCTGGCCCTGGGCATCTACCCCAAGCCGCTGACCGACCTGATGGAGCCCTCGATCGCGAAGCTGGCGATGCAGATCGCATCCAGCAAGCTGCTGTAATTCCAGGATTTGATGATGACCACCTCGCCGCTGCTGCCATTGACCGCTGCTGACCTGCCACCGCTCGCTCCCGAGCTGGTGCTGATCGGCAGCGCCTTCGCCCTGATGATCCTCGACCTGTTCGTCAGCAACCGGAACAAGATCGTCACCCACCTGTTCTCGCTCGCTGCGCTGGCCGTGGTGCTGTTCATGCTGGCCACCGGCGTGGGCGGGCAGGGGGAGGTCTTCCATGGCATGTTCGTGCGCGATACCGCCGCGGACGTGATGAAGACCGGGATCGTGCTGCTCAGCGGCCTGACCCTGGTCTATGGCTGGCGCTACCTGCGTGATCGCAACCTGTTCCAGGGCGAGATCCCGGTGCTGATCCTGTTCGGCACCGCCGGCATGATGATCCTGGTCTCGGCCGGCAGCCTGCTGATGGTGTACCTGGGCCTGGAACTGTTGGCGCTGTGCTCCTACGCGCTGGTCGCCAGCAACCGCGAAAACGGCCTGGCCTCGGAAGCGGCGATGAAGTACATCGTGCTCGGTTCGCTGGCCTCGGGCCTGCTGCTGTACGGCATGTCGCTGATCTACGGCGCCACCGGCAGCCTGCACCTGGACGTCATCCGCGATGCCATCCCGCACTCGGAAGAGCGCGTGCTGCTGATCACGGGTGCGGTGTTCATGATCGCCGGCGTCGCCTTCAAGCTGGGTGCCGCGCCGTTCCACATGTGGCTGCCCGACGTGTACCAGGGTGCCCCGGCGCCGATCGCACTGTTCATCAGCTCGGCGCCGAAGCTGGCCGCGTTCGGCATGGCCTACCGCCTGCTGGAAATGGGCGTGGGTCCGCTGTCGACCGAACTGCAGTTGTTGATTGCCGGCCTGGCCGCGGTGTCGCTGGTCATCGGCAACCTGATGGCCATCGCGCAGAGCAACCTGAAGCGCATGCTGGCGTTCTCCACGGTTTCGCACATCGGCTTCCTGCTGATGGGCATCGCCGGTGGTGGTGCGCAGGGCTATGCCGCCGCGCTGTTCTACGCGCTGGCCTACGCCATCATGTCGACCGCCGCCTTCGGCGCGATCATCGCGCTGTCGCGTGCCGGCTTCGAAGCCGAGAACATCGAAGACTTCAAGGGCCTGAATGCCCGCAACCCGTGGATGGCCGGCCTGGTGCTGTGCATCATGGCGTCGCTGGCTGGCATCCCGCCGTTCCTGGGCTTCTGGACCAAGCTGGCCGTGCTCGGCGCAGCGGTCAACGGCGGCCTGCTGTGGCTGGCGATCCTCGGCGTGCTGTGTGCCGTGGTCGGCTGCTTCTACTACCTGCGCGTCATCAAGGTCATGTACTTCGATGAGCCGGTGGGCGAGGCCATGCCGCGCAGCAACGACCGCGTGCTGGGCCTGGTGCTGGGCGTGAACGCACTGGCGCTGCTGGCGCTGGGCATTGCCTGGAACCCGATCATGGTCTGGTGCCAGCAGGCATTTGCGCATCTTGCATAAAAGTTGACACAAAGCTGCGCGATTCGTGTAATATGCGCAGCCTGAGTTGTCACTGCAGCGGTTCAGCCAGAACATCGTTGCGGTAGCCCTCCTCGAAAGAGCAGGGCAGCAGTTCGAACACTTCCGGTGCGGGGTGGAGCAGTCTGGCAGCTCGTCGGGCTCATAACCCGAAGGTCGCAGGTTCAAATCCTGCCCCCGCTACCAACGTCGGATCGGCGCCAACCGGTTTGATGAATGAGGGAGAGCTTGCATTTATCGCAGCAATGCCTCATGATTCCGCTTCTGATGCGGGGTGGAGCAGTCTGGCAGCTCGTCGGGCTCATAACCCGAAGGTCGCAGGTTCAAATCCTGCCCCCGCTACCAAGTAAAGAATGCGCCTTCGAAGTCCTGCTTCGAAGGCGTTTTTCTTTGGGGTGGTCCGCATTTTGTAGCGTCGAGCCATGCTCGACTGTCCTTCCCGCATCGGGTCATGCCCCGCGGCGGGGGAAGGGGTTTCGGGGCCGCCAAGCCTTGCACCAGCGCGGTGCAGCCGCTATCATCAGCGGCCTAGCAGTACCCCTGAAGGCGGCCTCCCAGCGGGAGTCCGGACCCGGAAGGAGGGCCGCAACCGGCAGGCACTGCAGGTTGCAACCGGAATCCAGTCACCGGAGTCTTTCCGGAAAAGGGGCCCAGCGGGCCCTTTGTCGTTTCCGGGGCGTCATGTTTCCACGCTGGCCAAGGCCGGCACCCAACCATAGAGATCAAGGCAGGCTGTGAGCGACAAGGCAACCGACATCGCGAATCTGCTCGCCCCGACCGTTGTGTCGCTGGGCCTGGAGCTGCTGGGCGTTGAGTATCTGCCGGCCCCCGGCGGTGCGACCCTGCGCCTTTACATCGACGTGCCGCTGGCTGAACAGCCCGAGCGCATCATCAATGTCGACGACTGCGAACGCGTCAGCCGTGAAGTGTCGGCACAGATGGACGTCGAAGACCCGATCAGCGGCAACTACACGCTGGAAGTGTCTTCGCCGGGCGTGGACCGTCCGCTGTTCAACCTGGAGCAGTTCGGCCGTCACCTCGGCGAAATGGCCAAGGTCACCCTGAAGCTGCCGCAGGATAATCGTCGTCGCCTGCAGGGTCGCATCGAAGCAACCGACGAGGCCGCAGACACCATCACCTTCGTTGTCGACAAGACCGAAGTGATCGTGTCGGCCGACAACATCGACAAGGCACGGATCATGCCCGACTGGGTGGCGCTGGGGCTGGCCCCGAGCAAGCCGACCGGTCCGGCACCGAAGCGTCCGAAGCCGAACAAGAATTCTTCTTCCAACGAGCCGGCGGCAAAGAAGCCGCGCGCGGAGTGAGCCAATGAGCAAGGAACTGTTGCTGGTAGTCGACGCAGTCGCCAACGAGAAGGGCGTGCCGCGTGAAGTGATCTTCGATGCCATCGAGGCCGCCCTGGCCTCGGCAGCGAAGAAGCGCTATCCCGACGAGGAAGTGCTGACCCGCGTGGTCATCGACCACAAGGATGGCAGCTACGAAACCTACCGCCGCTGGGAAGTGGTGGCCGATGACGTGGTGATGGAATCGCCGGATCGCCAGATCCGCCTGATGGACGCCGTCGATGAAGCCGAAGGCGTGGACGTCGGCGACTACATTGAAGAGCAGATCGAGAACCCGGACTTCGGCCGCATCGCCGCCCAGGCTGCCAAGCAGGTCATCGTCCAGCGCGTGCGCGAAGCCGAGCGCCAGCAGGTCGTGGATGCGTGGAAGGATCGCGTCGGCGAACTGATCACCGGTGTGGTCAAGCGCGCCGAGCGCGGCAACATCTATGTCGACCTCGGTGGCAACGCCGAAGGCTTCATTCCGAAGGACAAGGGCATTCCGCGCGACGTGCTGCGTGCCGGTGACCGCGTGCGCGGGTACCTGGCCGAAGTCCGCTCGGAGCCGCGTGGCCCGCAGCTGTTCATCAGCCGCGCCGCCCCGGAATTCATGATCGAGCTGTTCAAGCTGGAAGTGCCGGAAGTCGGCCAGGGCCTGGTGGAAATCAAGGCCTGTGCCCGCGATCCGGGCGACCGCGCCAAGATCGCCGTGCTCGCCCACGACCAGCGCACCGATCCGATCGGCGCCTGCATCGGCATGCGCGGTTCGCGCGTGCAGGCCGTGTCCAACGAGCTCAATGGCGAGCGCGTGGACATCGTGCTGTGGAACGACAACCCGGCCAACTTCGTCATCAACGCGATGGCGCCGGCCGAAGTGCAGTCGATCATCGTTGATGAAGACAAGCACTCGATGGACCTGGCCGTGGCTGAAGACCGCCTGGCCCAGGCGATCGGCAAGGGCGGCCAGAACGTGCGCCTGGCCAGCCGCCTGACCGGGTGGCAGCTCAACGTGATGACCCAGGACCAGGTCACCGCCAAGTCGGAGGCCGAGCAGGCTTCGGCCCGCCAGCTGTTCATGGACAAGCTGGAAGTGGACGAAGAGATCGCCGGCATCCTGGTCAGCGAAGGCTTCGGCACCGTCGAGGAAATCGCATATGTCCCGGTCGGCGAACTGCTGGCCGTGGAAGGTTTCGACGAGGACATCGTCGAAGAGCTGCGCGCTCGTGCCCGCGATGCGCTGCTCAATGAGGCCCTGGCAGTCGAAGAAGGCCTTGAAGACGGCCAGCCGGCGCAGGACCTGCTGTCCCTGAAGGGCATGGACGAAGCCACCGCGTATGCGCTGGCCGGCCACGGCGTGCGTACCAGCGAGGACCTGTCCGACCTGGCCGCCGACGAGGTCATGGACTTCGGCATCGAAGGGCTGGATCAGGCGCGCGCCGCTGCGCTGATCCTGGCCGCCCGCGCCGAAGAGATCGCCCGACTGGAACGCGGCGAATGAGCCGGCAATGAACAGGGCCCTGAGCCGCTCAGGGCGTAGAATCCGCGCCACCTCCAGATGCGGGGGGGCGCCCACAAGATCATAGGATCCGAATGTCGCAGCAAACCACCATCCGCAAGCTTGCCGAACTGGTCAACACGCCGGTCGAAAAACTGCTGGAACAGCTGGCCGGTGCCGGCATGAAGTTCAGCGGTCCCGACCAGGTCGTGACCAGCTCCGAGAAGGTGAAGCTCCTGGGCTTCCTTCGTCGTTCGCATGGCAAGCCCGAGCAGGCCCCGGAAGAGACCGATCAGTCTGCAAAGAAGATCACGCTCAACCGCCGGAAGCAGCAGGAAGTGACGGTCAATTCCGGTCGCAGCAAGACGACCGTGAATGTCGAGGTGCGCCAGAAGCGTACCTACGTCAAGGATGGTGCTCGCGCCATGACGCCGGACGAAGAGCGCGCCGACATCCTGCGCAAGCTGGAAGAGTCGCGTGCGCGCAACCTTGCCGAACAGCAGGCCCTGGCCGAGAAGGATCGTCTGCGCGACGAAGCCATCGTCCGTGCCCGCGAGGAAGAGGTTGCCGCCAAGGAACGCGCCGAGGCCGAGAAGAAGGCCGCCGAAGAAGCTGCGGCCGCCGCCAAGGCTGCCGAGGCGCTGGCGGCCAGCAAGCCCAAGCGTGCTCCCATCGATGAAACCGCGCCGCGCCCGCCGCGCACTCCGGCCGCCCCCCCGGCTGCGCCGCGTGGTGCACCGCCGCCGCCGCGCAACGATGACCGCAACAACCGCAGCGCGCCGCGCAACGAGCGTGGCCCGGGCGATCGCTTCGCCGGCCAGATGCATCTGTCGGCCGCTGACCGCGCGCGTCGTGGCAACAGCAACAACAGCAACACCCGGGGTCGTCCGGGCGGTCGCAACCAGTCCGGTGGCCGTCGCGACATGTCGCGCGGTGGCAACAATGCCGGTCCGCACGGCTTCGAGCGTCCGACCGCACCGGTGGTGCGTGAAGTGGCGATCGGCGACACGATCACCGTGGCCGACCTGGCGCAGAAGCTCGCGCTGAAGGGCGGCGAGGTGGTCAAGGCGCTGTTCAAGATGGGCGTGATGGCCACCATCACCCAGTCCATCGACCACGACACCGCCGCGCTGGTGACCGAAGAGCTCGGCCACAAGGCGATCCGTGCCAACGACAACGACGCCGAAGACGCACTGCTGGCCTCGACCGGTGAAAACCAGGGCGAAGCCACCCAGCGCCCGCCGGTGGTCACCATCATGGGCCACGTCGACCACGGCAAGACCTCGCTGCTGGATTACATCCGCCGCACCAAGGTTGCCACTGGCGAAGCCGGCGGCATCACCCAGCATATCGGTGCCTACCACGTGGATACGCCGAAGGGCGTGATCAGCTTCCTGGATACCCCGGGCCATGCTGCCTTCACCTCGATGCGTGCCCGCGGCGCCAAGCTGACCGACATCGTGGTGCTGGTCGTGGCCGCCGATGACGGCGTCATGCCGCAGACCAAGGAAGCGATCCAGCATGCCCGTTCGGCGGGTGTGCCGCTGATCGTGGCGATCAACAAGATCGACAAGTCCGACGCCGACCCGATGCGGGTCAAGAACGAACTGCTGTCCGAGCAGGTCGTGGCCGAAGACTTCGGTGGTGACACCCAGATGGTGGAGATCTCGGCCAAGACCGGCCTGGGCATCGACGACCTGCTGGACGCCATCTCGATCCAGGCCGAACTGCTGGAACTGAAGGCCGTCGACGAAGGCCGCGCCTCGGGCGTGGTGATCGAATCGTCGCTGGACAAGGGCCGTGGCCCGGTCGCTACCGTGCTGGTGCAGCAGGGCCGCCTGAAGAAGGGCGACTACCTGGTGTGCGGCATCCAGTATGGCCGCGTGCGTGCGCTGTTCGACGAAACCGGCAAGCAGCCGGAGTTCGCCGGCCCGTCCATCCCGGTGCAGGTCCTGGGCCTGTCCGGCGTGCCGGAAGCCGGTGACGACTTCGTGGTGGTCGAGGACGAGCGCCTGGCCAAGGACGTTGCCCAGCAGCGTGAGACCAAGCGTCGTGAATCGCGCCTGGTCGCCACTGCCGGCAGCCGCATGGAAGACATCATGGCGACCCTGGGCAAGGGCGAGGGCCAGCAGGTCCTCAACCTGGTCATCAAGGCCGACGTGCAGGGTTCGGTGCAGGCGTTGAGCCAGGCACTGGTCGCGCTGTCCAACGAAGACATCCGCATCAACGTGATCCACTCCGGCGTGGGCGGCATCACCGAGTCGGACGCCAATTCGGCGGCCGCTTCGAAGGCCACCGTCATCGGCTTCAACGTGCGTGCGGATGCTTCGGCCCGTCGCATCATCGAATCGAACGGTGTTGACCTGCGTTACTTCTCGATCATCTATGACGTGATCGATCAGGTGAAGCAGGTGGCTTCCGGCCTGCTGGGCGTGGAGATCCGCGAAGAGATCATCGGTATCGCCGAGGTCCGCGACGTCTTCCGCAGCTCCAAGCTGGGCGCCGTTGCCGGCTCGATGGTCATCGAGGGCGTGGTCAAGCGCAACAAGCCGATCCGCGTGCTGCGCGACAGCGTGGTGATCTTCGAGGGCGAGCTGGAATCGCTGCGCCGCTTCAAGGAGAACGTCGAGGAAGTCCGCAACGGTACCGAATGCGGTATCGCGGTGAAGGCCTACAACGACGTCAAGCCGGGTGACCAGATCGAGTGCTTCGAGCGTATCGAAGTGCCGCGCACCCTGTAATGCTGCAACGGACCGGCCCTCGCGGGCCGGTCCGCCCCCTGGTGGGGCCCGACCTTGGTCGGGCCGCTCCTCCTGGTAGGACCCGACCCTGGTCGGGTCACATTTGAATCGAGAGCCCGACCGCGTGCCCAAGACTTTCCATCGAACCGACCGTGTCTCCGCCCAGCTGCGCCGTGAACTCGGCACCCTGGTGCACAACGCCGTGCGCGAGCACGGGTTGCCCTCGGTGAGCGTGTCCGACGTGGAAATCACCCGCGACATGGCCCATGCCAAGGTGTTCGTCACCGCGCTGATGCCGGAACGTTCGGCTGAAGCCGTGGCCGGCCTGAAGGAGCTGGGCTACCGCCTGCGCATGGACCTGGCCCGTGCCATGAAGCTGCGCCACGTGCCGGAGCTGCATTTCCACTACGACGACTCGGTCGACCGTGGTGAGCACATCGACAACATCCTGCGCGACCTGCCCGATACGCTGGCCGCGGAGAAGCGTCGCGAGAGCGACGAAGAATAAGGCAGCGCCGGGCCCGTGCCCGGCGTCTTTCCGTTCCGGCAACGCGATGCCCGTGCGGGCCGCGCTGCGGCAGCCGGGCATGGCTCGGCTCTACAACATCCTGTCATGACCCGAATTCAGTTCCGCCGCCTGGATGGCATCCTGCTGCTCGACAAGTCGACCGGCATGAGCTCCAACGCCGCCCTGCAGGTGGCCCGCCGCCTGTTCCGTGCCGAGAAGGGCGGTCACACCGGCAGCCTCGACCCGCTGGCGACCGGCCTGCTGCCGCTGTGCTTCGGCGAGGCAACCAAGATTGCCGGCCTGCTGTTGGGCTCGGCCAAGGCCTACGACGCCGAGATCGTGCTTGGGCAGACCACCGATACCGACGATTCCGAAGGCCAGGTGCTGCTGCAGCGCCCGGTGCCGGCGATCAGCGCGCAGGCCCTGCAGGCCGCGCTGGTGCCGCTGACCGGCAGCATCCTGCAGCGGGCGCCGATCTATTCGGCGCTGAAGCAGGGCGGTGAGCCGCTGTATGTGAAGGCCCGCCGTGGCGACGTCATCGAGGCGCCCGAGCGCGAGGTGCAGGTGCACGCCATCGAGGTGCTCGAGCAGCAGCCGGAACGGCTGCGGCTGCGCGTGACCTGTGGCTCCGGCACCTACATCCGCAGCCTGGCCCGCGATCTGGGCGAACGCCTGGGCTGCGGCGCCCATATCAGCGCACTGCGCCGGCTCTGGGTCGAGCCATTCCGCGCACCGGCGATGGTCACCCTGGACCAGCTGCGGGCGATGGTCGAGGCGGGTGACGAGGCCGGCATGGATGCGCTGCTGCTGCCCCTGGCCGCCGGCCTGGCCGAGTACCCGCGGGTCGACCTCGACGCCGACCAGGCCCACCGGTTCTGTGTCGGCCAGCGCCAGCGCGACCTGTCCTGGCCGCGCGGCCTGGTCGCCGTGTTCGGCCCGGACGATGCTGTCCAGGGGCTGGGCCAGGTCGATGACAGCGGCCTGCTGGCGCCCCAGCGCCGTTTCAACCTCTGACCGGGGGCCTGCCGGTTCAGCCCCGGACCTTGTCCCGGAAGCCCCCGGCCGTTACAATTTCGCGGCCGTTTTCCGGCAACCTGCCTTGCGCAGGTTTCATCCTCGTAGTCCACGGCGAGCCTGGCGGTGCGCGAAGCGCGTTCCTGCCGGCCACGCATCACAGAGAAAAAAGAAAATGTCGATCGACACCCAGAAGGTCATTGAAGACAACAAGCGCAGCGCCGCCGACACCGGCTCCCCGGAAGTCCAGGTGGCCCTGCTGACCGCCCGCATCGAACTGCTGACCGGCCACTTCAAGACCCACAAGAAGGACCACCACAGCCGCCGCGGCCTGCTGCAGATGGTCAACCGCCGTCGCAGCCTGCTCGACTACCTGAAGAAGAAGGACGTCGAGCGTTACAAGGCCCTGATCGAAAAGCTTGGCCTGCGTCGCTAAGCAACGAATCCCCCGCGGCGCAGCGATGCGCCGCGGTTTTGTTTTGTAGCACCGCAATCCCCGATTCAGGCCGGAACAATCCGGCCACCCGCAGGCGGCAAGGGTCGCCGACGGTCCAAATTCGCAGACAGCATCCCCAAGGACACCCTCCGTGGCAAAAATCACCAAAACCTTCCAGTACGGCAAGCACACCGTCACGCTTGAGACCGGCGAAGTCGCCCGCCAGGCCAGCGGTGCCGTCATCGTCAAGATGGACGACACCGTACTGCTGGTCACCGCCGTCGCCGCCAAGAGCGCGCGCGAAGGCCAGGACTTCTTCCCGCTGACCGTCGATTATCAGGAAAAGTTCTACGCCGGCGGCCGTATCCCGGGTGGTTTCTTCAAGCGCGAAGGCCGTGCGACCGAGAAGGAAACCCTGATCTCGCGTCTGATCGACCGTCCGATCCGCCCGCTGTTCCCGGAAGACTACAAGAACGAAGTGCAGATCATCGCCACGGTCATGTCGCTGAACCCGGACGTGGACGGTGACATCCCGGCCCTGATCGGTGCCTCGGCTGCCCTGGCCCTGGCCGGCACCCCGTTCATGGGTCCGATCGGCGCTGCCAAGGTCGGTTACAAGAACGGCGAGTACATCCTGAACCCGACCGTCAGCGAACTGGCTGACTCGCAGCTGGAACTGGTCGTCGCCGGTACCTCCAACGCCGTGCTGATGGTCGAGTCCGAAGCCGCGCTGCTGTCCGAAGAAGTGATGCTGGGCGCCGTGACCTTCGGTCACCGCGAAATGCAGAAGGTCATCAACGCGATCAACGAGCTGACCGTCGAAGCCGGCACCAAGCCGTCGACCTGGGAAGCCCCGGCCAAGAACGACGCGCTGATCTCCGCCCTGAAGGAAGCCATCGGTCCGCGCCTGGGCGAAGCCTTCCAGGTGCGCGACAAGCTGCAGCGCCGCGACGCCATCTCGGCGATCAAGAAGGACGTGGTTGAAACCCTGGCTGGCCGCGTGGCCGCCGAGGGCTGGAACCCGGCCGAGCTGTCGAAGGAATTCGGCGAGCTGGAATACCGCACCATGCGTGACTCGGTGCTGGACACCAAGGTCCGCATCGACGGCCGTGCGCTGGACACCGTCCGCCCGATCGCCGTGAAGACCGGCGTGCTGCCGCGTACCCACGGTTCCTCGCTGTTCACCCGCGGCGAAACCCAGGCCATCGTGACCATCACCCTGGGCACCGCCCGTGATGGTCAGGTCATCGATGCCGTTGCCGGTGAGTACAAGGAAAACTTCCTGTTCCACTACAACTTCCCTCCGTTCTCGGTGGGTGAGTGCGGCCGCATGATGGGCCCGAAGCGTCGCGAAATCGGCCACGGTCGCCTGGCCAAGCGCGGCGTGCTGGCTGTCATGCCGTCGCTGGAAGCCTTCCCGTACACCATCCGCGTCGTCTCGGAAATCACCGAGTCGAACGGTTCTTCGTCGATGGCCTCGGTCTGCGGCTCGTCGCTGGCCCTGATGGACGCCGGCGTGCCGGTGAAGGCGCCGGTGGCCGGTATCGCCATGGGCCTGGTCAAGGAAGGCGAGCGCTTCGTCGTCCTGTCCGACATCCTGGGTGACGAAGATCACCTGGGCGACATGGACTTCAAGGTGGCCGGTACCGCTGAGGGCATCTCCGCCCTGCAGATGGACATCAAGATCGAAGGCATCACCGAAGAGATCATGAAGCAGGCCCTGCAGCAGGCCAAGGCTGGCCGTCTGCACATCCTGGGTGAAATGGCCCACGGCCTGACCGCCCCGCGTTCGGAACTGTCCGACTACGCGCCGCGCCTGCTGACCATCAAGATCCACCCGGACAAGATCCGCGAAGTGATCGGCAAGGGTGGTTCGACCATCCAGGCCATCACCAAGGAAACCGGCACCCAGATCGACATCCAGGATGACGGCACCATCGTCATCGCTTCGGTCAACGCCATCGCTGCCCAGGCCGCCAAGGCCCGCATCGAGCAGATCACCTCGGACGTCGAGCCGGGCCGCATCTACGAAGGCAAGGTCGCCAAGATCATGGACTTCGGTGCGTTCGTCACCATCCTGCCGGGCAAGGACGGTCTGGTCCACGTCTCGCAGATCTCCAGCGACCGCGTCGAGAAGGTCGGCGACGTGCTGAAGGAAGGCGATGTGGTCAAGGTCAAGGTGCTGGAAGTCGACAAGCAGGGCCGTATCCGCCTGTCGATGAAGGCCGTGGAAGAAGGCGACGCCGTCAGCGCCGAATAATCGACCTCCGGTCGATTACGGTGGGTGTCAACCTTGGTTGACACGCTTCTGCAATCGCTGAAATGGAAAAGCGGGCTTCGGCCCGCTTTTTCTTTGCCCGCGATCCGCGGCCGGCGTGCCGCTATGCTTCGCCCATGGACACCCTTCGCCTGCTCGATCTGGACATTGACCGCCCGGCACAGCGGGTCAGCCGCGCCGGCCAGATCCTGCCGGTCAGCGGCCTGAGCTGGACGCTGCTGGACGTGCTGCTGGCGCACGGCGCCGAGGTCGTCGATTTCGACACCCTGGCGGCGCAGGTCTGGGCGCCGGCAGTAGTCGGCGAAGATGCGGTCAGCCAACGGGTCAAGCTGCTGCGCCAGGCACTGGGCGATGACAGCCGCCGGCCGGCTACATCCGTTCGGTACGCGGGCGCGGCTACCAGCTGTGCGCGCAGCCGTTGCCGGGCACCGCACAGCCTGCCCGGTCGCATTGGCGCGGCAGGGCAGGGTGGGGCCTGATGGCGGCCGTGGCGCTGGGCGTCGCCGCAACGCTGGTGGGGTGGCCGCGGCCGACTGCGCCCGGTGCGGCGCAGACGGCGCTGCAGAGGGCCGATTACTACGCCGGCATCGGCCAGGCCAGCAACAACGAGCGGGCGATCAGCCTCTACCGTCAGGCGCTGCAGGTCGATCCGGAGTCCACGCCGGGGCGGCGCGGACTGTCGCGTGCGTTGGCGACGCAGGGCTGCCTGTTCAACGGCTCGCCGGCACAAGTGAAAGAGGCGCTGGCCCTGGCCAGCGAGGAGCGCAGGCGGGCGCCGCGCGATGCCGCCGCCCATGCGCTGTGGGGCTATGCGCAGGACTGCCTCGGCGACATGCCGCAGGCGATGGCCGGTTACGCGCGTGCGCTGGAACTGGATCCCGCCGACGAACGCAGCCGCGCGTCGCTGGCGTATCTGCGGCAGGAGCGCGGCCAGTTGGTGACGGCGCTGCGCGAGAACCTGTCATTGAAGGCGCCCGAGCGCGTGCGTTTCCGTGACGTGCAGGTGGCGCGCGAGCTGGAACTGCTGGGCTTCACCCAGGCTGCAGCGCAACGCCACGCGCGCAACTTCCAGCTCTACCCGGACAACGTCTTTTCCAATATCGCCTGGCCGCGCAGCCTGTATCTGGCCGGCACGCCGCAACAGGCCAGGCAGGCGCTGGACGAGGCGCTGGCGCGCGGCACGCCGCACCCGCAGCTGCTGCGCCTGAAGGGCGAGCTGGCGCTGCTGGCCGATGACCCGGTGACTGCAGCAGCGGCGTTCGAGCACGGCCGCCAGCTGCGGCCCCAGCAATCACTGGGGCAGACGCTGGCGGGCCTGTACGGCGCGCAGCCGGCGCAGGCCGCGTGGATCGGGCAGCGTCTGCAGCAGCTCGACGCCAGCGCCGGCGATGGCTGGTCCGACACTGCGGTGGAGCGGGCACTGCTGCTACAGGCTGCTGGACGTACGGATGCGGCCGTCGCCGCATTGCATCAGGCCGTCGATGACGGCTTCCGTGACGTGGCATGGCTGCGTGCCACGCCGCTGCTGGTGCCCCTGCACGGCGCCCCGGGCTGGCCCGCGTTGCTGCAGCGCATCGATACCGACATCGCCCGACAGCGCGCGCAGGTGTTGGCCGCCGCCTGGCGGCCGGAGGATCTGGCCGCCCTCAGCGCAGCGCCGGCAGCAGGAACTCGGTGAGGATGCGCCGCGACTGTGGATGGGCGAAGGAGCGGTTGAAGGCCTGGCTGGTGACCACGGCCACCACGCGCTGCTCGGGCAGCACGAACACATAGTTGCCGCCATTGCCGGACATCGCCCACACGGTGCGCGACGCACCCTGCACATCGAGCTTCAGGCCCCACCACTGGTAGCCATAATCGCTGCCATCGGGCGTCGTGGCCTGTGCTTGCACCATCGCCGCGATGTAGTCCCTGGGGACCAGCTGGCGACCCTGCCAGCGTCCATCGTCCAGTACCAGCTGGCCGAACCGGGCCAGGTCACGCGTGCGGTAGCGGGTGCCGCCGCCGCCCATGCCGATGCCCTCCGGCGAACGGTTCCACTGGCTGTGGGTGATGCCCAGCGGCTGCTCCAGAACGCGTGCGGCATAGTCGGCCAGCGGTTGGCCGCTGGCCTGTTCAAGCACGGCACCGAGCACGAACGGGTTGGCGGTGCAGTAGGCGAACGCGCGGCCATGCGGGCTGTCCTGCGGCCGCTGCATCCAGGGCGCAAATCCCTTCACCGGGAGCGCCAGCGCGAAGTCCAGCCACCGCTCGGTGACGTACATGCGTTCTTCGTGGCCGGCCGAGAACGGGTTCTCGTCATCGCACTCCCACAGGCTGCTCATGGTCAGCAGGTCCTGCAGGGTAGTGGCGCGCAGGCGTGGGTCGACCGCGTGCTGCGCGGTGAACGCCGGGAAGTAGTCGTACACCCGGGCCTGCACGCCGGGCACGCGTCCCTCGCCGATGGCGGCGCCCACCAGAAGTGCCGTCACGCCCTTGCTGGCCGATCGCACGTCGTGCAGGGTCTGTGCGTCGGCGCCGTTGAAGTAGCCCTCGTAGACCACCTGGCCATCGACCTGCAGCAGCACGCTGCGGATCTGCTTGAGCTCATCGCGGGCGATGGCCTGCTGCAGCGCCAGCAGGCGTGCCGGATCTGGAGGCGTGGCGCGAGCGGTGAAGGTCGCGGCACACGCGGCGCAGAGCAGGGTGAGGACGAGCAGGATCGAACGCATCGGCGGGCTCCATCGAAAGGGAGCCCGATTGAGCCAGCACTGCATCTGAAGTGCTGGAAAGCCGCCTGAAGAATTCTGAAGACCTTGTGCCAGAAGGCGCTTCGATCCGGTAGGTGTCAACCTTGGTTGACACGCCGTTGGAGGCATCGCCGGAGTCGAACACGCTCGGCGTTACCGGGCATCTTTCTTCTTCTTCTTCCCCCAGCCACCAGACCTGGCCCGGCTCGGGGTCACTCAGCGGATGCTCGCGCTGTTCGATGGCCTCCAGCACGCGCCCCGGGGCCGCAGCGGTCCACGTTGCCAGTAGTTTTTCCACCGCGGCACGCCCTTGCGCAGCAATGCCGAGATCGCGCGCGCGTGCCCAGCCATCCGCGCACTCCGCTGCGTCATCGTGCTGGTGCGGCGTACCGTAGCTGCAACGGCGGCACAGCCTGCGCACGGTCGCGGTCCAATCCTCGACCATGCCGATGCCGGGCAGGTGCATGGCTTCCAGGGCAGCGATGTCATCGGCGGAATCGCACTGCACGAACACGGTGAAGGTGGCCATCTCCGATGGCTGCAGGCACTGCATCGCATTGAACACCGGCACACTCTGCTCCCGGTAGGTGCGGTGGCCGGTCGAGGCGCCGTCATGCAGCACGATGTCACCGAAGCGGAAGCCGCTTTCCGGCAGCGGCACATTGTCGATGCGGGCGCGCACCGGATCGATGCGGTGCATGTAGACCACCTCGGCGGCGGACCACGGCGCCAGGCGCAGGCAGGCCACGCCGAAATCGCCGTCGATCGGCCCCGCGTCGCCGGGTACGGTGATGCCGCAGCGGCTCCATTGGCGCCGCGCTTCGGTCCAGTCGCCCACTGCAGTGGCGGCGATACCGGCATTCCATGCGGTGGCTACATCGAACGCGTCGCGCAGCTGTTCCGACTGCAGGTTGTCCCGCAGCGAGGCCGGCCAGTTGCGCAGGTATTTGTGGGCGAGCCCGCGCATGTAATGCAGGTAGGGAACCTCCGGGGCATGCCCGGTCAATTCACCGAACAGGGCCACGGCCCGCGCGAGGTCGCCTTCGTGGAATGCGGCATAGGCACGGGCTTCCAGCGCCTGCAGTTCGTCGAGCGTGGCGTCGTCCGGCCGTGCGCCGTCATCGGTGTGGTCGTGGTCGTTGCTCATGTCCATGCGAGGTTGAAGATCCGCGGCTACCTTAGCCGATGCGGGCGAGGGCGCACGCGGCGTCGGCGGCTGTCCTGCTGCGGCGCACGATGGCAATGGCGTGACTACTGGCGTGTCGTCCTGGGTGGTAGCACGCGTGTCCACTGGACGACATGCCGCGACATCCGTACCGCAGGCACATCGGTTTGCTAACGTGGCTGCGCCTTCGAACCGGGAGATCCCATGTTGCGCCAGACCGTGGCTGTCCTTGCCGTGCTGATTGCCGGCGCCCTGCCCATCGCTGCACACGCCGCTGCGGCACCGCAGGCGCCGATCTTCGGTGCCTACTATCCTGGCGGGTCGGCTGAGCGCTATCCGGTGTCGAGCATTCCGGCCGAACGCCTGACCCACCTGTTCTATGCGTTTTCCACCATTGAAGACGGTCGCTGCACGGTCGGTGCCGAAGCGCCGGCCAACTTCGCTGCGCTGGCCGAACTGAAGAAGGCGCATCCGCACCTGCGCACGTTGATTTCCATCGGCGGCTGGGGCGCGGGCGGTTTCTCCGATGCGGCGCTGAACGAGGCCAGCCGCAAGCGCCTGGTCGATTCCTGCATGGCGCTGTTCTTTGATCGCCACGCCGGCAGCTTCGATGGCGTGGACATCGACTGGGAATTCCCGGTCAGCGGTGGGCCGAAGGAGCTGGCGCATCGCCCGCAGGACCGCGCCAACCTGACCAGGCTCGCGCAGGCGTTCCGCGTCGCACTCGACGCGCGCGGGCGCAAGCAGGGGCAGCCGATGCTGCTGACCGCTGCGCTGGCCGCCGGTCGCCTGCAGACCGATGGCCCCTACGATCCGGCCGCCAGCTACGACCTGCCGGCGCTGGCCAGGGTGTTCGATTTCATCAACCTGATGAGCTACGACATGGGCACCGGTTTCTCGGCGGTGTCGACCTTCAATGCCCCGCTGCATGAAGTGCCGGCCGATCCGCTGGCACCGGAACTGCGCCGCTGGAACAACGTGGCCGGCGCGGTGCAGTACTACCGCGATCACGGCGTGCCGGCCCACAAGCTGGTGCTGGGCGTGCCGTTCTATGGCCGTGGTTTCAAGGTCACCGGCGACGCCGCCGATGGGCTGTACCAGGCCTACAGCGCACCGGCCGACGCGGGCGACTGGCGGGTGATCAAGGCGCGCTATCTCGACCAGCCCGGCTGGACGAAGCACTGGCAGCCGCAGGCGCAGAGCCCGTGGCTGTACAACCCGCAGCAGAAGATCTTCATCAGCTACGAAGACCCGCGCTCGATCGGGCTGCGCGCGCAGTTCGCCCGCGAGCAGGGCCTGGCCGGGGTGTTCATGTGGGAGCTGACCGGCGATGACGAACAGGCCAGCCTGCTCAACGCCATGCTTGGCCCGTGGCAGAAGGCCCGCATCGGCGATTGAGGAGGGGCAGTAGCGCCGGGCCATGCCCGGCGCTACCTCAATTGGCCCAGACGCTGTTGGGATCGCCGTTGCGCGCGCGACGCTGGCTGGCCAGTGCCAGCCGGGCAAAGCCGAACGCCATGGCCAGTGCGATCGCATCGACCCAGAACAGCGGCCAGTGCCCATGCGCGGCCGCGCGCCACAACCAGTCACCGCTGAGGGCGCCATGCAGCACCGGCACCAGCGCGGTGCTGATCGCGGCGGCCCAGAGCAGCTCGCGTGCCGCCTGGGCCGGGCGGCGCAGTGCCGCCCACAGCGCACAGGCGGCCCAGCTGCCGAAACAGGCCCAGCGGATGCCGTGATCAACGGCGGACGGTGCCACCCGTTCCAGCACCAGTGCGCTGGCGAACGCGACCGAGATCGCCACGCACAGGCCGATGCACACGCCCACCGTGGCCCGCGCCATGTTCACCCCGGAGCGCGGCTGCAGTGGCTGCCGGCGCTTGCGCCGCGATTCGATCCACAGCAGGTTGCCCGAATAGAACAGGAAGGCACCGCCCAGGCCCAGCAGGAAGTACAGCCAGACCACCACGCCATTGCCGAACTCACCGAAATGCAGCGCATAGGCGGCGCTGAGCGTGGCGTGGTTGGCATCACGGTGGCCGGGCAGCTGGCTGGCCAGCAGGCGGCCACTGGCGACGTCCAGCGCGACCGAGCCGAGCGGGCCGAGGGTGCCGCTGGATTCACCGGTGATCTCGATGGTGGCATTGGCATCACCACCGTTGGCCAGTTTCAGGTAGGCCGGTTCGAAATCGGTCACGCCCTGCGCGCGCGCCACTTCCAGCGCGCGCGCATGCAGTTCGCGCAGGCTGCCCGGAGCGGCCGGCACGCCGCTGGCGGCGCGCACGGGCGCGGTGTCCATCGCCGTCGGCACCGCCTGCATGGCCTTGCCTTCGAAGATGAGCGGGTTGAGCAGGGCGATCTGGATGAAGACCAGGCAGAGCAGGGCACCGGTCACCGCGAACATCAGGTGGAACGGCAGGCTGAGCACACCGATCACGTTGTGTGCGTCCTGCCACAGCTGCTTGAGATTGCGGCCCGGGCGCAGCGCGAACAGGTCGCCGAGCAGTTTCGGCAGATGGATCACCAGGCCACTGAGCAGGGCCATGCCATACAGCAGGCTGACGATGCCCATCACGTAGATGCCGGCCACCGGCAGGCCCAGGCTGTAGTGCAGCTCGTTGACCAGTTCGGCCAGGCCCGACTGCGGCGGCGTCGGGCTGCCGGCGGTCTGCCCCGGCCAGGCATAGCGCCACCCCCCGTCGTCGGCCTGCCAGTAGGCCAGCGGCTGCGGATGCTCGGCACCGGGGAAGGTCATGCCGACATGCCGGCGTGCTTCCGCATGTGCGGTCAGCACGTCCTCCAGCAGGTACTGCGCGTCATCCAGGCTGGCAGGCAACGCAGTGGCCGCGCCCGGCGTCTGCCACAGCGGCAGGTCGTGGTGGAACAGGGTCAGTGCACCGGCATAGAAGGCCACGAACAGCCCGAAGCCGGCCACCAGGCCGACCCAGGTGTGCAGGGTGGTGAACGTGCGCAGGGTCTGCGAGCTGAACTTCATGCGATTGATCTCATTGCACGGCCCCGGCCATGCGCAGCAGCCCGAGCACAGCGAAGCCGGCCGCCGCGCTGCCGGCCAGGGCCAGCCAGGCATACCCGGCGCGGCGGAAACTGAAGGCCCACAAAGCCGCCAGCATCCACAGCGGCACGAAGGCGATCAGCGCAGGCACCAGGGCGTTCTGCCACGGGCCCGGTGGCAGCCAGGTGACCAGTCCGGTGGCGGCGGCCGCCAGGAAGAAGCCGGCGAAGATGCCGGCAAACGCGCGCGCCCACATCACGGTGTCTCCGCGCCGGGGCGATGCCACGCGGCCAGTGCCGGCAGCAGCATCGCCGACAGCATCCAGGTGCACAGCATCGCGACCAGGCCAGCGGCAAAGCCCAGCTCGGCCATCCACAGCCACAGCGATGCGGCGGCGGCAACCAGGCCGATCTGGTGGCCGAGGCGTCCGGCGCGGCGCAGGCGTGGCCAGCGGCAGTGCGGCGAGGCGGCATAGAAGGCCAGCGCCGAGAACATCGCCGCCAGCATGCCCAGGCTGCAGAATCCCAGCGTCGACAGGCCTACCGTGATCATCGCGGGCTCACCATTGGTAGCGCAGGCTGGCGGTGACGGTACGCGGGTAGCCGTAGTAGCACCAGGTCGCGCTGTTGCAGGCCGACACGTACTTCTTGTCGGCGGCGTTGGCGGCATTGACCTGCAGGCGCCACGGGCCGCGGTCGTAATGCACGCTGGCATCGATGAGGGTGAACGACGGCGTGTACCAGTCGTTGTAGATGTCGCCGTAGATGCCGCCGTTGTAGCGGACGCCGGCACCGAAGCCGAACCCGCTCAGCGCGCCGGCGGTAAAGGTGTAGTCGGCGCCCAGCGACGCGCTTTCCTTCGGCACCAGGGCCACCCGCTTGCCTACCGAAGCGGCATCGGTACTGCGCCGGACCTTGGCGTCGAGGCGGGTGTAGCTGCCGTACACGCTCAGGCCCTGGCCGATGTTCCAGCGCCCTTCCAGCTCGGCACCGCGCACGCGGGTCTGGCCCTGCTGGATCGAGAACAGGGTGTGCTGCGGGTCGACGGTGAGCGTGTTGTCCTGCTCGATCTGGTACGCCGCCGCGGTCAGCAGCAGGCGGCCACCCTCGGGCTGGTACTTCACGCCGGCCTCGAACTGCTCGCCGGTGGTCGGCACGAACGCGCGCCCCGCGTAGTCGGTGCCGATGGTGGTCTGGAACGACTGCGACCAGCTCACGTAGGGGCTCACGCCATTGTCGAACAGGTAGTTCACGCCCACCCGGCCGGAGAACCTGTCATCGCTCTGGTGGGCGCGGCTGGCGGTGCCGATGCGCTGCTCGGTATCGGTACCGACCCAGTCCTGGCGGCCGGCCAGCGTGACCAGCCAGCGGTCGATGCGGATCTGGTCCTGCAGGTACAGGCCCAGCGTGCTCTGCGTCTGCACCTGGCGCGAGGTGTAGTCGGGCACCTGCACCGGCGCGCCATATACCGGGTTGTAGGCATCGATGCCGGGCGCGCCGAACAGGAACGCCGAGGCGTAATCGTTGCGCGCGCGACGGTAGTCCAGCCCCGCCAGCACCGTGTGCTCGGCACGGCCGGTGAGGAAGCGGAAGGTCAGGTTGTTGTCGATGGCCACGCTTTCGGACTTGTCCAGGCGCGGGTAGTAGTAGCGCACCAGCTCGGTGCTGTCCGGCGACACCAGGCCGAACAGGCCCAGGCTGCCGCGGCTGGCGTCCACTTCGGCCCAGCTGTAGCGCGCGTTCTGGTTGAACACGGTGCCATCGCCGAAATCGTGGCGGAACTCATAGCCGAGCGCGGCGCTTTCCTTGGTGTAGTCGTTCACGCCGGGCTCGCCGCTGAAGAAGTGGCGGGAGATGTAGCGGCCATTGGCGCCGGGCACCACCGTGCCCTGGTAAGGCAGGAAGCCGCCGGTTTCGACCGTGTCGTTCTTCTGGTAGCGGGCCAGCACGGTCAGCGCGTTGGCATCGTCCGGCGTCCAGGTCAGCGAGGGGGCCAGGTAGTAGCGATCGTCATGGACGTGGTCGATCACGTTGTCGCTGTTGCGGGCCAGGCCGACCAGCCGGTACAGCACGCTGCCGCTGTCATTGAGCGCACCGCCGATATCGAAGGCGGCCTGCTTCAGGCCGTAGTTGCCGACCTGCAGTTCCACCTCCTGCAGCGGGTTGGCGTGTGGCCGCTTGCTGACGAAGTTGATCAGGCCGCCCGGCGGCATCGCACCGTAGTTGACCGAGGCCGGGCCCTTCAGCACGTCGATGCGCTCCAGGCCATAGGGCTCCAGGCGCGATTCGCCGGTCCAGGTGCCTTCCACCATGGCCAGGCCATCGAGGTAGCGGGCCGGATTGAAGCCGCGGACCAGCAGCCAGTCGCTGCGCGTGTCTTCGCCGAACTGGCCGCCCTGGGCGCCGGCGGTGTACCACACCGCCTCTTCAACGCCATGGATGCCACGGTCGCGCATCTGCCGGTCGGTGATGACCGAGATCGACTGCGGGATCTCGCGCAGCGGGGTATCGGTCTTGGTCGCGCTGCCGCTCTCGGTGGCGATCGGGGCGGTCACCTGCACGGTGTCGAGCGTGCGTGCCTCGTCGGCCGCAGCCAGGCCCGGAAGCATGCCGCAGACGGCAAGGGCGAGGGCGGAGAGTGGGGCACGGAGCAGGCCGGCACGGGCCGGCAGCGACAGCGTATACATGGGTGGGTCCAGGGCCAGAAAGGGGCGCGCCACACGCGAGTGAGAAACGCCTGCGTATGGTAATCATTGATATTTGGCCCCGCCAGCGACGGCCATTCAGCCGCGTTTGCGGGCGGCAGGCCCCGGTCGGCTTGGGCTTTCCTCCCTGCTGGTTTAAGATCGTCGCAGACCCCTGACTGGAACAAGGTGGCCCGCGTCCAGCGCCGGCCGAGCGTGCGACATGAGCACTACCACCGCCCACGGTTGACCTGCCCCCGAAGGCCCTGCGTTCCAGGCGCCCTCGCGGCGCTTTTTTATTGCCCGGGCCATCGCCCGGGAACGCTTTCCAGCCCGCCCGGCGGGCCCCGCACGAAGCCACTGCGATGATCAATATCACTCTTCCCGACGGCAGCCGCCGCGAGTTCGAAAACCCCGTCAGCGTCATGGACGTCGCCCAGTCGATCGGCGCCGGCCTGGCCAAGGCCACCATCGCCGGCTCGGTCGATGGCGTGCTGGTCGATGCCAGCGATGTCATCGACCACGATGCCAGCCTGCGCATCATCACCGCCAAGGACGAGGAGGGCGTGGAGATCATCCGCCACTCCTGCGCCCACCTGGTCGGCCACGCCGTCAAGCAGCTGTACCCTGACGTCAAGATGGTCATCGGCCCGGTGATCGCCGAGGGCTTCTACTACGACATCTACTCCGAGCGCCCGTTCACCCCGGAAGACATGGCGGCGATCGAGAAGCGCATGGGCGAGCTGATCGCCCAGGACTACGACGTCATCAAGAAGATGACGCCGCGCGCCGAAGTGGTCGAGATCTTCAAGGCCCGTGGCGAGGACTACAAGCTGCGCCTGATCGAGGACATGTCCGACGACATCCAGGCGATGGGCATGTACTACCACCAGGAATACGTGGACATGTGCCGTGGCCCGCACGTGCCGAACACCCGCTTCCTGAAGGCCTTCAAGCTGACCCGCATCTCCGGCGCCTACTGGCGCGGTGACGCGCAGAACGAGCAGCTGCAGCGCATCTACGGCACCGCCTGGGCCGACAAGAAGCAGCTCGAGGCGTACATCAAGCGCATCGAAGAAGCCGAAATGCGCGACCACCGCCGCATCGGCAAGCAGCAGGACCTGTTCCACCTGCAGGAAGAGGCCCCGGGCCTGGTGTTCTGGCACCCCAAGGGCTGGGCGCTGTGGCAGGTGGTCGAGCAGTACATGCGCAAGGTGTACCGCAAGACCGGCTACGGCGAAGTGCGCTGCCCGCAGATCCTGGACGTGAGCCTGTGGCAGAAATCCGGCCACTGGGACAACTACCAGGACGCGATGTTCTTCACCGAATCGGAGAAGCGCACCTACGCGCTCAAGCCGATGAACTGCCCGGGCCACGTGCAGGTGTTCAACCAGGGCCTGCACAGCTACCGCGACCTGCCGATCCGCTATGGCGAGTTCGGTGCCTGCCACCGCAACGAGCCGTCCGGCGCCCTGCACGGCATCCTGCGCGTGCGTGGTTTCACCCAGGACGACGGCCACGTGTTCTGCACCGAAAACCAGGTCGAGGCGGAAGTGACCGCGTTCCACCAGCAGGCGCTGGCGGTCTACCAGCACTTCGGCTTCGATGAGATCCAGGTCAAGATCGCGCTGCGTCCGGAATCGCGCCTGGGCGACGACGCCACCTGGGACAAGGCCGAAGGCGCGCTGCGCTCGGCACTGTCCAGCAATGGGGTGGAGTGGCAGGAGCTGCCGGGCGAGGGTGCCTTCTACGGCCCGAAGATCGAGTACCACCTGAAGGACGCCATCGGCCGTACCTGGCAGCTGGGCACCATGCAGGTCGACTTCATGATGCCGGGCCGCCTCGGCGCCGAGTACGTGGACGAGAACAGCCAGAAGAAGCACCCGGTGATGCTGCACCGGGCCATCGTCGGCTCGATGGAGCGCTTCCTGGGCATCCTGATCGAGCACCACGCCGGCCAGTTCCCGGCCTGGCTGGCGCCGACCCAGGTGGTGGTGGCCAACATCACCGACGCCCAGGCTGAATACGTCTCGGGCGTGACCAAAACCCTTGCGGAGCAAGGCTTCCGCGTCAGCTCGGATTTGCGTAACGAGAAGATCGGCTATAAAATCCGCGAGCATACGTTGCAGCGCGTGCCGTACCTGCTGGTCATTGGTGACCGCGAGAAGGAAAACGGCGCTGTAGCGGTGCGTACGCGTTCTGGCGAAGACCTGGGCAGCATGAGCCTGCAGGCCTTCATCGAGCGGCTCCACGCCGAGGGCGCGTAAGCAAAGGTCCGGTCCGGGCGCACAGGCACCCGGACCGGTTCGATACCCTTGGGAGAACGTAATATCAGCACCCCTGACAACAAACAGAACCGCAAGAATCAGGAAATCCGTGTGCCGCGCGTCCGCGTGATCGGCAGTGACGGAGAAATGATCGGCGTGTTGTCGCGCGACGAAGCGCTGTCCATGGCCGAAGATGAAGGCCTGGACCTGGTCGAGATCCAGCCGCAGGCCGATCCGCCGGTCTGCAAGATCATGGACTTCGGCAAGTTCAAGTTCGAAGCGCAGAAGAAGGCCAACGAGGCCAAGAAGAAGAGCAAGCAGGTCGAGATCAAGGAAGTGAAGTTCCGTCCGGTCACGGACGAGGGCGACTACCAGATCAAGCTGCGCAAGATGCGTGAGTTCCTCGAAGATGGTGACAAGATCAAGGTCAACATCCGTTTCCGTGGCCGTGAAATGAGCCACCAGGAACTGGGCCGCGAAATGGCCAACCGGATCGAGGCCGATCTGGGCGAGGACATCGTCATTGAATCCCGTCCGCGCCTGGAAGGGCGTCAGATGGTCATGATGATCGCGCCGAAGAAGAAGACCTGAGGCCTGACCGGCCGCCTTCCGGGGCGCCTGGCTGAATGGTTCAGGGTGAAGGGGCGCCGATGGCGTCCCTTTGCTTTTGCGGCACCCCGGTGAATTGCCGGTGAAAGGGTTGCAGGGGCTGGTGACAGGGCGGTTTTGCCTGTATCATGCCCGGCTCGACCCACCCAGGACGGGTCGTACGCCGATCATGGCAGGACGGAAAGAGCGGCCCAGGCCGCCGCCAGATCAGTCAGAAACCAGGGTCATATCCCATCAAGGACATTGCAATGCCCAAGATCAAGACCAACCGGGCAGCGGCCAAGCGTTTCCGCAAGACCGCCTCGGGCAAGTACAAGTGCGGCCACGCCAACCGTAGCCACATCCTCACGAAGAAAGCGACCAAGCGTAAGCGTAATCTGCGTCAGACGGGCCATGTCCGTGCAGAAGACGCAGGCCGTCTGGACCGCATGCTCCCTTACCTCTGAGGAACTGAAAAATGGCACGAGTTAAGCGTGGCGTACAGGCGCGTCGCCGCCACAAGAAAATCCTGGATCTCGCCAAGGGCTATTACAACGCCCGTCGCAAGGTCTTCCGCGTCGCCAAGCAGGCGGTCATCAAGGCACAGCAGTACGCCTACATCGGCCGTAAGCAGAAGAAGCGCAACTTCCGTTCGCTGTGGATCACCCGTATCAATGCGGCTGCCCGCATCAACGGCCTGAGCTACAGCCGCTTCATGAACGGCCTGCTGAAGGCTGGCATCACCCTGGACCGCAAGGTCCTGGCTGACATCGCCGTGCACGACGCAGCCGGTTTTGCCGCGCTGGCCGAAAAGGCCAAGGGCGCGCTGGCGGCATAAGTCCTTCCCGATGCCGTAACCGTTCACTCGGAACGGTGTCAGGTCAAGGCAATGCATGGGGAAGGGCGCAAGTCCTTCCCCATTCTTTTTTGGGTCCCGGCGCGGCCACAGCGGCAGCGCAGGGACGGCGGTGGCGACAGGGGTCGGCCCTTCGCGCATCGCGATGGCAGATCGACTGGAGTTCCGGCCCCCCATGAGCGACATCCAATCCCTCACCACCCAGGCGCTGGCCGATGTGGCCGCCGCACAGAGCCCCGACGTGCTGGAACAGCTGCGCGTGGCCCTGCTTGGCAAGAGTGGCAGCATCACCTCGCAGCTCAAGCAGCTCGGCACCCTGCCGGCCGACGAGCGCAAGGCTGCCGGTGAAGCCATCAACCAGGCCCGCGATGCGCTGACCCGCGCGCTGGGCGAGCGCAAGGCGCTGCTGGAAGACGCGGCACTGGATGCGCGCCTGGCGGCCGAAGCCATCGACATCACCCTGCCAGGCCGCAACGGCGATCGCGCCGGCCTGCACCCGATCACCCGCACCCTGGAGCGCATCACCGGCATCTTCGGCCGCCTGGGCTACGAGTTGTCGGAAGGGCCGGAAATCGAGGACGACTGGCACAACTTCGAGGCGCTGAACTTCCCGCCGCACCATCCGGCGCGCGCGATGCATGACACCTTCTACTTCGGCGACGGCCGCCTGCTGCGCACGCATACCTCGGGTGTGCAGGTGCGCTACATGGGCGACCACGCGCCGCCGCTGCGCATGATCGCCGCGGGCAAGGTGTACCGCAGCGACAGTGACCAGACCCACTCGCCGATGTTCCACCAGGTGGAAGGCCTGCTGGTGGACGAGCATTCGACCTTCGCCGACCTGAAGGGCACGCTGGCCGAGTTCGTGCGCGCCTTCTTCGAGCGCGATTTCGAAATGCGCTTCCGCCCCAGTTACTTCCCGTTCGTTGAACCGGGTGCGGAAGTGGACATCGCCTGGCAGCAGCCCGATGGCAGCACCCGCTGGCTGGAAGTGCTCGGCTGCGGCATGGTGCATCCGAACGTGCTGCGCAACGTCGGCATCGATCCGGAGCGCTACACCGGCTTCGCCTTCGGCATGGGCGTGGAGCGCTTCGCGATGCTGCGCTACGGGGTCAACGACCTGCGCGCGTTCTTCGAGAACGACGTGCGCTTCCTGAAACAGTTCGCGTAAAACGACAGCTTCCAAATTCGCAGGCCCAGGCGCATGCGCCGGGCCCACCAGGGTGACACCATGAAATTCTCCGAAAACTGGCTGCGCAGCCACGTCCCGACCAGCGCTTCGCGCGATGAACTGAGTGCGGTGCTGACCGCCATCGGCCTGGAAGTGGAAGAGGTGACCGCGCTGGGCGAAGGTCTCGATCACGTGGTCGTGGCGCGCATCGTCGAGGCCGTCCGCCATCCGGAAGCCGACCGCCTGCAGGTGTGCAGGGTAGATGCCGGGCAGGGCGAGCTGCTGCAGATCGTCTGCGGTGCGCCGAACGCGCGCCCGGGCCTGGTCGCGCCGCTGGCGATGGTCGGTGCGCAGATCGGCGAACTGAAGATCAAGCCGGCCAAGCTGCGCGGCGTCGAGTCCAACGGCATGCTGTGCTCGGCCAAGGAACTGGGCCTGGACAACGATGCATCCGGCCTGCTGGAACTGCCCGATGACGCTCCGGTCGGCCAGGCCCTGGTCGAGTACCTGGGCCTGCCCGATGCCAGCATCGAGATCAAGCTGACCCCGAACCGCGCCGACTGCTTCAGCCTGCGCGGCATCGCCTTCGACGTCGCCGCCGCCACCCGCAGCGAAGTGCTGGATTTCGCCGCCGACGCCATTGCGGCCGTCGGCAGCCGTGAACTGTCGATCCAGCTGGATGCCGGTGCCGAAGCGCCGCGTTACCTTGGCCGTGTCATCGAGGGCGTCAACGCTGCGGCGAAGACCCCGCTGTGGATGGCCGAGCGCCTGCGCCGCAGCGGCGTGCGCCCGGTGTCGCTGCTGGTCGACATCACCCAGTACGTGATGCTGGAGCTGGGCCAGCCGATGCATGCCTACGACCTCGGCACCCTGCAGGGCAGCATCGCCGTGCGCCGTTCGCGTACCGGCGAGACGCTGAAGCTGCTGGACGGCCGCGATGCGGCGCTGGACGACAGCTTCCTGGTGGTGACCGACGCTGACCGCGCGGTCGGCCTGGCCGGCCTGATGGGCGGCTTCGACACCCGCGTCACCGACGCCACCACCGCCGTGTTCCTGGAGGCCGCGCACTTCGCGCCGGCCGCGATCATGGGCCGTGGCCGCAAGCTGGGCCTGCACACCGATGCCGGCCACCGCTTCGAGCGCGGCGTCGATCCGGCACTGCCGCGCACCGCCATCGAATACGCCACCCGCCTGGTGCTGGACCTGGCCGGCGGCACCCCGGCACCGGTCACCGAGGCCGTGCGTGAGGCCGATCTGCCGCAGCCGGCAACCATCGTGCTGCGCCGCGCGCGCATCACCCGCGTGCTCGGCATCACCATCGAAGACGCTGAAGTCGAGCGCATCCTGCGCGCGCTGGGGATGGACGTGAGCGCGACGGCCGAGGGCTGGCAGGTCGCCGCGCCGAGCCGCCGCTTCGACATCGCCATCGAGGAAGACCTGATCGAGGAGCTGGCCCGCATCCACGGCTACGAGCAGATCCCGACCACGCTGCCGGGCGGTGCCTCGCGCGTGGCGATGCCGAGCGAGACCCAGCTGGATGCGCTGAGCGTGCGTCGCCAGCTGATCGCCCGTGACCAGCAGGAAACCGTCAATTTCGCCTTCGTCGACGACGCGCTGCTGACCCAGTGGCAGCTGCGCGACGGCCTGGTGCCGCTGGCCAACCCGCTGTCGGCCGAACTGGCGGTGATGCGCCCTTCGCTGCTGCCGGGCCTGGTCGCCACGCTCGGCCGCAATGCCGCCCGTCAGCTGGGTCGGGTGCGCCTGTTCGAGCTGGGGCGGGTGTTCGCCCAGCAGGCCGGCGACGCGTCGCCCGGCGAAAGCCGGCCGGCACCGCTCGAAACCCCGCGCGTGGCCGCGGCGGTCTGTGGCGATGCGCAGGCGGTGCAGTGGGGCCTGCCGAGCCGCAAGGTCGATTTCCATGACCTGAAGGGCGACCTGGAGTCGCTGGCCGCCGCCAGTGGCGCGCAGCTGGAGTTCCGCCCGTCGGCCCGTGCCTACGGCCACCCGGTGCGTTCGGCCGAGGTGCTGCGCGATGGCGTGGCGATCGGCTGGATCGGCCAGATCCACCCGCGCCTGGCCAAGGCGATGGAGATCGAGGCCGATGTCTATGCCTTCGAGCTGGACCTGGAGCCGCTGACCGCCCGCCGCCTGCCGCGTGCCGGCGAGCTGTCGCGCTACCCGGCGGTGCGCCGCGACCTGGCGTTCCTGGTGCCTGAACAGGTGGCCTGGGCCGATCTGGCCGCCACCGTCCGCCAGGCCGCCGGGCCGCTGCTGCGCGACCTGAACCTGTTCGACCGCTATGTCGGCCAGGGCGTCGAGCCGGGATTCAAGAGTCTCGCTATGGGCTTGATTTTGCAGGACAAGTCGCGCACTCTGACGGACCGCGACGTGGATGCGGTGGTGGCCGAGGCGGTCACTGCCATCGAGCGTGAACACCACGCCCGGATCCGCGGCTGAGCGGGCAGCACTCGGGGGTAGCAGGCAATGGCATTGACCAAGGCGGAGATGGCGGAAAAGCTGTTCGACGAAGTCGGTCTGAACAAGCGGGAAGCCAAGGAATTCGTCGACGCGTTTTTCGATGTGCTGCGTGAAGCATTGGAACAGGGACGTCAGGTGAAGCTGTCGGGCTTCGGTAATTTCGATCTGCGGCGCAAGAACCAGCGCCCGGGTCGCAACCCCAAGACCGGCGAGGAAATTCCGATTTCCGCCCGTACGGTGGTCACCTTCCGTCCGGGCCAGAAGCTCAAGGAGAGGGTGGAAGCTTATGCTGGATCCGGGCAGTAACCGCGAACTACCGCCGATCCCGGCCAAGCGCTACTTCACCATCGGTGAAGTCAGCGAGCTGTGCGACGTCAAGCCGCACGTCCTGCGCTACTGGGAAACCGAGTTTCCCAGCCTTGAGCCGGCCAAGCGCCGAGGCAACCGCCGCTACTACCAGCGCCACGACGTGCTGATGGTGCGGCAGATCCGCAGCCTGCTGTACGAACAGGGCTACACCATCGGTGGTGCACGCCTGCGCCTGGACGGCCCTGATGCCCGCGAGGAATCGGCGCTGAGCAACCAGATCATCAAGCAGGTGCGCATGGAGCTGGAAGAAGTGCTGCAGTTGCTGCGCCGCTGATCCCATTTCCTTCGTAATCCGCTATACTTCACGGCCCGCCGCACTGGCGGGAACATCGCAGCATCAGTCGGGGCGTAGCGCAGCCTGGTAGCGCATCTGCCTGGGGGGCAGAGGGTCGTCGGTTCGAATCCGGCCGTCCCGACCACTGTGATGGATCAAGAAGCCCGCGCAGCGATGCGTGGGCTTTTTTGTGCGCGTGGCGAAACGCGATCAATCACCCGCGAAGCGGTAGATCCGTTCCGCATCGCCCTCGTCCAATCCGTGCACGATGCCGCTGTCGACGAAGCCCGACGCAGCAAGCAGGCGCTGCATGCTGCTGTTGGAGCTGTTGGTGGAGGTGAACAGCTTGCCGCCGCCGCGTCGCGCAATGGCGTGGCGAAGCAGGGCGGCACCAATGCCCTGGCCGCGCCGTGCCGGGCCCACCATCAGCATTTCAATGAAGGCTTCGCCGAAGAAGTGGTGATGGATGACCAGGTAGCCGACAGCCACGCGATCCTGCTCGGCCACGTGCACATGGCCCTGCGCCAGCCACCGGTCGATCTGCGTCGCCCGTCGCGGATCATGTGCCGCCACGCTGTCCAGCGCGACCAGCGCGGCGGCATCGGCGGGGCGGGCGTCGCGGATCTGCAGCGTCGTCGTGGCGGGATCCGGCGATGTCATCAATCGTTCCTCGGGCGGTTGCATGCAGTCTATCGGTCACGCCGGTTGCGATCACTGATCCGCCGCAGCCAGCACGTGCTCGGCAGTCAATAGACCCGGAACTCGGCACGGCAGCCGTCGCTGACCCAGATGCCGCGGCGGTCCCAGCCCCAGTTGCGATCCTCGACACAGGCCGTCACCGACTTCTGCTTGACCAGGCGCACTTCGTGGCGCACGCGGATGCGGCATTCCTTGTCCTTCTTCTCGTACGACTCGCAGACCAGGCGTTCGCCCTCGTCGTCGCGATCGCGATCGCGACCGCGCCGGGGCCAGCGACCGTACTCGTCGGCGACGAACTCGGCGCGGCAGCCGTCAGTGACCCAGAGCATGCGGCGGCGCTGGCCCCAGTTCTGGTTCTCCACGCAGCGGGTAACCGACAGCTGCCGGGCCAACCGCATCGGGCCTTCGGTGGCGCACTGCTGGGTCTTGTTGAACTGCGATTCGCAGCGCAGCACTGGAATGTGATCCGTGTCGTAATCCTGGGCGGCCACGGTGGTGGCAGCCAGCAGCAGGACAAGCGCGGCGGCGGTGATCGGCAACAGCAGGCGGTGGGTCATCAGGGGCCTCGGGTGGGGGATCGGGCGGCAAGAATGACCCAGCCCCGGGCCGCCGGAACGCACCGTTCCGGAACGGGCTCAGTGGGGGTTTACTAGTACGCGCGGGCCCATGCAGAGGCTTACATCCCGTATCATCGCTGCACATCCGATCGCATCGGTTTACACCTTCTTACATGTCTTCCACGCCTGTCGGCGCAGCCTGCGGCTGCCGTCACTGGTGTGCGGGCGGCCTGTGGGGGAGGATGCGCGGACCACGACGACCACAGGGGGTTGCGTTGATCAGCAGTACTGTCATTCATCGCTCGGCCGACACCGGCGCCGAGGTGCAGGTCCTGGACACCACGTTCAAGGGCAAGCATGTGTTCATTGCGTGGGGCCTGCGCGGGCCGGAACTGACCCGCAGCGCGGACCCGGCCACGACCGTGGCTGCGCGCAAGGCGTTGCATGCCGTGGCCGGGCACAGCGAAGGGCCGCGCAGCCCGGAAGTGTTCATCGCCAACCAGTCGGCGGTGGCGATCACGGTGTATCGCCTGCTCACCGAAGCGCGCTCCGGCGATGCCATCTTCTTCCTGTGCGATTCGCAGGCGGTGGTCGACTGGTTGATCACCGCGCTGGAAGTGCAGGGCGCGGACTGATTCCGCGCCGCATTGCAGGTGGGGTCAGGCCAGTGCCGCGTCCACCGCGGCCCGCGCATGCAGGGTGGTGGTATCGAACAACGGCACGGCGCTGTCCTCCGGTCGCACCAGCAGCATGATCTCGGTACAGCCGAGGATGATCGCTTCCGCGCCGCGCGCGACCAGGCGCGCGATGACCGCGGCATAGACCTGCCGTGACTGCTCGCTGACCACGCCGGCGATCAGTTCCTGGTAGATGATGTCGTGCACGCTGCGACGATCTTCGGCATCGGGCACCAGCACCTCCAGGCCGAAGTGCTCCTGCAGCCGCCCACGGTAGAAGTCCTGCTCCATGGTGAAGGCGGTGCCGAGCAGGCCCACCCTGCGCGCACCCGCCTGCACGATCGCGTTCGCGGTCGGGTCGGCGATATGCAGCAGCGGCAGAGGACAGGCCGCTTCGATGCGGTCAGTGAGCTTGTGCATGGTGTTGGTGCAGATCAGCAGCAGATCGGCGCCGCCGGCCTGCAGGCGCCGTGCGGCATCGGCCATGTGGTCGCCCAGCGCATCCCAGTCGCCGTCGTGCTGCAGCTGCTTGATGCCGGCGAAATCCACCGACCACAGCAGCAGTTGTGCCGAGTGGGCGCCGCCCAGGCGATCACGGATCTCCTCGTTGATGAGCCGGTAGTACTGCGCCGAGCTCTCCCAGCTCATGCCGCCGATCAGGCCAAGGGTCTTCATGCACCGCTCCATGCCAGGGGCCTCCATTGCAGCACAGAAGGCGCGCGGCTGCCGATCCAGGAAATCTGTAACCACTGCATCCACGGTGCGCTGTATGTTCCGTGCGCTGCGGGCACGCCCTATGCTGGTGCGGTCTTCTGGAGTGGATGTGCGCGATGGCCCTGCATACCTGGTGGTGGTTCCTGGCCACTGTGTTCGTGCTGTGTGGCACCCCGGGGCCGAACATGATGCATATCCTGGGCCGCAGCGTCGGGCTTGGTTTCCGTGGCAGCGTGCCGGCAATGGCGGGCTGCCTGCTGGCGATGCTGCTGGTGCTGGCCGCGTCTGCGGCGGGCCTGAGCGCGCTGCTGCATTCCTCGCCGATGCTGTTCGAAGGGCTGCGTTACCTGGGCGTGGCCTACCTGGCCTGGCTGGGGCTGAAGGCATGGCGTGACAGCGGCCGCCCGGCGCCGCCGGTGACCGTGGATGCAGGGCTGGCGGTCGCGCCGGCACTCGGCGCATGGGCAGTGTTCCGCGGGGGACTTCTGGTCGGCCTGAGCAATCCCAAGCTGCTGCTGTTCGCGACGGCGTTCCTGCCACAGTTCGTCGACCCTTCGCGCGGCCAGGCACTGCAGTACAGCGTGCTGGTGGCTACCTTCGCCGGCTGCGAGCTGTTCTGGTACGTGATGTATGCAGCCGGCGGCCATGGCCTGCGCCGCTGGCTGGCAAAGCCGTTTGCACGGCGCTGGTTCGAGCGGCTGGTGGGCAGCGTGTTCCTGGCGTTCGCGGTGGCCCTGCTGCGTTTCCGCCCGCGCTGATTCACGCCGCGCACGCGGCCTGTTCACGAGTGCCGCATCGGCCACGGCCTAGCCTGATCATCCAGTACGCAGTCCCCGCGGGGAAAGGTTTGACATGATCAAGTGGGCCATCATCTTCGCCATCATCGGCGTCATCGCAGGCGTGCTCGGCTTCGGCGGCATTGCCGGCGCGGCGGTCGGCATCGCCAAGTTCCTGTTCTGGGCCGGCATCATCATTGCCGTGGTGCTGTTCCTGCTGGGCATGACCGTGGCCAAGAAGGTCAGCTAGCGCGTGCCGCGCGGCAGCGTGCTCAGTGTGCGCTGCTGCGCGAGAACAGGTTGATCACCAGCACGCCGGCGCAGATCAGCCCGATGCCGATCAGTGCCGGCGCATCCAAGCGCTGCTTGAACACCACCAGTCCGATCACCGAGATCAGCACGATGCCGATGCCGGACCAGATGGCGTAGGCGATGCCGGTGGGTATCGACTTCATGGTCACTGACAGCAGGTAGAAGCACAGCCCATAGCCGACCAGCGCACCCAGCGTGGGCAGCAGCCGGCTCATGCCGTCGGAGGCCTTGAGCAGCGACGTGGCGATCACTTCCAGCACGATCGCGGCGGCGAGGTAGACGTAGGGATTCATCGCGGGCTCCGGCCTACAGGGGGTCGCACAGCTTCAGGGCCTGCTCGGCCATGGCCAGTGCATTGACGCGTTCTTCCTCGTCCAGCGGCCGGCCGTAGGCGGTGGCCCAGTAGCCGTCGGCAACACAGCGCGCCGCATACAGGCGGGGATTGGCGGCTTCCTCCGGGAACTCGGCCAGCATGCGCCGCAGCCAGGCGCCCCACTGCGCAAGCAGCGCAGGTTCAAGCATGTTGCCCAGGGTCAGCCCGATATCGTTCACCCGTTCCTGCTGCAGCAGGTGGTCGAAGTTGGCGCGCACATAGGCGCGGCTGAAGCAGCCGTACTGCGCACTGCCTGCCATCAGGCCATGTACCTGCGCTTCGAATTCGGCGATGAGCGTGGCGATGGCGGCATCGACCAGCGCCTGCTTGCTGGCGAAGTGATGGAACAGCGCGCCCTTGCTGACGCCAGCTGCCTGTGCGATGTCCTGCACGGTCACTGCGGCCAGTCCCTGCCGTGCGATCACGTCGATGGTGGCCTGCAGCAGCGACTGGCGCACGCTGTCGGGCGCCTTGCGGCGCGAGCGGGAGGAAGATGCGGACATGGCGGGAAGAAACCGACTGGACGGTACGATTGTAACGCAGGCCCGGTGCCGGGCAGCCACTGCCGGCCGTGGCCGGCAATGGGGATTCAATCGCCGATACGCGCGAAGCGCGGCTGCGGGCCGTGTTCGCCGGGAACCTGCTCGACGAACATCGGGTAGGGGCGCACCCACAGCCCACCTTCGCCATAGAGCGCGCGGTACAGCACCAGCGGCTCCAGCGTTTCGCTGCTGCGGACGATGCCGATCACTTGGTACTCGCCGCCCTTGAAATGGCGGTAGCGGCCGGGTGCGAGGGCGGGCAGCGGACTGAGCTCAGCCATGGCGCGCGCGGCTCACTTGCGCGCCGGACTGGCCGGCTTCGCGCAGTAGGCATCGATCGCTTCGGCGCTATTGGCCAACCCCTGGGCCTGCGCCAGTTCCCACGGCCGCTCGCAGCGCTGGCTGTGTTCGCACCACTGGTAGCCGGCCGAGCCGATGCAGCCATGGGCGTCGCGGTCAGCGCCGACCCTTGGCGTGGCCGGCGAGCTGGCTGCGGCATCGGCGCTGGCGGCCGCCTGATGCTGGTTGGCGCACGCGGACAGGACCAGCAGCGCTGGAATCAGAAGAAGCGCTTTCATCGGGCGAACTCCATACCTTGGAGCAACAGTTTCTGCTGGCGCCGTGCTGCCAGCAAGCGCTCAATGCATGGCGGCGCGGATCAGTTCTTCGATCAGTACCAGATAGCTGGCCACGAAATAGAACTTGAGCAGCGTCCCGCGCTGCTGCGAGAAGAAGGTGCGCATGTGGAAGGGGCCCCTGTTAGTGACGATAGTGTGAAGCTGAACCGACTCCGTGACAAGGATCACGGAATGAACAGGCTAAACAGGCTCAGGGATGTGATGAGCGTGGAGTTCTGACACCCGGGCGAGGGTTTTTCGTACTTATCTGATAGGACCGCGCTGATGGGCTGGCTACGGTGACGTCATCAGTAGAGGGTCATGCGCCCCCTGCGCCGTTTCCCCACAAGGAGCCTCCCATGGTCATCACCGTCAAGTGCAGTGCCGCACAGTGGTCCCTGCTCGACCCCGCCGCAGGCGTGGCCGAAGCCTTCAGCAGCGGCGCCGCCGCTTTCGATGCCGCGGTTGGCCGGGCAAGCGCCCACCACCGACGCACCGGCCAGGGCAGCACGGTGCGCGTGGAGGCGCTGGGCAACAGCGTGGAAGCCGTGCGTTTCGAGGCGCTGCCCGCCGCCGCCGCGCCGGTCAGCGGGCTGCATCCTGCGCGAGTGGCGTAACGCCAGTCGATTCATCGCGCAGTGCCTGGCTGATGAAACGGCACAGCCACAATGGGTTGACCGTCTTCGCATAGACGTGCCCGACCTGGGCCGGCAGGGCGCGATCCTGCAGCAGGCGCAGGGGTTGCTGGGCCAGGACCAAGATGAGCAGGTCCCTGCGCAGGCAGCAGATCTGGCGCAGCAGCGGCATGCCATCGGTCTGGCCTACGGTGGGCATGCATGGATCGATGACCAGCACCTTGCAGTGCGGGTTGGCGATCTGCATCAGAACCTCGGCAGGCGAGCGGGCTTCGCTCAGCGCCTTGCCATCCAGATGGGGCTGGACGCTGCGCACCAGTTCACGACGCACCCAGGGGTTGGGATCGGCGATGACGAGGGTGGGGTCTGGCAACGCAAATCCATTACGGATGCCGTTGCCTGAAGCAAGCGGAACTTCATTGACTGTTCGAAGCGCGGGCATCTTGGCGCTTGGAGAGCGCTCTGCGAACCGCTTGTTGAATATATCCATACGGTCGAGGAGGTCCGTGGCTGGATAATCCCAGCCCGGTGGCTGCAAGGATGTGGTGGGCCTGTCTGTGGCGGGTCTTGATCACATGCGTGTCGAATTCCAGCGATTGAAGCCGCGCCAAACCTGGATGGCGCGGCGCCATGATCAGGTTTTGCATTCGTTGGGCAGCAGGCTCTTGTCGGCGACGTTGCTGGTGCAGCTCCACGCGCCATCGCTATCACGATTGAGTGACAGCCTTTCCGAGTCCTGGTCGCCATACATCAGCGCGCAACTGATCTCTGCACGGGAGTAATCGGACGGGTCCAGGTTGATATCTATTCTGGCGCAACGTTTGGTGTAAAGGCGGATGCCAATATCTGAGTAATGGATGCCTGGCGAGACGCCCCCCTCTGTGAGAAGGACTTCGAAGCCTGCCTTGCCCGGTGTAATCTCTGCCAGGGCAGCAGTGAATTTCGCCTTGGTCGCGAACTTCTGGTACTGCGGCAATGCGATCATGGCAAGGATGCCAATGATGGCCACTACAACCATCAGTTCGATGAGTGAAAATCCGCGTTGAGTTGAGCCGGGCGATGTGCTGCGGCATTCGGGGGTGGTCGCCATGATGGATTCCTGTCATTCGCGGGCGTGCGAAGAAGCAGGGGCCGCAATTCGCTTATGCGCTGCCCCTGCTCCTGCGTCAAAAGGTCTAGGCCTTGCAGGCTTCCGGCAAAACCGTCTGCTCATAGATCGAACTTGAGCATGTCCAGCGACCTTCGTGGTCTCGCTCCAGGCTCAACGTCTGGCCCGTGCCGTAATTGGCATCGTCCGTCAGATTGCAGGTGAGATTGCTCTCGCCGGTGTCGTTCACACTGACATCGAAGCTTGAGCACCTCTTGGTGGAGGTTCCTGGCATTCCCAGTGCCGCTGCGTCCACATTCTTCAGATCTGAACCTTCAGCCAGCAGCGCTTCAACGCCAATCTTGCCGCTTGCCAGCTCGGCCAGTGCCGCAGCGACTTTCGACTTGGTCGAGAATTTCTGGTACTGCGGCAGCGCGATCATCGCCAGGATGCCGATGATCGCCACCACCACCATGAGTTCAATAAGGGAGAAACCCTGTTGCCGGGAGGCGCGTGTGCCTGCGCGCGGGCCTGGGCCGAATGCGGTATTCATGATAATCCTCTGTGACGTGGGTGATTCATTGGTCATGGCCGCGAAAAGATGCTTCGTGGCGCAGCCCTAGAAAATCACGCATGCCGCGATGGGGATATTCCACAATTCGTAAAATGGAATGGATCAAGTGCCTGGAACTGCTTTTTACAAATAATCAGACGCCGCGCTTTCATTCCGCAGGGCATTGCAGCGGAAATGGACGCACGCCGGGAATGCGCGCATGGCACCGCCACTGCCCGGAAGCGGTACGCGACCACCTGACGCTGCCGCGCAGGGCGGCCGTTTCGCGCAGCTCGCAGGACAGCACGGCATGTCCTGTATCCGGCAGCGAGGCACGCAGATGGCTGCAGTACGCGGCACTGGCAGGCAAGCCCAGGTGCTGGTCGGTCAAGGTGAGATCGCCCGCGGCGTAACTGGCTTCGACGGTGGTGATGGCACTGCCCAGCGCGTTGGCCGCATCGCGCAGGCGCACGCGGCTGGCACGGCCGTCCACGGCGGGGGCAAGCAACAGAATCGCGTAGACGGCGACCAGCGCGACGGTAATGCCCGTCGCGGCCCAAGGCGGGTAGCGTGATGACACGTCGCGCGCTGGGCGCACTGACGATCCAGCTGGCATGCAGGGATTCCCGATGGTAGGTGGGGTGTGCAGAGCGCACTCGCAGGCCGGGGCCGCTCTCCCCAGAGCAGCCCCGGCGTTTCCATCCCCTGTCTGTCGTTGCTGCGTGCTACAGCGCCAGCGAACTCTCCACGTCCAGCACCATGCGCCGTGCGAGGGCCAGGTTGGCCTTCTGCCGGTCCAGTACCACATAGAAGAACAGTCCCTTCTTGGCCGACACCGGGCGCAGCACGTGGTACGCACGTCCCAGCGTGATCAGCACGTCTTCGATGTTGTCGTTGAGGTTCAGTGCTTCGGCGGTCTTCATTTTGGCGCGCAGCACTTCGGTGTTTCCTGCGGCCGCCAGTTCCATGTCCACGCCCGAGCCGGCTTCACCCAGCAGCATGCCGCTTTCGTAGTCGACCAGGGCAACGGCTTGCGCGCCGTTGATCTGCATGAGCGTGTCCAGGCATTTGTTGATGGCGATATTCATTTCAGTGGTCCGTTGCGGGTGTGAGGGGGTGAACAGCCGTCTGAGCAGTGAGAAAGGCATGCATCAGTTCAGACTGTCGGCCAGGGCGCGCACGCACTGCTTGGCATGCCAGAGCACGTTGCCGATGACACAGCGGTGGTCGCAGGCGGTCATCAGCAGGCGCGGTTGCGTTCCGGGAATGGCGAGCATCAGCACCTTGCCGTCGGCGGCGTCGAGGATCAGCGTGTCGAGCTCACCGAAGTGCAGTTCGCGGCCCAATGCACTGGCCAGGCCGAGCATCGAGCTGGTCATCGCGGCCAGGCGATCGGCGACATGGCCCTGCGGGCCGGCCTGGGCCAGTGCGAAACCATCGGTGCTGGCAACGACGAGGGCCTGGATGCCGGTGACGTCGCGTACCAGCGCGTCCAGTGGTGAAATGCGGCCAGCGTCATGCATGGGTGACCGCCATGGCGTTGCATTCGATCTGGCTCATCAGCAGATCCATCGCGGTGATGGCCTGTGCCATGTCGCGTGGGTCCAGTGGCAGCGCCGGCAGGTGCGGTGCATGGTCCTGCAACCAGTCCTGCCAGTGCGGCTGTACCGGATCATCGGTACTGCCGCATCGGGTGAAGCCGATGACCACCGGCAGGCCCGGTGCGCTGTCTGCGATGGCTCTCAGATGCTGCCCGGCCAGCGTGCTGTCCACGTCGGCGCTGCCATCGATCAGGACGATCGCACCTTCGGCACCGGCCAGCAGGATCGGCCAGATGTATGAAAAGCGCTCCTGGCCGGGCGATCCATACAGGCGCAGGCGGTCTCCGCCGGGCAGGTCGATGTCGCCATAGTCCATGGCCACGGTGGTGTACTGCTTGCCCACGGCGGGGTCGGTATTGCGGGCCTCGGTCACCACGGCCTTGCCCCGGGTCAGGGTCTGCACCAGGGTGGACTTGCCCGCGCCGAGGGGGCCCATCACTACGATCTTGTGCTCACGCACGGTCTGCACTCCAGCGGATGCGAAGTTGTCGCCACAGATTGACGAGGCCGTCGGTGGGCGAGGGGCGCACGGGCGCGTCCTCGCCCACGACGGGAAAGGCGTAGGCGGTGAGGAAGGCCGCGTTGAAGAACGACTGCACGCTTCGGCGCGGCAGGTCGAGGATGGCGCAGCACGCCTGCACGGATGCGCCCTGCTTGATTAGCAGCGCACACAGCCGGAAGTGATCGGGACGATGGGCCAGGATGCGGAAGTCCGGCCAGCGCCGAAGGCGCAGCTTGGTTCCGTCGTGCAGGGGCGACATCGGCGCACCTTGCCCGGCAGTGGCCAGGGCGATGTTCCACAGCGTCAGGCGCAGTGGAATGTTGCTGGACACCGTCGCACGCTGCACGAACACATCCTGCGTCACCGGCACCAGGTTGAGCGCAGGGTCCGCATCGCCCAGCAGCTTCTGCAGCAGCGTCAGCGTGATCGGCGCGGGTGCAGTGGTCATCATCCGGTCGTTCCTGGCATCCAGCCAGCACACGGTGGCGCCGTCATGGATGATCGCGGCATGGGCCGGGCGTCGTTGCAGCGCGCCGTCGCTTGCCAGGTGCAGGCGCAACTGCTGTACGAACGGCAGCGCGGCGGTGGGCAGGGCTGCCGGCGCCAGCGGTTCTGCTGCAAAGGGCTCTTGCAGATCCTCAAAAGGTCGACGACGGAAACGGACCATGGGGTGTCCAGTGCAGCGAGTGATCGGAGGTGACTATGTAAGCGGCGCTCCCGGTTTTCTGGAATGAAACTATTGGGAAAATTGCAGTGCCGTCCGTGTTTATGCAGCTGGCTGCAACTAATGGAATTGGCCGGTTGATGCTGCTGCGATGACATCAATTGCAGTGAGTGATTGTTAAGTTGACGTAGCCTGGAATGATTACTAGCGTCTTCGCTGCGCACTGCGGCGTGACTATTGACGGGTAATCAGCATGCTCACTCGAATTGCCATTGCGGATGATCATCCACTGGTCCTGCTTGGCACGCGCATCGTGATCGAGGCCGGTGGGCGCCACCGCGTGGTGGCCGAAGCGCGATGCGCGGAAAGCCTGCTGGCGGTGTTGGCCGAAGAGCCGGTTGATCTGGTGGTGACTGATTTTTCGATGCCCGATGGCGGCCGCTCGGACGGCCAGGCGATGCTGCAGGCATTGCGTCGCAATTACCCCAAGGTGCCGGTGATCCTGGCCACCATGGTTACCAATGCCACCACCTTGAACATGGCCATGCGCACCGGAGTGCGTGGGCTGGTGTGCAAGGGCAGTGGCGTGGATGGCATCCGCAGGGCGGTCGATACCGTGTTGAGCGGTGGGATCTATCTGGACCCCGAATTGGCGCACTGCCTGCAGGATGCCGGGCGCGAGCGATCGCTGTCGGTGCTGTCACCGAAGGAACTGGAAGTCCTGCGGCTGTATGTGTCAGGGCCTTCGATCACCGAGATCGCCGCGCAGTTGCGGCGCACGGTCAGTACCATCAGCCGGCAACGCATTTCCGCGATGAGGAAACTGGGCATCAGCAATGACGCCGAACTGTTCGCCTATGCGTTCGAGGAACGGCTGGGCAATGCCGGTGGCATGGGCAGCGGGGCCGAGAACGGCGGTCCATGAGGCCACGTCTGTCCAGTCAGGTCCGGTTGGGTTGTTTGAATGGGGGAAAAACTGCCGTTACGTTTCCCACTGTGCGGCGCGCCGCGAATCCCGGATGCTTGCGCCATCGTATTCATCTGGAGATCTCGATGGGCAAGGCACTCAGCTGGCGCACCCTGGCCTGCACCCTGCTGCCAATGCTGGCGGCCGCAGGCGGCGCCCAGGCGCAGAGCTATGGCTACGGCTATGACGATGACCGCTATGGCGGCCGCGAGGGCGGCGGCATCGTGCGCTGCGAATCGATCAAGAACCGCAGCAACGAGTGCCGCCTGGAGGGCCGGGCGCGGATGATCCGCCAGCTGTCCGGATCGCCCTGCGTGGAAGGCGAGACCTGGGGCCAATCGCGCAATGGTGTATGGGTCACCCAGGGCTGCCGTGCGGAGTTTGTCGGCGAGTACCGGCGGGGCGGCTGGGGCGGCGGCCGAGGCAACGGCTGGGGCAACAATGGCAATGGTTGGGGCGGCGGTGAGGTGATCGCCTGCCACTCCAATGGGCATCGCCAGGAATACTGCGATGCGCGTATCCGTCGTGGCGTGCGCCTGGTTCGCCAGGATTCGCGCAGCGCGTGCATTGAAGGCCAGACCTGGGGGTGGGATCGCCGCGGCATCTGGGTGAGCGACGGCTGCCGCGCCCAGTTCCAGGTGAATTGAGCGTTCCTCTCGAAAATCAGAATAATCTGATACAGCTCACATTTTGAACGTCGTATCGTCTGCGATCAGGGGCACCTCCGCGTGCTCCTGATTCGTCGCGACAAGGCTCGCCGCAATCGGCACGCCCGTCCCGCCCCCGTCGATACGCTGTCTCAAGGAGTGAGCCGCATGTTGATCCGCCTGCAATGCGAGCAGCGCCAGTGGCGCGTGCTGCACCCGGATCGGCCGGAGCCGATCGATTTCCGCGACGGTGCCCGCGCCTTCGATTTTGCTGAAACCCTCGCACGCCTGCACTTCGTCGACACCGGGCAGCGGGCTGCCGTGCGCGTGGAGGCCAGTGGCGCTTTCGTGGAAGCGGTCAGCTACGGCTGAGCGCGGGGCGCGCCAGATCATTTTGCCGGTGCGTCATCCACGCAGGGCGTGGATCGGCCTCCATTCCCTTGTAGATCCACGCCATGCGTGGATCCACCGGGCCTGCAGCGGCCTCAGCCTGCCGCGCTGAGCGGCGGGCTGCCCACGGCCAGCTGCGGCCAGCGCTTCAGCACTGCGGCGCGGATGCCCGCCGCGTCGATGCCGGCTTCGGCCAGCAGGTCCTCGCGGCTGGCGTGGTGCTGGTAGCTGTCGGGCAGGCCCAGGTGCAGGATCGGGCGCAGTACGCCTTCGGCATTGAGCAGCTCGCCAACGCCGGAACCGGCGCCGCCGGCCACCACGTTGTCCTCGATCGTGACCAGGCCTTCGTGCCCGGCGGCCATGGCCAGCACCAGTTCCCGGTCCAGCGGCTTGATGAAGCGCATGTTGACCACGCTAAGGCCCAGCTCGCGGCCGACCTGTTCGGCGGCGGACACGGTGCTGCCGAAGGCGAGCAGGGCGATACGGCTGCCCTGCAGGCGCAGCTCGCCCTTGCCGATCGGCAGCGTGGACAGGTCGGTACCGGCGGCAACGCCGGTGCCGGTACCGCGCGGATAGCGCACCGCGGCCGGGCCCGGATGCTGCAGGCCGGTGCTGAGCATCTGCCGGCATTCGGCTTCGTTGGACGGCGCCATCACCACCAGGTTCGGCACGCAGCGCAGGAAGCTCAGGTCGAGGTTGCCGGCATGGGTCGCGCCATCCGGGCCGACCACGCCGGCGCGGTCGATCGCGAACAGCACATCCAGATCCTGGATCGCTACGTCATGCACCAGCTGGTCGTACGCGCGCTGCAGGAAGGTCGAATAGATCGCCACCACCGGCTTGCCGCCCTGGGTGGCCATGCCGGCGGCGAGGGTGACCGCGTGCTGTTCGGCGATGGCCACGTCGAAATAGCGCTGCGGGTATTCCTTGCTGAAGCGCACCAGGCCCGAGCCTTCGCGCATCGCCGGGGTGATGCCGAACAGGCGCGGTTCGGCGGCGGCGGCGTCGCACAGCCAGTCGCTGAACACATCGGTATAGGTTGGCTTCCTGGCGCCGGACTTGGCCACCAGGCCCTTGTCCGGATCGAACGGGCCGACCGCGTGGTAACCGATCTGGTCGCCCTCGGCCGGCTCGTAGCCCTTGCCCTTGGTGGTCATCACGTGCAGCAGCTTCGGGCCCTTGGAGGCGCGCAGCGTCTTCAGCGTGGACAGCAGCGCCGGCATGTCGTGGCCATCGATCGGGCCGGTGTAGTGGAAGCCCATTTCCTCGAACATGGTGGACGGCACGAACATGCCTTTCCAGTGTTCTTCCCAGCGCTTCACGAAGCGGGCCGGGTTGTTCTTCTTGTCGCCGAGGATCTTCTTGCCGCCTTCGCGCAGTGCGTTGAGCGTGCGGCTGCCGGTGGCACGGCCGAGCATCTTGGTCAGGCCGCCGACCGCCTCGGAGATCGACATGTTGTTGTCGTTGAGGATCACCAGCAGGTTCGGCTCCGGTTCCATGCCGCCAGCGTGCATCAGCGCCTCGAAGGCCATGCCGGCGGTCATCGCGCCGTCACCGATCACCGCGACCACCTTGCGGTCGTCGCCTTCGGACTGGCGGGCGATGGCCATGCCGAGCGCGGCCGAGATCGAGGTCGAGGAGTGGCCGACGCCGAAGGTGTCGTACTCGCTCTCTTCGCGCTTCGGGAACGGCGCGACGCCGTCCTTCTGCTTCACGGTGTGGATCTCGTCGCGGCGCCCGGTGAGGATCTTGTGCGGGTAGGTCTGGTGACCGACGTCCCAGACCAGCTGGTCCTGCGGCGTCTGGTACAGGTAGTGCAGGGCCACGGTGAGTTCGATCACGCCCAGGCCGGCAGCGAAATGGCCGCCGCTCTTGCCGACCGATTCGATCAGGTAGGCACGCAGCTCGTCGGCGACCGCCGTCAATTCGGATTCGTCGAACGTGCGCAGGTCATCCGGTGTCTGGATGCGCGCGAGGCGGGGATAGCGGGCAGAGTCGATCATCGTGTTCGCACTTTTTCTGAACGCCCATTTTCGCCCTCAAACGGGGGTGGGGCAAGCAAACGCCGCCGCCCGTGACAGGACGGTGAGGGTTGCATTTTCGGCCGTTCAGGTGCTCAGTTTCGATCGCTTCGGCAATTGCGCCTTCAGGAAGGCCATCTGGTCGGCCAGGATGTTGCGGTTGGACAGGATCAGGTGCTCGATCCAGCTGGGCCGGTAGGGCACGGCCAGCAGCGGCATTCCCGCCTGCTGCGGGGTGCGGTCGCTCTTGCGCGAGTTGCAGTGGAAGCAGGCGGTGACCACGTTTTCCCAGCAGTCCAGGCCGCCCTTGGACAGCGGCATGACGTGGTCGCGGGTGAGGGTGGGGCGGTTGAACTGCTGGCCGCAGTACATGCACAGGTGCGCATCGCGGGCGAACAGGGCCGGGTTGGTCAGGTTCGGCGTGGGGTCGATCGCGCGGGAGCGGGCGTGGCCGCGGGCGGCGATGATCGGGTGCAGGTCCATGCCGCTCTGCAGGCCGCTGAAGCGGTTGGTGCCGCCGTGGATGTGCAGGCAGGGATCACCCAGCGTCCAGGCCACGGCTTCACGGGCGTAGAGGCAGGCCGCATCCTGCCAGGTGATCCAGTCCAGTACGCGTCCGTGGGCATCCAGCGAGAGCAGCCGGACCGAACCGGGGCGATGCAGCGGGGTGACGTTGGGCGATGCCTCGGCGCCCGGAGCAGAAATCGGAGCTCCGGCTTCGATCAGACCCAAGCGTGTAGTGTCTGTCTCCATCGGGAGAACAGCTTATACCTGAATTGTTGCGTTTTGGGTATCGCCACTTGGGCGACACCCAAAACGCAACAATTCAGGTCCGCGCATTCCTCCTAATCCCCGCGCCGTTGGCGCGCCCCCTTTAGCAACCCAGCCCGCCGTTGGCGCGCCGGGTTGCCCGCGCATTCTTCCTAATCCCCGCGCCTGTCGGCGCGCCCCCTTTAACAAAAGGGGGCTTTTCTCCAGAGAGATGATCGAGGGTCGCCAGGTCGCGGTCGGATCCATTTCCGCAGGAAATGTCTCAGACCCCTCATCCACGCATGGCGTGGATCTACTGGTGGGATGGGCTCAGGCGCCGAAGCGCTCGTCATCCATCGCCATCAGCGGGGCGGCGCCGGCCTGGATCGCGGCGGCGTGGCTGAGCGTGCGCGGCAGCACCCGGGCGAAGTAGAACCGAGCGGTCTCGCGCTTGCCCTGGGCGAAGGCGGCGCCGTGCGCGCTGGCATCGGCGGCGGCCACGCTGCGGGCCCACCAGTAGGCCAGCACCACGTAACCCGAATAGAACAGGTAGTCGTAGCTGGCCGCACCCAGTTCGTCCGGGTTGGCGGCCGCGCGCTTCAGCACGTCCATCGTCAGTGCGCCCCACTCGGCGGCCTTGGCGCGCAGCGGGCCGATGAACTCGGCCAGCGCCTCGTTGCCTTCATGTTCCTTGGCGAAGGCTTCGATCTCGGCCAGCATCAGCTTCAGGCCGGCGCCCTGGCTGGACGCGGTCTTGCGCCCGATCAGGTCCAGCGCCTGGATGCCGGTGGTGCCTTCATACAGCGTGGTGATGCGCGCATCGCGGGCCAGCTGTTCCATGCCGTGTTCGCGGATGTAGCCGTGGCCCCCGAAGCACTGCAGGGCGTTGTAGGTGTTCTCGATGCCCCATTCGGTCTGGCAGGCCTTCGAGATGGGCGTGAGGAAGCTGACCAGGGTGTCGGCGCGCTCGCGCTCGGCGGCGTCCTCGGCGTGGTGGGCCACGTCGATCAGGGTGGCCGCGTGCAGGGCCAGCAGGCGGCTGCCTTCGACCAGCGACTTCACCGTCAGCAGCATGCGACGCACATCCGGGTGGACCAGGATCGGGTCGGCCGGCTTGTCCGGGAACTTGGCGCCACTGAGTGCACGCGACTGCAGGCGCTCACGGCTGTACTTCAGCGCGTTCTGGTAGGCGCGCTCGGACAGGCCGATGCCCTGCAGGCCGACGCCCAGGCGTGCGGTGTTCATCATGGTGAACATTGCCTGCAGGCCCTTGTGCGGCTGGCCGACCAGATAGCCCTGCGCGCCATCGAAGTTCATCACGCAGGTGACCGAACCCTTGATGCCCATCTTGTGCTCGATCGAGCCGCAGCGCAGCGCGTTGCGCTCGCCGACGTTGCCGTCGCGGTCGACCTTGAACTTGGGGGTGACGAACAGCGAGATGCCCTTGGCGCCCGCAGGGGCGTCGGGCAGCTTGGCCAGCACCAGGTGCACGATGTTGCCGGTCAGGTCGTGCTCGCCGGCGGTGATGAAGATCTTGGTGCCGGTGATGGCGTAGCTGCCGTCGGCGTTCGGTTCGGCCTTGGTCTTGAGCAGGCCCAGGTCGGTGCCGCAGTGCGGCTCGGTCAGGCACATGGTGCCGGTCCAGCGGCCTTCGATCAGCGGCTTGAGGAAGGCCTCGTGCTGCCAGGCTTCGCCATGCTGCTTCAGCGCTTCGATGGCGCCGTGCGAGAGCAGCGGGAAATTGCCCCATGCCAGGTTGGCGGCGTTGATCATTTCGTTGAGCGGCACGCCCAGGGTGTGCGGCAGGCCCTGGCCACCCAGTTCCGGCGAAGCGGTCAGGCCGGTCCAGCCGCCGTCGACGAACTGGTCGTAGGCCTGCTTGAAGCCGGGCGGGGTGGTCACCTCGCCGGTGGCCTGGTCGAGCACGCAGCCGATCTCGTCACCGACGCTGTTGAGCGGGGCCAGCACGGTGGCGCTGAAGCGCCCGGCTTCTTCCAGCACGGCATCGACCACGTCGGCGGTGGCATCGGTGAAGCCCAGGCGGGCGAACAGGGGTTCGACCTTGAGCACGTCGTGCAGGGCGAAACGGAGGTCGGAAAGCGGGGCGGTGTAGCTGCTCATCGGTACGTCTCGATTTGATCAGGGGCAGGGGAGCGGCGCCGGGCGCCGCGGCGGAAGCGGGGATTCAGCGCAGCACGCCGGGCAGGCCGGGGGCCTGGTTGAGGGTGCTGCGGCTGCTGATGTCGAAGCTGCGCTGCTTCTTTTCCTGCGGCGTGGCGGCCACCGTTCCCTTCAGGCCGTAGGCCAGGGTGCGGTTGCCGGCCAGCGCGTCGGCCACGATCAGTCGCGCGGCCGAGCTGGGCACAAGGTCGACATTGATGACGTCGGCCGAGGTGCCGCCGATGGAAATGCCAGGCCTGGCCTGCAGGGTACCGGCGTCGCTGTCGCCAACGGTCAGCGCCAGCGAAACGTCATCGAAGGTCATTGGCATCGAGCTGAAGTTCTGCAGGCGCAGGGCCACGGTCCAGTTGCCATCGGCGCGCACGGTCAGTTGCTGCAGGCTGGCCGCCGGTTCCGAAACACGCTTGACGATACCGTTGTTGCAGGCAACAAGGGCGAGAGTGCACAGAACGATCAAGGCGATACGGAAACGGTGGAGCATGGGCGCAAGTCCTCTGGAGGGGGTGCGTTGGGATAAGCATACTACGGCGTATGGTTGTTTGGATCGCCGGTGACGACCCGCCGCAGAGGGTAGCGCGTGAAGATGGCGGCCGGGCGTGCGCGGCGCCGGATCGTCCACGTCGGGTGCGCGGCTCGCGCCGCGGTTCACTCGGCGGGCGATTCCCGCAACGGTGCCATCTGGCGCAGCGGGCCGAGGTCGTAGCCCATGGATTCGGCCGTTGCTTTGAGCTGTTCGAACCGTGCGCGCTCCATTTCCGGCACGCGCGAGAGAATCCACAGGTATTTGCGGCCGGGTTCGCCGACCAGGGCCCACTGGTAGTCCGGGTCCAGCGCCAGCACCCAGTAATCGGCCCAGACCAGCGGTACCCAGCTCAGCCAGTCCGGCACGAAGCGCACCTGCAGCTGGCCGGGATGGCCGGGTACCGGGCGCGCCACGCCTTCGGCAACCACGCGCTCGCCTTCGCCGTTGCGGCAGGCATTGGTGACGCTGATCCGGCCGTCGCGGCGCAGTCCATAGTTGGCGGTGATCTCGCCGACGCATTGCTTCTGGAACGAGACCGGCAGGTGCGCGATCTCGTGCCATTGGCCGGCGTAGCGATCGATGTCCAGGGTATCGACCGCGCGCACCGGCTCGACGGCGAGCACCGGGGCGGCAGCCAGCAGCAGGCAGGCGAGCAGGGCGGGGCGCAGGTGCATCGACAGGCTCCAGGCAGGAGTCTGGAGCGTAGGTGCGGCGACGCGTGCCGCGTGTAAATGTTTCGTCAAGCAGGTGCAGTGGAGCCAGGCCACACGCGGATGGCAAGCCTCAGGCAAAAAAAAGACCCGCATTTCTGCAGGTCTTTGAAGGTGGTGGCCGAAGACGGAATCGAACCGCCGACACGGGGATTTTCAATCCCCTGCTCTACCAACTGAGCTACTCGGCCAAATTGTGCGGCAACCGCGATGGATGCGGCTTCCGGAAAAAAAAGACCCGCATTTCTGCAGGCCTTCGAAGGTGGTGGCCGAAGACGGAATCGAACCGCCGACACGGGGATTTTCAATCCCCTGCTCTACCAACTGAGCTACTCGGCCACATGTTTCGTTGCAGCGAGGTCGCTGCCAAGGAGGCGTATATTACGGAGGTCGGTTGTCTTCGGCAAGGGTTTTGCCAAGATTTCTTCACATTGCCGTCTGCGCGCTCGCAAGTGCTTGATCCTCCGTTGTGGGGCGGGGCGGGCCAATCGATCATCGCCTGCGGTGGAATTCAGCAGGTCGCCGCGATCGCCAAAGCTGCAAGGACAAGGGGTGCGCCGGACGCGCGCGGGTCCGGGCAATGGAACGCTGTTTTCGTGGCCGCCATGGGCGGTCGATGCGGCGTAGTGTCGGCAGTCCTTTCCCGATGCTGGCCACAGCAGAGACCGCCGCCATGTCCGATTCCCCGACCACGTCCCGCATCGTGCTGGCCTCGCGTCCGCAGGGCGCACCGAGCGCGGCGAACTTCCGCCTGGAGCAGGCCGCACTGCCGGCATTGGCGGAAGGAGAGGTGCTGCTGCGCAATCGCTACCTGTCGCTGGACCCGTACATGCGGGGACGCATGGACGAGGGTCCTTCGTATGCGGCGCCGGTGGCGGTGGGTGCGGTGATGGAAGGCCAGACTGTGGCGGAGGTGCTGCAGTCGAAGGCCGATGGTGTGTCGGCAGGCGAGCTGGTGCTGGCCCCTGGCGGCTGGCAGACCCACGCGGTGCTGCCGGCCAAGGCACTTGGGCGTCGCCTCGATCCGGCCGGGTTGCCGTTGAGCACGGCGCTGGGCGTGTATGGCATGCCGGGGTTCACTGCGTATTCCAGCCTGCATGAAATCGCCCGGTTGAAACCGGGTGAGACGCTGGTGGTGGCCGCCGCAACCGGGCCGGTGGGCGCAACCGTCGCACAGCTGGCGAAGCTGCAGGGCGCGCGCGTGGTCGCCATTGCCGGTGGCGAAGCCAAGCGCGCCTATCTGCAGACGCTGGGCGTGGATGTGGCACTGGATCATCGCGCTGTTGATTTCGCCGCGCAGCTGCGCGCCGCGGTGCCTGCCGGCATCGATGTGTACTTCGAGAATGTGGGAGGGCACGTGCTGGATGCGGTGCTGCCGCTGCTCAACGACTTCGCGCGCATTCCGGTGTGCGGCACCATCGCCACCTACAACGATCGCGGCGTCGAGCAGCCCGGCCCGGACCGGCTGCCGGCACTGTTCAGCCAGATCCTGCGCCAGCGCCTGACCGTGCGGGGATTCATCGTGCACGACTTCAATCACCTGTGGCCGGACTTCGAACGCGAGATGCCGCAATGGCTGCGCGAGGGCCGTATCCAGTACCGTGAGGATGTGGTGGACGGACTGGAGAATGCGCCGGAAGCGTTCTTAGGACTGCTGAAGGGGCGCAACTTCGGCAAGCTGGTGGTGAAGCTGGACTGAGTGTTCGCCGGGCATGGCCCGGCGCTGCCACAGGGCGTGCCGACCAGGGTCGGCACCCATGTCAGGCAGTCGAGGACTTTTCCCGGCGCAGCAGTTCGCGCTTGCGCGCGACGCCCCAGGCGTAGCCGGACAGGTCGCCATCGCGGCGCACCACGCGGTGGCAGGGCACGGCCACTGCCAGTGGATTGCTTGCACAGGCCCTGGCCACTGCGCGGCTCGAGCGTGGTGCGCCGATGCGCGCGGCAATATCCGCATACGAGGCAGTCTGCCCGCGTGGAATCTGCTGCAGCGCCTGCCAGACCCGCTGCTGGAACGCGGTGCCGCGGATATCCAACGGCAGCGTCGTGCCACGCGTGGGGTCCTCGACCAGGCCCACCACCTGCGCCACCAGTTGTTCATAGCCGCTGTCGGCGCCGACCAGTTCGGCCTGGCGGAAGCGCTGCTGCAGCGACTGCAGCAGTGTCTCCGGATCGTCGCCGAGCAGGATCGCGACCACGCCGGTTGTACTGCTGGCCACCAGCACGCTGCCCAGCGAACTTTCGGCGATGGCGAAGTGGATGATTTCGCCGCGACCACCTGAGCGCCACTGCTTCGGGGTCATGCCCAGCAGGCGCGGGGCGTTCTCGTAGAAGCGCCCGCTGGAACCAAAGCCGGCGTCGTGGAAGGCATCGGTGATGCGCTCCTGGTGTTCCAGCCCGGTGCGCAGGCGGTCGGCGCGCAGCGCGGCGGCGTACTGCTTGGGGGTCAGCCCGGTCGCCTGCTTGAACAGGCGATGCAGGCGCGTCGGGCTGCAGCCGGCGATGTCGGCCAGTTCCTGCAGCGAGGGCTCGTCGAGGCTGACCTGCAGATGGCGGCAGACCCGTTCGACGCGGGCATCGAGGGCGGTGGTGGCGGTACTGTCCATGGCCGGATTCTGGCATGTGCCGGTTCTGCGGAAACTCCGTTTCCTGCACTGATCGGGCAAGCCCGGAAACGGAGTGTTGGCGGGCCGAAGGCGCGGCATCGTGGCGGCCACTTCACAACCGGCACCACGACCATGCGCCTGAACAACAAGATCGCTCTCATCACCGGTGCCAGCGCCGGCATTGGCCGCGCCAGCGCGCTGCGGTTTGCCGCCGAAGGCGCACAACTGGTGCTCAACGCGCGGCGGCTGGAACCGCTGCAGTCACTGGCCGAGCAGATCCGTGCCGCGGGGGGCGAGGTCGTGGTACATGCCGCCGACGTGGCCGACCCTGACACCGCTCAGGCGCTGGTCGATCTGGCCCGGCACTCATTCGGCGGCCTGGATATCGCCCTCAACAATGCCGGCATGCTCGGCCCCGGCGTGCCGGCCGCGGAATTCCCAGTGGATGCTTGGCGCGAGGTGATGGCGACCAACCTGGATGCCGCCTTCCATGCCGCCCGCGCGCAGCTGCCGGCATTGCTGGCACGCCGCGGTGGCTCGCTGGTGTTCGTCGGCACCTTCGTCGGCCATACCGTGGGCTTCCCGGGCATGGCGGCCTATGCGTCGAGCAAGGCCGGGCTGATCGGCCTGAGCCAGGTGATCGCCGCCGAATATGGTGCACGTGGCGTGCGCAGCAACGTGCTGCTGCCCGGTGGCACCGATACCGAAATGGGCCGGCAGGCCGCGCCCAGTGGCGACGCGCGTGATTTCGTGCGCTCGCTGCACGCGCTCAAGCGCCTGGCAGAACCGGAGGAGATCGCCAACGCGGCGCTGTTCCTGGCCAGCGATGAAAGCAGCTTCGTGACCGGTGCCGCGATGCGCGTGGAGGGTGGGGTGTCGATCACCCGCACCTGATCGGAGTCATTTGCGGCTGCACGCGCTGTTGGCGCAGGGCTGACCTGCTGATTACCCGGCGGTCTCTAGGGTAGGGGTAGCGTCGGTGTCCCGCCGGCGAAGGAGCGATGGATGAGCGAGCGCGAGAAAGACCAGGGCGACCCCAAGCAGGGCGTGCAGGAAAGCCGCCAGGACAGGAAGCAGGACGATGTGGCCAGGCAGCGGCCGGGGCAGCGTGACCAGCAGGTGCGCGATGCGCATTCGCGCGACCCGAAGCGCAAGGACGGCGGGCAGGATCCCGCCTGAGCGGGCCGCTGAAAAGAAAAAACCCGTAGATCGCAGGATCTACGGGTTCTTCTGAAGCGTGGCTGCCGAGTTCGATCTGCGCTGGAGATCTTCCATTCATGGGCATCCCAGTAGAGTCTGTCGACTTTCGTGCCTGCCCGTATTTCGTGCCTGCCCGTAGTCCGTGCCGGCGAGCCCATGCCGCCAGGGGCGGCGGCCGCACGGCCCTCCTGCTCCTTGAAGCTCGCTGCCATGCATCCTGCCCTTCGTTGCCTTCTGACCATCGTTCTGGGCACCTGTTCACTCTGGCCTCTGGCCGCGTGCGCGTCCGAATCCAATGAACGTGGTGCAGCGGAAGCAGCCCGGGACGAAGGGCGCTTCATCGCTACCTATGCGAGGGCATCCACCCGGAGCAATGCGGTAGAGGCTCGGCTGTGGAAGGAACGGAAGCTGCTGGAAGACTTCGTTGAAGCGATGAACAGCTACATCCGCATTCCGCGTGACATCAAGGTCATCGCCAAGGAGTGCGGAGAGTCCAATGCCTACTTTGATCCGGAAACGAGCAGCATCGAGCTGTGCTACGAGATGTCTGCCGAGGAGCGCATGCGCTTTGAGGCGGCGGGCGATGCCGCCGAGGACATCGAGAACGCGCTGTACCAGAGTGCGGTAGGTACGCTCTACCACGAGCTGGGCCATGCACTGATCAGCGAATTGGAGCTCAAGATCACCGGCCGCGAGGAGGACGTTGCGGATCAGTTGGCTGCCTACGTACTGACCGCAGATGATGAATCCAGGCAGTTCCTGGTCACGGTTGCAGATACCTATGTGCTTTCTGCGCAGGAGCAGACCCGTATCGAAGATCTGCCCACGGCGGGCACCCATTCGTTGGACTTCCAGCGTGCCGTCAATTTCCTGTGCTACCTGTACGGCTCAGACACCGGCACCTTCGGCTATCTGGTGAAGGATGGAACGCTGCCCGAGGAACGTGCGGAGAACTGCGAGCACGAGTACGGGCAGCTGGCCGATGCCTGGGAGTCGCTGTTGAAGCCGTACCTCAGGCCAGAGTAAAGGTGCCATTCGATGGCCTTGGCCGATGGCAGCGATCGCGGCAACGCATCGCAGGCCGGCCCATTGATCCAGGCATTGGGCAAAGCGCCGGATGTGCGCAGCCGGGCCTCATTCAACGTTCCAGCGAGTAGCTGAACGACCCGACGGATGACCCGGTCCTGCAGAGACGGTGGGATCGGGTATGCCCATCGCCGCGTCATGCGGTCGACCGGCATCCGCCCGTGCGGCCAACCAGCAAACGCGTTGGACCGGCCTGCACCGCGCAACGAAAAAGGCCGGAAGCCCTGTTATTTCAGGAGTTCCGGCCTTCTGAGTGCGATACCGCACTGAATAGTGGTGGAGCCAAGGAGGATCGAACTCCTGACCTCGTCATTGCGAACGACGCGCTCTCCCAGCTGAGCTATGGCCCCACGGCAGGGTTTCAGTGTAACGCTGCCCGCCGGGCTTGCCAAGCGCGGGGCCGGGACGGCCGTAACGTTGCGTCTGCGGCCGTCCACGTCGTCAGGACAGCGCCCGGCGCAGCAGCCCGCCCGCGCTGCACTGCCACCCCGGTGGAGGCAGCCACTCCGCGCAGATGGATGCAGGCATGGATCATTCCGGGCAGCCTTTCCAGCGTGCAGTCGACGCCCGCAGCTTGCAGGTCACGCGCGTACTGCTCGGCCTCGTCACCCAGCGGGTCGTGCTCGCAGCTGAGCACCGAGGCGGGGGCCAGCCCCTGCAGACTTGTGGTGTCTTCGGCCAGCAGCGTGTCGCCCGACGGCGAAAGCGTGCGTGACTGGCTGGCCGGCCATCGTCGCCAACGTATGGCGGCGATCATCGCGCGCCTGCAGCAGGCGCAGGCCGAGGGTGAGCTGGCCGACGACGCGGCGGTGCAGGCGCTGGGCGACCATTTCGCCACGGTGCTGCACGGCATTTCGGTGCAGGCCCGCGATGGCATCAGCCGCGAGCGGCTGCTGGCAATGGTCGATGTGGCGCTGGGCCCGCTTCCCTGAGTCAAGCCCGAAAGGCGTGCCGAATGCCGAGTGACTGTGCCGAAACCGCTTGTTTCACCGGGTTTGGAGCTCGCGCAACGAAATCGTAACAATTTGGGGGATAATGACGGCTTGCGCAGTTTTCCTCCCATTTGCCGCCCGGCTCGCGCAGGCCGCACGGACGCCTCCTCAGAGCATTGCATGCCCTCCCATACCGATTCCCGCCGCCTGTCGGGTCTGTCGTCTTCCCTTGTTTCCTTCCGCCGCCACCCGCTGGCCCTGGCCTGTGCCGGCCTGGCCCTGGTAGGCAGCTTCGGCGCCGCCGCGCAGGACAGTGCGCCGACCCCGACCGGGCTGGACACGATCACCGTGACCGCCGAGCACCGCGAGCAGAACCTGCAGGAAGTGCCGGTCTCGGTCGGCGTGGTGCAGGGCGAGCGCATGCGTGACTTCACCGCCGGCGGTGACGACACCCTGCTGGCGCTGTCCGGCCGCGTGCCGAGCCTGTACGCGGAAACCACCACCGGCCGCATCTTCCCGCGCTTCTACATCCGTGGCCTGGGCAACATCGACTTCTACCTGGGTGCCTCGCAGCCGGTGTCGATCATCCAGGACGACGTGGTGCTGGAACACGTGGTGCTGAAGTCCAACCCGGTCTATGACGTGGACCAGGTGGAAGTGCTGCGCGGCCCGCAGGGTTCGCTGTTCGGTCGCAACACCACCGCCGGCATCGTCAAGTTCGACACCCTCAAGCCGACCCAGGACTACACCGGCCGCGTCAGCGCCAGCTACGCGACCTACAACAGCGTGTCGATCGATGGCGGCTTCGGTGGCCCGATCAACGACATCGCGTCGTTCCGCGTGTCGGCCCTGTACCAGCACCGCGATGACTACGTCGACAACACCTACAAGGGCCCGAGCGCCGACGGCACCGTCAGCCCGAAGAAGAACGCGATGGGCGGCTTCGACGACCGCAACGTGCGCGCGCAGCTGCTGCTGACCCCGAGCGACCAGTTCTCGATCCTGGCCTCGGCCCACGCGCGTGACTACGAGGGCACCTCGACCCTGTTCCTGCGCGGTGCGCTGACCAAGGGCTCGAACAAGACCGACGTGCCGCGCGACAAGGTGGCCTACGACGAAGCCGACAACAACCCGCAGGCCTACAAGACCTACGGTGGGTCGGTGAAGGCACGCTACGACTTCGGTGCGATCGACTTCACCTCGATCACTGCCTACGAGACCACCTCCGGCTACAGCCGTGGCGACACCGACGGCGGCGCTGCGGTGAACTTCCCGGTCAATGGCGTGCCGAACGGCTATGGCCAGTCGATGGGCCGCATCCGCGATCTCGACCAGTGGACCCAGGAGTTCCGCCTGGCCAGCCATGACGACAACGCCCTGCAGTGGCAGGCCGGTGCGTTCTACTTCAACGGCAGCGACACCACCGACTTCTACCAGCGTGCGTGGTTCCTGCAGGGTGCGGCCCGCAACCCGAACAACTGGGTGCGCCTGCGCAACAAGAACACCTCGTGGGCCGGCTTCGGCCAGCTGAGCTACGCCTTCACCGACAAGTTCACCGTTACCGCCGGCCTGCGCCAGACCAAGGACGAGAAGCACACCCGTCTGCTGAAGACCGCGGACACTGCTGCTGGCGTGGTCACCTACAAGGGCCGCACCGACGTCAAGATGTCCGACACCACCCCGAGCTGGGATCTGAGCGCGATGTACCAGATCACGCCGGACGTGAGCGTCTACGCCAAGGTTGCCCGCGGCTTCCGCGGCCCGACCATCCAGGGCCGCTCGGCCGTGTTCAACGCCGACTTCACCACCGCCGATTCCGAGACCATCCTGTCCTGGGAAGCGGGCGTGAAGAGCAGCCTGTGGGACAACCGCCTGCGCCTGAATGCCACCGCGTTCACCTACACGGTCAACGACATCCAGCTCAACGGCAACGATTCGGACGGCAACGGCGTGCTGTTCAACGCCGACAAGGCCAAGGCCTACGGCTTCGAAGCGGACATGGAGCTGCGCCCGATCCCGAACCTGACCCTGAGCGCCGGCCTGAGCCTGCTGCACAGCGAGATCAAGGACAAGCGCGTCTATGCGCAGGTCTGCGGCCTCAACGGCCAGGTGGTCTGCACCGTCGGTGACCCGACCATCAAGGTCGGTGCCAACACCTTCGCGCAGATCGATGGCAACCCGCTGCCGAATGCGCCGAAGTACAACGTCAACCTGGCCGCCCGCTACGACTTCCCGGTCAGCGATGCCGGCACCATGTTCGTGTCCACCGACTGGAACAAGCAGGGTTACACCAGCTTCGTGCTTTACGACACCAAGGAATTCAATTCCAAGGGTGATTTCGAGGGTGGCCTGAAGATCGGCTACTCGGGCAACTACGGTGCCTACGAAGTGGCGCTGTTCGCGCGCAACATCACCAACGAGAAGAACCTCAAGGGTGTGATCGAGAACTACATGGCGGCGGTCTACAACGAACCGCGCACCGTCGGTGTCTCGCTGAACATGAACTGGTAATACGCGATTGCGGTGGCGGTGCATGCCGCCATCGCACTGCATGAATGCAAAGGGCGGCCCGGATTACCGGGCCGCCCTTTTCGTTGCTTCAGACCGCGGTGAGGTCGCTTTCCTGGCTGCGCTGGCCGAAGGTCAGGGCCCAGGTCGCGGTGTCCACCTGCTGCCGGTCCTGCGCCTGCTGCTTGCGCGCACGGCTGGCGCCGAACCAGCGCCCTTCGCCGTTGATCAGCGGCGCCATACGCACCACGTCTACGTACTCGGGATCGATCTCGCTGGCGCGCTGCAGCCAGGCCAGGGCCAGGAACGCGTTGGCCGGCACGCCATTGCCGAAGTGGTAGATGTCGGCCAGGTAGCCGGCCGCCCACAGCTTGTCGTCGTCGTCACCGCGCCACCACAGTGGGATCAGTGCACGTTCGACTGCTTCGCGCTTGTGTGCGTCGTTCTGGCCATCCATCGCTAGGCAGGCCAGGTTGCGGCAGGTGGGGCCCCAGACGCGCTCGCCTGCCTCGGACCCGTCCAGGCAGCGCAGGTACAGTTCACGTGCACGCGCTTCGTTGTGCTCACCGCCGGCCGCCACCAGGCGCACGCCCAGGTTGTAGGTGGCGATCAGGTCGCCGCCTTCCACCGCACGCTCCTGCCAGTAGGCGGCCTTTTCCGCATCGACGAACTGCGGCTGGTCGCGGCCGCCGAGGCGGCCCTTGTACAGGTCGCACAGTGCCGACATCGCGCCGGCGTCGCAGGCTTCGGCCATGCGCTGCAGCAGCGAGAGACCGGCAGACTGCGAGACATCGCAGAACAGGTTGGAGGCGAAGGTGACCGCCGAGGTGTTGTCCTGCGGCGCGAGCTTCAGGGCGCGCTGCAGCAGGGCATCGGCGCGCACGGGGTCGGCGGTCTGGCCGAGCAGTCCATGCTCGACGGCGGTGGCGGCCCAGAGCAGGCCGATCGCGGAGTCGCCCTCGCGAGCGGCGTAGTCCACCACCTGCGCGAACAGCGCCTCTGCACCGTCGACATGAGCGAACCAGGCGCAGGCTTCGAGGTTGCTGAAGCCTTCGTGCAGCACCATGTCGCGGTCCAGCGCCCACGCCTGCTGCAGATCCTCGAACACCGCCCGCATGTGCCCGGCGTCCCACTGCACCTGGTCTTCGCTGCCTTCGATCCGGCCGAGCCGGTAGCGCAGCCCGGCACGCTGGGCCAGAACCTCGGCGCGCAGGTTGCGGTCCAGGTGCCAGTCCAGGATCTGTGCATACGCACGCTCGTGCACGCCTACCGCGTCGGCATCTTCGCGGTCTGGCAGGTCGGTCATCCAATCCTGTTCCTTTCTCCAGCGCAGCGCGTTGCTCTGCGCAAGCTCCAGGCCACGGCACCAGCCTCCTTCGATGAAGTCCTCCATGGCTTCATGGCTGCCGCCCCAGCGCGGGTACAGGTAATAGAGGGTGTCTTCCAGCGTGCTCAGGTCGTCGGCGCGCTGTTCCAGCACCAGGCGCATCCAGTAGGCCAACGGTGCATCGAAATCGTCCTGGCTGCGCTCGCGCAGCACGGGTGGCAGGCTGCCGGGCAGCGTCCGCAGCGGGGCACCGAAGCGTGACAGCAGCTGCAAGGCCTGCGGCCACGCCTGCGGATAGTGTTCGGCCAGCGCGGCTTCGTCGGACTCCGGTACCTGGCCGGCCTGCAACGCCAGCAGCCAGTCCGGCTCGCGCAGGTAGCTGGTGATGCGCTTGATGCCATCCAGCGCGAGTGCCGGTCGTGCCGACAGCGGGATCGCCTGCAGGTAGGCATGCACGGCTTGGTCGCGCGCCTGCTGTGCGGCCAGCCACTGGCTGTCTTCGACCAGCGCGGCGACGTCGGCGCTGCGCAGCTCGCCGGCGGCGGATTCCCAGCAGGCACCGAGGCGCAGGTGTGCGTAGTAGCTGTGCGGCGCGGCAGCGACCCATTGCTGCGTCTGCTGCAGGCGCTCGTCCAGGGTCAATGCCTTGTCATGCAGGTTGCGAAGGCGCCAGCGGATGCCCGGCAGCGGCCTTTCACCGTCCAGCCAGGCCTGCTCGTGCGGTGCCAGCAGTGCGTCCAGTTCGGCGTAGCGCCGCTCCTGCAATGCGGCGCGCGCTGCTGCACGCCAGGCCAGGTCCTCGGCGGAGAGTCCATCCTTCGCAATTCCATTTGTCATCTGTTGCAGTCCAACGATAGCGGGGACGCTATTGGACAGTCCTGCGCCTGCGTCGGCAAGCGTGGCAGATGCTCGATTCACCGTGCAGGCGCCGGGGCAATCCCGACGCCCGGCACCGTCAGCGTGCGGGCAGCAGCGCCTGCAGTCGCGATTCCAGTTCCTGTTGGCGCCAGCCGGCCAATGCAGCGGGCCATTGGCGACGTTCCAGGTAGCTCTCCAGGTGCTTGCGCGACGCCAGAACCCCATCCGGCAGGCCCAGTTCGCGGCTGCGCTCGGCCACTGCATCCTGCAGCTTCTTCAGTGCCTGCTTGTTGCTGTCGTTGGCCGGAAGTGCCAGTGGTGCCTCGGCTTCATCGGCCAGCGGCGTCTGCAGCGCCTGCCACACGGCGCCAGCCAGCTTGCGCGGTGCCTTCGGGAACTGCTCGAACAGCGTGCCCAGCGCGTCGGCGTCGGCCGGTGGCGTGCGCGCCAGGGTGGCGGCCAGCTCGTTGTCCAGGATCCAGCTGCGCGGACGATCGCTGCTGCGTGCCTGCACGTCGCGCCAACGCAGCAGGCGCAGCAGGCGGCGCTGTGCGGCGGCATCAAGGAACTGCGCCGAGCGCATCGCCAGGTGTGGCCAGCGGTCTTCGTCGTTGGCAACGCTGGCCAGCAGGCGCTCGCCATCGTCGTGCAGCCACTGCTGGCGGCCGAGCGCCTGCAGCCTGGCATCGATGGCGTCATGCAGCGCAAACAGATGCTCGACGTCGTCGGCAGCGTACTGCAGCTGCGACTCGGACAGCGGGCGGCGCATCCAGTCCGAGCGGGTTTCGCCCTTGGCCAGGGCCACGCCAGTGATTTCCGCGACCAGCTTCTGGTAACCCATGCCACCACCGATGCCGGCCAGCGAGGCGCCGATCTGGGTGTCGAACAACGGGCGCGGCAGTACGCCGCAGGCCCACTTGAAGGCGACCAGGTCTTCGCTGGCGCTGTGCATCACTTTGGTGATCGATTCATCGGCCAGCCACGGTGCCAGCGCCTCGGTCATGCCCGGAATCAGCGGGTCGATCAGCAGGATGTCCTGCCCGACGGCCATCTGCACCAGGGCCAGCTGCGGCCAGAAGGTGCGTTCACGGATGAATTCGGTGTCCAGGCCGATGCGGCTCGGGCGCTGCTGGAAGTACGCATCCAGCTCGGCGGGGGTGGTGATCCAGGTTGCCACGGGTCAGGGCCTACTACTCGGGTTTGCTCAGGCAGGGGAGAATAGCCTAACGTCGGTCCGCGTCCGTGCAGAAGGAGGTCCTGCTTGCGTTTTCCGTTGTCGCCCGCGCTGTGCACCGCACTGGCCGTTGCCCTGGCCGGCTGCACACCGTCGCCATCGTCGGTGCCGGAGCGCGCCGCTGACGAGCCGGCGCGGCCACAGGAAAGCGCGGCGGTGGACCGGACGCAGGCAGCCGGGCAGGGCAGCGTGACCATTGCCGGTGAGGATGCCGCCGAGGACGTGCAGCACTGGACGCCGCCGCGGGTCGACCGCGAGGGGCGCAGCCTGGCGCAGCTGCGGCGCGCGGCCGAGCAGGCCTTTGCCGAAGGCCGGCTCTACGAGGATGCCGACGCTGCCATTCCCTTGTGGCTGGCGGTACAGGAGGAGAATCCGGATGACCGCCAGGCCCGGCAGGGCCTGCAGCGCGCCCGCCAGCGCCTGCAACAGCAGGCCGATGCGCTGCTGGTACGGCCGCTGAAGCAGCGCGAGGCACTGGCCGAGGCCAGCCGCCAGGCGCTGGTGCTGCTGACACTCGCGCCGAAGGACGAGAAGGTGCGTGCACTGCAGGGGCGGGTCGAGACCGCGCAGCGCGTGGTGGCGTACAACCGCGCCGGCGAAGAGGACCTGCGTTCGGACCGGATCGGTGAGGATGGCGACGGCGCCATCGGCAACTTCCGTGAGGCGCTGGCGCTGGACGAGCACAATGGGCGCGCGCGGCAAGGACTGGCGGCCGCCGAGAGCGGGTTGATCCGCCGCGCCGAGGATGCCGCACGTGCGCGTGACTTCGCCGGCGCGGGTACCTGGTTGGCCGAGGCAAGCAAGGTGCGCGATTCGTCACCGACCATCGCCGATGCGTTCGAGCGCATCGAACAGATCCGTGCCGCCACGCTGCTGCGATTGCGTGACGACGGCCTGCGCGACCTGGCGACACCACAGGGACTGAAGCCGGCGCGCGAGAAGCTGGCCGAGGCCCTGCGCATCGCCCTGCCGGGCGATGCGGTGGTCGGCCAGCTGCGCGAGCGCATCGACCTGGCCACCCACTACGGCAGCTTCCGTCCCGGCCAGGTGTTCAGCGATGCCATGCGCGATGGCGGGCGGGGGCCGCAGATGGTGGTGGTACCGCATGGCGGTTTCCAGATGGGGGCCGGCGATACCGAGCCGGGTGCCAGTGATGCCGAGCGTCCGTCGCACTATGTGCGCTTCGATCGCGGCTTCGCGATGGCGATCACCGAGGTGACGGTCAGCGATTTCGAGCGTTACGTGAAGGCGACCAGCGCGCGCCCGCGCGCAACCCGCCGGGGCCATTCGGTGGTCTATGACGAGCGCAGCGGCAACTTCATCCGCCGCAGTGGCGTGGATTGGCGCTCGGACTATGACGGCGGTCGTGCACTGGGCAACTCACCGGTGATGCACGTGAGCGTGCGTGATGCCGAGAACTACGCGGCGTGGCTGTCCGAGCAGACCGGGCGCAGCTACCGCCTGCCCAGCGAGGCCGAGTTCGAATATGCGCTGCGCGCCGGCAGCAGCGGCCGTTATCCCTGGGGGGATGCCGGTACGCCGCCGCCGGGCAGTGGCAACTTCACCGGCAGCAAGGACGTATCGCCGTCGGGCCGGCACTGGCACAACGCGTTCATCGGCTACGGCGATGGCTGGTGGGGACCGGCGCCGGTCGCCACGTTCCAGGCCAATGCCTTCGGCCTGCACGACATGGGCGGCAATCTGAGCGAATGGGTCGCCGACTGCTGGCACGCCAGCTACCGGCGGGCCCCTTCCGATGGCGTGGCCTGGTTCAACCCGGGTTGCCGGTCCCGGGTCATCCGCGGTGGCAACTGGGCCAACGCGCCGGAGCAGACCCGTGCGGCCTGGCGGCAATCGCAGGATTCGGATACCACCAACGCACGTATCGGTTTCCGGCTGGTACGCGGTATCTGAGCAGGGTCCGGCTTCACCCGCTGCTGGCGTCGGCACACTAAGATTGCGCCGTGCCCGCCGGCCGGCGGGGCCTGCCGGACGACCACCCGATGCGCAACGATCCCTTTTCCCGCTCGCCCCAAGGCCCGCAGCGGCGTGGCCTGTTCGGCAACATCCGCTGGTGGGTGCTGCTGCTGGCCGCTGGCTACGCGGTGTTCTACTGGTTCTCCAACCGCACGGTGGATCCCTATACCGGCGAGAAGGTGATGATCGACAGCAGCCTGGACGCGCGCCAGGAGACCGCGCTGGGGCTGCAGGCCTACCAGCAGATCCTGTCGCAGGAACGGCCGATGGATCCCAACGCACCGATCGCACGCGACGTGCGTGACATCGCCCAGCGGCTGATCGCCAAGGTCGACGTGGTGGAGACCGCGCTTGCACAGGAGCACGGTGTGCAGCCGGCGCATTTTGCGCGCGATTTCCAGTGGGAAGTGAACGTGATTCCCTCCGATCAGGCCAATGCGTTCTGCCTGCCGGGCGGCAAGATGGCGGTCTATACCGGCCTGGTGCCGGTGGCGCGTACGCGCGATGCGATGGCGGTGGTAATGGGCCACGAGATCGCCCATGCGCTGCTGCGGCATGGCGCCCAGCGCATGGCACAGCAGAAACTGACCCAGATCGGCCAGGTGGCCGGTGCCGCCAGCGGCATGGATGCACAGCAGCAACAGATGATGATGTCGGCGATGGGCTACGGTTACCTGTTGCCCTACGCGCGCAGCCACGAAACGCAGGCCGACGAGGTGGGGCTGATGCTGGCCGCAGCGGCATGCTTCGATCCCCGCGAGGCGGTGCCGTTGTGGCAGCGCATGGGCCAGGCCAGTGGCGGCCAGGCACCACCGGAGTTCGCGTCCACCCATCCGAACCCGGGTACGCGCATCCAGAACCTGCAGGCGCTGATGCCGAAGGCGCTCGAATACCGGCAGAAATTCTGCGAGCAGGCGAAGTAGGGGGTATTCGGCAGGGCTGCGCCCTGCACCTGCCGAAGCCAGAGCAACAGCAACAGCAACAGCAACAGCAACAGCAACAGCAACAGCATGCATTCCGGGGGATGGCGGGGTGGGTCCGGTTGCGGGAGACGCCGTAAACCCCCAGGCCGGCCCAGCCGCTGGCGGCTGTGCGTTCGGGCGCTTGCGAAGCAGTGCTTCGCAAGCAAAGCGCCCTCACCCATGGGGGCTTGGCCGCGGCTTGCTCGTGTGCGCTGTCCTGCGCACACAGCAAGACCGGGGTTGGGCGTCCTGCCCAACCCGCCCGAGGTATACCTCGGGCCCATGCCGCGGACACTCCCGCAACCGGACCCACCCCGCCTTCGACAGATTTCCGCGATCTGTTGGATCTGACCCCATTTTGACTTTCAGTATCTGACAGATGTGTCGACCAAGGTCGACACCTACCGCCATCCCACGGAATGCTCGCTCTTGACGTTGACGTTGCCTTGGCTTGAAGCCTCGGCAGGTGCAGGGCGCAGCCCTGCCGAACACCCCTCTACTTGACCTGCACGTCGATCACGCCGTCGCCAACGCGGGCCTGCAACGCGTCACCCGACTGCACCTGGTCGACGTGCCGCACCAGGGCGCCATCATCGCTGCGGGTGAGGATGCTGTAGCCACGGGCCACCGTCGCCAGCGGGCTGACCGCTTCCAGTGAGCGTGCCAGCCCGCGCAGGCGCAGTGCATCGCGTTCCAGCAGGCGCTGCATCGCACTCTGCGGACGCCCGCGCAGGGCGGCCAGGCGGCGCTGCATCGCGTCCAGCTGTCGTTGTGGATGGTGCCCGCGCAGCACCGCCGCGGCATGACGCAGGCGCGCGGCGCGGCGCTCCTGCTGTTGGTTGAATGCCGCATGCAGGCGCCGGCCGAGGTCCAGCTGGCGGCGACGCAGCAGGTCCAGGCGGGCCTGCGGGCTCTGCGCGTTCAGGCGCAGCAGGGCACGGTCGGCGCGCTGCATGGCCTGCTGCATCGCGTGCCGTTGCAGCTGCACCATGCGCGCCGCGGTACGGCGCAGGCGCAGCGCCAGTTCGCGCTGGTCCGGCACCAGCAGTTCGGCGGCCACCGATGGCGTCGGTGCACGCAGGTCGGCGGCGAAGTCGCTGAGGCTGAAGTCGGTTTCGTGGCCTACCGCCGATACCACCGGGGTGCGGCTGGCAGCAATCGCGCGGGCCAGCGCTTCATCGTTGAACGCCCACAGGTCTTCCAGCGAACCGCCACCGCGGGTCAGCAGGATCACGTCGTAGCGGCCGCTGGCATCGGCGGCCTGCAACAGGCGGGTGATCTGCGCCGCGGCACTGCTGCCCTGTACCAGGGTCGGCAGCAGGTCCACTTCCAGCAGCGGGAAGCGGCGGCCCAGCACGCTCAGTACGTCGCGCACGGCGGCGCCGGTGGGCGAGGTGATCACCGCCAGGCGCTGCACATGCGCCGGCATCGGCCGCTTGCGTGACGGGTCGAACAGGCCCTCGGCCTCCAGGCGTGCCTTCAGCTCCTCGAACGCGCGGCGCAGTGCGCCTTCGCCGGCTTCCTCCATGTGGTCCAGCACCATCTGGTACTCGCCACGGGCGTCGTACAGAGTGACCTTGCCGCGCACCAGCACGCGCATGCCTTCGCGCGGCACGAACTTCAGGTACTGCGCTTTCATCCGGAACATGGCGGCACGCAGCTGCGCGCGCGCGTCCTTCAGGGTGAAGTACAGGTGCCCGGAGGCGGGGCGCGCCACGCTGCCCAGTTCGGCTTCCACCCAGATCGCCGGGAAGCTGCCTTCCAGCAGGTCGCGGGCCAGGGTGTTGAGCTGGCTGGGGGTGAAGATGTCGTCGTTGCGTGGCTGCATGGGAACGGCGTGGCGCGGGTGGAACGGGGGCTCAGGATCGCACGTCAGCGCGCCGCGTGCTGCCCCAGCGCCCACTGCACATGCTCACGCACCAGCGGCGAGGGATCGTCGATGCGGGTGTGCAGTGCAGCCAATGCCTCGGCGGACGCAGGCGCATTGCCCAGCGCCACCGCGATGTTGCGCAGCCAACGCTCATGACCGCTGCGGCGGATCGGGCTGCCCTCGGTGCGGCGCAGGAACTCGGCTTCGTCCCAGGCGAACAGCTGGTCCAGGCGCGCGGTATCCAGATGGTTGCGTGCGCGGAAATCGGCTTCGTCGGTGCGCCTGGCGAACTTGTTCCAGGGGCAGACCAGCTGGCAATCGTCGCAGCCATAGATCCGGTTGCCGATCAGCGGCCGCATGTCCTCGGGGATGGCGCCGTCGTGCTCGATGGTGAGGTAGGAAATGCAGCGCCGCGCATCCAGCCGCTGCGGGCCGATGATGGCCTGGGTGGGGCAGACGTCGATGCAGCGCGTGCAGGTGCCACAGTGGGCGGTGGCCGGGGTATCGATCGGCAGCGGGATGTCGATGTAGATCTCACCGATGAAGAACCAGGAGCCGCCGTGACGGTCGATCAGGCAGGTGTGCTTGCCGATCCAGCCGAGCCCGGCGTTGCGCGCCAGTGCGCGTTCCAGCACCGGCGCCGAATCAACGAAGACGCGGTAGCCCAGCGGTGCCACCTCATCGTTGATCTGCGTGGCCAGCTTCTGCAGGCGGTTGCGCATCAGCTTGTGGTAGTCGCGGCCCAGCGCATAGCGCGCCACGTAGGCGCGGCCCGGGTCGGCCAGGGTCGCCCAGGCCTCGGTGTCGTCCTTGTGGCTGTAATCCATGCCTACCGAGATCACCCGCACGGTGCCGGGCAGCAGCTCGGCCGGACGCGCGCGCAGGGTGCCGTGGCGCGCCATCCAGTCCATCGTGCCGTACAGCCCCTGGCCCAGCCAGTCGGCCAGGTGCGCCTCATCCTCGCCCAGTTCGATACCGGCGATGCCGCAGCGCTGGAAGCCATGCGCACGGGCCAGTTCACGGATGCGCTGCACGGCCTGGGCCGGATCGACAGGGGCGGGGACGGGGGACATGTGCACCAGTATAAAATCCCCGCATGGCCAACCTTGCCGATCTGTTCGATTCCGCTGCCGCGCGTGTGCTTGATGCGCAGGCCTCGGCGCTGGCTGGCGATGGCGGCTGGGGCCTGATGGCGCAGGCCGGTCAGGCTGCGTGGCATTGCCTGCTGCAGCACTGGCCGCAGGCGCGGCGGGTGGGGGTGGTGGTGGGGGCCGGCAACAACGGCGGGGATGGCTACGTGCTGGCCCGCCATGCGCTGCAGGCCGGGCGCGAGGTGACGGTGGTCGCCTTGCCGGGCAGGCCAGCGTCGACCGCGCTGGCCCAGCGTGCGGCATCGGAGTTCAGGTCCGCCGGCGGCATCGTCACCGATTTCGCCGACGCGCTGCCGGTGGCTGATGTCTGGGTGGATGCGCTGTTCGGCCTCGGTTTCGATCGTGCACCGGAGGGCGTGGCCAAGGCGCTGATCGACGCGCTCAACGCGCAACCGGCGCCGCGGCTTGCATTGGATGTTGCCAGCGGCGTCGACGCAGATCGTGGCGTCGTGCCGGGCGTGGCCGTGAAGGCCACCCTGACCCTGCAGTTCATCGTGCCGCATCGTGGCCTCTACACCGGTGACGCGCTGGAGCATTGCGGGCAGAAGCCGCTGGCACCGCTGCAGCTGCCAGCGGCGGCGTGGCAAGGCGTATCGGCGGCCGCTGAGCACTGGACACAGCCCCGGCTTCAGGCGCTGCTGCCGCCGCGCCGCGCAAACACCCACAAAGGCGAATCCGGGCACGTGCTGTGCGTTGGCGGCAACCATGGCAGCGGCGGCGCCATCGCGATGGCGGCCGAGGCAGCACTGCGTGCCGGCGCCGGCCTGCTGAGCCTGGGCACCCGCCGCGATCACGTCGGCCCCTTGCTGGCGCGCCTGCCGGAGGCGATGACCCACGCGCTGGAAGACGGCGCTGCGCTGCCGGCGCTGCTGGACAAGGCGACGGTGGTGGCGATCGGGCCCGGCCTGGGCCAGGACGAATGGGCGCGCGCGCTGTTCATGCGCGTGCTGGTCAGTCCCAAACCGCTGGTGGTCGATGCTGATGCCCTGAACCTTCTGGCGCAGGACCCTCGCGCGCTGCCCGGCGCCATCCTCACCCCGCACCCGGGCGAGGCCGCGCGCCTGCTTGGCTGCAGCAGCGCTGACATCCAGGCCAACCGCTATGCCAGCGCGCAGGCGTTGGCCGAGCGCTTCCACGCCGTGGTGGTGCTGAAGGGCGCGGGCAGCATCGTGGCGGCACCCGCGCAGACGCCACGGCTGATCGCTGCGGGCAACCCCGGCATGGCGGTGGGCGGCATGGGCGATCTGCTCACCGGCATCATTGCCAGCCTGCGCGCGCAGGGCCTGGCCGCGTTCGATGCGGCGGCGGCCGGCGCCTTGCTGCACGCACTCGCCGGCGATGCCGCTGCCATCGACGGCGCGCGCGGCCTGCTTCCTACTGACCTGCTGGCGCCGCTGCGGCGACTGGCCAATCCGGACCTCTCTCCATGACCGAATTCTTCCTTGTCGACAGCGATGCCACCGAACTGCTCGGGCAGTGGCTGGCGGCGACGCGGCCGCCGCAGGCGCTGATCGAGCTGCGCGGCGACCTCGGCGCCGGCAAATCCACCACCGCCCGCGCACTGCTGCGCGCACTGGGCGTGCAGGGTGCCATCCGCAGCCCGACCTATACCTTGGTCGAGCGCTACCCGTTGGCCAGTGGCGGCGAGGCATGGCACCTGGACCTGTACCGCATCGGCCAGGCCGGCGAGCTCGATTTTCTCGGCCTGGACGAGGGCAGCGCGGTGCTGTGGCTGGTCGAATGGCCCGAGCGCGGGGCCGGTGCGCTGCCGCCGACCGATCTGGTGGTAGCGCTGGAGATCGAGGGCAAGGGGCGTCGTGTTCGTCTCACTGGGGCCAGCGACGCGGGACGTGAATGGCTGGAACGGCTGCCTCAGGGGGGCGACTTGCAGGCCATTTCTGTCGGCTGACGAGAACAAACACCGGCAGGTTACGGATTATTAAGGAAAAAGGTGTTGCATTCCGTTCAGCGCGGTGATTGAATCCTGAGCCATGCGCCCGGGGAACCGTCTCATCGCCATCTGTGCCGCCGTCGGACTGGGTCTGGCGAGCGTCAGTGCGTGGGCGGGTGAAGTCCGCCAGGTCCTGTTGAACACCGGCGCGACCGGCACCCGTGCCGAGATCTCGCTGGTCGGCAGTGGCGGCTACAAGACCCTGTCGCTGGCGGGCCCGAACCGCCTGGTGGTCGATTTCCCGGACTCCAGCGCCATACGCAACCTGAAAATGCCGGCCGCGCAGGGCGTGGTCACGGCGGTGCGTACCGGACAGCCGGTTCCGGGCACGTTCCGTGTCGTTTTCGACCTCGCTGAATCGGTGGCGCCGTTCCGCCCACAGATGCAGCGCGAGGGCAATGAATCCAAGCTGGTGATCGAATGGCCGGGCGATGGCCCGGCCGTGGCCGCCAGCCGGCCGGCGGTGACCCCGGCGGTGCAGCCACAGGCGCCCGTCAGCACGCCCGCGCCGACCCCGGCCGAGAGCGCGCAGTCGCGCAATGACGCCGCGCGCGCCACCGCACTGCTGACCGCACAGGTGCAGCAGCAGGCCAGCGCCGCTGCAGCGACCCCGGCCACGCCGACGCCGGCACCGTCCACCGCACCGGCGCAGGTCGCCGCGGCAGGTACGGCGGCCAGCAGTACGCCGCCCTCTTCACCGGCCGCGATCCTCGCCGGCCAGCGCACCGCTGCGGTGGTGACCACGCCGCCGGCCACGGTGCCCGCGCCGGCGCCGACGCCGGTGGAGCCGCCGCGCCCGGCCATGCCCAGCGATGCGTCGCGCATCCGCATGCAGGCTGGCATGCGCCACCTGGTAGTGGCCATCGATCCGGGCCACGGCGGCCAGGATCCGGGTGCGATCGGCCCGACCGGCAAGCGCGAGAAGGATGTCACCCTGGCGGTGGCGCGTGAACTGGCGCGCCAGGTGAACGCGACGCCGGGCCTGAAGGCCTACCTGACCCGCGACAGCGACGTGTTCATTCCGCTGCCGATGCGTGCGCAGAAGGCGCGTGCGAACAAGGCCGACATCTTCATTTCGATCCACGCCGATGCGGCCGAAAACCGTTCGGCCACCGGTTCGTCGGTGTATGTGCTGTCGACCAAGGGCGCTTCCTCGCAGCGTGCGCGCTGGCTGGCAGACAAGGAAAACGCGGCCGATCTGGTCGGTGGCGTGCGCCTGCAGCAGACCGAAGGCACGCTTGCCAACGTGCTGCTGGACCTGGCCCAGAGCGGCTACATGAAGGCGTCCGAGGACGCAGCCGGCCACGTGCTGGGCGGCCTGAAGCGGATCGGCAACAACCACAAGCCGAACATCGAGCGCGCCAACTTCGCGGTGCTGCGCACCTCGGACATGCCGGCGATGCTGGTGGAAACTGCGTTCATCTCCAACCCGGATGAAGAGCGCCGCCTGATCGACCCGGCCTACCAGCGCAAGATCGCCGGTGCGGTGCTCGATGGCGTGCACACCTTCTTCAGCCGCCAGCCGCCGCCGGGCACGCTGTACGCGGCCCGCGCCCAGGCCGAGATCGACGCCGCAGGCACCATGGCCGGCGGCAGCAAGTAACCCGCCGCAGGCGGGTTTCTGCTTTCTGTAGCGTCGAGCCGCGCTCGACTGGGCCTTGCCGGTAACCCGCCGGTCGAGCATGGCTCGACTCTACCCTGGGCCGCTCCGTTATCATCCCTGCATGACGTCTGCTGCCCATCCGCGCCCGATCCGGCCATTACCGGACATCCTGATCAACCAGATCGCCGCTGGCGAAGTGGTCGAACGTCCTGCGTCCGTGGTCAAGGAACTGGTCGAGAATGCGATCGATGCCGGTGCCAGCCGCGTCGACATCGATCTTGAAGAAGGCGGTGTGCGCCTGATCCGCATCCGCGACAACGGCAGCGGCATCGCGCCGGAGCAGTTGCCACTGGCGGTCTCGCGCCATGCCACCAGCAAGATCGCCGATCTGGATGATCTTGAGTCGGTGGCCACGCTCGGTTTCCGGGGGGAGGCGCTGCCGTCGATCGCCTCGGTCAGTCGCTTCACCCTGGCCTCGCGCCGTGCACACGACGAGCACGGCTCCGCGCTGCAGATCGAAGGCGGCAAGATCGGCGAAGTCACTCCGCGTGCGCATGCGCCGGGTACCACCGTGGAAGTGCGCGAACTGTTCTACAACGTGCCGGCGCGGCGCAAGTTCCTGCGCGCCGAGCGCACCGAACTGGGCCATATCGAAGAGTGGCTGCGTTCGCTGGCACTGGCGCGGCCGGATGTCGAACTGCGCGTGTCGCACAACGGCAAGGCCTCGCGTCGGTACAAGCCGGGCGATCTGTATTCCGATGCGCGGCTGGCCGAAACGCTGGGCGAGGACTTCGCCAACCAGGCCGTGCGCGTGGACCACAGCGGTGCCGGCCTGCGCCTGCATGGCTGGATCGCGCAGCCGCATTATTCGCGTGCCAGTGCCGACCAGCAGTACCTGTACGTCAACGGCCGTTCGGTGCGCGATCGCAGCGTCGCCCATGCGGTGAAGATGGCCTACGGCGACGTGCTGTACCACGGTCGCCAGCCGGCCTATGTGCTGTTCCTGGAACTGGACCCGACCCGGGTCGACGTGAACGTGCATCCGGCCAAGCACGAGGTGCGCTTCCGTGATTCGCGGCTGGTCCATGATTTCGTCTACCGCACGCTGAAGGACGCGCTGGCCGACACCCGCGCCGGCATGTCGGCGCAGGAGATCGGTGCCGTACCTGCGCATCCGGTGGATGCGACCACGACGCCGATGGTGTCCAGCGCCGGCGCTTCTGGATTCGGGCTGGTGCGCGGTCCTGCGCCGGGTTCCGGTTCAGGCGGCGGGGGGGGATTCTCAGGCTGGCGACCGCAGCAGCCGCTGGGCCTGCAGGTGGCTGACGCCCCGGCCGCCTACGCCGCGTTGTATGCCGCACCGTCCGGTGCCGAACGCGGGGCGACGCTGCCGCCGATGCCGAGCGAGAATGGGCTGCCGGTGACCAGTGCCGATGCGGGCGTGCCGCCGTTGGGTTATGCGATCGCGCAGCTGCACGGCATCTACATCCTGGCCGAAAATGCCGAAGGCCTGATCGTGGTCGACATGCACGCCGCGCACGAGCGCATCGGCTACGAGCGCTTGAAGAATGCGCATGATGGCATCGGCCTGCAGTCGCAACCGCTGCTGGTGCCGATCACCCTTGCCGTGGGCGAGCGCGAGGCCGACACCGCTGAAAGCGAAGCCGAAACGCTGGCCGCACTCGGCTTCGAAGTGACCCGTGCCGGCCCGGGGTCGCTGCATGTGCGCAGCATTCCGGCGCTGCTGGCGCATGCCGAACCGGAAGGGCTGCTGCGCGACGTGCTGACTGACCTGCGCGAACACGGCCAGAGCCGGCGCGTGGCGAGTGCGCGCGACGAACTGCTGTCGACCATGGCCTGCCATGGCGCAGTGCGTGCCAACCGGCGCCTGACCGTTCCGGAGATGAACGCGCTGTTGCGCGACATGGAAATCACCGAGCGGTCCGGCCAGTGCAACCATGGCCGGCCGACCTGGGCCCGTTTTTCGCTGGCGGAGATCGACCGCTGGTTCCTGCGCGGACGTTGAGGGGAGCATCGATGCGTTATCGGGGAATGGGCGGCCTGCTGGCCGCCATGGTGTTGGCTGCCTGCAGCCCGGCGACACCGCCGGCGCCGACGGTCACTGAAGATCCGGCTTTTGCCGCCGCGCAGCAGCAATGGCGCGTGGCGCGCTACCAGGACCTGACCCGTCCCGATGGCTGGACGGCGCTGGTCGGCCTGCACTGGCTGCAGAACAAGTCGCACTTCGTCGGCAGTGGCGCAACCAATGGCATCCGCCTGGCGGTCGGTCCGGGCAAGCTGGGTCTGCTGCGCCGCGAGGGTACCCAGTGGTGGTTCACGCCGGAGGCCGGTGCTGAGGTCAGCCATGAGGGCCAGCCGGTACGCGGTCGTATCCGCGTCGACACCGACAAGGATGCGCGGCCGACCCTGTTGTCTTTCGATGCCGGCAAGGGCCAGCTCAGCATCATCCGCCGCGGGCCGCGCGATGCACTGCGGGTCAAGCACGCCGATGCACCGGCACGCCGTGATTTCGCTGGCCTGGAGTACTGGCCGGGTGGCCCCGACTGGCAGGTGCAGGCACGCTTCATCGCGCACCCGCCAGGCAAGACGCTGCCGATCGTCGATATCACCGGCCTGACCACCGAGATGCCCAATGCGGGCGCGGTCGAGTTCCAGCGCGACGGCCGCAAGTGGCGTCTGGAAGCGATCGGTGCCCCCGGGCAGCCGCTGTTCCTGATCTTCGCCGACCGCACCAGTGGCCGCGGCAGCTATCCGGCCGGCCGCTACCTGGACACCGATGCACCGGCTGCCGACGGCACGGTGCGCATCGATTTCAACCATGCCTACAACCCGCCGTGTGCGTTCACCGCCTACGCGACCTGCCCGCTGGCGCCACCGGAAAACCGGCTGGACCTGCGCGTGGAAGCAGGCGAGAAGGCCTACCACTTGCCTGAAGGAGAAGGCTGAAATGCCGATCAGAGAACTGTTCCGTGCCGCTACCCTGCTGCTGGCCTGCGCGGTCGTACCGCTGGTTGCGGCGCGCAATGCGCCTGCCGTTGACCCGGCCGCTACCGCGACCGCCGCTGCCAAGCCACCGGTGCCGCTGCTGTGGAAAGTGACCGGTCCAGGCGAATCGCGCCTCTATCTGCTCGGCTCGTTCCACCTGCTGAAACCGCAGGACTATCCGCTGTCGCCGGATGTCGAACAGGCCTTCGAGGCCTCGCAGCGCATTGTGTTCGAGCTCTCGCCGGAAGACATGCAGTCGCCGCAGCTGGCCAGCCGCATGGTGCAGGCGGCGGTCCGCACCGATGGCAGCGAACTCAAGCGCGATCTGGATGCGGCCACCTGGCAGAAGCTGCAGGCGTTCGCGGCGCAGAACGCGCTGCCGCTGGCGCAGATGCAGGGCATGAAGCCCTGGTTCGTCGGCCTGAGCATTTCGATCGGGCAGATGCAGAAGCTGGGCCTGGACCCGGCGCTGGGCCTGGATCGCCACTTCATGGAACGCGCGCAGAAGACCGGCCGCAAGACGGCCGGCCTGGAAGACATCGATACGCAGATCGGCATGCTCGACGGCATGACGGTGCAGGAACAGCGGCAGATGTTGTCCGAGGCGCTGGACCAGGCGGGCAAGGGCGATGAGCAGGCGCGCCTGCTGCACGATGCCTGGCGCCGGGGTGACGAGCGCCTGTTGTGGACCAAGATGGCGGCGGAAATGCGCCAGCAGTATCCGCAGCTTTACCAGCGCATCAACACCGGCCGCAATGACGCATGGGTGCCGAAGCTGCTGCCGTACCTGCAGGCCGGGCAGGGCGGGACGCTGGTGGTGGTCGGTACGCTGCACCTGCTCGGCAACGATGGCGTGGTCGAGAAGCTGAAGGCCAAGGGCTACAAGGTCGAGCGCGTGTGCACGGGGTGCAGGGCCAAGCGCTGAGGCATGCGGGCGTCATGCAATGAAAAACGGCGCGCCCAGGGCGCGCCGTTTTCGTATCCACTGCGGTGATGGCTCAGCGCCGGGTCTTGCCGCCGGTGCCGCTTCCCGGTTCGTTGGGCTTGTTGCCGGTACTGGAGCCGGTGCCGGTCCCCGTTCCGGTGCCGCCCGGGCGCGGGCCACCGAAGCCGCTGCCCATGCTGCGCTGGAATTCCTGCCACAGCTCCAGGTTGCGCTCGGTCAGCTGGTTCATCATCGCCCACGGGGTCTGCCCCAGCAGGTTGCCCATCTGCTGGCGGAACTGCTGCTGCTGGTCGAGGAAGACCTGCATGCTGCGCTCCAGGTAATTGCCCATGAAGCCCTGCAGGGAATCGCCGTAGAAGCGGATCAGCTGGCTCAGCAGCTGGGTGGACAGCATCGGCTCGCCGTCCTGTTCCTGGTCGGCGATGATCTGCAGCAGGACCGATCGAGTGAGGTCGTCGCCGCTCTTGGCGTCGCGGACTTCGAAGTCTTCACCGTCCAGGATCAGCTGGCGCACGTCCTCGATGGTGATGTAGCTGGAGATCTCGGTGTCGTAGAGACGGCGGTTCGGATACTTCTTGATGATGCGGGTCGCAGCCATGAAGCGGTACTCGTCACAGTAGACGCGCAGCATGGCGCAGTGCAGCAGCCGTTGCAACCGCCTCAGCCCCCGCCAGGCTTGGCTTTCGGTGGCGATCATGTTGCGCAGCAAGGGTTTGCGTGCTGCGCAGCATGACTCTTGGCAGGGGCCGGCGGCGTTCGCCGCAACGGCCCGCTGCGCGGCTTACCAGCCCATGTGGTGGCCGCCGTTGATGTCCAGGTTGCTGCCGGTAATCCACGCGGCCTCGTCGGCCACCAGGAAGGACACGCCGTAGGCGATTTCCTCCGGCTTGCCGAGACGCCCGGTGGGGATGTCGGCGATGATCTTGGCGCGCACGTCCTCCGGCACCGCCATCACCATGTCGGTTGCCACGTAACCGGGCGAAATGGTGTTGACGGTGATGCCGAAGCCCGCGTTCTCGCGGGCCAACGAGATGGTGAAGCCATGCATGCCGGCCTTGGCGGCGGCGTAGTTGGCCTGGCCGTACTGACCCTTCAGGCCGTTGATCGAACTGATCTGGATGACCCGGCCCCAGCCGCGGCGGCGCATGCCCTCGATGACCGGGCGGGTGACGTTGAACACCGAATTGAGATTGGTGTTGATCACATCGTGCCACTGGTCCACGCGCATGCGATGGAAGGTGGTGTCACGGGTGATGCCGGCGTTGTTGACCAGGATCTCGACCGGGCCCAGCTCGGCCTCGACCGCGCGCACCAGCGCTTCGGCGCTGCCGGGGTCGGAGACATCACCGGGGAAGATCGACACCGTATAGCCGCGTTCCGACATTGCCTGCTGCCACGCGCGCGCCTTGGCTTCGTCGCGGTAATTGGTGGCGACCCGGTGGCCCTGGTCGGCCAGGCGTTGGCAGATGGCGGTACCGATGCCGCCGGTTCCGCCGGTGACCAGTGCGACGCGAGATGTCATGGAATGCTGTCCAGGTATCAGGTGGGGGAGGGGGGATTCTGCAACATCGGCGCGGAAAGTGCGCCGGGCGGCAGCAGGATGTCGGTGCGCGGCAGCCGGGCCGGGTCGAAGCCCCGTTGTGCGGAGGCCAGCAGGGCATCCAGATCGTGTGCCTGCTCCAGCGCCGCAGGGGCCTGGCCGAGCAGCTGCCAGAGCTGGCGCAGCACCGGCAGCGGGCGCGCAGTGTCCACCGGCAGCGCCGCCAGTGACTTGGACAGTTTGTGGCCCGGCGCATCCAGCAGCAGGGGCAGGTGCCAGTAGCGCGGCACGGCGAGCCCCAGTGCCCGTTGCAGCAGGATCTGCCGTGCGGTGGAGTCGAGCAGGTCGGCGCCGCGCACCACTTCGGTCACGCCCTGCGCGGCATCATCGACCACCACCGCCAGCTGATAGGCCCAGCAGCCATCGGCACGGCGCAGCACGAAGTCGCCGACCTCGGCATGCACGTCCTGCCGCTGTGGGCCGCGCAGTCCATCATCGAACTGCACGACGCTGCCGGCCGGCACGCGGAAGCGGACGGCGGGGTCCGGTCGTGTCTGCCGTGCGACGCAGCGATGGTGGATGCCGCCACTGGCGGCCAGTTCGCTGCGGCTGCAGTGGCAGACGAAGGCCAGGTCGCTGGCCAGCAACACGTCCAGGGCCGCCTGGTAGGCCCCGCCGCGCGTGCTCTGCCAGAGGATCGGACCATCGTGGACCAGGCCGAACGCGGCCAGTGCCTGCAGTTGCGAATCCGCTGCACCGGGTACGGTGCGCGGCGGGTCGACGTCTTCGATGCGCAGCCGCCACAGGCCGCCGTGATGGTGGGCGAGCAACCAGCTGCCGAACGCGGCAAGCAGGGAACCGGGGTGGAGCAGGCCGGTCGGCGAGGGCGCGAAGCGGCCACAGGGAATGGGGGAGGTCATGCTGGCTGAATCGTCGGTCAGGTTGGCGCTTGAATTCAAGCTGACCACACCGCAAATTGACCGGTATCGACCCCTTCCGAGCCGGATTTTCCCATGTTTACCCGCATTGCCCTGTTCCTGGCGACCAACTTCGCGGTCCTGATCCTCGCCAGCATCGTGATGTCGCTGCTCGGGGTCAATCCAAGCCAGATGAGTGGCCTGCTGGTGATGGCCGCGATCTTCGGCTTCGGTGGCTCCTTCATCTCGCTGCTGCTGTCCAAGTGGATGGCCAAGCGTTCCACCGGCGCGGTGGTGATCACCGAGCCGCGCAACCAGACCGAACGCTGGCTGCTGGCCACCGTCGAGCGCCAGGCCAAGGCGGCCGGCATCGGCATGCCGGAAGTGGCGGTGTATGAAGGTCCGGAAATCAATGCATTCGCCACCGGTGCCAACCGCAACAACGCGCTGGTGGCGGTGTCCACCGGCCTGCTGCACAACATGAGCGAAGACGAGGCTGAAGCCGTGCTGGGCCACGAGATCGCCCACGTCGCCAACGGTGACATGATCACCATGGCGCTGCTGCAGGGCGTGCTGAACACCTTCGTGATCGTGCTGGCCCGCGTGGTAGGCGGGATCATCGACAGCGCACTGTCGGGCAACCGCGAAGGCGGCGGCCGTGGCTTCGCCTACTACATCATCGTGTTCGTGCTGGAGATGGTGTTCGGCCTGTTCGCGACGATGATCTCGATGTGGTTCTCGCGCCATCGCGAGTTCCGCGCCGACGCCGGCGGTGCCTCGCTGGCCGGTCGTCAGAAGATGATCGCCGCGCTGGAGCGCCTGCAGCTCAACCACGGCCAGAGCACGCTGCCGACGCAGATCGCGGCCTTCGGTATTGCGGGTTCGACGGCGAAGAAGCTGTTCATGAGCCACCCGCCGCTGGAAGAGCGCATCGCCGCGCTGCGGGCGTCGACGGTGGCGTAAGCCTCCGTACTTCCACGGTAGTGCAGGAACGCCTGGCCTCGCGCCGGGCGTTTTTGTTTGTGCGCCGACGTATGGGTGGCGCCGGGCAGGACCCGGCGAGAGTCATTTCCGCGACCGCGGAGGGGTGTCACTTTCTTTGCGCGCAAAGAAAGTAGCCAAAGAAACGCTCCGCCAGCCGCGAGCCGTCGCTACGCGCCGGTACCCTGCGCTTCTCGGCGAATCAGGGGACGGCGCCGAACTCGCTGCGCTCAAACACCGGCGCCTCTTCGCCCCTGATTCCCCTGCGATGCTCGGCTCGCTCAAGGCGGACTGGAAGATCAACGGCAACAGCATCCACGCATGGCGTGGACCTACTGGGTGCAGCTGTGGCATTTGACCTTGGGTCCGCCTTGAGCGAGCCGAGCACCGCAGGTCCGGCGAGGGCGAAGAGGTGCGGGTGTCTGAGCGCAGCGAGTTCCCGCACCGTCCCTCGACGAACCGAGGAGCGCAGGGTACCGATGCGCAGCATCGGCTCGCGCCCCGGCGGCACGTTTCTTTGGTTACTTTCTTTGCACGAGCAAAGAAAGTGACACCCCTCCGCGGTCGCGGAAACGAATCTCCCAGCGCACAAACGAAAACGGCACCTCGCAGGTGCCGTCTCCATGAACCGCGACTATGCGCAGATCAGAACTTCGCGTCGAACTCGGCGGCGTAGCCAGTGTTCACCAGCACCTTCTGCAACGACTCGGCCACCTTCAGGTTGCCGGCCACGATCTGATGGGTCTCCGGGCCGCGGTTGTCCATGCGGCCCAGGGTCGCGCCCTTGAAGTCGCAGACCTTGCCGCCCGCTTCGCGGACCAGCAGCAGGCCGGCGGCGATGTCCCACGCCTTCACGCCGGCTTCGAAGTAGGCGTCGGCGCGGCCACAGGCCACGTAGGCCAGGTCGAGCGCAGCCGAACCGGTGCGGCGGATGTCCTCGCCGTGGACCAGCAGGGCGTCGACCGCCTTCAGCTGGGCACTGGCGCGGGCGCGTTCGCGCGGGGCGAAGCCGGTGTGGATCATGGTGCCTTCCAGGTCCTTGCGGTCGGCCACGCGGATGCGACGGTCGTTCAGCACAGCACCGGCACCGCGGCTGGCAGTGAACAGTTCATTGCGCAGCGGGTCGAAGATGACCGCATCGGTCGGTTCGCCGTTCTCGACCAGCGCGATCGACACACAGTAGTGCGGTACGCCGCGCAGGTAGTTGCTGGTGCCATCGAGCGGGTCGATGACCCACATCTGGCGACGTTCGCCCTGCACGCCGCCTTCTTCGCCGAAGATGCCGTATTCGGGGTAGGCGCGCTTGAGTTCCTTGACGATGACCTTTTCCGCGTCCGCATCCACTTCGCTGGCGTAGTCCATCCGGCCCTTCTGCACGACGTTCAGTGCCTCGAGCTTGTTGATGTTGCGCAACAGGACGTTGCCGGCGAGGCGGGCGGCCTTGACCATGACGGTGACGGCGGGTTTCTGCATGGCGTGGGCTCCCGGAAAGGCAGAAGAGATGGACTGGCGGGGGAAAAGAGCAGGTCCGGCGCAGTGGCCGGCCGCACAGTTTACCATTGGTCATCGTCCAGCTCGACCTTTTCCCTGTTCATGTCCCAGTTTCCTGCCGCCACCCGCCTCCGATTCGTCCTTGTCGGTACCCAGCACCCCGGCAACATGGGCGCTGCCGCCCGCGCCCTGAAGACCATGGGCCTGGCCCGCCTGGTGCTGGTCGCCCCCGAAAAGCCGCTGGATGAGGAGGCCTTCCGCCGCTCGGCCGGTGCCGAAGACGTACTCGGGGATGCCCCGGTGGTGGCCACCCTGGCCGAGGCCGTGGCCGACTGCCGGCTGGTGCTGGGCTGCACCGCCCGGGCCCGCCGCGTCCAGCTGGAGGAGTACCTGCCGGCCGACGCCGCTGCGCGCGCAGTGGCCAAGGCGGGCGAGGGCGCCGAAGTGGCGCTGGTGTTCGGCCGCGAGCGCACCGGGCTGACCAACGAGGAACTGCAGCTCTGCCACGCGGCGGTGCACATCCCGTCCGATCCGGAGTTCAGCTCGCTCAACCTGGCCGCGGCGGTGCAGGTGCTGGCCTATGAAACGCGGATGCAACTGCTGGGCGCGCAGCCGGCTGCCGACGCCGAGCCGGGCTTCCGCGAGCAGGCGGCCAGCCACGAGCAGATGGAGAGCTTCTTCGCCCAGCTCGGCGATACCCTGGACGAGATCGATTTCCACAAGGGCCGCGCCCCGGAATCGGCAATGCGCAAGCTGCGCCGCCTGTTCCTGCGCAGCGAGCCGAGCGAGCAGGAAGTACGCCTGCTGCGCGGCATCCTCGCCGACACCCAGCGCATGGCACGACTGGCGCAGGCAGGCAGCAAGGACAGCTGACGACGTTCTCATTTTTTCGGGTAGTCTGTCCGGATACTCAGGGGGGATGAAGCCTGTGTCGGGTCTGCGAAGGGCAATGCAGGGGGGACTGCTGAGCCTGGCCATGGTCCTGCTGGCGGGGACGGTGCGTGCAGCACCGGACCCGGTGCTGGTGCTGGGCCGGATCAGCGATGATCCCAAGGCCCACTACGAACAGCTTCAGCCCCTGCTGGATTATGTGGTGGCCCGCATGCACGACGTCGGCATCAGGGAGGGGAGGATCCTGATGGCGCGCGATCCGCAGCAGATGGCCAGCTATCTGCGGCGGGGGCGGGTCGACTGGGTCACGGAAACGGCGGGCACGGCGGTGGCGCTCGGCCAGCGCAGCGGCGCAAGGCCCTTGCTGCTGACCGAACGCAATGGTGTGCGCCAGTACCAGACGGTGTTCTTCGTGCGCAACGACAGCCCGATCCAGCGCATGCAGGACCTGCCTGGGCATCGCCTGGCGCTGCAGAACACGGCGTCCACCAGCGCCTACCTGGTACCGGTGATGACGCTGCTGCAGGAAGGGTTGACGCCGCAGATCCTGGCCGGCGACTGGGACATGCCGGGACGGGACAGTGTGGGGTATGTGTTCGCGCGCAGCGAGTTGAACATCGCGACGTTCGTGCACAAGGGGGTGGTCGACGTGGGGGCGGTGAGCAGCGTGGACTGGAACGACGAGCGGCGGGTGCCGGTCGCGTTCCGGCGCGATTTCCGTGAGCTGCTGCGCACCGAACCGTACCCGCGAGCGGTGGAAATGGTCCGCGCCGACCTTGACCCGCGCGTGCGCGATCGCCTGCAGGAGGTCCTGCTGCAGGCGGCCAGCGACCCGCGGGCGCAGGGGGCGTTGCATCGGTTTTTTGGCACTTCCGGTTTCCACCGTGTCGATGCGCATGCGCAGCAGCGGTTGGATGAATTGAAACAAGGATTGACGCGCGTGCGGATGGAAGTGGAATGAAGTGGCTCGGCTCTGGAATGCAGGCCCGGTTCCTGCTGGCGATGGGCGGAGCAATGCTCGTGGTGATCGCGATCCTGGCGGTGCTGCTGGGGCGCCAGACGGCAATGCAGAGCGAGGTGCGCAGCCTCAGCGGCGGCGTCATCCACGAACTGTTCGACCGCAGCGTGCGCAGCCGCGGCGAGGCGATGGCGCGCGAGTTGTCCGACTCGCTGGCCAATCCGTTGTACTACCGCGACCTGGACCAGGTCGGCGCACTGGTGCGCGGTACCGCGCGGCAGCCGGTGGTGCGCTATGTCCTGGTGTTCGACCAACGCGGGCGATTGGTGCATGACGGCTCGATCGAGGTCGCCGGCTTCGGCCAGCAGATGACCGACCCGCTGGCGCCCAAGGCCGCTGCCGCGCAGGCACTGGTGGTGCAGGAATCGCCCAAGGTGCTCGACAACACGATGCCGATCACGATCGGCAACCAGCGCATTGGCGGTGTCCGCGTCGGCATGGCGCTGGACGAGGTGCAGCAGCGCGAGCAGGCCGCCAATGCGACGCTGGGCGAACGCCTGCAGCAGGCCGGCAGCCGCCATCTGGGCTGGCTGCTGCTGATGCTGGGCCTGCTGGTGGTGATCGGTGTTGTGGTGATCCTGTACGTGCAGCGGACCCTGGTCGCGCCGATCCGCGATCTGGCTGCGGCCGCCCGCCGCATCGAGGCCGGCGACTACCAGACGCCGTTGGCGGAGAACACCCGCGATGACGAAGTAGGCGAACTGGTGCGTGGCTTTGCCCGCATGCGTGATGCGATCGCCCGCCATGACCGTGAAGTGCGGCACATGGCCTACACCGACGCGCTGACTGGATTGACCAATCGACTGGCCTTCCGCGAGGCACTTGACCATCGGTTGATGGCCGCGCGCGCATCCAACCACCGGCTGGGCCTGCTGTTCGCCGACATCGATGATTTCAAACGGGTCAACGACACCCTCGGTCATGAAGCCGGCGACGAAGCATTGCTGCAGTTCGCGCAGCGCATCGGCCGTGCGGTGACCGAAGCCGGTGGCGACGAGGCCCTGCTGGCGCGCTTCGGTGGCGACGAATTCGTGATCCTGGTCGGTGACGGTGACGTCGCTGCCAACGCGCGGCTGCTGGCCGAAGTGCTGGTGCGCGAACTGGGCAAGCCGCTGGTGGTGCAGGGCCGGGAACTGTTCCTTGGCACGTCCATCGGCGTGACCCTGTTCCCGGACGATGCGGCCGACGCGACCACGCTGCTGAAGAACGGCGACATCGCCATGTACCAGGCGAAGATGGCCGGCAAGAACTGCTACCGCTACTACAGCCGGGCGATGGACCATGCGGTCGAGCGCCGCGTGCACATGGAGCAGGAGCTGCGCGGGGCCTGGGAGCGCGGCGAACTGCGCCTGGCCTACCAGCCGATCTTCCGCATGCGCGACCGCCGCATGGTCGGCGTTGAAGTACTGCTGCGCTGGCAGCATCCGACCCTGGGCACGATCCCGCCGTCGGTGTTCATCGAAGTGGCCGAGCAGAGCGGGCTGATCGAGATCATCGGCCCGAAGGTGTTGCGCGCGGCCTGCATGGAGGCTGCGCAGTGGCCACGCGGGGTGGCCGGGGACGACCTGTTCGTGTCGGTCAACGTGTCGCCGCGGCAGCTGCGCGGCGGCGAATTGCCGGCGCTGGTCGCACAGTGCCTGCATGAGTCCGGGCTGCCGGCGTCGCGCCTGCACCTGGAACTGACCGAGACCGCGGTGATCGGCGATGAAATGGTCGCCGCGCAACTGCTGGACAAGCTGCACCGGACTGGCGTGAAGGTCTGGCTGGATGATTTCGGCACCGGCTTCTCCGGGCTCAGCCATCTGCGCCAGGTGCCGGTGGACGGGGTGAAGATCGACAAGAGCTTCGTGGCCGACATGCAGCGTGATCCCGACGACCTGGCACTGACCACCGCGATCATCGCGATGGCCCACGCGCTGGGCATCACCGTGGTCGCCGAGGGCATCGAGCAGCAGGCGCAGTTCGAGCTGCTGGCCCAGCGTGGCTGCGACCTCGGCCAGGGCTACTGGCTGAGCCACCCGGTGACCGCCACCGAAGTGGTACGCATGATCGAGTCGGGTCTCTGACAGAAAAAGGGGACGGAGGGAATTAAGTCGCAAATGCATTTGCGACTTAATTCCCTCCGTCCCCTTTTTTGTTACACCGGGCGCTTGCTCGGGTCGCCGGGCAGTTCGCGCACCAGCTTCGGGATCAGGTAGCCGGACAGGCGTGCGGTGAGGCCGGCAATCAGTGCCTTGGCCTGGGTGTCGTCCACTTCGAAGTGGGCTACGCCCTCGACCCGGTCCAACTGGTGCAGGTAATAGGGCAGCACGCCGGCGGCGAAGCTGCGCTCGCTCAGATCCTGCAGGGCCAACACGCTGTCGTTGACCCCGCGCAGCAGCACCGCCTGGTTCAGCAGCTGCGCACCCGTACCGCGCAGGCGTGCCATCGCCGCGTCCACGCTGGCATCGAATTCATTGGCATGGTTGGCGTGCACCACGATCGCCAGCGGCCACGGCAGGCTGCCCAGCCAGGCCAGCAGTTCCTCGTCCACGCGTTCGGGCAGCACGATCGGCAGGCGGCTGTGGATGCGCAGGCGGCGGATGTGCGGGATCGCGCGCAGTGCGTCGGTCAGTTCGACCAGCTTGTGCGTGGCCAGCGACAGCGGGTCGCCGCCGGACAGGATCACCTCGTCGATGTCCGGATCGGCCGCGATGGCAGCGACCGCTTCCTGCCAGCCGCCCTTGGCCGCGTTCTCCGCGCCGTAGTCGAAGTGGCGGCGGAAGCAGTAGCGGCAATTGATCGCGCAGCTGCCGGTGGCGACCAGCAGGGCGCGGCCGCGGTACTTCTGGATGACCCCGGTGGCCTTTTTGGCCGCGCCATCCCCCACCGCATCGAAGCTGAACCCGGGTGCCGGGCGCATTTCCTCGTCGATCGGCAGCACCTGGCGCAGCAGCGGGTCGGCGGCGTCGCCCGTGCGCATGCGGGCGACGAAGCCCTCCGGCACGCGCAGCGCGAACTGGGCGATGGCCGCCTCCGAGACGCCCAGCGCGGCCGGGTCCAGCTGCAGCCGGGCCAGCAGGGCGTGCGGGTCGCGCAGTGCCTGGCGCCAGAGCTGCTGCCAGCGCGCGGGCGCGCCTGGCGACTGGGGCCGGGGGAAGGCGGAAAGCTGCATGGAGAGGGGGCCTGCGGTTATCATGGGGGCAGAAAAACTGTCGCCCACCGGCCTTCGGTGGGCTTTCCATTCTAACGGCTCGCCGCACCCGCGGCGTTTTTGCCACTCAGGAGTTTACGCATGGCCAGCTACGGCATGAACGACGTCAAGAACGGGATGAAGATCCTGGTCAACAACCAACCGGCTGTCATCATCGACACCGAATACGTCAAGCCGGGCAAGGGCCAGGCCTTCACCCGCGTGAAGTACCGCCTGATCAAGGACGGCCGTACCCAGGAAGTGACCATGAAGTCGACCGACTCGCTGGATGCAGCCGACGTCGTCGATACCGACATGAACTTCATGTACAGCGACGGCGAGTACTGGCACTTCATGGACCCGGAATCCTTCGAGCAGGTCCAGGCCACCAAGGCCGGCATGGGTGGCGCCGAGAAGTGGCTGAAGGGCGAAGAGTCCTGCGTGGTGACCCTGTGGAACGGCGAGCCGATCTTCGTGCAGCCGCCGAACTTCGTCGAGCTGAAGATCACCGAAACCGATCCGGGCGTCCGTGGCGACACCTCGGGCGGCGGCGGCAAGCCGGCCACCCTGGAAACCGGCGCCGTGGTCCGCGTGCCGCTGTTCGTCAACCAGGATGAGATCATCAAGGTTGATACCCGTTCGGGCGAGTACTCCGCACGCGTCAAGTAATCCGGCGCAGCCGGATTACGGTCGGGCCGGCCGCTGGCCGGGTACGCGCCATCGCATTCGCGCTGGCGCTCCCATGATCTGCTTCGGCAGATCATGGGCCCCGCTTCACGAGTCTCCAGACCCCGCCGCTTCGCGGCAGCCCCTGACTCAGGGGCGTGTCCCCCAGAAGTATCTCGCCGCCCCCACAGCCCAGTGAGCCCGCATGAGCGATAGCCCGCACCTCCCCGAAGCCTGCGACCTGCTCATCGAAGCCGGTTATGTCGTTCCGATCGAGCCGCATGCGGTGGTGCTGGAAGACCATGCCGTTGCCGTGCGTGGCAGCGAAATCGTGGCCATCCTGCCGCGCGCCGAGGCCCGCGCGCGCTTCCGCGCCGCCCAGGTGGTCAGCCGCCCCGAGGCCGCGCTGATGCCGGGCCTGGTCAACGCGCACACCCACAACCCGATGACCCTGCTGCGCGGCGTCGCCGACGACCTGCCGCTGATGACCTGGCTGCAGCAGCACATCTGGCCGGTGGAAGCGGCGGTGATCGGCCCCGAGTTCGTCGCCGACGGCACCACACTGGCCATCGCCGAGATGCTGCGTGGCGGCACCACCTGCGCCAACGAGAACTACTTCTTCGGTGACGTGCAGGCCGCGGTCTACAAGAAGCACGGTTTCCGCGCGCTGGTCGGCGCGGTGATCATCGATTTCCCCACCGCCTGGGCCAAGACCGACGACGAGTACTTCGCCAAGGCCGGCGAACTGCATGACCAGTGGCGCACCGATCCGCTGATCGGCACCGCGTTCGCGCCGCATGCGCCGTACACCGTCAACGACGCCAATTTCGAGCGGGTGCGGATGCTGTCCGACCAGCTCGACATGCAGGTGCACCTGCATACCCACGAGACCGCGCAGGAGATCACCGATTCAATCAAGCTGCACGGCCAGCGCCCGCTGGCGCGGCTGGATCGGCTTGGCCTGGTCAACGACCGCCTGATCGCGGTGCACATGACCCAGCTGACCGAGGCGGAAATCCACCTGTGTGCCGAGCGTGGCGTCAGCGTGGTGCACTGCCCGGAATCGAACCTGAAGCTGGCCTCCGGCTTCTGCCCGGCCTGCGCCCTGCAGCGCGCCGGCGTGAACCTGGCGATCGGCACCGATGGCTGCGCCAGCAACAACGACCTGGACATGTTCAGCGAGAACCGCACCGCGGCGATCCTGGCCAAGGCCGTGGCCGACGATGCCACCGCGCTGGATGCGGCCACCACGCTGCGTGCGTCCACCCTGGGCGGCGCGCGCGCGCTGGGCTTCGGTGACCGCATCGGCTCGATCGAAGTCGGCAAGCAGGCCGATCTGGTCTGCGTCGACCTGTCCGCACTGGAAACCCAGCCGCTGCACAACGTGCTGTCGCAGCTGGTGTACGCCACCGGCCGCCAGCAGGTCAGCGATGTCTGGATCGCCGGCAAGCCCAAGCTGGTGCAGCGCGAGCTGGTCGGCATGGACCTGCCGGGCATCATCGCCAACGCGCGCCAGTGGCGCGAGCGCATCCGTCATATCCGCGCCTGAACCTTGGCGCCGCAAGGACTCCCCCATGACTGCCCCCCACGCTTCCTCCAATTTCGATCAGGCCGAGCTGGACAAGTTCGCCGCGCTGGCCAACCGCTGGTGGGACGCTGATGGCCCGCAGAAGCCGCTGCATGCGCTGAACCCGGTGCGGCTGAAGTACGTGGCCGACCGCGTGCCGCTGCGCGGTGCGCGCGTGCTCGACATCGGTTGCGGTGGCGGCCTGCTGAGCGAGGCATTGGCGCAGGCCGGTGCCGACGTCACCGCCATCGACCTGGCCCCGGAACTGGTCAAGGTCGCGCGCCTGCATGCGCTGGAAAGCGGCGCCAGGGTCGATTACCGCGTGCAGGCCGCCGAGGACCTGGCCGCCGAGCAGCCGGGCAGCTTCGACGTGGTCACCTGCATGGAAATGCTTGAGCACGTGCCCGATCCGGGCGCGATCATCGAGGCCTGCAAGCGCCTGCTGAAGCCGGGTGGCCATCTGTTCCTGTCCACCATCAACCGCACCGCGGCGGCCTTCGCGGTGGCGATCGTCGGCGCCGAATACGTGGCGCGGCTGCTGCCCAAGGGCACCCACCACTACCAGGAATTCATCAAGCCGGCCGAGCTGGCGCGCTGGCTTCGCGAGGCCGACATGCAGCTGGTGGATGTCAGCGGCATGGCCTACGAGCCGTGGCGCAACCACGCCCGCCTGAGCAGCCGTACCGACATCAACTACCTCGCCTACGCGGTCAAGCCGGCATGACCCTGCAGCGTTTCCCGCGCGCGGTGCTGTTCGACCTGGACGGCACCCTGCTGGACAGTGCACCGGACTTTGTCGCGACCTGCGACGCGATGCTGGCCGAGCGGGGCCGCGCGCCGATCGATCCGGCGATGTTGCGCCCGGTGGTGTCGAAGGGTTCGCGGGCGATGGTGTCGGCGGCCTTCCCGGAACTGGATGCTGCGGCGCGCGACGCGCTGATCCCGGAATTCCTGCAGCGCTACGAAGCGCTGATCGGCCAGCATGCGGTGCTGTTCGATGGCGTGGCCGGCATGCTGGCGGCACTGGATGGGGCCGGTACGGTGTGGGGCATCGTCACCAACAAGCCGGAGTACCTGGCGCGCCTGATCCTGCCGCAGTACGGCTGGCAGCAGCGCTGCGCGGTGCTGGTCGGCGGTGACACGCTGGCCGAACGCAAGCCGCATCCGCTGCCACTGCTGCACGCCGCACAGGCCATCGGCATCGCCGCCGAAGACTGCGTGTACGTGGGCGACGACGAGCGCGACATCCTCGCCGCGCGTGCCGCCGCCATGCCCTCGGTGGCGGCGCTGTGGGGCTACCGCCTGCACAGTGACGACCCGCTGGCCTGGCAGGCCGACGTGCTGGTCGAGAACGCCGGACTTCTGCAACTGGCCAGCCTCTGGCCGACCCGGCCGGCAGCCCCGGCCCAGCCGTAAGGAATGACGTAGTGAGCAGTACCGCGCTGGACAGTTTCCTCGACAAGTGGCGCAGCCGCTGGCCGGAATGGTCGGTGGCCGCCCCGTTCGTGGCCGAATCGCAACGCGAGCTCGCGGTCGCGTGGTTCGCGCTGCTGCAGGAATTCGACGACATGCTCAACACCAGCGGCGATCCGTTGCCGGCCGACGCCAAGCTGGCCTGGTGGGGCGAGGAGCTGCGCAGCTGGGCTGCGCATCGTTCGCGCCACCCGCTGGGTCGCCTGCTGGAGCCGGCGCGTGCACCGTGGGCGCAGCTGGCCGAGGCGCTGCCGGATCTGGTTGAAGCGCGCACGGTCGCGCTGGATGCGGCCGGCGCCGAACGCGCACTGGCCAACTATTCCGACGCGGTGGCGGCGGTGGAAGCGGCATTGTTCAACGACAGGCCGCGTACCGGTGCCGGTCGTGCGGTGCAGTTGCAGACCCTGGCCCAGCGTCTGCAGGATGCCGGCGTGGCCGGTGTACCCCGAAGCCTGCTCGACGAAGATGCCAGCACCGCCGCGCAGCGTTGGGCCCAGTATCTGCTGAAGGGCTGGGGCACCCGCGTGCCGGGCCCGCGCCCGCGCCGCGTGTGGTCGAGCCTGGCACGCGCGCGCGTGGCCGCACAGGCTGCGGGCAAGCCGATCGAGGCCACCCCGGTACGCACGCTGCTGCGTGTGTGGTGGGCCGCGCGCGGTTGATCGATTCTGCCGGGTGCGGACCTAGGTCCGGGTGAGTGCAGACCTCGGTCCGGGTGAGTGCAGACCTGGGTCCGGGTGAGTGCAGACCTGGGTCCGGGTGGGTGCGGACCTTGGTCCGCACTTTCTGCGAGATTGTGCCGACCAGGGTCGGCACCCACCAAGGCGCATTGCGCGCGTTATTTGCGTTCCAGCACCAGCAACGGATCGATGCGGGTATCGAACCAGTTCATGCCCCAGTGCAGGTGTGGGCCGGTGGCACGGCCGGTGGCGCCGACGGCGGCGATCACCTGGCCCTGTTCGACGCGGTCACCGACCTTCACGTCGATGCGCGACAGGTGCAGGAAGTTGGAGCTGACCCCGAAGCCGTGATCGAGCAGCAGCGTGCCACCGGTCAGGTACAGGTCCGGACCGGCGAAGGTGACGATGCCGGCAGCCGGTGCCTTCACCGGGGTGCCGGTCGGCACTGCGATGTCCATGCCGGAATGACCGGCGCCAGGCTGGCCGTTGTACACGCGCGCATTGCCGAAGCGTCCGCTGATGCGACCCTGCACCGGCCAGATGAAGGTCTGGGTGAAGTCGGTGCGGTCGTCATCGCGGGCGCGTGCGGCCGTGACCTGCGCCTGTTCGCGCTTGATCCGCTCGGCAATCGCCGGCGGTGGGTTGACCGTCTTCGGCGGCACGCCGTTGACCCGTTCGGTAGGCCAGTCGCGTGGCGTCACCGCGATGGTCGCGGTTTCGCTGCCGCCATCGGGGCGCTGCACCTGTACCCGCAACGGGCCCTTCTCGTCGCGGCCGATGCCGAACACCACGCTGCCATAGCCGCTTACCCGCAGCTGGCGGCCGGCGTACTGCACGCGGCTGCCGGCGGGCACCTTGCCGATCACCAGCGCGCCCTGCGACGTGCTGGCCGGAAACACCACGCGGCTGTCGATCAGGCTGCCGATGCCATCCTGTGCCTGCGCCGGGGGTGCGGAAAACAGGGGCGCAGCCAGCAGCAGCGCCCCGATCATCAGTGCCGGACGCATCAGCGGTCGTAGGTCATGCGCTGGCCGGCGGGCTCGCCCACCAGCTTGCTGCCGTCCCACACCTGCTGGCCGTTGACCCAGGTGGAGGCGATGCGCGAACGGAAGGTGGTGCCTTCGAACGGCGACCAGCCGCACTTGGACAGTACGTCCTCGCGCTTGACGGTGAACGGCACGTCCTCGACCAGCACCAGGTCGGCGAAGTAGCCCTCACGCAGGAAGCCGCGCTCCTCGACATCGAACAGCTGTGCCGGGGCATGGGCGAACTTCTGCACCACCTGCTCGCGGGTCAGCTTGCCTTCGTGCACGCGCTCCAGCGCGGCCACCAGCGCGTACTGCACCAGCGGCAGGCCCGACGGCGCCTGCGCATAGGGCTTCTGCTTCTCTTCCCAGGTATGCGGGGCGTGGTCGGTGGCCAGCACATCCAGCACGTCATCGGCCAGCGCGGCGGTGATCGCCTCGCGGTCGGACACTTCCTTGATCGCCGGATTGCACTTGATCAGGTTGCCCTTGGTCGCATAGTCCGGGCGCGCAAAGTGCAGGAAGTGCACGCAGGTTTCGGCGGTGATCTGCTTGCGGCTGCCGTCGGCGCGGATCAGCGGGCCCTTCTCGAACAGCGCCAGCTCGTCGGCGGTGGAGATGTGCAGCACGTGCAGGCGGGTGCCGTGCTTGCGTGCCAGCGACATCGCCAGCCGGGTCGACTTGATGCAGGCTTCGCGCGAACGGATATCCGGGTGCATGTCCGGGGTCAGCGCGTCGCCGTACTTTTCCTGGAAGGCCTTCAGGTTGGCATCGATCATCGGCGTGTCTTCGCAGTGCGTGATGATCGGGGTCGGGCATTCGCGGAAGATCGCGTCCAGCGTTTCCGGGTTGTCCACCAGCATGTTGCCGGTCGAAGCGCCCATGAACACCTTCACGCCGGGTGCCTTCTTCGGGTCCAGCGCACGGATCGCTTCCAGGTTGTCATTGCTGGCGCCGTGGTAGAAGCCGTAGTTGGCCCACGCGCGGCCGCGCGCCAGTTCGTACTTGGCTTCGAGGATGGTCGAATCCAGGGTCGGCGGATTGGTGTTGGGCATGTCCATGAAGCTGGTCAGGCCACCGGCCACGGCGGCAGCCGATTCGCTGGCGATGTCGCCCTTGTGGGTCAGGCCCGGTTCGCGGAAGTGCACCTGGTCATCGATCATGCCGGGCAGCAGCCAGCGCCCGGCCGCGTCCACCACCTGCTCGCCGTCGCGCGGCGTCAACCCGCTGCCGATCTGCGCGATGCGGCCGTTCTCGATGCGCAGGTCACCATCGAAGGTGCGGCCTTCGTTGACCATGCGGGCGTTGGTGATGAGGGTGGAGGACATGTCAGTGTTTTCCTGTGCAACGGCAAGAGGGGGCGTTGGTGGACTCGGGTACGGGATCGAAGCCGCCGGGATGGAACGGGTGGCAGCGACCCAGCCGGCGCGCAGCCAGCCAGCTGCCGCGCAGCGGACCATGCAGGGAGATGGCCTCCATCGCGTATTCAGAACAGCTCGGCACGAAACGGCAGCGCGGCCCCAGCAGGGGGCTGATGAAGCGCTTGTAGAAGCGCAGCAGGGCAATGAGCAGGCGCGAGATCACCCAGTCATCTTATGCCAGTTGGCATGAAGGCCGCATTTGTGCAGGATGGGCCGTTGGTCGCATGTCGCCGATGGCCTGCGACCGGTACCAGCACCTTCGGGTGCTGGCCAGGTTCCGTACCGCGCGAGGCGGTCCGTGTTCGTCGGACCGCCCCTTGGCTGGCTTGGCTCCAGGACTGAATGGAGCAGGGCCACTGAGGTTGCTGCTGCGGGTCGGGTAGGCTATAAAGGCCCGCTTTCCCGGGCCCCGGGGAATCCAAGGAAGAGCGTTTCGTGGCTGCTAAAAAAACTGCAAAGAAGGCCGCAACGGCCGCCAAGAAAACCGCCAAGCCTGTTGTGAAGAAGTTGGCGGCAAAGCCCGTTGCCAAGAAACCGGCCAGCAAGCCGGCGACCAAGGCAGCGTCCTCGCAACCGGCGGCCAGGAAGGCCACCGCAAAGAAAACGCCGGTCAAGGCAACCAAGCCGGTGGCGAAGAAGGCCGCCGCGCCCGCCAAGGCCAAGCCTGCCGCTGCCAGCAAGAAGGCGCCGGTGGTGAAGAAGGCTGCCAGCAAGGCCGCGCCGGTCAAGAAGGCCGCCGCCAAGCCGGTAGCGAAGAAGGCAGCAGCCAAGCCGGCGCCGAAGGCGGTGGTGAAGAAGGCTGCGGCCAAGCCGGTCGCCAAGCCTGCAGCGAAGAAGGTGGCTGCAGCTAAACCGGCGGCCACGCCTGCCGCTGTAAAGAAGGTCACCAAGAATGTTGCTGCGCCGGCCGTCAAGCCGAGCCCGGCCCCAGTAGTGAAGTCCGCACCGAAGCCGGCTGCCAAGCCGGCCCCGGCCAAGCCTGTCCCGGCCAAGACCGCGGCAGTGGCAGCAGCCCAACCGGCCCCCAAGCCGGCCCCGGCCGCCGCACCTGCTGCATCGAAGGCCCCGCAATCCAAGAATCCCGTGCCCGTTTCGAAATCGCCTGCCAAAACCGCCGTGAAATCCGATTCCGCCCCGAAGACCGTGTCGCGCCCTGTCGGCAAGGTTGCCGTGGCCGTCGCCGCCCGCTCGGCTGCACCGGCCCCGCGCAGCAAGTACAAGGTGGTCGAGTACAAGACCGACGAGGCCACTGGCCGCCCGATCCTGCCGGCTGGCTACAAGCCGTCCTCGGAAGAGGAATACATGAGCCCGCTGCAGCAGGAATATTTCCGCCAGCGCCTGCAGAACTGGCGTGCGGACCTGGTGGAAGAGTCCAAGCAGACCATCGAGAACCTGCGCGAGGAAGTGCGTGACATCGGCGATGAAGCCGAGCGCGCGACCCGCGAGACCGAGAACTCGCTGGAACTGCGTACCCGCGACCGCTACCGCAAGCTGATCGGCAAGATCGACAGCACCCTCAAGCGCCTGGAAGCCGGCGACTATGGCTACTGCGTGGATACCGGTGAAGAGATCGGCCTGGAGCGCCTGGAAGCGCGTCTGACCGCCGAGCGCACCATCGATGCCCAGGAGCGTTGGGAGCACCTGCAGAAGCAGCAGGGCGACTGATTCCCGGTCGTTGTCTGGTCATGCAGAAAACCCGGCCTCGGCCGGGTTTTTTGTTGGGCTTCCTGGCTTTTGTAGAGTCGAGCCATGCTCGACTGGCGCCTCTGAAAAGCAGTCGAGCATGGCTCGACTCTACAGAACAGCTACTGCAGGTCGCGAAGATTCAACGTCCGCAGCGTCGGGTTCTTCCACGCCGTGATCCCGGCCACGCTCAGCACCGCGAACCCACCCAGCACCACTGCCGGCACCAGGCCCAGCAGCCGGGCCATCGTGCCGGCGTAGAACGCGCCCAGTTCGTTGGACGAACTGATGAAGATGCCGTTGATCGACGACACCCGTCCGCGCATTTCTTCCGGCGTGGCCAGCTGCAGGATGGTCGAGCGGATCACCACCGACACGCCGTCGAACGCCCCGTAGAACAGCAGGATCAGCGCCGACAGCCAGAAGTGCTGCGACAGCCCGAAGCCGATCACGCACAGGCCGAAGCCGGCCACCGCGAACAGCAGCACGCGGCCGGCATTGCGGTGCAGTGGGTGCCGGGCCAGCCACAGCCCCACGCATACCGAACCCAGCGCCGGCATCGCGCGCAGGATGCCCAGCCCTTCCGGACCGTGGTGCAGGATCTCGTGCAGGAACGCCGGCAGCATCGCCACCACGCCACCCAGCAGCACCGAGAACATGTCCAGCGCCATCGCGCCGACCATGATCCGGTTGCCCACCACGAAGCGCGCGCCTTCGGCGATGCTCCTGAAGATCGGCGCGGCCGGGCCGGTGTGCACCGGTTCTTCCACCTTCAACGTGGCCAGGCACCCCATCGCCACCAGCGCGAAGACGGTGGCCACCGCATAGGACAGGCCCTTGCCACCGAAGCCGACCAGCACGCCACCCAGTGCCGGACCGGCCACCATGCCGGCCTGGAACACCACGGCACCGAGGCCGGCGCCACGCGCGAACTGGTCGCGGGCCAGCACGCGGGCGAACAAGGCGTTGTAGATCGGCGACAGGAAGGCGCGCACCATGCCGGTCAGTGCGATGGCCGCATAGATCGGCCACACGCCCTCAAAGGGCAGCCAGCCCTTGGCCACGCTGGTCAGCACCAGCGCGGTGGCGATCAGCCCGGAGCAGGCGACCATGCCCAGCCGGCGCCGCGGCAGATGGTCAACGAGGTAACCGGCGAACGGCGCCACGCAGAAGAACGGCAGCACCTCGGCCAGGCCGACCAGGCCCAGCGAGAACGGATTGCGGGTGACTTCGTAGATATGCCAGCCGACGGTGACCGCAACCACCTGGTAGGACAGCATCGCGAAGATGCGGTATGCCAGCAGCCTGGCGAAACCGGGCCGGGACAGCAGCCCCAGCGCGGTGTCTTCGGCCGTGGCAGGTTCGCTCACGACGGATCGCGCTGCAGCTGGGCCTGCGCGGTCTCGCGGATGAAGGCCAGCATCGCCGCCACGCCGTTGCTGCGGGTGGGCGAGAGGTGGCGGGCCAGGCCGATGTCCTGGATGTAGCTCGGTTCGGTGTCCAGGATCTCCTGCGCCGAGCGCCCGGAATACACGCGCAGGGCCAGGAAGATCAGGCCGGAGACGATGGCCGAGTCACTGATGGCGTGGAAGCGCAGCGACTGCGCGTTGCCTTCCGGCACGATCCAGACCATCGACTGGCAGCCGAGCAGGCGGTGCTCCTCGGTCTTCCATTCCTCCGGGAAGGCCGGCAGCTTGCGGCCGAGGTCGATGAGGTACTGGTAGCGCTCGGACCAGTCGCCGAAGAAGCCGAATTCCTCGGCGATGGCGGTCTGGGCCTCGGCGGCGGTGGGTTCAAGCGGGAACGGGGAGTCGGTCACAGCAGTCTCTACAGTGGAGGCGTGGCCGGCAGACCGGCCACGGGGCAGGGCAGGTCAGCCGCGCTTGCGCGACCAGCGCACGCCCTGCGGGGTGTCTTCAAGCACGATGCCTTCGGCGGCCAGCTGGTCGCGGATGGCATCGGAACGGGCGAAGTCGCGCGCCTGCTTGGCCGCGGCGCGCTCGTCGATCAGGCCCTGGATGCGCGCATCGTCGCCGTCATCGCCGGCGGCAGTGCCGAACCACTGCGCCGGATCGGCCTGCAGCAGGCCCAGCGCCAGGCCGGCGCCAAGCAGTTCGCCCTTCAGGCGTGCCTGTTCGGCCGGATCGGTGGCCCGGCGAGCGTCGGCCGCGATGCGGGCCACTTCGGCCAGCGCCTGCGGGGTGTTCAGGTCGTCGTCCAGGGTCGCCTCTACGGAGGCCGGGATCACCGCGCTGGCCTCGATCGACGCCAGTTCGCGCAGGGTGCCGTACAGGCGGTCCAGGGTGCGCACCGATTGCTCGATCAGGCCATCGGACCAGTCCAGCGGCTGCCGGTAATGGGCCGACAGCAGGGCCAGGCGCAGCGCTTCCGGCGGATGCTGGCGCACCAGGTCGTGCACGCGTTCGATGTTGCCCAGCGATTTGCTCATCTTGGCGCCGCCGAAGTTGAGCATGCCGTTGTGCAGCCAGAAGCGCGCGAAGATCTTGCCGCCGTGGGCGCATTCGCTCTGCGCGATCTCGTTCTCGTGGTGCGGGAACTGCAGGTCGACGCCGCCGGCGTGGATGTCGATGGTCTCGCCCAGGTGCGCGGCGGCCATCGCCGAGCATTCGATGTGCCAGCCCGGGCGGCCACGGCCCCACGGCGATTCCCAGCCGGGCAGGTCGTCGCTGGACGGCTTCCACAGCACGAAGTCGCCGGCGTCGCGCTTGTACGGCGCCACGTCGACGCGGGCGCCGGCCAGCATTTCATCCGGATCACGGCGCGAGAGCTTGCCGTAGCCGTCGAAGCTGGCCACCGCGAACAGTACGTGGCCTTCGGCGGCGTAGGCATGGCCGCTGGCGATCAGCTGCTCGATCATGGTGATGATCTGCGGCATGTGCGCGGTCACTTCCGGCTCGATGTCCGGCGGCACCACGCCCAGCGCGGCCATGTCTTCACGGTAGGCGGCGGCGAAGCGGTCGGTGATGGTGCTGATCGGCACCCCCTGTTCGCGCGCGGCGGTGTTGATCTTGTCGTCGACGTCGGTGATGTTGCGGGCGTAGCGCAGTGCGCCGAAACGCCGCCGCAGCAAGTCGGCCAGCACCCCGAACACCACCGGGCCACGGGCGTTGCCGATGTGCACGTAGTTGTAGACGGTCGGGCCGCACACATACAGGGTCGGACAGGCCGGATCGAGCGGGGTGAACGGTTCGAGCTGGCGAGTCAGGTTGTTGTGCAGGCGCAGGGTCATGGGGCTGTGGCTGGGGGACAAGCCTGCGATTTTAGAACGTGTCGGCCCCTTTGGGGGCACTGGCTGCCACCGGTGGACGCGGGTTCTCCCAAGGTGGGGTGGGCAGGAGCGGCGTGGACGGGTAATGTTCAGCCCCTTGCGCTCGTCACTGCCTACACTATTGCCGTGTCCTTGCTCCCATCGCCAATGAAATCCACCGCGTTGCTGACCCTGGCCTGCCTGTCGGCGCTGCCCGCCGTGGTGCTGGCGCAGGAGGCCGAGCCCCGCAACCGGGTGGTGATCGTGGAGAACGTGAAGTTCGACTATGCCCAGGTGCTGAACGTCGAGCCGGTGTTCCAGACCCTGCGCGCGACCCGCACCGAGGAGCACTGCGAGCCGGTCTCGACCCGGACCCTGGCCCCGGTCAACGTGACCGGCGAGGAGCCGGTCGAGGACAAGGGCCGGATCAGCCGCTTCTGGGACTCGGTGCGCTCGATGTTCAAGCGCAGCGATGAAGAGGCGTCCGAAGAGGTTGCCGCCGAGACGCCGGCCCCGGCGCCGGCCAACAATGGCCCGATGCTGACCCGCGACTGCCGCATCGTGCCGGTGGGGCGTGAATTCCGCCGGCCCATCGCCTACGACGTGGACTACGTCTACAAGGGCACCAAGTACCGCTCGCGGCTGCCGGAAGACCCCGGCAACCGGCTCAAGATCCGGGTGTCGATCACCCCATGGGTCGGCCCCGAGCAGGGCGCCGCCGGCAATCCCTGATTCTGCGACCCCGGCCCCTTGCGCCGGCCCCGGCCTCATGCAAAGATGGTTGACCATGAAGCTCACCGACTTCCAGCACGACAGCAGCGCAGCCCGACAGGCGTCGGGCATGACCTCGCGTGCGCGTCGACCGGAACCCCACATCCTCGCTGGGTAACCGGAGCTTTTTGCTGTTCGTCCGAAAAAAACCCAGCCGCCCGGCTGGGTTTTTTCGTTTCTGCGTTCTGAAAGCTGCAACTGCAACCTTTTCGTTCCACCTTTGGTTCCTGCTTTTCCCTTCCACCGCGTCGAACCCGGCGCCGCCACGCAAGGAAAGATGATGTCCCCCAAGCACTTCCTGAACACCCAGGACTGGAGCCGCAGCGAGCTCGACGCGCTGCTGACCCAGGCCGCGCTGTTCAAGCGCAACAAGCTCGGCGACCAGCTCAAGGGCAAGTCGATCGCGCTGGTGTTCTTCAACCCTTCCATGCGCACCCGCACCAGCTTCGAACTGGGCGCGTTCCAGCTCGGCGCGCACGCGGTGGTGCTGCAGCCGGGCAAGGATGCGTGGCCGATCGAGTTCAACCTCGGTACGGTGATGGACGGCGATACGGAAGAGCACATCGCGGAAGTAGCCAAGGTGCTGGGCCGTTACTGCGACATCATCGCCGTGCGTGCGTTCCCGAAGTTCCAGGACTGGGCCTACGACCGCCAGGACATCGTCCTCAACAGCTTCGCCAGGTACTCGCCGGTGCCGGTCATCAACATGGAGACCATCACCCACCCGTGCCAGGAGCTGGCCCACATCATGGCCCTGCAGGAGCACTTCGGCACCCAGGACCTGCGTGGCAAGAAGTACGTGCTGACCTGGACCTACCACCCCAAGCCGCTGAACACCGCCGTGGCCAATTCGGCGCTGACCATCGCCACCCGCATGGGCATGGACGTGACCCTGCTGTGCCCGACCGCAGACTACATCCTCGACGAGCGCTACATGGGCTGGGCCGAGCAGAACGTGGCCGAGAGCGGTGGTTCGCTGAAGATCAGCCATGACATCGACAGCGCCTACGCAGGTGCCGACGTGGTGTACGCCAAGAGCTGGGGCGCGCTGCCGTTCTTCGGCAACTGGGAACCGGAAAAGCCGATCCGCGACCAGTTCAAGCACTTCATCGTCGACGAGCGGAAGATGGCGCTGACCAACAACGGTGTGTTCAGCCACTGCCTGCCGCTGCGCCGCAACGTGAAGGCCACCGACGCGGTGATGGATTCGCCGCAGTGCATCGCCATCAACGAAGCCGAGAACCGCCTGCATGTGCAGAAGGCGATCATGGCCGCGGTTGCCGGGCGCTAAGAAGCATCAGTCGAGCATGGCTCGACTCTACATAGACGAAGTCGAGCATGGCTCGACGACACACACGAACAGGACATACCCCCCATGAGCAACAAAGACGTCGTCCTCGCCTTCTCCGGCGGCCTCGATACCAGCTTCTGCGTACCGTACCTGCAGGAGCGCGGCTACAACGTGCACACCGTGTTCGCCGACACCGGCGGCGTGGATGATGAAGAGCGTGATTTCATCGAGAAGCGCGCCGCCGAGCTGGGCGTGACCAGCCACGTCACCGTCAACGGTGGCCCGGCCATCTGGGAAGGCTTCGTCAAGCCGTTCGTGTGGGCCGGCGAAGGCTACCAGGGCCAGTACCCGCTGCTGGTCTCGGACCGCTACCTGATCGTCGATGCCGCGCTGAAGCGTGCTGCTGAACTGGGCACCAACATCATCGCCCACGGCTGCACCGGCATGGGCAATGACCAGGTCCGCTTCGACCTGGCGGTGAAGGCACTGGGTGACTACCAGATCATCGCGCCGATCCGCGAGATCCAGAAGGAACACACCCAGACCCGCGCCTACGAACAGAAGTACCTGGAAGAGCGTGGCTTCGGCGTGCGCGCCAAGCAGCAGGCCTACACCATCAACGAGAACCTGCTGGGCGTGACCATGTCCGGCGGCGAGATCGACCGTTGGGAAGCCCCGGGTGAAGGCGCGCGTGGCTGGTGCTCGCCGCGCAGCGAGTGGCCGGAACAGGCGCTGACCGTGACCCTGAAGTTCGTCGAAGGCGAAGCGGTCGAACTGGACGGCAAGGCGCTGCCGGGCGACCAGATCCTGGCCCAGCTCAACAAGCTGTTCGCCCCGTATGGCGTTGGCCGTGGCGTGTATACCGGCGACACCGTGATCGGCCTGAAGGGCCGCATCGTGTTCGAGGCCCCCGGCCTGGTATCGCTGCTGGCCGCGCACCGCGCGCTGGAAGATGCCGTGCTGACCAAGCAGCAGAACCGCTTCAAGCCGGACGTGGCGCGCAAGTGGGTGGAGCTGGTGTACGAAGGCTTCTACCACGACCCGCTGAAGACCGACATCGAAGCCTTCCTGAAGTCCTCGCAGGCCAAGGTCAACGGTGAGGTGGTGCTGGAGACCCGTGGCGGCCGCGTCGACGCGGTAGCGGTGAAGTCGCCGCACCTGCTCAACACCAAGGGTGCCACCTACGCGCAGTCGGCCGACTGGGGCGTGGAGGAAGCCGAGGGCTTCATCAAGCTGTTCGGCATGAGCTCGACCTTGTACGCGCAGGTCAATCGCTGAGCGATTGACCACGCATTCCGCCTTAACCCTGCGCCGTTGGCGCGCCCCCTTCAACAAGAAGGGGGCTCTCCACCAGACGCATCACGGTAGCGCCGGGCCATGCCCGGCGGAATCCCACAGGATTGTTGATTCATGCTTGAACAGACGCTCGATCACCTGCAGGCCCTGGTGTCCTTCGACACCCGCAACCCGCCGCGTGCGATCACCACCGGTGGCATCTTCGATTACCTGCGCGCGAACCTGCCCGGGTTCAACGTGGAAGTGATCGACCACGGCGCGGGCGCGGTCAGCCTGTACGCCGTGCGCGGGACGCCGAAGTACCTGTTCAACGTGCACCTGGACACTGTGCCGGACTCGCCGCACTGGAGTGCCGACCCGCATGTGATGCGCCGGCTGGACGACCGCGTGGTCGGCCTGGGCGTGTGTGACATCAAGGGTGCTGCTGCTGCGCTGGTGGCGGCAGTCAATGCCAGCGATGGCGATGCGGCGTTCCTGTTCTCCAGCGACGAGGAAGCCAACGACCCGCGCTGCATCGCTGCGTTCCTGGCCCGTGGCCTGCCCTATGAAGCGGTGCTGGTGGCCGAGCCGACCATGAGCGAGGCGGTGCTGGCGCACCGTGGCATCAGTTCGGTGCTGATGCAGTTCGCCGGCCGTGCCGGCCACGCGTCCGGCAAGCAGGACGCGGCGGCCAGCGCGCTGCACCAGGCCATGCGCTGGGGCAATCGCGCGCTGGACCATGTGGAATCACTGGCCTCGGCCCGCTTCGGCGGGCTGACCGGCCTGCGCTTCAACATCGGCCGTGTCGAGGGCGGGATCAAGGCCAACATGATCGCGCCAGCCGCCGAAGTGCGGTTCGGTTTCCGTCCGCTGCCGTCGATGGACATCGACGCGCTGCTGGCGACCTTTGCCGGGTTCGCCGAACCGGACGCCGCGCTGTTCACCGAAACCTTCCGTGGCCCCAGCCTGCCGGCTGGTGACATCGCCGAGGCCGAGAACCGTCGCCTGCTGGCACGCGACGTGGCCGATGCGCTGGAGCTGCCGATCGGCAACGCGGTGGACTTCTGGACCGAGGCCTCGCTGTTCTCCGCCGCCGGTTACACCACCCTGGTCTTTGGCCCGGGTGACATTGCCCAGGCCCACACCGCCGATGAGTTCGTGACGCTGGACCAGCTGCAGCGCTACACCGACGCCGTGCACCGCATCATCGCCGCCGGCGCCTGATTCTTCCCTTTCTGACGAAACCGAAATGTCTCCTGCCCTCCAGCCTCACCGCCAGACCCGCCAGACCATCGTGCGCCTGCTTTCCAGCATGGCCAGCGCGAAGGAGATCAGCCAGTACCTCAAGCGCTTTTCGCAGCTGGATGCCAAGCGCTTCGCCGTGGTCAAGGTCGGCGGCGCGGTGCTGCGCGATGATCTCGACGCGTTGACCTCCTCGCTGTCATTCCTGCAGGAAGTCGGCCTGACCCCGATCGTGCTGCACGGCGCCGGCCCGCAGTTGGATGCCGAGCTGTCTGCCGCCGGCATCGAGAAGCAGACCGTCAACGGGCTGCGCGTGACCTCGCCGGAAGCGCTGGCGATCGTGCGCCGGGTGTTCCAGCAGTCCAACCTGCGCCTGGTCGAAGCCCTGCAGCAGAACGGCGCGCGTGCCACCTCGATCACCGGTGGCGTGTTCGAGGCCGAATACCTGGACGTGGACACCTACGGCCTGGTCGGCGAGGTGAAGAAGGTCAACCTGGCGCCGATCGAGGCCAGCCTGCGCGCCGGCTCGATTCCGGTCATCACCAGCCTGGGCGAGACCGCCGGTGGCCAGATCCTCAACGTCAATGCCGATTTCGCCGCCAACGAGCTGGTGCAGGAGCTGCAGCCGTACAAGATCATCTTCCTGACCGGTACCGGCGGCCTGCTGGACGAGGCCGGCAACGTGATCGATTCGATCAACCTGTCCACCGAATACGACCACCTGATCGCGCAGCCGTGGATCCACGGTGGCATGAAGGTGAAGATCGAACAGATCAAGGATCTGCTCGATCGCCTGCCGCTGGAATCGTCGGTGTCGATCACCCGTCCAGCTGACCTGGCCAAGGAACTGTTCACCCACAAGGGCTCGGGCACGCTGGTGCGCAAGGGCGAGAAGGTGCTGCGCGCCACCGCATGGGAGCAACTGGACCTGCCGCGCCTGAAGCAGCTGATCGAATCCAGCTTCGGCCGCACCCTGGTGCCGGACTATTTCGAGAAGACCCGACTGCTGCGCGCCTACGTCAGTGAGAACTACCGTACTGCGGTGATCCTCACCGATGAAGCCGAAGGCGTGTACCTGGACAAGTTCGCCGTGCTGGACGATGCGCAGGGCGAAGGCCTGGGCCGCGCGGTCTGGAACGTGATGCTGGAAGAAACGCCGCAGCTGTTCTGGCGCTCGCGCCACGGCAATCCGATCAACCACTTCTACTACGCTGAGTCCGACGGTTGCTACAAGCAGGATCACTGGAAGGTGTTCTGGTTCGGCGCCGACGGCATCGATCGCATCAAGACCTATGTCGATCACTGCGCCCAGCGCACTCCGAGCCTGCAGGGCTGAGCGATGAGCAACCCGGCCGCCTGGAACACCGTCCCCACACTGCGCGGGCAGCACGTACTGCTGCAGCCGCTGCAGCTTGAACACGTCCCCGGCCTGCGTGCCGCGCTGGAAGGCAGCGGCCTCGATCAGCTCTGGTATACCCAGGTGCCGTCGCCGGAGCAGGCCGAGGCCTATGTGCAGGCCGCGCTGCAGGCGCAGGCCGAAGGCAAAGGGCTGCCGTTCGTGGTCCGCGATGCCGCCGGTGACATCATCGGCAGCACCCGTTTCTACGACATGGACGCCAGTGTGCCCAGGCTCAGTCTCGGCTACACCTGGTACACGCCGCGCGCACAGCGCACCGGTGCCAATACCGAAGCCAAGCTGTTGCTGCTGCAGCACGCCTTCGAAGTGCTGGGCTGCATCAGCGTGGTGCTGGAAACCAGCTGGTTCAACGCCACCTCGCGCACCGCCATCGCCCGCCTCGGCGCCAAGCAGGATGGCGTGCTGCGCAACCACAAGCGGCATGCCGATGGCACGCCGCGCGATACCGTCATCTTCTCCATCATCGACGCGGAATGGCAGGGCGTGAAGCGCCATCTGCAGTACCGCCTGGACCGTCACGCATGAACGATTCGACTTTCACCCTGGGCATCGTCGGCGCCCGTGGCCATACCGGCGCCGAGCTGATCAAGCTGGTGGCCGCACACCCGCGCCTGGAACTGGCCTTCGTGTCCTCGCGCGAGCGCGCCGGGCAGCGCCTGTCGGACCATCACCCGGAGTTCCAGGGTGATCTGCAGTACGAGAACCTGGATGCCGACGCGGTGGCCGCCAAGGGCGTGGACGCGGTGATCCTGGCCCTGCCCAATGGCCTGGCCGCACCGTTCGTGGCTGCGCTGGAAGCGGCGAAGCCGGAGACCGTCATCGTCGATCTCTCGGCCGACTACCGCTTCGACAACAGCTGGTACTACGGTCTGCCGGAGCTGACCCGCAACCGCTACAACGGCCAGAAGCACATCAGCAACCCGGGGTGCTATGCCACCGCGATGCAGCTGGCGGTGCATCCGCTGCTGGACCTGCTGGCCGGCCCGCCGCAGTGCTTCGGTGTCTCCGGTTACTCCGGCGCCGGTACCACGCCGTCGGACAAGAACAACGTCGAGCTGCTGGCCGACAACCTGATGCCGTATGCGCTGACCAACCACGTGCACGAGCGCGAGGTGTCGGTGCAGCTGGGCGTGGCCGTCGAGTTCATGCCGCACGTCGCGCCGCATTTCCGTGGCATCACGCTCACCGCCAACCTGTGGCTGAACCGCGTGCAGACCCGCGAACAGATCGTCGAGCGCTTCCAGCAGGCCTATGCCGGCGAACCGCTGATCGAGGTGGTGGATGAAGCGCCGTGGGTCAGCCGCATTGCCGGTCGTCATGGCGCCCAGGTCGGTGGCTTCACCCTGGCCCCGGGCGGCAAGCGGGTCGTCGTGGTGGCGACCCTGGACAACCTGCTGAAGGGCGCGGCCACCCAGGCCATGCAGAACCTCAACCTCGCGCTGGGCATCGACGAACTGACGTCGATCCCGCACTGAACACGCATTCCGGAGCCCCCATGGCAGACCTTCTTTGGCAGAAGCCCGGCGTCGCCGTCGACGCCCAGATCCAGACCTTCCTCGCCGGCGACGACGTGATCCTCGATCGCGAATTCTTCCTGCACGACATCGCCGCCAGCGCCGCGCATGCGCAGGGCCTGCAGCACATCGGCATCCTCAGCGCCGACGAACTGGCCGGCCTGCTGCGCGAACTGGAGGTGCTGGCGCAGGACTTCCGCGACGGTCGTTTCGTGCTGGACACGCAGTACGAAGATGGCCATTCGGCGATCGAAGCGCGGCTGACCGAGCGCCTTGGCGACGCCGGCCGCAAGATCCACACCGGCCGCAGCCGCAACGACCAGATCCTGGTCGCCACCCGCCTGTGGCTGAAGGAGAAGCTGCAGCGCGTGGCCCAGATCAGCGCCGAAGTAGCCAAGGTCGCGCTGGACCGTGCGCAGGCCGAGAAGGACCTGCCGATCCCCGGCTACACCCACATCCAGCGTGCCGTGGTGTCCTCGGCCGGCATGTGGTGGGCCGGCTGGGCCGAGGCCTTCATCGACAACGCCATCCGCGCCCGCGACACGCATGCGCTGGTGGATGCCAATCCGCTTGGCACCGCTGCCGGCTACGGCGTGAACCTGCCGCTGGACCGTGAACACACCACTGCCGCGCTGGGCTTTGCGCGCATGCAGATCTCGCCGATCTACGCGCAGCTGTCGCGCGGCAAGTTCGAACTGGCCGCGCTGGAAGCGCTGGGCGGCGCCACGCTGGACCTGCGCCGCATCGCCTGGGACCTGTCGCTGTTCACCAGCGCCGAATTCGGCTTCGTCGCATTGCCGGCGCAGTACACCACCGGTAGTTCGATCATGCCCAACAAGCGCAATCCGGACGTGATCGAGCTGATGCGCGCGACCCACGCCAGCGTCGCCGCCGCGCGGACCGAGATCGAGCAGCTGCTGTCGCTGCCGTCGGGCTATCACCGCGACCTGCAGTCGTCCAAGGGCGCCATCTTCCACGGCTTCGGCCGCGGCCTGTCGGCGCTGGAACTGCTGCCGGCGCTGCTGGCCAACCTGGAATGGCGCGACGACAAGGTTCGCGCGGCGATCGACTCGGGCATGTACGCCACCGATGTGGCGGTGGAAGCGGCGGTGGCCGGCGTGCCGTTCCGCGAAGCCTACAAGGCCGCGGCGGCAGGCGCCGATAGTGCAGGGCAGGGCCGCACGCCGGAAGGCAGCCTGGCTGCACGCGTGTCGCCGGGCTCGGCCGCCGACCTGCGCCTGGATGAGCTGCGCGCGCGCTGGCAGGCGCTGGCCTGATGGCGGGCACCGTCTACCTGATACTGGCCATGCGCCGGCCCGATTTCAACGCCGCCGCCGTGCAGCCGCACCGTGACTTCCTCGATGCGCTGCAGGCGCAGGGCAAGCTGCAGCTGACCGGTGGCTTCGCCGACGGCAGCGGTGGCGCCTACGTGCTGTGCAACGTCGAGAGCCTGGCGCAGGCGCAGGCCATCGTCGCCACCGATCCGCTGGTGACGATGCAGGCCTCCGACCTGACCGTGCACGAATGGACTACCCGCTGAGGCCCTGACCGATGACCCTGCACGCCGCCGCAGTCGCCTCGCCGTTCCCGGAACAGGCGTTGCCGCCCTGGCGGCGCGCGGTGCTGAAAGTCGGCAGCAGCCTGCTGGCCGCCGATGGCGGCGGCCTGTCGCCACGCCACGCGCTGGGTCTGGCCCAGTTCGTCTCGGCCAACGTGCTGGCCGGGCGCGAGGTGGTGATCGTGTCTTCCGGCGCGGTTGCGGCGGGGCGCGCGATCCTGCCACGGGCCGACGAGCCGGGCGCGGCAATGGCTGCACGCCAGGCGTTGGCGGCGCTGGGCCAGGCCCAGCTGATCGGCCTCTGGCAGCGCTTCTTCGAACGCCCTGTGGCGCAGGTGCTGTTGACCCACGACGACCTGCGCAACCGTCGCCGCTACCTCAACGCGCGCGCCACGCTCAACGAACTGCTGCGGTTGGGCGCGCTGCCGGTGGTCAACGAGAACGACACGGTGTCGGTGGACGAACTCAAGCTCGGCGACAACGACAACCTGGCGGCGACCGTGGCCGCGCTGGTCGATGCCGATGCGCTGTTCATCGCCACCGACATCGACGGTCTGTACAGCGCCGACCCACGCACGGTGGCTGATGCACACCCGCTGGCCGACGTGCCCGAGCTGGATGAAACGGTGCTGGCCATGGCCGGTGGCGCCGGTTCGCGTGCCGGCACCGGTGGCATGCGCACCAAGCTGGAGGCGGCAGCCAAAGCCGGCCGCCTCGGCATCGAGACCTACCTGTTCAATGGCCGCAGCGGTGACGTGGTGCGCGCACTGGCGCAGGATCGCCTGCATGGCACCCGCATCCACGCCGCGCGCAGCCGCGAGGCGGCCCGCAAGCACTGGTTGAGGCATGCGCCGCTGGCCGAGGGCGCGATCATGATCGATGCTGGTGCGGCACAGGCGATGCGCGAGAAGGGCGCTTCGCTGTTGCCCGGTGGCATTACCGGCGCGGACGGCGCGTTCCGCCGTGGCGACATGGTGCAGGTGTGCTGGGACGCACCGCAGGGGCGGGTCTGCATCGCGCGTGGGGTCAGCCAGTATGCAGCCGATGACGTGCGCCGCATCGCCGGCCGTCATTCGCGTGATATCCAGGCCCTGCTCGGCTACAACTACGGCGGCAGCGTTGTCCATCGTGACGACCTGGTACTGCCATGACCGGATTGAAGGACATCCCGATGAGCGGAATCGAAGCGCAGGCGCGTGCCTGCCGTGACGCGGCCCAGGTGGTCGCCGGCCTCGATAGTGCGGCGCGCCGTTCGCTGCTGCTGGCGATGGCGCAGGCACTGGAAGTGAATGCCGGGCTGATCCTGGCCGGCAATGCGCGCGACCTTGCCGCTGCGCGCGAGAAGGGCGTGGGCGCTGCCATGCTCGATCGCCTGGCATTGGACCCGCCGCGCCTGTTCGCGATGGCCGAAGCCGTGCGCGAAGTGGCCGGGCTGCCGGACCCGGTCGGCCAGGTGACCCGTGACGACGTGCGCCCGAACGGCATCCGCGTGCAGAAGGTGCGGGTGCCGCTGGGCGTGATCGCGATGATCTACGAGGCACGCCCGAACGTGACCGCCGAAGCCGCCGCCCTGTGCCTGAAGGCCGGCAATGGCGTGATCCTGCGCGGCGGTTCCGAGGCGATCCATTCCAACACCGCCATCGCCCGCGCGCTGGCCGGTGCCTTGCAGGCCAACGGCGTACCGCCGGCGGCGGTGACCGTGCTGACCGATCTGCGCCGTGAAGCGATGCTGGAACTGCTGCAGTTGCATGAGCTGATCGACCTGGCCATTCCGCGTGGCGGCGAAGGCCTGATCCGCTTCGTTGCCGAGCATGCGCGAGTGCCGGTGATCAAGCACTACAAGGGCGTGTGCCATCTGTTCGTGGACGCCAGTGCAGACCTGGACAAGGCCATCGATCTGCTGCTGGATGGCAAGTGCAGCCGCCCAGCTGCCTGCAATTCACTGGAGACGCTGCTGGTGCACGGCGACGTGGCCGCTGCATTCCTGCCGCGCGTGGCACGGGCGCTGGGCGAGCGCGGTGTGCAGCTGCGTGCGGACGGGCGTGCCCAGCCGCAGTTGCCGGGCAGCCGCGCCGCTACCGACGAGGATTACGCCGCCGAGTTCCTCGACCTGGTGCTGGCGGTACGCGTGGTCGACGATCTTGATGCGGCCATTGCCCACATCCGCCGCTATACCTCCGACCACACCGAAGTGATTGCCACCGAGGACAGCGGCAACGCCGAGCGCTTCGTCAACGCGCTGCGCTCGGCGGTGGTGATGGTCAATGCCTCCTCGCGCTTTTCCGACGGCGGCCAGCTCGGCCTGGGCAGCGAGATCGGCATTTCCACCACGCGCCTGCATGCCTATGGCCCGATGGGCCTGGAAGCGCTCACCGTCGAGCGTTTCGTCGTGCGCGGCGAAGGGCAGACGCGCAAGTAGATCCACGCCATGCGTGGATGCTCCTCGTGGCGGACATCGGTGCCGACCAAGGTCGGCACCCACCGGAGAGAATGCCGACCAAGGTCGGCATCTACCAAGGCAGGTGCCCCCCAGGTCGGCGCCTGACGGGCAGCGGGGTTACACCACCTCGCGGCGGATGCCGACCGGCCGTGCATGCTCATCCATGTGCAGCGTGGCGGCCTTGCATCCCATCAGGCGTTCGGCCAGGCCGGTGCTGGCGCCCAGATCGGCCGCCACCTCGTTGAGGCTGGCCAGCGGGCGTGGCAGGCGCCGGTCGTGGCCGCGGAAGCGTGCACGGTTGTACTCGGCCCAGCCGATCAGCAGCACGCTGGCGCACAGCAGCATCAGCGGCAACGCGACCAGCACGTACGGATCGAGCTGGTTCTGCCGCTCATACAGCTGCTGCCACGCCAGCTGGCCGCCAATCAGCCACGACAGCAGGGTTACCAGCGGTGCCCACAGGTAGAAGTAGAAGCCCCAGAATGCCAGGGTGACGAATCCCCAGGCCGTGCGTTGGAAGCGCGGCTGGCGGTGCGGCTTGCGGATCGTCCGCGAGTCGAAGCGGTTGGATGGGCGTTGTGCGTTCATCGGATTCCCCGGTCAGGGCTGGTCCAGGTGGCGCGCTTGCGGCGACGGCGCAGCAGCGTCTTCGGCAGCGCCACCAGGGTGGTGGAAAGGCTGATCAGCCAGTACGCCATCGGGTACCAGATGACCCAGAAATAGTTGCGTCCAATCTGTGTTTCGTAGCGCCGGTCGATGATCAGGCTGCTTGCGAACTGCAGCAGGCAGACCAGCGCCAGGATCACGCCATGCCATTCCGGCAACAGGCTGACGATGTGCAGCTGCGGGGGCAGCTCGATGAACTTTCCCAATGCCCACAGCAGCACGATGAACAGCATGGTGTAGGCCCACACCACGCTCAGCACATATTCCAGCAGCACCCCCCACATGCGCCGCTCCTTCCAGCGCAGCAGCGACCGCGCATGCCGCAGCATCACTTCCACGCCGCCCTGTGCCCAGCGCAGCCGCTGCCGCCACAGGCCCTTCAATGTTTCCGGCATCAGGATGAAGCACAGCGCGTTGGGCTCGTAGCGGATGTCCCAGTGCGCGCGTTGCAGGCGCCAGCTGATGTCGATGTCCTCGGTGACCATGTCATCCGACCACCAGCCGACCTGGTGCAGGGCCGTGCGACGGAAGCCGGCGATCACCCCGGAGATGGTGAAGATGCGCCCGTACACGCGCTGTGCGCGCTTGATCATGCCGATGATCGATGAGAACTCGGCCACCTGCAGGCGGCCGAGCAGGGTCGAACGGTTGCGGATGCGAGGATTGCCGGTCACTGCACCGACCCGGCTGCCACTGACTAGGTGCCAGACCATCCAGTGCAACGCGTGCTCTTCCAGCATCGCGTCGCCGTCGATGCACACCAGGTATTCCGAGCGCGCCGCCAGCGCTCCCATGCGCAGTGCGTTGGCCTTGCCGAGATTGCGGTCCAGGTGCAGCACGCGCAGCCGTGGATGCCGTGCGGCCAGAGCATCCAGCCGTGCGCCGGTGTCGTCGCTGCTGCCGTCGTCGATGGCGATCACCTCATAATCGGCCGGATAACGCTGTGCAAGCGCCGCGCCGAGCGTGTCGTCCAGGTTCTCCGATTCGTTGTGGCAGGGGATCAGCAGGGTCGCGAACGGAGGATCGACCATCAGGGGCGGATCGTTGCGCGGGCGTGAGTGGCGCTCGCGCCGGAAGTAGTAGTACAGCCCGCCGGACATCCAGAAGAACGCCATCACCATCGGGTAGTAGAAGGCGAACTGGAACAGGATCAGCAGCATGGGATGCATGTCCATGTCACTTCTCCGGGTACGGGAAGTTGCCGGCGGACATCGCCGCACGGGCATCGTGGGTGGAGGGCTGGTCGGCGATGAAATCATCCGGGTACCAGGCGAAGTGGTGCACGCCCTGCGCCTGCAGCTGGCGGATCTGCGCGCGCAGGCGCTCGGCGGGAATCGGCTGGCCGTTGTTCCAGTCGACGGTCTGCAGCTCGAACAGGGTGTGCTGCAGCTGGGGGTCGTGGCTGCGTACGGCGGCCAGCAGCTGGTCCAGCCAGCGCTCCGGGTGCTTGCTGCCTTCCATCCACGGCATTGCCATCAGCGCAGTCTGGTCGTAGGCCTTGTTGAACAGGTCCAGGCGTTGCGCGAACCAGGCTTCGCTCTGCGGGCGCAGTACGGGCTCTGCATACAGGTTGCGCACCGTTGCCAGCTTCGGTCGCCAGCGCTGGGCACTGTCACGCAGGGCCAGGGTGAAGTCGATCAGCGCCTGGGTGCGCGCGCTGCCACCGTCGCCGGAGGACAGTGCGGGCAGTTCGGTGTCGCGCAGGTAACCATCGTCATGGAACAGCAGGCCTTCAAAATACGAATTGACGGCCAGGTCCTCGTAGATGTCGAGCATGATCCGGCGTGCCTTCGGGTTGGTGAAATCCAACCGGTACATGCCGTCGGCATCACCATTGCGGATCGCCAGCGCCTTGCGCTGTACCGGGTCGGGCAGTTCGAAGCCGAGCACCGGCAGCCATGCGTAGACCTTCACCCCGGCGCGCGATTTCAGTTGCCACGCGACGCGGCTGAACAGGTCCGCGCGCATCGGCATGTGGCGGTTGGGGAAGTACAGCGCATCGGCGGTGTTGTTGCCGTCCGGATCGGCGAACGCCTGCAGGTAGACGTGGGTCGGCGCGATACGCTTGACCCGCTCGATCAATGCATCGAGATTGCGCGCCTGCTGTGCCGGGTCGGGGTCATACACATCGTCCAGGTCGATCTGCAGCGCGCGGATGCCATCCAGCGCGACGTCGCGGCGCAGTTCGTAGGCCAGGCCCTCCACGGTCGGATTGTCACTGACCAGGAAGCGCGCCAGTCCGTGCAGGTCGCTGGCCACCGGTGTGCTGCGGCCTTCCAGATCGAATGAAACCGGCATGCCCAGCTGCTCGGCGATGTCGTTGCTCAGCTGGTTGTAGGCGGCATACGGCCAGACAATGGCCCGTGGGCGTGCGCCCAGGTGCTGCTCGATACGCTGCACGCTGCGCGAGAGGTCGGCACGCAGGCGTTGTTCGTACTGGGCTTCGCTTTCGTAGCTGTGGGTGGCCGGGCTGTAGACGCGGGTCACCACCGCCGGCGTGGAGTTGCCCTGTGGATTGGCGAGCACGCCGTGATGCAGGTCATCGGTGTGGCTGGCCACTTCGATCAGGCCACTGTCATGCATCTGTTTCAGCTGTGCCCAGGTGACGAAGTCGTCATGCCCGAACGGGCGGTAGCCATAGTCGATGGTGCGTCCCGGCGCCATGTCCACGTAGTCGGTGATCACCGCCACCAGCGCCGGATAGCGGTAGGCCTGGAGCAGGGGGAAGGCCTTGTCATAGACACTGCGCAGGCCGTCGTCGAAGGTCAGCAGCACTGGCTTGGGCGGCAGCTTGGCGCGGCCCTGCGAGGCCTCGATCACCTGCGACAGCGAGACCGGGTGGTAGCCGTGTGCGCCCAGCCAGTCCAGGTGCGCGGCGAAGTTCTGCGTGCTCACCGCATAGGTATCGGCATCGCCCTTGGCGGCCACCTGGTCGCGGATGTCGTGGTAGCTGAGGATCAGCAGGCCATTGTCGATCGCATCGAGATGCAGGGCCTGCTGGGCGAAGGCCGGCGGTGCAACGGCCAGCAACAGCAGCACGATCAGTCGCAGGATGCGGGCCATGTCAGTCTCCCCAGCGCAGTGCGGCTTCGAAGCCGATATGGCGCTCGCGACGGCCGTCGTAGACCGGTCGCGACCAGCGCACGCCGTAGTCGAACACGCGGCCCGGACCCAGCTGCCATTCGTGCATGTACGACACCGACGGCACCAGCGCACTGCCGAAGCCATCCTGCCAGTAGTCGCCCAGCGAGACCGTCAGCCGGTGCCGGAAGTGGCGCTCGTAGTGCCGCCACAGCTGCTGGTCGATACGCAGTCCGATCTCGACCATGCGGTCGCGCTTCGGGTTGAAATAGGGCACGTCGTCGCGGCTGCCGCGACTGGCATACGCACTTGCCAGGCCATCGATCAGCCAGCGTGGGCGCGTCAGCAGCCGTTGTTCGAGGCCGGTACTGACCAGCTCGCGATGGTTGCCATCGTCGTAGCGGAAGCGGCTGGCGCCGAACATCCAGTGGGTGAGTTCGCTGCGCCGGTAGTCCACCTGCACGCTTACGCTGTCGGCAGTGATACCGGCCACGCGGGCCTGCATCGAGGCTTCCGGATCATTGCGCGCGGCTACCAGCCCGGCGTGCCAGTAATCATTGAACTGCCAGCCGACGCCTACGCGCAGGCCGGTGTCGCCGATGTGGTCGTTGGCGCGCAGTGCCGCGGCTTCCGCATCCAGCCGGCCGAAGCGGTAGCGCACGCCAGCCCCGAGCCAGAGCGGGTCGATGCGCTGGTCCTGGAAGTCGATCGAGCGGCGGTCGGCGAAGGCGAACAACCGCCAGCGGTCATCCAGCATCGGCGATTCGACTTCAACGCCGTAATGGCGATCGTTGTTGCCCAGTGGCGACGTGCCGCCGCCGCCCGAGCTGCGGCCGATGTCGGTCCATGCCTTCAGCTGCCAGCCGCGATGCGCGCGCCACGCCTGGTCCATGCGCTCGACCGCGGGTTGGGTGGGATAGCGCGCGATCAGATCGTCGTGCAGCGGCCGTGCCAGGTCATCACGCTGCAGGGCGACGTAGGCTTCTTCCATGCCCAGGCGGGCTTCGATGTCACGCGGGTCCAGCGCATGTGCCATCTGCTGCCGCTGCAGCGCCCGGCGTGGCCAGCCGCGCATCATGTACACGCTGCCCAGCGCACTCTGCAGGCCACCGTTGCCGGGTGCGATGTCGACCATCGATTCCAGGTCGTGCTGTGCGGTGCGCAGGTCGCCACTGTAGGCGCGCACCATCGCCAGGTTCAGGTCGGCCTCGTAGCGTGACCAGTTCGGGTACGGTGATTTGCCATTGCTCCAGCGCCATGCCGGCTCCTTGTCGCGCCAGGCCTGCAGCAGGTCGATCGCCTTTTCCTGCTGTTCGCTTTCCAGGTAGGCATAGGCCAGCTCCGAATGCGAGGCGTCGCGGGTCGGGTCGCCGGCCACCGCCGCCTGCAGCACCGGAATGGCTTCCTGCGGATGCAGGGTACCCATCAGCGAATCACCCACGGCGGGAAGCACGTAGTCGGGCAGGGTGTGGCCTTCGGCCTGCAGCGCCCGTGCTTCCTCGCGCACCTGCGCGTGCCGGCCCAGGCGGTTGAGCAGGATCAGCCGGTCCATGCGGATGCGCAGCGGCGCCTGCGCCGGCGGCGTGCCTTCGCCCCCGAGATAGCGCTGCATGCGGGCCAGGGTCGATTCGGCCTCTTCCAGGCGGCTGTCTTCGCTGCTGCTGTAAGCCAGGCTCCAGACCACCAGCTTGGCCAGGTAGTCCCCTTCCAGGCGCTGCTTCTGTGCAGCATCGAACAGCTGCGGGCGCTGCTGGTAGAGCGCCCAGGCCCGCCAGGCGTTGCCGATGTCGCCCAGGGTCAGTACGCGCAGCTTGAACAGCAGATCGTCGTTGGGCTGCTGCTGGCTGGCGCGTTCGATCGCACCCAGCGCATCCAGCCAGCGGGCCTGGTCGCGGTAGCGGCCGATCTCGGCCAGCGCCGCCTCGCGGTCGGGCGGGGCAGCGCTGCTGGCCCAGGCCAGCGCGGTGCAGGCAAGGCCGACGCAGAGCGCCAGCCGGCGGTGGACAACCATTGGGGACCCCCTTGGCTTCCGAACCAGACAACCTGTAAAAGTGTGACGCACATCACATGCCAGCTTTTGGCGTGGCCGTGGCCCGCGTCACTCCCTTCGTGCATGCCGCCCAGCAAGGACGGGTACAACCCGGACAGCGACCTGCAATGTCTTGTCTGAAACGAAAGTCCCCCGCACACCGAGTGGTGTTCCGGGCGGCGGTGCCGCCCCCATGCCCGATGCCGGCACGCGGCAAGGATGGGCATTCGTGGGCACTATCCGCCGGGAATTGTCAGTCCGGCGTCAAGATGCGCGTGAAGGCTGCCCGCCTGTGGTCGGGGCCGGCAGGCGGCCCCGCAGCATCACCAGAGGTCTTCCAGTTTGCGCGGCTTGCAGGCCACCCAGGACGCGCACAGCATCAGGGTGGCGCAGCCGAACAGGAAGCTGAACGGGAGGGTCCAGCCATCGCTGACGGTGTGCAGCCAGCCGACCAGGAACGGCCCCAGGCAGCTGAAGCTGTAGCCCACGCCCTGCATGAAGCCGGACAGCGCCGCCGAACCGGTGGGGGTGCGGGTGCGCAGATTGATCAGGGTCAGCGCCAGCGGGAAGGTGGACGGGCCGACGCCGAGCAGGCAGGCCCACAGCAGCGGGGCCTTCATCGGTGCCAGCAGCAGGCCGGTGAAGGCAATCACGAATGCGAAGAAGCCGATCAGCACCAGCGGGAACGGGTTCTGCAGGCGCACCGCCATCGACGGAATCACCAGCGAGGGCAGCAGGCCCAGGGCCGAGAACACCGCCACCATCACGCCACCGAAGGCGGGCGTGCCACCGGCCTCGACCACGATGCGCGGCAGCCAGGTGAACATCGAATAGGTCATCAGCGAGGTCATGCCGAACATCAGCGTCATGCTCCAGCCCAGCGAGGTACGCCAGACCTTGCCATGCGGCTGCGCGGTCGGATCGGTGGCATCGGCCTGCGGCTTCGGCGCGCGCGTGGCCAGCACCAGCCAGGGCAGCGCAGCGGCCAGCGCCAGCAGTGCCCACATCCCCAGCGACACCCGCCAGCCCGCGGCGTTGGCCACCGGCACCGCCAGCAGCGCCGGCAGCATCGTGCCCAGCTGCAGCACGCTGATGTAGAGCGTGCTCATGGTGCCGACCTTGTTGGCGAAGTAGCGCTTCACCAGCGGCGGCACCACCACGTTGCCGATGCCCATGCCGGCCAGTGCCAGCACCGAGCCGAACAACAGCGTGCCGACATTGCCGGCGCTGGAGCGCAGCAGCAGGCCGGCCATCGCCATCACCATCGCCAGCAGCGTGGTGCGCTCCAGGCCCAGGCGTCGTGCCAGTGCAGGCGTGGCCACGCCGAACAGGGCGAACGAGGCGGTCGGCAGCATGCCCAGCACACCGGTCATGGTGGTGCCGAAGCCGAACTGCTGGCCGAGCACGTCCAGCAGCGGCGTGATCGAGGTGACGGCAGTGCGCAGGTTGATCGCGGCCAGCAGGATCGCGGCGAACGCGAGGACGCGACCGTGCAGCAGCGACGGCGAATCGGAAGGGGAGGAACTCATCGGTGGTCCTTGCAGGTGTCGCATGCCGGAGCAATGGCATGCAGCGCCGGCATCGGTCTACGCCGAAGCGGCAGGTGGGGGAGAGGGCAGCGGTCAGACCGGCAGCGCGGCCATTGTACGTGCGCGGCCCGGCAAGGTCCCGTCATGCGGTGGCCTGGCGCTGGATACAAAAAAACCCGGAGGACAGTGATGTCTTCCAGGCTTCTTGGTGACCACCGAAGTGGTCGGGGAGACAGGATTCGAACCTGCGACCTCTACGTCCCGAACGTAGCGCTCTACCAGACTGAGCTACACCCCGAAGGGAGCCGCCTATTCTAGCGATTCACCCCGATGGCGGCAAGGGGTGAATGCTGTTTTCTTCACACTGCCGAAGCAGTGCCACTTCAGGGAACAAAAAAGCCTGGACGACTTCACCAGGCTTCAATGCGACCACAAGAGTGGTCGGGGAGACAGGATTCGAACCTGCGACCTCTACGTCCCGAACGTAGCGCTCTACCAGACTGAGCTACACCCCGAAGGAGCCGCCTAAGATACCGTGTGAAGGCCAAGGCGGCAAGGTTTTTTTACGGCTCAGTGACGATTTTCCTTGTCGATGCGGTTCTGCTCGCGGGCTTCGAACCACATGCCGTTGAGGATGGCCACCGTCGAGGCGAGGCCGGCACCGAGAATCCAGGCGAAATACCACATGTTCAATCTCCTTCAATCCGGGTAGGTGCCGACCGTTGGTCGGCACACGTGCAAGCGATCAGTACGCGTTCGGGTTGTTGCCCATCTCTTCGCTGGTGGTCTTGCCCTTCAGCACGCGGTACACCCAGGTGGTGTAGGCGAGGATGATCGGCAGGAACACCGCCGTAGCCAGCAGCATGATCCACAGGGTCAGGTGGCTGGACGAGGCATCCCACACGGTGAGGCTGGAGGTGGGCTGGCTCGAGGACGGCAGCAGGAACGGGAAGATCGCAAAGCCGACGGTCAGGATGATGCCGGCGATCGCCGCACCCGAGGCGATGAAGGCCAGGCCGCCACGACGGGCACGCAGCAGGACCGCGCTGGCCAGCAGGCCGGCCAGGCCGAGCAGCGGGGCCAGGATCGTGGCCGGCATCGCACTGTAGTTGCGCATCCAGCCACCGGCGGCGCCCAGTTCGGCGGTCTTCAGCAGCGGATTGGTGGCGCCATCGGTGACAACCTGCGAGGTGATCTGGTAACCCGGCAGGCCGAAGGCCACCCAGGCGCCGCCGACCGCGAACAGCACGAAGGCGATGATTGCCGCGATGCTGCCGAAGCGGGCGGCACGTTCGGCCACCGGGCCGTCGGTCTTGATCACCAGCATGGCGGCACCGTGCGCGACCAGCATCGACACGCTGAGCAGGCCGGCCAGCAGCGCGAAGGGCATCAGCAGGCCGAAGAACGAGCCTGTGTAGAAGATGCGCATGCTGTCATCGAAGTGGAACGGCACGCCCAGCACCACGTTGCCCACCGCCACGCCCATGATCAGCGCCGGGATGAAGCCGCCGATGAACAGCGCCCAGTCCCAGGTGTTGCGCCAGCGTTCGCTGGGCATCTTGCTGCGGAACTTGAAACCGACCGGACGCAGGATCAGCGCGAACAGGATCACGAACATCGCCAGGTAGAACCCGGAGAAGCTGACCGCATACAGCGGCGGCCAGGCGGCGAAGATCGCACCGCCACCGAGCACCAGCCAGACCTGGTTGCCTTCCCAGACCGGGCCGATGGTGTTGATCACCAGCCGGCGCTCGGCATCGTTGCGGGCGACGAAGGGCAGCAGCGTGCCCACGCCCAGGTCGAAACCATCCATCACGGCAAAGCCGATCAGCAGGATGCCGAGCAGCAGCCACCAGATCACGCGCAGCGTGGTGTAGTCCAGAAGAATGAAATCCATCGTGGTTCTCCTGCCTCAGGCCTGGCCGGCGGCGGGCGCCGAGGCATTGTGGGAAGCATGCGGCTGGGGCGACTGCAGCGACGGCAGCACCTCGTCCGGACCCTTGCGGATCGCCTTGAGCATCAGCTTGATCTCGACCACGATCAGCGCGGTGTAGATCGCGGTGAAGCCGGCCAGGGTCAGCACGATTTCGTGCAGGGCCAGGCCCGATGCCGCATAGAAGGTCGGCAGCACGCCATCAACCGCCCAAGGCTGGCGACCGTACTCGGCCACGAACCAGCCACACTCGATCGCGATCCACGGCGCCGGCAGCGTCCACAAGGCCACCTTCAGGAACCAGCGCTTGTCCTGGAAGTTGTTGCGGCACGAGTAGTAGAAGGCCAGCGCGAAGAAGGCGATCAGGTAGAAGCCGAGCCCGGCCATCACGCGGAAGGTCCAGAACAGCGGCATCACGCGCGGCACGGTATCCATCGCCGCCTGCGAGATTTCCTGCGGGGTGGCGTTGAGGATGTCATCGCGGTAGCGCTTGAGCAGCAGGCCGTGGCCCAGGTCCTGCCAGTGGCGGTCGAACATCTCGCGCGCTTCCACGTCGTTCTTGTTGGCGCGCAGGCGTTCCAGCGCACCGTAGGCCAGCTGCCCGCCACGCACGCGGTGCTCGGCACGCTCGACCAGTTCCAGGATGCCTGGAATCGGCTGGTTCAACGAACGGGTGGCGATCAGGCCCATCAGGTACGGGATCTTCACCGCGTAATCGTTCTGGTGGGTCGCCTGGTTCGGAATGCCGAAGGCGGTGAAGTCGGCCGGCGCACGCTCGGTTTCCCACATCGCTTCGATCGCGGCCAGCTTCATCTTCTGGTGTTCGCTGGCGGCGTAACCGCTCTCGTCACCCAGCACCACCACCGACAGCGAGGACAGCAGGCCGAACGCTGCGGCCACCGCGAACGAACGACGGGCCAGGTCCTTGTGCTTGTTGCGCAGCAGGAACAGGGCGCTGATCGCCATCACGAACACCGCACCGGTCACGTAACCGGCGCTGACGGTGTGCACGAACTTGGCCTGTGCCACCGGGTTGAACACCACCGCCATGAAGTCAACGACCTCCATGCGCATGGTTTCCGGATTGAACACCGCACCGGTCGGGTTCTGCATCCAGCCGTTGGCGATCAGGATCCAGATCGCCGACAGGTTGGTGCCCAGCGCCATCAGCCAGGTCACCATCAGGTGCTTGACCTTGCTCAGGCGGTTCCAGCCGAAGAAGAACAGGCCGACGAAGGTGGCTTCCAGGAAGAACGCCATCAGGCCTTCGATGGCCAGCGGCGCACCGAAGATGTCACCCACGTAGTGGCTGTAGTAGGACCAGTTCATGCCGAACTGGAATTCCATCACGATGCCGGTGGCGACGCCCATGGCGAAGTTGATGCCGAACAGGACGCCCCAGAACAGGGTCATCCTGCGCCAGATCTCCTTGCCGGTCATCACGTACACGCTCTCCATGATGGCCACCATGAAGGACAGGCCGAGGGTGAGCGGTACGAATAGGAAGTGGTACATCGCGGTCAGCGCGAATTGCAGCCGCGACAGTTCTACGACTGTCTGATCAATCATGGCCTGGCTACCTCGTTGGATAGTGCCGTTGCAGGTGGCGGGAAGGGTGGTCTACGACGTGAATGATGTGACCGACTACTTCAAACAGCCTTGATCCAGATCAATGTATGAACAGGTGACCCGGTTGATCGTATGCCAACCTGATGAAGACTGCGACTGCCGGCCGCAGGGGCCGGCTATTGCCTGCGCCTACAATGCCGTGTCTCCCCCGCTGCCCGTGAAGACCTCTTGAGCGCTGCCGAAACAACCCCCGACGGCCTTTCCCAGGAAGCCGAAACGACCCGCCAGCGGCGCGCCCGCACTGCATGGCTGGCCGATCTGGCGCGGCCCGCCCGGGGCCGCCAGCGGCTGGCGGCGCTGTGCATCAGCCTGTCCGGGGCGCTGCTGATCGGCCAGGCCGCCGCCATTGCCTGGCTGGTGCAGCAGGTGCTGGTGGAGCGCGCGCCGCTGGCGTCGGGCCTGCCGGTGCTGGGCGGACTGGCGCTGATCCTGGTGCTGCGCACGCTGCTGGGCAGCGCCACCCAGGCCGCGGCCGGCGATGTGGCCGATGCTGCGCGGCTGGCGCTGCGCGAGCGTGTGTTCGCGCGCTTGCTCGGCCACGGTCCGCTGTGGTTGCGCCAGCGCCGCACCGGCGAGCTGGGCGAACTGGTGCTGCATCACGGTGATGCGATCGAGAATTATTACAGCGGCTTCCTGCCGGTACGCACCGAGGTGGTGGTGGTGCCGCTGCTGATCCTGGCCGCAGTGGCCTGGGTCGACTGGGTGGTGGCGCTGATCCTGTTGTTCACCGCGCCGCTGGTGCCGTTCTTCATGATGCTGGTCGGGTGGGGCGCTGAAGCGGCCGGTCGCGCCCAGCTGGGGGAACTGGCGCGGATGAGCGGCCACTTCGCCGATCGCATCAAGGGCCTGGGCCTGCTGCGCCTGTACGGCCGTGGCGAAGCCGAACTGGCTGGCGTGGAGGCCGCTGCCGAAGGTGTGCGCCTGCGCACGCTGAAGGTGCTGCGGATCGCGTTCCTGTCATCCACGGTGCTGGAATTCTTCGCCTCGGTGAGCGTGGCGATGGTTGCGCTGTACCTGGGCCTGAGCTATCTCGGCATGATGTCGTTGCATGCAGCGGCGCCGACGCTGGGCGCGGGCCTGTTCTGCCTGCTGCTGGCGCCGGAGTTCTACGCCCCGCTGCGACGGTTGGCCGCGCACTACCACGACCGCGCCAACGCCCTGGCGGCGGCCGCAGAAGTGGAGCGCCTGCTGCAGTCGCTGCCCGACGAACAGGGCCTGCTCGACAACGAGGGCACCGCGCTGGTGGTGGAGCCGGCCGAGGCTGCCTTGCCGCCGCTGCGCGCGCAGGGACTGGTGCTGCGTCCGCTGGGCGCACCGCACGATGTGCTGCAGGATCTGGATGTACTGCTGGAGCCGGGCCAGCGGCTGGCCCTGGTGGGCCCCAGCGGGTCTGGCAAGAGCACGCTGCTGGAAGCGCTGGCCGGCTGGTTGCCGCCACGCGCCGGCAAGCTGCAGCTGCGCCCCGGCGTGCAGGTGGCCTATGCCAGTCAGCGCCCCTACCTGTTCCACGGCAGCATTGCCGACAACCTGCGGCTGGCCGACCCCGGCGCCAGTGATGCACGGCTGCGCGCGGTGGCCGAGGCGGCGCAGGTGCTGCAGTTCGCGCAACGACTGCCGCACGGGCTGGACACGATGATCGGCGAGCGCGGCTTCGGCCTGTCCGGCGGTGAAGCGCGCCGCATCGGCCTGGCGCGCCTGCTGCTGCGCGACCCGCAGGTGCTGCTGCTGGATGAGCCGACCGCCTTCCTCGATGCCGATACCGAAGCCGCGCTGCTGCGCAGCCTGGCCGCGTATGCGCGGGGCCGCAGCGTGGTGGTCGCCACCCACAGCCCAGCGGTGATCGCGTGGGCTGATCGTTGCCTGCTGTTGCCGGAAGGCCGCCTGGTCGAGCCGGCACAGGCGGTGCGCGCATGAGCCGGTCACCCGATTCACTGCGTGCAGTGTTCCTGCGTCATCGGCCGCGCCTGCTGCTGACGATGCTGCTGCTGTGGACCACGATGCTGGCTGGTACCGCACTGCTGGGCCTGTCCGGTGGCTTCCTCACCGCGGCCGCGCTGGCCGGTGCGGCCGGGTTGGGCCAGGGTTTCAATTTCTTCTCGCCCTCGGCCGGCATCCGTGGCCTGACCATGGCACGCATCGTGTCGCGCTATTTCGAGAAACTGGTCGGCCACGACGCCACCCTGCGCATTGCCCGCGACCTGCGCGTGTGGTTCTTCCGCCGCGCGCTGCCACTGGCGCCGGCACGTTTGGGGGCCACGCGTACCGGCGACCTGCTGGCACGCCTGCTCGGTGACATCGGTGAGGTGGATGGCCTGCTGGTGCGTGCCATAGGGCCCTTGGTGGCGCTGGGTGCGTTGTCGCTGGTCGCGGTGGTTTCAGCGGCGCTGATCCTGCCGTCGGCGGCCGTGCTGCTGGCGGTGCTGGCGTTGCTGATCGCCGTCGGTGTGCCGTGGCTGGGCGTGCGGGGCCGCGACAACGAAGAGGCCGATCGTGCCGCGCATCGCGCCGCGTTGCGCACCGCTGCATTCGAAGGACTGGAAGGGGCTGGGGATCTGGCCGCGCTGCATGCCGATGCGGCGTGGCAGTTGAAGGTGCGGGTAGCGGCCAAACAGTTGGCCTCGCGCGACCGTCGTCGGCGTTGGCGCCTGATTGCGGCCTCGACCCTGCACGGGTTGGTGGCCGGACTCGGGCTGGTGGCGATGCTGGCGCTGGCCCTGCACGCCGCCGAACAGCAGCGCATCGCGCCGGAAATGGCCGCCGGCCTGGTGTTCCTCACCGTGGCGTTGATCGAGTTGTGGGCGGGCATGGGCCTGGCCTGGCAGTCGCTGCAGTCCGGGCGCATCGCCGCCGATCGCTTGCAGGCCATCGTCGAGCAATCGCCAACGGTGGAGGATCCGTCGACGCCGCACGCCGTACCACAGGCGGCACGCGTGCATTGGGATGACGTGCACTTCCAGTGGCCGGGCGCGGCACGGCCGGTACTGTCCGGCCTGCAGCTGACCCTGGCACCGGGCGAGCGCATCGCGATCCGCGGCGACAGCGGCAGCGGCAAGACCACCTTGTCCAGCCTGCTGCTGCGGCTGTGGGATCCGCAGCAGGGGCGAATCACCTACGGCGGCCGCGACCTGCGCGATTTCGCCCAGGCCGAGTGGCATCGGCAACTGGCGTGGCTGCCGCAGAACGCGCCGGTGTTTGCCGGCACGGTGGCCGAGAACCTGCGATTGGGTGATCCCGACGCCAGCGACGTCGAGCTGTGGGCAGTACTACGTCGGGTACGCCTGGCCGAATGGGCCGAGCGCAATGGCGGCCTGCAGGCCTGGGTCGGTGAGAACGGTGCGACGATGTCGGCCGGGCAGGCGCGGCGACTGGCGCTGGCGCGCGCGCTGTTGCGCAATGCGCCGATCCTGTTGCTGGACGAACCGACCGAAGGGCTGGACGTGGATACCGCACGCGCGCTGCTGCAGGACCTGTCCGGGCTGCTGGACGGTCGCAGCCTGTTGATGATCACCCATGATGATCTGCCCGACGGCGTGGTCGATGCGCAGTACCGGTTGCGTGATGGGGTGTTGGAGCGCGAAGCGTGAAAACATCCCGGGAGTGCCGGCCGCTGGCCGGCAACGTCATGGCGTTTCACACGGATACGTGATTGCCGGCCAGCGGCCGGCACTACCGATTGCGAGCGTTACCGCGAGAATTCGCGCAGCATCACTGCAATCGAGGCCACGTTGGCCAGCACGCACAGCCAGAACACCCACTGGAACGCGGCCTTGCGGTGCTTGTGGCGGAACAGGGCCTGGCCCAGCAGCGCGCCTGGCCAGCCCCCGGCGAAGGCCAGCAGCTGCAGGGTGCGCTCGGGAATCCGCCATTGCTTTCGCTGCGCCGCACGCTTGTCATGGCCATACAGCCCGAACGACACCACGCTGGCCAGCAGGCACCAGCCACCCAGCCACAGCGGCAGCACGCCGCTGACCATCAGCGCGATCAGCGCGCCGAAGGCGGCGAGCCCGAGATTGCGCCGCCAGGCCACTTACAGCGCGTCGAGGAAGCCGCGCACGGCCGGGCCGAAGCGCTCGAAATCAACAAGGAACGCATCGTGGCCCTGCGGCGACTCCAGGCCGACGAAGCGCGCATCGGCACCGCCGGCACGCAGGCCGTCGGCGACCTGTTGCTGCTGCTGCACCGGGAACAGGATGTCGGTGTTGGCGCCGATCGCCAGCGCCTTTTCCACCCGGATCTTCGCCAGGCCGGCCAGCACATCGCCATCGGCGTACTCGGCCAGATCGAACCAGTCCATCGAGCGGCTCAGGTACAGGTAGCAGTTCGGATCGAAGAAGCGCACGAAGCGCCGCGCGTGGCCTTCCAGGTAACTTTCCACCTGGAATTCGAGGCCGAACGGATCATCGTCGGCCTGGTCCGAATCCAGCCGCACGCGGCCGAAGCGACCATCCCATTCCAATGCCGAGCGATAGGTGATGACGCCCAGCTTGCGCGCCATGCGCATGCCGGACTCGGGGTACTCGGCATCGTCGTAGTGGCCAGCGTTCCAGCGCGGGTCGAGCCGGATCGCCTCGCGCTGCAGCGAGCGGATCGCGATCGAGAACGGCAATGCCTGCGCGCTGCCGGAGATGTTGACATGGCTGCGCGCGATGCCCGGGTGCAGCATCAGCACCGCCAGCGCGGTCATGCCGCCCATCGAGTTGCCGACCACGCAGGCCAGCTGCGCGATGCCCAGCGCGCGCACCACCTCGATGGCAGCGCGCGCGCCGTCCTCGATCGACAGCTCGGGGAAATCGAGGCGGTAGGGTTCACCGGTTGCGGGGTTGAGCGAGGCAGGACCGGTCGAGCCCTTGCAGCTGCCCAGCGAGTTCACGCACACCACGAACCAGCGATCGGTATCGATCGGCTTGCCGGGCCCGACCATCGCCTCCCACCAGCCAGGTGCCGGGTTGGCATCGTTGGCCGCGGCATGCGCGTCGGGTGACAGGCCGGTGACGATCAGGATCGCATTGCTGGCATCGGCGGCCAGCGTTCCCCAGGTTTCGTAGGCCACGCGTGCGCCATGCAGTGCGCCACCGCGCTTGAACGGGAAGGGCGAGGGCAGAGCGTGGAAGCGGGTGCCGGGCGGGATGAATTCGGTCATGCAGGCATTCTAGCGGGGCCGCATGTGGAGCTGGCGACACGCTGGTTTCCATCGGTGGGCGCGCGCGGTAGTGCCGGCCGCTGGCCGGCAACCATGCGGGCGCATCAACGTTCATGGCGGTGCCGGCCAGCGGCCGGCACTACCGGGGGGGTGTTACGGGAACCGCAGTTCCACCACGCCCTCATGCGGCAGGCTCACCTTCACCGGTGTGCTCTGCAGGTCGTCTTCGCTGCGGTTGGCACTGCCGCTGCGTGAAATGCGTGCCAGCACTTCCACTTCGCGGTGCGCCGACAGTGGCGCGGTCGGCATCGGGCTGTCGCCGTCGCCCAGCCCGACCGTGGCCGGGAAGTCCGCCAACGGGAGTTTGCGCGCGGCCACCGGCATCGGCGGCCCACCCACGGCGCGGGCCAGCACGAACACCTGGGTGCTGGCCGGCCACTCCGAGCCCTGTAGCGCGGGCAGCTGCACGCGCACCTGCAGCAGTGCCGGTGGCGGTGCTGCGGTTGCATCGGGCGCCTGGCCGGCGGCGTCGCGGGCGATGGCGATCTGTGCCTGCAGCGCCTGCGCGGCGCCGGGCTCCAGCCGCGGCAGCAGGCCGCTCCAGACATCGGCGGCCTCGGCATTCCGGCCGCGCTGGCGCAGCGCGATGCCGAGCAGCCAGCTGGCGCGCTCGGCGTCCGGGGCCAGCGTGCGTGCCTGCTGCAACCAGGCGATTGCGGTGTCATCGAACTGTTTTCCGGGGTCGGCCTGGGCACGTGCCTGTGCGGCTTCCACCAGCACGCCGGGGTCGTCCGGAGCCAGTGCGGCAGCACGTCCGAAGGCCTCTGCGGCGGCGACGGCATTGCCCAGCTCTGCCTGCGAACGGCCCAGCAGCGCCCAGCCATCGGCCCGCTGCGGGTCGCGCTTGAGTGCATCCTGCAACGCCTGTACGCCATCGCGCAGCGTCGCGACCGACGGCGCCGGCTGTACCTGCGCGGCGCGCGGGTCACCCACCAGCAGGTACAGGCAGGCGCCGGCCACACCGAGTGCCAGCACGCCCACGGCGAAACCTCTGCGGCCGCGGTGGCGCAGGGGCCACAACACCAGCGCCGCCATCAATGCGGCAACCAGACCGGCCAGCACCGGCAGCCAATGACTCACCATTCCTCTCCTTGGTCGGCCTGGCTGGCCGGGGTGGCGGCAACCGTGCGGCCACGCCGCCGGACGATGCCGAACACCACCAGCGCACCGGCCACCAGCACCAGCAGCGGACCGCCCCACAGCAGCCAGGTGCCCGGCTGCAGCGGCGGCTGGTACAGCACGAACTCACCGTATCGGGCCACCAGGAACTGCTTGATCTGTGCGTCGTCGTGGCCCTGCTGCATCAGCTGCAGTACCTCGCGGCGCAGGTCCTGCGCGATCTGCGCGTTGGAATCGGCCAGCGACTGGTTCTGGCACTGCACGCAGCGCAGCTGTGCGGCCAGGTCATGGAAACGACGCTCCTCGGCGTCATCGCGGAACTGCAGGGGCTGCGGATCGTGCAGCGGCTGCTGGGCCAGCGCGGCCAGCGGCAGCACAAGTAGCAGCAGCGTCAGCAGCCAGCGCATCGGCTCAGGGCGCCGTGTGCAGCGTGCTGCTGGCACTGCCCTGGGACTTCTCGATCTTTTCCAGCGCCGGGATCAGTTTCTCGTCCACCACGCGCTGGGTCATCGCGCCGCTGTACTTCCAGCGCACGATGCCGCTGCCATCGACCAGGAAGGTTTCCGGTGCGGCGGTCACGCCCCAGTCGATCGCGGTGCGGCCTTCAACATCGCTGAGCACGACCATGAAGGGATTGCCCAGCTGTTCCAGCCAGTGCAGCGCGTCGGTCGGATCGTCCTTCCAGTTGTAGCCGATCACGCGCACGCGCTTGCTCTCGGCGAAGCGGGTCAGCACCGGGTGTTCCTCGCGGCAGGCCGCGCACCAGCTGCCCCACACGTTCAGCAGGTAGGGCGCGCCACGCAGGTCGTCGCTGTGCACGATCATTTCCGGGTCATGCAGCACCGGCAGCGCAAACGCCGGCGCCGGCTTGTCGATCAGGGCCGAGGGCAGCACGTCGCGCTGCGGATCGCCCGATTTCATCACCCCGTAGATCATCAGCCCGAGCAGGCCGAAGAAGAACAGCACGCCGATCACGATGGCTACTGGCGGCAGCGGGCGGGAGGGGCGCGGGGCGGGGGACTCGGACATGGGAACTCCTACGGACGACGGAAACGGCGGTCGGCGGCGGTGATGAATCCGCCCAGGGCCATCAGCAGCGCGCCCAGCCAGATCCAGCGCACGAACGGCTTGATGTGCACCCGTACCGCCCATGCATTGTTGCCCAGCGGCTCGCCCAATGCCACGTAGACATCACCGTCGAAGCGTGCATCGATGCCGGCCTCGGTCATCACCTGGCCGCCACTGGCGTACTGGCGCTTCTCCGGATGCAGCAGCGCCAGCTCGCGGCCGTTGCGGAACACCCGCAGGTGGCCGCGGTCGGCGATGAAATTCGGACCTTCGCGATGGTCCACACCCTCGAAGCGCACTTCATGGCGGCCGACCACCAGCTGCTGGCCCGGTGCCAGCGCCACTTCACGCTGCACGTTCAGCGCTTCCACCAGCAAGGCGCCGGCCAGGAACACCGCGATGCCGGCGTGGGCGACGATCATGCCGAGCATCTCGGCGGTGAAGCGGCCGTTGCCGCGCAGCCGCTGCCAGACGAAACGCGCGGTACCGAGCCCGACCCAGGCCGCCGCGGCCACGCCGACGCCGGCCTTCCAGCCATTCTGTGGCGCCTGCCACCAGGCCAGTGCGCCGAGCACGATGGCCAGTGCCAGCCACGGTGCCAGCAGCGCGAAGGCACGCGAGGGCTGGTCGCGCTGCCACTTCACCAGTGGGCCGAACGGCAGCAGCAGGATCATCGGCGCCATCAGCAGCAGGAACAGGCTGCCGAAGTAGGGCGGGCCGACCGAGATCTTGCCCAGCGACAGCGCATCGGCCAGCAACGGGTACAGCGTGCCCAGCAACACCATCGCGCAGGCCGTGGCCAGCAGCAGGTTGTTGGCCAGCAGCAGGGTCTCGCGCGAGGTGGCGGTGAAGCCGCGGCGCGGATCGTCGGCGTCCACGCTCAGCTGGCTGGCGCGCAGCGCGTACAGCAGCAGGCTGCCACCGACCAGCACCGACAGGAACACCAGGATGAACAGGCCGCGCGAAGGATCGGCAGCGAACGAATGCACGCTGGTCAGCACGCCGGAGCGCACCAGGAAGGTGCCGAGCAGCGACAACGCGAAGGCGGCGATTGCCAGCAGCAGGGTCCAGCTGCCGAAGGTACCGCGCTTTTCGGTGACGGCCTGCGAGTGGATCAGTGCCGCACCGACCAGCCACGGCATGAAGCTGGCGTTCTCCACCGGGTCCCAGAACCACCAGCCGCCCCAGCCCAGCTCGTAGTACGCCCACCAGCTGCCCAGTGCGATGCCCAGGGTCAGGAAACCCCAGGCGACGTTGGTCCATGGCCGCGTCCAGCGCAGCCAGCGCGCGTCGACGCGGCCTTCCAGCAGCGCCGCCACCGCGAACGCGAACGGTACCGCGAAGCCGACGTAGCCCAGGTACAGCATCGGCGGATGGATGATCAGCCCCGGGTCCTGCAGCAGTGGGTTGAGGTCGCGGCCTTCCAGTGGCGCCGGATTCAGGCGCAGGAACGGGTTGGAGGTGAAGATCAGGAAGGCGAGGAAGCCGACGCTGACCACGCCCATCACCGCCAGTACGCGTGCCTGCACCGGTGCCGGCAGGTGCCGCGAGAACAGCGCTACCGCGCCGGTCCACAGCGCCAGTACCAGCGCCCACATCAGCAGCGAGCCTTCGTGCGCGCCCCACACCGCCGAATAGCGGTAGATCATCGGCAGCAGCGAATTGGAGTTCTCGGCCACGTAGCGCACCGAGAAATCCTGCTGCACGAATGCCGCGGTGAGCACCGCGAACGCGCCGGCGACCAGCAGCAGCTGTGCGAACGCGGCCGGTCGTGCCACTGCCATCCAGGCCGGGTTGTTGCGATGCGCGCCCACCAGTGGCAGGCCAGCCTGCAGCAGCGAGGCCAGCAACGCGCACAGCAGCAGGATCTGACCCAGTTCGGGCAGCACTCAGCGCACCTCGGGTGCCGTCACCGGCACGTCGTGCTTGCGATGGGCGTCGCCCATCTTGTCGGCCACTTCCTTCGGCACGTACTTCTCATCGTGCTTGGCCAGCACTTCGTCGGCGACGAAGACGCCGTCCTGCAGGCGGCCACTGGCAACCACCGCGGTGCCTTCGGCAAACATGTCCGGCAGGATCCGCGAGGTGGTCACCGGCAGCTGTGCATCGCCGTCGGTCACTTCGAAGCGTGCTTCCAGCGAGCCGACCGGGCGATTGAAGGAGCCCTTCACCACCATGCCGCCCAGGCGGAAGCGCGACTGCGCATCGACATCGCCGCGCAGCACTTCGGCGGGCGTGTACAGGTAGGCGATGTTGCGCTCCAGCGCCATCGCCACCAGCGCGGTGGCCAGGCCGGAAGCGAGCAGGGCCAGCAGCACCCACACCAGGCGGCGACGCTGAACCGGGGTCATCGCTCCAGCTCCGTCGACAGCGGCGCGGCCGCGTCCTGGCGGCCGGCACGGGTCTGCTGGCGCTGCTGCCGGGCCAGGGCCAAGCGGCGCGCCACGCGCAGGCGCAGCCACGAGCCGATGGCATCGGCGCCAAGCACCAGCACGAACACGGCGTAGGCGCCGATCACATAGGGCAGGTGGGTCATGGTTGTGCCTCCCGGGTCGCGCGTTCGGCATCGACGCGACCGCCGACCCAGGCCTTGCCGGCCTCGCGGTCGAGGTTGTCGGCGCGCGCCTTGGCCAGTACCGAGCCGGCGAACCAGAACTTGGTGCCGATCACCATCCACCACAGCGGCGCGATCATCGCGCTGCTGATCGCCGATTCACCGAACACGTTGATCGACTGGCGCTGGTGCAGGCCGCCCCACCAGTCCACTGAATAGCGGATCACCGGCAGCAGGCTGACGCCGACGATGGCCAGCAGGCCGGCCGCGCGCGCGGCGCTGCGGCGGTCCTCGATGGCGTGGTACAGGCCGATCACGCCCAGGTACAGGAACAGCAGTACCAGCTCGCTGGTCATGCGCGGGTCCCAGTCCCACCAGGTGCCCCAGGTGCCCTTGCCCCAGATGCTGCCGGTCAACAGGGTGATCAGGGTGAAGCCGGCGCCCATCGGCGCACAGGCCATGGCCAGGATCTCGCAGACCTTGATCCGCCAGATCAGGGCAATGGCGGCATACAGCGCCATCAGCGCGAACACGAACAGGCTCATCCAGGCACTGGGCACATGGATGTAGAGGATGCGGAAGCTGTCCAGCTGCTTGGCTTCCGGCGGCACCACCAGCAGTGCCTGCCACATGCCGACCAGCAGCACCGGCACCGCAGCGAGATAGAACACCCGCGACCAGCGGGCAGCGAAACGGTCGAACGTGGGAGGCGAACCGAGTTGGTGGAACCAGCGGACAATCGGATTCATGCGTGGCGGCTATCCAGCAGGGGTGGATTGGCTCTCAGCTCGGTCAACTCAGAGAAATACGTATTGCAGCGGCGGTGGCCAGCGGCGCCAGCACCAGTGCGACCAGCAGGCCGGCGCCCAGCATCAGCAGCGCACCGACCGGATCCTGTCCGCGTCCGGCCGCCGCCAGGCTGCCTGCGCCGAACACCAGCACCGGCACGTACAGCGGCAACGACAGCAACGCCACGAGAATACCAGAGCGTCGGATGCCTACGGTCAGCGCGGCGACCACGCCACCGATCAGGCTCAGCAACGGCGTTCCCAACAGCAACGATGCCAGCAACATCGGCAGTTGGTCATGCGGCAGATGCAGCATTTCCGCCAGCAACGGGCTGACCACGATCAACGGCAGCGCGGTGGTGGCCCAATGCAGCAGCACGCGCACCAGCACCAGCCACGCCAACGGTACCGGCGCCAGCAGCCATTGCTCCAGCGAGCCGTCTTCGGCATCGGAACGGAACAGCGAATCCAGCGACAGCTGGCCGGCCAACAGCACCGCCAGCCACAGCACCGCACCGGCGGTGGCGGCCAGCAGCTGCGGCTCGCGGCCCTGGGCCAATGCGAACAACACCACCACCAGCAGGGCAAACAGCAGCGGCTGCAGTGCGTCGCCGCGACGGCGCCAGAGCAGGCGCAGGTCGCGCTTGAGCAGGGCGCCCGCGGTCTGCCACAGGCCCGGTTCGGTGCCCGGCGCGATCATGCGGCACCGCCGAGGTCGAGCTGGCGGGTGCGTACCGGCGGCGCGGCATAAGCGCCGTGGGTGGTGACCAGCGCCGCGCCCCCGGCGCGAAGATGCGCCGAGATCATCCGGTTGACCAGGGTGATGCCCTCCAGGTCGAGGTTGGCGTAGGGTTCGTCGAGCAGCCACAGCGGTGCGGGCGACAGCCAGATGCGCGCCAGCGCCAACCGCCGCTTCTGCCCGGCGGACAGGTGACGCACCAGGGTGTCTTCGTAGCCGGCCAGGCCAACGATGGCCAACGCGTTGCCGGGCATCTGGCGTGCACGGCGGCCGTGGAGGCCACACAGGAAGTGCAGGTTCTCCAGCGTATCGAGGTCCGGCTTCAAGGCCGGCAGGTGGCTGAGGTAGGCGACGTAGCGCGCGCGCTCGGCAGTGCTGGCCGGCTTGCCGTCGATGCGCACCTGGCCGGCACCGGGCCGGGCCAGGCCGGCCAGCACGCGCAGCAGGGTGGTCTTGCCGGCGCCATTGCCGCCCTGCACCAGCAGGGCTTCGCCGGCGTCCACATGGAAGTCCAGCGGGCCGAACACGGGCTCGTCATTGCGGGAGAAGCTCAGGCCGCTGGCGGCCAGCAATGCAGGGGTGTTCAAGGGGCAGGGATCTTCATGCCGGAGTGCGGCGGCAATTGTAGCGGCGAATGCATAGCGTAGTGCCGGCCGCGGGCCGGCAGGCGCGACCCAGCGTCGCAGTTTGTCCCGGGCTGCCGGCCAGCGGCCGGCGCTACCGCAGCACGGATTGCGTAAACTCGCAGGTCTGTTCCCCCACAGCCCAGGCCGATGCAACCGAACACCAAGCTGCCCAAGGTCGGTACCACGATCTTCACCGTGATGTCCCAGCTCGCCGCCGAACACGGCGCGGTCAACCTCGGCCAGGGCTTTCCGGACTTTTCCGCGCCGCAGCGCCTGATCGATGAAACCGCCAAGGCGATGGCCGCCGGGCTGAACCAGTACCCGCCGATGACCGGCGTGGCGCCGCTGCGCCAGGCCATCGCGCAGAAGGTGCTGGACTGCTACGGCGCGCAGGTGGATGCCGACAGCGAGATCACCGTCACCAGCGGCGGCACCGAGGCCATCTTCAACGCCATCCACGCCGTGGTGCGTGCCGGTGAGGAAGTGATCGTGCTCGACCCGGCCTACGACTGCTACGAGCCGGCGATCGACCTGGCCGGCGCCAAGGCCGTGCATGTGTCGCTGGACCCGCAGACCTTCGCCGTCGACTGGGACCGCGTGCGCGCGGCGATCACCCCGCGCACCCGCATGCTGATCGTCAACACCCCGCACAACCCGTCCGGCGCGATGCTGTCGGCGCAGGACATGCAGGCGCTGGCCGAGCTGCTGCGCGGCACGCAGATCTACCTGATCTCCGATGAGGTGTACGAGCACATCATCTATGACGGCCGCCGCCATGAATCGGCGCTGCGCTACCCGGAACTGCGCGAGCGTGCGTTCGTGATCTCCAGCTTCGGCAAGACCTACCATTGCACCGGCTGGAAGATCGGCTATGCGATCGCGCCGCCGGCGCTGACCGCCGAATTCCGCAAGGTCCACCAGTACAACACCTTCACCAGCTTTGGCCCGGCACAGTACGGTTTCGCCGCGATGATCCGTGACGAGCCCGAGCATCACCTGGAGCTGGGCGCGTTCTACCAGGCCAAGCGCGATCGTTTCCGCGAGCAGCTGGCCAGCACCCGGCTGAAGGCGCTGCCGGTGCCGGGCGGCTATTTCCAGTTGGTCGATTACTCGGCCATCAGCGACCTGCCGGACCATGAGTTCGTGAAGTGGCTGACCATCGAGAAGGGCGTCACCGCCATTCCGTTGTCGCCGTTCTACCAGAGCCCGCCGGCCGGCCAGCGCCTGGTACGGCTGTGCTTCGCCAAAAACGAAGCGACCATGGACGCGGCGATCGAACGCCTGCGTTTGCTGTGAGTGGAGAGCTGAACATGCAGGACCTGCGCATTTCCCTCGTCCAGGGCGATACCCGCTGGCACGACCCGGCCGGCAACCGTGCCTATTACGGTGCGTTGCTGGCGCCGCTGGCAGGCATCACCGACCTGGTGATCCTGCCGGAGACCTTCACCAGCGGCTTCTCCAACGAGGCCATCGCCCAGGCCGAAGGCATGGACGGCCCGACCGTGGCCTGGGTGCGTGAGCAGGCCAAGGCGTTGAACGCGGCGGTGATCGGCAGCGTGCAGCTGCGTGCGGGCGAGGGTGTCTACAACCGCCTGCTGTTTGCCACGCCGGACGGTGCACTGCAGTACTACGACAAGCGTCATCTGTTCCGCTATGGCGGCGAACACGAGCGCTATGCCGCCGGCCGCGAGCGCCTGAGCGTGGAGTGGAAGGGCTGGCGGATCAATCCGCAGGTCTGCTACGACCTGCGCTTCCCGGTGTTCTGCCGCAACCGCTACAACGTCGAGCGCCCCGGGCAGCTGGACTTCGACCTGCAGATCTTCGTCGCCAACTGGCCGTCGGCGCGTGCCTACGCATGGAAGACCCTGCTGCGTGCGCGGGCCATCGAGAACCTGTGCTTCGTGGCGGCGGTCAATCGCATCGGCGTGGACGGCAACCAGCTGCATTACGCCGGCGACAGCGCCGTGATCGATTTCCTCGGCCAGCCGCAGGTCGAAATCCGCGAACGCGAGCAGGTGGTGACCACCACGATCTCGGCCGAGGCGCTGGCCGCGCACCGCGCACGCTTCCCGGCGATGCTCGATGCCGATGCCTTCCACCTGGACGAGCGCGCCTGAGCGCCGCCTTTCCCCACCGGATGACACCATGAAGTTCCCCCTGCTGCTGGCCTTGGGCCTGCTCGCCACTGCGCTGACCGCTCCTGCCGCGCAGGCGGCCGGCAACATCGACTGCGAGCTGCGCTACAACCTGTCCGGCTGGTCGCTGTTCTACAAGACCGCCTCGGGCACCGGCACCATCCAGTGCACCAACGGCGCGCGCATTCCGGTGCGCATCAAGGTCACCGGCGGTGGCCTGACCGTTGGCAAATCGAAGATCGTCGACGGCAAGGGCCGCTTCACCGGGGCCTATTCGCTGGACGACCTGCTCGGCAAGTACGTGGCGCTGGGGGCGCACGCCGGCGCGATCCGCTCCGGTGGCGCCGTGGCGATGACCAAGGGCGACGTGTCGCTGGCGCTGGCCGGAAGCGGCCGTGGCTGGGACCTGGGCGTGGACGGTTCCTCGTTCGTGATCCGGCGCCGCTGAACCCGCGAAAAGGGGACGGAGGGAATTAAGTCGCTTTTGCCGTTCGGCGCGCGCTGTGGCAAAAGCGACTTAATTCCCTCCGTCCCCTTTTTCCTGCGCAACGAAAAACCCCGGCCGGAGCCGGGGTTTTTCATTTCAAGCGTATCGGCGATCAGCCGCCGCGCGGGCCGCTGCGGCGCGGGCCGCCCGGACCGCGGTTGCCGCCGGGGCCACCCGGGCCACGGTTGCCACCCGGACCACCGGGACCACGGTTACCGCCCGGGCCACGGTTGTTGCCGCCGCCCGGACCACGGCCGCCCGGACGGGCGCCGTGTGCCGGCTTCGGGCTGCCATACGGGTTGAAGCCCGGGGTCGCGTGGTCGGACGGGAAGCTGGGGGCATTGCCCGGATGGCCGTACGGATGCTTGTTGCCCTGGCCCTGCGAGCGGTTGCCCGCGCCGGCCGGACGACCCTGGCCGCCACCGGCACCACCACGGCCTTCACCACCGAAACCGCCACGGCCCTGGCCGCCACCGGCGCCTGCGCCCGGACCCTTCGGCTTGCCGTACGGACGGCCCTGGCCGCCTGCACCCGGACCACGGGCACCCGGGCCACGCGCGCCCGGACCGGCGTTGCGATGGCCGCTCGGGCCGGTGCTCACGCCATCCGGCACGTACCAGGTGCGGAATGCCGCCGGATTGCCTTCCGGCAGCGAGCGATCGTTCTTCTGCGCGCGCTGCTTGAACGGCTTCTGCGACTGCTTGGCCGCGGCTTCACCGCTGACCGTCAGGCCGCCCTTGAAACCGCCGCCCTTGCCGCCACGACCACGGCCGCGATCTTCGCGCACGTTGTCGAAGCGGCGCAGCTCGCGGCCTTCATCAGCGGTGTTGTGGCCGTTGACGTAGGCATTGCCACGGCCACCCTCGCGCACGCGCACGGTGGTCTTGGCGGCGCGGCGCTGGCCGATCACCGGTTGCAGGGTCAGCGCAGACGGCGCGCCTTCTTCCAGCTTCAGCTGCGCGCGCAGGGCTTCCACCTGGGCGGTACCCAGTTCCACCGAATGGCCGCGGGCCAGTTCGCGCGGCAGGCTGACCTTGCCGTAGCGGGTGCGCTTCAGGCGGCTGACCTGGCAGCCCTGCGATTCCCACAGGCGGCGCACTTCGCGGTTGCGGCCTTCCTTCACCACGACGCGGAACCAGTCGTGCGAATCCGTGCCGCCGATGCGCTCGATCTCGTCGAACTTGGCCGGGCCGTCTTCCAGTGCAACGCCGCGGGAGAGGCGGTCGACGATGGCGTCGGAGACCTTTTCCTCGCCTTCCGGGGCGCGCACGCGCACCACGTACTCGCGCTCGACCTCGAACGACGGGTGCATCATGGCGTTGGCCAGCTCGCCGTCGGTGGTGGCCAGCAGCAGGCCGGTGGTGTTGATGTCGAGGCGGCCGATCGCGATCCAGCGCGCGCCCTTCAGCGGCGGCAGCGATTCGAACACGGTCGGGCGGCCTTCGGGGTCTTCGCGGGTGGTCACTTCGCCTTCCGGCTTGTTGTAGACCAGCACCCGCGACGGCTCGGCCAGGGCGGTGGCGACGAAGCCGCGGCCGTCCAGCTCGATCTTGTCGCCGCTCTTGACCGACATGCCGGTCTGCGCGACTTCACCGTTGACCTTGACCAGGCCTTCGGCGATGCGCTGTTCCAACGCACGACGCGAGCCAAGGCCGGCCTGGGCCAGCACCTTGTGCAGGCGTTCTTCCAACTTGAACTGTTCGGAGGTGGCTTCGCGCTTGAGCGAGAGCTTGTTCAACGACAGCTTGCGAGGGGTGTCACTCATCAGTTTTGCTCCGGCCGACGGTTTCGAGGTCGGCCTCTGGTTCGGAATCGGCTTGGTCAACAGCCACGGTCGTCATCGCGACGGCGTTGTCTTCGCGTTCGTTCAGGGTCACCGCGCGCTCGCCCGGCGCGGAATCGGGGTGCCCATCATCGAGGGGCGAAGGTGCTTGCTCATCGGAAGCCGACGCAGACGCTGCATCGGCGGAATCGGGGGCGTCACTGCCGGCACTGCCGGCATCATCGTTCGCGGCAGCGCCATCGGCGGCGGCCGAGATGTCCGGACCGTCAGCACCGGCGGCGGCCGGTACGTCGCGGTCCAGGGCCAGCTGGGGGTCCAGCTCGCCCAGGTCCTTCAGTTCAGACAACGGCGGCAGTTCGTCCAGGCGCTTCAGGCCGAAGTAGTCCAGGAAGCCCTTGGTGGTGCCGAACAGGGCCGGCTTGCCCGGCACGTCGCGGTGCCCGACCACGCGGATCCACTCGCGCTCTTCCAGCGCCTGGATGATGTTGCTGCTGACCGCCACGCCACGCACCTGTTCGATCTCGCCGCGGGTGATCGGCTGCCGGTAGGCGATCAGCGCCAGCGTTTCCAGGGTGGCACGGGTGTAGCGGGTCTTGCGTTCGGTCCACAGCCGGCTGATCCAGCCATGCACTTCGCCGGTGACCTGGTAGCGGAAGCCGGAGGCGACCTCGACCAGTTCCACGCCGCGGCCTGCGCAGGCTTCCCGCAGGCGTTCCAGTGCACGTTCGATGCTGCCCGGCGGTGCCGGTTCCTCTTCCGGGAACAGGTCCTTCAGCTGGGCCAGGGTGAGCGGCTGGCTGGAGGCCAGCAGGGCACCCTCGACAATGCGGTCGATCAGCGATTGATCCATCGGCAGTCAGCGCTCACTCGTCCGCATTGGCGGCGTCGTTGTCGTCGAACTCGCTGCTGAACTGCAGCGGGGCATTGGTGTTGCCGGCCGCCAGCGACTTCACGTAGATCGGCGCCAGCGGTTCTTCCTGGACGATGTCCAGCAGCTGTTCCTTGGCCAGTTCCAGCACTGCCAGGAACGTGACCAGCACGCCCAGCTTGCCTTCTTCAGCAGTGAACAGCCCTTCAAAACGATAGAACTTGCCATCTTCAAGCCGGCCGAGCACTTCGCCCATGCGTTGCCGCACGCTCAGCGCCTCGCGCTTGATGGCGTGGCCGCTGAACAGCTCGGCGCGCTTGAGCACGTCGTGCAGCGCCAGCAGCATTTCCTTCAGGTCCACCGGCGGCGGCAGCTTCACCGTAGCGCGTTCGGGCATGAAGGCATGTGCCAGGCTGGTGTCGCGGTCCTGGCGGGGCAGGGCGTCGATGTCCTCGGCAGCCTGCTTGAAACGTTCGTACTCCTGCAGGCGGCGCACCAGTTCGGCGCGCGGGTCGGCTTCGTCGCCTTCCTCGCTGACCGGGCGCGGCAGCAGCATGCGCGACTTCACTTCGGCCAGGATCGCGGCCATCACCAGGTACTCGGCCGCAAGCTCGAAGCGCAGCTCGCGCATCACGGTGATGTATTCCACGTACTGCCGGGTGATCTCGGCCACGGGGATGTCCAGCACGTCCAGGTTCTGCCGGCGGATCAGGTACAGCAACAGGTCAAGCGGGCCCTCGAAGGCATCCAGGATGACTTCCAGCGCATCCGGCGGAATGTACAGGTCCTGCGGAATCTGCAGGACCGGTTGCCCATGCACTACGGCCAGCGGCATTTCCTGCTGCTGGGGGGCGGGCGGCCGGGTTGGCGGGTTCGCGTCGAGCGCGAGTTCGGAAGTCATCTAATGGACATCAGGATTGCAACGGACCAGTCGCGGCACCGGGATCGCCGGGCCTGCGCCACGGAGCCCCAGGGCACCAGACACGCCGGGATCGGCGCGATTCCACACATATCAAACAGCAGGACGCGCCGCAGGGAACGGCAGCGACAGAACTACGGGGAGGTCGTCTACGTGGCCCGGCCGGGTGGTCCGGTTTGAAGCAGCGGGACGGTCGTCGGGGGCTGCGTTGGCCGCAAAAACCGACGGGCTGCTGCATCCAGCCACGTGCAATGGAGTCTAGGGTAAGCCTTTGTCGCGCCAGTGTCCAGCCGGGCCGGGGCAGCGGCCGCATTGGCTAGAATCTGCGCACCCGACAACGCAAGCGAGGAAATGCCGGTGTGGTATGTGATCGAAGGGTATGACGGCCAGGACGTGCTGGCGCAGCGGCTGCAGGCGCGGCCGGAACACTTGGCGCGGCTGCACGCGCTGCGTGACGAGGGGCGCCTGCTGCTGGCCGGCCCGTGCCCGGCGGTGGACAGCGAAGATCCCGGCCCGGCCGGTTTCAGTGGTTCGGTGGTGATCGCGCAGTTCGAATCGCTGGTACAGGCCCAGGCCTGGGCCGATGCCGACCCGTACGTGGCCGCAGGCGTCTACACCCGCGTGCAGGTGCGTCCGTTCCGCAAGGTCCTGCCGTGAACGCGGAACGGATCGAGCGGATGCGTGATGCGCTGCAACAGGCACTGGCGCCGAGCGTGCTCGAGATCGAGGACGACAGTCATCGCCATGCCGGGCATGCCGGCGCGCGCGACGGGCGCGGCCATTTCAACGTGCACGTGGTGAGTGAACGCTTCGCCGGACTGGGTCCGCTGGCCCGGCATCGCGCGGTCTACGCCGCGCTGGGGTCGATGATGGACACCGATATCCACGCCTTGTCCATCCGCGCACAGACCCCGTCAGAACAGGGCTGAGCCCTTGTCCCGCACTGTCCTGGCCGGTCCCTGCGGGGCCCCGCCATGGACAGATTTCCATGTCCATTTCAGGACATTCGCCTAACGGACTGTTTACAAGCCCAGATGGAAACGCTTACATTCCGCGCCAATGCTGGTAGGTCCAAGCCGTGGAGGGCGGCTTCGTGAACAAGGCAGCTATCACAATCAAAGACGTCGCTCGCGAAGCCCGGGTCTCCGTGGCCACGGTTTCCCGCGCGCTCAACGGGCATGAAAATGTCGCCGAACCGGTCCGCCAGCTTGTGCTGGAGGTGGCCGCGCGGCTGCGTTACACCCCGCACGCCGCCGCCCGCAGCCTGAGCAGCCGCCGCACCAATACGGTGGGCGTGGTGCTTCCGGACCTGTACGGCGAATTCTTCTCCGAGCTGATGCGCGGCATCGACAACGTTGCCCGCAACCGCCGCCAGCACCTGCTGGTGTCCAGCTACCACGGTGACCAGGAGCAGCAGGGCGCGGCCCTGCGTGCCATGCGCGGCCGCGTCGACGGCCTGCTGGTGCTGTCGCCCTATGCCGAGAGCCCGGGCTTCCTGACCGACAACCTGCCGCAGTCGCTGCCGACGGTGTTGATCAACACCTATCTGCCCGGGCAGGACCACCCGGTGCTGAGCATCGACGATCATGCCGGCGCGATGGCGATGACCCGCCACCTGCTGGATGCCGGCCACCGCCGCATTGCGTTCATTTCTGGCCCGGACCTCAACTTCGACGCGCGCGAGCGCCTGCGCGGCTTCCGTGACGCGCTGGCCGCATTCGGCAGTGGCGCCGAGGGCATCGAGCTGCCCGGTGATTTCGACGAAGCTTCCGGCCATCGCGCCGGTCAGGAGTTGCTGGCAGCCGGAGCGCTGCCCGATGCCGTGTTCGCCGCCAACGACATGATGGCCCTGGGTTGCCTGTATGCGTTCACCCAGGCAGGGGTCCATGTGCCGTCCGATGTCGCCCTGGCGGGTTTCGATGACATTCCACTGGCGCGTTTCGTCCACCCGTCGCTGACCACCATGCAGGTCAGCATCGCCGAGCTTGGCGATCGGGCCATGACGCGCCTGATGCAGTTGATGGACGGCACCTCCACGGACGGGACAGGGGACAAGCAGACCCTGGTTCCCCGCTTGATAGTTCGCGATTCCACCACTCCGCCATCCGGCCGTTGAAGCCAGAGGCGTTCCTTCTTTTTTGATTGATCGCAGGGACCGCGCAAGCGGTCACCGCCACCCGGAGATTGAGTTGATGATGCACACCACCTTCCGCACGCCGGCCCGCCGGCTGCTGAGCACCGCACTGGTCAGCTGCCTGATGCTGGCCGCCGCTCCGAACGTCATGGCGCAGTCGGCCAATGCCAGCCTTCGTGGCCAGGTGGCCGGCGCCCAGGCGGGCACCGAAGTCACCGCCACCAACGTGGCCACCGGCACCGTCCGCCGCGGCACCATCCGTGCCGACGGCAGCTACTCGCTGATGGGCCTGGACCCGGGCACCTATGACGTGGTCGCCAATGGCCAGTCGCAGAAGGTCACCGTCACCGTGGCCTCGACCGCCACCCTGAACTTCGCCGGTGCGGCCAGCAGCACCCCGGGTTCGACCGCAGCGACCAACCTGGACACCGTCAACGTCGTCGCACCGACCCTGCTGCAGGAAGTGCGCACCTCTGAAGTCGGCAAGACCGTCAGCCTGCAGCAGATCCAGACCACCCCGCAGGTCTCGCGCAACTTCCTGGAGTTCGCCGACGCGGTCCCGGGCATGATCTTCACCCGCGATGCCAAGGGCAACACCTCGCTGCGCGGCGGTGCCACCAACTCCGACGGTACCAACGTCTACATCGACGGCGTGGGCCAGAAGAGCTACGTGAAGGGCGGCGGCGTCGCCGGCCAGTCCGGCAGCGCGGGCAACCCGTTCCCGCAGCTGGCCATCGGCGAGTACAAGGTCATCACCGGCAACTACAAGGCCGAGTATGGCCAGGTCTCCAGTGCCGCCGTCACCGCGGCGACCAAGTCGGGCACCAACGAGTTCAAGGGTGAGGCGTTCTACCGCTACACCGATGAAGACATGCGTGCGATGACCCCGGCCGAGCGTCAGCCGAACAAGTCGAAGATGGTCTCGGCCGAGAAGGAATACGGCTTCGCCCTGGGCGGCCCGATCATCCAGGACAAGGCCCACTTCTTCGTCACCTATGAAGCCAAGCGCTTCGACCTGCCGGTGACCATCGCGCCGCACGGCGCGGTGACCAGCAAGGCCGACCGCGTGCCGGCCGACGCACAGGCAGGCCTGGGCCCGGCCAGCCAGCCGTTCCAGCAGGACCTGATCTTCGGCAAGATCGACTTCGAGCCGACCGACAACGACCGCCTGGAACTGACCTTCCAGGACCGTGACGAAACCCAGCAGCAGTTCTCGGACCAGACCGCGCCGATGCACGGCAAGGAAACCAAGAACACCGACCGTCGTTACGCGCTGCGCTGGAACCACAGCGGTGAGCGTTACTACAACGAGCTGATGGTCACCCACGAGGATTCGTTCAACAATCCCAAGCCGCTGAGCCTGGGCAACGGCTTCAACTACACCGCTCCGGACGGCGCCAACGAAGAGCGCCCGATCGTCTCGATCGGCGGCTCGTCGGCGATGTCGTCGCAGGTGAAGGGCCAGAAGGGCTGGTCGATCGAAGACAACCTGACCCTGGATGGCATCCAGTGGGCCGGTGACCACACCATCAAGATGGGTGCCAAGTACAAGCAGATCGATCTGTACGCCTCCGACGCGGCGCAGATCAACCCGCAGTTCTACTACACCATCGACAACCCGACCTTCCCGGACAGCATTCCGTACAAGGCGCAGTTCGTGAAGCCGGTGACCGGCGTGTCCGGCGTGTCCGGCGAAGTGCGCTCGAAGGTCAAGCAGATCGGCCTGTTCATCCAGGACGACTGGCAGGTCAACGACCACCTGCAGCTGAACCTCGGCCTGCGCTGGGACTACGAGAAGAACCCGTCCTACCTGGACTTCGTGACCCCGCCGGAAGTGGTCAATGCGCTGTTCGCGCAGGACCCGCGTGCTGCGGCTGGCCAGAGCTACGCCGATACGCTGGCGCTGAGCGGCCTGAACATCAACGACTACATCAGCAACGGCCACAACCGCAAGGCATTCAAGGATGCCTGGCAGCCGCGCCTGGGCTTCTCGTATGACATCAATGCCGACGAGCAGCACGTGATCCACGGTGGTGCCGGCCGTTCCTACGACCGCGACCTGTTCGACTACCTGCAGCTGGAAACCACCAAGCTGGCGTTGCCGCAGCCGACCATCTACTTCCGCAACCCGGCCACGGGCCAGTGCTTCCAGGGCAACGCCGCCTGCTATGACTGGAACCCGAACCTGCTCAATGGCATCGGCAACCTGCAGAGCCTGGTCGGTTCGACCAGCAATGCCGGCCTGGAAGTGGACCTGCTGAACAACAACCTGAAGGTGCCTTACGCCGACCAGTTCAGCCTGGGCATGAGCAACCAGATCGGTGAGTGGCTGACCGACGCCACCATCTCGCGCACGCTGACCTACGATGGCTTCGCCTTCACCCTGGGCAACCGCTATCCGACCGGCAACTTCTTCGATGACCCGCGCCTGTGCGGTGGTACCCAGGCCGGCCTGGGCCAGGCCTGGAGCTGCAACGTGCCGGGCTTCGGCAGCCTGATCATCGGCCAGCAGGGCATCAAGACCCGCGCCACCCAGATCCTGCTGTCGGCGCAGAAGCCGTTCACCCAGGAAAGCGGTTGGGGCACCTCGATCGCCTACACCTGGACCACGGCCCGCCACAACCGTGACATCAACGAGCACTACGCGTTCGACCGCGGCGTGATCGGTGACTACCCGACCATCCGCTCCAACGGTGCGCCGCGCCACCGCCTGGTGGTGACCGGATCGTACGCGGGCTTCTGGGGCATCACCTTCGGTGGCAAGCTGACCCTGGCCACCCCGACCGCGATCAACGACTGGTACGGCGTGCCGCAGGCCAACGGCTTCGACCTGCCGACCCCGATGGCGGCGGTTCCGGGTGGCAATGGCCGGTTCCTGCTGGGTGGCAAGATCTTCGGCTACCGTTCGGTCGACCTGCAGGCCACCAAGACGTTCAAGATGCCGGGCGATACCGAGCTGTATGCGCGTATCGACATCATCAACGTGTTCAACTTCGACAACTTCTCGAACTACAACTACTACAAGAACGGCAAGCTGACCGCGAGCTACAACGAGACCGGCGACATCGTCGGTACGCCGCGCCAGGTGAAGGCCGAAGTGGGCTTCCGCTTCTAAGCGGTCCAGTCTGCAGCAGTACTCCGATGCCGCCGGTCCGCCGGCGGCATCGGCAGGATGAACAACGGCAATGGCCGGCGTCGTGCCGGTCCATTGCCCACGCCGGTGCCGGCCAGGGGGCAGCGGCGTGGGCAATGATCGCGGTGTCAAACCACGTTTTTCGTGGTTTTTTCAGCCTGCACCTTGTAAACGATTTCAGATCATTGGACGTTATGCTTTCCCATCGATCAGACCACCGGAGGAACCGCGCCATGCAGGCACGTCATCTGTTGTCCGCCGCGGCGTTGAGCCTGGCCGTGGCCGCCTGCCAGCCGGCCCAGCAGGAGCCTGCCAAGCCGCGCCCGCCGGTGATCCTGATCGAGGCCGACGCACCGCCGCGGCCGATGAAGCCGGAGTTGCCGCCGCTGTTTGACGACATCGAGCGCCGCACCTTCCAGTTCTTCTGGGACACCACCAACGAGATCAACGGCCTGACCCCGGACCGCTATCCGTCGCGGCCGTTCGCCAGCATCGCCTCGGTCGGCTTCGCGCTGACCGCCTATCCGATCGGCATCGAGAACGGCTGGGTCAGCCGCAACCAGGCGATCGAGCGCACCCTGACCACGCTGAAGTTCTTCCGCGACGTGCCGATGGGGCCGCAGCGCACCGGCAAGGCCGGCTACAAGGGCTTCTACTACCACTTCCTGGACATGCAGGAAGGCCGGCGCTACGACAGCTGGGTCGAGCTTTCGTCGGTGGATACCGCGTTGCTGATGATGGGCGTGCTGTTCGCGCAGTCCTACTACGATGGTGACGATCCGCGCGAGAAGGAGATCCGCCAGATCGCCGATACGCTGTACAAGAAGGTCGACTGGCCGTGGCTGCAGCAGCGTGCGCCGCTGATCTCGATGGGCTGGTTCCCCGAGAGCGGCTTCATCGACCACGACTGGATGGGCTACAACGAGGCGATGATGGTCTACATCCTCGCCCTGGGCTCGCCGACGTACCCGGTCAGCCCGGATGCGTGGACGGTGTGGACGCGCACCTACGACAACGACTGGGGTGTCTACCAGGGCCAGGAATACCTGTCCTTCGGCCCGCTGTTCGGCCATCAGTACAGCCACGTCTGGATCGACTTCCGCGACATCCAGGACGCGTACATGCGCGAGCGCGGCAGCACCTATTTCCTCAACAGCCGTTCGGCTGCGCTGGCCCAGCGCGAGTACGCCATCGCCAACCCGATGCAGTGGAAGGACTACGGCGAGAACGTGTGGGGGTTGACCGCCAGCGACGGCCCGCAGAACACCACCCAGGAATACCGGGGCGAGCAGCGCCAGTTCCGCCATTATTCCTCGCGCGGCGCCGGCCTGCGCGAGAACTTCGATGACGGCACCATTGCGCCGACCGCCGCGATTGCATCGGTGGTGTTCGCGCCCGAGCAGGTGATCCCGGCCACGCTGGAGATGCACAAGCGCTACGGCGACTACATCTATTCCAGCTACGGCTTCCTGGATTCGTTCAATCCCAGCTTCAACTACGACATTCCGATCAAGACCGGTCGCCTGGTGCCGGATCGTGGCTGGGTCGCCAGCGACTACATCGCCATCGACCAGGGCCCGATCCTGACCATGATCGCCAACTACCGGAATGATTTCGTGTGGGAAGTGATGAAGAAGAACCCGTACATCCGCAAGGGACTGGAGCGGGCCGGGTTCAGTGGTGGCTGGCTGGCGCCGGAAGGCTCGTTCCAGCCGCTTGAACTGCAGAAGGACGAAAAGGCCGCGGCGGCACGCGCGGTGGGTATCGCCGAATCACGCGCGGCCGCCGCGCAGGAACAGAAGAACAATGCCAACCGCACCACAGGCCAGGGCAAGTAACCCGATGCCGAACTGGATCGACCGCCTGCGCCGCTGGGCGCTGCCTGCCTTGGCCGCACTGGCCGTGGCCGGCTGCGCCCGCACCGAGCCGGGCACCACCACCGTGCGCTTCTGGGCGATGGGCCGCGAAGCCGAGGTGGTCAGCGAGCTGATCCACGAGTTCGAGGCCGAAAACCCCGGCATCAAGGTGGATGTGCAGAACATTCCCTGGACCGCCGCGCACGAGAAGCTGCTGACGGCGTTCGCCGCCGACGGCCTGCCCGACGTATGCCAGCTTGGCAACACCTGGGTGCCCGAGTTCGCCGAACTCGACGCGCTGACGCCGCTGCAGCCGTTCGTGCAGCGTTCGTCCGTGGTGGACCCGAAGGACTACTTCCAGGGTATCTGGGATACCAACGTGATCCATGGCGAGCTGGTCGGCGTGCCGTGGTATGTCGATACCCGCCTGATCTACTACCGCAAGGATCTGCTGGCCAAGGCCGGCTACGACCATCCGCCGCGCACCTGGCAGGAGTGGGACGAGCAGATGGCCGCGATCAAGAAGATGCAGGGGCCGAACCGCTACGCGGTGCTGATGCCGATCAACGAGTTCGAGCAGCAGCTGTCGCTGGCGCTGCAGCAGCCCGATCCGCTGCTGCGCGACGACGACACCCGCGGCAATTTCGCCAGCCCGGGATTCCGCCGCACGCTCGCCTTCTACGCCAACATGTTCGAGCAGGGCTGGGCGCCGAAGATGTCCGAGACGCAGATTTCCAACGTCTGGGACGAGTTCTTCCGGGGCTTCAACGTGTTCTACATCTCCGGCCCCTGGAACATTCGCGAGTTCAAGAAACTGCAGCCGAAGGAACTGGAAGGGCAGTGGGGCACCGCCGCATTGCCGGGGCCGGACGGCCCCGGGGCCGGCATCGCCGGTGGCACCAGCCTGGTGATCTTCCGCAAGTCGCAGCAGAAGGAAGCCTCGTGGAAGCTGATCGAGTTCCTGTCGCGGCCGGAAATCCAGGCGCGCTTCCACTCGATCATCGGCGACCTGCCGCCGCGCCGCAGTAGCTGGAATGCGCCGTCGCTGGCCAACGATCCGCTGGCGGTTGCGTTCCGTGACCAGCTGGAGCGGGTCAAGCCGACGCCGAAGGTGCTCGAGTGGGAGCGCATCGTGCAGGAAATGCGCATCGTCACCGAAAAGGTGGTGCGCGGTGGCCTGCCGCAGGACAAGGCGGTGGAAGAGCTGGACCAGCGCGTGGACAAGGTGCTGGCCAAGCGCCGCTGGATGCATGAACAACAACGCCTGCAGCAGCGTGCGCCGTCGCCGCAATCGAGCAGTGCCGTGGCCGCCGGGAGCGCGCAATGAAACGTACTTCACTTGCCGGCTGGATCTTCGCCGGCCCTTCGCTGATCGTGCTGGGGGTGTTCTTCGGCCTGCCGGTGGCCTCGGCGCTGGCGTTGAGCGTGACCGACTTCGACCTGTATGCGCTGGCTGACAGCAGCAACCTGCGTTTCGTCGGCCTGGGCAACTACATCGATCTGCTGCAGACACCGATGTTCTGGAAGTCGTTGTGGAACACCACCTACTTCGTGCTGATCGGCGTGCCGTTGTCGATCGGTGTGTCGCTGGGCGCGGCGATGCTGCTCAATGCACCGGCCGCGCGCTTCAAGGCGCTGTTCCGCACCGCGCTGTTCGCCCCGGTGGTGACCACCCTGGTGGCGGTGGCGGTGATCTGGCGCTACCTGTTCCATACCAGCTACGGGCTGGTGAACTACGGACTGGGCCATCTGGGCATCAGCCCGATCGACTGGCTGGGCGATCCCAACTGGGCGATGCCGACCATCATGCTGTTCGCGGTGTGGAAGAACTTCGGCTACAACATGGTGATCTTCCTGGCCGGCCTGCAGGCGATCCCGCATGACCTGTACGAGGCCGCGCGTATCGACGGCGCCTCGCGCTGGAAGCAGTTCCTGCACATCACCCTGCCGATGCTCGGCCCGGTGCTGCTGGTGGTCGGGGTCATTACCGTGTCCGGCTACTTCCAGCTGTTCGCAGAGCCCTACGTGATGACCCGTGGCGATCCGCTGCAGAGCACCGTCAGCGTGCTGTATTTCATGTTCGAGGAAGGCTTCAAGTGGTGGAACCTGGGACGCGCCTCCGCAGTGGCGTTCCTGCTGTTCCTGATCATCCTGGCGGTGACCACCGTGATGCTGCGTTTCGGCCGCAAGAGGCAGTTGGTATGAGTCGTGAAATCGGCCAGTCGCGTTGGTACCCGTGGATGATCAATGGTGCGTTGCTGGTGCTGGCCCTGGTCAGCCTGGCGCCGCTGCTGTGGATGGTGTCGGTCTCGTTCATGCCGCAGGGCGAGGCCAGCCATCTCCCGCCGCCGCTGCTGCCTTCGAGCATCACCACGCACAACTACCATGAGCTGTTCGCGCGCACCGGCATGGGCGGCAACTTCGCCAACAGCCTGCTGGTGTCGCTGGGCATCACCATTGGTTCGCTGCTGCTCAACACCATGGCCGGCTATGCGTTCGCCAAGCTGAACTTCGTCGGCCGCGAGCGCCTGTTCCAGGTGCTGATGGCCGCGCTGGTGATCCCGGCGCAGGTGGCGATGCTGCCGCTGTTCCTGCTGATGAAGCAGCTGGGCCTGGTCAACAGCTTCGGCGGCGTGATCGTGCCGGCGCTGGCCAGCGTGTTCGGCATTTTCCTGGTGCGGCAGTACGCGCGTTCGATCCCGGACGAGCTGCTGGAGGCGGCGCGCATCGATGGGGCAGGGGAGCTGCGCATCTTCTTCCAGATCGTGCTGCCGATGCTCAAGCCGGTGCTGGTGACCCTGGCGATCTTCACCTTCATGGGCGCATGGAACGATTTCATGTGGCCGTTGATCGTGTTGACCGACCAGGAGCACTACACTTTGCCGGTGGCACTGGCCACCCTCTCGCGCGAACACATCATGGACGTGGAAATGATGATGGCCGGCGCGGTGGTCACCGTGGTCCCGGTGCTGGCGCTGTTCCTGGTGCTGCAGCGGTATTACATCCAAGGTCTGTTGCTGGGGAGCGTCAAGGGATGAAGCGAGCGATCGCCGTTGGACTGGGCCTGTTGTGGACCTCCCTGGCGATCGCCGCGCCGCCGGCGCTGCCGGCACCGAAAGTGCTGGACGACTTCGACGATATCGGTGCCTGGAAGCTGGTGCTGTCCGACCAGGTCAGCGGTTCGCTGCGCCCGGTCAGCGGTGCCGGTGGCGGCCGCGCGCTGTGCCTGGACTACGACTTCCACAAGGTCTCCGGCTACGTCGGCATCCGTCGCGCGCTCAACATCGAGTACCCGGCCAATTATCGCTTCGGCTTCCAGCTGCGCGGTGATTCGCCGGGCAACGACCTGCAGTTCAAGCTGATCGACGCCAGCGGCGACAACGTGTGGTGGGTCAACCGTCCCGGCTACAGCTTCCCCAAGGCGTGGACGCCGGTCGAGTATCGCCGCCGGCAGATCGACAAGGCGTGGGGGCCGTCGCCCGAAAGGGAGATGGCGCGCAGTGCCGCGGTCGAGTTCACGATCTACAGCAAGGTCGGCGGCCGGGGTACGGTGTGCTTCGACAAGCTGACCCTGCAGGGCCTGCCGCCGCAGGATGATTCAGCGCTGGTGCCATCGGTGATCGCCGATACCGCCACCGCGCTGCAGGACCGCATGATCGACGGCAAGAGCGATACGTTCTGGATCAGCGGGGGCGTCAAGCAGCAGACCATCAGCCTGGACCTGCACAAGAGCCGCGAGATCGGCGGTGCGGTGATCGACTGGCTGCCGGACCTGGAAGCGCGCCGCTATACCGTGCGCACCTCGGAAGATGGCCGCGACTGGCGCACCGTACGCGAAGTGACCAGTGGTGCCGGTGGCCGCGACTGGCTGGCGTTGCCGGATACCGACGCGCGCTACGTGCGCTTCGATCTGCAGGATGGCCCGAACTGGCGCTATGGCATCCGTGACATCGCGCTGAAGCCGCTGGCCTTCGCTGCCACTCCGAATGCGTTCCTGTCGTCGGTGGCTGCCGACCTGCCGCGCGGCGCGTTGCCGCGCGCCTACGTCGGTGAACAGCCGTACTGGACCCTGCTGGGACTCGATGGTGGCCAGGAGCAGGCGCTGATCAGCGAAGACGGCGCACTGGAGCCGGCCAAGGGCAGCTTCAGCATCGAACCGTTCATCCGGCTCGATGGCAAGCTGCTGGACTGGTCGAACGTGGCCATCACCCAGTCGCTGCAGGACCACTATCTGCCGATCGCCAACGTCGACTGGGTACACGAGAAGGTCGGCCTGGCGGTGACCAGCTTCGTGCAGGGCACGCCGGAGCGCGCGCAGCTGATCGGCCGCTACCGGCTGAGCAATCCGGACAAGGTCGCACACGAGTACACCCTGGCACTGGCGATCCGCCCGTGGCAGGTCAACCCGCCGACCCAGTTCCTCAACACCATCGGCGGCTTCAGCCGCATCGATGCGCTGGATGTCGGCGAGCAGCTGGTGAGGGTCAACGGTGAGCCGCGCATCTACCCGCTGCAGGTGCCGGACGCGCGCTTTGCCAGCACGTTCGACGGCAAGCTCGATGCGATGCATCTGGCCAGTGGCAAGTACCCGGCCACCACGGCGGTGAAGGACAGCACCGGCATGGCGTCCGGCGCGCTGATGTATACGATCAAGCTGGAGCCCGGCCAGAGCCGCGAAGTGGCGGTGGTGCTGCCGCAGACCGGTGGCTGGGCGCCCAAGGCGCTGGACGTGGCCAAGGCGCAGGCACAGGTGGCTGAGCAGTGGCGACAGAAGCTGGGCGTGGTTTCGCTGCAGGTGCCGGCGGCCGGCCAGGCGCTGGTTGATACCCTGCGTACCGCGGTGGCGCACATGCTGATCTCGCGCGTCGGGCCGCGCCTGCAGCCGGGTACGCGTTCCTACGCGCGCAGCTGGATCCGCGATGGCGCGATGATTTCCGAAGGCCTGCTGCGCATGGGCCGCAGCGACGCCGTGCGTGACTACATCAACTGGTATGCGCCCTACCAGTTCGAGAACGGCAAGGTGCCGTGCTGCGTCGATGCGCGCGGCAGCGACCCGGTGCCGGAGAACGACAGCCACGGCGAGCTGATCTACAGCATTGCCGAATATGGGCGCTACACCGGCGACAGTACCTTCGTCGAACTGATGTGGCCGCACGTGCAGGGCGCCTATACCTACATGGAACAACTGCGCGCCAGCGAGCGCACCGAGGAAAACCGGGCGCGCAACCCGGCCTTCTACGGGATGATGCCGGCGTCGATCAGCCACGAAGGCTATTCGGCCAAGCCGATGCATTCGTACTGGGACAACTTCTGGGCACTGCGCGGTTACAAGGACGCTGCACTTCTGGCGACCCAGCTGGGCAAGGTCGAGGCGATGCAGATTGCCGAATCGCGCGACCAGTTCCGCGATGACCTGCAGGCCTCGCTGCTGTCGGCGATGCAGCAGCACACCATCGATTACCTGCCGGGTTCGGCCGAGCTGGGTGATTTCGATGCGACCTCGACCACCATCGCGCTGGCCCCGGGCGGTGAGCAGGGCCGCCTGCCGCAGCAGGCGCTGGAAGCGACCTTCGAACGCTACTGGAACGAATTCGTGGCCCGCCGCGATGGCAAGCGGGAATGGAAGGACTACACCCCGTATGAGTGGCGCAACGTTGCCGCGTTCGTGCGCCTGGGCTGGCGTGACCGCGCCTGGCAGGCCACCGAGTTCTTCTTCAGGGACCGTGCGCCGCAGGCCTGGAACCAGTGGGCCGAAGTGGTGTCACGCACGCCGCGCAAGCCGTTCTTCGTGGGTGACCTGCCGCATGCCTGGGTGGCCTCCGACTTCGTGCGCTCGGCGCTGGACATGTTTGCCTATCACCGCGACATGGATGACGCCCTGGTGCTGGCCGCGGGCGTTCCGGTCGCGTGGCTGCAGGGCGAAGGCATCGCCGTGCAGGGCCTGCGAACGCCGCAGGGCCAGCTCAACTACCGCCTGCAGCGCAGCGACAAGCAGCTGACGCTGGAGGTGCAGCCGGGCCTGGTACCGCCGGTGGGCGGCGTGGTGCTGCCGTGGCCGTATGCCGGTGATCCGGGCGATGCCACCGTCAACGGTGAAGCGGTCGAGTGGATCAACAAGGAACTGCACGTGCACCAGCTGCCGGCGCGGGTCGAGATCGACGTGCCGAGCGCGGTGCGCCGCGCCGAACGCAAGGGACAGTAACGATGAAGCAGCAGGGGGCGAGGGTGCGCACGTCGGTGCGCGCCCTGGGGCTGGCGATTGCAATGGCGCTGCCGGGTGTGGTGATGGCGATCGAGCCTGCGGCCACCGCCGCGTCGGCTGAGGTGGCCAATGCGCCCGGCATGAGCATGGTCACCTTCAATCTGCATCACGACCGCGAGGACTGGCCGAGTCGTCGCCGCACCATCCTGGCCGAGCTCAAGCGTCTGCAGCCGGATGCGGTTGCCCTGCAGGAGGTGATCCAGCGGCGCAATGTCCGCAACCAGGCGCAGTGGCTGGCCAGCCAGCTCGGCTACCGGTATGTGTTCGTGTCCACCGATCCGGTCGGGGCCCCGAAGCGCTACGGCAACGCATTGCTGACCCGGCGTCCGATCCTGGCCCACGGCGATCATCTGCTGCAGCCGCTGGACGATTACCGCACCGTCGCCCATCTGCGCATCGATGTCGATGGAGTGCCAGTGAATGTCTACGCCACGCATCTCAACGAGCGCAACGACGAGCGTGGCCAGGGCATCCGTCGCAGCCAGGTGGAGGACCTGCTGCGCTATATCACCACAACGTCGGCCGGTGCGCCGGTGGTGATTGCCGGTGACTTCAACGCGCTGGTGGATGCCGGCGACCTGAGCGAGTTGCGCAGCCATTACGGCGACAGCTACGGCAGCGTGCATGTCAATACGGACCTGGCAGGGGTCAGCACCCTCAACCGGCACTACTACCAGGCACCCTCGCGGATCGACCACATCTTCTTCCAGCAGGACGAGATGGTCGCGCGCGAGGCGAAGCTGCTGTTCGACCAGCCCGACGACAGCGGACGCTGGGCCTCGGACCACTACGGCGTGTGGACCCGCCTGCAGTTCGCACCGAAACCCTGACGCAGACGCGCTTTGGCAGGTGCCAACCAAGGTTGGCATCGGCGTGTCCGTGTGCATTCAATCAACGGCGCCAACCAAGGTTGGCCTCTACCAAAGCAGTGGCCGTGCGCAGGTGGTGCCCGGTGGGTGCCAACCTTGGTTGGCACCGGCGTGTCCGCGTGCATTCAATCAACGGCGCCAACCAAGGTTGGCCTCTACCAAAGCAGTGGCCGTGCGCAGGTGGTGCCCTGGTGGGTGCCAACCTTGGTTGGCACCGGCGTGTCCGTGTGCATTCAATCAACGGCGCCAACCAAGGTTGGCCCCTCTAAGGCGAAGCCGGCGCCAATCACACAAACAAAAACGGCGGGGATCATCGATCCCCGCCGTTCTGCTTTCACATGATCAAAGAGCGATCAGTTCGCCGGCGGCGTGCGCTTGGCGGCCTCTTCGTCTTCTTCGTCAGCCTTGGCTTCGGCAGCCTGGGCCGCAGCGTCGGTGTGACCATCGGCAACCGGGTCAATCGACGGTGCCACCACGGCCTCGGCGACCGGGGCAGCGGTTTCAACCGGAGCGGCCTCGACCGCCACCGGGGCGACCGGCTGTTCGGCGACCGGCGCGGTCTCGACGACCGGCTCGGCTTCAATCGCCGGAGCGGCCTCCATCACCGGGGCGGTTTCAACCACCACCGGCTTCGATTCCACCACCGGCGCAGCCTCGACCACGGCCGGCGTCGCCTCAACCACCGGAGCGGCTTCGACGGCCGGGGCAGTCGCGACCACCGCCGGCGCCGCTTCCGCCACCGGAGCCGTAACGGCCACCGGCTGCACCGGGGTCGCAGCGTCGATGGCATCGAGCATGCTGGTCTGCACCGGCGAAGGTGCCGGTTCGGCCTTGGTGGCGGCTTCAATCGGAGCCTGCACCTCGGCCACGACCGGGGCGGCGGCTTCGACCACCGCGCTGCTCACCACGGCAACCGGCGCGGCGGCAACGGCGGCGGCAGCACGAACCGGCTTTGCGGCGTCGGTAGTGGCGGGCTCGACTTCATCATCGAAGTCGAACTCCGGCTGCGAACGAGCCGGCTGCGCAGCAGCGACCGGGGCGGTGCCAGCGGTGCTGTCGGCGGTCGGCTCGGCGACATCAGTGTCATCGCCGTCGTCACCGTCGTCCTGGTCATCGCCCAGGACGTCGCTGCCGGCAGCGTTCTCGGCACCACCGCGACGACGGCGGCGGCCACCACGACGGCCACGACGACGGCGGGTCGCGCCTTCGCCCGCCTGCTCGCCATTGGCGTCGGCTGCAGCTTCTTCACCGGCGACCGCAACCCCCTCGGCCTCGCTGGCAGCATTGGCAGTGGTCTCGACCGGTGCTGCGGCGTCCACCGGAGCGGCGGACACCGGGACGACCGGCGCCACCGGTGTAGTCGCTTCCTGCGCAGTCACCACGTTGGCGGCGACCGCCGTGGCGGCCACGGCTGCAGCCGCAGTCACGGCTTCGGTCGGTGCGTCGGCGGCGTTGCGCTGCGGCTTCTCGGCCGGCTTGTCGCCATCCTGCTGCGGGCGCGGCTGCTTCGGCTGCTTCAGCTTCGGCTGCTGCGGGTTCTGGCCCTGCTGCTCGTTGCGCGGCTTGTTCTGCTGCTGCGGCTGCTGGCCATCCTTCTGCTGCGGCTCCTTCTGCCTGCCCTGCTGCGGCTGCTGCTGGGCATTGCCGTTGTTACCGTTGCGGCCGTCCTTGCGCTGCTCGCCGCGGTCCTTGCGGTTGCCGCCGTCCTTCTGCTGCTGCGCGTTGCCGTTGCCGCCGTTGCCACGGTTGTCGTCGCGACGGTCCTTGCGGTCCTTGTTGCGATCCTTGTTGCGGTCCTTGCGGCCGCCGTCCTGCTGCTGGCGTGCCGCCGGGGCTGCCGGCGCCGGCGCGGGGGCCGGTTCGCCACCGAATACACGCTTGAGCCAACCGATCACGCCACCGCTCGGAGCCTGCGCCACCGGCGCGGCCACGACCGGGGCCGGAGCGGCCGCGGCCGGCTCCACTTCCTCGCGCACCGGGGCGGGGGAGGTGTGCTTGACCTGGGTCACCGCCGGCGGCGGGATGTTCAGCTGGCCCTTGGTCAGGGCGTGCACCGGCAGCTTGCGCGGGGTACCGCGCTGGTAGCTGGGCTTGTTGCTCTCTTCGCCCAGCTCGTTCTCGCGCAGTCGGGTCACGGTGTAGTGCGGGGTGTGCAGCTGCTCGTCGGCGACGATCACGATCGGCGCCTCGTGGCGCTGCTCGATCTCGCGCAGGGCGCTGCGCTTCTCGTTCAGCAGGTAATTGGCGATCTCCACCGGGGCCTGGACCAGCACCTGCCCGGTGTTCTCCTTCATCGCATGCTCTTCGGCGACGCGGATGATCGACAGCGACAGCGACTCGACGCTGCGCATGCGGCCGTGGCCGTCGCAACGCGGGCAGACGATCTGGCTGGACTCGCCCAGGCTCGGACGCAGGCGCTGGCGGCTCATTTCCAGCAGGCCGAAGCGCGAGATGCGGCCGACCTGCACGCGCGCGCGGTCGTACTTCAGCGCGTTGGCCAGGCGGTTCTCGACCTCGCGCTGGTGCTTGTTGGAGGCCATGTCGATGAAGTCGATCACCACCAGGCCGCCGAGGTCGCGCAGGCGCAGCTGGCGGGCCACTTCCTCGGCCGCTTCCAGGTTGGTCTGGAACGCGGTGTCCTCGATGTCGCTGCCCTTGGTGGCGCGCGAGGAGTTGACGTCGACTGCGGTCAGCGCTTCGGTCTGGTCGACCACGATCGAGCCACCCGACGGCAGGCGCACGTTGCGCTCGTAGGCGCCTTCGATCTGCGATTCGATCTGGAAGCGGTTGAACAGCGGGATGTCGTCCTTGTAGTGCTTGAGCTTGCGCAGGGTCTGCGGCATCACCTGCTGCATGAACTCGCGGGCGTGCTCGTACATCTCCTCGGTGTCGACCAGGATCTCGCCGATGTCGGCGCGCAGGTAGTCACGCAGGGCGCGCACGATCAGGCGCGATTCCTGGTAGATCAGGAACGGGGCCGGCTTGCTCAGTGCCGCTTCGGCGATGGCACGCCAGACGTTGAGCAGGTAGTCCAGATCCCACTGCAGCTCTTCGGCATCGCGGCCGACGCCGGCGGTGCGGATGATCACGCCCATGTCGTCGGGGATGTTCAGCTTGTCCAGGGCGTCCTTCAGCGCGGCCCGGTCTTCGCCTTCGATGCGACGGGAGACACCGCCCGCGCTCGGCGAGTTCGGCATCAGCACCATGTAGCGGCCGGCCAGCGAGATGAACGTGGTCAGGGCGGCGCCCTTGTTGCCACGCTCTTCCTTGTCCACCTGGACGACGATTTCCTGGCCTTCCCGCAGCAGCTCGCGGATGCCGGCCTTGTTGTGGTCGACACCGGCCTGGAAGTAGTCGCGGGAGATTTCCTTCAGCGGCAGGAAGCCATGGCGGCCACCACCGTATTCGACGAAGGCCGCTTCCAGCGAGGGCTCGATGCGGAAGATCCGGCCCTTGTAGATGTTGGACTTCTTCTGTTCCTTCGACGGCTGTTCGATGTCGATGTCATACAACGACTGGCCATCCACGATGGCAACACGCAGCTCTTCAGCCTGCGTGGCGTTGATCAGCATTCGCTTCATTGTTGCGTTCCTCGCAAGCGGCTACCGCGCGGAACGCCATGGGGTTTCGCCTCTGGACACGGCTCGCCGCCCATTCGCGCAAGCGCGGGGAGGGCGGCTTGGGTTTCCAGCGCTACGACACCACGGCAGGCCGCGGGAGCGCTTCACTCTTATGGGTTTTTGGGTGTTGCAGGGCCGCAGGCAGCTGTCAGCCAGGCTGGAGCGCCACGCGGGACATGTTCAGCACGGTTGCGTGTCAGGCATCCGGCGATGGCCGGGAAGGCCGGTGAGCCGCTAACATGGCCGCCCCGCGGGCGGTGGTCGCGCACTGTGCCGGATTCGTCGGAAGCTGGGCTTCTGGCCCTGAGTAACTTCCAACGAAATCAATCCCTTATCTCGCCCCCCGAGTGTAACAGAATAAACAGCCTGATGACCGCCCAAGACCCCACCAAGCCCGCTGGCGACAAGCCTTCCGTGCGCATGATCACCGTTCCCGCCGACCGCGCCGGCCAGCGCCTGGACAACTTCCTGCTCGGCCAGCTGAAAGGCGCCCCGCGCAGCCTGGTCTACAAGCTGGTGCGCAGCGGCCAGGTGCGGGTGAACGGCGGCCGGGCCAAGGCCGAACGCAAGCTGGAGGCCGGAGACGAGGTGCGTGTGCCGCCGGTTCGTCTCACCGAAGAGGGAGACAAGGCAGGTCCGCCGGAGGCGTTCATGCGCCGGCTGGAACAGGCCATCGTCTTCGAGGACGCCCGCCTGCTGGCCCTGAACAAGCCCACCGGCGTGGCCAGCCACGGCGGCAGCGGCATCAGTTTCGGCGCCATCGAGACCCTGCGTGCGCTGCGCCCGGGGCAGACCCTGGAGCTGGTCCATCGGTTGGATCGCGACACATCGGGCCTGCTGATCGTGGCCAAGAAGCGCTCGGCGCTGAGCGAGCTGCAGGCGCTGCTGCGTGAAGACCACGGCGCCGGCATCCGCAAGCGCTACCTGACCCTGCTGACCGGGCGCATGCCCGACGGCGTGATGACGGTCGATGCGCCGCTGCACGTGGGCCTGCGCCAGGGCGGCGAGCGCCATGTGCAGGTCAACGCGATCGGCAAGGAATCGATCAGCCACTTCCGCGTGCTGGAGCGTCGCGGCGGGCATTCGTACTGCGAGGTCCGCATCGAGACCGGCCGCACCCACCAGATCCGCGTGCATGCCCAGCACCTGGGGCATCCGGTGGCCGGTGACGACAAATATGGCGATCCGGTCGTCAACAAGCGGCTTCGTGAGCAGATCGGGCTGAAGCGCCTGTTCCTGCACGCGGCGTCACTGGAGTTCGCGCTGGACGACGGCAAGAGCCCGTACGTACTGAACGCGCCGCTGGCCGACGAGCTGGTCGAGGCGCTGGATCGGCTGAAGTAGGCAGGACAGGCAGCGCGCCGTATCCCCTTGTAGAGTCGAGCTTGCTCGACTGCTGTTCGGTCGAGGAATGTCAGTCGAGCAAGCTCGACTCTACGGGGCGGGCCTGGAATTCCTCACCACTTGAACAGCACCAGGCTGATCGCCAGCGTGCCCATGCCCGCCACCAGCCCGTACACCGTCTCGTGGCCCTTCGCATAGCGCTTGGCCGCCGGCAGCAGCTCGTCCAGCGCCAGGAACACCATCACGCCGGCAATCAGCCCGAACACCCAGCCGAAGGTGGCGTGCGACAGTGATCCGGACAGCAGCCAGTAGCCCAGCGCCGCGCCCACCGGCTCGGCCAGGCCCGACAGCAGGCTGGCGCTGAACGCATAGAACTTGTTCTGGGTGGCGAAGTACACCGGCACCGCGATCGCGATGCCCTCCGGAATGTTGTGGATGGCGATGGCGAAGGCCAGCGGCATGCCTACCGACGGGCTCTCCAGGGTCGCGAAGAACGTTGCCAGCCCTTCCGGGAAGTTGTGTGCGGTGATAGCGATCGAGGTCAGCAGGGCGACCCGCTTCAGGTACTCGCGGCTGTTCTCGCGGAATGCCGGGTCCTGCTTGTCCAGGCTGTCATGCGGGTTGGGGATGAAGTGGTCGATCAGCACGATCACGATCACGCCCAGCAGGAACGCCAGGGTGCCGTAGGTGAAGCCGGTGCGCTCGCCATAGGCCAGCGCGAAGGATGCAATGGACTTGTTGAGGATCTCCGACAGCGACACGTAGACCATGGCGCCGCCGGCGAAGGCCAGACCGAAGGCCAGCAGGCGCGGATTGGGCCGGCGCGAGAACAGCACCAGCAGGCTGCCGATGGCGGTGGCGAGACCGGCCGCGAGGGTGACCGCGAGCGCGATCCAGACGTTTTCGGGGGGAATCTGCAGCATGTACCGACGCGATCCTGGTCAACAGACAACCGCCCCGGGCAAGGCCGGGGCGGCGAGGGCGAGGCGGGCGTCGGCTGGCCTCGTCGGGGCGCGCGTGATCAACCGCCGCGGCGCAGGCGTTCTTCGATGGCGAAGCACTGGTCCGGCTTCGGCTGCGGCGGGTTGAAGCTGACCGGCACCTGGATGGTGGCCGGCACCGGCTGGCCGTTGCGGGTGGCGGCATTGAACTGCCAGCCCTGCACGGCGGTCTTGGCCAGCTCGTCCAGCTGCGGGTTGCCGGCGCCGGTCAGCAGGGCGACCTCGCTCGGCTTGCCGTCGGTACCGATGGTGACCTTGAAAGTGCTGGTGCCGCCCACGCCCATGCAGGCCAGTTCCAGCGGGTACTGCGGCGGCGGCGTCTTCACCGCGGCCACTTCGGTCGGCGGCGGCGGGGGCGGTGCCGGCGGTTCGGACGCGCCGCAGCCGGCCAGGCCGGTCGCAGCGAACAGGGACAGGCTCAGCAGGCGTACGTTCATGGCAGTTGCTCCGTCAGGGCCGAAGTCTTTGCCGCGCAGATGAAGTCGTTCTCGCTCAGGCCGCCCACGTCGTGGGTGGAGAAGCGCACGACCGCGCGGTCGTAGTGCACGCCCAGGTCCGGATGGTGGTCCTCGCGGTGGGCGATCCAGGCCAGCGCGTTCACGAAGGCCATGGTGGCGTAGTAATCCTTGAAGCGGAAGGTGCGCGACAGGGCCTGGCCACCCTCGCTCAGCTCCCAGCCGGGAATCTGCGGCAGCAGTTCGGCCAGGCGGGCTTCGCCAAGCTTGTGGTCGCTGCCTTTGCGCGGCACGCAACGGGCCTGGGCCAGTGGAATCAGGTCGGCCATGGGAATCTCCACCTCGTGTTGACTGAACAATGCGCCGGACGGTGTATAAACCGAATGAGCGGCTGACGCTTACTTGGCTAGAATAGCCTGATGATCCAGATCTCCGACACTGCCCAGACCCATTTCCGCAAGTTGATCGAACGCGAGGGCGTGCCCGGCATGGGCGTGCGCCTGAGCGCGGTCGATCCCGGTACCCCGCGCGCCGATGCCCGGCTGGAATTCGCCGAACCGACCGACCTGCTCGGCGACGAGTGGGCGGTGGACTGCGATGGTTTCACTCTCTACGTCGATGCCAGCAGCGTCGGCTGGCTCGATGGCGCCGAGATCGACATCGTCGCCGGTACCGCCGGTGCCCAGCAGCTGACCATCAAGGCGCCGCGCATCAAGGGCGAAGCGCCCGGCGATGCCGCCTCGCTGGTCGAGCGCGTGCACTGGGTGGTCGAGAACGAAATCAATCCGCAGCTGGCCTCGCATGGCGGCAAGGTGGCCGTGCAGGAAGTCTCGGCCGACGGCGTGGTGCTGCTGCGCTTCGGTGGTGGCTGCCAGGGCTGCGGCATGGCCGACGTGACCCTCAAGCAGGGTATCGAGAAGACCCTGATGGGCCGCGTGCCGGGCGTGACCGCTGTACGTGATGCGACCGACCACGACAGTGGCCACGCGCCGTACATTCCTCGCGGCAACGCCGCCTGATCGCTGACGCGTGCCTCTGACCCGGGCCGAGCAGCTCATCGACCTGCTGCTGGCGCGCCAGCAGCCCGGGGCCGTCCTCGAGAAAACCACGCGCCTGCCGTATGGCTGGGCGCTGTGGCTGCGCTCGCTCGGTCCGTTGCCGCGGCCACTGCATGCGCGGGACGTCATCGACGTGCTGCTGCCGCGTCCGTTGCCCGGGCCGCCCGGGCAATCACCGCGCTTGTCCCCATGGCAGGCGCTGCGCCGGTTGTTCTGGCAGGACTGGGATGCCGCACCGCGCGATCAGCGCTGGATGCGCTGGACCTCGGCTCTGGCCAGCGCGCTGTTGCATCTGCTGTTCTTCGTGCTGCTGCTGTGGGTGGCGGTGATCCGCACCACGGCGCCGGAGGAAGAGGGCGCTGAAGGCGAGCGCGTGCAGGTGGAATTCGTCGGCCGCGCTACCCAGGAAGGCGGTGGCGACCAGCCGGGCGCCGAAGCCGCTGCCGCCGCGCCGGCCGGGCAGGTGGCGGCCGGCCGCGAGGCGGGAGCCGCCACCGCACCGCAACCGCGTCCCGCCGCAGCGTCGGCGCCTGCGCCCATGCCTACGCCGGCAGCGACCGCCAGCGTGCCTGCGCCGCCGGCTGAAGCCGAACCCGCGCCGGTCGCGGCACCGCCGCCGTCTCCAGTGCAGGCCACCGAGGTGGCCGAGGCCAGCACCGACTTCGTGGTGCCGCCGGTCAGCGTGCCGCGCACCGAAGTCAGCATCGTGCCGCGCGACACCACAGCCACGGTGCGCGAGCGCAGCGTGCAGCCGCTGCAGGCGCCCGCTGCGCCGACGCCGCTGCATGCACCGGCCGTCGCGGTGCGCACGCCGCAGTTGCGTGACATCCAGGTACAGGAGCGCGAAGTCAGTACGGTCGACGCCCCGGTGGCGCCGCAGCCGCTGCGCACCGCGGATGTGCAGGTACGCCTTCCGCAACAGGAAGTACAGGTGCGCGAACGCGAGGTGCAGGCCGTGGTCGATCCGCAGGTGCGGATGGCGACCGTGGCCGGCCGTGAGCCGACCGTACATGCGCCGGCGGGCCGTGACGTGCAGGTGCGCGAACGCGAAGTCGCCTCGGCACCAGCGGCGGCGCCATCACCTTCCAGTGGCAGTGCCCCCGCGGCCACTGCTGCGCCTGCGGCCAGCAGCAGCGCGGCGCAGGCCAGCAGCACGAAGGCGCGCACGTCGGCATCCAGTACCGCACCGGCCCAGGCCGGCGCGCGCCCGGCACCCGACCCGGGCAATTGGGCCACGCCTGCCAAGGGCGATGACTGGGGTGCATCCAGCCGCAACCGCGACGGTGCGAGCAGTGGCGCACACCAGGCCAGTACTTCCGGCAAGGGCAGCGGTCTGTTCAATGCCGATGGCAGCGTGCGGGTGCCGGGGCAGGAGGGCGACGGGCACGCCGAACGGGGCGCACCGGGAGGTGCCAACGATGGCTGGACCAAGGAGCGTATCGCCCAGTCCGGCACCTGGTTGAAGCGGCCGCCGTACGACTACACGCCGACCTCGTTCGACAAGTACTGGGTGCCGCAGGAGTCGCTGCTGGCCGAGTGGGTGCGCAAGGGCATCAAGTCGATGGAGATTCCGTTGCCGGGCACCGGCACGAAGATCTCCTGCGTGATCTCGATCCTGCAGGCCGGTGGTGGCTGTGGCCTGACCAACCCGAACATGCAGGACCAGCCAGCGGTGGCGCGTCCGCCGCCGGACATCCCGTTCAAAAAGGAACTGCAGGAAGATAACGGCAGCCACTAGGCAGGGGGCCGCGCCCCGCACGCTGGCCGGCTCGCGCTTTGGTAGGTGCCAACCTTGGTTGGCACAGAAACGCCGACCAAGGTCGGCATCTACCGGAGCACGCATGCCGACCAAGGTCGGCATCCGCCAGGGCAGTGACCTCACGCGCTCTGCGACAGGAATACCCAGAACGGTACGTCACGGCCGACCCAGTCACGGCTGGCTTCGTCCATCACCTCCAGCAGGGTGTCGAAGTCCTTCTGCGCGTCCGCACGCAGGGCGTCCACGTCGGCCAGGAACAGCGCGTAGCCGTTGGCCGGCAGCCATTGCAGATCGCGCAGGTTGTCCGACAGGGCATCCCAATTGCCGCCGAAGCCTGCCGGGAAATCCAGCTGCGCCGCCAGCCGTGCCAGCAGGGTGCGCTTGTCGGCCACCCCCTCGAGGTCGATGCGGAGCACCTTCAGGCCGGCATCGCGCATCGCCGCCGCCAGCGCGTCGATGTCGTCGCTGTCGATGGCGTAGACGCCGGCATTGTTGATGTCATGCAGGCCGAGGCCGAAATCATCGTGGCTCATCACTGCGCTCCCTGGGCCGGTACGGTGAAGCTGCGGAACGATTCATAGTGGTCGTCGGTGTAGTACCACGCCTCCGGCGGATCGCCACCGGTGACGATGCGGCGCGTGCCACGGGTGCGTGCGCCGGGAGTGTCGACAGTGTATTCGCGGTAGTAGCCGCGCGCGCGCTGCGGCAGCTGCTGCTCGCGGTTGCCGAAGGTGCTGCCGTCCTGGCGATGCGGGAACGGACCACCACGCTGTATCAGCGCGATGGTCTGGCGCGCCTCGGCGGGCAGGAACGCGGGCAACCCGCCATCGGTGCGGGCTGCCGGCGTGGCCGGGGCCTGCGCGGCAGGCGCGCCCTGCAGGTCCGGCGCGAACTGCGGCGCCGGCGCACGCTGCATGAAGTGGTTGGCGACCAGCCCGAGCAGCAGAAGGGCGATGGCGGTGATCAGCAGCCGGGGGTTGCGCATGGGCACGGGCAGGCGAGGGCAAGGCACGCACTGTAACGCCTGCGCGCTGCATGGGGCATGAGGAACGTGCAGCGTCACCGCTGCGTAACAATTGCCGGCATGCTCACCGGCAGGACGCAATTTCCTTTACATCCCCCTTGGTAATCTTGCGGTCTGTCCCCATCATTCACCGCGCACTGCCCGACACCGTCGGGTGCCCTCGCAATCAGGAGATGCATCATGGCCTATACCCTGCCCAAGCTGTCCTACGCCTACGACGCGCTGGAACCGCATATCGATGCGGCGACGATGGAAATCCATCACACCAAGCATCACCAGACCTACATCAACAACGTCAACGCGGCGCTGGAAGGCACCGAGTACGCTGACCTGCCGGTCGAAGAGCTGGTGAAGAAGCTGAAGTCGCTGCCGGAGAACCTGCAGGGCCCGGTGCGCAACAACGGGGGTGGCCATGCCAACCACTCGCTGTTCTGGACCGTGATGGCGCCGAATGCCGGCGGCAACCCGGTAGGCGACGTGGCCAAGGCCATCGACAAGGACCTGGGCGGCTTCGACAAGTTCAAGGACGCCTTCACCAAGGCCGCGCTGACCCGTTTCGGCAGCGGCTGGGCATGGCTGAGCGTGACCCCGGACAAGAAGGTCGTGGTCGAGAGCACCGGCAACCAGGACAGCCCGCTGATGGAAGGCAACACCCCCATCCTCGGCCTGGACGTGTGGGAACACGCGTACTACCTGAAGTACCAGAACCGCCGTCCGGAATACATCGGCGCGTTCTTCAACGTGATCGACTGGAACGAAGTCGAGCGCCGTTACCAGGAAGCGATTGCCTGATCGGCGTCACGGGTTGAAATGAAAAGGCCGGGGGAGACCCCGGCCTTTTTGTTGCCCGGATTCGGGAAGCGGGGCCGATGCTGGTGGGTGCCGACCTTGGTCGGCACGGAAGCATCTGCGCGCGCGGCAGGGATGTGCCGACCAAGGTCGGCACCCACCGTCGGCACCCACAACCGGCACCCACCGCAGCCGAAGGCGGGGCTATTCCGCGGTGGCCGTATCGCCCTGCAGGCGCAGGGTTGCCATCACGCCCAGGCGCAGGCCGGGCAGGTCGCCATCGGCGGGCAGCAGGATCGGCTGCTGGCGGATGCCGCCGAAATGCTTGACCTGGAACAGCACGTCCAGGCCATGACCGCTGGCTCCACCGCCACTGGCCGCTGGCGGTTCCGGGCGGCCGCCGGGATTGCGCCGGGCCGGCTGGAAGCCGGGCGTGCTGCGCACCAGTTCCACAGTGGCGGCCGAGAAGTCACCGGCGATCAGGCTGGGCATGCCCTCGGCCGTGGCGCCGATCCAGGTCATCAGGTCGTTGGTCTGGTGCTGGCGCGCGGTGGCCTCGTCCGGCTCCGGGCGCAGCCGCGCCACGTAGATGTTGACCAGCGCCTGGCCCAGCTTCAGGCGCATCATGCCGGCCGCGCTGAACGTGCCGGGTGGATGCAGCAGGGTGACCCCGTCCTCGCTGACCGGCAGCCGGGTCAGCATGGCATTGCCATGCCGCAGCGGCTGGCTGGGTGGGTCGGCGGTGACGAAGTCGCAGCTGTAGCGCAGCCGGCTGGCCAGCCAGCAGGCCGGGTTGCGGCCCTGCTGCTGCAGTACCTGCTGCACCGAGATCACGTCCGGTTGCAGGTCGGTCAACAGTTGTGCGACCTGCTCGCGGCGCTGCTTCCATTGCGCATCGTCGCGGCTGGGCAGTTCCAGTGCGGCCACGGTCAGTTGCCGGGGCTCACCCTCGCTGCTGGCCGAGGCCGGCGCCTGTGGCCGCGCCTGGGCCTGCAACGCCGGCAACAGCAGCAGGCAGCTGAGCAGGAGTCGGGCGTAGGCGAGGGGGCGCATAACGATAAGTTTACGCTTTTGTCGTGCAGGTGCCGTGACTTCCGGCACAGCCAGGAGCGCCTGCCATGGATTGGCACCGTTGTCATGCAGCCCTGCAGCGTGCTTCGCAAGCCCCGGTTCCGGTAACCTTGCGCCTTTCGCTTTGCAGGAATGCCTTACAGGATGAGCCACGACGCAGTTGCCCCCATCGCCGGCCAGGGAAGGATGCCGCGCCAGATTCCGTACATCATCGGCAATGAGGCCTGCGAACGATTCAGTTTCTACGGGATGCGCAACATCCTGGTGCAGTTCCTGATCACCTCGCTGCTGCTGCAGGAAATCACTGCGGAAGGCCGTGCCGGTGAAGCCAAGGACATCATGCACAGCTTCATGATCGGCGTGTACTTCTTCCCGCTGCTCGGCGGCTGGCTGGCCGACAGGTTCTTCGGCAAGTACCACACCATCCTCTGGTTCAGCCTGGTCTACTGCGCAGGCCACCTGTGCCTGGCCCTGTTCGAGAACAGCCGCGAGGGCTTCTTCCTTGGCCTGGGCCTGATCGCGCTCGGCGCCGGCGGCATCAAGCCGCTGGTGGCCTCGTTCATGGGTGACCAGTTCGACCAGAGCAACAAGCATCTGGCCAAGCTCGTCTTCGACGCCTTCTACTGGATCATCAACTTCGGCTCGCTGTTCGCCTCGCTGCTGATCCCGCTGGTGCTGAAGAACTGGGGCCCGCAGTGGGCGTTCGGCATCCCGGGCATCCTGATGTTCGTGGCCACCTTCGTGTTCTGGCTGGGCCGCAAGCGCTACGTGCTGGTGCCGCTGCCGCCGAAGGACCCGCATTCGTTCGCCAACGTGGTGCGTACCGCGCTGACCGCACGCGTTGCCGGGCAGGGCCGTCCGGGCCTGGTGATCGCCGCGCTCGGCCTGGTGCTGGCGGTGGCCTCGTTCGGGCTGGTCGGTTCGCTGGGCATCGTCATCTGCCTCTGCCTTGCGCTGGTCGCCATCCTGGCCGGTATCGGCGGCGGCACCTGGCTGCAGCTGGACCGTGCCCGCGGCCAGCATCCGGCCGAAGCCGTGGAAGGCGTGCGCTCGGTGCTGCGCGTGCTGGTGATCTTCGCGCTGACCACGCCGTTCTTCTCGCTGTTCGACCAGAAGGCCTCGACGTGGGTCCTGCAGGGCCAGCAGATGCAGATGCCGAGCTGGTTCACCGCCTCGCAGATGCAGGCATTGAACCCGCTGCTGGTGATGATCCTGATTCCCTTCAACAACCTGGTGCTGTACCCGGCGCTGCGCCGCTTCGGCTTCGAGCCGACCGCGCTGCGCCGCATGACCGCCGGTATCGCCTTCAGCGGCCTGGCCTGGATCGTCATCGGTGGCATCCAGGTGGTGATGGACGGCGGCAATGCCATGTCGATCTTCTGGCAGATCCTGCCGTACGCACTGCTGACCTTCGGTGAGGTGCTGGTCTCGGCCACCGGCCTGGAGTTCGCCTACAGCCAGGCGCCGCAGGCGATGAAGGGCGTGGTGATGAGCTTCTGGAACCTGACCACCACCATCGGCAACCTGTGGGTGCTGCTGTCCAACGCGGCGGTGCGCAACGACACGGTGACCCACCAGATCGCCGGCACCGGCCTGAGCGAGGCGGCGTTCCTGATGTTCTTCTTCGCCGGCTTCGCCTTCATCGCGGCGTTGGCCTTCGGTTGGTACGCGAAACGCTATCGTATGGTCGACAACTACCGTAGCGCCTGAGCCTGACATGAGCCCCGTCAATCTGCTGTTGATCGCCATCACCGCCATCCTGTCGTGGATGGCGTTCAACAACCGCAAGCTGGCCGACCGCCTGATCCTGTGGCCGCCCGCCGTGGACCGCCATCGCCAGTACGACCGCCTGGTGACCTATGGCTTCATCCACGCCGACTGGTCGCACCTGATCTTCAACATGATCACCCTGTTCTTCTTCGGGGGATTCATCGAGAGCGTGATGGTGGAGCTGACCGGCAGCTACCTGACCTATCCGGCGTTCTACATCGGCGCGTTGCTGGTCTCGATCCTGCCCAGCTACCTGAAGAACCAGAAGAACCCGAACTACCTCAGCCTCGGTGCATCCGGGGCGGTGTCGGCGGTGCTGTTCGCCTTCATCCTGATCAAGCCGTGGTCGATCATCCTGGTGTTCTTCATCCCGGCGCCGGCGATCGTCTATGCCGCGTTCTACGTCGGCTACAGCATCTGGATGGACAAGCGCGGCGGCGATCGCATCAACCACAGCGCGCACCTGGCCGGTGCGGCGTTTGGCGTGATCTTCATGCTGGCCATGCAGCCGAGCATCTTCAACCACTTCCTGCGCGAACTCTCCAACCCGACCTTCCGCCTCGGCGGCGGTTGAGGGTGGGAACGGGGGCGGATCGGCAGCGATCCGCCCCGGCCGGTTCAGGCCGTGGTCTGCTGCCCGTAGGTGTCCAGCAGGCGGGCGAACACTTCCTCGCCGATGCGCTGGAAATCCTGGTCTTCGGTCTGACCTTCCACTGCCAGCTGCAGCAGGCCCTCCAGCAGGGCACGGTCGGTATCGGAATGGGGATCGCTGGGGTGCATCGGGGCCTCCGCGGTGATGCGCATGGTCTACGGTCGCAAGGGCCGTGCCAGCCTGGCCGTACCCCTCCATAGGCGATAGCGGCCGCCCGCCCTCCAGCTTGAGGGTCGAAAACTGACGTGAATGGACCGCACTTGCCCCTGTTCAGGCTTCACGCGATCATGGCGCCTGGCTGCGCACCATCCACGCAGTCGCCGCAGGAGACAGTTCCATGGCTTCGGTCACGCCCCCCGGTCTGGCCTACGAGGTCGAACACGACCTGGCCAGCCATCGCTTCACCGCCCGTGTCCGAGGACAGCTGGCGGTGCTCGATTACCAGATCAAGCGCAGGCGCATGGTCATCACCCACACCGAAGTGCCCGAGCCGATCGCCGGCCGCGGCATTGCCGGTGAGCTGACCCGCGTCGCGCTGCGTTTCGCCCGCGAGCAGAAATACAAGGTGGTGCCGGCGTGTTCGTATGCCGAGGCCTTCCTGCAGCGGCACGAGGAATATCACGACCTGCTCGTCGGCTGATGCCGGCGGGCCACGCTTCAGCCATGGCAGGCGATGATGTACAAACATGAACAGGGGATCCCGATGAAGATTGGAAACAACCGGCCATTGCGCGGCAGCGTGCTGGCCGGCGTGGTGGGCGTGCTGTTGCTGGCCGGTTGCCAGCGTGAGAGCGAGCCGGCACCGGCGACCGACGCGGCCCCCGCCGCCGAGGCCGCCGCCGCGGGCGAGACACCCGCCGCGGAAGCGCCGCTGGATCTGCGCGACGTGATCGAGAACAACGAGCGCGAAGTGGTGGGCATCAGCTACCCGGCCGGCATCGACCGTTATCCGGGCCTGGCACGTGCGCTGCAGGACTATGCGACCAGCGCCCGCAGCGACCTGCAGCAGGCCCTGGACGGGCTCGGCAACGACAAGCCGACCATGCCCTACGAGCTGTCGCTGAGCTTCGAGAAGCTGCTGGAAACCGCGCAGCTGGTGGTGGTCAGTGCCGATGGCAGCCGCTATACCGGAGGCGCCCACGGTGAGCCACTGGTGGCCCGCTTCGTGTGGCTGCCGCAGCACCAGCAGATGCTCAGCGCCGAAAAGCTGGTGGCCGATGCCAAGGGCTGGAAGGCGATCAGCGATTTCGTCGCCGACCAGCTGCGCGAGCGCGTGGCGACCCGCCTCAGCGGCGAGGACATGGACCCGGCCCAGCTGCAGGAATCGCTGCGCAACGCATCGCGCATGATTGCCGACGGTACCGGCCCGCAGGCCGACAATTTCAGCCAGTTCCAGCCGCTGACCGACGACAAGGGGCAGATCACCGCCCTGCGCTTTGTTTTCCCGCCGTACCAGGTCGGTCCATACTCGGACGGCACGCAGACGGCCGATGTGCCGGCGGCGGTGCTGTTGCCGCACGTGGCCAAGGACTACGTGGAGCTGTTCGCACGCGGTTGACCGCAGTCGAGGAGGTGGCGTGGATACAGGGTTGCAGGAGCGGGTCGCCGGCCTGCTGCAGGAAGCCGGGGTCCGCATCGGCGGCACCCAGCCACAGGACATCCAGGTACATGACCCGCGCTTCTTCGCGCGGGTCATGGCGCACGGCTCGCTCGGCCTCGGCGAGAGCTACATGGACGGCTGGTGGGATGCCAACGTGCTGGACGACTTCCTCGTCCACCTGATGCAGGCGCACCTGGACGAACGGGTGCACGGCTGGCGCGAGGTGGCTGATGCGCTGAAGGCGCGCCTGTTCAATCTGCAGGCCGGGCAGGGCAGCTACGAGGTCGGCCGCCGCCATTACGACCTCGGAAATGATCTGTACCAGGCGATGCTTGGCCAACGTCTGGTCTACAGCTGCGGCTACTGGCGCACTGCCGGTGATCTCGACGCTGCGCAGGAGGCCAAGCTCGACTTGGTCTGCCGCAAGCTGGGGCTGCGCCCGGGCCAGCGCGTGCTGGACATCGGCTGCGGTTGGGGTGAGGCACTGAAGTTCGCCGCCGAGCGCTATGGCGTCAGCGGCGTCGGCGTGACCATCTCGAAAGAGCAGGCCGAGTTCGCCCGTGAGCGGTGCGCCGGGCTGCCGATCGAGATCCGCCTGCAGGACTACCGCGAACTGGACGAGCCGTTCGATGCGATCTTCTCGATCGGCATGTTCGAACACGTCGGTGACAAGAACTATTCCAGTTTCTTCGAAGTGGCCAGGCGCTGCCTCTCGCCACGCGGGTTGCTGCTGCTGCATACCATCGGTACCAACATCTCGCGGCATCGAACCGATCCATGGATCGCGCGCTACATCTTCCCGAACTCGATGCTGCCGTCGGCGGTGCAGATCAGCAAGGCATTCGAAGGACGCTTCGTGCTGGAGGACTGGCACAACTTCGGCACCGATTACGACCTGACCCTGCAGGCGTGGCGGCGCAACGTGGAAGCGGCCTGGCCGCGACTGGATGCGCGCTATGACGAGCACTTCCGGCGCATGTGGCGCTTCTACCTGGCCGGGTCGATGGCGACTTTCCGCTGCCGGCACGCGCAGCTGTGGCAGCTGGTGCTGTCGCCGGAAGGCGTGCCGGGCGGGTACGTCGCGCCGCGGTAGATCCACGCCATGCGTGGATGATCCAACAAAAAAACCGCCCGGTCTCCCGGGCGGTTCTCGTTTCACGCTACCGAACGGACGATCAGTTGCCGGCGCCGGTCAGGCCACGCTTTTCCAGCAGCGGTTCGATCTGCGGCTCGTGGCCGGCGAAATCGCGGAACAGCTGCATCGCGTCGACGCTGCCGCCCTTGGACAGCAGCGTGGCGCGGAAGTGGTCGCCGTTCTTGCGGCTCAGGCCGCCGTTGTCCTTGAACCACTTCTGGGTGTTGGCATCGAGCACTTCCGACCAGATGTAGGCGTAGTAGCCGGCCGAGTAGCCACCCATGATGTGGCTGAAGTACGGGGTCTTGTAGCGCGGCGGCACCGGCGCGTAGTAGATGCCGTCCTTTTCCAGCGCAGCGCGCTCGAAGGCCATCACGTCCTTGGCGGCCGGCACCTGGTCGGCGCCGATCTGGTGCCAGCGCTGGTCGAGCATCGCCGCACCCAGGTACTCGGTGGTGGCAAAGCCCTGGTTGAACTTGGCCGCAGCCAGCACCTTGTCCAGCAGTGCCTGCGGCATCGCCGAACCGTTCTGGTAGTGCTTGGCGTAGTTCTTCAGGATGGCCGGGTTGTCCGACCACATCTCGTTGACCTGCGAGGGGAACTCGACGAAGTCGCGCGGTACCGAGGTGCCCGAGAAGTACGGGTACTTCACGTTGGAGAACATGCCGTGCAGCGCGTGGCCGAACTCGTGGAAGGTGGTGTTCACCTCATCCCAGGTCAGCAGGGTCGGCTGGCCGGCCGGCGGCTTCGGGATGTTCAGGTGGTTGGCCACCACCGGCTTGAAGCCGGTCAGCTTGGACTGCGAAACGTAGGAGTTCATCCACGCACCGCCACGCTTGGAGGCGCGCGCATACGGATCGAAGATGAAGATCGCCAGCTGGCTGCCATCGGCGTCGAACACGTCGTAGACGGTGACGTCATCGTGGTAGACCGGCAGGTCGGTACGCTGCTTGAAGGTCAGGCCGAATTCCTGGCCGGCCGCATAGAACACGCCGTTTTCCAGCACGTTCTTCATTTCGAAGTACGGCTTCAGCTGCGATTCGTCGAAGTTGTACTTGGCCTGGCGCACCTTCTCGCTGTAGAAGGCCCAGTCCCAGGGTTCCAGCTGGAAGGTCTTCTTGCCGGCGGCCTTTTGTTCCTGGTCGATCATTGCCTGCAGGTCGGCCGCTTCGCGCTTGGCGTTGGCCACAGCGGCCGGGGCCAGCTTGCCCAGCATCGCGTTGACCGCTTCGGGGGTCTTGGCGGTCTGGTTGGTCAGGTTGTAGGCGGCGAAGTTCGCAAAGCCCATCAGCTTGGCCTTGTCGGCACGCAGCTGCATGATGCGCGAGACCAGTGCGGTGTTGTCGAACTCGCCACCGCGGCTGCCACGGCTGACCGAGGCTTCGTAGATCTTCTGGCGCAGGGCGCGGTTGGCCAGGTTGGTCAGCGGCGGCTGGCCGGTGGTGTTGAGCAGGGTGATCACGTACTTGCCTTCCAGGCCACGGGCCTTGGCGGCTTCGGCGGCGGCAGCGATCTGCTCCTTGGACAGGCCGGCCAGCTCCTTGACGTCGTCGACGGTGATCGCCGAAGCGTTCACTTCCGACTGCACGTTCTGGCTGAACTTGGTGCCCAGGTTGGCCAGCTCGGCGTTCATCTCCTTCAGCGTGGCCTTGTCGGCCTCGGACAGCTTGGCGCCGGCGCGCACGTAGTTGTCGTAGTACTTCTCGACCAGGCGCACGCCTTCGGCGTCCAGGCCCAGCTGGCTGCGGGTGTCATACAGCGCCTGGATGCGGGCGAACAGCTTGCCGTTCAGCGCGATCGCATCGCTGTGCGCGGCGAACTTGGCCGAGTAATCGGCCTGCAGCTTCTTGCGGGTGTCGTTGGTGTCGGCGCCGACCAGGCTGAAGAACACGGTGGTCGCACGGTCGAGGATGTCACCGCTCTTTTCCAGGGCGATGATGGTGTTGTCGAAGGTCGGCTTGGCCTTGTTGTTGGCGATCGCCTCCACTTCCTTCAGCTGCTGCGCCATGCCGGCGTCGAAGGCCGGGGCGAAGTCGCTGTCCTTGATCCTGTCGAACTGCGGGAAATGCAGCGGCAGCGGGCTTTCGGCGAAGAACGGGTTGGCCTGCTGGGCATTGGTGCTGGCAGCCGGGGTGGCGGCGCCTGCCGAGAAGGCGGGCAGGGCAAGGCCGAGGGACATGGCCACGGCAAGGGCAAGGCGAGTGGTCAAGGTAGAAACTCCGGTAAGGCAAACAAGGGCCCGAGGGTAACCCGGCCAGCGGCGCCCGCACTTGTGTCAAAAGGCATGTTGCCGGGTCCGGGCGCGGGTACCATGCAATCACCGTCCACGGCCCACTGCCATGACCACCGCCTACGATTTCAGCTTCCGCGACCTCGATGGCCAGCCGCAGGCGCTGGCCCGTTATCAGGGCCACCCGTTACTGCTGGTCAATGTCGCCAGCCGTTGCGGTTTCACCCCGCAGTACACCGGCCTGGAACAGCTGTGGCAGGACTACCGCGAGCGCGGCCTGGTGGTGATCGGCTTCCCGTGCAACCAGTTCGGCGCGCAGGAGCCCGGCGATGCCGCGCAGATCCGCCAGTTCTGTTCGCTGGACTATCCGGTCAGCTTCCCCTTGTCGGAGAAGATCGAAGTCAACGGCAGCGGCGCCGATCCCCTGTGGGCCTGGCTGTCACGCGAGAAGCGCGGCCTGCTGGGCATTGCCCGCATCAAATGGAACTTCAGCAAGTTCCTGGTCGATCGCCAGGGGCGTGTGGTCTCGCGGCATGCGCCCACCACCAGGCCGGAGCAGCTGCGCAGCGCAATCGAAGCGGTGCTGTGAGGTAATGCCAGAAAAAATGGGACGGAGGGGATTAAGTCGTTTGTGCCACAAACGACTTAATCCCCTCCGTCCCCTTTTTGCTTATTTCTCGACGAAGGCGCGTTCGAATACGTAATGGCCCGGTTGGCCGATACGCGGCGAGACCTGGAAGCCACGGGCGTCCAGCACGCTGCGCAGGTCGGCCAGCATCTGCGGGCTGCCGCAGATCATCGCGCGGTCGTTCTCCGGGCTCAGCTCCGGCAGGCCGAGCGTGCGCTGCATCTCGCCACTTTCCATCAGCGAGGTCAGGCGGCCCTGGTTGGCGAACGGCTCGCGGGTGACGGCCGGGTAGTACAGCAGCTTGTCGCCGATCATCTCGCCCAGGAACTCGTGCTCACGCAGTTCCTTCTCGAAATAATCGCGGTAGGCCAGATCCTTTTCGTAGCGCACGCCATGGCACAGGATCACCTTCTCGAAGCGCTCGTAGGTCTCCGGGTCCTTGATCACCGACAGCCATGGTGCCATGCCGGTGCCGGTGCCCAGCAGGTACAGGTTCTTGCCGGGGTGCAGGTCGCTGATCAGCAGGGTGCCGGTGGGCTTCTTGCCGACCAGCACCTTGTCGCCCGGCTTGATGTGCTGCAGGCGCGAGGTCAGCGGGCCGTCCTGCACCTTGATGCTGAAGAACTCCAGGTGCTCTTCCCAGTTGGCGCTGGCAATGGAATAGGCGCGCAGCAGCGGCCGCGCCTCGGTTTCCAGGCCGATCATCACGAACTGGCCGTTCTCGAAGCGGAAACCGCTGTCGCGGGTGAGGGTGAAGCTGAAGTAGGCATCGGTCCAGTGGCGGACCTCAAGCACCGTTTCGGCGCCGAAAGCGGAGGACATGGGCGTATCTATCGAAAGTCGTCGGGGTGATTCTATCTCAAATGAGACGGGTTCTCATTAGGCGGAACGAGAGGCGTTCTCAGCGGTAGCCGGCCGCCTGCAGCTCGAACAGCTCGGCATAGCGGCCGCCCTGTGCCATCAGCTGCCCATGGGTGCCGCTGGCCTCGATCCGGCCGTCGGCCAGCACCAGGATGCGATCGGCCATGCGTACCGAGGAGAAACGGTGGGAAATCAGCACGGCGGTGCGATTATCCGCCAGTTCCCTGAACCGCTGGAACACTTCGAACTCGCTGCGTGCGTCCAGCGCTGCCGTTGGCTCATCCAGGATCATCACCTGCGCATTGCGCATCCACGCGCGGGCAATGGCGATCTTCTGCCACTGGCCACCGGACAGGTCCACACCCTGCTTGAAGCGGCGCCCGATCAGCTGGTCGTAGCCGCCGGGCAGTTCCTCGATCACTTCCTCGGCCATGCCGCGGCGCGCGGCGTCGGCGATGCGTGCCCGGTCGTCCATGGCCTCGACCTGGCCGACGCCGATGTTCTCGCCGGCGCTGAGGTTGTAGCGCACGAAGTCCTGGAAGATCACCCCGAGGTTGGCGCGCAGGTCGTCCAGGTCGTAGTCGCGCAGGTCGCGGCCATCGAGCAGGATGCGGCCCTCGTCCGGTTCGTACAGCCGCGCCAGCAGCTTGACCAGGGTGGTCTTGCCGGCGCCGTTCTCGCCGACCAGGGCCAGCACCTCGCCGGCCTGCAGCTGGAAATCCAGGTGGCGCACGGCCCATTGCTCGGCATCCGGGTAGCGGAAGCCGACGTTCTCGAACACGAAGCCCTGGCGGATCGGCTGCGGCACGCGCACCGCGCCCTCGCGCGAGTGGATTTCCGGCTGGATCTGGAAGAACGAGAACAGGTCATCCAGGTACAGCGCCTGGCTGGCCACCTGCGAGAACCCGATCAGCAGGCCTTCCAGCAGCTGGCGCAGGCGCAGGAAGCTGCCGGCGAGGAAGGTCAGGTCGCCGATCGAGAAGTCGCCGCGCACCGTTCGCCACGCGATGTAGGCGTAGGCGGTGTAGTAGCCCAGCGTGCCCAGTGCGGCCAGCAGCGTGCCCCAGAACGCGCGGCGCCGGGCCAGCGCCCGGTTGGCCTGGAACAGCGCCACCGACAGGCGCCGGTAGCGCTCCACCAGGAAGCGGTGCAGGTTGTAGATCTTCACTTCCTTGGCCGTTTCCACGCTGGCACCGAGCTGGCGCAGGTAGTCGAGCTGGCGGCGCTCGGGCGTCCACTGGAAGTTGAGGCTGTAGCCGGCCGCGTTGAAGTGCGATTCGCCGATGAAGGCCGGCACCAGTGCCAGCGCCAGCAGCAGGATCAGCCATGGCGCATAGACCAGCAGGCCGATGGCCAGGCTGGCCACGGTGATCGCATCCTGCACCTGGCCGAACAGCTGGCTCATCAGGTTCATCCGGCCCATGGTCTGGCGCCGCGCACGGTCCAGCTTGTCCTGCAGGTCCGGGTCCTCGAAGTCCTCCAGGTCCAGGGTCGCCGCGTGTTCCATCAGCCGGATGCTGGTGACGTTGGCGAACAGTTCCGACAGCAGGGCATCGGCATAGCTGACCAGGCGGCCGAGCAGGTCCGAGGCGATGGCCAGGCCGAATTCCAGGGCCAGCAGGCCCAGCAGTGGATTGAGCACGCCACTGGACAGCGCCTCGCCCAGCGGCGGAAAGCCGGCATCGTGCTGGCTCAGGTGCAGGGCGCTGTCGATGATCAGCTTGCCGACGTACAGCATCGCCACCGGCAGCAACGCACGGATCAGGCGCAGGCCGAGGCTGGCCAGCGTGAGCGCGGGACTGGTCTGCCAGACCATGCGCAGGAACGGCGGCAGGTTGCGCATCGCCTTGAAGCGCTGGCGCAGGCTGGGTTTCTTCGCGGCGGCGGCGCCAGCGGTGGGAGTGGCAGGCATGCGCGTATTGTGCGCGCCTGGGCCGTGCAGATGGGGTCAGTGCAGCCGTGTGGCCGCGCCGGGGTCAGATCCCTTTGCAGGGCGAAGGGATCTGACCCGCCGCATCCACGCATGATGTGGATCTATCGTGTCGACCAAGGTCGACACCTACCCACAGCTGCAGGAACCTGATCCGCCCGGCCGGAACCGCCCTTTACGGCAGCGGCGGCAGCAGACCCGCGCCCAGCCGGTTCCAGGCATTGATCACCGCAATCCCCATGCTCAGGTCGCTGATGCCCTTCTCATCGAAGTGCGGCGCCAGTGCGTCGAACGCCGCCTGCGATGGTGCCCCATCGGTCAGCCGGGTCAGCGCCTCGGCCCAGCCCAGTGCGGCTCGTTCGCGGGCGTCGAAGAAACGGCTTTCGTGCCATGCCGGCAGCGTATCCAGCTTGCGCGGGTCGATGCCGCCCTTGCGCAGCGCGGTGCCATGCATGTCCATGCAGTAGCCGCAGCCGTTGAGCTGCGACACGCGCAGGAACAGCAGTTCCATCAGGGTCGGATCAATCGAGCTTTCATGCACCGCCTTGCTGGTGGCCAGAAGGCCCTTGAAGGCCTCGGCGGCCAGGCGGGTGTAGGGGACGCGGGGAGAGGCGTGGTCGGACATTTTCGGCTCCACGGCGGCCACGGTGGCCGCCTTTCACTACCAGGACGCCGCAGCGTCCCTGCGCGTGACAACCTGCGGCAGCTTTTCCGGATTCAGCACGCTGTACACCTGGGCGATGCGGCCATCGACCACCTCGATGGTGGTGACCGAATGCAGGCGGTCACCGATGAAACGCAGGATCGCCGGTTCGCCGTTGACGTAGCCCAGCCGTGCCGGATGCGCCGCGCCACGGCGGGCGATGGCCCAGAACAGGCGTCCGATGCGTTCGGCGCCCAGCAGCGGGCGGATCGCCGCGGTAACCACGCCGCCGCCGTCGGAAACCAGCAGCGCGTTGGCGTGCAGCAGGGCCTGGATCGCCTCGCTGTCGCCGCGCTGGGAGGCGTCCATGAAGCGCGCCAGCAGCTGCCGGTGCTGGCTGGCGTCGGCGTTGAAGCGCGGCCGCCCGGCCTGCAGGCGTTGCTTTGCCCGGTGCACCAGCTGGCGGCAGTTGGCCTCGCTGTGGCCGATCAGGTCGGCGATCTCGCGGTAATCGTGATCAAAGGCCTCCTTCAGCAGGAACGCAGCGCGCTCCTCGGGGCCGAGCTGCTCAAGCAGGGTCAGGAAGGCCACCGAAACATCATCGGCAAACGCATGCAGCTGGGCCGGGCCGGGCGCCGGGTCCGGCTCCAGGGTGACCGCCAGCGGTTCAGCCAGCCACGGCCCGATGTAGTGCACGCGCTCGCGCTTGGCCGCGCGCAGCCGGTCCAGGCCGAGCCGGGTGGTGGCGGTGACCAGCCAGGCCTCGGCGTCGCGGACGCTGGCCGGGTCGGCGCCCGACCAGCGCAGCCAGGCGTCCTGGACCACGTCCTCGGCGTCGGCGCGGCTGCCGAGCAGGCGGTAGGCCAGGGCCATCAGGCGCGGACGGTGGGTCTGGAAGGCGGTTTCGGCGTTCATAGGGGCAAGGACGCCGCGGCGGGCAGGGACGTGACACGAATGTACAACGGCACCCCCGGTGGCAGAGGGGGTAAAATGGGCGGATTACCCCCGCCAGCCTCCAGCAAGCGAGCAAGTCGTGACATCGATCAAGCAGGAAGACCTCATCCAGTCCATCGCCGACGCGCTGCAGTACATCTCGTACTACCACCCGGTCGACTACATCAAGAACCTTGCCGCCGCCTACGAGCGCGAGGAGTCGCCGGCCGCGAAGGAGGCGATGGCCCAGATCCTGATCAATTCGCGGATGTGCGCCGAAGGCCACCGTCCGATCTGCCAGGACACCGGCATCGTCACCGTGTTCCTGGAAATCGGCATGGACGTGCGCTGGGACGACGCCACCATGGGCGTGGAAGACATGGCCAATGAAGGCGTGCGCCGCGCCTACATGCACCCGGACAACAAGCTGCGCGCCTCGGTGCTGGCTGATCCGGCCGGCAAGCGCATCAACACCAAGGACAACACCCCGGGCGTGGTCAACGTCAAGGTGGTGCCGGGCAACACGGTCGACGTGATCGTCGCCGCCAAGGGCGGTGGTTCGGAAGCCAAGACCAAGTTCGCCATGCTCAACCCGTCCGACTCCATCGTCGACTGGGTGTTGAAGACCGTGCCGACCATGGGCGCCGGCTGGTGCCCGCCGGGCATGCTTGGCATCGGCATCGGTGGCACCGCTGAAAAGGCGATGCTGCTGGCCAAGGAAGCACTGATGGAGCCGATCGACATCACCGAGCTGCAGGCCCGTGGTGCCTCCAACCGCATTGAAGAGCTGCGCCTGGAGCTGTACGAGAAGGTCAACGCGCTGGGCATCGGTGCGCAGGGCCTGGGCGGCCTGACCACCGTGCTCGACATCAAGATCAACGATTACCCGACCCACGCGGCCAACCTGCCGGTGGCGATGATCCCGAACTGCGCGGCCACCCGCCATGCGCACTTCACCCTGGACGGCAGCGGCCCGGTGATGCTGGACCCGCCGTCGCTGGAAGACTGGCCGAAGCTGACCTATGACGCGTCCAAGGGCACCCGCGTGGACCTGGACACGATCACGCCGGAAGACGTGGCCAGCTGGAAGCCGGGCCAGACCCTGCTGCTCAACGGCAAGCTGCTGACCGGCCGCGACGCCGCGCACAAGCGCATGGTCGACATGCTCAACAAGGGCGAGCAGCTGCCGGTCGATCTGAAGGGCCGCTTCATCTACTACGTCGGCCCGGTCGATCCGGTGCGCGACGAAGTGGTGGGCCCGGCCGGCCCGACCACCGCCACCCGCATGGACAAGTTCACCCGCCAGGTGCTGGAGCAGACCGGCCTGCTGGGCATGGTCGGCAAGGCCGAGCGCGGCCCGGCCGCGATCGAAGCGATCCGTGACAACAAGTCGGCCTACCTGATGGCCGTCGGTGGTTCGGCCTACCTGGTGTCCAAGGCGATCAAGGCGGCCAAGGTGGTCGGCTTCGCCGACCTGGGCATGGAAGCGATCTACGAGTTCACCGTGCAGGACATGCCGGTGACCGTCGCCGTCGATTCCACCGGCGAGTCGGTGCACAAGACCGGCCCGCGCGAGTGGCAGGCCCGCATCGGCAAGATTCCGGTGGTGGTGGAGTAATCCGCCTGCATTCGATCCAGCAACGGCGCCCTCGTGGCGCCGTTGTTGCATGTGGAGGATCAACGACCCTGCAACCGTTTGCCTGCTAGGCTCTGCACGACCTCACACAGGACGTGTCCATGACCCTGCATCGATCCATCATGGTGGGCTTCATGTTTGCGCTGGCCGGCTGCAGCACGCCGGCCTCTTACGAAGGTACGGATTTTTCCGCGTCCTCGCAGTGCCGCGTGCAGTGCCAGGCCGGCTATCGCAGCTGCATGGCGCAGAATGACTCCCTCGGCAGCCGCCAGAGCAATTGCGAGCAGCAGGCGGTGCCCGCGCCGGACAAGCGCTGCAAGGACGTTGCCAACCCTGAACTGCGCCGTGCCTGTGAACTGAAGGCGCATGACTGCACGATGCGCGCGCCGATGATGTCCTGTGGTGAACAGCGGGATACCTGCATGAGCCGTTGCGGTTGAGCAACCACCGCTCGCGTGGGCGCATAATCGGCCGATCCACCCGCACAGGATCCACCGCATGAGCACCACGCTGTATGGTTCGACCAGTACCGCCGCGCTGGTGGTGCATTGGCTGTTGATCGAGCTGGGCATCGAGCACGAGCTGGTGCTGCTGGATTTCGACGCACGCGAGCACAAGGCGACGGAGTACCTGGCGCTGAATCCGGCCGGAGTGGTGCCGACGCTGATGATCGATGGCCTGGTACTGACCGAGGCGGCAGCGATCGCGCTGTACCTGGCCGACCGTCACCCGGACGCCGGCCTGCTGCCTGCAGTGGGTACGCCCCAGCGCGGCGACGCCTACCGCTGGATGTTCTGGTGCGCCAATACGCTGCAGCCGGCCTATCGGGCCTGGTTCTATCCGCACGAAGTAGCCGGCGAGGCCCATGTGCAGGCCAGTCGCGAGATGGCACGGCAGCGCCTGGAAGCGGCCTGGCAGCAGGTGGCCACGCATCTGCAGACGCACGGCCCGTATCTGTTGGGTGCAACGCCGTGCGTGGTCGACTACATGCTGGTGATGCTGATGCGCTGGTCGCGCAACATGCCGAAGCCCAGCGACACCTGGCCGGCGCTCAAGGCGCACGCGTCTATGATGAAGGCGCGCCCTGCATTCGCCGAGGTCTACCGCCGCGAAGGCATCACCGACTGGCTGTAACCCGAAAAGGGGACGGAGGGGATTAAGTCGCCAATGCACAAACGACATCATCCCCTCCGTCCCCTTTTTTCGGTTACAGGATCTGCAGCACCGTTTCCGGTGGACGGCACAGCCGCGTGCCCTTGGGCGTGCGCACCACCGGCCGGTTGATCAATCGCGGGTGCTCGGCCATTGCAGCCAACAACGTGGCATCGTCGGCCTGTTCCAGGCCGAGTTCGGCGAACGCTGCTTCCTTGCTGCGCACCAGGTCGCGTGCACTCAATCCCGACGCGGCCAACACCTGGCGCAGCGTGGCGACATCGGGTGGATTGCCCAGGTAGTCGACCACCACCGGCTCGAAGCCGGCATCGCGGATCAGCTTCAGTGCGCCGCGCGAATTGCTGCAGGCCGGGTTGTGCCAGATCGTCACGTCCATCAGAACCACTCCAGCAGGGACACGCCCACGCCGACATAGGTGGCCTTGTGGTTGTAGTCGATCAGGCTTTCGCCGTAGCCATCGAAGATCTGCACATGTCCGCGCAGCAGGTTACTGATCGGGAAGCCATAGTCCAGCTGCAGTGCGCCATGCGAGCGACTGCCGGTGCGCAGCGAATGGCGCGCCATCAGTGCGACCTCGTGGCCGTTGCGGTTCCAGATCAGGGTCGCGTCGCCGCGGCCCATGTAGTCCTCGATGTCCGGATTGTTGTCGTCGCTGCGGGTCTCGGGAATGCGGTACCACGGGCGCAGCACCAGTGCCCAGTTCTCGCGGTCCAGGCCGATGTTCAGCATCACCCGGTTCCAGCTGCGTGACAGCGGATCGGCACGGCCGTTGGACTGGTGGTTCAGCGCGATGCCGGTCATGCGTCCGCGCCAGCCACCGATCGAATAGCCGTTGCGGAACACCATCATCACTTCGGGTTCGTAGTTGGTTTCGCGGAACGGGCGCGAGTCCTCGCCGTTGTAGGCCTGCCAGCGCGAGCTCTGGGTATAGCCGGCCCAGATGTCGCCGTTGTCGCCGAACAGGTTCTCGGCGACCTTGGTCTTGAAGCTGATCTGGAACTTCAGTTCGGCACTGTCCAGCACCTGCGGCGTGGTGACCGTGTTGGCCGGGTTCGGCGAATGCGGCGTGGTGTTGCGGTCGCTGGTCCAGAACGCGGGCAGCAGGTACACCGGCTTGTAGGCGCGCAGCTGGAACGGCCCGAGCTTGGAGTCTTCGGCCAGTTCCCAGCGACTGTCCAGCAGGGAACCGCGGCCGGCATTGGCCAGCGCGCTGTCCGGCGTGGCCGGACGGAACAGGTCGCTGACCCGTTCGCGTAGCTTCTCCTCGCCCTGGCTCACCCGCGCGGTCTGCCGCTCTTCGCGGCGCGCCTGCGCGGCCGCTTCTGCGGCAGCATCGGCTGCCGCGGTGGCCTGCGGGGTATGCGCGAACAGGCGGTCATAGCAGGCCAGGCGGGCCGCATCGGTGGTGATGGCCGCGCAGGCAGCGGGTGAGGTGTCGGTGCTGGGCACGAACTCCTGCGCCGCCAGCGGTGCACTGGCCAGGGCCAGCGCCAGGGGCGCAAGGCGGGGAAGCAACGGGGGGAGGGTCATTCCAACAGGCCCTTCGGTGAATACGGGGATCGCACAGTGTGGCGGCTGCACCGGATCGCGGCCAGCCCCCACGGTTTATGCACGGCCCCCGCGTGCGCAGGGCGTGAAGGCCGCACCGGTTACAGGAACCAGGCGAAGGCGAACAGGCCCAGCATGGCAATCACCACCGCCAGCTTCAGTGCCAGGCCGAGCAGGATGCCGAGCCAGGTGGCCAGGCCGACCCTGGTCGAACGCCCCAGTTCGCGGGTGTGCCAGTACTCGCCAAGCAGGGCCCCGATGAGCGGCCCGGCGAACAGGCCGATCGGCATGAAGAACAGGCCGACGATGCTGCCGACGAAGGTCCCCCAGAGTGCCTTGCGGCTGGCACCCACCCGCTGCGCGCCGACCACGGTGGCCAGCACGTCCACCAGCAGCGAGAGCAGGGTGAGCACGCCGAGGGCGACCAGCGTCGGCCAACCGACATGGACGAAGCCGTCAGCCCAGGCCGCCAGCAGCAGTCCGATGAACACCAGCGGGATGCCGGGGAGGGCCGGAAGGATGATTCCGGCGATGCCGACGAGGACAAAAATGACCGCTAGCAGATATAAGATGAATGAAAGTCCCATGCTGTCCCGTATGGTGGTCGATTTGGGGTTGACAGTGAAAGATTTTGCCAGTTGATTTTTCGTTTTGGGCGAGTTAAGTTGCAGTCGCTGAGCTTGGCAAGGTCACCGTGGATCGTGGCCTGATGAAGCAAGATCTTCCCGATCCGCTGCATCGATGCACCTCGCTTCCCCCTTGCTTGTCAGCCGCCCACCAGGCGTTTCCAACAACAAGAGAGAGTCCAAGGGAGTTAGTGAGATGGCTGATCGCGAGACCGGTACCGTAAAGTGGTTCAATGATGCAAAGGGCTTCGGCTTCATCAGCCGGCAGAATGGCGAGGACGTGTTCGTGCACTTCCGCGCCATCGAGACCCAGGGCTTCAAGAGCCTCAAGGAAGGCCAGTCGGTGACCTTCGAAGTCGTGCAGGGCCAGAAGGGCCTGCAGGCTGACAAGGTGCAGCCGGCGTAATACCTGCCGCCCGTCGGCATGAAAAAGGCCCGCGCAAGCGGGCCTTTTTCTTTGCCTTTGGCCCGCTGCAGGTCAGCGCAGGATGACCCGCCCATTGACCACGCGCACGTAGGTGTTCTCGCGGATGCCGCCCAGGTCACGCTGGTTGACCACGATGGTGCGGCCGTCGTCCATGCGCACGCTGATGTCGTAGGTGTCGCTGGTGACGTTCTTCTGGATCTGGTTGCCGGCCAGCGCGCCACCCACGGCGCCTGCGGCAGCCGCGATGTTCTTGTTGCCGCGGCTGCCGCCGGTGTGGTCGGAGATTTCGTGGCCGGCCACCGCACCGACGATGCCGCCGAGGATTGCGCCGGTGGCGCTGGGCGCGGTGCGGCCGGACTGCACGGTGTTGATGCGGGTGACGATGCCGCAGTCGGCGCAGCGGCCCTGGTTGTAGCCGCCGTTGTTGCCATAGCCGCCATTGTTGTAGCCATTGTTGTATCCACCACCGCCATAGCCGGGCGAGGTGGCACAGCCGGCCAGGGCGAGGGTAGCGATGGCGCTGGCGGCGATGAGCTGGATCTTCATGGGGCGTCTCCTGGCCGTGAAGGCGGGTGCGTTGGGTGGTACTGCGTCATGCAGCAGGGTGGACGAATCGTCCCCTTTCGAACGTGAACAAGGCGCCAACCGCGCGTGCATTGCCCGGCTGCAGGATGAATGCGCTCAGCGGAAATCCTGGTGGCAGGCGCGGCAGTCGGCCTGCAGCGTATCCACCACCTTGGCCAGGGCCGTGCAGTCGCTGGGGGGCGCAGCCAGCGCAGCGTTGAGGTTGCCGCGCAGCCGGCTGGCGTGCTGCTGGAACTGCGCACTGTCCTTCAGCCCTGGAAAGGCCAGGTCCAGATCGTTGGACAGCAGCCGAATGGCCTGCAGCCGCGGCACGCTGTCGGCCAGGCTGCAGCGGTTCTGCTGCTGGGCCTGCTGCAGCAGCTGCGACTGCCGCTGCATGACCTGCATCAGGCTGTCCGGGAACGGGTCGCGGCGGGCCTGCAGCGCACGCCCGACCATCACCGTGGCGATCAGGCCGATCAGCAGGCCCAGGCACAGTACGAACAGGTAGCGATGGGCGGTGCTCGGGCGACGGGGCGGGCTGGCGTTCATGGCGGGCTCTCCGGGCGTGCAACGGTGGGTTCGATGCAGGCGCGCTGCAGGCGCCGGCACCTGCACGTTAAAATAGCCCGATGAACGAACAGGTCAAACAACGCTTCGCCGGCATCGAACGGCTGTATGGCGTGGGCGCGCTCGAGCGTCTGCAGGGCAGCCGCGTGGCGGTGGTGGGCATGGGCGGTGTCGGCTCATGGGTGGTGGAAGCGCTGGCGCGTTCGGCTGTCGGCCACCTGACCCTGATCGACGCCGATGACATCTGCGTGTCCAACACCAACCGGCAGCTGCCGGCGATGGAAGGCAACTACGGCCGCAACAAGGCCGAGGCGATGGCCGAGCGCTGCCGCGCGATCAATCCGGACATCGAAGCCGATGCGGTGCAGGCGTTCCTGACCGTGTCCAACATGGCCGAACTGCTGGATCGCGGTTTCGATCTGGTGATCGATGCCTGCGACAGTTTCCGGGTCAAGGTCGAGACCATCGCCTGGTGCCGCCGCCGCAAGCTGCCGCTGCTGACGGTGGGCGCCGCTGGCGGCCGCACCGATCCGACCCTGGTGCGCATCCGCGATGTCTCGCGTACCGAGCACGATGCCATGCTGGCGTTGATCCGCAAGAAGCTGCGCAGCGAATTCAATTTCCCGAAGAATGCCAAGCGCTACTTCGGCGTGCCGGCGGTGTACTCGCTGGAGAACGTGAAGTACCCGCAGGCCGATGGCAGCGTGTGCGGCATCCGCCCGAACCTGGGCGCCGATGCGGCACTCAAGCTGGACTGCGGCGCAGGCCTGGGCGCCGCGACGCACATCACCGGCGCGTTCGCCTTCGCCGCGGTCGGCAAGGCGCTGGAAATGCTGCTGGAGCCGAAGAAAGTGAAGGCCGAAGCGGTCGAGGTCAGCGAGGTCTGATGAACCGTGCCGGCCAGCGGCCGGCACCTGCCGTTACATTGCCGGCAGCGCGAACAGTCGCCGCGCATTTCCGGTAGTGGCCTGCGCCACCGCATCCAGCTCCATTCCACGCAACGCCGCCACGTGGCGGGCGATGACGGCCAGCCGCGCCGGTTCGTTGCGCTGGCCGCGAATGCCGGCGTCGGGTTGGTCCGGCGCGTCGGTCTCCAGCAGCAGCTGTTCCAGCGGCATCTCGCGTACCAGTCGCTGCAGGCGTTGCGCGCGATCGTAGGTCAGCGGGCCGCCCAGGCCCAGCAGGAAACCCTGCCTGTGCAGCTGCGCGGCCTGTTCCGGGCTGCCGGAAAAGCTGTGCACCACGCCACGCAGGCCACCGATGCGGCGGATCGCGGCGATCACCGTGTCCACCGCGCGCCGCGCATGCACGATCACCGGAAGATCGAACTCGCGGGCCAGCTCCAGCTGGCCAATGAAATAGGCCTGCTGCACCTCGGCATCCAGCCCTTCAACGAAGAAATCCAGGCCGCATTCGCCGATCGCGCAGGGGCGTTCGCGTTCGATCCACTCGCGCAGCAGCGGCAGGTGCCCGGGCCGGTGCTCGGCCAGGAACATCGGGTGCAGGCCGTAGGCCGGGTACAGCCCCGGCGCCTGCCGGCAGACCTCGCGCAGCTTCGGCCAGCTTTCGGCGGTGACCGCAGGAACCACCTGCGCGCGCACGCCAGCCGCGCCTGCGCGCTCGATTACCGCCGCGCGGTCAGCATCGAATTCACTGGCATCCAGATGGCAGTGGCTGTCGACCAGCAGGCTCAACGCTGTTCCAGCGGCGGGGGTGGGGTAGCGTTGCGGCTCTTCCAGTTGGCCAGCAACAGTGTGCCGAAGCCCAGCACCAGCTCGTCGACGAACGGGATCGGGTCCGGGATGAACAAGGTCAGCACGAACAGGCCGGCCGTGAGCTTGAACAGGGTGGGGTAGCGCAGCCGGCGCGCCCATTGCAGTACCGGGAGCAGCATCGCGTTGGCCATGGCGGGAATCCTCGTGGGGAACATGCAAACGCTACCACGGGCCCAGCATTTCCCGATGCTGAATGGGTTACAGCAATGAGCAGGAAATGTGGAGATTCCGTTCAGGCAGCCCATGCTGCAATCTGGCCCGAGAACGTTGCGGACGGTCCGCAAGGAGCAGGTCATGAAAAGCACAACTACAACTGTCCTGGTCGCAGCGGGCGCGCTGCTGGTCGGTGGCATCGCCACCGCCGCCTTCATGAAGAGTGGCGACAAGTCGCCCGATTCCATCAGCGCCGGAACCCCCAATGCCGAATCGCGCCTGGCCGATGGCAATGCCATTGACGATGGTGCGCGTGGTGACACGCTCGACCCGTCGGCGCCGCGCGGCCTGGAGTACGCCGACGTGCTGAAGGTCGACCCGATCACCGAGAAGCAGAAGGCCTATGCCACCGTGATCGGTACCGATCCGGTGCGCGAAACCTCCACCACCCAGACCCCGCACGAAGTCTGCCAGGACGTGACCGTGCAGGAGCGCCTGCCGGAGCGTGACGGCAACGTCGGCGGTACCGTGGTCGGCGCGGTGGTTGGTGGCCTGCTCGGCAACCAGGTCGGCGGCGGCAACGGCAAGAAGGCCGCAACCGCGGCCGGCGCGGTGGCCGGTGGCTTCATCGGCAACCAGATCGACAAGCGCCATGTGGGTGGCCGCGTGGTCAACCGCACCGAGCGCCAGTGCCACACCGAGACGGCCACCTCCGAGTCGAGCCGCGTTACCGGTTACAACGTGACCTACCGCAACGAGGACGGCACCACCGGGACCATGCGCATGGCCAGCAAGCCGGGTAACCGCATTGCCATGGGTAACACCGATGTGGTCAAGGGCTACAACGTGACCTATCGCTATGACGGCGCCGAGAAGACCGTGCGCATGGACAACAAGCCGGCCAGCGATCGCCTGCCGGTGGTCGATGGCCAGCTGGTCACGCAGACCGCTGCCGCGGGCGACACGGCTGCAGCCACGCGCCAGTAAGCCCAGGCGCAACACGCAGTAGCCAACGGGCCGGCGCATGCCGGCCCGTTTCGCTTTTCGGGCTGGAATTCATCCCGTCGGGTCAGGGATCGACCATCATGGTCGCCCCTTCCCACGACATGGAGTCGGCATGAGCATCTTCGACCTGCGCCTGGAAACCGAGCGGCTGATCCTGCGCCCCCTGCTGCGCGAGGATTACGAACCCTACCTGGCGTTCTGCGCCGACGAGGAAACGATGCGAACCCTGGGCGGCGTGCAGCCGCCTTCGGTGGCCTGGCGCGGCTTCTGCAGCCTGGCCGGTGCCTGGCAGCTGTTCGGCTTCTCGATGTTCAGCGTGATCGAGAAATCGAGCGGCGAATGGATCGGGCGGATGGGGCCCTGGCAACCGCAGGACTGGCCCGGTACCGAGGTTGGCTGGGGCATCCGTCATGCCAGCTGGGGCCGAGGCTATGCGCCGGAAGCGGCAGTCGCGGCGATCGACTGGGCTTTCGATACGCTGGGCTGGGATGAGGTGATCCACACCATTGCCGAGAACAACGACAACTCGCGGGCGGTCGCGTGCAAGCTCGGCAGCACGCTGCTGCGCATGGGGGAGCTGCCGCCGCCGTACAACGACAAGCCGATGCAGATCTGGGGCCAGTCGCGCGAGCAGTGGAGGAAGCGCGCGCACTGAGCGTTGCCTGGTAGTGCCGGCCGCTGGCCGGCAATCGCTTGGATCCAGCTGCATCGAGGATGCCGGCCAGCGGCCGGCACTACCGTGTGGGCATGCTGCACCCGCGCTTGGCATTCATCGGCGCGCTTGCCAGACTGCACGCAGCCGGCCGCCGGCCGGAACCGATGGAGCAGGCGATGGTGGAAGAGCGCGTCCCGCTGACGGTGCATGGCATGTCGGTCTCGGGCAATTGCCACAAGGTACGCCTGCTGCTGGAGCAGCTCGGCAGCCGCTACCGCTGGGTGGAAGTGGACAGTGCCCATGGCCAGACCCACACCCCGGAATTCCTTGCGCTGAACCCGAATGCCAAGGTGCCGCTGATCGTGCGTGACGACGGCCGCGTGCTGACCGAGTCCAACGCGATCCTGTTCTGGCTGGCCGAAGGCACGCCGTACCTGCCCAGTGACGGCTGGGAGCGCGCGCAGGCGTTGAGCTGGATGTTCTTCGAGCAGTACACGCATGAGCCCTGCGTGGCCGTGGCGCGCTTCATCCGTGGCTGGACGGCCGCCGATTCGCCGCGCCGCGCCGAACTGCCGAGGCTGCACGAGCGTGCCGCCACCGCGCTGGCGGTGATGGAGCAGCACCTGCGCCGGGCGCAGTGGTTCACCGGGAGCGAGTACGGCATCGCCGACATCGCGCTGTTCGCCTACACCGACGTGGCCGGCGAGGGCGGCATCGGCCTGGCGCCGTTCCCCGAGGTGCGCGCCTGGCTGCAGCGCGTGCGAGGGCAGCCGCGCTTCCTGCCAATGCCGGCCGTGACCGCCGAGGTGCGTGCACGCTTCGACGCCGCGTGAGTTCCACAGGGTAGCGCCGGGCCACGCCCGGCGGAACGCAACAACGACACGGAGGGTGTTCGATGTTTGCTGTGGTTCCAGATCCGATTCCCGCGCGCATGCGCGTGCTCAACCGCGCCGACGTGTGCGATGCCAATTTCCTCGATGCGGTACGTGGCTGGCGCGGTACACCACGCCAGCGGCCGGCGCCGGATGCACCGATCCTGCCTGGCAGCACGCTCACCGCCGCAGCGTTTGCCGACCTGTTCGACTCGCAGCTGGCCAGCCGCCAGCTGGACCTGATGGCACGCGTGCTGCGTGTGCAGAACAAGGTCTTCTACACCATCGGTTCGTCCGGCCATGAGGGCAACGCGCTGCTGGCACGCGCCACCCGGCATACCGATCCGGCGTTCCTGCACTATCGCTCGGGCGCCTTCATGGTCGAGCGTTCGCGGCAGGTGCAGGGCATCGATCCGTTGCGTGATGCCGCGCTGTCCTTCGCCGCCAGCGCCGATGATCCGGCCAGCGGCGGGCGCCACAAGGTGTGGGGCAGCAAGCCGTTGTGGGTGCTGCCGCAGACCTCGACGATCGCCTCGCACCTGCCCAAGGCGCTGGGGACCGCGCTGGCCATCGAGAGTGGCAAGCGGCTGGGGCAGCCGCTGCCGATCCCGGCCGACAGCATCGTGCTGTGCTCGTTCGGCGATGCCTCGGCCAACCATGCCACGGCGCAGACCGCGTTCAACACGGCGATGTGGTCGGCCTACCAGAAGCTGCCGGCACCGGTCCTGTTCGTCTGCGAGGACAACGGCCTGGGCATCTCGGTGAAGACGCCGGACGGCTGGATTGCCGAGCGCTTCAGCCGCCAGCCCGGGCTGGACTATTTCTTCGCCGATGGCCTGGATCTGGCGGTTGGCCACGCCCAGGTGCAGGCCGCAGTGGAGCACTGCCGGCGTACCCGGCGGCCGACCTTCCTGCACCTGCGCACCACGCGCCTGATGGGCCATGCCGGTACCGATTTTGAAGTGGAATGGCGCGCGTTGCCGGAGCTGTGCGCGGCCGAGGCACAGGACCCGTTGCTGCGCTCGGCGCAGATCGCGATGGAGTCGGGCTGGATGGATGCCGCCGCCATCGAGGTGGCATACGAGACGATGCGCGCGCGCTGCATGGCCGCCGCCGCCGAGGCCGAAAGCCGCCCGAAGCTGCAGTCGCTGCAGGACGTGATGGCGCCACTGGCGCCGTACACGCCGGCGGCGGTGCTGGCCGAAGCCCGGCGTGAGGTTGCCGACGAAGCGCGCGAGGCGCTGTACGGTGGTGCCGAGGCGCTGCCGGAGCGGCAGGCACCGCGGCATCTGGCGATCCAGATCAACCACGGCCTGCAGGAACTGCTGGCCAAGTACCCACAGAGCCTGCTGTTCGGCGAGGACGTGGCGCAGAAGGGCGGGGTGTATACGGTCAGCAAGGACCTGCTGCGCCGGTTCGGCCCCCGCCGTGTGTTCAACACCCTGCTGGACGAAACCATGATCCTGGGCATGGCCCAGGGCCTGGCCAACATGGGCATGCTGCCGATCCCGGAAATCCAGTACCTGGCCTATCTGCACAACGCCATCGACCAGGTGCGCGGCGAAGCCTGCTCGCTGCAGTTCTTCTCCAACGACCAGTTCCGCAACCCGATGCTGGTGCGGGTGGCCGGGCTGGGCTACCAGAAGGGCTTCGGCGGCCATTTCCACAACGACAACTCGATCACCGCGCTGCGCGACATCCCGGGCCTGGTGGTCGGCTGCGCGTCGCGTGGCGACGATGCGGTGATGATGCTGCGCACGCTGGCGGCGCTGGCGCGGGTGGATGGGCGGGTAGCCGTGTTCCTCGAGCCGATCGCGCTGTACATGAGCAAGGACCTGCATGAAGCGGGCGATGGCCAGTGGCTGTTCGACTACCCGCCGCAGGGCCAGGCGCTGGTGCCGGGCGAGGGCCGCGTCTACGCCGCCGACGCCGGGGACCTGGTGGTCTTCACCTATGGCAACGGCGTACCGATGGCGCTGCGTGCGGCGCGTGCGATCGAGCAGCAGCTGGGCTGGCAGGTGCGGGTGGTCGACCTGCGCTGGCTGGTGCCGCTGGATGCCGGCTTCATTGCCACACAGGCCGGCAGTGCCCGGCGGGTGCTGGTGCTGGACGAGGGGCGGCACAGTGGCGGGGTGGGCGAGGGCGTGGTCACCGCGCTGGTCGAGGCCGGCTTCGGCCACCTGCCGCTGCGCCGGGTCTGCGGTGCCGATACCTATACCCCGCTGGCGGGGGCAGCAATGTTCGGGCTTCCAGGCGACAATGCGGTGATTGGCGCCGCCCTTGAACTGGCGCAGGAACCCTGATGCATGTGTGGATTGGCGGGAATGTTGTTGCCGGCGGCCGTGGCGTCGGCCGAGGTGCTGCAGGCGCAGGTGCTGGCCATGGGCGAGGCGCTGCACCACCGCGGGCCGGATGATGGTGGCCGCTGGGTCGATGCCGGGGCCGGCATCGCGCTGGCGCACCGCCGCCTGAGCATTCTCGATCTGTCCCCGCTGGGCCACCAGCCGATGGCTTCGGCCGACGGTCGCTATGTGATGGCCTACAACGGCGAGGTCTACAACTTCGCTGCGCTGCGCGCCGAGCTGGAACCGCTGGGCCACACCTTCCGCGGCCACTCCGACACCGAAGTCCTGCTGGCAGCGATCCTGCAGTGGGGCATCGAAGACACCCTGCAGCGCTGCAACGGCATGTTCGCGATCGCCCTGTGGGACCGTCAGGAACAGTGCCTGTGGCTGGCCCGCGACCGGGTCGGCAAGAAGCCGCTGTACTACGGCTGGGCCGGCGACACGCTGGTGTTCGGTTCCGAACTGAAGGCGCTGTGGCAGCATCCGGCGTTCGACAACGACATCGACCGCGATGCGCTGACCCTGCTGCTGCGGCTGGACTACATTCCGGCGCCGCACAGCATCCACCAGCGCTGCTACAAGCTGATGCCGGGCCGCGTGCTGCGCCTGGATGCAGCGATCGTGGCGGCCGGTGCAGCCGCGCACCGCCCGGAGCAGGCGCAACGTCCTTTCTGGGATGCGCGGGCGCGCATGCAGGCGGCGTTGGCGGCGCCGTTCCAGGGCCGTATCGAAGAGGCCGAGGAACAGCTGGATGGCCTGCTTCGCGATGCGGTGGCGCTGCGCATGGTGGCCGACGTGCCGGTAGGCGTGTTCCTGTCCGGCGGTACCGATTCGTCGCTGGTGGCGGCGCTGATGCAGGCCCAGAGCGGGCAGCCGGTGCACAGCTTCAGCATCGGTTTCACCGGTTCGGGCCACGACGAGGCGCCGCTGGCCAGGGAGCTGGCGACGCACCTGGGCTGCGACCACACCGAGTTGTATGTCAGCGGTGCCGACGCGCTGGCGGTAGTGCCGCAGTTGCCGGCGATGTTCGACGAGCCCTTCGCCGATGCCTCGCAGGTGCCGACCGCGCTGGTCGCGCGCCTGGCCCGGCAGGGCGTAACGGTGGCGCTGTCCGGTGACGGCGGCGATGAACTGTTCTTTGGCTACACCCGTTATGTGCGCGCGCTGCGCAACTGGCAGATGCTGGGCCGCGTGCCGGGGCCGCTGCGGCGCTGGATGGGCGCGCGTTCGCAGCAGCAGGGCGAGGCCTCGCGTACCGGTGGCCTGGCCGCACTGCTGGCCGAGTCCGGTGCGCGCGGTATCGGCGATGTGTACCGCAACCGCATCTCGCGCTGGCGCGACCCGGCCGCAGCGGTACCGGGTGCGCAGGCGGCGGGCAGCTTCTACGACCTGGCCGACCCGCTGCACGGCGCTGGCACGCCGGCCGACGCGATGATGCTGGCCGATTACGTGACCTACCTGCCGGATGATCTGCTGTGCAAGGTTGACCGCACTTCGATGGCGGTCAGCCTGGAGGCGCGTGCGCCGTTGCTGGACTGGCGCGTGGCCGAGTTCGCCTGGTCGCTGCCGCTGGGCTTCAAGCGCAGCGAAACCACCAGCAAGGTGCTGCTCAAGCGTGTTCTTGGCCGCTACGTGCCGCAGTCGATGGTGCACCGGCCCAAGCGTGGCTTCGGTGCGCCGGTCAGCGATTGGCTGAAGGGTGACCTGCGGCCGTGGGCCGAAGACCTGCTGCAGCCGGCGCGCCTGGAGCGCGAGGGTGTGTTGTCGGCGGCGGCGGTGCAGCCGCTGTGGCAGCAGTTCCTCGGCGGGCAGCGCAAGTGGCATACCCACCTGTGGAACGTGCTGATGTTCCAGGCCTGGCAGGCGCATTGGCGGCAGGTGCGGGCGGGCGTGACCGGCCGCTGATCTTCACCGGCGCGCACGGGGCCGGCGACTAGGCTGGGCCTCCCGCACCGTGAGGAGTATGTCCCGATGTCCATCCCCACCATCGCCGTGTTCGTCGGCAGCCTGCGCAAGGACTCCTGCAACCGCAAGCTGGCCCATGCGCTGGAGAAGATCGCCGGCCAGCGTGCACGCTTCCAGTACGTGCAGATCGGCGACCTGCCGCTGTACGACCAGGACTTCGATGGAAACTACCCGCCGCAGGGCACGCGGCTGAAGGACCAGGTCCGCGCCGCCGACGCGGTGCTGTTCGTGACCCCGGAATACAACCGGTCGGTGCCGGGCGTGCTGAAGAACGCCATCGACATCGGCTCGCGACCGTATGGTGACAGTGCGTTTGCCGGCAAGCCGGCGGCGGTGATCGGCGCCTCCATCGGCCAGATCGGCACCGCCGTGGCCCAGCAGCACCTGCGCAACAGCCTGGCCTTCCTCGACATGCATGTGCTCGGCCAGCCCGAGGCGTTCATCCACTTCAAGGACGGCCTGATCGATGCCGACGGCACGATCCACAACGAGGGCACGCAGAAATTCCTGCAGGGCTACGTGGACCGGTTCCTGTCGCTGATCGCGGTGCACGTCAAGGGCGATTGACGCCAGCGGCCGACGCCCCCATCTGCGATAATGGCCTGCCCGGGTGCCGCAATGGCGCCCGTCGCAGGCAGCGCGACGCCCCCACGCCAGTCTGGCCAGGCACCGGCGGATATCCCCCGTTTCTCCACGGCTTATCCACAGGCTTGTCCATGGCCGCCGGGGTCGGCGCATGCCTACACTCGTCTGGTCCACTTTTGCAGGAAACACCGCAGCATGTCCGCCCGTTCCGGCTTCCGTTCCAACCGCAGAGAGCGCGGCGATGGTTTTGATCGTGATCGCGACGAGTCGCGCATCGATCAGCTGCGGGTACCGCCGCATTCGGTGGAGGCCGAGCAGGCGGTGCTGGGTGGCCTGATGCTGGCGCCCGAAGCGTATGACCGGGTCAATGACCAGCTGACCGAAGGCGATTTCTACCGCCGCGATCACCAGATGATCTACCGCGCGATCCGTGAGCTGTCCGAGCGCGAACGGCCGTTCGACGCGGTCACCCTGGGCGAGTGGTTCGAATCGCAGGGCAAGCTGGAGCTGGTGGGCGACGGCGCCTACCTGATCGAGCTGGCCAGCACCACGCCGTCGGCGGCCAACATCGTGGCCTACGCCGAGATCGTGCGTGACAAGGCGGTGCTGCGGCAGCTGATCCAGGTCGGTACCGACATCGTCAACGACGGTTTCCAGCCCGAGGGCCGTGACAGCAGCGAGCTGCTGGCTTCGGCGGAAAAGAGCGTGTTCGCCATCGCCGAGCAGGGCGCACGTGGCCGTACCGATTTCGTGGCGATGCCCGGCGCCCTGAAGGACGCGTTCGAGGAACTGCGCAACCGCTTCGAGAACGGCGGCAACATCACCGGCCTGCCGACCGGCTACAACGACTTCGATGCGATGACCGCCGGCCTGCAGCCGACCGACCTGATCATCCTCGCCGCGCGCCCGGCCATGGGCAAGACCACCTTCGCGCTGAACATCGCCGAGTACGCGGCGATCAAGTCGAAGAAGGGTGTGGCGGTGTTCTCGATGGAAATGTCGGCCTCGCAGCTGGCGATGCGCCTGATTTCCTCCAACGGCCGCATCAACGCGCAGCGCCTGCGTACCGGCCAGCTGGAAGACGAGGACTGGAGCCGCGTCACCAGTGCGATCAAGATGCTGAAGGAAACCAAGATCTTCATCGACGATACGCCGGGCGTGTCGCCGGAAGTGCTGCGCTCCAAGTGCCGCCGGCTCAAGCGCGAGCACGACCTGGGCCTGGTGGTGATCGACTACCTGCAGTTGATGAGCGTGCCCGGCAACAGCGAAAACCGCGCGACCGAAATCTCGGAAATCTCGCGTTCGCTGAAGGGCCTGGCCAAGGAACTGCACGTGCCGGTGATCGCGCTGTCCCAGCTCAACCGCTCGCTGGAAACGCGTACCGACAAGCGCCCGGTGATGGCCGATCTTCGCGAATCGGGCGCAATCGAGCAGGACGCGGACATGATCGTGTTCATCTACCGCGACGACTACTACAACAAGGAAAACTCGCCGGACAAGGGCCTGGCCGAGATCATCATCGGCAAGCACCGTGGTGGCCCGACCGGCTCGTGCAAGCTGAAGTTCTTCGGCGAGTACACGCGTTTCGACAACCTGGCCCACGACTCGGTCGGTTCGTTCGAATAACCGTAGTGCCGGCCGCTGGCCGGCAGTCACCCCACGGCCGGCAGACCATTCGAAACGCCAAACTTCCGTACGTGGCGTGTAAATGACATGTAACGCGCCGCTTCTACGATTCCGCCGCTGCTGCCCTTTCGACGCCGCCCTTCGGCGTCCAGCGTGCCCAAGGAATCCGCCCCCATGCCGTCCCACGCTCCGCTTCGCCGCAACCTGCTGGCCCTGCTGGTCTGTGCCTCGCTGCCGTCGCTGGCCGCTGCTGAAACCGCTCCCGCCACCGACGCGCAGTCGGCCACCACGCTCGATTCGATCTCGGTGATCGGCCGCGGCGAAGCCCGCCAGGTGCAGCGCGTGACCGCCGAGGACATGAAGGTGCTGCCGCCTGGCGCCAATCCGCTGAAGCTGCTCGCGACCAAGCCGGGCGTGCATTTCGAATCGGCCGATGCCACCGGCGCCTACGAATGGTCCACCACCATCAGCCTGCGCGGCTTCAACCAGAACCGCCTCGGCTACACCCTCGATGGCATTCCGCTGGGCAACATGGCCTATGGCAACAGCAACGGCCTGCACATCAGCCGCGCGGTGATCAGCGAGAACCTCGGCGGTGCCGAAGTCTCCACCGGTATCGGCGCGCTGGGTACGCCGTCCACCAGCAACCTCGGTGGCGTGTTCCAGTTCTATTCGATCGATCCGTCCACCGAGTTCGGCGTGGTGCTGGCGCAGGGCTTCGGCAGCGACAGTGCACGCCGCAGCTATGCGCGCCTGGAGACCGGCGAGCACCAGGGCTTCGCCGCCTACCTGTCCGGTGTGTACTCCGAGGGCGACAAGTGGAAGGGCAAGGGCTCGCAGGAGCTGAAACAGTTCAACAGCAAGGCGACCTACAACTTCGGTGCGGACAGCAAGATCACCGCGCTGTTCAATGTCTCGCGGCGCGTCGAAGCGGACTACCAGGACCTGTCGCTGGAGATGATCGATCGCCTCGGCTGGGACTGGGACAACTACGCGCCGGACTGGGATCGCGCGGTCGCCGCCGCACGTGGCAGATTCAGCGGTGGCGTCAACAGCCCCTGGGATGCGTATTACTCCGGTCATGGCCTGCGCAACGATGACCTGTCCAGCATCGCCGGCGATTTCGGCCTGAACGAATCGATGCGGTTGAAGGTCAACGTCTACAACCACAGCAACCGCGGCCAGGGCCACTGGTTCAGCCCGTCCAATCCGTCCAACCCGGGTACCAGCCGCGAGATCCCGATCTCGATCCGCACCACCGAATACGCGATCGACCGCACTGGCGTGACCTCGGCATTCACCTGGAATGTCGGCGGCCACGAACTCGAAGCCGGCCTCTGGTACGAGGACAACGGTCACAGCGTGCAGCGCAACTTCTACTACATCGATGGCCCGGTCACCGACGACTTCTTCCTGCGCAATCCGGACCAGCGCGTGTGGCACCAGCGCTACACCACCATCACCCGCCAGTTCTACGTGCAGGACCGCTTCCGCCTGTTCGATGACCGCCTGACCATCGACATCGGTGCGAAGTCGCCGCACACCCGCACCAGCGTGCGCACGCCGCTGGGCAGCTATGCCAACAACAGCAGCCTGACCGCGAAGAAGGGCTTCCTGCCGCAGGCCGGCTTCAACTTCAAGCTCAACGAAGGCAACGAGATCTTCGGTTCGTTCGCCAAGAACATCGCGGCCTATGCGCTGGGCGTGGGCAGCCCGTTCAACGTGCCGCAGGCGGCGTTCGATGCCAGCGCACAGAACCTGAAGCCGGAACAGTCGCGCACGCTGGAGCTGGGCTGGCGTGGCTACGGCCAGGGTTATGAAGCCTCGGTCGCGGTGTACGACGTCAAGTTCGACAACCGCCTGCTGGCGATCGCCCAATGCGTGGGCATCCTCGGCTGCCCGGCGCTGTTCTCGAACGTCGGTTCGGTGACCAGCCGTGGCGCCGAGGCGACCCTGCAGCTGAAGCCGATGCAGGACCTGGCCTGGTCCAACGCGCTGTCGTGGAATGACAGCACCTACGACAACGACTACGTGAACAACGGCGTGGTGCCGACCCGCGGCAAGAAGACCGTCGACACCCCGGAATGGATGTTCGCCAGCACCCTGGCGTGGACCCCGGGCCCGTGGGACATGCGCCTGTCGGCCAACCACGTCGGCAAGCGCTACGTGACCTACACCAACGATGTGTCGGTGCCGAGCTACTGGTTGGTCAATGCATCGGTGGCCTACGACTTCGGCACGCTGGGCCCGGCGCAGAACCTGACCGTGGCGCTGAACCTGACCAACCTGACCGACAAGCGCTACCTGTCGTCGATCAATACCAATGGCACCTATGCCGCCGACCCGACCCGCAGCCTGGCGACCATGCAGGTCGGTGCACCGCGCCAGGTGATGGCCACCGCAACCGTGCGCTTCTGATGCGCGGTCCTGTCGATCCGGAACGCCGTCGTCGTCTGCTGCGCATGGCGTGGCAGGGCACGGGGGCGGCGATCGCGCTGGCGGCGATGCCGGGGCTGGCCACGGCCGGTCCACGGCCGCGGCTGGGGCGTGATCCGTTCTCCCTTGGTGTCGCCGCCGGTGATCCGGATCCACAGGGCGCGGTGCTGTGGACGCGGTTGGCCCCGGACCCGCTCAATGGTGGCGGCATGCCACCGCGGGCGGTGCCGGTGCGCTGGTTCGTGGCTGAAGACCCGGGCATGCGCCGGCTGGTGCAGCGTGGCGTTGCTGCCGCGGTGCCGGAGCTGGCCCATTCGGTGCACGTGGAGGTCAACGGCCTGCGCCCGGGCCGCGACTATTACTATCGATTCGCCTGCGATGGCGATGAGGAAAGCGCGGTCGGCCACTTCCGTACCGCGCCGCTGCTGGACACGCAACTGCAGCAGCTGCGGCTGGCCCTGTGCACCTGCCAGGCCTGGAACAGTGGCTACTATCCGGTGCTGCGCGATATCGCACAGAGCGAGGTCGACCTGGTGCTGCATGCCGGTGACTACCTGTACGAATACAGCCCGCTGCAGAACGCACGCGGGCGCACGCTGGATGCCGAGCGCTTCAGCGGCGAGACGGTCAGCCTGGAGCGCTACCGTGACCAGTACGCGCTGTACAAGCTTGACCCCGACCTGCAGGCCGCGCATGCCGCACACGCGTTCGCGGTGATCTGGGACGACCATGAAGTGCAGAACGATTACTCCGGCATCCATCCGGAGAAGCCCGGCGTGTCGATCGAGGACTTCATCGTGCGTCGGGCGGCGGCCTACCGTGCGTTCTACGAGCACCTGCCGATGCGCAGCACGCCGTCGGGTAATGGTGGCCTGCGCGTGCACCGCCGCCTGCGCTATGGCGATCTGGCACAGCTGACCCTGCTCGACTGTAGGCAGTTCCGCCCGGCCAATCCCTGTGGCGTCGGTGAGTCACCACGCTGTGATGCTGCACTGGACCCGCGCATGAGCATGCTCGGTGCAGGCCAGGAGGCGTGGTTCGCGCAGGCGATGGCCGCCGCGCAGGGCACGCGCTGGAACGTGGTGGTGCAGCAGCTGCTGATGGCGCAGCTGCGGCTGGACGGCGGCACGTCGCGCGAGCGTTTCTGGAACGACGCCTGGGATGGCTATCCCGCCGCCCGCAAACGCTTGCTGCAGGCGCTGCAGGCCGGCGGGCAGGGCAACGCCATCGTGCTCGGTGGCGACTGGCATTCCACCTTCGTCAACGACCTGAAGCTGGATTTCGACACGGCCGATGCCGCGGTGGTGGCCACCGAGTTCATTGCCCCAGCGATCAGCAGTGGTGGCGACGACACGCCCTATGGCCCGTACTACGGTCCATCAATCCCGCAGAACCCGCATATCCGCTATTTCGATGGTGATCGCCGTGGCTGGTGGAAGCTGCAGCTGAACCGGCAGACCGTGGACGCCGAGCTGCGTTTCGCCGACAGCGTGCTGCGCCCGGACGCGGCGGTGCGTACAGCGGCGCGTTTCCAGGTGACCCATGGCCGCCCGGGCGCACTGCCGGTGTGAATCCAATCCTGACCGACGATGGTAGTGCCGGCCGCTGGCCGGCAACCCCATGAGCCACCGGTTTCATCGCCCCCAGCCCGGTTTCGTCGCAAACCGTTTGCGGGCAGCGAGGGCAGGGCGCCATGGTGTCCACAGGCGGCAGGGTGCCGCCCCAAGGAGACCGTGATGAAGACCCTGTTCGCGCTCGGTGTGTGGTGCCTGCTGTTCGTGCTGTGCTGGCCGCTGGCGATCCTCGCCTTGATCGCCTGGCCGTTCGTGTGGCTGCTGAGCCTGCCGTTCCGCCTGGTCGGCATCACCTTCTCGGCGCTGTTCGCGTTCCTGCGCGCGCTGTTCATGCTGCCGGCGCGCCTGCTCGGTGGCGGCCCGGTGGCCGCATGAGGGCCGTGTTGCTGGTCGTGCTGGCGCTGGTTGCGTTGCCAGCGCTTGCTACACCGGCCGTGCCGCCGTCGTCTGCCTGGCTCGAGCGCCAGCAGACCGCGGCTGCCGACGAAGCGGATGCCGCAGCGGCGGCGACACCGAAAGCCCGGGAGCGCTGCCGGGTGGTGAAGGAATGGAAGGCCGGCGATACGGTGGTGCAGCACAAGGTCTGCGACGACCCGCCGAAGAAGCCGGCTGGAAAGGCGTAGCGCCGGGCCCATGCTCGGCTCCACGTGACAAAGATCAACAAAAAACCCCGCCGAGGCGGGGTTCTTGGTTTGCAGGCGCGTGCCGACCAACGGCCGGCACTACCAGCGAACGATCAGTTCGCCTTGTGGATGGCGCGCTTGCTGACCGCCATCGCCGCGTCGTGGATCACTTCCGACAGCGACGGGTGGGCGTGGCAGATGCGGGCCAGGTCATCGGCCGAGCCGCTGAACTCCATGGTCAGCACGCCTTCGTGCACCAGCTCGGAGACGTTGGCGCCGACCAGGTGCATGCCGAGGATGCGGTCGGTCTCGGCGTGGGCCAGGATCTTCACGAAACCTGCCGGCTCGATCATCGCCACGGCACGGCCGTTGGCGGCGAACGGGAAGCTGCCGGCCTTGTACGGAATGCCTTCGGCCTTCAGCTGGGCTTCGGTCTTGCCGACCCAGGCCAGTTCCGGCTCGGTGTAGATGACCCACGGAATGGTGTCGAAGTTGACGTGGCCCGGCAGGCCGGCGATCAGCTCAGCCACCGCGATGCCTTCCTCGAAGCCCTTGTGCGCCAGCATCGGGCCGCGCACGCAGTCGCCGACCGCCCACACGCCGTTGACGCCGGTGTGGCAGTGCGCGTCGACTTCGATCTGGCCACGCTCGTTGATCTTGACGCCGGTGCCTTCGGCCAGCAGGCCCTTGGTGGCGGCGCGACGGCCAACGGCCACCAGCAGCTTGTCCACGGTCAGGGTCTTTTCGCCTTCGCTGTCGGTGTAGGTGACAACGACTTCCTTCTTCTTACCCTTGCCGGTGATCTCGGTCTTGGAGACCTTGGCACCGAGGCGGATGTCCAGGCCCTGCTTCTTGAATTCCTTGGCAGCGGTCTTGGCCACTTCGGCGTCGGCCACGGCCAGGAACTCCGGCAGTGCTTCCAGGATGGTGACTTCAGCGCCCAGGCGCTTCCACACGCTGCCCAGTTCCAGGCCGATCACGCCGGCGCCGATCACCGCCAGGCGGTTCGGCACTTCGGTGAAGTCCAGGCCGCCGACGTTGTCGACGATGGTCTCGCCGTCGAACTTGGCGAACGGCAGTTCGATCGAATCCGAACCGGCCGCGATGATCACGTTGGTGCCCTTCAGCTCGACGATGGAACCGTCATGCTGGGTGACCTTGACCACGTTGCCCGGCTGCAGTTCGCCGAAACCGTAGTAAGCGGCGACCTTGTTGGCCTTGAACAGCATGCCGATGCCACCGGTGAACTGCTTGACGATCTTGTCCTTGCGGCCAACCATCGCCTCGACGTCGATCTTGGCATCCTTGAAGCTGATGCCATGGTCGCCAAAGATGTGGCCCATGTTCCAGAACTGGCGCGAGGAATCCAGCAGCGCCTTGGACGGGATGCAGCCCACGCGCAGGCAGGTGCCGCCCAGGGCCGGCTTGCCGTCCTTGCCCAGCGCTGCGTCGATGCAGGCGGTCTTCAGGCCCAGCTGTGCCGCGCGGATGGCAGCGTGGTAACCGGCCGGGCCGGCACCGATGACGACGACGTCGAATTGTTCAGCCATTGAATTATTCCTTGATGCATTACCAGAACCCCTCCGCGCAGGCGCGGAGGGGCGGGAGGTTTCTTACAGGCCGAACAGCATGCGGCCCGGGTTTTCCAGCTGGTTCTTGATGTCCACCAGGAACTGCACCGAGTCCTTGCCATCGATGATGCGGTGGTCGTAGGACAGCGCCAGGTACATCATCGGCGCGATCACGACCTGGCCGTTCTGGGCGATCGGACGCTCCTTGATGGCGTGCATGCCCAGGATGGCGCTCTGCGGCGGGTTGATGATCGGGGTCGACAGCAGCGAACCGAAGGTGCCGCCGTTGGTCACGGTGAAGGTGCCGCCCTGCAGTTCTTCCAGGCTCAGCTTGCCGTCACGCGCCTTCTTGGCGTAGTCGGCGATGGTCTTCTCGATGTCGGCGAACGACATGCGCTCGACGTTGCGCAGGACCGGGGTGACCAGGCCCTTCTCGGTCGAGACGGCGATCGAGATGTCCGAGTAGCCGTGGTAGATGATGTCGTCGCCGTCGATCGAAGCGTTGACCAGCGGGAAGCGCTGCAGCGCGTTGGCAGCGGCCTTCACGAAGAAGCTCATGAAGCCCAGCTTGATGCCGTGGGCCTTGACGAACTCGTCCTGCAGTTCCTTGCGCGCCGCCGACACCTTGGACAGGTCGACTTCGTTGAAGGTGGTCAGCATGGCGGTCGAGTTCTTCGACTCCATCAGGCGCTCGGCGATGCGCTTGCGGATGCGGGTCATCGGCACGCGCTCTTCCGGACGTGCGCCACCGGCCTTGCCGGCGCCGCCGTTGCGGGCGAAGTTGACGATGTCTTCCTTGGTCACGGCGCCGCGGCGGCCGGTGCCGTCGACGTCGGCCGGGTTCACGCCTTCGGTGATGGCGGTGAAGCGGGCGCCCGGCGGCAGCGCGTCGGCGGCCGACTTGGCAGCCGGGGCCGGAGCGGCAGCAGCAGCCGGAGCCGCAGCGGCCGGCGCGGCCTCAGCCTTCTTCTCTTCAGCGGCCGGGGCCGGGGCAGCGGCCACGGCGCCTTCTTCGATGATCGCCACGACCTGGCTGGAGGTCACGGTGTCGCCTTCCTTGAACTTGATCTCCTTGAGCACGCCGTCGACCGGCGACGGCACTTCCAGGACGACCTTGTCGGTTTCCAGGTCAAGCAGGTTTTCGTCGCGCTTGACGGCGTCGCCCACCTTCTTGTGCCAGGTGGCGATGGTGCCGTCGGCGACGGATTCGGGCAGTACCGGGGCTTTGACTTCGGTGGCCATTGCGGGAGCTTCCTGGTTTGTCTTCTAAATAGGGGGAGGATTATTCAGCGAACGTGTCGTTGAACGGGTTGACCAGTGCGTCGGCGACCAGCTGCTGCTGTTCGCGGACGTGGTCAGCCATGTGACCGGCAGCCGGCGAAGCCGAACGTGCGCGACCGGCGTAGTGCAGGTTCTGGCCATCGGCCAGGCAGAACTGCAGGTGGTGGCGGATCTGGTACCACGCACCCTGGTTCTGCGGTTCTTCCTGCGTCCACACCACGTCGGTGGCCTTGCCGTACTTCTTCAGTTCGGCGGCCAGCAGCGCACGCGGGAACGGATACAGCTGCTCCACGCGGATGATCGCCACGTCGTCCTGGCCACGCTTGGTCTGGTCTTCCAGCAGGTCGTAGTAGACCTTGCCCGAGCACAGCACCACGCGCTTGACCTTCTTGGCATCAGCGTTGGCGTCGCCGATCAGGTGCTGGAACTCGCCGTTGGCCAGTTCGTCCAGGGTCGACACGGCCAGCTTGTGGCGCAGCAGCGACTTCGGCGACATCACCACCAGCGGCTTGCGGGTGGTCAGGTGCAGCTGGCGGCGCAGCATGTGGAAGGCCTGTGCCGGGGTCGACGGCACCACCACCAGCATGTTCTCCAGCGCGCACAGCTGCAGGAAGCGCTCCAGGCGCGCCGAGCTGTGTTCCGGGCCTTGCCCTTCGTAGCCATGCGGCAGCAGCAGGGTCAGGCCGGAAATACGGCCCCACTTGGCTTCACCGGCAGCGATGAACTGATCGATCACCACCTGGGCGCCGTTGGCGAAGTCGCCGAACTGGCCTTCCCAGATGCACAGCGTGTTCGGATCGGTGGTGGAGAAGCCGTACTCGTAGGCCATCACTGCTTCTTCGCTCAGCAGCGAATCGATGACGGTGGCCTTTTCCGGCGAATCCACCAGCTGCCGCAGCGGCATGTAGTAGTTGTCGGTCTTCTGGTCGTGCAGGATCGCGTGGCGGTGGGTGAACGTACCGCGGCCGACGTCCTGGCCGACCAGGCGCAGCGCATGGCCTTCGTCGAGCAGGGTGGCGTAGGCCAGGTTCTCGGCAAAGCCCCAGTCGCCCGGGATCTCGCCGGCGGCCATCTTGCGGCGGTCGTCGTAGACCTTGGCCACGCGCGAGTGCAGCTGCACTTCGTCCGGCACGGTGTTGATCAGCTTGGCCAGCTCGACCAGCTTGTTCTTCTCGACCTTGGTCGAGACCGGATCGGACAGCTTGCCTTCCAGCAGCTTCGGCCAATCGACGAACAGCGGGCTGCTCGGCGGGGTCTTCTCGACCTTGGCCAGCTCGGTGGTCACTTCACCGGCGTCCAGCTTCTCGCGGTAGGCATCGACCATCGCCTTGCCGGCGCCGGCGGCGATCACGCCCGCCTTTTCCAGCTGCTCGGCGTACATCTCGCGGGTGGTGGCGTGCTTGCGGATCACCTGGTACATCAGCGGCTGGGTGATCGCCGGCTCGTCGGCCTCGTTGTGGCCCCAACGGCGGTAGCACATCAGGTCGATGACCACGTCCTTGGCGAACGTCTGGCGGAACTCGAAGGCCAGCTGTGCGGCGAACACCACCGCTTCCGGATCATCGCCGTTCACGTGCAGCACCGGGGCGGCGATCATCTTCGCCACGTCGGTGGCGTAGCGCGTGGAGCGCGTATCCAGCGGGTTGGAGGTGGTGAAGCCGACCTGGTTGTTGACCACGATGTGCACGGTGCCGCCGACGGCGAAGCCGCGCGCCTGCGACATCTGGAACAGCTCCATGACCACGCCCTGGCCGGAGAAGGCCGCGTCGCCGTGGATCAGGATCGGCATCACCTGCTTGCGCGCGGTGTCCTTGCGGCGCTCCTGGCGCGAACGCACGGAGCCGGCCACGACCGGGTCGGCGATTTCCAGGTGCGACGGGTTGAACGCCAGCGCCAGGTGCACCGGGCCGCCGTCGGTGGCGACGTCGGCCGAGAAGCCCATGTGGTACTTCACGTCACCGGCCGAGGCGTGCTCGTCGTGCTCGAACTTGCCCTCGAACTCGTCGAACAGCTTGCGCGGGTTCTTGCCCAGGGTGTTGACCAGCACGTTCAGGCGGCCGCGGTGGGCCATGCCGATCACCACGTCCTTGACGCCATCCTTGCCGGCGCTGCGGATGATGGTGTCCATCATCGGGATCAGCGAGTCGCCGCCTTCCAGCGAGAAGCGCTTCTGGCCGACGTACTTGGTGTGCAGGTAGCGTTCCAGGCCCTCGGCGGCGGTCAGGCGCTCCAGGGTGCGGCGCTGGGTGTCAGCGTCCAGCTGGTAGTTGCCGCCGGCCGCTTCCAGCTTCTTGTAGATCCACTGGCGCTGCTCGACCTCGGAGATGTGCATGAACTCCGCACCGATCGAGCCGGTGTAGGTCGCCTTCAGGCGCGCCAGCAGGTCGCGCAGCTTCATGCGCGGCTGGCCACCGACGCCGCCGGTGCTGAACTCGCTGTTGAGGTCGCCATCGGACAGGCTGTGGAACGGCAGGCCCAGGTCCGGGGTGTTGACCGGCGTGGTCAGGCCCAGCGGGTCCAGGCGGGCGTCCAGATGGCCGCGCGAGCGGTAGGCGGTGATCAGACGACCGACATTGCGCTCACGCTCGTCGCCCGCACCGTTGCCGGTGCCGGCTTTCAGCGCATCCTTGGCCGCGTCCGCAATGTGGGAGATGACGGCCGAGTGCGGAATGTCACCTGCTTCGCGGCCCTTGAAGCCGTCGAAGTAGGTTTTCCATTTGGGATCGACACTATCCGGGGAGACCAGGTACTGCTCGTACAGGTCCTCGACATAGGAGGCGTTGCCGCCGGCGAGTTGCGAAGATTGCGCAAACTGCTTCAGTTGATTGTCCACGATGGAGGGTGTTGATTCGCTTTGTGGGGTATGGCTTCAGAAGGACCCGGCAGGAAGATGAATAGCCCTGCGCGGGCGCGTTCAAACAGCCAAATTGTACCCCCAACCGGACACGAAGGGGCGCCGCCCGAGGCATCGCAGGTCCACCGGTGCCGCTTCCAGACAGGTTGGGGCAGCCCGCTCCGCTCAGAGGCCGAGCGCGCGAAGTTCGCTGCAATCGCGCGAACGGTCCCAGACACGCTGCAATTGCTGCTCGAACGGCTGCGAACGTGCCGGTAGCGCGATGCCGGCCTCGCCGTCGAGGCGGTGGCCGATCAGACGAAAGTAGAAGTCGCCGGCATCGTTGAGCATGCACGCCGAAGCCAGCGCACGGTCGATCGGGTCGGAGACCTCGCGGATCTGGATCACGCTGGGCAGGCGTTGGGCCAGCGCCAGCAGGGGCGCTCCGGCCGAGGCGATCGCTGCCGCATCGTGCACGATCACCCGCAGCTGCTTGTCGTGGCGGGCGGTGACGAATCGGCGCAGGGCGGCCTGCACGGGCGGTGTGTCGAGCAGGCCCGGGTCCAGCTGGCGGCTGTGCAGCCACAGCTGGCGACGGGCGCGATGGACGATGGCGGTGGTGATGTCCACTGCTTCGGCGCGGCTGTCAATGGCGCTGGCCGCGCCCAGCCGGCGGCGCATCTGCTGGTGGCCGATGCCTGCTTCTTCAAACACATCGCCCTCGGGCAGGAAGCCCTGGCGGGCATAGAACGCCCGGGCTGGCAGCTGGGCGTGCAGGTGCAGTTCGGCCAGGCCGAGCCGGCGCCCGGCCTCGACCAGGGCCTGCAGCAGGGCCTCACCCACCCCGTGGCTGCGATGGCTGGCCAGCACCGCCATGCGACCGATTCGGCCGTCCGGTGCCAGTCGGCCGGTGCCGACCGGCCGGTCGTCAGCGTCCAGCGCCAGCACATGGGCGCTGACCGGGTCCAGCGCATCGCGTTCCAGCTCGGCGGCGATGCCCTGTTCCTGCACGAACACGCGCTGGCGCACGTCGTGGATGGCAACGTGGGCGTCGGCGTGGCTGACCTGCTGGACCCGGATCATCGCGAAGGGCTCAGGCGCGGCCGTCGTCGCTGTCGTCTTCGTCGTGATCCTCGAAGTTGACGATGACCTCGATGCCGTCGTCATGGACGGTCACGGTGTGGACATCGTCGGACACCGCGTCGTCGTCGATCGCATCCACGCGGTCACGGCCTTCGACCACCTCGCCCAGCACCGCGCTGTCCTCGCCGTCGTCCTCGTCTTCGGCGTCATACAGCTCGTTGGGGTCGATCAGCTGGAACACGCCACCGACCAGCAGCTGCTGGACCACGGCACGGCCCTTGTCGGACAGGCCGCGATAGGCGGCGGCGTCGAGCTGTTCGGCACCGGCCAGGCGCTGCGCGTCCTTCACCGGCAGCGCGAAGTCCTGGCCGCTGACGTAGAGGCTGGCACCGCGCTTGGCCCGGCGCCAGGCCAGGCGCGCCCACGGGTGGCGCTGCAGCAGCAGGCCCGAAGCCAGGGCCTGGACCACTTCCTCCGCTGCCGGTGCGGCCTGGTGGGCCATCACTTCGCCGGCGGCACGGTAGGTGGTGATGAAGCGGCCGAACCAGTCGCCCAGCTTGTCCGGGTCGTTCATGCGGATGGCGTTGAGCGCGGTGATCACCCGCGCCATCGCCACCGTGTCGATCTCGTTCGGGTCGGCCGGCACCTTCAGGTCGGCATCCTGGTAGCGGATGTTCTCGTCGGCATCGGCGATCAGCGTATCCAGGTAGTCGCTGATCAGCTCGGCCGAGGACGGCGCGCGCATGCCGAACGAGAAGGTCAGGCACGGGTCTTCAGCCACGCCGTGGTGCGGCACGTTCGGCGGCAGGTACAGCATGTCGCCCGGCGCCAGCACCCAGTCGTGGGTCGGCTTGAACACCTTCAGCAGCTTCAGTTCCACGTCCGGGCGGAAGCCCAGCGGCGGCTGCTTGCCCTTGATCGATTCGCTGGCGTCGATCTGCCAGCGGCGATGGCCATGGGCCTGCAGCAGGAACACGTCGTACTGGTCGACATGGGCGCCGACCGAGCCGCCGGTGGCGGCGAAGCTGATCATCACGTCATCCATGCGCCAGCGCGGCAGGAAGCTGAAATGCTCGATCAGCGCACGCACGTCCTTGTCCCACTTGTCCACGTCCTGCACCAGCAGGGTCCAGTCGTGGTCGGGCAGGGCGGGGAAGATGTCTTCCTGGAACGGGCCGGTGCGCACGCGCCAGCCATCCTGGGCCTTGTCATGTTCGATCAGGCGCGCCAGCACGCCTTCCTCGCAGGCCAGGCCCGCCAGGTCTTCCGGCTGCACCGGGGTCTGGAAATCCGGGAAGGCATTGCGGATCAGCAGCGGGCGCTTCTGCCAGAAGTCGCGCAGGAAGGTGGCCGGGGCCATGCCCAGCGGCTGGCCGGGGCGTGCGGTGACTTCGATGAGCGGGGCGGAGGACTTGCGGGCGGCCATGGGGGAATCCTTGCAGCGGAAAGCGGGAGGGGCGGCACGGCGGGCCGCCTGAGGTCTCCATTGTCCGCCGTTCGCCGGGATTGCGCACGTGCGCGGGTTTGTCGCGGGGGTTCCGGCCAACGGCGGAGCCCCTCGTGGCGGGGTGGTTCACAATCAAAAGCCGCGCGTGGCCGGGCGGGTGGGCCATGCAGGGGACGCTGCAAGTACGTCCCTGTAAGCTCGATGGCGCCATCCATGGCGCCAACGCCCCTGCATGGCCCACCCGCCCGGCCCCTGACAGTTTCCTGCGCGGCCCGCCACGGAATGGAAGAAGAAAAGCAAGGCAAAAGCGGGTCGCGCGCTGAGCTTGCTCATTCCAAAACAAAAGAGGGACGCGGCGAAGCCGCGTCCCTCTTTCAAATTCCGTCCCGACAACCCAATGCTCTTCGATCCGTCACCAGGAATCTGTCAGAGGTGGGGCGGGAGGGGCCAGCGGGACCGTTGGCGCCATGGATGGCGCCATCGAGCCCCCAGGGATGGGTTTACGGCGTGTCCCGCTGGCCCCTCCCGACCCGCCCAGCTGGCATCAATCCAGAGCCGCTTTTGAGGTTGCTGTTGCCGTTGCCGTTGCCTGCCGTAGGCAGCGCCCGCGGCCGCCGCCGCAAAGCAAACCCCTTAAATCTTCTTCGCCAGCGACTCAGCCAGACCGGTGTAGCTGCCCGGGGTCATCTCCAGCAGACGCTGCTTCGCATCCGCCGGCAGCTCCAGCCCCTGCACGAACGCCCGCATCGACTCGGCGGTGATGCCCTGGCCACGGGTCAGCGCCTTCAGCTGCTCGTACGGGTTCGGCAGGCCGTGGCGACGCATCACCGTCTGCACGGCCTCGGCCAGCACTTCCCAGGCCGCATCCAGATCGGCATCCAGGCGCTGCGGATTCACTTCCAGCTTGCCCAGGCCCTTGGCCAGCGAATCCAGTGCCACCTGGCTGTGGCCGAACGCGGTGCCCAGTGCACGCAGCACGGTGGAGTCGGTCAGGTCACGCTGCCAGCGGCTGATCGGCAGCTTCGCGCTGAAGTGCTCGAACAGCGCGTTGGCGATGCCGAAGTTGCCTTCGGCGTTCTCGAAATCGATCGGATTGACCTTGTGCGGCATCGTCGACGAGCCGACTTCGCCTTCCTTCAGGCGCTGCTTGAAGTAGCCCAGCGAGATGTAGCCCCAGATGTCGCGGGCCAGGTCGATCAGGATGATGTTGGCGCGGCGTGCGGCATCGCCGATCTCGGCGACGTTGTCGTGCGGCTCGATCTGCGTGGTGTACGGGTTGAACACCAGGCCCAGGCCGGTCACGAAGCGCTCGGCGAAGGCCGGCCAGTCGACGTCCGGGTAGCTGGCTACGTGCGCGTTGTAGTTGCCGACCGCGCCATTGATCTTGCCGGTCAGTTCAACCGCGGCAATCTGCCTGCGCTGGCGTTCCAGGCGGGCGACCACGTTGGCCAGCTCCTTGCCCAGGGTGGTCGGCGAGGCGGTCTGGCCATGGGTGCGCGACAGCATTGGCTGGCCGGCCTGGGCGTGGGCCAGGGTGCGCAGGGTGGCGGCGATGCCGTCCAGGGTCGGCAGCAGCACTTCGCGGCGGGCCTGTTCCAGCATCAGGCCGTAGCTGAGGTTGTTGATGTCTTCGCTGGTGCAGGCGAAATGCACGAATTCCAGCGCCGGAGCCAGCTCGGCGTCGTCCTTCAGCTGTTCCTTGATGAAGTACTCCACCGCCTTGACGTCATGGTTGGTGGTGCGCTCGATCTCCTTCACGCGCGCGGCCTGGGCCGGGCTGAAGTTGGCGGCCAGCGCGCGCAGGCGGGCGACGGCGGCGTCGGAGAACGGCGCCAGTTCGACAATGCCCGGTTCGGCGGCCAGGGCCAGCAGCCATTCCACCTCGACCACGATACGGGCCTTGATCAGGCCATATTCGGAGAAGATCGGGCGCAGGGCGTCGACCTTGCCGGCGTAACGGCCATCGAGCGGGGACAGGGCGAGCAGGGCGGAATCGGACATGTCGGCAGGGCGGGGACGAGCGGCGGGGGCCATATTCTACGACGTGCCGGTCAGGTAGTGCCGGGCGCTGGCCGGCGACCACGCCCGGCCAGCGATTCCATGCGCTGCCGGCCAGCGGCCGGCACTACCCTTGCGCGCGCGGAACGGCCGCGCAGACGGAACGATCTGGCCCGCCCTCGTCATCCCACGCTGCAGGCAAGGGAGTATCGTTGTCGCAGCCGCCAGCCCGGGAAGCGACACCCTGCCAGCCGCCGCTTCCCTTTCCCCAACTGAAGTAGTGCGGAGTTGATGCAATGAGCAAAGCTGCAAGCAAGGGTGCCACCCCGGGATTCCGGATCGAACATGACAGCATGGGCGAGCTGCAGGTGCCTGCCGATGCCCTGTGGGGTGCGCAGACCCAGCGTGCCGTACAGAACTTCCCGGTCTCGGGCCAGCGCATGCCGCGTGGTTTCATCCGCGCCCTGGGCCTGGTCAAGGGCGCTGCCGCCGGCGTCAACGCCGAGCTGGGCCACCTGCCCAAGACCGTGGCCAAGGCGATCCAGGTCGCGGCCGCCGAAGTGGCCGCCGGTGACTGGGACGCGCATTTCCCGATCGACGTCTACCAGACCGGTTCGGGCACGTCCTCGAACATGAATGCCAACGAGGTCATCGCCACCCTGGCCAACCGCGCCGGCAAGGCGGGCAAGACCACGGTGCACCCCAACGACCACGTCAACCAGGGGCAGAGCTCCAACGACGTGATCCCGACCGCGCTGCGCGTGTCGGCGGTGCTGGCGGCGCATGAACAGCTGCTGCCGGCGCTGGTGCACCTGCGCAAGACCCTGGACAAGAAGGGCCGCAGCCTGCGCAAGGTGGTCAAGACCGGCCGCACCCACCTGATGGATGCGATGCCGCTGACCTTCGAACAGGAGTTCGGCGCATGGTCGGCCCAGCTTGCCTCGGCGCAGGAACGCATCGAGGACAGCCTCAAGCGCGTGCGCCGCCTGCCGCTGGGCGGTACCGCGATCGGCACCGGCATCAATGCCGACCCACGCTTCGGCGCGCAGGTGGCCAAGGCACTGAAGCAGCAGACGTCCTTCAAGTTCGACAGCGCCGAGAACAAGTTCGAGGGCCTGGCCGCGCAGGACGATGCGGTTGAACTGTCCGGCCAGCTCAATGCGCTGGCGGTGGCGCTGATCAAGATCGCCAACGACCTGCGCTGGATGAACGCCGGTCCGCTGGCCGGGCTGGGCGAGATCGAACTGCCGGCGTTGCAGCCGGGCAGCTCGATCATGCCGGGCAAGGTCAATCCGGTGATTCCGGAAGCGACGGTGATGGCCTGCGCACAGGTGATCGGCCACCACACCGCGATCACCGTGGCCGGGCAGACCGGCAACTTCCAGCTCAATGTCACCCTGCCGTTGATCGCGGTGAACCTGCTCGATGGCATCGGCCTGCTGGCCAATGTGTCCACGCTGCTGGCCGACAGCGCCATTGCCGGCCTGAAGGTGCGCGAGGACCGCGTGGCCGAGGCGCTGGCGCGCAACCCGATCCTGGTCACCGCGTTGAACCCGATCATCGGCTACGAAAAGGCCGCGGCGATCGCCAAGCGGGCCTACAAGGAACAGCGCCCGGTGCTGGACGTGGCGCTGGAGGACAGCGGCCTGGACGAGGCCGAGCTGCGTCGCCTGCTGGACCCGACCGCGCTGACTGCCGGCGGCATCCAGGCCGGGGGCGGTGGCGCCGGCGGTTGATCGAACGGCGTGCGGACCAAGGTCTGCACCCACCACACGCAGGAACGCCGCCCTTGGGCGGCGTTTTTCTTCAGCGGCGGTCGGCGACGATGTTGCCGAAGGTGTCGGTGTAATCCTTGAATTCGGGGATGCGCTGGATCAGGTCTGCCGGAATCACCTCCATGCCCTCCGGCGGCTGGATCTTCACCGGCTGCATGTTCGGGTCGGCCGGTGCGGCGACCAGGGTGTTCTGGCGCAGCACCTGCAGCTTGCCGAACATGGTCTGCAGCATCTGCTTCTGCGCGTCGTCCAGCGGGATCTGGATCTCGTCCACCTTCATCGTGCCATCGCCGAGGATGATGATGTTCGGTGCCGGCGGGCGACGCACGGTGACCATGCCTTCGCTGACGGAAATCTTCGGCTTGCCGCGCTCGGCGCGGTGGTTGCGGTAATCCTTGTCACAGCCGACCAGGCCCAGGCAGAGCATGGCGGCCAGCATCAGGAACAACTTCTTCATGGCATTCGGTTCGGGGGCGTCCGGGGCCGCCATTGTAAGCCCGCCAGCGCAGCCCGGCCGACCGTGGAATGCCAGGGGCGGCCGGGTGCGCTGATTTGTCTCACTTCGAGAACGTGACCGAGTTGTTCTTGCCGCAGTCGTCCACGTCGCTCTGGTCCATGGTTGCGTACGGCTTGAATGCCGGCAGTTCACGCGCCAGTGCCTGTTGGCTGGCCAGCATCGCCGGCAGGCGTCCGCAGATGCGCTTGGCCTGGGCCTCGATCTTTGCGGCTTCGGCGTTGATGCGCTTCTCCACGCCTTCGCTGTCGCCGCTGAAGATGCCCTTCAGTGCTTCACCGGCCGCATTGGCTCCCAGCTTGGCGCCTGCCAGGCCGACATCCATGCCGTCCATCGCGATGGCTACAACGTGGCCACGGTATTCCTGCAGGTGGCGGCGCTGGGTGTCATTGGCGGTGACTTCCTTGCCCGCGATCAGCAGGCGGCCATCCGGGGTGATCTCAGCGCGTGGCTGCTGGTCGGCGGAGATCTTGATGTTGCCCTCGGTGATCTCTTTATGGGCATCGTCAATGGCCTGCTTGACCGTATCGCCGACGCCGCTTGTGGCTTCGGCGACGCTCTTGCCGACGGTCTTGTCCGGTGAGGAGGAGGTGCCACCGCAGGCGATCAGCGGCAGGCACAGCAGGGTGGCAGGCAACAGGCGCAACAGCTTCATGGTGGTCCCCTGGACGTGTCTGGAAGAGGTTACTTGCCGCGCGGCAGGGTGACCCTGCCACTGACGTTGCGGTGCTCGACATCGCCGCTGCCGCTGTGGTCGACGGTCAGGCTGCCGCGCACGCCGTCGACCTGGATGTCGCCCGAACCGTGGCTGCGGACATGCACATCTCCGCCGATGTCGGCCAGGTCGACGCCGCCGGAGCCGACCACGCCGACTTCAACGCTGCCCTGCACGCGCTTGAACTCGATGTCGCCCGAACCCACGGTATCCAGCCGGGCATTGCCGCGCACATCGCTGATCTTCAGGTCGCCGGAGCCCACCGTACCGGTGCTGGCGTTACCGCTGATATTGCGCACGTTGACGTCGCCGGAGCCCAGCGACAGCAGGTTCAGCGAACCGCCGCCATCGATGTTGAGGTCGCCCGAGCCCACTGCCGCATGGATGTCGCCGCGGGTGCCGCGGGCCACCGCATCACCGGAGCCGACATCCACGCTGAGCGACTGTGCGTTCTCCACGCTGGCGTCGCCGGAGCCGACCTTGAGCTGCAGCGGCAGGTTGTCCGGCACGCTGCCGCGGATATCCAGCCAGGCGTAGCTGTTGCCGAGGCTGATGCCGCTGTTGCGGCCCTCGCGGCGCAGGCTTACCACCAGCTTGTCGCCCTCCTTGCGCTGGTCCAGCACCAGCTGATCAAGCCACTCCTGGCTGGAGGCACAGGCACGACCGTCAAGCTGGCCGCCGCCCTTGCTGGCGACGATCTTCAGGTCATGCTGGTTGACTTCGAACACCACCGCCCGGGCACCGGCCACATCCAGCTTCAACGTGCGCGCAGCAGTGAACTTGCAGTTCGGGGCATCGGCAGCGAGTGCCGACAGCGGCAACAGCAACAACGCGGAACAGGCGAGCAGGGAACGCATGGGTGGTGCCTCCAGGTGGATGGAATCAGATCTCGCCGGCGCGCTTGCGCAGGCGGATGGCGAGGAAGATGAACACTGCACCGACGGCGGCACCGATCCACAGTTCCGGCATCGCCAGCGACTTCAGCTGCGAGGCCGGCGACATCAGGCCAACCACCGATTCGAGATCGCGACGCGAACCTTCACCGGCGCTGAGGCGGTACACCAGGTCCATGCCCGGAACAGCACCCAGTAGCAGGCGGCCGACGATGTTCTGCCAGAACCAGCCGGTGGTCAGCCCGATCAGCGGCATGACCTTGGTGGTGCTGATGATGACGCCGGCGAACAGTGGCAGCATCACCGCCCACAGGAACGGCTTGGTGCGCGCCCACGCCGAGCACAACAGCAGCCAGCCGGCGGTGGGCAGCGCCCACAGGGCGTAGACCGGGATCCACGCCAGGTGGCCGGCGGCCAGGGTCAGCGGGCTGGCCGGCCCCCAGATCAGCGTCATCGGGCTGCCGCCGTGGGCCAGCGCAACGAGGCTGATCACCAGCATGAAGCCGAACATGGTGATGATGCCGGCGATCACGGCAATCAACGGTGCGATGATCAGTGCACTGATCACCTTGGACAGCACGGTCTGGGTATCCGACAGTGGCAGCGACTTCCAGAACAGGATGCTGCGGTCGCGACGGTCGTCGTAGAGCGCGCCCAGGCAATAGAAGAACACCACGAAGGCCAGCACCAGGAACGGCCAGGCCGAGCTGAGCACCAGGGTCAGGTCGAGGCCGTTGCCCAGGTCGGCCAGGTCTTTGCCATTGATGTTGCGGGTGAGCAGGGCCAGGTCCAGGCCATTGACGTTGACGCTTTCGCCATCGACATGCAGCCCGCCACTGCGTGCCGCGCGGTTCAGCGCGAACAGGCCGAAGGCGATGCCGATGCTGCTCATCACCAGCGAGATGAGGCCGGCGATCAGCGGCGCGTAGAGGAAGCCGCCGCGGTTTTCCCAGTACTCGCGCTTGAGCAGCCAGCGCAGGGTACCCAGCGGACTGACGGGGTGGTTGACGGCATTCATGCGTAGGTCCCCTTCATGATGGCGACGAACAGGTCGGCCAGGCCCGGGATGCGGGTCTCGCCAAGGGTCGAAAGCTGGTCGCGTGGTACGCCATCGAACAGCATCACGGTCTTGCCGAACGCCAGGCTGCGCTCGTCGATCGGCTTCAGCGCACGGGCGGTTTCCAGCTGGTCGGCATTGACCAGCAGCTCGGTGTAACGCTGGCCGACGTCGTCCATTTCCGCATCGAGCACGATGCGGCCATCGCGGATGAACATCACGTCGCTGAGGATGTGCTCGATCTCTTCCACCTGGTGGGTGGTGACGATGATGGTCTTCTGCTCGTCGAAATAGTCTTCTAGCAGGCGCTGGTAGAACTCCTTGCGGTACAGGATGTCCAGGCCCAGGGTGGGTTCGTCCAGCACCAGGATGCGGGCATCGATGGCCATCACCAGTGCCAGGTGCAGCTGCACGATCATGCCCTTGGACAGTTCGCGCACGCGCTGCCTGGGCTGCAGCTTGGTGTTGGCCAGGAAGCGCTCGCAGCGGGCGCGGTCGAAGCGCGGGTGGACGCCGGCCACGAAATCGATGGCTTCGCGCACCTTCAGCCAGCGCGGCAGCACCGCGACGTCGGCGATGAAGCAGATGTCATTCATCAGCTCGTCGCGGTGCAGCCGCGGGTCGCGGCCGAGCACGTTGAGTTCACCTTCCACCGAGGTCAGGCCGAGGATGGCCTTCAACGCAGTGGTCTTGCCCGCGCCGTTGGGGCCGATCAGGCCGACGATGCGCCCGCTCGGAATGCTGAAGCTGGCATTGTCGAGGGCGACCGTGGTCTTGTAGGCCTTGCGCAGGCCTCGGGCGGTGATGACCGATTCGCTTGCAGTGCTATTCATCAGACTTTCCCCTGGGGCAGCAATTCGTCGAGGCTCAGGCCCAGGCGCTGGATGCGCTCCAGCACCGCCGGCCATTCTTCGTTGAGGAAGCGGTCACGCTCGCTGCTGCGCAGCTGAGTGGCCGCCTGCTCGGTCATGAACATGCCCAGGCCGCGGCGCTTCTCGACCAGGCCTTCATCGGCCAGTTCCTGGTAAGCGCGCGAAACGGTGATGGGGTTGAGTTGATAGTCGGCGGCCACCTGGCGCACCGAAGGCAGGGCATCGCCCGGCTTGAGGATTCCGTCGAGCATCATGGCGATCACACGCTCCTTCAACTGACGGTAGATGGGAGCGCCGTCGCTCCACTGGATGTCGCTCATATTCAGCTCCGTGGGGTCAGCGGCTGGGCGAACGAGAAATACGGCATGGACAGGGAGCTGTGCAGCCGACGCGGGGGAGGGGGGGAGGAGTCGGCGTTCCCTGCCGGCGAAGCGATTGTGTCCTGTGCACTGGCGGAGGGCAGTGCGGTGGCGGGGGAGGCGGGTACGGCCAGCCAGGTCAGCACGAGCAGGGTGGAAACTGCAGTGACCGCAGGCGCGGTGAGCTTGCGATGCATCCGGGTGTTCATGGCTTCCCCCTGTCTCAGGTGACTGGTGTTGTATGCAACTATAACACCGGCACGCCGCCGTGCAAGTCCTTGCCGGCCCCAACTGATGGCAGGGGTGGTCATATCGCCGAAATATCCAATCAAGTAATTGATTCTAAAGAGAAATAAATCTGTCGTGCGGCAATGGCCCGATCTCGCTCCCATTCAGTGATGTCCATGCAATGTCATCACTGCGGTGCGCCGGCAGGCTGGGCCAGGCAAACGCCATGCCGCGCAAAGCCATCCCGGGCCTGCGCCATCAGGGCGGCAGGGGCCCGGTGCTATAGTTCGGCCGATTCCCGGCCGGTAGCGGCCGGGCCCTGTGAATGGCTACCGCGGACTGTTCCTGATGCCTCTGTCGACCGTTTCCCCGCGCCGCATGCGCGGCCTGTCCCTGCTGGCGCTGATCGTGGCCGGTGTCGCTGGTTCGGCCAGTGCCCTGGCGGCCGATCTGCTCGACCTCGAGTACCGGCCGCTGGCCAGCAAGCAGCAGGTCAACCTGCAGCAGCGCTACCACGGGCAGGTGCTGCTGGTGGTCAACACCGCCAGCAAATGTGGCTACACGCCGCAGTACGAAGGCCTGGAGGCGCTGCAGAAGCGCTATGCCGGCCGCGGCTTCGCCGTGCTCGGGTTCCCGTCCAATGATTTCAAGGGCCAGGAGCCGGGTGACGAAAAGCAGATCCAGGATTTCTGCACGCTTACCTATGGCGTCAAGTTCCCGATGTTCGAGAAGGTGCACGTGGTCGGGGCCGAGGCCACGCCGCTGTACCAGCGGCTGACCGCTGCAACCGGCGTCGCGCCGGGCTGGAACTTCCACAAATACCTGGTCGGCCGCGATGGCAAGGTCATCGCCCAGTTCGCCAGCAAGGTCACGCCGGACGATCCGCAGCTGACCGCAGCCATCGACAAGGCACTGGCCGCAGCGGCCACGCATTGATATCCGGCACGCATGCCTCGACATCTCCGGCATGCGTGCGACAATGTTTCTTTTCGCGCCGACGTCGGCGCCCAGACACTTCCAGGAATGCAGCGAATGAAGATGGGAATGCGCGGCGCCGCGGCGTCGGTTCTGATTCTGGCGATGGGCACTTCGGGTGTCGCTCTGTCGCAACAACCGGCTGCCCCCGCAGCCGCCAAGGAGACCGCAACCTTGAATTCCCCCAAGCAGAAGCTCGGCTACGCCATCGGCCTGGATGTGGCCAAGTCGTTCACCCCGATTGCCGATGAGATCGACGTTGCCGCCCTGCGTACCGCGGTGGAGCGTTCGTTCGAAGGCCTGCAGCCGCAGATCACCCAGGAACAGGCCAAGGCCACCGATGCCGCCCTGCGCCAGGTCGTGATGGCCCGCAGTGGCCAGCAGGTACCGGGCGTTGCGCCGGGTTCGCAGCCGCCGAAGGTCGATCGCGTCAAGGTGTCGCAGATGATCGGTTCGTACTCGGTCGGTCCGTCGCTGGCGCAGCTGAAGGACGACATCGACGTCGCCTCGCTGTTTGACGCGATCAGCACCGGTCTGAGCAAGGGCCAGCCCAAGATGACGGAAGCTGACGCGACCGCCACCATCCAGGCCTTCATGGGCAGCAAGCAGGCTGAAATGCAGGCCAAGGCTGCCGCGGCCGCGCAGACCAACCGCGAAGAAGGCAATGCCTTCCTGGCCAAGAACAAGACCCAGCCGGGCGTGGTGACCACCGCGTCGGGCCTGCAGTACCAGATCATCCGCCCGGGTAGCGGCGAGCGTCCGCTGCCGAGCAGCAAGGTGCGCGTGAACTACGAAGGCAAGCTGCTCAACGGCACCGTGTTCGACAGCTCCTACGGCCGCCAGCCGGCCGAGTTCGGTCTGGACCAGGTGATCAAGGGCTGGACCGAAGGCGTCGCGCTGATGCCGGTGGGCTCGAAGTACCGCTTCTGGATCCCGGGCAACCTGGCCTACGGCGAGAACGGCACCCCGGGTGGCCCGATCGGCCCGAACGCGACTCTGACGTTCGACGTCGAGCTGCTGGGCGTCCTGCCGTAAGCGACCACGGAGCCTGCACGGACATGCGCGTTGCGATTTTCGGTACCGGTTATGTAGGGCTGGTGACCGGCACCTGCCTGGCCGACGTTGGTCATCAGGTGGTCTGCGTCGACATCGACCAGGCCAAGGTCGATGGCCTCAACCGGGGCATCATCCCGATCTATGAGCCGGGTCTGGAGCCGATGGTGAAGGCCAACCATGCCGCGTCGCGGCTGGCGTTCACCACCGATGCCGCGGCCGCCATCGAGCATGGCCAGGTGGTGTTCATCGCGGTGGGCACCCCGCCGGACGAGGATGGCAGCGCGGACCTGCAGTACGTGCTGGCCGTGGCCCGGACCATCGGCCGGCACATGAGTGTGCCGACCGTGGTGGTCAACAAGTCGACGGTGCCGGTCGGCACGGCCGACAAGGTGCGTGCCGCCATTGCCGAGGAACTGGCCGCACGTGGCGCGGACATCACCTTCGACGTGGTGTCCAATCCGGAATTCCTGAAGGAAGGCGACGCAGTCGCCGACTGCATGCGCCCGGATCGCATCATCATCGGTGCGACCAGCGAAGAGTCGGTGGCGGTGATGCGTCGCCTGTATGCGCCGTTCAACCGCAACCACGACCGCGTGGTGGAAATGGACGTGCGTTCGGCCGAGCTGACCAAGTACGCGGCGAACGCGATGCTGGCGACCAAGATTTCGTTCATGAACGAGATCGCCAACATCGCCGAACGCGTCGGTGCCGACGTCGAACAGGTCCGCCAGGGCATCGGTTCGGACCCGCGCATCGGCTGGCACTTCATCTACCCGGGCGCCGGTTATGGCGGCTCGTGCTTCCCGAAGGACGTGCAGGCGCTGGCCCGCACCGCCCAGCAGCATGGCCTGGAGCCGAAGCTGCTGAACGCGGTGGAGGCGGTCAACGAATCGCAGAAGGGGCATCTGTTCGCCCTCATCCAGCGTCACTACGACAGGGGCGAGGATGAAGGTGTGCGCGGCAAGACCTTTGCCGTGTGGGGCCTGGCCTTCAAGCCGAATACCGACGACATGCGCGAGGCATCCAGCCGCCGCCTGCTGGCACAGCTCTGGGAAGGGGGCGCCACGGTGCGTGCCTACGACCCCGAAGCCATGCATGAATCGCAGCGGATCTTCGGCGAGCGCGATGACCTGGTGTTCTGCAACAGTGCCGATGACGCGCTGCAGGGGGCCGACGCGCTGGTCGTGGTGACCGAGTGGAAGCAGTTCCGCAGCCCCGATTTCCAGAAGCTGCGCGAGCAGTTGAAGGATGCGGCGGTGTTCGACGGGCGCAACCTGTATGACCCGGCTGAAGTGGAAGCGGCAGGCCTGGCCTACTACGGCATCGGCCGGGGGCGCTCGCTGCATGTCTGATCTGCTGCCAACCGAACGCGAGCAGGCGCTGGAAGCGCGCCTGGTCGAGCTGGAAATGCGTGTGTCCTTCCAGGAACAGGCGCTGGCCGAACTGAGCGATGCACTGGCCGATGCCCGCATGCAGGGCATGCGCAACGCCGATGTGTTGCGCGTGCTGCTGGAAGACCTGGGCAAGGTCCGCAACGCACTGAACTCTTCCGATCCGGCGAGCGAACCGCCGCCGCCGCACTACTGATCCGAACCCTATGAGCGATACCCTCCGCGACCAGCTGATGGGTCTGGGCTTCAAGCCCGCACCCAAGCCCGAGCGCAAGAATGATGGCCCCCGCCGCGATGGCCGCCCGCAGGGCAAGGGTGGCAATGGCAATGGAAAGCCGCAGGGCGCTGGCAAGGGCGAACACAAGCCCAACGAGCGTCGTGGCCATGGTCATGGCGGCGCCGGCAAGCCCGGCCCGTCGCGTGGCCCCGGCCAGCAGGGCCCGCGCAAGCCGCGCAGCGCCGAAGAGATGGACCTGGCCAAGGCCTACGCCATCCGTGCGCAGAAGGAAAAGGAAGAGCGCATCGAGACCGAGCGCCTGAAGCAGGAAGAAGCACGCGTCCGCCGCGAGGCGAAGGCAAAGCTGGAAGAACTGCTGAAGGACAAGAGCCTCAATGCCGAAGCGGCGGACATTGCCCGCCACTTCCCGTATGGCGGCAAGATCAAGCGCATTTACGTCACCGCCGAACAGCTGACCGCACTCAATGCCGGTGAGCTGGGCGTGGTGCAGCTCAATGGCCGTTACCTGCTGGTGACCGCCGAGGTGCTGGCACAGTCCGAAGCGGTGTTCGCCGCGTCGGTTGCGCTGAAGGTCGATCCGAATGCGCCGGCCGAGGAAGATCCGTACGCGGATCCGCAGTACCAGGTGCCGGACGATCTGGTCTGGTAAGCGGAACTGCAGGATGACGAAAACGCCGGGCATTGCCCGGCGTTTTCGTTACGGACCTTGCACAGCGCTGCGGCGCGCGCGGATCAGCGGCAAGCTCAGTGCGAAGAAGCACAGCAGCGCACCGACCAGGGCGAAGCCACTGCCGGCGAGGAAGGCGGTGCGACCGTCGTCGATCTTCCACAGCTGGCCGGCGATGAGCGCGCCCAGCACGCCGCCGACACCGGACGAGAAGCCGTACAGCAGGCCCTGGCCATGGCCATTGAGGCGGCCCGGGAAGTAGGTCGCCAGCATCTGCATCGCCGCCGCGAAGAAGGCAGCAAAGCCCAGCGCGTGCGCGCTCTGCGCGACCAGCATCACCGGCAGGTTTTCCGGGAACAGCGCGGTGACGGCCCAGCGCAGGCAGGAGCTGACCAGGGCGATCAGCAGCATCCAGCTGGCGTCATAGCGACGGAAGAAGCGGCCGATGGTGAAGAACACGCCGACTTCGAACACCACGCCGACGGTCCACAACAGGCCGAGCATGGACGTGCGGTAGCCGTGATGGTCCATGTAGACCGAGAAGAACGTGTAGTACGGGCCGAATGACAGCTGCTCCATGAACGCGGCCAGGAAGAACGCCAGCACCGGCGGGCGCCGCACGATCTGCCAGAAGCCGCTGGCGTCCCCCTCGGCCTTGCCGATGCCGCGCGCGTACTGGTTGTTGAAGGCCGACGCCACCAGCAGGACGAACAGCGGCAGCATCATCCAGGGCAGCAGCCCGGCACGGCTGGCCGAGCCGTCACCTTCGATCAGCCAGCCGAACAGGGTGACGATGGCGATGAAACCGAGCGATCCCCAGACCCGGATCAGCCCGTAGCGATGGCTGTCGCTGCCGAGGTGGGTGAGGGTGATCGATTCGAACTGCGGCATCACCGCGTTGTAGAAGAAGCAGAACACCACCATCGCCGGGTACATCCACGGCTGTGGCAAGGGCAGCAGGAAGGCGGCAAAGCTGAGCAGGGTCAGTACGCAGCCAATGCGCAGCAGGCGGATCGGCCGTGGCGAAGCCGCTGCCAGCGAGGTCCAGGTGCTGGGCGCGACCACACGGGTGGCATACCACAGCCCCATCATCACGCTGATCGCGGTCACGCTCATGCCGCGCGCGGTCAGGAACAGGCTCCAGTACGGAGTGAACGCGCCGAGCGCCGCGTAGTAGAACAGGTAGAAGCTGGAGAGACGGGCAACGGGAACGGTCATCGCGGAATGATGAAGCAAAAAGGGGACGGAGGGGATTAAGTCGCTTGTGCCACAAACGACTTAATCCCCTCCGTCCCCTTTGTGTGTCATTCGGGATCGTAGTCGAGGTTGGAGGCCAGCCAGCGTTCGGCCTGGGCGCGGTCCACGCCCTTGCGCCGGGCGTAGTCGCCGACCTGTTCGCGGCTGAGCCGGCCGACCACGAAGTACTGGCTCTGCGGATGGCTGAAGTAGTAGCCGGATACAGCGGCGGTGGGCAGCATCGCGAAGCTCTCGGTCAGTTCCATGCCGGCGTTTGCCTCGGCCTGCAGCAGGTCGAACAGCCGGCGTTTCTCGCTGTGCTCGGGGCAGGCCGGATAACCGGGCGCCGGACGGATGCCGCGGTACTGCTCGTCGATCAGGGCTTCGTTGCCCAGCGCCTCGGCGTGGTCGTATCCCCAGAATCCGGTACGCACGCGCTGATGCAGGCGCTCGGCCAGGGCCTCGGCGAAGCGGTCGGCCAGCGCCTTCAGCAGGATCGCGTTGTAGTCGTCATGCTCGGCCTCGAAGCGCGCCACGTGGGCGTCGATGCCGATGCCGGCGGTGACCGCGAATGCGCCGATCCAGTCCTGCTTGCCGCTGTCGGCCGGGGCAATGAAATCGGCGAGGCAGAAGTCCGGGCGCTCGGCCGGCTTGTCCACCTGCTGACGCAGGAAGTGCAGGGTGGTTTCGCCCTGCGGGTGCTGCACGCGCACGTCGTCGCCGATGCTGTTGGCCGGCCACAGCCCGAACACCGCCTTGGCGGTCAGCCACCTTTCGTCGACGATGCGGGTGAGCATCGCGCGGGCGTCCTGGTACAGGTCGCTGGCCTGGGCTCCGACGATTTCGTCGGTGAGGATGGCCGGGAACTTGCCGGCCAGTTCCCAGGCCTGGAAGAACGGTGTCCAGTCGATGTAGTCGACCAGCTCCGCGAGCGGATAGTCGTCGAACACATGCAGCCCGGGCTGGTTGGGCGCAGGCGGCGTGTAGGTCTCCCAGCCGCCCTGGAACTTCTGCCCGCGCGCGTGTTCCAGCGAAACCAGGCGCTTGGCATCGCCACGGTTGCGGTGGCGCGCGCGGATCTCGGCGTAGTCGGCCTCATTGGCGGCGACGAATGCGTCGCGCAGGTCACGCGAGATCAGCGACTGCGCAACGCCGACCGCGCGTGAGGCGTCCTTCACCCAGATCGTGGGGGCCTGGTAGTGTGGGTCGATCTTCAGCGCAGTGTGCGCACGTGACGTAGTGGCGCCACCGATCAGCAGCGGCAGGTCGAAGCCCTGGCGCTGCATCTCGCGTGCGACGTGGCTCATCTCTTCCAGCGAGGGGGTGATCAGCCCGGACAGGCCGATGATATCGGCATGATGCTCGCGTGCGGCATCGAGGATCTTCTGCGCCGGTACCATCACGCCCAGATCGATCACCTCGAAATTGTTGCAGGCCAGGACCACGCCGACGATGTTCTTGCCGATGTCGTGCACATCGCCTTTCACCGTGGCCATGATGATGCGGCCATTGCTCTTGGCCGAATCGCCGCTGCGTGCCTTCTCGGCCTCGATGTAAGGCAGCAGGTAAGCCACCGCCTTCTTCATCACGCGTGCGGACTTCACCACCTGTGGCAGGAACATCTTGCCGGCGCCGAACAGGTCACCGACGATGTTCATGCCATCCATCAGCGGCCCTTCGATCACGTCCAGCGGCCGGCTGGAGGCTTGCCGGGCCAGCTCGGTGTCTTCTTCGACGTACGCATCGAGGCCGTGCACCAGCGCATGCGCCAGTCGCTGCGCGACCGGCTTCCCGCGCCAGGCCAGGTCTTCGGTTTTCGCCGCGCCCTTCCTGCCCTTGTAGCGCTCGGCGATCTCCAGCAGGCGCTCGGTGGCGTCGCTGCGGCGGTTGAGGATCACGTCCTCGACGCGCTCGCGCAGCTCCGGCTCCAGCTCATCGTAGATCGGCATCGCACCGGCGTTGACGATTCCCATGTCCATGCCGGCGGCGATCGCGTGGTACAGGAACACCGAATGGATCGCCTGGCGTACCGTCTCGTTGCCACGGAACGAGAAGGACACGTTGGAGACGCCGCCGGAAACATGGCAGTGCGGCAGCGTCCGCTTGATGATGCGGGTGGCCTCGATGAAGTCGACCGCATAGTTGTCATGCTCTTCGATGCCGGTGGCGACGGCGAAGATGTTCGGGTCGAAGATGATGTCCTGTGGCGGGAAGCCGATCTCGTCGACCAGCATGCGGTAGGCGCGGGTACAGATCTCGACCTTGCGTGCGCAGGTATCGGCCTGGCCGCTTTCGTCGAAGGCCATCACCACTGCGGCGGCGCCGTAGCGCAGCACCTTGCGTGCGTGTTCGCGGAATTGCGCCTCGCCTTCCTTCAGCGAGATCGAATTGACCACGCTCTTGCCCTGCAGGCACTTCAGCCCGGCCTCGATCACGCTCCACTTGGACGAGTCGACCATCACCGGAATACGCGCGATGTCCGGCTCGGACATGATCAGGTTGAGGTAGCGGGTCATCGCCGCTTCCGAATCGATCAGGCCCTCGTCCATGTTGACGTCGAGGATCTGCGCGCCGCTGGCCACCTGCTGGCGGGCCACATCCACGGCTTCCTCGTAGCGGCCTTCCTTGATGAGCTTGCGGAACTGCGCGCTGCCGGTGACGTTGGTGCGCTCACCGACGTTGATGAACAGCAGGTCCGGGGTGATGACCAGCGGTTCCAGGCCGGACAGGCGGGTATACGATGGGGTGCTCATGCGGCCTGCTGCTCCGGGTTGCCGGGCAGGGCGCGAGGCGGCAGGCCGGCGACCGCCTCGGCAATGGCGCGGATGTGGTCGGGGGTGGAGCCGCAGCAGCCGCCGACCAGGTTCAACAGGCCATCCTCGGCGAAGCCACGCAGGGTGGCCGCCATCTCTTCGGGTGTTTCGTCGTACTCGCCGAAGGCATTGGGCAGGCCGGCATTGGGGTGGGCGCTGACATGGCAGCCGGCAACCTGCGAAAGGGTTTCCACGTGTGGTCGCATCGCTGCGGCGCCCAATGCGCAGTTCAGCCCGATCGACAGCGGCCGCGCATGCGCCAGCGACGCATGGAAGGCCTCGGCGGTCTGCCCGGACAGGGTGCGTCCCGATGCATCGGTGATGGTGCCGGAAATCATCACCGGCAGGCGTGCGCCACGCGCATCGAAGGCCTCCTCCAGCGCGTACAGCGCGGCCTTGGCATTGAGCGTGTCGAAGATGGTTTCGACCATCAGGGTATCGGCGCCGCCGTCGATCAGGCCCTCGATGGCTTCGCGGTAGGTGTCGCGCAGTTCGTCGAAGCTGGTGTTGCGGAAGCCCGGGTCGTTGACGTCGGGGCTGATCGAAGCGGTACGGCTGGTCGGGCCGATCACCCCGATGACGAAGCGTGGCTTGTCCGGCGTGGTGGCTTCGACCGCATCGCAGCACGCGCGTGCCACGGCGGCCCCCGCTTTGTTCAGCTCGTACACCAGGTGTTGCAGGTGATAGTCGGCCTGGCTGACCGAAGTTGCGTTGAACGTATTGGTCTCGACCAGGTCCGCACCGGCTTCGAGGTAGGCCGTGTGGATGTCGGCGATGACCTGCGGCCGGGTCAGCAGCAGCAGGTCGTTGTTGCCCTTCAGGTCATGGCCTTCCGGCGGGCCGTGGTCGCAGCCGGGGCCATGGGCATGGTCGTAGCCACCCGCGAAACGCTCGCCACGGTAATCGTCTTCCTGCAGGCCGTGGCGCTGGATCATTGTGCCCATTGCACCGTCGATGATCAGGATCCGCTCGCGCAGCGCGTCAAGCAGGGCATTGGCACGATCAGGATGCAACCAGGGCAGGGCGGACATGCGGTCTCCAGCTCAGGGCTTGTTGGCGATCAGCGAAATCACTTCGAAGTGCGGCGGACGCTTCTCGCGGGTGACTGTTTCCAGGCTGGACACCTGCAGGCCGGCCTTGTCGACGAACCTGCGCAGCTCCTTGTCGCTGAAGCCGAGGTTGACGTGGCCGTAGGCCTCCACCGCCGCCTTGTGCTCGTGGCGGGCCAGGCTGCACAGCAGAAGGCGGCCGCCGGAGCGCAGCACGCGTGCGGCCTCGGTGACCGCTTGCGCCGGCTTGCTGGCGTAGGTCAGCGCATGCATCAGCACCACCAGGTCGAAGCTGCCATCCTTGAACGGCAGGGCATGCATGTCACCCTCGCGCACTTCCACGTTGGGCAGGCGGCGCAGGCGCTCGCTGGCCGCGGCCACCACCCGCGCGCTGGTGTCGATGCAGATGTAGCGCTTGGCGTGGGGGGCGACGAGTTCGGCCAGTACGCCGTCGCCGGACGCGATATCCAGTACGTCGCCGGTCTCCAGCAGCGGCAGCGCGGTCCGGGCCAGTGCTTCCCAGGTGCGTCCCGGGGAGTAGTGGCGTTCCATGTCGCCGGCCACGCTGTCGGCCCAGTTCTGGTCGGCAGCGCGGTGGGCCAGCACCGCAGCCACGCGTTCGGCATCCTGGCGCAGCAGCGGGTCATCGCTTCCGTTGCTCAAGGCGTGCCACAATGCGCGCTGCGCCGGGTCCAGCTGGGCCTCGTCGAAGCGGTAATAGGCCGACACGCCCGCGCGGCGGTCGCGGACCAGGCCGGCTTCCTTCAGGCGTGCCAGGTGCGTGGACACGCGCGGCTGCGCCAGGCGGGTGATCGCCGACAGCTCGGCCACGGTCAGCTCTTCCTGCTCCAGCAGCGCCAGCAGGCGCACGCGGGTCGCATCGGCGAACACCTTCAGGCGGGTCGACCAGTCTTCAAGATCCATAAATATCTACCTATCGCGATATAGAGATATATTCGCTGAGAGGGACTGTCGCGGTCAAGTCGCTGGCGTACGGATGCGACCGCGCCCCGGTACAATCGAGGGACCTGGGTGCGCCGTGCGCGGCCCATAACTTCATGTACCCGGGAGGGTGTTGTGGATTTCAGCTTTACTGAAGAACAGTTGATGCTGCAGGACGTGGCGCGGCGCATCGCGCAGGAGAAGATTGCCCCGAGCGCGGAGCATCACGACCGTACCGGCGAGTTCCCGCTGGACAACATCCGCCTGCTCGGCGAGAACGGCCTGATGGGCATCGAAGTGCCGACCGAATACGGCGGTGCGGGCATGGACCCGGTTGCGTACGTGCTGGCGATGGTGGAGGTCGCCGCCGCCGACGCCGCCCACTCGACCATCATGTCGGTCAACAATTCGCTGTTCTGCAACGGCATCCTCACCCATGGTACCGAGGCGCAGAAGCAGACCTACGTGCGTGCGATCGCCGAAGGCGAGGCCATCGGTGCGTTCGCGCTGACCGAGCCTCAGTCGGGCTCGGACGCGACCGCAATGCGTTGTCGCGCGGTGAAGCAGGCCGATGGCAGCTTCGTCATCAACGGCAAGAAGAGCTGGATCACCTCCGGCCCGGTGGCCAGGTACATCGTGCTGTTCGCGATGAGCGAGCCGGACAAGGGCGCGCGTGGCATCACCGCCTTCATCATCGATACCGACAAGGCCGGCTTCGGTCGTGGCAAGACCGAACCGAAGCTGGGCATCCGTGCCTCGGCCACCTGCGAGATCGAGTTCAACGACTACGTGGCCGCGGCAGAAGATGTGCTGGGCCAGGAGGGCGAGGGCTTCAAGATCGCCATGAGCGTGCTCGACGCCGGCCGCATCGGCATTGCCTCGCAGGCCATCGGCATCGCACGGGCCGCCTATGAAGCGACCCTGGAATACGTGAAGGAGCGCAAGGCCTTTGGCGCGGCCATCGGTACTTTCCAGATGACCCAGGCCAAAATCGCCGACATGAAGTGCAAGCTGGATGCAGCCCTGCTGCTGACGCTGCGCGCGGCATGGGTGAAGGGCCAGGGCAAGCGCTTCAGCACCGAAGCGGCGGTGGCCAAGCTGACCGCGTCGGAAGCGGCGATGTGGATCACCCACCAGGCGGTGCAGATCCATGGCGGCATGGGCTATTCGAAGGAAATGCCGCTGGAGCGTTACTTCCGCGATGCCAAGATCACCGAGATCTATGAAGGCACCTCGGAAATCCAGCGCCTGGTGATTGCCCGCAACGAGACCGGGCTGCGGTAGTTGCCGACACTGGCTGGCGTGGATTGAAGAGCGCCCACCCGGGTTGGCCTCTTCCACGTGGCAGGCAGGGCCCCGGAGCGTTCCGGGGCCTTGCCTCCGGGTGTGCTTCCCATTCAGCTGCCTTCGCAGGTCAACGTCCGCCCGTCCCAGCGGCAATCCATCTGGCCTGCGATGCCGCTGCCTTCGACAACGGTTACACCGTACAGTCGAGCGGTATCGATCCAGCGCTGCATCGCTTCCCCGTCTTCAAACTGATAGACACCCGCGAAGCCCTGTGCGGTGTCCGGATCGCTGGCAGCGCCATCGGCAATGCGGTTGCCCTGTGCATCCCTGCTTCCCCCTTGTACATACCTCGCTTCCCTGACCGAGTCGGGACGGATGAGGAGGGTGGTCTGTGAGCCATCCCGCCATGTGATGACATATATCGCTCCATCGATGCCCAGCGCCTTGCTGACGAAACTCAGGCCAATGGACGAGAGAAACGTCGCCATGCTGTTCCAGGCCGTCGAGTGGGTGGTCGCACCGGCGAACGCCTCGCCGATCTGGGCCTCAAGCCGGAAGCGGGCGGTTGCCATCTGCGCGATGTCATGCGCGTTGTGGCTTTTGAATTCTTCTGGAAAGGTGATGCCATTGGCCGCTGCCGGGTCATCGGGGTGGATTTCGAACTGTGCCCCCTCTGGCCGGCGCGGATGCCGCGCCGGTCAAGCATCCCCATGATGCGGTTGAACGACGCGATGATCGGATCCGGCACCCGTGTCTGGACTGCCCGGTATCTGTGAAGTTCGCGGTCGTACTCCACTTCGTAGCCGTGAAGCCTGCGTTGGCTGAAATCCGCGACGATGGTCAGACCCGTGCCGGATGTGAGCGCGAGCGCGCGTGGGTCCGCGCAGTTGTCGCAGATCAGCACGCCTGCAGCATGTGCCACGGGTGAGATCAACGCGCTCAGCCCCAGCAATGCGAGAAGCTGTAAGGTTCTTGGGAAAAGCGAACGACGCATGGAATCCTGCCTGATGTAGCTGTGGTAGAAGCCCTTTGTTAAGCCGCGGTTTCGCAGGAGGTTGTGACGGTTCGCCCAGTCGTGGCGTGACTGACGAAGTGCGACACGTGGGGGCGTATGTGGCTCTGCATCGCAAGGCGATTGCGATGCGCATCTTCCGCTGCGTGGATCGGTCCGGTCGCCTGGCTGCCGGAGGCGACATCCGCGGTTGGCCAACATCCGCTCCGGCACGTCGGAGCAGGCAACAGAAAAGGCCCCGGATCGCTCCGGGGCCTTTTCGTTTCAACCCAGCGCCGGATCAACGATCCGGGCGGTGGGCACTTTCGGCGTCGCGCTGGCGTTCCATGAACTCCCTGGAGGGTTCATCCAGCTTGTCGCCCAGCATGCGGCGCACGACCACGAAGAACACCGGGATCATCAGCAGGCCGAGCAGGGTGGCGAACAGCATGCCGCCGATCACGCCGGTACCGATGGCGTGGCGGGAGTTGGCGCCGGCGCCGGTGGAGATCGCCATCGGGATCACGCCCATGATGAACGCGAACGATGTCATCAGGATCGGGCGGAAACGCAGGCGGGCCGCCTCGATGGTGGCATCGCGCAGGTTCTTGCCCGCCGCACGCTGCTCCACCGCGAACTCCACGATCAGGATCGCGTTCTTCGCCGCCAGGCCGATCACGGTGATCAGGCCGATCTTGAAGAACAGATCGTTGGGCAGGCCGCGCAGCATCGACAGGCCCAGTGCACCGAGCACGCCCAGCGGCACCACCAGCAGCACCGCCACCGGAATCGACCAGCTTTCGTACAGCGCCGCAAGGCACAGGAACACCACGACGATCGACAGCACCAGCAGCAGGGTGGCGGCGTTGCCGGCCAGGATTTCCTGGTAGGACATGCCGGACCAGTCGTAGCCGAAGCCGGCCGGCAGGTCGTCGTTGACGATCGCCTCCATGGTCTGCATCGCTTCACCCGAACTGGTGCCCGGGGCCTGCGAACCGACGATGTTGATCGCCGAGTAGCCGTTGTAGCGGCTCAGCGACGGCGATGCCGACACCCATTCGGACTTGACCACCGTGTTGAGCGGGATCATCGCGTTGGTGCCATCGGCATTGGTGGTCAGGCTGGACGGGCTGTAGAAGCTCTTCAGCGACTCCTGGCCCGTGCGGTACGGGCCATCGGCCTGCATCGTCACGCGCTTGATGCGGCCCTCGTAGAAGAAGTCGTTGACGTACACCGGGGCCAGCATCAGCTGGATGGTGCTGTACACGTCCGACACCGACATGCCCATCGACTGCGCCTGCACGCGGTCCACGTGCAGCTGCAGCTGCGGGGCGTTTTCCAGCCCGTTCGGGCGCACGCCGACCAGTGCTTCGGGCTTCTGCGCGGCCTTGCCGAGCAGGATGTTGCGCGCCTGGGTCAGCTGTTCGTAGCCGGCACCACTGCGGTCCTGCAGCCACATGTCGAAGCCGCCGAACTGGCCGAGGCCCTGCACGGTGGGCAGGTTGACCACGAAGATCTGCGCTTCCTTGATGCCGTAGAACGCGCCGTTCATGTTCTGGATGAACTCCGGCGCGGTGAACTTGCGTTCCTCCCACGGCTTCAGGCGGATGAAGCCCATGCCGACGTTCTCGCCGGAACCGACGAAGCTGAAGCCGGCCACCTGCAGCATGCCTTCATAGCCATCCTGCTTTTCCAGGATGCCACGCATCTGCGCGAACACTTCGTTGGTCTGGCCCTTGGTCGAGCCCGGCGGCAGCTGCACGATCGCCAGCGCGTAGCCCTGGTCCTCTTCCGGCAGGAAGCTGCCCGGCATGCGGGTGAACAGGAAGCCGCACAGCGCGGTCAGCACCACGAACAGGATCATCCAGCGCGGCGCGTGGCGCACCGCCGAGGTGATGTGGCCCACATAGGTGTGGCTGATCTTGTCGTAGTACTTGTTGAAGGTGCGGTAGATGATGTTCGGGTTGTCGTTGTGCGTCGGCTTGAGGAAGGTCGCGCACAGCGCCGGGGTGAAGCCCAGGGCCAGGAACGCCGAGAACGCCATCGAGATGGCGATGGTCAGCGCGAACTGCTTGTAGATCTCGCCGGCCGCACCGCCCTGCAGGGCGGACGGGATGAACACCGCGGCCAGCACGACAGTGATTGCCACCACCGCGCCGGTGATCTGGGTCATCGCCTTCTGCGTGGCCGGCTTCGGCGCCAGGCCTTCCTCGGACATGATGCGCTCGACGTTCTCGATCACCACGATGGCGTCGTCGACCACGATGCCGATCGCCAGCACCATCGCGAACAGGGTCAGCTGGTTGATCGTGAAGCCGATCATCCACATGCCCAGGAACGTGCCGAGCAGGGCCACCGGGATGACCAGGGTCGGGATCAGGGTGGCGCGGAAGTTCTGCAGGAAGATCAGCATCACCAGGAACACCAGCAACACCGCTTCGAACAGGGTCTTGACCACTTCCTGGATCGAAATCTTGACGAAGGTGGTGCTGTCGTACGGCGAGAACCAGGTCACGCCGGACGGGAAGCTGGGCTGCAGCTCGTCCATCTTGCCGCGCACCGCTTCGGCCACGTTCAGGGCGTTGGCGCCCGGCAGCAGCTGGATGGCGAAGGCGCCGGTCGGCTTGCCGTTGTACTGGGTATCGAAGCCGTAGTTGTTGGCACCGAAGGCGACGCGGGCGATGTCCTTCAACAGCACGCGCGAGCCGTCAGCGTTGGCGCGCAGGATGATGTTCTCGAACTCCTGCGGCGAACTGAAGCGGCCTTCGGCCGAGACCGTGGCGGTGAAGTGCTGGCCTTCCGGCGACGGGTCCGAACCCAGCGCACCCGCGGCGAACTGCACATTCTGTGCGCGCACCGCCGCCAGCACCTGGCTGGCCGACAGGCCGTAGCCCTGCATCTTTTCCGGGTTCAGCCAGATGTTCATGGCGTACTCGGAACCGAACTGCTGGGTGCTGCCGACGCCGGGGATACGCGAGACCTGGTCGAGCACGCGCGAACCGACGATGTCGTTCAGGGCATCCCGGTTGATGGTCGGTGTATCGGACTGCAGGGCCACCACCATCAGGAAGCCGGCGTTGGCCTTGGCCACCACCACGCCCTGCTGGGTCACTTCCGAAGGCAGTCGTGGCGTGGCCAGCGATACCTTGTTCTGCACCTGCACCTGGGCGATGTCCGGATCGGTGCCGGTCTCGAAGGTCAGGGTGATCTGCGCCCGGCCGTTGGAGGACGAGGAAGAGCTGAAGTACAGCAGGTGATCGATACCGGTCAGCTGCTGCTCGATCACCTGGGTGACCGACTTCTCGGTGGTGTCCGCGCTGGCGCCCGGGTAGGTGGCCGAAACGGTCACCTGCGGCGGGGCGATGTTGGGATAGGACTCCACGCCCAGGTTGAGGATCGCGATCACGCCGCTGAGCGAGATCAGGATCGCAACCACCCAGGCGAAGACTGGATGCTCGATGAAAAATTTAGGCATGACGGAAGGTTCCCGTTACTGCTTGTTCGAATCGGTGGCGGCCGGCTTGGCCGCATCGGCCTGCTCGGGCTTGGCCGCGTCGGCCGGTGCCTTGCCGGCGGCCGGTGCCGCACCTGCCGGGGCAGCGCCGCCTGCGGCAGGCTTGCCGTTGGCGTCCTGCCCCGGGGTCCACGGCTTGGCCACCGCCGGTGCACCTTCCTTGACCTTCTGCACGCCGGCCACGATCACCTTGTCACCGGCGGCCAGGCCGTCGCTGACCAGCCAGTTGCCGTTCTGCGCGCCATCGGTCTTGACGTTCTTGCGCACCACCTTGCCGTCGGTGCCGACCACCATCACGTAACCGCCGGTGGTGTCGCGCAGCAGCGCCTGCTGCGGCACCAGGTAGGCGTTGTTGCGCTCGCCCAGGTTGGCCTGGAAGCTGACGAAGGCGCCCGGCAGCAGGATCTGCTGCGGGTTCGGCAGCAGCGCGCGCAGCGAGACCGCGCCGGTGGCCGGATCGACCGTGGTCGAGGAGAAGTCCAGCGTGCCCGGCTCGCTGTAGGTGGTGCCGTCGGCCAGCTTGACGCTGACGGTAGCCTTGCCATCGCCGGACAGGGCCAGTGCGCCCTTGGCCTGCTGCGCACGCAGCTGGGTCAGCTCATCGACGCTCAGCGAGAAGTTCACGTACAGCGGGTCGAGCTGGTCGACGGTGGTCAGCAGGGTCACATCGCCCTGGCCGACCAGCGCACCTTCGGTGACCTGCTGCTTGTTGGCCACGCCGCTGATCGGGGCGGTCACTTCGGTGTAGCCCAGGTTGATGCGCGAGGAGGTCAACGCGGCCTCGGCCTGCTTGACCGCGGCCAGGGCGGTGCGCTCGGCCGACTCGGCGTTGTCCAGGTCGGACTTGGAGACGAACTGCTGCGGGGCCAGCGAGCGCGCACGGTCGGCGGCGACCTTGGCGTTGGCATAGGTGGCGCGGGCCGAGGCCAGCTGCGCTTCGGAGGCGTTGAGCGAGGCACGCAGCGGCGCCGGGTCGATCAGGAACAGGGTCTGGCCCTGCTTGACCTGGGAGCCTTCCTGGTAGACGCGCTTGAGCAGCACGCCCGGAACACGCGCGCGCACGTCGGCGCTGCGGAACGGCGACAGGCGGCCGACCAGCTCGCGCTGCAGCGGCAGGGTCTGCGGCTTGGCGTCGATGACGCCCACCTCCGGCGGCGGGGGCGTCTGCTGTTCCGGCTTCTTGCAGGCGGCCAGAGCGACAGCAACGGCGCACGTCAAGGCAAGGGTGCGGAGTGGGGCGGTCATCAGGAGGAACTCCGGGGTTGGTTTGTAGACGGGGCCGGCGACGGCTGTGGCGCGAACGCGCGCAGGAAGCTGTCGACGGAGAACTCTGCCCAGCGCCGACGCAGCAGCGCGTCATCACGATGGGGGGTATGGAAGCGCTGTTTGTCGAAATCCTGACCGGCGATCATGCTCAGCAGCAGCTCGGCCATGAAGTGCGGGTCGTCATGCCGTAGCTGGCCCTGCATGCAAACGGTTTCAATCCATTCAGCAAGATGAAGCGTCAGCGCGCCGGCGCCATGCCGGTACAGCGTACGCGCCTCTTCGGGAAACTGGGACGCGTCGGCGGCGATCAGCCGACAGGCCTGTCCTACATGCGGTTGGCTGAAATGCTCCAGGAAGTCGGTGGCGAACTGGAGCAGGCTGGCACGCAGGTCGTCAGTGCGGAGTGCACGGACCATGGCCCCGGTGGCGTGGCCGACATGGCGCTGCATCACCCGGCGCAGCAGTTGCTGCTTGTTGCCGTAGCGCGAATAGAGGGTCTGCTTGGAACAGCCGGCCTGCTGGGCCACCGCGTCCATGCTCATCTGCATGCCCTGCTGCGCCAGCAGTTCGCGCACGGCGTCGAACACGCGCTCATCGCGTGCGTCGAGGGCAACGGGAAGGTAGGCCGGATTCACGCGGTGGACTATACCGTCCAGTTCAGGATTGTGGAATCGCATCGGCGTCGCCGCGTGTGTCTTCCGGTAACACGCTTTGCCGATCCTGTCTGCAGTGCTGAAACGGACGCCACGACCATACCGGTGCGAACTGAATAGGCGTCTAAACCGCAGCAAACCCGAATCTGCTTATTCCGTCCTGCAGCAAGGCCTTTTCGTGCGGTAGGGCTACAATTTCATTTTCCCAACTGAGCAAGCGCATCGCTCTGCCATGAAACCGCAAAAAACCGCAGCCAAGACCGTGAAAAACAAGACCAAACCAGCAGAGTCGGAGGTCGCAGTGACCGCTGGTTTCTCCCTGGAGCCGGTGTACACGGCCTTGCGCAAGCGCTACCCCGCGGCCGCACAGGCCGAAGCAGTGGCCTTCGCTACTGACTTCTACAAGCGCATGGAGTCGGACGAGTTCCCGCACCACAGCGCTGAAGAGTGGGCCGCTCTCGCGGCTGAGACGCTGGAATTCGCCCGTGCCCGCAAGGCCGGCAAGGCCAACGTCCGCGTGTTCAATCCGACCGCGAAGGCCAACGGTTGGGAATCGCCGCACACCGTGCTGCAGATCGTCAACGACGACATGCCGTTCCTTGTCGATACCGTCACCATGTCGCTGGCCGAGCAGGGCGTGGGCGTCCACGTGCTGGGCCACCCGGTACTGCGCTTCACCCGCGACAAGGCCGGCAAGCTGGTCAAGGTCGGCGAGGGTGATGCCGAATCGGTGATGCTGCTGGAGATCGACCGTCAGCCGGCCGAAGCCATGGCCGCCATCGAGCAGGCCATCAACAAGGCGCTGGATGAAGTGCGTGCGATCGTGCGCGACTGGCAGCCGATGAAGGACAAGGCGCTGGCGCTGGCCGACGACCTGGGCAAGCGCCAGCTGCCGGTCGACGATGCCTCGCGCAAGGAAGCACAGGAGTTCCTGCGCTGGGCCGCCGACAACCACTTCACCTTCTTCGGCTACCGCGAATACCGCGTCGAGAAGCAGGGCAAGGAAGAGGTGCTGGCACCGCTGAACGACACCGGCCTGGGCCTGATGCGCGGCAAGGACAAGTCCGCCGCCCGTCCGGTCAAGACCCTGGCCGCGCAGGGCCTGAACGCCACGTCCGGCTTGAAGGACGCGCTGATCCTGACCAAGACCAATGCCCGTTCGCGCGTGCACCGCGCCGGCTACATGGACTACATCGGCGTGCTGGAATTCGACGCCAAGGGCAAGATCATCGGCGAGCAGCGCTTCCTCGGCCTGTTCACCTCCAGCGCCTACAACCGTCGCCCGTGGGAAATCCCGCTGGTGCGCCAGCGCCACGAGCACGTGATGAAGCAGTCGGGCCTGGCCCCGGCCAGCCACAGCGGCAAGGCCCTGCGCCACATCCTGGAAACCCTGCCGCGCGAAGAGCTGTTCCAGTCCAGCGAGGACGAACTGTTCCGTACCGCGATGGGCGTGCTGGGCCTGCAGGAGCGCGTGCGCAGCCGCCTGTTCCTGCGCCGTGACAAGTACAGCCGTTTCATTTCCGCACTGGTCTACCTGCCGCGCGAGCGTTTCAACACCGACGTGCGCCTGCGCATCGAAGCGATGCTGAAGGACGCGCTGCACGGCGAGTACGTCGACAGCTCGGTGGTGCTGGGCGAATCGCCGCTGGCCCAGGTGCACCTGATCGTGCGCCCGAAGCCGGGTGAAATGCTCGACGTCGATACCGCCCAACTGGAGCAGAAGCTGGCCCAGGTGCTGCGCAACTGGCAGGACGACCTGCGCGAAGCGCTGGTGACCCGCCATGGCGAAACCGAAGGCCTGCGCATCGCCGCCCGCATCGGCAAGGCGCTGCCGGCCGGCTACATCGAAGACAACAGCACCGCCGTTGCCGCCAACGATGTCAGCCAGCTCGACGCCCTGACCGGCCCGGACGACCTGCGCCTGAGCCTGCAGGCGGTGCCGCGCGAAAGCGGCGATGGCCTGCGCCTGAAGCTGTACCGCCAGCTGGACGACATTCCGCTGTCGGACGCGCTGCCGATGATGGAAAACATGGGCCTGCGCGTGATTGCCGAGCGTCCGTACCGCCTGTCGGTCGACAACGCCCCGGTGTACGTGCAGGACTTCGAGGTCGAGTCGACCGCCGGCGCGATCGATGCTGCCAGCGTCGATGAAGCCTTCGGCGAGACCTTCGCCCGCGTCTGGCACGGCGATGCCGAGAACGACGGCTTCAACCGGCTGGTGCTGGCTGCCGGCCTGCATTGGCGCCAGGTCGCCATGCTGCGGGGCTACTGCAAGTACCTGCTGCAGACCGGCGTGCCGTTCTCGCAGGCGTATGTGGAAGGCACCTTCGCCCGTTACCCGCTGCTGGCCCGCCTGCTGGTGGAACTGTTCGAAGCGCGCTTCGATCCGGCCACCGGCCACGAGAGCAAGGACGACATCGCGGCTGGCCAGGCGCAGCTGAAGGCCCACCTCGATGTGCTGGCCGCCGGCGACGAGGCTACCCTGAAGGTGCTCAAGACCGTGGTCGACGCCCGCAAGGGTGACCGCGATGCACAGATGCAGGCCGCGCGCGATGCGCTGTTGAAGCTGATGGACCGTGTGTCCAGCCTGGACGAAGACCGCATCCTGCGTTCGTTCATGGGCGTGATCGACGCGACCCTGCGCACCAGCTACTACCAGACCGATGCCAACGGCCAGCACGGCCACGTGATCAGCTTCAAGTTCGATTCGGCGCTGGTGCCGGACCTGCCGAAGCCGCGCCCGTACCGCGAAATCTTCGTCTACGGCCCGCGCGTGGAAGGTACCCACCTGCGCTTCGGCGCGGTCGCCCGTGGTGGCCTGCGCTGGTCGGACCGTCGCGAAGACTTCCGTACCGAAGTGCTGGGCCTGGTCAAGGCGCAGATGGTCAAGAACACCGTCATCGTGCCGGTTGGCGCGAAGGGCGGCTTCTTCGCCAAGACCCCGCCGGTCAATGGTGATCGCGATGCGGTCTTCGCCAACGGCGTGGCCTGCTACAAGCTGTTCATCCAGGGCCTGCTGGACATCACCGACAACATCGTCAACAACAAGATCGTGCCGCCGGTGGATGTCGTGCGCCACGACATGGACGATCCGTACCTGGTGGTGGCTGCCGACAAGGGCACCGCGACCTTCTCCGACATCGCCAACGGCCTGGCCATCGCGCACGGCTTCTGGATGGGCGATGCGTTCGCCTCCGGTGGTTCGGTGGGTTACGACCACAAGGGCATGGGCATCACCGCACGCGGTGCGTGGGAGTCGGTCAAGCGCCACTTCCGTGCGCTGGGCCGTGACAGCCAGACCCAGGACTTCACCGCAGTCGGCGTCGGCGACATGTCCGGCGACGTGTTCGGCAACGGCATGCTGTTGTCGCGCCACATCCGCCTGGTTGCAGCCTTCGACCACCGCCACATCTTCCTGGACCCGAACCCGGATGCGGCCACCACGTTCGTCGAGCGTGAGCGCCTGTTCACCGTGCCGCGTTCGAGCTGGGCGGACTACGATGCCAAGCTGATCAGCAAGGGCGGCGGCATCTATCCGCGCAGCCTGAAGTCGATCGAGATCACCCCGCAGGTGCGTGAAGCGCTGGGCCTGGACGACAACGTCAAGGCGCTGTCGCCGAACGATCTGATGAGCGCGATCCTGAAGGCACCGGTCGACCTGCTGTGGAACGGCGGCATCGGTACCTACGTCAAGGCCGCCAGTGAGCAGCACAGCGATGTCGGCGACCGCGCCAACAACGCCCTGCGCGTGAACGGTGGCGAGCTGCGCTGCAAGGTGGTGGGCGAGGGCGGCAACCTGGGCATGACCCAGCTGGGCCGTATCGAAGCCGCACAGGCCGGCGTGCTGCTCAACACCGACTTCATCGACAACTCGGCCGGTGTCGACACCTCCGACCACGAAGTCAACATCAAGATCCTGCTCAACGATGTGGTGCGGGCCAAGAAGCTGACCGTCGAGCAGCGCAACAAGCTGCTGGCCTCGATGACCGATGAAGTCGCCGAGCTGGTGCTCAACGACAACTACCGCCAGAACCAGGCCCTGAGCCTGATGGAGCGGATGGCGGTCAAGCGCCTGGGTTCCAAGCAGCACTTCATCCGCACCTTGGAACAGCAGGGCCTGCTCGATCGCCAGATCGAGTTCCTGCCGTCCGATGCCGAGCTGTCGCAGCGCAAGGCGCGTGGCCAGGGCCTGACCCGTCCGGAACTGTCGGTGCTGCTGTCCTATTCCAAGCTGGTGGCATTCGCCCAGCTGCTGGATTCGGACATCCCGGAAGATCCGTACCTGTCCAAGGAGCTGCAGCGCTACTTCCCGACCCCGCTGCAGAAGAAGTACGCCGACGCGATGGAGCGTCACCGCCTGAAGCGTGAAATCATCGCCACGGCCGTGACCAACCAGACCATCAACCGCATGGGCGCCACCTTCCTGATGCGCATGCAGGAAGACACCGGCCGTTCCATCGCCGAGGTCGCCAAGGCCTACACCATCAGCCGCGAGACGCTGGATGCCCGCGCGCTGTGGGCGCAGATCGATGCCCTCGACGGCAAGGTGCCGGAGTCGGTGCAGATCGACGCGCTGGAAGTGATCTGGAAGCTGCAGCGTTCGTTCGTGCGCTGGCTGCTGTCGCGCCCGGGCGCGATGCCGGGCATCACCGAAGCGGTCAACCGCTACCAGGGTCCATTCAACGACATCCGCGTCGCTTCGGGCGTGCTGCCGGATTCGCAGCGTCCGACCTACGAAGCCCTGGTGGCCGAGTGGAAGGAAAAGGGCCTGCCGTCCGCGCTGGCCCAGCAGCTGGCCGAACTGCACTTCCTGGAGCCGGCGTTCGACATCATCGAACTGGCGCGTACCCGCAAGCTGAAGCCGGTGGACGTGTCCAAGGTCCACTTCCGCCTGGGCGACGCCCTGCAGCTGCCGTGGCTGTTCGAGCAGGTTGATGCGCTGGAGGTCAACGGCCGTTGGCACGCCGTGGCACGTGGCGTGCTGCGTGACGAGCTGGCGGCCAACCACCGCAACCTGGCCGGCCAGGTGCTGGGCACCAAGGGCAGCAGCGCGGAGGCCAAGGTCTCGGCGTGGATGGGCCGGGACGACAACAGCCTGCGCTTCACGCTGGCGATGCTGGCCGAACTGGCCGAGCAGAAGACCCTGGACTACCCGACCGTCTCGGTCGCGGTGCAGCGCCTGGGCCAGCTGGCTGCGCATGGTGCGTAAGCGCATTCGCGCTGACGCCCCACGGTTTGCTCTGCAAACCGTGGGCCCCACGCCAACCATGCTCCCAGATCTCCGCGCCGTTGGCGCGCCCCCCTGACTCAGGGGGGCTCCTGATCTGCAGCAGTTGGAGGAACGGCCCCGCGAAAGCGGGGCCGTTCTGTTTCTGCCTGTTTTCTGCGATCACTGACCCGACGCCGGTCGGCAACCTGTCAGGTGGATGACCGGCCCGTCCGCCGGGACCGTGAGCGCCATGGATGGCGCGACCGAGCCCCCATGGATGGGTTTACGGCGTGTCCCGGCGGACGGGCCGGTCATCCGCCCAGCGGGGTCCAACCCCCGGCGCTCGGTTATGCTCTCCCTCATGCCTTCCCCCGGATCCACCGATGAGCGACTCCCCCCGCATCGCTTTCCTGGCCAGCACCACCGAACCGGCGCAGATGGCCCGCGCGGCGATGGTCTCGCGCTATGGCGACTACGCGCCCGAGCAGGCCGATGTGCTGTGCCCGCTCGGCGGTGATGGCTTCATGCTGCAGACCCTGCATCGGCACGGGCACCTGGGCAAGCCGGTGTTCGGCATGAAGCTGGGCACGGTCGGCTTCCTGATGAACCAGTACCGTGGCGACGATGACGTGCATGCCCGCATTGCCCGCGCCGAGCCGGCCAACCTGCGCCCGCTGGAAATGGTGGCGTTGACCGAGTCGGGCACCAGTACCGGTTCGCTGGCCTACAACGACGTGTCGCTGCTGCGCCAGACCCGCCAGGCTGCGCATATCGGCATCGACCTGAACGGCCAGGAACGCGTGGGCGAGCTGATCGGCGACGGCGTGCTGGTGGCCACCCCGGCCGGCAGCACTGCCTACAACTATTCCGCGCACGGCCCGGTGCTGCCGCTGGGCTCACACACCATCGCGTTGACGCCGCTGGCCCCGTACCGACCGCGACGCTGGCGCGGGGCGATCCTCAAGGCCGACACCGAAGTGCGCTTCCGTGTGCTCGATCCCTACAAGCGCCCGGTCAGCGTGACCGCCGATTCGCACGAGACCCGCGACGTGGTCGAAGTGACCATCCGCGAGTCGAAGGACCGCCGCGTAACCCTGTTGTTCGACCCGGAGCACAACCTGGAAGACCGGATCCTGAGCGAACAGTTCGTTTTTTGAGGACAATGGGCGGCCGGCCGTGCCGACCGCTTGAAGGACCCCCACCGATGGGCGACAACTCCCCCCGTTTGCTGACCGTTGCGGTGACCTCGCGCGCGCTGTTCGACCTCGAGGAAAGCCATGCGCTGTTCGAAAGCGATGGCGTGGCGGCTTACGCCGAATTCCAGCGCCAGCATGAGGACGACATCCTCGGGCCCGGCGTGGCCTTCCCCGTGGTGCGCAAGCTGCTGGCGCTGAACCAGGGCGCCAGCCCGGAGAATCCGCGTGTCGAGGTGATCCTGCTGTCGCGCAACTCGGCCGATACCGGCCTGCGCATCTTCAATTCGATCCAGCATTACGGTCTGGGCATCATCCGTGCGACATTCACCGCCGGTGAGCCGACCTGGCCCTACGTGAAGCCGTTCGGGACCGACCTGTTCCTGTCGGCCAACCCGGAATCGGTGCGCAGCGCATTGCGCCATGGCATCGCGGCCGCGACCATCCTGCCCAAGCCGCCGGGCGAGACCGCAGCGGCAGCGGCCGACCAGATCGATACCGGTCGACCGGCCGGGCAGCTGCGCATCGCCTTCGACGGCGACGCGGTGATCTTCGGCGACGAGAGTGAGCGCATCTCGCGCGAGCAGGGCGTGGAAGCCTTCGGCCGCCACGAGCGCGAACGCGCCCGCGAACCGCTCAGCGGTGGCCCGTTCCGCGGCTTCCTGTCGGCTCTGCATACGCTGCAGGAGGTGTTCCCGGCCGGCGAAAGCGCACCGATCCGCACCGCGCTGGTCACCGCGCGCTCGGCACCGGCCCACGAGCGGGTGATCCGCACCCTGCGTGAGTGGGGCGTGCGCCTGGACGAGGCGCTGTTCCTCGGTGGCCGCCACAAGGGCCCGTTCCTGCAGGCGTTCGGTGCCGACATCTTCTTCGATGATTCGCAGCACAACATCGACAGTGCGCGTGAACACGTGGCTGCCGGCCACGTGCCGCACGGCGTCGCCAACGAGGGGTAGGGTCAGGTAGTTGCCAACCTTGGTTGGCACCGTCCTGGATCCATGCCCACCAAGGTGGGCATCTACCAGAGCGCCGCGCCCTGGTAGTCGCCAACCTTGGTTGGCATTGCCGTCAGGCCACGGGTCCGGTCACGGGCTGCCTGACATCCCCAACTGCAGGTCCACCACCTTCCAGCGCAGGCCCTGTGGTTCCAGCACCACCTTCAGTGGCGGCTGGCCGGGGCCGCGGTCGACGTCGACCACGAAGCGGTCCAGTGCTTCGAAGCGATGCTCGGCATTCTTCAGCGGCCGCGCCGGTTCGGTCGGGCCGAAGGCATCGCCGCCCTGCAGCTCATTGCGGCCGCGCTTCCACAGCACGTGGCCCTGCAGCATCGCGCCGATCCCGGTCGGGGTCACCATGGTGTCCACCGCGGCGCCGCCGAGCTGGTCACCCAGGCCGTAGAGCAGGGCGCCGAACGGGCTGGCCGCCACATCCGGGCCGGCCTGGCGCACCAGGTAGTCGTTGAGCTGCGCACGCAGGCTGCTGCGCACGCGCGGGAAATCGACGTAGCGTTGCAGTCGCGCGGTGTCGCGCTGCTCGATCGCCTTGGACAGCCCGTGCACGGTCAGGTAAGGGCCACTGAACCACCAGGCGGCGACGGCCAGGACGAGGGCAATCAGAGTGCCGATGAGTTTCTTCATGGCTCCCAGACTGCCGCAAAGGCGGCAAACGCGGGTTAAGCGTCAGTGACTGGGTGAGCCACGGCCATCGCCGAAGGCGGCCACCAGCTGTTGCCGCTCGGCCGGGGTCAGCGCTTCCAGCCGCGTCCCCAGTACGTCGTCCAGGCTGCGGATACGGGTGGTGCCGAGGATGCCGCTGGCCACGCCGGGATGGCCCAGTGCATAGGCGAAGGCGGTCCGGGCCGGGGGCTGGCTGTGGATCGCGGCCACGGCGCGCCGCATCTGGCGGGCACTGCGCATCAGCTGGCGGCTGCTGGGTTTCAGCCAGGCGCGCGCCAGGTACCAGGCATCGGCCAGCCGTGGCAGGCGCGGACGCGCGGGCAGCAGGTGACCCTGCGCGAGCACGGTACCGGCCAGCACGCCAATGCCCGCTGCCTGCAGCTGGTCGATCAGCGGTTCGCGGTCCTGCTGCAGGGCGTTGTAGTCCAGCAGCACCACATCGAACGCGTCGGGATGGGCAATCATCCAGCGCAGCGTCGAAGCCGAGTGGGTGTTGATGCCGGTGTGGCGGATCAGGCCGCGTTCGCGCAGGCGTCGCAGGGCCAGCAGCAGGTCATCGTTGATGTCGTGTTCGCTGGCGCCATGCAACTGGTAGATGTCCAGATGGTCCAGGCCAAGGTTGCGCAGCGAGGCCTCACAGCTGGCGGTGATGGCCGCGGGCGAGAAGTTGCGTTGCTCCGCGCCGCTGATGCCGGCCTGGCCGGTCAACGTGCCGCCTTTGCTGGAGATCACCAGCGCGTCGCGCGGGTACTGCTGCAGCAACGGGCGCAGGATGCGGCCCAGGCGCGGCTCGGCATGGAAACCGGAATAGTTGTGGCCGGTATCGAGCAGGTTCACTCCCTGGGCGAGCGCATGTTCGACCACGGCAGCCGCCTCGTGCTCCGGGAAGCGACGATGACCCCAGAAGCCGGAGCAGCCCAGGCCGATCGGTGAAACGGCCAGGCCGGTGCGGCCGAGCACGCGCCGCTGACGCGCCAGCGGAACATCCTGCGACATCAGAACTCCAGGTCCAGCGCGGCGCACAGGTAGTCGACGAACGGGCCGAGTGCCGCCAGGTCCTTGCCCAGCGTGGACAGCAGGCGCGGGCCAGTCATGGTGGCGTCGTCCAGCGAGCGCCACATCACCCAGTTGCGGTGCTTGAGGTCGTCGATGAACTCGAAATCAGCCGGGAAACCGCGCGGCGGCCGCACCAGCTTCTCACTCTCCTCGAAGTCGAAGCGCTTGCGCAGCGCGGGCGCGTGCGCGGCGGCCTTCCAGCTGCCCGGGTTGTCGAGGATGAAGTGGCGCACGCGGCGCTGCGTCTCCGGCTCGGGATGCCACAGGCCGGCGCCGACGAAGCTTTCACCCGGCTGCAGGTGCACATAGAACGAGGGCGCGGCGACTTCGCGGCGGCGCTCATGGAACAGGCGCGCACCCTGCCAGGTCTTGTAGGGCGATTTGTCGTTGGAAAAACGTGCGTCGCGATGGATGCGGAACAGCGAGCCACCGACGCCGCGGGTATCGGCGCGGAAATGGTCGCTGACCTCGGCCAACGCCGGCTGCAGGTCGCCCAGCAGGCGCAGGAACGGTTGCCGCACGTGGTCTTCGTACTGCTGGCGGTGGTCGTTGAACCACGCCTTTTCGTTATGCCGCGCCAGGCTGCGCAGGAACTTGAAGCTGGCGTCCGAGAAATAGGTACTCACAACGTCTCCTGCAGGTGCTGGCCCCAGTCGCGCAGCGACTGCAGCAGGGCCTGGCGCCGCGTATCGTCGGGTGCATCGGCGGCCAGTGCATCAAGCTGCTGCTGGTACTGGGGCAGGTTGAGTTCACCCAGGCCGCTGTCTCCAAGCAGGCGCTGGCGGCGGTAATCCTGCCAGCGCTGGCGTTCAGCCGGTGCGAGGCTGCCGGGATGGTTGCGCGCACGGTAGCGGAACAGCAGCTCGGGCAGGCGCGGGTCGCGGAAGCGGCCTTCCAGCGCGGTGAGCTGCTCCGGCGCGGTGGTGCGGGCCAGGGCAAGCAGCGGCTTGTCGCCGTTGCCGAGGAAGCCGTCGTACAGCGAGGCGTCGACGTCGGCCACGGTGGCGGCGCGGGGCTGGTTGTAGACCTGGCGTGCCTTCTCGGCCAGCTGCGCGGCGAAGGGGCGCAGCCGCTCGACCTTGGCCTCGATGGCCGCCACGTCCAGGCCCAGGCGCTCATGGTCGTCGGCACGCAGGTGGTTCCAGGCGATCAGTGCCGGCACCTTGTTCAGATGCACCTCTTTCAGCGGCACCCGTGCCACGCCTTCGGGAAGATCGCTGGCACGCATGTACAGGCGCTGTGCGATCACCTCGGCCGGCAGCTCCAGCAGGTCGTTGATGTCGCCATCGAGGTCGAACACGATCACCCGGTTGTTGATGGTCGGGTGCACCGCCAGCGGCAGCACCGGTGCCGCACACAGGCGGCTGGCCGGGTAGCGCATCGAGACGTGCAGCACCGGCTTCAACGCGGCGATGTCCAGCAGGCCACCAACGAAACGCTTGTCGCGAAGCTTCAGCGCGTACTCCCACAGGCGCGGCTGCGATTGCTTGAACAGGCGCGCCATGCCGATGGTGGCGCGCACGTCGGACAGTGCTTCGTGCGCATCGCCCTCGCGCACGTTGTTGGCTTCGGCCAGGTGTTCAAGCTTGAACGAGGTGGCGCCGTCTTCGCGCAGCGGCCACTGGATGCCGTCCGGGCGCATCGCGCGCATCAGCCGCAGCATGTCCAGCAGATCCCAGCGCGAATTGCCGTTGCGCCACTCGCGTTCGTACGGGTCATGGAAGTTGCGGAACAGGCCGTAGCGGATGAACTCGTCGTCGAAGCGCAGCGTGTTGTAGCCCAGTGCGCAGGTGCCGGGGCGTGACAGCTGTTCGTTGATGCGGTCGAAGGCCTCGGCTTCGCTGATGCCTTCTGCCATGGCCTGCTGCGGCGTGATGCCGGTGACCAGGGTCGCCATCGGTGACGGCAACAGGTCGTCGGCCGGGCGCACGAAGAAGCTGACCGGCGTTTCAATCTCGTTGAGGTCGGCGTCGGTGCGGATCGCGGCGTACTGCGAGATGCGCGTGCGGCGCGGGTCCTGGCCGAAGGTTTCCAGGTCGTAGAACAGGAAGCTGTCGGCCATCAGTGCGCGCCCTCCAGGACCGGCAGCTGCGCGTGGATCTGTGTTTCCAGCGCGGCCCAGTCGATGTTGTCCAGTGAATCGTGGCCGGCGGTGGCGGCTGCCAGCATGTCGCGCTGCAGCTCGGTGCGGCGCAGCGCTTCGGCGTAGGGCGTGTGCAGGAAGGTGACCATCGTGTAATGCGGCACGAAGCGGGTCGGCCAGCGCCGCTGCAGTTCCTGCTCCAGTTCGCGCTGCAGCAGGAACGCAGGATCTGCGACGCGGTCGCGCATTTCCAGGTAGTTTTCCAGCGCCATCTGCTGGATCGCGCGTGCATTCGGCTTGCGCTCGGCTTCGAACGCGGCGAACGCGCCTTCCAGATCATCCGCTTCCATCAGGTGGCGGGCCAGCGCCACGCAGTCCTCGAACGCACAGTTCATGCCCTGGCCGTGGAACGGCACCATCGCATGCGCGGCATCGCCGATCAGCACGGCGCGGCCGGCCTGGTGCCAGCGCTCCAGGGTGAGCGTGCCGAGCAGTCCTGGCGGATGCTGTTCCCAGTCTGCACGCAGGTTCGGAATCAGTGGCAGGGTATCGGCAAACTCACGCGCGAACAGCGCTTCGGCCTGCGCGCCGGTGTTGACGGTGGCGAAACTCGGATCGCCCTGGTTCGGCAGGAACAGGGTGACGGTGAAGGTGCCTTCGTGGTTGGGCAGGGCGATGCACATGTAGTGGCCGCGCGGCCAGATGTGCAGCGCGTTGCGCTCGATGCGGAAGCTGCCGTCGGCGGCCGGCGGGATCTCCAGCTCCTTGTAGGAGTGGTCGAGGAAGGCGATGTCCTCGCCCAGCGGCGCACGCCGGTTCATTGCCGCGCGCAGGGCCGATCCGGCGCCGTCGGCACCGATCAGGGTGTCGAAGCGGATGTCGTGCGGGCTGTCGTCGCGGTCATCGATGAAGCGCGCGTAGCCCGCATCGAAGTCGACAGTGTGCAGGCGGCGATGGAAGTGCACGATGGCGCCGGCCTGTTCGGCCAGTTCCAGCAGCGTGGTGTTCAGGTCGCTGCGATGGATCGACCAGATCACTTCGCTGTCGTCGCGGCCATAGCGCTGCAGCTGCGGTTCGCCGTCACGCGGATGCACCATGCGGCCGCGCATCATCACCGCGCGCGCCATCACTTCGTCCTCCACACCCGCCTGGCGCAGCGCGTTGCGCCCGCGCTCGGCCAGCGCCAGGTTGATCGAACGGCCGCTTTCGTAGTCGGCCACGCGCGGATCGCCGCGGCGCTCGTACAGGGTGATGCGCCAGCCCTGCCGTGACAGCAGGATGGCCAGCAGAGATCCGGCGAGGCCGGCACCGATAATGCTCAACGAGCGGGAGGCGTGTGCGATCAACGAACTGTCCAGCAGTAGGGAAGGGACGGGCTCAGAGGCCGGCCCAGGCTTCCACTTCCTCGACGAAGTGGTGCACGTCCAGGTAGCGGTTGTAGAGCGGGGTGGGCGAAATCCGGATCACATCCGGCTCGCGCCAGTCGCCGAGCACGCCGATGCCGCGCAGGTGCTCGAACAGCGCACGACCGCGCTCGCGGCCACCGATCACGCGCAGCGACAACTGGCAGCCACGGCGTTGCGGATCGGCCGGCGTGATGATGTCCAGCACGTTGGACAGGCGTACGCGCACCAGCGCTTCCAGCATGCCGGTCAGCGCCACCGATTTGCTGCGCAGGGCGTCCATGCCGGCGCGCTCGAACAGGTCCAGCGACGCACGCAGCGGCGCCAGGCCGAGGATCGGTGGATTGCTCAGCTGCCAGCCTTCGGCGCCAGCGGCCGGGATGAACTGCGGCGCCATCTGGAAACGGGTGGCTTCCTCATGGCCCCACCAGCCGGCGAAGCGCGGCAGGGTGGTGTCGCGATGGTGCCGCTCATGTACGAACGCGCCGGCCACCGCGCCCGGTCCACTGTTGAGGTACTTGTAGTGGCACCACACGGCGAAATCGGGCGCTACATCGTGCAGGCGCAGCGGCAGGTTGCCGACCGAATGTGCAAGATCGAAGCCGATGCGCGCACCGTGCAGGCGCGCGGCACGGGTGATCGCATCGAGGTCGAAGGCCTGGCCGGTGCGGTACTGCACGCCGGGCCACAGCACCAGCGCCAGGCGTGGGCCATGCTCGGCGATGGCTTGCTCGATCGCCGTGAGCGAGATCGTGCCATGGGCTTCGTCCGGCTGTACTTCCACCAGGCACTCGGCCGGATCGAAGCCATGGAAGCGGATCTGCGCTTCCACGGCGTGGCGATCGGTGGGGAACGCGCCGGCTTCCATCAGGATCACCGGGCGTTGCGCGGTCGGCCGGTAGAAGCTGACCATCATCAGGTGCAGGTTCACGCTCAGGGTGTTCATCGCCACCACTTCGCTGGGCAGTGCACCGACCACACGGGCCAGCTGCGCGCTCACCAGGCGGTGGTAGGACAGCCATTGCGTCGGGCCGGTGAAGTGGCCTTCCACGGCCAGTTCGCCCCACTGCTTCATCACTTCCTGCACCGCGGCCTGTGCGCCGCGCGGCTGCAGGCCCAGCGAGTTGCCGACGAAGTAGGTCTGCTCGCCACCACCATGGCGCGGAATCAGGAATTCGTTGCGCAGCGGACGCAGCGGATCGGCGGCGTCCAGGGCAATGGCGTGGGTGCGGCTGAGCAGGTCGGACATGGTCGGGCAACAGGCTGCAACGGGGCTGCCAGTGTAGCGCCTGGGGCATGGCCCGGTAGCGCTCAACCTGCCATCCGCGCGGCATCATCCGGTAGTCGCCAACCCTGGTTGGCGCACGTGTGACGAAGCGCCCACCAAGGCGGGCAACTACCGGTCGATGGCTCAGCCCGCTGCCGGCGCCGGCAGCGGGTCCACATGCCCGCACTGGCTGCAGGTACGCAGCTCCAGGCTGGCGTGGTAGCGCGCGAAGACCTTGGGCAGGTCGGTTTCGATGTTCTGCAGCGGGAAGAACTCTTCGTGCAGCTTGTGGTTGCAGCGCTCGCAGTGCCAGATCACGCCGTCCAGCTCATGCGGCAGGCGCTTGCGCTCGACCACCAGGCCAATACCGCCGGGTGGGCGCCGCGGCGAGTGCGGTATCTTACCGGGCAGCAGGAAGATCTCGCCGGCGCGGATCGGAATGTCGCGCACCGCGCCATCCTCCTGCACCTTCAGCACCATCTCGCCTTCGAGCTGGTAGAACCACTCCGGGCCTTCGTCGTAGTGGTAATCGGTGCGCGAATTCGGCCCGCCGACCACCATCACGATGAAGTCACCGTTGTCGATCATCTTGTTGCCCACCGGCGGCTTCAGCAGGTGGCGATGTTCTTCGATCCAGGCGTGCAGGTTGATCGGCGAAGCGAGCATGATCGGTTTCCCTTGGAGGTCAGTCGCGCTTGCCCTTGCGCGGCACATAGGACAGCGCCTTTTCGTAGGCGGGCTGCAGCTCTTCCGGCGCGCCGACGTCGATGCCCATTTCGCGCACGCGGCCGTCCTTCAGGCTGTAGACCCAGCCGTGCACCATCAGCTTCTGGCCACGGGCCCAGGCATCCTGCACGATGGTCGAGCGGCACAGGTTGGCGACCTGCTCGATCACATTCAGTTCGCACAGGCGGGCGTGCTTGAGCTCGTCGGTCTCGATGGCGTCGATGATCCCGATGTGCTTCTGCATCACGTCGCCGACATGGCGCAGCCAGTTGTCAGCCAGGCCGACGCGGGTGTTGTGCAGGCAGGCATGCACGCCGCCGCAGCCGTAGTGGCCGACGACCAGGATGTGCTTCACCTTCAGCTGGTCCACCGCGTACTGCACCACGCTCAGGCAGTTCAGGTCGGTGTGCGCGACCACGTTGGCGACATTGCGGTGCACGAACACTTCACCCGGTGCCATGCCGATGATCTGGTTGGCCGGCACGCGCGAATCGGAACAGCCGATCCACAGGTACTCGGGGTGCTGCTGCTTGGCCAGCTGGTGGAAGAATTCCGGATCTTCCTTCTCGATGCGGTCGGCCCAGTCGCGGTTGTTCTGCAGCAGTTTATGGATGTCTATCATGTACGGGTCCCTGGCGTCGGGTGAGGGCTCGCCGCAACCCTCTGGCTGCGTCGTCGCGGGAAGCGGTTGCGTTCAGTCGCTGCGGGCGGCCTGTTCGCGGTGCCAGCGCATCCACTGCGCCAGTTCCTGGGAAGGTGGGGTGGCCAGTGCGTCCAGTGCAGCGATCACCGCCTGCTGGTTGGCCTCCGGATGGTTCTGGCTGAGTTTCAGCTTCAGCTGCACGTGTTCAACCTGGAAGCGGAAACCGATGATGGCGCGCAGCTCCGGGCCATGTTCGGTGCGCGTGGCATCGAACTGCCAGGCCTGGCCGACGCTGGCTTCGAAACGGTCGCTGATCGCACCGACCAGCTCGGCCAGTGCATCGGTATCGTCGAAGGTATGCAGCTGGCCGCGCAGTTCCGCCGCAGCGTAGTTCCAGGTTGGCACCCGCGCGGCGGGCTCCTTGTCCGGGTACCAGCTGGCCGAGACGTAGCCATGTGGGCCATCGACCAGCACCTTGGCCGCGCCACTGTGGCGCGACTGCGGGTTGACACGGGCCCAGTGCCCGCGCAGCTCGATGTGCTCGCCATCACGCCGGTACAGCACCGGCATCCGGGTCAGCTCCGGCAGGCCATCGCTGCCCGCGGTGAGCACGGTGACGAACGGATCGCGCGCCAGCAGGCGGTCCAGCCAGAGCAGGTCGGTCTCGGCGAAGGCGCGCGGGGTGAACATGCGAGGGTCAGGCGCGCCCGCCCAGCGACTGGATCATGCGACCGCGCAGGCCTTCATCACTGTCGGCCTGCGGCGGCAGCACTTCGTGCAGGCTGAAGCCGCGCACCAGTGCGTCTTCCTCATCCAGGCCGTCGTACTCGACGAATTCGGCGTCGAACAGCTGCGAACGGGCGGTGTCTTCGCTGTCATAGCTCAGCGTGTTGCCATCGCTGTCGAGCACTTCGGCGGTGCCGGCCGGGCGCACGCGCAGGCGTGCCCAGATCAGGGTGTTGCCGAGGCTGGCCAGCCACCAGCTGTCGCGCGAGGCGGTGATGTCATTCATGGATGTGTTACCAGAGCGAGGCCAGCCAGAGCAGGGCGGCCATGCCCAGTCCGGCCAGCAGGGTCAGCAGCGATACCCAGGCCGGGGTCGCCAGCCCGGACAGCGAGCGGTCCGGCTGCTGGCGATAGTCGCGGCGCAGCAGCCAGGCCAGGGCATCGGGCTTGAGGAAGGCGCCACTGCCGAAGCGCTCGGCGAGCGCCGGATGGCGATCACGCACGTGCACCAGGGTCAGTGGCCAGAAGATCACGAAGGCACTGAACCCGGCCACTGCAACGCCGACGAAACAGAGGGCGAAGAACAGGGTCATGGGGCAGTACCTCCGTGGTCGTGTGGGGCTTAGAAGTCCGCGCTGCCCGGGGCGCGCGGGTAGGGGATCGCATCGCGGATGTTGGACAGGCCGCAGACGTACACCACCAGGCGCTCGAAGCCCAGGCCGAAGCCGGCGTGCGGCACCGAGCCATAGCGACGGAAATCGCGGTACCAGCTGTAGTGTTCGCGATCCAGGCCGAACTGGGCCATGCGCGCGTCCAGCACGTCCAGGCGCTCTTCGCGCTGGCTGCCGCCAATGATCTCGCCGATGCCCGGGGCCAGCACGTCCATCGCGGCGACGGTCCTGCCGTCGTCGTTCAGGCGCATGTAGAAGGCCTTGATGTGCTCCGGATAGTTGGTCACCACCACCGGGCGGCCGACGTGTTCCTCGGTCAGCCAGCGCTCGTGCTCGGTCTGCAGGTCCAGGCCCCATTCGACCGGGAAGTCGAACTTCTTGCCGGACTTCTGCAGCAGGCTGACCGCATCGGTGTAGTCGATGCGTTCGAACGGTGCGTTGATGAAGTCTTCCAGCTTGGTGATCGCGTTCTTGTCCACGCGCTCGGCGATGAAGGCCAGGTCGTCGCTGCGCTCGTTCAGCACCGCGCGGAACAGGTACTTCAGGAACTCTTCGGCCAGGCGCGCATCTTCGGCCAGGTCGGCGAAGGCGATTTCCGGCTCGATCATCCAGAACTCCGCCAGGTGGCGGGTGGTGTGGCTGTTCTCGGCGCGGAAGGTCGGGCCGAAGGTGTAGACCTTGCTCAGCGCCAGGCAGTAGGCCTCGACGTTCAGCTGGCCGGACACGGTCAGGAAGGTTTCCTTGCCGAAGAAGTCGCGGCTGAAATCGATCGCACCCTTCTCGTCGCGCGGCAGGTTCACCATGTCCAGGGTGGACACGCGGAACATCTGGCCGGCGCCTTCGGCGTCGGAGGTGGTGATGATCGGCGTGCTGATCCAGTTGAAGCCGTTCTCGTGGAAGAAACGGTGCACGGCCTGGGCCAGGCAGTTGCGGATGCGGGTGACCGCGCCGAACAGGTTGGTGCGCGGGCGCAGGTGCGCCACTTCACGCAGGAACTCCGGCGACATCGGCTTGGGCTGGATCGGGTAGGTGAGCGGGTCTTCGACCCAGCCGACCACCTCCAGCGCGCTGGCCTGGATCTCGAACGACTGGCCCTTGCCCTGCGACTTCACCAGGGTGCCGGTGGCGATGACCGAGCAGCCGCTGGTCAGGCGCTTGATCTCATCGAAGTTGGCCAGGGCGTCGTTGGCCACGACCTGGATCGGGGCGAAGCAGGAGCCGTCGCTTACATTCACGAAGGCCAGATTCGCTGAACCGCGCACCGTGCGCACCCATCCGCGTACCGTGACTTCGCCGCCTTCCGGGATCTTCCCGGCAAGCGCATGTTCAACGCTGACCACCGTCATGACTTGAATCCTCTGCTGATCGACTCGATCTGTGAACACGGGAGTTTACCGGTTGCAGTGTTCCGCTTGCGAGGCATTTTTCATGGCAACGGCTCCTTATAATGTCCCCGTACCTCTGGAGTAGCCCCATGGCCGTCAGCCTGACCCCCATTGCCTTCGAGCGCGTGCAGCGCTTCGTCGCCCAGACCCCCGGTGCGCTGGGCCTGCGTTTTGGCGTGACCAAGACCGGCTGCTCCGGCTGGGGCCACGTGACCGATCTGGCCCGCGACGAGCGCGAGGGCGATACCGTGTTCGACCAGGACGGCGTGAAGATCTACGTCGACGCCAAGAGCCTGGCGCTGGTGGACGGCACCGTGATCGACTTCGGCAAGCACGGCCTGAGCGAGACCTTCACGTTCAGCAACCCGAACGCCACCGCCGAGTGTGGCTGCGGCGAGAGCTTCACCACCGACGCCGACAAGGCCTGAGGGCCGACGGGAGCCTGATCGGTCTGGTAGCGGCCCATCTGGGTTGGCAAGGGGGCCGCGCCCCCTGTTCAGGTAGATCTGTGGCCCGCCGGTTGCCCGGCACCTCCATCTGCGCCATAATGCGCGGCTTCCTGCCTTCCTGGCGGGAATCCTTGCCCCACCGCGGTCTCAACGGCGGGGGGCTGTCCGGCCGCAAGGCCACATCCGAAAGGTAGAAAAAACATGAGTCGTCATTACGAAATCGTGTTCATGGTCCACCCGGACCAGAGCGAGCAGGTCCCGGCCATGATCGAGCGCTACAAGTCGCTGGTCGAGAACGGCAACGGCACCATCCACCGCCTGGAAGACTGGGGCCGCCGCCAGCTGGCGTACCCGATCCAGAACCTGGTGAAGGCCCACTACGTGCTGATGAACATCGAAGCCGACCAGGCCGTTCTGAACGAACTGACCGAAAGCTTCCGCTTCAACGACGCCGTGCTGCGCAACCTGGTCATCAAGCGTGACGAGGCTGACACCGAGCAGTCGCTGATCATGAAGAGCAAGGACGAGAAGGGTGACAAGCCGGAGCGCGGTGAGCGCCGTCGTCGTGACGACGAAGAAGGCGAGTCCACCACCACCGCTGACAACGAAGCCGGCGACGACGCCGCTTCCGCCGCCTAAGGAGCCTTCCCATGTCCAAGTTCTTCCGTCGCCGCAAGTTCTGCAAGTTCACGGCTGAAGGTGTGAAGGAGATCGACTACAAGGATCTCAACACCCTGCGCCAGTACCTGACCGAGAACGGCAAGATCGTGCCGAGCCGCGTCACCGGTACCAAGTCGAAGTACCAGCGCCAGCTGGCGACCGCCGTCAAGCGCGCTCGCTTCCTGGCCCTGATTCCGTACACCGACAACCACGACGTCTGATGCCCGGCGGGGCGGCCCGGTGCCGCCCCCGCTGTGCCAGCTATTCGGACAGCCTTTGTTGCGGGGCATCGCCTCGCTAACGAATAACTCATCTGGAGCAATACCATGCAGCTGATCCTCCTGCAGAAAGTCACCAACCTCGGCAACCTGGGCGACCTGGTCGACGTGAAGCCGGGCTACGGCCGTAACTTCCTCGTGCCGCAGGGCAAGGCCGTGCCGGCCACCGAGAGCAACAAGGCCGAGTTCGAAGCCAAGCGCGCCGAGTACGAAGCCAAGGCCCAGGCCATCCACGCCGACGCTGACGCCCGCAAGGCCAAGCTGGAAGGCGCGAGCGTGACCATCGCCGCCAACGCTTCGACCGAAGGCAAGCTGTACGGCTCGGTCGGCGCCCGTGAAATCGCCGATGCCTTCACCGCTGCCGGCCTGCCGGTCAGCAAGAGCGAAGTCATCCTGGGCGAAGGCGCCTTCCGCAACATCGGCGAATACGACGTGCTGGTCCACCTGCACGCCGACGTCGAGACCACCGTCAAGGTCGTCGTCGTCGCCGAAGCCTGATCCCACGCCGCAAGGCCTGGAATCACCGCAGAACGGGCGCCCGCAAGGGTGCCCGTTTTGTTTTATGGCCCGCTTTCTCAGCGTTGCGCCATGTCTGGCCGGCGGGGCGGGGCCGGACAATGTTCCACGCCCATTCGTAGAACACGGCCACATCGGTATACTCAGGGCGTCACACCCGTTCCACGGGCATCGATCCCAACAGGATCAATGACTTGGAGGGTAAACGCAGGCCGCTTGCCGGCCCCAGTCCGGAACCCCTATGCGTCTTTCCACGATCAAGCTGTCCGGCTTCAAGTCGTTCGTCGATCCGACCACCCTGCACCTGCCGACCAACATGACCGGCGTGGTGGGGCCCAATGGCTGCGGCAAGTCGAACATCATCGACGCCGTGCGCTGGGTCATGGGCGAAAGTTCGGCCAGCCGCCTGCGCGGCGACTCGCTGACCGACGTGATCTTCTCCGGCTCCAACGCCCGCAAGCCGGTCTCGCAGGCCACCGTCGAGCTGATCTTCGACAACTCCGACCATACGATTTCCGGCGAATACGCCTCGTTCAACGAAATCTCGGTCAAGCGCACGGTCAGCCGCGACGGCACCAGCAACTACTATCTCAACGGCACCAAGTGCCGTCGCCGCGACATCACCGACCTGTTCCTCGGTACCGGCCTGGGCCCGCGCAGCTACTCGATCATCGAGCAGGGCATGATCAGCCAGATCATCGAGGCGCGCCCGGAAGACCTGCGCGTGTACCTGGAAGAGGCGGCCGGTATCTCCAAGTACAAGGAGCGCCGCAAGGAGACCGAGACCCGCATCCGCCACACCCGTGAGAACCTGGACCGGCTGGGCGACCTGCGCGACGAGATCGGCAAGCAGCTCGAGCACCTCAAGCGCCAGGCCCGGCAGGCCGAGCAGTACCAGGCCCTGCAGGAAGAGCGCCGGGTCAAGGACGCCGAGTGGAAGGCCCTGGAATTCCGTGGGCTCGACGGCCGCCTGTCCAAGCTGCGCGAAGGCCTGTCACAGGAAGAGACCAAGCTGCAGCAGCTGATCGCCGACCAGCGCGATGCCGAGGCCCGCATCGAGACCTCGCGCGTGCGTCGCGAAGAGGCCGCCGATGCGCTCAATACCGCGCAGGCCGCGGTCTACCAGGTCGGCAGCACGCTGGCGCGCCTGGAGCAGCAGATCCAGCACCAGCGCGAGCTGTCGCAGCGCCTGCACAAGGCCCGCGACGAGACCCGCCAGGCGCTGGCCGAACTGGGCCAGCACATCAGCGGCGACGAGGCCAAGCTGATGGTGCTGCGCGAGGCGGTGGAGGCTGCCACCCCGCAGCTGGAGGAGCTGCAGGGAGAGAACGAGATCAAGCAGGAAAGCCTGCGCGAGGCCGAGGAGCGGCTGGCCAGCTGGCAGCAGCGCTGGGAACAGCATACCTCGCAGAGTTCGGAAGCCTCGCGTGCCGGCGATGTCGAGCGCACCCGCGTGGACTACCTGGACAAGCAGGTCCTCGACGCCGACCGACGCCGCGAAGCACTGGCCGCCGAGCGCGCCGGGCTGGACGTGGACGCGTTGGAAGAAGCCTTCGAGCAGCTGCATCTGCAGCACGACACGCAGAAGACCGCGCTGGACGAACTGGGCGAAGAGGTGGAACACCGCAAGCAGGGCGTGGCAGCCGTGCAGGAGCAGCAGCGCAACGGCCAGAACGAACTGGCCGAACTGCGCAAGCAGGCCAATGGGCTGCGCGGCCGCCTGGCATCGCTGGAAACCCTGCAGCAGGCCGCGCTCGGCCAGGAGCAGGGCGCTGCCGTGGCCTGGCTGAAGGCGCATGGACTGGATTCGGCGGCGCGCGTCGGCGAACGCCTGGATGTCGATGCTGGTTGGGAAAATGCGGTCGAAAGTGCGCTCGGCCAGTTGATCGAAGGCGTGCTGGTCGATGACCCGGACGGGCTGGTCGATGCGCTGGGTGAGCTGGGCGAAGGTCACATCGCGCTGGTTGCCGACGATGATGCGGACCTGAAGGTTGCCCCGACCTCGCTGGCGGCACGCGTGCGTGGCCCGGCCGCGATCCGTCGCCTGCTGGCGCACCTGCACGGTGCACGTGATCTGGCCGAGGCGAAGACGCTGCAGGCCAGCCTGCCCGAAGGCGATTCGATCATCACCCAGGACGGCGAGCGCCTGGGCCAGGGCTGGCTGCGCGTTTCGCGCTCGGGTGCGGCCCAGCAGGGCGCATTGCTGCGCGAACGTGAGATCAACGAACTGCGCGAGCAGATCGAGCAGCTGCAGGATCGCGAGGCTGAGCTGGAAGAGCAGCTGGCCGGCTTCCGCGAGCAGTTGCAGGCCGCCGAGCAGCAGCGCGAAGACGCACAACGCACGTTGTATCAGGCCCACCGTGCGGTGTCCGAGCTTGCCGGCCAGCTGCAGGGCCAGCAGGGCAAGGTGGAAGCCGCTCGTACCCGCATCGACCGCATCGAAGGTGAACTGAAGCAGCTGCAGGAAACGCTGGAAGCCAACAACGCGCAGGCGCGTGAAGCGCGCTCGCGGTTGGAGAATGCGGTCAGCAGCATGGGGGATCTGGAATCAACCCGGCAGCGCTTGGAGGGCGAACGCCGCCAGCTGACCGAGGCGCGCGACCTCGCCCGTGATGCTGCGCGTGCGGTGCGCGAACGCTCGCATTCGCTGGCGCTCACCCTGGAATCGCAGCGTGCGCAGCTGGCGTCGCTGAGCCAGGCCCTGGAGCGCATGGGTACCCAGCGCGGGCAGCTGGATTCGCGCCTGGGTGAACTGCACTCGCAGCTGGATGAAGGTGATTCGCCGGTCGAATCGCTGCAGGCCGAGCACCAGAACGCACTGGAAGAACGGGTGCGTGCCGACCGCGTGCTGACCGAGGCGCGCACGCTGCTCGATGGCATCGACGCCGAGCTGCGCAACTATGAGCAGACCCGTCACCAGCGCGACGAGCAGGCGCTGGCCCAGCGCGAGCGTATTTCACAGCGCAAGCTGGACCAGCAGGCGCTGGTGCTCAGTGCGGACACCCTGCAGGGCGCGGTGGAGAAGGCCGGGTTCGTGCTGCAGGACGTGCTCAATGCCTTGCCCGAAGATGCACGCCTGGGCGACTGGGAGCAGGCCGTGCACCAGATCGACGGCCGCATGCGCCGGCTGGAGCCGGTCAACCTGGCGGCCATCCACGAGTACGGCGAGGCCTCGCAGCGTTCGGAGTACCTGGACGCGCAGCATGTGGACCTGACCACCGCGCTGGAGACGCTGGAAGATGCGATCCGCAAGATCGACCGTGAAACCCGCGGCCGCTTCAAGGACACCTTCGACCGCGTCAACGCGGGCGTGCAGGCGCTGTATCCGCGCCTGTTCGGGGGTGGCCATGCTTATCTGGAACTGACAGGTGAAGACCTGCTCGACACCGGTGTGACCATCATGGCGCGTCCGCCGGGCAAGCGTGTCTCCAGCATCTCGCTGCTGTCCGGTGGAGAGAAGGCGATGACCGCGGTGGCGCTGGTGTTTGCCATCTTCCAGCTGAACCCGGCGCCGTTCTGCCTGCTGGACGAGGTGGACGCGCCGCTGGACGAAGCCAACGTCGGCCGCCTGGCCAACATGGTCAAGGAAATGAGCGAGAAGGTGCAGTTCCTGTTCGTCAGCCACAACAAGGCCACGATGGAAGCCGCCCACCAGCTGTCGGGCGTGACCATGCGCGAGCCGGGCGTCAGCCGCCTGGTCAGCGTGGACCTGGAAGAAGCCGCGCGATTGGCGGGCGCGGCCTGACGTGCCATCCTAGTTACCTGAATGAACTAGCCGGAGAACCTATCGAATGTCCGACACGGCACTGTTGCGCATCGGCATCCTGGCCGCCGGCCTGCTGTTGATCGCCGCGATCTTCCTGTTTGGCCGTCCGAAGAAGAAGCCCCAGGGGCGCCGCGTGGAAAGCGCGGAGCCAAGCAGTGGCGAGCGCCGCGAGCCGGTGCTGGGCGAGGATGGCGTCGCCGTGGCCGATGGCCGGGTCGAACCGGGCATGGGCGGCGAAGGCGAGCAGGCCGAACTCGGCCTGGCCGACACCGACGCCGGGGCCAGCGATCTCGGCAAGCGCGCCACCCAGGACTTCGACAAGATCGTCTCGTTGTTCGTGGCCGCCCGCGCCGGCGAGCAGCTGCGCGGCGAGGACATCGTGGTCGCGGCCGAAAAGACCGGCCTGGTGTTTGGCCACATGAATGTCTTCCACCGCCTGGTGGAGGCCCATCCCGAGCGCGGCCCGATCTTCTCGATGGCCAGCATCATGAAACCGGGCAGCTTCGACATGGCCAACATCCGCGCCATGGAAACCCCGGCGATTGCCTTCTTCCTGACCCTGCCTGCGCCGCTGACCGCGCTGGACGCCTGGGAGAAGATGCTGCCGACCGTGCAGCGGATGGCCGAACTGCTTGATGGCGTGGTGCTGGATGACAGCCGCAATGCCCTGGGCCGCCAGCGCATCGCGCACATCCGCGACGAACTGCGCGCCTACGACCGCCAGCACCAGGCACCGCCGCTGACCAAGACGCCGCGCTGGTAAGCGCCTTTATGGGTGATGTGCCGGCCAACGGTCGGCACCCACCCGGCGGGGTTATGCCGGTACGCCGGCCACCTTCGCGAACGCTTGGCGGAATGCCGCCATCTCCGCTTCGGTACCCACGGTGACGCGCACGCGCTGCGGCCAGATCGGCCAGCTGCGCCCGATCACCACGCCGTTCTCCGCCATGGCCTTGGCGAAGGCGCCACCGTCGCGCTGGACATCGACCACGAAGCAGTTTGCCTCCGAGGGCAGGCAGCTGAAGCCGCGCTTGCCCAGCCATGCAAGGGTGGTCTGTCGTGCCTTCGCATTCTGCAGTCGTCGCTGCGGGATCAGTTGCGGGTCGCGAAGGCTGGCCAGTGCCGCCGCCAGTGCGGGCACCGGCAGCGGGTTGTCGCCGAGGCTGGCCAGCTCGCGCAGGCGATCGGGATGGGCCGCCGCAACGCCCAGGCGCAGGCCGGCCATCCCGTACAGCTTGGAGAACGTGCGCAGCACGATCAGGTCATCACGCTGCGCCACCTGCGCGATCAGGCTGGGTTGCTCGCTGTACTGCAGGTAGGCCTCGTCGACCAGCACGCGGGTCGACGCCGGCTTGTGGGCCAGCAGCCAGGCGAGCTCATCCGCTGGGCTGATCGAGCCGGTCGGGTTGTTCGGGTTGCACACGTACAGCAGCCCGGTGGGGCGCGCATGCGCGGCGGCGACCATCGCGCGCAGGTCGTGTGCACCGTCATCGCGCAGCGGCACCTTCTGCACGTACGCACCGTGCGCGGCGGCGACCTCGCCCAGCGTCTCGAACGTGGGGTCGGCCACCACCAGTCCCGCCTGCGGGGCGGTCCACAGCGTGGCAGCACGGTTCAGTGGTTCACTGGAGCCGGGGTACAGGCGCACGTGGTCGGCGGGAATGCGCGCCTGCTCGATGAAGGCGTCGCGGACCTGAGCAGCCAGTTCGAAGCGATAGCGGCCACATTGAGCGATGCTGTCGCGCGCCGCCAGCTGTGCTGCAGGCGAGGGGCCGTAGGGGCATTCGTTGAAATTCAGCAGCACGGCGCCGTCGGCAGGGGCAGGCGCCGCGACCGCGGCAGGCTGTGCCTGGCCGAGGCGGGGCAGGCCGCTGCCCGCCAGGGCGAGGCCGGCACCGGCCAGTTGCAGGAAGTGGCGGCGGGAGGCAGGCAGGGTCACGGGCAGGATTCCAGAGGGCAACCGACGCACGCTAACGCTGGCGGTGATGGGCGGCAAGCCCGCTTGTTGTGGAGTCGAGCCATGCTCCATTGGAGATGTGCCAACCAAGGTTGGCACCTACCAGGGCGGGGGAGCGCCAGTCGAGCATGGCTCGACGCTACAAAGGGCGGCGGCGTTACAGGGCCTGACGGCCGGGCGCGGTAGAATCCCCGGCCATCCCAGAACCACCGGATCCCGATGAGCCCCCGCCCCGCCGAACGCGCCGAAGACCTTCGCCGGCAGATCGCCCAGGCCAACCGCGCCTACCACGAGCTGGACGCGCCGGAGATCCCCGACGTCGACTACGACCGGCTGGTGCGCGAACTGGAAGCGCTGGAGCGCGAGCATCCGGAACTGGCGCGGGCCGACAGCCCGACCCAGCAGGTCGGCGCGCGTCCCTCCGGCCGGTTCCCGGAAGTACGCCACGCGGTGCCGATGCTGTCGCTGTCCAATGCCTTCAGCGATGAGGAAGTGGCCGATTTCGTGCGTCGCATCGATGAGCGCCTGGGCCGTCGCAGCCTGCAGTTCTCGGCCGAGCCGAAGATGGATGGCCTGGCGATCAGCCTGCGCTATGAAGAAGGTCATTTCGTGTTGGGTGCCACCCGCGGCGATGGCAGTACCGGCGAGGACGTGACCGCCAACCTGCGCGAGATCGGCGACATTCCCAAGCGCCTGCATGGCAAGGACTGGCCCGACGTACTTGAGGTGCGCGGCGAGGTCTACATGGCGCGCGCCGACTTCGAGGCTTACAACGAACGTGCGCGCCAGCAGGGTGGCAAGGTACTGGCCAATCCGCGCAATGCCGCTGCCGGTTCGTTGCGCCAGCTCGACCCGAAGATCAGCGCACAGCGCAGGTTGAGCTTCTTCGCCTACGGCACCGGCGAGGTGCAGGGCGGCGAGTTGCCGGACACCCATTCCGGCACCCTGGCCCAGCTCGGTGCCTGGGGCTTTCCGGTCAGCAAGTTGTGCAAGGTGGTGGAAGGCACCGACGGCCTGCTCGGCTACTACCGCGATATCGGTGAGCGCCGCGACGGCCTGCCGTTCGACATCGATGGCGTGGTCTACAAGCTGGATGACCGCGCCGGCCAGCAGGCGATGGGCTTCGTCTCGCGTGCGCCGCGCTGGGCCATCGCGCACAAGTTCCCGGCGCAGGAACAGAGCACCACCGTGGAAGCGATCGAGATCCAGATCGGCCGCACCGGTGCCGCGACGCCGGTCGCGCGCCTGGCGCCGGTGGCGGTGGCCGGTGTGATCGTGTCCAACGCCACCCTGCACAACGCCGACCAGATCGCACGGCTGGATGTGCGCGTGGGCGACAGCGTGATCGTGCGCCGCGCCGGTGATGTGATCCCGGAAGTGGTCAGCGTCATCCTCGACCGCCGCCCGCCCGGCACCACGCCATGGCAGATGCCGACGCGCTGCCCGGTGTGCGGCTCGGAAATCGTGCGCGAGGAGGGCGCTGCAGCGTGGCGTTGCTCGGGCGAACTGTCCTGCCCGGCACAGCGCAAGGAGGCCATTGCCCACTTCGCCTCGCGCCGCGCGATGGACATCGATGGTTTGGGTGACAAGTACATTGAAACCCTGGTCGACGCGGGCATCGTCAAGAGCGTGGCCGACCTGTACCGGCTCAACCGCGACCAGCTGCTGCACCTGAAGCTGGTGCTGGATGCCGAAGACCCTTCCGCTCTGGCCGCCGCGCTGAAGCTGCACCTGCCGGCCGAAGGCAGCGGCGCGGTGCTCAATGCGGTGCTCAAACTGGATGGGAATGATCCGGGCTGGCGCGCACAGGCGCTGGTACAGCCGGCCAGCTTCGAATGGAACACGAAGAAGATCGCCACCAAGTGGGCCGACAACCTGATCGCGGCCATCGATGCAAGCCGCGCCGCCACGCTGGAGCGGCTGCTGTTCGCGCTCGGCATCGAACACGTCGGCGAGAGTACGGCCAAGGCGCTGGCGCAGTGGTTCGGTGATCTGGAGCTGATCCGCCACCTGCCGTGGCCGTTGTTCAAGCGCGTGCCCGACATCGGTGGCGAAGTGGCGCGTTCGCTCGGCCATTTCTTCGAGCAGCAGGGCAACCAGCAGGCCATCGATGACCTGCTGCAGGTCGGCCAGGTACGCATCAGTGATGTGCATGCGCCCAGCGCAAAGCTGCGTGAAGGCCTGGATCTGGCACAGCTGCTGGTTGAATCGGAAATTCCCGGCATCACCCGCCTGCGCGCGGAGAAACTGGTGGCGGCGTTGCCGGGTGCCCAGGCGGTGCTGGATGCCGAACATGGCCAGTTCGTCAACGCGGGCCTGCCGGACGACACCGCGCGCGGTCTGGCCGACTGGTTGGACACCGAAGGTCATGGTGCGATGCTGCTGGCGGCCGAAAAGGCGATGTGGCTGATCCTGGCCAAGGCGCCGGCGCTGGCCGAGATCGTGGCCGGTCCGCTGGATGGGCAGACCGTGGTGCTGACCGGCACCCTGGCCCAGCTCACCCGCGATGCCGCCAAGGAGCGCCTGGAAGCACTCGGTGCCAAGGTCTCCGGCAGCGTCTCGAAGAAGACCAGCTTCGTGGTGGCCGGTACTGAAGCGGGCTCCAAGCTGGACAAGGCGCAGTCGCTGGGCGTGCCGGTGTGGGACGAAGACCGCCTGCTGGCCTACCTCGCCGAACACGAATGATGACCCCGCCGGGTGCCTCGCGCCCGGCATGAAACACAAAGGAACACCGATGCAGACCGCCCCGCTGGATTTCCGCCTGGCCACCCGCGCCGACGAGGAACGGTTGATCGCGTTGATGCGCGAGTTCTATGCCGAAGACAGGATCGACTTCGATGACGCGCGCGTGCGTCGCGGCGTGGATGCACTGCTGGCCGACCCGCGCAACGGCGAAGTGCTGCTGTGGTTGGACGAAGCGGCTGAAGTGGTGGGCTACGCGGTAATCGCGATGGGCTTCAGCCTGGAGCAGGGCGGCCACTTCATGCTGCTGGACGAGCTGTACCTGAGCCATCGCGCGCGCGGTCGTGGCCGTGGCAAGCAGGCGCTGGCCATCTGCGAACAGCGCGCCCGCGGGCGTGGCGTCAGCCGCCTGCGCCTGGAAGTGAACCACCACAACGAACTGGCCCGCCGACTGTACCTGGCCAGCGGCTACATCGATGACACCCGCGACCTGCTGACCCTGCCGCTGGACCACCCGCGCCCGGAGGGCATCCTGTGAGCGCGGCCCTGCTGCGCACGCTGCAGCAGCGTGCCGCACTCAATGCACTGGTGCGTCGCTTCTTCGCCGAGCGCGATGTACTGGAGGTGGAAACGCCGATCCTGTCGGTGGCGGGCAACACCGAGCCGAACATCGACAGCTTCCATACCGATTTCAGCGGCCATGTCGATGCCGGTGGCCGTCGCCGCTGGCTGCGCACCTCGCCGGAGTACCCGCTCAAGCGGTTGCTGGCGGCGGGCGTGGGTGACTGCTATGAGCTGGGCCGGGTGTTCCGCAATGGCGAGGCCGGTGGCCGCCACAACCCGGAGTTCACCATGCTGGAGTGGTACCGGGTGGGGTGGGACCACCACCGGCTGGTGCAGGAAACCGCCGAGCTGGTCGGCCAAGCGCTGGCGCTGGTCGGGCGCAGCGCGTCGCTGCGCGTGCTGAGCTACCGCGAGCTGTTCCAGCAGCATGTGGGCGTGGACCCGTTCGACGCCGATGAGGCCGCACTGCGAGCCGCACTGGGCGACGTGCATATCGATCCGGTCGGCCTGACCCGCGACGACTGGCTGGATCTGTTGATGACCCACCATATCCAGCCGCATTTCGATGACGGGGTGATGACCGTGGTGCATGACTGGCCCGCCAGCCAGGCCGCGCTGGCGCGCATCCGTGCCGGCACACCGCCGCTGGCTGAACGTTTCGAGTTGTACCTGGGGGCGGTCGAGCTGGCCAACGGCTATCACGAACTGAACGATGCCCATGAACAGCGTGCGCGCTTCCAGCGTGACCTGCAGCGCCGGCATGAGCGCGGCCAGGTGCAGCCGGCGCTGGACGAAGCGTTGCTGGCCGCATTGCCGTCGATGCCGGCCTGTGCCGGCGTCGCCGTCGGTGTCGATCGCCTGCTGATGGCGATGAACCGCACACCACGCATTGCCGACGTGCTGGCCTACGACTTCGCCCATGCGTGAGTGCTGCGCTTTCCTGAACATCGAAGACTGAACGGATTGCCGCGTCTGCGCGCTTGCTTCGGCAAGCAGGATGATGCTCTTATCACGGCAGATGCGAGACACTGGCATCGGAATTCGTCCACTCCTGTTGGGGAAGGCATTGGTCAAGTGGTTTGCGGTCGTCGCTGCACCGGTGTACTCCATCGCGCTCTGGGGTGCCTGGCTGCCGTCATCGGCGTCTGCGCAGCAGGTGGGCTACGACGATGCAGTGGTGACCTGCGAATCGCGTGACATGGCGTGGGTGCATTGCGATATCGATGTCAGCAACGGCGTCGACCTGGTCCGCCAGCTGTCCAACAACAGCTGCATCCGCGGCAGCGAATGGGGAACCGACCGCAGTGGCGTGTGGGTCACCCTGGGCTGCCGTGCCGAGTTCCGCGCCCGTCGCGCTGCCGGCGCCACGGCTGCGGTCACTGAAGGCAAGCGCCTGGTCCGCCGCGTGGTGCGGTGTGAATCCAATGGCCGCCCGCAGAGCTGCCCGGTGCGTCTGGACGGCGCCCCGGTACGCCTGCTGCGGCAGCTGTCGGCGCTGCCGTGCCGGGAAGGGCAGGGCTGGGGCTACAAGCGCAATGAGGTGTGGACCAGCCGCGGTTGCCAGGGCGATTTCGAAGTGGCCGATGATGAGGGCCGCTTCGTCGACGTGCCGCGCAGGTTGACCTGCGAATCCAAGTCGAAGAAGCGCCGCTTCTGCGGTGCCAGCATCTCGGTGGGGGCCGCCGTTTCCGAGCAGCTGTCCAGCACGCCCTGTGAGGAAGGCAGTACCTGGGGCTGGAACCGCAACGGGATCTGGGTGGATGGCGGCTGCCGTGCCGAATTCTCGGTGAATTGAGCCCGGGCGGGCTCCAACCCTGCAGGTCGTGGCCCTACAATGAGCCCATGAACACTGCCTCCGACATCGATTACGCCCGCTACGACCACATCCGCCCGATCCTGTGGACCGGCGATGCCCTGCAACTGCTGGACCAGCGCAAGCTGCCGTTCGTGGTCGAGCATGTGGTCTGCCATGACAGTGACGACGTGGCGGCGGCCATCCACGCGCTGACCGTGCGCGGTGCGCCGGCGATCGGTATTGCGGCTGCCTGGGGCGTGGTGCTGGCGGCGCGTGATGTGCAGGCGGCCGATGGCGTGCAGGCACTGCAGCAGCTGGAACCGGCGCTGCAACGGTTGAACGCTTCGCGTCCGACCGCGGTCAACCTGGCCTGGGCGCTGGCACGCATGCGCCGCTGCCTGAGCGCTGCCGGCCCGGACTGGAAGGTGCTGCTGGCCGCGGAAGCGCAGGCCATCGCCGAGGAAGACCTGGCCGCCAACCGCCACATGGGGGCACTGGGCGCGGGCCTGATCGACGCTGGCAGCGGCGTGCTGACCCATTGCAACACCGGTTCGCTGGCCACCGCCGGTTTCGGTACCGCACTGGGTGTGATCCGTGCCGGCATGGCCCAGCACCGTATCGCCCGCGTCTTCGCCGGCGAGACCCGACCGTGGCTGCAGGGGGCACGCCTGACCGTGTGGGAGCTGCAGCAGGATGGCATCGACGCCACCCTGATCGCCGACTCGGCGGCCTCGCATCTGATGAAGACCGGCGCCGTGCAGTGGGTGATCGTCGGCGCGGACCGCATCTGCGCCAATGGCGATACCGCCAACAAGATCGGCACCTACCAGCTTGCCATCGCGGCCCGCCACCACGGCGTCAGGTTCATGGTCGTGGCACCGTCTTCCACCGTGGACATGGAGACCGTGGACGGCAGCCAGATCGAGATCGAGCAGCGCGACCCGGGCGAGCTGTACGGCGTGGGTGGCACCCGCACCGTGGCCGAGGGTATTGCCGCCTGGAACCCGGTATTCGACGTCACCCCGGGCGAGCTGATCGACGCCATCGTGACCGAGCGCGGGGTGATCCTGAACCCGACCGTGGAGAACATGCGCACTGCCTTCGGCGGTTGAAGCGCAGGGGAGGGGCAGCGTGAGCTCCACCCCGGGGCGTTCCGGCCGCTGGCCGGCAACCCCTAAGTTCCTGATTTGTGCCGGTAAAATCCCCGTAAAGGGAGGCGGAAAACGGCCTGTTGTGGTAGTATCCACAGGTTGAATCGAGGTTCCGGCACGACCCCCTCCCGCAGAGGGCTGCGCCGGACTGGACCGCTACCAGACAACGGAACCCGAATGGCAGAAACCGCCAAGGAAATCATCCAGGTCAACCTGGAAGACGAGATGCGCAAGAGCTACCTCGATTACGCCATGAGCGTGATCGTGGGGCGCGCGCTCCCGGATGCGCGCGACGGCCTCAAGCCGGTGCATCGTCGCGTGCTGTTCGCGATGAACGAGTTGAACGCGCACAGCAACAAGCCCTACTTCAAGTCGGCGCGTATCGTCGGTGACGTCATCGGTAAGTACCACCCGCATGGCGATCAGTCGGTGTACGACACGCTGGTGCGCCTGGCACAGCCGTTCTCGCTGCGCTACATGCTGGTCGACGGCCAGGGTAACTTCGGTTCGATCGACGGCGACTCCGCTGCGGCGATGCGATACACCGAGGCGCGCATGTCGCGCCTGGCGCATGAGCTGATGGCGGACATCGACAAGGAAACCGTCGATTTCCAGCCCAACTACGACGAAAAGGAACTGGAGCCGACGGTCATGCCGACCCGGTTCCCGAACCTGCTGGTCAATGGTTCGGCCGGTATCGCGGTGGGCATGGCGACCAACATCCCGCCGCACAACCTGAGCGAATCGATCAACGCCTGCATCGCGTTGATCGATAACCCGGACATCGATGTCGACGGCCTGATGGAGTACATCCCGGGCCCGGACTTCCCGACCGCCGGCATCATCAACGGCACCGCCGGCATCGTCGCCGGCTACCGCACTGGCCGTGGCCGCGTGCGCATCCGTGCCAAGGCCGATATCGAAGTGGCCGACAACGGCCGCGAATCGATCATCGTCACTGAAATTCCTTACCAGGTGAACAAGGCGCGTCTGATCGAGAAGATCGCCGAGCTGGTCAAGGAAAAGAAGATCGAAGGCATCAGCGAGCTGCGCGATGAGTCCGACAAGGACGGCATGCGCATCTACATCGAGATCAAGCGCGGTGAATCTGCCGAGGTTGTGCTGAACAACCTTTACCAGCAGACGCAGATGGAGTCGGTGTTCGGCATCAACATGGTGGCGCTGGTCGATGGCCGTCCGCAGTTGATGAACCTCAAGCAGATGCTGGAGGCGTTCGTCCGCCACCGTCGCGAAGTGGTCACCCGCCGCACCGTGTTCGAGCTGCGCAAGGCGCGCGCTCGTGCCCACGTGCTGGAAGGCCTGACCGTCGCGCTGGCCAACATCGACGAGATGATCGAGCTGATCAAGACCTCGCCGAACCCGAACGAAGCCCGCGAGCGCATGCTGGCACGCGTGTGGGAGCCGGGCCTGGTCGGTGCGATGCTGGGCGCCGCCGGTGCCGAAGCCTCGCGTCCGGAAGACCTGCCCAAGGGCGTGGGCCTGATCGAGGGCGGCTACCAGCTGACCGAAATCCAGGCCACCCAGATCCTGGAAATGCGCCTGCACCGCCTGACCGGGCTGGAGCAGGACCGCCTGACCGACGAGTACAAGCAGCTGCTGGAAGTGATCGCCGGGCTGATCCACATCCTGGAAGATCCCGACCGCCTGCTGCAGGTGATCCGCGAGGAACTGGTCAACGTCAAGGCCGAATTCGGCGACGAGCGTCGCACCGAGATCCGCCACAGCGAAGAAGACCTGGACATCCTCGACCTGATCGCGCCGGAAGACGTGGTGGTCACCGTGTCGCATGCCGGCTACGTGAAGCGCCAGCCGGTGAGCGTCTACCGCGCGCAGCGCCGTGGTGGCCGTGGCCGCAGTGCGGCGGCGACCAAGGAAGAGGATTTCATCGAACAGCTGTGGCTGGTCAACACGCATGACACGCTGCTGACCTTCACCAGTTCGGGCAAGGTGTTCTGGCTGCCGGTCTACCAGCTGCCGGAAGCCGGTTCCAACGCCCGCGGCCGTCCGATCATCAACTGGATCCCGCTGGAGCCGGGCGAGCGCGTGCAGGCCGTGTTGCCGGTGCGCGAATACGCCGATGGCCAGTTCGTGTTCTTCGCCACGAAGAACGGTACGGTCAAGAAGACCCCGCTGGGCGAGTTCGCCTTCCGCCTGGCCCGCGGCAAGATCGCGATCAACCTGGACGAGGGCGATGCCCTGGTCGGCGTCGGCCTGACCGACGGTGAGCGTGACATCCTGCTGTTCGCCTCCAACGGCAAGACCGTGCGCTTCGGCGAGGACAAGGTCCGCTCGATGGGCCGTACCGCAACCGGCGTGCGTGGCATCAAGATGCCGGCCGGCGAGGAAGTGGTCAGCCTGATCGTGGCCGAGAGTGCCGGCGGCATCGAGGACGAGAACGAGGACGACAACGGTGTCGAGGACATCGCAGCCAATGGCGATGCGGTGATCGACGGCGCCGACGACGCCAGCGTGCAGTACATCCTCACCGCCACCGAGAACGGCTACGGCAAGCGCACCCCGCTGCCGGACTACCCGCGCAAGGGCCGTGGCACGCAGGGCGTGATCGGCATCCAGACCACCGAGCGCAACGGCAAGCTGGTGGCCGCGGTGCTGATGGGCTCCAGCGACGAGGTCCTGCTGATCTCCGACGGCGGTACCCTGGTGCGTACCCGTGGCTCGGAAATCAGCCGCGTCGGCCGCAACACCCAGGGCGTGACCCTGATCCGCCTGTCGAAGGACGAGAAGCTGCAGGCGGTTGAGCGCATGGATGCCTCGATCGACGAGGACGAGGACGAGGTGGCCGCCGCCGCCCCCGCCGCGACCGACGGCATCCCGGCTGCTGCCGGCAGCGAAGACGCCGCGCAGGAGTGATCCTGCCGCCAGGTTGAGGTACCCGACGACGCCGGCCCTGTGCCGGCGTCGTCGTATCCGGATGCCACATATACGCGCGCGCTTCACGTAGGCGGTGGGATAAGGGCGCATGCTGCCCCGGAGATCGACGATGTCCGCCACGCCGCAGTCCGCTTCTGCTCCTTCCTCCCGCCATCCCCTTGTTACCGTGCTGTCGCTGCTGCTGGTGGTGCTTGGCCTGGTCATCGGTGGGCTTGGCGCATGGCTGCTCAGCCTCGGTGGCTCGGCCTACTATGCGATCGCCGGGCTCGGCCTGTTGGCCAGCGGCATCCTGTTGTTCGGCAACCGCCGCAGCGGTGCGCTGCTGTACGCGTTGGTGTTCCTCGGCACGCTGCTGTGGACCTGGTGGGAATCGGGCAGTGACTACTGGCGCTGGGTGCCGCGTCTGGGCCTGGTAACCGCGCTGGGCATCGTGCTGGCACTGTTGACGCCGACCCTGCGTACTCCGGTTCCCAGGCGGCTCTCGCGTGCGGTGGCCGCTGTGCTGATGCTGGTGTTCGTGGCGGCCTTCGGCCTGGCCTTCGCACCGCACGGCGAAGTGGATGGGCATCAGCCTTTCCCGGAAGGTGCAGCCAGTGCCGGCCTGGAGCCGACCCGGGACACCACCGGCCTGCAGCCGGCCGACCAGCCTGCCGAGGGCGACTGGCCGGCGTGGGGCCGCAGCAACGCCGGCACCCGCTACTCGCCGCTGCAGCAGATCACGCCGGCCAACGTCGGCACGCTGCAGCTGGCCTGGCAGTTCCGGACCGGTGACCTGCCCAGGAAGCGCTGGGGCGCGGAAACCACACCACTGAAGATCGGCGACCGCCTGTACCTGTGCACCGCCCGCAACCGGCTGATCGCGCTTGATGCCGCCAGCGGCAAGGAGCTGTGGCGGTTCGATCCCAAAGTGAAGGATGCCTCGATCCCGTACACCGCCGCCTGTCGCGGTGTGAGTTACTACCAGCAACCGAGCGCACCGACCCTGGCCGATGCGGCACTGGCGGATGTCGCTGCCGATCTGGCACTGCCGGAGCCACCGCCCAGCGTGACCCGGAGTGCTGCGCCGGGCAGCCATCCGGCCTGCTGGGCGCGCATCATCGAAGGCACGCTGGACGGCCGCCTCATCGCGGTGGATGCGGACAGCGGCCGGCCCTGCGCCAACTTCGGCAACAACGGACAGGTCGACATCACCTTGGGCATGGGCGAGGTACCGCCGGGATACGTGTCGATCACTTCGCCGCCGGCCATCGTGCGCGGGGTGATCGTCACCGGCCACCAGGTGCTGGACGGGCAGCGTCGTGACGCACCGTCGGGGGTGATCCAGGCCTACGACGCGATCACCGGCAAGCTGCGCTGGGCGTGGGACATGGATCAGCCCGATCGCAACGGCCTGCCGCCGCGCGAACAGACCTATACGCGTGGCACGCCGAACATGTGGACCACGGCTACCGGTGACGAGGCATTGGGGCTGGTCTACCTGCCGCTGGGCAATTCGGCCGGCGACTACTGGAGTGGTTCGCGCACGGAAAACCAGAACCGCTACGCGACCTCGCTGGTGGCCATCGATGTGGCCACCGGCAAGCCGGCCTGGCATTTCCAGGCGGTGCGCAAGGATGTCTGGGACTACGACCTGGGCTCGCAGGCCAGCCTGATCGACTATCCAACGGCAGCCGGCAAGGTGCCGGCGATCCTGCTGCCGACGAAGCAGGGCGACATCTACATCCTCGACCGCCGCAACGGCCAGCTGCTGAGCGCCGCCGAAGAGCGCAAAGTACCTGTCGGCGGTGTCGAGCCCGAACAGCGCTCACCTACCCAGCTGTTCTCGCTGTACCACACGCTGCGCCGCGAGCATGACCTGACCGAGCGTGACATGTGGGGGCTGACCCCGATCGACCAGCTGGTCTGCCGCATCCAGTTCCGCAAGGCGTACTACGAAGGCTTCTACACACCGCCGAGCAGTGATCGTCATTCCATCGAGTACCCCGGCTACAACGGCGGCTCGGACTGGGGCAGCGTGTCCATCGATACCCGTCGCGGCGTGGTCGTGGCCAACTACAACGACATGCCCAACTACAACCGGCTGGTGCCGCGTGCCGAGGCCGACCGGCTGGGCTGGCTGCCACGCGAGAAGATCCGGTTCGACAAGGGCGGCGCCGAAGGTGCGGGCGACCCGCAGGTGGGCACGCCGTACGCCATCCAGGTCAATGCCGGCTGGCGGCTGCCGTTCACCGGTTTGCTGTGCAAGCAACCCCCGTATGGCGGCATCCGGGCCATCGACCTGCGCACCGGCAAGCTGCTGTGGGACCGACCGTTCGGCAGCGCCCGTGGCAATGGACCGTTCGGCATCCGTTCGGGCCTGCCGATCGAGATCGGCACGCCCAACAACGGCGGTTCGGTGGTGACCGCCAGTGGCCTGATCTTCATCGCTGCCGCCACCGATGACCTGTTGCGCGCCATCGATCTGAAGACCGGCAAGGAACTGTGGCATGCCAAGCTGCCGGCGGGCGGGCAGGCCAACCCGATGGTGTACGAGCAGGGCGGGCGCCAGTACGTGGTGATCATGGCCGGCGGCCACCATTTCATGGAAACCCCGAGCGGCGATTACGTGATGGCCTATGCGCTGCCGGAACCGGGGCGGCCGGTCGCCGCCCGCGCTCCCTGATGACCGATCAAACCGTCACCACCACCTTGCCGATCTGCTCGTTTGATTCCAGGTAGCGGTGTGCGTCCTGGATCTGCGCGAACGGGAACACCCTGGCGATCTTCGGGGCCAGCGTGCCCTTGTCCAGGCCATCGACGATGAACGCCTTGGCCCGGGCCAGTGCGGCATCGTCGGAGACGATTTCCGAATACAGATAACCCTTCAACGTGAGCGATTTGCCCAGCACGTTGAACAATGGGAACGGCGTGGGTTCGCTGCTCAGCGCGCCGTACTCCAGCAGGATGCCGCCACGCGCCATCGATTCGGTCAGCGGCACGAACTGCGGGCCACCGATCGGATCGAACACCACGCGGGCACCGGCGCCCTCGGTGATGCGCGCTACTTCGGCCACCAGATCCTGTTCCTCGGTGGCGATGACATGGGCGGCACCGGCATCGAGCAGGGCCTGGCGCTTGCCCGGGCCACGCGTGACCGCGATGGGCGTGGCGCCTACGGCATTGGCGATCTGGATGGCGGCGAGGCCAACGCTGCTGCTGGCGGCGGTGATGATGACGAAATCCCCGGCGGTCAGATGCGCCTGTTCCAGCAGCGCGCCCCAGGCGGTGACGTACTGCATCCACACTGCGGCGGCCGTTTCAAAGTCCAGTGTCTGCGGATGTTTGACCACCAGTCGCGCCGGCACGTTGGCCAATTCTCCATAGGTGCCCCAGCGCGCGATATCCAGGGGTGGGACCACGCTGACCGCATCGCCCGCGCTGAATCCGTCCACGGCACTGCCGATGGCTTCGACCACGCCGGCCGCTTCGTAACCGAGGCGACTGGGGAACTGCGCTTGCTGCAGGTAAGCGCCATTGCGGAACATCACCTCGGCGCGGTTCAGGCCGATGGCCTTGACGCGGATCTGGACTTCGTCGGCGGCGGGGGCGGGAACGTCGATGTCGTCGATGCGCAGTACATCGGCATTGCCATATTCGTGGATGCGGACAACCTGACTCATGGGGGGCTCCAGGGAGGGGCCGGCGGTGGGGCCGGCGGGGAAGTGGCGGCCACTATGCGCGTGGTCTGCATCAAGAATAATGGGTAATCTGGCGTTTCATTGAAAAAAATACATTTGCAATGGACCTGATTACTCCCCTCCGGACCTTCGCCAAGGTGGCCGAAGTCGGCTCCTTCGCCGCCGCTGCCGACGTGTTGGACCTGTCGCCGCAACTGGTCGGCAAGCACGTCCAGGCGCTGGAGCAGCACCTGGGCGTGCGCCTGCTCAACCGCACCACGCGCAAGCAGAGCCTGACCGACTTCGGCCAGGCCTTCCTGGCGCGGGCGCGGGTGATCCTGGAAGAGGTGGAGGGCGCCGAGCAGCTGGCCGAGGTGGCACGCGGACGGCCGATGGGGCGCCTGCGCATCAGCGCACCGGTCACCTTCGGCGTGCACGCGCTGGGCCCGGCGGTGGTGGCTTACATGCAGCAGTACCCGGATGTGCAGGTCGATCTGAACCTGTCCAACAGCCTGGTCAACATCGTCGAAGACGGTTACGACCTGGTATTCCGTACCGGTGACCTGGCCGCCAGCGGATTGGTGGCGCGGCGGCTGGGGCCGTATCCGCTGGTGCTGTGCGCATCGCCGGCATACTTGGCCTCGCGCCCGGCCATTGTCCATCCAACCGATCTGAGCCGTCACGAGTGCCTGGGCTTCGCGCATTCGATCATCCGCACGCGATGGAGCTTCCGCGATGCCGAGGGCAGCGTGCTGACCGTGCCGGTGTCCAGCCGCTTCATGGTCAACCAGGCCGAGCCACTGCTGACTGCGGCGGTCGGTGGGTTGGGGCTGATCCTGCAGCCCTACGAAATGCTCTCGGCGGCGCTCGCACGCGGTGATCTGGTGGAAGTGCTGCCGACGTTCGAGCCGGTGTCGACCTGGATCCATCTGCTGTACCCGCGCGACCGCCAGGTGACGCCCAAGCTGCGCAGCTTCGTGGATTTCTGCGTGGCGCGGTTCAGCGAGCAGAGCATGGCGCGGCGGTAGCGCGGCCATCGGTCAGCATTTCTGCAACCACCTGCGAAGGATCGCCCTGTGATCTCTTTTTCTCTGTTCGATCATGCCCGCGGCGTCCTGCTGCTGGCGTCGTTGTCCGGCGGCGGCGCGCCTGCACAGGCGCTGGCCGAGTGGGAGCAGCAGGGACGTGCCGATGGCCTGGTGCGACCCGATACCCCGTGCCAGGATTTCCTGCAGGCGATGGGGCGGAAGCCCGTAGGGCTGGAATACGTGGGCTGCAGCCAGGACGACGCGTCCTACATCAAGCCCATGGAAGCCCACTACCGCGTTGCCGGCGCACGCGCCGAGCAGGTCGAAGCGTATCTGCATGCGACGTTTGGGATGCCGATGCTGCGCTACACCTGCTGTGGCTGGAGCAATGGTGCGCCTTATACCTGGCGCGAAGATCCGGACGCGGTGAAGTACCGGATCGGGATGGGCGTGGAATCGCTGCCGCATCAGCGCAGCGAGTGGCGGCGCATCGAGGCGTTCAACGTCACGGTGGAGGTGTTGCGGCAGAGTCCCTAGCGTCGATGCGGCCGCTATCGCCGCGAAGCGCGGGCTCCCCGATTTTTTCGCGAACGGCAGTCGACGCTACCCGGTCGGTGCCGGCACGCGCACCATCTTCGTCATCAGATGCTCCACCACACCCGCGGGATCGCAGGTACGACCCACGTGCGTGCTCGACATCTGCACGATCGAGCTGCGCTTGGCGGTGAGGAAATGGAAGCGCGCGCGTGCCGGCAGCTGCGCGATCGGCCCGGCGCTGGCGTCGCCACGGCAGATCGCCACGATCGCATCCAGCCACGGCTGCAGCGCCTCCTGGTCCAGCGCCGGGGCGAACGCGTACAGGCGTGCCGGATCGATCTCGATGGCCGCTTCCAGATGACGCGCGCCGGGGCAGGACACGATCACCCCGACGTTGATGAACTCTTCGCGTTCCACCCGCGGTACCACGCGGATGACCGCATAGTCATACGTGTGCAGCGTGGGCACGGATGGCCTCCTGCACGAACACCGCACGCACCTTCAGGCGGTGCTTGAGGTAGCTGATGTAACCCTGGCGGTAGGCCTGCGGGCTGTCGAATGCTGGCTCGTCGACCAGCCAGCTGTCCGGCACCAGGCCGACGATGCGCTCGATCTCGGCATCGCTCAGGCGTGCGGCCAGTTTGGCATCCACCTCGGCGATGCGGCTGGCGAACGACAGCAGCACATGGTCGCGGATCAGCACGAAGGGTTTCTCGCAGGCATCGCCGGCGTTGGCCCAATCGTGATGGAAGTACATCGCCGCACCGTGGTCGATCAGGTACAGCTTTCGATGCCACACCATCAGGTTGGGATTGCGCGTAGTGCGATCGACATTGCTGGTGAACGCATCGAACCAGACAATGCGCGAGGCCAGGTCGGCATCCACGGGCATTGCCGCCGGATCGTAGTTGATCGCGCCGGGCAGGTAGTCCAGGCCCAGGTTCAGGCCCTCGCTGGCACGGATCAGTTCCTGGATTTCCGGGTCAGGCTCGGTGCGGGCGAATTCGCGGTCCAGTTCCACGAACAGGATCTCCGGAATCGGCAGGCCCAGCGTGCGCGCCATCTCGCCAGCGATCAGCTCGGCGATCAACGCCTTCGGTCCCTGGCCGGCACCACGGAATTTCAGCACGGCCATGCCGTCGTCGTCGGTCTCGACCACGGCGGGCAGGGAGCCACCTTCCCGCAGCGGGGTGATGTAGCGGAGGGCATGTACGGTGCGCATGCGCGCATTCTAGCGTGGCGCCGCGGGAGACGCGCCGCAGCGGAACGACGCGCCAGCTTGATGAACGGGCACCGCGCGAATCGCCTTGTACGGGCCGCCGGCAATCTTCACTTCTTCCTTCCGCGCGCAGTGGCAGCATTCGTTCCAACGGAGCAACACGCCCGCGTGTGACCTTCAACAGGAGGCCGTCATGCCGCTACAGTGCAGCTGTCACGCTTCACCCTGCATGCAACGCAACGCGTGGTGTTGACCTTGGCCTGACACGGTCACGGCACCGGCACGGATGGCCGCCCCCGCAGCTGCAGACACCGTTCACACCTCGCGCCCCCGGCGTTGCCCGGTGGGTCCTGCGATCCAGAGAGTTGCGCCCCGAGATGAACCCCTGCGTTGCCGCCGGCAGTGGCAACGTGGGCGGCCGCCGAATCCACGATGTCCCCACAGGCTTTGGAGGTGCACCGATGAGCGACGAATTCAATCCCATGTTGCCGCCCCTGGACGATGCCAAGGCCGAGGAAATGATCGGCAAGCTCGTGCTGGTTGGTGTCACCCGCTATGGCGGCGACGGCCAGGTGCAGGGTCTGGAGCAGTACGCGGGCACTGTGCTGCGCATCAGTGCCGACGAAGGCGTGGTGCTGGCCGATGAAGATGATGGTCATGAGCGCTACCTGCCACCGATGCTCGACCAGTACCAGCGAGCCGAGCCCGGTGAGTACCGGATGCGGAACAGCGGCATGATCGTGGTCGACCCGGACTACCTGGCCACCTGGGATCTGCACGCGCAGCAGTAGTGCCAGGCCACGCCTGGCAGGTGCCGGACCGTTGCCGGCCTGACCAGGCGTGGCTCACTTTGCCCCATCCGGCCACTAGTCCTTCCGGCCCATTCACTACAGCCCCTGCGGTGCTAGATTCGGGCCCTTGCCCGTCCTCGGGCGCCCATTCACACCCCAGGGGATAAGGATGCTGATCCGTCGAACCTCTCTGGCGGCGGCCGTTGCCGTTGCCACCGTCGGCCTGCTGGCCGCTGGCCCGGCGCTTGCCGACTACGCGAAGCCGCCGGAACACCTGCTCAAGGTGCTCAAGGCACCGCCGCCGCCGGCGCCGAACGTGGCACCGGGTGGCCAGCGCCTGCTGCTGACCACTGCGCAGACCTATCCGTCGATCAGCCGCGTGGCCCAGCCCTATCTGAAGCTGGCCGGCGTGCGCCTGGAGCCGAAGAACCGCAGCCGCCATGACACCCCCGGCGGCTATGGCATTCCGGCCTGCGTGGCCGACTTCACCCTGGTCGATATCGGCAGCGGCAAGGAAACCAAAGTAAACCTGCCGCAGGGCTGCGCCACCGGCGCGCTGTGGTCGGCCGATGGCAGCCACTTCGCCTTCCAGAATGCGGTCGACACCAGCGTGCAGCTGTGGGTGGGCGATGCCGCCACCGGCCAGGTGAAGCAGGTGCCGAACGTGCAGCTGAACCCGATCTTCGGCAACACCGTGCAGTGGCTGGGTGGCAGCCAGAACCTGCTGGTGAAACTGGTGCCGGCCAACCAGGGCCCGGCACCGTCCAATGGCGGTGTGCCGACCGGACCTGACGCGCAGGAATCGCTGGGCAGCAGCGGCGAGAGCAGCACCTATGAAGCGCGCGATACGCTGACCAGCGTGCATGACGAAAAGCTGTTCGCCTACTACGGCGCCTCGCAGCTGGCGGTGGTCGATACTGCGGCTGGCAGCGTGCGCCCGGTCGGGCAGCCGGCGCTGTTCAACGAGGTCAGCGCCGCACCCGATGGCGTGCATGTGCTGACCGAGTCGATCAAGGCCCCGTATTCGCATGCGGTGACCTACCAGCGCTTCGCCAACGACGTGGCGGTGCTGGACATCGCCAGCGGCAAGACCACCGCGATCGCCAGCCTGCCGCTGGCCGATCGTGTGCCGGTGCACGGCGTGCCGGAAGGCCCGCGCGGTTTCGACTGGCGCGCCACCGATCCGGCCACCCTGGTCTATGCCGAAGCGCTGGACAAGGGCGACTGGAAGGTCAACGTGCCGCACCGTGATCGCGTGCTGATGCTGAAGGCCCCGTTCAACGGCAAGCCGACCGAAATCACCCGCACCGCGCAGCGTTTCGAAGGCTTCGCGTGGACCGCCGATGCGGCCGTGGCCTTCCAGTACGAGAACGACGAGAACCGTCACTGGATGCAGACCCGCATCGTCGATGTGGACCAGCCGAAGAAGGAAGGGCGCCTGCTGTGGGACATGTCCAGCGATGAGCTGTACGGCAACCCCGGCAACCTGGTCTTCACCCGCCTGCCGAACGGCGCGCAGGTCGTGCGTCGTGAAGGCAACCATGTATTCCTCAGCGGCCGTGGCGCTTCACCGCAGGGCGACCGCCCGTTCCTCGACCGCCTGGACCTGGGCACGCTGAAGAGCGAGCGCCTGTTCCGCAGCAGTGCCGACGCCTACGAGCAGTTCCTCGGTTTCAGCGCCACGCCGGGCCGCTACCTGACCTGGCACCAGTCGGTGATCGATCCGCCGAACGCCTTCATCCGCCAGCAGGGTGAGGCGGTGGCCGATGCGAAGGCCGGCGAGGCGCAGTTCGCCTCCAGCGCCACTGCGCTGACCAGACTGGTTGACCCGACCCCGGAAGTGCGCCAGATCAAGAAGCAGCTGGTGACCTACAAGCGTGCCGATGGCGTGGACCTGTCGTTCACCCTGTACACGCCGCCGGGCTACAAGGAAGGACAGCGCGTGCCGGCGATCCTGTACGCCTACCCGGCCGACTTCGCCAACGCCGCGCAGGCTGGCCAGGTGTCCGGTTCGCAGCAGACCTTCACCCGCCTGCAGCCGTACCGCCTGATGCTGCTGGCCGGCTACGCGATCATCGACAACGCCTCGTTCCCGATCGTGGGCGACCCGAAGAATGCCTATGACACCTACCTTGAGCAGCTGGAAGCCGACGCCAAGGCGGCGGTGGACAAGGCGGTGGACATGGGCGTGGTTGACCGTAACCGCATCGGCGTGACCGGTCACAGCCATGGTGGCTTGATGACCGCCAACCTGATCGCGCACACCAATCTTTTCAAGGCGGGCGTGGCCACCAGTGGTTCGTACAACAAGACCTTCACCCCGTTCGGCTTCCAGAACGAGCGTCGCTCGGTATGGCAGGCGCAGGACGTGTACCTGAAGGCCTCGCCGTTCTTCTATGCCGACAAGATCAAGCTGCCGCTGCTGCTGGTGCACGGCGAGGACGACGCCAACCCGGGTACCGAACCGTTCCAGTCGCGCAAGCTGTACCAGGCCATCCGTGGCAACGGCGGTACCACCCGCCTGGTGATGCTGCCGAACGAACCGCACTGGTACACCGCGCTGGAATCGAACGAGCAGCTGGTGGCGGAAATGCTGAACTGGTTCGACACCTACGTGAAGAACGCCAAGTAGCGTCGAGCGTGCTCGACGGCGTTGCAGAAGGTCGCCCTCGGGCGGCCTGTCTGCATCCGGTGGAACCGGACCTGCGCTGGGCTGCTGTTTGAAAGGGATAGGGAGGCCTCATGAATACCGGATTGCTGGCACTGGCTGCGCTGTTGGTCTCTCCGGTTGCCATGGCGGTCCCGCCACGGATGAGCGTGCACGTGGCGTACGACTGGTCTGGCTGGGGTTCGGTGTCGGAGCACTGGCTCATCCAGCGCGATGCCTATGGCATGACCACCCGTGTGCAGGTGGTGGATGCGCCTGACGTGAAGGCGCGCCTGCCTGAACTGCTACCGGTCGACGCCATGGCGGCGCTCGAGGCCGCGCTGCAGACAGCACCACTGACCCGAGAAGCCACAGTGAATCTGATCAGTTCGCGGCTCGACCGGGCCGCGATACTGGGGCTGGACCCGGGGCTGCGCAGCCTGCAGCCGGGCGCATGCTCGTTCGACCAGCAGCGTGCATTCGCCCGCCAGGCGCTGGCCACCTCGAGCCTGCAGGCACGTGTGGCACGTCATTTTGAAGGTCTCTGGACCGACGATTACCCGATGATGACCGTGGTGGTGACCCGGCCGGGACGCCCGGATGTCGTACTGGCATCGACATCGCAGGCGACGATGATGCTGCCCTGGAAGCGCCTGCCGTCGGCGGAGTTCGATCAACAGGTGTTGGCCGGCGCGCAGGAAGAGTGGCGCCCGGCATTGAGCGAAGCGGTGAATGCGCTGCTGCCGGACGGCGAAGCGTCGCGCAACCGATTCCAGATGGGGTGGCTGCAGGACCGGTTGCGCAGTGACCTCGCACTGGAGTCGCTGGACTGTGGTGCCTGGCGCAGACGGCGCGCAGAGTGATCGATCAGGCGTGCTCTGCAATCAACTGTGGAGGCTCGGTAACGGCGTGTTACCGGCACATTCCCGCATCAGGCAAATGGGCTAGGCTGACCCTGTGAGTTCGTCCCGGGTCGGTGCAATGAAAGCCATCCTTGTTGCTGCAACGTTGTCCTTGGTCCTGGTCTCGACTGCAGGTGCGCAGCCACTGCCCACCGAGCTGGCGCAGCTGGGGATCATCGCCGGTATGCCCTACGCCAAGGCCAAGCGCCTGCTGGATGCTGCGGGATGGCAGGTGAAACCGCTGCAGGGCGCGCCGGAATCGCTGGAGGGCTTTCCGGAAGTTGGATGCCAGAAGGGCGGAAAGCAGTGTGCAACAACCTTTGAGAAGGGCGATCAGCAGGTCGCGGTGCGGCTGGGCACTACCCTGGCAGGGCAGCCGTTCGTGCAGGGCGCTGACTGAGCGTCTGCCGCGCTCAGGCCAGCGGCAGACGGTCCAGCGCGTGCGACAGGCGATCATGCAGGTCGCGCACATGTTCGGCCTTGGCGTGGGTCCGCGTGGTATCACCAAAGCTGCGCAGATAGGCGCAGGCCGCGAAGCCAGCGCTCTTCTTCTCGTAGTCGGCAATCCAGGCCAGGCGGTCCGGGTTGTTGGCCTGCTCGGCTGACCACGCGGCCACCGGCGGGCGGATGCGGTACTTCAGGCCGACGCGCCACGGTTTGGGTGTCAGCCGTGCGCGGAAGCAATGCTGCAACCGGCACATGCGCGCGTAAAGGGTGTCGGCGCCCAGTGCCTTGAAGAACGCCTGCAGCTGTTCGTCCTCGGGTGGGAACGTGGCGTGCATGGCCAGCACGCGCAGTCCGGCTGGCGTCCGGTAGGCGCGCAGGTGCCAATCCGGGTGCTGCCCGCTGAAGGCCGCGACCCGCTGCAGGGCCACACCCTCGGCACCACCGGCCGCCGCCAGTCGGCGCCTGCGTTGCATCAGCAGCGCCATGTTCACCAGCACCACTGCCGCCACGCCCAGCACCAGTCCCACCAGCCAGTGCCAGAGCAGGGTGCCGATGATGGCGCCGGCAAACAGCAGCACCGCCGCGATGAGGGCGGGCATCACGCAACCTGCCGGGGGCGGCGCGTGGTCGATGTCGGCGAACAGCACGTCCGGGGTGTTCAGGCACAGCGCACCGTAGCTGTTGCGGGTGATGATGACATCGCCGTCGCGCCGCACGATCTGCTCGCGGATCGGAACACCTTCCACACCGTAGTTGCTGCGCACCTCACGACGCGGCAGTGCCTGCCCGGCAAGGATGGCGTTGAGGGCTTCATTGGCACGCCGGTCGGCGTGCCCCTGGGCCTCGGCCGGGCCTTCGTCGGACCAGCCGAAGCGGCGCACGACCACCGGCCGACCGCGGAAACGGGCCTGCAGGCGGGCTTCGGCCCAGTACGCGGGGACGATCATCATCGTGCGGTGCTCCATCATCCGTGGCGGGTGCCGAAGCGAGTCTGGCACAGCGCCGGAGCGGCCGCACCCGCCTGCTGCGGCGGCCCGGGCAGAGTGGTAAATTGCGCGCCTTGCATGCACTCCACCAAGGACGGAGCGATGTTCATGATCCTGCGCGGCCTGTTGGCCCTGGCCTGTACCGGGGCGGTTGGCATGGCCATGGCGGCGGAGCCGGCCGCACCGCAGATCCTCACCGAGGATGTCACCCGCTTCTACGCGCTGTACGACGCTGCCGGCGGCAAGCCCAGCGTTGCACAGCTGCGTGGGTACATGGCCGAGGGCTCGGCGGGCCTGGCGGAGTTGGCCAAGGCGCGGCGGGTCACTCCCGAACGGATTGCCGAAGCCATGGCCGCCCAGCCCGAGCTGTACGCACAGGGACGAAACTGCCTGGCCGAGCTTCCGGTGGTGAAGCAGCGCCTGGTGCGCGTGTTCGCCAACCTGCAGGCCATCTACCCGCAGACCCGGTTCCCGCCGGTGACCATCGCGGTGGGGCGCGGCAGGCCCGTCGGGTTGACCTCGAAGAGTGGGGTGATCATCGGCCTGGAAGCACTGTGTGCGGCCGACTTCATGAATCCCAACGTGCAGGATCGTTTCGTGCACGTGATCGCGCACGAGTACGTGCACATCCAGCAGACCGGGCTGACCGACTTCGAGCCGGGCGATCCGCATGCGACGGTACTGCGCGTGTCGCTGGGTGAGGGCATCGCCGAGTTCATCACCGAACTGATTTCCGGCAACGTGGGCAATGCCCGCCATGCCGCGTGGACACGCGGCCGCGAAGTGCATATCGAAAGCGCATTCGCACTGGACCTGGACAGCACCGATCTGTCGCCGTGGCTGTACAACTACACGCCCGGTTCGCAGGAGCCCTACGACCTGGGCTACTGGGTGGGTTACCGCATTGCCAAGGCCTACTACCTGCAGGCCAGGGACAAGCGTGACGCGGTGCGTGCGCTGATCCAGCAGGACGACCCGAAGACCATCCTGGCCGCCAGCGGCTGGACGCCGGGCATGTGGATGCCGGCGAAGGTGACCGGCGTGGCGGCGCGTACCGCTTCGCGATGAGCCGGGTGCGCAGCGCTAGACTGCGGGTCTGGTCATCCGGAGAACCCGCATGCGTGGATCCCTGCTGCTTGCCGCTGCAATCGCCGTTGCCATGGCCCTGAGCGCGCCTGTGGAGGCGGCCGAACAGGCGGCGGTCAATCCGTTGCTGGTCAAGCCTGTTGAACAGCTGCGCCCGGACGAGGTGCGCTTCATGCAGCAGCAACTGGCCGACTGGCCGCAGCTGCAGCGCTATCGCGACACCAACGCACAGCTGCCTGCGGCAGTGCCCGGTCAACCACGCGTGGTGTTCTTCGGTGATTCGATTACCGAAGGTTGGGGCAGGGAAGGCAGTGCCTCGTTCTTCCCGGGCAAGGGTTGGCTCAACCGTGGCATCAGTGGCCAGACCACGGCGCAGATGCTGCTGCGTTTCCCGCAGGACGTGCTGGCGCTGCATCCGCAGGTGGTGGTGATCCTGGCCGGCACCAACGACATCGCCGGCAATACCGGCCCATCCACGCAGGGGATGATCGAAGACAACCTGCACGCGATGGTGGATCTTGCGCGCGCGCATGGCATCCGCGTGGTGTTGGCCTCGGTGCTGCCGGTCAGCGAGTACCCATGGATGCCGGGCATCACGCCTGCGCCCCAGGTGCGTGCGTTGAACGCTGCCTTGAAGCGCTATGCCGATGCGAAGCAGCTGCTGTATCTGGACTACTACACGCCGATGGCCAATGCCGCTGGCGGCCTCGACCCGCGGTTGGCCGACGACGGCGTGCATCCGACCGCGAAGGGCTATGAAGTGATGTCGCCGTTGGCTGAGGCGGCGATCAAGCGCGCGCTGGAGCAGGCGTCGCCGTAGCCGGCAGGCTCCCCAGCAACCATTCGCAGAAACTGATCACCAGCGGATCGGCCGCGCTGTCCTGGTGCACCAGCCAACTCCAACGCGGGCCGCGCACGCGTGCATCATCCAGCGGTTGCAGCAGCCCCTGCTCGCAGGCGCGCGCGGCCAGCAGCTCGCTCACCAGCGCGATGCCCAGCCCCTCGCATGCAGCATCCAGAAGCTGCCCGGGCTCGGAGAAATTCATGCCCTCACGGCGCTGGCCCACGTCCGCGCCGCCCTGTACCTGCCACTGGCTCCAGTCCATTTCGCGTTCGCCATGCAGGGTGAGTCGTTCGTGCACAGGTGTGGCGAGCAGGGCCGGATGGCAGGCCGGATAGAGACGGTCCTGCAGCAGCACCCGATGCTGGCACTGCGCCTGTGAGTCGAGGTCATCACGCACCGTCACGTCCAGTGTCTGCGTGGTCATGTCAGGTGCTTCCTCGCTGGTCAGCAGCCAGAGGTCGGCCTCAGGATTCAGGCGATGGAACTCCGCCAGGCGCGGCACCAGCCAATGACGGGCGAAGGCCGGGCTGGTGTTGACGATCAGTTGATTCGGCTTGCGGTACTGGTCAAGCCGGCGGATGCCGCTGGCCAGCTGGCGCAGCAGGGACTGGGTGGTTTCCAGCAGATCAAGGCCGGCGTCGGTGAGGGTGACGCTGCGACCCTGGCGGAAGAACAGCGGCTGCTGCAGGGCGTCTTCCAGGCCGCGGATCTGCTGGCTGATGGCCGATTGGCTCAGGTGCAGTTCCTCGGCCGCACGATGGAAGCTGCCGAGCCGGGCGGCGGCTTCGAAACCCCGCAGGGCGTTCAGCGGTGGCCAGTGCTTGAGCATTTCAGATAAGCAGAACTGTTCAGATGATGGCTGAATCTATCGTTTGTTCTTATGGGTCGGCAAGCGCAGCATAGCGTCCATCCCACACCGGCCCTGGAGCCTGTCATGAGCAACCGACGTCACTTCCTCACCCAGCTGGCGGGCGCCGCCGGTCTTGGCGGCCTGGCCGCCCTGGGTCTGGCCGGGCTGCCGGGTCGCGCGGCGGCGGCGCCGGGCGCAGGCATCTGGCGCATGCCAGACGAGCACGGCCCGCAGGAACGCGTGTTCCTGGCCTTCGCTGCGCAGCCGCGCGTGTGGGGCGCGCAGGCCGATGCGGTGAACACCGCCGTGGCGAGGCTGGCGCGCACCATCGCCCGCCATCAGCCGGTCAGCGTGCTGTGCCGCCCGGCGCAGTTGAAGCAGGCGCAGGATCGCTGCGGCCGCGACAACATCGAGTTCCTCGAGGTGCCGCTGGATGACATATGGGTGCGCGACTACGGCGGCTGCTTCGTCACCAACGGAAGGGGCGGCCTGGGCCTGGTCGACTTCAACTTCAACGGCTGGGGTGGCAAGCAGAGCGCGCGCAACGATGGTGCGGTGGCACCCTGGCTGGCGCAGGTAACCGGCGCAACGCTGCTGGAAAGTGACCTGGTGGGCGAGGGCGGCGGCATCGAAGTCGATGGCCATGGCACCGCCATCCTCACCGAGAGCTGCTGGGTGAACCGCAACCGCAATCCGGACTGGTCGCGCGCGGATATCGAAGCCGAGCTGAAGCACCACCTCGGCCTGCGCAAGATCATCTGGCTGCCCGGTATCGCCGGCGAGGACATCACCGATGCACACGTGGACTTCTACGCGCGCTTCGTGCGTCCAGGCGTGGTGATCGCCAACCTCGACAACGATCCGGAGTCCTACGACTACGACCTGACCCGCGAGCACCTGCAGATCCTGCGCGGGGCCAGCGATGCCGATGGCCGTCGCCTGCAGGTGCATACGCTGCCGCCGCCGCTGGACGGGCGCGACAACGTGCATACCCGCGACAACGACGATCTGGCGATGGGCTACATCAACTACCTGCCGATCAACGGCGCGGTGGTCGCGCCGCAGTTCGGTGATGATGCCGCCGACGGCTACTGCCGTGAGCTGCTGGAAGACCTGTATCCGGGCCGCGTGATTGAACAGGTGGACATCGATGCGATTGCCGGTGGCGGCGGCGGCATCCATTGCGTGACCAAGAACATGCCGAAGGTGGAGTGACCAGCCTCAGGCGTCGTCCTGCTTCAAGGCGGCATCGGCGGCCAGCAGCGCCTCGGCGGCCGCACTCAGCGGCGGCGAGGGCGGGGCGACCACACCAATCGCCTCCATCATCTTCGGCATGCCAAGGAACTGCCGCGCGCGACGGTCGTAGATGCCGGTGACCAGCAGTGCGCGGGTGGCGATCTTCTGCTCGGCGCCGATCAGTACGCGTTGCTCCATGATGCCGCGTGAGCCGACCCAGCCGACCAGCCGCGTTTCCAGGGTGAAGCGCTGGAACGGCTTCAGCTCGCGGCGGAACTGGATGGTGCCGGCGCCGACGATCGGCGCCCATTTCTCGCGCAGCGCCACCCGGCCCAGGCCCATGCGCAGGATCAGGTCCAGCCGGCCCAGGTCGAAGATGTTCCAGTAGCGGCCATTGGTCATATGCAGGTTGCTGTCCAGGTCGTTGGGCAGCACCCGGAACTGCAGCCGCGAGACCCCGAACGGGGCGTCCAGCTTCGGCCGGAACAGGCTGCACAGCAGCAGGTGGAGCAGGCGGAACCAGAGATTCATGGCTATGACGACTGTTATAGAACGGCCGGTACGCTAATCTATGACGACTGTCTTAGCAAGGAGCCTGCCGTGAGCCCGCGACCCTCTGATGCGCCTCAACGCGTGATTGATGCCGCGGCACAGATGCTGGCGCGCGTGGGCCTCAATGCCACCAGCATCCGCGAGGTGACCAAGCTGGCCGAGGCGCCGCTGGGCTCCACCTATCACCATTTTCCCGGCGGCAAGCAGGAGCTGCTGGCGCGCGCCACCCACATGGCCGGCGACAAGGTGGAGGCACTGCTGGTGGAGCTGCTGGAGGGCGGGGCGGTGCAGGGCCTGCAGCAGTTCCTGGCGATGTGGCGCGAGCGCCTGCTGCGGTCCGGTTTCCGCGCCGGCTGCCCGGTGCTGGCCGCTGCGGTGGAGGAACCGGTGGAGGCGATGTCCAGCCAGCCGCGTGCGGCCGCCGCCGAGGTGTTCGCGCGCTGGCAGGGCCACCTGGCCTCGGCCTTCATTGCGGAAGGGCATGCACCGGCCGCCGCTGGTGAGCTGGCCAGCCTGGTGATCGCCAGCGTGGAAGGGGCGGTGGCGATGTGCCGCGCGCTGCAGGATATCGCCCCGTTCGACCAGGTGGCTGCGCAGTTGCTGAAGGCCGCCGCGCCGCCTTGATCGGCCGCTGCTGGCAGGCCAGACTCGCCAGCAGCCCACGACTGGACGCCGCCATGCACGAATCGCACTGCCGCCACCTGATCGAGCACTACCTGCAGGCCTACAACCGTTTCGACATCGATGCGATGCTGGCGGTGCTGGCGCACAACGTGCGCTTCGAGAACCACAGTGATGGCCAGCTGACGATGGTCACCGAAGGCATCGACGCCTTCGGCGAACTGGCACGGCAATCGGCGCAGATGTTCCTCGAGCGTGAGCAGCAGTTGCTCGAACTGACCTTCAATGACGACGTGGCGCTGGCCAGCATCGGCTGGCGTGGTGTGTTCGCGCAGGACATTCCCGATGGCCCCAGTGCGGGCACGGAACTGGCACTGCAGGGACGCAGCGAGTTCGCATTTGAGGGCGGTCGCATCGTGCGGATCATCGACCGCAGCTGAGGAACGGCCGCATGGGCCTGCGGTTGCTGGCGATCCTGGGCCTCGTCGCGCTGGTGGCGACCGTCGCGCTGGCCGGCGTGTGGGTGGTGTGGTCGGCGCCGGTGCTGATGGCTGAACTGCTGGTGGACGCGGCCATCGCCGGAGGCCTGTACCGGCGCATGCAGGGCATGCAGCAGCAAGGGTGGTGGCGGGTATGCGTGTCGCATACGACCTGGCCGCTGCTCGGGTTGCTGCTGTTCTTCGCGATGCTGGGCGGGTTCGCGCAGGAACTCGCGCCCGGTGCGACCCCTCTGCTGCAGGTCATCCGGACGCTGTAGCTGGGGGGCGTCCTTCATATGGCCAGCCCCGGCTCGTTTTCAGCGGCAATGGACAGTGGGCTATGATCGCGGTCGCCCAGGATTCGTGTCCGGGTGGTTTCACCTTTCGGGAGCTTGTCGTACTGCATCTGGAACAGCGGCGCTGGCTATCCGAACGCCCGCTGGTACACACAACCACTGACGAGGAAGAGCGCATGGATGTCGCTGCACGCAGGAACAGGACGTTGTTTCGTTGGATGATGATGCTGCTGCTGGCCGTGCTGATGCCGTTTGCAGCACTGGCACAGTCGGCGCCCGCTGCGGCGGGGCAGGCCGAAGGCGCTGAAGTAGCCATTGCAGCGGAAGAGGCGGGCTGCCGCGCCTGCGCCTATGAGCGCATTGGACCGAAGGTCGATATCGGCCTGGTGGCACTGATCTCGCTGCTGCTGGTGGGCCTGCTGGTGGCGATATCCCGCGAATGGGGCACCCCCTCGCAGCGCTGGACCTGCCGCACGCTGGCCCTGATGGTGGTGGGTGTCGGCGTGGCCTTGCTGTGGTGGGTGGGCAGCATTGTCTACCTGGGTTACAACCCGTGGCAGGAAGGTGCCGTCGCTGATGGCTCGCTCACTTCCACTCTGCTGAACACCTCACCGAAGTGGCTGGCGGCGCTGGTGTTGATCGGCTTCGCGCCGTCCATCTGGAAACGCAGCGAGCGCATGCCCGCCTGGCGCATCAGCTGACCTCTGACGACGGCGCCGGATCCGCTCCGGCGCCGCCTGCCGCGATCAATCAAATCGCCAGCGCACACCCGCGTAGATGCCACGGCCTTCGCCCGGCGTAGAGCGGGCCACGTCCCTGCCCGCATCGTCATAGCCCGGCGTGACCGTGGCGGCGTAGTGGCGGTCGCCGATGTTGCGCATCTCCGCCCAGGCCTGCCAGCGGCCATTGGGTGCGTCGTAACCGATGCGGCTGCCGAAGATCAGATGGCTGTCAGCCCAGTAGCTGTTGGCGTAGTCCACCGCGATACGCGATGCGTATTCGGTATTCAGCGCGGCATACAGACCGGATGCATGATCGAAGCGCAGCTCGGCCTGGTAGGCATGGCGCGGCAGGCCGGGCAGGCGGTTGCTGCCGAAGCGTGCATCGTGCCGATAACGGAAGTCGCTGAAGGTATACGCCTGGCGCAGCGACAGACGACCCGGCCCAGCCTGCCACAGCGTGCTGTCCAGCCCGGCTTCGATGCCGCGGTGCACGGTGGGACTGGCGTTGTTCTCGGCAATGAACAGGTTCGGCACCGGCTGCAGTTCGACGCTCAGCAGTTCGTGGTTCACGTGCGCGTAGTAGCCGGTCAGTTCCCAGCGGCCCAGCGCAGCATCGCCACGTGCGCCCAGCTCAAGCGTGGTGGCGGTCTGGTTCTGCATCGGCACCGGCGCGCGCTGGCGGCCGCTGGATGGTCCATTGCCTGGCCCGAAGTACTGGTTCGAGCCCCAGATCATCGACCACGGGTGCGGTGCTTCCACCGAGCGGCTGAGGTTGCCGAACCACTGCGTCTGTGCGCTGTGCTGCCAGGTGAAGCCCAGTCGAGGCGCATAGTCCCAATCGTGGTCGCGCAGGCGGCCGCCACTGCTCGGCCAGGTCACCTGCACATCGCGGCGGGTGTTGATCAGCGCCAGCCCCGTCTGCAGGCGCAGGCGGTCGTTCAACGTGAGGGTGTTGCTGACGTGCAGGGTGCTGTCGGTGCCGTGGTGGCGGAAGTCACGTGTGCGCGTGCCAGCGGCATAACCATTGTTGGCAAAGCGCAGCGACTCGCGCACGTCGGCGTCCAGGTCGTGGGTGACGCGCAGGCCGAGCGTGGTTTCGCTGTCCAGGCCGAACAGGCGGTGGCGGTGGCGATAGTCCAGCGTGGCATTGAGGTTGGCGTAGTCCAGCTGCTGGCGGTACAGGCTCTCGTTCAGGTCCATCGGGTACTTGTGATAGACCAGCCCGGCCTGCAGCGAGGAATCCTCATCGATCTGCAGCGTGGTGACGTTGCCTACCCACGTGCTGCCCGGCTGCGGGCGGCGCGCATCAATGGCCAGGTTGGCCGGATTTGCCGCACGCGGGTCGTTGCGGATCTGATCGCGGGTCAGGCGCCCGGGCGTTTCGTGATTGGTTTCGCGGTAGCGCACGAAGAAGCGGGTCTGCAGGTCGGGGCTGATCTGCCAGCCGATGTTGGCCATCGCGCCCTTGCCATCGCCGCGCGCATGGCGCTGGTAACCGTCGAATTCGGTATCGGTGTAGGCCAGGAAGTAGTCGACATCACCACTGACGCCGCCCCAGCTGATCCCACGCTTCTGGTAGCCACGGCTGCCGGCTTCATAATGCAATTGCACGCCCGCCGAATCACGGCCGCTGCGGCTGACGTAGTCGATGGCACCGCCGAGCGCCGTCGCGCCACGCTCGAAACCGTTGGCCCCGCGCAGCACTTCCACGCGCGACAGCCACAGCGGTTCCAGCAGCTCGTAGGGCGTGCCGCCCGGTCCGGTCAACGGCAGGCCATCGATCGACACGGCAATACCCGAGGCGTGCGCGCCCGGGCCGCGGTTGATGCCGGAGCCGCGGATGGAGACCTTGGTGCCCTCGTTGCCCGGCGATTGCGCGCTGATACCCGGCTGGTAGGCCAGCACATCGGCGCTGCTGGACAGTCGGCTGTCGGTCTTGGCCACGTCGATGACGTTGCTGGCGCCGGGCACGCGCTTCAACGCCTCGCGTGCCTGGGCGCTGGCATCGGCGGCGGTGACCTGCACCGCATCCAGCGTGGTGGCCTGCGGGGCGGCGGCGGCGGCGGAGGAAAGGCCAAGGGAAATGGCCAGGAACAACAGCGACGGAGTGGGGCGGTAAGACGAGAGCGACATGCGGGACTGCTGTAAACCACTAAAGTGGCGCGCAAGTTAACAGGTCGCGCGCGCCGCGTCACCCATCGGCGGCGTATGGCCGCCCGCGCGTCTGTAGAGTCGAGCCATGCTCGACTGCTCTTCGCATTTGTAGAGTCGAGCTTGCTCGACTGCTTCTCTGCATCGGAGTCGAGCGCGGCTCGACTCTACAATCGGTTTACGGTGAAGGCTTCGCCATCGCCTTGGCCTTCGCATACAGCCGATCAGACGTTTCCTTCTCACCCAGCGCCGCATGGCACTCGGCCAGGCTGTCCCAGGTATTGGCCGACTCGGGATACAGCTCGGTATTGAGGGTGAACACCTTCAGCGCCTTGCGCGCCCCCAGACTCTCGCGGATGGCATAGCCGCTGGCATTGATCGCGCGCTCCAGGTCGTTGCCCGTAATCCGGGTGTCGTCGCGCAACCAGGCTCGCATCGCCTGCGCGGCACCGGCATCATCATCCTGCGCATAGGCGATCAGTCGCTCCGCCAGCACTGCATGCGGAAATTCGGCAGGCGCGGCCACCGCCATCGTGCTTTCCACCAACGTGCTCGACCACACATTGCGCGCGCTGCCATTGGTCAGGTACACGAACACCCAGTAGCCACTGGCCAGCGTGTCCTTGTAGGCCAGCCGCACCCGCACGCGGGTGCCGCCATCGTGGCCGACCTGGGTGTAGCCGTCGCTGCGCGTGGTGTCCCAACCAGTGGAGAAAAAGTTGCTGCCGCCACCGCTCAGTTTCTGTGGCTGCCACAGCTGTTTCAGCGTCACCGTGCGCACCAGCTTTCCGGTCGCCAATGCCTGCAGGAAACGGTTCATGTCGCCCACGGTGGTCTGCAGATCGGCATGGCCCCAGCCGTAGTCCGGCCACGGATCTTCGTTGGCGGGCTGCAATGTGCCGTCCTTGCCGATGTACGGTACCGCCGCGCGCTGCGCGGGCACGCTCGCCACGCCCCATGAGGTCCGGGTCATCTTCAGCGGCTGCAGGATGCGTTCGCGCGCGATGGCCGGGTAGGGCTTGCGGTAGTGCGCTTCCAGCAGCGCCGTCAGCACCAGATAGTTGGCCTGGGTGTACTGCACGCGGGTGCCGGTAGCGAACTGCATCGGTGCAGCAGCCGCCACCTTCAGAGCGTCGGCAAGGGTGGGTGCCACGCCGCTGTAGCCCTTGCTGACCCAGCGATTGTCCATGCGGTCGTAGTACTCGGCAATGCCGGAACTGTGGTTGAGATAATCGCGCACGGGGATGGCCTGCCATGCCGATGGCAGGCCCGGAACATAGCGGCTGGCGGGTGCATCCAGGTCCACCTTGCCTTGTTCCACCAGCTGCATCACCAGCGTGCTGGTCAGCAGTTTGGCCACCGACTGCGAGGCGAAGATGGTATCGACGGTGGCGGGCGCATGCGTGGCCGGGTCGCGTTCACCGCTGGCGCCCTGATAGAGCACGTTCCCGTTGTGCGCGACCAATACCGCCTGGCCGGCAATACCGTAGCGTTCGCGGTTGGCCTGCAGTTGGGCGTCGAGGCGGGCAGGGAGCTCGCCGGGGACGTCACGCGCGGAAGCGATGGGAGCGGCAAAGAGAGCGCAGAGCAATGCAGCAGCAAGGGTGCGGTACATCGCGGTGATCCGTCAGCGGTGATGGCGCATGTTGGTCACGGCGGAAGAGCGGGTCAAGCGCACAGATTCCCGCATCAGGGAGAGCCGGCCAGCGGCCGGCACTACCACACGTGCCAGGGCAGAGCGTCCCCGGCAGTGCCGGCCGCTGGCCGGCACCCCTGCGATCAGCCCAGGATGCCCGGCAGATCCAGTCCCTTTTCCTTCGCGCAGTCGATCGCGATGTCATAGCCTGCGTCAGCATGGCGCATCACGCCGGTGGCCGGGTCGTTCCACAGCACGCGGCCGATGCGCTTGGCGGCGGCTTCGGTGCCGTCGCAGACGATCACCATGCCGGCGTGCTGCGAGAAGCCCATGCCGACGCCGCCGCCATGGTGCAGCGATACCCACGTCGCGCCGCTGGCGGTATTGAGCAGGGCGTTCAGCAGCGGCCAGTCGGACACTGCATCGGAACCGTCGGCCATCGCTTCGGTTTCGCGGTTCGGCGACGCCACGCTGCCGCTGTCCAGATGATCACGGCCGATCACCACCGGCGCCTTCAGTTCGCCGTTGGCGACCATTTCGTTGAAGGCCAGGCCGAGGCGATCACGGTCGCCCAGGCCGACCCAGCAGATGCGCGCCGGCAGGCCCTGGAACTTGATCTTCTCGGCGGCCATGTCCAGCCAGCGATGCAGGTGCGGGTTGTCCGGAATCAGTTCCTTCACCTTGGCATCGGTCTTGGCAATGTCTTCCGGGTCGCCGCTCAGTGCGGCCCAGCGGAACGGGCCGATGCCGCGGCAGAACAGCGGACGGATATAGGCCGGCACGAAGCCGGGGAAGTCGAAGGCATTGGCCACGCCTTCTTCCAGCGCCATCTGCCGCAGGTTGTTGCCGTAGTCCACGGTCGGCACGCCCAGCGCGTGGAAGCCGAGCATGGCGCGGATGTGGTTGGCCATCGACGCGCGTGCAGCCTTCTCCACTTCCTTGGGGGCGGATACGCGCTTGTCGTCCCACTGCTCGACGGTCCAGCCCTGCGGCAGGTAGCCGTTCACCGGGTCGTGCGCGGAGGTCTGGTCGGTCAGCAGGTCGGGCTTGATGCCGCGCTTGAGCAGTTCGGCCAGCACATCGGCGACATTACCGAGCAGGCCCACCGACTTCGGCGTACCGGCCTTGCACGACTCGTCGATCAGGCGCAGCGCTTCGTCCAGGTTGTCGGTCCAGGTATCCAGGTAACCGGTGCGCAGGCGCATGTCGATGCTGCTCTTGCGGCACTCGACAGCCAGGCACGAGGCGCCGGCCATCACCGCGGCCAGCGGCTGCGCGCCGCCCATGCCACCCAGGCCGCCGGTGAACAGCCACTTGCCGGTCAGGTCGCCCCCGAAGTGCTGGCGGCCCATCTCCACGAAGGTCTCGTAGGTGCCCTGCACGATGCCCTGCGCGCCGATGTAGATCCAGCTGCCGGCGGTCATCTGGCCGTACATGGCCAGGCCCTTCTTATCCAGCTCGTTGAAGTGGTCCCAGTTGGCCCAGCGCGGCACCAGGTTGGAATTGGCGATCAGCACGCGCGGTGCGTCGGCGTGGGTGCGGAACACGCCCACCGGCTTGCCCGACTGCACCAGCAGGGTCTGGTCGTCGTCCAGACGCTTGAGCGTTTCGACGATCGCGTCGAAGCTCTCCCAGTCGCGCGCGGCGCGGCCGATGCCGCCGTACACCACCAGTTCCTGCGGGCGCTCGGCCACGTCCGGGTGCAGGTTGTTCATCAGCATGCGCAGCGGCGCTTCGGTCAGCCAGCTTTTGGCGTTGAGCGTGGTGCCGGTCGGCGCGGCAATGGTGCGGGACGGGTCGTTGCGGGTCATGCGGCGCTCCGGTTCGTTGCGAATTCAAGGCAGGCATTGAGCACCTGCGCCAGGGTGTGGCGCAGCGGTGCGGCGTGGTCGGGGTCGAGCGGGGTAGGCCAGCTGTGTTCGTCCACCTGGTCGGGCAGCGGCTCGTGCATGTAGCCGCGGCAGGCAAGTTCCATCTGCAGGGTATGCACGCCGCCGGCGACGTTGCTGTAGTGGCGTGTGATCCAGCCGCCCTTGAAACGGCCGTTGCGCACTTGGCTCATGCCACTGATTCTCAGCAGGTTCTCCACCACATCGCTCAACGCGTTGTCGCAGGAGGTGTCCGGCGCACCGGACGGGCCCGCCGTGCCGAGGTTGAACTGCGGCAGTTCCCCATCAAACAGGTGCGGGATGTGCGAGCGGATCGAGTGCGCGTCGTACACCACCACGGTGCCATGGCGTGCGCGCAGGCGGGTGATCTGCGCGGCCAGCGCATCGTGGTAGGGCAGGAAATAGGTATCGCGGCGGCGCGCGATTTCCGCCTCATCCGGTTCGCGCCCGGCGTGGTACAGCGGCTGGTTGTCGAAGGTGGTCAGCGGGCACAGGCCGGTGGTGTTCTGGCCCGGGTACAGCGAGGCACCGCTGGGATCACGATTGAGATCGATCACCGAACGCGAGATCGCCGAGCGCACCGTGGTCGCGCCCATGCCGCGCACGAAGTCGTACAGCTCGTGTACCCACCAGTCGGCATCACGGCGCGCCAGCCACGGCGAGTGATAGTCGTCGATCAGGTCATGCGGCAGCTCGCTGCCGGTATGCGGGAAGCTGACGATGAGGGGGGCGTCGCCCTCGTGCACGGTCAGCCATTCGGGATGGGCCTTCATGCCTGCGGTTCCACGGTCGGCAACAGATCGCTCAGGCCCTGCGCCAGCGCGCCGCTGCGCACAAGGTTGGTGGCGATCACCATGTCCGGGTGGAAGTAGCGATCCTCTTCCAGCGTCGGCACCTGCGCGCGCAGGGTGGCGCGCACGCTTTCCAACGCGGCGCTGGAGCGCAGCGGGGCGTGGAAGTCGCAGCCCTGCGCGGCGGCCAGCAGCTCGATGCCGATCACGTTGGCTGCGTTCTCGGCCATCTGCATCAGGCGGCGGGCGCCGTGCGCGGCCATCGACACATGATCTTCCTGGTTGGCCGACGTCGGGATCGAGTCAACGCTGGCCGGGTAGGCGCGCTGCTTGTTTTCCGAGACCAGTGCGGCGGCGGTCACCTGCGGAATCATGAAGCCGGAATTCAGCCCCGGGCGCGGGGTCAGGAATGCCGGCAGGCCGGACAGCGCCGGGTCGACAAGCATGGCCAGGCGGCGTTCGCTGATCGAGCCGATCTCGCACACCGCCATCGCCAGCATGTCGGCGGCGAAGGCCACCGGCTCGGCGTGGAAGTTGCCGCCGGACAGCGCTTCGCCGGTATCGGTGAACACCAGCGGGTTGTCGGACACGCCGTTGGCTTCGATTTCCAGCGTGGTCGCGGCCTGGCGCAGGATGTCCAGCGCGGCGCCCATCACCTGCGGCTGGCAGCGCAGGCAGTACGGATCCTGCACGCGCACGTCATTGTCGCGGTGCGATTCGCGGATGTCCGAGCCCTGCATCAGCGTGCGCAGCGTGGCGGCAGTGGCGATCTGCCCGCGCTGGCCACGGATGGCGTGGATGCGCGGGTCGAACGGCGTATCGGAGCCCTTGGCCGCTTCCACCGACAGTGCGCCGGTCACCAGCGCGGCCTGGAACACGGTCTCGATCTCGAACAGGCCCGCCAGCGCATAGGCGGTGGAGAACTGGGTGCCATTGAGCAGCGCCAGGCCTTCCTTCGCGCCCAGTTCGATCGGCTGCAGACCGGCGCGTGCCAGTGCATCGACCGCCGGCAGGCGTTCGTCGCCGATGAAGGCTTCGCCCACGCCCAGCATCACGCTGGCCAGGTGCGAGAGCGGTGCCAGGTCACCCGAAGCACCCACCGAGCCCTGTGCCGGCACCACAGGCAGCACGCCCTTGACCAGCATCGCTTCCAACAGCAGCAGGGTGTCCTCGCGGATGCCCGAAGCACCCTGCGCAAGGCTGACCAGCTTCAGCGCCATCATCAGGCGCACCACGCTGGCCGGCATCGGTTCGCCGACGCCTGCGGCATGCGAGAGCACGATGTTCCGCTGCAGGGTGGCCAGGTCCTCGCGCTCGATGCGCACGCTGGCCAGCTTGCCGAAGCCGGTGTTGATGCCATATACCGGCGCGCCCTTGGCGACGATGGCGGCCACGGCTGCGGCACTGGCACGCACCACCGGCAGCGCGGCCGGGTCCAGTGCCAGCGGCGCGCCGCGATAGACCTGCCGCCACTGGGCGAGAGTGACGTGGCCGGGGCGAAGAACCAGGGTGTTGCTCATGTGTTGCTCCAGGAGGCAGGCAGGTCGGGCTGTCCGCGCACCACGCGCGCGTGCAGCGGGTTGAATCCAATGCGATAGACCAGGTCGGCGGGGGCGTCGATGTCCCAGATCGCCAGGTCGCAGTCCATGCCCACGACCAGTCGGCCGATACGGTCGCCATGGCCCAGCGCACGCGCCGCTTCACGGGTGAAGCCGGCGATGCACTCGTCCACGGTCAGGCGGAACAGGGTGGCGCCCATGTTCATCGCCAGCAGCGGGCTGGTCAGGGGCGAGGTGCCCGGGTTGCTGTCGGTGGCCAGCGCCAACGGCACGCCGGCCGCACGCAGCGCCGCGATCGGCGGCAGGGTGGTATCGCGGGTGAAATAGAAGGCGCCGGGCAGCAGCACTGCGACGGTGCCAGCGGCGGCCATCGCGGCGATGCCGGCGTCATCGAGGTGTTCGATATGGTCGGCCGAGAGCGCACCGAAGCCGGCCGCCAGTTCGGCGCCATGCTGATTGCTCAGCTGCTCGGCATGGATCTTCACCGCCAGCCCGTGAGCACGTGCCGCCTCAAACACCTGCCGCGCCTGCGCCGGCGAGAAGGCGATGTTCTCGCAGAACACGTCCACCGCTTCGGCCAGGCCTTCGGCGGCGATGGCCGGGATCATCACGTTGCACACCTCGTCGGTGTACTCCTGGGCCTCGCGGCCTGGCGGAACCGCGTGTGCGCCGAGGAAGGTGGTCACCACGTTGACCCGGCATTCCTCGCCCAGTGCACGCGCTACCTGCAGCTGCTTGCGTTCGTCCGGCAGGGTCAGGCCGTAGCCGGATTTGATCTCGAGCGTGGTCACGCCTTCGGCGCGCATTGCCAGCAGGCGCGGCCGGCTTTCGCGGGCCAGCTGTTCCGGCGTGGCGGCGCGGGTGGCGCGCACGGTGGAGACGATGCCGCCGCCGGCACGGGCGATCTCCGCATAGCTGACCCCCTGCAGGCGCTGCTCGAACTCGTTGGCGCGGTTGCCGGCGTAGACCAGATGGGTGTGGCAGTCGATCAGGCCCGGCGAGATCCAGCGGCCTTCGCCGTCGATGCGGGTGGTCGGTTGCAGGTGGGCATCGCTGCCGGCGGTGCCGACATGGACGATGCGCCCGTCAGCGCAGGCCAGCACGCCATCGCGGATGACGCCCAGGCCGTCGCCGTCGAGGGTGATCAGGTGGACGTTGGACCAGAGGGTATCGACGTGCATGGCATCCACAACGCGGCTGTGCTTATATGTCTATACAATATAGGCGTCCATTTCGGGTTGTCCAGCCATGTCCGATTCGCGTTCCCCCCACAGATTCCATGCCGCCCACGCCCTGCTGGCCGGGGGCTGGGCCCGCGATGTCCAGCTGCAGGTGCAGGACGGCCGCATCACGGACATCCGCACGGGCGAGGGTGCGCAGCCGGGCGATACCCGGGTCGGCATCCTGGTGCCGGGCCTGCCCAACCTGCACAGCCATGCGTTCCAGCGCGGCATGGCCGGCCTGACCGAGATCGGCGGCGGTGACGGCGACAGTTTCTGGAGCTGGCGCGAACTGATGTACCGCTTCCTGGCCCATCTGCGCCCGGACGCGGTGCAGGCCATCGCCGCCCAGGCCTATATGGAAATGCTGGAAAGTGGTTTCACCCGCGTTGGCGAATTCCACTATCTGCACCACGACGCCGACGGCCGGCCGTATGCCAACCGCGCCGAGATGAGCGCGCGGATTGCCGCTGCCGCCGATCAGACCGGCATCGGCCTGACTCTGTTGCCGGTGTTCTATGCCCATGCCGACTTTGGCGGTGCGGCGCCGAATCCCGCGCAGCGTCGCTTGATCCATGATGTGGACGGCTTCGCGCAGCTGTTGGAGGCCGCCAGGCCGGCATTGGCCGCGCTGCCCGATGCGGTGCTCGGCATCGCACCGCACAGCCTGCGTGCAGTCACGGGCGAGGAACTGGGTGCATTGTTGCCGCTCACCGAAGGCCCGGTGCATATCCACATCGCCGAGCAGGTGCGCGAAGTCGAGGCCTGCCTGGCCTGGAGCGGCCAGCGCCCGGTGCAGTGGCTGTACAACCATGTGCCGGTGGATGCGCGCTGGTGCCTGGTGCATGCCACCCACATCACCGACGACGAGCGCGCAGCCATTGTGGCCAGCCAGGCCGTGGCTGGCCTGTGCCCGATCACCGAGGCCAACCTGGGCGATGGCCTGTTCCCGATGCAGGCGTTCGCACGCGAAGGTGGTCGCTTCGGTGTCGGTTCCGATTCCAACGTGCTGATCGACGCCGCCGAAGAGCTGCGCCTGCTCGAGTACGGCCAGCGCCTGACCCTGCGCGGGCGCAATGTGCTGGCCCCGGATGCCACCCGCAGCACCGGTCGCTTCCTGTTCGAGGGGGCATTGCACGGCGGTGCACAGGCACTGGGCGTGGCCGCCGGACTGCAGGTCGGTGCCAGTGCCGACCTGGTTGAACTGGACGCTGCGCATCCCGCGCTGCAGGCGCGAGAGGACGACGCCTGGCTTGACAGCTGGGTGTTCGCCGCACGTAATGGCGCGCTGCGATCGGTCTGGCGCCATGGCCGCCAGTACGTGGCCGACGGCCGCCACCTGCAGCGCGAGGCGATCACCACCGCTTTCGCCGCCGCCCTGAAGGGCGTGCTGGGCTGATCGCCTCCCGCCACCGAGACCCCATTACGTGAAGGCCAGCAAGTCCGCCACGCTCAACCAGCGTATCCGCAGCGATCTGGAAAGCCGCATCCTCAGCGGAGAGTGGGCGCCGGGCTTCCGCATCCCGTACGAGCACGAGCTGATGGAGCAGTACGGTTGCTCGCGGATGACAGTGAACAAGGTGCTGACCGCTCTGGCCGAGAGCGGCATGATCGAGCGCCGCCGTCGCGCCGGCTCGTTCGTGGCGCGGCAGCCGCCGCACCTGGAGCAGGTGGCGCTGGAGATCCCCGATATCGCGATGGAGGTCGGTTCGCGTGGCCATCAATATGGCTACCGGCTGCTGCAACGCGAGCTGCGCCTGGCCGACACCGGCAATGCCGGTGAAGTGGAGCTGGCGGGCCGAGAGAAGCTGCTGGCGATGCGTTGCCTGCACCTGGCCGATGGTCGCCCGCTGGCACTGGAACACCGCTTGATCAGCCCGGTGGGCGTGCCCGAGGTGCTGGAGGTCGATTTCAACACCACCGCACCGGGCAGCTGGCTGCTGCAGAACGTGTCATGGACCCGGGCCCAGCACCGCATCAGTGCCTGGGGCGCGGACACCGCCACGGCCAAGCTGCTGGAGGTGAAGCCCGGCACCGCCTGCCTGGTGATCGAGCGGCTGACCTGGCGCGGTGAACAGCCGATCACCCGCGTGCGGCAGGTGTTCCTTGGCGACGCCTGGGACCTGGTAGCGCGGTTTGCGCCTGGGGCCCGCTAGGGTCGCATCCACGCACGGCGTGGATCTACTGAATCCCGGTTGGGATCAGGCAATGCGTGCGAACCACGGGTAGATCCACGCCATGCGTGGATGCTGCCTCATCAATACGTAGCGCACTGCCGCCAGCGCACCGGCTCATCCACGCCGGGGCGGGCATTGAGCTGGATGCGCACGTTGCGCAGCGCGGGGTAGTGCAGCACTTCCTCACAGACCCGTGGCCACACCGCGTCCAGTTCACCGGTGCGGTTGATCGCCAGGGTCTGCCGGGTCAGCCACACGCCGCTGGCGATGCCGGGCTTGCCGGCGAGGGCACGGGCGAGCTCGGCCTGGTAGCGATCCAGGGTGGCCGCATCCGGGTTCGGATTGCGGCGCGCGTCTGTGTCCGAGGGGGCCGGTGGAGTGGCCGGAGTGGCCGGGGCCGGCTCGGTTGCAGGCGCGACCGCAGGAGCGGCCGCCATGGGGGCGGGGGCCACGGGCCTGGCCTCTTCCCTGTGCAGCCCCTGCAGGCCCAGGCCCACCAGCAACCCGAGCGTGACCGAACCCAGTGCGGCTATGGCGATCCGGCGCAGCGCCTCATGCCGGGCGCTGGCGCGCACGCGCGCTTCGATGTCGCCCGGCAGGTAGGGTTGCAGCAGTGGCCACAGGCGTGGGCCGTCCAGCACTTCAACCGCCTGCTTCTCAGCGGCGCTGCGGCCATCGCGTTCGATCCGGCCCTCGGTCAGCAGTATGCCGCCCCTGGCGCCGGCCAGGCGGGCAGCCGCGCCCAGCTCATTCACCGCGGCGGTGCCGATGCGGTAGGCCAGGCCGTGCTTGCACGACACCTGCCACGTGTTGGGCCCGTCGCTGAGCAGGAAGTCGCTGCTCGGCTCGCGCGATTCTTCCGTCGTATCGCTGAGTTCACGCAGGCCACGCTGCTCGCGCAGCATGCGCTTGACCAGTACCGAGAATTCGCGCCAGTGCATGCCGGCCAGGGCCTGCAGGCCGAGTTGCATCTCCTTCTGCCGCCGCTTGATCCACCACAGATAGACAACGGCAAGGGAACAGCTAAACAGGGCCGACAGCAGGGCCAGGATCCAGGGGAGCATGCAGGAGGTGCGCGGAGGGGGCGAGTGCGGAAGACGACAGTGTAAAGGTCGTATCGCGCCGCTGGGTCAGGAGGTTCCTGACAGGAAACGTGACGGCGCACGCAGATTCGGCATACGACGGACACGAAAAACCCGCCAATCCTGAAGCCGTGAGGGGAGGGAACAAACGGCAGCCGAAGCGATTGGCGGGTTGCTCGCGATTGTCAATCAAAATTTATTGCATTGCAACAATGGCGGTCAGGGCACGCTGTCCGGTGACTGATGGCTGCCCGGGGCGGGAGCGTCGGCACCGGAGGCGGCGCGGTTCTCCAGCTTTGCCAGGCGCGCATGCAGGGCATCGATGCGGGCTTCCAGCGCCGTCAGTTCGTCGGCGGTGGGTACATGCAGGCGCTTGAGGACGCCCTGCACCTGGTCGTCGAAGGCTTTTTCGACCTTGTTCCAGGTGCCGGAGGCCTTTTCGCGGGCTTCGTCCAGCGACGATTCCACGTTGTCACGCCAGCCCGGGCCCTGCTCGCCGCTGCGTTCACGGCGGCGCGACTCCCAGGCCTCGCCTTCCTTCACCAGGCCATCAAAGAAACGGCTGCCTTCGGCCTGGGCACGGCCCAGCGCACCCAGTCCGGCCAGCCAGACCTGCTGCGCAGAGTCGCTCAGCTTGCGCGAGAAGCGCTCGGCCTGGTCACCGAAAGAGGCGTCGTCGTCGCGGCGGTCGTCGTTTTCGTAGCGGTTCATCGCACTTCCCGTGGGAGTTGGGCCTGTCCCGAGAGTAGCGCGCGTTGGCGTTGCACGGCCGTGACGGCCGCCGCCGGGATTCAGCCCAGCTTTTCCTTCAGCACGCGCTGGATCTCGCCTTCGACCATGCCCTTCATCGCCGACAGCAGGAAGCCCAGCTTGGCGGTCACGCGCACGGCGCCCGGCTGCAGTTCGATCGCGCCGTCCACGCCGCTGCCGGAGAAATTCAGCACATCGGCGGTCCACGAGGACTTCAGGCCGAAGCGCTCGGACAGCTTGGCGGCAACCTGTTCGATTGCCGCGCGCGCCTGTGCGTCGGGCAGGGCGTGGGCGTGGCGGACATCGATGGTGGACATGCAGGCTCCTGGCGCAGGGCGGGGATGATCAATGAGGGCGAGCATTGTGCGCATCGAGGGCCTTCGCGCCAAGCACTCATCGCAGGTTCTTCTTCGTTGGCGGCCAACCTGCTAGGCTGCGCCGCGTGCAGAACCTGCTTGTTCACTTCAGTCAGCAACAACAGCCCGACCAGCCCCTGCGGCCCGGGGTGCAGCGCATCGTGCGCCAGGCCAACGGCAGCGTGCGGCTCGGCGACGCCGGCAACGGCGCCCTGCTGCTGGCGCAGTTCTGCATGGACGACCGCGGCCTCTGGCTGCAGGTCGGCAACGGTATCCGCGGCATCCACGTGAACGGCCGGCCGGTGCGCCGGATGGCCCTGCTGCGTGCGGGCGACGCAGTGTATGTGGATGGCGTGGAGATGGTGCTGCAGGGCGAGGTTGAAAGCCTGCTGCAGGCGCCGGCGCCGAAAAACGAAGAGGTCACCGACGAACAGCAGCGCCTGCTGCGGGGTGTCGGTGGCCTGCACCATGGTCGCAGCTTCACCCTGTCGCGGGCCCGCCTGATCGGCCGTGGCAACGAGGCGGACATCGCCATCGATGATCCGGCCTTCGCCGAGCAGCATGCGCGGGTGGAAGTGCACGGCGAGCGCGTATTGCTTCGCGACCTGGGCAATGCCGAAGGTACCCGGGTCAACGGCGTGGCGGTACGTCACTGCTGGCTGCAGGCGGGTGACCAGGTCGTGTTCGATGGCCAGCACCGTTTCGTGCTGGAAGTGCCGCACGACCCGCGCCGTCGGCCGCTGCCGGCCGAGGACGAGTCCGGCCAGGACGCGGAGCAGGCGCCGGTGCTGCCGGCTACGCCGCGCAAGGTGCGGCGCTGGCCGTGGCTGCTGGTGAGCGCACTGCTGCTGGCCGCGCTGCTCAGCCTGCTGCTCTGGTTCGGCGCGCGCTGATCTGAACCGAGAGGGGCCGCTCTGGAGGGTGCCGACCTTGGTCGGCACACTCCATCAGGGCTCACGACGCCCGGCAGCACACAGCTCTGGTAGGTGCCGACCTTGGTCGGCACGCTGCTTCTGCGGGCTTGACGCCTGACGGCGTACGCCGACCAAGGTCGGCGGCTGCCGGCACCATGCTGGCGGCCAATGGATTCCGATGAAACCAAATTTCCCTTGCCGCACAAGGCCGCAAGGCTGGTGCACTGCGGCATACTAGGGGTCTTGCCCCACAGGTGTGACATGACGCGCGCGTTCAATTTCAGTGCCGGCCCCGCAACCTTGCCGGAATCGGTCCTGCGCCAGGCGCAGGCGGAAATGCTGGACTGGCACGGGTCCGGCGCCTCGATCGTGGAAATGAGCCATCGCGGCGCGGAGTTCATGTCCGTGGCGGCCGAGGCCGAGGCCGACCTACGGCGCCTGCTCGACATTCCCGAAGACTATGCGGTGCTGTTCCTGTCCGGTGGCGCCACCACCCAGCAGGCCCTGATCCCGCTCAACTTCGCCGCCCCCGGCCAGCGCGCCGACTATGTGGTCAGCGGCCACTGGGGCAAGACCGCGGTCAAGCAGGCCGGTGTCTACGTCGACGTCAACATTGCCGCCAGCAGCGAGGCCGATGGCTACCGCACGCTGCCGCCGCGTGCCGACTGGCAGCTCTCGCCCGATGCCGCCTACGTGCACATCACCGCCAACGAGACCATCCACGGCGTCGAGTTCCGTGATGTGCCCGACACCGGCAACATCCCGTTGATCGCCGATTTCAGTTCGTCCATCGCCAGCGAGCCGCTGGATGTGCGCCGCTACGGCGTGATCTACGCCGGCGCGCAGAAGAACCTCGGCCCGGTCGGTATCGCGGTGATGATCATCCACCGTGACCTGCTTGAACGCAGCGGCCAGCCGCGCGCGGACATCTTCGATTACCGCTCGCACGTTGCCCGCGATTCGATGCTCAATACCCCGCCGACCTGGAATTGGTACCTGGCCGGGTTGGTGTTCAAGTGGATGCTGGCCGAAGGCGGGGTGGCCGAGTTCGCCAAGCGCAACGCCGCCAAGGCCGCTCTGGTGTACGGCGCCATCGACGGCTCCGGTGGCTTCTATCGCAACGAAGTCGCGCATGCGGCGCGTTCGCGGATGAACATCCCGTTCTTCCTGCCCGATGCCGAACTCGATGCCCGCTTCGTCGCCGAAGCCAAGGCCGCCGGCCTGCTGGCGCTGAAGGGGCACAAGGTGGTCGGCGGCATCCGCGCCTCCCTGTACAACGCCATGCCGCTGGCCGGGGCCGAGGCGCTGGTCGCCTTCATGGCCGATTTCCAGCAGCGTCACGGTTGAGCAATGAACGGCGCGCACCGTCGGGTGCGTGCCCCGCAACAAGGAACTCCGATGGCAAGCAGCAGATCCAGCAAGAAGGCGCCGAAGAAGGTCGAACCGGCCAAGGACAGCGCGCCCACCAAGGCGAAGGGCAAGGCCAAGGCCGCGTCGAACCCGGCGCCGACCCTGGCGCCGCTGGCGCTGGCCGATGTGCGCTCGAAGATCGATCAGATCGACCGTGACATCCAGAACCTGATCGCCGAGCGCGCACGCTTCGCCCATCAGGTGGGCAAGGCCAAGGGCAAGCTCGCCGCCGCCGTCGACTACTACCGCCCCGAGCGCGAAGCGCAGGTGCTGCGCATGGTGGTGGACCGCAACGAAGGCCCGCTCAGCGACGAGCTGCTGGTGCACGTCTACCGCGAGATCATGTCGGCCTGCCTGGCCCAGCAGGAGCCACTGAAGATCGGCTACCTCGGCCCGGAAGGCACCTTCAGCCAGCAGGCCGTGCTCAAGCACTTCGGCCGCTCGGCGCTGGGCCTGCCGATGGCGAGCATCGAAGAAGTATTCCAGGAAGTGGAAGCGGGCAACGCCGATTTCGGCGTGGTGCCGGTGGAAAACTCGGGCCAGGGCACCATCCAGATCACCCTGGACATGTTCCTGACCTCGAACCTGAAGATCTGCGGCGAAGTGGAGCTGCGCGTGCAGCAGTACCTGATGTCGCGCAGCGGCCGTATCGAGGACATCGAGCGCATCTACGCACACCCGCAGTCGTTCATGCAGACCTCGGCCTGGCTGCGCGCCAACCTGCCGAAGGCCGAGAAGATTCCGGTATCGAGCAATGCCGAAGGCGCGCGCCGTGCGCGCAACGCCGACGATGCAGCGGCCATCGGTGGCGAGAGCGCCGGCCATGTGTACGGCCTGAAGAAGGTGGTCACCAAGCCGATCCAGAACGACGCCGACAACACCACCCGCTTCCTGGTGGTGGGCCGCAACATCTTCCCGACCTCCGGCCATGACCGCACGTCGGTGCTGGTGTTCATCCATGACAAGCCCGGTGCGCTGTTCGACGTGCTCAGCCCGTTCGCCCGCCATGGCATCAGCATGAACCGCATCGAATCGCGCCCGTCGCACCACGGCAAGTGGGAATACGGCTTCTTCATCGACCTGGCCGGCCATATCGACGACGCGCCGATGCAGGCCGCGCTGGCCGAACTGGAAGCGCACTCGGCGCAGATCAAGGTGCTGGGTTCCTATCCGGTGGCCGTGCCCTGAGTGCTGCTGTGGCGGCTGCGGCCGCTGCCCCCTGATGCATCGCCGGCACTGCCGGCGTATACGGAATGATCGAACGATGAGCAACGCGCAACACTGGATCGCCCGCAAGGGCCAGCCGCTGCAGGGCAGCCTGACCATTCCCGGCGACAAGTCGGTCTCGCACCGCTCGGTGATGTTCGCCGCACTGGCCGATGGCACCTCGCATATCGACGGCTTCCTGGAAGGCGAAGACACCCGCGCGACCGCGCGCATCTTCAGCCAGCTGGGCGTGCGCATCGAAACGCCCAGCCCGTCGCAGCGCATCGTGCACGGCGTCGGCATCGACGGCCTGAAAGCGCCGGATGCGCCGTTGGACTGCGGCAACGCCGGTACCGGCATGCGGCTGCTGGCCGGCCTGCTGGCCGGGCAGACGTTCGACTGCACACTGATCGGTGATGAATCGCTGTCCGGCCGCCCGATGCGCCGCGTCACCGGCCCGTTGTCGCAGATGGGTGCGAAGATCGATACCCAGGACGACGGCACGCCGCCGCTGCACGTGCATGGCGGCCAGACGCTGCGCGGCATCGACTTCGCCTCGCCGGTGGCCAGCGCACAGATCAAGTCGGCCGTACTGCTGGCCGGCCTGTATGCGCAGGGCGAAACCCAGGTGACCGAACCGCACCCGACCCGCGACTACACCGAGCGCATGCTGTCCGCGTTTGGCGTGGACATCGAATTCTCGCCGGGCAAGGCGCGCCTGCGTGGCGGCCAGCGCCTGCGTGCCACCGACATCGTGGTCCCGGCCGACTTCTCCTCGGCTGCGTTCTACCTGGTGGCGGCCAGCATCATTCCCGGCTCCGAGCTGCGCCTGAAGCAGGTCGGCCTGAATCCGCGCCGCACCGGCCTGCTGCATGCACTGCGCCTGATGGGCGCGGACGTCACCGAAGAGAATCCGGCCGAGCAGGGCGGTGAACCGGTGGCTGATCTGCTGGTGCGCTACGCGCCGCTGAAGGGCGCGCGCATTCCGGAAGCGCTGGTGCCGGACATGATCGATGAGTTCCCGGCGCTGTTCGTGGCCGCTGCCGCTGCGGAAGGGCAGACCGTGGTCAGCGGCGCCGCCGAACTGCGGGTCAAGGAATCCGATCGCCTTGCCGCGATGGCCACCGGCCTGCGCGCGCTGGGCATGCAGGTGGATGAAACCGAAGATGGCGCCACCCTGCACGGCGGTGTGCGCCTGGGCAGCGGCACCATCGAAAGCCACGGCGACCATCGCATCGCGATGGCCTTCGCCATTGCCGGCCAGATCAGCGACGGCGAAGTGCGCATCAACGACATCGCCAACGTCGCCACGTCCTTCCCGGACTTCGACGGCCTGGCACGCAGCGCCGGGTTCAACCTGGCCTGAGCGGCCACGTCCGGCGGACAATGCAACCCGGTAGGTGCCAACCTTGGTTGGCACGCTTTCATCGACCGGTAGGTGCCAACCTTGGTTGGCACGCTTTCATCAACCGGTAGGTGCCAACCTTGGTTGGCACGCTTCTCCACATAAAAAGACGGAGGCCGAAGCCTCCGTCGAAACATCACGAACCCCTCGTCCGCGATCAACGCTGCTCGGTACGGAAATCCACCGGGACCCGCACCACGCTTGCTACTGCGCGGCCGTCATGCACCGCAGGCTGGAACTTCCAGTTCTGCACGGTGTTGAGCACCGCACGATCCAGGTCGCGGCTGCGCTCGCCACTGCGCGAAACGATCGCAGCATTGGCGACATTGCCGCGGGTATCGACATTCAGGCTGGCGATCACGCTGCCCTGCACGCCACTACGAAGTGCAGCGGCCGGGTAGGTCGGCATGCGGTTGCTGGCCAGCGGGCGTGCTTCGCGATTGCGTACCACCGGCGCGGCCTTGCGCTGGCTGGAAGCCGGTGCGGCCTGGCGCGGGGCAGGCGCCGCAGCATCGGCAACCGCGGCCTGCTCAGGGGCCGGCAGCATGCGCTCGCCAACCGGTGCCGGCGCCACATCTTCCTGGTTCGAGTGACGCAGCCAGAGCAGGGCGGCCGCGAACATCGCCACGATCAGCGCGATCCACATCCACGGGGATGTGGGCCTGTGCTGCACGCTGGAATCCTGCTGCAGCTGCGGCGAATGGAGGTCTTCGTGGGTGGTGGCAGTCATCGCAAACTCCTTCCGTCAATGGACGACGTGGGCAGTGTTGCCCGAGCCATGGACGAGGAGTGTCAGCATTGCGTCAACGCAACCGGCAGGGTTCAGTTTGCCTGCCGGCAAGCGTTCAGTTACTGCGTCTTGAAGTCGAACGGCACTTCAATGCTGCCGGGCACGGCCTGGCCGTTGCTCTGCGCCGGGGTAAAGCGCCAGCGGCGTACTGCGTCGGTGGCGGCACGGTCGAGCTCGCGTGAGCCGCTGCGCTGGATCACCGTGGCGTTGTTCGGGTAGCCGGTGGCATCCACATCCACGCGCACCACCACGCTGCCCGTCTCACCGGCGCGCAGAGCGGCGGCAGGATAGGCAGGCGGCGGTGACTGGCCGGCAATCGGCATCGGCTGGCTGTTGCCGGTGGCCGCCGGAGCAGGGCCCGGTGCAGCCGGGGCCGCTTCCGCCACCGGGGCGGGCGGCGGCGGGGCGGTTTCGACCAGCTTCGGGGCTTCTTCCTCCACCGGGGCCGGTTTGGCATCGGGCATGTCGCTGGAGCCTGCCGCCGCGGCCAGCGGTTCCGGCAATGGCTCCACCTGGGCCGTTTCCTGCGGGGTCTGTGCGGCCGGGTCGGCGCGGAAGAATTCCTTGTCGCGGCCGGTCAGCCAGACCAGCACGAACAGCAGGATGCCCACACCGAACGCGATACCGGCGATCTTCAGGGCATTGCGCGGGATATGCACAGTGAACGACTTGGCGGACGACGAGCGGGGTGCAGACATGGACCGGACCAGTACGGAATAGCCCGATTCTGCCACGGCGGGAATGAACCGGGCGGCAGAAATCCGTATAACAAGCGATAATCCCATCCCTGATACCCACCACGACACCTGCCATGCTTGATCCAGCCCTGCTCCGCCACCAGCCCGCCGACCTCGCCGAACGCCTGCGCACCAGCCGCGGCTTCGAGCTCGACGTGTCTGCCCTGGAGTCCCTGGAGGCCGATCGCAAGCGTATCCAGGTGCGGACCCAGGAGCTGCAGAGCCTGCGCAACAGCCGTTCCAAGGCCATCGGCCAGGCCAAGGCCAAGGGCGAGGACGTCTCGGCCATCATGGCCGAGGTCGCCGCGTTCGCCGACGAGCTGAAGGCTTCGGAAGTGGCCCTGGACGAACTGCGCGAGAAGATCGATGCGATCTCGATGGGCATCCCGAATATTCCGGCCGATGACGTGCCGGCCGGGGCCGATGAGAACGACAACGTCGAGCAGGCGCGCTGGGGTACCCCGCGCCAGTTCGATTTCAAGGTGCTGGATCACGTTGAACTCGGCGCCCGCAATGGCTGGCTGGACGGCGAGACCGCCGCCAAGCTGTCCGGCTCGCGCTTCACCGTGCTGCGCGGCCCGATCGCGCGCCTGCATCGTGCGCTGGCCCAGTTCATGGTCGACCTGCATACCGGCGAGCACGGCTATGAAGAGACCAACGTACCGCTTCTGGTCAATGCCGATTCGCTGCGTGGCACCAGCCAGCTGCCGAAGTTCGAGGACGACCTGTTCAAGACCGCCGTGGGTGATTCCACGCGCTACCTGATCCCGACCTCGGAAGTGCCGCTGACCAACATCGTGCGCGACGAGATCGTCGATGCCGAGCGCCTGCCGCTGCGCATGACCGCGCATTCGATGTGCTTCCGCGCCGAGGCCGGCAGCGGTGGCCGCGACGTGCGCGGCATGATCCGCCAGCATCAGTTCGAGAAGGTCGAGCTGGTCTCGATCAGCCGCCCGGAAGACAGCGACGCCGAGCACCAGCGCATGACCCGCTGCGCCGAAGTGGTGCTGGAAAAGCTGGGCCTGCCGTACCGCAAGGTGCTGCTGTGCACCGGCGACATGGGCTTCTCGGCGATCAAGACCTACGACCTGGAAGTCTGGCTGCCGTCGCAAGAGACCTACCGCGAGATCTCCTCGTGCTCGAACTGCGGTGATTTCCAGGCCCGCCGCATGCAGGCCCGCTGGCGCAATCCGGCCACCGGCAAGCCGGAGCTGGCGCACACCCTGAACGGCTCGGGCGTGGCGGTGGGCCGCGCAATGATTGCGGTGATGGAGAACTACCAGAACGCCGACGGCAGCATCACCGTGCCGGAAGCCCTGCGCCCGTACATGGGCGGCCTGGAAACCATCGCCTGATTCCCTGATCGGGTGGGTGCCATGCGTGCATGGCACCGCTGTAACTCTGGTGGGTGCCATGCTTGCATGGCATCGCTGCGGCTCTGGTGGGTGCCATGCTTGCATGGCATCGCTGCGGCTCTGGTGGGCGCCATGCGTGCATGGCACCGCTGCAGCTCTGGTGGGTGCCATGCTTGCATGGCATCGCTGTGGCTCTGGTGGGTGCCATGCTTGCATGGCACCGAATCCACGCACGGCGTGGATCTACAATGCCGGTTACATCCACGCCCTGCGTGGATGAACCACCGCGGTCACGCCATGACGCGCAGCTTCTCCAACGGCACCCATCCGGGTTCGCCCGTTTCCGGTACGCACCACGCCCAGCCATTGAGCGTGCGTTCCCCGCGCAGCACCTGCCCGGGATCGACATCCAGTTCCCGCGCGCAGTAGTCCTCCGTGGCAAAAGCGCCACCCTGCGCATCGCGGCCGATCACGGGCGCCGGCACGAAACCGGGCTGCTGCCCCTCGGCTTCGCACAGGAACCAGTCGTCCCAGCCCTCCGGGCCTTCATAACGCTCGCCCACCACCAGCGCCTGGCCACGGCGCAGGGTGATCGGGTGCGGAAATTCGCTGCGGTGCGCAGCCGTCACGATGTAGTTCATGCCGCCAGCCTAGCGTGTCGCCCAAAAAAACGGCCCCGCAGTGCGGGGCCGCCGGGGTGGGCCGGGATGGGGGAGGGGATCCCGGCCCGCGTTCAGCGCCCAGACGAGGGGGAGAGGGGCGCCGAACGCTGGAACGCGTTAAGCCGCGACGGCTTCGGCCACTTCGTGCGAGGGCAGGGTGGCCAGTGCGCCGGCAATGGCGTCTTCACGGTGCTGCGGCGAGTAGGCGATGCCTTCGGCACGCACGAACTCGACCTCGTTGATACCCATGAAGGCGAACACCTGGCGCAGGAACGGCTCCTGGAAGTCGGCCGGCGAGTCGGTGTAGATGCCGCCGCGGCTGCTGGCGATGATCACCCGCTTGCCACCGGCCAGGCCCACCGGGCCGTTCTCGGTGTACTTGAAGGTGCGGCCGGCCACGGCGACGCGGTCGATCCAGGCCTTCAGGGTGGACGGAATGCTGAAGTTGTACATCGGCGCGCCGATCACCACGATGTCGGCGTCCAGGAACTGCTGCATCACCTGTTCAGCATCGGTCGCCTCGGCGGCATCGGTCTTGGCCAGCGAACTGCTGCGCAGATGCGGTACCGGATTGGCGTCAAGATCGCGATAATCGACCTGCAGGCCATCGATCTGGCCGGTGAAGCGGGCGACCACGGCGGCCGACAGCTGGCGGGACACGGAGTTGTCGCCAAGCACGCTGGCGTCGAGATGCAGAAGCTTCATGGCAGTCACCTATGTTCTGGGAGGAAGGGGCGGGGTGGCCCCGCCGACGGAGAGAACGATAGGTTGTTGCAAAGGCGGGATAAAGGTGGTTGAATGCCACGTATTGTTCTAGATATGGAACTCGGGCATGCATGACCTGAATGATCTGTACTACTTCGCGATGGTGGTCGACCACGGCGGATTCGCCGCCGCCGAGCGCGCCTTGGGCATCCCCAAGTCGCGCCTGAGCCGCCGCATCAGCCAGCTGGAAACCGACCTGGGTGTGCGCCTGCTGCAGCGCTCCACGCGCCGTTTCGCGGTCACCGACGTTGGTACCAGCGTGCACCGCCACGCGCAGACGATGCTGGCCGAGGCGCAGGCCGCACGCGAAGTGGTGGACCGCCTCAGCGCGGAACCGCGCGGCGTGGTACGTGCCAGCGTGCCGGTGTCGCTGGCGCAGATGCAGCTGCCCAAGCTGCTGCCCAAGTTCCTGGAGCAGTACCCAAAGGTGCGCCTGCAGCTGAACATCAGCAATCGTCGCGTGGACATCATCAATGAAGGCTACGACGTCGCGCTGCGCGTGCGTTCGCGCCTGGACGACGACGGCAGCCTGGTGATGCGCAGCTTCGGCCAGGTGCAGGAACTGCTGGTGGCCAGCCCGAAGTACCTGGATCGCGCCGGCCGCCCGAAGGACCCGGAAGAGCTGACCCAGCACGTCACCCTCAGCATCAGCGAAGACGAAGCGCGCCAGCGCTGGGAGCTGCATGGCCCGGAAGGCGAAGTGCGCCGGGTGGACCTGCAGCCGCGCGTGGCCGGCTTCGACTTCCCGCTGCTGCAGAGCATGGTGAAGGACGGCTTCGGCATCACCATGCTGCCGGAAACCGTGTGCGCCGACGCGGTGCGCAATGGCGAGCTGGAAGTGGTGCTGCCGGACTGGTCGCTGCCGCAGGGCGTGTGCCACGCCGTGTTCGCCTCGCGCCGCGGCCTGCTGCCGGCGGTGCGGGTGTTCATCGACTTCCTGGCCGAGCACCTGCCGCCGCAGCTGGAGGCCTCGCGCCTGGACTGCGGTGGTGCCTGTGAGAAGGCCAAGGAGCGGATCAAGGCCAGTGCACTGGGTGCGTTGGCGGTGGACGCGGGCTGAGGCCTGCCGTGGGAACGCTGGGTGATGCCCGGCGCCACGCCGGTCTTGGGCAAATCGCCCGGCCGTGCGAGAATACGCGCCCGGCCGGCAGGTCGGGCCGATACGGAGAGATGGCCGAGCGGTTTAAGGCACCGGTCTTGAAAACCGGCGAAGGGTTAAACCTTCCGTGGGTTCGAATCCCACTCTCTCCGCCAGAATTGAAGAAGCCCCTGTTTTTTTCAGGGGCTTTTTCGTTGTAGGAGACATTGCTGGCATGGAATGGGTCATTCCACGCCCCGATGGTGCTTCTGCACTAGGTCATGCAATCCAACCGGTGAAGCAAGGGCGCCCTCAGGAGAGCGTCCTACGGGTTGTAGTGCGCCTACCCTTGAGGGCGTGGATCAGGTACTTGGTCGCCTGCGAATCCCTTGTAAAGCAGGGACGCCCTGCTATCCGCAGCCGCCAGCTCGGCTGAGCTGAGGCGCATCTCTGCAATCTCTATCGCTGCCTTGTGATCGCCCATGATGTAGGCCAAGCGGAGGTAAGCTGCACCATCTACCGGGTTTGGCACCTTCGATTCGCGGTACGACTCCGAGATCGCGTACAGCGCATAGAAGTTGCCTGATAGCACCTGATTTCGAAGCATCACCTGGCCGTCCATGAAGTTCTTCTCCATGGCAATCCGTTTTCCCAGCACCGCGGCCGCAGTGGGGTCACCCGCTGAGGCTTTTTGTTGCAGTATGTCCAGCGACTCTGAACGCAGTCGCTCGAGTTCAGCTTGCGATGGGTACTTGTGGCGGATCAGCCACTCGGCTTCTTCTTGCGATTTTGCCTCCAACGGACCAGCGTCTCTGCAGTCTCCAGTGCACAGGCGCTGCGTAATTGCCTTGGAGTCATTGGGTCCGCCAACGTTTGAGTGCTGCGACGCGATGGCGCGTGGTGCCTGATCCAGGTTGGCTGGCGGCGAAACGGCTCGATCTGTCGCCGTTGATACGCTGCTCTGGTCAGAGGTCGTGTGTTCTGAGCAGGCAGTCGCGGTGACCGCAAGAATGGCTGTAAACAGGATCGATCTGGTGTGCATTATTTTACCCCACACATATTGTTCTGGACCTGGGTCCACCACTTCGAACATGACGCATCTTCTGTCACTGAGCGCGATTTCTCGCCGATCGAATTTCGCGTGTCAATGAGACCGATGATCCCGTAGGGAGCGTAGTTTCCGAGGGGCATGCCCACTACACGTTGATGCTCAACTGGTATCCATTAACGTAGGACAGGCCTGATCTCCCCCACTGGTTGGGGAAGATTTTTCCTCAAGTCACAGGCCGCCCATCGTGATGGCGAGTGAGCCGGCAGGAACTCCGCTCCGGCGGTGGTGCGACTGGCCGGCTGGCTGGCCGGTGCTGGATTCTCAATGAGGCGTTGGTTCCTGGCTTGGCGTGCGACGTCACCCTCGCCTTCATTGATACGCGGCAAAATAGGTGCGAATCTGGTACGTCCCGGTCATTGGCTCTCAGCCCTTCTTGCTGCCTCCGCAGCCGTCACATGGCCATCGGACAATAAGGTCAGCTTGCGCCGCCTGACATGGGCGAGCGCCTGTGCACGAAGTCAGACGCGCTCACCCCAGACGCCCACCCCTCGGCTTGTTGTGGCACAACGGGTAACTGGAACACGATCGGAATGGCCCATGCGGTCCGGTCCTGTCCACAAACACGCCCACCTTGCACACCGGGCATCGCTCTTCGAGGATGGCCGCGCCTGAAATTCCAGTCACTTCCACAGCCCCGTCCTTGACCAGCTCATCCAGGAACGGCGAGTGCTTGCCCTGCAGGGTGAACATCGCCACCGAGCGCCGCGCACGCGTCAGTGCCACATAGAACAACCGCCGCTCTTCGCTGAGCGAATAGGTATCGCCCTCCGGCATCGCCAGCGACAGCACCGGGTCATCCGAGCGCAGGCTCGGGAAGCCGCGGTTCACCATGCCCGGCAGGATCACGTAGTCCGCCTCGCGCCCCTTCGAGCGATGCGCGGTCAGGAACTCGACGTCCATCGTGCTGCCAAACGACGTTCTCCACTCCGCAGGCACCGCATTGCGATCGGCCTGATAGCGCCCGAGGATGAAGACCGTCACGCGTCCGTTGCGCCCCTGCGGCACCGCACCGGACAACAGTTGCTGATGCAGCCTGGTGAGGTATTGGCGCACGCCATCCTGCACTTCTTCGCGCCGGTTCATCTGGAACGCCTGCAGCACCGGACCGGTTGCCGGCGCAGCAGAACGGACCGCCTTGGCAATCTGCGCCGGATTGCGGCTGATGAAGCGGCTGGACACATCGCACAGTGCCTGCGGGCAGCGGAAAGTCTGCTCCAGTTTCAGCACCTGGCCATGCCCCATCCATTCGCGGAATCCGGTCATCACCGAAACGTCGGCGCCGGCGAAGCGGTTGATCGACTGCCAGTCATCGCCCACCGCAAACAGGTGCCGGCCCGGCTGGCTGACCAGCGCACGGCAGAGGCGGGCGCGGGCGCGCGAGGCGTCCTGGAATTCGTCGGCCAGCACCAGGTCGTAGGGCGACGCATAGTGTCCCTGCTCCAGCAGCCCGGCGGCCATGTTGAGCATGTCTTCGAAATCGATGCCGCGTTCGTCGGCCAGTGCGTTGTCCCAGGCGTGGAATACGGGGCCGGCGATTTCCAGGAAGCGGCGGTACCGTTCCTTGAATTGGTCTTCGGGCATCTGTCGCAAGCGCGCAGCCATATCGTCCAGCGTCAGGCAGTTGCTCTTGGCATGGGCAATGAAGGTGCGCATCAAGCCGATCAGGTCCGCATCCGGCATCGGCTTGGCACCCGCATCGGGCAGCTCGCGGTCCGGGTTCGGATCGAGCTCGATATCAGATGCGCCAAGCGTCTCCGCCAGGTCATGCAGGGCGTGCCCGCTGCGCAGGCCAAACGAGGTGGTCTCGATAAGCGCAGTGCCACGCGCCACATGCTGTTGCCGCTTCCAGTGCATGCCCTCCGCATAGTTGGCGAAATGCTTCGGTGGCTGGCCATCGGCATCCAGCGCAAAGTGCTCGTGATACAGCGCTGCGCCTGGGTAATAGAAATCCGGCCGATACTGGCGATGGGTGTCGGTGGTCGTATCAAATTCGTAGCGGCGCTCGTAGTCGTACGCAACGCCGTTGTAGAACAGCCAATCGGCAATGACGCACTCTTCCAGGCTCTTTACCCGTTCACCCTGCAGGGTGCGGATATACGGCGTGCCATCGCGGTCGTAGCCATCGGCCATCATCTCGGCACCGAACGGCGGAAGGTCGCGCCCGAATACCAGCCGGAACATGTCCCACTGGGTGCGGAAGTGGATCGAGCGATCCTTCAGGTCATCCACCAGCTCGGCCAGCTTGTTGAAGCCCTGCGTTGCGTCGATGGCCCACTCGGGAATGTCGGGCTTGCGCCCGGTGGCCTTGCCGATGATGGCCAGGCCCAACGCATGGAAGGTACGCGCCTCAACCACGGTGTCACCCATGCCGAGTCGATCGAAGCAGCGCTGCGCGCGCTCTTCCAGTTCCTTGGCCGCATCTTTGTTGAAGGCGAGCATGACGATCCGCTCGGGTTCGACAAAGCCGCGATCGATGGCATAAGCGGCCTTGGCGACCATCGTGGAGGTCTTGCCAGAGCCGGCCGCGGCCACGACCTGCACGCGGTTGTCGAAACAGATGACCGCTCGGGCCTGTTCCTCGGTCAGCGGTCTGTTCTCGACTCGGTCCAGCAAGTCCTTGGCGAGACCCAGTTCGCGGGTTGCCATGGCTTCGTTGGCGTCGGCCCAGACAGCAGGCCAATCCAGATGCCAGTCGTTCAGCGCTTCCAGCGCGGCCAGATGGCGGCTGGAACGCAGGTCGTCATGCACGCTGGCATCGAGGAACAGGCGCTCCAGCTCATCGGGGGAGAGCGGCAGGGCCGGGCGGTCGGCCAGCAGCGCTTGTTGTTGTTCGTGGGTGATCCAACGCCGGCTGGCGTGACCGCGATCGGTCAGTGCGTCGGCCGCGCTCAACCAGGCCTGGATCTGCGCCAGCACGTCCTCGAACAGGCCCTTGCGCCCGCGCGTGCTGCGCGCGGACAGCACGTCCTGCACAGCCGCCGCGAGGTGGGCCGCTTGCCGATTGGGCAGCCCGCCCACGGACACCAGACCACGTTCAGTCTGCAGAGCAACCCGGGCCCAGAACAGCCCCGGGACAACCTGCACGCGATGATCGCCATCCACGTGCTGTCGGTACTGCTGGCCGCCAAGGGTCAGCTCGAGGTGTTCGCCATCAAGCCGCAGTCGCCATAGTGGCGAGCGGGTCACACGCTGGCCCCAGCCCGAGGGGCGCCATTCCATAGACATCCAGATACTGCCTTGCATGCTTCACCGGGCGTATAGCGCCCTTACAGCCCCATGATAAGGGGCCTTGGTGCCGCATGTGGCGCTCGCGCATCCGTCTCGCTGGCTGATGGCCTGTCACGCGTTCACATCAACGACAATCCGCCCGCGCACCTTGCCCGGAATGATCTTCTCGTACACGTCCAGCACGTCGGCAAGCCCAATCAACTGCACCGTGCTTTCAAGCTTCTGCGGGTCCAGGTCGGTGGCGAGGCGGTCCCATGCACGCTGGCGCACGTCCTGCGGGGCATTCACCGAGTCCACGCCGGCAAGGGTGACGTTGCGCAGGATGAAGGGCAGCACCGAGCCATGCAGTTCATCGCTCTGTGCCAGCCCACAGGCGGCCACGGCGCCGCGGTATTTCGTTTCGGCGATGGCGTTGACCAGCGTCGGGCCACCGGCCACATCCACCACACCCGCCCAGCGCTCGGCACTGATCGGCCGGTCGCGCGGTTCTGAAAGCTGCGCACGGTCGATGATCTCGGCCGCGCCGAGGCTGTGCAGATACTCGGCGTGTTCCGGGCGCCCGGTGGCGGCCACCACGCGATAGCCCAGCTTGGAAAGAATGGCCACCGCAATCGAGCCCACGCCGCCATTGGCGCCGGTTACCAGCACATCGCCCTTTTCCGGCGCTACGCCTGCATCTTCCAGCGCCAGTACGCACAGCATGGCGGTGTAGCCGGCAGTGCCGATGGCCATGGCATCGCGGGTGGTCAGGTTGCCGGGAATCCTGTTCAGCCATTCGCTGCGCACGCGGGCGCGCTGGGCCAGGCCACCGTGATGGCCCATGCTCAGGTCCCAGCCATTCACTACGACGCGGTCGCCAGGCTGGAAACCGGCATTGCTCGACTCCAGCACCACGCCCGCCAGGTCGATGCCCGGAATCAACGGGAAGGTGCGGATGACCGGGCGCGAATGGGTGAGCGCCAGCGCGTCCTTGTAGTTCAGCGTCGAGTATTCAACCTGCACCAGCACGTCGCCGTCCATCAGGTCGGCTTCGTCGAAATCGACCAGCTCGGTGGAAACGCCATCGTTGGTTTTGCGGGTCAGCAGTGCCTTGAAACTCATGGAAGCGCCTCACGTTCAGTGGATGGCGCCATGCTAGGCTCGCACCGTTATCGCAACAAGAACGATGTTTTTCCGTAGGTACTATGGTTTTCCGGAGTATGCATGCGTAGCAGGCGTTGGGATGGCAAGAGCGGGTGCGCCGTGGAGGTCACGCTGTCGGTGATGGGCGGCGTGTGGAAGCCGATCATTCTTTTCCACTTGATGACTGGCAAGCGGCGTTTCATGGAATTGACGCGGCGGGTACCCAACGCCACGCAATCGATGCTGACCAGCCAGTTGCGCGAACTGGAGGCCGATGGGGTGGTGATCCGTCATGTTTATGCCGAAGTGCCGCCCAAAGTGGAATACGAACTTTCCGAATTCGGGAGAACGCTGGTGCCGGTGCTGCTGGCCATGCGCGAATGGGGCGAGACCTACCGCGGCTACCAGAGCAGCCAGAGTGACAACTGAAACGTGAGGGGTGTTGCCTGCACCCCTCTGCTGCACGCCGTGCCAGGGATCAGGCGGGTTGTGCTTTCCGGCCCTGGATGAGGCGGGCCGCCAGAAGGGCCAGTGTGACCAGGCCCGACGCGATGGCCAGCCACAGCATCAGCAGGGAGTTGTCAGCTTCGCCGACGGCCACGGCCACCGAGGGATCTTCGGCGTTGTAGCGGATATCAATCTCTTCTGCTTCGTCGGTCGCGCGCATCTGATTGCCAAGATCGTTGGAGACCGCGATCTTCTCCACGCGTGATTGCCCGTCTTCGGTTTCGAACTCGACGTTCAGAACGAAATTGCTTTTCCTTCCCCTCTTTTCGTCCCAATGCACCTCGGTGACGAGGCCTACCGCATCGCGTCCTTCAATGCCGTCAGTGAGGGCGTGGCGGTGATGGTCGTTGTAGGCGGTCACCGAAAGTGCGACGGCCACGCCAGCGGCAACAAGAATGTTGCGCCAGGAAGTGAATTCCATGATGAGCTCCTGCTCCATTTGAAGTCGGCGACTATAGGCATCGCGTAGCGGCATTCGCATCGAAATTGGGGTGGCGCGCGCATTCCGTTGTGATCCACGCGCGCTCGGATGTGCCCCGAAGCCCTTGCGTGTAAGCGTTTACGGCGTGTATCCGGCACGGGCGACCGTGTTGAAGCTGCATTTGCAGGGCGGGCGTATTGCGACGTTCTGCGCGATCGCCATAACCGGTGTGTCGCATTCGGCTCGGTGTGATCGTTGGATCGCACACGTTGGCATGCACGAGGTGCCGGCGAAGCGCGTCAGTCGGTGGGCGATTCGCCATCCCGTGACGCAACCAGCGTAGGAAGGTGTCAGCGCGGAGTTTTCCTACTTTTCATCGATGCGGGAGTGCGCCAATCATCGCCGCGCCAAGGCACCCGCCCTGGCCGGGATTGGCGTCCCGAACTTACGTACCACTACCGGTCGCGCTTGCAGCCTTCGCTGCAGCCACGACAATGCACCGCCTGCCAGTCCATGGCGGACGGTGCGTGGGGATCCCTCGATCCGCCGGCTTTAGTGGTACGTATCCGGCACGCCAACCCGCACCGTCCGCCACCTTGCATCTGCAGGTGGCCACACCGTGAGGTTGTCGCCATGCCTGACCGTACTCCCGACGTTCCCCGCCTGCGCCAGCTGCTCGGCGCCGCCGCGCGTGATCTTCCCGCCGCCCTGGCCGAAACGCTTGAGGCGGCGCTCTGCGAATCCGCCGAGTCTGTCGCGCCGTCGGCGTTCTTCGCGCACTTGAAAGGCCACGGTGAGAATCTGCGAGCCGATGGCCAGCCCTGGACCGAAACCCGTCTCAGCCCCGGCCGCGCCTTCGATCTGGCCCTGGCCACCCGCAGTGCCTCGGGCATCACCGCGCTGACCGCCATGCTGCACGCCGCGCATGTGGCGCGGGAGAGTGATGATCCCGCCTGTTGCCCGTCCGCAGCGCTGGTCGAAGGCATGTTCAACGCCTGCCAGGTGCTGTCACTGCAGGTGGAGCGCTGCCTGGTTCCGTGAAGGGCTGGGATGCGGTTCCCGTCCCGTTGACGCCCGGTTGCCTATAGTGGTGCCGGAGCCCTGCAATGGAATGCCCATGCACGTGATGTCCCCCGGCCGATGCCTGACGCTCGCACTTGCCGTCGTAGTGAGTGCCGGCGCGTGTGCACGGCAACCGTCCAACGAACACGAAAGGAATCCCACCATGTCCGGCGCAACCCAGACCGGCCGCACGATCAACGGTCACACCTATACCGATGCCCCCGTGGACGTGAAGCTGGGGCCGAACACCTTCCGCATTCCGGCCAACTATCTGGACAGCCAGATTGCACCGTGGCCCGGCGAGGGCGTGACGCTGGTCATCGAGTGGCCGGATATGAAACCGACTCCGCCGGGCGCCCGGGCAAATCCGCGTACGAATGATTTCCGCAAGGAGATTGCTGTCCGTATCAACTACGTTGATCGCGTTCCAGTCGAAACACTGCTTTCAAGGTTGTCGTCAAATGAAGCCATCACGGAAGAGGATTCTGTGGAAAGGGAGGATCCCAGGGACCGTCTCGATCAACGCGTTGCACAGCCGGAGACCTTGGGGCTGACGCCCTATGCAATCGACGAAGCGAAGATGGTGATGTATGCGAAGAAGTATGAGGCGCGGTACGGGAAGCCGCCTGTCCGCAATCCCGCCTACGAGAGGGACTGGTACATCGCACGCCAGGCCGACGGCCGGATCAGCTCGTTCATCAAATGTGACGGCGAGGAATTCCGACGCGACGGCGTGCGGCTGGAGGGAAGCGAGGTGATCAGTGAGCCAGGAGAAGTGGCAGCCGGCTGCGTTCATTATTTCGTGGACGTCGATAACAAGCTATCCGTCAGCCTGGACTACAAGAGAGCGTTTCTGAAGGACTGGAAGCGTATGGAAGACGCTGTCAGGGATGTCATCGCGCGCATCCGGTCCCAGTGATCGGTGAATCAGGGAAGAGAAGGGACAGGGTATGAGTGGATTGACCGAACGCGATCTCAGAGTCCTTGGCAGCTACGCCAGAGACGGGAACCGCGAGCTTTACTGGAATTACCTGTCGCAGCTGCCGGGAGCCGATGGCTATGGGACACTGGCACTGGGGGTTGTACGCAATGACAGCCTGCCGGGACGTGTAGCGAACACCTACGCACAGAACTACGCGAAGACCCAGCAGGAGGAGGGATCGCGGTTCTCGAATGCACAGTTGACCGAGCGGCAGTGGGAGTCCTTTGGGCAGACCCTGCTCGAAAGAGATCTTGAATTGCGGCAGCAGTGGATGAACGAGCGCCGCCCAGACCTGGCACTGAATCTTCCCGGCAGGGATGTGATGCTGGCTCACGACCGGGCATTTGAACGGCATGAGCTTGATCCCAATTGCTGGACTCCTCGAGTGCTGCTGCAAGCTGCCTCTGACAAGAGCGGCCCCGCGAAGCTGGAGCAGATCTGGACCAACATGCTCAACAATGACTACGCCGGGGGCCCGCGCGTAGGCAACACCAGCGTCGATGCCATCAGCCAGATGGGATGGGCGAAGGGCGGGCAGTATCTGAACCGGTTGAGCGTGCTGGAAGCCACCCAGGCACTGGAGGGCCGCTCGGCGGTCGATCCGAACGTCATCGGTGGAAACAGCTATTACGCGATGTACTTCGAAGCGGACAGGAAGTGGGCCAGTGTCAGTGCAGGTGGCGGTCACATGTCGCTGCGCGGGGTCACTGATCCCGCCCGTATCGCCGAACTCAACGACGCCCGCGAGGTTCGTCTGGAGCGGCAGGAGAAGCGTACCCAGTTCCACCCGGACGACCCGTACCGGACCATTACCCGCAGCCCGCTTACCGCAGCGGTGGATGCCCTGCCGGATCCCGCACAGGCACCGACCCGTCTGGCCGACATTCGTCCCGGCCATCGTGAGTACGCATTGATGCAGCAGGTGCGCGAAGGCGTGGCCGCGATCGATGCCAGCGCAGGACGTACCCACGATGAGAACAGCGAGCGCCTCGTGGCGAGCGTCATGGCATTGGCGCGCCACAACCAGCTCGAACGTGCCGACCATGTGCTGCTGAGCGCCCAGACCGCCGATCACCCGGCCGGCCGCAATGTGTTCGTGGTGCAGGGCGAGTTGAATGATCCGGCGCATCTGCGGGCCTCCATGCCTACGGACAGGGCGGTGCAGACACCGGTCGAGCAGTCGCTGCAGGCGCTGCAGGCCGTCGGTGCGGATCGTGAACAGGCACATGCGCAGCGCCATCAGCAGGAAATCGATGTGCGGGCACGCGACACCCCGGCCATGCGCATGGGCTAGGTTCCGGGCCTGCCGCAGCTCTGCCTCACGCGGTCTTTGCAACTCTGTGCGCCGGCGTTGCTAAGTTCGCTTGGCATCCATCACAGGAACCTGCAATGACCCGGACGTCCACGCGTGCACTGCTCGGCCTCTGCCTGATTCCGGCCGCGGCCTTTGCCCAATCCGACCGCCAGGTAGCCGAGGACATGGTCACCCGCGCGGCCAATGTCTGCCCCGGCCACAGCAGCGAGCGCACCACGCCGACAGTGAAGAAGGTGCCAGTCGGTGCACTGCGCGTCATGCTCGACCGCGGGCTGGTGATGTGCCCGGACCGCCGGCTGGATGCCGCCGCGCCGGCCGTGTTCTACGGGAGGGTGGGCGTGTTCGGCTGGAATCCGGAAGTGCCGGCCGCTGCGACGGTGGTCGTGGCGAAGATCGACCAGATGACCCGCAAGGATGAGTATCCGGTGGAGACATTGGTGTGGGATGCCAAGGGCACCGCGCTTACCCAGCAGACCGTTCCAGCATTCGAGCCGCGGCCGGGTGCAGCGGTGCTGTACAAGGTGCGCTGACTGCCGCGCGGCCCGCTGGATTCACACGTGGGTGGGCGCTCTGGCGTTCGCGCGTGGTGACGGAGCCGTGCCCACCAAGGTGGGCACCTACCATAGCGATGCGACCTGGCATCCGGCAATGCCGCACGATCAGGCGCTGAGCCCGTACCGGAGCACTACTTCGCCGGGGCGTCTGCCGTCTGCGCGGCCACCATGGCCTGCTGCATTTCCTTCAGCGACAGATAACCATCGCCATCAGTATCCAGCCCCGCGAAATACTTCTCGATTTCCGGCACCACAGCGGCTTCCTTCCTGCTGATCTTTCCATCTTTGTCGGCATCCATTTCCTTGAACGCGGCGTCGATGGAGTCGGCCTGCTTGCTGAAGCGAGCCTGCTGGTATTTCGCATACTCGGCCTTGTCGATGCGGCCATCGCCGTTGCTGTCCATGACGGCGAAGCTGGAGTCGATATAGGCCTGCTTCGGGTCGCCGCTGGCGGCGTGGCCGATCAGCGGTGCGGCGCACAGGGTAATGATGAGTAGCGTCTTGTTCATGCGGTCGGTTCCTTCGGAATGCAGGGCAGGTCAGCGGCAGGGATAGCTGTAGCCATCCGAGCCACGGTAGGTGTCGCTGCGGCGGTCGTAGTTGCCGTAACGGTTCATGCAGTAGTCGGCACGTTCGCGGGTCTCGCGCTCGCGCTTGGCCGCGGCAGCGATTACGCCGGCCACCACTGCCGCGCCGACGACGCCCACCACCACCCGCTTGGCCTTGTCGTCATCACGCCGCTCGCGTTCACGTTCGCGTTCGCGGCGCTCCCATTCGTCGCGCTGGCGGTCCTGGTAGCCCCGGTCCCAGCCGGAGCGGTAGCCATCACGGTCCTGTGCATGGGCGTCACCCGCGTAAGGCAGCAGCACCAGCAGCTGCAGTGCGGCGCCCAGCAGCAACGCTGTACGTCCTGTCTTCTGAAACATCGTTCCGCTCCTGTGCGGCTGTGTCGGTGGTGCCAGTACAGCGCGCGGACATTGCGCGAACCTGTAGTCGTTCTTGTGGAATGAGCGTTGTTCAGCGCACCAGCGCCTCCACCGGGTCCAGCTGCGCCGCGCGGCGTGCCGGCAGGAAGCCGAAGCCAATGCCGATCAGGCTGCTGCAGGCAAACGCGGCCAGGATCGAGGTGCTCGAGAACACCAGCGAGAAGCCGATATCAGCCAGTGCCAACACGGCCCCCAGCGCCAGCGCCACGCTGATACCCAGCACGCCACCGAGCAGGCAGACCAGTACCGACTCGATCAGGAACTGCTGCAGGATGTCGCTGCGACGCGCGCCCACCGCCATGCGCACGCCGATCTCGCGGGTACGCTCGGTCACCGACACCAGCATGATGTTCATCACCCCGATGCCGCCTACCACCAGCGCGATGGCGGCGATGGAGCTGATCATCAGCGTGAGGATGCGTGTGGTCTGCTCGATCGACGTGCGGATCTGCGCGTTGTTGCTCATGTAGAAGTCACGCCGCCCGTGCCGGCGCTCCAGCAGCCGGCCGATGGAGGACTCCGCCGCCTGCATGCCCACGGTGTCGGACACGCGCACGGTGATGCTGGACACATGGCTTTGCCCCAGCATGCGCGCCATGGCGGTGGTGTAGGGTACCCAGACCTGCAGCAGCGAGGCATCGCCCACGGCGCCGGCTTCCTTCTTCACCACGCCCACCACCCGCACCGGTACGTTGCCGAGCAGCAGGGTCTGGCCGATCGGGTCTTCCTGTGCGGCGAAGAACCGTGCCCGTGTATTGGCGTCGATCACTACCACCTGCTGGTAGCCGGCGATGGCGGGCTGGCCAAAGAAGCGGCCTTGCCCGAGCTTCAGGCCGTGCACGCGGAAGTACTGTTCGCTCACGCCCTGCATCTGCACGTTGGCCGAGCGGTTGCCGCGCTGGGCAGTGCCACTGCTGGCGACGCCGGGCGTGGCGCTGTCCACGAACGGCTGCCCGGCCAGTGCCGTGCTGTCGCCGGGCGTCAGGGTTTCCACCTGTGCCGCGTGCACATCGCCGAAGCCGGAGCCCGGGTAGACCTCGATGGTGGTGGTACCCAGCGAGGCGATGTTGGACAGGATGGCCTGGCGTGCGCCGGTGCCCAGGGCGACCACCGATACCACCGAGGCGATGCCGATGATGATGCCGAGCATGGTCAGGAAGGTGCGCATGCGGTGCGCGTTCATCGCGCGCAGGGCCATGCGGAAGGCTTCACCGAAGCGGTCGCGCAGCGCCTGCCAGCCGCTGCCTTCGCTGCGCACCTGCAGGGTGGCTGGGTTGCTCGAGGCCGCCGCTGTCGCGGCAGCGGTAGGCCGATCATCGACGATGCGCCCGTCGCGGATCTCGATGATGCGCTGCGCATGCTCGGCCACGGCCATGTCATGGGTGACCAGCACCACGGTGTGGCCTTCGGCATGCAGTTCGCCGAGGATCTTCATCACCTCCTTGCCGGACTGGGTGTCCAGTGCGCCGGTGGGCTCATCGGCGAAGATCACCGCGCCGCCGTTCATCAGTGCGCGCGCGATCGACACGCGCTGCTGCTGCCCGCCGGACAGCTCGCCGGGCAGGTGCTGCATGCGTTCGCCCAGGCCCAGCCGCTGCAACAGCGCCTGCGCACGTGCATGGCGATCGGCGCTGGGTTGGCCGGCATAGATGGCCGGCACTTCCACGTTGCCCAGCGCAGTCAGGTCGGTCAGCAGGTGGTAACGCTGGAAGATGAAGCCGAAGTGCTCGCGGCGCAGCTCGGCCAGTTCGTCCGGCGACATCTGCGCGGTCTCGCGACCGGCAATCTGATACGCGCCGGCCGAGGGCCGGTCCAGGCAGCCCAGGATGTTCATCAGGGTGGATTTGCCCGAGCCGGACTGGCCGACGATGGCCACCAGTTCACCGGCGCGGATATCGAGGTCGATGCCATCGAGCACGACCAGGGTCTGTTCGCCGGCGGCGAATTCGCGGCGGATGCCGCGCACGCGCAGCAGCGGTGCGTCCTTCTCTGCGCCGGTCATGGCTGTGCGGCGGCTGTGGCGGCGGCATCGCCGGCCTGGGCCAGTACCACCTGCTCGCCTTCCTGCAGGCCACTGCGCACTTCCACGTTGATCTGGTCGTCCAGCCCGGTGGTGATGCGCCGCGGGGCAGGGTGGCCGTCCGCGCCGCGTACCTGCACGTTGTAGCTGCCATCGGTGGCGCGCGCACCCAGCGCGGCCGAGGGAATGGTCAGCACGCCCTTGGCACGCCCCAGCACGATGCGCACCTGCGCGGTCATGTAGCTGCGCAGGCGGCCATCGGCGTTGTCCACGTCGAACTGGCCGTTGTAGTACATGGCGGTGCGGCTGGCGCCCGCCGAAGCCCCTGCTTGAGCGAAGGCGGAGGTGTCTTCGTTGGTGATCGACTCCGGTGCCGGCGCGATGTCGCGCAGCGTGCTGCTGTAGCGTCGGCCGCTGTCGCCCAGGATGGTGAAGAACGCCTCCTGTCCCAATGCGGTGTGCACCACGTCGGCCTCGGAGATCTCGGCGTAGACAGTCATCACGTCCTGGTTGCCGAGCATCACGATGGTCGGTGCGCTCTGTACCGCATTGACGGTCTGGCCCTGGCGCGCGACCACGGCCAGCACGGTGCCATCGGTGGGCGCGGTGATGCGGGTGTAGCCCAGGTTCGTCTGCGCCACATCCACATCGGTCTGCCGCTGCACCACCTCGCCATCGAGTGCGGCGATCTGCTCGCGCGTGGCATCGACCTTGGCCTTGGCCGCATCGTAGTCTGCGCGCGCGACCAGTTGCCTTGATACCAGCGCCTGCTGGCGTTGCAGGGTCAGCTGGTACTGGCGCAGATCGGTGGCGAGGGCATCACGGTTCGCGCGGGCGCTGCGCTGGGCGGCCTGCGCGCTCTGCAGCGCATTGCGCTGGGTGCGCGAGTCGATCTCGGCGATGAGGTCACCGGCCTTTACCTTGTCGCCCAGCTTCACATGCAGGGTTTCGATGCGTCCGGAGACCTGCGCGCCCACGCTCACCAGCCGCGAGGGCTTCAGCGTGCCGGTGGCTTCCACCACCTGTTCGATGTTGCCACGGGTGACCGGCGCTACCTCCAGGTGCGGCGGCGGTGCGGGCCGCAGCCAGGCGAACAGGAGCAGCGCGATGCAGAGCAGTGCGGCGGCAGCGATGAGCATGCGGCGACGGTTGCGCGGTACGGCGCTCATCGGCTCAGCATCCAGAAAAGACAGGGCATCGTGGGTCCTCGCGACAGATGGGATGCACGCCGGCGGGCGTGGATGGTCGTCGAGTCTCGATGCGCTGGATTGCGTGAACCTTGCGGTGGTGCTGGCCTATCCGTGCACCGTGCCGAGTGCGAGCAGGGTGACCGCGATGAACTGCAGCACGCTGCCGAGCGCCAGCAGGACGTGGCGCAGGCGTTGCGACACGCGGCGCAGGCTGCAGAGCTGGCACATCGCGCCGGCCAGCAGCCAGGCTGACGTGCTGAGCGGTCTCGGGCCTGTGGCACCGAGGACGATGACCGGCAACGTGACGGCCAGCATCATGCCGGCTGCATGCGCGTGCAGCGCGCGCAGCATCGAAGGAATGGGTCGCCATGCTGCCTCGCGCCACACCGCCAGCATATGCAGCCCCGCATGCAAGGTGACGAACAGCACGATGGCGGCGGCTGTTCCCAGCGCTTGGCGGAATGTTGCAGCCACCAGTGCCATGCCCGGCAACAGCAGGAACAGTGCGCCGGCCAGGCGTATCAGGGCGTCCACCCGCTCCGGTTCGGCGGGCGTCCGCAGCCAGTGCGGCCAGTGCTTCCCTCCACGCCTGCGCCACGTTCGCGTGCGGTGATTCCACGCTGCCGCAGTCAGACTGGACGCACAACCGGGGGGCGGAGTACGCGTGGAAGACGAAGGGGGATGCGCTCCCTGTGTCACATGCAGGCTTCCTGTCAGACCCGGACGCGGCATCATGAGCAATGCCGCGCCTGCAGATGCTGTGCGGCGAACATTGCCGCAACCTTGCGCATCGCCCCCGGTCGCCACGCGTGGACAGCGGGCAGTCAGACCCACAGGCGGGGTGCGCTCAGCGCTCCGGTGGTTGCACGCTGCTGACGCCAGGATGCAGCGGGAACTCGACACGAATCAATGCGCCGCCGCCGGGAGCATCCAGAATCGTGACGCGGCCGCCATGCCGGTCGATCACCTGCCGTACCAGATTCAACCCCAGCCCGGCACCGGTCTGCCGGGGGCGCAGGCGCTGGAAGGGCTCGAACACGCGTTCGCGCTGGTCGAGCGGAATGCCGGGGCCGTCGTCCTCCACTTCCAGGCAGCTGCCCTGCACGCGCACGATGATGTGGCGCCCGCCATGCTCGGCGGCATTCAACACCAGATTGGAAAGCACGCGCTCCACCGCACCGGCCTCGCCCAGTACCGGGAAGTTCGGTTCCACCGCGACGGCGACCGTCTTGTCGGACTGGATCAACAGCGGCGCCAGATCGGCCACGACCCGCTTGGCCACGCGGGCCAGGTTGAGCGAGTCTTTCGGCCCATCTTCCTCCATGCGGTGCAGGTCCAGCAGCTGCTCGGCCAGCGTCGCCAGCCGCGCGACTTCCACGGCCAGGCTGTGCGACGTGGCGTCGTCGGCCGCATCGATCTTGACCCGCAGGATCGCGATCGGCGTACGCAGTTCATGCGCGGCGGCGGCGATGAAGCGGCGCTGCCGTTCGTGCCCTTCGTCCAGGCGGTCCAGCGCTTCGTTCACCGCTGCCACCAAGGGGGCGATCTCTACCGGTACGGCGGTCTCGGTCAGGCGGATGCCGCGGCGGCTGGCGGAAATGTTGCGGGCCTCCTGCGCGATGCGTTCCACACCAGCCAGGGCGCGACGGACGATGATCGGGGTCAGGATGAGGGTTGCCAGGCCCAGCAGCAGGAAGATCGGCAGGGTGATGATGTGTGCGGCCAGCGCCATCTGCCAGGTCAGCGAATCGGTTTCGCCATGGGCCATGATGGTCAGCTTGCCGGCCGGGCCGCTGTGCTGGCGTATCGCCACCGCCAGACCATCGCTGCGGTCGCGTCCGCGCAGGTCGCCATAGGGAATGCCGTCCAGGGCGCCGACCAGCGAGGCATAGGCGGGTGGAACATGGCCGAAGGTCACATGGTGGCCATGTTCATCCTCGGCGATGAACCACGCACCGGGGACGATCTTCAGCAGCTCGGACAGCTCAGGCGTGTGCTCCACATACAGTTCGCCCGTGCTGTCGCGGTGAACGGCCTCTGCGGCCACAGGGGCGAAGGTCTGGATGGCGTAGTAGCCGCCGCTGTCGGCACGCACCAGCACCATCAGCAACGCAAAGAACGCCACCAGCAACGCAAGCAGCTGGTAAATCAGCGTTTTGACGATCAGCGGGCGCTTCAGGGAGGGGCGTCGCGCCATTACTTCGTTTCCCGCATCAGATAGCCGACACCACGGATGGCATGGATTTCCACCCCGGCATCGGCGTCGGCCAGCTTGCGCCGCAGGCGCGAGACGTGCGAGTCGAGCGTGTTGGAATGGATGCCGTCGTCGAAGCCATATACCGCCATTTCAATGGACTCGCGCAGCACGGTGCGGCCGAGGCGGCGGGCGAGGGCGGCCAGCACCCGGATCTCGCGGCGCGGAAGCTCCAGTCGCTGTCCACCCACCGTGGCCTCGCCCGAGGCGGGGTCGAACAGCAGCCGGCCGATGCTCACCGGCTCTACCTGCATGCCGCCCGGCCGGCGCCCGGCTGCCCGGATCCGCGCGAACAGTTCCTCCAGCGCGAAGGGCTTGGCCAGGTAGTCGTCGGCTCCCTCGTCCAGGCCGGTGATGCGGTCCGGCAGCTGTCCCAGCGCGCTGAGCACGATGATCGGTACCCCGGGGTTGTGCCCGCGCAGGACCTGAATCAGGCCCAGCCCGTCACCATCGGGCAGGGTGCGGTCCAGCAGCACCAGATCGTGCGACCCGGAAAGCGCCGCTTCGCGGGCCAGTGCCAGCGTGTTGGCCAGGTCCACCACGTAGCGCTCGCGCTGCAGGGCGGACTTCAGGGTGGCAGCCAGTTCGGCTTCGTCTTCGATCAGCAGGATGTGCATCGGCGGGAATCGGGCGGGAAGGGGCGCAGGGGACTTCGGCAGGCGCCGGCACCGTATTACAGGAACATTGCGTGAACATGGCGTGCCAACGCAGGGCGAACCCCGCAGCGGTGAGGCCCTCTGGCGCAAGGTTGGCGCAATCCGGGCACTCCAGCCTTGGCGCCCGTCTGCTGATCCCCAACCCTGGAGTGCCCATGAAGTTGTACGTTCCGCTGTTGTTCGTTGCCGCGCTGGGCGGCTGTACCACCGCCAGGATGACCGTCACCCCCGATGGCCGCCGTGGCGTGTCCATCGACTGCAGCGGCTCCAGTTCCTGGAGTGGTTGCTACGAGAAGGCCGGGCAGATGTGCCCGGGAGGCTATGTGGTCTTCAGCAAGGATGGCGATGAAGGAAATGCCATCGCGGTGGGCAACAGGAACGGCTTCACCTCCACCCAGATGGCCACCCGCTCGATGCTGGTGTCCTGCTCGCACTGACGCTGGCAGGGGAAGTGGGTCGCCACTTCCCCCGCTGCTCCCTGCAGCATGGCCTCAGAAGGTGTAGGCCGCCTGCACATACACCCGCCGCGGTTCACCCGGGAAGTGCCCGTTGCGTTCGATGAAGCCGCTGGCGGCGTACACCTTGTCGAACAGGTTCTTGACGTTGGCCTGGAACTGCCACTGCTTCCACGTGGTCTTCCAGCTCACATCGAACACGGTGTAGGCCTTCACCGTCTGCCCGTCGAGGCTGACGCGTTCTCCTACATGATCCACGCCGAAGCCAATCGCTGAGTTGATCGAGGGCAGGTCATAGCGCGTCCACAGGCCCACTTTGTTGCGTGGTGCGTTGGCGAAGCGGTCGCCCGAGGCATTGGTGATGCCGCCTGGACCGGCATCCTTCACCCGCGCGTCGTTGTAGGCATAGGTCAGATTCAGCACCCAGCGCTCGGTGATGTCGGCCAGCAGGTCCAGTTCCATGCCGGTGCTGCGCACCAGGCCCAGTGCGGCCAGCTGGTTCACCCCGCCGATCACCTCGCCGGTGGCCTGTACGATGTTGCTGCGGTCGATGCGGTAGGCCGCCATGTTCAAGGTCACGCGGTCGGCCAGCAGGGATTTCAGGCCGACCTCCCACTGCCTGCTGCGCTCGGCATCGAACGGGCCGCCCGCGGCCGGGTTCTGGTTGGCCGCGCTCTGCGGCACGAAGCCACTGGCCACGTTGGCGTATACGTTCAGCCCCTCGCGCACGCTGAAGGTGCTGCCCAGCCGCCAGCTGAGGTCGTTGCCTTCCACGCCGCTGCCACCCAGGCGGTCCTCATCCTTGAAGCCATCCCAGCGCAGCCCGGCCAGCACGTGCCAGCGCGGGCCCAGCGCCAGCTCATCCTGCAGATAGCCGCCGTAGCGCTTGCTGCGCGTGGAGGTGCTGCGCCAGGGCAGGGCGGCCAGGTTGTAGTCATGCCAGGTGCTGGCGCCATAGACCGGGTTGAACAGATCGATGCCGCGCACCGGGCCGGCGCCGCGTGCCAGGTCGGCGCTGTTGGCGGTCTGCGCGGTGAAGTCGGCGTCGAGCTGGTACACATCGGCGCCGAACAACACCTTGTGTTCGATGAGCCCGGTGTTGATCCGCCAGACCGCATTCGCGCTGGCGGTGAACGCCTCGTTGTCGCGGATCTGGTTGCGCAGCTGGCGCGTCATCCACTCGGCCACGCCATCGCGGTCACGGTCGATCAGCCCCATCGGCTCGTGGTACATCTGGTGTTCGTTGTTGCTGAACCAGCGTGCGGCAACGTCCACATCAAGGGTGTCGCGTGGTGCGAAGCGGTACTGCGCCAATGCCACCTTGGCGTGCATGTCGAGGAAGTCGCTGGCCTCGTTGTGGTTCCAGCGGCGGTCGGTCAGGAAGGTCCCGGCATCGTTCACCGGCACACCGCGCAGGCGGTTGCCGCCCAGGTTCTGGGTGATGTCGGTGAACTGCAGCACCAGTTCGCCGGTCTGGCCGACATCGAAGGCCAGCGACGCATCGCCGATCACGCTTTCGCTGTCGGCGTTCCAGCGCACGCCCTGTTCGCTGTCGGCATACAGGCCTGCGCGATAGCGAACGCTGCCGGTGGCATTCAACGGCCCGGTGCCTTCGATCGAGCCCGCACGGAAATCCTTGTCGCCCACCTGCAGCTCGATGCGGCGCTCGGCACGAGCCTTCGGCTTGCGCGTCACATAGTTGATGACGCCGCCGGCATCGCCGCCACCGTACAGCGCACCGGCAGGGCCCTTCAATACCTCCACGCGCTCGATGTTGAACAGCTGCGGTACCGAGAAACCTGCATAGGGATCGCCACGCAGGCCGTCGTACAGCACGTTCTCCTGGCGGAAACCGCGCAGGGTCACGCCGGCATAGCTGAAGAAGCTGATGCCGCTGATGCTGCGGTACAGGTCGGTCACCTGGCGCGCGGCCTGGTCGTCGATCAGCTCGCGCGGGATCACCTGGATCGACTGCGGGACCAGCTCCAGCGGGGTGTCGGTACGAGTACCAACGGCCGCATCGGTGGCGCGGTAGAGGGTCTGCGCACGGCCGCGGACTTCGACCTTGTCCAGGTCCCTGGGGGCGTCTGCCGGGGTCTCGGCGGCCAGTGCGAGGGAGGTCAGGGAAAGGCCCAGCGCAAGGCACAGGGCGCGCGGCAGAGGAGCGGAAAGGGGCATGGGGGCGAGGTGGGGGTGGCTGCAAATGAGAAAGATTAGCATTTGCAATACTTCGTGACCTATCCCCCGAATGCGCTATGGACGCAGGGCCGGGTCTGTATACGGGGTGCCTGCCAGGGCCACCAGCACCCCGGTGGCGCCACGCACGATCAGCTGCAACATGGCCTCGCGCGGGTCTTCACCATGCCGCTGGCCGGCCAGGCCCTTCTCGTAGGCCACCACCATTGACGCCATCAGCATGCCCGCGCCCAGCCTCGCCTCGGCATCGTCGACGGGTCGGCCGGCAGCATCGGCCATCAGCTGCGCGAGGTCGTTTGTCAGTTGCGCCTGCAGCCTGCGCGCGTGCGCGACAAGCACGGGACTGTCGGCTACGGTCGCCCAGAACGCCGCTGCGCCGGCGTTGATCCGCAGCAGCGGATGGCCGCTGTCCAGCAGTTGCCGTACCAGTGACTGGAAGGCGCCCAGCGGGGCCATGTCGTTGCGGGCCAGCATGCCCTCGCGCAGCAAAGCGCGCGCCTCCTCGTCGCGGTCGAAGACCAGGTCTTCCTTGCTGGCGAAGTAGTTGAAGACCGTCTTGCGCGAAACTCCGGCGGCCTCGGCGATCTCGGACATCGACACCGCCTCGAAGCCGCGCCGGATGATCAGCTCGGTTGCGACGTCTGAGATCGCTTGTCGGGTCTCGGCCTTGCGCTGCTCGCGGCGGCCCGGGGATGGGGTCATCGGAGGTTCACTTGTAGAAACGTACACCGAGTGTAACATTATGATCGCCAGAGCGCCGGCCCGGTGCTCACCAGGAAATCCCAATGCTGTACGACGTCGTCATCGCCGGTGCGGGCCCGGTCGGCCTGTTCCTGTCCTGCGAACTGGCCCAGGCGGGCTGTTCGGTGCGGGTGCTGGAACAAGCCGAGTCCGCCGAATCCCCCTTGAAGCGCCTGCCTTTTGGGCTGCGCGGCTTGAACGCCCCCACCCTGGAGGCGTTGGACCGGCGCGGCCTGCTGGATGCGGTTGCTGCGACCCGGGTGCTGAAGCCAGACAAGGGCGTGCCTCCGCCCGGCACGGCGCACTGGCTGGCGCAGCCCCGGCCGTTGGGCGGCCACTTCGCGGGCATTCCGTTCGCACTGGACAACGTGGACAGCGGGCGCTGGAACTGGCGGCTGCCTACGCCGGTCGGCACGCAGATGGCGATCGAGCTGCAGGCGCTGGAAGCCGTGTTGACCGAGCGCGCAGCCGGGCTGGGCGTGCACATCGATCGCGGCTGTGCGGTACAGGAGATGCAGGTGGAGGAGGATCAGGTTGCTGTACAGACGACCGCACACGGCACCGTCCACGGCCGCTGGCTGGTCGGCTGCGATGGCGCCCGCAGCACCGTGCGCAAGCAATCGGGTTTCAGCTTCGAAGGAACCGATCCGGAGTTCACTGGCCATTCCCTGCTTGTCGAACTGGAAGATCCTTCGATGCTCACGCCGGGCCGCCAGTACACCGCGCACGGCATGTGCAATTTCAATCCCCCCGGTGTGCTGGCACTGGCTGATTTCGACGGCGGCGCTGGCCATCGCACGCCGCTTGACCTGCCGTCGGCGCAAGCGCTGCTGCGGCGCGTGTCCGGTCGTAATGCAACGATCACCGCGCTGCATCTGGCCACCACCTGGACCGATGCAGCGCGCCAGGCCAGCGCGTACCGCAACGGTCGCGTGCTGCTGGCCGGTGATGCCGCACACATGCATTCACCGTTGGGTGGGCAGGGGCTGAACCTGGGCATCGGCGATGCAATGAACCTGGGCTGGAAGCTGGCGGCCGTGGTCCGTGGCGATGCCGGCGAGGCCCTGCTGGACAGCTATCAGGCCGAGCGGCATCCGATCGGCGCGAAGGTACTGGACTGGTCGCGTGCGCAGGTTGCGCTGATGCGACCGGGCGCCGGTTCGCGTGCGCTGGCGGCCGTCATTGCCGATCTGGCCGACACCCGCGATGGTGCGACCTATCTGGCCGAGCGGGTCTGGGGCATATCGCAGCAGCTGGCGCTGGACGATGGGCACCCGCTGGTCGGCCGCAGCGTGCCGGACTTCGTGCTGGCCGATGGCCGTCGCACCGGCGAGCTGCTGAGGGCCGGGCAGGGGGCGCTGCTCGTGTTCGATGTTGATTCGCTCTCGTGCGACATCACCGGCGATGGACCGCCGCTCCCTGTCTGCACGGGATCGGTGCCGGATGAGGCGACGGGCCTGGGCGCGGTTCTGGTGCGCCCCGATGGCATCGTCGCCTGGGCCTGCGATGCGGGCGGCGACGCGACCGGATTGGCTCACGCGCTGCAGTTCTGGTTCGGGACGGCGGCCGTCCGCTGACCTGCACGATGGCGGCGCAGCCGATCCGGGCTGCGCCGGCTGCGCTTACAGATCCTTTTTCTTGCCGCTCAGGTCCAGCGGTTTGTCGCTGCCCTTGCGCTCGCTCGACCACACTTCCATGCCCTTGTTGCAGCGGCTCTCACGGGCGGCCACGTCGCGCGGCAGATCCTTCAGATGCGGCGATTCCTGGCAGGCCGGATGCATCGCACTGTCGTCGTAGGTGGCACAACCACCCAGCGGGACCAATGCAAGGACGGTGAGTGAGGTGCGCAGCAGGGGCGGCAGGTTCATGCGGAAGTCTCGGGGTGGTGCCGGAGTGGCCCTGCCATTGCAATCCGTGACCCCGGGCACAGGCAATCGGACTGATCGCACTTGTTATTCTGTAACAATCGCGCGATAGTCCGGCGCCCGGCCCGATCAGGCGATGCAGGCCATCAGCACCACGCACAGGGCCAGCATCAGCACGAACACACGGCGGCTCAGCGCCAGGCACGCCAGGTAGGCGGCCAGGGCCCAGGCGCCCAGCAGCGCGCAGGCCAGCATCCACACCCCGATCACCATCAGTGATCCACTCGCCAGCGCCGACAGCGCAACAGCCTTGAACGCCGCAACGCCCAGCACACTGCCGAGAATCCCTGCCTGCAGGGCAATGGCATCGTGACGGGCAGGGGCGGAAGGGTGTTGCATCGTGATTCCGGTGCGGGGCGACAGCAGGGCGTTGCCTGCACTCTGTCGGAAACCATATCCACGCAGTGTGTTCATTGAGATGCAGTGTCCCTGCGCCGGCTCATCGGTAACGCTTGTTGCCCCCTGAGGTGATGCAGTACTGCCCGCCACGCGGGCCTGTGCAGTTGTAGCGTGCCGAGCAAGGGCAACTGGACGAACCGGATGATGACGGCCGGGGCACCGCTCTGGCAGGGGCAAAGCGCGCTCCGGCTGGTGATGGCGCCCTGTGCATTTCGCTGACGGAGGGAGGAGGGCGCTGCCAGCAACCTGCGCCACGGCATAGCAGGCTTGCAGAAACCCAATGCCCTGAATGGCGGTCCGTGTCGATGTTCGCCCATCCTCGCTCGATCCGGTTGACGATGACGGCCGTGCCGCGGCTGACTGATTCACTGACCGTGCCTTCCGGTTGCAGGCGAACCAGGGCACTGGCCGTGTCCACATAACGAATATCACGCCCGGCCGCCTGCGCTGGTGCCACAGGCAGCAGCAGCGGGATGATGAGCGCCAGTACAAGGCATGCTGTGATCCGGGCGCTGTTCCGAGGCAGAAGGCTCAAGCCTTCCGTTATGGTGATGCGGTCCATGCAGTTCCCTCTGCGTGCAGCGGCGCTGCGTCAGGTGGCGAGTTCAATCGCAGGGGACTATCGGTGACTTCGCACGGACGGGCAACTGCCTGACGCTGGAATTCACCAATTTCCTATACGTCGGCCAGCTTCAGCCGGATCGCAACGCGCCCGGCCGACACGGCGGGCCGGCCCAGGTGCTCAGTCGAACTCACCCTCGACCGATTCCAGTCGTTTCCGGTACGCGGCGCGATGCTGGTACAGGCGCTGGCATTCGCTCGACCGGTAGATGCGGCTTGCCGGTTCGTTGGCGACCGAATCGCACATCCGCGCGATGTGGTTGTTGGCCGCGAGCTCGGTGACGAAGAACACCGCCGTGATGCCGGTGCCCAGCAACACGACGTACAGCAGGCGGCTGAGCCAGCGCGTGCGCTTGCGCTCGAAGTGCTGCTGGAGGGTCAGGTCGAAGCGGATGATGCTGAGCACGATCCAGATGAGGGCGACCAGGAAGCACAGCGTCGGCAGCAGCCCGCGCCAGAGCCCGGCCTCGTACACCGATTCGCTGTAATGGACCGCCGCCCCGGCACCGGCGATGGCAATCGCCAGTGCCCAGTTGCGGCCGAGCGAGAGCAGGTCATCGAGCAGTTTTTCGCGGTTGCCGGTCGGTCCTGCTGCCACGTGGGTTCCTTGTGCCTGCTGCGATAGGGAGCGGACTGCCGCTGATCATGCAGATGGTGGAGCATCGCTGCCACGATGAGAAGCCTGCCTGTTCAGCGGCTGCCTGCACGCGCAGCGATCCAGCGCCTGTAGCGACGGGTCCGGCAGCTGCCCGCCGCCTGTGCCAGCAGCAGCGCCCACAGCGGTGAGACACCGGGCGCGGTGGGGCGGCGCCGGCTCAGCCGGCCCAGCTGGTACTTCACAGCCGCCATGTGTGCGCTGGCCGCCAGCGGCTTGTTGCGCCACCCAATGATGCGCAGCATCGGCACCGCGTCGTGCCCCTGCTGCCAGTGTTTGGGCAGGTCCGGTTCGATCGCCAGCGCGGTGGCGATGCCCACCATCGCAACACCACTGTCCAGCACCTGCTGGGCCACCGCGTGGCGACGGATACCGCCGGTGACCATCAGCGGCATCGTCGCCACTGTGGCGATCTCGCGTGCGAACTCGAGGAAATAGGCTTCGCGTGCGAGGCTGCGTTCATCGCGCGCGGCGCCGGTCATGGCTGGTGCTTCGTAGCTGCCGCCGGACAGTTCGACCAGATCCACACCCAGCGGGGCCAGCATCTCCACCACGGCGCGCGCGTCCTCCGGCGAGAAGCCGCCACGCTGGAAGTCGGCGGAATTGAGCTTCACCGCCACCGCGAACGTGGGCGACACCGCAGCGCGCACCCCTTGCACGATCTCAAGCAACAGGCGCGCGCGGTTCTGCAGGCTGCCACCCCAGCGATCATCGCGGTGGTTGGAGAGCGGCGACAGGAACTGGCTGAGCAGATAGCCGTGTGCGGCGTGGATCTCCACCCCGCTGAAGCCAGCACGCTCGGACAGCTCGGCACTGCGGATGAAGCGGGCGATCACCTCTTCGATGTCGGCCTCGGTCATCGCCCGCGGCGGTGCGAACTGGCTGGACAACGCCCCCATCTGCAGCGGCACCGCTGAAGGCGCGAGCGCCGGTTGGCCGAGCGCGGCCGGCATCTGCCGCCCGGGATGGTTGATCTGCATCCACATCTGCACGCCGCGCGCGCGGGCCGTGTCCGCCCAGGCGATGAAGCGATCAAGGTGGCGATCGTCTTCCAGCACCACACCGCCTGGTCCGGTCATGGCGCGGCCATCGACCATCACATTGCCGGTGATGATCAGCCCGGCACCGCCGTCGGCCCAGCGCTGGTACAACTCCAGCAGCGCGCCCGAGGGCGCGTGGTCGGCGTCGGCCATGTTTTCCTCCATCGCGGCCTTGGCGATGCGGTTGTGGATGACGGCGCCCGAGGGCAGGGCCAGCGGCGAGAACAGGAACATCGGACAGCTCCGGGACAGGGGAATGGCGCTACGCTAACCTTCAAGTTTGGTTGAAGGTCAACCGGTTCCGATGTCGAGGATTCAGGCCCATGAAGATCGGTGAGCTGGCGCGGCGCACGGGCCTGGCCGCGTCGCGTATCCGCTTCTACGAGGATGCCGGGCTGTTGGTGGTGCAGCGCCAGGCCAACGGCTACCGCGATTACCCGGAGCAGGCGGTGCTGCTGCTGGAGCTGATCATCGGCGCGCAGCGCGCAGGCTTCAGCCTGGAAGAGATCCGCGCGCTGCTGCCGCCGGACATGGGCCAGTGGCAGCACGATGCGCTTATCACGATGCTGCGGCGGAAGGTGGCCGATATCGAGGCGCTGCAACTGCGCCTGGCGCAGAGCCGGGCGCACCTGCTGGAATTGATCGAGGATATCCAGGCGCGGCCGGAGGGCATTGATTGCGCGGCCAATTCACGGCGGGTACTGGACCGCGTACAGCGTGGCGAACTGGCACGGCCCACGCTGGCAGCCGGCGATGGTGCGTTGCTGCGACCGGGGCGCCGCCGCCGCACCGGCAGCGACTGACGACCCGGCGCGATGCTCAGTGGTTGCCGGCCACGGCGTGCCTGCGCTTTTTGTCCAGCATCACCGCCACACCCCACAGCAGCAGGCCGCCGAGGGCGGTGGCGGCGCCAACGTAGCCGGTGCTGGCCGGGCTGAAGCCGGCGCTGATCGCCATGCCGCCCAGCCACGGGCCCAGCGCATTGGCGGTGTTGAACGCGGCATGGTTGGAGGCGGCGGCAAGCGTCTGTGCTTCGCCGGCCACGTCCATCAGGCGGGTCTGCAGCACCGCCGCCAGCGCGCCCATGGTGCCGACAGTGATGATCATTGGACCGATCGTCCATACCGACTGCGCCGCCAGCGGATACAACAGCAGCATCACGATCGACCACAGCAGCACCACGGCGGCGGCCTTGAAGTGGAACTTGTCCACCAGCCAGCCACCGGCGATGTTGCCGATGATCGCGCCGATGCCGAACACGCCCACCGCCAGCGGCATCCACGATTCGGCCACGCCGGTGACCTGCACCAGGGTCGGTGCCAGGTAGGTGAACACACAGAACATACCGGCGAAACCGACCGCACCGATCGCCAGCGCCAACCACACCTGGGTGGTGTTGAAGGCGCGCAGTTCGCGCATCGGCGAAGTACGCACCTCGTCCGGATCAGGCAGCAGGAAGCGCGCGATCATCACCACGGTGGCGATGGCCAGCAGGCTGACCAGGGCGAAGGCGGTGCGCCAGCTCAGCTGCTGGCCCAGCCAGGTGGTCAGCGGATTGCCGACCAGGATCGCGATCGACAGGCCCAGCAGCACGCGCGACATCGCCTGGCCGCGCTGGCCGGCGGGGCTGATCGCCGCAGCCACCAGCATCGCCACGCCGAAGTAGGCGCCGTGCGGCAGGCCGGCGACGAAGCGCGCCAGCAGCATCGTGGCGTAGTTCGGCGCCAGCGCGCTGGCCAGGTTGCCGACGGCATAGAAGCCCATCAGCGCCAGCAGCAGCTTGCGACGCGGGAAACTGGCGCCGACGAACGCCAGGATCGGCGCACCGACCACCACACCGATGGCGTAGGCGCTGATCAGATGACCGACCTGGGTTTCAGAAATCGACAGGCCCCGGCTGATCTCCAGCATCAGGCCCATGCTGGCGAACTCGCTGGTGCCGATGGCGAAGCCGCCCAGAGACAGGGCGAGAATGATCAGGGTGCGCTGACGGGGCGTCAGCCGCGCAGCCAGGGAAGAGTTGGGGCTCATGCGGGGGCGCGATAGGGCGGGAAGCCGGGCATTGTACTGCTGCACCGCAGCAGGAGCAGCCACGCTGGGGGTAAATCAGTGTTCGATCGATGGGATTGCGCCACAGCGGTCGTCAGCACGCCGTTGCAGCAGTTGTGCCGCACAAGGGGCGGCGTCCCTGCATGTGACGACGACATGGCAACCGGCATGATGCGCAGCGCAGGGGGCGTGGAGAGCGGGAACAGGGAGGATGTCGATGCAGGAATACAGGCATGTGCTTGAGATACGCGGTCGTTATCAGCTGGTAGCGGTGACCTACGCGCCGGTGTACGCTCCGGGCGATGTGGTCGGCCATGCGGTCGTCGCTGACGATGGGGATCGTCTGACCGACCTTGTATCACTGGCCGAAGCGCGCCAGCTGCTGCTGCAACGGGTGCGTGAAGAGGGCGAAGAGCCCGGGCTGGAGAACGAAAACCACCTGCGGAAGAAGGCGTCACGCTGGCGCCGCCGCTAGGCCGTCGCGCCCTTGTGCGCATCATGGAGGATCCGGGTGTTGCCCAGTAAGAAGTATTCGCTCATCGCCATCATCACGCTGGCGACCCTGCTGCTTGGTTTCGTGTTGTCCGGCTACCTGACCCTGCTGTTGCTGGGCCTGGATACCAAGCTGTTCACCTGGAACACGTATTACCAGTACTACCACGCCATCGGCCAGCCACAGGTCGCACCCTTCGTGGGCAAGATCACCTGGGCCGGCTACCTGGGCTTCGGCGTGCCGTTGCTGATACTGCTGGTGACCGGCCTGGTGCTGCTGTTGAAGAAGGACAGGCGCTCGCTGCACGGCGACGCACGCTTTGCCACCGCGGCGGATCTGTCCAGGCACGGCATGTTCAAGAAGACCGGGCAGAGCATCGTGGTCGGCAGCCACGGCGGCAAGCTGGTGCGGCTGGATGGCCAGCAGTTCGTGATCCTGGCCGCGCCGACCCGTTCGGGCAAGGGCGTGGGCGTAGTCATCCCCAACCTGCTGGAGTACGACGAATCGCTGGTGGTGCTGGACATCAAGCAGGAAAACTTCGACCTGACCAGCGGCTGGCGCGCCAGCCAGGGGCAGGAGATCTACCTGTTCAATCCCTTCGCCGAGGACCGCCGTACGCACCGCTGGAACCCGCTCAGCTACGTCTCCGATGACCCGGCGTTCCGGGTATCGGACCTGATGAGCATCGCCGCGATGCTGTATCCGGACGGGGCCGAAGACCAGAAATTCTGGGTCAGCCAGGCCCGCAACGCGTTCATGGCCTTCACCCTGTATCTGTTCGAGAACTGGGATGACGAGCGCAGCAGCGGCTTCCCGGGGGGCTCGGGGACGCCCACGCTCGGCGCTGTCTACCGGTTGTCATCGGGTGACGGCACCGAACTCAAGAAGTACCTCAAGGCCTTGTCGGAGCGGCCGTTCCTCAGCGCCAACGCGCGTTCGGCGTTCGCCAACATGCTGTCCCAGGCCGATGAGACCTTCGCCTCGATCCTGGGCACCTTCAAGGAGCCGCTCAACCCCTGGATCAATCCGGTGCTGGACAAGGCCACCAGCAGCAATGATTTCCTGTTGACCGACGTTCGCAGGAAGAAGATGACCATCTACATCGGCATCCAGCCGAACAAGCTGGCCGAGAGCCGGCTGATCATCAACCTGTTCTTCAGCCAGTTGATCAACCTCAATACCAAGGAACTGCCCAAGTCCAACCCGGACCTGAAGTACCAGTGCCTGCTGCTGATGGATGAATTCACCTCGATCGGCAAGGTCGAGATCATCGCCTCGGCGGTGTCCTACATGGCCGGCTACAACATCCGACTGCTGCCGATCATCCAGAGCATGTCCCAGCTGGATGCGACCTATGGCCGTGAAGTCTCACGCACGATCATCACCAACCACGCGCTGCAGATCCTGTACGCGCCGCGCGAGCAGCAGGACGCCAACGACTACTCGGACATGCTGGGCTACACCACGGTGCGAAGGAAGAATGTCACCCACGCCCGTGAGAAGACCCACAATTTCACCGAAGAACGGCGCGCGCTGATGCTTCCGCAGGAGCTGAAGGCGATGGGCCCCGACCAGGAAGTGTTCCTCTACGAGGGCATACCGCATCCGGTCAAATGCGACAAGATCCGCTATTACAAGGATCGCTACTTCACTTCGCGACTGCTGCCGAAGGTCGACATCCCGATGCTGAAAGTCTGAATTCACAAATGTAAAGATGTGAATTGCGTTCACATTCATTGACGTGAATTGGTGAGCTCCGTCAAAAAAACAGCACGTTTCGATGGAATTTCAGGATTTCCTGACATGGAATTGACGCGTGGTTGTGCAACCCTGTGTTCGACATCCAGAGATGTGTGTCTGGTGTCAATGTTTTGAAGCAGGGTGGCCAGGAGTTTGTGCCATGGAAACAAGGATGGTTTCGACGTTGGTATGGGTGTGCAGGTGTGTGACGGGACGAGTCCGTCATTCGGCCTGCAACCTGGTTGGCGGCCTTCGGGCTGCAGGGGAGCCGGAGTGGGTGTGCTGCAAGGCAGTGCGTCCCTCCGATTCCGGCGTGCGCCATGCAGCGCCGGACGGCCAGGGAACCAACGTTCGAAACTGCTTTTTCGTACGTCAAAGTGAAGCCCGTATGAATCAGGCGTTTATCGCGAAAATGTCCATCGCCGCAGTCGCGGCGCTGATGGTGGCAGGGTGTGCCACCAAGTCCGCCCCCGATATCGGAGGGCGCTGGAAACCGGTCAACCGCTTCGCTGCGGCGACGACCGAAATTCCCCTGTACTCCAGTTACGTCTACCAGGCGTCGCCGATGGATGGCACGCTCAAGGCCATGCTCGAGCGCTGGGCCAAGGATTCCGGGCGCACGCTGGACTACCGCCTCAGTTCGGATTTCACCCTGTACGGCGCGGTTTCAAGCATCGACACCACCAATGCACAGCAGGCCGTGATCGATCTCACTGCGGCGTACGCGGCGCAGGGCATCTCCGTCTCCATCGTTGGCAACCAGATCGTTGTGCAGAGCGCTGGCGCGACGCCGACCGCGTCGGCGCAGGGCGCTGAGTCCAGCAGCGGTACCTGAGTCCACCTCGAAATCATCGAACGTGCCGCTCCCCGCGCCTGTCGCAGGGGCTCCACGCCCATTGATGTTTCAGTAGTACGGAAGAATCCATGTTCCGCAAGAAGGATCCAGGCAATAGTCCCAAGGTCGAGCAGTCGGTCGCCAAGGCGGTCAGCTACGAGATCACCGTGGCCGACATGGCGCGTCGCAGCGAGCGTCGGGCCTGGTGGGTGGCCACAGGTTCATTGCTGATGTCGCTCGCACTGGCCGGCGGCTACTACTACATGCTGCCGCTGAAGGAGAGAGTGCCATTCCTGGTGATGGCCGATGCCTATACCGGCACGGCGACGGTCGCGCGCTTGACCGGCACGTTCCAGGGCCAGCAGATCACCATGAACGAGGCGGTCAATCGCAGCAACGTCGCCCAGTACGTGCTGGCGCGCGAGTCGTACGACTCGGCCGTGATGGATCTGCGTGACTGGGAGCTGGTGTTCGTGATGTCGTCCGATGAAGTCGGACAGGGCATGCGCCAGCGCTACTCGGGCAACAACCCACAGAATCCCTTCGTGCTGTACGGCCGTGGCAAGGCCATCCGGGTCAAGATCCTCAGCATCACGCCGTTGGGTGCGCAGCCCGACGGCGGCTTCCGTGGCGCGTCGGTGCGCATCCAGCGCAGCCTGCTGGACAAGCGCACGGGTGTCTCGAACTACCTGGACAACCAGCTGGTAACGCTGCGCTTTGACTACAACAAGAACCTGGCGCTGTCGGAACAGGATCGCGTGTTGAACCCGTTGGCCTTCCAGGTCACCGAGTACCGCGTCGACAACGACTATTCGCGGGGCGTACCGGTACCGGATGAAGGGGCCATCCAGGCGCAGGCGCAACAGGCTGCACAGCAGCAGACCGCACAGCAGGCCGCGCAGCAGACCGCGCAGCAGGCACAGGGGTTGTACGACCCGAACAATCCGGCGGCGACCATGATCGACCCCGCCACCGGACAGCCGGTCGCCGCACCGGTCAATGGCCAGGTTCCGGGGCAGCCCGTACCCGGCCAGCCGATGCCGGCACAGCCGGTACAGGGGCAGGCGATGCCCGGGCAGCCGGCCATGAGGCCGGCGCAGAACAATTCCACCGGAACTGCTGATGGAGCAAGCAACCGATGAGTAGTCGAAAGATCAGGGGAAGCGCGCTGGCGCTGCTGTCGATGTTGTCGCTGCTGTTCTCCGCAGCGGCAATGGCGCAGGCGGTGGACCACTACGAGTATGAGAAGGATCGCATCTATCCGGTTCGCACTGGTCTGGGCCTGACCACCCAGATCGAGCTGAGCCCGAACGAGAAGATCCTCGACTACAGCACCGGCTTCAGCAGTGGCTGGGAGCTGACCCGGCGCGAGAACGTGTTCTATCTCAAGCCGAAGAATGTCGATGTCGACACCAACATGATGGTACGCACCGAGACGCATTCGTACATCTTCGAACTGAAGGTGGTGGCCACCGACTGGCGCCAGCTGGAACAGGCCCGCCGTGCCGGCGTGCAGTACAAGATCGCCTTCGTGTATCCGAACGACACCGTATTCGGTGCCGCCCAGGCAGCGGTGGAAGAAGAGGCAAAGCCGCTGCTCAGTACCGAACTGGCCAAGGACCGCCAGTACAACTTCAACTACTCCTATTCGACCCGCAAGGCGAAGAAGATGGGGTGGCTGATCCCGGTCAATGCCTATGACGACGGTCGCTTCACCTATCTGAAGCTGCCGAATTCACCCGAATACAAGACCGGTATCTTCCCGGCGGTGTTCGGTCGTGAAACGGAATACGGTGAGGACTTCGTGGTCAACACCACCGTTGAAGGCAATACGCTGATCGTGCACGGGACCTACCCGTACCTGGTCATCCGCCACGGCGACTTCGTCGTCGGCCTGCGAAGGAACGTGAAGAAATGAGCCAGCAGAACACGCCGGGCAACGACCCCAATCCGTCTCCCTATTCCCAGGGCGCCGCTGGCCAGGAGCCGCCGTCCAATCCCTACTTCAGCAACGCCGGCGAGCAGCAGGGTGCGCCTGATCTGGATGCCGGCGCGCCGCAGCTGCGCTCGGTTGAAGAGCAGCGCCTGAACCGCAAGGCCCTGCTGTTCCTGGGCGGCATTGTGCTGCTGCTGATGGCCATGGGTTTCCTGCTGTTCCGCAAGGGGCAGGACGACGCGGCGGACCAGAAGAAGCCGCATGAACAGGCACGCGCAACGACGCCTCAGCTTCCCACCGTTGCCACATCGCCCGAGCCGACCGCACCGGTCGCCGTTGCCGATCCGATTCCGATGCTGCCGCCCGCGCCGCAGCCGGAGGTGCCGATGCCTGGATTCCCGATGGGTAACGAGGGCAGGGCGGACCATGACCGCGGCCCGACGCTGATGGACCGCCGCATGGGCAGCGGTTCCGGTGTAGGGGGTAGTGATGGCGGCGGGGCAACCAGCAGCCAGGGCGGCTCGGACTACAACCAGGCCATGATCGCAGCGATGCAGCAGGCGGCCAATCCCCAGGCGCAGCAGCAGAAGGTTCGTCGCGGACCGGATGTGGAAGATGTGTCCAGCGCCGCCTTCATCCGCAGCCCGGATGCGCTGCTGGTACGTGGCACCTATCTGCGCTGCGTGCTGGAAACGCGGATCATCACCGACGTGGCGGGCTATACCTCCTGCCTGCTGACCGAGCCGGTGTACTCGATCAATGGCAGGAACCTGCTGCTTCCGAAGGGCTCGAAGATCTACGGTTCCTACGGTGGCGGCCCGATCGGCAAACGCGTGGAGGTGATCTGGGATCGCATCACCACTCCGAACGGAATCGACGTGGCCATGTCCAGCCCGGGTACCGACGGTCTGGGCGGTGCAGGCCATCCGGGGCAGTACAGCGCTCATTGGGGCAGCCGCATCGCTTCGGCGCTGATGATCAGCCTGATTGCCGATGCCTTCAAATATGCCGCGGCCGAGCATGGTCCGGAGACCACGACCGTGGCCAACAACGGCATGACCATCCAGTCGCCCTATGAAAGCGCGACGGCGCGCACGATGGAGCGGCTTGCCAATGAGGCGCTGAGCGAACGCCGTCCGCCGACGGTCACCATCAACCAGGGCACGATGGTCAATGTCTACGTCGCCAAGGACGTTGACTTCACCAACGTGCTGCATCCCCGCCGGTAACCCATCCCACGATCATGGACGCTGAAGTGTCACCCCTTGCCCTCGTCTCCAGCGATTTCCTGCGCTATCAGTACGAAGTGCTGGGCATCGCCGAGTACATGACCTCGCCGGAAGTGACGGAGATCTGCATCAACCGTCCCGGTGAGCTGTACCTGGAAACCCGGGATGGGTGGCAGCGCGTGGACGTGCCGGGCCTGACTTTCGAGCGGGCCCGGCAGTTCTGCACCGCCGTGGTGAACGAGAGCAACACTGGCCAGCGCATCACCGATGCCGACCCGGTGGTCTCGCTTACGTTCCCCACCGGGCAGCGTGCGCAGTTCGTGATTCCGCCGGCATGTGATGCAGGCAAGGTATCGATCACCATCCGGTTGCCGTCCAAGCACACCAAGTCGCTTACCCAGTATCACCAGGACGGGTTCTTCAATCAGATCCTGGAAAGCGACGGGACCCTCAGTGAACACGATCGCGAGCTTCTGGAGTTGCGTCATTCGCGCGAATACGCCGAGTTCTTCCGGCGTGCGGTGATGTATCGCAAGAACATCGTGGTGTCCGGAGCGACCGGCAGCGGCAAGACCACCTTCATGAAAGCGTTGGTCAATCACATTCCGGACAGTGAACGCCTGGTCACGATCGAGGATGCGCGCGAACTGTTCCTGACCCAGCCCAACGTGGTGCATCTGCTGTACTCCAAGGGTGGGCAGAGCACCAGCAATGTCAGCGCCAAGAGCTGCATGGAGGCGTGCCTGCGCATGAAGCCGGAGCGCATCATCCTGGCTGAGCTTCGCGGCGACGAGGCGTTCTACTTCATCCGCAACTGCGCGTCGGGCCATCCCGGTTCGATCACCAGCTGCCATGCCGGCAGCCCGGAGCAGACCTGGGACCAGTTGGCCCTGATGGTCAAGGCCTCAAGCGAGGGCTCGGGCCTGGAATTCAACGTAATCAAGCGGCTGTTGATGATGACCATCGACATCGTCGTTCATATCAAGGCGCATGCCGGTTCCCGTTACATCACCGGCATCGACTTCAATCCCGGGCGCGCCCAGGGACAGGAGGGCTGAAGGATGCTGCCAGGACTGGAAATGATGGCGTGCCCGGAGATGGCCATGTCGATGGACGTGATGCAGCACGTCATCAATGTCGAATCGTCGCGCAACCCCTTTGCCATCGGCGTGGTGGGCGGAGCACTGGTGCGCCAGCCCAAGGCGCTGGATGAAGCGCTGGCGACGGTGCGCATGCTGGAGGAGAAGGGCTACAACTTCTCCATCGGGCTGGCCCAGGTCAATCGCTACAACCTCGGCAAGTATGGGCTGGACTCCTACGAGAAGGCGTTCCAGCAATGCCCCAACCTGCAGGCGGGCTCGCGCATTCTCGCCGAATGCTACAAACGCTCCGGAGGGGATTGGGGCAAGTCGTTCAGCTGCTACTACTCGGGTAACTTCGAGACAGGCTTCCGCCATGGCTACGTGCAGAAGGTCTATGACTCGATCCGTCGTGGCCAGCAGGTCGCCAGCAATGGTGCCGTGCCGATCGACGTGGTCGGCCGCGGAGAGCGCCGCAGCGTGAAGGTCGAGCATCACCCGCAGCTGGCTTCACCGGCGCAGGCGCGCATTGTTGCCCAGGCCAGCAGCCCGGTATACGTGCCGTCGGAAGACCCGGCGCGTGCCTATGTGGTGTATCCGTCGACCGGCGCGATGGCGCGCGGCAGCCTGCTGAACATTGCCGACCAGGCGCTGTCGAGGGTCGTGCTGGGTTCGGTCGAGCGGGCAATGCAACCACAGAGCCCGATGGGACAGCGCGATGTGGCGGCATCGCCCGGTCAGCCGCAGTTCCCGCAGGGCATGGCGCAGCGCCTGCCGCCGCAGAGCGGCCAGCCAATGGCCATGCCACAGCAGTTGCCGGGTGCCGCCGCCCCCGACGACGGCCCGGTGATGCTGCGCCCCTGGAGCGAGCGCAATCAGCCGGTGGCGGGAAATGGAAATTCTTACAACGCGCCGGTGCAGGCAGTGCCGGTGCAGCAGGTTCCCGCAGGGGATGCGGCCTTCGTGTTCTGACGAAGTCGTGGCACGGCCAGTCCCCCCGGCTGGCCGATTCAGTTGTGTTAGTCCATCAACAAGGAAATCAATCCATGAAGCGATCCAATCTCGACCTCGTCCAGGCCCAGCGCACGCTGAAGACCCTGCTGATGGCCACGCTCTTTGTCGGCGTGTTGTTCGCTCCCCAGGCGTTCGCCGGTGGCGTGAACTACGGTGGTACCGAAAAGAAAGTCTGCGGCTTCTTCGACAGCATCAACGGCCTGCTGAACATGGCGTCGATCGCCGTGGTCACCATTGCCGTCATCTTCGCCGGTTACCAGATCGCCTTCGCGCACAAGCGCATCGGCGACGTGGCACCGATCCTGATCGGTGGCGTCCTGATCGGCGCTGCAGGCCAGATCGCCCGCATGCTGCTCGGCGACGAGTACGGCACCTGCGAGGGCAAGACCGCCATGCTGATCCAGCAGGCTGTCCAGTACTACAGTGCATAAGAACGTCGTCTTCCGCGGCTGCACCCGTCCGGCGATGTTCCTGGGCGTGCCCTACCTGCCATTCTTCATGGTGGCGGGTGGATTGCTGCTGCTGAGCGTCTACACCAATTTCTGGTTTCTGCTCACCATTCCGGTGGCGATCTTCATCATGCGGCAGATGGCCAAGCGCGACGAGATGATCTTCCGTCTGCTGGGCCTGCGCCTGATGTTCAAGCTCCGGGTGCGCAACGTGCAGCAGCACGATGGCATGTGGGTATTCAACCCGAATCACTACCGCAACAAGCCGGCCCGAATGGATTGAGGTCCGGAATGGCCCGGCGGGCGCGTGTCGTCCGCCGGGCCATCCTGAAGTCCCTGGCAGCATCTCCTTGGAAGCAGTCGCATGTTCAGCCCAGATACCTCCATCAGCGAGTTCATTCCCCTGTCGACGCATGTCGCTCCGAACGTGGTCAAGACCACGGGCGGCGACTACCTGTTGACCTGGTACCTGGAGGGACTTCCGTTTGTCGGTCGCGAGGAATGGGAGCTGGAGCATCGGCACAACACCTTCAACCGCCTGCTGCAGACGCTGCGCGCGCCGGACTTCGTCAATGTCGCCTTCTGGGTGCATGACATCCGCCGCCGCCGCACGCTGAAGGGCAAGAGCCACTACCGGCAGCGCTTCAACCAGGATGTCTCCGACCAGTACATGGGCATGCTGTCCTCGCAGCGCATCATGCAGAACGAGCTGTACCTGACCATGATCTACCGGCCCGTGGTGGCCGGAAAGCGCTTTGTCGAGAAATCGGCGAATGTCGAGCGCCTGCGCGCCGAGCAGGAGCAGGCCGTCGAGAAGCTGATGGAACTGGCCGGCAATGTCGAGGCCGTGATCCGTGACTACGCTCCCTATCGCCTGGGCATGTACGAGGCCAAGAACGGCATCGTGTTCTCGGAGACACTGGAGCTGTTTGGCTATCTGATCAACCGCATCGACGAGCCGGTCCCGGTGCTGCCCGCACCGATCAAGGACTATCTGCCCGTCAGCCGGCATATGTTCTCGGCCAGGACCGGCGACTTCGTGATCAATACCCCCAATGGCGCCAACCATTTCGGCGCCATCCTGAATATCAAGGAGTATGCCGAGGGAACCTACCCGGGCATTCTCAATGGCCTGAAGTACCTGGACTACGAGTACGTCATCACTCACTCGTTCAGCCCCATGGGGCGCCAGGACGCACTGAAGGTGCTGGACCGTACCAAGGGCATGATGATCTCCTCCGGCGACAAGGCGGTCAGCCAGATCGTCGAGCTGGACCAGGCCATGGACCAGCTGTCGTCCGGCAACTTCGTGCTGGGCGAATACCATTTCATCATGGCGGTCTACGGCGACAGCCAGGCAAAGCTGTCGCAGAACGTGGCCTCGACCCGCGCCGAGCTGTCCAACGCCGGCTTCGTCTCGACCAAGGAAGACCTGGCGGTCACTTCATCGTTCTACTCGCAGTTGCCGGGCAACTGGCGCTATCGCACCCGCCTGGCCAATGTGAGCTCGCTGAACTTCCTCGGCCTGTCGCCGCTGCACAACTTCGCCACCGGCAAGCAGCACAACAACCCGTGGGGCGACTGCGTCACTACGCTGCAGACCACCAACGGCCAGCCGTACTACTTCAATTTCCACGCGACGCATCCGTCGGAGAATTCGCTGGGCGAGAAGGCGATCGCCAACACCATGGTGATCGGCAAGTCCGGTACCGGCAAGACAGCACTGATCAACTTCCTGCTCAGTCAGGTCCAGAAGTACGAGCCCTCGCCGACGATCTTCTTCTTCGACAAGGATCGCGGCGCGGAGATTTTCGTGCGCGCCTGCGGCGGCAACTATCTGGCCCTGGAGAACGGCGCACCGACGGGGTTCAACCCGTTCCAGTGCGAGAACAACGAATCCAACGTGCAGTTCCTGGCTGACCTGATCAAGGTGCTGGCCGGCAAGCGCGAGTACAGCGCACGCGAGGAAGAGGACATCTACCGCGCCGTGGAGAGCATGCTCGATACACCGATGCACCTGCGCAGCATGACCAACTTCCAGAAGAGCCTGCCCAACATGGGCGATGACGGCCTGTACGCGCGCATGCGCCGTTGGACCTCTGGCAACTCGCTGGGCTGGGTGTTCGACAACCCGGTCGATACGGTGGACCTGAGCAAGGCCAACATCATCGGCTTCGACTACACCGACATCATCGACAACCCCGAAGTGCGGGTGCCGGTCATCAACTACCTGCTGCACCGCCTTGAGTCACTGATCGACGGTCGCCCGCTGATCTACGTAATGGACGAGTTCTGGAAGATCCTCGACGGCGAGGGCGGATTGAAGGAATTCGCCAAGAACAAGCAGAAGACCATCCGTAAGCAGAATGGTCTGGGCATATTCGCCACGCAGAGCCCGGAAGACGCACTGAAAAGTGATATTTCCGCCGCGCTGATCGAGCAGACCGCCACGCTGATCCTGCTGCCCAACCCGAACGCCAGCAAGAGCGACTACATGGATGGCCTCAAGCTGACCGAGGCCGAGTTCAAGGTGGTTACCGCACTGGACGAGCGCTCGCGCTGCTTCCTGGTCAAGCAGGGCCATGCCTCCAGTGTCTGCCAGCTCAATCTGCGCGGCATGGACGACATCCTGTCGGTGATCTCGGCATCGACCGACAACATTGAAGTCATGCATCGGGTGCTGCAGACGGCCGCGGTGCGCAACCGGGTAACGGTGGACGAGTTGACGCCCGATCAGTGGCTGGACGCGTTCTACAAGAATCGAAAGGGCTCGGGCAAGCGGGCCGAAATGGATCAGGAGGAGACGGCATGAAGACGCTCGCTCACACGAACAAGGAAACCGCCATGACAACTGAAACCCGCCGCACGCCAGTGCGTCGCCGGCGCTTCGCACCGATGATGGCCGCGGTGCTGACCCTGGGCATGACCATCAGTACCGGCACCAGCCCCGCGCAGGCGATGACCGTCTATGACCCGTTCAACTGGGTCATGAACTTCATGCAGGAGATGAAGGCCGGCAAGGAGTACTTCGAGACGGCGGCACGCTGGAGTCAAACGGCTGAGCAGTACGGCAAGACCATCAACAACTGGTTGTCCAAGCTGCAGAACTGGACCCAGATCATCGCTTCGCCACTGATGCCGCCGACGCCCACGCTGACGAAGATTCCCGAGAACTGGAACGTTGCCGAGAAGTGCGGCGGCGATTCCATGATCAGCATGAACGGCCTGATGGCAGTGCTCAACATGAGCCCGGGTGGCGACATCGGCGCGCAGCAACGTGCGATCTGCTCGTACATCCAGGTGCTTGAGAACAAGAAGTACAACGAGACTGTCGAGGTCGTGCAGATGTCCATGCCGGCGATGGAGCAGATGCTTCAGCAGCTGCGCCGGATCCGCAACGCATTCAAGAACGAAGGCGCGCTACAGGAGGATATCTCGAACAACACGGCAACCTCGGTCGAACTTGAGAAGGCCTTCAAGAAATGGGAGACCACCATCAAGGTCTACGACCAGCAGATCGCGGCCTTGCAGGGGCGGCAGAAGAATCTGGCCGAGCGCGCGTTGCGCGGCGAGCGCAATCCGATCGGAAGCGTCATCAAGGCCGGCGCGCTGAAGGCCGCGCTTTCCACCAAGTGAATCACGTGCGCAACGCACTCCAGCAGGGCCCCGATGCGGGGCGGGTGATGTGATGAGTCAGGGAATGATGCACAGTATGGCGTTCAATGATCTGTTGCACGGCACGTTGTTCGCCTCGGTCGGCGACTTCGTCTTCTTCCGGCTGATCCTTGATTATCTGCGTGACGAGATCACCAACTTCGGCAATGGCATCCTGAGTCGAATGATGACCTGGGTCGGCACGATGGCGTTGGTGCTGATGACGCTGTGGGTGCTCATCCAGGGCTTCCGTATCGCGACCGGACGCAGTCGCGATTCAATGGCCGCGCTGATGACGAACATGGCCCGCGCGGCACTGATCGTCACCGTCGCAACGTCGATGGCGATGTTCGGGACCAAGCTGCAGAACTTCCTGACCGGAGACGTGCAGGATCAGATCACGTACATCGTGACCGGCAAGGAGTCGACAGCCGAGGAACTGATCGACAAGAACCTGGGCTACATGCAGCTGGCACTCACGTCGGTAAGCGTGCTGGACGTGGCCGGTGACGTGACGCTGGACAGCGCCAAGACCCGGGCGATGTGGTTCATCGGCCTGGGAACGGGCGGCCCCGCCGTTACCGCAGGCGCGATGCTGCTGCTGTACCAGATCGCGCTGGCGCTGTTCATCGGATTCGGGCCACTGTTCATCCTGTGCCTGCTGTTCGAGCAGACAAAATCGCTGTTCCAACGATGGTTGTTCTACGGCATCGGCACCATGTTCTCGATGGCGGTGCTGGCCGCGATGACCGGCATTGCGATGGAGATGGTGGCGCGCGTGGCGGCTTCGTTCTGGGGCGCATCCGCGTTGGGAGCACTGCTGGGTTCGAACCTGACCGAGGGCATGAGCAGCATGGCGCTGCAGCAGGGCGGCATGGGCCTGATCCTGACGACACTGATCCTGACTGCGCCCCCAATGGCTGCGATGTTCTTCCAGGGCACCCTGGGTACCTTCATGGCATATTCGCAGATAGGTGGTAGCCCGGTAGCGCAGGCACCCAGTTCAAACGGCCAGCCGCCGGGCAGTTACTACACGCCTCCAGCGCCTGCCAAGGGGCAATCAGTCGAAAATACAGGTGTAAATGATCGGCATGCGACTGCAAGAATTACATCGCCGCAATCAGATTCTGCGAGAGCAGCGGACACTGGCTTGAGAGCAGCGCATCCTGGAAAGCAGTAGTTTTGGGTGGTATTGGAGAGCTTATATGAAGTGCGTCGTACCATTTTCCCTAATTGCCTCGCTCTTTCTTGTGCTTTTTGCATGCGACGCTCGTGCGGAGGGGCGGTGCCCGCCTGGACAGTATCCGGTTGGAGGACAGGGTGTAGGGGGGTGTGCTCCGATACCGGGAGGAAGTAGCCAAGCTGGCCAGCCGGCGCAGAGCGGTCCGATCGCGACCGGGCGCTGGATCAAGACCTGGGGAGCGATAGCTGGGGCAGTAAGCACCGGCGATATGGGGGCGTCGGTAGGCCAGAGAACAAAGGGGGAAGCGATATCCGAGGCGCTGGAGCGCTGCGGAAAATATGGTGCGAAAGACTGCAAGATCGATACAACCTACAAGAATCAGTGTGTGGCATATGCTGATCCTGCCCCGGGCACTAAGGGCATAGTCTCCATTTCGGTTGCGGGCTCCAAGGAGGATGCGGCGAGTCGCGTTCTGGACTATTGCGCCAAAAATGGCGGAGGACAGTGCAAAGTGTTGTACTCGGACTGTTCAGAACCTATTTTTGAGCCTTTCTAGCTGAATCAATGTGGGGCATTCGCGGGTCCGTCGCCGCGGGGGCAATAGTGAGATTGCCATTGCAACGGCGGGGAATCCGGGGAGGTTCATGCGTCTGCTCACCCATGGGGGGGGGGGGGCGGCGTCTGCAATGATCCCCTCAGGGAGCGTGTAATGCCTCCGAGCATAAGGTTGTCGCTGGTCGCCAAGGCTTGGAAGACGCCCGTAGTGATTCATATGCGCCGCGACGCAGAAGGACAGCAAGGCTGAGGCGGGGGTCTCGTAGCTGTGCCTTGGCCCGTCTTCCTGGTGGGGGAGGGCATGTGATCTATTCTCATTAGCCTGCCTTCTTTGGGAATCGTTGCAGCTTGAACTTCCTTCTGCACGTGCAGAAGGTGGATCTTAGCCTGCCGGTTACTACCGTGTGGGTGCACAAGGCGCAATGGCCGCGATGTTCTTCCAGGACACCCTGGGTACCTTCATGGCATATTCGCAGATAGGTGGTAGCGCCGTACCGACCTCGCCGGGTCCGAATGGGCAGCCGCCGGGTTCTAGCGGGTCGGGTGGAGGAGGATTCTTCATGCCGCAAATGCCAACTGTAGCTCAGTGGAATCAAGGGAATGTGGGATAGGCGGCGAGCCCTAGGATTCACGGTTCTAGTGAGTCCACTCATGCAAATGCAGGTCTGAGGGGCAATCCTCCTACCGGAAACAGCTAGTGCCAAGTGGAGATACTGGTTTTGGAAGAGGCGAGAGTCATGAAGTGGAATCTAATAGGGGCGATGTTGCTCACTATATGTTGGGCGTTTGGCGCAGTTGACTCTGCTAGCGCCGAAGGGAACTGCCCTCCCGGGATGTATCCAATTGGCGGGCAGGGTGTTCAAGGATGCGCCCCCATTCCCGGGGCTGCTGGAACGGCGGCGAGCCCAGTAGCGCCAGCACCCGCGCGCCCTCTTGGAGAGTGGGTGAAAACGTGGGGTGCCATTGCTGTCTCTAAGGCTACTTCTGATGCTGGCGTTTCAACTGGATTGAGATCCAAAAGCGCTGCTGAAAAGGAGGCGCTTTCCAAATGCCGAACGAGCGGAGCTCGTGACTGTTCGATAAATATGACGTACTTCAATCAATGCGTGTCATGGGCGATTCCCAGTGGGCGTTCGGGAGGCGGTCAATCGGGCATCGGTTCGGGGCCGACTCCGGAATCGGCGCTCCAGACTGCGCGCTCGTTGTGCAAGAACGATCGGCAGGGAACATGTGACGAAGTGTACGCGGATTGTACGAAGCCAATATTTGATCGCTATTGAAGCTCGAAAGCGATGAGGCAGGAAAAGGGCGCTCAAATGGTTGGGAAGTGTGTTTGGCAGCAGCTGCGCCATTGATGCGCGTCACTATTAACCGCGACAGCTGAAATGGAGCGTGGTTGAGGCGCCCCACAGCACGCGCTGTAGTAGGGTAATGGGCCTGAGAGCAGCTCTTCCACAGCGAATCAAGTCGCGATGCCGAAGATTCATAATCATGAGGCCACTCATGCATCGACGGGGCTCCGCGGCAATGCACCGTCCGGTAACTCCTGATTGTGCTTTGGCTTGTTGTCTATTTGAGGAGTTTCATGCGCTCTACATTCTTTAGCCTGCTGTCTTTGGGAATCATTGCAGCTTCAGTCTCCTCTGCACATGCAGAAGGCGGGGCCTGTCCTCCCGGTTACTACCCAGTCGGTGGACAAGGGGCCATGGGGTGCGCGCCAATTCCCGGCGCGGCGTCTGGTGGCGCCGCCCAGCAGTCTCCACCTCCTCCTCCGCAACCTACGGGTGAGTGGATCAAGACCTGGGGTGGAATTGCGGCATCCGCCAGCACGTCCGATGCCGGCGTTTCTACGGGGCATCGGTCAAAGAAGGAGGCGGAACGCAAAGCCGTCTCAGAATGTGCTGCCAGTGGAGCAAGGGATTGCAAGGCCAGCATGACCTATTTCAACCAGTGCGTTTCCTGGGTCATCCCGAGCGGGAGGACCGGAAATGGCCTGTCAGGAATTGGCACCGGTCCAACTCCGGGTGATGCCGAGCGGGCTGCTCAGGGAGTCTGCAAGAATGACAAGCCGGGAGCCTGTGCTCCCGTGTATGCAAATTGTACCGAGCCCTTGTTCAGGAAGTACTAAAACGGCCGTGCTCGGGATGAGCGATTGCGGTCTGGAAGGCCACGTCCGACGCCGGTGTTTCAACCGGGATGAGATCCGGGCGAGCCGCTGAGAAGGAGGCGCTGTCCAAGTGTAGCACCAGCGGAGCTCCTGATTGCTGGCCAACATGACGTGCTTCAACCAGTGCGTCTCGTGGGCCATTCCCGGTGGGCGTACGGGACTTGGTCAGTCTGGTATTGGATCAGGAGCTACGCCAGAAGCTGCATCTGAGGCGGCGCGCTCACTGTTCGGGAACGATCAACTGAGCGCATGCGATGAGCTGTATGCGGATTGCACCAAGCCCGTGTTTGATCGCCATTGAGTGGCGTGTGACTGGTGGAGTTCGCGCTTTGGCCTGCGCGTTGGCTGAGCTGCTGGATCGCCCTCCCGGCGAAGTCATGAGCTTCTGCATCAGCAGTGGCATGCCCTGAACTGGGATTCACCTCACCCGGTCTACGCGAGCGATCACTGTTTGGATGGGGCGTCGTTTGGATGGGGCGTCCCGATCCGGAATTCGTTGGTGATAACCACGCTTTTGTGTGATCAAGTCCGCTTTTCGCTCTGTTCCCCCTTCGACGACCGAAGCCTCCTCGCAGTAAGCTGCGTGCGCGTCAAAAGTCCGGCGCATCGGTGCCGTCGAAGGCAGGAGCTTTTCCGTCCATGAGGACTCCAGCGACCCGCGGCGCGGGTGACGCTTGCTTCCTTCGCAGACGCCGCAGGGCCAGGATGATCATCCGCGTGGGCGGTTGCCGGAGCTCAGGGCGTGTTGCATGGGTTCTTGATCGTTGCATGGGTGCTGGCAGGACGGGATGGAAGGAGTTGCAGGAAATGGAAAGTGGCAGTGGCGCGAACATGGACAACGCCCTGGCGTTCGTGCCGTCCGGTGCGAACCTGCTGGAGGCCGTACGTGGCGATCTCACCGGCGATGGCATCGAGGACCAGCTCCTGGTGATCGATCAACCCGCGCCCGATGGACTGGTGCCTGGCGAGCATGGGCCCAACCGCGTGCTGTTGCTGCTGCTGGGTGATGGTGCCGGTCGGTGGCAGCTGGTGGCACGCAACGACAAGCTGGTGCCGTGTTCGAGCCGTGGCGGAATCGCTGGCGATCCCTTCGCCTACGTAACCATCGAGGATGGCGTCTTCAGCGTGATCACCAATGGCGGCAGCCGCGAGCGCTGGAGCAGCACCTATACGTTCCGTTATGCGCCGGCAGAGCGTGTGTGCTGGGTGCACGGGGTGCAGCGTCGGGTGATCGATACCGAGACCGAGGCGACCCAGACCCGGGATTTTTCGGTGGCGGAGCTGGGCAGGGTGCGGTTCGAGGATTTCGATCCGACCGTGGTTGCCGATGTGAGCTTGCCCTGAGTGCGGCGCCTGTGAGGAGGCGGGAGTATCCAACGATGATCGAGCAGGAGTTTTACCGTGTCACAGGATAGGGAGTCGCAGCTGCTGCGGCAGGCCACGGAGGCCGGCATCACCTCGTCCCGGGAACTGGCCAACTTCATGGCGCAGGCCGGGCATGAGTCCCGTGGTCTGAGCCGGCTCAATGAGAGTTTCAACTTCACCCGGGGCATCTCGCAGATTCCGGTGGAGGCGGCGTGGCGCAATGGCAATGATGCGCTGGAGAGCGCCCGCCAGGAGGCGCTGCGCGGCCGCCCGGAGAACCTGGCCGAACTGATGTACGGTGGTCGCATGGGCAATGATGCCCCTGGTGACGCGCTGAAGTACCACGGCCGCGGTTATCTGCCGCTGGTGGGCAAGGAGAATTACGAACGCGCCGGCAAGGCGTTGGATCTCGACCTGGTGAACCACCCGGACCTGGCCGCGCAACCGGAGCATGCTGGTCGCATTGCCGTGTGGCAATGGCAGACACGTGTGCCGGAGTCTGCACGCGAGGATGTACGGGAAGCGACGCGTGCGATCAATGGTGCGCTCAATGGGATCGAGGCACGGCAGCAACGCTTCGACGTCTGGCAGCAGAAGCTGACACCCGACGTAATGGCGCGACTGGATCAGGGGACCGTGGGTGTGCCGGTACAGCATGTCGCTCGTGACATGTCACACGCTGGTGAACCTGGCAATGCGCTGTTCCTGGATGCACGGGGACACCTGCAGAGGATGGGTCCACAAAGCGGCCTGCGCAGTGATCAGGAGCTGGATAATGCTGCCGGTGCGCTGGCGTTGGGGGCGCAGAAGGCCGGGCTGTCGCGCATCGATCATCTGCTGGTCAGCAGCGATGGCCGCACGCTGTTTGCGGTACAGGGCGCGCTGGGCGATCCGGCGATGTTGCGCGCCTCAGTGGACCGGGAACAGGCTGCGCAGCAGCCATTGGCACAGAGCAGTCAGCAGATGGCTGCCCGTGTTTCGCAGCAGGACACCGAAGTCTCGATGGTCCGTGAGCAGGAGCAGCGCCCGCGCTCGATATGAGCCATTGATGACGCCGTCGGCTCTCACGCTCGCGCAGCGCGGGAGCCGGATCGGCCGGCTCCCGCAGTAGGCATCAGGCCTGCATGCTGCGGGTCTGGTTCTGCTGTTGTTCCAGCTGCTGGTCGCGCTCAAGCGCAAGGCGCTGACCTGCGGCCTGCTGGTCGATACGCTGGCTGCTCTGCTCCAGCGGCGTGTTCATTGCCACGGCCGTGTCCACCGAAACGCGCAGATGCGCCGGGTCACCGCCCTGGCCCTGTACCGCGAAACTGCGCGAGGCATCAGCATTCATTACCACCTCGTCGATACGCTTGCCGCCTGCCGCATGCATCTCCGCCGCCAGGCTGCCCGCCAACTGCGTACTCATCACATCCGGCACGCGGCCGACGCGAACGTCCTGCGCATGCACGCCACGGATCGCATCGTTGAACAGCGGGTTGCCAAGATGGTTGGCATCGTCCATGCGCAGCATGCTGGTGTGGTGGCCGTTCTTCTCCGCTTCGCGGCGTGCTGGTTCACCGGGCTGCAGCGGGCCGCGGATATGGTCGTACAGATCGATGGCGCCGCCCGGGATGCCGCGTGCCGCGCGGGTGACGCCACGGCGCAGGGATTCCACGTCGTCGCGGTACTCCTCGATCATCTTGGCGTTGTCTTTCGCCAGCTTCTGGGTTTCCGGATGTTTCAGCACCGAGCCTTCGTCGAGGAAGTTGCCCAGCTTGTGCGCGCCGAACGAGCTGGTCGCCGCGATGATCGGCCGGTCTGGAATCAGATCACGCAGGGCGTGATTGCTGAAGCCATTTGCCGCGAGCGTCTTGATCTCGTCGGGCTTGGCGTAGATGCGGACCTGGCCGAAGTGTGGCGAGGCGGCGCTGACCGGGTCCGACGCCATGACATGGTTGATCATGGTGTTGCCGCCTTCGGGGATGCGGTAGCTGAGGCTGACCGCGCCATAGGCGTTGAAGGTCTCGCCCTTGAGGTTGAAGTGGTGCGAGGTGATCTGGGCCAGGGCGCCGCCGAGGGAGTGGCCGGTGACGGTGACCTGAGGCGCGCGGCCTCCAAATGCAGCTTCCTGTTTCGCGTAGTCCAGCGCGCTTCTGGTCAGGGCGATGGCATCGGGGGCCTGCACATTGGTGCGGGCAACGACCATGCCTCCGTCGGTGAGGATTGCATCACGAGCAATCTGTTCGGTGCCGCGATGAGCGACGACGATCTCGTTGGTGTCGGTGCGTTGGTAAATGGTGCCTTGGTAGCCGTTGAGTCGATTGTCGACATGCTCAAGTACTTTGTACTCGTGTCCGTTGAGCGTGACTTTCTCTTCCTGGCCCGGAGCCCGTCGCCCGACTGCACGATCCTTATAGGCGTCATCGGAAAGTGCGGCGTAGTCCTGAGAGGTGATGGTCATTGGGTGACCTCACTGGCGCTGAGGCTCATGGTGAACAGCTTGCCCTGCAGCTCGGCCACGTAGTCTGCAGGATTGGTCTTGCCCGTGGCCGGATAGTTGGCAGCAAGCGGTGCCCGCGGATAGGCCGCGTCCGGGTAGTAGAGCGTATGCGCGCTACCTTCGGTCAGTGGCTTGGCCTCGACGAAGGTCAGGAAGCGCGTTTCGCCTTCAGCACCCGTTGCCTTCAGCATCGCCCCTGCGCCGCTGAACTCCCACTTGCACACGCCGCGGCCGTAGTAGTCCTCATCCAGCATGCGGTCCACATACAACGTGCCTCGGTACTCGCCGTCGGCGACCTTGCGCAGCTCCACCGGTTCCTGGCTGGTGATACGTGCGGCGGTACCGGTGGCCGGCTCGATGTGGCCGCACTGGTCTTCGTTGGTGACGTCGTACTGCGCGACACCTTCAACCACCGCGAAATCGCCGGGGGCGTCCTTCAGGCGCAGCACCAGTTCATAGGCCTTGCGCGGGCTGGGGTTGAGCTTGGCGAGGCCACGCCCACCCTGGGCGACATCGGCTTCGGCAGCGGCACGTTCCTGGTTCATTGCGGTCTCCGGATGGCAAGCGGTCAACAGAAGCAGAGCAAGGCACGGGATCATCTTGTGGCGCAATGTCGGCCTCCTTGGGGCTAGAGGTGAATGTGACCCTGGCAGTTCATGGCGCGAGCTTCTGCACAGTGGTGGTGGTTGAGAACAGCGCGTCGCGTAGATCTTCGCTGTACCCCGACGGATCCTCCTCGCCACTGGCACCAAAGTTGGCGACATTGTCGGCGCGCGGATAGATAAGTTTCGGGTAGTAAAGCGTCAGAGGTGAGTCATTCTCCATGCGCTTGTTGTCGACGAACGTCAGGAATCGCGTATCCGCCTCGCCGTTCGTAGCACGCAGCATTGCGCCGACGCCCGTCAGCGTCCAATGGCAGGCGCCACGCCCGTAGTAGTCCTCGTCCTGCATGCGGTCGAGGTAGAACGTGCCGCGGTATTCGTTTTCGCCGACCCGGTGCAGCGTGACGGGTTCCTGGCTGGTGATGCGGCCCGCGGTACCTGTCGCAGGCAGGATCCGACCACAATCCGCGTAGTTCCTGACGTCGTACTGGGCCACGCCATCAACGATCGCGAACGGGCCAGGCGCGTCCTTCAGTGTCAGCACCAGCTCATAGGCCTGCTTCGGTGCCGGATTGAGCTTGGCCAGACCGCGTCCGCCCGCGGCGACATCGCGCTCTGCGTCTGCATAAGGCGAGCACGCCGCCAGCGCCAGCAACAGGGTCGCCGGCAGCCAGCATCGTGCACTGCGCGATTGCGTTGTCGCGCTCAAGGCATGTTCCAGCATCGTGCATCCATGTCCATATATCCTTCCCTGGTGACAGGTTTCCCGATTATGGGGTTCCTGGGAAACCCGGCGCCACCCGAGAGTGGGCGTGAGTGCCAGAAATTTGACGCATTCAGAATTGGACGGTGTCGCGGAAGCGCTTGCGGCACAGTCGATCTGCCGGCATCGGAACGTCCGCGTACCGCATTCGACATTCTGCTGCCGTTCTGTGACATCGATCATTAATTCACGCGATCATCACCAAGCGAAGTCTTCCACCATGAATTACACGATCCGCCCCGAATCCGCTGCCGATCACGCCGTCATCCATGCGCTCACAGAAGCTGCCTTCCGCGAAGCCCCGCTCAGCAGCCACACCGAGCAGTTCATCGTCGATGCGCTGCGTTCGCTTGGGGAATTGAGCATTTCGCTGATTGCCGAAGCTCAGGGCCAGGTGGTCGGACACATTGCGCTGTCGCCGGTCACCATCAGCGATGGAAGCACAGGCTGGTTCGGCCTCGGTCCGATCTCGGTACTGCCCGGATGGCAAGGGCAGGGCATCGGCGCGGCGCTGATGCACGCGGCGCTCGATGCGTTGCGCCAACAGGGCGCGCGAGGCTGCGTGCTGCTGGGCGAGCCGGGCTACTACGCACGCTTCGGTTTCCGCGCCGAGCCGGGCCTGATACTGCCGGGCGTGCCCGCGGAGTACTTCCAGGCACTCTGCCTGCGCCCACCGATGGCGCAGGGCGAGGTGCAATACTCACCGGCATTCGAGGCTACGTCCTGATCCGGAGCGCGTGCCCCATGGTTCAGGGCGCGCGCCAGGCGGTCGGTTCGGGTTGCGGCCTGGGAATGCGGTAGCCGCCGATATGCTCGAGCAGTTCGTTGGTACGGCGCTGCTCGACCAGCACCTCGCGCAGCAGATTGCGCACGGCGAAGATGGCGAACGGCACCAGGATCCAGACCAGGCTGATGCCCAGCGCGAACAGGGTCAACAGGGCTTTTGCACCATCCATGCACGGCATTCCTCGATTCGAATGCGGCCACGCTAGCACGCGGCGGCTGCCGGTCGATGTCAGCCGCTGTGCCGCAGATGGATCAACAGATACGGGCGGCCCTGCGAATCCACAGGTGAGCGTCCGGTTTCGACGAAGCCCATGCGCAGGTAGAAGCCCACGGCCTGCGCGTTCTGCGCGTTGACGTCGGTACTCAGCTGCGGATGCAGGGCCAGTGCATGCTGCAGCAGCTGCCGGCCGATGCCGGTGCCACGCACGTCCGGGTCGATGAACAGCGCTTCCATGTGGGCGCCGTCGATCAGCATGAAGCCCAACGGACGGTCCTGTGCATCAGTGGCGACGGTCATCGGTGCCTGCGGCAGGAAGCCGGCCACTTCGGCATCGATGGCCTGGCGGTCTTCGGCGCTGAGGAAGTCGTGGGTGGCGTCGACGGCGCGACGCCAGAGATCGACGAGGGCGGCGCCGTCGTCGGCGCGCGAGGGGCGCAGGGTGGTCATGGGTCACCAAGGTGCTTCGGAAGAGCGCGAAGTATGAGGCTTTCCGGTAGCGCCTGCAGGCGCTGATTCATCCCGCATTGCGGTGGCGGATGAAAGGGCTGTACGCGATTGCGTCAGCACGAAGCACGACGCCGTCCTCGAAGTCCTCGCTGTTATTGAACGGCACGCTCGGCCATTGTTGCCAGTGCGCCAGCCGTTCGCGGTAGTTGCCGGAGGCGGCCTCCAGCGCGGCATCGTGCGCCTGCACGCGTTCGGGCGGAAGCCCGGAACGCACGCCATGCACCACATGCGGCTCCATCACCTCGAAGCCGACGTAGCGCAGGCTGTACATCAACGGCCACAGCAGCAGCCGGGTGTCGCCCTCGCGGCCGTCCACCGCGCATGCCCGCGCCGATGACCCGGTGGTGACACTCAGCAACGCGCGCTTGCCGCGCATCACGCCGTGCTCGTGGCGCTGCCGGCTGTTGTAGATCGGTCCGTAGACCAGCACGCGGTCCAGCCAGCCCTTCAGCATGGCCGGCGCCGTGAACCACCACAGCGGAAACTGCAGGATCAGCAGATCGGTGGCCTGCAGCAGGCGCAGGTGGCGCTGCACCTCGGCCGGCAGCTGTCCCTGTTCGGCGCTGTGGCGCTGCTCGCGCTGCGCATCGAAGGGGCCGGGCTGCAGGCGCTGCGGATGGTGATGGGCCGCTTCCAGCGGATCGAAGGTATCCGCGTACAGGTCGATCCTGTCCACCTGCAGGCCTTCGCGCCGCAGCTGCTCGGTTGCCTGGGTGGCCAGATGGGCGTTGAACGAGCGGGGATCGGGATGGGCCAGCAGGATCAGGGCGTGCATGCGGAAAGGGCGTGTTGGAGTGTGCGACCATCCTGGCGAGGCCGGCCTACCCCGGCAATTACGCACCTTGAGGTAACCATGGCCTTTCCCGGCGACGTCTATGCGGCGGACTGCTCGGCGCGCGATGCGTTGGCGCTGATCTCCGGCAAGTGGGTGATGCTGCTGTTGCCTGCCTTGGCGCAGGGACCGATGCGCAATGGCGCGCTGCTGCGGAAGATCGAAGGCCTCTCGCAGAAAGTACTGACCCAGACCCTGCGGCAACTGGAGCGCAACGGCCTGGTCGAGCGCTGCGACCGGGGCAGCAAGCCGCTGCACGTGGAGTACCGGCTGACCGAGGTCGCGCGCAGCCTGGTCGACACGCTGGCTGCGCTGGACCGTTGGGCCGAGCACAACTTCCCGGCACTGGATGCGGCCCGCGATCGCTTCGACGCGCGTTAGCGACGCCTGCACGAGCCGGGGCGTACACTAGCGCCCCGGCGGCCATCCTGGCCCAGCAACGACGCGAGAACCGCCATGACCGACACCCTGGGTGTACCGGTGCACGACGCCGATGAGCACTGGATGCGCCATGCGCTGGCGCTGGCCGAGCGCGCGCAGCGCGAGTTCGACGAGATCCCGGTGGGGGCGGTGCTGGTCGGCGCCGATGGCCAGCTGCTGGGCGAGGGCTGGAATCTCAACATCGCCTCGCATGATCCCAGTGCGCATGCCGAAATCGTGGCCATGCGGGCGGGGGGCAGGCTGCTGGCCAATCACCGGCTGCTTGGCAGCACCCTGTACGTGACCCTGGAGCCGTGCGCGATGTGCGCGATGGCGATCGTGCATGCGCGTGTCTCGCGCCTGGTCTACGGGGCCAGCGACCCCAAGACCGGGGCGTGTGGCAGTGTGTTCGATCTGCTCGGCGACGCCCGCCACAATCACCGCGTCGAGATCCACGGCGGCGTCCTGGCCAAGGAAGCCAGCACGCGCCTGACCAATTATTTCCGTGCCAAGCGGGGCAAGCCGCCGCTGCTGCTGGAAGACCACGCCGACGAGGGCTGAACGGCGAACGGGTATGATGGGCGCCTCTTTCCCTATCCGGTAGGCCGCGCGCCTGCCCAGCAACGAGGCGACACAATGGCGGACAACGGCGCGGCCAACGAACGACTGATCTGGATCGACCTGGAAATGACCGGGCTGGATACCGACAACGATTCGATCATCGAGATTGCCACCGTGGTCACCGATGCCCAGCTCAACGTGCTGGCCGAGGGGCCGGAGTTCGCCATTCATCACCCGCTGGAAACTCTGGAGGCGATGGATGAGTGGAACCGCAACCAGCACCGCCGTTCGGGCCTGTGGCAGCGCGTGGTGGACAGCGCCACCACGCTTGGCCAGGCCGAAGCGCAGACGGTGAACTTCCTGGCACAGTGGATTCCGGCCGGCCTGTCGCCGATGTGCGGCAACTCCATCTGCCAGGACCGCCGCTTCCTGCACCGCCAGATGCCGCGCCTGGAGAAGTACTTCCATTACCGCAACCTGGACGTGTCCACGGTGAAGGAACTGGCCAAGCGCTGGGCGCCGACCGTGGCCGCCGGGGTTGGCAAGAACAGCAACCACACCGCGCTGAGCGATGTGCACGACTCGATCGCCGAGCTGCGCCACTACCGCCAGTTCATGGGTGCTCTGTCGGGCCTGCCGACGCCTTGACCGGCACTACGCGCCGTTCAACTCCGTGGCGCTAAGATCGGCGCCATGAACGAGCCCATCCTGCTCCCCCGCGACATCGCCCACGATGCCCGCGACTGGTCCGACCTGCAGCGGGCGGTCACCCTGCTGGAAGCGCCGACCCTGACCGCGCGCATGGCCAACCTGGTCGGCACGCCGCTGGAATTCGCGGTGAAGGCGCTGCCCAAGGCGGTCTCTGGCCGTATCCATGGCGCGGTGCAGGCGGCGCTGTCGAAGTCGGCGCAGGCGGCGCTGTGGAGCATGGACAACAGCCCCGGCAAGGGCGCCTCCACGCGCTGGCACAAGCTGGCAGCGGCAACCTCGGGTGCGGTTGGCGGAGCCTTTGGCTTCGCCGCACTGTTCATCGAGCTGCCGGTGTCGACCACCATCATGATGCGTGCGGTGGCCGACGTGGCTCGCAGCGAAGGTTTCGACCTGTCCGAGTTCAGTACCCGCCAGGCCTGCCTGGAGGTGTTCGCGCTGGGCGGCAACTCGCCGCGCGATGACGCCAGTGAGACCGGTTACTACCTCGCCCGCGGCTTCACCACCGACGTGATGCGGCACCTGTCGGCCGAGCTGGCCGGGCGCGTGGTGACCGGTCGCGACCTGACCCTGGGCGTGGCGCCGAAGGAAGCCGGCAAGCTGCTGGCGAAGATGGTGGAGAAGGTGGCCGCGCGTTTCGGCGTGGTGATCACCGAAAAGTTCGCCGCACAGGCGGTGCCGATCGTGGGTGCGGCAGCCGGTGCAACGCTCAACACCATGTTCACCGATTACTACCAGGACATGGCGCGCGGCCACTTCATCGTGCGCCGGCTGGAACGCAAGTACGGCGAAGACGTGGTGCGCGCCTGCTACGACCGGGTGGCGCACGGTGCGATCAGGATCGAGCCCAGCCTGGAGTAGCACCACGCCATGCGTGGCTGAGCCCCGAAGCCGGGTGATCCTTGCCTGCCGGGCACAACTGTTTTGCCACGATGCGCCTGTTGTGCTGCGGGCTCCATCCCCATCCTTGCCGGTACTCCCCCCCGCAAGAGATTGCCGCCATGCTGTTCACCCCCCACCGCCTGGGCGCCCTGACCCTGCCCAGCCGCATCGTGATGCCGCCGATGACACGCTCGCGTGCAGCGCACGGCAACGTCGCCACCGCGGAGATGGCCGCCTACTACGCGCAGCGTGCCAGCGCCGGCCTGATCGTCAGCGAAGGTACCCAGATCAGCCCGCAGGGCCAGGGTTACGCCTGGACGCCCGGCATCCACAGCGATGAGCAGGTGCAGGGCTGGCGCCAGGTCACCGACGCCGTGCATGCCGCCGGCGGTCGCATCTACGCGCAGCTGTGGCACGTCGGTCGTGTTTCGCATGTGGCCCTGCAGCCCGGTGGCGTGGCGCCGGTGTCTTCCTCGGCGTTGCTGGCCGAAGGCGTGAAGGTGTTCGTCGACCCGACCGGCGCAGGCCCCGAAGCCGGTGTGGGCGAAATGATCCAGCATTCGATGCCGCGTGCGCTGGCCGAGGATGAGATTCCGGGCATCGTCGCCGACTACGCGCAGGCCACCCGCAATGCCCTCGCTGCTGGCTTCGATGGCGTCGAACTGCACGGTGCCAATGGCTACCTGATCAACCAGTTCATCGACTCGCAGGCCAACCAGCGCACCGATGGCTACGGCGGCGCATTGCAGAACCGGCTGCGCTTCCTGCGCGAGGTGGTGCAGGCGGTGGTGGCGGTGGCCGGTGGTGAGCGCGTGGGCGTGCGCCTGGCGCCACTGACCACCCTGCAGGGCGCGGTGGACGATACGCCGCAGGCGACTTACCTGGCGGCCGCGCACCTGCTGGGCGAACTTGGCGTGGGCTACCTGCATATCGCCGAGGCCGACTGGGATGATGCGCCGTTGATGCCGGTCGCGTTCAAGCAGGCGCTGCGCATGGTCTACCCGGGCACGTTGATCTATGCCGGCAAGTACACCGCCGAGCGCGCCGAGCAGGCGCTGTCTGAGGGCTGGGCTGACCTGATCGGCTTCGGCCGGCCGTTCATTGCCAATCCGGATCTGCCGGAGCGCCTGCGTGCAGGCGCCGAATTGAACCCACCGGATCGGGCGACGTTCTTCGGCGGTGGTGCGGTCGGGTTCATTGATTATCCGGCGTTGGAAGCGGCCGTCGAGGCCTGACGCCGATGGCCGGTCTGCGCGGTTCCTGGTAGTGCCGGCCGCTGGCCGGCATTCCCGGTGCTGCCTGTGGTGATGCCGGCCAGCGGCCGGCACTACCGTTGTGCGTCAGGGCTTGTCGCGCACCAGTGCATCGGCCTCGACCACGCCGCCATCCTTGCCATGCAGGTACAGGTGCATGTCCTGCTGGGGGTACGGAATGTTGATGCCGGCCTTGTCGAAGCCCAGCTTGAGCTGTTCCAGCAGCGTGACCTTGGTGCCGAACCAGTCGGCCGACTTCACGTAGCAGCGGATGCCCAGGTTGATGGCGTGCGCGCCCAGCTCGTACACCACCACGTCCGGTACCGGCGTCTGCAGCACGCGCGGATCGGCCTTCATCAGTGCCAGCGCGGTGTCGCGCGCCAACTGGATATTGTCTTCGTAGCCGATGCCGATCACCAGCTCGACGCGGCGGGTCGGTTCGGCGGTCAGGTTGATGATCGGTGCCGCGGTGATCAGCGTATTCGGAATGGTAGTGTGCTGGTTGTCGGCGCCGGTGATGACGGTCTGGAAGATGCGCACTTCGCGCACGGTGCCGGTCTGTCCGGCCACGGTCACCACATCGCCGACCCGGAACGGGCGCAGCGTCACCAGCATCACGCCCGATGCGATGTTGGACAGCGAGTCCTTCAGCGCCAGGCCCACGGCCAGGCCGGCGGTGCCGAGCACGGCCAGCAGCGGGGTGATCTGCACGCCCAGCGTGCCGATTGCCAGCACCACCACGATCACCAGCGACGCGGCGTACACCACGTTGCGCAGGAAATTGCCCAGCATCGGGTCCACGCCCATGCGCGCGGTGGCGCGTGGCATCGCGTTGGACAGGCGTCGCGCCACCCACATGCCGACCAGCAGCACCACGATCGCGGCCAGCAACGGTACGCCGTAGGCTTCCAGCAGGCGCTCCCAGTCGAGCGAATGGAACCAGGGCGTGGCGGCGGGAGCGGGTGCGGCGGCGGCGATCATGCGGAAATCCTTTGCTGCGGGGGAAGTCTGCGCGGGGCAGGGCGTACGTGGACGCCAGAAACACGAAGCCCCGCAGAGGCGGGGCTTGCGTGCAGCAGCAGTATGGGCCGACGCCGATGAACACGACGTCAGCCCATCACGGCATCAGCCGTTGGCCTTCAGCTTGGCCAGGCGCAGCCAGGTATCGACCACGGTGTCCGGGTTCAGCGACACCGACTCGATGCCTTCCTGCATCAGCCATTCGGCCAGATCCGGATGATCGGACGGGCCCTGGCCGCAGATGCCAACGTACTTGCCCTTGGCACGTGCCGACTTGATCGCCATCGACAGCAGCTTCTTCACCGCCGGGTTACGTTCGTCGAACAGGTGCGCGACGATCGACGAATCGCGGTCCAGGCCCAGGCTGAGCTGGGTCAGGTCGTTGGAGCCGATCGAGAAGCCGTCGAAGATCTCCAGGAACTCATCGGCGAGCAGTGCGTTGGACGGCACTTCGCACATCATGATGATCTTCAGGCCGTTCTCGCCCTGCTTCAGGCCGTTCTGTTCCAGCACCTCGATGACCTTGCGGCCTTCTTCCAGGGTGCGCACGAACGGAATCATGACCCACAGGTTGTCCAGGCCCATTTCGTTGCGCACGCGCAGCACGGCCTTGCACTCCAGCGCGAAGGCGGCCGAGAAGCTCGGGTCGACGTAACGGCTGGCGCCGCGGAAGCCGATCATCGGGTTCTCTTCGTGCGGCTCGTAATTGCTGCCGCCGATCAGGTTGGCGTACTCGTTGGACTTGAAGTCCGACAGGCGCACGATCACGGCGTTCGGCGCGACCGAGGCGGTGAGCGTGGCGATGCCTTCGGCCAGGCGGTCCACGTAGAAGCTGACCGGATCACCGTAGCCGGCGATCTTCTCGTCGATCTTCTTCTTCGTCGCCGCATCCTGGCGGTCGTATTCCAGCAGCGCGTTCGGGTGGATGCCGATGTGGCTGGCGATGATCATTTCCAGGCGGGCCAGACCGATGCCGGCGTTCGGCAGCTGGCCGAAGTCGAAGGCACGTTCCGGGTTGGCCACGTTCATCATGATCTTCAGCGGTGCCGGCGGCATGTTGCCCAGATCGGTGGTGGTGCGCTCGAAGCCGAGCTTGCCTTCGTAGATGAAGCCGGTATCGCCTTCAGCGCAGCTGACGGTGACCAGCTGGCCATCTTCGATGACCTTGGTGGCGTTGCCCGAACCGACCACGGCCGGCACGCCCAGCTCGCGCGCGATGATCGCGGCGTGGCAGGTACGGCCGCCACGGTTGGTGACGATGGCCGAGGCGCGCTTCATCACCGGCTCCCAATCGGGGTCGGTCATGTCGGCGATCAGCACGTCGCCCGGCTGCACGCGGTTCATGTCGTCCAGCGTCTTGACCACGCGGGCCACGCCCGAACCGATCTTGGCGCCGACGGCGCGGCCTTCGGCCAGCACGTTGCCGCCCTTGTCGGTCAGCGCGAAGCGCTCGATCTGGGTGGCGTGGCTGCGCGACTTCACCGTTTCCGGGCGCGCCTGCACGATGAACAGCTTGCCGCTGACACCGTCCTTGGCCCACTCGATGTCCATCGGGCGGCCGTAGTGCTTTTCGATGACCAGGGCCTGCTTGGACAGTTCCTGCACGTCCTCGTCGCTGATCGAGAAGGTGTTGCGCAGCTCGACCGGGGTGTCCTCGATCCTGACGCGCTCGCCGGGGACATCCGAATACACCATGCGGATCGCCTTGCTGCCGAGCGAGCGGCGCAGGATCGCCGGCTTGCCGGCCTGCAGGGTGGGCTTGTAGACGTAGTACTCGTCCGGGTTGACCGCGCCCTGCACGACCATTTCGCCCAGGCCGAAGGAAGAGGTGACGAACACCACGTCGCGGAAGCCGGACTCGGTGTCCAGGGTGAACAGCACGCCGGAGGAACCGACGCCCGAACGCACCATCAGCTGCACGCCGGCCGACAGGAACACGTCTTCATGCTTGAAGCCGTGGTGCACGCGGTAGGCGATGGCGCGGTCGTTGTACAGCGAGGCGAACACTTCCTTGACCTTGTGCACGACATCGTCGGCACCGGTGACGTTGAGGAAGGTTTCCTGCTGGCCGGCGAAGGACGCATCCGGCAGATCCTCGGCGGTGGCCGACGAGCGCACGGCCACGGCCACGTCGCCGCCGCCGTTGTCTGCGCTCAGCTGGGCGTAGGCGGTGCGGATGTCCTGGTCCAGCTGCGGCTGCAGCGGGGCATCGATCACCCAGGTGCGGATTTCCTTGCCCGCGGCGGTCAGCGCGTTGACGTCCTCGACGTCCAGCGTGGCCAGCTTGTCGAAGATGCGCTTGGACAGATCGTTGTGCGCGATGAAGTCCTTGAAGGCTTCAGCGGTGGTGGCATAACCGCCCGGCACCGACACGCCCAGACCGGCAAGGTTGCCGATCATCTCGCCCAGCGACGAATTCTTGCCGCCTACGCGGGCCAGGTCGGCCAGACGCAGTTCGTGCAACCACAGGATGTTCTCGTTCAAGCGCGATGCTCCGTTTGGCCATCGCCCGAGGCGGGCTGGAATGGCCGCGTCCGTAGGAAGAAGCCGATATGATGCCGGGCAGACCACCGTCGGCACAAGCTTGTGCTGACGGCCTTTTTAGGCTTCGTAGGGGGTAAAAGCGCGCATGTCGACCATCCGTCCGGTGTTCTACGTTTCCGATGGAACCGGTATCACCGCTGAAACCATTGGGCATAGCCTGCTGACCCAGTTCTCCGGGTTCAGCTTCATTACCGACCGCATGTCGTTTGTCGACGACCCCGAAAAGGCGCGTGAGGCCTGTGCCCGGATCCAGGCGGCAGGGGAGCGGTACCAGGTCCGGCCCATCGTGGTGAACTCCTGCGTGGACCAGAGCCTGAGCCTGATCCTGGCCGACAGCGGGGCGCTGATGCTGGATGTGTTCGCACCGTTCATCGAGCCGCTGGAGCGCGAGCTGGCCAGCCCGCGCCTGGCGCGGGTCGGCCAGGCCCACGGCATGGTCGATTTCGACACCTACCACCGCCGCATCAACGCGATGAACTTCGCTCTGACCCATGACGACGGCATCGCGGTGAACTACGACGATGCCGACGTGATCCTGGTGGCGGTGTCGCGCGCCGGCAAGACGCCTACCTGCATCTACCTGGCCCTGCATTACGGCGTGCGCGCGGCCAACTACCCGCTGACCGACGAAGACCTGGAAAGCGACCGCCTGCCGCCGCGCCTGCGCAACTACCGGCGCAAGCTGTTCGGGCTGACCATCGACCCGGACCGCCTGCAGCAGATCCGCCAGGAACGGCGCCCGAACTCGCGCTACGCCAACCTGGACACCTGCAAGCGCGAGGTGGCTGCGGCCGAGGTGATGTTCCAGATGGAGCGCATTCCGACCCTGAGCACCACGCACACTTCGATCGAGGAAATCTCCAGCAAGGTGCTGGCGACGCTGGGGCTGCAGCGCGAGCTGTATTGATCCTGGTCTGGTAGAGCCGGCCGCTGGCCGGCTGGCTGATGAACCCTCGGCCGCGACGGTGGGCTGCCGGCCAGCGGCCGGCACTACCCAGGGGTTGGCTTGCACGTGTGCGCCCCCACGTTGAAGCACCAACGTGTAGGATCGACCCATGGCCCACGCCTCGCCCCGCACCGAACGCATTCCCCGCCTGAGCCGGCTGAGCTGGCTCATGGGCCTGTACGCGGAAAACTACCGCCACCTGGTGCGCCTGTTCGCCCCGGCCGAGCTGGTTGCGGGCAGCTACATCTCTTCGGTGGGCGACGGCCTGGACGTGCGCCTGGACGTGATCGAATGCCACCGCTACACGGTGGAACTGCGCCTGACCTACGACCTGGCCGACCCGGTCACCGGCGAGCCCGATCCGTCGGCCTATGTGCGCCTGTACCGCGACGCGCGCCAGGCCGAGACCACCCACTGCTACGTCGGCCGCCGCTGGCAGGACACGATGGGCCTGTATCCGCCGCCGGCAGAGCTGATCAGCCACCGCATGCGGATGAACACCTTCCTCGGCAAGTGGCTGGAATACCTGGCCGAGCGCGGCCATGGCGTCGCCACCCTGCGTCGCGATCCCGACGGCACCCCCACGCCGGCCGAGCGCCGTCTGTCGCTGGTGCGCTGATCGGCCATAATCCGGGGCTGACCTGCCGCTGGACGCTGCCCATGCCGTACACCCCGATCGTTGCCACCCTGGGCTACGTGCTTTCGCCTGATCGTCGCCAGGTGCTGATGATCCACCGCAATACCCGCCCGGGAGACCACCACCTGGGCAAGTACAACGGGCTGGGCGGCAAGATCGAAGCGGACGAGGACGTGGCCGCCAGCATGCGCCGCGAGATCCAGGAGGAGGCCGGCATCGACTGCACCGGCATGCGCCTGCGCGGCACCATCAGCTGGCCCGGCTTCGGCAAGCACGGTGAGGATTGGCTCGGCTTCGTGTTCGTCATCGATGGCTTCGAGGGTACTCCGCATGGTGGCAACCACGAAGGCACGCTGGAGTGGGTGGACCTGGACAAGCTGGACACGCTGCCGATGTGGGAGGGCGACCGCCATTTCCTGCCGCTGGTGTTCGATGCCGACCCGCGCCCGTTCCACGGCGTGATGCCGTACAAGGACGGCCGCATGGTGAGCTGGTCCTTCAGCCGGCTGTGACCCGGCGAATCGGGTGGGTGCCGACCTTTCGGGTGGGTGCCAACCTTTCTGGTGGGTGCCAACCTTGGTTGGCACGCTCTTTCGGCTAATTAATACCCGGGCAATATTGACAGTCGCAAATTACCCGGGCAATATTTGCGCATCGTCTCCGGTGCCCCTGCCATGCCTGCGTCTCGACTTCCTCCGTTCAGCTGTTTCGACGGCCATCGCCTGGTGGCTTCCGGTACCCCGGAAGTCGCCGCGTTGGCGCTGAAGCAACTGCGCGCCGACAATGCCGCCGGTCCGCTGCTGGTGTTCGACAACGCCACCGGCCGCACCCGGGATTTCGATACGCGCGGCACGGATGCGCAGCTGCTGGCGCGGGTGGCCGAGGCGTTCCCGCCCGCCGTGGAGGCGGATCCGGAAACCCCGTTCGACGACACGCCTGCAACCCCACGTGGCCGCGGTCGACCCAAGCTGGGCGTGGTTGCCCGCGAAGTGACACTGCTGCCGCGGCATTGGGCGTGGCTGGCCGAACAGCCAGGTGGGGCCTCGGTGGTGCTGCGCAGGCTGGTGGAATCGGCCAGCCGTGCCGGCGCGGACAGGGACCGGCAGCGCCGGGACAGCGAGCGTGCCTATCACTTCCTGCAGACCATCGGCGGCGATCTGCCGGGCTTCGAGGACGCCATCCGCCTCCTGTTCGCGCATGACCGCGCGGGTCTGGAGGCGGCGTTGAACGCGTGGCCCGAGGACGTGCGTACGCACGCCCTGCGCCTGGCGTTCGATGGCCCTGCAGGCACTGCCGACGGCTGAAACACCCCGCGCTCGCTGAGCGACCGCTTCATCTGATCGCGGGCCACGGCCCGTTCCCTTCGTGCGCGCTCTTTGCTGGCTGAAACGCCGGGCAGGGCGCCGCTTTGCCCAAAGACTCCGATGACCCCTCCTGCACCTTCGATTCCGCCGGTCGCCCCAGCGCTGTGGCGCACCTATCTGACCCTGCTGCTTCCGATGCTGCTGACCAATGCGCTGCAGCTGGCCGCAGGCACACTGGACAACATCTATCTGGGGCACCTGCTTGGCACCCAGGCCGTGGCCGCCGCCGCCGCATTCTTCCCGGCCTTCTTCCTGCTGCTGGCGCTGGTGATGGGCCTGGCGACCGGTGCGATGGTGCTGATCGGCCAGGCCTGGGGCGCCGGCCGGCCACAACAGGCGCGAGCGGTGGCAGGCAGCGCGGTGGCGCTGGTGCTGTCGCTGTCGGTGCTGGTGATGGCGGTGGGCGGCCTCTTCGCGCCGCAGCTGCTGACAGCACTGGGTACGCCGGCACCGATCCTGGACGAGGCCATCGCCTATGCGCGCGTGTTGTTGCTGGGGGCGCCGGCCTTCTTCCTGCTGTGGCTGGCGACCGCCGTAAGCCGCGCGGTGGGCGATGCGAAGACGCCATTGCATGCGCTGCTGCTGGCCACGGGCGTGGGCCTGTTGTGCACGCCACTGCTGATCCTGGGGTGGGCCGGCCTGCCGCGACTGGGTGCGGCCAGTGCGGCGGTCTCGGCGGTGTTTGCTTCGCTGCTGGCCCTGGTCTGGTTGCTGTGGCGCTGGCATCGTCTGGCGCACCCGCTGGCACCGGGCCACGATCTGCTGCGCGCCATCCGCTTCGATGGGGGGCTGATCCGCTCGATGCTGCGCATCGGCGTACCGTCCTCGCTGCAGATGTTCAGCCTGGCCATTGCCGAGATCGTGTTGCTGGGCTGGATCAACCGCTATGGCTATACGGCCACGGCGGCCTACGGTGCGGTCAACCAGTTGATGAGCTGGGTGCAGTTGCCGGCGATGTCACTGGGCATCACCGCCACCATCCTTGCAGCCCACGCGATGGGCGCGGGGCGTGCAGCGCGGTTGCCGGCCATCGCCCGCACCGGCGTGCTGCTGGGGCTGGTGTTGCTGGCGGCAGTGGTGATGCTGGTGATGGCGTTGGCGCCCTGGCTGAGCGGCCTGATCCTGGCGGCGCCGGAGGTGCGCGAGCTGGCCGCGCTGCAGCTGCGCACGGTGGTCTGGGGCGTGCTGGCAATGGGGGTTGCCGCGGTGCTGGTCGGGGTGATGCGCGGCAGCGGCACGGTACTGCTGCCGGCGCTGCTGGGCATGTCGGCGGTATTGCTGCTGGAGCTGCCGCTGGCGATGTGGCTGCAGGCGCAGCACGGCCTGGCCGGGCTGTGGTGGGCGTGGCCGCTGGGGCTGTTGGCGATGCTGGTGATGCAGGTGTTCTGTTTCGCGCGTTGGCGGCGACGGGTGCAAGGCGGGTAATACCGACCGCTGGCCGGCAACCCGTAACGTTCCGGGCAGCCGGCCAGCGGCCGGCTCTACCACGCGGTCGGATCACAGTCGTTGCGGCGGCTGAGGTGGGCCGGCCACTGGTGATGCAGGTGTTCTGTGTTGCTCCCTGGCGGCGGGTGCAGGCTGGGTAGTGCCGGCCGCTGGCCGGCAGTCCGGTTCAGCGCCGCTGTGCCAGCAGCAGATGGAAGTGCTTTTCGCGGGCCTGGCCATCGTTGCCGGGCGCGGTTTCCCGGTGGCTGCGCCAGGCAGAAACACCGAACCCGGCGACACGCAGCGCCAGCTCCACGGCATCCAGTTCGTGCAGCTGGAAATCGGCGGTGAACGGCAGGCTGCGCATGAAGGCGGCATCGCCGAAGGCCAGGCATAGCCGGCCCCCCCGGCGCACGACCCGCGCCAGTTCGTCCAGCACCGGCGCCAGGTCTGGCCAGAAGTACAGGGTGTTGACGGCCAGTGCGGCGTCCATCGCGGCATCGGCGATCGGCAGGGCATGGGCATCGCCATGGCGCATCCCGGCCCGCTCGGCCAGCCCAGCGGCGGCGAGCTGCCGGTTGCCGGCCTCGACCATGGCGGTGGACAGCTCGATGCCCAGGTAACGGCTGTCGCTGGCCTGCAGAAGCAGCGGCGCAAACGCAGCGTTGCCGGGGCCGATCTCCAGCACCCGTTCGCCAGACGTCACCGCCAGCAGACCGATCGCAGCGCGGTTGAGCGCACCGTTGCTGCGGTTCATCGATTCGGCCACCGCCTGCGCGGCGTCACCATGGGGGTGCCGCAGCTGTGCGGCCAGGGTGGAAGCATCCAGCATCATCATCGTCCGTCGCGGGAATCTGGACGTAGCGGCGGCGGGGTCCGCCGACGACCATAGCGCTGCCTTCGCAGCTTGGGAAGTAGGGAAACCCCGCTTCAGGGTGATGAGGAAATGTCCAGCGTCGCAGTCGGTGAGATCTGGTTGTCCACAGGGGGTGTGGATTACGCGTGGGCAACTTTGTGGATAAGCGGCGACAGGCGCCACCCCCCTAGGCTGTCAAGATGGGTGGCGAAAAATTCACCGCCGGTGAGGACAGGTGAGGGAGCAGTGAAGGATCGGCGTGGCCAGTGCTGTCGCCAGCGGCGGCGCTCGCGGTAACCTGTGGGCCTTGATGCTCCGTGAGACCCCATGAAACGTCACTTCTCGATGCTGCGCGAATTCCAGCTGGCCGACTGGTTCACCCTGGCCAATGCTTTCTGCGGCACCGGTGCGGTGTTCGCCGCAATGCGCTTCCTGCAGGACGGCGAGCGCGGCTACCTGATGTTCGGCATGGCACTGATCCCGCTGGCCTTCATTTTCGACGCGCTGGACGGGCGCATCGCGCGCTGGCGCAAATCCAGCTCCACCCTGGGCCGCGAGCTGGATTCGCTGTCGGACGTGATCTCCTTCGGTGTGGCCCCGGCCGCATTGGCCTATGCCTGCGGCATGCAGGGCGGGTGGGACTGGCTGGTGCTGAGCTACTTCGTCTGCTGCGGTGTCAGCCGCCTGGCGCGCTACAACGTCACTGCCGAGGCAATGACGGGCGACGAGGGCAAAGTGACGTATTTCGAGGGCACCCCGATCCCGACCAGCCTGGTACTGGTGATCGTGCTGGCGATCGCGGCAGGCACCGGCGCCATCGGCCAGGAGATCTGGTTCGGCCAATGGCAGATCGGCCCATGGCAGCTGCATCCGATGGTGCTGCTGTTCGCCCTGTCCGGGTCGCTGATGATCAGCAAGACCCTGCGTATTCCCAAGCCATGACCCAGCCCTGCGGAGGCCTGCGATGACCAGCTCGGCCCACGATGCCGGCAGCAGCGATTTCGAAGCCCTGGCCCGGCAGTACTTCGGCGCCTGGGGAGATGCCCTGCGCCACGCGGCGACCCCTGGCGCCCCGGCTGGCGATGGCCCGGGCAGCTGGCAGCGGCTGTTCGACGGGTGGGGCCAACTGCTGCCCGAACAGGGACCGGGCGCGCCGGAAGATGCGGTGCGCCGGTTCCGCGAACAGGCCGGCAGCTGGTACGGCACCATGCAGGACGTGGCCGCGCGATTCGCCGGCCGCGACGCCAGCAGCGCTGATGTGGCCCAGGCCTGGCGCGAGGCGGTGCAGGGGCAGGGCGATGGCATGCTGCAGTGGATGCTGCAGGGCGCTCGTGGCAGCATCCACGCCGGCGCCGCCGTGCCCGAATTCGCCGCCTGGCTGCAGCAGTTCCAGCTGCAGGCGGGTCCGTGGCTGCAGAGCCCGGCGTTTGGTCCAGGCCGCGAGCACCAGGCGCGCTGGCAGGCGCTGCTGCGCGCGCAGGAGGAATACCAGCAGCATTCGCGCGCCTACGTCGAGCAGATCAAGCAGGCGCTGGACGAGGCCTTCGCGTTGTTCGAACAGCGCCTGGCCCAGCACGAGCAGCCTGGCAGCCAATTGACCAGCGCCCGCGCGATGTTCGACCTGTGGATCGAAGTGGCCGAAGAGGCCTACGCCAAGGTCGCCATGTCCGAGCCGTTCCAGCAGGTGTATGCCTCGCTGGGCAACGCACAGATGCGCCTGCGCGCCGGCCTGCAGCGCGAGGTGGAACAGATGAGCGAGCGTATCGGCCTGCCGACCCGCAGCGAGATGGACGCCGCGCACCGCCGCATCGCCGAGCTGGAGCGCAGCCTGCGTCGCCTGCAGGCGCAGGTGGCGGTGCTGGCGGGTACCGCCACCGTGGATCCCGTGGCGCAGCCGGCCCCGGCGAAAGTGAAGCCGGCCGCGCGCAAAGCGGCGAAGAAGGCCGCACCTGCCAGCAAGGCGGCCCCCAGCAAGGCGCCTGCAAAGAAAGTGCCCGTAAAGAAGGCGCCTGCAAAGAAGGCCGCTGCCCGCACCTCGTCACGGACGCGTGACCGATGAAGGGACCGCTGGGCTTCAACGCCGACGACCTGATGCAGGAAACCCTGGCCATGCAGCGCAAGCTGCTGGAAGGGCTCACGCTGCTGCCGCAGGTGGAGGACGTGGATTATGGCGTGACCGCCCGCGAGGAAGTCTGGCGCGACGGCAAGGTGGTGCTGTACCGCTTCGTCGGCGAACAGGCGCCAACCCGGCGTACGCCGCTGCTGATTGTCTACGCGCTGGTCAACCGGCCGTACATGGTCGATCTGCAGGCTGATCGCTCATTGGTGCAGAAGCTGCTGGCGCTGGGTCAGGACGTGTACGTGCTGGACTGGGGCTACCCGGACCGCTCCGAGCGCTTCCAGACCCTGGAGGACTATCTGCTGCGCTACATCGATGGCGCGGTGGACGTGCTGCGCCAGCGCAGTGGTGGACCGGTCGACCTGCTTGGCATCTGCCAGGGCGGCGTGTTCGCGCTGTGCTACGCCGCGCTGCGCCGGCACAAGCTGGGCAAGCTGATCACCATGGTCACCCCGGTCGATTTCCAGACCGCCGACAACATGCTCTCGCACTGGGCGCGGCAGGTGGATGTAGACCTGCTGGTCGACACGCTGGGCAACATCCCGGCCGATCTGATGAATGCCAGCTACCTGATGCTCAAGCCGTTCCGCCTGAACGTGCAGAAGTACGTGGGCCTGCTCGACATCCTCGATGACAAGGCGGCGCTGGAGGATTTCCTGCGCATGGAGAAGTGGATCTTCGACTCCCCGGATCTGGCAGGCGAAGCGTTCCGTGACTTCATCAAGCAGTTCTACCAGGGCAATGGATTGGTGAACGGCACGGTGCGGATCGGCGAGGAGGCGGTGGATCTGTCGCAGGTGACCCTGCCGGTGCTGAACATCTATGCCGAGCAGGACCATCTGGTGCCGCCGGATGCGTCGCGCGCGATGCGCGGGCGTCTGGGCACCGAGGACTACACCGAGTCCAGCTTCCGCGGCGGCCATATCGGCATTTACGTGTCCGGTCGCGCGCAGCGCGAAGTGCCGGCCACCATTGATGGCTGGCTGAAGGCACGCGACCTGTAGAGTCGTGCCATGCTCGACTGCCCTGGGGGGATGATGACGTACCGGATTTCGTTGATTCTTGCCGCGCTGCTGGCGGCACCACTGGCCCACGCCGCCCCTGGCCCGCAGGCGCAACGCGAGATCGCCCAGTTGATCTCCAGCCTCGACGGTTCGCAGTGCCGGTTCCAGCGCAATGGCAGCTGGTACGACGGCAGCGATGCGCGCGCGCACCTGCAGCGCAAGTACGACTACCTGCTGAAGAAGAACATGGTCGACAGCGCCGAGCAGTTCATCGAGCGCGCGGCCAGCCAGAGCAGCATGAGTGGCAAGCCCTATCGCATCCAATGCCCCGGGCAGCCTGAACAGACCGCTGCGGCCTGGTTCGGCGCCCGCCTGCAGGCCCTGCGCCAACGCACGCCGTAGACATGGCCGGGGTGTAGAGTCGAGCCGCGCTCGACTGCGCTTTCTGGTTCCCGAGGAGATGCCACCATGAACACCACGCCACGCACGCTGTCGCGCTCACTGAACGACCGCATGATTGCCGGTGTGATGGGGGGCATTGCGCATCGCTTCGGCTGGAATGCCACCCTGGTACGGATCGTGTTCGTGCTGGTCTCGATCGGCTCGGCGGCCTTTCCCGGCATCCTGGTCTACCTGATCCTGTGGCTGCTGATCCCGAACGAGGCCGATTGAACACCACCTCCCGGCCCTGGCCACTCTGGCTGCGCGCGCTGCAGGTGCTGGGCGCGGTGTGGACGTCGCCCAATTCCCTGCTCGGTCTGATCGGTGGGCTGGCGGGCCTGCTGGGTGGGGCGACGCTGCGCTGGAGCGCCCGCGACTGTGCGCTCATCTTCGATCACTGGCCGTGGGGGCCGGGCGGGGCGATCACGCTGGGCAATGTGATCCTGCATACCGGGCACGACCTGGGCATGTCCTGCCGCACCTATGCGCATCAGGCGGGGTGGGGCGTGGAGCCGCTGATCCGGCTGGACGACCACGAGCGCGCGCACGTCTACCAGTACCTGGTGCTGGGGCCGTTGTACCTGCCGGTGTACCTGCTGTGCGGCGGGGTGAGTGCGCGCAATCCGTTCGAGCGTGCGGCGGATCATTACGCCCGGTTCGGGCACGGCTGGTGGCCGTAGGTTTCCAGCCAACGGCGCAGCCCCTCGTGGGTGGCGATGGTGGGTCGCCAAATGCAAAACCGTCGCGCTGGTCGGTCGGGTTGGGTTCGCGGGGGACGCCGTGAACCCATCCATGGGGGCTTGGCCGCGGCATCCATGCCGCGGACACCCCCGCGAACCCAACCCGACCGCCCTTTGACAGAGGGCTGTGGCCTGCACCACCCACGGAAAAGAAGATAAACAGCAAAAGCGGGTCGCGCGCTGCGCTTGCTCGTGAGCCGGCCAAGCCGCTTTTGCTTTTGATCTTCTTTTTCTTTTCCGTGGCTGGACGCGCACGGAAACTGTCAGGGGTCGGTCGGGGTGGGTTCGCGGGACCGTTGGCGCCATGGATGGCGCCATCGAGCCCCCATGGACGGGTTTACGGCGTGTCCCGCGAACCCACCCCGACCGACCCAATCACATGAAACGCATTCTGCGACCAAGCCACGAGGGGCTGCGCCGTTGGCGGGAATGCCCCGCGGATTCGTTAGCCGGGAGTTAAAGATCCGTAAGCATTCTGCTGCGATCCCGCAGTCATCTGCATGCAACCGATCGTCATTAGCCTTCGTGACGTTCCAGTCAGGTTCGACGCGGTAAGCTCTCCCTCGATGAGCTCGCAGCATCGCTCATCGAGTGCAGTACGCAGTAGCAATTTGGAGGAATACATCACATGGCAATCGTTCTTTATGTCGGTGGTAGCAAGGATGGCGAGAAGGGCGTGGTGCCCTACGGCTTCAGCAAATCCCGCGCCGACACCGCGCTGGGGCCGGAGTTCTACACGGAGCGGTTCATGGAACTGCAGGGTGTCGGCAAGGTCCGCCTGATGGCCCTGGAAAGCATGCGTGACGACATCGTCATGCAGCGCGCCGCCCGCCACTACCGCTGACCTTCGCAACACGCGGCAGGGCGCGCCCACCATCGTGCGCCCGCGCCGGCATCCCAGCCCAGGGCCGGTCCGAAGCCCTCTCTCCGCCAGGATGCCGGCGTCCACTCCGGACACGCCGCTGAACCTCGCCGCCTGTCAATGCCTTGTCCGGCTCCGTCGTCGGTTGCCAGAATGGGGTCTTCCCGTAACGCGGCACAGACCTGAAGCAATGCACGACGCCAAGAACGCCCAGAGCGCGCTCGCCCAGCAGATCGCCCAGACCATCGCCGACGAGATCGGTGCCCAGTCCGCCCAGGTACGTGCCGCCGTCGGCCTGCTCGACGAGGGCGCCAGCGTTCCGTTCATCGCGCGCTACCGCAAGGAAGTGACCGGGGGCCTGGACGACACCCAGCTGCGCAACCTGGAAGTGCGACTGACCTACCTGCGCGAACTGGAAGACCGGCGCGCGGCGGTGCTGGCCAGCATCGGCGAGCAGGGCAAGCTCAGCGACGAGCTGCGCAACGACATCCTGGCGGCCGATACCAAGAGCCGTCTGGAAGACCTGTACCTGCCTTACAAGCCCAAGCGCCGTACCCGCGCGCAGATCGCCCGCGAGGCCGGGCTGGAGCCGCTGGCCGATGGCCTGCTGGGCGATCCGACGCAGGACCCGCAGGTGTTTGCGGCCAGCTTCGTCGATACCGACAAGGGCGTGGCCGATACCAAGGCCGCGCTGGAGGGTGCGCGCGCGATCCTGATGGAGCGCTGGGGCGAAGATGCCGCGTTGGTGGGTGAACTGCGCAGCTGGCTGGGCGACGCCGGGGTGATCCGCGCCCGCGTGGCCGAGGGCAAGGAAATCGAGGGCGCCAAGTACCGCGACTATTTCGAGCATGCCGAGGCGCTGGCGAAGATCCCGTCGCACCGGTTGCTGGCGCTGTTCCGCGCGCGGCGCGAGGAAATCCTGTTCCTGGAGCTGGACCCGGGCAGCGATGCCGAGGCAGGCCACCAGTACGCCGAAGGGCGCGTGGCGCGCAAGGCCGGCATCGCCGACCAGGGTCGAGCCGCCGACCGCTGGCTGCTGGATGCCTGCCGCCTGACCTGGCGCGCCAAGCTGCACACCCACCTGTTGCTGGACCTGTTCAACCAGGCCCGCGAGAAGGCCGAAGCCGAGGCCATCGCAGTCTTCGGCGACAATTTGAAGGATCTGCTGCTGGCCGCACCGGCCGGCCCGAAGACCGTGCTCGGCCTGGACCCGGGCATCCGCACCGGCTGCAAGATCGCCGTGGTCGACGCCACCGGCAAGCTGGTCGCGACCGACACCATCTATCCCCACGAGCCGCGCCGGCAGTGGGACCAGTCGCTGCAGACGATCAAGCAGCTGTGCGCCAAGCACAACGTGGAACTAATCGCGATCGGCAACGGTACCGCCAGCCGCGAGACCGACAAGCTGGCCGGTGAAGCGATCAAAGCGGCCGCCAACCCGAAGCTGCAGAAGGTGGTGGTCAGCGAGGCCGGCGCGTCGGTGTACTCGGCGTCCGAGTTCGCGGCCAGGGAATTCCCTGGCCTGGACGTGTCGCTGCGCGGCGCAGTGTCGATCGCGCGCCGCCTGCAGGACCCGCTGGCCGAACTGGTGAAGATCGAACCGAAGGCGATCGGTGTCGGCCAGTACCAGCATGACGTGGACCAGTACCGCCTGGCGCGGGCACTGGATGCGCGGGTCGAGGACTGCGTGAACGCCGTCGGCGTCTACGTGAACACGGCCTCGGCTGCGCTGCTGTCACGCGTGTCCGGGCTGTCGGCCACGGTGGCCGAGAACATCGTCCGCCATCGTGACGACAACGGCCCGTTCAAGCGCCGCAAGGACCTGCTGAAGGTCGCGCGCCTGGGCGAAAAGACCTTCGAGCAGTGCGCCGGCTTCCTGCGCATCGCCGATGGCGACCAGCCGCTGGATGCCTCGGCCGTTCACCCGGAAGCCTACCCGGTAGTGGAGCGCATCGTGGCCAGCACCGCGCGCCCGATCAAGGCGCTGATCGGCGACGGCAGCTTCCTGCGCGGGCTGAAGGCCGAGCAGTTCACCGATGCCACCTTCGGCGTGCCGACCGTGCGCGACATCCTCAAGGAACTGGAGAAGCCGGGTCGTGACCCGCGCCCCGAGTTCAAGGCGGCGCGTTTCGCCGAGGGCGTGGAGGACATCAAGGATCTGCGCGAAGGCATGGTGCTGGAAGGCGTGGTCAGCAACGTGGCGGCCTTTGGGGCCTTTGTCGATATCGGCGTGCACCAGGACGGCCTGATCCACATCTCGGCGCTGTCCGATACGTTCGTGAAAGACCCGCGTGAGGTGGTCAAGGCCGGCGACATCGTCAAGGTGAAGGTGCTGGAGGTGGACGTGGCGCGCAAGCGCATCGCCCTGACCCGGCGCCTGGACGACACCCCCGGCCAGGCCACCAGCCGCCCGGGCCAGCGCGACGAGCGCGGCCAGGGGCAGGGGCCGCGCCGTAACGCGGGCGGCCAGAACCGTGGGCCGAACCGCGGCCAGGGCAATGGCGGCCGGCCCGGCGCGTCGGCAGCACCGGCCAACAATGCCCTGGCCGAAGCCTTCGCCCGCGCCAAGCGCAGTTGAGGATCGTGGCCCCCGTCACGGTTGATCCGGGGCGGGGGGCTTGTCGGTTTTCCCCGTGATTGCGCACACTGGCGCTTGAGGGGAGGCGTTCGGCCCCCCCGCTGTCGCTGGGGAGGGCCATGACGCCAGCACGACCCGCCGTCTTCGTTGCAGGCTGCAGCGCGCCGCTGCGGCAGACGCGTGCCTGCGCGGGCCGGGGAACGGGTTGATGGCGGGCCAGGGAAACAACGGCAACGGGCTGCTTGAACGACGCCTGCAGGAGTTGGCCGAAGAGCGCCGCCGGCTGGCGATGATCATCGACGGCACGGCGGCCGGTACCTGGGAATGGAACGTGCAGACCGGCCAGATGCGGGTCAATGCACGCTGGGCCGAGATCGTTGGCTACCGCCTGGAAGAGCTGCAGCCGATCTGCCAGGAGACCTTCCTGAAGCTGGTGCATCCGGATGACATCGCATTGTCTGATGCCGCGCTGGAGGATCATTTCGCGGGGCGCAGCGACAACTACGCCTGCCTGCTGCGCATGCGGCACAGGAACGGCCAGTGGATCTGGATCCAGGACCGCGGCCGGGTCTTCGAATGGGACGGGCAGGGCCGGCCGCTGTGGATGGCCGGCGCGCATGCCGACGTGACCGAGCTGCAGCAGGCGCGGCAAGATGCGGCCGAGACCCGCCAGCGCCTGCAGGCGGTGGTCGATGCGTCCGATGAGGTGGCGGTCATCGCCACCGATACCGATGGCACCATCACTCTGTTCAATACCGGTGCGCAGCGCCTGCTGGGTTACAGCGCTCCGGAGGTGGTCGGCCAGCGCCGGCTCGACGCCTTCCATGATCCGGCCGAGCTGAACGCCTGGCTGCAGCCGCTGGCCGATGCCGAGGGCAATCTTCCGGGCGTGTTCGAGGCGCTGAGTGCGCGTGCCGACGGGCAGACCTACTCGCGGCAGTGGACGCTGCTGCGCAAGGATGACCAGCCACGGCAGGTGCGCCTGTCGATCAGCCGCATGGATGGGGCCAACGGGGTGCGCATCGGCTATGTCGGCATGGCCATCGACATCACCGAGATCCTGCAGGCCCGCGCCGAGGCCCGCCTGTCGGCGGAGAAGTTCGCCGGTGCGTTCACGTCCGCCGCGCTGGGCATGGCCCTGGTTTCGCTGGAAGGGCGCTGGCTGGACGTCAACGACGCGCTGTGCCGGATCCTGGGTTATCCGCGCGAAGAGCTGCTGCAGGTCGATTTCCAGCGCCTGACCCACCCCGACGACCTGCAGGCCGATCTGGCGCTGGTGCACGACCTGCTGGCCGGGCGGCGCAGCCACTATCACCTGGAAAAGCGCTATCTCGACCGCGACGGACGGGTGATCTGGACACGGTTGTCGGTGTCGCTGGTGCGCAACGAGCATGGCCAGCCGGTGCATTTCGTGTCGCAGATCCAGGACATCACCGCCCAGCGCAGCAGCGAGCAGCGCTTGTTCGAGAGCGAGCAGCGCAGCCGCCTCACGCTTGATGCGGTGGCTGACCTGGTGCTCAGCGTCAGTCTGGATGGCCGTATCGACTATGCCAATGCCGCGGCCGTGCGCACGCTCGCCGGCGATGGCGCACTGTCGCTGGCCGGGCACAAGGTGCAGGACGTGCTGGAGCTGACCACCGAATACGCACCGGGCTCGGTGCTGGACGTCTCGGTGCTGCTGGACCCGGAAAGCAATGCCGTGGACCTGCATGCCGATCTGCTGCTGCGGCTGGGCACGGCAACGGTACCGGTGGACCTGACCCGCGCGTGGCTGCGCGATGACGAAGGCCATGTGCGCGGTGCGGTCTGGGTGCTGCGTGACGACACCCAGCAGCGTGCGCGCCAGCGCGAGGCGCGGCACCTGGCCGAGATCGACCCGCTGACCGAACTGAGCAACCGCCGTGGTTTCGAAGTACACCTGCAGCAGGCCATCACCCGCGTCGAGCGTACCGGCCAGGCGGCCTCGCTGATGTACATCGACCTGGACCGCTTCAAGCCGGTCAACGACACCTGGGGCCATCTGGCTGGCGATGCCGTGCTGTGGGCGGTGGCCAGTGTGCTGCGCCACGGCGTGCGTGACTCGGACGTGGTGGCGCGGCTGGGCGGCGACGAATTCGCGGTGATCCTGTCCGGCTGCACGCCGCGTCGCGCCGCGCGCATCGGTGGCGAACTGCTGCACACGCTGGCATCGCTGTCCATTCCCTGGGACCAGGACCGGCTGCGGGTCGGCGCCAGTATCGGTGTCGCGCCGCTGGCCGGTGGCATGAGCGTGGACCAGGCAGTGGCCGCGGCCGATGCCCAGTGCTACCGGGCCAAGGCGATGGGCCGCAACAACGTGCAGGTGCAGGGCGAGCTGTCCGAACTGCCGGGTGACGACGGCGAAACGGGCTGAACCGGCCCGCACCGTGGTGGTGGATGAAGGATGTTTCATTTGCCCGCGCCGGCTGATTTGGCGAGCATGGGACCGTCTCGACCCCAGCGGTGCCCATGTCGCGCGTATTGACCATCGAGGATGACGCCATCACTGCCCAGGAAATCGTGGCGGAGCTGGGCAGCCATGGCCTGCAGGTGGACTGGGTGGCCGATGGTCGTGAGGGCCTGGTGCGCGCGGCCAGCGGTGACTACGACGTGATCACGCTGGACCGCATGCTGCCCGGCCTGGATGGCCTGGCCATCGTCACCACGCTGCGCCGGATCGGTATTGCCACGCCGGTGCTGATGCTCAGTGCGCTGTCGGACGTGGACGAGCGCGTGCGTGGCCTGCGTGCCGGGGGCGATGACTACCTGACCAAGCCGTTCGCCTCCGATGAGATGGCCGCGCGGGTGGAGGTGCTGCTGCGCCGCCGCCAGCATCCGGCCAGCAACGAGACGCTGCTGCGCGTGGGGGACCTGCAGCTGGACCTGCTGGCGCGCACTGCCCACCGTGGCGCGCGCAGCCTGAGCCTGCTGCCGACCGAGTTCAAGCTGCTGGAGTACCTGATGCGCAACGCCGGGCAGGTGCTGACCCGGATGATGCTGTTCGAGGAAGTGTGGGGCTATCACTTCGACCCCGGAACCAACCTCATCGACGTGCATATCGGTCGCCTGCGGCGCAAGCTGGACCAGGCCGATGCGCCGTCGCTGATCCGTACCGTGCGCGGCAGTGGCTATGTCCTCAGCGAAGCTGTCTGACGGCTGGCGTTCGTCCAGCAGCCGCCTGCTGGGGCTGTACAGCCTGCTGTTCGTGGCCTGGTCGTGCGTGCTGCTGGGCGTGCTGTACTGGCGGGTGTCGCTGTACCTGGACGAGCTGGCGCAGTCGGCGGTGCTGCAACGCGCACATCTGTTCGAGCACTTCACCGGCGATGGACTGACCGCAGCGCTGCGCGAGAATCGCCGCTACGACCTGCATGGCATCGATGCCTATGGGTTGTTCACGCCCGACGGAAAACCGCTGGCGGGCATGCTGAAGTCGCTGCCGGCACAGCTGCCGCTGGATGGCAGCGCGCATCCGGTTTCCGGCCTGCCGATCACCGAGGCCTACGCGCGCGGCAAGCGTGGCTTCGGCCTGGCGATGCCCACCCGTGACGGCCGCATCCTGGTGCTGGTGCGCTACAGCGGGCCGTTGAACGAGGTCAATCATCTGATTCTTGATGCGCTGCTGTGGGGTGTTTCGCTGACCCTGTTGCCAGGCCTGCTGGGCTGGCAGTTGTTGCGGCGCCGGCCATTGCGGCGCATCCAGGCCATCGAGCAGGCCACTGCGCGCATCGTCGCCGGCGATCTGGGCCAGCGCCTGCCGTTGGCCAACCGCCGCGATGAACTGGACATGCTGGCGACCATCGTCAACGCCATGCTCGACCGCATCGAGCAGCTGATGACCGAGGTCAAAGGGGTGTGTGACAACATCGCCCACGACCTGCGCACCCCGTTGACGCGCGTGCGCGCGCAGCTGTACCGCATGCGCCAGCAGGTGGCCGACGGTGATCCACAGTCGCTGCCGCTCGAGCAGGTGCTGGAGGAGACCGATACCCTGATGGCACGCTTCCGCGCGTTGCTGCGGATTTCCGAGCTGGAAGACCATCAGCGTCGTTCCGGGTTCAGCATGCTGGCGCCGGACACGCTGCTGCAGGAGATCCACGCCTTCTATGCACCGCTGGCGGAAGAGAAAGGGCAGGTGTTGCTGCTGGAGTTGGCCGCCGATCTGCCGGGCGTGATGGGGGATCGCGGTCTGCTGTTCGAAGCGATCGGCAACCTGCTCGACAATGCGATCCGGTTCGCACCGGAGGGCGGCGGCGTGCAGCTGTCGGCGCGGGTGGAAGACGGCGCGACCTGCATCGCGGTGGAGGATTCCGGGCCAGGCATACCCGAGACGGAGCGCGGCCTGGTGTTCCAGCGTTTCCATCGGGCGGAGGCCAGCAAGGGCGGTGGATTCGGCCTGGGCCTGTCGATCGTGGCCGCCATTGCGGGGCTGCATGGGTTCCGCCTGCAGGTGACGTCGTCCGCGCTGGGCGGCGCACGCTTCAGCCTGCTGTGCCGACCGCAGGTGCTGTAGGGGGTGTTCTTCTGCAGGGCTTGCAGCCCTGCACATGCTGCAATCAACGTCAACGTCAAAAGCGGGCAGTCCGTGGGTTGGCGGGGTGGGTCCGGTTGCGGGGGACGCCGTGAACCCGTCCCTGGGGGCTTGGCCGCGGCATCCATGCCGCGGACACCCCCGCAACCGGACCCACCCCGCCTTCGACAGTTTCCCGCGATCTGCCGGAACGGCATTCCGTTCTGGTGGGTGTCGACCTTGGTCCACTGCTCTGGTAGGTGTCGACCTTGGTCGACACGGTAGATCCACGCCATGCGTGGATGAATCATTCGATATCTGACGGATGTGTCGACCAGGGTCGACACCCACCAACAGCCACGGGAATCTGTCAGAGGGGGGCGGTGTCGGAGTGCGGGGTGTCAGCCGCATGGATGCGGCTGCCAAGCCTACACGGACGTACTTGCGGCGTCCCCGCACTCCGGCATCGCCCCGCCAAACCGCGGAAAGCACGCTGTTGCTGTTGCTTTGGCTGTTGCCGTTGCTTCGGCAGGTGCAGGGCGCAGCCCTGCCGAACCCACTCCCTTCATGAAATATGTTTCATCTGCGGCACAGCCTTGTTTTAGCCGGCAGCAACGATACTTGCCGGCCTGCGCTGCCCGCGGTGGGCAGTGGCACCGTTGGAGAGCCGCATGCTCGGGTTGGTCAGGACCGCGCTCAACAAGCCTTACACCTTCGTGGTGATGGCCATTTTCATCTGCATCGTCGGTCCGCTCAGCGCGCTGCGTACGCCCACCGACGTGTTCCCCGATATCGGCATCCCCGTCATTGCCGTGGTCTGGCAGTACACCGGCCTGTCGCCGGATGCGATGGCCGGGCGCGTGATTTCCCCCTATGAACGTGCGCTCAGCACCACCGTCAACGATATCGAGCACATCGAATCGCAGTCGCTGGCGGGCATGGGTGTGGTCAAGGTGTTCTTCCAGCCCGGCGTGGACATCCGCACCGCCAATGCGCAGATCACCGCCATCTCGCAGACCATCGTCAAGCAGATGCCGGCCGGCATGACCCCGCCGCTGATCCTCAACTACAGCGCCTCCACCGTGCCGGTGCTGCAGATGGCGTTCTCCAGCCCGACGCTGGGTGAATCGCAGATCCGTGACCTGGCGCAGAACACCGTGCGCCCGCCGCTGACCTCGATCCCCGGCCTGGCCATCCCCGCACCCTACGGCGGCAGGCAGCGCCAGATCACCCTCGACCTGGACCCGCAGGCGATGGCGGCCAAGGGTCTGTCCGCACAGGACGTGGGCAACGCTCTGGCCGCGCAGAACCAGATCACCCCGGTCGGCACCGCCAAGCTGGGCAGCAACGAATTCACCGTGCTGCTCAACAACAGCCCCAGCGAGATCGAAGCGCTGAATGACCTGCCGATCCGCACCGTCAACGGCGCGGTGGTCACCATCGGCCAGGTCGCCCACGTGCGCGATGGCTCGCCGCCGCAGACCAACATCGTGCGGGTCAACGGCGGCCACTCGGTGCTGATGGCCGCGCTGAAGAACGGCGATGCCTCGACCCTGACCCTGGTCAGCCGAATCCGGGCGATGCTGCCGCAGATCGGTGAGTCGCTGCCGCCGTCGCTGAAGATCTCATTGCTCGGCGATGCCTCCACCTTCGTACGTGAATCGATCAGCAGCGTCGCGCGCGAGGGCATCATCGCCGCGCTGCTGACCAGCGTGATGATCCTGGTGTTCCTCGGCAGCTGGCGCTCGACCGTGATCATCGCCGCCTCGATTCCGTTGGCGGTGCTGTCGGCCATCGCGCTGCTGTCCGCCGCCGGGCAGACGCTCAATGTGATGACCCTGGGTGGCCTGGCACTGGCCGTGGGCATCCTGGTCGACGATGCCACCGTCACCATCGAGAACGTCAACTGGCACCTGGAGCAGGGCAAGGGCGTACGCGAGGCGATCCTTGATGGCGCTGCACAGATCGTTGGCCCGGCATTCGTGTCGCTGCTGTGCATCTGCATCGTGTTCGTGCCGATGTTCCTGCTCGACGGCATCGCCGGTTATCTGTTCCGACCGATGGCGCTGGCGGTGATCTTCGCCATGGCCAGCTCGTTCGTGCTGTCGCGCACGCTGGTGCCGACCATGGCGTTGTACCTGTTGCGTCCGCACCGGGTGGAGGGCGGGGTAGGCCATCATCCCGAGGATGCGTTCCTCAATCATCATGAAGGCGATCATCCGCAACCGCGTCGCGCACGGATGGCGGCCACGCTGGTGCGCTGGCAGCAGCGCTTCGAAGCCGGATTCTCCGCCACCCGTGACCGCTACCACGCGCTGCTGAGCCTGGCACTGGCGCACCGGGGCCGCTTCCTGCTGGGTTTCATGGCCTGCGTGCTGGTGTCCTTCGCGCTGCTGCCAACCCTGGGCCAGGACTTCTTCCCGGCCACCGAAGCCGGTGCATTGTCGCTGCATGTGCGCCTGCCCTTGGGCACGCGCATCGAGGAAACCGCTGCATCATTCGACCGCATCGAAGCGCGCATCCGCCAGGAACTACCGCCGCAGGAGATCGATGCCATCGTCGACAACCTCGGTCTGCCGATGACCGGCATCAACATGGCTTACAGCGCTACCGGCACCATCGGTCCGCAGGATGGTGACATCCAGGTCTCGCTGAAACCGGGTCACGGCGATGCCGCCGAGTACGCGCGACGCCTGCGTGAGGTACTGCCTTCGGCCTTCCCGGGCGTCAGCTTTGCGTTCCTGCCCGCCGATACCAGCAGCCAGATCCTCAACTTTGGTTCACCGGCGCCGCTGGACGTGCGCATCGCCGGACCGGATGCCGCCGGCAACCGCGCCTATGCGCAGGAACTGCAGCGCCGCCTGCGCCACGTGCCGGGGCTGGTCGACCTGCGCCTGCAGCAACCCGATGGCTATCCGACCCTGAAGGTGGATGTCGATCGGCTTCGCGCCAATGGGCTGGGCATCACCGAGCGCGATGTCACCAACAGCATGGTGGCGTCGCTGGCCGGTAGCGGCCAGGTCGCCCCGACATTCTGGTTGAGCCCGAAGAACGGCATCTCCTACAGCGTGGTCGCCGCCACGCCGCAGTACCGCATGGACAGCCTGGCCGCACTTCAGGCGCTGCCGGTCACCGGCAGCGGTGGTGGCGTGCCACAGGTGCTCGGTGGCCTGGCCGAGATCCAGCGCGGCTCCAGTTCGGCGGTCGTTACCCATTACAACGTGCAACCCACGCTGGACGTATATGCCAGCGTGCAGGGCCGCGATCTCGGCGCCGTGGCGGCCGACGTGCAGAAGGTCATCGATGACATGGCCGGCCAGCGGCCGCGCGGCACCGAGGTTGGCCTGCACGGCCAGATCGATGCGTTGCACGTGGCCTTCAGCGGCCTCGGCTACGGCCTGCTGGCCGCGATCGTGCTGATCTACCTGCTGATCGTCATCAACTTCCAGTCCTGGACCGATCCGTTCGTGATCATCACCGCGTTGCCGGCGGGCCTGGCCGGTGTGGTCTGGATACTGTTCCTGACCCACACCACGTTGTCGGTGCCGGCATTGACCGGGGCCATCCTGTGCATGGGCGTGGCCACGGCCAATTCTATCCTGGTGGTCAGTTTCTGCCGCGAGCGCCTGGCCGAGCATGGCGACGCGGTCAAGGCCGCACTGGAAGGGGGTTTCACCCGCTTCCGCCCGGTCTGCATGACCGCGCTGGCGATGATCCTGGGCATGCTGCCGACTGCACTGTCCACCGAACAGAATGCACCGCTGGGCCGCGCGGTGATCGGTGGCCTGCTGCTGGCCACCTGCGCCACGCTGCTGTTCGTGCCGGTGGTGTTCGCATTGGCCCACTCCCGTAAAACCCGTACTGCTCCTGCCGGAGAACCCCTGCATGTCTGAGTCTTCGCTGCCGCAGCGTTCGCTGCGCCGTCCTCTGGTCCTGGCCGCCGCCGTGGTGGTCATCCTCGTTGCCGGTGGCCTGGCCCTGCGCGCGCAGCAGGCACACGCCGTGGTCGAGTGGACCGAGCGCCAGGCGGTGCCGTCGGTGCAGGTGGTGACCGCCGGGGAGCAGGGCGCCGCGGGTACGATGACGCTGCCGTCGCACCTGAGTGCCTGGACCGAAGCACCGATCCACGCGCGTGTGGGTGGCTACCTGAAGTCGTGGAGCGCTGACATCGGCCAGCCGGTGAAGGCGGGGCAGGTGCTGGCGGTGATCGACAGCCCGGAGCTGGACCAGCAGATCGCGCAGGCGCATGCCCATCTGCTGCAGGTGCAGGCCGACGCGGCGCTGGCCAAAGTCAGCGCCGAGCGCTGGCAGGGCATGCTCGGCAGCCATTCGGTATCGCGCCAGGAAGCCGACGAGAAGCAGGCCAATGCGGTGGCCGCACAGGCCAGCGTGGAAGCGGCGCAGGCCGACTACGCGCGGCTGCAGGAACTCGGTCGTTACCGCACCTTGCGTGCGCCGTTCGATGGCACCGTCACCTCGCGGCAGACCGACGTTGGCCAGTTGATCCGCGCCGATGACAGCGGGCGCGAGTTGTTCAACATCGCCGATACCCGACGCCTGCGCCTGATGGTGCCGGTACCGCAGAACAGCGCGGCCAGCATCCGTCCCGGGCTGCAGGCAACCTTGCAGGTACCGGGCCAGGAGGGGCGCCACTTCACCGCCACCCTGCAGGGAGACTCCAGCGCGATCGACCGCAGTTCCGGCACACTGCTGGCACAGTTCGTGGTCGACAATGCCGATGGCGCACTGCTGCCCGGCAGCTACGCGGAAGTGACGCTGCCACTGCAGGGCGGGGCAGCTGGCGTGAGCGTGCCAGCGGAGGTGTTGATCTTCCGGGCCAAGGGCACCCAGGTGGCGGTGGTCGACAGCAAGGACATCGTGCACCTGCGCGACATCCATATCGCCAGTGACCTGGGCAGCACGCTGCGCGTCGACCGTGGCCTGAAGGCCGGGGACAGGGTCATTCCCAATCCGCCGGATGCTCTGCGCGAAGGCGATCATGTGCGAGTGGTGGCCGGCAATATGGAGCCTGCGCATGCCCGCGGTTGAGCGCACAGCGACGCTGGTCGTGATGGGCCTGCTGCTGGGAGGCTGCTCGCTGGCACCCACCTATCAGACGCCGGTCCTGGCGATGCCTGGAGCCTATGAGCACACGGAAACAGTGGATACCCGCTCGCCGCTGCCACAGGCGTGGTGGCAGGCCTTCCAGGACCCGGTGCTGGACCAGCTGCAACAGCAGTTGGGCGCGGCCAACCCGAGCCTGGCGCTGGCCGTGGCGCACTACGATGCAGCGCGTGCCGCGGCGGGTGAAGTGGCATCGGCGCGGGTGCCGCAGGTCGGCTTCAGCACCGGCCCGGTGCGCCAGCGGCAGTCCGATGACAAGCCGCTGCGCAGCGCCACCCAGCCGGCGATCTATGACAGCAACACCGCCACGTTCTCGCTGTCGTTCGACCTTGACCTGTGGGGCCGCCTGCGCAACGCGGCTGCCGCGGGCAAGGCGCGCGCCGAGGCCAGTGGCGATGACCTTGCCGCTGCGCGGCTGAGCCTGTCGCAGCAGTTGGCCTGGCTCTATCTGCAGCTGCGCGGCGCCGAAGCCCAGCAGGCGATCCTGCATGACAGCATCGAGGACTACCGGCAGGCGTTGGCGCTGACCGAAGACCGTTTCCGTGGCGAGATCGCTTCGCAACTGGACGTATCGCGGGCGGAGCACCAACTGGCCAGCGCGCAGGCCGATCTGGATGCGCTCGACGGCCGCCATGAACTGCTGCGGCATGCCATCGCCGAACTGCTCGGCGCGCCGGCCACCGGCTTCGTCATCGCCGACGCGGGTCTGCCAGCCCTGCCATCGGTGCCAGCCGATCTGCCCAGCCGCCTGCTGCAGCGACGGCCGGATATCGCTGCCGCTGAGCGCCGGGTGTTCGCTGCCAATGCGGGCATCGGCGTGGCCCGCGCGGCGTGGTTCCCGCAGCTCAGTCTCAGCGGCCTGCTGGGTGGCCAGACCTCGGGTGGCAGTGCCCTGTTCGACGCGGGTAACCGCTATTGGGCGCTGGGTCCGCTGGCGGCGCTGCCGGTGTTCGATGGCGGCCGTCGCAAGGCTGCCAAGGCCGAGGCCTATGCCGAGTTCGACGCGGCCTCGGCGCAGTACCGGGCTACCGTGCTGGCCGCGATCCGCCAGGTGGAAGACCAGTTGACCCTGCTGCGCCAGCTCGATGCGCAGCGCGGCCACGAGCAGGATGCGGTGGCTGCGGCGCGGCGTGCCGAGCAGATCGCCAATGACCGTTACACCGGTGGTGCGGTGAGTTACCTGGACGTGGTCAGCGCTCAGACCGATGCCCGCCAGGCGCAGTTGGGACTGCAGGACATCCAGAGCCGGCAGCTGCAGGCCAGTGCGGCACTGATGGCGGCGCTGGGCGGAGGCTGGTCGCGCTAGCCGCTGGAGGCGGTCTCAGCCTGTGAGAGGGCGGGGCGGAACAATCGCCCCATCCACCCCTACAGGAGAGTGCACGATGATGGCCTGGAATCGAACTGTCGTTGCCGCCTACGCACCGGCCATGGTCGGCTGGTGCCTGGCTCTGGCCGGTGGCTTGCGCCTGGAACAGCTGCGTGGCGACCTGCATGCGCAGGCGTTGCTGCCGCTGCTGCATGGCGGCGTTGTGGCGTTGCTGGTGCTGACACTGGCCTGCACGCTGGCCGCAAGCGCGGTGCTGTGGCGGGCCAATCGGCCGCCACCGCGAACCGCCGCCCCGTGATCTACAGCGCAGCGGCTTCCATCAGCACGAACCGGCAGGGCGCACGCTGGAAGGCGTTGATCTGTGGCACCAGGCGCTGGAAGTGTTCGCTGGCGCAGTGGAGGTCGAGCGCGGCGCGGTCCGGCCAGAGCTCGATGAAAACGAAGTGCCCGGGATCCTTCTGGTCAACGAACAGTTCATAGCTGACGCACAGCGGCTCGCGCTGCGTGCAGGCAACCAGCTCCCGGTAAAGCGGAAGCACGGTTTCCACGGCATCGGGCTGGATGAAATCCTCGGCGATCACCTTGAGCATGTTGGTACCTGCAACGCGGGCCCTGCAGGATAGTGCCGGCGCAGGGCCGGCACCATCCACCGTCAGCGCAATACTGCGTCCGCACTGACCAGCTGCACATCGTGCATCTGGTTGAGGTAAGCCTCGTAGTAGCCCTTGTGCGAGGCACCGACGATGGCCAGCATGCGGCTGCCGGGGTGCAGACCCAGGACATCGCGCATGTTGGCGACCATGCGCAGGTTGCGGGTTTCCCAATAGCCGACATACATCCTGCCGAACGCCTTGGCTGAGGGCTCGACGAGTGTCGCGCCGAAGTCGCTCCGGTACGCGTCCATCGCCGCCGCAGGGCTGTTGTAGGCCCTGTACAGCGCCAGCACGCCATCGGGCTTGTCCAGGTCGGCCACCAGGCGCTTGTCGGCGTCCCGCCGCGCCTGCGAGTGCTTGTTCTTCCAGGCGCCGGTGATGGCGGCGCTGGCCGCCGCTTCGTCCTCGGCAGGTGTGGGCGAATCGGCGGTGTGGTCGTCCACGGCCCAGAGACGCTCATGGCCGAGGCGCGCAGCGACTTCAGCAGCGATCAGATTCGTTTCATTGCGGCGAGCCAGGCCTTTGTCGAGGAACTCGACCAGGGCCGCGTTCAGCCCGTCGCCGCCCTTGCGTTCGGCGGCGGCCAGGCGCAGCCACTGCACCTGGGCCGATCCCCGTTCGCCCGCCGCCAGGAACAGTGCGGCCAGCCGACGACGCTGGGCAGGCGTCGGATCATCTGGCCTGCTCGAGAGCAGGCGCTCGACCTCGGTGTTCGCAGCGGGCACGTCCAGCCCGGTCGCGGCCTGTGCGGCCGAAGTGTCGAAGCAGTAGGTGGCCACGCTTTCCGCGTAGCGGGCGGGGTAGCGGCGCATGAAATCACACTGCAGGCCGGACAGATCCTCGGTGGCGATCAGCTCGGGTTTCCAGGCGACCAGCCGCTGCAGCAACGGCTCAAGCAGGGCAGGCTGGAAGGTCTTGGGCAGCCCGGACAAGTGGGTGCTGCCCAGTACCAGCACTTCGTTCGGGCGCCCGGCGGGCGGCCCCTTCAACTGGTCGGGATGGAAGGTCGGGCGATAGGGGGCATCGGCGGCCAGGGCGCCGGCGCTGCACAGGCCCAGGATCAGGAAGCTGGCCAAGCGTGTGAACATGCGATCTCCGTGTCAATGAACGTCCTGCAGTCCGCTGCATGCTGGCCATTTTCATCTGCCTCGGAATCTCCCGTTGGTCATGCAAACCTTTTCGGCTTGATCTGCATCGGCGTTCGGGCGAGGCGGTGCCCCATCACAGCAACCCTGCGCGACATGCCTTCGCGGCACGGGCCACACACTTTCCCTGGCCTGGCAGGCCTGCATCCGTGAGCAAGCTGTGAAGTACATCGCGATTGTCTACCGCATCCCCGCAATAGCATCGCAAGTTGCGACGGGCGTCGCGGAATCCCGCTAAAGCCGCCCGCCCCATCGCCGATATCCCCTCTGGATCCCGCTCCAGTCACCCGCTGCAGGACCCCAGGCTGCCCCCGATGGGCGGTCCGCGCTGTGTGTTCCGCCGCTCCCAGATGCCGATCGCACCCGCACCAGATGTTCTTGCCAGCCGCTCGAGGGGTGCCCACCCGGTACCTGTAGTCCCAAGCAACTGAAGTTGCCGCCGGGCATCCCGCCCGTCGGGTCGCAACCGCTTACCGGACACCGAGGATCAGACAATGCTCATTCCAGGCTTCACGGCGGGCGCGCAGGCGCCGGCCGAGCTGCATACCCGTTGGTCGCCGTGGCGTGCGCTGCTGGGCGCGCTGGCCCCGCAGCAGCGCACCCGCACCGAGCCGGCGGCGACCCACCGCGCCGAGCTCGAAGCCCAGGTTGCGGCGTTGCACCGCGTGCAGGCGGTCATCGAGTTCGCACTTGACGGCACCATCCTGCAGGCCAATGACAACTTCCTGCAGGCGATGGGCTACCGGCTGGATGAGATCCAGGGCAAGCACCATTCGCTGTTCGTCGATCCCGAACTGGCACGCAGCGCCGAATACCGTGATTTCTGGGCGAGGCTCGGGCGCGGCGAATACGATGCCGGGCAGTACCGCCGCCTCGGCAAGGGCCAGCGCGAGATCTGGATCCAGGCGTCGTACAATCCAGTGCTTGACCAGCAGGGGCGGCCCTACAAGGTGGTCAAGTTTGCCACCGACATCACGGCGCAGAAGCTGCAGGCAGCCGATTCCGCGGGACAGCTGGCGGCGATTGGAAAGTCGCAGGCGGTGATCGAGTTCAGCATGGATGGCCGCATCCTCTCGGCCAACGACAACTTCCTCGCCACCACCGGCTACAGCCTTGATGAGGTGCGTGGCCAGCACCATTCGCTGTTCGTCGAGCCGGGGCATCGCAGCAGCGATGAATACCGCCAGTTCTGGGAAAAGCTCGGGCGCGGCGAATATGATGCCGGGCAGTACCGCCGCCTCGGCAAGGGCGGGCGCGAAGTCTGGATCCAGGCCTCCTACAATCCGATCCTCGACCTCAACGGCAAGCCGTTCAAGGTCGTCAAGTACGCCACCGACATCACCGCGCAGGTGCATGAGAACCAGGCGATGCAGCGTGCGGTTGCGCAGACCCGCGAGGTGGTGGCCGCAGCCAAGCAGGGCGATCTGACCCGGCGCGTGGCCACGGCCGACAAGCAGGGTGCGATCGCCGAACTGTGCGACGGCGTCAACTCACTGGTCGAAGCGATGGCCGCGATCATCGGCCAGATCAAGTTCGCCGCCGATACCATCGCGGTCGGTGCGACCGAGATCGCCCAGGGCAACAGCGACCTGTCGCAGCGTACCGAGCAGCAGGCGGCGTCGCTGGAGGAAACCGCGGTGTCGATGAAGGGGCTCGCCGAGACGGTGCAGCGCACCGCCACCAACGCGCGCCAGGCCAGCCAGCTGGCCGGTGGGGCGGCCGATGTCGCCGCACGGGGCGGCAGCGTGGTGCATGAGGTGGTGGAGACGATGGCGGTGATCAATGCATCTTCGCGGCGCATCGTCGACATCATCGGAGTGATCGATGGCATCGCCTTCCAGACCAACATCCTCGCACTGAATGCCGCCGTGGAGGCTGCGCGCGCAGGCGAACATGGCCGCGGCTTTGCGGTGGTCGCCACCGAGATCCGCGAGCTGTCGCAGCGTTCGGCCAGCGCCGCCAAGGAGATCAAGCAGCTGATCGATGAGTCGGTGGCCAACGTCGGGGCCGGTACCGCCCAGGTCGAGAGTGCCGGCCGCACCATGGACGAGATCGTGACCAACGTGCGCCGGGTCAGCGATCTGATGACCGAGATCAGCACCGCCTCGCAACAGCAGAGCGATGACATCCAGCAGATGAACCATGCGGTGGACCTGATCGACCAGGGCACCCAGCAGAACGCGGCGCTGGTCGAAGAGGCCTCGGCTGCGGCGCGCAGCATGGAGGAGCAGTCGGCGCACCTGTTGCAGACCGTGGCCAGCTTCCGTGTCCAGGAAGGTGCCGGCCATGTGCATGGGGCACCGGCCCTGCGCGCGGTCTAGGCGCGCTGGCCGGACGGGGCCTCGGCGGTGCCGGGCGCCGGGGCGAGATGCACGCAGTTGCGCCCGCCACGCTTGGCGCGGTACAGGGCCTGGTCGGCGTGAGCGACCAGGTCACTGGCTTCGCGCTCATCGCCGGCGGCCTGCCAGGCCACGCCCACGCTGATGGTCACCTGGCCGTCGGCAGCCGGCAGTGCGGCGCTTTCGACGGCGGCGCGCAGCCGTTCGCCCAGCTCCAGCGCGTGGGTGGCTTCGGCCGAGGGCAGGGCGGCGATGAACTCCTCACCGCCGTAGCGGGCCAGCAGGTCATCGCCGCGCTGCAGGCAACCGTCGAGGATCGCGGCAACCGCGCGCAGGCGGCGGTCACCCTCCGGGTGCCCATAGGTATCATTGAGCCGCTTGAAGTGATCGATGTCGATCATCAGCACCGCCAGGCCCAGGCCCTGGCGGCGGGCACGGCGGTGGGCCGCGCCGAGTGATTCATCGAAGCTGCGCCGGTTGCCCAGCCCGGTGAGCGCATCGCGCCGGGCCAGCGTTTCCAGTTCATCGCGCTGGCGCTGGATGTCGACCTGGCTCAGCACACTGCGCAGGGCATAGCCGAGCAGGGCGCCCAGGAAGCCCACCGTGGCCAGGGTCGGCTGCAGGCGGGCGACCAGCAGCGCCACCATCATCAGCAGCAGGGGCAGCATCAACGGCACGCCGGCATCGACGATGCGCCGCAGCGCGAGGGAAATCTCCGCCGCGGGGCGGCGACGACGGCTGCCGGTCATCACCGCCAGCAGCACGAACAGTCCGCTGATCAGCAGGTCCCCCCAGCTGCCATCGGGCAGTTGCGGCTGGTAGGTGTTGATGTAGAGCGCCAGCAGGAAGTAGCCCAGCGCGTAGAGGGTCAGTGTCCGGAAGAAGTCGCGGCGGTCGGGATCGTCCTCGGCAATGAAGCGGATCAGTGCGAAGCAGAACACCAGGCTGTTCTGCACGCTGCTCATCGTCTTCAGGCACTGCGTCCACAATGCAGTGTTCAGGGGGGCCATGGCCTGCGTATGCACGTAGTACAGCAGCCACAGCAGCGCGATGATCGCCAGGTCCACCGCGCGGATGGCGCGGCTTCCGCCTCCCGGGCTGGCGGCCACGTAGGTCAGGGGGATCCGGTAGAACACGTACAGGATCAGCGATGACACGGTCATCTGCGTGGAATCGAGGCCGGCCACGTTGCGGTAGAGCAGGGCCAGCAATGCAAGCGAGAACAGCGCGACGGCGGCGCCAAGCATCCGCCATTTGCAGGCCGCGCGGCTGTCACGTGCACGCCGCGCGCAGGCCAGTGCGGCCAGCAATGGGGCGGTGATCAGCATCAGGTAGGAGCCGACCGGATCCTGCGGGCCGATCAAGGCAATGACGAGCGCGTGCGTGACCACAAAAAACAGTGCAGCACGCAACGTCATGCATTCCCCCGCCCCGATCCGGCGCGATCACGATAGGCAGAAGTGCGTGAGGCTGGCAAGAAAAGTGTGCGCTGCGTCTAGTGCCAACGTTGTCAGCGGTCGCAATTGTGCTTCAGCGGGGGGACGTGACCGCACCTTCGAGATGGGCAAACAGCCAGAAATTGCGAGGGTGGCCCCGTACATGACGATAGGCGTGCAGCAGCCCCTCCCGCTGCATGCCGAGACGCTCCAGCACGGCAATCGAGCGGGCATTGCTGTCGAGGACGGTGGCCTGGATGCGGACCAGGCGGCGTACTGCGTGCCCCCAGTCGAGCACTGCGCGCGCCGCATGCGTGGCCAGCCCTTGTCCCTGCCAATCCGGGTCGAGGTCATACGCGAGCTCGGCGCGGCGGTGCAGGAGATCGATGCCGTTCAAGCCGATGGTGCCGATCAACCCGTCCTCGGCATCGGCCAGCGCCCAGCGCTGATCGGGGCCGCCCGGCATGTAGCGGGCGATCTGCTGGCGCAACGCGTGTTCCGAGATGTCGCCCCAGCTGGTGTGTTCGATCACGCCCGGCAGCGAGAGGTAGCGGGACCATGCGGCCGCATCATCCGTCCGCAGGGGGCGCAGACGTGCGGGCAAGGTGTCCGGAAGTGGCGGCACATTCGACGCAGGCATGCCAGGCAGTGTGGGCACCTTGGGCCTGGAAAAGCAAAAGGCCAGGTCATGGACCTGGCCTTTGATGCAGTGGTGCCGGTGAAAGGACTCGAACCTTCATGGGGTCACCCCCGGCTGATTTTGAGTCAGCTGCGTATACCATTCCGCCACACCGGCAGGCAGCGCGTGAGTGTAACCGAGGTCGGCAGGGCTTTCATAGGGGCAGGGCCATTCGGGGCGCTTCCTGTCGGCATCGGCCCCGTGGTGGCTATACTGCGGCGGCGTGAATACCTCCAGGAGCGGTAGCCGATGACAGTGTTGCAGGACCTGAGGGTGCTGGTGGTCGAGAACGACGAAATGAGCGCCGCGCTGCTGCAGATGCAGCTGGTGCATGCCGGCGCGACCGTGGTCGGGTTGGCCGCGAGCGTGGACGAAGCGCTGCGCCTGCTGGAGGATTCGGCGCCGGACGTGGCCCTGCTCGACTACCGCCTGGCCCGCAACGAGACCAGCGAGCCCGTGGCGGCAGCGCTGTCGGCACGCGGTGTGCCGTTCGTGCTGGCCACTGGCATGCTGGCCGAGCAGTTGCCGGCGTCGATGCTGGCTGGGGTGCTGCTGGTCAAACCGTACCTGTCGGTGGATCTGTCCCAGGCGCTGGTGCGCGCGGTGGGGCATTCCCGCGTCAAGGCCTGATTGGCCCCGGCGCAGAGGACCGGCGTATGCTGCCGTGGCCTGAATGCTCAGGCCTACAAGGAGAGTGGCATGAAGAAGTGGATCAAGCGCATGGTTGCTGCGGGTGTCCTTTCGATGGCGGTCTTCGGTGGTACCGCGACTGCCGCATGGTGCGGCCAACCCTGCTTCCAGCTCTACAAGAGCTGCATCGCGCGCGGCGGTGAGGTCGAGCAGTGCCTGCAGGAACAAGCCTTCTGCGAAGAGGCGATGTGCGGCGGCAACCCCTGATCCAGAAACCCCGCCCAGGCGGGGTTTTTCATATGCGCGTGGTGTTCATCCGGCTTCGTCGTATACGTAGCGGATGTCCTCGCGGTCGTCGAGGATGCGGTATTGCAGGGCCAGGTCATCCGGGTCCGGATTGAGCCAGGCGTCCAGGTGCTCCCGGCGGATCGGCACCACACCGCGGTCATGCCCGGCGGCGGCGACATCGGGTGGCGGGGCATCGGTGATCGTGGCAAATGACAGCAGCCGGCCTTCCGGTCCTTCCCACTCTGCCCACAGGCAGGCCAGCAGCAGGTCGCGGGGCGGATCGGGGCGGAATTCCAGCACCACGTCCTGTTCCTTCTCGTCGGCGCCCAGCGTGCGCGCGTCGATGGCGTGGCGTGGCACGTGCTCATAGAACGCCTGCACGACCACGACCCCATGGCGCAGCCCGAATGCGCCGCGCCAGTAGCCTTCCAGGCTGTCGCGCCGGGCATTGTAGGTGCCGGGGTAGAGCACGTCGTTGCGTGCTGGCGTGTCCGGCAGCCGGCACTGGTAGCGCATCGGCTTGATCACCCGCCGGCCGTTGTCGCTGACCATGACCGGTGCGTAGGTGCCCGGGAAAATGCGGTTGTCGCGCGGCAGCAGCTGCACCCGGTGCAGGTCCTCCAGCCGGGCCTGCGCGCGCTCGATGCGGTTGCCGGCCACGCGCAGGTCATTGCGTGCCTTCTGGGTGGGGCGGGTCGCCAGCGTGGCGTGGGCGATATCGCGGCGTTCGCGCTGCCGGGCCAGCTCGGCCTCCAGTGCCTGCTGCTCCTGCGCATGCCATTGCTGGATCTTTGCCACGATGTCGCGGCCCTGTTCCGTGCGCGCGCCGGCAAAGCCGTCGTCCATGGCTTTTGGGGTTTTCGGGCGCTTCTTGCCGGGATCGTGCGCGTACAGCTCGGCGAATTCCTCCAGCGAGAGAATGGCGCCGAATTCGCGCACCAGCTTGGCGTAGTCGGCGCGGATCAGGGCGGAATAGCACATGCGAACTCTGCCGGTGTGGGTCGCAGCGGCTGCGACGTGGATGCGGCAGGATAGCCCGACCCATCAGGAGATGCCGCATGAATGAATCTGCCACCTGCCAGTTCCGGGAAGCCGTGCCCACGGTCGAGGACTACTGCCGGCTGCGTGTACTGGCAGGCCTCAGTGCCAAACATCAGGACGCCGCTGCGCGCGCACTGCCCAATACCCTGTTCGGCGTCTGTGCCTACCAGGGCAATGAGCTGGTAGCGATGGGGCGCATCGTCGGCGATGGCGGCTGCCACCTGCAGGTCTGCGACATCGCCGTGCTGCCACGCCTTCAGGGGCAGGGCCTGGGCAAGGAGGTGATGCGACGGCTGGACGACTGGATGCGGGCCAGCCTGCCGCCGTCGGCGTACGTCAGCCTGCTGGCCGATGGTGAAGCGCACCGGTTGTACGCACAGTTCGGCTTCGCGCCCACCGCGCCGGCGTCGATCGGGATGTATCGGCGGTTCTGAAATGAGTGCCTGGATTCCAGGCAAAGAAAAACCCCGGCCGAAGCCGGGGTTCTCAAGAATTGGCGTCCCCACGGGGATTCGAACCCCGGTCGCCACCGTGAAAGGGTGATGTCCTAGGCCTCTAGACGATGGGGACGCACGAAAACTTCAAGTTGTAGAACCTTCGACGGCCTAATGTCGAAGTGGTGGAGCCAAGCGGGATCGAACCGCTGACCTCCTGCATGCCATGCAGGCGCTCTCCCAGCTGAGCTATGGCCCCAATGAAACCGCGGATGATCTGCCGGGAGCAGAGTCCGTTTGAAACTGGCGTCCCCACGGGGATTCGAACCCCGGTCGCCACCGTGAAAGGGTGATGTCCTAGGCCTCTAGACGATGGGGACGCACGAAAACTTCAAGTTGTAGAACTTTCGACGGCCTAATGTCGAAAGTGGTGGAGCCAAGCGGGATCGAACCGCTGACCTCCTGCATGCCATGCAGGCGCTCTCCCAGCTGAGCTATGGCCCCGTGTTACCGAGCCGCCTATCATACCTGCGTGTTCACGTTTGTGGAAGCCTTTTTTCAACTTTTTTCGTTCCGGTTCAACCGAAGCCACAAGGGCAGGGGAACCGCAACGCCACAACCTGAATGCCGGTAGGCGGTGAACAAAAAAGACCCGGTTATCGGCCGGGTCCTCGTTGTTCGTGATGAGTGGCGTCCCCACGGGGATTCGAACCCCGGTCGCCACCGTGAAAGGGTGATGTCCTAGGCCTCTAGACGATGGGGACGCAATTCTCATCAATGTTCTTTAGCGACCTTTCGACGGCCTAATGCCGAAAGATTGGTGGAGCCAAGCGGGATCGAACCGCTGACCTCCTGCATGCCATGCAGGCGCTCTCCCAGCTGAGCTATGGCCCCACGTCGCTGAGGAGCGAAATAATAGCCTTGCCCCAGGGGGTTGGCAAGCATTTGTTGCACTTTTCTTCACGCACGCTGCGCGGCAGATTCCTGTCGCCGTGGCTATGCGTTGTTGCCGGTCAGCGCCGCCAGGATCGGGCATTGATCCAGCGCACCATGCCCGGGGCACGCGTCGACCAGCTGCGAAAGCGCAGCGTGCATGCGCTGCAGTTCGGCCATCCGTTGCGCGATGTCCTGCAGGCGGGCCTGTGCGGTATCGCGCACGCTGCCCATGTCCTGCGAGTGACGATCACTGAGCGCGAGCAGTTCGCCGATCTCGTCCAGGCTGAAGCCCAGCGCTTTGGCGCGGCGGATGAAGCGCAACCTGCGCAGGTCCGCCTCGCCGAAGATGCGGTAGCCACCGGCCGAGCGCACCGCCGTCGGCAGCAGCTGCTGCCGTTCGTAGTAGCGGACGGTGTCGATCGGCACGCCAGCCTGGCGGGCCAGTTGTCCAATGTTCATGGCGGATTCCTGCAGGTGCTGCCGGTCATTGTGAAGCCTGGAGTCTGGTCAAGGGTCAAGACCTGGCCCGGAAGTGCGTATTCAGCGCACTTTGCAACTTTCTTCATAGCCCCGCCGCTGGACCAGTTCCTACCCTTCGCCTGAACCGGCCGTTCGATGGCCTGTAACAAACCGAGGAGGTGGTCTGTGGATGGAATCAGGAACGAGGGATTCGTCGAGGTCGCGGTGGTCGAGTACCCGGGGGGCGATCCGTCTGCCGCTTCCGTACTGGCTGAGATGGCTCATGTCGCAAATCGCCTGGCCCAGCAACAGCGCCGGCCGTTCAAGCGTGTGCTGGTCACGCGCTGGATCGTACCCGCCAGTCAGACCGGTGTGCACCGCATCGCCGGTGCGGAGATGCTCGATGCCGCCATTCCTGCGGTGATCGCAGTTCCCGGGCAGATCAGTCCCGGCACCTGCCTGCGCGCCGAAGAAGTCGTGTTGGACTGGCTGCGTGCCCACTATGACGGTGGCAGCCTGCTGGCTGCAGCCAGCGAAGGCGTGAGCGTTCTTGCGCGTGCGGGCCTGCTGGCCGGGCGAACGGTCAGCGGGCCTGATCTGGGGCGGCACCCGGGGTTGCAGGCGCAGGCCGTGAGCTGGGTGCCGAGCGAGCGTGCGCTGGTCGATGACGGCGACCTGCTGACCGTAGGCGGGTCGCAGGCGTGGCGCTTCCTGGGTCTTCGGCTGCTGTACCGGCTGCATGGACAGGGCGTGGCCAGCGCTGTGGCGCAACAGTTGGGCATCACGGTGCCGGATGGGGTGCAGCAGGATCTGGAGCGCTTCAGCGCCAATTTCGCGCATGGTGATCGCGACGTACTGAAGGCGCAGCGCTGGCTGCACACCACCGCAGCACGTGGCGCCACCCTGGCCGCGATCTGTGAGGTTTCCGGGCTGGAACCGCGGACGCTGCAGCGACGCTTCCTCCGGGCCACCGGTCTGCGGCCCATCGAGTATTGCCAGCGGCTGCGCATCGCCAAGGCGCAGACCTTGCTGCAACAGGGCGCTGGTATCGACGAAGTGGCCTGGGGAGTGGGCTATGCCGACCAGAGCGCGTTCCGGCGCCTGTTCCTTCGCATCGTGGGCATGACGCCGGCCAACTATCGCCGCCACGTCAACTGCAAGCGGCGCGAGCGGCCGCTGATGCCTTCGGTCGCAGGCAGCCTGCGCGGATTGCAGGCGCCGACGGGTGTGCAGTTGGGACGAAGCGCCGCGTGAGGCCTCATGCTGCAGTGGCGCTTGCAACCTGGGCGCGACGCTTCGACCATGAAGTGGTTGAATGATTGAACAGGTGGGTTGATGTCGAGCGTTGGGCCGGTTCCGATGCCGGTGGTATTGATTCTTGTATGCAGCGCGCTGGCCATGGCGGTTGCCCGCCTGTGGCCACGCGGAGCCGGCCCGGAACCGCTGCCCTCGGCTGCCAGCATGGTGCTGGACATGCTTCTGATCGGCCTTCTGTGTGGTCGCATCAGTTTCGTGGCACTGAATTTCGCGCTGTATCGTGGCGCGCCGTGGAGCATTCTTCAGATCACCGATGGTGGCTATCACTTGGTGGTGGTGCTGTTGGCGGGGCTTGCGTGGGGTCTGTGGCGCCTGCGCCGGTGGCCCGCGTTGCGTGCGCCGGTGCTGACAGCGGCCCTGGTCGGCGTACTGCTCTGGTCTGGAGGGAGCCAGTTGTTGTCGCTGTGGCAGGAGCGGCAGATGCCATTGCCGACGATGCAGGTGACGGATCTGCAGGGTAGCCCGGTTAACCTGCAGCAGTTCCGCGGCTCGCCGCTGGTGCTGAATCTGTGGGCCACATGGTGTGGCCCCTGCCGCCGGGAAATGCCGGTGCTGGCCGCGGCGCAACAGGCGCATGCCGATGTGCAGTTCGTATTCCTCAATCAAGGCGAAACCCTGGATGAGGTTCAGGGTTTTCTCGCCGACGAGCGGCTGGTGTTGGGAAACGTGTTGCTGGACGATGACGCGGCCGCATCAACCGAGCTGGGCGTGCAGGCCTATCCTTCGACCCTCTTCTTCGATGCCGACGGGCGCCTGCGTGAACTGCACCTGGGCGAACTGACCGCGGCCGGTCTTGAACACAAACTGCGCCGGCTGCGGTAGCCTGCGCGAGCATCTCACTACGGAGTTCCCATGTTGTCGACTTCCCTGCGCACCGCCCCGGCGTTGCTGTTGTTGCCGGTCATGCTGGCATTGGCCGCCTGCAGCCAGGCCCAGACTCCGCCAGGCAAGACTGCGGCGGCACCGGCCGCAAGCGCTCCGACCGCTGCCAAGGGTGACCGTCCCGCAGTGTTGAAGGGCATCGAAAAACACGGCTTCGAGGTCGTTGCCGAGTTCGATGCGCCGGGTGGACTGCGTGGCTTCGCCGGTGTGGTGGGGGGGCAGCAGCCGGCTGCTGCCTACGTCACCGCCGACGGCAAGCACGTGCTGGTCGGCAGCCTGTTCGATGCCGAAGGCAACGACGTGGCTGCCGAGGCCGTGGAAAAGCTGGTCGCTGCACCGATGTCGGCCAAGATGTGGACCAAGCTGGAGGCCAGCGCGTGGGTGCGTGATGGCAAGGCCGACGCACCGCGGGTGGTCTATACCTTCAGCGATGCCAATTGCCCGTACTGCCACAAGTTCTGGGAAGCGGCCCGCCCATGGGTCGATGCAGGCAAGGTGCAGCTGCGCCACATCATGGTCGGCGTAATCCGCGAGGACAGCCCGGCCAAGGCCGCAGCCATCCTGTCGGCGCGTGACCCGAGCGCGGCCCTGCTGGAGAACGAGCACCAGTTCGACCGCGGTGGCATCAAGGCACTGCCAAGCATCAGCCGCGAGATCGCTGGCAAACTCGATGCCAACCAGGTGTTGATGATCGAAATGGGCTTCCAGGGCACGCCGGGCATTCTGTTCCAGGACGCGCAGGGCCAGGTGCAGCGTCGCGCCGGCCTGCCGCAGGGGGATGACCTGCAGACGGTGCTGGGCCCGCGCTGATCGAACCCGCATCGCATGACGTGAACCGCAGGCCCGCATGGTGACATGCGGGCCTGCTGCGTTCAGCGGCGCAGGCGGGCACATCCACCTGCGCAGCACCTGTTCTTCGTCACGTCTGAATCGTGACTGAGGTCAAGCCTCGCGCCTTGATTCCAATCAAGGCCAAAAACGACAGGCGGATTAGCCTGTGACGCATGGAATACAGCGTCAACGCGCCATGGATGCCGCGCCGAAGCTGCCCCGATACGGGCAGCGCGGCACAGCCATTCACGACACTCTCACCCTCTGCTTGTTACCCAGACCGCTGCGGTCGCCACCTCTCTGGCAGCGCGGCCTTGATGGAGTCGACATGGGGGCAGGCAGGACAGTGTCATCGTTCTGTTGCCTGCCACGCGCAGGCTGACCGGTGTCGTCGACGCAGTACCTGCATTTCCAGCAACGGCAACGCGAGGCCAGGGTGGCGCATGCGTGCGCTCCGGGAACGTGATGCGAGTGTTCGTCCGGGGAGGATGCAATGCGTGTGGCGGTACTGAGTCTGGCGTGTCTGGGTGCACTGGCGATCACGCCAGCGTATGCGCAACAGCACGATGCGGAGGATACGCAGGCACTGCGGCGCGAGATTGCCGCCATGCGGCAGGCGCTGGAAGGCATGCAGCAGCGCCTGGATCGGCTTGAACAACGCGACGCAACGCCTGCGCCTGCGTTGGCGCAGATGCCGGCAGCGCCTGTAGCGCCTGGTACTGCACCCGCGGCCACGGCCGATGTAATCCATCGTACCCAGGTGCCGGGCGTGGCACAGCCGGTGCTGCCGCAACGCGAATCCGTGGCCGACCCATCCACCGCGGCATCGCGTCCAGACAGTGCGGCGGGCCCGACCGACCCCGATCTGAAGGGCTTCTTTGCCATTCCGGGGACCGACACGGTGATCCGCATCGGGGGCTACGCCAAGCTCGACGCCATTGCCGATTCGCGCGCGGCAGGTGACGAAGACCAGTTCATTCCCTCGTCGATGCCGGTGGGGGGCAGTCATCGCGACGTGTCCAACTTCAACATCCATGCGAAGCAGACGCGCTTCAGTTTTGAAGCGCGGCGACCGACCACGCACGGCAATCTGCGCTTCTATCTGGAAAACGACTTCTTCGGCAGCAGCGACGGTTATGAGTTCCGGCTGCGCCATGCCTATGGCCAGCTCGGCAATACCTACGCCGGCTACGGCTACTCCAGCTTCATGGACCCGGACAGCCTGCCCGACACGCTGGATTTTGCAGGACCGGGCGGCGCCGGCTATCTGCTGGTGGCGGGCATCCACCACAGCTTCGCGATGGGCAAGGGCAACACCCTGACCGTGGCGGCCGAAGACCCGAAGACCGAACTGGCCGGCGCCGCCGAGGAACGAGCCGCAGTGAACCGGTTGCCCGATGTGACGGTGACCGCGCGCATGGAGCGTGACTGGGGCCATCTGCAACTGGGCGCGGTGGCGCGCAGCCTGGCCTATGACGGCGATGGCGAGCGCGACCGGCGCATGGCCGGCGGCCTGCAGCTCAGTGGCTCGGCCTCGGTGGGCGAGCGCGACCTGGTGTTGTTTGGTGCCCTGGGTGGCCGCGGCCTCAGTCGCTACACCGCCGACCTGACCGGCTCGGGGCTGGATGCCGTGGTCGGCGCCGATGGCCGCCTGGATGCATTGGACCTGCACGGTGGCTTCGTGGGCTACACCCATTACTGGTCCGAGCTGTGGCGTTCGAACCTGATCTTCGGCCAGTTGACCCTGGAGCGGAATGCGGCACTGGCGGCCGACGCGTTCCGGCAGAGTCGCTACGGGGTGTTCAACCTGATCTGGAGCCCGGCGCCCTCGTGGACGATGGGCATGGAGCTGCTGTACGGCCGCCTGGAACAGCAGGGCGGCACACGCGGCGACACGGTCCGGGTGCAGGGCAGCCTGCAATACAACTTCATCAAGTAAGCGCCAGCGGCCGTACGCCAGCGCAACCGTCCCCACGCCCGGTCGCACCGGGCTCATGCCAGTACAGGAGATTGTCATGGCAGAAGCAAAGAAAATCGGGGTGGTCGGAGCCACCTTCCTCGTCGCCGGCAACATGATGGGCTCGGGTGTGTTCCTGTTGCCGTCCAGCCTGGCCAAGATCGGCACCGCCTCGATCTGGGGCTGGCTGATCACCACTGCCGGCGCGCTGCTGCTGGCGTTCGTGTTCGCCAAGCTGGGCAAGCTGGCACCGAAGGCGGGCGGTCCTTATGCCTACGCGCGTGACTGGTTCGGGCCGTACATGGGCTTCCAGACCAACACCATCTACTGGTTCGCCAACTGGATCGGCAACGTCGCCATCCCGATCGCCGCGGTGGGGTACTTCAGCTACTTCTTCCCGATCCTGTCCGAACCGCTGGTGCGCTGCATCGCGGTGCTGGTGCTGGTGTGGGCGCTGAGCTTCGCCAACATGATCGGCCCGGCCTTCGTCAGCCGCGTGCAGACGGTCACCACCAGCTTCGCGCTGGTGCCGATCCTGGGCATCGCCATCTTCGGCTGGTTCTTCTTCGATGCCGACATCTTCAAGGGCGCCTACAACGTGTCCGGTGAGTCGAACTTCGGCGCGATCTCCAGCGCCGCGGCACTGACCCTGTGGGCCTTCATCGGCGTCGAATCGGCCTCGGTGACCGCCGGCGTGGTCGAGAACCCGGAAAAGAACGTGGCCCGGGCCACGCTGGCGGGCGTGTTCCTGGCTGCCATCGCCTATATCGCCAGTTCCTCGGTGATCATGGGCATGGTGCCCAACGGTGAACTGCAGACCTCCGATGCCCCGTTCGCATTGGCCGCGGCCAAGGCGGTCGGTGGCTGGGGCGGTGCGCTGGTCAGCCTGTGCGCCTTCATCGGTGCTGCCGGTTCGCTGGGCGGCTGGATCCTGCTGACCGCGCAGAGCGCCAAGGCGGCGTCGGATGACGGCCTGTTCCCGAGCATCTTCAGCAAGACCAACAAGGATGACGTTCCGGTCAAGGGCGTGCTGATCGTGGCCGTGCTGATGACCCTGGCCGTGCTGGTCACCTCCACCTCGGAAACCGCGTCCGCGCAGTTCGACGTGATCACGTCGGCGGCGGTGGTACTGACGCTGCTGCCTTACATCTACTCGTGCGTGGCGTGCTACTTCGTGGTCGAGCGTTCGCACACGCTGGTCCACACCGGAGCGTTCTGGACCCTGACCAGCCTGACCGTCGTGTACTGCCTGTGGGCGATCTACGGTTCGTCGGGAACCATCGTGCAGTACGCCTTCCTGTTCGTGCTGTTCATCACCGTGTTCTATCCCTTCTTCAGCGAGGAGCGCCGCCAGCAGCGGCAGCGCGCCCGCGAGGCCTCGGCGATCAGCGCCGGCGCCCAGCGTTCCTGAGTTAGACAAGGAGAATCAACGTGTACTTCAAGTCCCTGGACTATCCGGTCATTGTCATCGACAACGACTACGAATCGCCGCGCATCGGCGGCATCCTGATCCGTGCGCTGGTGGAAGAGCTGCGCAGCAACGACCAGCGCGTGCTGTGCGGGCTGAACCTGGACGATGCCCGCGCCGGTGCCCGCACCTACGTGGCGGCCTCGGCGGTTCTGATCTCGATCGATGGCAGCGAAGAGGTGGATGGCGAGTTCCAGCGCCTGACCGCGTTCCTGCGTGAGCAGAGCGCGCGCCGCGCCAACCTGCCGGTGTTCCTGTACGGCGAGCGCCGCACCATCGAGAAGGTGCCGAGCAAGCTGCTCAAGTACATTCACGGCTTCATCTTCCTGTTCGAAGACACCAAGAGCTTCATCTCGCGGCAGGTCATGCGCGCGGCCGAAGACTACATGAAGAACCTGCTGCCGCCGTTCTTCAAGGCCCTGATCCACCATGCGGCCGAGTCGAACTACTCCTGGCACACGCCGGGCCATGCCGGCGGCGTGGCGTTCACCAAGTCGCCGGTCGGCCGCGCCTTCCACCAGTTCTACGGTGAGAACACCCTGCGCAGCGATCTGTCGATATCGGTGCCGGAGCTGGGCTCGCTGCTCGACCATACCGGCCCGATCAAGGACGCCGAGAACGAGGCGGCGCGCAACTTCGGTGCCGACCATACCTTCTTCGTCACCAACGGCACCTCCACCGCCAACAAGATCGTGTGGCACGGTACGGTGGCGCGTGGCGACGTGGTGTTCGTCGACCGCAACTGCCACAAGTCGCTGCTGCACGCGCTGATCATGACCGGTGCGGTGCCGGTGTACTTCACCCCCAGCCGCAACGCGCACGGCATCATCGGGCCAATCAGCCTGGACCAGTTCACGCCGGAATCGCTGCAGCAGCGCATCGCCGCCAACCCGCTGGCCAGCAAGGCCTACCAGGCCGGCTCCAAGCCGCGCATCGCGGTGGTGACCAACTCGACCTACGACGGCCTGTGCTACAACGCTGAGAAGATCGCCGACGAGATCGGCAGCGCGGTCGACTTCCTGCACTTCGACGAAGCCTGGTACGCCTATGCCGCGTTCCATCCGTTCTACGAGAACCACTACGGCATGGCCAAGGGCAAGCCGCGTGAGCAGGATGCGATCATCTTCACCACCCATTCGACCCACAAGCTGCTGGCCGCGTTCTCGCAGGCCTCGATGATCCACGTGCGCAACTCCGCGCAGCGCAACCTGGACGCCGAGCGCTTCAACGAGTCGTTCATGATGCATACCTCGACCAGCCCGCATTACGGGGTGATCGCGGCCTGTGACGTGGCTTCGAAGATGATGGAGGGCGATGCGGGTCGCTCGCTGGTGCAGGAGATGCATGACGAGGCGATCGCCTTCCGCCGCGCGATGCTGCACGTGCGCGATGACCTCGGCCGCGACGACTGGTGGTTCAGCGTGTGGCAGCCCACCAAGGTCGAGCGCAGCCTGGACAAGGGCGATACGCCGGCACCGCTGGTGGCCAAGCGCGAGGAGTGGTACCTGCAGCCGGATGCGCACTGGCACGGCTTCGAGAACCTGGTTGACGACTATGTGCTGATCGACCCGATCAAGGTAACCCTGCTGACCCCGGGGCTGGCGATGGACGGCAGCATGGGCAAGCTGGGCATCCCGGCGGCGGTGCTGAGCAAATTCCTGTGGGGCCGCGGCATCACCGTGGAGAAGACCAACCTGTACTCGGTGCTGTTCCTGTTCTCGATGGGCATCACCAAGGGCAAGTGGAGCACGCTGGTCACCGAGCTGATGGCGTTCAAGGAACTGTATGACCGCAACGCGCCGCTGAGCCAGGCACTGCCGTCGCTGGCCGCTGACTACCCCAATGCCTATGCCGGCTGGGGCCTGCGTGACCTGTGCGATGCGCTGCACGCGTTCAACCAGGAATTCTCGGTGGCCAAGGTGATGCGCGAAATGTACGTGGACCTGCCGACCCCGGTGATGACCCCGGCCGACGCCTACAATCACCTGGTGAAGGGCGAGATCGAGCGGGTCGACATCGAGCAGCTCAGCGGCCGCATCGCCGCCACCATGCTGGTGCCGTACCCGCCGGGCATCCCGACCATCATGCCGGGCGAACGCTTCGGCGACAGCGACGAGCCGATCATCCAGTCGCTGCGCATCGCCCGCGAGCAGAATGCCCGTTTCCCGGGCTTCGAGTCGGACGTGCACGGGCTGATCATCGAGCACGAGGGCGATGAGACGTCGTACAGGGTGGAGGTGCTGAAGGCCTGACCGGCGACGGTCGGCCCTTCGGCGAACGATGGATACCGCGCGCGAGCAACGCATCCTGAAGTTCTCGATCGGGGTGACCATTGCGGTCAGCGCGGTCGGCTTCATCGGTGGCCTGCTGGTGGGGTCGCAGGCCATCCTGTTCGATGGTGTCTACAGCCTGGTCGACGTTGCCTTGACGCTGGTGTCGTTGTCGGTACTGCGGCTGGTGGCGCGGGAACAGAGCCCGCGCTTCCAGTACGGTTACTGGCACCTGGAGCCGATGGTCGAGGCACTCGGTGGGGTGATCCTGTCGCTGGCCTGCGTGTACGCGCTGGCCAACGCGGTGATTGGATTGACCACGGGCGGGCACGAAGTGAAGTTCGGGCCCGCGCTGTGGTGGGCGGCGTTGCTGAGTGCCAGCAACCTGGCAATGGCCGTGTTCGTCGCGCAGCGGGCGCGGCATCTTCGCTCGGCGTTGCTGTGGCTGGACGTGCGTGGCTGGCTGCTGGGCGGATTGATGAGCCTGGCCGTGGTGCTGGCCTTCGTGCTGGCCTTGGTGCTGCACGGCGGCCAGTGGCACCACTGGGTGCCGTACCTGGATTCGATCGTGCTGGCGTTGATCAGCCTGGCGGTACTGCCGGTGCCGGCGCGCAGCGCGTGGAAGGCCATGGGTGAGGTGCTGCAGGTGGCGCCGGATGACCTGGACCGGCGCGTGCAGCGGGTGATGCAGGCGTTCGTGGCCGAGCGCGGCTATGCCGGCTTCACCAGCCACGTGGCGAAGATGGGGCGGATGCGTTTCATCGAGATCCATGTGCTTGCCGACCCGGCGACACCGCTGGGCTCGGTGGGCGAGGTCGATGCCATGCGTGATGAGATCGCGGTGCGGCTGGATGCCCGCGGCAGCACGTTCTGGCTGACCATCGATTTCACTGCCGATCCGGCGTGGACGTGACGCGACGAGGGACCGCGATCGTTGCGCGTGCCGGTCTACTCTGTTGCGTCGGATGTGTTTGACCTCAACCGGAGTTGAGGTCGCAGACTGCTGCGCAATCCCGGTCATCCATACGAGGCCTGGGGCGTCTAGCGCAGGTAGTACTCCACCGGTACCACCAGTTCCTGCGGCGCCTTCAGTTCAGCAGGAATGGGCGGCAGTGGCTGCGCGCGGCGGAAGGTCTGCAGCGCGGCGTCATCCAGCATCGGCTGGCCACTGGACTGCTCCAGCCGCAGCGCCAGCAGCCGCCCCTCACGGTCGATGCTGGCCCTGACCCAGGCCGTGCCCTGCTGGCGTCGTGAGCGCGCGGCGGCAGGGTAGTAGCGGTAACGCTCCAGCCGCGCCATCAGGCGGGCTTCCCACTGGTCGCTGGCGGCGCCGGCCTGGAAGTCCGCAGGGGGCGCGTCTGGAGCGGGCGGAGCGGCCGTGATCGATGCCGGTGCGGGACTTGCATCGGTCGCGGCCGCAGGCGGGGCGATCGGCAGCGGCTGCCGGCCACGGCCACCGGCCTCGCTGGCCGCCAGCTCACCCTCGCGTGCTGCGGTGGGGGTGGGCGGTGGGGGCGATTTCGTCGGCTGCGATGCACGTGCCTGCTGAGCCTGGCTGGGCGTGTCGGCCTGGCGTTCCTCCACCGGTTGCGGCGGCGTGGCCGGTGCCAGCAGGCGCAGGCTGATGCGCACGTCCTGTTCCGGTGGTGGCAGCGCAGGCGGCGTCGCCACCCAGTGCACCAGCAGCAGCAAGGGCAGCAGGTGCAGGCCGATGCTGATAACAACGGCCTGCCAGTGGTGGCCACGCTCAGTCATCGCCCAGCACCCACAGCAGGTCGGCATCGGTGGCATCGACCTGTTCGCCTGGAGACGCCAGCACGATCACCAGCGCCGGGGTACCCGGTGGCAGATGGCCCGGCACGCCGGTGCCGCGCAGCACATGCCAGCGCCCGGCGACCAGCAGCGCCGGGGCCGGCGCATCGGTCAGTACCTGTGCCATGCGGCGATCGCGGGCGTACTGTACGGCCAGCATCCCGTCCAGCATCGGTGCTGCGTCCGCATGCTGCGCCAGCACCACCGCCGACAACCGTTGCCGAGCCGCAGCAACCGGAAATGCTACCGGTTCTGTAGAGGCCAGCAGGCGGTTGACCTCGGCGCGCGACAGGTTGCCGCCGACCAGCGCAATGCCCGCAGCTGCGGCGTCCTGCACCAGCCCGCCGTAGGCGGCCCACGGCCAGCGCGCATCCCAGTCCAGCAGTTCCTGCAGGCGTGAGCCGTCGGCGTGATTGCCCTTGGCCAGCCAACGCTGTACTCGCTGCAACCGCGGCTGGCGTTCGCTGGCGATCATCTCCATCACCAGCGCCCCCTGCGGGCGCTGCTGGTGCAGTGCCTGCAGCAACCAGCGCTGGGCGGCATGGTCGCCTGCAAGGTCATGACGCTCGCCCAGCAGCAGTCGCGGGGCGCCGGCCGCACGCTGGATGAACATGGACTCGTCCAGCGGCTGGCCGCTGGCGAGGTCGATCACCGTGCCGGGCATCGGCCGTGCGCTGGCCAGGGAGGTCAGCGCAAGCAGGCACAGCAGCAGCCAACGGCGGCTAGAACGCCACAGTGACGCCCATCGAGACGGTGCGGCCACGGCCGTTGCCGCGGTCCAGGATCGGGCTGAAGATGCTGTCGATCGAGGCATTGTTGTCATAGGCTTTGTTCTGCAGGTTTTCGATGTTCAGCCACAGCGTGGTGTTGGGCTGGGGCTTGAAGCTGGCGTAGAAGTCCAGCAGCACGCCGGTGCCGCCGGTCTTGCGGGTCTGGAAGAAGTCGTAGCCTTCCTCGGTGGGACCGGAATACTCGGCGCGCAGGCCGGCCTGCACGCGCTGCTGCCACCAGCGGCCGCCCACATCCAGCGTCCAGTAGCGGTCGGGCAGGGCGGTGATGTCTTCCAGATTGACGAACTCGATGGCCGGCGCGCTGGTCTGCGAGCGGGTCCAGCTGAGGGTGGCGTGGTAGTGCTCGCTGGCGTAGTGCGCCTCCAGCTCGATGCCGCGCATGCGCACGATGCCCTGGTGGTTCATCCAGCGCGTGGTGGTACTGAAATCGTCGGCATCCAGCGTATCGGTCCAGGCATTGAGCTGCGGATCGTTGTCGATCGGCACCACGAACGGCGCCACTTCCGGCGGATGCACGATCAGCAGGTACTGCGGCTTGATGTAGTCGCGGATGCGGTTGTCGAAGCGGGTGATGCGCAGCTGGGCCAGGTCGCCGTCAACCAGCAGCGAGTCGGTGCTGAGGTTGGCGCCGAACTGCAGGTTGCGCGAGCGCTCGCGGCGCAGGAACGGATTGGCACCTACGCCATCGGCATCGCTCATGCCCTCCAGCGGAATCTTCTCGAAGAACATTTCCTGCACCCTCGGCGGCCGCGAGGTGCGCGAGACTTCGGCGAACAGCTGCAGCCAGTCGGTGGCCTGCAGAGAGACCGCCAGGCTGGGGCTGAGTGCACGCTCGGTGCGGCGCACATCGATGTCACCGCCGTTGATCTCCGCGCACTGGCCCGGCACATCGGAACAGGCGGGGATATGGCCACGGATGCCATAGCGGTCCTGGCGCAGGCCCGCGGTCAGTGCATAGATGTCGTACTGCAGTTCCAGCGTGCTGAACACGCTGTCGAGCTGGCTGCGCCCCTGCGGGTTGGCGCCGCGCAGGGTCGGCGTGTCGGCCACGAAGATGTCCGACTGGTGCTTGATGCCGGTGTTCCAGCGCGCCTGCAGCGCGCCGATGTCGAAGCGGCTGGTGTTGTCGAGGGTCCAGCTGCTCAGGCTGCTGTGGGTACGGCGGCCGATGTAGCTGGAGTCCTCCACCGGCGGGTAGAACAGCCGGGTCTTGTTGCTGGCAAAGGTCGCACGCAGGTCGATCCACGGGGAGTACGGCGTGTAGTGGTAGCTGGCGCGCTGGTTGCGTGCGGAAATCTGCCACGGGTAGTTGTGGTAGAAGTCGTTTTCGTAACGCATGTGGCTCAGGTCGAGCCGATGCTGGTCGCTGGGCTGCAGGCGCGCTTTCAGCAGCCAGCTGCTGGGCTGCTGGCTGCCGGGGTCGGCCTTGTTGGTCTGCCCGCGCGACGTCGCGTAGTCGCCGCTGCGGCTGCTGCTGGCAGCGGCCAACAGGCCGAACTGGCGGTCACCGCCGTCCTCGCTGTGGCGCCAGGCGCCGGCAAAGGTGCGGCCGTTGCCATAGCCGTTGTTGCCATGCCGGTAGCCTGCCCGCAGGCCCCAGTCTCGGCCTTCGCCGAGCAGATCGTCGATGTCCAGGGTGCGGAAGTTGGCGCTGCCGGCCAGCGTACCGGCGCCATCGCCACCGGCGACCGCGCCGCGCTGCACGTCCACGCCGGCCAGCAGGAACGGATCGACGTAGGCGAACGGGCCACCCGATCCATGGCCGGCGTTGTTGCGGAAGGTCTGGGTGACACCGTCGATCATGGTGTTGACCCGGCCGGCGCCGGTCATGCCGCGGATGTTGACCTGCAGGCCGGGCTGGCTGCGCGAATGGAAGCTGTGGGTTCCGGGCATCGAGCGCAGCAGGCTGTTGCCATCCTGGCGCTCGGCCATCGCCACCCGCTCACTGCCTACAGCGGGAGCGAAGCCATCGCGGGTGGCGGGCACGTACTGGCTGGCACCGTTGCCTGGTGCTTGGCCATGCGCGGTGTCACCCTGCACGCGCAGTGGCCCGGTACGGCGGCTGCCATCGCTGCGATCAGCGGGCGCCGGTTCCAGGGTGGCACGACGTGCATCGATGAAACGTGGGCGCAGGCCACTGCCGGCCAGCAGGCGCGACAGGGCCTGCGCATCGTCGAAATCGCCGCGCAGCGCCGGCGCGGCGTGGCCGGCGGGAAGCGCCGCGGCAACGACCAGATCGATGCCGGTCAGGCGGCTGTACGCATCCAGCGCGGCAGGCAGCGGTTGGGCGGGCAGGTCATAGGTGCGGGTGGCGGCCTGCGCGAGGGCGCTGGTGGGCAGCAGCGGAGCGGTGCTGGCGCAGGCCAGCGACAGGGCAAGGACAAGGGGGCGGGGGCACAGCATCGGGGGCTCCAGGGGCTGACGCAGAGCGTCGTTATCCTGGGAAGACGCGAGGGTGGGCCTGATGTCAGGGTGCATCGCGATGCTCCCTGCGCGGCGGCAGCCAGACCTGCACGCCCGCGCCAAGGCGCAGCACGCGTACGTGCAGCTGTGAAGCCAGTTGGTCGCGATTGCCGGCCGCGCCGTCGGCGTTGCCGAGCAGGGTGACCGGCTGCTGGCGCAGGCGCGCGCCGACAATCCAGGTGTGCCCGCCATGCCAGCGATCCAGGCCCTGGGTCACTTCGGCGAGCGGAGCGGACACCCAGTGCAGACGACGCTCGCGCCAGGCCAATGCACCTGCATCGGTGGCGTGGGGGAGGGCCAAGGTCTGGCCATCGAAGCGCAGCTGCTGCCCTTCGACGGCCTGCAGGTTGCCGCTGCCGCCTTCCACGCGGACGCGATGCTCGGTGACCGTGACCACGCTGCTGGTGTCCTGCACGGCAAGGTCGAAGGCGGTACCCAGCGCGGTGACGGTGCCATGCGGCGTATGCACCTGGAAGGGCCGGCGGGCGTCGGCGGCGACCTTGAACCAGGCCTGGCCGCGTTGCAGCTGCAGCTGGCGATGTTGCCCATCGACGCGCACATGCACTTCGCTGCCCGGCGACAGCAGGACATGCGAACCGTCCGGCAGCGCTTCGTCGCGGATTTCGCCAGCGGCGGTGCGCAGCACCTGCGCGGCCGGCGTCGCGGCAGGGCGGCTGTAAAGACCAAGCGCGCACAGCAGCAGCACCGCAATACCGGCTTCACCCAGGTGGCGGCGCCGTCTGCGTTGCTGCTGGCGTTGCAGGCTGGGGGTGTTCGCCCCGGCCTGCCACAGCTGCTGCAGATGCTGGTACTGCAGGGCATGGCGTGGATCGGCCTGGCACCACTGATTGAACGCGTTCTCATCGCGGTCGCCGTCGTGCCCGTCCAGCCACCAGCGGGCGGCTTCGCGTGCGATGGTGTCCTGGCTCATGCGCCCGGCACCTGCTGCAGGGCGACCAGGGCGCGCAGCAGATGGCCGTGCGCGGTCTGCCGGCTGATGCCGAGCTGGCGCCCGATCTCGGCCAGGGCCATCTGCTCGACACGGGCGAGCAGGAACACCTGGCGCGAGCGCGGTGGCAGCGCGGCGATGATCGCATCGAGATGACGCAGCTGTTCGGCGTCGAGCAGGCGCTGGTCCGGCAGCGGCGCAGGATCGACGAGGGCATGCAGCTGGGTGTCGTCCAGCGCCTCTTCGCGCCGGCGCTGACGCTGCCGGTAGTGGTCGGCGATCAGATTGTGGGCAACGCGATACAGATAGGCGCGGCCATTGCTCAGCAGGCCGCTGGCGGCGACTTTGACGATACGCAGCCAGGTTTCCTGGACGACGTCATCGGCGTCGCAGCGTTGCGGGAGTTTGCGACGGACATGGGCGTGCAGCGGCCGGTAATGGGCCGCGCACAGCTGCGCGACATCCGTCGGTTCGACAGGCGTGGACACGGGGCGGGCGACAACTGGGAAAGGGAACAGCCCGCGGCGGCAAGGGCAGCGGCAGCACCTTACAGCAAAAGAGAATCATTTGCATCCATGGGTGGCCATCAGCCAGTGATGGACCCGCCAGCCGTTGGCCGGCATGCCCCCAAACGGGTCAGAGGTCGCGGTACTGGATCTGCGCGGCGAGCACGCGCAGGCCGTCAGCGTTGCTGGACAGGATGCGCTCCTCGCCGATACCTTTCTGCCGCTTCAGCAGGAAGCCCTGCTCGGCAGGCAGCTGCGCCGCGATGGCGTCCAGGCGCTGCAGGGCATCGGGCCCGCTGCAGTCGAAGTGGCCCCAGTAGGCGCCGTGGCGGTAGACCTGCAACCGGTAATTCATCGTGGCATCTCCGGCAGATCCTGCAGCCAGTGGTCGAACATTGCGGTGGCGGCGGCTGCCAGTGGTGCACCGTAGCGGCGCGCCTGCGCACGCAGGTCGTTCGGGTCGATGCCGGCCAGGGCCAGTTCCAGGGTGTGGCCGATCAGCCAGCGTTCGAACTGGCGCGCGTCCAGCTCCGGATGGCACTGTAGGGCCAGCGCGTGCTGACCGATGGCAAATGCCTGGTGGCGGCAGGCGGGCGTGCTGGCCAGGCGGCGTGCGCCCGGCGGGAGTTCGAAGCTTTCACCGTGCCAATGCAGTACCGGAATGCCCTGCAGGGCCTGCAGGGGCGAGCGCTGGCCGTCATCGGTGAGCAGCAGTGGCGCGAAACCGATCTCCTTGCCGCCACTGGCAACGACGCTGGCGCCGAGCGCGCGCGCCATCAGCTGCGCGCCGAGGCAGATGCCCAGGGTTGGCCGCTGCTGCTGCAGGCGACGCTGCAGCAGGGCGATGCTGTCGGTGACGAAGGGATAGGTTTCTGTGTCATTGGCACTGATCGGGCCACCCAGCACGACCAGCAGGTCGGCCGCTTCGGCATCGTCGAGCGGGTCGACACCGGCCTGCAGCACCTTCAGCTGCCAGCCCTGTGCCAGCAGCAGCGGCTTCAGGGTGCCGAGATCCTCGAAGGCAACGTGCTGCAGGACCACCGCGTGCTTCATGCCGGTGCTCCGCTGGTGGGCCAGTAGAAACTGTCCGGGGTGGCGCGGGCGCCGAAAATGGCCTGGCCGACGCGGACCACGGTGGCGCCTTCCTCGATCGCCACTTCGAAGTCACCGGACATGCCCATCGACAGCTGCGAGAGGTCGAGGCCGGCGGGCGCAGAGCACTGCAGCTGGTCGCGCAGTTCGCGCAGGCGCACGAAGCAGGCGCGCACGCGCTCGACCTCCGGGGTGAACACGGCCAGGGTCATCAGGCCGCGCACGCGCAGGCGATCGAAGGCCGGCAGCTGCTGCACGAAGTCCCCGACCGCGTCGGGTTCGAGTCCGTACTTGCTGGGTTCGGCCGAGGTGTTGACCTGTACGAATACATCCAGCATGCGGTCTTCCAGCTGCAGGCGCTGCTGCAGGGCCTCGGCCACGCGCAGGCTGTCCAGCGCCTGGAACTCGCTGGCGAAGCGCGCCACGTAGCGCGCCTTGTTGGTCTGCAGGTGGCCGATCACCGACCAGTGCACGCCCAGGTCGGCCATGGCCTCGGCCTTGCGTTGTGCCTCCTGGACCTTGTTCTCGCCCAGTTCGTGGCAGCCAGCGGCCACGGCCATGCGGATGCGGGCGTCATCGACGGTCTTGCTGACCGGCAGCAGGCGCACGCTTGCCGGATCACGGCCAGCGCGGGCGCAGGCGTCGGCGATGCGTTGGCGCACCGTGGCCAGGTTGGCGGCGATCTGTTCAACAGACTGGGCCATGGGCCAGTCGGCGGCGGCAAGGGGCATGCAGGCACCTCCAATGCGGGGTGGCCAGGGTGGGATACACTGGCACAGGACAAGAGCTATTTTGGCATAGGACAAAATGAAAATCACCGGGCATAGCGCCGAGTCGATCTTCGACAGCATCCGCGACGGTATCGGCAAGGGCCGCCTGCCGGCCGGCAGCGTGCTGCCGCCGGTGCGTGAGCTGGCCGAGCAGCTGGGGGTGAACCGTAATACCGTGGCCGCCGCCTACAAACGGCTGGACGCGGCAGGACTGGCCAGTACCGCGGGTCGGCGCGGTACGGTGGTGCGTGGTTTGCCACCGGCAATGGCACGCGAAGGCAGCACGCCGGGAGTGGCCCTGCATGACCTGGCCGGTGGCAATCCGGATCCGCGCCTGCTGCCGAACCTGCGACTGGCTCCGGCGGCGCCACGGTTATATGGGGTGGGCACGGTCGACCCGCGGTTGCAGGCGCTGGCACGGGCCTCGCTGGATGCGGATTGCCCCGAGGGGTATGCGCTGGAGCTGACCCATGGCGCGGTCGATGGCATCGAGCGCCTGCTGGCGGCCTGGCTGCTGCCGGGTGATCGCATCGCGGTGGAAGATCCATGTTTCCTCGGCAGCCTCAATGTACTCAACGCGGTAGGCCATGCGCCCTTGCCGGTGGCGGTGGATGCGCATGGCATGCAGGTCGAATCGCTGCGTGCCGCGCTGGAGGCCGGCGCACGCGCGGTGCTGCTGACCCCGCGTGCGCACAATCCGACCGGGGCCAGCCTGGATGCGAAGCGCGCACGGGCACTGCGGCAGCTGCTTACCCACTATCCGCAGGTGGCAGTGCTGATCGACGATCACTACGCGCTGCTCTCGCAGCAGGCCTACCATTCGGTGTTGCCGCTCGATGGCCGGCGCTGGGGGCTGTTGCGCTCGCTGTCCAAGCCGCTCGGCCCCGACCTGCGGCTGGCCTGGCTGGCCTGTGATGAGGAAACCGCGGCGCGGTTGCGGTTGCGGTTGGCATCGGGCACGGGCTGGGTCAGTCATCTTCTGCAGGACGCGGCCACCTCGGTGCTGGGCTCGGCGTCGCAGCGGGCGAAGATCGCGTCGGCAGGCGAGCGTTACCAGCAGCGCCTGCAGTCGCTGCAGGAACTGCTGCGTGCACGTGGCGTGGCGACGCCGCAGCCGATGGAAGGATTGAATCTGTGGCTGCCATTGCCAGCCGACAGCCATCCGCAGGTGCTGGCGCTCGCGTCGCGCGGATGGCATGTGCGCGCGGGCGAGGTGTTCGCGGTGGCGGCGCCCGGGCATGGCCTGCGCATCACCTGCGCGGCGCTGGGACAGGTGCAGCAGCGGCAGCTGGCCGACGATCTGGCGGCGGTGTTTGGACTGTAGAGTCGAGCTTGCTCGACTGCTCGTGCCAACAACAGTCGAGCAAGCTCGACTCTACAAAGGTGAAGCAAAGTCGAGCAAGCTCGACGCTACAAAAGCAGATCAGGGCGCGGCGTTGGCGCCCGGGCGCACGTAGTAGGACTGGCCGCTGTCATCGACGAACATCAGCTCCGGCTTGCCCTGCCAGGAGGTGAGCATCGCGCCGGTGTTGTTCTGGTGCTTGACCATCAGGCTTGCACCGCGGTCCGGGTTGGCCACCACCTTGAACACTTCGGTGGTGCCGGTGGCATCGTCCAGGGTCAGCAGGGCCTCGCCGCCGCGGTCGCTGGTGCCATAGCCACCGCGTTCGGAGCCGTCCGGGCCGAGCAGGATCAGGCCTGACAGGGCGGTCGCACGCGGCCCCTGGGTGCGGCCCTGGCTGAGAGGATCGGGAACCGGCGCGCCGAGGATCACCCGGGGTTGTCCGCTTTCATCGTGGATGACCAGCCCGCGTGCTTCGATGATGCGCTGTGGCGATTGGCTGCGGTGCAGGCTCCAGGCGGTCCAGCCGGACACCAGCAGGGCGAGGGTGGCGACCACCAGCGTGGTCAGCAGCAGTGCACGGGGCATCGTGTCGTCCTTCCTTGGATGTGCCGACGATAGCGGATGCGGACCGGCAATGGCCAGTTCGTTGTGTGACGTTGTGTATCGTCAGTGGAAATCGCGGCTGTGGCTGCGCAGTCCCTGCAGTAGTTCATCCAGGCAGTGCATGCGCTGCACGATGACATGCTGCACGCCATCGACGCGCTCCAGGCGGCCATCGATCTGCATCAGCTGGGTATCAACCAGCACCCGGTGCTGGCGATCAGCGAGGTGCCGCCAGACCACCGCGTTGACCATGCCGGTTTCGTCCTCAAGGGTGAGGAAGGTCACGCCACTGGCGGTCTGCGGACGCTGGCGCATGCGTACCAGACCGGCAATGCGCACGCGGCGGCCATGGCCGTGAGCCGCCAGTTGCGCGGCGTCCAGGCAGCCACGAGTGCGCAGCTGTGCGCGCAGGAACGAGATCGGATGGCGGCCAAGCGTGGTGCCGGTACTGCGGTAGTCGGCCTGCATGTCTTCCCAGGCGCTGGGCAGCGGCAACGGCACGCGGGCCTCGGCGGTGGCGCGGGCGTGGTCGAACAGCGGCAGCCGGTTTTCCACGCCGGAGATATCCCAGCGCGCACGATGGCGATGGCCGCTGAGCCCACGCAACGCGCCAGCATCGGCCAGCAGGCCCTGTTGGCGACGGTCCAGCGCGGTGCGCTGGCACAGGTCGCCCACGTCGTCGAAGGGGCGCCGCGCACGTTCTCGCATGATGGCCTGCACGGCAGGTTCGTTGCAGCCATCAATCAGGCGCAGGCCGAGCCGGATCGCGGCCGGCCCCTTGCTGAAATCCAGCGTGCAGTCCCAGTCGCTGTGGCGCACGTCCAGCGGCAGCACGCGGATGCCATGCCGGCGCGCGTCCTGCAGCAGCTGGTCGGGGCTGTAGAAGCCCAGTGGCTGACTGTTGATCAGGCTGGCGGTGAACGCAGCGGGGTGGTGGCACTTCAACCAGCAACTGGCATAGGTCAGCAGGGCGAAGCTGGCGGCATGGCTTTCCGGGAAGCCGTAATCGCCGAAGCCCTTGATCTGCTCGAACAGGTGCTCGCCGTACTCGCGGCTGAAGCCGTTCTTCAACATGCCGGCCAGCAGTTTTTCGCGATGCGGTTCCAGGCCACCACGGCGTTTCCACGCGGCCATCGAGCGGCGCAGGGCATCGGCCTCGCCCGGGGTGTAGCCAGCTGCATCCACCGCCAGCTGCATCACCTGTTCCTGGAACAGCGGCACGCCCAGGGTGCGCGCGAACACGCGCTCCAGCTGCGGCGGGTACAGCGGCTCCTCCAGGTTGTCCAACGCCTCTGGACCCTGTTCGCGCAGCAGGCGGCGCCGCTCCAGGTAGGGGTGCACCATGTCACCCTGGATCGGGCCGGGGCGCACGATCGCCACTTCGATCACCAGGTCGTAGAAGTTGCGCGGCTGCATGCGTGGCAGCATCGCCATCTGCGCGCGCGACTCGATCTGGAACACGCCGATGGTGTCGGCGGCGCTGATCATGTCGTAGGTGGGTGTGTCCTCATCGGGAATCGCATCCATGCGCCCACTGTGCAGCCCATGTTGCTGCAGCATCGCCAGGCACTTTCGGATGGCGGTGAGCATGCCCAGTGCCAGGCAGTCGACCTTCATCAGGCCGGTGGCATCCAGGTCATCCTTGTCCCACTGGATGACGGTGCGGTCGGCCATCGCCGCGTTCTCCACCGGCACCAGCGTCGACAGCGGATGCTCGGAAATCACGAAACCGCCCGGGTGCTGCGACAGGTGGCGTGGGAAATCGATCAGCTCGGCGGTCAGTGACAGCAGCCGGCGCATCAGCGCGGTCTCCGGATCGAAGCCGCGTTCGCGCAGGGTCTCCGGCAACGGCACGTGGCCGCCCCAGTGATCCATCGCCGCCCCCAGTTCGTTGACCTGGTCCATCGGCAGGCCGAGCGCACGGGCCACATCGCGGATCGCGCTGCGGCCGCGGTAACTGATCGCCACCGCGGTCAAGGCAGCACGTTCACGCCCATAGCGCTTGAACACGTACTGCAGCACTTCTTCGCGGCGCTCGTGCTCGAAGTCGATGTCGATATCCGGTGGTTCGTCGCGTTCGGCGGAGATGAAACGCTCGAACAACAGATTGCTGCGTGCCGGGTCGATCTCGGTCACGCCCAGCACGAAGCACACCGCCGAGTTGGCCGCCGAGCCACGGCCCTGGCAGAGGATGTCCTGGCTGCGCGCGAAGCGCACGATATCCTGCACGGTGAGGAAGTAGGAGGCGTAGTTCTTCTGCCGGATCAGCGCCAGTTCGTGTTCGATCTGCTTGCGCTGCGCCGGTTCGATGCCGTTCTTCCAACGCCAGGGAATGCCGCGCTCGACCAGCACGCGCAGCCAGCTGTCCGGGTCGTGCCCTTCCGGCACCAGTTCGCGCGGGTAGGTGTACTGCAGCTGCTCCAGGGTGAAGTGGCAGCGTTCGGCGATGCGCAGGGTCTCGGTCAGCAGTTCGGGCGGATACAGCTGGGCCAGTGCGGTGCGCGGACGCAGATGGCGCTCGCCATTGGGAAACAGGCGCCAGCCAGCCTCGGCTACGCTGCAGCGGTGGCGGATCGCGGTCAGCGTGTCCTGCAGCGCACGCCGGCGGCGCACGTGCATGTGCACATCACCACTGGCCACCAAGGGTAGCCGATGGCGTTCGCCGAAGGCCTGCAGCTGCTGCAGGCGATGCGCGTCGTCATGCTCGTGATGCAGCTCCACCGCCAGCCACAGGCGATCATTGAAGCCGGTGCGCAGCAGTTCCAGATCGGTGGCGGCCGGTTGCCGGTCCAGCCACAGGCAGAGCAGCCCGTCGGGCAGGCCGAGCAGGTCCTCGCGCAGGCAGCGGTATTCGCCCTTGGCCGCGCGCCGCCGGCAGGTGGTGATCAACTGGCACAGCCCGGCATAGGCGGCCTGGTCGGTGCACAGCAGGGCCAGCTTCGGCCCGTCCTCGACCTGGAATTCGGCGCCGACGATCAGCGCCACGCCATGCGTCTTCGCCGCCTGCCAGGCGCGCACGATGCCGGCCAGCGAGCACTCGTCGGTGATCGCCAGCGCCCGATAGCCCTGGCCGGCGGCGCGCGCGAACAGCTCTTCGGCAATCGAGGCGCCGCGCTGGAAACTGAACGCCGACAGGCAGTGCAGTTCGGCGTAGTCGGGCAGTTCACTGTGCATGAGGGCTCAGCCGAACCAGCCGTGCAGCATCCACGGTGCATGCGGATCGTTGCGTGTGCGGAAGGCCCAGCCGCGCTGGCCATGCGCGGTTTCCACCACGTAGTAGTCGCGCCGTGCGTCGGCCTGGTCCCACCAGCCCGATTCGATCCGCTCCGGCCCGGCGATGATGCGCAGGCGTGGATCGCGCAGTGGTTGCGGCGTATCCAGCAGCCAGCCCGGACGTAGCGGCCAGTACGATGGCGGCTTGACCGCCGGCTGGGTACCACTGGCGCGTTCGGGGCGATGGTCGGCCTGCACCGCCAGCGGCTGCACGGCGTCATCGCCCAAGCGCGCACGCAGGCGCTCGCGCAGCTGGGTCCAGGGCATCGCCTGCGCCGGCCGGGTATCGAACAGGTCGCGCGCGGCGGGCACGAAGGGCGGCAGCTGCTCGGCCCGCAGGCGCAGTGCGCGGCTGCCGGCGGGCAGGGCGAAGGCTTCCATGCGGTTGCGCGCGATTTCGAACAGCAGCGCAGGATCACGCTCCGGCGCCAGCAGGCCGATGGTCAGCACGCTGGGTGGCAGCAGGTCGTGTTCGAAATGCAGGTCGAAGCGCTGCACGCCACCATCGCGCGAGCACAGGAAGGCGGCCAGATCCAGCAGCAGGCGACGCAGCGGGAACAGCAGAGCCTGGCTGGATTCGATCTCGTACTCGAACTCGATGCGCGCATCGAAACGGTCGGGAGGCTGGTAGTAGCGCAGTGGAGCGGTGGGCAGGCCGCGCAACGCGTCCAGCTGCTGCAGCACGTCGGGGGCGAAGCGCCGGGCCAGGCTGTCGCGCGGCAGTGCGAGCACCGCACCCAGCGTGCGCAGGCCGGAGCGTCCCAGCACGGTCACTGCTTCGCTGGCCAGCCCGCAGCGCGGCAACGGCAGCTGTGCGAGTACCGCCGGCAGCTGCTGCGCATCGAGGCCGAGGCCATCGTGCACGTTGGCCAGCACGCGCGCGGCATGCGGCGTGGGCGCGGCCACCAGGCGATGGCGGAAACCCAGTTCGTGCAGTTCACCGCGCAGGCGTTTCTCGATGGTCAGCCAGTCACCGAACAGGGCACGGCTGGCACCGATCTCCAGCACCAGCGCATGCGGGAAATCGAGGCTGACCTGCGAACTGTAGGCATAGGCCCAGCTGGCCAGCAGCTGCCGGGTGTGCTGTTCGGCGTTCGGGTCGTAGTCGTGCAGGTGCATGTCCTGCACCAGCACCTGCGCTGCCGACAGCAGCATGCCCGGGCGCAGCCCCGCCGCGCGTGCGGACGGGCTGACCGCACGCAGCACGCGGCGTTGTGCCGGACCCTGCAGCAGCACCAGCGGCCGCTGCGGGTCCGGCTGCTGGCGCAGCACGCTGTCCAGCGCCAACTGCGGCAACAACAGGCAGGCCCAGTTCACGGCGCGGCCTCAGTGGCTGATGGCCAGGGGCAACGGCTGCGCCGGCGGCAGGCCGCCACGGCATTTCAGTACCCGCACCTGGCCGTGGTCGAGCTGCAGGCGCAGGCTGGCCGGGGAGGGGTTGCGCGCTGCCTGCGCCTCGCGGAACACGAAGCCCAGGCATTGGCCGCTGTCGGCGGCAACCTGCAGCCGGCGCAGGGCACGGTCGTCGGCCTGCTGTGGCCAGCACAGCACCGCGGCGCAGGCGGCCGAGCGCAGGCACTGTTCGGTGGCCCACAGCGCTTGCTTCGGCACGGCGTGGATGATCTGCAGCTGGGCCAGGTCCAGCCCGGCCGCCGCCCAGGCCGGCGCATGCGGGCGGTACGGGGGCGCGACCAGCACGATCGGGCGTCCGCGCTGGCTCAGCTTCGCCAGCGCCGGCCAGACCAGCGCCAGCTCGCCCACGCCGGGTGCTGCCTGCAGCACCTCGCACAGCCCGCTGGCCGGCCAGCCACCGCCGGGCAGGCGTGCATCCAGTGCCGGGTGGCCGCTGGCCAAGTGGTCGCTGGCCGGCCCTTGGCGGGCTGGGCCGCGCCACAGCTGGCGGCCATCCAGCAGCCGGTCGAGGGCGACGACGGCGCCCATCAGCCGGTCCTCCAGGGGAGGCGCCGGGCGGGCTGGGGGCGACAGGAATGGGCGGAAACGGCGGGCATGGAGCGAGTATCGACAGGCCGGTATCAGGGGCTGAGACCGGACATGCTACTCGCCATGTGAGTAAAATTACTAATGAAATTGATGGGTCGGGTTTCAGGTTGCTGAAGGGGGAAAGGAGTGCCGACCAGGGGCGGCACCCACAGGCCCCGGTTACGGGCGGACCGGCAACGCCACCGGGCGCAGCGGCGCGGCATCGCCACCGCGGATCTTCAACGGGCCGCCGATGAAGGCGAACTCGTAGACCTTGTCACGGGCCAGTTCGTCCAGCGCCACCAGTTCGATGATCGGCGCGCCCTGCTGGGCCAGCAGGTAGGTGTGCAGCGGCACGTAGTCATCGGACACTTCCGAAGGGAAGGTCTCGAAGCTGAGGTTGTCGGCGCCGACGATCATCGCGCCGCTGTCTTCGACCAGGAAGCGCGCGGCGTCCAGGCCCATGCCCGGCGGGTTGGCCATGTACGCCCTGGGCTGCTCGAACAGGCGCATGCGGCCGGTGCGGATCAGCACGATGTCACCCTGCTGCAGCTTCACCTGCTGGCGTGCCAGCGCATCCTTCAGGTCCTGGCGGGTGACGCGGTAGCTGTCCGGCAGCATGTCCACGCCCTTGGCACCGGCCACGTCGATCAGTACGCCACGCGCGATCAGCGGCGGGAATTTCTCGATGCCGGTGACCTTCCAGCCACGATCGCCGAGGTGCTTGTCGGCCTCGAAGCCGTTCCAGATCTTTCCGTGGATGCCGAAGTGGTTCAGCGCATCGATGTGGGTGCCGGTGTGGCTGTACATCGAGAACGCGGTGCCGGTGTAGCTGCGGGTGAGGTTCATGGTCTCGCCCACGCCCATCGGGTCGTCCATCACCGTGCCGCGCGGGGTGTGGGTCATCCAGAACTGGTAGTGCGGGTCGCCGGCGTCCTGCCAGCTGGGCATGCCGACGTAGTACTCGGTGGCCAGGTCATAGGCCTTGCCGCCGCTGACCCGCGACAGGATCGCTGCGCGCGACGCCTCGGTGATCAGGTTGAGGCGGCCGATTTCGTCCTTCGGCCCCCAGGGGCTGGTGCCGACCTGCTGGCCGGAAGGAACGCGTTCGTGTGCGGACACCGTGGTGGAAGCAGCGGTGCCGGCCAGCAGCAGGGCCAGTGCGGTGGCCAGGGTACGTGGGGTCATGGGGAATCTCCTTGCAGGGGGGAATGGTGCGGCTCAGGCCGCGACCAGCGGCGCCAGGGCCTGGCGCAGGTGCGGCAGCGGCAGGGTCTGCAGGCGCAGGCCGTTGCCGCCGATCACGGTGGGAATGGAACGGATGCCGAGTGCAGCAGCTTCGGCGCGGTCGGCCTGCACGCGTTGGCGTACTGCGTCGCTGCGCATGTGGTCAGCGAAGGCACCACGCGGGTGGCCGAGCGCTTCGGCGATGTCCAGCAGCACTTCGGCATCGCCGATGTTGCGGTGCTGGTGCAGGTGCGCCCACTGCACGGCATCGAACATCACGCCGTGGGCCTCATTGCCGCCAAGCATGCCGGCGGCCTGGCAGGCCAATGCGCCCAGCCAGCCGGAGGGATATTCGAAGTCCTGTGCACGCATGCCTTCGATATCGATGCGCGCGCTGTCTTCATGCGCGGCGCAGTCGGTCCAGTGGCGCAGGATGATCGCCTTGGCGCGCTCCATCGAGCCGAATACCTCGACCATCTGCGCGCGTGAGTCCTGCAGCACGAAGCTGCGATGGCGGACCTGGATGCCGAGTTCGGCCGAGACCTGCTGCAGGCGCGGGGCCAGCACGAAGCACCAGCCACAGACCACGTCGTGGAAGAAATCGACCACCGGCGCAGCAGCGGTGGGAGAAGAAACGGAAGACATCGGCCTGCCATCGGTGAGAGGGGAGGCGGCAGAGTAGGCAGCGCGGCGTGGCTGAAACAGCACGCCGCGGGCAGCTCAGTTTTCGCTGGCGGTTACGAATCCAGGCCGGCGCAGGCGGGCAGCTCGGCGTGCAGGAAATCGATGAAGGCGCGCACCTTGGGCTGCAGGTGCCGCGAGGTGGGGTAGACCGCATGCACGAAGCGCGGCGGATAGCGGTGGTCGGGCAGCACCTGCTGCAGTTCGCCGCGGGCCAGTGACGGCGCCGCCAGGAACGAGGGCAGGGCGCCGATGCCCATCCCGGCCACCAGCAGATCGCGCAGCATCAGGCTGTTGTTGACGGTGACGCGTGCCGGCAGGGTGATCGTCACCTGGCCATCGGGGCCGAGCAGCGGCCAGCTGCCGGGTGAGTCGGACAGGCTGTAGGCCAGCACGCTGTGCGCCTGCAGATCATCCACCGCCTGCGGTACCGGATGCTGCTGCAGGTAGGACGGGGCCGCGCACAGCACCTGCTGCAGCGAAGCCAGCCGGCGCGCCACCAATCGCGAGTCGTCCAGCTCGGCGCGCAGCCGCAGCGACACATCGAAGCCTTCGCCGACCGCATCGAGCAGGCGGTCTTCCATCACCAGGTCCAGCGACAGCTGCGGATGCTGCTGCAGGAAGCGCGGCAGCAGCGGCGACAGCGTGCTCAGCGCGAACGACTGTGGCGCATTGACGCGCAGCCGCCCGGCCACTTCGCCACGCTGTTCGGCGATGCCACGTTCCAGCGCGTCCAGCTCGTCGAGCAGGCGGCAGCACTCACGGTAATAGGCATGGCCGGTTTCGGTCAGGCTCATGCGGCGCGTGGTCCGCTGCAGCAGCACCACGCCCAGGTGGGTCTCCAGCGTGCGCAGCTGCTTGCTCAGCCCGGCTGGCGACATGCCCAGGTCTTCGGCGGCACGGGCCAGCCCGCCGCGTTCGACGATGCGGCGGAAGGCACGCATCAGGTTGAAGGAGTCCATGCCGGTCCCGGGCGCGATGAGGGCGCCATTGTAGATCCACGTCAGGCGTGGATGCGGGAATGCGGTGCCGATCAGGATGGGCATCCAGCAGGCGCGTGCCGGATTGCGCCGTTTGTTCAAGCTGGCAACCGTCGCATCGCGCCAGCATGCAGGCCCCTCACGTTTCGGGTTGCCCATGAAGCACTGGATGCTCCGCCTGTATGCCCCGTTGTTCCTGCTCGGTTTCGTTGCCGCCGCCGTCGTCTGGGTCGGCCGCCTGCACGGCGATCCGCTATGGCTGCTGGCCTTGCTGGCGGTCGCCATCGCGGTCTCGTTCGCTGCCGAGCGTGCCTGGCCGTATGACCCCGCGTTCAACCACGACCAGGGCGACAGCCTGCGTGACACCCTGCATGCGCTGGTCAACGAAAGCCTGAACCTGCTGTCGATCGCCGCGGTGCCGCTGTTGGCGGCGATCATTCCATGGCAGGCCTGGCCGGTGCAGTGGCCCTTCGCGCTGCAGGTACTGCTGGCCATCGTCTGCGCCGATCTCGGCATCACCCTGGTGCACTACGCCAGCCACCGCATCGGCTGGCTGTGGCGGCTGCATGCGGTGCATCACAGCGTCACCCGCATGTACGGCTTCAACGGCCTGATGAAACACCCACTGCACCAGGCGGCCGAAGCAGTGGGCGGTGTGCTGCCGCTGCTGGTGCTGGGCCTGCCGATGCCGGTGGCGGCGGTGCTGGCGTTCGCCATTGCCATCCAGCTGCTGCTGCAGCATTCCAACGTGGACATGCGCCCCGGTGTGCTGGGCCGGGTGATGGCGTGGGCGCCGCTGCACCGTTTCCACCACATGCGCTACGGCACCGCCGGCGACGTCAACTTCGGCCTGTTCCTGACCGTCTGGGATCATCTGCTGGGAACCGCCTTCGATGCACCGGGCTATCGGCTGCGGCAACACGATCTGGGCATCGGCAGCCAGCCGGATTATCCGCGCGATTATCCCGGGCAGCTGCTGGCACCGTTCCGTGAGCTGCCACATGGCGAGGTACCGGAGCTGCCCGAAGGGTTGCGCAGGCGCGGATGATCCCGCATGTCAGGTCGCGCGCAGCTGCAGGCCCTGCAGCTGCGCGGCACCGATGCCGAACATGCGGTGCAGGTTGCGTGACAGATGGGCCAGGTCGGCGAACCCGGCCGCGTGGGCACTGTCGGTCAGGCTGTGTCCACGCAGATGATGCGCGAGCGCATTGCGCAGTCGTTGCCACAGTACCCAGCCGCGCAGGGTCACCGACAGGTCTGACTGGAAGCGCCGATGCAGCTGGCTGGTCGACAGATGCGCCGCTTCGGCGATATCGGTGGCCGGCACCGGGCCAGGCAGGTAGTGGGTGATACGGGCCAGTGCCGCCTGCACGCGCCGATCCAGCGGCTGCGGACGGCTCAGTCGTGGCAGCCAGTCCTGCAGTGCCACCGCGTTGCCCGGCAGAGCGTGCAGATACCGCTGGATCTGGGTGGGATCGGCATGTGCCGGCTCAAGAAATACCGTGCAACCGTCCTGTGGTGCCGACAGGATGGCATGCGACTGGAAGGAAGGCAGCCACAGGCGTTGACCCTGCTGCCGCACGCCATCGACCTCGACCTGCCACGCTGCACCGTCGCTCAGCAGCAGTTGATGGGCGTAGTGCGCATGCGCAGCGCTGCCACCGGCATGGCCCTGCAGCACGGCCACGTGAGCATCCAGCAGCAGCGTGCCATTCCAGGGCAGGGCGGGAGAGGACATGGAGGAATTGTAGGTCCACGCCATGCGTGGATGAATCTCCATCGAAATCGAATATTTCGACAATTGATCGAAGAGCATCCACGCATGGCGTGGATCTACTGCAGATCGCGGCGAATTGTCGAAGGCGGGGTGGGTCCGGTTGCGGGGGCGTGAGCGCCATGGATGGCGCGACCGAGGCTACATGGACGTACTTGCGCCGTCCCCCGCAACCGGACCCACCCCGCCACCCCACAGGAGCCCAGCTTTTGCTTCTGCTGTTGCATTGGCCGTTGCCTCGGCGGGTGCCGGACGCAGCCCGGCCGTGCGTGCCCTCAGCGTCCGTGCGGGTCGGGTCGGTGATGCACGTACTCGACCACCGTGCCATCGGGATGCACTGCGTTGAATGCCGCCCCGGTCGGCACCACCTGCAGCGGGAAGATGATTTCGGCCCCCGCCGCGACCAGCCGGTCGTGATAAGGCCGCACGTCATCGACCAGCAGCGTCCCGGTGGTCGAAGTGAAGGGGGCCAGCGCTTCCTCGCACCCTTCGATCAGCAGGAAGGCTCCGACCATCGCCAGGCGCAGGCCGGCATCGGGGAACGGGAAGCCCGCATCGGCCACGACGCCCTGCAACTGCTCATAGAAAGCCACGCTCTGCTCCAGCTGGCCCGGGGCCACGAACACCCGGATCAACACGCGTGGGCTGCGTTGGCTCGAGGTATCACAGCGGTCGCGCCAGAGATGATCGAAGTCGCGGTGTATGTTCATGGGCGGGGTTCAGGGCCGGTGACGCCCCATTATCGGCAGCCCCGTGCGGCCTGCTGATGACTGCCGGTGATGGCCTGATAACCGGCGGCCAGGTTGCCCCTGTGACTTAGGTCCTGTTGACAGGTGTGAACGCCCTCGCACAATCTTCACATGATTGGGCCGCCCTGCGCGGCCCGGACAGGCAGGTTGTCACGCCGGGAGGAGGGTCCCGCGCGCAGACCGGCCCGTCCTTCGGCCTGCGGGACGTTGCCTGGCAACCCCTGCGCGGCATGAACGCTGCACCCTTCGGCGGCACTTTCCCTGGACCGATTGCCTTGGCAACGGAATTACGCCTGCCGATGAAAACGTTTACAAAGCCGCTTGCCCTCTCCCTCGCCCTGTCTGCTGCGCTCGCCGCCCCGGCCTGGGCCGACCCTGCGGCGTTCACCGTGTTGACCCTGGAACAGGCGCCCGGCGCCGAAGCAATGCCGGCGCTGGCTGCGCAGCTGAAGAGCCTGAAGGTGGACGCGGTGAGCGTGCGCCAGGTGCAGCGCGGCATCGGCCAGGTCGATCCGCTGCAGGTGCTGGCCGATGGGCTGGGCTACGAGTACCGCTTCATTGCTGCGGGCAAGGACGATGGCCAGACCCAGCGTGGCCAGGCTGTGCTGACCCGGCTGCCGATCGCCGCTGAGTCCGGCCCCGACCAGCCGGGCCTGAACTACCTGCGCCTGGACGATGGCCGCCACACCGTCGCGGTCTATACCGATGCCGGTGCAGGCGCGGCACAGCTGCCGGCGCTGGTCACGCGCTCGCGGCTGGGTGCGCCGGCGGTGCTGCTCGGTGCCGTGGCTGGCGAATCGGCCACGGCGGCTGGCTTCGATCCGGCGCGTGTCGCACTGGAAGCGGACGCCAGCTACTTCAGCGATGGCTTCCAGGCTGCCAGCAGCGCGCCGTTCAAGGTGGAAGGCAGCAGCCTGCGTGCCACGCTGCTGACCCTGGCCTACGTGGCCGACAAGGGCGGCGAGCAGCCGTGGATGGACACCACCCTCAACGCCGACGCGCGCGCCGCGCTGCTGCTGAAGGCGATGACAGAGGATGAGAAGTTCCAGATGCTGCACAGCTACTTCGGGCTGGGCAAGGACGGTGGTCCGCTGCCGGAAGGCGCGGTCGGTTCGGCCGGCTTCGTCCCGGCGGTGCCGCGCCTGGGCATTCCCTCGCAGCAGTCGGCCGATGCCGGCGTGGGCGTGACCAATCCGGGTGGCATCCGTCCGGGCGACTTCGCCACCGCGATGCCGTCGGGCCCGTCCACTGCATCCAGCTGGAACCGCGAAGTGGCCTTTGCCGGCGGCGCGACCATGGGCCGCGAGGCCTGGCAGCAGCGCTTCAACATCCTGCTGTCGGGCAGCGTCAACCTGCAGCGCGACCCGCGCAACGGCCGCAATTTCGAGTATGCCGGTGAAGATCCGCTGCTGGCCGGTTCGATGGTCGGTGCGCTGATCCAGGGCGTGCAGAGCCAGCACGTGATCTCCTCGATGAAGCACTTCGCGCTGAACGACATGGAGACCCGCCGCAACTTCCACGACGTGCGCATCGGCGAACAGGCCATGCACGAGTCGGACCTGCTGGCCTTCGAGATCGCGCTGGAGGCAGGCCGCCCGGGCGTGGCGATGTGTTCGTACAACAAGATCAATGGCACCTACGGCTGCGAGAACGGCTACCTGATGAACCAGGTGCTGAAGCAGGAATGGAAGTTCCCCGGTTTCGTGATGTCCGACTGGGGTGGCGTGCACAGTGGCTCGAAGGCGGCGCTGGCCGGCCTGGACCAGCAGTCGGCCGGTGAAGTGTTCGATGCGGCGGTGTTCTTCGACGAACCGCTGCGCCTGGCCGTGCACGGTGGCGTAGTGCCGCAGGCGCGCCTGAACGACATGGTGGCGCGCATCCTGCGCACGATGTTCCTGCACGGCAACTTCGACAACCCGCCGCAGCACCAGAAGGTCGACGCCGAGGCCGGTTTCGCCGTCGCCCAGCGCACCGTGGAAGAAGGCAGCGTGCTGCTGCGCAACGAGGGCAACCTGCTGCCGCTGGCCGACAGCGTGAAGCGCATCGTCATCATCGGTGGCCATGCCGACAAGGGCGTGATCGGTGGCGGCGGTTCGTCGATGGTGGGCGTGACCGCCAAGGGCACCAATGCGGTGCCGGGCGTGATGCCGACCACCTGGCCGGGCCCGGTGATCTTCCACCCGTCTTCGCCGCTGGAATCGCTGCGCGCTGCACGCCCGGACGCGACCATCGAGTATGTGGACGGCAGCAATGCCGCCGCTGCAGCCAAGGCTGCCGCGCAGGCCGACGTCGCCATCGTGTTCGCCACCCAGTGGGCGGCAGAATCGGTGGACCTGCCGGACATGCAGCTGCCGGACAACCAGGACGCCCTGATCTCGGCCGTGGCCAAGGCCAACCCGAAGACCGTGCTGGTGCTGGAAACCAACGGCCCGGTGCGCACGCCGTGGCTGGCGCAGGTGCCGGCGATGCTGCAGGCGTGGTATCCGGGCATCCGTGGTGGCGAAGGCATCGCCGCGCTGCTGACCGGCCAGATCAACCCGTCCGGCCGCCTGCCGGTGACCTGGGTGGTGGACGAATCGCAGTTGCCGCGCCCGCATATCGACGGCCTCGGCTTCAAGCCAGCCAAGCCGTTCGGTGATGTGTTCGATTTCGATATCGAAGGCGCCAACGTCGGCTACAAGTGGATGGCGGCCAAGGGCCTGACCCCGACCTTCGCCTTCGGCCACGGCCTGTCCTACACCACGTTTGCCTATGAAAACCTGAAGGTGAGCGTGGAAGGCTCGCGCCTGGTCGCCAGCGTCGACATCCGCAACACCGGCAAGCGCGCCGGTGCCGACGTCGCCCAGCTGTACCTGAAGCTGCCGGCCGGCAGCACCACGCCGATCCGCCTGATTGGCTATGACAAGGTGAACCTGCAGCCGGGCGAACAGCGCCGCATCCGCATCGAGGCCGAGCCGAAGACCCTGGCCCATTACGATGCACAGGCGCGCCAGTGGAAGATCGCTGGTGGCACCTACCAGGTGCAGCTGTCGCGCAACGCCGCCGAGCCGTTGCAGAGCGTGGACGTGCAGCTGGTGGAGCAGGTGCTGCGCTGATGCCTGAGGACACGGCCCTGCAACGGGCCGTGTCTGAAAAAGGGGACGGAGGGAATTAAGTCGTTTATGGCAAAAACGACTTAATTCCCTCCGTCCCCTTTTTTCATGCAGTGAACCAGTCGCGCAGGAAATCGATCAGCTGCCGCACTTTGGGCGACGGCTGTGCGCTGTGTGGATAGACCGCGTACACGCTCTGCTGTGGGAAACGGTGATGGCGCAGTACTGGCCGCAGCCTGTTCATGGCCAGGTCGTCCTCGATCAGCCAGTGGGGAAGAACGGTGACCCCGGCGCCGGCCACGGCGAAGGCGCGCAGGCTGCTGGCGCCATCCACGCGTACCACCGCAGTGCCCGGGTTGGTGGCAAACAGGGCGTCGCTGCCGTCAGGGGCCACCACCGGCACGTCGGCCAGGCGCGGATAGCCCAGACGGGGCAGGGTGCCCAGTTGTACCGGATCATCGACGGCCTCGGCGGAGGGTAGGCGTGCCAGCAGGGAAGGGGCTGCCACTGCACACAGCGGATGCCGTTCCAGTTCGATGGCATGCAGCCCTGAATCGGGCAGGCGGCCCAGACGGATCGCCAGATCAAAACGCTCCGGAATGAGGTCGGCCGGTGCCGGCGAGGTCGACAGATGCAGTTGCAGAGCCGGGTGGCGCGCGCGGAATGCCTCCAGCGCCGGGATCAGGCGCAGCTGTGCGTACTCCGGTGTGGTGGTCAGGCGCAGTACGCCCTGCAGCTGGTGCTGGTCGCGGCGCGCGGCATCGATCGCCGCCTGTGCAGCATCCAGCGCCTGCACGCAGTGCTGCAGGAACTGTTCACCGGCCTCGGTCAGGGCCAGGTGACGGGTACTGCGCAGCAGCAGCGTCACGCCCAGCTCCTGTTCCAGCCGCTTCAGGTTGAAGCTGACCACCGCGCGGCTCAGGCCGAGGCGGTCGGCCGCCGCGGTCAGGCTTCCGGCCTCGACCACAGCGCGGAAGATGTCGAAGCGATCGAGGCTGACCATGGGCATCAATTGTCAAAACAGATTTGACAGTGTTGCAGTTGTCGTATTGTTTTTCCAACAGGGCCGGGAAGGCATGCTGGCCGCTTCCCTGCTGGAGCGCCGCCGATGCCGTCCCCCCGCCTGCGCCATGAGGCGATCTTCCTGCTGGTGTTCGCCCTGGACCTGGTCAACATGTTCATTGCCACGGTGGCCTATCCGGCATTGGCGGCCGAGCTGCATGCCGACGTCGGCACCCTGGCCTGGGTCGGCACCGCCTACATGCTGGGCCTGAGCGTGGTGATCCCGTTGGCGCCGTGGCTGGCCGCGCGCTGTGGCGAGCGCCGCCTGCTGCTGGTGGCACTGCTGCTGTTCGCGGCCGCCGCTGCGCTGGCTGGCGCCGCGCCGGGTATCGGCTGGCTGCTGGGGTGGCGCCTGCTGCAGGGGCTGGCCGGTGGCCTGCTGATTCCGGTGGCACAGGCGGCAGCGTACCGGCAGTGCACGCCCGACCAACGTGGCGCGTTGACCCGGCGCATCCTGCTGGTGGCGTTGCTGGTGCCGGCACTGGCGCCCGCGCTGGGCGGGCTGCTGGTGCAGTGGCTGTCCTGGCGCGGTGTGCTCTGGGCCAGCCTGCCGCTGGCAGTGATGGCGATTGGGCTAGTGCTGGCGTGGATGCCGGCCGATGGCGCGCGTAGTGCACCGCGCCTTCAAGCCCATGCGCTGACCACCGCGATGGCGGCGCTGGGCGCGCTGCTGCTGGCGTTGACCTGGCTGGGCGAACCCGGGCATCGTCTTGCCGGTAGCGGGTTGCTGATGGTCGCGGTGGTGCTCGCCGTCGTCCACCTGCGGCATGCACGTCGGCAGCCGCAGCCCCTGCTGCGCTGGTCGCTGCTGTCCCATCGCAGCCTGCGCCTGGCGATGCTGGTGTATCTGGCGGTGCCGGGCGTGTTCATCGGCAGCCAGCTGGTCAGCACTCTGCAACTCCACCAGGCCGGTTACAGCGCCGCGCGCATCGGTGCGCTGATGCTGCCGTGGGCGCTGGCCTCGGCCATCGCGATCACCGCCAGCAAGCGCCTGCTGGCTCGCTTCGGCCCGGCCGCAGTGCTGCGTGCCGGCATGTTCCTGCAGGCCAGTGGCCTGCTGGCGATGGCGCTGTTGCCACAGCCGGTGCTTGCGCTGGCCGGGCTGCTGTTCGCGCTGATGGGTGCTGGCGGCAGCCTGTGCAGCAGCACCGCGCAGACGCTGGCCTTCCATGGGGTCGAGGGCGAAGCGCTGGGAGATGCCAGTGCACTCTGGAACCTCAACCGCCAGCTCAGCTTCTGCCTGGGCACGGCCACCATCGCGCTGCTGCTGGCACTGGCCATGCAGTGGCTGCCGGCCCGCGCCACTGGCGTGGCGCTGGGCCTGGCCGCCGTATTGACCCTGCTGCCGATGCTGCTGTTGCGTCGGCCGAAGCAGCTTCTTCTTCCACACCCCGGGAATTGATGATGGATAGCACCGCAGAACATGAAATCCACTACCTGCACGACAAGCTGCAGGCTTGGTTCCGCGCCGAGATCGGCATCGACGCACTGGACGATCTGATGGCGCATTTCTGCGCGGACTTCAGCATGGTCGGTATCGCCGGCCGCCGGCTGGACCGGGATGCCGTGCAGGCATTGTTCGCCGGTGCCCATGGCGCACGGGCAGGGCTGAAGATCTCCATCGACGCCGTGCAGGCGGTGGAAGCGCCTTCACCGCTGGCGGTGCTGCGCTATCGCGAAGGGCATTCGATCGATGGCGGCGCACCCGCATGGCGGGAGTCGCTGGCGGTACTGAGGCAGGAGCAGGGGCGCTGGTGCTGGCTGGCGCTGCATGAGGTGGCTGCCTGATCGGTAGTGCCGGCCGCTGGCCGGCAACGCCATGATCCTGGCGTTGCCGACCAGCGGCCGAGCGACGGCACATGTGCCATCAGTCCTGCCCGTATCCACCGCAGAATGCAAAGCCCGCCCACACTTCACGGCACATGGCAGGAGTAGGCTTGAGGCTTTCCTGCCGGGAGGGGTCTCCATGCGTGTGCGTGCCGTTGCTGTAGCCATCGCCCTTTGCCTGTCCAGCACCGTGCTGGCTGCCGATACCCCGCCGATGACCCCGGACATCAGCGGCAAACCCTTCGCCGCGCCGGATGTCGGCCGCGACTACGACAAGCGCGTGGTGATGGTGCCGATGCGCGATGGCACCAGGCTGTATACGGTGATCGTGGTGCCCAAGGGTGCCCACAATGCGCCCATCCTGCTGACCCGCACGCCCTACGATGCCGCTGGCCGTGCCAACCGCAGTGATTCGCCGCGCATGCGCGACCTGCTGCCGCAGGGCGACGAGGTGTTCGTCGATGGTGGCTACATCCGCGTCTTCCAGGACATCCGTGGCAAGTACGGCTCCGAAGGGGATTACGTGATGACCCGGCCGCTGCGCGGGCCATTGAACAACACCAGGGTCGACCATTCCACCGACGCCTGGGACACCATCGACTGGCTGGTGAAGAACGTGCCCGAGAGCAACGGCAAGGTCGGCATGCTCGGTTCGTCGTATGAAGGCTTCACCGTGGTGATGGCGCTGACCGACCCGCACCCGGCGCTGAAGGTGGCTGCACCGCAGAGCCCGATGGTGGATGGCTGGATGGGTGACGACTGGCTCAACTACGGCGCGTTCCGCCAGGTCAACTTCAACTATTTCGCGATGCAGACCGAGAAGCGCGGCAAGGGCACGCCGCTGCCCAGCCTCGGCTACGACGACTACAGCACCTTCCTGCGCATCGGTTCGGCCGGCGACTACGCACGGTTCACCGGCGTGGACCAGCTGACCTGGTGGAAGAAGCTGGTCGAGCATCCGGCCTATGACGCCTTCTGGCAGGGCCAGGCGCTGGACGCGGTGATGGCCAGGACGCCGTTGAAGGTGCCGACCATGTGGCTGCAGGGCCTGTGGGACCAGGAAGACATGTGGGGTGCCAACCACGCCTACCAGGCGATGGAAGGGCGCGACAGCGGCAACAACCGCAACTACCTGGTGATGGGCCCGTGGCGGCACAGCCAGGTGAACTACAGTGGCAGCGAACTGGGTGCGCTGAAGTTCGATGGCGATACCGCGCTGCAGTTCCGCCGCGATGTGCTCAAGCCGTTCTTCGACCAGTACCTGGTGGACGGTGCACCGAAGGCCGACACGCCGCCGGTGTTGATCTACAACACCGGCGAGAATCACTGGGACCGCCTGAAGGGCTGGCCGCGCAGCTGTGACAAGGGCTGTGCCGCCAGCAGCAAGCCGCTGTACCTGCGCGCCGGCGGCAAGCTGGCGTTCCAGGCACCGGCGGCGGGCGAGGGCGACTTCGAGGAATACGTGTCCGATCCGGCCAAGCCGGTGCCGTTCGTGCCGCGACCGGTGCGCTTCAGCGACCGCGACATGTGGACCACCTGGCTGGTCAAGGACCAGCGCTTCGTCGATGGCCGCCCGGACGTGCTGACCTTCATCACCGAACCGCTGAGCGCGCCGCTGCGCATCGGCGGCGCGCCGGTGGTGCATCTGCAGGCATCGACCAGCGGCACCGACAGCGACTGGGTGGTGAAGCTGATCGACGTGTATCCGGATCAGGAAGCGTCGACGCCGGAAATGGGCGGCTATGAGCTGCCGGTATCGCTGGCGATCTTCCGCGGCCGTTACCGTGAGGGCTTCAGCGATCCGAAGCCGCTGGCTGCCAACGAAGTGCTGCCGTACCGATTCGATCTGCCCAACGCCAACCACACCTTCCAGAAGGGGCACCGGGTGATGGTGCAGGTGCAGTCCAGCCTGTTCCCGCTGTACGACCGCAACCCGCAGACCTACGTGCCGAACATCTACCTGGCCAAGCCGGGCGACTACCATAAGGCCACGCAGCGGGTCTGGCACAGCGCGGCGCAGGCCAGCTACATCGATCTGCCGGTGTATTGAGGTTGATGAGGCGCGCCGGGCACGCGATGCCCGGCGGCCGCGGTAGTGCCGGCCGCTGGCCGGCATCGGTGATGGTGTGGGAGCGTGTCGACCAAGGTCGACACCTACCAGGGCAGAAGCTGCTACCCGACCTTTGACGGGCCGGTGCGCCAGCGGCTGGGTACCAGGCCGAAGCGCTTGCGGAATGCGGCCGCGAAGTTGCTGGGATGGCGATAGCCACTGGCGGCCGCAGCCTGCTCGACGGTCCAGCCGTCTTCGCGCAGGCCCTGTTCGGCGTGGCGCATGCGCTGCTCGTGCAGGTAGTCGAACACCGAGCAGCCATACTGCTGGGCGAAATGGCGGCGCAGCGAGCTCGGGCTCATGCAGGCCAGTTGCGCCAGTTCGAGCAGGCTGTGGGCGTGGCTGGGATCGTCGTGCAGATAGGCGCGCACGCGCTCCAGGCGCTCGCGCTGTCCCGCGCGCAGCGTTCGCACGTGGTCGGTCTGCAGATCCTCGGCCTGCAGGCCGACGGCCAGCAGCTGCAGGGCCACGCCCTCGCGCCACAGCGCATCGATGCCGTCCTGCCAGGGGCTGTCGAACAGCTGGCCCAGCACCGGCAGCAGGGTGTGCGGAATCGCCCAGTGGCGGCACTCCAGGTGGGTGTTGAGCGCAGCATGCAGTTGCGGGAGCTGGAACAGGTCCGGATCGATCTCGGCCGGTACCATCACGCTGACCCCGCGCATGCGCGTCTCGCCTGGGTGTGCGCCGGTCATCTCGACCTGCTCGCGATGGTGCGCCGTCATCGCAGTGCCGGCGCGCAGAGTGAAGCCCGCGCGTCGTGGCATGCGGACGTCGACCTGGCCCTGCAGCATTACGCGGATGGCCAGCCCCGGGCTCTGCTGGGCGGTGGCGACGTACGGGAAACGATTATGCACGTCGGACGCGATCAGGCTCATGCCGCCGCGCAGGAACTGCTCGTTGACCTCGCCGTGGCCGGCCCACTGGTCGTCGCGCAGGTGTTCCGGATCGGCGCGGTAATCAAAGCCGTGGCGGTGGCCGAAACGGCGGTAATCGGCAAAAGTGAAGTATCGGGACATTGCTCGGCACGTACGCAGGAGGTGGACGCTGGCTGTACCTGGCCCATGCGCTCTGCGATGCAGATGCACGTCCGGTCGTGGCCTGTGCAGACCCGCTGCGATGCGGTGGCGACGGCATGCCGGATGGCTGGGGAAACGCCAGATTGGAATGTGTGTGTCGAAGAAACTGGAAACGTTTCCCATTGTCGCCCTGATTCATCTGCATTTGATTTCGAGATGGTCAAAACGATTGATCAATACGGCCAAGTTGATTGCTGCGCAGAACATACGGCGGCGTTTTGCGTGCATATCCATACGTAATTCCCTACATCAACTTGAGTTGAGGTTTTATGGGTGGAACGATCATTCGTGGACGCATTGTCTGCCGGGTCATCACAGGCAACGTCGTAGCGTGAGGGTTCAACTGCGGCCAGCCGCATCGAAACCCCCACAGATGGAGAATGCAGATGATTGATTACCAGCTCACCGGCAAGACCGCGATCGTGACCGGAGGTGTATCCGGCATCGGTCTGGCGGTCGCACAGACCCTGGCTGCGTCCGGTGCGCGTATTTCGGTCTGGGATCTGAAACAGGACGCGGTGGATGCGACGGTGGCGCAGCTGCAGGGCAGCGGTGCGCAGGCGATCGGCATTGCGCTGGACGTAACCGATGATGCCGCCGTCGAGGCAGCGGTGCAGCGCACGGTGAAGGAACTGGGCGGCCTGCATGTAGCGGTCAACAACGCCGGCATCGGCGGACCGGCCGCCAGCAGCGGTGATTATCCGATCGATGGCTGGCAGCGCGTGATCGATGTCAACCTGACCAGCGTATTCCTGTGCCAGCGTGCGCAGATCCAGGCGATGCGTACAGCGGGTTCCGGTGGCAGCATCATCAACATGGCGTCGATCCTGGGCCAGGTGGGCTATGCGGGTTCCACCGCCTATGTCGCGGCCAAGCACGGCGTGGTCGGGCTGACCCAGACCGCTGCCTGGGAGCATGCGGGCGACGGTATCCGCGTCAACGCGGTCGGTCCGGGGTTCATCAGCACGCCGCTGCTGGAGAAGATGGACCCCAAGGTGCGCGCCACGCTGGAAGGGCGGCACGCGCTGAAGCGGCTGGGCACGGCCGAGGAAGTGGCGGCGCTGGTGGCCTGGCTGGCCAGCGACGATGCCTCGTTCGCGACCGGCACCTATTACGCGATCGATGGTGGCTATCTGGCGCAATGATGCGTTGATCGCCGATGGCGCCGGGGGCGGCCTGGCGCCACCGGGTGAACGAGCCGTGGTGCTGCCTTCACCCTCGTCCCACGCTGTGCACGCAACGCTGCCGGAAACACCCGGAGGCGGCGATGGAACTCACCCAGGATGTCTCGATCCTGCTGCGCGTGGGCGCGGCGATGCTGTTTGGTGGCGTGCTCGGCGTCGAGCGCGAAATGGGCAAGCACGCTGCCGGCCTGCGCACCCACATGCTGATTGCCGGCGCCGCTGCGCTGATCGTCGGCCTCGGTGATTCGGTGGCCGAGCATTTCCAGCAGGAGCGCTACCGCGATCTGCTGCAGGTTGATCCGGTGCGACTGATTGAAGCGGTGGTGGCCTGCGTCGGTTTCGTTGCGGCCGGCACCATCCTGCGCGGTTCGCGCGAGGACCAGGTCAGCGGGTTGACCACCGCCAGTTCACTGATCATGGCCGCCGCCATCGGCATTGCCGTGGGCATCGGCAAGTATGTGATCGCGATCGGGGTCAGCGTGCTGTGCGTACTGGTGCTGGCGGTGATGCGGCGGTTGGAGAGGCGGATTTCCTAGGGAATCTCGAGTTGCCGGCCAGCGGCCGGCACTACCACGGGATTCATATTGGTCGTACCAATATTCAATATAGCGCTATGGTCTAATAGGCTCTTCGCCGGAATGGCGGTTCAATTCGCCGCAAGTGGTCTGTTCTGTTCCACTATTGGTAGTACCAATAGTCGACAGCCACGGCAACCCACCGCCTGCGGTGGGCACATTCCGCCCCCAGTCGAGAGCCTTCATGCAGCCCTGGCAACACCTGTACGACCCCGCCGGCAACCTGTGGTTGTCCAGCCTGATCGCGCTGCTGCCGATCGCGTTCTTCTTCATCGCCCTGGCCGTATTGCGGATGAAGGGCTGGCTGGCCGGCACGATCACCGTGGCCATCGCGCTGGGCGTGGCGCTGCTGTTCTATCGCATGCCGCTGACCCAGGCGTTGGGCGCAGCCGGCTTCGGCTTCGTCTACGGCCTGTGGCCTATCGCCTGGATCATCATCGGCGCGGTGTTTCTGTACAAAGTCTCGGTCAAGACCGGGCAGTTCGACATCATCCGTGCCTCGATCCTGTCGGTCACCGAGGACCAGCGCCTGCAGATGCTGATGGTCGGCTTCGCCTTCGGTGCCTTCCTGGAAGGTGCGGCCGGCTTCGGCGCGCCGGTGGCGATCACCGCGGCGCTGCTGGTCGGGCTGGGCTTCAAGCCGCTGTATGCCGCTGGCCTGTGCCTGATCGTCAACACCGCGCCGGTGGCGTTCGGTGCGATGGGCATTCCGATCATCGTGGCCGGGCAGGTCACCGGCCTGGATGCCTTCGAGATCGGCCAGATGGCTGGGCGCCAGCTGCCGTTCCTTACGATCATCGTGCTGTTCTGGATCATGGCGATCATGGATGGTTGGCGCGGCATCAGGGAAACCTGGCCAGCGGTGCTGGTGGCCGGGGGCTCGTTCGCCATCGCGCAGTACCTGACCTCCAACTTCATTGGCCCGGAACTGCCGGACATCACCGCCTCGCTGGCATCGCTGGTGTGCCTGACCCTGTTCCTGCGTCGCTGGAAGCCGGTGCGGATCTTCCGCTTCGATACCGAAACCAGCGCCGAGGCGGCCGCACAGGCGCTGGAGGCACCGCGCTACAGCGTCGGCCAGATCGCCAAAGCCTGGTCGCCGTTCCTGATCCTCACCGCGATGGTTACGCTGTGGAGCATCAAGCCATTCAAGTCGCTGTTCGCGGCGGGCGGCCCGCTGGAGAGCTGGGTGCTGAAGATCCCGGTGCCGGGCCTGGACCAGATGGTGCAGAAGATGCCACCGATCGTGGACGCGCCGCTCAGCTACGAGGCGATCTACAAGTTCGACTGGTTCTCGGCCACCGGTACCTCGATCATCCTCGCCGCGGTGATCGCCATCATCGCGCTGCGCATGCCGGCCCGTTCGGCGCTGCAGACCTTCGGTGAGACCGTGCGTGAGCTGCGCATGCCGATCTACTCGATCGGCATGGTGCTGGCCTTCGCCTTCATCGCCAACTACTCGGGCCTGTCGGCCACGCTTGCCCTGGCACTGGCACACACCGGCGATGCGTTCCCGTTCTTCTCGCCGTTCCTTGGCTGGCTGGGGGTGTTCCTGACCGGCTCGGACACTTCGTCCAATGCCTTGTTCTCGGCACTGCAGGCCACCACCGCACAGCAGATCGGCGTGTCCGACGTGCTGCTGGTGGCGGCCAACACCACCGGTGGCGTGACCGGCAAGATGATCTCGCCGCAGTCGATTGCCATTGCCTGCGCCGCGGTCGGCCTGGCCGGCAAGGAATCGGACCTGTTCCGCTTCACCGTCAAGCACAGCCTGATCTTCACCACGATGGTCGGCCTGATCACCCTGGCCCAGGCCTACTGGCTGACCTGGATGATTCCCTGAGCCATGCACGGTCGGCCGACCACCCGCCGCGCGCTTCGGGCCACAATGGCGCCATGAGCACGCAACGTATTTCGGACAAGGTGGCCGCGCAGCTGCGCGGGCTGGTGCAGGAACAGCGGCTGCAGCCGGGTGACCGGCTGCCGGCCGAGCGCGCCCTGGCGGTGCAGCTGGGGGTCTCGCGCACCGCATTGCGCGAGGCGATCGCACAGTTGGCCAGCCAGGGTCTGTTGACGGCGCGGGTCGGTGGCGGCACCTATGTGGCCGAACCGGCGGCGCGGGCGCGGCAGGCACTGGATGAACCGCTGGCGCCGTACCTGCCGCTGTTCCAGGGCGACCCGGAATACCGCTTCGACGTGCTGGAGATCCGCCACGCGCTGGAAGGTGCCACCGCCTGGCATGCCGCGCTGCGCGCCACTGACGAGGACCGCACCCGCATCGCGCAGGCGTTCCAGACCATGATGGATGCGCACGGCAAGGACGATCCCACCGGCGAAGCGGAGGCCGACGCGGCCTTCCACCTGTCCATCGCCGAGGCCTCGCACAACCTGGTGCTGCTGCAGGTGATGCGCGGCCTGTTCGAACTGCTGCAGACCAACATCTCGCAGAGCCGCGAAAAGCTCTACACCTCGGCGAGGACCTTCTCGCCACTGTCCGACCAGCATCGCGAGATGATGGACGCGGTGCTGGCCGGCGACCCCGAACGCGCGCGCGCCGCCGCGCATGCCCACCTCGAGTTCGTGCACACCACGCTGCGCACCCTCGATGACAACGAAGCCCGGCGTGCGCGGGCCTCGCGTCTACCTTCCCCACACGGTTGACCCCATGATCATCTCCGCCTCCACCGATTACCGTGCCGCAGCGCAACGCCGGCTGCCGCCGTTCCTGTTCCACTACATCGATGGCGGCGCGTATGCCGAGCACACGCTGAAGCGCAACGTTTCCGACCTGTCCGACATCGCGCTGCGCCAGCGCATCCTGCGCAACATGTCCGACCTGAGCCTGGAGACCGAACTGTTCGGCGAAAAACTGGCGATGCCAGTGGCGCTGGCACCGGTCGGCCTGACCGGCATGTATGCCCGGCGCGGTGAAGTACAGGCGGCGCGCGCGGCCGACAGCCGCGGCATTCCGTTCACCCTGTCCACCGTCTCGGTGTGCCCGATCGAGGAAGTGGCACCGGCGATCCAGCGGCCGATGTGGTTCCAGCTGTATGTGCTGCGCGACCGTGGCTTCATGCGCAACGCGCTGGAGCGCGCGCAGGCCGCGGGCGTGACCACGCTGGTGTTCACCGTGGACATGCCGGTGCCAGGCGCGCGCTACCGTGACGCGCATTCCGGCATGAGCGGACCGAACGCTTCGCTGCGCCGTATCGGCCAGGCCATCACCCATCCGCACTGGGCGTGGGACGTCGGCCTGTTCGGCCGCCCGCATGACCTCGGCAACATCTCCACCTACCGTGGCAACCCGACCGGGCTGGAGGACTACATCGGCTGGCTGGGCAGTAACTTCGATCCGTCCATTTCGTGGAAGGACCTGGAGTGGATCCGCGAATTCTGGAAGGGCCCGATGGTGATCAAGGGCATCCTTGATCCGGATGATGCACGTGATGCGGTGAGGTTCGGCGCCGATGGCATCGTGGTTTCCAATCACGGTGGCCGCCAGCTGGACGGCGTGCTGTCCACCGCACGCGCATTGCCGGCCATTGCCGATGCGGTGCAGGGCGACCTGAAGATCCTCGCCGATTCCGGTATCCGCACCGGCCTGGACGTGGTGCGCATGCTGGCGCTGGGCGCCGACACCGTGCTGCTGGGCCGTGCCTTCGTCTATGCACTGGCTGCTCAGGGCGAAGCGGGGGTGGCCAACCTGCTGGACCTGATCGCCAAGGAGATGCGCGTGGCGATGACACTGACCGGTGCGCGCCGCATCGCCGACATCGGCCGTGATTCGCTGGTCAGCCTGCCGTGAGTGGCCACGATGCCGTGCTGGCGCAGTTGCGCGATGCGGTCGGCAGCCGCCATGTACTGACCGGTGACAAGGCGACCCGCCGTTTCCGCCGTGGCTACCGCTTCGGCGACGGCCCGGTACTGGCGGTGGTGCGGCCGGGCACGTTGCTGGAACTGTGGCACGTGCTGCAGGCCGCGGTGCAGGGTGGGGCGGCGATCATCCTGCAGGCGGCCAACACCGGCCTGACCGGCGGCTCGACCCCGGATGGCAACGACTATGGCCGTCCGATCGTGCTGGTCAGCACGCTGCGCCTGACCGGCATCCAGCTGTTGAACGACGGCCGGCAGGTGCTGTGCCTGCCCGGCGCCACGCTGGATCGCTTGGAGCAGACCCTGGCGCCCCTCGGCCGCGAACCGCATTCGGTGATCGGCTCGTCCTGCATCGGTGCGTCGGTGCTGGGCGGGATCTGCAACAACTCCGGCGGCGCGCTGGTGCGTCGCGGCCCGGCTTACACCGAGCTGGCGTTGTACGCGCAGGTCGATGCGCAGGGCCAATTGCAGCTGGTCAATCATCTGGGCATCACGCTGGGCGAAACGCCCGAGCAGATCCTGCAGCGCCTGCAGGCCGGCGACTATACGGCCGCCGACGTCGGCGATGGCGAGGGCCGTGCCGCGTCCGATCCGCGCTACGCCGGGGAAGTGCGCCGGGTCGATGCCGATACGCCGGCACGCTTCAATGCCGACCCCAGCCGCCACTTCGAGGCCGCAGGATCGGCCGGCAAGCTGGCCGTGTTCGCGGTGCGCCTGGACACCTTCGAGAAGGAGGCTGCCGAGGTCTTCTACATCGGCAGCAACCGCACCGACAGCCTCAGCGCGATCCGGCGCCAGCTGCTGACCGGCTTCGAACGCCTGCCGATTGCTGGCGAGTACATCCACCGCGATGCGTATGACATCGGCGAACGCTATGGCAAGGACAGCTTCCTGCTGATCGACCGCCTCGGCACCGCGCGCGTGCCGGCCGCCTTTGCGCTGAAGAGTCGTGTCGATGGCTGGTTCGAGCGGCTCGGCCTGCGCGGAGTGACCGACCGGGTGATGCAGGTGCTGACCGGTTTGCTGCCTTCGCACCTGCCCAAGCGCATGGGTGAGTTCCGCCAGCGCTACGAGCACCATCTGCTGCTGAAGGTCTCCGCGCAGGACGCCGCAGAGACCGAAGCCTGGCTGCGCGGATTCTTTGCCGACCACGAAGGGGGCTACTTCCACTGCACGGCTGAGGAAGGGCGCAAGGCGTTCCTGCATCGCTTCGCGGTGGCCGGTGCCGCCGTGCGCTACCGCGAGGTGCACCGCGAGCAGGTGCAGGACATCGTGGCACTGGATATCGCCCTGCGCCGCGATGATGCCGACTGGTTCGAGCAGCTGCCGGACGACATCGACAACCGCCTGCTGCACAAGCTGTACTACGGCCATTTCCTGTGCCACGTGTTCCACCAGGATTACATCGCGCGCAAGGGCGAAGATCCGATGGCCATCGAGCACGCAATGTGGGCGCTGCTGGACCAGCGCGGTGCCGAGTATCCGGCCGAACACAACGTCGGCCACCTGTACCCTGCCAAGCCGGCGCTGGCCGGGTTCTACCGCCAGCTGGACCCGAGCAATACCTTCAACCCGGGCATCGGCCAGACGTCGAAGGCGAAGGGCTGGGGTGGTTGCGATTGCGGCTAGACAAGCGATCCGGGTAGCGTCGAGCTTGCTCGACGGCCTCTTTTGCCGGATTGCATGCAGTCGAGCAAGCTCGACTCTACGAGGCAGCGGTTACCATCGGCATTCCACATGCAGGAGCCACCCCGATGCCCATCACTGTAGCGCGCACTTTGCTGTGTGCCGCGTGGCTGGCCACGCCCCTGCTGGGCCTGGCCCAGAACACGATCCTGCCGCAGCAGCGCGACGCTGCCGGCAATGTGATGGAGCCGCTCGGGCAGGTGCTGATCGCCGATGAGACCGGGCCGGCTGGGCTCTATGACTGTACCCGGGATGGCACCTGGTGCGTGCGCGTGCAACCGGTCGCCGAAGAGGGCGGGCGGCCGACCGCGCTGGAAGTGCTTGAGAAAGTACCGGGCCAGGGCAAGCCGCACAGCTACCACGTCGGCATCGACGTGCCGCAGGAAAGCGAGCTGAAGCTGTGGCCGTGGATCGTGCGCCTGGCCCCGGGCGCAGGCAGTGATGGTCCGGTGAGCGATCCGCAGCAACGCGCCCGCCAGAATGTGCTGGTGGGTGGCATCGTCTCGTTCAGCAGCATGTATTCCGGCGGCGGTGCCGATGCGTCCACGTTGCAGCTGGCCCGCGTGCGCCACCTGCAGGACGACATCCAGGTGGACGATGATGTGCTGACTGTGCCGTGGTTGGGTAGCGCGATGATCCGCGCCTGCTTCAGCGAGCAGGACATCAGGCAGCGCGCGGGTGCGTGCCATGACGAATATGGGTTCTCGGCACGGCTGGGGCTGGATGCTGCAGCCGAGGGCATGCCGGTGCTGCGCTACCAGACGGTGGCCACGCGGTTCCCGGCCGGCGTTTCACGGTTCGAGGATTCGCTGGCGAAGGGGCCGCTGAAGAAGAAGGACCTGCGCACCGAGCAGGACCCGGCGTGCAGCTACACGCGGCTGTTCCGCTTCGGGGAAGGCATGTTCCACCCCGACCAGGCGCTGCCGGACTGCGCAGGCTATACCGAACCCTGAGCCTTGTAGAGCCGAGCCTGCGCTCGGCTGGCTTTCCGTGCAGCCTGATCGGAGAGCAGTCGAGCATGGCTCGACCCTACAGAAGCCCTTGGCAGCGCTTACTCGCAGCGGGTGGCCGTGATGACGTTGTCCTTGTCCACGAACACGCGCAGGCGGTCCTGGCGGATGTCCTTGGTGGTGATCGTGCTGGGGCCGATCGGGTTGACCAGGCCAGCACCGCTCTCGCTGGACAAGCGGCGGATGTTGGCTTCATTGGCCGGCTGGCCGATCGCCCAGCCCAGCTGGCTGGCATCGCATTGGCCGCTGCCCTTCACCTGGGGCCCAGGCGTACTGACACAGGCGGACAGCAGGAGGGCGGAGGCGGGCAGCAACAGCGACAGACGGAAGGCGGGCATGCAAGCGCTCCTGCGCAGGGGAAGATGGCCGGAACGATAGCACCCGGCGTGCGAAAGGCGTCAGCATTCCAGTCATTGCCGGCACAGCGTGGCCATTGCATAGTGGGAGGGATGGCTGGCAGTACGTCAGCGGGCAGGCCGGGCCATTCCGGTGAAGGTACTGGACACGGTATGACGGCAGGCAGTTTCCGCGAGAAGGGCATCACGATGACGGCGCTGACGCTGTCCGTGTTGGGTGTGGCGTTTGCCGCATCTGCCGCCGAACCGGAATCCACGGTATCCGAACCGCCTGTGTTCGGCGCCTGGCGCAACCTGCAGACCGAGGCCGGTTACACCCCGGCGCAGCGCAACCTGGCCTTTGCGATGTTGCCGCAGGCGGCCACCCGCGGGGACCGGTTCGCCGTTCTCGACCGTGAAGGCAAGCGGCCGGTATGCTGCCTGCAGGTCGCCAGTCCGTCGCTGGGCGTGGCTGCGCTGCGCGATCAGTACCATCTCCCGCAGGTCTGGGTGAACGACCTGAGCAATGGCCGCAGTGCCGCGCGTCCCTATGTACCCCACGTCTATGCGATGCAGCGGGTGGACGAGCTGGCCGACTATGGTTTCGCCGACGTGCCGGGCGCCTACAGCGACCTGGGTGGCCTGCTGATGCCAGAAGGCACCGCGCTGGAGGCCGATGGCAATGCCGTCCGCCTGGGCGACACCCGATATCCCCTGCAGTTCCAGCGCCAGCCGCACGCCGATGACGATGGCGCGCTGGACCGCTACACGTTGCAGCCAGGCGGGGGCGCGGCGCCGATCGTGGTTGAAGTGCCGTTCGGCACTTACTGATTGCAACGTCGTACTGGCTAGAATGCAGCGCGGCGCCGTCTGCCGCGCCTGTTCCGTGAGCCACTGCTGTGTCCCTGCGCCCCTGCCTGTTGCCGTCCCTGCTGCTGTTGTCCGCCTGCGCCAGTGCGCCTCCACCGCCGGCCCACTCCGATGCGTTGTGGCGGTTGATCGAGCGTGACTGCCGCGGGGCCGAAGGCCCGCGTGGGGACTGCCTGCAGGTGGAGGCGGCGGTGGATCGGCGCGATGTGCTGGTCAAGGATGCGCACGGCGACTACCAGTTCCTGCTGATGCCGCTGGACAAGGTGAGTGGGATCGAGAACCGCAGCCTGTACCAGCGCGGCGCACCGAACTACTTCGCCGCTGCCTGGCAGGCCCGTCGCCATACCGAACGGGCCCTGGGCCAGGCGCTGCCGCGCAGCGTGGCCAGCCTGGCGCTGAATTCACCGCATGGGCGCTCGCAGCATCAGCTGCATATCCACGTCGACTGCCTGCGTGCAGACGTCCTGCAGGCCCTCGATGCACACGCGGCGGTGGTGGGCACCGAGTGGGCGCCACTGCCGGTGCTGCTACGTGGCCATCGCTATCAGGCACGCCTGCTGCCGGGTGCGGAGCTGACCGCCAATCCGCTCAACCTGCTGGCCTATGGTCTGGCAGGCGTGGATGACGTGGGCCAGTGGAGTCTGGTGGTGGCGGGGCGTGACCAGGTACAGGGTGGCCCGGGTTTCATCCTGCTGGCCACCCGCGTGGACGCGGAATCCGGCAACGAGGCCAGTGGGGAAGAGTTGCAGGACCATGCCTGCTCGGTGCTGACCGGCGTCGGCGAAGTGCTGGAGCGGGTGCGCTAGCCCGCCACCTGCAGGCGGCTGCGCCACAGGGGCGCGGTCAGTGCCCACAGCTGACGATCGTGCCAGCCGTCGATGTCCAGATGATGGTCGCGCAGCAGGCCTTCCTGGCTGAAACCGAAGGCGTGCAGCGCATTGGCGAACGGCGTGTCACCGTCTGTTGGCAGCATCACGAACAGGCGATGCAGGCCGACGCCATCGAACAGGAACGGGCACAGTGCCTGCAGCATGGCGTCGGCGTGCGGATGCCAGTGCTGCAGCGACAGCAGCTCGGCGCAGCGCGCCTCCAGCGATTGCAGGCGGATATGCAGCTGGTCCAGCACCGTGCCGTGATCGTCGTCGAATACGCCCAGCAGCAGCTGGTCGTTGTCCTGTTCCAGGCGTGAGCGATGCATGTGGGCGAGGAAGCGTGCCTCCTCGTCGATGCCGGCCGGGTGACGGCGGCCGCGCTGCTGGCGGTCGTCGAACAGGCGCCAGCGCGGCAGGTCGGTGCGCTGGAACGGACGCAGGGTGACCGGCGCCACCTGCAGCTGCAGCAGATGGCGGCGCAGCACCGGGCGTAGCGGGGGGAGGGCGGGGGTCGGATATGGGCTGATCATCCCCGCAACGATGGCGAGGCCCGCAGCGCCAGACCATTCAAATCGTTGCAAAAGCGTGATCGCTGCCGCGGCAGGTCTGATTCGGTTCAGGCATAAGTCCATCAGGGCTGGTCATTTCCGTTGAAACTCCCCATTCAGGACACTTTCGTTACGGGAACGTTATGCGCCGATGGCCGCCGCCCGTGCCACCACCCACTCCTCCAGGAAGCCCATGTCCGCCTCTCACAAGGCGCTGCGCCCGCGTCCGCTGGTGCTCGCGCTGTCGTCCCTGATGCTGGTCTCGTTGCCGGCCTTCGCGCAGGAAAGCGCACCCACCCAGCTACAGGAAGTGAAGGTCACCGGCTCGCGCATCCCCCGCGCCAGCGTCGAGGGGCCGTCGCCGGTGACGGTGATCAGCCGTGAGCAGATCGATGCGCAGGGTTACCGCAATGCCTTCGATGCATTGAGTGCGCTGACCGAGAACACCGGCAACGTGCAGGGCGAGGACTTCGGCAATACGTTCACCCCGGCCGCCAATACCATCAATCTACGAGGGCTGGGCCCGAACCGGACGCTGGTACTGGTCAACGGCCGACGCCAGTCCGACTATCCGCTGGCCTACGAAGGCTCGGTGAACGTGGTCAACCTGGCGAACATTCCGAGCGCGCTGATCGAACGCATCGAGGTGCTGGCTGCCGGTGCATCGGCGGTGTACGGCTCCGATGCCATCGCCGGCGTGGTCAACATCATCCTCAAGGACCGCTTCGAGGGCGTGGACGTGAACGTGCGTGCTGGCGGCACCCAGCAGGGTGGGGGTGACAACCAGCGCGTGCAGGTGGTCGGTGGTGGTTCCGGCGAGCGCTGGGATGGCCTGTTCGGCTTCGAGTTCGATGTGCGCAAGGCGATCCACGCGCGCCAGCGCGACTTCATGGATTCGCTGGACGATGACCCGACCGGCAAGGCGCCGCAGGCCACCGCCATCGCTTACCGGCGCAACGCCGCCACCGGCCGCAACATCGACCCGGGTACGAATGGCTGCGACCCCGCGTCGGGCATCTACGGCGGCAGTGTGTTCCGTGCCTTCAACCCGCGCCAGGGCTGGTACTGCGGCAGCAACGAGGCCGCCGCCAGCTACTGGACCGTGCAGACCGAGAAGCGCAACCTCAATGGGTATGGCCTGCTGACCTTCCACGTCAACGAGACGACCGACCTGTTCGCCGATCTGGCCGTGGGCAGCGCACGCATCACCAACAACACCCGCGCGCCCACCTGGACGTCGGCCCGCAACTACTTCTACAACCAGACCACCGGCAACCTGGAGAGCTGGTACCGCCGCTTCGCACCGGAAGAAATCGGTGGCCTGCCGCGCAACGCCAACCGCTTCCTGGAAAGCTCGTGGTCGTTCAACGTCGGCGCGCGCGGTCGGATCGGCGACAGCGACTGGGACTACGAGGCGGTCTACAGCCGTTCCCGCTACGAGAACCGTACCCGTCGCCCGGTGCTGCTGGCCGGCATCAACGAATACCTGCTCGGCCCGAAGCTGGGCGTACGCGATGGCGTGGAGGTCTATGCACCGGACCCGGCACGCCTGTTCAAGCCGCTGACGCCGAACGAGTACGAGGGGCTGTCCGATTACCAGGAAAGCCGCAATGCGGCGTGGCTGCAGACCTTCAGCGCCAGCATCAACGGCCGCCTGTTCGCGCTGCCCGGCGGTGATGCAGCGCTGGCGGCGGTGGTCGAGGCCGGCAGCCAGGGTTACCGCAACCGCCCCGATCCGCGGCTGGGGAGCGGAGAGTTCTGGAATACCAGCGCCGGCATCGGTGCCGGTGGCGAGCGCGACCGCTATGCGGCGGGCGTGGAACTGCAACTGCCGTTGCTGAAGTCGCTGACTACCACCCTGGCCGGTCGCTACGACCAGTACCGTGCCGGGGGCGAGCACCTCGGCAAGGCCACCTGGAGTTTCGGCGTGGAGTTCCGCCCGATCGAGAGCCTGCTGATCCGTGGTACCGCTGCGACCAGCTTCCGCGCGCCGGACATGAACTACGTGTTCGCCACCGAGACCCGCGGCTACAACCCGGGCATGACCGACTACTGGCGTTGCCGCACCGCAGGCCAGTCCTACGACAACTGCGACTACAACGGCCTGTCGATCGACTACAGCAACCGTGCGAACCCGCAGCTGCAGCCGGAAACCGCCAAGTCCTACGGCTTCGGCGTGGTCTGGTCGCCGCTGGCCGGGCTGGATTTCAGCGCTGACTACTACGACATCCGCATCGACAACGAGGTGACCAGCCTCGACACCAGCCGCATCCTGCGCGATGAAGCCGATTGCCGCCTGGGTCGCACGCTGGGCGGCGAGGCGCGCGACATCGGCTCACCGTTGTGCCAGGACGCGCTGTCGCGGGTGATCCGTAACCCGTCGACTGCCACCGTGCAACCGGACCAGGTGACCCGCGTGCTGATCAACCCGATCAACGCGGCGTCCGAATCGGTGCGCGGCCTGGACCTGAAGGGCAACTGGCGCTTCGATGCCGGCCGCTATGGCCGCTTCACCACGCGCCTGGCCTACACCGTGGTACTGGAACACACGTACAAGCAGTTCTCCGATGATCCGGAGCGCGACATCCGCAATTCGCTGGATGACTACCAGTGGCGCAGCAAGGCCAACGGCAGCATCACCTGGAACCAGGGTGACTGGACCACCACGCTGTATGGCAACCGTTTCGGCTCGCTGCCCAAGAGCGATGGCAGTGGCCGCATGGGGCCGTACATGACCTACAACGCCAGCGTGTTCCGCCAGTTCGGCGAGAACCTGTCGGTGGGCGTGATCGTCAACAACCTGCGCGACAGCCGCCCGCCGGCGGACAGGAACGGAGGCGGCTGGCCGTTCTATCCGGTCGGCAACTACGACCCGTATGGCCGCCAGTACTGGTTGCAGCTGGACTACCGGTTCCGCTGATCCCGCTGCAAGCGAAAGGCCCGGCATTGCCGGGCCTTGTGCTTTTCACTCATTGTGCGGTGCCGCTGCGCCCGCCGTCGGTTCAGGGCAGCGCCTGCTGCAGGTACGACTCGATGACGTAGCTCAAAGGCTGCTGCTGGCGGTCGCGCAGCAGGGCGCGCACTTCCAGGATCACGCCGTGATCGCCTTCGCCGCGCGGCGGCCAGAAGGTCTGGTCGGCCAGGGTCTGGCGCTGGAAGCCGAGCGGGCCGACCACGCGGCCGAACGGCTCATCGGTGCTGTCCAGCACGTCGTTCATGGCCGGGCTGAGGTGGCCGGGCAGGTACCAGTTGTCGGCCTCGGACAGCACGCGGCTGCCACAGACCAGCTGCACGCGGCGGTAGCGCAGGGCGGTACCGGATTGCGCCGCGCCCAGCGCCTGCAGCACATCGGCCGGTGCCGGCTTGTCCTGGCCGCGCACGCGCACCGCACGCACCCGTGCCTGCTCGGCCAGGCCATGCTCGGCGCACCAGTGTTCCAGGGTGGCGGTGGCGCTCTGCCCGGACAGCACGCGCTGGTGCAGCCGTTCGACCAGCGCAGCCGGCGCGATGCGCTGCTGTCCAGGCGGTGCCTGCAGCGGCGCGGCGGCGGCGGCATCAGTGGCGGACAGGCTGGCGATCGGGGCGGCGGCAAGCAGGGACGCGGCCTGCCAGCGGCGGAGACGATCGTGGCGGTCGGACGGGCCCATGCGGCATCACAGCGGAAACAGGTCTCTATGGTACCCGTTCAGGCGTGTGCACGGCGTGGCAGCGGCCGGCCGTCGTTGCGGCATTCATCGTTCTGATGAATGCGTGGCATCCAGATATTTCGTTGGCCGATGGGGGCGCCGGGGGCGCAGGATGGCGTCATGACCTGGCTTTGCGGGAGTTTCCGATGACGCTTCAGTTCGTCCATGGAGGCGTGGACTGCGAGGGTGCGCCGTTGCATTTCCACATCCACAACGGGCGTATCAGTGGCCTGAACGCAGAGGGCGCGCCGCGTGAAGGTGCGGAAAGCGTTGATCTGAGCGGCTTTGCCATTCTGCCGGGCCTGGTCGACGGCCATATCCACCTGGACAAGAGCTTCGTGGGTGACCGCTGGCATCCGCACCAACCGGTGAACAGCCTGCGTGAGCGGTTGGCGGTGGAGAAGGCGGCCGTGGCGGGCGCGGCACCGATGGTCGACCGGGCCGAGGCGCTGATCCGCCAGTGCAGCGGCTTCGGCACGGTGGCGATGCGCTGCCACGTCGACATCGATGCCAGTACCGGGCTGCGCCACCTGGACGCGGTGCGCGAGGCGGCGCTGCGCTGCGCCGACATCATGCGCATCCAGCTGGTGGCGTTCCCGCAGGCCGGGGTGATGTCCTGCCCAGGTACCGTCGCAGTGCTGGAGCAGGCCATTGCCGCGGGCGTGGAGGTGCTGGGCGGCATCGATCCGACCACCCTCGATGGCGATGCCGAAGGCCAGCTGGCGCTGTTGTTCGGCCTGGCCGAGCGCTACGGCGTGCGGCTGGACATCCATCTGCATGAACCCGGTGAGACCGGGCTGGCCCAGCTGTTGCGCATCGCGGCGCGGACCCGGGCGGCCGGATTGCAGGGCCGGGTGGCGGTCAGCCATGCCTATTCGCTGGGTGAGGTGCCGCTGGCGCGCGCGCTGCAGGTCGGCGAGGCGTTGGCCACGGCCGGCGTAGCGATCATGAGCAATGCACCGGGCGACCATCCGTTCCCGCCGCTGCACGCGCTGCATGATGCCGGCGTGCGCGTGTTCGCCGGCAATGACAACATCCGCGACTGCTGGTGGCCGTACGGCAATGGCGACCTGCTGCAGCGGGCGATGCTGCTGGGCTACCGCTCCGGCTTCTACACCGATGCCGACCTGATGCTGGCGCTGGACATGGTCACCACCCATGCCGCTCAGGTGATCGGGCTGCCACAGTACGGCCTTGCGGAGGGCCTCCCGGCCACCTTCGTCGCGGTGCGTGCCGACCATGGCCCGGCGGCGGTGGCTGCAGTGCCAGTGCAACGCCGCGTGGTGGTGGACGGCCGCTGGCTGTAGGTCCACGCCATGCGTGGATGATGTGATCGAATCCGGTGCGCGGCTCACACGTAGTCGTGGGCCCGGGTCGCGACGAACTCCTCCAGCCACGCCAGCAGGTGGGCAATGTCGATCACCTCGCCCTGCTCGACGCGCTTGAGCAGCAGCGTACTGGCACCGATCTGCAGGCTGCTGTCGGCATAGCGCAGCACCGCGTCGATGCCCCAGGCGTCGGTGACCTGCATCCACGCCAGGCCTGGCACGCGCTGGGCCAGGGTGTCGCCGAACGCCACGCCGAGTGCTTCCCAGCCGTCGCCGTCGTCACGGTCGATCAGTTCGGCGTCGACCACACGCTGCAGCGTGCTGGCTGGCAGTGGCCATTGCACCGGCAGGCTGGGGAAACCGGCCGCCACGCGCGCGGCGATCAACGACCGCTGGTGCTGCAGATGGGTCTGCAGGGCAGCAGGCAGGGGGTCGAAGCGGGTGGGGATCTCGTCGGACATGGCAACGCGCCGTGGAGCACGGAAACAGTGGGCACTGTAGGGGGCCATGGAGCGCCCGGTGGGGCCGGATTGTTCAGATATCGATGTTTAATGCGCGAACTCTGATTGCTCCCGCAGGTGCAGCATCAAGGTCCGGATACGTCAATCTGCGCGGCTCCATCGCCCTCCCATCGACTCAGCTGAACTTGTGCGCTTGCTGGATGACGAACTCCTCGAGAGTTTCAAGCAGATGATTGATCTCGATGGTCTCGCCTATTTCGACGCGTTTGATCAACAGAGTGCCGGCGCTGACCATGATATCGTCGTCTCCGTAGCGGAGAACCGCATCGACGCCCCAAGCATCGGTTACCTGCACCCAGGCAAGTTCCGGTACACGCTGTATCAGGCAGTCACCGAATGCGACCCCCAATGCTTCCCAACCGTCACAATCATTGGGATCGATCAGTTCGGCTTCTACCACGCGTTGCAGCGTGCTTGGCAGCAGTGGCCATTGAACAGGCACTGTCGGGAACGCAGATGCGACCTGGGTAGCAACCTTTGCGCGCTGTTTGTACATGTGTGCGATGAGTGCAGGTGGTAGTGGGTCGAACCGGATGTCGGCTTCGTCTTGCGGAGCAGAGGTCAAAGTAACCTGGCACGTGTTGGTCATAGGCGGGATGTTTCGGAGACGGGCGTTCGCTACCCTATCGCCCGAGCGCTGGGTACGCCATCAGTGGGTCTTTTACGACAAGCATGTACCCGCTGGCGCTTCATCGTCCTTTCGGATAGCACGCGGTCGTTTCCATGCACACATGGCGTGGATCCACGGTGCTCAATCCGGTTCGCGCTGCACCTGCCGCCACAACTCGCCAGCCAGAGCACGCACCGCATCATCGGCATCGGCGCGATGCAGCAGGCCGATCTCGTAGTTGTCGATCACCGGCAGGTCGCGCTCACCATCGATGATGCGGTGCTCACGCAGGACCGCGCGGCGGGGCAGCAGGCTGATGCCGATGCCATCGGCCACCGCGCCCTGGATGCCGCTGAGCGACGAGCTGGTGAAGGCGATGCGCCAGCGCAGGCCCAAGGCCTCGACCGCGTGGATCATCTCGTCGCGGTACAGCCCGCGCGGCGGGAAGGTGACCAGCGGCAGCGGATCCAGCTGCAGGCAGCTGCTGCGCAGGCTGTCGATCCAGTGCATCGGCTCACGCCGGCAGTGCACGGCCTGACGCGTGTTGCGACGCTGTTTGACCAGCACCAGGTCCAGCTCGCCATGGTCGAATCCGTGCGCCAGGTCGCGGCTCAGTCCGCTGCTGATCTCCAGCTTCACCTGCGGATGGCGGCGGCTGAAGGCCGCCAGCATCCGTGTGGTCTGCGCGTTGACGAAGTCCTCGGGCACGCCGATGCGCACGGCGGTCTCCACCGTGGCACCGGCCAGTGCCTGCGCCATTTCCTCGTTCAGGTCGAGCATGCGCCGCGCATAGCCGAGCAGGGTGTGGCCGGCATCGGTGGGATGCACGTCGCGGTGGCCACGTTCGAGCAGGCGGTGCCCGGCCAGTTCCTCCAGGCGGCGCACCTTCTGGCTGACCGTGGACTGGGTCGAATGCAGTCGCGTGGCGGCGGTGGTGAAACTGCCACAGTCGGCCACCATCACCAGCGCCCGCAGCAGGTCCAGTTCGAACAGGGTTCTATTCGATTTGGCACTGTCTGGCATTTGAACATTTCACTTCTGGATGCACGTGGCGACTTCTACCATGCCAAGCAACCACCGGCAATGCCCGGCCATTGCGAGCGCCGCGCGCCGTGCTGCGGTGATGGACAGGAGGAGACACCGACATGCGCTTCCATCGTTGCCGTGCCTGGCCTGCACCGTTCGTGCGCGCGCTGCTGGTGTGTCTGCTGGCCATGGTCACGCCCGCCTGCACCGCCACCTCCCGGGCGGACGCCGATGCCCTCCTGCGTGATGCCGCCAGCCGCGGCGATGCCGGGGCCGTGCGCGAGGCAATCGGGCAGGGCGCCGATCTGGACGCTCGCGACGGCCAGGGCCGCACCGCGCTGCTGCTGGCCACGCATGGCAACAACGTGGATGCTGCGCGCGAGTTGATCGAGGCCGGTGCCGACGTCAATGCCAAGGATGCGTTGCAGGACAGTGCCTACCTGTACGCCGGTGCGCGTGGCCTGGATGAAATCCTGGCGATGACGCTGGCGCACGGCGCTGATCTGCGCAGCACCAACCGCTATGGTGGTACCGCGCTGATTCCGGCCGCCGAGCGCGGCCACGTCGCCACCGTGCGCACGCTGCTGCGCGCGGGCGTTGCGGTGGATCATGTCAACCGCCTGCACTGGACCGCATTGCTGGAAGCGATCCTGCTCGGCGATGGAGGACCGCGTCATGTGCAGATCGTGCAGCTTCTGCTCGATGCCGGTGCCGATCCCGAACGGGCTGACGGCGATGGCGTGACACCACTGGCCCATGCGCGGCAACGCGGCTACACCGACATCGAAGCACTGCTGCGCCAGTACGGCGCCGTGCGCTGAGGCCCGACCCCTTCCACCCGCACGCTGGGCGTGCCCACCAGGATGCTGTCCATGTTCCGTTTCCATTCGCTGTCTCTTGCCGTCCTTGTTGCAGTGGCCCCGCTGTCGGCCGCGGCCGCCGAGCGTGCCGACCTGTTGATCCGTAATGCCACCGTGGTGGATGTCGAACATGCCAGCACGCTGCCTGGGCAGAGCGTGGTGATCCGCGGCGAGGACATCGTTGCCGTTGGTCCGGACGCGCAGCTGCGCAGCCAGTGGAAGACCACCCGCCAGATCGATGCCAAGGGCAAGTACCTGATCCCGGGCCTGTGGGACATGCACGTGCACTTCGGTGGCGGCCCGGCGCTGATCGAAGAGAACAAGGCGCTGCTGCCGCTGTACATCGCGCACGGCATCACCACCGTGCGTGACTGCTCCGGCGACCTGCCCGGGCAGGTGCTGCAGTGGCGAGGCGAGATCGCCAAGGGCACGTTGTTCGGGCCGCGCCTGCTCAGTTCGGGCGCGAAGATCGAAGGCATCAAGCCGGTCTGGAAGGGCACGATCGAAGTGGGCAGCGAGGCGGACGTCGACCAGGCGATCGTCCGCCTGCAGCACGACAAGGTCGATTTCGTGAAGATCACCGACAGCACGCTGAAGCCGGAACTGTTCCTGTACTCGGCCAGTGCCGCTCGCAAGGCGGGTTTCAAGGCATCCGGCCATATCCCGATGGCGCTGACCGTGGAGCAGGCCGTGGACGCAGGGCTGGCTTCGATCGAGCACCTGGACTATGCGTTCAAGGCCGGCAGCAAGGACGAGGCGCAGATCGCCGCCGACTTCGCCGCCGGCCGCATCGACCGTGCCGAAGCCAACCGGCGGCTCGACGCCAGCTTCGACCGCGATACCGCGATGCGCGCCTACCGCGATTTCGCCAGGCGTGGCGTGTTCGTGACCCCGACCCTCAACGGTGGCCGCATCCTCGACTTCCTCGACCAGGATGACCACGCCAACGACCCGTACCTGGCCTACATCGGCCCGGGCCTGCGCGCGACCTACCAGTGGCGCGTGGACCGCGCCGCGAAGGCCACGCCCGCGCAGATCGAAGCGCGCCACGCGCAGTATCACCAGGTGGCCGCAGTGCTGCCGCTGCTGCAGGAGGCGGGCGTGACGATCATCGCCGGCACCGATGCGGGTTTCCTGAACTCGTACAACTTCCCGGGCATTGCGCTGCACCAGGAACTGCAGCTGTTCGTGAAGGAGGGCCTGAGCGCACCGCAGGCGTTGTCGGCAGCGACCCGTTCCGGCCCGGCCTGGTTCGGCCAGATGGATCGCTACGGTGGCGTGGCCACCGGCAAGGCCGCCGACCTGGTGCTGCTGACCGCCAATCCGCTGCAGGACATCGCCGCTACCGGGAAGATCGACAGCGTAATCCTGCGTGGCAACGTGTATGACCGGGCCGCGCTGGACAGGATGCTGGCGGAAACCAAGGCCAAGGTGGCGGCCTGGAATGCCGAGGCGGCACGCTGACATGACCGCCGGCGCGGTGTCTTGACAGGTCATGGGGGAGCGGCGCTAAGGTCTGCATTCCAGTGTGCATTGGCATGGTAGGGACATCATGTTGCGGATCCTGCAGACGGGTTGGCGGGTGCGTACGGCCTACGGGTGGTCGTACGGAAGCGCCGGGCGATGAGCCGGGCGCGGTTGTTTCCGTTGCTGGCTGGTATCGGCATCGTGCTGGTGGCGATCATGCTGGCGGCGCTGGCGTGGCGGGTGGAGCTGATGGGGCTGCCGCATCCGCAATGGTTGAGCTGGGCACAGGCGATTTCGGCCGTTACCCGCTACTCGCAGAACTCGCAGTTGGGTCTGGCGGCCGACGTCTACTACGCGCTGATGCCGCTGTTGGTGCCGGTCTCCGCGTTCTGGTCGCACCGCGCGCTCTGCTACGACGCTGATGGCCGCCCCAGCGCCTGGCAGAGACGGGCGTTCCGGCCGGCGCAGCGTCGTGCCGGGGTGTTCGCGGTGCCATTGTTCGCCGCGTTGCCGGTAACGCTGTTGTGCCTGTTCCGGGGCGGCGACCTGCTCCGGCTGTCGATCCAGGGCAACTTCTGGGCGATGGCGCTGAAGGGCTGGCTCCCCTTCTTCGTGTGCGGGGTGGCCATCGCCCTGGTGGTATCGATGGTGGAGAAGCTGTTGCGACCCGCATCCGCCAACGCAGGCGGCTGACCGGGTTCGAATCGGAGTGAACGGCACCGGGGCGGGGCCTGTGCGGACCTCCGTCCGTCGGCTGCCTCTTGCCAGCCTGGGTTGCTTGGGCTATACCGCCGTTCATTCGAGTGCAGCGCATAGCAGGGACGTTATGTCTGGAGTGTTCGAGGTCTGTTGCCGGCGGCGGGAAAGGATCCCGGCCGCGTCCGGGTTTGCGCCCCCGAAGGGGCCGCTGGTTCGCGATTCCGCATCGTAGTCCGTAACAGGCGCTGGCGCGCAACTGTGCCGGCGCTGTTCCCGTTGTGCCTGATCGAAACCGCCGCCAGCAGCGCAGGGGGCAGGCATGCATCGGCGCGCGTGCCTGCAACACCGTGCAGAGGGCATCTGCAGTACCGACCTTCACAAGGAAGCGAGCACATGAACACGCAGACTTGGCAGTTGCCCAAGAACTACGTCATCGATCCGGACACCGGTGATATGACGATCTTCAACCACGACGGGTCGATCACCGTGCTGCGGAAAGACCCGGCGACCGGTGCCTATTCGCTGGAGCACAACGGGGTCAAGGTCAGCCAGGATCAGTTCAACCTGTCGATGCTGTGGTCGCTGATGAAGGAGACCACCAAGGCGCCGGGTATGGAAGGGCCGGACATACAGGACGTGATTCCGCTGGTGCTTGCCGCGGCCAGCGGCGACGGTGCCAAGCACACGTTCCTGGACGACATGGCCAAGGCGCTGAAAGCACAGAGCGAGGCCGTGCTGGCCGGAGTCTCGCGGCAGACGGCGCATGCGCAGTTCCTGCGTGATGCATCGGCGGTGGTGCAGAAGAACAGTGCGGGCATGGCCCAGCATCTGGATGCGAGTGCACGGGCCACCCTGAACAAGGCGCTGGCCGGACTGGCGAAGGCCGATGCACTGGAAATCCGTGCAGCGCGCAGTGGCCGCGCTGCCGATCTGATCGACGCGCGCTACGGCAAGATCGGCGCCGTGCTGGATGTGGTCTCGCTGCTGTCGGCACTGGCCGAGGGTGACAGCAACGAGATTCTGAAGACGTCGCTCGGCATTCTTGCCGGCATCGTTGCCGGTAGTGCGGCCGCCTTCTTTGGCGCGCCCATGCTGCTGGGCCTTGGCATCGGCCTGCTCGGGTCGTGGGGAGCGGGCCTGCTGTACGACGCAGTGATCGGACCGAACATCGGTGATCTGGGTAATTTCTGGGACAACCTGTTCGGTGCGCTGGGTCTGGGTGACGGCGTGGGCGGCGATTTCGCCGCGGCCCGCAACCTTGTGCCGCGGCGGGATCCGTTGGCGCTGGACCTCGATGGCGACGGCATCGAGACGGTCGGGGTACGCGCCGGCGTCTTGTTCGATCACGATGGCGATGGGGTGCGCCAGGGCACCGGCTGGATTGGCCCGGACGATGGGCTGCTGGTGCTGGACCGCAATGGCAATGGCCGGATCGACAACGGTACCGAGCTGTTCGGCATCGACACGCCCTTGCCGGACGGTAGCCAACCACGGTCCGGATTTGCGGCACTGTCGAGCCTGGACAGCAACGGCGACGGCATCTTCGACGCACGCGACGCGCGGTTTGCCGATGTCAGGGTGTGGCGCGATCTCAACCAGGACGGCATCTCGCAGGCCACTGAACTGTTCACCCTGGAGGGGCTGGGCATCGCGTCGATCGGCCTGACCCCGCACAGCGCCGATGACCAGAATCTCGGCAACGGCAACATCATCGACAACCACGGCACTTACGTGCGCACCGATGGCAGCAGCGGTGCCATTGTCGACATGCAGTTCGCGGTGGAGAACTTCTATCGCGAATTCGACCGCGGGACCCATCCGGTGACCCTGCTGGGCGCGGTCAAGGCGTTGCCGGACCTGCGCGGCTCCGGCGCGGTGCGCGATCTGCGCGAGGCGGCCAGCCTGTCGCCGGCGCTGTTGCAGGCACTGCAGGCGGTGGTGCCTGGCATGTCACGCGACGCATTGCTGGCCAGGATCGATGGCATCGTCACCCTGTGGGCCGCATCGTCGGGCATGAAGACCGGCGAAGAGATCGTCGAGGGCGAAGCCGGTGGGCGCACCCTGCGTTACCACGGCGTTGTTCCGCAGTCGGTGCAAGCGCAGGGCGAGAGCGCTGTCAGTGCCTGGAAGACCGCGCAGCACGCCACGCTGGGGCCGATCATCGCGCTGCTTGAGCGCTTCAATGGCTCGACCCTGGTCAGTATCAGTGGCGACCGTGTCAGCACCGGCGGCCGCGGCTTCGGCGGCGGCGCGATGCAGACCGAGATCGATGTTGAGTTGTGGCCCGAACAGATCGCCCCGCTGTTGCGGGCGCATGCCGCCCTGGTGGATTCGGTGTATGGCGCCCTGGCCCTGGGCGTGCGCCTGAAGGACGTGATGGCGTCGTTCCGGCCGGTGTTCGGCAGCCCGGGCCTGAGCTGGGACACGGCGGGCATGACGGCGGCACTATGGGCGAAATGGCAGGGCGACACGCTGGGCGCCCTGCAGGACGTGATGGACATCAAGCGTTACGCCAGCGCACAGATGGAAATGGCGGATTGGCCCGGTCTTTCGGTCCTGACCGAGATGGTGCGCCAGACCCGTGCGCTGGCCGGAGGGGACCAACTGCTGGCGCAGGCCGGCATCAGCCTGGTCCAGGGAAGCGCCAACGGCGGCAGCGGTCAGGATTGGCTGTGGGGCGGGACCGCGGCGGATACGATCAACGGGGGGGCAGGCGCAGACTTCCTTGTGGGGGGGGAAGGCGATGACAGGTTGAACGGTAACGGCGGTGACGACGAGATCGCCGGCGGGGTCGGCAATGACCGGCTTGTCGGCGGTGATGGCAGCGACGTACTGCTGGGGGAGCAGGGCGACGACAACCTTGAAGGTGAAGGTGGAAACGACCTGTTGATCGGTGGTGCTGGCAACGACAAGCTGCGTGGTGGTTTCGGCAACGACACCTATCATTTCGACCTGGGCTGGGGCAGTGACCGGCTCTACAACGATGACACCAGCAGAGGGCGGACTGACATCATCCGCTTCGGCGCCGGTATTCTGGCCGGCGATATCCGGGTGAGCCGTTCGTACAGTGACCTGTTGCTGACCCATGCCAACGGTGATCGCATCACCGTCGACATGGGCCTTTACTACGATGCGCTGGCGGGTACCGCCTTTCGTATCGATGAGGTCCACTTCGATGACGGAACCATCTGGACCATGGAGCAGATCAAGCAGATGCTGCTGCAGCCGACCAGTGGTAACGACAGCATTACCGGCTACGCCACCGATGACACCCTGCGTGGAGGGGAGGGCAACGACAAGATCCTCGGCGAAGGCGGCAACGACACGCTGTATGGAGATGCCGGCAACGACGATCTGGACGGGGGCGCCGGCAATGATGTGCTGATCGGCGGCAGTGGCAACGATATCCTGCGCGGCGGCAATGGCAGCGATACCTACCGTTTCGAACTGGGCTGGGGCAACGACAAAATCGTCGCCAGCGACACCGGCACGGGTCGGGTGGAAACCATCCAGTTTGGCGAAGGCATCCTTGCCAGCGACATCCGCCTGAGCCGCACCACCTACGACCTGGTGCTGACCCACAGCAATGGTGATCGCATCAC